>NZ_FPEG01000001.1 GCF_900117395.1 Agrococcus sp. Marseille-P2731 | reverse complement strand
TCGTGGCACAAACGGAAAAAGGGGCCCCAGACGAATCTGGGGCCCCTTTCCAAAAGAAGTCCGGCGGTGTCCTACTCTCCCACAGGGTCCCCCCTGCAGTACCATCGGCGCTGAGAGCCTTAGCTTCCGGGTTCGGAATGTGACCGGGCGTTTCCCTCTCGCTATGGCCGCCGAAACACTGTTGATGTTTCAGTCTGCACAGCTCTCCACACGGGGTGGAGGGCTGCGGTTCTCGACCGTACATCGAGAACCACAAAGTGGACGCGAGCAGCAAGCTCATATATATGTTATCAAGTCATCGGCTTATTAGTACCGGTCAGCTTCATGGGTCGTTAGTCCCCACTTCCACATCCGGCCTATCAACCCAGTAGTCTGGCTGGGAGCCTCTCGCCCGAAGGCATGGAAGTCTCATCTTGAGGCCGGCTTCCCGCTTAGATGCTTTCAGCGGTTATCCATCCCGAACGTAGCTAATCAGCGGTGCTCCTGGCGGAACAACTGACACACCAGAGGTTCGTCCAACCCGGTCCTCTCGTACTAGGGTCAGATCCTCTCAAACTTCCAACGCGCGCAGCGGATAGGGACCGAACTGTCTCACGACGTTCTAAACCCAGCTCGCGTGCCGCTTTAATGGGCGAACAGCCCAACCCTTGGGACCTACTCCAGCCCCAGGATGCGACGAGCCGACATCGAGGTGCCAAACCATGCCGTCGATATGGACTCTTGGGCAAGATCAGCCTGTTATCCCCGAGGTACCTTTTATCCGTTGAGCGACAGCGCTTCCACAAGCCACTGCCGGATCACTAGTCCCGACTTTCGTCCCTGCTCCAGTTGTCACTGTCACAGTCAAGCTCCCTTGTGCACTTACACTCGACACCTGATTGCCAACCAGGTTGAGGGAACCTTTGGGCGCCTCCGTTACTTTTTGGGAGGCAACCGCCCCAGTTAAACTACCCACCAGGCACTGTCCCTGAACCGGATTACGGTTCGAAGTTAGATATCCAGAGTGACCAGAGTGGTATTTCAACATTGACTCCACCCGAACTAGCGTCCGAGCTTCACAGTCTCCCACCTATCCTACACAAGCCACACCGAACACCAATACCAAGCTGTAGTAAAGGTCACGGGGTCTTTCCGTCCTGCTGCGCGTAACGAGCATCTTTACTCGTAGTGCAATTTCGCCGAGTTCGCGGTTGAGACAGCTGGGAAGTCGTTACGCCATTCGTGCAGGTCGGAACTTACCCGACAAGGAATTTCGCTACCTTAGGATGGTTATAGTTACCACCGCCGTTTACTGGGGCTTAAATTCTGAGCTTCGCTTGCGCTAACCCTTCCTCTTAACCTTCCAGCACCGGGCAGGCGTCAGTCCGTATACATCGACTTGCGTCTTCGCACGGACCTGTGTTTTTAGTAAACAGTCGCTTCCCACTGGTCTCTGCGGCCTTCAAACGCTTCCGGCAGCAAGTGCCGTCACGCCTCAGGCCCCCCTTCTCCCGAAGTTACGGGGGCATTTTGCCGAGTTCCTTAACCACGATTCTCTCGATCTCCTTAGTATTCTCTACCTGACCACCTGAGTTGGTTTGGGGTACGGGTGACTTGAACCTCGCGTCGATGCTTTTCTTGGCAGCATAGGATCACAGACTTCCCTCTAGGGTTCGGCAAAGCTCTCAGGCTATGTGTGGGACGGATTTGCCTATCCCACGCCCTACGGCTTACCCGGACTCAACCATCGGCCCGGTTCTGCTACCTTCCTGCGTCACACCTGTTAATACGCTAGCCGCCCCAGCATAGGGTCGAGTGCTAGGCCAAGGACGTCACCCCGAAGGGATCGGTCCAAGGATTCGGACTCTTAGCATTACTGGTTTGGCTTGGGCGGTTCTTCGTCAGCTCAGGAGTATCAACCTGATGTCCATCGACTACGCCTGTCGGCCTCGCCTTAGGTCCCGGCTTACCCAGGGAAGATTAGCTTGACCCTGGAACCCTTGGTCTTTCGGAGGACATGTTTCTCACATGTCTTTCGCTACTCATGCCTGCATTCTCACTCGTGTGGCGTCCACGGCTGGATTCCTCCGCCGCTTCACTCGCCACACGACGCTCTCCTACCAATCCGTACGCCTGGACAGCCGAAGCTGCCGAGCTGTTGTACGAATTCCACGACTTCGGTGGCGTGCTTGAGCCCCGTTACATTGTCGGCGCAAAATCACTTGACCAGTGAGCTATTACGCACTCTTTCAAGGGTGGCTGCTTCTAAGCCAACCTCCTGGTTGTCTAAGCAACTTCACATCCTTTTCCACTTAGCACGCGCTTAGGGACCTTAGTCGGTGGTCTGGGTTGTTTCCCTCTCGACGATGAAGCTTATCCCCCACCGTCTCACTGCTGCGCTCTCACTTACCGGCATTCGGAGTTTGGCTGACGTCAGTAACCTTTTGGGGCCCATCGGCCATCCAGTAGCTCTACCTCCGGCAAGAAACACGCAACGCTGCACCTAAATGCATTTCGGAGAGAACCAGCTATCACGAAGTTTGATTGGCCTTTCACCCCTATCCACAGCTCATCCCCTCAGTTTTCAACCTAAGTGGGTTCGGTCCTCCACGAGGTCTTACCCTCGCTTCAACCTGGCCATGGATAGATCACTTCGCTTCGGGTCTAGGACATGCGACTGAATCGCCCTATTCAGACTCGCTTTCGCTACGGCTACCCCACACGGGTTAACCTCGCCACATATCGCTAACTCGCAGGCTCATTCTTCAAAAGGCACGCTGTCACAGCTACTAGGGCTGCTCCAACGGTTTGTAAGCAAACGGTTTCAGGTACTATTTCACTCCCCTCCCGGGGTACTTTTCACCTTTCCCTCACGGTACTTGTCCGCTATCGGTCATCTGGGAGTATTTAGGCTTACCAGGTGGTCCTGGCTGATTCACACGGGATTTCTCGGGCCCCGTGCTACTTGGGATGAACCTCGCGCCATCGCACGGTTTCGGCTACGGGATTGTCACCCTCTGTGATGGACCTTTCCAAGTCCTTCGCCTACCGCGGTCTGTCACGCTTGCTGATCGGCAGATCAGCTGAGATGTCCCACAACCCCGATCGTGCAACGCCTGCCGGCTATCACACACGATCGGTTTAGCCTCTTCCGCGTTCGCTCGCCACTACTTACGGAATCACTGTTGTTTTCTCTTCCTGTGGGTACTGAGATGTTTCACTTCCCCACGTTCCCTCTACCCGCCCTATATATTCAGGCGGGAGTCACCGGGTCAGCACGCTGCCCAGCGGGGTTTCCCCATTCGGAGATCCTCGGATCAAAGCTCGTTTATCAGCTCCCCGAGGCTTATCGCAGATTACTACGTCCTTCATCGGCTCCAGATGCCAAGGCATCCACCGTTTGCTCTTAGAAACTTGACCACATACATGAGTATTTTGGTTAGGACACCACCGTCGAAACGATGGCGACCAATGATCTATATAGATCATCAAGACTCGAGCCGAAGCCCGAATCTAAGATGCTCGCGTCCACTGTGTAGTTCTCAACTTACGGTCGGTACCGACGATCGAAACGCATACGCGCAACAACCGGCCGGTCCGAGGGTCATCCAACGCCAAAAGGCGCCGTCCGGTCCCTCAGGACCCAACAGCGTGCATGCACCCGAGAACCCCGAACCCCACCGTTCCAGACCGCCGAAGCAGCCGTACTGAGCAGAGCTCGATCCCTCGAGCACCAATGTCAATGTTCCACCCATGAGCTGACCACCGATCGACATGGCGACCGAAGTGGCTCTGCGCCGGCGAACCGACGAGATGCTCCTTAGAAAGGAGGTGATCCAGCCGCACCTTCCGGTACGGCTACCTTGTTACGACTTAGTCCTAATCACCGATCCCACCTTCGACGGCTCCCTCCAAAAGGTTAGGCCACCGGCTTCGGGTGTTACCGACTTTCATGACTTGACGGGCGGTGTGTACAAGGCCCGGGAACGTATTCACCGTAGCGTTGCTGATCTACGATTACTAGCGACTCCGACTTCATGAGGTCGAGTTGCAGACCTCAATCCGAACTGAGACCGGCTTTTTGGGATTCGCTCCACCTTACGGTATCGCAGCCCATTGTACCGGCCATTGTAGCATGCGTGAAGCCCAAGACATAAGGGGCATGATGATTTGACCTCATCCCCACCTTCCTCCGAGTTGACCCCGGCAGTATCCCATGAGTTCCCACCATAACGTGCTGGCAACATAGGACGAGGGTTGCGCTCGTTGCGGGACTTAACCCAACATCTCACGACACGAGCTGACGACAACCATGCACCACCTGTATACGAGTGTCCAAAGAGTTCACTGTCTCCAGTGCGTTCTCGCATATGTCAAGCCTTGGTAAGGTTCTTCGCGTTGCATCGAATTAATCCGCATGCTCCGCCGCTTGTGCGGGCCCCCGTCAATTCCTTTGAGTTTTAGCCTTGCGGCCGTACTCCCCAGGCGGGGAACTTAATGCGTTAGCTACGACACGGAGACCGTGGAATGGTCCCCACATCTAGTTCCCAACGTTTACGGCATGGACTACCAGGGTATCTAAGCCTGTTTGCTCCCCATGCTTTCGCTCCTCAGCGTCAGTTACGGCCCAGAGATCTGCCTTCGCCATCGGTGTTCCTCCTGATATCTGCGCATTCCACCGCTACACCAGGAATTCCAATCTCCCCTACCGCACTCTAGTCTGCCCGTACCCACTGCAAGCCCGAGGTTGAGCCTCGGGATTTCACAGCAGACGTGACAAACCGCCTACGAGCTCTTTACGCCCAATAATTCCGGACAACGCTTGCACCCTACGTATTACCGCGGCTGCTGGCACGTAGTTAGCCGGTGCTTTTTCTGCAGGTACCGTCACTCTCGCTTCTTCCCTGCTAAAAGAGGTTTACAACCCGAAGGCCGTCGTCCCTCACGCGGCGTTGCTGCATCAGGCTTGCGCCCATTGTGCAATATTCCCCACTGCTGCCTCCCGTAGGAGTCTGGGCCGTGTCTCAGTCCCAGTGTGGCCGGTCACCCTCTCAGGCCGGCTACCCGTCGTCGTCTTGGTGAGCCATTACCTCACCAACTAACTGATAGGCCGTGAGCTGATCCTTGACCGAAATTCTTTCCACCCCCAGGAGATGCCTCCGAAGGTCGTATCCGGTATTAGACGCCGTTTCCAGCGCTTATTCCAGAGTCAAGGGCACATTGCTCACGTGTTACTCACCCGTTCGCCACTAATCCAGAGGAGCAAGCTCCTCCTTCATCGTTCGACTTGCATGTGTTAAGCACGCCGCCAGCGTTCGTCCTGAGCCAGGATCAAACTCTCCGTAAAGAAAAGATGCATACCACCCAGAAAAACCAGGCGGCAGCGAGTTTGAAACTGACAAAAAAGACTGTCTACTGACAATCTGTCTCATCCAAAGGAATCGTTCTGCCCGAAGGCAGGACGAGTAAATAATTTGGCATATGACATTGTGCACGCTGTTGAGTTCTCAAGGATCGGACGCTCCCGTGCTTCCCCCCATCAGGGATCAGCGCCGAGGCAACTTCTCAATCATAACCACTTCTCGGACCATGTCAATTCGACACGCCGTGCGGAATCTCACGTCAGCTGGACGCTCGTTCCCTGCTCCCAGTGACCGCGATGCGGGCACGCGGGGAGGGACGACTGAGCAGCCGTCATGATGCGCGGGCCGACTGCTCTCGCTGCCGGCCGTGCGCTCCGCACGTTCATCGTTGAAGTGGATTGTCACCGTACTCGCGTTCCGGCTCAGCACGCAAGTGCGTGGTGCCGATCGGCGAGGAGGTGGTCCCTCTTGATCCGCTGGCCTCTCGGCTCTGCGTCTTTGGGGTGACAGGTAGAAACATTACACGGACGTGCGGGCTCGTCCGCAAAGCGTGTGCATCCCGGGCGTGTCGCCCCGCTTTTCCCGGGCAGACGACGACGGGGGCCCGCAGGCCCCCGTCGTGTCCGTGCTGCCCTCGAGTCAGGCGTCTGCGCCCGCGTCGATGCCCGCGAGCGTCTTCTTGCCGCGACGCAGCACCGCGAACCTGCCGTGCAGGAGTCGACCCTCGAGCGTCGCATTGGCGTCGTCGACCCGCTCGTTGTTGACGCTCACCCCACCCTGGGCGAACGCCCGGCGACCCTCCGACAGCGTCGAGACCAGACCGGTCTCCTGCAGCAGCTGCAGGACCGGCGCATCCGGGGTAGCCGTCGCCTGCTTGTCGAGCGAGGCGACCGCCGCAGCGAGCGTCGGCTCGTCGAGGGCGTCGAGGTCGCCGGACCCGAACAGCGCGGCCGAGGCATCGATGGCGCGCTGCGTCTCCTCTGCGCCGTGGATGAACGACGTGACCTGCACGGCGAGCTCCTTCTGCGCCTCACGGCGGAACGGCGCGTCGATCGTCGCCTGCGCGAGCTCCTCGATCCGAGCCGACGGCAGGAACGTGAAGGTCTTCAGCAGCTGCACGACGATCGCGTCGTCCTGGTTGAGCCAGAACTGGTACATCGCGTACGGCGTGGTGAGCTTCGCATCGAGCCAGACGGCGTTGCCCTCGCTCTTGCCGAACTTCGTGCCGTCCGCGTCCGTGATCAGCGGCGTGCCGATGGCGTGCGCATGCACACCCTCCGCCTTGCGCAGCAGCTCCGTGCCCGAGACGAGGTTGCCCCACTGGTCGCTGCCACCGGTCTGCAGCACGCAGCCGTAGCGGAGGTGCAGCTCTCGGAAGTCGAGCCCCTGCAGCACCTGGTAGCTGAACTCGGCGTAGGAGATCCCCTCATCCGACTCCATGCGGGACGCCACCGCGTCCTTGCGCAGCATCGTGCCGACCCGGAAGTGCTTCCCGACCTCGCGGAGGAAGTCGACCGTCGACATCGGCGCCGTCCAGTCGAGGTTGTTGACGAGCCGCACCGCGTTCTCGCCCTCGTCCGAGAGGAAGCGCAGCACCTGCGCCTGCAGGTAGGTGACCCACTCGGCGACGGTCTCGCGCTCGTTCAGCTGCCGCTCGCTCGTCGGCTTCGGGTCCCCGATCAAGCCGGTCGATCCGCCCACCAGCGCGAGCGGCTTGTGCCCCGCGAGCTGCAGCCGCCGCATGACGATGAGCTGCACGAGGTTGCCCAGGTGCAGGCTCGGCGCCGTCGGGTCGAATCCGCAGTAGTAGGTGATCGGCTCGCCGCCCAGCAGCTGCTCCAGGGCCTCGGGGTCGGTCGAGACGTGCACGCTGCCGCGATACTGCAGCTCGTCCCAGACGTTGCCGAATGCCGGGTCGAGCTGGATGGGTGCGGGTTCGATCACGCCCTCGAACCTACCCGAGTCGTCCGAGCCGCTCGTCGAGCGCGCGCCGCTGCTCGGCGACCGCCGTGCCCGCCGTGCCGCCGATGCCCGAGCGCGACGCGATCGCACCATCCACCGTGAGCACCTCGCGCACCTCCGGCGTCAGGTGCTCGGAGATCGAGCGGTAGTCCTCGTCGCTCGCCTCGTCGAGCTCGATGCCGCGCTGCTCGCACAGTCGCACGAGCGCGCCCGAGATCTCGTGCGCATCCCGGAACGGCACGCGCCGGCGCACCAGCCACTCGGCCACGTCCGTCGCGAGCGCGTAGCCCGCGGCGGCCCCCGCGCGCATCCGCCCCTCGTCGAACTCGAGGGTCGCCACCATGCCGGCGAAGGCCGGCAGCAGCACCTGCAGCTGGTCGACCGCGTCGAAGACCGGCTCCTTGTCCTCCTGCAGGTCGCGGTTGTAGGCCAGCGGCAGCGCCTTCAGCGTCGCGAGCAGGCCAGCGTGGTCGCCGATCAGGCGACCCGCCTTGCCGCGCGCCAGCTCTGCGATGTCGGGGTTCTTCTTCTGCGGCATGATCGACGACCCGGTCGAGAAGGCGTCGTGCAGCCTGACGAAGGCGACGTCGCGGGTCGACCAGAAGATGACCTCCTCGGCCAGCCGCGAGAGGTCGATCGCCGTCATCGTCAGCACGAAGGTGAGCTCGGCCACCACGTCGCGCGCCGCCGTGGCGTCGATGGAGTTCGGGCTGGGGGCGGCGAGACCGAGCTCGCGAGCGACGAGGGCCGGGTCGAGGCCGAGGGTCGAGCCGGCGAGGGCGCCGGCACCATAGGGCGACCCCCCCGCCCGCCCCCGCCAGTCGGCGAGGCGCTCGAGGTCGCGCAGCAGCGGCCACGCGTGGGCCAGCAGGTGGTGCGAGAGCAGCACCGGTTGCGCGTGCTGCAGGTGGGTGCGGCCGGGCATCGGCGCGTCGGGATGCGCGTCGGCCTGCATGCGGAGCGCCTCGATCACCGCGCGGATGCCGCGGGCGACCTCCACGGTCTCCTCCAGCATCCACACCCGCACGAGCGTGGCGATCTGGTCGTTGCGCGAGCGGCCGGCGCGGAGCCGGCCGCCGAGGTCGGGCCCGGCGATCTCGATCAGGCCGCGCTCGAGCGCACCGTGGACGTCCTCGTCGGACTCCGCCGCGACGAAGGCGCCCGTGCGCACCTGCCCGCTCAGCTCGTCGAGCGCGCCCCGCATCGCGGTCAGCTGCTCGTCGTCGAGGAGGCCGGCGGCGTGCAGCGCGGTGGCGTGCGCCTTCGAGCCGCGGATGTCGAGCTGCGCGAGCCGCCAGTCGAACTGCGTCGACTTCGACAGCCGAGCCATCTCGGGGCTCGGGCCCGATGCGAAGCGGCCGCCCCAGAGCGAGCCCTCGTTCGTGCCGTGGGCGTCGCCGCCCTGCTGCGCGGCGCTCATCCGTCTGCCCGCTCGAGCAGCCAGGCGAGCAGCGCCTTCTGCGCGTGGAGGCGATTCTCCGCCTCGTCCCAGATGATCGACTGCGGGCCGTCGATCACATCGGCGGTCACCTCGAAGCCGCGGTCGGCCGGCAGGCAGTGCATGAACACCGCGTCCGCCTTCGCCTGCGCCATCAGCGCCTGATCGACCCGGAAGTCGCCGAAGGTCGCGACGCGCTCGGCCTTCTCCTCCTCCTTGCCCATCGAGACCCACGTGTCGGTGACGACGACGTCGGCGCCCGCGACGGCCTCGGATGCGCTGCGCACGACGGCGGCACTGCCGCCGGTCTGCTCGGCGATGCGCACGGCGGCCGCGATCACGTCGGGCTCGGGCTCGTGCGACTCGGGCGAGGCGACACGCACGTGCATGCCTGCGGTCGCGCACGCGAGCAGGTAGGACTGACCCATGTTGGAGCGCCCGTCGCCGACGAACGCGACGGTGAGGCCGGCGAGCTCGCCCTTGTGCTCCTGCATCGTCAGCAGATCGGCGAGCAGCTGGCACGGGTGGAAGTCGTCGGAGAGCGCGTTGACGACGGGCACGGTCGTGCCATCCGCCATCTCCTCGAGCCCGGCCTGCGCGTACGTGCGCCACACGATCGCGGCGACCTGGCGCTCGAGCACCCGCGCGGTGTCGGCCGCGGTCTCCTTGCCACCCAGCTGGCTCGAGGCCGTCGAGATGATGAGCGGCGAGCCGCCGAGGTCGGAGATGCCGACGTGGAACGAGACGCGCGTGCGCGTCGACGACTTGTCGAAGATGACGGCGACCGACTGCGGCCCCTCGAGCGGGCGCTCGGCCCAGCGGTCGGCCTTCATGCGCGCCGCTCGCTCGAGCACCTCGCGCTGCTCGGCGGGGCTCAGGTCGTCGTCGCGGAGGAAGTGGCGCGTCATGCGTGCTCCTTGTCGGAGGGGTGGTCGGGGGTGCCGGGGGAAGGCAGCGGTGCGGATGCGGGGACGACCTCGGTGCCGGAGCCCGCGGTCGTGAAGAGCTCGGTGAGGATCGAGTGCGGCGCGCGGCCGTCGATGATCGCGGCCTTCGGCACGCCGGCGCGCACCGCGGTCAGGCACGCCTGCATCTTCGGGATCATGCCCGACTCGAGGCTCGGCAGCAGGTCGTCGAGCTCGACGTCGGTCAGCTCGCTCACGAGGCTCGAGCGGTCGGGCCAGTCGCGGTAGAGGCCCTCGACGTCGGTGAGGATCACGAGCTTCGCGGCGCCGAGCGCAGCCGCGAGCGCCGCGGCAGCCGCATCCGCGTTCACGTTGAGCGACTCCCCCGGCGCATCGCCATCGGGCGCGATCGACGACACGACCGGGATGAGCCCCGCGTCGAGCAGCCGCTGCACCGGGGCCGGGTCGACCGCGACGACGTCGCCCACCTGGCCGAGGTCCACATCCTCCCCATCGACCACGGTGCCGCGCCGTCGGCCGGTGAAGAGGCCGGCGTCCTCGCCCGAGAGGGTCGCGGCGAGCGGCCCGTGCCGGTTGATGAGCGAGACGAGCGTGCGCGCCACCTGGCCGGTGAGCACCATCCGCACGACGTCCATCGCCTCGCGGCTCGTCACGCGGTAGCCGCCGCGGAACTCGCTCTCGATGCCGTGGATGCGCAGCGCCTCGCTGATCTGCGGGCCTCCCCCGTGCACGACGACCGGCGAGATGCCGACGTGGCGGAGGTACACCATGTCCTCGGCGAAGGCGCGCTGCAGCTCCTCGCTGATCATCGCGTTGCCGCCGTACTTCACGACCATCGTGGCGCCGCGATAGCGCTCGAGCCACGGCAGCGACTCGATGAGCGTCTCGGCCTTCTGCGCGAGCTCGGCGGCGCGGGTCTCAGCTGGCATATGCGGAGTTCTCGTGGACGTAGTCGTGGGTGAGGTCGTTGGTGCGGATGCTCGCGGTCGCGTCGCCCGCGAAGAGGTCGATCACGATGTGGGTCGCGCGCGGCGCCAGGTCGACCTCCTCGCGCGGGCGGTCGGGCTCGCCCGCGTGGCAGACGCGCACCCCGTTGAAGGAGACGTCGACCGCGTAGGGGTCGAAGGCCGCATCGGTCGTGCCGATCGCCGCCAGCACGCGGCCCCAGTTGGGATCGTTGCCGAAGATCGCCGCCTTGAAGAGGTTCGAGCGCGCCACCGAGCGCGCGACGACGACCGCGTCGTCCTCGCTCTCGGCCGAGCGCACCTCGATCGTGATGTCGTGGCTCGCGCCCTCGGCGTCGAGCTGCAGCTGCGCGGCCAGGTCATCGCAGACCGCGGTGACCGCGGCGGTCAGCTCGGCCTCGTCTGGCGTGGTGCCGGACGCGCCGCTCGCGAGCAGCAGGACCGTGTCGTTCGTGGACATGCAGCCGTCGGAGTCGAGCCGGTCGAACGTCACCCGGGTCGCCGCGCGCAGCGCGCGGTCGAGCACTGCCGAGTCGGCGACCGCGTCGGTCGTGAGCACGACGAGCATGGTCGCGAGGCCCGGGGCCAGCATGCCGGCCCCCTTCGCCATGCCGCCGACCGTCCAGGCACCCTCGGCGCCCGCGGCGACCGCCTGCTTCGGGTGGTTGTCGGTCGTCATGATGGCGGCGGCCGCGTCGTCCCCACCGGAGCGCGCCAGCGCATCCGCCGCCATGTCGACGCCGCGGAGCACCCCCTGCCGGAAGGTCTCGTCGCCGATGCCGATGAGGCCGGTCGAGCAGACCTGCACGTCGATCGCGCCGATGGGCACCCCGGCAGCGCTCAGCCGCTCGGCGACGCGCTCGGCGGTCTGGTGCGTGGTCTGGAAGCCGAAGGCGCCGGTGAAGCAGTTGGCACCACCGGAGTTGAGGATGACGGCGCGCGCGCTGCCGCCCGCGAGGGCCTGCTGGCTCCAGAGCACCGGATTGGCCTTCGCGCGGTTGGCGGTGAAGACGCCGGCTGCCGCCGAGAGCGGGCCATCGTTGACGACGAGGGCGACGTCGAGCCCGCCGCTCGCCTTGAGCCCGGCGGTCACGCCCGCGGCCCGGAAGCCCCTCGCTGCTGTGACGCTCACGGCGCGACCCCGTCGATCGAGAGGCCGAGGCCCTCGTCGAAGCCGAGCGCGATGTTCGCCGACTGGATCGCGGCGCCCGCCGTGCCCTTGCCGAGGTTGTCGATCGCAGCGATGACGACGACGCGCCCCGCTGCCTCGTCGAGCCCGATGCCCAGGTGCACGGCGTTGGAGCCCACCACGTCGGCGGTGCGCGGGTACTCGCCGGCGGGCGTGATGTGGATGAACGCCTCATCGCCGTAGGCACTCAGCCAGGCAGAGCGCACGAGCTCGGCCGTCGCGTCGCCGACGAGCGGCGCCGTGACGGTCGCGAGGATGCCGCGCGACATGGGCACGAGCACCGGCGTGAACGAGTGGCGGATGCGCTCGGCGCCGGCAGCGCGCAGGTTCTGCGCGATCTCGGGCAGGTGGCGGTGCGTGCCGCCGACGCCGTAGGGCGTCGCCGAGCCCGTGAGCTCGGCGGCCAGCAGGTTCGTCTTCGCCGCCCGGCCGGCGCCGGAGGAGCCGACGGCGAGCACCGAGGTGATGGCGGTGGTGTCGATGAGGCCGGCGGCGATGCCTGGCGCGATCGCGAGCGTCACCGCGGTGGCGTTGCAGCCCGGCACGGCGATGCGACGCGCGGCGCGCAGCTCGCGGCGCTGCCGGCCCCCGTCGGCGAGGATGAGCTCGGGCATGCCGTAGGGCCAGGTGCCCGAGTGCTCGCTGCCGTAGAAGGCCTGCCAGTCATCGGCGCTCTCGAGCCGGTGATCGGCACCCGCGTCGACGACGAGCGTCGACTCGGGCAGCTGCGCGGCGAGCGCGCCGGAGTGCCCGTGCGGCAGCGCGAGGAAGACGACGTCGTGCCCCGCGAGCACCTCAGGCGAGGTCTCCTGGAAGGTCAGCGATGCGAGGGAGCGCAGGTTCGAGTGCACGGAGACGAGGGGCTGGCCGGCGTTCGAGTGCGCGGTGACCGTGCGCACGTCGAGCTCCGGGTGCTGCGCGAGCAGCCGCAGCAGCTCGCCACCTGCGTATCCGCTCGCGCCTGCGACGGCGACGGAGAGGCTCATGCCTCCAGGCTACTGGGCCTGCGATGCCCAGCTCGCCCGGCCGACGGCCGGAGCCTCGCCGCTTCCGCTCGGCGGATCGACCACGAAGCGCACCTCGACGGCCGCACTGACCTCGATCTCGCCGGCCTCGAGCGAGACCGCGGGAGCCGCATCCGCCTCTGCCGACATCGTCGCCATGCGCGCGGCACCCTTGGCCATGGGCATCGCGGGCGGCGTCGTGCCGGGCTCCTGGATGGCGTCGACGACGGGCGAGCCGAGCCCCGCGGCGCTCGCGTAGTCGGCGGCGCGCTCGACCGCGTCGGCGATCGCTCGCGCACGGGCGACGCGCGAGCGCTCCCGCACGGTGGCGTCGGTGAGCGACCACTCGATGCCGCCCACCTCGTGCGTCTTGTGCACGCCGACACTGCCGATCCACGTGCCGAGCGCCTCGAAGTCGGTGAAGCGCACGGTCACCGCTGCGCTGGCCGTGTAGACCGAGCGACGCGGCTCTCCCTCGCCGACCCACTCCTCGTGGTGCGAGATCCACACGCGGTCGGCGTGCCAGGACGCCGCGGCGCCTGCGGCCTCGTGCGCCTGGGCGTCGGCGACGATGCGCGCGTGGGCATCCGCGACCGCCCGCATCGCTGCCTCCGCGCTCGACGCGCTCCACCGGGAGTGCACCGTCACCGTCGCCAGCTCTGCGCTCGCGCGCTCGAGGGCCGTGCCCCGCACCGTGATGTCGACCATGCCGCGGATGCTACTCCCGCAGCCTGGCGCCGAAGCGCTCGGTCGCGACCGCGAGCCCGGCGAGCTTCGCCTCGGATGCCTCGGCGGCCGTGAGCGTGCGGTCGGCGGCGCGGAAGCGGAGCGCGAAGGTGAGTGACTTCTCGCCGGCCTCGAGCCCCTGCCCGCGGTAGTCGTCCACGAGCGCGATGTGCTCGAGCAGCGCTCCCGCGCCCTCGCGCACCGCGCGGCACACGTCGCCGGCCGGCACCTCGATGGGCACCACGAGCGACAGGTCCTGCGTCGCCGCCGGCACCGGCGCGATGAGCTGCGTGTCGAGACCGACGCGGGCGAGGCGCTGCAGAGCGCTCAGGTCGAGCTCTGCCACCGCGACCACGCGCGGCAGGTCGGCGTCCGCCGCGATCTGCGGCAGCAGCTCACCTGCCACGCCGACGACCTCGTCGCCCACGAGCAGCTCAGCGGCGCGGCCCGGGTGCAGCCACTCGCGCTGCCCCTGGCGCACGTCGAGCTCGAGCCCGAGCGTACGGGCGATGCGCGCGCTCGCCTCGACCGCGTCGGCGATGCCGTAGCGCTCCGCCGCGCGACCGGGCTGCTTGCGCACGCGCTCTCCGAGCATCAGCACGGCCGCGCGGTCGGGCTGCGCCGGCAGGCGGTCGAGCTCGGCCAGCACCGCGTCGGCGGGACGCGCGCTCGCCTCGGGCAGGTGCTCGGTGCCCTGGTCATCGACCGCGTGGAAGACGCGGCCGAGCTCGAACAGCGCCAGGTCGGTCAGGCCGCGGCCGAGGTTGCGGTGCGCGGTGTCGAGCATCGCGGGCACGAGCGCCGTGCGGAGCCACGGGCGCTCGGCGTCCAGCGGGTTCTCGAGGCGCACGGGCTCGTCGCCCGTCATGCGCGCCTGGCGCTCGGTCACGAAGGGCGCGACGAGCACCTCGGTGAGGCCGGCGGCCGCGAGGCCGTTGGCGACGCTGCGGCGCAGCCGCTGCGCGCGCGTCAGGCCGCGCCCGGGCGGGGCGACGGGCAGCACCGAGGGGATGCGGTCGAAGCCGACGATGCGCGCCACCTCTTCGACGAGGCCTTCTCGGTCGACGAGGTCGGGGCGCCACGTCGGGGGCGTCACGACCCAGCTGGCGGCGTCAGCAGCCTCGCCCTCGTCGACGGATGCTCCGATCGCCAGCAGCGCGCGCCGCGCTTCGTCCGTGGTGTAGTCAGCGCCCGTGAGCTCGCTCCAGTAGCCGACCGGGATCGCGATGGGCCGCATCTCACTGACCCCGCCGACCTCGGCGCCGAGCTCGGTGTCGATGGTGCCGCCGGCCAGCTCGACGAGCAGCTGCGCGACGCGCGCTGCCGCCGCATCGGCGACGGCAGGGTCGACGCCGCGCTCGTAGCGCTTGGACGCCTCGGAGATCAGGCGGTGGCGGCGCGATGCGCGACCGATCGAGACCGAGTCGAAGGTCGCCGACTCGAGCGCCACGTCGGTCGTCGACGCATCCATCTCGGTCTCGGCGCCGCCCATGACGCCGGCGATCCCGATGGGCCCGCGCTCGTCGGTGATGAGGAGGTCCTCGGCGTGCAGCGCGCGGTCGACGCCGTCGAGCGTCGTGATGCGCTCGCCCTCGTGGGCGCGACGCACGGCGATGCCACCGCGCAGCTTGCCGAGGTCGTAGGCGTGGGTCGGCTGCCCCAGCTCGAGCATCACGTAGTTCGTGATGTCGACGCCGATCGAGACCGAGCGCATGCCGGCCAGGCGCAGTCGCGAGACCATCCACGCCGGGGTCGGCAGCGTCTGGTCGATGCCGCGCACGACGCGCACGATGAAGCGCGAGCAGCCCACGTTGCCGCGGATGGGCGCGTCGTCGTCGATCGAGAGGCCGAAGCCGGATGGGGTGCCGAGGTCGACGGCGCGGCGCGCGGTCTCCGCCGGGTCGGTGAACGGCGCGCCGATCGACGAGGCCAGCTCGCGGGCGATGCCGCGGATCGACAGGGCGTAGCCGCGATCGGGCGTGACGTTGATCTCGACCGCCTGGTCGTCCAGACCCAGCAGCGCCAGCGCATCCGACCCGACCTCACCCGGGATGCCGAGCTCGTCGAGGCGCATGATGCCGTCGTGGTCGTCGCCGATGCCCAGCTCGCGCACCGAGGCGATCATGCCGTCGGAGACGTGGCCGTAGGTCTTGCGCGCCGCGATCTCGAAGTCGCCGAGGGCCGAGCCCGGCAGCGTGACGACGACGCGGTCGCCCTCGACGAAGTTCAGGGCGCCGCAGACGATGCCGCGCACGCCGCCGTTCGCCTCGCCGACGTCGACCTGGCACCAGCGGATGACCTTGCCGTTCTTCTGCGGCTCCTCGACGAGCTCGAGCACGCGGCCGACGACGATCGGGCCGCGCAGGTCGCCGCCGTGGACGGCCTCCTCCTCGAAGCCGACGCGCACGAGCTGCTCGTGCAGCCACTCGGCGGCGCCCTCCTTCGGCAGCTCGACGTGCTCTGCGAGCCAAGACAGCGGAATCCGCATCAGATCACCATCCCGAACTGCTCGGTGAAGCGCACGTCGCCCTCGATCATGTCGCGCATGTCGTCGAGCTGGTATCGGAACTGCAGGGTGCGCTCGATGCCCATGCCGAACGCGAAGCCCGAGTAGACCTCGGGGTCGATGCCCGCGGCGCGCAGCACGTTGGGGTTCACCATGCCGCAGCCGCCCCACTCCACCCAGCGCGGGCCGCCGCGCATGCCCGGGTGCCAGACATCCATCTCGGCGCTCGGCTCGGTGAACGGGAAGTAGTTGGGGCGCAGGCGGATCTTCGCCTCCTCGCCGAACATGATGCGGGCGAGGTGCTCGAGCGTGCCGCGCAGGTTGGCCATGGTGAGGCCCTTGTCGACGGCGAGGCCCTCGATCTGCGTGAAGACCGGGAGATGCGTGGCGTCGATGTCGTCCGTGCGGTAGACGCGGCCGGGGGCGACGATGTAGATGGGCAGCTCCCGCGTGAGCATGGAGCGCATCTGCACCGGGCTCGTCTGCGTGCGCAGCACCATGTGCCGGTCGGCGGGCGCGACGTAGAAGGTGTCGGACTCGCCGCGCGCGGGGTGGTCGGGGTCGACGTTGAGCGAGTCGAAGTTGTACCACTCGTGCTCGAGCTCCGGCCCCTCGGCGATCTCCCAGCCCATGCCGACGAAGACATCGCCCATCTCTTCGCTGAGCATGGTGAGCGGATGCCGTCCACCGACGGCGCGGATGCGCGGCAGCGCGGTCACGTCGATGCGCTCGGCCTCGAGCTGCGCCTGCTCCTCGGCGGCGGCGAGCTGCGCCTGCCGCTCGGTGATCGCGGCGCCGACGCGGCCGCGGCCAGCGCCGATGATCTGGCCGGCGGCCTTGCGCTCCTCGGGAGCGACGTCGCGGAGGCTGCCGTTCAGGGCAGCGAGCTCGCTCCCCTGGCCGTTGTGCGCGGCCTTCGCGGCCTGCAGCTCGGCGGTGGACTGGGCGGCTTCGATCGCGGCGAGGGCCGCGGTCACGGCGGCGTCGACGCGCGCGCCGAGGCCGGCAGGATCATCGGGGTGGGGCACCCGACGATCCTACCGATCGCTCAGCGCTCGTCGGCGTCAGGGCCGATCGGCGCCGGGAGGATGCGCATCGCCGTCGGGCACGTCAGCCCGGCCGCCGCCGATGATGCCGCCATCCCCGACGCTGCCGGTCATCGACGCGTCGCCGCCCTGGGTCAGCAGCAGCTGTGTGTCGGTCACACCGGCGTCGTTGAGCGGCTTGTGCTCGCCCTGCACCTTCGGCGAGGCCTCTGTGCGGCGCTGCACGTAGGTCGCGAACGACGACATGAGCATGCAGATGACGATGTAGATGGCACCGGTGACGATCGCCGACTGGATGATCGGGGTGTCCAGGTTGAAGTCGCTGCCGAGCAGCTTGGCGACGTAGAGCAGCTCGTTGAAGGTGATGATGTAGCCGAGCGCCGTGTCCTTCAGCGTCACGACGAGCTGCGAGATGATCACGGGCATCATGGCGCGGATCGCCTGCGGCAGGAGGATGAGGCGCATCACTCCCGACTTGCGCAAGCCGACCGCGTAGCCAGCCTCCTGCTGGCCGCGCGGCAGCGACTCGACGCCCGCGCGGATCACCTCGGCGAGCACCGAGCCGTTGTAGGCGATGAGTGCGATGACGACGGCTTCGAAGGGAGAGAAGCGCACGCCGACCACGGGCATGCCGTAGTACAGCAGCATCATGAACACGAGCACCGGAATCGCGCGCAGCAGCTCGGTGATCCACATCACCGGCACCCGCACGCCGGCGTGGTCGGAGAGCCGACCGATCGCGAGGACGAAGCCGAGGATGATCGCACCCACCGCCGCGCAGGCGAAGGCGCTGAGCGTGTTCAGGAGCCCTTCGAAGATCCGCGACCAGATCGCCGCGTAGCCGAACGCCTCCCACTTCGAGGCCTCGAACTGGCCCGTGGCGAACATGCGCCACAGCAGGACGCCGAACAGCGCGACGATCACCGCGATGGTGACGATGCCGAGGACGTTGTTGCGGGCGACCGCCCGAGGCCCGGGGACGTCGTACAGGACCGAGGTCTGGCTCATCGCGCGACCCTCCACTTGTTCTCGAGCATTCGCTGCACCCAGGAGAGGACGGCGACGAGCACGACGAAGGCGATCGCGACCCAGAGCAGCACGAACATGCCGTTCTCGCCCTGCTCGGAGAGGTTGTTGCGGATCGAGCCGAGGTTGAGCACCGAGAAGCCGGCTGCGACGGTCGTGTTCTTCAGCAGTGCGATCAGCACGCTCATCATCGGCGGGATCACCGCCCGCCCTGCCTGCGGCAGCACGATGAGGCCCATGACCTGGCCGAAGGTGAGCCCGAGCGCGCGGGCCGCCTCGGCCTGGCCGACCGGCACGGTGTTGATGCCGGAGCGCAGCGTCTCCGCGACGTAGGTCGCGGTGTAGATGCCGAGCGCGCAGACCGCGAGCACCATGAAGTCCATGCGCGTGCCTGCGAGCACCGGCACGCCGAGCGCGAAGAAGAAGAACAGCAGCGTGAGCGGCGTGTTGCGGATCAGGTTGACGTAGGCCGTGCCGACTGCGCGGGCGATGGGCACGGGCGAGACGCGCATGGCGCCGACGATGAAGCCGAGCACGAGCGCGATCGCGCCGCCGCCGAAGAACAGCACGAGCGTGCCGACGAGCGCATCACCCCACAGCGGGAGGTGGTCGAAAAGGGTGCCGAACACCGCAGTCTCCTTCCGTTACGCGGGGTGGTGGGCGTCAGCCCACCACCCCGCGGCGGATACACGATCGATCAGTAGCGGTCGACCTCGGGCTGCGTGCCCTCGACGCCGGAGTCACCCAGGTTGTTGTCGTAGATCGCCTGCCACGTCTCGCCACCCTCTTCGAGCATGGTGTTGATGTGGTCGCGCAGCGCGTCGTCGCCCTTCGGGAGGCCGATGCCGTAGCGCTCCTCGGTGAAGGGCTCGCCGACGACCTGGATCTCGTCGGGTCGCTGGGCCGCGTAGCCGATCAGGATCGCCTGGTCGGTGGTGACAGCGTCGACCTGGTCGTTGACGAGGCCCTCGACGCACTGCGAGTAGGTGTCGAACTCGGTCGTCTCGACATCCGGGTAGTTGTCGCGGATGTTCTGGATCGGCGTCGAGCCGGTCGCCGAGCAGACGTTGACGCCAGCGACGAGGTCGGCCTCGGACGTGATATCGGAGTCGGCAGCGACGAGCAGGCCCTGGCCGGTGACGAAGTAGGGGCCGGCGAAGTCGATCTGCTCCTTGCGGCCATCGGTGATCGAGTAGGTGCCGACGTAGAAGTCGATGTCGCCATTCACGAGCGCCTGCTCGCGGTTCGCCGAGGGGATCGACTGGAACTCGATCGCCTCCTCGTCGAAGCCGAGCGAGGCAGCCACCCAACGGGCGATGTCGACGTCGAAGCCGGTGCGCTCGTTCGTGGTCGAGTCCAGGTAGCCGAGGTTCGGCTGGTCCTCCTTGACGCCGATGCGCACGACGCCGTCGGCCATCATCGTGTCGAACGTCTCCGAGCCCTCGAGCTGGACGTCAGTAGCGACCTCGAACGGCTGCTCGCCGGTGCCGCCGCCGGGGGTGCCGCTGGCACAGCCGACGAGTGCGACTGCTGCTGCTGCGCCGAGGGCGATGGCAGCGCTGCGTCGTGTCCTACGCATGGTGTCTCCTTGAGATTCTGTGTGTGAGGTGGTGGGTCAGTGGGTGATGAGCTTGGACAGGAAGTCCTTGGCGCGGCCGCTCTTCGGGTTCGTGAAGAACTCCTCCGGCGTCGCCTGCTCGACGATCTCGCCGTCAGCCATGAAGACGACGCGGTCGGCGGCCTTGCGCGCGAAGCCCATCTCGTGGGTCACGACGACCATCGTCATGCCCTCCTTGGCGAGGCCGACCATGACGTCGAGGACCTCGTTGATCATCTCGGGATCGAGCGCGCTGGTGGGCTCGTCGAAGAGCATCACCTTCGGCTTCATCGCCAGCGCGCGCGCGATCGCCACGCGCTGCTGCTGACCACCGGAGAGCTGTGCGGGCAGCTTCGACTCCTGCTGCGCGACGCCGACGCGCTCGAGGAGCGCGTGCGCCTCCTTGACCGCATCCGCCTTCTTGACGCCGCGGACCTTCATCGGGCCCAGCGTGACGTTCTCGAGGATCGTCTTGTGGGCGAAGAGGTTGAACGACTGGAAGACCATGCCGACATCGGCGCGCAGGGCAGCGAGGCCCTTGCCCTCCTTGGGCAGCTCCTTGCCGTCGATCGTGATCGAGCCGCTCGTGATGGTCTCGAGGCGATTGATCGTGCGGCAGAGGGTCGACTTCCCGGAGCCCGACGGCCCGATGACGACGACAACCTCACCCTTGCCGATGGTGAGGTTGATGTTCTTCAATGCATGGAAGTCGCCGTAGTGCTTCTCAACTTCGGCGATCTCGACGAGGGGCTGCATGCGCACATACAACCACGGCGCATCCGCCGTTTCGTGTCACCCGTTATGGATCGAGATCAAACGGTTACATCTGCCGTTGGGCGAAGGCGCTCTGGTAGAGGCAGACGGAGGCCGCCGTCGCGAGGTTCAGCGACTCCGCATGTCCGTAGACCGGCAGGCGCACGCCACGGTCGGCGAGTCGCAGGGTCGCCTCGTCGAGGCCGCGCGCCTCGTTGCCGAAGAGCCAGGCGGTGGGCCGGGCGAGCGCACCGGAGGCCTGCATCGCCAGCAGGTCGTCGCCCGCGACATCGGCGGCGAGGATCGAGAAGCCGGCTGCGGCCGCCGCCTCGATGGCGTCGGCGGTCGAGGCGCCGACCGAGACGTCGATGTGGAAGAGCGAGCCGGTGGTCGAGCGCACGACCTTCGGGCTGTAGGGGTCGACCGAGTTGGCGGTGACGATGACGGCGGATGCGCCAGCCGCGTCGGCGGCGCGGAGGATCGTGCCGAGGTTGCCCGGGTCGCGCACCTCGTGGAGGATCGCGATCAACGGGTGCTCGGTCTTCGCCGCGCGCCCCACCGCATCCTCGAGCCCCACGGGCGCCTGCTTCGCGACCGCGACCACGCCCTGCGGATGCACGGTGTCGGCGATGGCGGCCAGTGCTCGTTCTGAGACCTCGGTGACGGGCGCGTGCTGCGCGGCTGCCGCGATCAGCTCGCCGTGGCGCTCGCGCGCGGCGTCGGTGGCGAAGACGTCGACGAGGTGCGAGGGCTGCCAGCGCACGATCTCGTCGAGCGCCGACGGGCCCTCCAACAGGAACAGCCCGGTCTGGGACCGGGCTGTTCGCTGCTGGAGTCTCGCAGCCTCTCGCACGCGGGGCGCGCGGGGGCTGTCGAGCATGTCAGGCCGCGTTCTTGGGCGCCGACGTGTCGGCCGGCAGTGCGGCCTTCGCCGCAGCGACGAGCGCGGTGAAGGTGGCGGGCTCGTGCGTGGCGAGCTCCGACAGCATGCGGCGGTCGACCTCGATGCCAGCCAGGCCGAGGCCCTGGATGAGGCGGTTGTAGGTCATGCCGTTCTGGCGTGCAGCGGCGTTGATGCGCTGGATCCAGAGGCGGCGGAACTCGCCCTTCTTCGCCTTGCGGTCGCGGAAGGCGTAGACGTGCGAGTGGAGCAGCTGCTCCTTGGCCTTGCGGTACAGGCGCGAGCGCTGACCGCGGTAGCCCGAGGCCTGCTCGAGGATGACGCGACGCTTCTTGTGCGCGTTGACTGCTCTCTTGACACGTGCCATGAGTGGTTCTCTCTATCTCTTCTTCGTCGCGCGCGTCAGCGGGCGAGCAGCTTCTTGATGACCTTGGCGTCGGCCGGGGCCAGGACCTTGTCCTTGTTGAGGCGACGCGTCTGGACCGACGACTTCACCTCGAGGTTGTGGCGCATGCCAGCCTGCTGCTTGCGGATCTTGCCGCTCCCGGTGACCTTGAAGCGCTTCTTCGCACCGGAGTGCGTCTTCTGCTTGGGCATTCTTCTCTCCTACTCGGATGCTGGCTCGCCGGCGGGCTTGGCCGCCGGCTTGGCCTTGGGCGTCGCGGGCTTGGCGGCCGCCGAGGGCGTTGCGGGCTTCGCCGCAGGCTTCGGGACGGCGCCGGGCTTCGCGGCGGGCTTGGGCGCTGCAGATGCAGCGGGCTTGGCAGCGGCAGCCGTCGCCGACTGCTCCGCGGCAGGCGACGCTGCCGGGCTCGGAGCACCGGCCGGGCGCGCTGCACCGGCAGGGCCACCCGGACGCGGGGCGCCAGCGGGACGCGGGGCGCCGGCCGGGGTCGGCTGGACGGTGCGCGCGGTCTGCTTGGGCCGCGAGTCGGCGCTCGAGGTCGGACGCGACTCGCTGCGCGGCTCGGAGCGGGGCTCCGAGCGCGATTCGGTGCGCGGACGCGACGACGGCGAGCTCGAGGTCGACGGGCGGGACGACGAGGGACGGCTCGAGCGCATGGGCTCAGGCTCGCCGCGCACGCGGCTCTGCGCGGGCACGACGGGGCGGGCGGGACGCTCGGCCTCGATCGCAGCCTGGTGCGCTGCCTGCTTCTCCGCCTCGAGGCGGCGCTTCTCCTGCTCCGCCTTCTTGTGCGCGGTGCGGACGGCGTTCTGCTCAGCCTTCGCATCCGACTTGGAGCGCATCGGCCCGACGATCATCACCATGTTGCGGCCGTCGATGGTCGGGTTCGACTCGACCGAGCCGAACTCCTGGATGTCCTCCGCGAAGCGCTGCAGGAGCCGCACGCCGAGCTCCGGGCGCGACTGCTCGCGACCGCGGAAGAGGATCATCGCCTTGACCTTGTCGCCGGCCTCGAGGAACCCCTGAGCGCGCTTGCGCTTCGTCTCGTAGTCGTGCTCGTCGATCTTCAGGCGGAACCGGACCTCCTTGAGGATCGTGTTCGCCTGGTTGCGACGGGCCTCCTTGGCCTTCTGCGCCTGCTCGTACTTGAACTTGCCGTAGTCCATGATCTTGACCACGGGCGGGCGCGCGTCAGGCGCGACCTCGACGAGGTCGAGCTCTGCCTCGCGGGCAAGACGAAGTGCATCCTCGACCCGAACGACTCCGACCTGCTCACCGGCAGGTCCGACCAGTCGGACTTCGGGAACGCGGATGCGCTCATTGGTGCGGGGATCGCTGATCGCGGGCTCCTTCTCGATGATTCTGTGTGCTGGTGCACGGCGAGAAGAGGAGCCAGAACGCGATCGCTGTCGCGTGGCTCAGCACCTGTGGCGACGAACGCCCGGTGCCGCTGACCCGGTAGCCTTGAAGCGGCTGCGGGTGGGATTGCTCCTCTTTCACCTCCGGGCGAAGGCCCGAAACCTGCACAAGCCTACCAGAGACGATCCTTCAGGAGAAGACCGCGATGACTGACGCCAGCCAGCACACCCACGGCGACGACGCTCTCGAGCAGGCGCGCGACATCGCGGAGGTGCCGGCGGTCGAGCTCATCAACACGGTCGCCATCCACCTGCTGAGCGCGGCGGCGGTCAAGGTGGGCCTGGCCGATGATCCAGAGCAGCAGCTCGACCTCGACGAGGCGCGCAAGCTCATCAATGCCCTCGCTGGGCTCGTCACCGCCGCTGCGCCAGAGATCGGCAGCATGCACGCGGCTCCCCTGCGCGACGGCCTGCGCTCCGTGCAGCTCGCCTTCCGCGAGGCGTCCACGATCCCGGACCTGCCGGGCAAGGGTCCCGGCGAGAAGTTCACCGGCTCGGTCGTCTGACCCTCAGTCGCGGGGAAGCTGCGGGGCGAGCTCCCACTCGGCGCGCGTGAGCGCCAGCGCCGCGGGAGCGACGAGCGGGAGCTCGACCGCTCCCCCGCCCCAGCGGTGGATGCGGAGCGCGACGCTCGCGACCCGCTCGCGCACGACCGCGTCGTCGCCCAGCCTCGTCGCAGCGCGCTGCAGCTGCGCCGCGACGTCCTCCGCCTGCGCCTTGGCGGTCGCGGCGACGAGCGCGTGCACCTCGAGGTCGGCACCGGAGAGACGGCTGCGCGGGTCGCCCGTCGCGAGCACGATCGCCTGCACCACGTCCTGCGCGAAGACCGCATCGGCGACCGCGCCGTGCACTGCCGCATCCTCCACGCCCCACGACCACGAGGCATCCGCCAGCAGTGCCTCGAGCATGGTGCGCGAGAGCACGAACTCGCTCTCGGAGCCAGGGTCGACCACGATGCGCGCGGGGCCGTCGAGCGCAGCGGCGGCGGCGCGCTGCACGCTCGTCGGGACCGGGCGCGCAGCGGGGTTCCACGCCTGCATCGCTGCGACGTGCGAGAACATCGGCAGGATGGCGGCGCCGTCCGGCCCCTGGACGGTCACGATCGAGAGCTCCTGCGTCTTGTCGATCGTGCGGCCGCGCTCGTCCACGCCCGTCTCCCCCGCCTTCGCGAGCAGCGGCACGAGCAGGCGCTCGCCGCGCAGCGCCTCGACGACCGCCGCCCGGCCGCCCGCGCCCGCGACGAGTGCCGCGACGGCGGCGAGGTAGCTCGGCGGTGCGGAGCCGTCGTCGCCCGCGTACGCAGTGTCGTGGTGGTCGAACGAGCGGCCCTCCCAGGGCCGGCCCGCCGAATCCGCTCGGTGCACGCCGGGCCTACTGCCCGGCGACGTCCAGCGCCGCGACCAGGGTGAACGCGCCCGCGTAGAGGGCCTTGCCGACGATGGCGCCCTCGACGCCGTGCGGCACGAGCTCTCGCAGCGCCGCGATGTCGTCGAGGCTCGAGATGCCGCCGGAGGCGACGACGGGCTTGTCGGTGCGGTCGGCGACCTGCCGCAGCAGCTCGAGGTTCGGGCCCTGCAGGGTGCCGTCCTTCGTGACGTCGGTGACGACGTAGCGGCTGCAGCCTGCCGCCTCGAGCCGATCGAGCACGTGCCAGAGGTCGCCGCCCTCCTGCGTCCATCCGCGGGCCGCGAGCGTCGTGCCCCGCACGTCGAGGCCGACGGCGATCTGCTCGCCGTACTCGGCGATGACGGACGCGGTCCACTCGGGGTTCTCCAGCGCGGCGGTGCCGAGGTTGATGCGCTTGACGCCGGTGGCGAGCGCGGCGTCGAGCGACGCCTCGTCGCGGATGCCGCCCGAGAGCTCGACCTGCACGTGGCCCCGGACGGCCTTGATGACCTTCTTGATGATGCCGCGGTTGTCGCCGCGGCCGAACGCCGCGTCGAGGTCGACGAGGTGGATCCACTCGGCGCCCTGCCGCACCCAGTCCTCTGCGGCGTCGATGGGCGAGCCGAAGGAGGTCTCGGTGCCTGCCTCACCCTGCGTGAGCCGCACGGCCTTGCCACCCGCGACGTCGATGGCGGGCAGCAGCTGGAGCTTGGGCGACTGGTTGAAATCGGTCATGGTGAAGATTGCCTTCTCGGGGTGAGGGCGGAGCGCTCGCGCGACGGGCCGGTGCGATGCTACTCCGGAGGGTCAGAGGCTGCGAACCCAGTTCTGCAGGAGGCGGATGCCGGCCTCCGCCGACTTCTCCGGGTGGAACTGCGTGGCGGTCAGCGGCCCGTTCTCGACAGCCGCGATGAAGCGCTCCCCGTGCGTCGCCCAGGTGACGCGCGGCTGCCGGATGCGGGGGTGCGGATCGATGCCCCACTCGGTGGCCGCATAGGAGTGGACGAAGTAGAAGCGCTCATCGCGGATCCCGTCGAAGAGCACGGACTCCTCGGGGGCCTCGACCTGCGCCCAGCCCATGTGCGGCAGCACGTCGGCCTCGAGGCGGCGCACGGTGCCCGGCCACTCGTCGAGCGCCTCGGTGTGCACACCGCCCTCCTCACCGGCCGAGAACAGCACTTGCATGCCGACGCAGATGCCGAGCACGGGGCGGCCGCCGGCGAGGCGACGCCCGATGAGCTCGCCGCCGCGGATCGCCTGGATCCCAGCCATGCACGCCGCGATCGAGCCGACGCCGGGCACGACGAGGCCGTCGGCCTCCATCACGGTGCTGCGGTCGGCGGTCAACGACACGTCGGCGCCCGCCGCCTCGAGCGCCTTGGCGGCCGAGTGCACGTTGCCGAGCCCGTAGTCGAGCAGCGCGACGGAGGGGCGGGTCACAGCGCGCCCTTGGTCGAGGGCACACCCGTCACACGGGGGTCGGGCTCGACGGCGACCCGCATCGCGCGGGCGAAGGCCTTGAACTCGGCCTCGGCGATGTGGTGCGGGTCGCGACCGGCGAGCACCTCGACGTGCGCGGTGATGCGGCCGTTGAGCGTGATCGCCTCGAACGCGTGCCGCACGAGCGAGCCCGTGAAGTGGCCACCGATGCGGTGCAGCTCGAAGCCGGCGGGCTCGCCGGTGTGCACGAGGAACGGGCGCCCCGACAGGTCGACGACGGCGCGGGCGAGCGCCTCGTCGAGCGGCACGGTGGCGTCGCCGTAGCGCCGGACGCCGGCCTTGTCGCCGAGCGCCTCCTGCAGCGCGAGGCCCAGCGCGATCGCGGTGTCCTCGACGGTGTGGTGCGCGTCGATGTCGGTGTCACCGCTCGCGGTCACCTCGAGGTCGATGAGCGAGTGCTTCGAGAACGCGGTCAGCATGTGGTCGAAGAACGGCACGGTCGTCGAGATCGACGAGCTGCCGGTGCCGTCGAGGTCGAGCGAGAGCCGGATGCTCGACTCGCTCGTCGTGCGCTCGATCGTTGCGGTGCGGGGCATGACTCGATCCTATTCTGCGGTCAGCTCAGCGACGGCGGCGAGCACGGCACCCGTCTCGTCCGGCGTGCCGGCGGTGACGCGCAGCGTGCCCGGCAGGCCGACGTCGCGCACGAGGATGCCGCGCTCGAGCAGCGCCGAGAACATCGCCTGCGGATCGGCGATGCCGCCCACGAGCACGAAGTTGGCATCGGAGGGATGGGGCTGCAGGCCGTGCGCGGCGAGCTCGTCGACGAGGCGGTCGCGCTGCTGGCGCAGCTGATCGACGCGCGCGAGCATCTCGCCGCTGTGGCGCAGGGCGGCGAGCGCTGCTGCCTGCGTGATCGCCGAGAGGTGGTAGGGCAGCCGGACGAGTCGCAGCGCGTCGATGACGGCGGGCGCCGCGGCGAGGTAGCCCACCCGGATGCCTGCGAAGGCGAAGGCCTTGCTCATCGTGCGCGAGACGAGCAGGCGCGGGTAGCGCTCCAGGAGCGCGAGCGCCGTCTGGCTGCGGTCGTGCGCGAACTCGGCGTAGGCCTCGTCGACGAGCACGATGCCGCGGGCTGCCTCCATCGCCGCCTCGATGACGTCGAGCCCGATCGCGGTGCCCGTGGGGTTGTTCGGCGAGCAGAGGAAGACGACATCCGGGTCGTGCTCCTCGATCGCCGCGCGCACCGCCTCCGGGGTGAGCGTGAAGTCCTCGGCGCGCGGCACCGGGACCCACTCCATCCCGACCCCCTGCGCCAGCAGCGGGTACATCGAATAGGTCGGGGTGAACGAGAGCAGCGAGCGGCCCGGCCCGCCGAAGGCCTGGAGCACGTGCTGCAGCACCTCGTTCGAGCCGTTGCCCGCCCAGATCTGCTCGGGCTGCAGGCCGTGGCCGAGGTAGGTGGCGAAGGATGCGCGGAGGGCGTCGAACTCACGGTCGGGGTAGCGATTGGCGCTCGGCAGGACGCGCGCGATCTCCTGCACGATGTCGACCGCGACGGCCTCGGGAACCCGGTAGGCGTTCTCGTTGACGTTGAGTCGCACTGGCACCTCGAGCTGCGGCGCGCCGTAGGGCGTCAGCCCACGGAGGTCATCGCGGATGGGGAGGTCGTCGAGGCTCGTCACCAGACCAGCCTAGGACGATGTCTGATGCCTCGCGCGACGTGTCACGGGCTGCGGCGGGCGGGCTGCTCGGCCGGACGATCAGCGCGAGTAGTGCGCGGGGATGGCGAGCAGCTCGCCAGGCTGGATGGCGCCGCCGATGCCGTTGAGCAGCTCGATCTCGGCGATCACGTCGCGCGGGTCTGCCTCGGGGGCGACCGACTGCGCGATCTGCCACAGCGACTGACCGGGCATCACGGTGATCTGCTCGAGCTCGACGCCCTGCGTCGAGGACGAGGCGACCGCGCCGGAGATCGCGTCGCCGACGAGGCCAGCGCCAGCGAGCGCGCCTGCGGCGAGCACGGGGGCGGCGACCAGCAAGGCGAGCGCGCGGCGACCGCGAGCGGTCATGCGGATGCGCGTCGTGGGCGGTGCGCTGGTCAGTGCGGCGGTGGCGATGGCAGTCATCGGTGCTCCTTCGGTTCGGACCCGCAGACGGTGCTCGGCCGGGAGCACCGTCTGCGAATCTCTGTTTCGAATCTATCTTCGATCTGTCGGAAGCGTCAAGCCCTTTCGCACACTTTCTCTGCGACACGCTCGAACGTCCATTTGATCCGGGCGCTCCGTCGGATACGCTTTCGAACCAGGAGCAGTCAATCCCAGGCCACCCACACGCCCGTTCTGCGGGCGCATCGGGGCTCGCGGAGCGGCGAGAGCGGAGCGGTATGACGAGGCAGCTGACCGAGAAGCAGCAGGCGATCCTGCAGGTCATCCAGAAGGCCGTGCGGCAGCGTGGCTACCCGCCGAGCTACCGCGAGATCGGCGACGCCGTCGGGCTCTCCTCGCTCTCGAGCGTCACCCACCAGCTCGGACAGCTCGAGCTCGCCGGCATGATCCGGCGCGACCCGGCGCGGCCCCGCGCGATCGAGGTGCTCGTGCCCGACGAGCTCGACCCCTCGATCGGGAACATGGATCAGGCGACCTTCGTGCCCATGGTCGGCCGCATCGCCGCCGGCATCCCCATCACTGCCGAGGAGCAGGTCGAGGACGTCATGCCGCTGCCGAAGCAGCTGGTGGGCGGCGGCGACCTCTTCATGCTGAAGGTCGTGGGCGAGTCGATGATCGACGCCGCCATCTGCGACGGCGACTGGGTCGTGGTGCGCCAGCAGCGCGACGCGCGCAACGGCGACATCGTCGCGGCGATGCTCGACGGCGAGGCGACCGTCAAGGTGTTCAAGCAGCGCGACGGCCACACCTGGCTGCTGCCGCGCAACTCTGCCTTCGAGCCGATCCTGGGTGACGCATCCGAGGTGCTCGGCAAGGTCGTCGCGGTGCTGCGCTCCGTCTGACGACCGACGACGAAGGCGCGGCTCCCGTGGGAGCCGCGCCTTCGTCGTCGGTGCCTCGTGCCGGCTAGACCCGGAAGGCGGCCAGCTGGCTCAGCGCTGCCTCGGAGACCTTCGCGTCGATGCGCGTACCTGCCTCCTCGTAGCGCTCCTCGAGCACCTCGAAGCGGTCGTGCAGCATCGCGATCACGTCGCCGCGGTCGAAGGGCACGAGCAGCGAGACGGCCACCTCCGGCCGCGGCAGCAGCTCGGCGATGCGCGCGAGGACCTCGTCGACACCCTCACCCGTCCTCGCCGACGCGAAGATCGCATCCGGCTGCAGCCCTCGCAGCACGAGCCGGTCGTCGTCGGCGATGAGGTCGGCCTTGTTGAACACCACGATCTCCGGGATCGATCGTGCTCCCGTCTCCCCCAGCACGTCGCGCACCGTGGCGATCTGCGACGCAGGATCGGGGTGGCTGCCGTCGACGACGTGCACGACGACCTCCGACTCCGCGACCTCCTCGAGCGTCGAGCGGAACGCCTCGACCAGCTGGTGGGGGAGGTTGCGCACGAAGCCGACCGTGTCGGCGATGGTGAACTCCCGCCCGTCCGGCGTCTGTGCGCGCCGCACGGTCGCATCCAGCGTCGCGAAGAGCGCATTCTCCACCAGCACGCCGGCGCCGGTGATGCGGTTCAGCAGCGACGACTTGCCTGCGTTCGTGTAGCCGGCGATCGCGACGCCCGGCACCTCGAAGCGATCGCGATTCGCGCGCTTCGCCTGCCGGGCGGGGGCGAAGCCCTTGATCTGCTTGCGCAGCCTGGCCATGCGGGTGTGGATGCGACGGCGATCGAGCTCGATCTTCGTCTCACCCGGTCCGCGCGACCCCATGCCCGCGCCCTGACCACCGACCTGACCACCGGCCTGGCGCGACATCGACTCGCCCCAACCGCGCAGGCGCGGCAGCAGGTACTCGAGCTGCGCGAGCTCGACCTGCGCCTTGCCCTCGCGGCTCTTGGCGTGCTGGCTGAAGATGTCGAGGATCACCGCGGTGCGATCGATGACCTTGACCTTCACGCGATCCTCGAGCGCGCGACGCTGGCTCGGCGCCAGCTCGCTGTCGGCGATCACCGTGTCGGCACCCAGCTCCTTCACCATCGCGGCAAGCTCCTCGGCCTTGCCCCGGCCCACATAGGTGGCGGGGTCGGGGTTCGGCCGGCGCTGCAGGATCCCGTCGAGCACCTGGGCGCCCGCGGTCTCGGCAAGGGCCGCGAGCTCGCGGAGCGAGTTCTCGGCGTCCCCGGCCGATCCCGAGTAGACGCCGACGAGCACGACGTTCTCGAGCCGCAGCTGGCGGTACTCGACCTCTGTGACGTCCTCGAGCTCGGTGCGGAGCCCGGAGACCCGACGGAGCGCCGCGCGCTCGTCGCGGTCGAGCTGCTCGCCGTCGGCATCGCTGAAGGCGTCGTCGCCCTGCAGGGCCTGCGCGCGCGCAGCGAGCACCTCCGTGTCTGCCGGCTGCGCCCAGCGGAGGATGCGCTCCATCGCCCGGCCCTGCCCGTGACCGGCGTCGGCGCCGGTGCCGGCGTCCTGCGGTTCTGCCATCGTTGTTCCTTCGCTACTGTCGAGTCCGTGCCGGACCACTACTTCTCTCCCGATCCCGTCGCGCCGAAGTCGGTCCGGACCATCCGGGTGCCGATCGACGGCCGTGAGCGCGAGATGGTCACGGCGACCGGAGTGTTCTCGGGCGACCGACTCGATGTCGGCACCGAGGTGCTGCTGGATGCGGTTCCCGCGCCTCCCGAGACCGGGGAGCTGCTCGATCTCGGATGCGGCTGGGGACCGATCGCCGCGACCCTCGCGACGCGATCCCCCGGCGCGCGTGTCTGGGCGGTCGACGTCAATGCCCGTGCGCTCTCGCTCGTCGAGCGGAATGCCGAGCTGCTCAGTCTATCGAACATCACCCCTGCGACGCCAGACCTGGTGCCGGCGTCGCTCCGCCTCTCGACGATCTGGTCGAACCCGCCCATCCGCATCGGCAAGCAGCAGCTGCACGAGCTCCTCGAGACGTGGATCCCTCGGCTCGCCCCCGGCGCGACCGCGTGGCTCGTGGTGCAGAAGCACCTCGGCGCCGACTCGCTCCTGCGCTGGCTGACGGAGCGCTTCACCGACTTCGACGTCGAGCGCGCCGACTCCAAGCGCACGTACCGGATCATCGCCGTCACAGCACCGGACTGATCCTCTCGGCGTCGCCGGCCCCAGCCTCGTCGAGGGCGCTCGCCTGGGCGTCCGAGCCCGTGGCGTGGAACACGATCTCCGCCGGACCCGTCAGCCAGGCGTGGCCCCGCTCGTCGACCTCGACCTCGAGCCTGCCTCCCGGGACGTCCACGATCCAGCGGTCCGCCGCATCCCCCGACCAGTGCCGGGTCGCCACGGCGGCGGCGACGGCACCCGTGCCGCAGGAGAGCGTCTCGCCGGAGCCGCGCTCATGCACCCGCATGCGGATTGCGCCGACGCCGTCGGCGATGGCGCCGGGCACGACGAACTCGACGTTGGCGCCGGATGCGGCGACAGGGTCGAGCGCGGGAGCCGCGTGCAGCTGGAGCGCCTCGAGCTCCTCTGCGCTCGCGAGGGCGACGACGACGTGAGGGTTGCCGGTCGCCACGTCGAGCCCCGGGCGCGCGACGTCGAGCCCGTGCGCCGCGACCAGGCGGTCGCCGCCGAGCTCGAAGCGGCCGAGGTCGACCGAGAGCAGCTCGCCCCGTCGCACGACGCGCTTGAGACCGGCGCGCGTGGAGACATCGATCGCTGCCCCGTCCTCCAGGGTCACGAGACCCTCCTCGAGCAGGAAGCGCACGAACACGCGGACGCCGTTGCCGCACATCTCGCTGAGGGAGCCGTCGGCGTTCCAGTAGTCCATCGCCCACGTGCCAGCCGGCGCGTCGTCGAGCGCGCCATCGCCGGTCAGGCCCGCGCGCACGGCACGGATGACGCCGTCGCCGCCGATGCCGAAGCGGCGGTCGGCCAGCTCGCGCACGCGATCGGCCGTGAGCGGCGTCGAACCAGCGGGATCGGCGATCAGGACGAAGTCGTTGCCCGTGCCGTGCCCCTTGGCGAATGCTCCCGTGCGCAGCGCTGTCATGCACCCAGGCTATCGAGCGCGGCGCGCGCGAGGGTCGTCGCGTCAGCGAGCGGCGCAGCGGGATACCGCTGGAACCACGACACCTGCCGGCGCGCGTAGCGGCGGGTCAGCGCCTGCGTCTGCTCGATCGCCTCTGCCTCGGTCAGCGCGCCGTCGAGCTGCTGGAGCGCCTGGCGGTAGCCGATCGCCTGCTGCGCCGTCGTGCCGCGCTCGATGCCGCGCTCGCGCAGCATGCGCGCCTCCTCGACGATGCCGAGCTGCCACATCCGCCGAACCCGCTCATCGAGCCGCGGCACGAGCGCCTCGCGATCGACGCGGAGGTGCTGGATCAGGGTCGGCCGCAGCATCGACTCCTCTGGGGGCAGGCCGACGCGGAACGGCTCGCCCGTCAGGGTCACCGCCTCGAGCGCCCGCACGAGCCTGCGGCCGTTGTGCGGGCCGATCGCCGCCGCGGCAGCGGCATCGACCCGCAGGAGCCGAGCGTGCAGGGCGTGCGCGCCAGCACGCTCGAGCTGCGCCTCGAGCTCGGCGCGCAACCCCTCGTCGGTCGCGGGGAACGCGAAGTCGTAGAGCGCGCTCGACGCGTAGAGCCCGCTGCCGCCGACCAGGATCGGCACCGCGCCCCGCCCCTCGATGTCCCGCAGCGCGAGGAGCGCGGCGTCGCGGTAGGCGGCCACCGCGGCGTCCTGCCAGGGCTCCAGCACGTCGAGCAGGTGGTGGGGGTGGCCGCGGCGCTCGGCGATCGGCGCCTTCGCGGTGCCGACGTCCATGCCGCGGTAGAGCTGCATCGCGTCGCAGTTGACGATCTCGGCGCGACCGCCGAGGCGCACGACTTCGTCGGCGATGTCGAGCGACAACCCCGTCTTGCCCGTGCCGGTCGCTCCGACGATGGCGAGCAGCGTCACACGCCGCCGATGCTCGACGGCCGCAGCGTCGGCAGGCCCAGCGAGACCGGGCCGGCGGGCTGCGGTGCGGCTCCGGCGGGGCTCGGCACCCCGCAGCTCTCGGCCTGCGAGCGATCCCAGGCGTCTCCGGCGCGCGTGCGTCGCAGGGCGCTCGGGGTGCCGGCGACCAGGTGGAAGGAGGCAGCCTGCGTCACCTCGACCGTGACGACGTCTCCCGGGCGAGGCTCCTGCTCGCCTGGCGTGAAGTGCACGAGGCGGTTGTCCTCCGCGCGGCCGCTCAGGCGCTGCGTCTCGGCGTTCTTCCGTCCTTCGCCGACGGAGACGAGCACCTCGACCGTGCGCCCGACCTGCCGCTGGTTCTCCTCCAGGGCGATGCGGTCCTGCAGCGCGACGAGCCGCTCGAAGCGCTCCTGCACGACCTCCTTCGGCACCTGGTCCGGCATCGTGGCCGCGGGCGTCCCGGGCCTGATCGAGTACTGGAAGGTGAAGGCGGAGGCGAAGCGCGAAGCCTCGACGACGCGCATCGTCTCGGCGAAGTCCTCGTCGGTCTCGCCGGGGAAGCCGACGATGATGTCGGTCGTGATCGCCGCGTGCGGGATGCGCTCGCGCACGCGATCGAGGATCCCGAGGAACCTGGCGGAGCGGTAGGAGCGACGCATGGCGCGCAGCACGCGGTCGGAGCCCGACTGCAGCGGCATGTGGAGCTGCGGCATGACAGCCGGGGTCTCGGCCATCGCGTCGATCACGTCGTCGGTGAAGGCAGCCGGGTGGGGGCTCGTGAACCGGATGCGCTCGAGCCCGTCGATCTCGCCGGCTGCGCGCAGCAGCTTGCCGAACGCCAGCCGGTCGCCGAACTCGACGCCGTAGGAGTTGACGTTCTGCCCGAGCAGCGTGACCTCGATGGCGCCGTCGTCGACGAGGGCCTGCAGCTCTGCCAGGATCTCGCCCGGTCGTCGGTCGCGCTCCTTGCCGCGCAACGAGGGCACGATGCAGAAGGTGCAGGTGTTGTTGCACCCGACGGAGATGGAGACCCAGCCCGCATACGAGGACTCGCGCTTCGTCGGCAGCGTGGAGGGGAAGACCTCGAGCGACTCGAGGATCTCGACCTCTGCCTCACCGTTGTGCCGGCTGCGCTCCAGCAGCGTCGGCAACGAGCCGATGTTGTGGGTGCCGAACACGACGTCGACCCACGGGGCCCGCTCGATGATGGCGGACCGATCCTTCTGCGCCAGGCACCCGCCGACGGCGATCTGGAATCCTGCGCGCTCCCGCTTGGTCTTCGCGAGGTGACCGAGGTGCCCGTAGAGCTTCTGGTCGGCGTTCTCGCGCACGGCGCAGGTGTTGATGACGATCACGTCGGGCGCGCCATCCAGCGCCTCGGCGTAGCCGGCCTCCTCGAGCGAGCCGCGCAGTCGCTCCGAGTCGTGCACGTTCATCTGGCAGCCGAAGGTCTTGACCTCGTAGGTCCGCGGCGGCGCGCTGATCGGCATGCGCACCAGGATACCGGCGCACGACGAAGCCGCCCCGCGCCAGGGCTCGGGGCGGCTGAGATCGGACGAGGAGCGTCAGCCCTGCGTGAGGGTGAGGTCGTAGCCGGAGTCGCCGTTGCCGTCGACGCCGGTGAGGCTCATGGTGTCGAGCGCTGCGGTGCCGGTGTACTCCAGGCTCTGGATGTCGCGGATGCCCGAGATGAACATGGTGATCTGGTCACCCTCGACGACCCAGGTGTCGGAGGGCTCGTCCCAGTTCTCCCCGTTCCAGTCGTTGAGGAGGACCGTGCCGTCCTCCTCGAGCACGAGGTCCATCGCGTTGCCGACGGAGTCGGAACCCGACCAGGCGGTGCCGGCGAGCTCGACCGAAGCGCCTTCCTCCGGCGCCTCCGACTCGGCGCCGCTGTCGGTGCCCTCGCTGCCGGTGTCCTCGGAGCCGGTGTCCTCGGTGCTGGTGTCGGTGGTGGTGCCGCCGACGGGCGGCAGCTGGAAGCAGCCCGTGAGGGCGAGCAGTGAGACGGCGGCGACGGCCGGCAGCGTGAGGATCCTGGTCTTCTTCATGGCCTCAACATAGCCCAGGATGCATGACGGGCACCTGCATGCGCGCCCGAAGTTCGGGCAGGCACCGCGGCCGCTCAGCGGAACCGCGGGCCCTTCGGCCGACTGTGCTCGATGGCGATGCGCACCAGGGAGCCGCCGAAGCCCCGGCGCTGCAGGAAGCCCGCCAGACGACGCTCTGCCGTCGCGTCGTCCAGGCTGCCCATCCGCCTGCGCCGGTCGCTCGCAGCGTCGATCGCACGCTGGAGCTCGGCCTCATCGTCGCTGGGCTCGAGGGCATCGGCGTCGAGACCGCGCTTGCGCAGCTCTGCCGCGACACCGCGCTCGCCCAGGTGCTTGCGCACGCGAAGCCGCTCCGCGAAGTCCTGGGCGAGCTGCGCGTCGTCCACCAGGCCCTCGTCGGCGAGGCGGTCGAGGACCGCCTCGCGCACCTCGGGCTCGACCTCGCGCCGCTCGAGCGTGCGATCGAGCTCCTGCCTGCTGGCCGCACGACGGCCGAGCGCGCGCAGCGCGATCGACCGCGCCGCCTCCTCGTCGATGTGCTCCGTGAGCACCTCGGCGCCTGCATCCGCCTCCGCGTCGTCGTCCGGGGCCTCCCAGGTACCGCCGCGGATGAACGGACGAGCCTCCACCGGATCGTCCTCCTTCGAGGCGATCCAGGTGGAGAGCTCCGTCACGGCCGCGAGCCGGTCGCGGTCGGGCCGCTCGAGGTCGCTCACGCGCCCTGGCGCTCCTGCCTGCGGGCGTCGAGCGACTCGACCGCCGCCTGCTGCTCAGCCGCGATGGCCTTGCCCGTCGCGCCGACACCGAGCTTGCCGAGGATCTGCCGCTCGATCTGCAGCGCCAGGTCGGCGTTGTCGATCAGGAACTGGCGGGCCTTCTCCTTGCCCTGGCCCAGCTGGTCGCCGTCGTAGGTGTACCAGGCACCCGACTTGCGGACGATGCCGTGCTCGACGCCGAAGTCGATCAGGCTGCCCTCGCGCGAGATGCCGATGCCGTAGAGGATGTCGAACTCCGCCTGCTTGAACGGCGGCGCCATCTTGTTCTTCACGACCTTGACGCGCGTGCGGTTGCCGACTGCGTCGGTGCCGTCCTTCAGCGTCTCGATGCGACGGATGTCGAGGCGCACGGACGCGTAGAACTTCAGCGCCTTGCCACCGGCAGTCGTCTCGGGGCTGCCGAAGAAGACGCCGATCTTCTCGCGCAGCTGGTTGATGAAGATCATCGTGGTCTGCGTCTGGTTCAGGCCACCGGTCAGCTTGCGCAGCGCCTGCGACATGAGGCGGGCCTGGAGGCCGACGTGGCTGTCGCCCATCTCGCCCTCGATCTCGGCGCGCGGCACGAGCGCCGCGACGGAGTCGATGACGATGAGGTCGATGGAGCCCGAGCGCACGAGCATGTCGGCGATCTCGAGCGCCTGCTCGCCCGTGTCGGGCTGCGAGACGAGGAGCGCGTCGATGTCGACACCGAGCTTCTTCGCGTACTCCGGGTCGAGCGCGTGCTCGGCGTCGATGAACGCCGCGATGCCGCCGTTGCGCTGTGCGTTGGCGATCGCGTGGAGCGTGAGCGTCGTCTTGCCCGAGGACTCCGGTCCGTAGATCTCGATGATGCGACCGCGCGGCAGGCCGCCGACGCCGAGCGCGACGTCGAGGGCGATGGAGCCGGTGGGGATGACCTCGACCGGAGCGCGATCCTCGCTGCCGAGGCGCATCACCGATCCCTTGCCGAACTGGCGGTCGATCTGTGCGAGCGCCGCCTCGAGCGACTTCTCGCGGTCTGCGGGTGTGGGCATTGCTGGCCTTCCGTTCGCCGTGCATGGCTGATGTTGTGCGCTCACGGTACGTCGGGCCACTGACACGCGTGCGACCCGTCGGCTCGCCTGTGGATGGCGGGCCTGTCGTGCGTGATCAGCCTACGCTCCGATCGAACGCATCTTCGAACGAAGGGCGGCGTGTCGCCCATGCGACACGCCGCCCTCGTCGGCACTTCAGCGCTGCGGCTCCTGCAGCCCCCGGCCGTGACGGCGCTGCGAGGGGACGTCCTTCGCATCGCACAGCGCGCGCCACACCTCGCGCGCCGGCACCCCAGCGGCGAGGGCCTCGGCGCCGGTGCGGCCGCCGAGGCTCCCGAGCCTGAGGTCGGTCATGAGCACCGAACCGAGGGCGCCGAACTCATCGGCGACCGCGGTCTGCAGCTCGCTCGCGCGCACCCCTCAGTGCACCGAGTCGAACTCCGCCACCATGTCGGCGGGGAGCGTGTCGGGCACGGTCGTGGACAGCGAGTCGAGCTCGCCGAAGCTCAGGCCCTCGAGCACTGCGAGACGGTCCCCCACCTCACGCAGCACGCTGGACAGCGGAACGTCGAGCGCATCTGCGACCGACGCGAGGATCTCGCTGGAGGCTTCCTTCTGACCGCGCTCCACCTCGCTCAGGTAGCCGAGCGCCACGGATGCCCGCGACGCCACCTGGCGCAGCGTCCTGCCCTGACGAAGCCGCGTGTCGCGCAGCACATCGCCGATCTCCTGTCGAACCAGCACCATGGTCTCCCCCTTCACCGTGGTCGGATGCATCAGCCTACTGGCAGCTCTCCTGCGATCTGCCGTGATGCCCACGAAGTTGACAACACCCATGTCACATCATGCATTCCGCAGGGCGCCCAGGTCAGGATGTGGATTCGCTGTGCATGGGGAGGTCGGTGCGATCGAGCGCAGCCGAGAGCTCCCGGAGGGCCGCGAGCAGCGCCGCGGCACGCACTTCCTCGCGGTCGCCCGTGACCTGGTGCGACGACGACTGCGCGACGCGGCCCGAGATCGTCTCGATCTCCATGCCGATGTGGAACTCGCCCGGCGGTCGATCGTCCTGCGAGCCCGGCCCGGCGACCCCTGTGGTCGCGACGCCGATCGTGCACTCGGAGCGATCGATCGCGGCGAGCTGGCGCACCCCGCGCGCCATCGCGATCGCGACGTCCGGGTCGACCGCTCCGCGCTCCGCCAGCAGCTCAGCGGGCACGCGCAGCACCTCCTGCTTCATGGGCGTCGCGTAGGCCACGATGCCGACCCGCAGGACGCCAGAGGCTCCTGGCGTGCGCACGAGCGTCGCGGCGACGAGGCCGCCGGTGAGCGACTCGGCGACGGCGATCGTGATGCCGCGAGCGGCCGCCCGCGCGACGATCGACCCGGCCAGCTGCGCGATCTCGCGCACCGTGGCGAACGAACCGGCCGCGGGGCCGCTCCCCGGAGCACTGCTCGCCCCGGCACCGCCGCGCTGGTCGCTGCCGACGCTCGTCGCGCGCGTGGCGCGCCCTGCCGCATCCGTCATCGTCGTCCTCTCACTGCGTGGATCACGAACTCGATGCCCGAGTAGACCGTGAGCGCCACCGCGACCGTCATGGTGATCGTGCAGATCCAGGCACCCGGTTCGCCGAACCATGCTTGGAGCGGCACGAGCGCGAGCGGCAGCGCGATCGCCTGGGCCATCGTCTTCGCCTTGCCCGCCCAGTCTGCCGCGAGCACGACCTGGCTCGCCACCAGGAGGCGGTAGGCGGTGATGCCCCACTCGCGCAGGAGCACGACGGCGGTGATCCACCAGTCGAGCTCGCCGAGCACCGACAGCACCACGAAGGCGCTGCCCGTGATCGCCTTGTCTGCGATGGGGTCGATGAGCTTGCCGAAGTCGGTGACGAGCCCGCGGCCGCGCGCGATCTGGCCGTCGACGAAGTCGGTGGCGATCAGCACGGCGAACAGCAGAGCACCGAGCGTGCGCGCCACACCCGGCTCGGGGTTCGTCAGCGCGACCACGATGAAGACGGGCGTCAGCAGGATGCGCGCGAGGGAGATGAGGTTCGGCACGCTCGCGACGCTCGCCGGCTCGTCGCCGCGCCGCCAGACGCGGCCGCGCCACGGGCTCAGGATCCCCATGCCAGCAGGCTACTCAGTCTCGACCGGTGAGCGACCAGGCGTCCTCGTCGTCGTCGCTCTCCGCCTCGACCACCTCGAGGCCGGCGCGGTTCGCCTCGTCGAAGGGGTCGGCGTAGGGGTCGTCGGCCTGGCTCCACGAGCCGTCGTCAGCGGATGCGTCGGTCGCGTCCGCGACGTCGGCGACCGCGGCCGCCGGCGCGCTCGGCGCGGCCTGCACCGGGGCGGGCGCGCCCGCCGGCGCACCTGAAGCCGGCCCCTCGCCGCGCAGCGAGGCGAGCACGGCCGCGAGGCCGTCCGGCGGCACGAGCACGTCGCGAGCCTTCGATCCCTCCGACGGGCCGACGATCTCGCGCGACTCCATGAGGTCCATGAGGCGGCCGGCCTTCGCGAAGCCCACGCGCAGCTTGCGCTGCAGCATCGACGTGGAGCCGAACTGCGTCGAGACGACGAGCTCCGCCGCCGCACACAGGTCTTCGAGGTCGTCGCCGATGTCGGCGTCGATCTCGCGCTTCTCGGCCACCTCGGCGACATCGTCGCGGTACTCGGGACGAGCCTGGCCGGTGACGTGCTGCACCACCCGCTGGATCTCGGCCTCCTCGACCCAGGCGCCCTGCACGCGCATCGCCTTGTTCGAGCCCATCGGCAGGAACAGGCCGTCGCCCTGGCCGATGAGCTTGTCGGCGCCGGGCTGGTCGAGGATCACGCGCGAGTCGGTGACGCTCGAGACCGCGAATGCGAAGCGGCTCGGCACGTTGGCCTTGATGAGGCCGGTGACGACGTCGACCGAGGGGCGCTGCGTCGCGAGCACCAGGTGGATGCCGGCGGCGCGCGCGAGCTGCGTGATGCGCACGATCGAGTCCTCGACGTCGCGCGGCGCGACCATCATGAGGTCGGCGAGCTCGTCGACCACCACGAGCAGGTAGGGGTAGGCCTTCAGGCTGCGCTGGCTGCCGGCGGGCAGCACGATCTCGCCGGCGCGCACCGCGGCGTTGAAGTCGTCGATGTGCTTGTAGCCGAACGACGCGAGGTCGTCGTACCGCATGTCCATCTCCTTCACGACCCACTGGAGCGCCTCCGCTGCCTTCTTCGGGTTCGTGATGATGGGGGTGATCAGGTGCGGCACGCCCTGGTAGGCGGTGAGCTCGACCCGCTTCGGGTCGACGAGCACCATGCGCACCTCGGCGGGCGTCGCGCGCATGAGCAGGCTCGTGATCATCGAGTTCACGAACGACGACTTGCCGGAGCCGGTGGAGCCTGCGACGAGCAGGTGGGGCATCTTCGCGAGGTTCGCGACGACGAAGCCGCCCTCGACGTCCTTGCCGATGCCGATCGTCATCGGGTGCTTCGAGTCGTCGGCCGCGCGCGAGCGCAGCACGTCTCCGAGCTTGACCGTCTCGCGGTCGGGGTTCGGGATCTCGATGCCGATCGCGCTCTTGCCCGGGATGGGCGAGAGGATGCGCACCTCGTTCGAGGCGACGGCGTAGGACAGGTTCTTGGAGAGCGCGGTGACGCGCTCGACCTTCACGCCCGGCGCGACCTCGACCTCGTAGCGGGTGACGGTCGGACCGCGCGAGAAGCCGGTGACCTTCGCGTCGACGTTGAAGGAGGACAGCACCTGCGTGATCGCCGCGACGATGTCGTCGTTCGCCTGCGAGCGGGCCTTGGGCGGGTCGCCCTGGCCGAGCGACGCGATCGACGGCAGCCGGTACGGCCGCTCGCGCGGCGGAGCGACCGGCGCGACCGACGTGCCCTCGCCCGACGGCGCATCTTCGAGCGCGTCGTCGGGCGCGGCGGCCTGGCCAGGAGCGATCTCGCCCGTGTGCTTGCGCATCGCCTCCTCGGCGTGCTCGAGCGAGGCGAGCGCCGCGGTGGCGTAGTCCTCGTGCTCGGCATCGCCGGCGTCACCAGGGCGCGGCTCGACGGGCGGCGCCGGCACCCGGCCGACGCGCGTCGTCGGCTGCTCGCGATCGACGACGACGGGGCTGTCGTAGGGCAGCTCCTGCGCGTCGCCGAGATCGAGCGCCTCGACGCCCTCGTAGGGCGGGTCGACCTCGCGGCCCGTCGAGTTGCGGCGCCAGAAGGGCAGGGCGTCAGCGCCCTCCACGGGCTCCTCCTCCGCCGCCTCGGCAGCCTCTGCCCTGGCGAGCTCCTTCGCTTCGCGGCGGACGCGGCGGGCCTCCTCGCGCTCTTCCTCGGTGCCGGTGTCGACGCCGAACAGGTAGCCGTACAGCTCGATGAGTCGCTGCGGGATGCGATTGGGAGCGGTGCGCGTGACCACGAGCACCGAGAGCGCGGCCACGAGGCCGCAGACGATGCCGGCGCCGATCGGCTGCAGCAGCGCGGCGAGCGGCGCAGAGGCCACCCAACCGAGGATGCCGCCGGCGTCTGCCAGCGCAGGCATGCCCTGCGACGCATCCGGCATGCCTGCGATCACGTGGGCGAGGCCTGCGACCGAGATCAGGAGCAGGGCGAGGCCGACCCCGACCCGCCCGTTGTCGCTGACGGAGGCCGGGTGCCGGAACATCCAGAGCGCGAGGAGCACGAAGACGACCGGGAGCGCGATCGCCACCTGGCCGAAGAGGCCGCCGAAGGTGTAGGCCGAGATCGCCTGCGCGACCGCGTTGGCCGGCAGGATCCACTCGACGACGGCGCCGAGGATCGCCAGCAGCGTCAGGAAGAAGGGCACGCCGTCGCGGCGCTCGTCCTTCGCCAGCTCCTCGCGGCCGAAGACGCGCGCCGCGCCGCCGGTGGCGTGCGCGAGGCCCATCCAGGCGCGCTGGCCGAGGCCGGGCCCGTCGTCCTCGAAGACGGGCTGCGCCTTCGTCCCGCGCGCCTGCTGCTGCACCTTGGTGGTGGCCGAGGTCTTCGTGCCCTTCGCCGGGCTCTTGGGCGCGATCGGGCGCGTCGGCTTCGTGCTGGACATGCGGATCACTGTAGGTCGAGCCGGCGACACGGGCGCGCAGGCGCTCCGCGATGCCGGCGAACACGCTGCGCGACCGCTCCCCCCGGAGCTCAGAAGCGGATGGCCTCGATCACCTTGGACCGCACGGCGATCGTCGCGGGGATGCTGCCGGCGATCGCGCCGACGGCGGCGGAGACGACGAGGCCGACCACGGCGGCGCCCATCGGGAAGCCGGGCAGCGTCGCCCCTGCGAGACCCTGGGTGAGGAGGTCCTCCACCACGGGCAGCCGGTAGGCGAAGATGCAGATGGCGATGCCCACTGCACCCGCGACGACCGTGCCCACGACGGATTCGAGCATCACCGCGACGAAGACGCGGCCGCGCGAGGCGCCGAACGCGCGGCGGATGCCGAACTCGCGCACCCGCTGCCGGATCGAGACGACGGCGACGGTCACGAGGCCGAGCGCGCCGAGCAGGAGGATCACCGTCGCGGTGCCGATGAGCGTGAGCTGGAGCGGCAGGAGCGGGTCGAAGCCGCTGTCCCAGGCCTGCCAGTCGCTGCGCTGGACGTCCACCGTCGAGCCGGGCAGCGCGGTGCGGAGATCGTGGCCGACCATGCGCACGCCGTCGACCGCTGCCTCCTCCGGCACCCAGAGCTCGAGCTGGAACGGGTTCATGTACACCGCGCCCTGCGCGGCGTCCGCGACCCGCACCAGGTCGCGCGGCAGCATCCACGCCTGCGGCCAGCTGTCGTTCTGCCCGCGATCGACGACGCCGACGATGACGGCGGTGGTGCCGCCGACCTCGACCGTGCGGTGCTGCGCGAGCGCGCCGCCGCCGAGCGCATCCAGCACACCGCGGTTGACCACCACGGCGGGCGCGAGGCGCGCGCGGTCGCTCTCGGTGAGGAAGCGCCCCTCGGTCGTCTCGAGGTGGTGCATGACCGCGAAGTCGGGGGCGACGGCCATGATCGACACCGATCGCATGCCGCTCTGCGCGACCAGGGGCAGGTCGCCGCTCGCGACGGGGCTCGCGTAGTCGATGGCATAGCGCTCGACGGTCGCCTCCATGGCGTCGAGCGTCGCCTCCTGGTCGCTCGACGTCGGCTGCTCGACGCTGGACGCTGCGGGGCTGACGTACGCGGTGATCGTGGCCGCCCTGCCCGACTGCGCCTCGAGCGACACGAGGATCGTCGAGCGGGCGAGCTCCCCGATGGCGACGGAGGCCGTGAGCGCCGTGATCGCCAGCATCACCCCGATGAGGCTCATGAGGACGCGGCCGCGATGGATGCGCAGCTCGGTCCACGCATCCTGGACGGCGGCGACGACGTCGGTCACGCTGCGACCCCCTCGGTCGCCTCGAGCCGGCCCTCCACGATGCGCAGCTCGCGGCGGGCGCGCGCGGCGACCGCGAGGTCGTGCGTGATGGTGACGAGCGCGGCGCCCGCATCGGTGGCGACCTCGTCGAGCAGATCCATGATGCGACCGCCCGTCTCGATGTCGAGCGCACCGGTGGGCTCGTCCGCGAGGATCAGGCGCGGGCTGCGCACGAGCGCCCTCGCGATCGCGACTCGCTGCTGCTCGCCACCCGACAGGTTGGTCGCCTTCGTGTCGACGCGGTGGCTGAGCCCGACGCGATGGAGCATCTCGCGTGCCAGCCGGTGCCGCTGCCAGTAGCGCCTGCCCGCGCCGTAGTGCAGCGGCATCGCGACGTTCTCGGCGGCCGTGAGGCCCTCGATGAGGTTGAACTGCTGGAAGACGAAGCCGACCGAGGCGCCGCGCAGCCGGTCCCGCTCGCGCGCGCCCATGAGCGCGACCGGCTCGCCGTCGAGCTCGACGACGCCGGTGGTCGGCTGATCGATCAGCCCCAGGATGTTCAGCAGGGTCGACTTGCCGGAGCCGGATCGGCCCACGATCGACACCCGGTCGCCGGCCGCGACGTCGAGGTCGATGCCCCGGAGGATCTGCAGGGCCGGGCCGTCGATCGTCGCGAACTGGCGCGTGACGTCCCGCAGGTGCAGCAGCGGCATCAGAACCCGCAGAGCACGGGGTCGGCGGTCGCGGGGTCGGCGCAGGGATCGGCCGCGCCCGGCACGAACTGCAGCACCTCGTCGCCCTCCGCGAGCCCGGAGCGCACCTCGACAGCGGTGCCGTCGCTGAGGCCGAGCTCGAGGCGCACCTCCTCGGGTTCGCCCGCGGTGCCGTCGGCCGCGATCGTCGGGCGGTAGGCGATGCCGACGTCGGCACTGCCGAGGACGGCGGTCGTCGGCAGGACGAGCACGTCCTCCGCAGACCCCGCGGCGAGCTCGACGTCAGCCGACAGGCCCACGAACACGCGCACCCCGTCCGGCACGGTGCACTGCAGGGTCGCCGTCGCGCCCGTGCCGATCTCCTCGCCCGAAGGCTGCCGGATGGCGACGTCGGTGCACTCGAAGGGTGCGGGGCCGGAGTCGATGGTCACCATCGCCGACTCTGGCTGCGTCGACAGTCGGTACTGGTCGGAGGCACCCACCGACGCCTGCACGAGGTGCTGCGGGGGCTGCACGGCACCGGTCTCGCCGGCGAGCTCGACGCTCTGGCCCTGCAGCAGCGTGAAGCCGGTGAGGGTCCCGGCGGCAGGAGCGCGCACGTTCCAGATCGCGAAGGTGGGCTCGCTGAGGTTGCCCTCCTCGTCGGGCTCCGGCTGCGACTCGACGCGGACCGTGTAGAGCACGGCGCCCTCCTCGACCACGACGCCATCCGCCGCGAAGACGCGAGCGACGGTGCCCGTCTGCGTCGAGCGGATGGGGACGGCCTCCACGGGCACCACGGTGCCGTCGAGCGACACGGCGTTCTCGATCGAGCCACGCGAGACCGCGGCGGTCGGCTCGGCGAACATCGCTCCCGCCATCGGGTCCTCGGCGGCGGCCTCCTCCGCCGCGGGGAAGAACGCCAGCTTCACGAGCGCGATCGCGATCGCCGCGGCGACCGCGAGCTTCAGCACCGGCAGCACCCAGGTGCGCCAGGCGCCGGGCCCCCGGGCGGCCCGCTCGGCCTTGTGCAGCTGCTTGCGCTCGAGCGCCTCGAGCTGCTGCTGGCGCTTCGCGCGAGCAGGGTCGATCTCATCCATCGGCGGCACGGCGACGTCCTCTCAGGCACGGGGCCGTGCGTCGTGCGTCGGCGCCCTACCGACCAACCTAGGCGGCGCCGACGCGACCGGCGCTCATCCTCACGGATGAGATGCGCCGTGCGCCCTACGCCTCGATGACCACCGGGACGATCATGGGGCGACGACGGATGCGCGTGCCCACCCAGCGGCCGACGGTGCGCCGCACGACCTGCTGGTACTGGTGCTGGTCGCGCACGCCCTGCTCGCCGGCCTCCGCGAGCGCCTTGACGATCTTGGGTCGGATCTCGTCGAAGACCTTGTCGTCCTCGGCGAAGCCGCGCGCGTGGATCTCCGGGCCGACGATGACCTTGCCGGTCTGCGACTCCAGGGCGATGAAGATCGAGATGAAGCCCTCCTCGGCGAGGATGCGGCGATCCTTGAGGTCTGCCTCGTCGATGCGGCCGACCGACGAGCCGTCGACGTAGACGAAGCCGATCTCGTGCTGGCCGGCGACCGTGATCCGGTGGTCCTTGAGATCCCAGACGGTGCCGTTCTCGCCCACGTGCGCCCGCTCGCGGGGCACGCCGGTGTCGATCGCGAGCTGCGCAGCGGCGTGCAGGTGGCGGTACTCGCCGTGCACGGGGATGACGTTCGCGGGGCCCAGGATGTTGTAGCAGTAGAGCAGCTCGCCCGCCGAGGCGTGGCCGGAGACGTGCACCTTGGCGGAGCCCTTGTGCACGACCTTCGCGCCCAGCTGCATCAGGCCGTTGATGATGCGGAAGACGGCGTTCTCGTTGCCGGGGATGAGGCTCGAGGCGAGGATGATCGTGTCGTCCTCGCCGACCTCGATGCGGTGCTCGCCGTTCACGATGCGGCTCAGCACGGCCATCGGCTCGCCCTGCGAGCCGGTCGACATGAAGACCACCTGCTCGCGCGGCAGGTTCTCGGCCTCCTTCTGCGCGACCACGACCTTGTCGGGCACCTTCAGGTAGCCGAGGTCGGCCGCGATCCCCATGTTGCGCACCATCGAGCGGCCGACGAAGGCGACCTTGCGGCCGTTCTCCGCGGCGGCGTCGAGCACCTGCTGCACGCGGTGCACGTGGCTCGAGAACGAGGCGACGACGACGAGGCCGGTGGTCTTCGAGATCACCTGCGACAGGACCGGACCGATCTCGCGCTCGGGAGCCGTGAACCCGGGGACGTCAGCGTTCGTCGAGTCGACCAGGAACGCATCCACGCCCTCCTCACCGAGGCGCGCGAACGCGCGCAGGTCGGTGATGCGGTCGTCGAGCGGCAGCTGGTCCATCTTGAAGTCGCCGGTGTGGAGCACGAGGCCGGCGGAGGTGCGGATGGCGACGGCGAGGGCGTCGGGGATGGAGTGGTTGACCGCGATGAACTCGGTCTCGAACGGACCGAGCTGCTCCTTCTGCCCCTCCTTCACGGTGTGCGTGTAGGGCTTGATGCGGTGCTCCTTGAGCTTCGCCTCGATGAGCGCGAGCGTGAGCTGCGAGCCGAGCAGCGGGATGTCGGCCTTGAGGCGCAGCAGGTAGGGCACCGCGCCGATGTGGTCCTCGTGCCCGTGCGTGAGCACGAGTCCGACGACGTCGTCGAGGCGGTCGCGGATGGGCCCGAAGTCAGGCAGGATCAGGTCGACGCCGGGCTGGTGCTCCTCGGGGAAGAGCACGCCGCAGTCGACGATGAGCAGCTTGCCGTCCTGCTCGTAGACGGTCATGTTGCGGCCGACCTCGCCGAGGCCGCCGAGCGGGAAGATGCGGAGCGTGCCTGCCGCAAGCGGGGCAGGCTGAGTGATGGCCGTCAAGGGCCCTCCTTCGATATGGGGCTCGCGGTGCTGCGAGCGGATGTGGTGGGGGCGCGCACCTCGCGCGCAGGGAAGTCTGTGGCCGGGCTACTGCCTCGTGGTGCCGTGCACCTTGGGCAGTGCGCCTCCGGCCGCCGCGTTGCGGTCGGGGCGGAAGCGGGTGAGGTCGAGCCCGTCGATGTCGGAGACGAGTGCCAGCTCATCCTCGATGAGTGCCGCCTCCGCATCCTCCGGCCCGACGAGCGGCAGGCGCACGCGCGGACTGCCGATGCGGCCGAGGCCGTGGAGGATGTACTTCGCGGCGACGGTGCCCGGTACGTGCGTCATCGTAGCGCGGACCAGCGGCTCGAGCGCCTTGTGCTGCGCCTGGGCGGTAGCCAGGTCGCCCGCGTTCACGGCGTCGATCATCGTGCGGTAGGGCGTCGGCGCCACGTTGGCGGTGACGCCGATCAGGCCGGAGGCACCGATCGCGAGGTGGGGGAGCACGTTGGCGTCGTCGCCGGAGAAGTAGAGCAGGTCGGTCTGGTTCAGCACGCGGCTGACCTCGGCGAAGTCGCCCTTCGCGTCCTTCACGGCCAGGATGTTCGGGTGCTTCGCGGCGCGCAGGATGGTCTCGAAGCGGATCGGGATGCCGGAGCGGCCCGGGATGTCGTAGAGGATGACCGGCAGGTCGGTGGCGTCGGCGATCATGCGGAAGTGCGTGAGGATCCCCGCCTGCGTCGGCTTGTTGTAGTAGGGCGTGACGATCATGACGCCGTCGGCGCCGGCCTGCTCGGCCTGGCGGTAGAGGTCCATCGCGTGCGCGGTCTCGTTCGAGCCGCCGCCCTGGATCACCTTCGCGCGGTCGCCAGCGACGGCCTTGGCGACCTCCACGAGCCGGATCTTCTCCGGGTCGGTGAGGGTCGAGGTCTCGCCGGTGGTGCCGGAGACGACGATGCCGTCGGCGCCACCCGTCACGACGTCGTCGATGAGACGCTCGACGTCTGCCCAGTCGACCTCGCCATCCGCGCTGAAGGGGGTCACGAGCGCGACGAGGACCTGGCCGAATGGGTTGTGTGTCACACCCCGAGGATATCGCGCCGCTCGATGCCGCCCGGGTAGCGTCGTCGGGTGATCCGACTCCAGGAGCCCTCCCCCGCCCTGCACGCCGCGTGGCTGGCCGCGATGCGCGAGTTCGACGGCGCGGTGCTGCACGGCTTCTCGACCTTCGGCTTCGAGGTCGAGGAGCTCGCGACGGAGGCGGGCTTCGCGCGCTGGCTGGAGCGCGAGCGCCGGCAGCAGACCGAGGGCATCGACGGCTTCGTGCCGGCGACCGCGTGGTGGATCGTCGACGACGAGGCGTCGGGCACGGTGCTCGGCTCGATCCACCTGCGGCACGAGCTCAACGCCTGGCTGCTCGCCGAGGGTGGGCACATCGGCTACGGCGTGCGTCCCTCCGCGCGCGGGCGCGGCGTCGCGAGCGAGGCCCTGCGGCTCGTGCTCGAGCGCGCGGCAGCGATGGGCATCGAGCGGGCGCTGCTGTGCTGCGAGGCCGACAACGCGGCATCGCGCGCGACCATCGTCGGCGCCGGGGGCGAGCTGGAGGACGTGCGCACGAGTGCCGAGCACGGTGCCTATGAGCGGTACTGGATCGCGCTCGACCGCGAGCGCAGCGCGCCTCGCTCGAACCCGTGATGCGATCGTTACGCGTGCAGCACGGTCAGGCTCTGCCTGAAGGTTAGGCTCGGCCTCACCCAGCCCGTCCGGCGGCGCCCCGCCACGTTCGATGAGGAACTCCATGCGCCCCCTCCTTGCCCTCACCGTCGCGCTCGCGCTCGTGGCCACCGGCCTCGTGACCGCAGCACGTGCCGCCGAAGCAGTCTCCAGCGAGCGGATCGCCGGCAGCAACCGCTTCGCGACCAGCGTGGAGATCTCGCGGCAGACGCCCGCGACGGGCGACGTGGTCTTCCTGGCGAACGGCCTGAAGTTCCCGGATGCGCTCGCGGCGGGCCCCGTGGTCGCCGCCGAGAGCGGACACCTGCTCCTCACCCCGCCGAACGAGCTGCCTCAGGTGGTCGCCGAGCGCATCCGCGAGCTGGCCCCCTCGGAGGTCGTGATCGTCGGCTCCGCGTCCTCCGTCTCGGACGCCGTCGCGGCTCGCGCTCAGCAGGTCGCCCAGGCGAGCGGCGGCGGCGAGACGCTCACCCGCCTCGGCGGCGCCAACCGCGTCGAGACCTCACTGCTGCTCCTCGAGCGCCTGCGAGCGAAGAGCGGTGGCGTGGCGTCCGTGTGGGTCGCGTCCGGCGCCAGCTTCCCCGACGCGCTGGTGGCGGCCTCCGTCGCCGGGCGTGACGGCTCAGCGGTGGTGCTCGACCACCACGCGCCGACGGCGGCTGGCGCACAGGCGTGGCTCGACCGCGTGGGACCTGCGGTCGCCGGGCTGCCGGTGAACGTCGCCGGCGGCGCGCCCTCCGTCAGCGCCGCCGACGAGCGCGGGCTCCGCGGCTTCGCGTCATCGCTCGAGCGCTTCGCGGGCAGCGACCGGTACCGCACCGCGCAGCTCATCAACGCGCGCTTCGCACCGAGTGGCAGCGAGCCCGTGATGCTCCTCGCCACCGGCCAGAACTTCCCCGACGCGCTCGCGGGTGCCGTGCACGCCGCGCTCCGCGGCGTGCCGATGTTCCTCACACCGAACGCTTGCCACGCATCCATCACCCCGATGCTGCGCGACGAGGCCGATCGCCGCGGCATCAGCCGCGTCGTGGGCCTCGGCAGCTCGGCGACGATCAGCGACGCGGCGCTCAGGCTCGCAGACTGCCCACTCACCCTGCAGCAGACCATCGCGGCGCAGTACGGCACGTTCGCGCCGCAGCAGCACTCCGGCTCGGGCGATCGACTGATCGACCTCGGCGCACGCGGCATCCCCTACGCGCAGATCCGCGCGACCATGTCGAGCAGCGGCACGAACAGCGTCTCGGTGCTCGATGCCGATCGGCAGGAGCTCGACAAGCCGATCGACTTCCCGGGCTCCTACAGCGGCACGGCACTGCTCGCCGCGTTCCACGAGCGCCCGGCGCGGTACCTCAGGGTCGAGACGAACGGGGCCTGGACGCTGCGCCTCACCGATCTCTCGAGCGCGCCCGTGATGGGCACGCCGCTGTCAGGTCAGGGTGACGCAGTGTTCATCTCCGGCAGCCCGGCGCGCACCGTCGCGGCCTCGCACGGCGGCGGCGTGTTCGCGGTGCTGGAGCTCCTCGACGGCGGAGAGAGCTACCGCGTGCCCTTCGAGCACTGCTGCGAGCCGATCCGAGCGACGGCGGTGCTGGCGGCTGGTCCTGCCGTCGTCGCGGTGATCTCCGACTCGCCGTGGTCGCTCACCGGGCGTCCGGGGCCCGCCTCGGCGTCCCCCAGCCAGGACCGGACCGCGCACGAGAGCGGATCGAACCCGCTGCGCGAGCTGTCGCAGCTGGACGGTCAGTCCGCGACGCGCTCGAGCGAGCGGTAGGCATAGCGCAAGCCCGAGGCGCTGGTGTGCCAGCCGGTCGCGGGCTCGCGCGCGATCTCGGCCCAGGGCGCATCCGCCGGGCTTGCGTCGTGCGCGCGCTGATCGGCGGCGATCGCGCCCGGGTCGGGGGCGGTGGTGTCCCCGGATGCGTCGAGGTCGATGTCGGTGATCTCGAGCCGGTCGGCGAGCGGCAGGGCGTCGCGGTAGACGCGGCCGCCGCCGATCACCCACACCTCACCCTCGGTGCCGGCGATGGCGCGCGCTGCCGCCAGCGCCTCCTCGAGGCTCGCGACCGTGCGCGCGCCGGCAGCGAGGTAGTCGCGGTCGGAGGTGATGACGATGTTGTCGCGGCCGGGCAGCGGCCGGAACCGCTCAGGGAAGGACTCCCAGGTGCGACGACCCATGACGACCGGGTGGCCCATGGTGATCGCCTTGAAGCGCTGCATGTCCTCCGGCAGGCTCCACGGCATGTCTCCGGCCTCGCCGATCACACCGCCGCGCGCCTGCGCCCAGATCATGCCCAGCATCCGCTCGCCCCTCTTCGCCGCGCTCAGACCGCGACCGGCGCCTTGATGCCGGGGTGGTGCTCGTAGCCGACGACCTCGAAGTCGTCGAGATCGTAGTCGAGGATGCTGTCGGGGCGGCGGCGGATGCGCAGCGTCGGCAGCGCGTAGGGCTCGCGCGCGAGCTGCCGCTCGACCTGCTCGACGTGGTTGTCGTAGACGTGGCAGTCGCCGCCGGTCCAGATGAGGTCGCCGACCTCGAGGCCCGTCTGCTGCGCGATCATGTGCGTCAGCAGCGCATAGCTGGCGACGTTGAAGGGCACGCCGAGGAACATGTCGGCAGAGCGCTGGTACAGCTGGCAGCTCAGGCGCCCGTCGGTGACGTCGAACTGGAAGAACGCGTGGCAGGGGGCGAGCGCCATGTCGGGGATGTCGGCGGGGTTCCAGGCCGAGACGATGTGGCGCCGCGAGTCCGGGTTCGTGCGGATCGACTCGACGACCTGCGCGATCTGGTCGATCGAGCCGCCGCTCGGGTCGGGCCACGAGCGCCACTGCACGCCGTAGACGGGGCCGAGCTCGCCGTCGGCGTCGGCCCACTCATCCCAGATCGTGACACCCTGCTCCTGCAGCCAGCGCACGTTCGACTCGCCGCGCAGGAACCACAGCAGCTCGAGCGCGATCGACCTGAAGTGCACGCGCTTGGTCGTGATGAGCGGGAATCCCTGCGACAGGTCGTAGCGCAGCTGCCGCCCGAAGACCGAGCGCGTGCCGGTGCCGGTGCGGTCGCCCTTGCTCTCGCCGTTGGCGAAGACGTCGGCGAGCAGCGCCTCGTAGGGGTGAGCGGTCATGATGCCTCCTGTGCTTCAGTGCTGCCGCGTGCGCGGCGCCGCAGCTCGAGCGCCTTGCGGGCTGCCATGCGGGCGCGCTTGCGGTCGCGGGCCGCGTCGTACGCCATCGACAGCCGCAGCCACGACTGCCATGCCTCGGGATGCGCCTCGACGTCCGCCTTCGCGGTCGGGAAGGCGCCCTCGGCGGCCTCCCGGTCGGCTCGGCCAGAGGGCATGGCGGGCAGCGGCTGCGGCATGCCGCCCTGCGCGTCGAGCTCGCGCACCGCGCGGTGCAGCTGCGCGCCGAAGACGAGCTCGCGGCCGAGCGCCCACGCGCCGACGACGAAGAAGACGAGCAGCGCGACGCCCGTGACGATCCCGATCACCTCGCCGGAGGCGATGAGCCGCACTGCGCGGTCGCCGGCCAGCACGAGGTAGAGCGCGAGGGCGCCGGCCATGACGAGCGCGAGCGCCATGCCCATGCCCGCCGGGGCAGCTCGGCGGGCGCCGGCCGGCTCGCTCACGCCAGCCCCAGCAGGTCGCCGATGCCGACGGTCACCCCAGGCAGCGGCTCGGCGCGGAGCGCGAGCAGGATGCCTGCGGTGTACGACTCGCTCGAGGTCGTGTCGTGGCGGATGGTGAGGGTCTCGCCGATGCCGCCGAACACGACCTCCTGCCGGGCGACGACGCCCGGCAGGCGGATGGCGTGCACCGGCACACCCGCGATGATCGCTCCGCGCCCCGGCTCATCGGGCGTGGCGGGCAGGAACCCCCGCACCGCACCGACGGCCTCTGCCGTGCGCGTCGCGGTGCCGCTGGGCGCATCCCGCTTGCGATCGTGGTGGGCTTCGACGACCTCGACCGCCTCGAAGTGCTGGGCGGCGATCGTCGCCAGGTGCGTCTCGAGCACGCTGCCGAGCGAGAAGTTGGGCACGATGCGGATGCGGTCGACACCTCGGTCGCGGAGGGCCGCGACGCGCTCGTCGCTCCAGCCGCTCGTGGCGATCACCATCGGCACCGCCGCCTCGGCCGCCGCGGCGACGAGCTTGGCGCTGGCCGCCAGCACCGTGGCGTCGAAGATCACGTCGATCCGATCGAGGTCGACCCCCTCGCGCACGTCGAGCTCGACCGGCTCGAGGTCGTCGGCCTCGCGCACGAGCCGCAGGGCGAGGGCACCGAGCCGACCGGTGGCGCCCGCGATGCCGACGCGCCTGGTTGCTGCCATGGCACCAAGCCTACGGCGTCGCGGGTCGCCGGCGAGCGGTTGCCGGCCCGCGCGGCCGCGCCGTCCTAGAGTGAGCGGGTGCCCATCACGATCGCTCTCGAGGACCCCGCGACCGAGGTCGCGCAGTCGCTCCTGCAGGCCTACTTCTCGGACCGCGCCATCACCTTCATCGGCGGCACCTACACGCCTCGCCCCGCGGATCCCGCCACACTGCGAGCGCCGGACGGCGCCTTCCTGATCGCCTGGGACGGCGATGAGCCGGTGGGCTGCGGTGCGCTGCGCCGGCTCGAGCCGCACCGCTTCGAGGTGAAGCACCTCTTCGTCGCACCCGCCGGCCGTGGCAGGGGCACGGGTGCCGCGCTGCTCACCGCGCTCGAGCAGCGCGCGGCCGAGCTCGGTGGGACCGAGGTTGTGCTCGACACGAACAGCGCCCTCGAAGCGGCGAACGCGCTCTACACGAGCCGCGGGTACGCATCCGTCGCCCCCTACAACGAGAACCCGAACGCGACGCGCTGGTTCCTGAAGCCGCTCGGTTGATGCCGCGTCAGTAGGGCTGCGGGATGGGCATGCCCGTGCGCTCCTCGGGCGGGAGGTGCCCGAGGTCGTTGTGCACGACGAGCTGCGGCGGCTTGCCGGAGCGACGACGGATGATCGTCAGGCCGCAGTTGGCCTGGTTGAGGCTCATCCACTGCCAGTCCGGCGACTGCATGACCTCGCGCACGAACCAGCCGATCACGAAGTTGTGGGTGACGAGCAGCTCGTTGACGTCGCCGCGCGACGGCCGCAGCCACTGATCGCCCGCATCCTGCATCTGCGCGGCTCCTGCCTCGGCCTCCTCGGGCCGCACGCTGTCGAGGAAGCGGTGGAAGCCCACCGGGGTGCTCTCGTCCTTGCCGGAGGGGATGCAGTCGAGCAGCAGCGACGACTTCTCGAACTCGACGGCCGTCAGGCGCTCCTGCATGATCGCCGCGGTCTCGGTGGCGCGCATGAGCGGCGAGGTCCACGCGCGATCGAAGTCGACGCCCGAGAGTCGCTGCGCGATCGCCTTCGCCTGACGCACGCCGCGTCCGGAGAGCTTGCCGTCGTCGACGCCGTGCTCGGCATCGAGCTGCTCGCCATGCCTGACGAGGTAGAGCAGGTGGGCCATCGTTCCTCCGCGTGGCGCGACGATGCGCCCGATCTCGGTGCTGCGGGCGCGCGAACGGGCCCTTCTCTCTAGCGAGCGGCTGGGACCGCTGCCTCCACCGTATCCCGCCGGGCTGACGCGACGAGCGAGTCGAGCCCGTCCGGCACCTGGCCGACGGCCGAGATCGAGCGGGGACCGCTCGCGAGCTGCACGGCCAGCTCGCGCACATCCGCCTCGGTGACGCGCTCGATGCGCTCGAGCGTCGCGTCGATGTCGAGGAACGCCCCCAGCGTCAGCTCTGCTCGGCCGAGGCGCGACATGCGCGTGTCGCTCTCCTCCAGTGCGAGCGCCGAACCACCCGCGAGCTGCCCCTTCGCGCGGCGCAGCTCGTCGTCGGCCACGCCCTCGGCGAGCCGCTCGAGCTCGGAGAGCATGAGCCCGGCGACCTCCAGCGTCTTGTGCGGCTGGCAGGCGGCCGCCATGCCCATGACACCCGCGTCGGCATAGCCGGAGGCGAAGGAGTAGACCGAGTAGGCGAGGCCGCGCTTCTCGCGGATCTCCTGGAAGAGGCGTGACGACATGCCGGACCCGAGCACCGCGTTCAGCACCGCCATGGTGCTGCGACGCGGGTCGCCCGCGGTCAGCCCCGGCGTGCCGAGCATGAGGCTCACCTGCTCGAGCGGGCGGCGCACGACGGTGAGCCCTCCGTCGCTCGAGGGCTGCAGGGCGCCATCGCGGCGCTCCTTCGGGCTGCCAGCGGTGAGCGCCCATCCGTAGCGGCTGAGCGCCTCCTGCAGCTGCTCGACGACGGTGTCGTGGTCGACGGCGCCGGCCACGGTCACGACCAGGTCGCTCGCGCCGTAGTGCTCACGGTAGTGCTCGGCGACCCGGTCGCGCGAGACAGCGCGGATCGACGCGCTCGTGCCGCCGATCGGACGCCCGAGCGGCGCCTCCACGCCGTGCACCAGCTCGCTGAGCCGCTCCCCCGCAACGTCGCCGGGATCGTCGTCGGCCATCGCGAGCTCCTCGAGGATCACCTCGCGCTCGTGCTCGAACTCGCCCGCGTCGAGCAGCGAGGAGGTCACCATGTCGGCCAGCACGTCGACGGCCATGCCGAGGTCGCGGTCGCGCACCTTCGCGTAGTAGCAGGTGTGCTCCTTGGCGGTCAGTGCGTTGTGCTCACCGCCGACCTCGTCGAAGGCGACGGCGATGTCGAAGGCCGTGCGCGTCCGGGTCCCCTTGAACAGCAGGTGCTCCAGGAAGTGCGTGGCGCCTCGCGCGTCGTCGCGCTCGTCGCGAGAGCCCACCGGCACCCAGAAGCCGACCGAGGCGCTCGCGGCACCTGGCACGCGCTCGGTGAGCACGCGCACGCCGCTCGGCAGCACGCTGCGGCGCACCACCGAACCGCCGGCGGCGTTGATGACGATCTCGGGGGTCTCGAGCGGCAGGGCGACAGCGGGCATCCGACGATTCTACGTCGCTCGAGGCAGCACCGGCCGCGATGGCGCACGGCGCTGCCCGCGCAGACGACGGATGCCCCCACCCGGCTGGGTGGGGGCATCCGTCGTCGTGCGGTGGTTACTCTGCCGAGTCGGCCGAGACCGAGGAGACCGAGGACTCCGCGTCGCCGGCTGCAGCGGTCGGGGCGACCGGCTGGCTGTCGTCGACGACCTCGAGCGAGAGCTTGCCGCGGTCGTCGATCTTGGTGATCTCGACCTGGATCTTCTGACCGACCGAGACGACGTCCTCCACGGCCTCGATGCGCTTGCCGCCGTTCAGCGTGCGCATCGCGGTCACGTGCAGCAGACCGTCGCGACCGGGCATCAGCGAGACGAACGCGCCGAACGACGCGATCTTCACGACGGTGCCGAGGAACCGCTCGCCGATCTCGGGGTTCGAGGGGTTCGCGATGGCGTTGACCGCGGCGCGCGCGGCCTCTGCCGACGGCCCGTCGACGGCGCCGATGTAGACGACGCCCGAGTCCTCGATCGAGATCTGGGCGCCCGTGTCGTCCTGGATCTGGTTGATCGTCTTGCCCTTCGGGCCGATCAGCTCGCCGATCTTGTCGACCGGGATCTGCACGCTGATGACGCGCGGCGCGGTGGGCGCCATCTCGTCAGGTGCGTCGATGGCGGCGTTGAGGACCTCGAGGATCTTCGTGCGCGCCTCCTTCGCCTGCGTCAGCGCGCTGTGCAGCACCGAGGCCGGCAGGCCCGAGAGCTTCGTGTCGAGCTGGATCGCCGTGATGAACTCGGGCGTGCCAGCGACCTTGAAGTCCATGTCGCCGAGCGCGTCCTCAGCGCCCAGGATGTCGGTGAGCGCCGCGTAGCGGGTCTCGCCGTCGACCGTGTCGCTGACGAGGCCCATCGCGATGCCTGCGACGGGGGCCTTGAGCGGCACACCGGCGTTCAGCAGCGCGAGCGTCGAGGCGCAGACCGAGCCCATCGACGTCGAGCCGTTCGAGCCCAGCGCCTCGGAGACCTGGCGGATCGCGTACGGGAACTCCTCGCGGCTCGGCAGCACGGGCATGAGCGCGCGCTCAGCCAGGGCTCCGTGGCCGATCTCGCGGCGCTTGGGGCTGCCGACGCGGCCCGTCTCGCCCGTCGAGTACGGCGGGAAGTTGTAGTTGTGCATGTAGCGCTTCGACGTGACAGGGCTCAGCGAGTCGATCTGCTGCTCGAGCTTGAGCATGTTGAGCGTCGTGATGCCCATGATCTGCGTCTCGCCGCGCTGGAAGATCGCGGAGCCGTGCACGCGCGGCACGACCGCGACCTCGGCGTCGAGCGGACGGATGTCGGCCAGGCCGCGGCCGTCCATGCGGATCTGGTCGGTGAGGATGCGGCCGCGGACGACCTCCTTCGTCACCGCCTTGTAGGCGCCGGAGACCTGCGTCGCGACGACCGCGGGCAGCTCGCCGCGCTCGATGCGCTCGTTGATCTCCTGCTTGACCTGCTCCTTGAGCTGGTCGTCGGCGTCGTTGCGCTCGAGCTTGCCGGCGATGCGGTAGACCTCGCTCAGGCGATCCTTGGCGATGCCGCGGACGGCCTCGAGCGCCTCGTCCGAGTAGGGCGGGAAGAGCGGGTAGTCCTGCGTCTCCTTCGCGGCGGTCTTCGCGACCTCTGCCTGCGCGGCGACGAGCTGCTTGATGAAGGGCTTCGAGGCCTCGAGGCCCTGCGAGACGATCTCCTCGGTCGGCTTGACAGCGCCGCCCTCGATGAGCGCCCATGCGTTGTCGGTGGCCTCGGCCTCGACCATCATGATCGCGACATCCTCGACGCCCGCGGCGTCGGTGACCACGCGGCCGGCGACGACCATGTTGAACACGGCGCGCTCGAGCTGCGAGTGCTTCGGGAAGGCGACCCACTGGCCGTCGATGAGCGCGACGCGCACACCGCCGATGGGGCCGTCGAACGGCAGGCCGCTCAGCTGCGTCGACATGGAGGCCGCGTTGATCGCGAGCACGTCGTAGAGCTCGTCGGGCTCGATGGCGAGCACGGTGACGACGACCTGCACCTCGTTGCGGATGCCCTCCACGAACGACGGGCGCAGCGGCCGGTCGATGAGGCGGCAGGTGAGGATGGCGTCGGTCGAGGGGCGGCCCTCGCGACGGAAGAACGAGCCCGGGATGCGGCCGGCGGCGTACATGCGCTCCTCGACGTCCACCGTGAGGGGGAAGAAGTCGAAGTGGTCCTTCGGGTGCTTGCCGACGCTCGTGGCGCTCAGCAGCATGGTCTCTTCATCGATGTAGGCGACAGCGGCGCCCTGCGCCTGCTGCGCGAGCCGGCCGGTCTCGAACCGGACGGTGCGGGTGCCGAACTTGCCGTTGTCGATGACGGCTTCGGCGAATGTGATCTCTGGACCCTCCAAGGGTCCCTCCTCTCGTAGGCGCGCACGCGCGCTGTCGAACGTCGCGCATCCGCGGTGAGGAGGTGGTCATCAGTGGAGGAGGTCGAAGCCTGCTGCTTCGGCATCCTCCACCAACGACCAGCCTCGGTCTCGTGAGCGGATGCGCTGCGGTCGCGAGCAGATGCTGCGACCGATCTGCATCGTATCAGTCGGGCACCGCAGCGGCCCGGAGCCTCGGCGAGCGCGCTGGCAGGCGGCCGTAGCATCACCAGCATGGCCAGCATCCCGCCGCTCGACCTCCGACCGCTCCACGAGCCGCTCACCTCGGAGCGGCGGCGTGCGGCAGGGCGCTGGCGGCGCGAGCGCCGGCGTCCCGCCGACGTGCGAGCGATCGGCCTCGCGATCGCCGGGTGGGTGCTGACCATCCCCGGGCTCCTCATCGTGGCGAGCTACCTCGCGAGCCCGGAAGAGCTGCCGATGCTCATCGTCGGCTCGATCGTCGCCGCCATCGGGCTCGCGCTCCTCGTCGGTCGCTCGATCGCGCGCCGCGCCCAGCGCATCCGCGAAGCACGACTGCTCGCCTTCGCCGAGGCGAACGGCTTCGCCTACGCCGCGGCCGCGCTGCGCCAGGACGGCCGCGTCGAGGATGTGCTGCGCGCGCACGACGGCGCGGAGTGGGGTGTGCTCGTGGTGTCGCAGCGCGATCGCAGCGAGCGCCGGCACGGCTACCTGGGGGTGCCCTACGCTCCGCCCGTCGACCCGGCCGAGGACCCGACGCTGCTCGTGCTGCGCGAGCACATCACCGACGTCGGCCTCCGGTGCACCATCGCGCTGCGCGGCGGCACGCTCGGCCTGACCGCGCACGACGGCTGGTCGCAGGAGGACGTCGCGGTGCAGCGGTTCGTCCACGACGTGCGCTCGATCCTCGCGACCATGGCGAGCCCGAGCGCCGCGAGCGCCGAGCGGCCCACAGCGATCGCCTCGACGACGGCCGGCAAGCGGCTCGCTCGGGCGCAGCTGCGCATCGGGATCGGCGCCGCCCTCGGCGCCGTGGCGCTGGCGCTCGGGACCTCGCTGCTCGGCCAGCTGCTGCGCTGAACCGGCTCTCGACATGACGAAGGGCCGCCCCGTGCGGGGCGGCCCTCGAGAGTCATCAGGCTATCGGCGGAGGCCGAGACGCTCGATCAGCGCGCGGTAGCGCTCGATGTCGACGTCCGACAGGTAGCCGAGCAGGCGGCGACGCTGACCGACGAGCAGCAGCAGACCACGACGCGAGTGGTGGTCGTGCTTGTGCTCCTTCAGGTGCTCGGTGAGGTCCTTGATGCGACGCGACATCAGCGCGATCTGCACCTCGGGGCTCCCGGTGTCGCCCTCGTGCGTGGCGTACTCCTCGATGATGGCCTTCTTGATCTCTGCGTTCAGGCTCATGTGATGGGGCCCCTCTCTCCTCGCAGCGCGGTGCCCGTGCCGGATGCACGAGCGCTCTTCGTCCGCGGCCGGTTCACGGCAACCTGCCAAGACTACCAGTTCCCGCGACACCACGGGGGCTCAGCGCTGCAGGAGCTCAGCACCATGGCGGCTCAGCGCCGCGGCGGCCAGCCGCGCTCGAGCTCCAGGTCGCCGAACCGCTGCACGCGCGCCCCCGTCGGCGCCGCGACCGCGATCCCCTGCTGCATGTGCACCGGCTGGCCGATCGCAGCGCTCGCCATCGTGCGGCGCAGGTGCATGAGCTCCGACAGCAGCGACACCTCGTCGGCGACGTGCTTCGCCTTGTCGCGGCCGACGAGCGCGCGCTGCCGGTGGTTCGCGAGTCGCGTCGCGGTCTGGATGTACTGCTGCATCGGCCGGCGCAGGCCCCGCCGCTTGGCCCACTGCAGCAGCAGCGCCCGCCCGTCGCCCGAGGAGAGCCGCTCGACCTCCTCGTGGCTGAACCAGCCGGCGCGGCCGTAGTCGTGCAGGCGGGCCCGCGTGATCCTGATCTCCTGCCGCAGCAGCAGCCACACGAGCGCCGCCGCGATCACGCACAGCGGCACCTGCACGAGCAGGTAGTAGACGAAGAAGCCGACGGTGCCGCCCGGCACCCACCAGCTGGCGGAGTTCCACAGCGCGTGCAGGAGCGCGGAGACCAGGTGGCCGGCCGGGAACGCGAGCAGCAGCCACCACCGGCTGCGCAGCCGGGCCGCGAAGCCGAGCGCGAGCCCGATGCCCACCGCGGTGAAGATCGCGTGCGTCAGCGGGCTCATGATGCCGCGCAGGAAGAAGATGAAGGAGCCGTCGCCGCTCTCGCTGAGGGAGGTGCCGAAGTAGAGGATGTTCTCGGTGAACGCGAAGCCCGCGGCCGACAGCGCCGCGAAGACGATGCCGTCGACCGGGCCGTCGAAGGTCTTCCTGAAGAACAGGAACATGATGACGACGGGGATGGCCTTCCACAGCTCCTCGGTGAAGGGCGCCTGGATGACGGTGGCGTAGAACTCGTACTGCTCCTGGGACTGCAGGAAGGGCACGACGATCGGCTCGAGCACGCCCTCGTTGAGCAGCAGCGTCAGCAGCACCGCGGCGATGCCGCCCCACAGCGCGGCGAACCACAGCGCGATGCGGGGCTCGGGCTCCCAGCGGTCGATCGCGGCGACCGCCCAGATGACGAACGCGAGCGGGAGCAGCGCCATGAGGCCGGAGGTCGCCACGAGCGCCGAGTCGCCGATCGCGCCGTCGAGGATGAAGATGACCGCGAACGACGCGAGCGCCAGCACGGCGATGCCGATCACGCCGGCGATGACGCCGACGTTCGGACCTTGCTTCCGGGCGAGCGGAGACAGCTGGGCGAGGGCACTCACTCGCAGATCGTATCGAGGAGCGCCCCGCCGGGCATCACTGCTCGCCGTCGAGGACGATGACGGGCATCGCCTGCGTCGTCGGCTGCAGGCCAGACAGTCGGGCCGGCTCCAGCAGCTTCTCGACCCGCTCGCGATCCATCAGCCCGTTGTCGACCACGAGGTCGGCGATCGACTTGTGGCTCGTGAGCGCCTCGTGCGCGAGCTTCGCCGAGTCGGCGTAGCCCAGGTAGGGCGTGAGCGCCGTGACGACACCGACCGACGAGCCGACCATGAGGCCGAGGCGCTCGCGGTTCGCCTCGATGCCGTCGACGCAGTTGACGCGCAGGGTCAGGCACGCCTGCGTCATCCAGTGCAGGCTCTGCAGGATCTGGTGCGTGATGACCGGCTCGAAGGCGTTGAGCTGCAGCTGCCCGGCCTCCGACGCCGCCGTGACCGTCGCATCCGACCCGATGACGGCGAAAGCGACCTGGTTGACGACCTCGGGGATGACGGGGTTGACCTTGCCGGGCATGATCGACGACCCGGCCTGCTTGGCGGGCAGCGAGATCTCGCCGAAGCCTGCCTGCGGACCGGAGGAGAGCAGGCGCAGGTCGTTGCAGATCTTCGAGAGCTTCACGGCGCAGCGCTTGAGGGCGCCGGAGACGGTCATGAACACGCCCGTGTCGCTCGTGGCCTCGATGAGGTCGCTCGCGGTCACGATCGGCAGGCCCGTGAGCTCGGCGAGGTGGCGGCTCGCCGCCTCGGCGTAGCGCGGGTCGGCCGTGATGCCGGTGCCGATCGCGGTGGCGCCGAGGTTGACCTCCGCGAGCCACTTGATGGTCTCCTCGAGGCGGTCGTAGTCCTCGCGCAGCGTCACCGCGAAGCCGCGGAACTCCTGGCCGAGCGTCATCGGCACGGCGTCCTGCAGCTGCGTGCGGCCGACCTTCAGCACGTCTCGGAACTCGACCGCCTTCGCGTCGAACGCATCCGTCAGCCTCGCCAGCTCGTCGAGCAGGCGTCGCAGCGTGAACGCCATCGCGACCTTGATCGAGGTCGGGTAGGTGTCGTTCGTCGACTGCGATCGGTTGACGTCGTCGATCGGGCTGAAGCGCTCGTAGTCGCCCTTCTCGTGGCCCAGCTCGACCAGGCACGCGTTGGCGATCACCTCGTTGGTGTTCATGTTCGTCGAGGTGCCGGCGCCGCCCTGGATCACGCCGACCTTGAACTGGTCGTGCAGCTCGCCGGCGCGGATGCGCTCGCAGACGCGCTCGATGAGGTCGGCCTTCTCGGGCTCCAGCGAGCCGATCTCCTTGTTGGCGCGCGCGCAGGCCTGCTTGACGACAGCGAGCGCGTTCACGAGGTCGGAGTAGACGGAGATGGAGCGGCCGGTGATCGGGAAGTTGTTGAGCGCCCGCTCGGTGTGGATGCCCCAGTAGGCGTCGACCGGCACGGGCATCTCGCCGAGCGAGTCGCGCTCCATGCGGGTGGGCCCGTCGTAGCTGCGCTCTCCCTGCGGTGCGGGGTCGAGCTTGTATGCAGGGGTGTCGGTCATAGCGGGCTCCGTTGCCTTCCGTGTGCCTCGTGGGCGGGTTGCGATGCGGTGCGGGCTGGTGGCCCGCGCCATGAGCCTAGCCGGGAGGTCATCACCCCGCCGGGCGGGCCTCCGAGCGCGTCGCCACCCGCTGCGCCTGGCGCAGCTCGTGCCCGAGCGCGGCGATGCCGAGCTCGACCTCGGCGAAGGTCGTCGACAGCGGGGAGAGGCCGATCCGGATGCCGTCCGGTGCCCGGAAGTCGGGGATCACGCCGCGCTGCCAGAGGCGCGCGTTCACCGCGGCGAAGCTCGGATGCGTCACGGTCAGGTGGCTGCCCCGGTGCGGCCCGGCCGGTGGGCTGGCGAGGACCGCTGGGGTGTCGGCGCCCGGCCGCTCCCCCAGCACGTGCTGCTGCAGCGCGGCCTCGGCGAAGTCGGTCAGCGCCACCGACTTCGCGCGCACCGCAGGCATGCCGACCCGCTCGATCAGCTCGACCATCGCCTCGAGCGCGACCGTCGCGAGCACGGGCGGCGTGCCGCTGACGAAGCGGCGCAGGTCTGGGGCGGCTCGATAGCTGCGCTCCATGCCGAAGACGTCGGCTGCGCCCATCCAGCCCTGGATGGGCTGCGCGAGCTCGCCCTGCAGGCGCTCGGCGACGTAGCCGAAGGCCGGCGAGCCGGGCCCGCCGTTCAGGTACTTGTAGGTGCAGCCGACCGCGAGGTCGACGCCGCACGCATCGAGCTCGGTGGGGATCACCCCGGCCGAGTGGCAGAGATCCCAGAGCACGAGGGCGCCCGCCTCATGGGCTGCCGCCGTGATGCCGGCGAGGTCGGCGAGGAAGCCGGAGCGGTACGCGACGTGGCTCAGCAGCACGAGCGCCGTGCGCTCGCCCACCGCCTCCCGCACCTGGTCGAGCGTGACGCCGCCCGCCGGGTCGGTCTCGATCCAGCGGATCGTCATGCCGCGCTCGGCCGCGATGCCCTCGACGATGAAGCGGTCGGTGGGGAAGTTGTCGTCGTCGATGACGATCTCTCGGCGGCGCTCGTCTGCGCGCATCCATGGCGCGTCGACCGCGGCGCGCACGAGCTTGTAGAGCAGCACGGTCGTCGAGTCGCCCACGAAGCACTGCCCGGCCGCCGCCCCGACGAGCGCGCCGATGCGGTCGCCGAGGTCGTAGGGCCGGCGCATCCACTGCTCGTCCCACGAGCGGATGAGTCGGCTCCCCCAGTCCTCGCCGACGAAGCCGGCGAAGCGCTCCGGCAGGTCGGCGAGCGGGCGGCCGAGCGAGTTGCCGTCGAGGTAGGAGACCACGTCGCCGCCCCGGACGAAGGCGCTCGTGTGCGCGGCGAGCGGGTCGCGGGCGTCGAGCGCTGCGGCCAGGGCGGCGGTGTCGGCGCGAGCAGCGGGGTCGGTCATGCGTCCTCCAGGTCGAACGTGGTGTGCGGCAGCGGGCGCGGCCGATGGCGGGGCGGGCCGAGCAGCGCGGCGAGGAGCGACTCGTCGTCGTGCACCGCGGCGGTGCAGCTCGTGACCGTCGGCCCGGGCGGCAGCAGGTGCTCGGCGAGCAGCGCGTCCACGAGCGCGGTGCCGTCGAGGCCGGCCCGGCGCAGCGCCGCGACCTCGCTGTCGTCGAGGTCGAACCGCGTCAGGCCGTTGCCGAGGTCGGTGCCGTACGCGACCGCTCCCCCAGCCGCCGCGAAGCGCGCCAGGTTGTCGGTGGCGCGCTCGAGCGCGGCCGGATCGCCGTCGCGCTCGTGCATCGCGAGCGTCGAGATCCAGGTCTGGCTCGCGGCCGCCTCGCCGATGAGCTCGTCGCTCAGCCGCTCCGTCCACGGCGCGTGCGCGAGCACGTCGACGCCTGCGGCCAGCGCGCGCTCCGCTGCGCCGGGGCCCTGCGCGTGCGCGACGAGCAGCAGCCCGTGCGCGTGCGCCTCGTCGACGATCGCTGCGAGCATCGCGGCATCGGGCACCGGCCCGGCCTCGGCGTTGAGCGAGACCTTGATGACGGATGCGCCGGCGCGCGCCTGGGCGCGCACGGAGCGCACCGCATCGCTCGCGCCGGCGAGCTCGGCGACCGCGCCCGGCGGCGCCCAGGCGCGATCGGAGGGATAGCCGCCGATGGCCGCGTGGAACGGGCCGGCGAAGCGCACGTCGAGCCCGCGGTGGGCGGCGGTGGCGGCCTCGACGAGGGCCGGCAGCGCGGCGGGCGCCCAGCCGAGGTCGAGCACGCGGCCGAGCGTCGTCGGCGCGGCGAGCGCCGCGTCCGCGAGGCCGAGGTGCACGTGCGCGTCGGTGATGGGCGGCAGCAGCGTGCCGTGGATGCGCGAGCGGATGCGGGGCGGTGCTTCGTCACCCGGCACCAGGCGCATGCCGGCCTCGCCGAGCTCGACCACCGCATCCGCCACCCAGCGGCCGGCGATGCGCGCCCGGTCGACCCGGGCGACGATCGGCGGCCTCACTCCTCGATCCGGGTGCGCACGGCGTAGAGCTCGGGGAAGAACGTGAGCTCGAGCGCGCGCCGGAGGAAGTCGACGCCGCTTGAGCCGCCCGTGCCGTGCTTCATGCCGATCGTGCGCGTGACGGTGCGCAGATGCCGGAAGCGCCAGAACTGGAAGTTGTCCTCGAGGTCGACGAGCTCTTCGCAGGCCTCATAGGCGCGCCAGTCCTCGGCGCCGTCAGCGCGGCCCGCGTCCTGGTAGATCGCCTGGAAGACGGGCACGAGCTCCTCGGTGTAGACGTGCGCCTTCGTGACGTCGCGCTCGAGCAGCGCGGTCGGCACGGCGTGACCGCGGCGGGCGAGGTGGCGCAGGAACTCGTCGTAGAGGCTCGGGCGGTGCAGCTCGGCCTCGAGCGCCGCGTGGTCGGCCGGGTTCGACTCGAACACCTGCAGCATGCGCGCGTGCTTGTTGCCGAGCGCGAACTCGACCATGCGGTACTGCGCGCTCTGGAAGCCGGAGGCGTTGGCGAGGAAGCCGCGGAACTGCGCGTACTCGGTGGGCGTGAGCGTCGCGAGCACCGACCACTGCTGCGTCAGCACCTCCTGGATGTGCTTCACGCGCGCGATGCGCTTCAGCGCGGCGCCCAGGTCGTCGGCGGCGAGAAGCCGCCGCGCGTCGTCGAGCTCGTGGATGACGAGCTTGAGCCACAGCTCGGTCGTCTGGTGCTGGATGATGAACAGCAGCTCGTCGTGGTGCTCCGGCTCGCTCTTGGGCTGCTGCGCGGCGAGCAGCGTGTCGAGGGCCAGGTAGCTGCCGTAGGTCATGCGGTCGCTGAGGTCGGTCACGACCCCCGACTCGATCTCACGGGTGTTCTCCTCGACGGCCACGTCGGCCTCCTCGCTGCTCGTGCCCCAACGGTAACGCGCCGCGGCGATAGCCTGCGCGGGTGCTCATCACCGACGATGCCCTCGACGACCTGATCGCCGCCATCCGCGTGCCGACCGAGACCGAGGCGCAGATCCCGGCCTTCCAGGCGCTGCTGCGCGAGCGCTTCCCGCGACTGTTCGCCGAGCTCGAGGTCGAGGCGGTCGGCTCGACGCTGCTCGCGCGGTGGGCGGGCATCGGCGATGGCGCCCCCGCCCTGCTCATGGCGCACCAGGACGTGGTGCCCGCGCCTGAGGCCGGCGCCGGTGACGGGCCTGCCGGTGCCGGGTGGACGCATCCGCCCTATTCGGGGCACCGCGACGCCACCCACGTCTGGGGTCGCGGCACCCTCGACGACAAGGGCTCGCTCGTCGGCATCTGCGTGGCGATCGAGGCGCTGCTCGAGCGCGGCTTCCGGCCGCAGCGCGACGTCTGGCTGGTGTTCGGCCACGACGAGGAGACGATGGGCACCGGCGCCGCCTCGGCGATCGCCGAGCTCGATCGGCGCGGCGTGCGGCCCGCATGGGCGCTCGACGAGGGCGGCGCGATCATCGAGCCGCCCATCGCGGGCGTCGCACGCGACGTCGCGGTCGTCGGCGTCGCCGAGAAGGGCTTCGCCAACGTGCGGATGCGCGTGGCGCAGGTGGGCGGGCACGCCTCGACGCCGCCGGCGCTGCCGGCGACGTCACGGCTGGCACGGGCGATCCGGCGACTCGACTTCGCCACGTGGCCGCGCTCCCTGCCCGAGCCCGCGCTGCGGATGCTGGAGCTGCTCGGTGCAGAGGCCGCGGGGGCGCAGGGCGCCGTGCTGCGCAACGTGCGGAGGACGCGGCCGATCGTGGAGCGGATCCTCGCGCGGAGCGATGAGACGCGCGCGATGCTGTCGACGACCGCGGTGGTGACGCAGCTCTCGGGTGCCGCGGCGGCGAACGCGCTGGCCGAGGAGGCCGTCGCGGTCGTGAACGCGCGCATCGCCCTCGGCTCGACCGTCGACGAGACGCTTGCGCGCATCCGCCGCGCCGTCGCCGACGACGCCGTCGAGCTGACGGTGCTGCACGGCCACGGACCGAGCCCCGAGAGCCCGGCGAGCGGCGTCGGCTGGGAGGCGATCGAGGCCGCGATCGGTCGTGCGCGGCCCGACGTGCTCACCGTGCCCTACGTGATGCTGGGCGGCACCGACGGCCGGCACGCGCACCGCATCACCGATCGCGTCTACCGCTTCGCGCCGTTCGAGATGACCCGCGAGGAGCGGCTGACCCTGCACGCGCGCGACGAGCGCATCCGCATCGACACGTGGCTCGCCGGCTGCCGCTGGTACGCCGACCTCATCGAGACCAGCTGCTGATGCGGCGCGTCGCCGGCTTCTCGCTCGAGTGGCGCCTCCCGCACCTGAGTGGCGCCTCCCCCACCTGAGTGGCGCCTCCCGCACCTGAGTGGCGGCTCCCGCACCTGAGTGGCGCCTCCCGCGATCGAGCGGCGACTTCCTGTCCTGGGCGGTGCCTCCCGCCACTCACAACCCGCAGGCGCCACTCACAAGCGGCAGGCGCCACTCAAACGCGGAAGGCGCCACTCGATCGCCGGGGGCGCCACTCAAGCGCGGAGGGCGCCACTCGATCGCCGGGGGCGCCACTCAAGCGCGGAGGGCGCCACTCGAGCACCGGGGGCGCCAGTCGGGCGCGAGGCGTGCGGCGGGCGGCGGCGCGGGGTCAGTCGTGCAGGTGCGGCTCGTGCGCGGTGTGGCTCGGGGGCTCGAGCTGGAAGGTCGCGTGCTCGAGCGAGAGGGGGAAGTGCTCGGCGGCGCACTCCTGCAGCGCATCGAGGATGCGCGGCGCATGGCCGTCGGTGAAGCACGCCTCCTCCACCACCACGTGGGCGGTGAGCTGGTGGACGCCGGTGCCGAGCGTCGATGCGTGCAGGTCGTGCACCGAGAGCACGTGCTCGAGCTCCAGCAGGTGCGAGCGCACGTCGTCGAGGTCGAGCTCCTCGGGCGCCGACTCCAGCAGGATGCGCCCCGCGTCGCGCAGCAGCACGATCGAGCGCGGCACGATGAGCGCGGCGACCAGCGCGCTCGCGATCAGATCGGCCTGCTGGAAGCCCCACACCCAGATCGCGATCGCCGCCGCGATGACCGCGACCGAGCCGATCGCATCGTTCAGCACCTCGAGGAACGCCGCGCGCAGGTTGAGGCTCGCGCCGCGCCCGCTCGCGAGCACCGCCAGCGAGACCAGGTTGCCCGCGAGCCCGACGACGCCGAACACGAGCAGGAGCGGCCCGGGCACGTCAGTCGGCTCGCCGATGCGGCGCACGCCCTCGATGACGACGACGAGCGCGACGATGAGCAGCGCCGCCGCCTGCGCCGCCGCGGCGAGCACTTCCACCCGCACGAGGCCCCAGGTGCGTCGGCCCCGCGGCGGCCGCCGCAGCAGCCACTGCGCCGCGAGCGCGACGCCGAGCCCGGCGACATCCGTCAGCATGTGCACGGTGTCGACGAGCAGCGCGAGCGAGCCGGTGAGGATCGAACCGATCACCTGGGCGATGAGCAGCGTCGCCGTGATGCCGAACGCGACGGCGATGCGCGTCGTGCTCGACGCATCCGCGCCGTGCGCAGCGCCGTGCGCGTGCCCGTGCCCGCCTGCCATCTGCCGCCCCCGCCGCGGGCCTATCGCGCCACTACAGGCGCGACTTCGTGTGCCAGACGGTCTTCGTCTCGGTGAGGGCGAGGATGCGCAGCGGCGTCTCGGGCGCCAGGCCCGGCTCTGGCCGGATGACGCGCTTGAGCGTCTCGGCCGCGAGCTGCTCGAGCTCGACCCAGTCGAGGTCGCCGGCGCCCGTCAGGTCGAGCGCGTTGACGTCGGCGTGGCCGGCGAGCCACGGCGCGAGCTCCGCCGGGTCTCCCGTCAGCACGTTGACGACGCCGCCGGGCAGGTCGCTCGTGGCGAGCACCTCGCCGAGCGAGATCGCCGAGAGCGGTGCGGATGCGGCGGGCACCACCACGACGGCGTTGCCCGTCACGAGCGCGGGCGCGATGACGGAGGTGAGCCCGAGCAGCGCGCTCGACTGCGGCGCGACGATGGCGACGACGCCGGTCGGCTCCGGCACCGAGAGGTTGAAGTAGGGGCCCGCGACAGGGTTGGCGCTGCCGCCGATCTGGGCGATCTTGTCGGTCCAGCCCGCGTGCCACACCCACAGGTCGATGGCGTCCTCGACCTGCGCGAGAGCGGCCGCGGCGCTCAGCCCCTCGGTCTGCTGCAGCTCGTCGACGAACTGCGCCTTGCGGCCCTCGAGCACCTCGGCGACGCGGTAGAGCACCTGGCCGCGGTTGTAGGCGGTCGCACCCGCCCAGCCCGGCTGCGCCTTGCGCGCGGCGCGCACGGCCTCGCGCGCATCCTTGCGCGACGCCATCGCGACGTTCGCGACGAAGCGGCCCTGCGCATCCGTCACCTCGGTCACGCGGCCCGACTCGCTGCGCGGGAAGGCGCCCCCGATGAACAGCTTGTAGGTCTTGGGCACTCCGAGCCGATCGGTCGTGCGCGTCGCGGCCTCCGCGCCGGTCTTCGTGGTCGCCATCACTCGCCTGCCTTCAGGTATGCCTGCATGCCCTGGCGGCCGCCCTCGCGGCCGTAGCCCGACTCCTTGTAGCCGCCGAAGGGGCTCGCGGGGTCGAACTTGTTGAACGTGTTCGTCCAGACGACGCCGGCGCGCAGCTTGTCGGCCACCGCGAGCACGCGGCTGCCCTTGTCGCTCCAGATGCCGGCCGAGAGGCCGTAGGGCGAGTTGTTCGCCTTGGCGATCGCCTCGTCGGGGGTGCGGAACGTGAGCACCGAGAGCACCGGCCCGAAGATCTCCTCGCGGGCGAGGCTCGAGGAGGCCTCGACGCCCGTCACGACGGTGGGCGCGAACCAGTAGCCCTCGGCGGGCAGCTCGCACGGGGGGCTCCAGGCCTCGCCGCCCTCGGCGATGCCCGCGTCGACGAGCCGCGTGATGCGCGCCAGCTGCTCCGAGGAGTTGATCGCGCCGACGTCGGTGTTCTTGTCGAGCGGGTCGCCGACGCGCAGCGTCGCCATGCGCTCCTTGAGCCGCTCCATGACCTCGTCGTGCACGCTCTCCTGCACGAGCAGCCGGCTGCCGGCGCAGCAGACCTGTCCCTGGTTGAAGAAGATGCCGTCGACGATGCCCTCGATCGCCTGGTCGAGGGGCGCGTCGTCGAAGACGATGTTCGCGCCCTTGCCGCCGAGCTCGAGGGTGAGCTTCTTCCGCGTGCCGGCGAGGGCCTTGGCGATCTCGCGGCCGACGGCGGTCGAGCCCGTGAAGGCGACCTTGTCGACGTCCGGGTGGCGCACGAGCGCTGCCCCGGTGTCGCCCGCGCCCGTGATGAGGTTGACGACGCCGGCCGGGAGGCCTGCCTGCTCGCAGATCTCGGCGAAGAGCATCGCGGTGAGGGGCGTGGTCTCGGCCGGCTTCAGCACCACGGTGTTGCCCGCGGCGAGCGCCGGCGCGACCTTCCAGGCCAGCATCAGCAGCGGGAAGTTCCACGGGATGACCTGCGCGGCGACGCCGAGCGCCTGCGGGCGGGCGCCAAGGCCCACCCAGTCGAGCTTGTCGGCCCAGCCGGCGCAGTGGAAGAACCACTGCGCCACGAGCGGCACGTCAGCGTCGCGGGTCTCGCGGATCGGCTTGCCGTTGTCGAGCGACTCGGCGACGGCCAGCTCGCGAGCGCGCTCCTGCAGGATGCGCGCGATGCGGAAGAGGTACTTGCCGCGGTCGCGGCCCGACATCGGGCCCCAGGTGTCGCGGAAGGCGGTGCGCGCTGCCCGCACCGCCGCATCCACGTCGCCCTCGTCGGCGGCGCCGAACATCGCGATCTGCCGCTCGGTCGCGGGAGAGATCGAGGCGAAGGGCGTACCGCCGCCCGGCACCCACTCGCCGCCGATGTAGAGGCCGTACTGCTCGCGCAGGTCGAGGATGGAGGTCGACTCGGGAGCCGGCGCGTAGTCGAGGAAAGTCATGGCGGGCCTCAGTCGATCGTCACGTAGTCGGGGCCGGAGTAGCGGCCGGTGGTGAGCTTCTGGCGCTGCAGCAGCACGTCGTTCAGCAGGCTGGAGGCGCCGAAGCGGAACAGGTGCGGGTCGAGCCACGCCTCGCCGCAGGTCTCGGCGACCGCGATCAGGTACTTGATGGCGTCCTTCGAGGTCGAGATGCCGCCTGCGGGCTTGACGCCGATGCGCTCGCCCGTGAGCCGCTCCCAGTCGCGCACGACCTGCAGCATGAGCGTCGTCACAGGGAGCGTCGCCGCCGGCTGCACCTTGCCGGTCGAGGTCTTGATGAAGTCGCCGCCGGCGAGGATCGACAGCCACGAGGCGCGGCGCACGTTGTCGTAGGTCACGAGCTCGCCGGTCTCGAGGATCACCTTGAGGTGCGCGAAGGTGCCGTCGTCGCGGCGGCACGCCTCCTTGGTCTGCACGATCTCGTCGAACACCTTCCCGTAGTTGCCCTCGAGGAAGGCGCCGCGGTCGATGACCATGTCGATCTCGTCGGCACCGGCGGCGACGGCGTCGCGGGTGTCCTGCAGCTTGACGGCGATGCTCGCGCGGCCCGCCGGGAACGCGGTGGCGACCGCGGCGACGTTGATGCCGGTGTCCTTGCCTGCGCTCCACGCGCTCCCGAGCGCCTCGACGGCGCCGGCGACCATGTCGCCGTACACGCACACCGCGGCCGGGCGCGGGGTCGAGGGGTCGGATGCGTCGGGCACGAGCGCCTTCGCCACGAGCGAGCGCACCTTGCCGCGGGTGTCGGAGCCCTGCAGCGTCGTCAGGTCGATCATGCGGATCACCGTGTCGAGCGCCGCCGCCTTCGAGGTGCTCTTGATCGAGCGGGTGCCGAACTTCGCGGCGCGGGCCTCGAGACCGACGGCGTCGACGGCAGGCAGGCCCTCCAGGTGCCGTCGGAGCGCGACCTCGGAGAGGTCACCGCCGAGCAGCTGGACGGCGCGCTGCGCGGGGGCGAGCGCCTGGCTGGATGTGGACACGCTGCTCCTTCAGGACGCCGCGGCAGCTCGTGGCGGCGCGGCGGGGCGGATGGGTGACGGCAGTCTACCGAGTGGCGGTCAGGCCGGGCCCGGCAGCAGGGGCGCGACGCTGGCCCTCGTCGTCTCGACGTCGCGGTGCATCTGCGCGATGAGCTCGTCCAGCCCCTCGAAGCGGTGCATGGGGCGCACGAAGTCGACGAGCTCGAGCTCGATCGGCCGATCGTAGAGGTCGAGGTCGACGTCGAGCAGGTAGGCCTCGACGGTCTTCGCCTGCACGCCGTCGAAGGTCGGGTTGTCGCCGATCGACACGGCGGCCGCGAAGGTGCCGGCGTCCACGTGCGCGATCGCGGCGTAGACGCCGTCTGCGGGGATGAACCCGTCGACCGGCGCGCCCAGGTTCGCGGTCGGGAAGCCGAGGGCGCGCCCGCGCTGGAACCCGCGCACCACCTCGCCGCGCAGCTGGTGACGGCGGCCGAGCATCTCGTTGGCCTCGGCGATGCGGCCGAGGTCGAGCGCCTCGCGGATCCAGGTGGAGGAGACGCGGCGGCCGTCGGTGAAGCAGATGTCGTCGATCGACTCGACCCGCACCCCGCGCGGCTCGGCGAGCTCGCGCAGCAGGGTCGGGGTGCCGGCGCCGCGGAAGCCGAAGCGGAAGTCGTCGCCGACGAGCAGCACGCGGGCGCCGAGCCCGTCGAGCAGCACCCGCTCGGCGAACTCCTCCGGCGGCTGCGCGGCGGTCGCCCTCGTGAACGGGATCACGATGACGCGATCGGCGCCGGCCGCCTCGAGCAGCCGGGTCTTCGCCTCGAGCGAGACGAGCGGATGCGGTGCCACGTCGGGCCGCACGACCTCCAGCGGGTTGCGATCGAAGGTGACGACGGTCGTCACGAGCCTGGGCGCACCGGGCTCCCGCGGCTCGGCGAGCTCGCGCAGCTGCTCGATGATGCGCTGGTGACCGATGTGGACGCCGTCGAACTTGCCGATCGTGACGGCGCTGGGCACTGCCTGGAGCTCGTCGATCCAGGCCATCGGGTCGCCGCTCGCGCCGGCCGCGGCGCCGCTCATGCCGCGACCCGCTCGCGGCTCGCGTGCAGCCACCACAGCCCGAGGAAGGGCAGCACCGCGGGGATGAACACGTAGCCCATGCCGAAGTAGCTCCAGACGGAGTCGTGGCCGAAGAGGCTCGGCGCGACGATCGACAGCGTGCCGACCACGAGCACGCCGACGAGCTCGAAGCAGACCGCCGCGAGCGCCACGGCGCGCGCGACCCGGCTGCGCTGCATGGCGAGCGCGACCGTCGCGACGATGTAGACGACCGCTGCTGCGGCGCTCAGCGAGTAGGCCAGCGGGGCCTCGTCGAAGCGCTGCACGATCTGCACGAAGGAGCGGCCCGTCGCCGCGATCGCCAGCACCGCGTACACCGCGATGAGGACGCGTCCGATCCCTGCATGCCTGCGCTCGCTCACCCGATCGATTCTACGGCGGGTCGTCACGCCACCTGCACGAACCAGATCTGGTGCATCCGATAGGCCATGACCGCGCAGGCGAGGATGCCGATGCCGACGACGAGCGTCTGCCACTCGCCCTTCTTGTCGATGAGCGCCCACATCACTGCCGCGGGCGGGATGAGGATCGCCGAGATCAGGTACACCCAGTACTCGAGCAGGTCGCCCGTCGGCCCCGCCCCCACGATCGGCGCGATGATCGACGCCACCACCTGCACCACGAGCGTCAGCAGTGCGAAGGCGGCGGCGCCCAGCACCCAGTCGTTGAACGGCCTGCGGGTGAGCCCGACGACCGCCACGACTGCGCCGATGACGCCCAGGCCGATCGCCTGCGCGAGCATGAGCCAGCTGATCACGAGCGCTCCTCAGGCCGTCGGGAAGTTGGTGACCGGCAGCAGCCGGTTGCCGGAGACGCGGGCGATGCCGATGAGGCGTTCACCGTGCACGGCGGCGACGATCCCCCGCTCGCCCTCGAGCGACGCGGTCTTGCGCCCGCTCGCGAGGTTGGCGGCGCGCTCGTCGTCGAGCTGCACGACGGGCAGGATGCGACCGGCGGCCTCGGCGGGCGGCAGGAGCAGGTCGGCGGCGCCCGCCTCAGGCAGGTCGTCGGCGAGCGGCGCGCCGTCGATACCGAACGGTCCGATGCGCGTGCGCCGCAGTGCCCGGAGGTGCCCACCGACGCCGAGCGCCTCGCCCAGGTCGCGGGCCAGCGCCCGGATGTAGGTGCCGCTCGAGCAGTCGACGACCACGTCGACCTCTGCCACCTCGCCCGGCCGGAACGCGAGCGCGTCGAAGCGCGCGACCGTCACGGGCCGCGCCTTGAGCTCGACCTGCTCCCCCGCGCGCACGCGGGCGTAGGCGCGCTCGCCGTCCACCTTGATCGCGCTCACCGAGGAGGGCACCTGCTCGATGTCGCCCGTGAGCCTCGCCATCGGTGCGGCGAGGTCGTCGCTCGTCAGGTGCGAGGCATCCGCCCTGCTCGTCTCCTCGCCCTCGGCGTCATCGGTCGAGGTGGCGGAGCCGAGCGCGATGGTGGCCGTGTAGGTCTTGTCGAGCCCGACCATGTGCGTCAGCAGCCGCGTCGAGGGGCCGATGCCGAGGATCAGCAGACCCGTGGCCATCGGGTCGAGCGTGCCGGCGTGGCCCACCTTGCGGGTGCCGAGCGCGCGGCGGGCGCGGCTGACCGCCGTGTGGCTCGTGATGCCGCGCGGCTTGTCGACGAGCAGGATGCCGTCGGGAGCGATGGGGGCTGCTGGCACCCTGAGAGCCTAGCGGCGGCTAGCCTGGCGAGCATGGCGCAGGCGCACGAGCAGACCCCCTCCCGACAGCGCGTCGCCGTGATCGGTGCCGGTGCGATCGGGGGCACGATCGCAGCGCGGCTGGATGCGGTGGGTCACGACGTGACCGTCACCGCGCGGGGCGAGAACCTCGCCGCGATCCGCGAGCGCGGGCTGCGGATCAAGGGCGGCTTCGGCGCGCACACGGCTGCGGCGACGGCGCTCGAGGAGCTGGTGGAGGCTCCTGACGTGGCGATCCTGGCGGTGAAGGCGACCGGTGCGGTGGAGGCGCTCGAGGCGAACCGGCGGGCGCTCGAGGGCGTGCCGCTGCTCGTGGTGCAGAACGGGCTGGGGGGCGAGCGCGCAGCGGCGCGACTGCTGGGTCACGAGCGCGTCGCCGGTGGCATCTCGCTGATGGCCGCCAACTCGCTCGAGCCGGGTGTCGTGACGGTGACGGCGACGGGCGACACGATCGTGGGCGGCGCGGAGGGCGAGCGCTTCGCCGCGCTGCTCGGCGAGGCACTGCCGACGAGCGAGACGCCGTCGATCGAGGGTGCGCAGTGGACGAAGCTGCTCATCAACATGGTGAACGCGATCCCCGCGATCATCGGCCACTCGGTGCAGGACGTGATCGGCGACCCGGGGCTGCGGCGCGTGCTGCTCGCCTCGATGCGGGAGACTGCGCGCACGGGGCTCGCCGCCGGGGTGCGCTTCCAACCGCTGCAGGGGCTCACGCCGCTGCTCGTGCGCGTGGTCGCCTTCGCGCCGCGGCGCGTGGCGCAGCAGGTGCCGCTGCGCATCCGAGCGCGGCTCGGCGAGGTGCCCAACATGGGCTCGACGCAGCAGTCGATCCGGCGCGGGCAGCCGACGGAGGTCGATGCGATCAACGGGGCCGTGGTGGCGGAGGCCGCACGGCTCGGGCGCCCGGCGCCCGTGAACGCTGCGCTCGTGGAGCTCGTGCACGAGGTGGAGCGCAGCGGGACGTTCCTGGCGCCGTCCGTGGTGCGGAAGCTGGCGTAGCCGCGATCCGCTGGCGGCTCCGCGCATCCGCCGCTCGACCGCGGATCGCGCCACTCGACGACGGGAGGCGCCACTCAGCGACGGGAGGCGCCACTCAACGACGGGAGGCGCCAGTCAACGACGGAAGGCGCCACTCAGCGACGGAAGGCGCCACTCGACGTCGGGAGGCGCCACTCAGCGACGGGAGGCGCCAGGCGGGTGCGGCTGCGGGGCGGGCGGGCGCGTCAGCAGGAGTCGGCGAAGGACTGGAAGGGCTTGCGCCAGTCGGTGGTGTCGACCACGAAGGTCGCGTTCGTGCGCGGCGAGTGCTCGCGCTCGTAGCGGTCGTGCGCCTCGCGGTAGCGGGTGTGCGAGGCGTGACCGACGTCAGGGTGCGCGCCGTCCCGTGCGCGCATCCGCTCGCCTCGGACGCGGTCGTCGGCCTCCAGGAAGACGACCGCATGCCACTTGCCTGCCAGCGCCGGGCGCTGCAGGAACACGCCGTCGACGATCAGCACCGCATCCGGCCCGGTGGTCTGCCACTCCATCTCGACGCCGGCGTCGCGATGCAGGTCGAAGGCGCGCGTCATGAAGCCGGTCGAGCCGCCCATGCGGAACGGCTGCAGCAGCACGCGATCGAGCAGCTCGATGTCGAACGCATCCTCGTAGTAGCCCTTCGGCGAGTGGCGCCCCTGGCGGTAGCGGAAGGCCTGCGGGCGGTGGAAGTCATCGACGCTCGCCCGGAACGCCTCGACGCCCGCGCGCGCGAACGCGACCTGCAGCGCATCCGCGAAGTGCGTCTTGCCTGCGGCATCCCGCCCGTCGACCGCGACCAGACGACGGCCGCGGGGCGTGCGCCGCACCATCAGCTCGGTGAGCCGGGTGTAGAGCTCCTTCTGCTCCGGCGTCCACGACGCGGCCCGCATGAGGAGAGCGCTGTCGACCATGCCGCCAGCCTACGGCGCGCGGCCGCGGAGTCGCTCGAGGCGTGACCGCTCAGACGAGCGGCGACGGTGCCGCGACCTGCCGCTTGCCGTAGGCGAGGCGGCGCAGCAGCGCCTCGGCCGGTCCGCGCTTGCCCTGCAGGTCGAGGATCACGGCGACGATCGCGGTGACGAGCCAGACGCCCACCGCGAGGCCAGCCGCGCCGATCGGCGAGATCGTGGCGCCGAGGCCGAAGCCCCAGGCGGCCAGGATCGGCGCGAACAGCACCGACTGCAGCAGGTAGCTCGAGAGCGAGCGCTTGCCGACCGCCGTGATGGTGCGCGTGACGATGCCGCGACGATCACCGATGGCTGCCGCGATGAGTCCGAAGAGCGCGGCGTAGCCGATGCCGCCCGCCACGCCCGCGAGGCTCGAGACGCCCATCGTGCCCCACGAGATGGCGGGATCGAAGAGGGCGCCGGCGAACTGCAGGGCGGCGAGCGCTCCGCCCGCCCAGCCGATCAGGATGCCGCCGACGGCGATGCGGGTGAGGGTCGCGCGGTGCTCATGCGGGCGGTCGAGCAGCCCGCGGCGGGCAGCGAGGATGCCGAGCACCGTCGCGAGCGGCACGGTGAGCGCGATGACCTGGCCGGGCGTCGCGAGCAGCCATGTGCCGAAGCTCGCGAGCATGAATAGCGGGTAGCTCGACTCCCCCGCCGGCGACACCATGACACCGCCGAAGTCGGCCAGATCACCGGCGACGCCGCTGCTGAGCACCGCGGCACTGACCAGCGAGAACGCGCCGAACACGAGCAGCAGGCCGCCGAGCACCCAGGCGACGATCTTCAGCGCGCGATCGGAGCGCCGCAGCAGCAGCCACGCGACGATGAGCCCCGTGAGGCCGTAGGCGCCGACGATGTCGCCGAACCACAGCAGCAGCGCGTGCACCGCACCGAACGCGAGCATCCACAGGTGCCGCAGCTGCAGCAATCGGCGGGCGGCGCGCCACGGCGTGCCCGCGGCGGACTGCCGGCTGTACAGCTGCCAGATCCCGTAGCCGAACAGGAAGGCGAACAGCGGGTAGGCGCGGCCGTCGATCGCCACGAGCGAGAACAGCTGATAGCCGAGGTCGGCGCCCTCGTGGCCCACGCCGTGCGCGTTCGTCAGCCCGTGCTCGGCGCCGTAGAGCCACCACGGCACGTTGGCGAGCGCGATGAGCAGCAGCATGAGGCCGCGCGCGAGGTCGGGCGCGAGGCTGCGCCCGCGGGCTGCGGTCGCGGCCGCGGCGCGGTCGACCTCGAGGTGCGGATGCGGTGCGACCGCCTGGTGGGGCGGCCACGGCTGCTGGCCGGGCTGAGCGTGCGGGGGCCAAGGCTGCGCGTCGGTCACCCGACGACGCTATCCGCCCGCCGGATACGCTGGCTGGATGCTCGACGAACAGGGGCGGGACGCGCTCGCCGCCTGGTATCGCGCCAGTGCCCGCGACCTCCCGTGGCGCCGCCCCGACTTCGACGCCTGGGGCACCCTCGTGAGCGAGATCATGCTGCAGCAGACGCAGGCCGCGCGCGTCGCCGTCGAGATCGACCGCTGGCTCGAGCGGTGGCCGACGGCTGCCGATCTCGCGGACGCACCGACGCACGAGGTGCTGCGCCAGTGGGGCACGCTCGGCTACCCGCGGCGCGCGCTGCGCCTGCAGGACACCGCGCGGGCGATCGTCGAGCGGCACGGCGGCGAGGTTCCCAGAGCCGTCGATGCGCTGCTCACGCTGCCAGGGATCGGCGACTACACGGCTCGGGCCGTCGCGGTCTTCCACTTCGGCGATCGCCATCCGGTGGTCGATACGAACGTGCGGCGGGTCGTCGCGCGGGCCGTGCACGGGCAGGGCGAGGCCGGCCCGGCGAAGCGGCGCGACCTGGCCGATGTCGACGCCCTGCTGCCCGCGGAGCCGGCAGCCGCATCCGTGATCTCGATCGCGCTCATGGAGCTCGGTGCGCTCGTCTGCACCGCCCGAGCACCGAAGTGCGAGGCCTGCCCGATCGCCGACGCGTGCGCGTGGCGCGCCGCCGGCTACCCGCCCTTCGAGGGCAGGCGCGCGCCGCGCCAGTCGACCTTCGCCGGCAGCGACCGGCAGGCGCGCGGCACCGTGCTGCGGGCGCTGCGCGGCGTCGACGTGCCGCTCGCCGAGCACGAGCTCGGGCCGCTCTGGCCCGACGACGAGCAGCGAGAGCGCGCCATCGCGTCGCTGGCGGCCGACGGGCTGATCGTGCGCGACGGCGGCGCCATCCGCCTCCCCGACTGACGGTCGACCCCGCAGCCGGTCGGCCAGCGCCGCAGCGCGGATCGCCCCACCAGCTGGCCGGTCGAGAGGGAGCGGGGGTTAGGTTGTGGGCATGCCTGCGCGACACCAGCGACTGACCGACACGACCGACGAGCTGTCTGCCGCGCTCGCGGCGATCCGGGAGGACCTCGGGCTCGACGCCGACTTCCCGGCGGAGGCGGTCACCGAGGCCGAAGCCTTCGCGGCCGCGCCTCAGCTGCCGGAGGCCGACCAGACCGCGATCGAGCTCGTGACGATCGATCCCGAGGGATCGACCGACCTCGACCAGGCGCTCCGCATCGAGCGCGAGGGCGAGGGCTTCGTCGTGCGCTACGCCATCGCCGACGTGCCGGCCTTCGTCGTCCCCGGTGGCGCGATCGACTCGGAGGCGCGGCGACGCGGGCAGACCATGTACGCGCCGGACGGTCGCGTGCCGCTGCATCCGCCCGTCGTGAGCGAGGGTGCGGCGAGCCTGCTCGAGGGGCAGGAGCGCGGCGCCTACGTGTGGACGATGCGACTGGATGCGCGCGGCGACGTCGTCGACACCGCGCTCGAGCGCGCGCGGGTGCGGTCGCGCGAGCAGCTGACCTACGTCGAGGCGCAGCGGCGCATCGACGGCGGTGACGCGATGCTCGGGCTGCTCGCGGAGGTCGGCGAGCTGCGCATCGCGCTCGAGGAGGCGCGCGAGGGCGCGAGCCTCGACATGCCGGAGGAGCAGATCGCGCACGACGGCGAGCGGTACTCCATCGAGCGGCGGGTGCTGCTGCCTGTCGAGCGATGGAACGCGCAGCTCTCCCTCATGACCGGGATGGAGGCGGCGAACCTCATGCTGCGGGCGAAGCGCGGGATCCTGCGCACCATGCCGCAGCCGCCCGCCGGCGACATCGACCGCTTCCGCCGCGAGGTTCGTGCGATCGGCGAGGTGTGGGCGGAGGACGAGCACTACGGCGCCTTCCTGCGCCGGCTCGACCGTGAGCGGCCGACGACGCTGGCGATCCTGCAGGCCGCCCGGCGGCTCTTCCGCGGCGCGTCCTACGAGGTGCTCGACGACGACTCCGATGCCTCGCAGCTCGAGCAGGCCGCGATCGGCGCCCCCTATGCGCACACGACCGCGCCGCTGCGGCGGCTGGTCGATCGCTACGTGCTCGCGCACTGCGAGGCGATCGCGAACGGACGCGAGATCCCGCAGTGGGCGGCGGAGGGGCTGGCGGGGCTGCCGGAGATCATGCGCTCCTCGGGCCAGACCGCCGGCACGCTCGAGCGCGAGTCGATCGACGCCGTCGAGATCGCGGTGCTGCGCGAGCGCGTCGGCGACGAGTTCGACGCCGTCGTGGTCGAGACCCGGAAGGACGGCGCGACGATCCAGCTCATCGACCCGCCGACCGAGGCCGCGTGCACGACGGATGCGGGGCCCGGCGAGCGGATCAGGGTGCGGCTGACGGAGGCGGACCTCGCCTCGCGCCGCCTGCGCTTCGCCCAGGCCTGACCGCTCACGGCTGGCTGAGCCGCTCCGCCGCCGCAGGCGGCAGAGCGTGTCGAAGCCTCAGAGCCGTCGTTCCACCTTGGCCACCCCGCGACGCCGGGCCTCATGCCGCATCCGCGCCCAGTCGCCGTCGATCAGCGCCTGCTTCTTCGCGCGCGACCAGCCATGGATGCGCCGCTCAAGGGCGTATGCCTCACTGGTCGAGGCGAGCTCCTCGGCCCAGACGAGACGCACGGGTAGCCGACGCTTCGTGTACTCCGCACCGACGCCATCGGAGTGCTCCTGCAGGCGAGATTCGAGCGCGCGGCCGGTGCTGCCGACGTAGAACGATCCGTCGGCGCAGCGGAGGAGGTAGGTCCAAGGCATGTTGGGCATCTTCGCTCACGGAGGCGGCAGCCCGGGTGGAGCGTGGACACCTTGTGGATGAGATGGCTTCGACACGGTCAGCGCGCTGCGCGCGCGGACCGGCTCAGCCAGCGGTGCAGGACGGCTTCGACACGGTCAGCGCGCTGCGCGCGCGGACCGGCTCAGCCAGCGATGCAGGATGGCTTCGACACGGTCAGCGCGCTGCGCGCGCAGACCGGCTCAGCCAGCGCGGTCGCGCCGCTGGCCGAGCGAAGCGCATCAGTCCTGCTGCTCCTCGTCGAGGTCGCGCGGCTTGCGGTACGGGTCGGCGTCGCCGGCGTACTGCGCGCGCTCGTGCGCCCGCTGCGTCTCGAGGTCGCGCACGCGCGCCTCGTCCAGCAGGTGCTCGATCGTCGACGCGTTCTCGGGCAGCGCGTCGAGGATGAACTCGATCGACGGCGTCAGCCGCAGCGACAGGCCCTTGCCGATCTCGCGGCGCACGACGCCCTTCGCGCTCACGAGCGCCTTCGCCGTCTCGTCGCGCTCCTCGTCGGAGCCGTAGACCGTGTAGAAGACCGACGCGTGCTGCAGGTCGCCCGTCACCCGCACATCCGTCACCGTCACGAATCCGAGCCGCGGGTCCTTGACCTCGCGCTCGAGCGCGTTGACCGTGATCTCACGGATCCGGTCGGCGATCTTCCTCGCCCTGGGGTTCTCGCCCATGCGTTCCTCCTTCGTCTCAAGACGAGTATGGGGCGACCGCAGCCGCCCCATACCCGTGTGCGCGATCAGACGCGCGGCTTCTCCACCATCTCGATGGTCTCGATCTCGTCACCGATCTGCAGATCGTTGAACTTGCCGAGGCCGATGCCGCACTCGTAGTCGGTGCGGACCTCGGTGACATCGTCCTTGAAGCGCCGCAGCGACTCGATGGCGAGGCCATCGGCCAGCACGATGCCGTCGCGGATGATGCGCGCCTTGGCGTTGCGGGTGATCGTGCCGGAGCGCACGATCGAGCCGGCGATGTTGCCGAACTTCGAGGAGCGGAACACCTCGCGGATCTCGGCGACGCCCGACTGGACCTCTTCGAACTCCGGCTTCAGCATGCCCTTCAGCGAGTTCTCGATGTCGTCGATCGCACCGTAGATCACGTTGTAGAACCGCACGTCGACACCCTCGCGCGCAGCGCGCTCGCGGGCCTTCGGATCAGGTCGCACGTTGAAGCCGATGATCACGGCGTCGTCGACCGTCGCGAGGTTCACGTCGGACTCGGTGACAGCTCCGACGCCGCGGTGGATGATCCGCAGGTCCACGCTGTCGTCGATCTCGATCTTCAGCAGCGACTCCTCGAGCGCCTCGACGGCACCCGAGACGTCACCCTTGATGATGAGGTTGAGCGTCTCGACCTTGCCCTGCTCGAGCGCGGTCTTCCAGTCCTCGAGCGAGAGGCGCTTGCGGGCCTTCGCCAGCTGCGCGTTGCGCTCGACGGCCTCGCGCTTCTCAGCGATCTGGCGAGCGGTGCGATCCTCATCGGTGGAGATGAAGGTGTCACCGGCGCGCGGCACGCTCGAGAGGCCCTGGACCTGCACGGGCATCGACGGGCCGGCCTCCTCGACCAGCTCGCCGCGGTCGTCGACCATCGCACGCACGCGGCCGTAGGCCGTGCCCGCCACGATCGCGTCGCCGACGCGCAGCGTCCCCGACTGGATGAGGACGGTGGCGACAGAGCCGCGGCCCTTGTCGAGCTTCGCCTCGATCGCGACGCCTCGCGCCTCCTTGTTGGGGTTGGCGCGCAGGTCGAGGCCTGCGTCGGCCGTGAGGAGCACGGCCTCCAGCAGATCCTCGATACCGGTGCGAGCCAGCGCCGAGACGTCGACGAACATCGTGTCGCCGCCGTACTCCTCGGCGACGAGGCCGAACTCGGTGAGCTGCTGACGGACCTTCGCCGGGTTGGCGTCGGCCTTGTCGACCTTGTTCACAGCGACCACGATCGGCACGCCTGCGGCCTGCGCGTGGTTCAGGGCCTCCACCGTCTGCGGCATGATGCCGTCGTCGGCGGCGACCACGAGGATCGCGATGTCGGTCACCTGCGCACCACGTGCACGCATGGCGGTGAACGCCTCGTGGCCCGGGGTGTCGATGAAGGTGATCGCGCGGTCGTAGCCCTCGTGCTCCTGCCACACCTGGTAGGCGCCGATGTGCTGCGTGATGCCGCCGGCCTCGCCGTCGATGACGTTGGCGCCGCGGATCGCGTCGAGCAGTCGCGTCTTGCCGTGGTCGACGTGACCCATGACCGTGACGACCGGCGAGCGGAACTCGAGGTCCTCGTCGGTCTCGTCCTCCAGCTCCTGCGCGAGGTCGAGCCCGAAGCCCTCCAGGAGCTCCTTGTCCTCGTCCTCGGGGCTGACGATCTGGATGCGGTAGCCGAGCTCTGCACCCAGCAGCTCGAAGGTCGCCTCGTCGAGCGACTCCGTGGCCGTCGCCATCTCACCGAGGTGGAACAGCACGGTCACGAGGTCGCCGGGCATCGCGTCGATCTTCTCCGCGAAGTCGGCGATGGATGCGCCGCGGCGCATGCGGACGACGGTCGTGCCGTCGCCGCGACGGACCTTGACGCCACCGATCGACGGCGCCTCGCGCATCTCGAACTCGAGCCGCTTCGTGCGCTTCGACTTGCGGGACTTGCCCTTGGCGCCGCCCTTGCCGAACGCGCCGGCCGTGCCGCCACGACCGCGACCGCCGCCGCGACCCGCGAAGGCGGGACCGCCGCGACCGGGAGCGCCACGGCTGGGCGCACCCTGACCGGGACGCTGGAAGCCGCCTGCACCGCCGGCGCCACCAGCGCCGGGACGGCCTGCGCCGCCGCCACGGGGAGCGCCCGGGCGGGGTGCGCCGGGGCGCGGAGCGCCCGGACGCGGTGCGCCGGGGCGCGGAGCCGCGGGACGCGGTGCGCCGCCCTGCTTGCTGGTGAACGGGTTGTTGCCGCCGCGCGGTCGACCCATCCCCTGGCTCGAGGCGAAGGGGTTGTTGCCGGGCCGCGGCGCGCCGGGGCGCGCCATCGGGCGCGGGATGGCGCTGCCGGGCGTCGCGGATGCGTCGCCGGGCTTCGGGGCCTCGGCCTGCGCGGGCGCAGCCTGGGCGTCCGTCGCCGCGGCCTGCGTTGCCGCGGGAGCGGCCTCGGGTGCCGGACGCTCTGCGGCCGGTGCTGCGGGTGCCGGCGTCGCCGGTGCTGCCTGCGCGGCCGGAGCCTCATCAGCCGGGGCCTGCGCGGCCGGGGTCGGCGCCGGGGCGGCGTCGGCCTTCGGCGCAGCCGCGGGCTTGCGCGGCGCGGGGGTCTTGCCTGCGGGCTTGGCGGGGGCCGCTGCGGCCTCCTGCGTGCCGGCGGCAGCGCCCTCTGCCGCGAGGGCAGCCTTGAGCTTGCGAGCGACCGGGGGTGCGACCGCCGAGGCGGGTCCCTTGACGAACTCGCCCATCTCCTTGAGCTTGGCCAGAGCGACCTTGCTCTCGACGCCGACTTCGGCGGCGATCTCGTGAACGCGTGGGTTTGCCACTTCTCTCCTGTCCTGGTCCGCCCAGGACAGGGCGGACTAATAGCTGACGGGTCTCATTTCGAGCTGCTCATCAGTTGTCCATGTGCCGTTCATTCCTTCGGTCGGGGCTCGGGTCGAGCCCGTCCTGTGCCCATCGTGCGATGGGCGTCGTATCCAGGCGGTGCTGCCGCAGCGCTCGCGGAATGGCGCGGAGCGCGCGTTCCGCGCACTGCTGCGACGGATGCACCCACGCGCCTCGGCCCGGAAGCCGTCGATCGAGATCGACGACCGCCTCGCCGTCGTTCGCCACGATCCGCACGAGTTGTGCGGGTTCGGAGCGCGCGCGACAGCCAAGACACGTTCGGATGCTCACCACGATACCAGGCGACACGCCCGGGATGCTCAGTCGTCCATCACCGAATCGGGCTGGATGTCGATCTTCGCGCCGGTGAGCTTCGCCGCCAGCCGGGCGTTCTGGCCCTCGCGGCCGATCGCGAGCGACAGCTGGAAGTCGGGCACGAGCGCCCTGACCGCCTTGGTCTTCTCGTCGAGCATGAACGCATCCGAGACCCGTGCGGGGCTCAGAGCGCTCGAGACGAAGGCCGGCAGGTCCTCGGAGTAGTCGACGATGTCGATCTTCTCCTCGCCCAGCTCGGCCTGCACGGCGCGCACGCGCGAGCCGAGCTCGCCGATGCACGCGCCCTTGGCGTTGATCCCCGGCTGCGTGGCGCGCACCGCGATCTTCGACCGGTGGCCGGCCTCGCGGGCGATCGCCACGATCTCGACCGCGCCGGAGGAGATCTCCGGCACCTCGAGCGCGAACAGGCGGCGCACGAGCGACGGGTGCGTGCGGCTGACGGTGACCTGCGGACCCCGCTGGCCGCGCTCGACCTTGGTGATGTAGACGCGGAGGCGCTTGCCGTGCGTGTAGGCCTCGCCCGGCGCCTGCTCCTCCGGCGGCATCATCGCCTCCATGTCGTCGCCGAGCTTGACCTGCACCATGCGCGGGTTCGTGCCCTGCTGCACGACGCCGGCGATGATGTCGCCCTCGCGATCCTTGTAGACGCCGAGCACCGTCTCGTCGCTCTTCTCGCGCAGCGCCTGGAAGATGACCTGCTTGGCGGCGGAGGCGGCGATGCGGCCGAAGTCGTCGGTCGTCGCGACCGACTCGCCGATGCGGTTGCCGTCCTCGTCGATCTCGGGCTCGTAGAGCGTGACCTCACCCGTGCGGCGATCGACCTCGACGCGCGGCTGCGGTGCGGCCGGATCGACCTTCTCGCCCGAGCGCAGGTGCGCCTGCAGGATCGCCTGCTCGATGATGCGGATGAGGTCGTCCTGGGAGATCTCCCGCTCGCGCTCGACGGTCTTCAGCACGCTCAGCTCGATCTTCACTTGTGGGCTCCTCTTGTTCCTGCGTCTCGTCCGGCGACGATTGCCGACCGATCAGTCTACCGCCTCAGCGGCCGAGCGCCGCCTCGAGCTGCTCGATCTCGACCTTGGAGCGCTCGCCGGTCGCGCGATCCCAGACCTCGACGGAGCCCTCGACGGCGTCGCGGCCCACGACGACGATCTGCGGCACGCCGATCAGCTCGGCGTCGCCGAACTTCACGCCGGGCGAGACCTTGGGGCGGTCGTCGAACAGCACCTCGAGGCCGCGCGCCTCCAGGTCGGCGACGACGCCCTCGGCGACGGCGAAGATCGCCTCGTCGCGGCCCGTCGCGACGACGTGCACGTCGAACGGCGCCACCTCGCGGGGCCAGATCAGCCCCTTCTCGTCGTGGGCGATCTCGGCGATCGCGGCCAGGTTGCGCGTCACGCCGATGCCGTAGGAGCCCATCGTGACGGTGACGAGCTTGCCGTTCTCGTCGAGCACCTTGAGCCCGAGCGCCTCGGCGTACTTGCGGCCCAGCTGGAAGACGTGACCGACCTCCATGCCGCGCTCGAGCGTCACAGGGCCGGAGCCGTCGGGCGCGGGGTCGCCGGCGCGCACATCGGCCGCCTCGACCCATCCGTCGCCGACGAAGTCGCGGCCCGCCACCAGGCCGAACACGTGCTTGCCGGCCTCGTTCGCTCCGGTGATCCACGCGGTGCCGTCGGCGATGCGCTTGTCGAGCAGGTAGCGGATGCCGGTGCTCGACTCCTCGCCGAGCACAGCGCCGGCAGCAGACCAGGGGCCGATGTAGCCCTTGACGAGCCCGGGGTTGGCCTTGAAGTCCTCTTCGTCGGCGGCGGTGACCTCCGCCGGCTGGAAGGCGACCTCGACGCGCTTCTCGTCGACCTCGCGGTCGCCCGGGATGCCGACGACGACGAGCTCGCGGCTGCCGTCGAGGTGGGTGAGGCGCAGCACGACGTTCTTCAGCGTGTCCGCGGCCGTCCAGGCGACGCCGTCCTCGCGGGGGAAGCGTGCGTTGGCATCGGCCACGAGGGTCTCGATCGTCGGGGTGCGCGGCGTCTCCCGCACCACCGCATCCGCCTGACCGTCGATCGGCAGCGCCTCGGGCGCGACCGTCTCGAAGGCCTCGACGTTGGCGGCGTAGCCGCCCGCCGAGCGCACGATGGTGTCCTCGCCGACCGGGGTGGGGTGCAGGAACTCCTCGGACTTCGAGCCGCCCATCGCGCCCGCGTCGGCCGCCACGACGACGTACTCGAGGCCGAGGCGCTGGAAGATGCGCTCGTAGGCGTCGCGCTGGCGCTGGTAGGAGGCCGCGAGGCCCTCGTCGGAAACGTCGAACGAGTAGGCGTCCTTCATCGTGAACTCGCGGGCGCGCAGGAGGCCGGCGCGCGGCCGGGCCTCGTCGCGGTACTTGTCCTGGATCTGGAAGATCGTGAGCGGCAGCGACTTGTAGCTCGAGACGAGGTCCTGCACCAGCAGCGTGAAGACCTCCTCGTGTGTCGGCGCGAGCAGGTGGTCGGCGCCCTTGCGGTCCTGCAGGCGGAAGATGCCGTCGCCGTACTCCGTCCAGCGTCCAGAGCGCTCGTAGGGCTCGCGCGGCAGCAGCCCGGGGAAGAGCACCTCCTGGGCGCCGGCCGCCTCCATCTCCTCGCGCACGATGCGCTCGATGTTGCGGCGGACGCGCAGACCCAGCGGCAGCCACGAGTAGAGGCCGGCACCGGCGCGGCGGATGTAGCCGGCGCGCAGCAGCAGGCGGTGGCTCGCGACCTCGGCCTCGGCCGGGTCCTCGCGGAGCGTGGTGAAGAAGAGCTGGGAGAGGCGGATCACCCTTGCGAGTCTAGGCGCAGGCGCTCGCGCGGCAGGTCGTGCGGCGTGATGCGCGGCCGGTCACCAGGGTTGGTCGACGCTCGGACCGCCGCCGCCCGGATCGCCGTTCTCGTCGTACTGATCCTGCTGCTGCTGCTGCTCCTGGGCTTCCTGGTTCTGCTCCTCGAGCTGCTCCTCCGGCGTCTGCGGCTCGCCCTCGCCCTGGCCCTCGCCCTCTCCTTCGCCCTCGCCCTCGCCCTCGCCGGACTCGTCCTCGATCTTGTCCTCGATGCGCGGCACCGCTGCGTCGAGCTGCTCGGCGGTGTCGGCCTCGCCCGCTCGTGGCTCGTCGAAGCAGCCCTCCGGCTGCGCCTCGATGAGCGCCAGGGCCTCGGTGTAGAACGCGTTCGCCTCGCTCGTGCTCTGCGCCTCGCGCGCGGTGTCGCCCTGCTTCTCGATCGCCGTGACGAGCGAGGAGACGATGACGCAGTGCTCGTGCACCTCTGGCGCGGTCTCGGGCTCGCCGTGCAGCTCGAGCGCCTCCTCGAGCTTCGCGCGACCCTCCTCGAGGGTGCCGGCCATCGTCAGGTGCACCCCGAGGGCGAACGGCGCCTTCCAGGTCTCGACCCAGTTCCAGCTCTCGAGTCCACGCGCCGCGTCGGCACCCTGCGCGTAGGCGCGCGAGTCGAAGCGGTCGACGGTGGTCTGCGAGAGCACGTTGATGCTGATCAGCTTGCCGCCCACGACGAGCGCGGCGATCGCCACCGGGATGAGGCCGAGCATCAGCCACCACCGCAGCGTTCGTCGCCGGTCGTCGGTCATGGCGCGCCGCTGGCGGCGTGCGCGGCCGAGCCTGGCGCTCATCGGGCACCCGCCTTCGGCAGCATGCCGCGCGTGGTGCGGAGCGAGCGCGCGAGGCTGAACGCCTCCCAGGCGATCAGCAGCGCGATCGGGATGCCGAGGATCCACGCGACCTCGAGCCGCGCCTCCTCCGTCTGGTCGAGGTCGGCGGCGCTGTCGAGCGCAGCCATCGGGCCGAGCGCGTCCGAGATCGGCAGGCCGGGCGCGCGGTGCAGGTAGGTGATGCCGAGCTCGTCGGCGATGCTGCCGAGGCGATCCTCATCGATGCGGCTCACGGCGTCGCCGCCGGCGGGATCCTGCACGTACTGCTCCTGCTGCGCCGGGTCGAAGCTCGACACCCGCATCCGCCCGCCCTGCTCGGTGCCGTAGCCGAGCACCAGGCCTCGGTCGACGAGCCCGCCGGCGTCGGCGAACGACTCCGGCGCGTCCTCTGCGGTGTGCTCGCCGTCGCCGAGGTAGAAGACGATCGCTGGCGAGGAGGGGTCCTCTGCTGCGCTGCGCTCGAGCTCGGTGCGCAGGAGCTCGTGCGCGACCGCCACCGAGGTGCCGCGCGACTGCTGGGCGATCTCGGGCTTCAGCGCCCGCACCATCTCGATCACGGCAGAGCCGTCGTCGGTGAGCGGCACCCGCAGGCTCGCCTGCGAGTCGAAGGAGATCACCGAGATGTCGGCACCGGCGAACGAGCGTGCGATCTCGACGACGTCCTCATGCATGCCCGTCAACCGCGGCTCGGTGCCCCAATCCTCGGCGGCCACCGACTGCGAGGTGTCGACCATCACGAACACGCGTGCCTGCACGGATGCGGTGGGCACCTCGCCGCCGGGAAGGGCAGGGCGGAAGGCCATCGCGACGGCGAGCAGCACGAGCAGCGTGCGACGGATCCACGCGAGGCGTCGGCCGCGCACCGTGGCGAGCTGCCACGCGCAGAGCGCGAGCGCGAGGACGCCGACGACGATCACGGCGATCGGCAGCGTGGGGTGGAACGTGAGCATCACAGGCGGACCCTCCACGCGACGGCGCACAGCGCCGCGACGATGATCAGCACCACGAGCGGCAGGGCGCCCGGCCGGTCGACCAGCTGGATCTGCGGCGGCGTCTCGATGTAGCCGGCCTCGATCGCGTTCACGCGATCGACGATCTGCGGCACGGTCTGCGCGAAGTCGAGCGGGAAGTAGGCGCCGCCCGAGCCCTCGGCGACCTCGCGCAGCTCCTGCGACTCCATGTCGCCGCCCCAGTCGAAGGGGTTGATCGCGTAGACGCGCACCTCGTGGTCGACGGCGAGCTGCCCGGCCTGCGGCAGCGAGTAGATCTGCTGACCGTTCACGACGTTGTCGGTCGCGAGGATGATCGAGCGCGGCCGCTCGCTCGCCTCGAGGTCGGCGAAGTCGAGCACGCACGAGGCGAGCCCGTCGCCGACGAGCGATGCGCCGAGGCCGCTCGCGGTGCCGGCGAGGTAGTTGAACTGCTCGTCGGGGCCCAGCGTGCCCTCGAGCGCGCGCTGGTAGCGCCCGAGCTGCGCCGCGATGTAGTCGTAGTCGCTCGTGAGCGGGAAGGACATCACGCTCGACGCGTCGAAGATGCGCATGCCGATGCGCTCGCCGTCGAGCTCGGCGGCGATCTGCTGGTAGACGCCCAGGATCTCGGCGTCGACGTCGACCATGGAGCCGGAGACGTCGAGGCACAGCACGATGTCGCGCTTGTAGTCGTCCTCCTGGTTGGCGTGCACGCCCGAGGGCCGCGACGCGACGGTGCCCGCGATGCCGGCGCCGACGATGGAGAGCAGCAGCGCGCCGCCGATCCAGAGCCGATAGCGCAGGAGCGCCCCTCGGAACGCCGCGAGCCCCGTCATGCGGTCGACGTGCGCGACGGGGAGGCCGCGGTCGCGCCTGTGCCGCGGCAGCCAGAGGCCGAGCCCGGCGAGCACGAGGGCGACCACGACGACCGCGCCGAGCAGCCAGGGCCACAGCAGCGTCACATCCACGTCGACACCACCTGTCGGGCGGCGGCGATCGCGGCATCCGGGTCGTGCTTGGCCGCGCGTCGGAAGGAGGAGGGGTAGTACTGCGAGACCGCGCCCTCGACCGAGGGCAGGTCGGCCTCGCCGAGGTCGCGCAGCGTCATGACCTCGGCGACGACGCCGGTCGACTCGTGCGCGAAGAAGCGCAGCACGAGGCTCAGCCGCTGCGAGAGCCGTCGGGCGTCGAGGTCGCCCGCCTCGTGCTCGGCCGCGACCTCGTCGATCATCGCGAGGTACTTCTCCTTGACGCTGCGCACGTCGATCGGCACGGGCGGCGGCGGCGGGGGCGTGAGGATCCCGCGCGGGCGGGTCCACAGCCACGCGAAGGCGTAGGCAGCCGCCACGAGGAGGATGGCGGAGGCGCCGAGCACCCACCACGGCCAGTAGCCGAACGGGCCGTAGGTGTCGGGCGCCGGCAGCATCGCGAGCTCGGCGGCGAGCGAGGGCCGCGCGCCCGCGAGGTCAGCGCCGCGCACGTCGGTGCCTCTGCAGCAGCGCGAAGAGCGAGCCGATCGCGGTCTCGGAGGAGGAGATGCGAGCGGATGCGATGCCGAGCGACCGCAGGCCGGTCTCGAGCCGCTCCCGCCGCTCGGCGATCGCGCCGTCGAAGGCCCGCTGCAGGCCTCGGTCGCGGCGCAGGAATGCCGGCAGCCCGACACCCGTGTCGACGCCCACGAGCTCGTCGAGCGCTCGCCCGCGCGCCATGAGGTCGGCATCGCCGATCGACAGCCACAGCACCTCGTGCCGGGTGTGCAGGCGACCCAGGTGCACGTCGAGGTCGTGGGTGTACGCGACGTCGTCCGCCACGACGACGATCAACGACCGTCGGCGCATCCGCCGCACCGCGTGCTCGAGCACCGCCTCGAGGTCGGAGGGCGGGCCGTCGAGCGCGATGGCCTCGTCGATGCGCCGGAGCATCAGCTCGAGGTGCGACTCGGAGCCGCCCTCCGGCATGTCCTGCCGCCGATCGGCGTCGCCCATCAGCAGCGCGACGCGGTCGCCGTGCCGCGTGGCGAGGTAGCCGACGATGCCGCTCGCGAGGATCGCCAGATCGCGCTTCGACTCCCCCGATTCGGCCGTCGCCGCCATGTTGCGGCCGGAGTCGACGACGAGCAGCACGTTGTGCTGGCGGGCGGCGATGTAGCGCTTGATGAGCGGCACGTGGCTGCGGGCCGTCGCCTTCCAGTCGATGTCCTTGACCTCGTCGCCCGGCTGGTACTCGCGCAGGTCGTCGAAGTCGTGGCTGCGCCCGTGGTGGATCGAGGCGTACTCGCCGTCGAGCAGCTCGAGGGTGCGGCGGTGCGCGTGGATCGACATGGTCGTCTTCACCTTCCGCAGCCGTCGCTCCATCGTGCGCCCTACGGGGTCCGGACGGCGCCGAAGATGGCGTCGATGATCTGCTCGCTGTGCACGCCGTCGGCCTCGGCCTCGTAGCCGAGGATGATGCGGTGACGGAGGATCGCGTGCCGCAGGTCCTTGACGTCCTCGGGGATCACCCAGTCGCGCCCCTGCACGAGCGCCAGCGCGCGCGATGCCTGGGAGAAGGAGAGCGAGCCGCGCGGGCTCGCGCCGTACTCGATGTAGCCGGCGAGCTGCGCGCCGATGTACTCCTCCGCGTGCCGCGTCACGTACATCAGCTGCACGACGTAGTTGGTGATCGCCTGGTCGACGTAGACGCGCTTCACGAGCCCCTGCAGGAACCGCACGTCGTCGAGCGTGGCGACGGGCTCGCTGTGGCCCGCCTCGAACACCCCGGCCTCGGCGCGGCGCACGATCTCGGCCTCCTCGGTCGGCGAGGGGTAGTTGAGGATCTCCTTCAGCAGGAAGCGGTCGAGCTGAGCCTCCGGCAGCGTGTACGTGCCCTCCTGCTCGATCGGGTTCTGCGTCGCGAGCACCAGGAACGGCGAGGGCAGCGGGTGCGTCTCGCCGCCGATCGAGGTCTGGCGCTCCTGCATCGCCTCGAGCATGGCCGACTGCGTCTTCGCGCTCGAGCGGTTGATCTCGTCGAGCAGCACGAAGTTGGCGTGCACCGGGCCCAGCTGGGTGCGGAACTCGGCCGTGTGCTGGTCGTAGATCTGCGTGCCGACGATGTCGCTGGGCAGCAGGTCGGGGGTGCACTGGATGCGGTGGAACGACGCGTCGACGGCTCGCGCGAGCGTCGCGGCTGCGGTGGTCTTCGCGAGCCCGGGCACCGACTCCATGAGCACGTGGCCGCCGGTGAGCAGCGCGACGAGCAGCGAGCGCAGCAGCTGGTGCTGGCCGACGACCGTCGACTGGAAGGACTGCTCGATCGAGCGGATGATCGCCTTCGCCCGCTCCAGCTCCTCGGGGGTGATGGGATCCCTTCCGGGGACTGCAGTGATCACGCGTGGCTCCTTGCGCTCGGTCGCCGCACTCGCGGTCGCTGGTCGGTCTGGCGGTGCTCGATCTGGCGGGGTCTCGCCCCGGTCACGGTACCTGCTCCTGCGAGGCGCTCGCTGGAGGAGCACTGAGCACGACGGGCGCACGAGTGGCGAGGACGGCCGCCACGACGAGCGCCGCGATCACCGGCAGCATCGCCGCGTTCAGGCCCGCGTAGCCGACGAGCCCGAGCACCGGGCCCGCGAGCGCGCCGGCGCTCGCCCCGGCGAGCCCCATCGCGAGGTCGCTGCGCCCCTGCAGGGCCGGGCGGAGCTCTGCGGCGACCGCGCCGGCGACGAGCGTCGAGCCCGCCACCGTCGTGGCGCTCCAGCCGAGGCCCAGCAGCGCGAGCGGGATGGGCGCGAGGTGCGAGTCGAGCGACAGCCCCGTGAGCACGGCGGCGGTCAGCAGCGCGGCGCCGCCGATGGCCACCGTGCGCGCGCCGATGCGGTCGGTGAGCCAGCCGAAGACGGGCGAGAGCGCGTACATGCCGGCGGTGTGCGCGCTCATCGTCAGCCCGATCATCGTGAGCCCATGGCCGTGGTGGCCGAGGTGCACCGGGGTCAGCGCCATGACGCCGACCATGACCGCCTGCCCGCAGGCGATGGTCACGACGGCGGCGAGCGCCCGCGGATGCCGCAGGAGCCGCAGGCGCGGCACCGCGCGGTCTGTCGCGGCCACGAGGCCGCGCGCGGTCAGCAGCGGGTCGGGCCGCAGCCCGAGCCACAGCAGCAGGGCGGCGAGCACGAGCGCCGCGGCGGAGATCAGGTAGGCGCCGACGAGGTGCGGGAGCCCGAGCGCCGTGCCGAGCGCGTCTCCCGCCGGGATCAGGTTGGGGCCGACGATGACGCCGATGGTCGTCATCCACACCACGAGCGAGAGGTCGCGTCCGCGGCGCTCTGGCAGGGAGAGGTCGGTGGCGGCGAAGCGCGACTGCAGGTTGATGGCCGTGGACGCGCCGAGGATCAGGAAGCCCGGAAGCACGATCCAGGCGCTCCCGAGCGAGCCGCCGAGGGCGAGGGTGAGCGCGCCGACGAGCGCGATCAGGGCACCGGAGGTGAGCGAGATCCGACGACCGCGCCGGGCGGCCAGCCGCGCGAGCGGCACCGCGAGCAGCGCTCCGCCGAGCGTGAGCATCGTGGCCGCGAGGCCGGCGAGCGCCGGATCCCCCGTGACCTGCTCGACCAGGAGCGAGCCGACGCCGAGCGCCACGCCGTTCGAGAGGCCGCCGAGGGCCTGCCCGGCGGAGAGGACCGTGAGGGTGCGGCGCTGCACCGCCCGCAGATCCACGGGCGTCAGGCCGTCACGACCTCCGCCTCGCCGGCGGGGAGGCCCTCCTCGTCGGCGATGCGGCGGGCCTCTTCGATGAGCGTCGCGACGATCTCGGACTCCGGCACGGTCTTGACGACCTCGCCCTTGATGAAGATCTGCCCCTTGCCGTTGCCCGAGGCGACCCCGAGGTCAGCCTCGCGCGCCTCGCCGGGGCCGTTGACGACGCATCCCATGACCGCGACGCGCAGCGGCACCTGCACGTCCTTCAGGCCCTCGGTCACCGCATCCGCCAAGGAGTAGACATCGACCTGGGCGCGGCCGCAGGACGGGCACGAGACGATCTCGAGCTTGCGCTCCCGCAGGTTCAGCGACTGCAGGATCTGCATGCCGACCTTGATCTCCTCGACCGGCGGGGCCGAGAGCGAGACGCGGATGGTGTCGCCGATGCCCTCGGCCAGCAGGATCGCGAAGGCGGTCGTCGACTTGATGGTGCCCTGGAAGGCCGGCCCGGCCTCGGTGACGCCGAGGTGCAGGGGCCAGTCACCGCGCTCGGCGAGCATGCGGTAGGTCTTGACCATCACGACCGGGTCGTTGTGCTTGACCGAGATCTTGAAGTCGTGGAAGTCGTGCTCCTCGAACAGGCTCGCCTCCCAGACGGCCGACTCGACGAGCGCCTCCGGCGTCGCCTTGCCGTGCTTCTGCAGCAGGCGCGGGTCGAGGCTGCCCGCGTTGACGCCGATGCGGAGGCTCACGCCAGCCGCCTGCGCGGCCTTCGCGATCGCGCCGACCTGATCGTCGAACTTGCGGATGTTGCCCGGGTTGACGCGCACGGCGGCGCAGCCCGCGTCGATCGCCTGGAACACGTACTTCGGCTGGAAGTGGATGTCGGCGATCACCGGGATCTGGCTCTTCTTCGCGATGATGTGCAGCACATCCGCGTCGTCCTGGCTCGGCACCGCGACGCGCACGATGTCGCAGCCGGTGGCCGTGAGCTCGGCGATCTGCTGCAGCGTCGCGTTGATGTCGGTGGTCTTCGTCGTGGTCATCGACTGCACGGAGACCGGTGCGTCGCCGCCGACGAGGACCTTGCCGACCTTGATCTGCCGGCTCTTGCGACGGGGCGCGAGCGTGAGCGGCTCGGGCTTGCCGAGGTTGATGGCTGCCATGCCAGCAAGCCTACGCGGCGCGGCTATGGACCGGCGCCGGATCGCCGACCGCGAACCGTCGGGACGGCCCTCCGACCGGATGATCCGGTCGGACAGCGCTCTGACCGGTTGGCGGTCGGCGGCGCGCGTGCCACGAGGGGCGGCGGCGACGCGCCAGGCTGGCAGGATCGACGGGTGATCACCGCAGCGGCAGACGGCTCCTCCCTCGGCAACCCCGGACCGACGGGCTGGGGCTGGTACATCGACGACGAGCGCTGGGCGGCCGGCGGGCAGCGGCAGGGCACGAACAACATCGGCGAGCTCAAGGCCGTCGTCGACCTGCTGCAGCAGACCGAGGGGCTCGACGAGCTGCTCATCCTGTGCGACAGCCAGTACGTCATCAAGGCGATCACGCAGTGGATGCCCGGCTGGAAGCGCAAGGGCTGGAAGAAGGCCGACGGCAAGCCGGTCATGAACCGCGAGCTGATGCAGGAGCTCGACGCGCTCATGAGCGCGCGCAAGGCCTCTGGCTGCGTCGTGCGCTTCGAGTGGGTGAAGGGCCACGCCGGCCACCCTCTCAACGAGGCCGCCGATCGGCTCGCCAACGGCGCCGCCGCCGCCTACCAGCAGGGCAAGGTGCCGGATGCGGGGCCCGGCTTCGGCGGTGTCACGCGCGCGGGTGCGCCGGCCGCCGAGGCGGCCGCCGCCTCGCCGCTCCCCCCGACGGTCGAGGAGCGCTCGGCCGCAGGCCGAACGCGTCACGAGACCTCCGCGCCCGACCTCTTCGACGGCTTCGACTTCCTCACCGACGCACCGGTCGAGGCCGAGGTCGTCCGGCTCGAGCGCTCGCTGCTCACCGACGCGGTGCGCGGCGACCCGGCGTCGGTGGCTGCGCTGCTGCACCCCGAGTGGGAGGAGATCGGCGCATCCGGCCGCCGCTGGTCGCGCGACGACCTGCTCGCCGAGATCGCTCCCCTGCCGCAGCCGGTCGAGCTCGAGGTGCTCGCGACGCACGAGCTCTCGCCCGACGCGCTGCTGCTCGTCTGGCGCTCGGTGAGCGCGGAGCCGGCGCTGCGCTCGTCGCTCTGGGTGCGTGCCGGCGGCCGCTGGCGGCAGCGCTTCCACCAGGGCACGCGCGAGCAGTAGCGCGGCCGCGCACGGAGGGAGGCGCGGAGGCGCCACTCAGGTGCGGGAAGCGCCACTCAAGTGCCGGAAGCGCCACTCAGACGCGGGAGGCGCCACTCAGACGCCGGAAGCGCCACTCAGACGCCGGAAGCGCCACTCAGACGCGGGAAGCGCCACTCAGACGCGGGAGGCGCCACTCAAGTGCCGGAAGCGCCACTCAGAGGCGGGGGCGGGGTCAGCCGCCGAAGACGCTGATGGGCTTGACGATGTCGGCGTAGATCAGCAGGGCGCTCATGACGCCGAGCACCGCGGTCACGGCCAGCGTGACCGGCACCCACTTCGCGGTGTCGAGCGGCGTCGCCACCCGGCCGCGCAGGCGCGCCCAGCCGCGACGCACCGCATCCACCACCGCGCCGAGGATGTGGCCGCCGTCGAGCGGCATGAGCGGGATGAGGTTGAAGACGAACAGCGCCACGTTCAGGCTCGCGAGCAGCTGCACCATGGCGCTGATGCGCTCGAGGATCGGCACCTGGTCGAGGGCAGCGATCTCGCCCGCCATGCGGCCGACGCCGACGACCGACATCGGGCCGTTCGGGTCGCGCTCCTCGGTGCCGAAGGCGGCCTCGGCCACGTCGACGAGCCGCTGCGGCAGGCTCAGGATCATCTGCCCGACCCGCACGACGTTGTCGCCGACCGCGGGCAGCACGGCGCTCGCGGGCTGCTGCTCGACCACGTACTGCGGGCCGACGCCCACGAAGCCGACCGTCTCGGTCACGCGCTCACCGCCCGACTCGACGATCCGGCCCAGGTCGTCGACGACGTAGCGCTCGCTCGCGAGCGGCGTGATCTGCAGCGTCAGGCGCTCGCCGCCGCGCTCGACCACGACCGGCACCTGCTGCCCCGCGAGCTCGCGCACGGTGCTCTGGATGTCTGCCCACCGCTCGGTGGGCTGGCCGGCGATCGAGACGATGGCGTCGCCCGGCTCGATGCCGGCCTCGGCGGCGGGCGCGAGCGGGTCGCCGCTCTCGCAGTCGGTCCGGTCGGCGGATGCGGCGATCACGCACTCGGAGACGCTCGAGATGGTGGTCGAGGGCACCGCGATGCCGAAGCCGCAGAGCACCACCGCGTACAGCGCGACGGCGATCACGAGGTTCATGAACGGCCCGCCGAACATGATGATCACGCGCTTCCAGGTCGCGAGCCGCCAGAACGCCCGGTGCTCCTCGCCCTCATCGATGGTGTCGGCGCTGGAGTCCCGCGCATCCTGCACGAGCGTGTCCAGGAAGCCCGTGGACGCATCCCGCGACTCCCCGCCGGGCTTGAGCGGCGGGAACATGCCCGACATCGAGATGTAGCCGCCCAGCGGGATCCACTTCATGCCGTACTCGGTCTCGCCGCGGCGGAACGAGAAGATCGTCGGCCCGAAGCCGATCATCCACTGCCCGACGCGCACGCCGAAGAGCTTCGCGGGCCACAGGTGCCCGAGCTCGTGCAGGCCGATCGAGACGGCCAGGCCGACGACGACGACGAGCACGCCCGCGGTGAAGAGGAGGACGGCATCCATCAGCGGCAACAGTAGTGCCATAGGCGATGTGCCTACGCTGGCTGGCATGTCGACCACCCGTGAGCGCGTGCCGCGCACCGCCTCGAACGGGCGCGGCATCGTGCTCGGCGCCCTCGGCCTGCTGCTCGTCGTCGTGCTCGCGTGGGTGGTGACGCGGCCCGCGCCCGATCCCGTCGCGCAGACGGCGCACGTCGAGGGTGAGCTGCCGCGCGCTGTGGCCGGCTGGGATCGGGGGCAGCTCGCGAACGCCGCGATCGTCATGCAGGCCGGGCGCGACCTGGGGCTCGGCGAGCGCGACGTGCGCATCGGCGTGATGACCGCGATGGGCGAGTCGAGCCTGCGCGTCGTCGACCACGGCGACGATGCCGGGCCCGACTCGCGCGGGCTGTTCCAGCAGCGCACCGGATGGGGCGACTATGCGGTGCGCATGGATGCGTACGGCTCGGCCGTGCTCTTCTTCCGGGCGCTCGAGCGGCTCGAGGGCCGCGAGGCGCTCACGCCGACGCGCGTCGCGCACGGGGTGCAGATCAACCGGGACCCGGAGCACTACGCGCGCTGGTGGGAGGACGCCGGCGCCGTCGTCGCCGCCGTCGACCGCGCAGACGTCGAGGTCGTCGTGGAGCCGCGCCTGGGCCCCTGACCCGACCTCAGCGGTCGACGCCCGCGACCTCGTCGGCGATGCGGCGAGCCCAGCGCTCGGCGTCCAGCACGCGCTCGAGCGTCAGCTCGCCCGGCTCGTGCTGCTCGAGCACCCGCTCGATCGTGGGGATGATGTCGAGGTAGCCGATGTCGCCGCGGTGGAAGGCGTGCACGGCCTGCTCGTTCGCCGCGTTGAAGACGGCCGGGTAGGTCGAGCCCAGCTGGCCGACGCGCTTCGCGAGCGCCACGGCGGGGAACGCGCGGTCGTCGAGCGGCTCGAAGGTCCAGGACGACGCCGTGCTCCAGTCGAGCGGCGCGCCGACGCCCGCGACGCGGTGCGGCCAGTCGAGCCCGAGCGAGAGCGGCAGCCGCATGTCGGGCGGCGAGGCCTGCACGATCGTGGAGCCGTCGACGAACTCGACCATCGAGTGCACGATCGACTGGGGATGCACCGTCACCTCGATGCGGTCGAAGGGGATGTCGAACAGCAGGTGCGCCTCGATCACCTCGAGGCCCTTGTTGACCATGGTCGACGAGTTCGTGGTCACCATCACGCCCATGTCCCACGTGGGGTGGGCCAGCGCATCCGCCGGTGCCACATCGGCCATCCGCTCGCGGCTCCATCCCCGGAAGGGGCCGCCGGATGCGGTGAGCACGAGCCGTCGCACCTCGCGGTGGTCGCCGGCGCGCAGGCACTGCGCGATGGCGGAGTGCTCGGAGTCGACCGGCACGATCTGGCCGGGCGCCGCGCGCCGCATGACGAGGTCGCCGCCGGCGATGAGCGACTCCTTGTTGGCGAGCGCGAGGGTGCGGCCGGCGTCGAGGGCCGCGAGGGTCGGGGCGAGCCCGACGGAGCCGGTGATGCCGTTGACGACCACGTCGGCGTCGACCGACTCGATCATCGTGACCGCGGCCTCAGCGCCGAGACCGATCTCGCCGCCGAGCTCGGCCTGCTGCGCCTCGAGCCCCGCAAAGTCGCGCCCGGCGATGAGGCCGACCACCTCGAAGCGGTCGCGGTTGGCGCGGATCACGTCGAGCGTCTGCACGCCGACCGATCCCGTCGAGCCGAGCACGATGACGCGGCGGCGGCCGCCGTGCGCGCCTCCGCGCTGCACCGCGCTCACGCGTGCTCCCCACCGGTGGCGACGACCTCGCCGGCGACGACGATCGTCGGCTCGTGCAGCACCGGGAAGGCGACGCTGGCCGCGATGAAGCAGTCGGCGCTCGCCTGCACGTGCGCGTCCAGCGCGTCTGCTGCCTGCGAGGCATCCGCGATCGTCACCACCGGGTGCAGCACGGCGCTCGTGAAGCGCCCACCGCTGCCGGCCGTCTCCATGGTCGCCGTCGCCGCGTCGCGGTAGCCGGTGACGACGATGCCGCGGCTTGCCGCCTGGTGCAGGTAGCTGAGCATGTGGCACTGCGCGAGGGCGGTGAGCAGCAGCTGCTCGGGGTTGTGCCGGGCGGCGTCGCCGCGGAAGGTCTTGTCCGAGGAGCCCAGGATGTCGGGCAGCCCGTCGATGCGCACGACGTGATCGCGCGTGTAGGAGCGGTAGGTGGCGGTGCCGTGATCGCCCGCCCCGGTCCACTCGACCTCGACGGCGTAGGAGTGCTGCATCGGCATGCCTCCACCGTATGTGCTCCGGCGCGGCCCCGGCGTAGGATTCGTGCATGACTGACATCGCAGCTCCCGCCGTCTCCCGCTCCGTCGTCACCGAGATCCCCGGTCCGAACTCCAGGGCGCTCATCGAGCGAAAGGCACAGGCGGTCCCGCAGGCGATCCCGCACCAGCTGCCGGTCTTCGTCGCCTCGGCGCACGACGCCATCATCACCGACGTCGACGGCAACCGGTTCATCGACCTCGGATGCGGCATCGGCGTCACCACCGTCGGCCACACGAACGACGCGGTCGTCGAGGCCGTGCGCGAGCAGGTGGGCAAGCTCACGCACTCGCTCTTCGGCACCACGCCCTACGAGCCCTACGTGCGCGTCGCCGAGTACCTCGCCGCGCACACCCCCGGCGACCACCACAAGAAGTCGTTCTTCGTGAACTCCGGCTCGGAGGCCGTCGAGAACGGCGTCAAGATCGCGCGCAAGTTCACCGGGCGCCGCGCTGTCGCCGTCGTCGAGCACGGCTACCACGGCCGCACGAACCTCACGATGACGATGAACTACAAGCCGGCGCCCTACGCGACCGGCATGGGCCCGCTCGCCTCCGACATCTTCCACGCGCCGGGCTCCTACCCGCTGCAGGACGGCCTGAACGGCGCGGATGCCGCGGAGCGCACCCAGTACTACCTCGAGAAGCACGTCGGCGTCAGCGACCTCGCGTGCCTCGTGATCGAGCCCATCCAGGGCGAGGGCGGCTTCATCGTGCCGGCCGACGGCTACCTGCCGGCGATGCAGGAGTGGTGCACCGCGAACGGCGTCGTCATGATCGCCGACGAGGTGCAGTCGGGCATCTGCCGCACCGGCAGGACCTTCGCGTCGGAGCACTTCGACTGGGTGCCCGACATGGTGCTCTCGGCGAAGGGCATCGCGGGCGGCATGCCGCTCGCCGGCGTCACCGGTCGCGCCGAGATCATGGACTCCGTGCACGTCGGCGGCATCGGCGGCACCTTCGGCGGCAACCCCGTCTCGTGCGCTGCGGCGGTCGCCGTCTTCGAGCAGATCGAGTCGCGCGACCTCAACGCCGAGGCGCAGCGCATCGAGCGCGTGCTGCGGCCGCTGCTCGACGGGCTCGCGGAGCGCCACCCCGAGATCATCGAGGTGCGCGGCAAGGGCGCGATGCTCGCGCTCGAGTTCATCGACCCGGAGTCGGGCGCACCGATCGCCACCGGTCCCATCTCGGAGGCCGCCGGCCGCGACGGCGTGCTCGTGCTCACCGCCGGCACCGACTACAACGTCCTGCGCTTCCTGCCGAGCCTCGCGATCACCGACGAGCAGCTGCGCGAGGCGGTCGAGGTCATCGACCGCGCCATCGAGTCGGTGACGAGCGCAGCCTGATGCGCATCGGCGTGCCGCGCGAGATCAAGCCCGCCGAGCAGCGGGTCGCGCTGACCGCCGCCGGCGCGACCGAGCTGGCCGCGCGCGGCCACGAGGTCGTGATCGAGCGCGGGGCGGGAGAGGGCAGCGGCATCGCGGATGCCGCCTACGAGGCGGCGGGCGCACGGATCGTCGCGACCGCCGCGGAGGCGTGGGCCGCCGAGCTCGTGCTGAAGGTCAAGGAGCCCATCGCGCACGAGCTCGACCTGCTGCGCGAGGATCTGACGCTCTTCGCCTACCTGCACCTCGCCGCAGCGCCCGAGCTCGCGCGGGCGCTCATCGACCGCGGCACGACCGCCATCGCCTACGAGACCGTGCGCGCGCCCGACGGCTCGCTGCCGATGCTCGCGCCCATGAGCGAGGTCGCGGGTCGCCTCTCGGTGATCCAGGGCGCGCGCCTCCTGACCGCGCCCGCCGGCGGCGCTGGCCTGCTGCTCGGCGGTGTGCCGGGCACCCGCGCCGGCCACACGGTCGTGCTGGGCGGCGGCGTCGCCGGCACCGCGGCGGTCGAGATGGCCGTCGGCCTCGGCTCGCGGGTGACGGTGCTCGACGTCTCGCTCCCCCGCCTGCGGCAGTTCGACACGATCTACGGCGGCCGCGTGCAGACGCTGCACTCGAACCGGGTCACGGTCGAGGAGTCGGTGCGGGACGCCGACCTGGTGATCGGCTCCGTGCTGATCCCGGGTGCGAAGGCGCCGAAGCTCGTGACCAACGAGATGGTCGCCGGCATGCGGCCGGGCTCGGCGCTCGTCGACATCGCCATCGACCAGGGCGGCTGCTTCGCCGACTCGCGACCGACGACGCACGACGACCCCTCGTTCACCGTGCACGACACCGTGTTCGCGTGCGTCGCGAACCTGCCTGGCGCCGTGCCGCGCACCTCGACGCAGGCGCTCACGAACGCGACGCTGCACGCGACCACGCGCATCGCCGACCACGGCTGGCGCGCGGCGCTCTCGGCGGATGCCGGGCTCGCCGAGGGCCTGAACACGACCGGCGGGCAGGTGGCCAACGCCGCCGTCGCGTCGGCGCTCGACGCTCAGGCCGCACCGCTCGCCTCGCTGCTGGCGTAGCGCAGCCGCGCGAAGCGCCCGTCCTGGAGCACCCAGGCGGGCGCTTCGCGCATCGGCGGCGGTGCCGGCGCGTGCCGGAGCACCTGTCGCACCGCGCGCTCGTCGACGCCGAGCACGAGCACCGGGCGCTGCGCACGGAGCCGGTCGAGCTCGCCCCACGCGGCCTCCCACTCGGCGACTGCGCCGACGACGAGGCTGGCGCTCGTGTCGCTCCCCGGCCTCACCGCCGTGCCCTCCGCGGCCAGGCGGGCCAGCGCTGGCGGCAGCTCGGCACCGATCCCCAGCACGACGGCGAGCGGCCCGCGAGGCAGCGGCGCTGACTGCGGCTGGCGCCGCGGCGCTCTCGACGGCGGAAGGGCGAGCTGGATGCGCTCGTCCTGCAGCCACCCGGCCCCCGGCGGCAGGCCGGCGTCGTGCAACCGGCCGTCACCACCGGCGACCACGTGCTCCTGCCGGCTCGCGATGCGCAGCAGGATGCGGATCTCGGCGAGCGGCGCGACCTGCGCCATGGCCGTCGAGACGCGCCGCGCGGTGCATGCGACCGGCGCGCCCTCGCGCATGCGCCTCGCGATGCCGAGCGCGACGGCCGCCTGCTGCTCGTCGGTCAGGCGCGCGAGCTGGAGGTCGAGGTCGTCGATGACGAGCGGCCCGGGGCCGTCAGGGCATCCCAGAGCGCATCCTCTCGATCGATGACGGGCGTGCCGAGCTGGACGGCGATGAGCTCGGCGAGGCTCGAGCGACCGCTCGCCGCACCGCCGACCGCGAGCAGCGGGCCGTCGAGCGCCGGACGCCACACGACCGGCGCGATGCGCTGCTCGGCCGGCCGGTCGACCAGCCCGAGCCGCACGACGCCGGCATCCCCGGCATCCGGGCCGGGCTTCACCGCGGTGAGCGGCACCGCGCGCGCCAGCGGCTCGCGCCACGGCCGCGGCGCGCGCGGCTGCTGCGCCGCCGCCGCGACCAGCAGCGCCAGGTGCTCGGGGCTCGCGATCGCGGCCTGCGCCATCCGCGTCGCTCCCCCGCTCACGCGCACCACGCAGCGTCCCCGCGCCTCCAGCGGGATGGCCGCCGCTGCGGCGCTGCCCGTCACTGCCATCGCGTCGTGCTCGTCGGTGACCCGCAGCGAGATGCGGATGCCGCAGTTGGCGAGCAGCGAGTCGCGGACGGCCTCTGCGGGCCGCTGCGTGCAGAGCACCAGGTGCACGCCGAGCGAGCGGCCGCGCGCGGCGAGGTCGACGAAGAGCCGATGCAGGTCTGGCAGCTCGTGCAGCATGGCAGCGAACTCGTCGACGACGATCACCAGCCGCGCGATGCCCTGCGCCTCCTCGATCGATCGCGCTGCCTGCACCGCCAGCAGCTGCTCGCGCCGGCGCAGCTCTGCCTTCAGGCTCTCGATCGCCCGCAGCGCCCCCGACCGGTCGAGATCGGTCATGACCCCGACGCAGTGCGCGAGGCCGAGCAGCGGGGCGAACGAGGCTCCGCCCTTGAAGTCCACGAGCAGGAAGGACACCTCCGCGGTGGACCTGCCCGCGGCGATCGCCGCGACCCAGGCGATCAGCAGCTCGCTCTTGCCCGAACCGGTGGTGCCGCCCACGACGGCGTGCGGGCCGTCGCGCACGAGGTCGAGCTCGACGGGCGCACCCTCGACGAGGAAGACCGCAGTCAGCCCGCCGGTCGCGACCGGCAGCGCGTCGAGCTCGACGCGATCCGGCAGCCCGCCAGCGCGTCGGATGCCCGCGTGCGCCGCGGCCGCAGCGAGCGTCTCGATGGCGGCCTCGGCCTCGCGCTCGGTGAGCGCGCTCGGCATGCAGGAGCGACCGCCCACGTGCGCGCGGTCGAGCGCCGCATGCACCACGATGCGGCACTCGCGCGGCAGGGCTGCGGCATCCTCGGCCACGGCGACCGTCACCTCGACGCCGTCGCCCACGAGGCGCACCGCGTCGCACGGCTCGCGGTGCAGCGGGTGCGGCAGCGCCGCGAGCCACGCCCAGGCCGGGCTGTCGGGCACGATCGCCTCCGCGGCATCCGGCGCCACCGCATCCGCCACCTGCACGACGATCGCCCGCGCGAGGGCGATCGCCACCGGTCGAGGGCCGACGAGGCCGATGCCCTCGCGCGCGTCGACGACGATCGGGCCCTCGAGCACCGCGGCCGCCGATCGCAGGCGGTCGACCGCCTCGACGGCGCCCAGGCGCTGCACCGCGGGATCGGTCGCCGGCATCGCCCCCTCGAGCGCGATCCCGGAGGGAAGCGGACCGATGCCCAGCACCACGTGCACCGGCGCGTCGGGTGCGGCGCGCCACCGATGCGGGTCGTGCGGCGGCCGCGCGGCGACCGCTCGGGCGTCGGGATGCGCGGCGGCGAGCGCCGCGCGGCGCTCGTCGAGGGCGGCATCGACGCGGTCAGCGGCCTCCGAGAGCTCGACGCGCCACCGCTCGGCCTCGCGCGCGCGGCGCCGACGGCGCGTGCGCCGCCCGTCGCCCATGCTCGCGAGCGCGATGACCGGACCGAGCAGCGCGAAGACCAGCACCGTCGGGGTCTGCAGCAGCAGCCAGAGCGCGACGGCGCCGAGCACGGGGGCGAGGCTCGCCAGCAGCGGGAAGGAGGCGGGCTCGGGCTCGGTCGGGGGGCGTGGCAGGTCGATGCGCGTCTGCATGGGCACAGGATGCGCGAGGCGGCCGCCGCCGCGAGCGCCGGCGCACGACGGCTGTGGAGAGCGACCGCGCGGGAGCCGCGGGGGCACCCGCCGGGCGTCGGGCAGCTCAGCGGCGCGTGAGCGAGGCGGGGTTGAGACGGGCCAGCAGCGGCCGCAGCCGACCCTCGCCCTCGTCGCGCTCCGCGAGCACGAGCCGGCTGAGCCGCCAGGTGGCCGCCACCTCCGGCTCGGTCGGCGGTGTCGCCGCGAACACCGCCCGATCGACCCGGTGGGCGAGCTCGCGCATGCGCGCGCTCTCGCCGGCCTGCTCGAGGCGCGTGCTCGCCACCGGCGGCGCCTCACCGCGGTCGCGCAGCCCGTCCACGAGCTCTGCCCAGGCCCCCTCGGCGCGATCCTGCGGGGCGTCGGCGCGGCGACGGCGACGGCGGCGCACGACCTTCGCCACGAGCAGCCCGACGGGGATCGCGGCGATGAGCGCGATCAGGCCCAGCACCGCACCGATGGCCGCGAGCGTCTGCAGCAGGCGGGAGAGGCTGTCGTCGGTGTCGGCGGGCGCGCTCGGCGTCGCCGGATCGGGACCCTCGCGCTGGCCACCCGGCGCCGGTGCCGGCGCCTGCTGCAGCGGCGGCTCCTCGACGACCGTCGGCGAGCCGTCCTCCTGCTCGGGGATCGGGCGCATCTCGGGCGAGACGTCGAGCCCCACCCAGCCCGCCTGCGTGCGGACCTCGAGCCACGCATCCGCGTCGGCGCCGAGCACGCTCGTCGGCTGGCCCTGCACGATGCCGTCGGGCGTGAAGCCCACGACCACCCGCGCATCGAAGCCCAGCTGGCGGGCGAGCAGCATCGCCGCCGTCGCGTACTGCTCGGCATCCCCGACCATCGGCTCGGCGAAGAGCGCCTCGAGCCGCTCGAGCGAGTGGCCGGGCCGCGAGGGCACCTCGTCCTCGAGCACGCCGTGGCTGACGTAGCCATCGGCCCGCAGCCCCTCGAGCATGGCCGCGAGCCGAGGTCCCGCGCTCGTCTCGCCGCCCGTCCAGGCCGCGAGCGCCGCGAGCATGCCCTCCGGCAGCGTGACCGTCCCCTGGCGCGGCTCGGCCGGCTTGAGCTCGGCGATCCGCTCGGGCGGCACCACGGCCGGCACCTGCTGCGAGAGCATCTGATAGCCGTCGCCCTGCGCGATGCCGCCCTCGACGACGAGCGCCCGCAGCTCGTCGCTGCGATGCAGTCCGGACGCGAGCCGCTCGGCGCGATCGCCGACGAAGCGCACCGCCGATGGCTCGCCGACGATCGGCAGCCACGGGCTGGAGAGCTCGCCGATCGTCACGCCCACGACGCGGCCCTCGCCGGCCTCGGCGACCGCGACGCGCTCGAACGCCGACCGGCCAACGCCCAGCACCTCGCCGTCGTAGCTGTCGAGGGCGGCGAGGCGGATGCGGTCACCGGGTGAGAGGCCCGTGGCCGTGAGCTGCGTGGCCGAGCGCGCGTCGGCTGCCCAGAAGCCGCGGTAGGCGGCGAGCGGCGAGGCGCCCTGGAGCTCGATCGAGCTGGGGCTGTCCCCGCGCAGCACCGTCCGCTCCGGCAGCTCGGCGAGCGAGCCCGCGGCTGCGGCGCCGCCGAGCGCGACGAGGGTGACGAGCGCGCCGGCGCCGACCCGTCGCGCGAGCGACGAGAGCGCGCGCGGTGCGCGGCTGCGGCGGCGGGCCTGCCGCACGACGGCGACGTAGCCGGCGATCGGCACGAGGGCGACGAGGCCGGTCAGCCACGGCTCCGGCAGGTCGCGCGGGCCCCACAGGATCGACCAGACCCCGATCGTGGCGGGCACGAGCGCGGCGACCTCTGCGCGCGGCGAGCGCAGCGCGATCGAGACGCCGATCACCGTGCCGACGAGCACGAGCACGATGGGGGCCATGAGCAGCGCGTCGCCCGTGCCGACGGGCAGGCCGATGGTGAGCAGCCGCCGCCACGCGAGCACGATCGCGGCCATGGCGTCCGCGAAGGCCGGCAGCCACTCGCCCCGGGGGATGCGCTGCGGGCTCGCGAGCGGCACGGCCAGCAGCGCGAGCGCTGCTGCGCCCGTGCAGATGACCGGCAGCGCGCTCCAGCGCCGCACGGCCGCGAGGCTCGCGAGCGCCGCGCCCACCAGCAGCGCCACCGCGACGGCGACGACGAGCTGCATGGTGCCGAAGACCCACCACAGCGGGATGCACGCGGTGATGATCGCGAGCAGCAGGGCGCCGACGGCGGGAGCGCGCTGGATCATCGCTGCCTCGACTGCCCGATGCCGCGCGAGAGGTCCTCGATCGCCCCCACGGTGACGACGTCGGCATCGCCCAGGCGCGAGCGCGACGGCAGCGCGCCGACGGCGGCCCGCACGACGACCGAGACCACGCCCGCCGGCATGCCGTTCGCCGCGGTGCGGAGGGTGCGGGGCGGCACGGTGGAGCCGGTGATGAGCCACGCGAGGCTGCCGGGCGCGGCCCCGCGCGACGCGCGGGCCGCCGCGGCGATGCCGTGCTCGTGGCGCGGCTCGAGCACCGCGAGCGCGTCGAGCAGCCGCTCCCGGGTCGCGGCGTCGACCGCCTGCGCCTCGCCCCGCTCGGTGCCGGGGCTCTCGACGATGCGCAATCGGCGCCGGTCGGTCATCGCCGCGAGGCCGAGCGTGCCGACCAGCGAGAGGGCGAGCTCGAAGTCGTCGCCGTCGTACTCGTCGGCGCGGGTGGACAGCACGATCAGGGTGTCTGCGCGCCGGGATGGCTCGAACTGCCGCACGAGCAGCGTGCCGTGCTTCGCGCTCGAGCGCCAGTGCACGAGCCGCCGGTCGTCGCCGGGCGAGTACTCGCGGAGGCTGTGGAACGAGACGTCATCGGCCGTGCGCTCCGCTGCCGCCTCGCCGTCCAGATCGCGCACGATGCCGCCGGCGCCGCCGGGCAGGCGCACGACGCGCGGATGCACGACCAGGGTCCGTGACTCCGTCAGTCGGTGCCGCCGCTCGAGCGCGCCGAAGGGGTCGGTGCGCATGATGGTGGCGGGCCCGACCGTTCGCAGGCCGCGGCGCGAGGTGTCGAGGGGCACGGAGCGCACCAGGCGCCCGCCCACCTCGATGGGCGGGATCTCGAGCACGGCCTCCACCCCGCCCACGTCGAGGTCGACCTGGCTCGGGGTCGCCGCTCGCGTCGGCCGAGAGACCTCGACGAGCGCGAGGGCGTCGGCACCGACCGGCACGCGCTCGGCGCTCAGGCCGATCCGGGCTCGCGCCCAGCGCTCGCCGATGATCCACGGCACGGCGGCGAGCAGCACGACGGCAGCGGCGACCGCCGCGACGAGCCCCTCGGCCCAGCCGAGCGCGCCGGCCAGCACGAGGCCGGCTGCGACGGTCACGAGCAGCGTCCACCCCCAGGGGGTGATCGCGCTCAGCGCGGCTCGCAGCGTCGGCATGGCGGTGCCGCTCTCAGCGGCGGCTCGGCGGCGCGAGCATCGGGGCGACGGGCATCGCGATCAGCGCCGCGGCGGCGCGACGGTCAGCATGAGCTGCTGCACGATGCTCTCGGGGCGCACGTCGTCGAACTCCGCCTCGGGCTGCAGCACCAGCCGGTGCGCGAGCGCCGGCACGGCGAGCGCCTTGACGTCGTCGGGCGTGACGTAGTCGCGGCCGTGGATGGCCGCCCACGCTCGCGCGGTCCGCACGAGCGCGAGCGCGCCGCGCACCGAGACGCCCAGCCGCACCTCGTCGGCCTCGCGCGTGGCCTCGACCAGGCGCGCGACGTAGTCGACGATGGAAGCCTCGACGTGCACCGTGCGGATCGCGGCGGCCATCGCCTGGATCGCCGCCGCATCCGTCACCGGCTCGATGTCCTCCGGCAGCACCGCCGTGCCCGACTCGGTCAGGATGCGCAGCGTCGAGGCGTGGTCGGGGTAGCCGATGGACGCCTTGAGGGCGAAGCGGTCGAGCTGCGCCTCCGGCAGCTGGTAGGTGCCGGCGTGCTCGATGGGGTTCTGGGTGCCGATGACCATGAACGGCTTCGGCACCGGGTGCGCGACGCCGTCGACGGTGACCTGCCCCTCCTGCATCACCTCGAGCAGCGCCGACTGCGTCTTGGGGCTCGCGCGGTTGATCTCGTCGGCCAGCACGATGTTGGCGAAGACCGGTCCCTGCCGATACTCGAACTCGCCCCGGCCCTGGCTCCAGACGCTCATGCCCGTGATGTCGCCCGGCAGCAGGTCGGGGGTGAACTGGATGCGGCTCGCCGAGCCGTCGATCGTGGCGGCGAGCGCACGGGCGAGCGAGGTCTTCCCGGTGCCCGGGTTGTCCTCGATGAGCAGGTGGCCGTGGCTCAGCATCGCGGTGAGCGAGAGCTGCACCGCGAGAGGCTTGCCGACCAGCACGCGCTCGACCCGGTCGACGACGTGCTCGGCCAGCTCCTGGATGCTCGAGACATCGACGCTCACGGCGGGTTCCTCCCTGCTCACAGCCCGCACCCCGAGACGGTCGGGGTGGGGTCCCGGTGGGGCCCGGACTCCCGATAGGTTACGACGCCCGTCGCTCGCACCTGCGTCGCCCCCGCCGGTACGGGCTCGCTCGCCGGCTGCTCCGCGCTCCAGATCCCGCCGACGCGATACGAGGCCACGACCTCGCTGTCGATCGCTCCGGCGGCGTTCGTCGGGCTGGTCGCGCCGAGCGGTGCGAGCGGCACGCACGACTCGACCGCGGCGCGCAGGCGCAGCGGCATCGCTGTGCCGACGGCGGTCGGGTCCGAGCAGTTGGGGGTCGAGCCCGCACCTGCGGGCGCGCACACGCGCACGTCGACGGATGCGTCGCGGCCGTAGACGAAGGAGGTGGTCGTCGGTGTCAGGAAGTCCCCCTGGCCCACGCGCACCCACACCGGCTGCGTCGCCTGCGGCGACTGGCGCACGCGGGCCTCGAACCACTGGCCGGAGGGCAGCGCCGGGACCGCGGTCAGCTGCAGGTCCAGGGCGTCGTCGTGCACCTGTGCCGCACCGGCGCTGACCCGCACCTCCGCTGCGGCGACCGGCGACGGCTTGCCGAAGATGGGCTCGGAGGTGGAGACGGAGCAGTGCCAGCCGTTGTCGGCGATGACCGCGACGACCACTCGGGTCCCCTCCTCCACCGCCAGCGTTCCGGTGCGGGCCGCCGCGCCCGCGGGCGTGCCCGTCCCGGTGCTCGTGCACTGGAGGTCCGCGATGTCGGCGACCGGCACGATCCGCATCGTGTAGCCCACCGCCGCAGCGCCGCCGGCGTCGACGGCCGACCAGCTCGCCGTCACCGTGCCTGCGGTGCGACCGGTGAGCAGCACCGGGGTCGTCGAGGGCTCGCCGACCGCGGTGAAGGGCACGGGCGCGGCGGGCCAGCGCCAGCCCTCGTCGGGCACCCCGGCGTCGTTCACCGCCGCGACCGCGATGCCGTAGGCGCGGCCGGGCGTCAGCTCGCGCACCACCGCGGCACGCTCGCCCGCGCCGACCCGCACGATGCGGTCGGCGCCGTCGCCCGTGATGCGCACGAGGTAGCCCTCGACAGGGGTGCCGCCCTGGGGCTGCGGCACCGGCTGCCACGTCACGCGCACGGAGCCGGGCTCCGTCGCGGGCGCTGCTGCCACGCCGCGCACGGCGGCGGGGCGGCGGTCGGCGTGCACCGGCTCCGAGGGCGCGGACTGGTCGCTGTCCCCGAGCGCGTTGGTCGCGATCGCGCGCAGCCGCAGCTCGACGCCCGCGGGCAGACCCTCGATGCGGCAGCGCGGCTCGCTCCCGCACGGGTAGGAGACACCGTCGCCGACGAGGCGGTAGCCCGTGATCGGGCTGCCGTTCGCCGCGGGTGGGTCGATCGTCATGGTGACGACGCCGTCGACGTGCTCCCCGAACGCCTGCACGGGCGGGGCGGGTGGCTCGGGCCGGTCCTGCACCGTGACCGAGATCGGGCTCCAGACGCCGCGCGCGGGATCGAGGGTGGCGTCCAGCACGAGCACCCGCACGAAGGTCGTACCGATCTCCGCGTCGCTGGCGACCGAGACGGTGACGGCCTCGCCGCGCTGCTCCGCGCTGACGCCGCGGGCAGCGGCCCCCTCCTCGCTGAGCGCAGCGATGCGCAGCGGGGCGGGGAAGGGGTTGGATGCGGCGTCGTTCTCCAGCGGCAGCACCGTCGCGCTCGCGCCGCGCTGCACGGTCACCGCGTCGGGCAGCGGCGCGACCAGCGGCTTCGTGGAGGTGATGGTCGCGAGGCGCACGACGCCTCCTTCTCCCGCACCGGCCGCGTCGCGCACGCCGATCCGCAGGTCGGCGACCGTGCCGGCCGGCGTCCCCGGCAGCGCGGCCACCCGCAGCGTCGAGCCCTGCAGCGTCGCGCGGAACCCCGGCGGCGTGGCGCCCGCGATCGTCCAGGTGGCACCGGCCAGCCGTTCGGCGTCCGGTGTCCTCGTGATGCGCGTCAGGTCGATCTCCCGCTCCGCGCCGGACTCGAGCTGCACGAAGGTCCCCAGCACGCTGAGCGGCACGTCGCTGCCGGCGACGACGTCGATCGGCAGCACGATCGTGCCGACGCGCCCATCCTCGTCCGTCCGGCTGTCGCCGTCGGTGACCTCGAAGGTGATGGATGCCGGCCCGTAGTAGCCAGCCTGCGGGACGAAGCGGAGCGTGCGCTCGTCGATGACGGGGTTCGTGCCGTCGGTCGGGAAGGCGACGACGCTGCTGGCGTCGGTGATGATCGCGCCCTCGCCGTCGACCGTGACGACGACGTCGTCGATCGGGATCTCGAGCGCCTCACCCGACTGCACGACCAGCGGGGCGACGCCGGGTCGCAGCTGCGGGAGCGCATCGGCGCGGCCCGGCACGGCGATGACCGCCGTGCCGACCGCCGAGGGGTCGTCGGTGCGGGCGACCGCGTAGGGCACGAAGCGCGTGCGCTCCGTGACCGCGACCTCGATCGCGCCGTCCTCCCGCAGCTCGACGCCGTCGGTCGCGAGCGGCAGGGCGGCCTCGAGCACATCGGCGCGGCCGTCGCGGACCGAGGCCTGAGCGAGCGGATCGATCACGACGGTGCCCCCGTCGGCGATCGACTGGATGGCGACCTGCACGTCGGCGAGATCCGGCGGCGGCGGAGGCGCGGCTTCGTCGACATCGACGCGCAGCCAGCTGGTCGACTGCGTGCCGGCGGAGTTCTCGACCGTCACGAGCACGCCGATGTCGGTCGTCGCGGCGCCCGCCGTCACCAGCACCGCGTCGTCGCGCACCTCGGCCGTGGCTCCGGCCGTGGCGGCCTCCACGCCCACGATCTCGAGCGGGAGGCCCGCGGGGTCGCTGTCGTTGTCGAGCACCGGGACGACGAGCGTCGAGTCCGGCCGCATCCGCGCCTCATCGGCGCCGAGCACCGGGGGCAGCGCGGGCCCCTGCTCGACGACCGTGATGCGCACCACGCCCTCGGCGACCGCGCCCGGCTCGTCGACGATGCGATAGCGGAACTCGTCGCTGCCGGGCGACACCTCGCCCGCCTGGTAGCGCAGGGTCGAGCCCTGCTGGGTGACGAAGCCGCGAGCCGGCGCGGTCGAGGGCCCGAGCAGCTGCACGGGGTCGCCGTTGGGGTCGGCGTGCGAGAGCGGGATGGCGAGGTCGACGCTCGCGCCCGCCACCACGCGCGCCTCGACCGTCGGCGCGACCGGCGCCGCGTTCGTGCGCTCGGCGGCGTCGATCACCCGCAGGGTCACCTCGGCGCTGGCCGTCTGGCCGTCGGGGCCGCGCACGCTGTAGGCGGCCGTGAACGTGCCGGGCTCGCTGCCCGCGACGTAGCGCATCCGATCGCCGTCGACGAAGAGCAGCCCCGCCTCCGGCGCCGAGACCAGCTGCGGATCGAGCGCGATCGGGAGGCCGTCGGGCTGCTCGTCGTTCGCGAGCACCGGGATCTCGACCAGGCCGCCCGGCCGCACCGTGACGACGTCGTCGCGCGCGATGGGCGGCTGCACCGTCGCACCGCCCGCCTGCGACACCTGCAGCGAGCCGATCGAGGTCGCGATGCCGTTCGTGACGGTGTACTCGACGCTCGCCTCGCCGTCGAGGTCGTCGGCGAGCGCGAGGCGCAGCCGCTCGCCGTCGAGCACCTCGGCGCGGACCGCGTCGGAGTCGGCGGATGCGGTGGTGAGCGCGACGACGCCGCCGGCGGGGTCGAAGGCGAGGTCGTCGACGTCGAGCTCGACCGTGCTGATGGACGGCACCGAGGCGCGGAGCGGCCGGGTCACGGGTGCGGAGGAGGCGTCGGTGCCCTCGAGCACCTGCACGACGACGCGCCCGTCCATGGTGGAGGTGCCGTCCGTGACGACGTAGGTGAAGCGCAGGGTGCCGGGCTCGGTGGGCGTGACGCGGATGGTGCCGTCGGAGAAGTCGGGCTCGACCGGCAGGTCGTCGCGCACGACGTTGTGCAGGCTGAGCGCACCGGCGCCGCCGCGCGCGGCGAGCAGCGGCTCGAGCACGAGCTCCTGCCCGACCCTCGTCACGGCCGTGACGGGCTGTGCCGCGATCGGCACGGCACCGGCGTGCACGGTGAGCGCGATGGGCTCGGTGGTCTCCTCGGTGCCGTCCGTGACCGTCACGAGCACCTCGCGCTGGGCGCCGGCGAGCCCGTCCCTGAACTCGAGCCTGCCGTCGGAGCGCACCGTGACGCGGTCGGGCGCCTCCGCCTCTGCGCGCACCACCGCGAGCGCGTCGCCATCGGGGTCGACCCAGCCGTCGAGCGCGTCCAGCACGATCTCGCCGCCGGCCTCGAGCGTCGCCTGCAGCGGGCGCACGAGCTCCGGGGGCTCGTTGCCGGCGCGCGTGGAGACGTACGCGGTCGCGGTCGCGGTCTCGACGCCGTCGGAGATCTCGTAGCGGACGACAGCGTCGCCCTCCTCGGGCGCCTCGAAGCGGATGCCGCGCCCATCCGGCATGACCGAGACCGCTGCGTCCTGACGGTCGACGCTCGCATCCGTGATGACGATGGGGTCGCCGTTGGCGTCGCTGTCGTTCAGGAGCACGGGCAGCACCGTCACGGCGCCCGGTCTCGCGCCGAGGTCGTCGTCGACCGCGACCGGCGGCTGCGGGTCGGCCTCCACGGTCTCCTCGACGGTCTCGCCGTCGGCCGGTGCCTCGGGCTCCGGCACCTCCTCGTCGAGGCGCCAGCCCTCGATGCGGCTGCCGTCGCGGTCGATCGCCCAGGCCTCGCCACCGCCGACCGCGACCGCCGCGGTCGCGCTCCCCCGCTGCACGATGCGCAGCTCCGCGTCGCTCGCGACGCCGTCGAGGCCGAGCACGACAGGCTCCTCGCCGTCGCACGCCCGCCACGCCGCGCCGTCGCTCCAGGCCGCGAAGGCGCACCGCTCGCCGATGACGGGCTGCGCTGCGGCCCCGCGGGGCCCTGACGCGAGCACCGTCGAGCGCTCGACCCCCAGCTGCTGCCGCACGACCGAGTCCTCGGTCGCGTAGACCACCGAGGACTCGGCGGCGCCCGGCTGCTGCAGGCGGACGCCGGTCGCACCGACGCTGGTCTGCCACGTGCGCGTCGAGAGCACACCCGAGCCGGCGTCGTAGAGCACCCAGGTGTCCCCGAGCGCGGTCAGCTGCAGCTCGGGGGCCGTCGGTGACACCGGCGCGCGGTCGTTGGCGACGGTCTCGCCCGCCTGATCCACGCGCAGCACCCGACCGAGGCCGGGTGAGGCCGCCAGCAGGTCGTGCTCGCCGAGCACGGCGACGCCCCCGCGGCCGAGCGCCACCACCGGCTCGCCGAGCGGCGTGCCCTCGGCGAGCGCTCCGGTCGTCGTGCGCCAGACGTCGCCGGTCGCGGGCGAGGTGACGACGATGCGGTCGTCGCGCACCCCGACGACCGCCTCGGAGACGATCGGCACGGCCGGGCCGGGCTGCGTCGCCCCGTCGGGCACGACGCGCGCGGTGGAGGCGTCGCGGTCGATGACGACGGTGCCGCTGGCCGCCTGGTAGACCTCGTCCGCGCCGCCGACGCGCACGATCTGCTCGATCGTGCTGTTCGCGGTGTTCGCGAGGCCGATCGCGCCGGCCTCGGGGTTCGCGATCCAGACGCTCGAGCCGTCGAGCTGCGGCTCGAGCGCGGTGTAGCCGGGGGTCACCACCGCGCCGACGACGACGCCGGTCGCGAGGAGCCCCCCGAGGACCGCTCCGGCGATGCGGCGCTTCACGGCAGCGGCTCCGCGCAGGCCTCTGTCGGGGCGCCCGTCGAGCCGTCGCGATTGACCGCGACGGTGATGCAGAGCGCTTCTCCCGGCTCGCCGGCGAGCGTGAACTGCCTGCCGCCCTGGATGAGGGCGTCGCCCTCGGGCGTGCGCACGTGATAGCTGTCGGTGTCGACCAGGCCCGGGTCCGGCCACGTGAACACCACGCGTCCCGATTCGGGCGCCGCCTCGATGTCGTCCACGACGGGGATCTGCTGCGAGACGCTCGAGAGCGCCATCGCCGCGACGGCGACGATGCCCAGCACCACGACGCTCGCCACGCCGATGCCGATGCCGATCGCGAAGCGCTTGGGCTTCTGCGGCTGGCGCCGGCCGGTCGACTGCGAGATGTCGACGCGGCTGCCCGTGATGCCCGCGGACCGACGCGAGCGGCGTCGGCGCAGGCGCAGCGCATCCGCCGCCGCCTCGGCCTCGGCATCGGGCTCGGCGTCAGCGATCGGCTCGGCTGCCCACGCGTCGACCTCGACCTCGATGGCGGTCTCGTCGAAGCCGAGCTCGCGCTGCACGCGCTGCAGCTCGAGCAGCATCGCCTCGACGCTCGCGTATCGGTCTGCGGGCTTGGCCGCGAGCGCCTTGTCGAGCACCGAGCGCAGCGGCGCCGGGATCGCGCGCGAGGGCTGCAGCTCGTGCGCCATGATGCGGGCGCTGAGCGCGTCGTGGTCGTTGGCACGGCCGGGCTGCTCTGCCGGGCTCCGGCTGGCGATGAGCGAGAAGATGGTGGCGCCGAGCGACCACACCTCGGTCGCGATCGAGCCACCCGTCTCCCCGCGCAGCACCTCCGGTGCCGCCCACGGGATCGAGACGCCCGCAGCCTCGGTCGTGTCGTGCTGCAGGCCGGCGATGCCGAAGTCGCTGAGCACCGGATGCCCGAACGAGGTCGTCAGGATGTTCGCCGGCTTGATGTCGCGGTGCAGCACGCCCGCCCGGTGCGCGGTCTCGACCGCGGCTCCCACGCGGATGCCGATGCGGATCGCGGCCTCGGGCGCGAGCGGCTCGGTGCGGAAGCGCTCGCCCAGCTCGGGGCTGGCGAGCTCCATCACGAGGTACGGCCGCCCGTCGCTGGCGACGCTCGCGCCATAGACGGTCAGGATGCCCGGGTGCGAGGAGAGGCGGCCCATCAGGTTCACCTCGGTGCGGAAGGAGCGCCGCACCTCCTCGTCGACGAGCTCGGCGAGCAGCACCTTCACCGCGACGGGGCGGCGCGGCAGCGCCTGCTCGTAGAGGAAGACATCGGCGTACCCTCCCGTGCCCAGCACGTGGAGGTGCGAGTAGCCGGGCAGGACCGGCGGCGCGGAGGGGAGCCGCCTGGCCATCAGGACCGCCTGGTCTCCTCGTCGCGCAGCGTCGTCCGCGGCACCGTGCGGTCGACGTCGTCGACGACCGGCGCCTTCGTGACGTCCACGACGATGACGGTCACGTTGTCTCGGCCGCCGTTGTCGAGCGCGGCTGCGACGAGCGCACTGGCGGCATCCGCGGGGTCGTCGTGCTCCCACAGCAGCCGCTCGATGTCGATGTCGTGGACTTCCTTCGTCAAGCCGTCGGAGCACACGAGCAGTCGCAGCTGGGGCATGATCGGCAGCAGGAAGTAGTCGGGCACCGGGTCGATGCCGGCCCCGACGCCGCGCGTGACGACGTTGGACTCAGGGTGCGTCTCCGCCTCCTCCTCGGTGAGCAGGCCCGCGTCGATGAGCTCCTGCACGACCGAGTGGTCGACGGTGATGCGGGTGAGGCGCTCGCCGAGCATCGCGTAGGTGCGCGAGTCGCCGACGTTGAAGACCGCGAAGTGCGGGGCGTCGTCGTGCATCGCGAAGGCGCAGCCGGTGACGGTGGTGCCCGCGGCGCCCTCGCCGTCGCCGAGCTGCTCGATCGCGTCGGTCGCGCGCCGCAGCGCATCGACGACGTCGATCGGCTCCACCGCTTCGATCCCGCCGAGCCCGCCGAGCTCCTCAGCGACAGCCTTGCTCGCGAGATCGCCGTGCGAATGACCGCCCATGCCGTCAGCGACCGCGAAGATCGGCGGCTGCGTGACGAGGGAGTCCTCGTTGTGCTGGCGGCGGAAGCCGGTGTCGGTCAGACCGGCCCATCGCACCGCGAACCGACGCCCCTCCGGGCCCTGTGTCGCGTGCTCGCCGGTCGCCGCTCCGATGTGGGTCACGCCTTCCAGTCTCCCACGCCGCAGCGGCTCCGAGCGCATCGCGCGCCCGACGCCGCCATCAGAGCCTTCCCCGCAGGATGCGATGCCAGTACGCCTGCGGCAGCCCGAAGCGGTCGAGCACGTGCCACAGCGGGCTCGAGCGGATCTCGTCGGGCACCGGCAGCGACCGGCGCACGCGCAGCGCGCGGTCGTACTCGCCGAAGGAGAGGCTGCGACGCGAGGTGGCGATCGGCGCCACCGTGTAGCCGTCGTAGCGCTCGAGCGCCAGGCCGGCGCGCGAGCGCCGGATGTTCTCGACCACCACCTTCACCTGCTTGCGCAGGGCACCGCCCGTGCGTGCGTCACCGAGGTCGGCGCCGTCTCCGATCGCCCAGATGCGCGGATGCTCAGGATGGCGCAGCGTCTCGGGATCCACGGCGGCGAAGCCGCCGGTCGTAGGACCGTCGAGGCCGGAATCGGCGATGACGGCCGCCGCGGCGTACGGCGGGTGGAGCTGGATGAGATCGGCGCGTTCCCGCGTGCGCCCCGCGGGCCCGTCGAGCTCTGCGATGTCGCCCTCGATGCCGACGAGCCGCGTGCCGAGCCGAGCGTCGACGCCGTAGTCGTCGAGGTGCCTCCGGATCTCGCGCTCGATCGCGTCGACGCGGTGCAGGCGGGCGCCCTCGTGCACGAGCACGACCTCCGTGCGCTCGAGCACACCGGTCGACCGCCACAGGTCGCAGGCGATGAAGAGCGGCTTGAACGCCGTCTCGAGCCCCGAGGCCGGCTGGTCGTGCACGTGGAAGAGGGCGCGACCGCCGTCGAACGCCTCGAGCCGCTCGCGCGTGCGCTCGAGCTCCTCGACCACGAAGGTCGAGACCGCCGTGCCGTCGGCGATCGCGCGCGTGGCGCCCGGCAGCTGCTCCCAGTCGATGCGCATGCCGGGCGCGAGCACGATGTCGGCGGCGCGCAGCACGGTGCCGTCGGCACATCGCACGGTGCGCTGCACGGGGTCGATCTCGACCGCCGTCGTGCGATGGCGATCGACCCCCGCTGGCATCAGCGAGGCCTGCGACCGCGTCAGCTCGCGATCGCGGGCGATGCCGGTGCCGACGTAGTGCTGCAGCGGCTTGTAGACGTGCCGCTCCACCGGGTCGATGAGCGCGATGTCGCGGCATCCCCGGCGCTGCAGGTGCGCTGCCGCGGAGATGCCGCCGTTGCCGCCGCCGATGATCAGGACGTCGTGCCGATGCTCGCTCGCCATGGGCCGACGCTACCGCTCGCGATCGCGCGGCACCTGGGCGCGGCCGCGCTCGTCGAGCACCCAGTCGGGCGCCCGCTTCGCGTCGACGACCTCGCGCAGCAGCGGCGCCATCGTGAGCGCCGGATCGATGGCGCTCGCGAGCTCGGCGCATCGGCCCGCGGTGCGGCCCCGGCCCAGGAAGAAGTGGAGGAACCCGACGATGACGAGCAGTGGCGCGCGCGCCTCGAGCGGGGCCGCCACCGCGATCGCGCTCCACCGGCGCAGGCGCTCGTGCAGGCGCGGCACGTCTGGCGGTGGGCCGATGCCGAGGAAGCGGCTGGCTGCGGCATCGCTCGCAGGCGAGTGGGCGTCATCGAGCGCCGCGAGGGTGTCCGCCGCCGCGTCGACACCGTCGACGGCGACCTGGATCGCGAGGTCTCGCACCGCCGGCCGGGCGACGAGGGCGATCGCGAGCGCCGCTGCCCGCGCGGGCGCATCGCCGACGGCGCCCGGCGACTGCGCGAGCTGCGGGGCGAGCGCGACGGCGAGCTCGAGCGCGGCCAGCGGATCGGAGGCGGCGGCGGCGAGGTCGCCGGGACCGAGCGTGCCGAGCCAGCGCGCGACAGCCTCGCCGCCGTCGCCCTCCCCCTCGGGCACCGCGGGGATGCCGGCGCGCTCGGCGACGTGCGGCGCCGGGTCGTCGAGCAGGTCGAGCTCGGCGAGCGGGCCGCGCGCGGCGGCGGGATGCGCGTAGTCGCCCCACGCGTCGGGGCCGAGCGCCAGCAGCTCGAGCGTGCCGACGCCCAGGCCCTCGAGCTGCTCGACCACCCGCAGCAGCGGTGTGCGCAGCGGCAGCGGATCGGTGCCGAGCGCCCCCGCCAGGCACGCGACGAGCACCACCGCGTCGGCGCCGAGCGCGCCCTCGCGGATGGCCCGCGCGACGCCTGCCGCGCTGGCCTCATCGGGCAGGTCGAGCACCATGGGCATGCCGGAGCGGCCGTCGTCGAACGGCAGCGCGACGAGCGATGGTGCCCCGGGGTCGCCGACGAGCCTTGGCAGCAGGCGGAGCAGGGCTTGCGGTGTGCGGATGCGAACGGTCTCCATGGCGAGAGGATGCGACGTCGGGCCCACTGCCCGTCGCGCTGCGAGCCCAGGCTGTGGACAGCCCGTGCACGGCCGCCCGTCGAGGGCGCTCCGACGCGCACCACGCGAGCGCTGCACTCGCATCCGACGCCGGTAGCGTTGCCGCATGATGCGCACGCGACCGGAGCTCACGGGAACCTTCGGGGCGGTCGCCTCGACGCACTGGCTCGCCTCCTCGAGCGGCATGGCCGTGCTCGAGCGCGGCGGCAACGCAACCGACGCGGCGGCCGCCGCCGGCTTCGTGCTCCACGTGGTCGAGCCGCACCTCAACGGGCCCGGCGGCGACCTCCCCTTGATCCTGCGCGTGCCGGGCGCCGAGCCGGTCGTGCTCTGCGGCCAGGGCGTGACACCCGCGGCCGCGACGATCGAGCGGATGCGCGGCGAGGGCATCGCGCACATCCCCGGCACCGGCCTGCTCGCCGCCGTCGTGCCCGGTGCTGTGCCCGCGTGGCTTACGCTGCTGCGCGATCACGGCACGTGGGCGCCGGCCGAGGTGCTGGCGTTCGCGATCGAGCTCGCCGAGCGCGGCCACCGCGTGCTCCCGCGCGTCGCCCGCACCATCGCCGGCAGGGCCGACTACTTCCGCGAGCACTGGCCCGCCTCCGCAGCGCTCTGGGCCGACCCGGCGCCTGCCGACTGGGCCGTGATCCAGAACCCCGCCCTCGCAGCCACCTACCGCCGCCTCGCCGACGCCGGCAGCGGCCTCCCGCGCGAGGCCGCGTGCGACGCCGCGATCGCCGCCTGGAGCGAGGGCTTCGTCGCAGAGGCCATCGACCGCCACAGCCGCACTCCCGTGATGGACTCCTCCGGCGACGCGCATGCGGGCATGCTCACGGGCGACGACCTGGCGAGCTGGCGCCCCTCCTGGGAGCCCACCACCTCGATGCCGTGGCGAGGGACGACCGTGCACAAGGCGGGCGCGTGGACGCAGGGGCCCGCGCTGCTGGAGGCGCTCGGCATCCTCGACCCGCTGCTGCCGACGCAGCCGCCGGCGGCGGCGGCGGCGGTCTTCGACGCGGAGACCGTGCATCTGGCGGCCGAGGCCACGAAGCTCGCCTTCGCCGACCGCGACGCGTGGTTCGGCGACGGTGCCGACCTGACGCGCCTGCTGTCGCCCGACCACCTGGCAGAGCGGCGCGCGCTCATCGGCGACACCGCTTCGCTCGAGCTGCGCCCCGGCGCGCTGCGGGGCGAGCCGCGCCTCCCCCGCCTCAGCACGGCCGGCACGGTCGAGCGAGCCGCCGGTGCCGGCGAGCCCACGCGCGGCGACACCTGCCACATCGACGTCGTCGACCGGTACGGAATGGTGATCTCCGCCACGCCCTCCGGCGGCTGGCTGCAGTCGAGCCCCGCGATCGCCGAGCTGGGCTTCTGCCTCGGCACGCGGGCGCAGATGCTGTGGCTGGAGCCGGGGCTGCCCACGAGCCTCAGCCCGCGCATCCGCCCCCGCACCACCCTCTCGCCCACGATGCTCGTCGATGACGACGGCGCGGTCGCGGCCCTCGGCACGCCCGGCGGCGACCAGCAGGATCAGTGGCAGCTCTCGATGCTGCTCGGCATGCGCGTGCTCGGGCTCTCGCCGCAGGCGGCGATCGACGCGCCCGCCTGGCACATCACCCACCTCGTCTCGTCGTTCGAGCCGCGCGTGTGGGAGCCGGGCGGCCTACACGTCGAGTCGCGCCTCGGGGAGGCGACGATCGCCGAGCTGCGCCGCCGCGGTCACCTGGTGACGGACGCGGGGCCCTGGTCGCTCGGACGCCTCTCGTTCGCGTCGCGCGAGCCCGACGGCACGATCAGGGCGGCCTCGAACGCGCGCGGCGAGCAGGGCTACGCCGCCCTGCGCTGACCGGGCGCCCGCACCCGCCAGCCGCTAGCCTCGACGAGGCGGCACGGCGCAGCGAGCGACCCGGCCGCGGCAGCAGGGCGAACGAGGTGGCAGGGATGCGGACGAACACGAGACGACGAGCCGGGCGATCGGTGGGCCCGAGAGCACAGCTGACCGCGCTCGCGGTGGCCGCGGCGCTCGCTATCAGCGGCTGCGTGCCCCAGGCGCAGCCCCAGCCGACACCCACTGCGACGCCCGCGCCGACGATCGTCGCCCCGGCGCCGACGCCGACACCCACGCCCACGGGTCCGGTCGATCCGCTGCCAGAGGGCGCGGTCACCGCGCTGCTGCTGGGCACCGACTCCCGCACGCCCGGCAGCATGACCGGTCAGGCCGACGCGATCATGCTCGCCCAGATCTCCGCTGACCGTGAGACGCTCGCGCTCGTGTCGATCACTCGCGACTCCTGGGTGCCGCTCGCCGGCGGCTACGGCTCCGGCAAGATCAACTCCGCCTTCGCCCGCGGCGGCACCTCCGTCATGGTCGAGACGGTGTCGTCGATGTTCGGCGGGCTCGAGATCGACTACGTCGTGCAGGCCGACTTCGAGGGCTTCATCGCGCTGACGCGCGCGCTCGACGGCTTCGACGCCGAGAACCAGCACCCGACGCAGGTCACCGTCAGCAGCACGGGCCGCGTCGTCGACTTCACCGCCGACCCCGTGCACCTCTCCGGCACCGACGGCCTGATCTACGTGCGGCAGCGCAAGGGGCTGCCGCAGGGCGACCTCGACCGCACCGAGCGGCAGCGCGCGGCAGTCATCGGCATGCTCGAGCGCATCGACGAGATCGCCACCGAGGACCCGGCGCAGCTGCTGACCGTCTTCCAGCACTTCGCCGACCGGCTGAAGATCACCGGCGAGCTCTCGATCGAGGACATGGTCGCGCTCGCCTCCCTCAGCCAGAACCTCGAGCGCGACGACGTCGTCAGCCTGATGGCACCCCTGAACGGCTTCGGCGACCAGGGCGGGCAATCGGTCAACGTGGTCGACCAGGCGCAGACCGCCGAGCTCGGCGAGGCGCTCCGCGCGGGCGACATCCAGCCCTACGTCGACCAGCACGGCACTGACTACTGACGCCTGCGGCGCCGCGCGCGAGCGTCGGCGCCGCCGGTTCCCGGACGGTGTCCCGCTACGCCGAGATCCCCGTTAGCCTGAGCGCACACCAGCGAGGCAACGGGAGGCTCCATGCGCGCACCGGATCGGTCCGAGTCCTTCCGGCGCACACTCGGCCTCGCGGTCGTCATGGCGCTGCTCGCTGGCGCATCGCTCGCCGGCTGCGGCCCGCAGGCGCTCCCGGCGCCCTCGGCCTCGCCGATCGCGGCGACCTCGAGCGAGCCTGAGACCGGTGCCGGGGCCGGGGCGACACCGACCGCGACGCCCGCGACGACCCCCTCGCCCTCCCCCGCGCATCCACCCGACCCGCTGCCAGCGGGCACGGTGACGGCGCTGCTGATCGGCACCGACTCGCGCACGCCCGGCGACCTCACCGGCAACAGCGACGCGATCGTGATCGCGCAGCTCTCCGCCGACCGCGAGACGCTCTCGCTCGTGTCGGTCTCGCGCGACTCGTGGGTGACGATCCCGGGCCACGGCGAGGCCAAGCTCAACGCATCCTTCGCCCTCGGCGGCACCGATTCGCTCGTCGCGACCCTGTCGGCGCTGCTCGGCGGGCTCGAGTTCGACTACGTCGTGCAGACGACGTTCGACGGATTCGTGAGGCTGGTCGACGCGGTCGGCGGCGTCAGCGTCGACAACGCGACTCCGGCCGTCGCCTACTACGGTCGCAGCGGAGAGGTGAGCGACACCGGGATCGCCTACGACTTCACCGCCGACCCCGTGGAGCTCGTCGACGAGACGAGCATCTTCTTCGTGCGGCAGCGCTACGGCCTGCCCTACGGCGACCTCGACCGGGCCGAGCGCACGCGCGCGACCATCATCGGCCTGCTCGACCGGCTCGACGCGCTGGCCGCCGATCCGCCGGCGCTCACCGCGGCGCTCGTGCACATCGCTGGCGAGGTGCACGTCACGGGCGATCTCGAGGTGGCCGACATGGTCGCGCTCACCGCGCTGAGCCAGGAGCTCGAGCGCGACGACATCCTGAGCCTGATGGCACCCATCGAGGGCTTCACGGGGCGCGCCGGCGCCTCGGTCAACGTGGTCGACGTCGCGCAGACGGCTGAGCTCGGCGAGGCGCTGCGCGCGGGTGACGTGCGCGCGTACGTCGACGAGCACGGCACCGACTACCGCCCGTAGGCGGCGGCCGGCGCCGCGGCCCGGCTATGCGAACAGGTGCGAGATCTCCTCGACCGTCGCGGCGTCGAGCGAGGACCCGCCGGCCGCCGCGTTCTGCACGACCTGCTCCGGCCGGGTCGCGCCTGCGATCACGCTCGTCACGGCCGGCTGCGCCAGCAGCCACTGGAAGGTGGTGTCGAGCATCGAGCGGCCCGAATCGCGGGCGATGCGCTCGTACTCGTCGATGCGCGACCAGTCCACCTCGTCGAGCAGCTGCGGCTTCAGAGCCGTGAGCCGCGCATCCGCCGGCCCCGTGCCGCGCGAGTACTTGCCAGAGAGCAGGCCGTTGGCGAGCGGGAAGTAGGGCAGGAAGCCGATGCCCACCTCGAGCACCGCAGGCAGCACCTCCTTCTCGACGTCGCGAGCGACGAGCGAGTACTCGTCCTGCGCCGTGACGAAGCCGTTCGGCGTCTCGACCTCGGCAGCCTCGGCGATCTGCTCCGTGCTGAAGTTCGAGTGGCCGTAGGCGAGGATCTTGCCCTCGTCGACGAGCTCGTCGAGGGCGCGCACGGTCTCCTCGATCGGCGTCTCGGTGTCGGGGGTGTGCAGCTGGTAGAGCTCGATGCGGTCGGTCTGCAGGCGGCGCAGCGAGGCCTCGACCGCGCTGCGGATGTAGCCGCGGGCGCCCTTCGGTCCCCAGTCCTCGGTGCCCTCGATCGCGAACTGCTGGTGGCCCCACTTGGTCGCGAGCACGACCTTGTCGCGGGCGGCGCTGCCGGCCTTGGCGAGCGAGGCGCCCATGAGGGTCTCGGAGGCGGTGGCGGGGTTGCCGTAGATGTCGGCGGTGTCGAACAGGGTGATCCCGTGGTCGATCGCCGCGTGGATCACGGCGTCGGTGCCCGCCTGATCCTCGGTGCGAGTGCCCATGCGGCCGAAGTTGTTGCATCCGAGGCCGATGGGCGAGACCTCGATGCCGCTGTTCCCGAGTGTGCGCGTCATGCTGTCAGCCTAGGCGCGAGCCGGTGAGCGGCGGCTGACACGGTGCGAGCGGCTGCGGCCTAGTCCGCCGCCGGCCGCTTCGACCCCTGCCGAGCCGCGCCTCGCTCGCGCGCCGGCTTGCGCGGCTGCGTGGACGCGATCGTCTGGGCCACGTCGTGCAGCCAGTCGACGTCGTCCATCGCGTCGTCGTCCACGACGCCGTATGGCTTCGACCCCGGGTACGCCTCCGCCCTGGGTAGGTGTTCCGTCAGCTCGGCTGCCTCTGGCACGAGCTTCAGCAGCAGCGTGTCCTCGCAGACGAAGCCGAAGATGCGGTCGTCGCAGTAGATCGCGTGCTCTCCGAACATGGGCTGCAGCCTGATGGGCAGCGGCTCGAACGCCGCGCTGATCCGCTCCAGCGTCTCCGGCCGATTGCTCACGGCTCGATGGTAGGTCCTCGACGGGCGCCGCGCGTGCGGAGCGCGCGCTCGACTACCCGCGTGCGGCGACGAGCCGCGGATCCTGCACGACGAGACGCACGCCAGCCTCGCTGCGCACCAGCGGCACCTCGACCGACGCCGCCCACGCCACCAGCGCATCCGCCGACCCCACCCGGGCGCCCGCCCGCGCGAGCGATCGCACGAGCGCGCCCTTGCCGGCCTTGTTCCAGTGGTTGAGAGCCTTGCCCTCCGGCGAGACGATCTCGATCGGCACCGCCCCCGGGACCGGTGCGAGCTGCGCGTACGCCTTCGAGCGCAGGTCGAGCGCGAAGCCCTCGATCACGCGGCCGGCATCGCCCCAGAGCTCGCGCATCCGCTCGCCCGGCAGCTTCGTGTGCTCTGACACCTTGTATGCCGGAATGGGGTCGGATGCGCGCACGAAGCCGAGCAGCGCCGACTGGATCACGACGTGGTCCTCGACCCAGGCGCGGGCCTCGGGCTCGAGCGAGCGGGCGTCGAGCGCGTCGTAGAGCACGCCCGTGTAGCGGTCGATCGCCGGCATCGTGGGCGAGGTGCGGACGGCGGCGTTGTCGGCAGCGGCCCGGGCCTTCGCAGGCGTCGACGCATCCTGGCCCGCGGCGACCAGGCGATCGAGCGCGTCCAGCGCCCGCGAACGGGCGACGGCCAGCCCGGGGAATCCCAGCTGGGACTCACCCGACCTGGCCGTCGTGAGGCTCGCACCCGTCCCGCCTGCCGCCTTCGTCTCGCTGGGCGGCAGCAGGACGATCACGCGAGCTTGGCGTTCCGAGCGACGATCTCGACGCGATCGTGGTCGACCGAGAGGAAGCCGTCTGCGGCATCGACCGTGTGCACCGTGCCGGAGGCGTCGGTGACGCGCACCTGTCCCTCGTCGGCGAGCACGGCGAGCACCGGCTCGTGACCCGAGAGGATGCCGATCTCGCCTTCGGTGGTCTTGGCGATCACCTGCGAGGCGTCGCCCGACCACACCTCCTCGAGCGCGGACACGATGCTGACGGTCAGTGCCATCAGCCGTTGTCCTTCTGGATCTGCGCCCACTTCTCCTCGACGTCCGAGATCGCGCCGACGTTGAAGAAGGCCTGCTCGGCGACGTGGTCGAACTCGCCCTTGGCGATCGCGTCGAACGACTCGACGGTCTCCTTGAGCGGCACGGTCGAACCCTCGACACCCGTGAACTTCTTCGCCATGTAGGTGTTCTGCGAGAGGAACTGCTGGATGCGGCGCGCGCGGTTCACGACGATCTTGTCCTCCTCGGACAGCTCGTCGACACCGAGGATCGCGATGATCTCCTGCAGCTCCTTGTTCTTCTGGAGGATCTGCTTGACCGTCGTCGCGACGCGGTAGTGGTCCTCGCCCAGGTAGCGGGGGTCGAGGATGCGGCTGGTCGAGGTCAGCGGGTCGACGGCCGGGTAGAGGCCCTTCGACGCGATCTCTCGCGACAGCTCGGTCGTGGCGTCGAGGTGCGCGAACGTCGTCGCCGGGGCCGGGTCGGTGTAGTCGTCAGCAGGCACGTAGATGGCCTGGAGCGAGGTGATCGAGTGGCCGCGGGTCGAGGTGATGCGCTCCTGCAGGATGCCCATCTCGTCGGCGAGGTTCGGCTGGTAGCCGACGGCGCTGGGCATGCGGCCCAGCAGCGTCGAGACCTCGGAGCCGGCCTGCGTGAAGCGGAAGATGTTGTCGATGAACAGCAGCACGTCCTGCTGCTGCACGTCGCGGAAGTACTCCGCCATCGTCAGCGCGCTCAGCGCGACGCGGAGGCGCGTGCCCGGCGGCTCGTCCATCTGGCCGAAGACGAGAGCGGTCTTGTCGAACACGCCCGCCTCCTCCATCTCGTGGATGAGGTCGTTGCCCTCTCGCGTGCGCTCACCGACACCGGCGAACACCGAGACGCCACCGTGGTCCTGCGCGACGCGCTGGATCATCTCCTGGATGAGGACGGTCTTGCCGACACCGGCACCGCCGAAGAGGCCGATCTTGCCACCCTGCACGTACGGCGTCAGGAGGTCGATGACCTTGATGCCGGTCTCGAACAGCTGCGTCTTCGACTCGAGCTGGTCGAACGACGGCGCCTTGCGGTGGATCCCCCAGCGCTCGGAGACCTCGAGGGTCTCGCCCTCGGGGAGGTTCAGCGCCTCGCCGATGACGTTGAAGACCTTGCCCTTGGTGATGTCGCCGACGGGCACCATGATCGGCTCGCCGGTGTCGCGCACCTCCTGGCCGCGGACGAGGCCGTCCGTCGGCTTCAGCGCGATCGCGCGGACCAGGTCGTCGCCGAGGTGCTGCGCGACCTCGAGCGTGATCTCCTGCGTCTCGGTGCCGTCACCGAAGTCGACGGTCGTCTTGAGCGCGTTGTAGACGGACGGGATCGCGTCGTGGGGGAACTCGATGTCGACGACGGGACCGGTCACGCGAGCGATGCGGCCGACCCCGGCCTGCGCCTGCGGCGCCTCGTGGGTGTCTGTGATGGTCATGGTGGTTGCCTTTCGTGGCTACTTCGCCGAGGCGAGGGCGTCCGCGCCGCCCACGATCTCGGAGATCTGCGTCGTGATCTCGGCCTGGCGCGCGTTGTTGCGCAGGCGGGTGTAGTCGGTGATGAGCTTGTCGGCGTTGTCGGAGGCCGACTTCATCGCCTTCTGCGTGGCCGCCTGCTTCGCAGCGGCCGACTGCAGGAGCGCGTTGAAGATGCGGCTCTCGACGTACACCGGCAGCAGGGCGTCGAGCACGCGAGCCGGCTCCGGCTCGAACTCGTAGAGCGGGAGGTGCTCGGCGCTGTCGCCGTCCTCGGCCTCCACGACCTCGAGCGGCAGCAGGCGCACGGTCGTCGGGTCCTGCGTCATCATGCTGACGAAGCGGTTGTAGACGACGTGGATCTCGTCGACCTGCTCCGAGACGTAGGCCTCGAGCACCCGCTCGGCGATCTCCTGCGCGAGCTCCGGGCTCGGCACGTCAGACTGCCCCGTCCACTCCTGGATGTAGGGGCGCTGCCGGAACTTGAAGTAGCCGACGGCCTTGTTGCCGACCAGGTAGTGGTCGACCTCCTTGCCCTCCGACTCGAGCTTCGCCCGCAGCTCGCCCGTCTCGCGGATGATCTGCGAGTTGAACGCGCCGGCGAGGCCGCGGTCGCTCGTGACGACGACGATCGCCGCCCGCTTGAGCTCTGCGCGCTCCACGGTGAGCGGGTGCGCCTCGTTCGAGAACGTGGCGACCGCACTCACCGCGCGCGTCAGCGCCCGCGCGTACGGGTTCGATGCCTTCACGCGCACGAGTGCCTTCTGGATGCGCGATGCAGCGATGAGCTCCATCGCCTTCGTGATCTTCTTGGTCGACTGCGCAGACTTGATCTTCTGCGTGTAGACCCGGAGCTGGGCTCCCATTCCGCCTCCTCAGCGAGCTCGCGTCAGCGACGGCCCTTGACGATCTGCTCCTGGTTGACGTCCTCAACCATCGGGTTGTTCGACTCGGTGCCCGGGTCCGTGATGCTGGGGGTCGCGTTGCCCTGCCAGTTCCGCGTGAACTCGTCGACCTCGGACTCCAGCTGCGCCTTCACGTCGTCCTCGAGCCTGTTGCTCTCGCGGATCGTCGTCAGCACGGTGCTGTTGTTGCGCAGGTGCTCGAGCAGCTCGGACTCGAACTGCAGCACCTGGCTCACCTCGATCGTGTCGAGCTTGCCGTTCGTGCCTGCCCAGATCGAGACGACCTGCTCCTCGACCGGGTACGGCGAGTACTGCGGCTGCTTGAGCAGCTCGGTCAGTCGCGCACCGCGCTCGAGCTGACGACGCGAGGTGGCGTCGAGGTCGGATGCGAACATCGCGAAGGCCTGCAGCGAGCGGTACTGCGCGAGCTCGAGCTTGAGCGTGCCGGAGACCGACTTGATCGACTTGACCTGTGCGTCACCGCCGACTCGCGAGACCGAGATGCCGACGTCGACCGCGGGGCGCTGGTTGGCGTTGAACAGGTCGGACTGGAGGAAGATCTGGCCGTCGGTGATCGAGATCACGTTGGTCGGGATGTAGGCCGAGACGTCGTTGGCCTTGGTCTCGATGATCGGGAGGCCCGTCATCGAACCGGCGCCCAGCTCGTCCGAGAGCTTGGCGCAGCGCTCGAGCAGGCGGGAGTGCAGGTAGAAGACGTCACCCGGGTAGGCCTCGCGGCCCGGCGGGCGGCGCAGCAGCAGCGACACGGCGCGGTAGGCCTCCGCCTGCTTCGACAGGTCGTCGAAGATGATCAGGACGTGCTTGCCCTCGTACATCCACTGCTGGCCGATGGCCGAGCCGGAGTAGGGGGCGAGGTACTTGAAGCCGGCCGGGTCGGAGGCGGGCGAGGCGACGATCGTCGTGTAGGCCATGGCGCCGGCGTCCTCGAGCGCGCCCTTCACCGAGGCGATGGTCGAGCCCTTCTGGCCGATCGCGACGTAGATGCAGCGCACCTGCTTGTTGACGTCGCCAGAGTCCCAGTTGGCCTTCTGGTTGATGATCGTGTCGATCGCCAGGGCCGTCTTGCCGGTCTGGCGGTCACCGATGATCAGCTGGCGCTGACCACGGCCGACGGGGATCATCGCGTCGATGGCCTTGATGCCCGTCTGCAGCGGCTCGTGCACCGACTTGCGCTGCATGACGCCGGGAGCCTGGAGCTCGAGCGCGCGACGGCCGCTCGTGGCGACGTCGCCCAGGCCGTCGATCGGGTTGCCGAGCGGGTCGACGACACGGCCGAGGTAGCCCTCGCCGACGGGGACCGAGAGGACCTCACCCGTGCGGGTCACCTCCATGCCCGCCTCGATGCCGGCGAACTCACCGAGCACGACGACGCCGATCTCGGACTCGTCGAGGTTCTGCGCGAGGCCGAGCGTGCCGTCCGCGAAGCGGACGAGCTCGTTGGCCATGACGCCGGGGAGGCCCTCGACGTGCGCGATGCCGTCGGCTGCGTCGATGACGTGGCCGACCTCGGCGGTCGTCGAGGCCTGCGCCTCGTAGGACGAGACGAAGTCGGCGAGGGCGCCCTTGATCTCGTCGGGGCTGATGGTGAGCTCTGACATGTGTCTTCCTCTTCGGATGCTTCGACCTAGCCGAGCTTCAGGCGCAGGTCGGTGAACTTGGAACGGACGGTGCCGTCGATGATGTCGTCGCCGATCGAGACGCGGAGTCCGCCGAGGACTGCCGGGTCGACGATCTGCTGGAGCTGGAGCGAGCGGCCGTACTGCCGCTCGAGCCCGGCGCGGAGCCGGTCGAGCTGGTCAGCGGGGATCGCCCTCGCGGTGGTGACGGTGGCGAGCGAGTCGCCCGCTGCCGCCGCGACCTCGGCAGCAGCCCCACGGAGCAGCTGCCCGATGCGACGGCCGCGGGGCGTGCGGACGAGGTGGTCGAGGATCGCCAGCGTGGCGTCGTTCGAGCGCCCCGCGAGCAGCCGCTCGACGAGCCGCGCCTTGTCGTCAGCCGTGCCGCGCAGGCCGCCCATGGCCAGCTCGAGCTCGGGGTCGGAGCCCACGATGCGCTGGAACGAGGCGATCTCGCCGGCGACGTCGGCACCGCCCGCCGAGCGGACGGCGACGCGGATGCCCGCGCTGTCGATCGCGGCGAGGATGTCGTCGGCACTCGACCAGCGCTGGCGGGCCAGGTGCGCGACCACGGCCTTCGCCGGTGCACCGAGCTGCCCGAGCACGCGCTCGGCGAGCGCCGCGCGCGAGTCGGGCGTCGCCGTGGCATCGGTCAGCGAGGAGAGCACCTGCGAGCTGCGCTCGAGGGCACGCGAGGCTCGGAAGAGCTCCCGCGCGTCGTCGAGCCCCGCGAAGGGCTGCGCCCTGAGCGCCTCGTCGATGCCGGCTCGCGCCTGGCTGGTCGCGCTGCCCACTAGCGGTTCGCTCCCTCGCGCTCGAGGTCAGCGAGGAAGCGGTCGACGATGGCCGAGGAGCGCGAGTCGTCCATCGACTCGCCGACGACCTTCTCGCTGAGGTCGAGGGCGAGCGTGCCGACCTCGGACTTCAGCGACGAGAACGCCGCCTGGCGCTCCTGCTCGATGCGCTGCTGCGCCTGCGCGGTGATGCGCTCGGCATCCTCGACGGCGCGAGCCTTCAGGTCTGCCTCGATCTTGGAGGCGTCGGCGCGAGCCTTGTCCTTGATCTGGGCCGCCTCGGCGCGTGCCTCCGCGAGCTGCGTGTTGTATGACTCCAGAGCGGCAGCGGCCTCGGCCTGCGCCTCCTCCGCCTTCTTGATGCCGCCCTCGATCGCTGCGGAGCGCTCGTCGAGCAGCTTCTGCATGCGAGGCAGGACGACCTTCCAGAAGATCAGCAGGAGGACGAGGAAGACGACGGCCGACCACAGGATGTCGTAGAACTCGGGGAGGAGCGGGTTCTGGGAGGCCCCCTCTTCCGCCATGGTGAGTGGAAGGTTCAGCATGCGAACGTCAGTTCGTCATGAAGAAGTACGTGGCGATGCCGATGAAGGCCAGCGCCTCGGTGAACGCGATGCCGATGAACATCAGGACCGTGAGGCGGCCCTGCAGCTCGGGCTGGCGCGCGACACCCTCGATCGTCTTGCCGACGACGATGCCGACGCCGATGGCCGGGCCGATCGCGGCGAGGCCGTAGCCGACGGTGCCGATGTTGCCGTTGATCTCGGCGAGAATGGTCGTGGCGTTGTCCACGGTGTTTCCTTCCGTTGGGTTCCGGGAGTCCGGGGGTTGGTCAGTGCTCTTCAGCCAGCGCGAGCTGGATGTAGACGGTCGTGAGGATCGCGAAGACGTAGGCCTGCAGCACAGAGACGAGCAGCTCGAAGACCGTGAAGGCGAAGCCGAACGCCAGGGTGCCGACGCTCAGCAGCGGGAAGAGACCGCCGGCGCTGAGGAGGAAGAAGTGCGTCGCGGCGAAGAACAGCACGAGCATCAGGTGGCCGACGAGCAGGTTCATCATCAGTCGCAGCGTCAGGGTGATGGGGCGCAGGATGAAGGTCGAGAGGACCTCGATCGGCGTCACGATGACGTAGAGGGCCTTCGGCACGCCGGGCGGGAACAGCGCGTTCTTGAAGAAGGCGCCCGGGTGCTTCTTGATGCCGGCGTAGATGAACGCGATGTAGGCGACGAGTGCGAGCACGAGCGGCACGCCGATCACGGAGGTGCCTGCGATGTTCAGCCCCGGGATGATGCCCGTCAGGTTCATCGCCAGCACCATGAAGAAGATGGTGGTGATGAGCGGCAGGAAGCGCTTGCCGTCCTTCTCGCCCAGCAGGTCGATGGCGATGCCGTCGCGCACGAAGCCGAGGCCCATCTCGATCAGGCTCTGGCCGCGGGTCGGGATCAGGCGCAGCTTGCGCGTGCCGAGCACGAAGACCAGGATCAGCACCGCCGCCGCGAGCAGGCGCACGAGGATGATGCGGTTGATGCCGAAGATCGGCGACTCGCCGTCGAACCACGGGATGGTCGGCTCCGCGAAGAGGATGACCGGCGGGAAGAAGTCGGCCAGGCTCGGCGGATGGAACGGCTCAGGCTCGGTTCCTGCGGCGGCCAGCAGCGTCATCAAGGCGTTCAGCGTCTCTTCCTCAACCTCATGGCGCCTGGCGCCGGTTCGACGTCGGTGCGCCCCCTCGCGCGGACACGCTCGAAGATGAGCGATGCAGTGGGGGGAGCACTCACGACTCTAGCAGAGCGGCGCCCGCCGCCCGGCCAGTTCAGGCGCACGATCTCAGGCGCGAGCGCCGGATGCGGGGCGCCCCTGGGTCTCGTCGTCGGCGTCGCTGTCGATCGTCGGCTGACGGCTCGTGGCGATCACGACGCAGTCGATGACGAGCGAGCCGATGACGGCCACGAGCAGCGAGCCGAAGGCGACGCCGCGGTGCAGCCAGTCCTGCTCTCCGAGCACGAAGACGAGCACGATGAAGAGGGCGAACTTCAGCAGCCAGCCGCCGAGCACGACGCCGAAGAAGGCGCCGGAGACCATCTCACCCTTCGAGACCTTGAGCGCGAGCACGATGCTGCCGGCCGTGAGCATGCAGAAGACGATCGCGAGGGCCGTGCCGACCAGCGCGGACGCGACGCCCGCCCCCTCGGCCAGGAACCATCCGACCACCCCGCCGACGATGGCGACCGCTGCCGCCAGCATGCCGCCCCACAGCAGGATGCGCTGCATGATCTGGGTCGTGGTCACCGGGGATCCCCCTGAGGCTCGGCCTGGGTGTCGACGCGCGCGCCGACATCGGTCGCCCCCATCTTCCCATGCCCCGCGCGCCGCTCGCGCACCACCCGCAGGAAGGTGCGCCAGACCCGGCGGCTGACGGGCGCGGCCGTGAGGATGCCGCACAGCACGAAGCCGGCGAGCATGATGCCGACAGCGACCCACCAGGGCATCGGCAGCAGGAACAGCAGGCAGCCGACCGAGACGACCGTCGTCCAGGCGTAGAAGATCAGCACGGCGCCGAGGTGCGAGTGGCCCATGTCGAGCAGCCGGTGGTGCAGGTGCTTGCGATCGGCGGCGAAGGGGCTGTTGCCGTTCATCACGCGCCGCACGACGGCGAGCACGAAGTCGGTCATCGGCAGCAGCAGGATCGCGAGCGGCAGGAGCACGGGGATGAAGGCCGGCAGGATCTGGCTGCGGCCGCCCATGGTGCCGAGGTCGATCTGGCCGGTCACGGCGATCGCGCTCGCCGCCGTCAGCAGGCCCAGCATGAGCGCACCGCCGTCGCCCATGAACATGCGGGCCGGATGCCAGTTGACCGGCAGGAAGCCGAGGCAGACGCCCACGATGATGGCGGTGATGAGGCTCGCGAGGGAGAAGTAGGCGTTCTGCTGGCTGAAGTTCTGGCTGATGATCCAGATGTAGCCGAAGAACGCCGTCGAGCCGATGATCGTGGTGCCGGCGACGAGGCCGTCGAGGCCGTCGATGAAGTTCACGGCGTTCATCACCAGCACGATGATGAGCACCGTCAGCACGATCGCCATCGTCGACGACGGCACCGTGAGGCCGCCGATCGGCAGGCTCACGATCTGGACGCCGAAGAACGCCACTCCGGTGGCGACCAGGATCTGCGCGCCGAGCTTCAGCATCCAGTCGAGGTCGAAGAGGTCGTCGAGCACGCCGATGACGCAGATCGCCACCGCGCCGCCCAGCAGCGCCCAGATGCGCGTCGGCTCGGCGAAGACGCCCGCGAGCTCAGGGATCAGCGAGGCGATGCCGAAGGTCGCGAGCAGGCCGATGCACATCGCCACGCCGCCCAGGCGCGGGGTGGGGCGCGAGTGCACGTCGCGCTCGCGCACCGGGGGGTGGATGCCGTGCTTCAGCGCGAAGCGGAGCACCACCCGGCAGGCGACGAACGTGACGACCGCCGCCGTGAGCGTGATCAGGAGGAAGATCACGGCATCATCCGTCGGCGAGCATCGCGCCCAGCACCGCGGCGATGCTCGCGCGCGGCAGCACGCCCTGGCGCACGATGCGGAAGGGGCCGTCGGCCGAGCAGTCGAGGATCGTGGAGCCGTTGTTCGGCCGCCGCTCCCCCGCCTCAGCGGTGTCGCCGGCGCCGCCCACCGTGCCGGCGTCGAGCACGACCGCCACGCTGTCTCCGAGCATCTCGGCGGCAGCGGCGGCCTCGGTCGGCGCAGGCATGCCGTGCTTGTTCGCGCTCGAGACGGCGAGCGGGCCGGTCTCGCGCAGCAGCTCGATCGCGATGGGGTGGTCGGGCACCCGGACGGCGACGGTGCCGCCCGTGTCCCCGAGATCCCAGGTCAGGGACGGCTGGGCGCGCAGGATCACGGTGAGCGGGCCGGGCCAGTGCGCGTCGAGCAGCGGCTCGATCTCGGCCGGCACGCGCTCGGCGAGCGCGGTCGCCATGTGGCGGTCGGCGACGAGCACCGGCGGCGGGAAGCCGCGATCGCGACCCTTCGCCGCGAGCAGCCCGGCGACCGCGGTGTGCGAGAACGCGTCGGCAGCGATGCCGTAGACGGTGTCGGTCGGGATCACGATGCTCTGGCCGGCAGCGACCGCCGTGCGCGCCGCGCGCACCCCGGCGAGGAGGGAGGCGGGATCGGCGCAGTCGTGGATCGCGGGCACCCGCCCATGGTAGTCGTGCGGCTCGCTACCGGATGGCGGCGGTGACCCGGTCGCGGCCCGCGAGGTCGCGCCGCGTGCGGGCATGCAGGAACCCCGCATCCTCGAGCATCTGCACGATCGCCGGGCCCTGCTGCTCGGCATGCTCGAAGGCGACGAGGCCGCCGGGCTGCACGAGATCGGCAGCCAGCGAGACGAGGTCGCGCACGAGGTCGAGGCCATCCGCGCCGGAGTAGAGCGCGCCCTGCGGGTCGAAGCCGCGCACCTCGTGATCGGCGGGCACGGATGCGTGCGGCACGTAGGGCGGGTTGGACACGAGCGCCGCGAGCGCCCCGGGCAGGATGCCGACCGAGGCGAGGGCTGCCGCGTCCCGCGCATCGGCGTGCAGGAGCACCGTGGCGGGCGAGAGAGCCGCCAGGTTGCGGCGCGCCCAGACGTAAGCGGCCGGACTCGCCTCGACGGCGACGACGCGCGCATCGCTCTCGCGCGCGATCGCGATCGCCACTGCTCCGCTGCCGGTGCCGACGTCGAGCACGAGCGGCTCGGCGTCAGCGCGGTGCCGCAGGTGGTCGAGCGCCACGTCGACGAGCAGCTCGGTCTCCGGCCGCGGGGTGAAGACGCCGGGGCCGACGGCGAGCTCGATGTGGCGGAACGGAGCGAGCCCGGTGATGTGCTGCAGCGGCTCGCGCGCCGCGCGGCGCGCGACGGCCGCGCGGAACCGCGCCAGCGCATCCGCCCCGATGGCGCGGCCGAGGGTCATGTCGACGCGCAGCTCGCCGAGACTGCGGCCCGTCGCCCAGGCGGCGAGCAGCTCGGCGTCGGGGCCGTCGACGCCGACCGCCGCGAGGCGCGAGCGCGCGTCGTCGATGATGTCTGCCACAGCCGGTTGCACCACGGCACCACGGTAGCGGGGGCCGCCTGGTCCCTGAGCCGCTCCGCGCCGCAGGCGCTGAGCGTGTCGAAGGGCTTCGAGACGCGAGCGGCTGCGCCGCACGCTCCTCAGCCAGCGGGGGTGGGCTGCGCTGCGCGCTCCTCAGCCAGCGGGTGGGGCTGGCTGCGCCGCGCGCTCCTCAGCCAGCGGAGGTGCGCTGCGCCGCGCGCTCCTCAGCCAGCGGGGCGGCGCGGCCCCTAGGATAGAAGCCAGGCTTCCACCCGATGAAAGGAAACGGCATGGCGCGCATCTTCGATGACATCACGGCCACGATCGGCGGCACACCGCTCGTGCGACTGCAGCGGCTCGACGACACCGAGGCGACCGTGCTGCTCAAGCTCGAGTCCTTCAACCCGGCCGCGTCCGTGAAGGACCGCATCGGCAAGGCCATCATCGACGCCGCCGAGGCATCGGGCGAGCTGCAGCCCGGCGGTGCGATCGTCGAGGGCACGAGCGGCAACACCGGCATCGCGCTCGCGATGGTCGGCGCGGCCCGCGGCTACCGGGTGATCCTCGCGATGCCGGAGACGATGTCGGTCGAGCGCCGCGCGATCCTCAAGGCCTACGGTGCCGAGCTCGTGCTCACGCCCGGCCCCGACGGCATGCGCGGCGCGGTCGAGCGCGCGCAGCAGATCGTCGACGAGACGCCTGGCGCCATCCTCGCGCGCCAGTTCGCCAACGAGGCGAACGTTCGCGTGCACCGCGAGACCACCGCTGAGGAGATCTGGGCCGACACCGACGGCGACGTCGACATCTTCATCGCCGGCATCGGCACCGGCGGCACCATCACCGGTGCAGGCGGCCGCCTCAAGGAGCTGAACCCCGACATCCAACTCGTCGCCGTCGAGCCCGCGGACTCGCCGCTGCTGACGAAGGGACAGGCCGGCCCCCACAAGATCCAGGGGCTCGGCGCCAACTTCGTGCCAGAGATCCTCGACACCGAGGTCTACGACGAGGTCATCGACGTCGAGCTCGACGACGCCGTGCGCCTCGGTCGCCGCCTCGCCGCCGAGGAGGGCATCTTCGCCGGCATCTCCTCCGGCGCGATCCTGTGGGCAGCGCTCGAGGTCGCGAAGCGCCCCGAGTCGGCCGGCAAGACCATCGTCGCGATCGTGTGCGACACCGGCGAGCGCTACCTGTCGATGCCGATCTACGCCGACCTGGCCTGACGCTGCATGGGTCTGCTCAACATCCGCGAGGACATCGAGAGCGCGAAGCGGCACGACCCCGCCGCCCGCGGAGCGCTGACGATCGCGCTCACCTACTCGACCTTGCACGCGGTGTGGGCCCACCGCATCCATCACCGCCTCTGGCACGCCGGTGCGCGCTCGCTCGCGCGCGCCGGCAGCCAGTTCGCCCGCTTCATGACCGGCGTCGAGATCCACCCGGGGGCGCGCCTCGGCCGCCGCTTCTTCATCGACCACGGCATGGGCGTCGTGATCGGGGAGACCGCCGAGACGGGCGACGACGTGATGCTCTACCACGGCGTCACGCTCGGCGGCACGGCGAACGCCGCCATCAAGCGCCACCCCACGCTCGGCCACCGCGTGCTGGTGGGCGCGGGCGCGAAGATCCTCGGCCCGGTCGCCCTCGGCGACGACGTCAAGGTGGGGGCGAACGCGGTCGTGCTGCACGACGCGCCACCGGGTTCGACGCTCGTGGGGATCCCCGCGAAGCCAGTCGCGCACACTGCTGACGCGGAGCTGCCGCACATCGAGTACTCGATCTGAGCTCTCGCCCGGTCGAGGGGCGACCGGCTCAGCGCCCGAGCTGGGCCTCGCCCTCGCCGCGACGCTCGGGCTCGTCGTGGCCGCTGGTGAGCTTGAGGCCCACCACGGCGACGATGATCCCCGCGACGCACAGCACGACGGGCCAGCTGAGCGCCTGCGAGCCGGTGAGCATCGCCCAGCCGACCGTCAGCGCAGCGCCGATGCCCGCCCACACGGCGTAGGCAGTGCCGATGGGGATGGTGCGCGCCGCGATCGCGAGACCCACCATGCTGAGCGCGAGCGCGACGGCGAAGACGGCCGTCGGCAGCACGATCGTGAAGCCGGCCGATGCGGAGAGCGCGGTCGCCCAGACCGCCTCGAGCACCGCGGAGACGAGCAGGAGCGGCCACGCGAGGCCCGGGCGGGTCATGCGAACACCTTCAGCCCGACGACGGAGGCGATGAGCAGCGCGATGAGGCCGACGCGCACCCAGGTGGCGCGCTCGGCCTTGGTGACGATCGCCCAGAGCGCCGTGACGCCGGCGCCGATGCCGACCCAGACGGCGTACGCGGTGCCGGTCGGGATCTCCTGCATGGCGATGGCGAGCCCCGCCATCGAGAGCACGAGCGCGATCGCGAAGACCACGGTCGGCCTCCACTTCGAGAAGCCCTTCGAGCGCCCGAGCGCAGTCGCCCAGACGGCCTCGAGGAGGCCGGAGGCGACGAGGATCACCCAAGACATGACGAGTCCTTCCGGCCGTCTTGTCGCGATGCGGGTACGGCTCCCTCGTCCGCGGATCCGGCGTCGGATCCAGGGTCCAGCCTAGCAAGTCCGGCCGCGCTCGTCACAGGGTCGACCGGCATCCGTCAGCGAAGCGCCGACCCCTGCCGCCGATCCCGACCCGGTGCACCAGGTCGGGATCGGCGGCAGGGGTCGGCATCCGGAGAGCCGGAGCCCCGGGTGCCGGATCAGGGTCGCGCTGCGGGGCCCGCAGCGGTGTCGACGGTGCGGTGCGCCTCGTGCTCCCCCGGCCACTCGAACTCCGCGACATAGGCGGCGAGCGTCGCTTCCTCGAACGGCACGGACTCATCCCCGGGGGTCCTGGCGCGCACGCGCTCGAGCAGGACCTCGAACGGTGCCCGCACGACGACCAGCTCGACCGACACGCCCATGGCGCCGCAGCGCATCCGCCACCGGTCGCGCACCGCGCGCGTCGAGAGCGAGGCATCGAGCACGACGGAGCGATCCGCTGCGACCGCCTCAGCCAGCCGCTCGTGCAGGTCGACGTCGATCTCGTGCATGAGCTCGACCGAGGGGAGTCCGTCGCGCACGCCGCGCGCCCAGGACTCACGGTCGTAGGACAGCACCAGCGCTCCCGCCGCCTCGAGCTGGCGCGCGAGCGTCGACTTGCCAGCTCCTGCGGGGCCGCACAGCAGCGTCACCTGGGCCATGGCGCGAGCCTACGCCCGGGCGCCGCCCGTCAGGCGGAGGGGTTCGCTCGACGGCGCGGCCGACCGAGCGCGAACCAGCCGAGCGCGCCGACGACCGGCGCGACGATCACGATGAGCACCCAAAGCAGCACCTGCGTGCCGGAGAGGTCGCGAGCGCGAAGGATCTGCCACAACGCAGCGGCCGCCAGCGCGACCACCACGATGACGACCAGCGACCAGACGACGTCGTAGGCCGCGGGGAGCAGCGGGTTCGCGGCCTGCGCCAGGGCGATCATGCTGCGAGCCTAGCGGGCGGTGCGACCCCTGGCGAAGGGTGAGAGCGCCAGGCCGACCGCCGCGACCGCGAAGCCCGCGCAGACGATCGCGAGGGCCGGACCGATGCCGATCGCGTCGCCCAGCAGGCCGCCGAGCGGCGCGGCGATCACGATCATCGCCCGGTTGACCGTGCGCATCGTCGCGTTCATGCGCGCCTGCATCCGGTCGGGCGTGGCCCGCTGGCGCAGCGCCATCTCGCTCGGGTTCGAGAGGCCCATCACGACGCCGGCGACGGCGAGCCCCGCGAGCACGAGCGCCAGACCCGGCGCCGCAGGCAGCCGCAGCACGGCGGGCAGCGCCACGATGGCCCATGCGATCGGCAGCACCGAGCGCTCGAGCAGGATCGTGCGCGCGAGGCCGAGTCGACCTGCGACGGCACCGGCGAGCGCCGTCCCCGCCAGGGTCGCGGCACCCAGCGCACCGACCGCGAGGCCGAGGCCGGCCGGGCCGGCCTCGAGCTCCAGCAGCACGAGCGGCACGAGCAGCGTCATCGCGGCGCCGTTGCAGAGGAACCACACGTGCGTCCAGCGGGCTTGCGGCCCGAGGCGCGGATGCCGGTGCACGAAGCGCAGACCGTCGCCGATCGCGCGCCACAGGCCGTGGGGCCGGCGCCCTCCGCGCGCATCCTGCGGCAGTGTCCACAGGACGATCGCCGACACCAGGTGCGCGAGCGCTGCCAGCAGCAGCGAGACCGGCGCGCCGAGCCAGGCGATCACCGCACCAGAGACCGCCGGTCCCGCCGACTGAGCCGCGTTCGAGCCGGCGTCGAGGCGCTGGTGCGCCGGCAGCAGCCGATCGCGCTCGACGAGCCGCGGCACGAGGGCCTGCGAGGCGGCGTCGTTCAGGAGGCTCGCGGTGCCGAGCAGCGCGACGGCGAGCAGCAGCACCCACAGCGCGCCGCCGCCGACGAGCCACACCGCCGCGAGCCCGCCGAGCAGGAGCGCTCGAGCGAGATCGCTCACGATCATCACCGTGCGCCGCCGCATCCCTCGACGACAGCGCCGACGACCAGACCGAGCACCACGTACGGCAGGAAGCGCGCCGACGACAGCCAGCCGACCTCTGTCGCTCCCCCGCCGAGGTCCAGCAGCACCATCGTCTGCAGCGCGATGACGGCGAGGCCGAGCCCCGTCTCGGTCGCGACCTCGACGCTCCAGAACCGCCAGAACGCGGCCCCCATCGGTGCCGGCCGGGGACGCTCGCGCCCGGAGCGCATCCGCCCGGGCGCCCGGGGCATCAGCGGATCAGCCCTCGTCGCCCGCGAGCGCGGCCAGGCGCGCCTCTTCGTCGGCCGTGATGCAGGAGTCGATCACCGGCTGCAGCGCGCCGTCCATCACGGTGTCGAGGTTGTAGGCCTTGAAGCCCGTGCGGTGGTCGGCGATGCGGTTCTCGGGGAAGTTGTAGGTGCGGATGCGCTCGGAGCGATCCATGCCGCGGATCTGCGACCTCCTGGCGTCGGAGGCGGCCGCCTCGAGCTCCTCCTGCTGCCTCGCGAGCAGCCGGGCGCGCAGCACGCGCATGCCGGCCTCGCGGTTCTGCAGCTGGCTCTTCTCGTTCTGCATCGACACCGTGATGCCGGTCGGGACGTGCGTGATGCGCACCGCCGAGTCGGTCGTGTTCACGCTCTGGCCGCCGGGCCCCGACGAGCGGTAGACGTCGATCTTCAGGTCGTTCTGGTCGATCTGGATCTCGTCGGGCGCATCGACCTCCGGGAACACCAGCACGCCGGTGGTCGAGGTGTGGATGCGGCCCTGCGACTCGGTCGCGGGCACGCGCTGCACGCGGTGCACGCCGCCCTCGTACTTCAGCGACGCCCACACGCCCTGCGCCGGGTCGTTCGAGGATCCCTTGATGGCGATCTGCACGTCCTTGAAGCCACCCATGTCGCTCGCCGTCGACTCGAGCATCTCGACCTTCCAGCCGCGGCTGGTGGCGTAGTGGGAGTACATGCGCACGAGGTCGGCGGCGAACAGCGCCGACTCCTCGCCGCCCTCGCCGCCCTTGACCTCCATGATCACGTCGCGCCCGTCATCCGGGTCGCGCGGGATCAGCAGCCTGCGCAGCTTCTCCTCGGCCTCGTGGGCGGTCTGCTCGAGCGCCGGCACCTCCTCGGCGAAGGCGTCGTCCTCGCGGGCGAGCTCGCGCGCCGCCTCGAGGTCGTCGAGCGAGCCGCGCCAGCGCTCGTGCGCGGCCTTCACCTGGTTGAGCTCGGCGTAGCGCCGGTTGACCCGGCGCGCACGCACGGCGTCGGCGTGCAGCGCCGGGTCGGCGAGCTGCTGCTCGAGGTCGGCGTGCTCGGCCAGCAGCCCTGCGACCGACTCGAACATGTCAGTCCTTGTCGTGCTGGCCGGGCATCGACTTCGAGACCTTCATCAGGAACTCGACGTTCGACTGCGTCTCCTTGAGCTGCTTGAGCACGAGCTCCAGCGCCTGCTGGGTCTCGAGCCCGGCGAGCGCCCGGCGCAGCTTCCACATGACCTTCGTCTCCTCGACGCCCATCAGCATCTCCTCGCGACGGGTGCCGGATGCGTTGACGTCGACGGCGGGGAAGATGCGCTTGTCGGCCATGTGGCGCGAGAGGCGGAGCTCCATGTTCCCGGTGCCCTTGAACTCCTCGAAGATCACCTCGTCCATCTTCGAGCCGGTCTCGACGAGCGCGGTGGCGAGGATCGTCAGCGAGCCGCCGTGCTCGATGTTGCGCGCCGCGCCGAAGAACTTCTTCGGCGGGTAGAGCGCGCTCGAGTCGACGCCGCCGGAGAGGATGCGGCCAGAGGGCGGCGCCGACAGGTTGTAGGCGCGGCCCAGGCGCGTGATGCCGTCGAGCAGCACGACCACGTCGTGGCCGAGCTCGACCAGGCGCTTGGCGCGCTCGATCGCGAGCTCCGCGACGATCGTGTGATCCTCGGCGGGCCGGTCGAAGGTCGACGCGATGACCTCGCCCTTGACGGTGCGCTGGAAGTCGGTGACCTCCTCGGGGCGCTCGTCGACGAGCACGATCATCAGGTGCACCTCGGGGTTGTTCTCGGCGATGGCGTTCGCGATGGCCTGCATCACGAGCGTCTTGCCGGCCTTCGGCGGCGACACGATCAGGCCGCGCTGGCCCTTGCCGATCGGCGAGACGAGGTCGATCACGCGCGTCGAGAGCTTGTTCGGCGTCGTCTCGAGGCGGAGGCGCTCCTGCGGGTAGAGCGGCGTCAGCTTCGAGAACTCGACGCGGCTGAGCGACTCCTCCGTCGTCTGGCCGTTGATCGAGTCGACGCGCACGAGCGCGTTGTACTTCTGGCGGCCCGACTGCTGCTCGCCCTCGCGCGGCTGCTTGATGGCGCCGACGACCGCGTCGCCCTTGCGCAGGCCGTGCTTCTTGACCTGGGCGAGCGAGACGTAGACGTCGTTCGATCCCGGCAGGTAGCCGGAGGTGCGCACGAACGCGTAGTTGTCGAGCACGTCGAGGATGCCGGCCACCGGCAGCAGCACGTCGTCCTCGTGGATCTCGAGCTCGGCGTCCTGGCCGCGGGTGCGCGTGCGCTCGCGGCCGCGAGTGCGGCGCGATGCGGCATCCTGCTCGGCCTGCTGCTGCGCACCGCCCTGGCCACGGCCACGGCCGCGCGAGCGGCGCGAGCCGCCCTCGTCGTCGCCCTCGTCGTCCTGCTGCTGCTGCTGGCTGCGCTGCTGGTTGCCGCGCTGCTGCCCCGCGTCCTGCTGGTCGCCGCTCTGGCCGCCCTTGCCGCGGCTGCGGCGACGGCGCGAGCCGCCCTGCTGGTCGTCGTCGTCCTGCTCCTGGCCGCGCTGCGGCTGGCGGCCGCGGCGGTCGTCACCCGACTGCTCGGCGTCGTCACGGTCGTCGGATGCGCGGCCACGGCCGCGGCGCGAGCCGGACGAGCCGTTGTCGTCGCCACGCGCATCGCGAGCCGGCGCGCTGTCGCGGCCTCCACGCTCGCCCTGCGCCTGGTCGGCCTGGTCGGCCTGGTCGGCCTGACCCTGGTCGGCCTGACCCTGGTCGGCCCGACCCTGGTCTGCCTGGCCCTGGTCTGCCTGGCCCCCGTCTGCCTGGCCCCCGTCTGCGGCTTGCGCATCGTCGGCCTGGCCCTGGGCGGGCGCCTCGTCGGCGGTCGCGTCGGCCTGAGCCTCGGCGGGCGCCTCGTCGGCGACCTTGCGCGAGCGGCTCGCGCGGCGCTTGGCCGGCTTCTCGACCGGTGCCTCTGCGGCGGCCGAGCCGTCGGCGTCGGTGCCGGAGTCGGCGGGCTGCGCGTCGGAGGACTCCGCTGCTGCAGCCTCATCGGCGCGCTTCTCGGCCGCGGTGCGACGGGTGCTGGTGCGGCGCTTGGCGGGCTTGTCGGGGGTGGCCTCGTCGCTGGCGCCCGCTTCGGCGGGTGCCGCGTCAGCGGGTGCCGCGTCAGCTGCCGGCGCGGCAGCGGCCTGCTCGGCCACCGACGACGTCGTCGCGCGGCGCGAGCGGCGCTTGGGCGCTGCCGGCGCCTCGGCTGCAGCAGCCTGGTCGGCCGCGGGCCGGGCGTCGGCGGTCGCCGCGGGCTGCTCGGTGGCGGTGGGGTTGTCGGCTGCCTCGGCTGCCGGAGGGCTGTCGATCGTCTCGCTGGTCATAGCGCGAGTGCTCCTTATGAGTTGGCCCGCGCGCGATGCCGCGGGCATGGGACCTTGTCTCCCGCTGCGCCCACGGCCTGAGCAGCTGTCACAGCTGCTCGGCGGTCGAGCGCATCAGAGATGCAGAGAGTTGGAGTCTGGAACACCCCAGCCGGGCTACGCCGCGGCACTGGTGGGGATGGGCTCCACTGTACCACCGCGGATGTCGACGGCCAGCAGGCGCGCACTCCACGCATCCGGCGCGTCCTCGACGATCCGGGCGGCATCCAGCCGGGCTGCGGGGTCGCCCGCGAGCACGAGCACCGATGGCCCGGCGCCCGAGACGACGGCGGCGTGACCCGCGGCTCGGAGCGCCTGGACGAGCGCGCTCGTCTGCGGCATCGCGCTCGCGCGGTACGACTGGTGCAGGCGATCCTCTGTGGCGTCGAGCAGCAGCTCCGGGCTCTGGGTGAGCGCCGCGACGAGCAGCGCGGATCGCGAGACGTTGAAGACGGCGTCGGCGTGCGGCACGGCCTCGGGCTGGAGGCTGCGCGCGAGCTGGGTCGACATCGTGCCCTCCGGCACCGCCACGAGCAGGGAGACCCCGCGGTGCACGGCGAGCTGCTTCTGGCGCGGCCCCGTCTCGTCGACCCACGCGATCGTGAGGCCGCCGAAGATGGCGGGCGCCACGTTGTCGGGGTGGCCCTCGAGCTCGGTCGCGAAGCGCAGCACGGCGTCGTCGTCGACCGGGGCGATGCCCTCGAGCAGGCCCTTGGCGGCGAGCACGCCCGACACGATCGCGGCACCGGAGGAGCCCATGCCGCGCCCGTGCGGGATGCTGTTGCGCGCCTCGAGCACGAGGCCCGGCGCCTGGACGCCGACCCGGTCGAAGACGTGGAGGATCGAGCGGGCCACGAGGTTCGTCTCGTCGGTGGGCACGCTGAGCTCGGTGCCCGCCTCCCCCACGCCCGTCACCGCGACGCGCACGCCCTCGGCGACGGCCTCCACCTCGAGCTCGTCGTGCACGTTGAGCGCCAGCCCGAGCGTGTCGAAGCCCGGGCCGAGGTTCGCGCTCGTCGCCGGGACGCGCACGCGCACGCGTCGACCGAGCGGCACGGTCGCCGCCGCGCCCGTCATGCCAGTCCCAGCAGCTGAGCGACCTGCGTGGTGTCGGCGTCCGCCGACTCGGGGGTGGCGTCGGAGCCGTCCTCGAGCCGCAGGCCCCACTGCGCGTCCTTGAGGCCGTGCCCGGTCACCGTGAGCGCGACCGTCGACCCCGCGGGGATCTCGCCGGCAGCGTGGCGCTCGAGCAGGCCGGCGACCGAGATGGCCGAGGCAGGCTCGACGAAGACGCCGGTCGAGGAGGCGAGCAGCCGCTGCGCGCGCAGGATGCCCGCGTCGTCGATCGCGCCGATGAAGCCGCCGGACTCGTCGCGCGCGTCGAGCGCCTGCTGCCACGAGGCCGGGTTGCCGATGCGGATCGCGGTCGCGACCGTGTCGGGCTGCCGCACCACCTCGCCGTGCACGATCGGCGCCGCGCCCGCGGCCTGGAACCCGAGCATCCGCGGCCTCCTGGTGGCCATGCCGGAGGTCTCGGCGAGCGAGTAGCCGCGCCAGTAGCTCGTGATGTTGCCCGCGTTGCCCACCGGGATGCAGTGGATGTCGGGGGCGTCGCCCAGCACGTCGACGATCTCGAGGGCCGCGGTCTTCTGCCCCTCGATGCGGTCGTCGTTCACCGAGTTGACGAGGTGCACCGGGTAGCGGTCGGCGAGCTCCTTCGAGATCTCGAGGCAGTCGTCGAAGTTGCCGCGCACCTGCACGATGCGCGCGCCGTGCACGACCGACTGCGCGAGCTTGCCCATCGAGATCTTGCCCTCCGGCACGAGCACGATCGCCTGGATCCCCGCGGCGGCCGCGTAGGCGGCGGCCGACGCAGAGGTGTTGCCGGTCGACGCGCAGGCGATGGCCTTCGCGCCGCGCTCGACGGCGCGCGAGAGCGCCACCGTCATGCCGCGGTCCTTGAACGAGCCCGTGGGGTTCAGCCCCTCGAACTTCACGAAGACGCGCGCGTCGGTCATCTGCGACAGCGCCCTCGACTCGATGAGCGGGGTGCCGCCCTCGCCGAGCGTCACGACCGTCGACGCATCCGTCACGTCGAGCACGTCGGCCCACTCGCGCAGCACGCCCTGCCAATGATTCCGCTTCGCCATGGTTCTCTCCTAGTCGATGAGCCGGATCACGCTGTCGATCCGCTCCACGTCGGTGTGCGCCTCGAGCGCCTCGAGCACATCTGCGATGCGCGCCTCGCTCGCGGCGTGGGTGCCGAGCACGAGCGCCGCGCTGCCGTCGGTCGGATCCTGCCGCACCGACTCGACCGACACGCCCTGCTCCGAGAAGAGGCCGGCGACCGCGGCGAGCACGCCGGGCCGGTCGCTGACCGTGAGCGCCACCTCGTGCCGCGCGACGACGTCGCCGAAGGGCGCGAGGCCGAGCTTCGCGTGCGTCGAGCCGGGCATGCCGGGGCCGCCGGCGACGTGGCGCCGGGCGATCGAGACGAGGTCGCCGAGCACCGCGGAGGCGGTCTCCGGGCCGCCGGCGCCCGCGCCGTAGAACATCAGGTCGCCGGCCGACTCCGCGGTGACGAAGATCGCGTTCATCGCCTCGTGCACGGCGGCGAGCGGATGCGTCGCAGGCAGCGAGACCGGATGCACGCGTGCGGAGACGCGATCGCGGGCGTCGCCGCCAGGCTCTCCCGGCAGCCGCTCGCAGATCGCCACGAGCTTCAGCACCCGGCCGTTGCGCTCCGCCTGCTGCACCATCGCATCCGTCACACCCGTGATGCCCTCGCGGTGCACCCGGGAGGCGGGCACCTCCGTGTGGAAGGCGAGCGAGGCGAGGATCGTCGCCTTGCTCGCCGCGTCGAAGCCCTCGATGTCGGCGGTCGGGTCGGCCTCGGCGTAGCCCAGCTCGGTCGCGATGCGCAGGGCCTCCTCGAGCGACGAGCCCTCGGTGTGCATGCGGTCGAGGATGAAGTTGGTGGTGCCGTTGACGATGCCCATGACGCGCGTCACCCGGTCGCCCGCGAGGGACTGCTCGAGCGGGCGGATGATGGGGATGGCGCCGCCGACGGCCGCCTCGTAGGCGACCTGGGCGCCGACCGTCTCCGCCGCCTGGAAGAGCTCCGGCCCGTGCGCCGCGACGAGCGCCTTGTTCGCGGTGACGACGTCGGCCCCGGCCGCGATGGCGTCGAGCAGCAGGCCGCGCGCGGGCTCGATGCCGCCGAGCAGCTCGACGACGATGTCGGCGCCGGCGACGAGCGTGCCGAGGTCGGTGGTGAGCAGCTCGCGCGGCAGGTCGACGTCGCGCGGCGCGTCGACGTCGCGCACGCCGATGCCGACGAGCTCGAGCGGCGCGCCCACCCGCGCGGCGAGCTCGTCGTGCTGCTCGAGCAGCAGCCGAGCGACCTGGGAGCCGACGCTGCCCGCGCCGAGCAGCGCGATGCGGAGGGAACGGTAGGAGTTCATGCGGATGCGGCTCCGTTGCTGGGTTCGGGGTCGGCGGCAGGAGCCGGGTCGAGACCGGCGTCGCGCGAGAGCACGTCGTCGATCGACTCCCGCCGCACGAGGGTGCGCACGAGCGCACCGCCGTCGGGCAGCACCGACACCGAGAGCACCGGCGGGCGCGGCGCCGCGTTGTAGTTCGACGCGAGCGAGTGGCAGTAGGCGCCCGTCGCGGCGACCGCGAGCAGGTCGCCGGGCGCGACGTCGGCGGGCAGCCACTCGGCGTCGACGACGATGTCGCCCGACTCGCAGTGGCGGCCGGCGACGCGCACGAGCGCGGGCTCCGCATCCGACGAGCGGGAGGCGATGCGGGCGGAGTACTGCGCGCCGTAGAGCGCCGGCCGGGCGTTGTCGGCCATGCCGCCGTCGACGGAGACGTAGGTGCGGGCGCCGTCGCCCAGCTGCACGGGCTTGATCGTGCCGACGGTGTAGACGGTGATGCCGGCGGGCCCGACGATCCAGCGGCCCGGCTCGATCGCGATCCTCGGCACCGCGACGCCGAGCTCGCCCGCAGCCTGCCGCACCGCATCCGCGAGCCTCGAGGCGATCGCCTCGATGGGCTCAGGGCTGTCGGCCGCCGTGTAGGCGATGCCGAAGCCGCCGCCGAGGTTCAGCTCGGGGAGCTGCTGGCCGTCGGCGCCGAGCTCGGCGTGCAGCGCGAGCATGCGCCGGGCGGAGGCCGCGAAGCCCTCGTGGTCGAAGATCTGCGAGCCGATGTGCGTGTGCAGGCCCACGAGCTCGAGGCTCGGCAGGGCGCGGATGCGCCGGACGACCGCCGGCGCCTCGGCCACCGGGATGCCGAACTTCTGATCCTCGTGGCTCGTCGCGAGGAACTCGTGGGTCGAGGCGTGCACGCCCACCGAGATGCGCAGCCGCACGCGCTGCACCCGGCCGGCAGCCTCCGCGGCCGCCGCGATGCGCTCGACCTCGATCGGCGAGTCGATGACGAAGGTGCCGACGCCCGCCTCGACGCCCGCCTCGATCTCGGCGACCGACTTGTTGTTGCCGTGGAACCCGATGGCCGCAGGCTCGACGCCCGCGCGCAGCGCGACCGCCAGCTCGCCGCCGGTGCACACGTCGATGCGCAGGCCCTCCGCGCGCATCCATCGCGCCAGATCGGCCGTCAGCAGCGCCTTGCCCGCGTAGTAGACGTCGACGGCGGGCTCGCCGCCCGGCACGGCGAACGCGGCCTCGAAGGCGGTGCGGATGCGACGGGCGCGCTCGCGCACGACGGTCTCGTCGACGAGCAGGAACGGGGTGCCGTGCTCTGCCGCGATGTCTGCGACGGAGGCGCCCCGCACGTGCAGCACGCCGTCGACGCGCTCGGCGCCCGCGGGCCAGACGCCCTCGGCGAGCGCGTTCGCGTCGGCCGGATCGGTCAGCTGCGGGGCGAGCGGATGCGGCACGGGGGCTCCGTCCGTACGAGGGGTGGGGGCCTGCCTGGCAGGCGGCGTCTGCGCTTGTGGCGCTGACACCATCTTAGGGAACCGTCGGATACCGTGCCGTGCGTGCCGACACCTGACGCAACCTGGTTCGAGCGCGACCCGGTCGAGCTCGCGCCGCTGCTGCTCGGCGGCGTGCTGCGACGCGCGGATGCGGTCGGTGCCGTGGCCGTGCGCGTCACCGAGGTGGAGGCCTACCGCGGCAGCGACGACCCCGGTGCGCACACCTTCCGCGGGCAGACGGCTCGCAACGCGACCATGTTCGGACCGGGCGGGCACGTCTACTGCTACTTCACCTACGGCATGCACCACGCCGTGAACATCGTGGCCGGGCCGGCCGGCAGCGGATGGGGCGTGCTCGTGCGCGCCGGCGAGGTCGTCGAAGGACTGCCGCTCGCGCTCGAGCGCCGCGCTGCCCGGCGTCGCTCGCCCGTCGTGGGCGAGCCCGCGCGCGGGCCGGGCAACGTGGCGCAGGCGCTCGGGGCGACGCTCGCGGACGACGGGGCTCCGCTCGGGCCGCGGGACGAGGGCTCCCAGCCCGGCGCGGCGTCGGCTTTCGAGCCCGGTGCCGCGCTGGCCCCCGCGGCGCAGTGGTCGTTCGCGCCCGCCGCGGCGCCGATGCCCTTCCGCACGGGGCCGCGCGTGGGCGTCAGCGGTCCCGGTGGGGACGCATCCGCCTTCCCGTGGCGCTTCTGGATGCCGGGCGAGCCGAGCGTCTCGGTCTACCGCGCGGCGGCCCCCCGCACGCGCCCGCGCTGAGCGGCCGCTGCCGGGGAGCGTCGCGGGACGAGGACGTCGCGGCGCTGTCGCTACATGCGCTCCGGCGCCGAGACCCCGACGGTCGACAGGGCGCTGCGCAGCACCTGGCCGGCCGCGTCGTTGAGCCACAGGCGCGTGCGGTGCACCGTCGCGATGGGCTCGTCGCCGACCGGGGTGACCCGGCAGGCGTCGTACCAGCGGTGGTAGAGGCCCGCGAGCTCCTCGGCGAAGCGCGCGACGCGGTGCGGCTCGCGCAGCTCAGCGGCCTGGGTGAGCACGCGCGGGAAGTCGGCGAGCGCGCCGAGCAGCGCCGACTCGCTCGGGTGCTCCAGCAGCGAGGGATCGAACTCGCCGCGGTCGACGCCTGCAGCAGCCGCGTTGCGGGCGACCGCCGACATGCGGGCGTGCGCGTACTGCACGTAGTAGACCGGATTGTCGTTGGTGCGCTGCGTCAGCAGCGCGAGGTCGATGTCGAGCGGCGTGTCGGCGCTCGAGCGCACCAGTGCGTAGCGGGCGGCGTCCACGCCCACCGCGTCCACGAGGTCCTCCATCGTCACGATGGTGCCCGCGCGCTTCGACATCCGCACGGGGGCGCCGTCGCGGATGAGGTTGACCATCTGGCCGATCATGAGCTCGAGGTGCTCGTGCGGGGTGTCGCCGAACGCCGCGCACATCGCCATCATGCGGCCGACGTAGCCGTGGTGATCGGCGCCGAGCATGATGATGCTCTGCTGGAAGCCGCGCTCGCGCTTGTTCTGGTAGTAGCCGAGGTCGCCCGAGAAGTAGGCGGGCTCGCCGTTCGAGCGCACGACGACGCGATCCTTGTCGTCGCCGAACGTCGTGGTGCGCAGCCAGAGCGCGCCCTCCTGCTCGAAGATGTGCCCGCGCTCGCGGAGCGTCTCGATCGCGCGGTCGACCGAGCCGTCCGACTGCACCTGGTGCTCGTGGAAGAAGACGTCGAAGTCGACGCCGAACTCGTGCAGGTCCCGCTTGATCTCCTCGAACATCAGCTGCACGCCGTTGGCGCGGAACGCCTCCTGCAGCTCGGCGTCGCCCAGGTCGAGCAGGTCGCCGTCGTAGGCGTCGTCCACCTTGCGCGCGATCTCGGCGATGTAGGCGCCGCCGTAGCCGTCCTCGGGCGTCGGCTCGCCGCGGAACGCCGCGACGAGGCTGCGCGCGAAGCGGTCGATCTGGCCGCCGTGGTCGTTGAAGTAGTACTCGCGGGTGACGAGGCCGCCCTGGCGCTCGAGCACGCGGCCCAGGCTGTCGCCGACCGCTGCCCAGCGGGTGCCGCCCATGTGGATGGGGCCGGTCGGGTTCGCGGAGACGAACTCGAGGTTGATGCGCACGCCCTGCAGCGCGTCCCCCTGCCCGTAGGCCTCGCCCGCCTCGACGATCGTGCGCGCCAGCTCGCCCGCGGCGCCGGCGGCGAGCCGCAGGTTGATGAAGCCGGGGCCCGCGACGTCGGCGCCCGCGATGCCCTCGACCGCGCTGAGCGCTGCGGCGATCTCCTCCGCGAGCTCGCGCGGGTTGGCGCCAGCCTTCTTGGCGAAGCGCATCGCGGCGTTCGTGGCCCAGTCGCCGTGGTCGCGGTTGCGCGGGCGCTCGAGCACGATGTCGCCCTCGCCGACCTCGATCTCGGCGGCTCGTCGCCCGACCGCTGCCCGGACGGCGGCGAGCACGGCGACAGAGATCTCGGAGGGCTGCATCCCTCGATTCTAGTGCGCGGCTGCCGCTGCCCGTCGGCGGTCCGCCCTACGCTGGCAGCATGCCGAGCCTCCGCCACCGCATCCCTCGCCTCCTCCCCGTCGCGATCGTCGCGGCCGCGTCGGCGCTCGCGCTGACGGGCTGCGAGCCCGGCGCGCTGGCACCGACCGAGTCGCCGTCGCCCTCCACGAGCGCGCAGCCGACCCCCTCGCCGAGCGGCTCCGCCGAGCCGACCCCCTCGCCGAGCGAGCCCGCCGCCTCCGAGACGGCAGAGCCCACGACGCCGCCGATCGCGGGCGAGATCGCATGCTCCGAGGTCTTCACCGCCGACGACCTCTACGCGTTCAACCCGAACTTCGCACCGACGAGCGAGCGGGGCGAGCTGCCGGGCACCACGGCCGACGTCGCGGATGCGGGCGGCACCGTCTGCGCGTACCAGCACGTCACGGGCTCGGACCGGCTCGTGATCGCCGTACTGCCGCAGGCGCAGGGCACCACCGGCCCGGCCTTCGAGACCGTCGGCGAGATCGGCGTCGCGACGACGCTCGACGGCGAGGCGCTGCTGAGCGTCGCGTCCGAGTACTTCGTGACCGAGCAGGACGCCGCAGCGGTGCTCGAGCAGGTGGCGGCCAACGTCTCCTGACGCACCCGGCTGCGTCAGAGGATGCGGTAGCGCTGGCGAGGGTCGTCGACGGTGCCCTCCGGCAGCCCGTCGTCGGCCGCCTCGACCGAGAGGCTCGTGAGTCGCACCGGGTTGCCGGTCGTGGTCGCCCACGCGGTCTCGAGCGCATCCGCACCCGTGGCGATGCGGATGAGGCTGCCGCGCGGCGCGAGGCCGGTGGGATCGACGACCCACCAGTCCCCGTCGACGTGCACCTCGGCGACGGCGTGGAAGTCGGGCGGCGTCAGTCCCGGCGCGTAGACGCCGGCGTAGCGGGCCGGGATGCCGGCGGCGCGCGCGAGGGCGATCATGACGTGCGCGTAGTCGCGGCACATGCCGCCCGCCTTCTGCATCGTCGAGACCGCGGTGTCATCGATCGCCGAGAGCGCCGGTGAGTAGGTGAAGCCGCGGGCGATCCAGTTGCGCATCGCGTCGACGGCCTCGAAGCCGCTCGCGCGCCCGAAGCGCTCATCGACGAAGCCGCGCAGCGCACTGGCCTCGACGTAGCGGGAGTCCGCCAGGTAGCGCGCCGGGTCCGCGCCCTCCACGGGCCGCTGCAGGCTCTGGAGCGTCGACTCGACCTCGACGTCGAGTCGCCCGGCGGGCGCGGTGAACAGCAGCTGCCGGGTGTCGTGGGCGCCCTCGGCGATGCGCCACTCGACCGGTGCCCCGTCGACGACGACGCTGATGCGGTCGTCGGAGCCGTACGCCTCGGCAGGGAGCGCGAGCAGCACGAACTCGGTGTCGCCGACGAGCGACATCGAGAAGGCAGCACGCGCGGTTCGCATCGTCCTCGATCTTCCCACAGCGGCCAGGGATGCGGCGCGATCTGGCAGTGCGCCGACAGCAGACTTGCCAGACCCGATCGTGTCTTGACGCAAACACTGTTACGATACAGACTTGCCCTACCAGCCGACCCGCATCGGCGCTGAACCAGGAGCCTCATGTCCGCGATAGCGCAGCCCACCGATGAGCCGCAGCTCGGGCTCCGCGAGCGCAAGAAGCAGCTGACGCACCGCACCATCGCTGACGCCGCCTACTCGCTCGCCGCGGAGCACGGCCTCGACATCATCACGATCGATCAGATCGCCGAGCGAGCGTTCGTCTCGCCGCGCACGGTCTCCAACTACTTCGTCTCGAAGGAGGCGGCCGTCGTCGCCGCCCACGACAACAGCCCCGCCGAGTTCGTCGCCGGCATCGCGGAACGGCCGGCCGACGAGCCGCCGCTGCAGACCTTGCGCGCGGTGCTGAGCGAGGCGATGCGCGAGTGGTCGCCTGAGCGACTCCAGCTGCTGCGCGAGAAGGAGGAGCTCATCCGGCGATACCCGGTGCTCCTCCCCCATCGCATGTCGCAGTTCGACGAGCTCGAGGATGCCATCCGCGAGGCCATCGCCCTCCGCTCGGGCGAGGATCCGGAGAGCGCCGCGTACCCGCGACTGCTCGCTGGCGCAGCCGTCGCTGCCGTCAAGACCGCGATCCACATCTGGGACACGACCGAGGGCGACGCCGGCACGATCCCCGAGCTGATCGATGCCGCGTTCGCCGAGCTGAGCCACGGCCTGACGCACGAGGCGTGAACCGCCCGTCCTGAGCACCCGCTCTGGCGGTGCTAGATTGGTCGACGCTGCCTCGGCAGCCCGGCCCCCATAGCTCAGGGGATAGAGCGTCTGCCTCCGGAGCAGAAGGCCGCAGGTTCGAATCCTGCTGGGGGCACCACACCGGCTCGGCCGAGCCGACCAGCGCCGTCACCGGCCATCGCTTCGCACCGGGATGGCGCGCATCCTGCCACATCCCTCAGATTGCGTCGATGCATTCGTTGCGGTTCCTGCGACTTCGACCGCAATGCTGAGCAAACCCTAGAAACAGCGTAAGATTACGTGCATGGGACGACCTCGACTGCATGACGAGCACTTGCGACAGCGACTGCTCGAGGCCGCGACCGACCTGATGGCCGTCGACGGGCCCGACTTCTCGCTCCGCCCGCTCGTGGCATCCGTCGGCACCTCCACGTCGGCCGTGTACTCGCTCTTCGGCTCGCGCGGCGAGCTGCTCGAGGCGATCACCGTCCGCGCCGCGCGCTCCTTCGTCGACGCGCAGGCGGCAGCGCAGGTCGCAGACCCGGTGCAGCACATCGTCGCCCTCGTGCACGCGATGCGCTCCTGGGCCAACGAGCACGCCGCCATGTTCCAGGTCGTCTTCGGCCGCACCAACGACTCCCCCGCGATCGCCGAGGCGCGCGCGAGCACGACCGAGCCGCTGCTGGCCGCGGTGACCGAGTCGATCGAGGCCGGCATCCTGCACGGCGACCCCGAGACGACGACGCGCACGATCTTCGCCGGCGTCCACGGCTTCATCTCGCTCGAGCTGATCGGCCACTACCCCGCCGACGACGCCGAGCAGCTCTTCAGCGCGCTGCTCGCTGCCATCTGGCGCAGCTGGGCCACGCCCGAGCACGTCAGCGCCATCGCCGCCTGAGCCTTGGCGTTCATACCCCTTGGGGGTATGATGGGTGCACCATGAGCACCGACACGACCACTGTTGCCGCCGCACCGCACGGCTACGCCGCCGACAAGGCGGCGCTCCTCAAGCGCCTCAACCGTGCCGAGGGCCAGGTGCGCGGCATCGCGCGCATGGTGGGCGACGACGCCTACTGCATCGACGTGCTCACGCAGGTCTCTGCGGCCACGAAGGCACTCGAGACCGTCGCTCTCCAGCTCCTCGAAGACCACCTCGCCCACTGCGTCGCCGAGGCGGCAGAGCAGGGCGGGCCGGTCGCGCAGGAGAAGCTCGCCGAGGCGAGCGCCGCGATCGCGCGCCTCGTGCGCTCGTGACCGCGCGACCCACTGACTCCACCCCGACGACCGAGAGGCATCCCATGCTGCAGAACATCGAGATCACCAGCCGCGCGACCGACACCTCCAACGACGAGCAGGCCGGCGGCTGCTGCGGTGGCGGTTGCTGCTCGACCGACTCGGGCGCCGCGAGCGCGAGCGGCACCTCGCAGCGCTTCGAGGTCGAGGGCATGACCTGCGGCCACTGCGTCTCCTCCGTCACCGAGGAGCTCTCGGGCCTCGCCGGCGTCGAGGGCGTCGACATCCAGCTCGTGGCGGGTGGGCGCTCGAGCGTCACGGTCGCCTCCGACGCGCCGCTGCGACTCGACGACGTCCGCGCCGCGATCTCGGAGGCCGGCTACACGCTCGTCGAGCGCTGACCGCAGCCTCGCTCCGAGAGCGCCGATCCCGCACCGGGGTCGGCGCTCTTCGCATCGGCGGGGAGCGCGTGGAGCCTTGCACTCGATACCCCCCAGGGGTATATTGGTGCGCATGACGGACACCACGATCGACCTCGACATCGGCGGCATGACCTGCGCCTCCTGCGCGAACCGCATCGAGCGCAAGCTAGGCAAGCTGCCCGGCGTGACCGCCACCGTCAACTACGCCACCGAGGTCGCCCACGTCTCGCTCCCCGAGGGCATGACGGTGGCGGATGCGATCCGCACCGTCGAGCAGACCGGCTACACCGCCGCGGTGCCAGAGCCCGAGGCCGAGCCGACGACCACCGGGACGAGCCTCGTCACGCGACTGGTCGCATCCGCCGCCATGGGCCTGCCGGTGCTGCTGCTCTCGATGGCACCCGCGCTGCAGTTCGCGGGCTGGCAGTGGGTGGCGCTCGCGCTCACCCTGCCCATCGCGACGTGGGGCGCCTGGCCCTTCCACCGCGCCGCCGCCCTGAACCTCCGCCACGGCGCCGCGACGATGGACACGCTCGTCTCGCTCGGCGTCATCGCCGCGGTCGGCTGGTCGCTGTGGGCCCTGCTGGTCGGCGACGCCGGCCGCATCGGCATGCGCATGGAGATGCAGTGGTTCGGCAGCCACGGCGATGAGCTCTACCTCGAGGTCGCCGCGATCGTGACGGTCTTCCTGCTCGGCGGCCGGGTGATCGAGCACCGCGCCAAGCGATCGAGCCAGCAGGCGCTGCGCTCGCTCGCGCGCCTGGGCGCGAAGGAGGCCAGCGTGATCCGCGACGGCGTGGAGTCGCGCATCCCCGCGGCCGAGCTCGTCGTCGGCGACCGCTTCCGCGTCGTGCCGGGCGAGAAGGTCGCGGCCGACGGCGTCGTCGTCGAGGGCGCCTCGGCGATCGACGCGTCGCTGCTCACCGGAGAGTCGCTGCCCGTCGAGGTCCGCGTCGGCAGCGAGGTCGTCGGCGCCACGATCAACGGCCACGGTGTGCTGCTCGTGGAGGCGACGCGCGTCGGCGCCGACACCGAGCTCAGCCGCATCGCCTCGCTGCTCGAGCGCGCCCAGGAGGGCAAGGCCGAGGTGCAGCGGCTGGCCGACCGGGTCTCGCAGTTCTTCGTGCCGACGGTGCTCGTGCTCTCGCTGCTCGCGCTGGTCGGCTGGCTCGTGCTCACGGGCGACGTCACCGCCGCCTTCACCGCCGCTGTCGCGACGCTCATCATCGCCTGCCCGTGCGCGCTCGGCCTGGCGACGCCGACGGCGCTGCTCGCCGGCACCACCCGCGGCGCCGAGCTCGGCATCCTCATCCGCGACGCGCGCGTGCTCGAGACGAGTCGCGGCATCACCACGATGCTCGTCGACAAGACCGGCACGGTCACCGAGGGTCGGATGCGCGTGGAGTCCGTCGTCGCCGCGGACGGCGAGGAGGCGGCTGAGGCGCTGCGCATCGCGGCCGCCGTCGAGCGCGCGAGCGAGCACCCGATCGCGCGGGCGATCGTCGATGCGGCGGATGCGGCCGCGGTAGGCGGGGAAGACCGCGCGCTCCGAGCGGCTGACGTGCAGGCCGCGCCCGGCGCGGGCGTGGTCGGCGTGGTCGACGGCCGCGCCGTGCAGGTCGGCAAGCCCGCCTGGTTGGCCGCCGAGTGGGCGGTCGCGGCACCCGCGCGACTCGCCGAGGCCTTCGAGGCCGCGGAGGCCAAGGGCGCCACGGCACTCGCGATCGCCTGGGACGGCGAGATGCGAGCGATCGTCGCCGTGCGCGACACCGTCAAGGCGACCAGCAGGGCCGCCGTCGAGCGGCTCGACGCCCTCGGCATCGATGTCGTGATGCTCACCGGTGACCACGAGCGGGCCGCGCGCGCGGTCGCGGCCGAGGTCGGCATCCGTCGTGTCCTCGCCGGTGTGACCCCCGCGCAGAAGGTCGACGCGGTGCGCGAGGAGCAGGCTCGCGGCGACGGCCCGCGCCCGCGCCGCGTGGCGATGGCCGGTGACGGCGTGAACGACGCGGCGGCCCTCGCGGCGGCCGACCTGGGCCTCGCGATGGGCACCGGGACCGACGCCGCGCAGCAGGCGGCAGACATCACCCTGGTGCACGGCGACCTGGCTGGGGCAGCCGACGCGATCGCGCTGTCGCGGCGCACGCTGCGCACCATCCGCGGCAACCTCTTCTGGGCGTTCGGCTACAACGCCGCAGCGATCCCGCTCGCGATGGCAGGGCTGCTGAACCCCCTCATCGCGGGCGCCGCGATGGCGCTCTCGAGCGTGTTCGTCGTGCTGCACTCCCTCACGCTGCGCCGGTTCTCCCCGCGTCGCTAGCGCTCGCGAGAGGCTCGCCCCTCAGCGACCGAGCCCGTCGAGGAACGCCTGCACCCGCCGCCGCACGCGGTCGCGGATGCGTCGCACCTCGTCGGTGCCGAGCCCCGCGGGGTCGTCGAAGTCCCACGCCTCGACCCGCTGCCCTGCCTCGAGCTCGAAGGGATGCTCGATCAGCATCGTCACGATCACGTCGGCAGCTGCCGCGATGTCGTCGGTGATCGGCTTCGGATAGCTGTCGGCCAGCGGCACGCCATCCTCGTCCATCACGTCGGCGACGGTGCGCAGCACCTCGTCCGCGGGGTTCACCGCTGCCGAGAGCGCCTCGACGCGGCCCTCGCCGAGGGCGTTGAGATAGGCGGCCGCCATCTGCGAGATGCCGTCGTTGCGGATCGACTCGACGAGGATGCGCAGCGGCGCCCCCTCGCCCGCCTCGACCTCGCCGGCACGCTCGAGCGCGCGCAGGCGGTCGGCGGCGAAGTGCAGCGCGAGCGCCGGCAGGTGGGTGCGGATGCGCGCGCCGCGCGCGAGGGTCTCGTGCGACTCGAAGACGATGCGCTCCACGAGCGCCGCATCGAGCGAGGGGTGCAGCTCGGCGAGGTGCGCGGCGCCGCGTCGGAGCGCGTCCTCCGGCGAGCGCAGGCCATCGGTCGACGGGCCATCGGCGTGCGGGCCATCGGTGGTCTCGGTCATGTCGGCTCCCTCTGGCAGCGTGGCGAGATCAGGCTATGGCCGGGTCGACCGCCTGCCAAGGCCCGGTGGCGCTCGCGTCGTGCGCCGCGCATCCGCTCGCCCGCCAGCGCTGCGAGCGCGGCTCAGAGCGCCGGCGCGTGCCGCTCGAGGAACTCGTAGAGCTCGGCGTCGTCGACTCCGGGGAAGGTGCCGCTCGGCAGCGGAGCGAGCGTGTGCTGGTGCATGCGCGCGGAGGCCCACGACTTCTGGCGCCAGCGCCCGGCGAGGGCGTCGTCGGGGCGCGCGCAGCAGCGGTCGTCAGGGCACGAGGAGCTCTGCCGGAAGGCAGTCTGCGAGCCGCGGAAGAACTTCGCCGCGTCGAAGGGCACGCCGAAGGAGATCGAGAACTCGCCGTCGGCGCCCGAGCCGATCTGGGTCGAGCACCAGAAGGTGCCGCCGGGCGTGTCGGTGTACTGGTAGAACTCGGTCGTGCGCGAGGTGCGCTCGAAGGCGCTGCGGGCAGCGAACTTGCGACAGACCAGCTGACCCTCAGCGTGGCCCGAGGCGTCGACGGGCACCGGCAGGCCGTCGTTCTCGTACACCCGCGAGAGCGCGCCGTCCTCCTGCACGCGTAGGAAGTGCACGCGCAGGTCGAGGTCGCGGGTGGCGAGGTTCGTGAAGCGCATCGCGGCCGTCTCGTGGGTGACGCCGAACGCGTCGCGGAAGTCCTCGACCGCGAGGTTGCGCTCGCGCTTGGCGCGCGTGAGGTACTCGACGGCCTTCGTGCGAGGCATGAGGCTGGCCGCGGCGAAGTAGTTGATCTCGAGGCGCTGCTGCAGGAATTCGCGGTAGTCGCGGGGCTCGCGGTGCCCCAGCAGCCGGTGGGCGATGGCTTGCAGCGCCATCGAGCGCAGGCCGTGGCCGCCGGGGATGGAGGCGGGCGGCAGGTAGATGCGGCCTGTCTCGAGGTCGGTGACCGAGCGCGTCGAGTGGGGCAGGTCGGTGACGTAGACCAGCTCGAAGCCGAGCCTCGCGGCGATCTCGCTGACGGTGCGGTGGGTGAGGCTGCCGCCCTCGTAGCCGACCGCGCGCAGCTGCTCCTCCGCCAGCTCGTCGAGCTCAGGCAGCGCGTTGTCGCGGGCGCGCATCCCGTGGCGCAGGTCGGTGGCGTCGCGCCGCGCCTGCTCCGGCGTGGCGATCGCCTCCCGCGCGCGCCGGTCGAGCTCGCGATGCAGACCCACGAGCGCGCGCAGGACCTCGTCGCCCATGGAGCGGGTGGGGCGCACGGCGGGCAGACCGAGCCGGCGGTAGCTCGCGCCCTCCTGCAGCCGCGAGAGGTCGAGCTCGAGCCGCGAGCGCTCGCTCGGCGGCTCGGGATCGAGCAGCTGCGAGGTCGTCACACCGAGCACGTCGGCGATCGCCTGCAGGTGGCTGAGCTTGGGCTCGCGGTGGCCGTTCTCGATCAGCGACAGCTGACTGCCGGCGAGCCCGATGCGCTCGCCGAGCGCGTCGAGCGTGAGCTCGGCGGATGCGCGGAAGTGACGGATGCGGTGTCCCAGGACTGCGGCGTCGACCATGCCACAAGCATACGAAACTTCTCGCGAATCTTCGCACTGCTCGCACCGAACGGCGTGATGCATCCGTTCAGACTGCGCGTGATGCCGCAACTTTCGTCGATGTGAAGGATGCGCTGTTCCTTCTCCCCACCAGCGCCCCCTCGGCTGATGCGGCACTGGAGACTCGGAGCATGACGATCCTCCCCCCTGCACCCACGCGCTCTACAGCGAAGCCCGTGAAGCCGCATCGCGTCAGCGCTCCCGAGGGTGCCGACCCGGGCGTCGTCTCGTGGGTCGTCTCGATCGCAGAGCTCACGGAGCCCGCGAGCATCGTCTGGGCCGATGGCACGCCGGAGGAGTTCCAGCGGCTGCTCGACGTCATGCTCGAGGCCGGCACGATCGTGCCCGTGCCGAAGCGCCCCGGCAGCTACCTCGCCCGCTCCCACCCCGACGACGTCGCCCGCATGGAGAGCCGCACCTTCATCTGCGCGGAGGACCCGGACGACGCCGGCCCCACGAACAACTGGCGCGACCCGGCCTCGATGCGGCAGGTGCTCGGCGGCCTCTTCGACGGCGCCATGCGCGGCCGCACGATGTACGTCATCCCCTTCTCCATGGGGCCCGTCGGCGGCCCGATCTCGAAGCTCGGCATCGAGATCACCGACTCCCCCTACGTCGTCGCCTCCATGCACGCCATGACCCGCGTCGGCACTGCGGCGCTCGAGGCCATGCACGGCACGCGCGACTGGGTGCCGGCGGTGCACTCGATCGGCGCACCGCTCGCCGAGGGCGAGCAGGATGTAGCCTGGCCCTGCAACTCCACCCGCTACATCTCGCACTTCCCGGAGACGCGCGAGATCTGGTCGTTCGGCTCCGCCTACGGCGGCAACGCGCTGCTGGCGAAGAAGTGCTTCGCTCTGCGCATCGCCTCGGTGCAGGCGCGCGACGAGGGCTGGCTCGCCGAGCACATGCTGCTGCTGCGCATGCGCCACGAGGACGGCCGCGTCATGCACCTCGCCGGCGCCTTCCCCTCTGCGTGCGGCAAGACGAACCTCGCGATGCTGCAGCCGACGATCCCGGGCTGGAGCGTCGAGACGATCGGCGACGACATCGTCTGGATGCGGCCAGGTCCCGACGGGCGCCTCTGGGCGATCAACCCCGAGAACGGCTTCTTCGGCGTCGCGCCCGGCACCAGCGAGCAGACGAACGCCACCGCGATGGCGATGATGACCCACGACACGATCTTCACGAACGTGGCACTCACCTCGGACGGCGATGTCTGGTGGGAGGGCATGACGAAGGAGGCGCCCGAGGGGCTCACCGACTGGCAGGGCCGGCCGTACGACCGCGCCAACGGGCCGGCAGCGCATCCGAACGCCCGGTTCACCGTGCGCGCGGAGCAGGCCCCATCGATCGCACCCGACTGGGATGCGCCCGAGGGCGTGCCGCTCGACGCGATCATCTTCGGCGGACGCCGCCCCACGCAGGTGCCGCTCGTGATGCAGGCGCGCGACTGGGAGCACGGCGTCTACATCGGCTCGACGGTCTCGAGCCAGCAGACCGCCGCGGCGGAGGGCACCGTCGGCGACATCCGCCGCGACCCCTTCGCGATGCTGCCCTTCTGCGGCTACAACATGGGCGACTACTTCTCGCACTGGATCGACATGGGGCACCGGCTCGGTCGGCACGCGCCGAAGATCTTCTCGGTGAACTGGTTCCGCCGCGACGACGATGGCGGATTCCTGTGGCCCGGCTTCGGCGAGAACGCGCGGGTGCTCGAGTGGATCGCGGGGCGGGTCGCGGGCGATGCCGCCGGCGTCGACACCGCGATCGGCGTCATGCCCGCCGAGGGGGCGCTGAACCTCGGCGGTCTCGACCTCGACCCCTCGGTGGTCGACGAGCTCTTCGCCGTCGAGCCCAAGGCGTGGCTGCGCGAGCTCGTCGACGTCGAGGCGTTCTTCGGGCAGTTCGGCCACTCGCTGCCGACGGGCCTCGTGCGCCAGCTGAACCACGTGCGGTGGCGCCTCGAGCACGCGCAGCAGGCGCAGCCCGCGCTCGTCTGACCCTCCTCCTCTCCTCCACGCACGCTGAGCGTCGCACCCTGAGAGTTGCAGTGCGTGGCGCCAAGACCCACCGATCCGGCGCCACTCACTGCAACTCTCAGGGTGCGACGCTCAGCGTGCGTGGTCGCGCCGTGCGAGCGCAGCGCGGATGCGCTGCACGAAGTGATCGCCACGGCGCGCCATGTGCTCGCGCGTGACGCGAACGGTGATCCAGCCGGCGGCCTCGAAGCGGGCATAGCGCTCGATGTCGACATGCCACTGCTTCGCGTCGCGATGGCCGTCGCCCTCGTACTCGATCGCGATCAGCAGCTCCGGGTAGCCGAGGTCTGGGCTCGAGGCAACGCCGTCGATCACGACTGCGGGATGCACGACGGGCTCGGGCAGCCCTGCCTCCGCGATCAGCAGTCGCGTGATCGTCTCGAATCGCGAGTCCACGCCGACGCGCGCATCCGCGGCGGCCGCACGCAGGGATGCGACTCCCGCGAGGCCTCGACACGCCACGCCGAAGTCGACGAGTCGCTCGGGTGTCGTGAAGGGCTGACGTGGCTCGCGCGGCAGCCGCAGCCCCGGATACCACCGCGAAGGAGTGAGCAGGGCGTCGACGACCTGCACCATCCCTTCGTGAGGGTGCTCGCGGGCAAGCACCAGCGCGGCAGAGAGCGGCTCGAGCACGCGCAACCCATCGACCTCGACGACCGACAGTCGCTCGCCGTCGTACGCGATGTGCCGCGTGCCCGCGGTCATCCCTCGGGTCGCACCCTTGGGTCGAGCGACCACCAGCGGCTCATCCTTCGTCCAAGCCCTCGCGATGGGCAAGCCCCAGTAGCGCGCCGCCGTCAGGCCGCCGAACGAGTGCTGGGGTGCCATGAGCGGCGCGTAGGCCCGCATGAGTGCCTCCACGTCGCCGACCGAGGGTGCGCGCACTCCCCGGAACGGTGCTGCCAAGCCTCGGCCGCGCAGCCTGCCGCGGCCCAGCCCGGCTCGCAGCGCATCGCGCACCAGGAAGGGCCGTTCGTCGAACGGTGCCGGCAGCTCAGAACCCACGCGCGCAGGATGCCCGCCGCACGCTCATCCGCACCCCTCACCGCTCCCCATGTGTGGAGAGCGCGCAGGCAAGCGCCAGAGTTGCAGCGATCGGCTCGCGGAAGCGCCAAGCAGGGCCACTCGCTGCAACTCTGCAGCACGCGGCAGTTCGGGGGCGCGAGGGCGAGGGCGAGGAGCGGCGGAGGGGGCGAAGGGCGAGCGGGATGAGAGGAGAATCGGGCGCGCGGCGCATCGAGCGCGACGGATCGGGGAGGATGTGGGCATGCGGCTGCTGGCGACCCCAACGCTTCGCTGCGGTCGTTCGTCTTGGTGAGTAGAGGGGGCTGCGCGTGAGCGCCAGGTGGGAGCTGGTCGTCGCTGAGCTCGTCGCCGAGCGCGGCGAGGCGCTGGTGCGCTACGCGATGCTCCTCACCGGGGACGAGGAGGAGGCGCGCGACATGGTGCAGGATGCCCTGGCAGCGACGTTCGGCCGGCTGCGCAACGGCTTCGAGGTCGCGCAGGCAGAGGCCTACGTGCGCAAGGCGATCGCCAACCGCTTCCTCGATCGCGCCAGGCGCGGCCAGCGCTGGCGCCGCGTCGCGCCGCTCGTCGGCGAGCGGGAGCGACTCGACTCGGGCTCGACGCTCACCGGCGAGAAGCTCGACATGGCGGCCCGCCTCCAGCGTCTCTCGCCGCGCGAGCGCGCGTGCATCGTGCTGCGCTACGACGAGGATCGCACCGTCGAGCAGATCGCGAGCGAGCTCGGCATCTCCGCCGGCGCCGTCAAGCGCTACCTGTCGGATGCGCTCGGCAAGCTGCGCGGGATGCTCGCGCGGGAGCAGGAGCGCGAGGAGCGAACGCTCGGCGCGCAGCCGGCAGCACCGGGCTCGCTGGCGCCGGGGTCGGCAGCACCGCGATCGAAGGAGGCTGGCGCATGAGCGACGACGAGCTGCGGCGACGCCTGCGCGACATGCCCGCGCCGAGCGCTCGGCTCGACGCGGACGCGGCGATCGCAGCCGCCAAGCGCCGGCGGCGGCCGAAGACCATCGCGCTCTCGTCGGCGGCGACGATCGCCGGCGTGCTCATCGTGGCGCCGCTCGCGGTGACCGGCCTGCAGGGCTTCGGCCCCGGCGGCATCGCCTCGACCTCGAGCGACGGCGGCGCGCAGCCGGAGTCGGGTGGCGACTCGGGCGCGGAGTCGGCCGCGCCTGCCTCGGCAGCGCCGGAGGCGGCGCCGGAGGCCGGGAGCGAATCGTCGGAGGAGTCGGCGACGGATGCGGGTGCGGACGACACGGGAGCGGCCGGCGAGAGCAGCGAGGGCCCGTGGCTCGACTCGGAGGCGTGCCTCGCGCGCTCCGCGGGCGACGTCGGGCTGGCGCTCCGCTTCCTCGACGACCCCTCGGACGGCACTGCAGCGCTCGAGATCCGCAACGTGTCCAGCACGGCGATCGCCGTGCGGCTGATCGGCGCCGGCAGCGCGACCCTCGGGGACGATGGCGGCGCCCTCGACGCGGGGGTGGCGGCGGGGGCGCCGACGCTCATCGAGCTGGGCGCCGGCGGTGCCCACGTGACCGCCGTGGAGCTCGGGCCGCGCACCGCGTGCCCGCTGGACGCATCCGCCGCCCCGGGCGTCGACGCCGGCGACGGCGCCGCAGCGCCTGGCATCGCGCCCCTCGCGACGGTCGAGATCGTGCGCGAGCAGGGTGGGGACGCTGAGCGGCTCACCGTCGTCGGAGCGCCGTTCGACGTTCGCTGACAGCGGCAGGCAGGGCATCGATTCCAAGGTTGCCGGCCACCTGCCCTGGTTAGACTCGCGCCAAGCCGACACCCGATGCGTCGGCGGCTGGGAGCGCACATGCAGGTCCGGATCGTTCGCCCGTTGGCAGTCGTGGCACTCGGTGCCGCCGGGTTGCTGGGGCTCTCGGCCGGCGCGCTGGCGCCCGGAGGACTGGCGACCGAGGACCCGGTCGACCTGGGCGGCGAGGTCATCGTCGACCGCACGGGCGACACCATCAGCGACGTCGCGCGCGTGACCGAGCGGCTCGAGGAGAACAACGCGGAGGGCGACGCAGACCTGTACGCGGTGTTCGTCGACTCCTTCGACGGCGTCGACCGAGGGCAGTGGGCGGTGGACGCCGCGACCGCCTCCGGGCTGCCGAACGACGCGATGCTGCTCGCCATCGCCATGGAGGACGGCATCTACGGCATCGCCGTCACCGACAGCTACCCCTACTCGCTCGGCGAGGCCGAAGCGCTCGCGACCGACGCGCTCGAGCCCGACCTCAACGCCGGCCAGTTCGACGGCGCGATCATGTCCTACAGCGACGCGCTCGCCAGCGGTGTGGGCCTCGGCGGCGGGGGCACGGGCGGCACCGAGGTCAACGTCGACGGCTCCGCGGTCTGGCCGGTCGTCGCCCTCGTCGGCGGCGCGGCCGTCGTGGGCGGTGGCGGATTCCTCGCCTACCGCGGGGCGAAGCGCTCGAAGCAGAAGAAGGAGCAGCGCGAGCTCACGAAGCAGCAGCGACTGAGCCTCGAGGAGCTCAAGCAGCGCGCCGACATCGCGCTCGTGCAGCTCGACGACACCGTGCAGCAGAGCGAGCAGGAGCTCGCCTTCGCGGGTGCGCAGTTCGGCGAGGGAGCCGTGCGGCCCTACCGCGAGGCGCTCGACAAGGCGAAGGGCGGCCTGCAGGAGGCCTTCGGCCTGCAGCAGCAGCTCGACGACGCCTTCCCCGACACCGACCAGGAGGTGCACGACTGGTCGAGCCGCATCCTGCAGATCGCGCAGGGCGCGGGCGACGAGCTCGCCAGCCACGCCGAGTCGTTCGGCCAGCTGCGCGACCTCGAGCGCACCGCGCCGCAGGTGCTCGAGCAGCTCGCGCACTCGCGCCAGGCCTTCGACGGTCGCATCGCGAACGCGAAGCAGATCCTCGACCGGCTGGACGACGTGCACTCCGGCGCATCCATCGACCCGGTGCGCGAGAACATCGCCGGCGCCGAGCGGCAGCTGCCGAACATCGACCAGTCGATCGCGGCCGGACGTGCGGCCGTCGCCGCCTCCAACGGCTCCGAGGCGGCGCTCGCCGTGCACGCCGCGGAGGCGGCGCTCGCGCAGGCCTCCGGGCTGATCGCCGCGGTCGAGCGCGCCGAGGGCGACCTCGGCAACTCCGCACGCCAGCTCACCGAGCTCGTGCAGGACTCCATCGGCGACATCGCTGCCGCGAAGACCCTCAAGAGCACGTCGACGACGGATCTCGCCCCACTCATCCGCCACGTCGAGGAGCAGGTCGCGGTCGCGCAGCAGCGCCCCACCGACACGCTCACCGTGCTCGCGAACCTGCAGCGGGCCAACCAGCGGCTCGACGAGGCCGCCGGCCAGGTGCGCCAGGGCGGCGCCGAGGCGCAGCGCCACCGCTCCAACCTCGAGCGCTGGCTCGCCTCCGCTCGAGCGAACATCGATCGCGCGGAGGACTACATCGCCACGCGCCGCATCGCGGTCGGCTCGCACGCCCGCCAGCTGCTCGCGACCGCGCAGCAGGAGCTCGCGCAGGCGCTGCGCATCCAGCAGCAGGATCCCGCGCAGGCATCGCAGCTCGCGCAATCGGCCTCGCAGCACGCCGAGCAGGCGATGCAGGATGCGTCGGGCGACATCGGCGGCTGGGGCGGCATGTCGCCGAACCCCTACTACGGACGGCGTGGCCGAGGCCGCGGCGACGGGGGCGACGGAGGCGGGCGCGGGCAGGACATGCTCACCGGCGGCCTGCTCGGCTACATCCTCGGCGACATCATGAACGGCTCGGGCGGCGGCCACTCCGGCGGCGCCTACTCCGACCCCTTCGCCGGCGGCTCCGGCGGCGGAGGCGGCGGCGGGCTCGGCGACCTGTTCTCGGGCGGCGGCGGCTCCTTCGGCGGCGGCGGAGGCGGCTTCTTCGGCAGCGGCGGCTTCAGCGGAGGCGGCGGCGGCTTCGGAGGCGGCGGCGGGAGCTTCGGCGACTGAGCCGCGGCGACCGCAGCCGGGCGCTCCGCCCCACGAGCCCGACCCATCCATCTGTCCCCATCCACCCGTCCTCATCCACACATCAGGCACATCGACGGACCAGGCCGCCACGGCGGCACCCGCAGGAAGGAACACCATGTCCAAGCAGTCCATCCTCGGCCGCATCGCGCAGCTCGCGAAGGCCAACATCAACGCGCTCCTCGACCAGGCCGAGGACCCGCAGAAGATGCTCGACCAGATGGTTCGCGACTACACGAACTCGATCGCCGAGGCCGAGGCCGCCATCGCGCAGACGATCGGCAACCTGCGCCTGCAGGAGCAGGACTACCAGGAGGACGTGCGCGCCGCGGACGACTGGGGCCGCAAGGCGCTCGCCGCCTCGCAGCGCGCCGAGGAGCTGCGCACCTCTGGCTCGCCCGACGCCGCGAAGTTCGACAACCTCGCGAAGGTCGCCATCGGCAAGCAGATGCAGTCGGAGTCGGAGGCGCGGGCCGCTGAGCCGTCCATCCAGTCGCAGAACGAGGTCGTCAACAAGCTGAAGACCGGCCTCGACACGATGAAGGGCAAGCTCGACGAGCTGAAGTCGAAGCGCTCGGAGCTCATCGCGCGCTCGAAGGTCGCGCAGGCGCAGTCGCAGGTGCACGACGCCGTGAAGTCCATCGACATCCTCGACCCGACGAGCGAGATCGGCCGCTTCGAGGAGAAGATCCGTCGCGAGGAGGCGCGCGTCATGGGCCAGCAGGAGCTCGCCGCGTCGTCGCTCGACGCGCAGTTCGAGGCGCTCGAGGACGTCGGCCGCGAGACCGAGATCGAGGCTCGCCTGGCTGCGCTCAAGCACGGCGGTGCGCAGGGGCAGCTCGGAGCGAGCGCGACGGGTTCGCAGCAGGGCGCCGATCAGGGCTCGGGCGAGGCCGTCGACGCGGAGGTCGTCGACCGCTGATCGCGGCGCGCGAGCGGGAGGGGGCTGGCCTGCGGGCTGGCCCCCTCTGGCGTGGGGCTGGGTCTCGTGACGCGTGCGGCCGGGGGCCGCGCGCTCCTCGACCGGCGGGCGGGTCAGGCGCGGGCGCGGATGGCGGTGCGGTAGACCTGCTCGAGCTCGAGGGCGACGTCCTGCCAGTCGCGGCGGCAGGCCGCCCGCCTGCCCGCGAGGCCGAGCTCGACCTGCAGGTCGTCGTCGTCCAGGATCGCGCCGACGGCCACCGCCCAGTCCACCGGGTCGCGGCCGTCGACGAGGATGCCCGTCTCGCCGTCGATGACCGACTCGAGCAGACCGCCGACGCGCGCGGCCACCACCGGCGTGCCGGCCGCCGCGGCCTCGAGCGGCACGAGGCCGAACGACTCGGTGCGACTGGGCACCACCACCACGTCGGCGGCGTCGAGCAGCTGTGCCAGCGGCTCGCGCTCGAGGCTGCCGATGTGGCGCACGCGACGCTCCACGCCCAGCTCGCGCGCGAGGTCATGGAGCCCGTCGAGGTAGCGCTCGTCACCGGGGGTCGCGTCGCCGGCGAGCACGAGCACGGCTCCGGGCAGGTGCTGCAGCATGCGCACCGCGAGGTCCTGGCCCTTCAGCGGCTGGACGCGGCCGACGCACACGAGCAGGCCGTCCTCCGGGCGCACGCCCAGTCGAGCGCGCACATCCATGCGCGTGGCGAGCGGACCCGGCTGGAACAGCGTGGTGTCGACGGCGGGAGGGACGAGCCAGACCCTCTCGGCCGCCGCGCCGACCCGGTCGCACAGGACGTCGACCTCGGCGCGCGACACCGCTGCGATGGCGTCGACCTGGTTCGCGAGGTAGCGCTCGGTCAGCAGTCGCCGCTCCGGCTCAGGCCGATCACCGTCGCCGAGCCGCCGATTCTTCTCCTCGGCCAGCGTGTGGAAGGTCTGCACGATCGGCATGCCGAGCGAGAGCGACACCGGCAGGGCCGCCAGTCCCGACAGCCAGTAGTGGGCGTGGATGACGTCGTAGGGCTGGGGTGCCGCGAGCGCGAGCCGCTCGAACCGGTCGCCGAAGGCGTCCGCGAGGTTGGCGAGGTCGTGCTTGCGCACGATGCCCCCGCCGGTGTCGAGCGAGTGGAGCGTCACGCCCGGCGCGAGCGACTCGATGCGCTCGGCGCCCGCCGACCGGGTGAACAGGTCGACCCGGTTGCCGCGCGCCGCGAGCGCCATCGCGCTGGCGAGCACGAGCACGTTCAAGCCCCCGGCGTCGCCCTTGCCGGGCCGGTCCGCGGGCGAGGTGTGCATCGAGACCACGGCGATCCGCAGCGGCCGCGGTGCGTGCGCCTCGTCGGGAGTGCCGGACGACTCGGGGCGCATGGCTCAAGGATAACGGCGCTATCGTCGGCCGCATGGCAGATTCGCGACGCACCCACGCAGGATCCGGCGCCGCCCGGCCCACCGTCCCGGCCATCGCTCGGGCGGGCGCGATGATCGGCGCACTCGCGCGCACGGCCGGCGGCCCGGCGTTCCGCGCGATCACGGCGCCGCCCCTCGCGCGAGCCGGCGCACGCTTCGCCACTCGGGCCGCGAGGCTCTGGGGGCGCGCGCTCGGCGGGCAGGAGCGGCGCGTCGGGCAGCTGCACGTGATCACCGGGCTGCCGCAGTGGGCGTTCGGCCGCGGCGGCACGACCGTCGGCGCGACCTTCCTGACCCGCGCATCCGACTCGCCCGCGGTGCTCGAGCACGAGGACGTGCACCGCCAGCAGTGGGAGCGCTACGGCCTCTGGTTCATCCCGATGTACTACGCAGCCGGCATCGACGCGAAGCGCAACCGCTTCGAGATCGAGGCGGGGCTGGAGCAGGGCGGCTACCTGCCCAAGCGCGGCCCCGACGCGCAGCGCGACGCCTGATCCCCGCCGCTCGACCGGTCGACTGGTTGCCCGCGCCCCACCAGGTACTACCCGACCGATCAGCCGGTTGGGAATCGGGCGAGGGCCCGCGCCGTCCAGGGGATGCGGCGCTCGAGCTGGCGGCCGATGGCCAGCAGGGTCGCCTCCTCCCCCGGCCGCCCGATCAGCTGCGCGCCCATCGGCAGCCCCTCGACGGTCTCGTGCACGGGCAGCGTGATCGCCGGCAGCCCGGTGAGGTTGACGAACGAGGTGTGCGGCGTGTGCAGCACCTGCGCGTCGAAGTCGGCCTCGCCGTCGTCGCTCGGGTACCAGCCCAGCGGCCGCGGCGTGAGCGCGGTCGTCGGCGTCAGCACCGCATCCCACGGACCGAACGCCGCGAGCACGCGCCGCTCGTACTCCGTCGCCCACAGCTGCGCCCGCGCCAAGCCGCCTGCGGTGAGGGCGTCGCTCGTCTCCACGATCCAGCGAGCGAGCGGCTCGAGCCGATCCCGCTCCCCCAGCGGGATGGGGATCGTCGCCGCGCCACCCCGCCACAGGTCGGTGAAGGCGGCCGCATACCCGCCGACACCCGGCACGCCCAGGTCGCCCGAGGCCTCCGGCAGCGCCACCTCGCCCAGCTCGTGCCCGAAGGCCTCGAGAGCGCGCACGGTCGCCTCCACGGCGGCCGTCGCCTCCGGCGAGATGCGGATGTCGTGCGTCGCGTCCCAGGGCGTGCCACCGGTGAGCACGGCGATGCGGAAGCGGCCCTCGCCGCGCATCGCTGCCGCGAGCAGCGAGCCGTCGTCGCGCTCGGGCGCGCGCAGGACGAGCGGATGCCGCACGACGCCGTTCTGCCGCCCGATGAGCGCGTCGGTGAGGAGCGCCACGTCGATGACCGAGCGCGCGATCGCCCCCGCCGTCACGAGGCCGCCCACCGCCCCGACGCCGCCCTGCGCGGGGATGCGGCCGCGGGTGGGCTTCAGGCCCACGAGGCCGCAGGTCGCTGCGGGGATGCGGATGGAGCCGCCGCCGTCGGACCCGGGGGCGAAGGGCAGCAGCCCCTGGGCGACCGCGGCCGCGGCGCCGCCGGAGGAGCCGCCCGCGTGCAGGCCGGGGTGGCCGGGCAGCGTCGTGGCGCCGTGCAGCGCGGAGCGCGTGTAGCCCGCGAAGCCGAGCTCGGGGGCTGCCGTTCGGCCGAGCACGACGCCGCCGCCCTCGTCGAGCACCTGCGCCACCGGGTGCGTGGCCTCGGCGACGGCGCCCTCGAGCCAGCGACTGCCCATCGACGCGGGCTGCCCGGCGCGTGGCGTGAGATCCTTGTCGGCGAAGGGCAGGCCGTGGATGATGCCCGTGCGGTCCTCCGCCTCGTCTGCGGCGCGGGCGCGCGCGAGGGCGAGCTCGCCGTCGACGTGCACGAAGGCCGAAGCCGCGTCGAGCCGCTCGATGCGGTCGAGCTGGTGCTGGGCGACCTCGACGGCGCTCAGCTCGCGCGCGTGCAGCAGCCGCCACAGCTCGAGCGCCCCCAGCTCGTGGATCGCCGTCGCCTGCGCGAAGGGGTCGCTCATCCCAGGAACCGCCCGGCGCGGCGCTGCAGTCGCTTGCGCTCCGTGCGCTCGCGCATCTCGTCGCGGCTCACGTAGTTCGTGAGCTCGCGGAACGGGTCGCGCCCCACGTAGCGCGGCGGCTCGGCGACGATCGCGGCGACCGCCTTCGCGAGCTCCCAGTACTCCCCGATGCGCGTGCCCTGCCGCGGGTTCAGATGGCGCAGACGCGCGTCGTAGCGCACCTCCCCCCGCACCTCGACCTGGATCACGAAGCCGCGCGTCTGGCCGCTGACCGACACCATCCAGAACCCTGGCCCGAGGTCGGTGACCGTCGCCCCGATGTCGCCCGCGAGCGCCGCTGCCTGCACGTCTGCGCGCTCACGATCGTCGCGCCACCGGTCGAACTCCGTCATGGCGACATGGTGCCATCGGACACTGACACGCCTGCGGCCGTCACGCGCCAGTCGATCGGATGCGCGCCCTGCGCCACGAGCGCGTCATTGGCGCGGGAGAACGGGCGGGAGCCGAAGAAGCCGCGGCGAGCGCTCAGCGGCGAGGGGTGCGGCGAGGCGATGACGGATGCGCCCTCGAGCAGGGGCGTCAGGGACTGCGCCTGCGCGCCCCAGAGGATCGCGACGAGTGGTGCGGGCGAGCCGTCGGGACCGCGCCGGTCGACGAGGGCCCTGATGGCCGCCTCGGTCACCTGCTCCCAGCCCCAGCCGCGATGCGAGGCGGGCTGGCCTGCCCCGACCGTCAGCACGCGGTTGAGCAGCAGCACGCCCTGCTCGCTCCACGCGCTCAGGTCACCGTGCTCGGCCGGAGCGATGCCGAGGTCGTCGTGCAGCTCGCGGTAGATGTTCTGCAGCGAGCGCGGCAGCGGCCGCACGTGCTCCTCGACCGCGAACGACAGGCCGATCGGATGTCCAGGCGTGGGGTACGGGTCCTGGCCGACGATGAGCACCCGGACGTCCTCGAGCGGCTGCGTGAAGGCGCGCAGCACCCGCTCGCCCGCCGGCAGGTAGTGCCGACCAGCGGCGGTCTCGGCGCGCAGCCGCTCGCCCAGGTCGTGCACGACGTGCTCGACCGGTGCCAGCGCATCCGCCCAGCCCGCCTCGACGAGCTCGGCGAGCGGGCGCGCCGTCATGCGGCGAGCACTCCGACGCTGACGCGGTCGCCATCGCGATCCGCCGTCCAGACGCTGCCCTCGCCCGCGACGACGAGGCCGCCCGCCGCGACGATGAGCGAGGTGCACTCATCGATCGCGACGACGCGATCGGCGAGCCCCGCGTGCACGATCGCGACCGCACGAGAGAGCGTGCCGTACTGCGCCGCGTGCACGTCGACGACGAGGTCGACGAGGCCGAGGCCCGCGTCGAGCGTGACGTCGTCGAGCTGCTCGGAGCACGCCTCGGGGCACACGGGCACACCGCCGATGCGCCAGCCGCCCAGCAGCGCGACGTCGCCGGCGAGCATCGCGCCCGCCGAGAAGCCGGCGTACGGCACACCGGTGGAGACGAGGCCGCGGATCGTGTCTGCCGCGGGCATGACGGCCGCGTGGTAGCCGGGCGTGAGCCCGCCGCCGATGAAGATGCCGTCGGCGCTGCCGAGGTCGGTGGGCAGCAGGGTGCGCTCGGTGGTCAGCTGCACGATCCTGACCTCACCGGCGCCGAGCTTCGTCATGTCGGCGACGTAGTCGGCGTGCCACGAGGCGCCCTCGGCCTCATCGGCCGCCCACAACACGACCGCGATCACGGGCGGGCCGCCGGCGCGCTCCCGCGCCTCGTCGATGAAGCGGCCCGTCCAGGTCGACTCGTCGTCGGCCCAGCCGCCGCCCAGCAGGTGGATGCTCATGGCTCGAGTCTGCCATCCTTCGACACGCTCGGCGCCTCCGGCGCGGAGCGGCTCAGGAAGCTCCTTCGACACGCTCGGCGCCTCCGGCGCGGAGCGGCTCAGGAAGCTGCTTCGACACGCTCGGCGCCCCCGGCGCGGAGCGGCTCAGGAAGCTGCTTCGACACGCTCGGCGCCTCCGGCGCGGAGCGGCTCGGGAGCCGTCCGGCTCAGGAAGCGTGAGCCGAGAAGACCTCGTCGAGGATGGCGAGGCCGCGGCGAGCGTCGTCGTCGCTCATCACGAGCGGCGGCACGACGTGGATGCGGTTGTCGGCCGCGAAGGGCACGTAGCCGCGCTCCAGCAGCGCGGCCTTCAGCGAGGCGATGACGGATGCGTCCACCGGCGCGCGCGTCGCGCGGTCGGTCACGAGGTCGAGCGCCCAGAAGCAGCCGCGCCCTCGCACCTGGCCGATGATCGCGTGCCGCTCGGCGAGCTCGCGCAGGCCCGGTCCGAGGATGTCGGCCCCCAGGTGCGCTGCGTGCTCGACGATGCCCTCATCGGTCATCGCGTCGATCGCGGCGACGATCGACGCGGCGGCGAGCGGATGCCCGGAGTAGGTGAGGCCGCCGGGGATCGCGCGCTCCTGGAAGGTCGCGAGGATCTCGGGGCTGATGATCACGCCGCCGACGGGCACGTAGCCGGAGTTCACGCCCTTCGCGAAGGTCACGAGGTCCGGCCTCACGCCGTCGTGCTGATGCGCGAACCACTCGCCCGTGCGGCCGAAGCCCGCCATGACCTCGTCGAGGATGAGCACGATGCCGTAGCGATCGGCGAGCTCGCGCAGCCCCTGCAGGTAGCCGGCCGGCGGCACCAGGATGCCGGCGGTGCCGGGCACCGGCTCGACGAGGATGGCCGCGAACGTCGAGGGTCCCTCCGACTCGATGACGCGGCGGGCGTGCTGCAGCGCCCGCTCGCACTCCTGCTCTTCGCTCTCCGACCAGAACTCCGAGCGATAGGCGAAGGGCCCGAAGCAGTGCACGTGGCCGAGGGCGTACTCGTTGTCGACGCGCCTGGTGTCCCCCGTCGCGTTGATCGCCGCGCCGGTGTTGCCGTGGTACGAGCGGTAGTGCGAGAGCACCTTCGTGCGCCCCGTGTGCACGCGCGCCATGCGGATGGCGTTCTCCACCGCATCCGCCCCGCCGTTCGTGAAGAAGACGGCGGCCATCCCATCGATCTTCGAGAGGATGCGCTCCGCCGCCTCGCCGCGGCGCAGGTTCGTCGTCGCGGGTGCGATGGTGGCGAGCTCTGCCGCCTGCTGCTGGATGGCCGCGACGACCTTCGGGTGCGAGTGGCCGATGTTCGTGTTGACGAGCTGGCTCGAGAAGTCGAGGTACTCGCGGCCCTCGTGGTCCCAGAGCCGCACGCCCTCGCCGCGGGCGATCGCGAAGGGGTTGGTGCTGCCGTGCTTCGACCAGGAGTGCAGGATGTGCCGGTCGAGGTCGCGGGCGCGGTCACCGTCTGCAGCGTCGGGAGTCGTCATGATGGCGATGCTATCGGCGCCTCAGGACCTCGCCCTCGCGCTCTCGCGGAGCGCCGGGATGATGCGCTCCCCGTACTGCCGCAGCGTCTCCTCCTTGTCGTCGTGCATCACGTAGGCGGCGAACTGGTCGACGCCGAGCTCGCGCAGCCTCGTGAGCTTCTCGATGTGGTCGTCGACGGTGCCGAGCACGCAGAACCGGTCGACGATCGCATCCGGGACGAAGTCGACGTGGTCGTTGTCGGCCCTGCCGTGCGTGTTGTAGTCGTAGCCCTCGCGCTGCTCGATGTAGGCCGCCAGGTCGGCGGGGATCGCACCCGCGGCTCCGCCGTCGGCTCCCCGGCCGTAGCGGGCGACGATGTCGGCGACGTGGTTGCCGACCATGCCGCCGAACCACCGCGACTGGTCGCGCTGGTGCGCCAGGTCGTCGCCGACGTAGGCCGGGCCGGCGACGCAGATCTTGACGGACATCGGGTCGCGGCCGGCATCGTCGGCCGCGGTGCGCACGTGCTCGATCATCCACTTCGCGATCTCGGGGTCGGCGAGCTGCAGGATGTAGCCGTCGCCAACCTCGCCCGCGAGCTGCAGCGCGCGCGGGCCGTAGGCGGCGACCCACACCGGCACCTGCGAGCCCTCGGACCACGGCAGCCGCAGCGTGACGTCGCCCACCTCGACCGAGCGGCTGGAGCCGAGCTCGCGGATCACGTGCACCGCCTCGCGCAGCTTCCTGAGCGTCGTGGGCTCGCCCCCGCCGACGCGCACGGCCGAGTCGCCGCGCCCGATGCCGCAGATCGTGCGGTTGCCGTACATCTCGTTGAGGGTCGCGAAGGTCGAGGCCGTGACGCTCCAGTCGCGCGTCGCGGGATTCGTGACGAAGGTGCCGACGGTGACGCGCCGCGTCGCCGCGAGCGCGGCCGACATGATGACGTAGGGCTCCTGCCACAGCACGTGCGAGTCGAAGGTCCAGACGTGGCTGAAGCCGTGCGCCTCGGCGAGCTGCGAGAGCTGCACGAATCGGGAGGCGGGCGGATTGGTCTGGAAGACGGCGCCGATGTCCATGGTGCTCCCTCGTCCTACAGCAGGTACTGGCTCAGGCCGCGCTTGACGAAGCGTCCGTCGCCCGCGCTGCCGAGGTAGCGGTCGCCGTCGACGACGATGCGGCCGCGGCTCATGACGGTGTCCACGTGGCCGTCGATCTCGTAGCCCTCCCATGCGGCGTGGTCCATCTGCATGTGGTGGGTCTTGTCGAGCCCGATCGAGGTGTGGCCGCTCGGGTCGTAGATCACGATGTCGGCGTCGGCACCGGGCTGGATCACGCCCTTCTGGCCGTAGAGCCCGAACATGCGCGCCGGCGTGGTCGCGGTGATCTCCACCCAGCGCTCGAGGGTGATGTGGCCGTCGACGACGCCCTGGTAGAGCAGGTTCATGCGGTGCTCGATCGAGCCGATGCCGTTCGGGATCTTCGAGAAGTCACCGAGCCCGAGCTCCTTCTGATCCTTCATGCAGAAGGGGCAGTGGTCGGTGGAGACCATCTGCAGGTCGTTCGTGCGCAGCGCCGTCCACAGCTCGTCCTGGTGGTGCTCGTGCTTCGAGCGCAGCGGTGTCGAGCACACCCACTTCGAGCCCTCGAAGCTGCCCCACTCGTCGCTCGAGGCGCCCAGCTGGTCCTCGAGCGAGAGGTAGAGATATTGCGGGCAGGTCTCGCCGAAGACGTTCTGCCCGGCGTCGCGCGCGGCGGCGAGCTGCGCGACGGCCTGCTTGGCGCTCACGTGGACGATGTAGAGCGGCGCGCCCGTGAGGTTCGCGAGCATGATCGCGCGGTGGGTCGCCTCCTCCTCCATCTGCCAGGCGCGGGCGATGCCGTGGTAGTACGGATCGGTCTTGCCCTCGGCGAGCAGCTGCTGCACGAGCACGTCGATCGCCGGTCCGTTCTCGGCGTGCATCATGGTCATCAGGCCCGTGTCGGCCCCGACCTGCATGGCCCGCAGGATCTGCGCGTCGTCGGAGTAGAAGACGCCCGGATAGGCCATGAAGAGCTTGTAGCTCGTGACGCCCTCGGCTTCGAGCCCGCGCAGCGCGGCGAGCGAGGCGTCGTTCACGTCACCGACGATCTGGTGGAAGCCGTAGTCGATGGCACAGCTCCCCGCGGCCTTCTCGTGCCAGGCGGCGAGCGAGTCCTGCACGTGCTGACCGACCGTCTGCACGGCGAAGTCGACGATCGTGGTCGTGCCGCCCCACGCGGCAGCGCGCGTGCCGGTCTCGAAGGTGTCGCTCGCCTGCGTGCCCCCGAAGGGCATCTCCATGTGAGTGTGCGCGTCGATCCCGCCGGGGATCACGTACTTGCCCGTCGCATCCACCACCGCGTCGACGGATGCGGCGAGGTCGAGCCCGAGGAGCTGGCTGCCGGGCTCCAGGACGGCTCGGATGGTCTCGCCGTCGACGAGCACGTCGGCGAGCGAGCGGCCGGTGGCGGTCACGACGGTGCCGCCGCGGATGAGGGTGGTGGCCATGCGCGCCCCCTACGGCTTCGCGATCCGGGTGTAGGAGTCGGGGCGGCGATCCCGGTAGAACTGCCAGTCGTCGCGCATCTCGCGCACGAGGTCCATCTCCAGGTCGCGCACCATCAGCTCCTCGCCGCTCGACGAGCCGCGCTCGCCGACGAACTCGCCGCGCGGGTCGATCACCTGGCTGGTGCCGTAGAAGTCGACGGCCAGCTCGCCGTACTCGTTGTCCTCGCGGCCGACGCGGTTGGGCTGCAGCACGAAGTAGCCGTTCGCGACGGCGGCGGCGGGCCCCTCGACCTCCCACAGCCGGTTCGAGAGGCCGGGCTTCGTGGCATTGGGGTTGAAGACGATGTGCGCGCCGTTCAAGCCCAGCTCGCGCCACCCCTCGGGGAAGTGGCGGTCGTAGCAGATGTACAGACCGACCTTGCCGACGGCGGTGTCGAAGACCGGGTAGCCGAGGTTGCCGGGCCGGAAGTAGAACTTCTCCCAGAAGCGGTCGAGGTGGGGCAGGTGGTGCTTCCGGTAGGTGCCGAGGATCGACCCGTCGGCATCGACGACCACGGCGGAGTTGTAGTAGACGCCGGTCTGCTCCTCCTCGTAGATCGGCAGGATCGTGACCATGCCGAGCTCCTTCGCGAGCGCGGCGAAGCGCTGCACGATCGGCCCGTCCGCGGGCTCGGCGTAGTCGTAGTAGCGCTTGTCCTGCGTGATGCCGAAGTAGGGGCCGTAGAAGAGCTCCTGGAAGCAGATGACCTGCGCGCCCTGCGCGGCTGCCTCGCGCTGGAAGGCCTCGTGGCGGTCGAGCATCGATGCCTTGTCGCCCGTCCAGGTGGTCTGCGTGATGGCTGCGCGCACCGTCGTCATCGTGTCTCCAGCTTCGTCGTCGGGAGTCGGCAGTCGCCGAAGGGCCAGTCAACCCCACCGCGAGGCGAATGGGTAGGGGCGCGGGCCGCAGAGCGGGCGGCCGCTGCCGCCTCGCGTAGACTCGGTGCCGCGCCGGGCATCACCACCGCGCGCGAACCGCACCACCGTTCGCGTCAGCATGCCCAGCCGCGAGCAGCTGCAGGCCCTGGGCATCCAGACGTGGGTCTCCCCCGCCGCGTGCTGGTCGACGGAGGTGCCGGCGCTGACGTGGGATGCCCTGTTCGCAGAGCTGCGCGACGCGGGTACCGCGCTCGGCGTCCCGGAGGCCGGCGCCGCGCTCGCCGAGGAGCAGCGCGCCGCGCTCGAGGAGATCGAGCCGGTCGCGGTCGCGACGGCAGCTGGCGACGCGCCGACCGCGCTCTGGTACTCCTCCGGCGAGGATGCGCCCTACGTCGGCGCGGGCTCCGGCGCACCGCAGCTCGTGCTCGAGGCCGCGGGGCTGACGAACGTGGCCGCCGACGTCGACGAGACCTGGACGACCATGTCGTGGGAGGCGCTCGCCTCGAGCGACCCCGACGTGATCGTGCTCGTCGACGCGCCCTGGCACACCGCCGCCTCGAAGATCGAGCGGCTGCGCGCCAACCCGGCCACGGCCCAGCTCGAGGCGGTCCAGGCCGAGCGTTTCGTCACCATCCCCTTCCCGACGGCGGAGGCCGGGGTCGGCTCGGTCGGGGCGGTGCAGCTCGTGACGGATGCCGTGCGACCGATGGCGCTCGGATGACGCGCGCGGGGCACACCGCGCTCGCGGTGCCGCAGCGCCAGCAGCAGCGAGCGCGCGGGCAACGACCGCGTCGCGGGCGGCGCTGGGCGCTGCCACTGCTGGGCGCTGGCATGCTCGCGCTCGCGCTCGCCGCGGTGTGCTTCGGCGCCGCGGGCATCGCTCCGGCCGACGCGCTCGCAGCGCTCGCCGCCCGCGCGGGCATCGGCGCCACTCCGCTCGACCGGGTCGACGACGCGATCGTCGTCGACCTGCGCCTCCCCCGCGTGCTCGCCGCCTGCGCGGTCGGCGCCGGCCTCGCCATCGTCGGCGTCGTGATGCAGGCGCTCGTGCGCAACCCGCTCGCCGATCCCTACCTGCTCGGCGTCTCCTCCGGCGCATCCGTCGGCGCGGTGCTCGTGCTGATCGCCGGGCTCGGCGCGCTGCTGCCGGTCGCGGCCTTCGCGGGCGCGCTGCTCGCGCTGCTCGCCACGCTCGGGCTCGCGGGTGCCGCTGGCGGCGCCACGCCCACCCGCACCGTGCTCGCGGGCGTGGTCGTCGCATCCGCCGCCAGCGCCCTCGTCTCGCTCGTCATCTTCTGGAGCGCCGCCGGCGACGCCTTCCGCGAGATCCTCGCGTGGCTGCTCGGCTCGCTCGCCTCGATCACCTGGCCGAGCGCCACGATCGCGCTCGTCGGCGTCGCCCTCGCGCTGCCGCTGCTCGCGAGCGGGCGCGTGCTCGACGCGCTCGCCCTCGGCGACAGCGCTGCCGGCGCGCTCGGCGTCGACGCGCGGCGCACCCGCTGGCTGCTGCTCGTCGCCTGCGCCCTCGTGACCGGCGTGCTCGTCTCGGTCTCCGGGGCGATCGGCTTCATCGGCCTCGTCGTGCCCCACGCGGTGCGGCTCGTGGTCGGCGGCGCGCACGCGCTGCTGCTGCCGGCCTCGGGCCTCGCGGGCGCGATCGTGCTGCTCGTCGCCGACACCGCGGCGCGTGCCGCCTTCGATCCGCGCGAGCTGCCGGTCGGCATCGTCACCGCGCTGCTCGGCGCGCCCGTCTTCGCGGCGCTCATGCTGACGGGTCGGGTGCGCACGTGAGCGGCCACCTGCCCGCCGAGGGCCCGGCAGCGTCGACGACCGCCCTGCAGGTGCGCGACCTCAGCATCGCCGTGCGCGGCCGCACGCTGGTCGAGCACGCGAGCTGGAGCGCCGCGGCCGGCAGCATCACCGCCCTCGTCGGGCCGAACGGCGCGGGCAAGTCGACGATGCTCCGCGCCATCGCCGGCGTCGTGCCAGAGCGCGCGACCCGCTCCGGCAGCGTGCACCTGGGCGGCGAGCGGCTCGACACCATGCCGGCCCGTGCCCGCGCCCGCCGCGTCGCGCTCGTCGAGCAGCTCGCCGACGCCGCTCCGCAGCTCACCGCGCGCGAGACCGTGCGCCTCGGCCGCACCCCGCACCACCGCATGCTCGGCTTCTCGCTCGGCGACGAGCACGTCGTCGAGGCGGCGCTCGCCGACGCCGGCGCCGCGCCGCTCGCCGAGCGGCCCCTCGGCGAGCTCTCCGGCGGCGAGCTGCAGCGCGTGCACATCGCCCGGGCGCTCGCGCAGCAGTCCGGCGCGGTGGCCGGCAGCGCGCTGCTGCTCGACGAGCCGACGAACCACCTCGACGTCGCCTGGCAGCTCGACCTGCTCGACCTCATCCGCCGCCTCGCCGCCGACCGCCCGGTCGTGCTGACCGTGCACGACCTCGCCCTCGCGGCCACGCACGCCGACCGCATCGTGCTGGTCGACGGCGGCCGGGTCGTCGCCGAGGGCACGGCGGATGCGGTGCTGACGGCCGAGCGCATCCGCTCGGTCTACGGCGTGGAGGCGTCGATCGACGCCGACGAGGCGGGCGTCGCGATCCGCTACCGAAGGGTGCAGCCATGAGGATCACCGTGCTCGCCGGAGGCGTCGGCGGGGCGCGCTTCGCGCTCGGCCTGCGCGAGGCCGCGCAGGAGCGCTTCGGCGACGCGGCCGACATCACGATCGTCGCGAACGTCGGCGACGACCTGTGGCTCGCGGGCGTCAAGGTCTGCCCCGATCTCGACTCGCTCATGTACGCGCTCGCGGGCGTCAACGACACCGAGCGCGGCTGGGGCCGCGAGGGCGAGAGCGAGCGCGTCGCCGCCGAGCTCGCGGCCTTCGGCGTGGGCTGGCCGTGGTTCACGCTCGGCGACCTCGACCTCGGCACGCACCTGGCGCGCACCGCGCTGCTGCGCGACGGGGCGACGCTCACGGCGGCGACCGCCAGGCTCACCGCTCGCTGGCCGCTCGGCGTCACGCTGCTGCCGGTGACCGACGACGAGGTGCCCACCCACGTCGAGACCGACGAGGGCGTGCTGCACTTCGAGGAGTGGTGGGTGCGCACGCGGGCGACGGTGCGCGCGCGGCGCTTCGTGCAGCACGGCGTCGAGCGCGCCCGCATCTCGCAAGCCGCGAGCGCCGCGATCGCGAGCGCCGACGTTGTGCTCGTCGCGCCCTCGAACCCGGTCGTCTCGATCGACACGATCCTCGGCATCCCGGGGGCGCGCGAGGCGCTCGCCGCGGCGCCCGCGCCGATCGTCGGCGTCTCGCCCATCATCGGGGGGCGAGCGCTGCGCGGCATGGCGGCCGCGTGCCTCGAGACCATCGGGGTCGAAGCGGATGCGGCTGCGGTCGCCGCGCACTACTGCGCGCGGTCGGGCGGCGACGCGGGCGGGCAGGGCCTCCTCGACGGCTGGCTCGTCGCCGAGGAGGACGCGCACTCGCTGCCCGAGCTGCGGGAGCTCGGCCTGCGCGCCGAGGCACGGCCGCTGCTGCTCACGCCCGGCGGGCCGGCCGCGCAGGTCGCGCACGACGCGCTCTCCCTGGCGCTCGACTAGGCGCCGCGGCGACGACGGGCGACGACGCCCCTATGCCGCGATCGCCGCGCCCTGCAGCACGGCGTGCGTGTGCTCGCCGACGCCGAGGTCGATCGCGATGTGCAGGTCGGCGAGCTCGTCGACGTCGGTGCGCAGCCCCGACTCCGGGTCGACGGGCAGCTCGACGTGGCCGGCGAGCCGGTGCAGCCGGGCGGAGCCGGGCCCGAAGCGCGGCCGCAGCGCATCCGCTCGCCTCGCCGTGAGCAGCGTGGTGCCGGTGGCGATCGCGTCGGGCACGTAGGCGCGGTGCTCGCGGCCGGCGAGCTCGAGCGCGGCGTCGAGCGCCGCGGGCGTGAGCGCCGGCAGGTCGCCGAGCATGACGGCGCTCGGCCGGTCGCCGGGCAGCGCGGCGAGCCCCGCCCTGATCGCCGCGGCGAGCCCGGTGCCGGGGTCGGCGACGACCTCGACGCCCGTGAGCCCGCAGCACACGGCCTCGTCATTCGTGACGACGATGACGCGGTCGACGGATGCGGCCGCGCGCGCAGCCGCGATGGCGTCGCGCGCGAAGGCCACGGCGAGCGCGGCCCGCGCGTCACCCGCATCGAGGCGCGACTTGCCGATCGACCCCTTGACGGGGATCACGATCGACCACAGCATGCCCTCCAGACTACGTCTGCCGGGATGCCTCGCTCGACCGGCGACGCTCAGGAAGCCGTCAGCGGCGCCCTCGAGAGCCCTCTCGCCGTCAGGCGTCCCGCTCGCGCTCCCAAGCCTCGACCCCGAGCAGGCTGGGCGGGAGCAGCGCCGCGAGGGCCTGCCGCCAGCGCGGGGCGGATGCGCTCAGCGCGCGCCGCGCCGCGCGCACGTCGCCGTCGACCGCGCCCGGCTCGCGCGGCCCGGCGTCGAACACGGCGCGCTCGGCGGCCAGCCGCACGCGATCTGCGGCCGATGCCGCGTCTGGGCTGCGGGCCGCGATCGCCTCGTGCACCGCTCCCGGCGTCGCCGACGCCGGGAGCCGAGCGCCGAGGTCGGCGAGCGTCGCCCGCAGCTCGAGCCAGCCACCGGGTGCGCCGCGCCGCAGCCGCACGGCTCGCTGCACCGCCCGCGCGATCGCCGGCAGGGCGAGCAGCAGCAGCACGCCGAGCACGATGAGGATCGTGCGCACGACCGCGGGATCGAGCGTGAAGCCGCCCGGGGCGCCGGGCGCGGCGCTGCCAGAGGGCGCGGGCGCGGTCGGAGGCGTCGACGCGCCCGCGGAGTCCCCCGGCGAGGGCGACGGGGTCGGCGACTCGCTGGCCGGCGGGGTGGTCGGTGTCGGCTCGGGCGTGGGGCTCCGCGTCGGCACGGCGCCCTCGGGGCTCGCGGCACCGGTGCCGGCCCCGGGCGTCGTCTCCACGCGCACCCAGCCGGCGCCGTCGATCCACGCCTCGGCCCAGGCGTGCATCTCGTTCGTCGACACCGCCCATCCGCCGCTGATCTCGCTGCCGGGCAGGAAGCCCACGACCACGCGGGCCGGCACCCCGGCGCCGCGCAGCAGGCCGGCCGTGGCGCTCGCGTAGTGCACGCAGTAACCGCTGCGGGTCTCGAGGAACCCGGCGAGCGCATCCCAGCCCTCACCGCCCGTGCCGCCGAAGCCGGGCAGGTCGAGCTGCTCGGAGTAGTCCCAGAGGCCGGCGGTCATGAACTCGTGCACCGCGACGACGCGCCTCGCAGCGCTCATGCCGGGCGAGACGAGCTCGGCTCCCTGGCGCGCGATCGCCTGCGCGGCCTCCGGCATGGCGAGGTAGGCATCGTGGCCGGAGGAGCCGGCTGCCGCGGGCAGCTCGTCGAGCGACGCCGAGCGCGAGCCGGCGGCGGTGTACTCGAGGCCGGCCGTCTCGATGTCGAGGCCGATGCGGAGCGCATCGTTCGCCACGTCCCAGCTGCTGCCCTCAGGCCGCGGCACCCGCACCACGCGCTCCGGCGTCGGCAGGCTCTCGGCGCGCACGTCCGCCATCCGCACCGTCATCTGCAGCGACTGGCCGCTGTCGGCACCCTCGACGAGCACCGTGGGGCTGCCGGGCTCGATGGGCGCGGCCTCGAAGCCCGCCTCCCCCGCGAGCGGCAGCGTCATCAGGCGCGTGAGGATCGGCTCGCCGTCGGTCGTCGAGTAGGTGAAGACGGGGCGGTCGGCGGGCCTGCGCAGCTGGTCGCCCAGGTCGATGTCGGCGTCGAGCAGCGGCGTCGCGGGGCTGAAGAGCTCCTCGAGCGTCGGCAGGTCGATCGCGGTCTCGCGCGGCGCCGGCGCCACGATCGGCAGCGCGGCCGAGAGGACCGCGGCGACGCCGACGAGCGCGATCGGCGCGAGCCAGCCGCGGCCACGCGCGGCGCGCTCGTCGATCGCCGGCGCCGCGAGCACGAGCGCGCTCAGGATCACGCCCGGCATGGCGTGCCACCAGGGCACCTCGAGGCGGAAGGCGATCGGCAGCACGAGCGGCGTCGCCGCGAGCACGAGCGCGATCGCCGGCACGCGCAGCCCGTGGCCGACGACGTCGATGAGGAGCGTCAGCGCGATCGCGGCGCCCACGACGACGGCCAGCACAGGGCCGGTCGCATCCAGCGGCGTCGAGACCGCCCAGGCGATGTCGACGACGCCCTGGTTGAGCACTCGCATCGTCTCGGGCAGCGAGTCGGGCGTCGGCACGACGGCGAGCAGCGCCTCCTCCGGCGCGGTCAGCGCCGTCACCCACCCGGCGCCCACGAGCGCGGCGGCCGCCGTGCCGACCAGCGCCGGCGCCACCGAGCGCACGAGCGCCGAGCTGAGCGCGAGCGAGCCGACCGCGACGACCACGGGCCACAGCCACGCCTGACCGAGCACCGAGATCGCCGACCACAGCCATCCGATCGGCAGCAGCGCGAGCGCGACGGTCTCGACGATGCCGGCGCGGACGCGCCGCGGCACCCGGTCGGATGCGTCCGGCTCGGTACCGGGGCCGGCATCCGCGCCGCTCATGCGAGCTCCCGGACGGGACCGACGCGATCGATCCAGCGGCGGATGCGCACGCGCGACCCGGGTGGCACGCGCAGCAGGCTCGCGTCGCGCGCGGAGACGAGCCAGAGCGTCGTGCCGGGCGGCAGCGTCCAGGTCTCCGGGGCATGCTCTGCCAAGGCGATCAGGTGCGCGACGGGTGCGTCGCGGCGCCCGGGCGACTGGGCGGCCGCCCTCGCCTCCAGGGACGCGAAGGCCGCGAGGGTGGCAGGCAGGTCGCGCCAGTCGGCCGCCGGCATGCTCGGCTCGCCGGTCTCGCGCACCACCACCCTGCGGTCGCCACCCGCGAGCGCGCGCACGAGCGAGCACGCTGCCCGCGCGAGGCGATCCTGCGCCTCGCGGTCGGCGCCGACGGCGCTCGCCGTGTCGAGCACGACGACGTCGTCGTCGGTGGCGGGGTTCGCCTCCTGCCGCACCATCAGCTGGCCGCGCTTCGCGCTCTGCCGCCAGTGGACGCGCCGCTGGGGGTCACCGGGGCGCCACTCGCGGACCATCGCATCGACGCTGTCGGCGGTGCGCGACTGCGCGAGCCGGCCCTCCTCGCGGTTCGAGCGCAGCGTCGTCGATGACAGGCTCAGCACCTCCGGCCCCACGACGAGGCTCGCGCGCGCATCGACCGTGCGCGTCGAGCGCATCACCCGGAACGGGTCGAGCGCCACGATCGCGACCGGCGCGAGCCGCCAGCGCCCGCGCGGATGCGCACCGAGGTCGACCGCGGCGCGGCCCTCGTCGTCCAGCTCGCCCTCGAGCAGCAGGTAGCGCTCGGGCCCGGGCGCCCAGGTCGACCAGGTGGCACCCGCGTGCCGACGGTCGCCCGCGACGCGCAGCGACGCATCCTCGCCCTCCTGCACGACGCCCGGCACGCCCAGCCGCACCGCGCCGACGGCGCCGAGCGCCCACCAGAGCCCGAGCAGCAGCACGCCGAGGCAGAGCGCGGCCGGCACCAGCAGCACCGCCTGGCGCTCCCAGTAGGCGGCGACGAGCAGCAGCAGGCCGATCAGCAGCAGCACGGCTCCGCGAGCGGTCGGGCGCACCCTCGCCGAGTCGCCCCCGCGGCGCAGCCTCGCTCGCGCCCGGCGCGCCTCGGCACCGCTCGGCGCGACCTCGCTGTCCTCGGTGCGGGAGCCTCGGGCCATCAGCGCATGATGGGGGCGGCCGTCGACGCGAGCGCCTGCGCGACCACCGCGCGCGCCTCGTCGTGGCGCGCCTGGGGGTCGTGCATCACGAGGTGGTGCGGCAGCACGTGGGGAGCGAGGGCCTTCACGTCGTCGGGCGAGAGCCAGTCGCGGCCCAGCAGGTGGGCGTGCGCCTTCGCCGCGCGCACCAGCTGCAGCGTCGCCCGGGGGCTCGCGCCGAGCCGCACATCGGGGTGGCCGCGCGTGGCCCGCGCCAGGCGCACGGCGTAGCGCTCCACCAGCTCGTGCGCGCGCACGGCCCGTGCCTCGTCGATCTCTGCCTGGAACTGCGCCTGGCTCGTGACCGCCCGCACGGCGTCCAGCGGCTGCGCCGTCTCGCGCGCGGTGACCATGGCGTGCTCCGCGGCCTCGTCGGGGTAGCCGAGCTCGAGCCTGGCCATGAAGCGGTCGCGCTGCGCCTCCGGCAGCGCATAGGTGCCCTCCATGTCGATCGGGTTCTGCGTCGCGACCACGAGGAACGGCGTCGGCAGCACGTGCGTCACGCCGTCGACCGTCACCTGGCCCTCCGCCATGCACTCGAGCAGCGCCGCCTGCGTCTTGGGGCTCGCGCGGTTGATCTCGTCGGCGATGACGATGTTGGCGAAGACGGGGCCGGGCTGGAAGCGCAGCTCGCCGGTCTTCTGGTCGAGCACCGACATGCCCGTGATGTCGCTCGGCAGCAGATCGGGCGTGCACTGGATGCGGCGCACGCTGCCGCCGATCGCCGCGGCGAACGCGCGGGCCAGCTGGGTCTTGCCGACGCCGGGGACGTCCTCGAGCAGTACGTGCCCCTCGGCGAGCAGCACGGTCAGCATCGTGCGGATCTCGGCGTGCTTGCCCGAGATGACGCTCCCCACGGCTGCCTCGATGCGCTCGCCGGCGGTCTCGCGCCCGGGCTCTGCCTCCCGCTCCGGCTCGCGCCGATGGACATCCCGCTCCGCCATGCTCGCCTCGCTCATGCCTGCATCCTCGCCTGTCCTGCAGCCGGCGCCGCGGCGTCGCGCCTGCCCGCCTCGTAGCCCTCGCGATACGCCTCGTCGGCGCCGAGCCTGAACATGTCGTCCTCCGGCGCGCGCACGAGCCTGGTCGCGCCCGGCTCGTCCAGCGCCGCGACGTGGCGGCCCATCCCCCGCACGAGCACGACGGGCACGCCGTCGGCCTTGCCCGCGACGAGGTCGGCGGCGCCGGCGATCTCGTCGGCGATCGCCGGCGCCGTGACCACGAGCGGCCGGCCGCTCGCGTCCAGCTGGCCGCTGAGGGGCTCGAGCACGCGGATGCCGGCGGCGCCGATCGCGACGTCGGTCTGGCCGACGCGCCAGGCGCGCCCCAGCGTGTCGCTCACCACGACGCCGATCGCCGCGCAGAAGCGCGCCCGCAGCCCCCCGGCGATCGCGCGCGCCGACGCATCCGAGTCGACCGGGAGCAGCAGGATCGTGCCCTCATCGGTGTTCGAGGCGTCGATGCCCGCCGCCGCGAGCACGAGGCCCGTGCGGTGCTCGACGATGCGGGTCACGCCGCCCGGGTGCGTGCGCGAGGCGACCAGCCGCACCGACTCCTCGTCGATGGCCTGCTCGCGCTCGTCGGCGGGGCGGATGCGCCCCTCGGCCTTGGAGATGACCTTGCTGGTGACGACGACGACATCGCCGTCCTGCGGGGCGAGCGGCGCGAGCGCATCGGCGATCAGCGCGGTCAGGTCGTCGCCCGGGCGGATCTCGCCCATGCCGCGCACCGCCAGCAGCTCGAGGTCGGCGCCGTGCAGCCCCGTCATCGCTGCTGCAGGAAGGTGGCGACCGCTCGCGGCACGTAGGGGCTGATGTCGCCACCGAGCTCGGACACCTGGCGCACGAGGCTCGACGAGACGTGCGCGTTCTCGGGGTTCGGCAGCATGAAGATGGTCTCGACGCCCGCGAGGTTGCGGTTCACGATCGACATCGGCGTCTCGTAGGACAGGTCGGTCGACGAGCGGATGCCCTTGACGAGCACCTCGGCCCCCACCTGCTGGCAGTAGTCGACGAGCAGGCCCATCGACCAGTTCGCGATGCGGATGTGCCCCTCGATGCGCGCCTCGGCGATCGCGCGCTCGATCAGCTGCTCGCGCTCCGGCACCGGCAGGAACGCCGCCTTGCCGGGGTTGTGGGTGACCACGACGTGCACCTCGTCGAAGAGCTTCGCGGCGCGCGCCACGACATCCAGGTGACCCAGGGTCACGGGGTCGAACGAACCGGGCACGACGGCGATGCGGGGCATGCGCTCCAGCCTAGGTCACGACGCCATGGGCACCGCGAACGTCGGCGGCGCGGGGGCGGTGTCAGGCGGTCACGAGCGCCGCGCGCGCGTCGGGGTCGAGGCGCGCGTGCACGGCCAGGCGCAGCGTCGTGTGGTGGGCGAGCTTCGGGTCGTCGGCCAGCACCTCCTGCGCGGCGGCACGCGCGGCCTCGATGACGGCGCCGTCGCGGGCGACCCGCAGCGCTCGCAGGCCGCTGCGGCCGCCGGACTGCACGTGCCCGAGCACATCGCCCTCGCCGCGCTGCTCGAGGTCGACCTCGGCCAGCTCGAAGCCGTCGAGCGTGCTCGCCACCGCCTCGAGCCGCACCATCGCGTCGCTGAAGGGGTCGGCCGAGGTCACGAGCATGCAGAGCCCCGCGTGCTCGCCGCGCCCGACGCGGCCGCGCAGCTGGTGCAGCTGCGAGACGCCGAAGCGGTCGGCCGAGAGCACGACCATCATGGTGGCGTTCGGCACGTCGACGCCCACCTCGATGACGGTCGTCGCGACCACCACGTCGATCTCGCCGGCGCGGAAGGCCTGCATGACGGCGTCCTTCGCATCGGTCGACATCGTGCCGGTGAGCGGCTCGATCCGGCGCCCCGCGAGCGCCGGGCTCGCCTGCAGCTGCCGCAGGGTCGTCACCACGTCGTCGACGGGTGCCGCCGGCGCGGCGCTCGCCGGGGCATCCGTGCCGGTGCCACCCGGACCGGAGCCGCCGCCCGAGCGCGAGCCGTCGCCTGCCCCGCCAGCCGTGCCCCCGTCGTGCGCGCTGACCCCCTCGAGGGTGCCGGGCGAGATGGCAGGGCAGACCACGAAGGCCTGGCGGCCGCGCTCGAGCTCCTCGTGCATGCGCCCCCAGATGCGGTGGAAGACCGCGACGTCGCCCTTGTCGACCACGAAGGTCTGGATGGGGCTGCGGCCGGCGGGCAGCGAGCGGATGGTCGAGACGTCGAGGTCGCCGAAGGCCGTCATGGCGATCGTGCGAGGGATGGGCGTGGCGGTGAGCACGAGCGTGTGCGGATGGGTGCCCTTGGCGCGCAGGGCCTCGCGCTGCGCGACGCCGAAGCGGTGCTGCTCGTCGATCACGACGAGCCCGAGCTCGGCGAACGAGGTCTTCTCGCTCAGCAGCGCGTGCGTGCCGACGACGATGCGCGCCTGACCGGCGGCGATGCGCAGCATGGCCCGCTTGCGCTCAGCGGCGGGCAGCTGGCCGGTGAGCAGCGTCGGCTGCAGCTCGGCGGCGAGATCGGGCCCGAGCGCCCGCGTGATCGAGCGCAGGTGCTGCACGGCGAGCACCTCGGTCGGCGCGAGCAGCGCCGACTGACCGCCCGACTCGGCGACCGCGAGCATCGCGCGGGTCGCGACGACCGTCTTGCCGGAGCCCACCTCGCCCTGCACGAGCCGGTGCATCGCCGTGCCGCTCGCGAGGTCGGCCGCGATCGCCTCGCCGGCTGCCAGCTGGTCGTCGGTGAGCTGCCAGGGCAGCGCGGCGTCGAATCGCGCGAGCAGGGCACCCGCGTGCCGCGGCGCGGTCGGCAGCGTGTCGAGCCACGAGCGGGTGGCCAGCAGATAGGTCTGCAGCAGGAACGCCTCCTGCCACGCGAGGCTGTGGCGGGCGCGGTAGGCGTCCTGCTCGATGCGCGGCGCGTGCACCATGCGCAGCGCCTCCACGAGCGGCATGAGGCGGTTGGCCATGCGCACCGACGGCGGCACCGGATCGGGCTGGTCGCCGATCGCGTCGAGCGCCTGCTCGACGAGCGCCTGCAGCTTGGTGGTGGTGACGGATGCGGTGGCGGGGTAGATCGGCACGGGCTGGTTGGCCCACTCCTCGGCGTCGATGCCCTCCGCCTCGTCGAAGAGCTCGACGTCGGGGTGCGCGAGCTGCCAGCGATCCTTGTAGATGCCGACGGTGCCCGAGAAGAGGGCGGTGACGCCCTGGCGCAGCTGCTCCTTACGGAACGCCTGGTTGAAGAACGCCAGGTCGATGCTGCCCTCGCCGTCGGTGATCGTGATGGTCGTGAGCGAGCGGCGGCGGCCCTTCTGGTCGCGCGCGAGCTCGCGCGACTCGACCGAGCGCACCCGCGCGACGAGGGTGACGTGCTCGCCCGGCACGAGGCTCGCGAAGTCGGTGAGCTCGCCGCGCTTCGCGTAGCGGCGCGGCAGGTGCCAGACGAGGTCGCCGAGCGTCGCCATGCCGAAGGCGCGCTCGAGCTTGCCGGCGGTCGCCTTGCCGACCACGCGCTCGAGCGGTCGCCCGAACCCGTCGGGCAGGGCCGTGCCGCCCGCTTCCTCACTCGCCACCCTGCCAGGGTATGTCGGGCCGCCCACGGGCGCAGCGCATCCGCCCGCTGGTGGTGGCGGATGCGCCACCCACGTGGGCGGGATGCGTCAAGATGTGGGCATGACGCGGATCATCGGAGGCCTCGCAGGCGGCGCACGGCTGCTCGTGCCGGTGCGGGGCACCAGGCCGACCTCTGAGCGGGTGCGGGAGGCGATCTTCAGCGCGCTGGACGCGCGGAGCCTGTGCGATGGCGCGCTCGTGCTCGACCTGTTCGCGGGCTCCGGTGCGCTCGGGCTCGAGGCAGCGAGCCGGGGCGCCGAGTCGGTCGTGCTCGTGGAGCGCGACAAGGGCGCCGCGAAGATCGCGCAGCGGAACGCCGAGACGGTCGCGAAGGCGGGCGCCGTGCGGGCACTCGTCGAGCCGGCGGCCGTGCGCACCTTCCTGCAGCGCTCGGCGCGCACCTTCGACCTGGTCTTCGTCGACCCGCCCTACGACCTCGGCGACGATGAGCTCACCGCTGTGCTCGCCGAGCTGGCGCCGCTGCTGCAGCACCCAGCGACGGTCGTCGTCGAGCGGGCGCGCAAGGCCGGCGCGCTCGAGCCGCCCGGTGACCTCGAGGTCGAGCGCACCCGCGACTACGGCGACACGAGGCTGCACTACCTCGCGACCACCGGCACCGCCGCCGACGCGGCGCGCCCCGAGTCGGCGCCGGCTCCGTGACGGCGCACGCGGCGACGGCGCTGCAGATCGCGCGGGCCGACTTCGAGGACGCCGCGCTCGCAGCGTTCCTGCAGGCGCACCTCGACGACCTCGCACCGACGGCGCCCGCGTGCAGCCAGCACGCGCTCGACCTCACCGGCCTGCAGCGCGACGGCGTGCGGCTCTGGGTGGCGCGCGCACCGGACGGCGCGCTGGTCGGCACGGGCGCGCTCGCCTCGGTCGAGCCCGGGCACGAGGAGCTCAAGAGCATGCGCACCGACCCGGCGCGGCGCGGCGCGGGCATCGCGTCGACGCTGCTGCTGCACGCGCTCGCTGACGCCCGGTCGCGCTCCGTCGGCCGCGTCTCGCTCGAGACCGGCAGCCAGCCGTTCTTCGCGCCCGCGCGAGCGCTCTACGCGAAGCACGGGTTCGTCGAGTGCGAGCCGTTCGGCGCCTACCGGCCCGACCCCAACAGCACCTTCATGACGCTCGCCCTCCAGGTCGCGAGCGCGCCGCGCGCAGCGGTCTGACTCAGGCCCGGTAGGGGTCCCAGCCGCGCGCATCGAGCGGCTCGCCGTCGAGCGCCACCGACCCGATGCCGTCGGTCGCCGCCTCGACGACGCCCAGCCGGCGCACCGGCTGCCCCGCGAGCACGGCGGGAGGCTCGACGCCCGCGGGCAGGGTCACGAGCAGCGCGTGATCCTCACCGCCGTGCAGCGCCGCCGAGCGCTCGGCGCCCGGCGAGGCGGCGTCGACGGCGGCTGACTCGAGCGCGATCCGCACCCCGGATGCGCGGGCGATGCGAGCGGCATCCAGCGCGAGCCCGTCGGAGACGTCGAGCATCGCGGTGGCGCCGAGGTCGGCGAGCATCGTGCCCGCGGCGACGGGCGAGACGGGCGCGAGCTGCGCATCCACCGCACGCCCGTGCGAGCCGGCGCGCAGGCGCGCGGTCGCCTCGCTCGCCGGCTCGGCGCCCTCGCCGTGGGCCTCGGCGAAGAGCCGCCGCAGCCCCGTCGCGGCCAGTCCGAGCCCGCCGACGCACCACACCGCATCCGCCACCCGTGCCCCTGAGCGCAGCACGGGCGCGCGGCCGCCGAGGTCGCCGAAGGCCGTCACCGCGATCGTCGCGTGCGGCGCAGTGCCGAGATCGCCCCCGACGACGCCGCAGCCGGGGGCCATGGCGGCGATCGCGTCAGCGAGCCCGCGCGCGAAGGCCTCGAGGGCCGACACCCGCGTCGACGGCGCGACCGCGAGCGCCACCACGAGCGAGGTCGGGCGCGCCCCCATCGCGGCGACGTCGATGAGGTTCGTCGCGACGGCCTTCCAGCCGAGGTCGTGCCAGCTCGACCACGAGAGGCGGAAGTCGGCGCCCTCGAGCATCGTGTCGGTCGTGACGACGAAGCGGCCGTCGGGCGCGCGCACGACCGCGGCGTCGTCGCCCGGGCCCACGTCGGTGACGTCGCCGGCCGGCAGCAGCGGCAGGAAGCGTCGGAGCGCCTCGAGCTCGCCGGCCTCGTGCAGCGTGGGGTCGTCCATGCTCGCAACGCTAGCCGCCGGGCGGCGGCGCTCGCTCGGCACGGGCCGCGCGGCACTGGCCGCGCTTCGCCTCGGTAGGCTCGTCCGGTGCCCCGCCTCCGCATCCTCGCCGCCGCCGTGGCGCTGCTCGCGCTGACCGGCTGCGCGAGCACCGTGTCGCTGCCGGTGGCCGACGAGGCCGCTGACCCAGGATGCGCCGGAGTCATCGTCTCGCTGCCGCCGGTCATCGGTGACGAGAGCCTCCCAGACCCGCTCGAGCGCCGCGACACGAGCTCGCAGGGCACCGCGGCGTGGGGCGACCCGAGCGCGATGACGCTGCGCTGCGGCATGCCGGAGCCCGCGCCGTCCACCCAGCGCTGCACCGGCATCCAGGTCGGGATCGACAGCGAGGTGCACTGGCTCGAGGTTGCCCAGGAGGAGTCGGTCTGGACCTTCGTGAGCTACGGCCGCTCTCCCGCGACCGAGGTCGTCGTCGACACGAACGTCGTGAGCGCCATCACCGCGCTCGAGGCGGTCTCGAGCGCCGTCGACCGCACGGAGCTCGTCGGCGCCTGCTCGTAGTCCCGGCGGGGAGTCGCTCACTCGCCGGCGATCACCAGCCGCGGGCATCCGCACGCCGGCGCCGGATGGGTCAGGCGTCGGGCGTCTGGTCAGCTGCCGCGTCGGCGGCGATGACCTCCGGCAGGAAGACGCGCCCGTCGTCGTGGCCCGGGTCGAGCACGATCGCGTGCCCCGCGGGGATCGCGGCGGCGAGCTCCGCGCCCGTGAGCCGCAGGTGCTTGCGCGTGCGCGTCGCGAAGCCTCCGATGCGGTCGGTCGCGGTGAACGCGACGACCAGCTGCATGTCGCGATGCGGGAGCACCAGGAACTTGCCGGAGCCCGGATCGCGGGGATCCTCGACCACGGCCGGCACCACGAGCTCTGCCTCGCGCACGAGCGACCACGCACCCGCGTGATCGGTGGCGTCGATGGCGTGCAGGGCGTCGAGCGTGGGGTTTGCCATGCGTCAATGCTGGCAGACGGATGCGCCGGCGCGGCCAGGCGTGTTGGTGCGCTCTGGGAGGATGGTCGGCATGGCGCTCGACTTCACCGCGATCGATTTCGAGACCGCCAACGGCAACGCCGCATCGGCCTGCGCGGTGGGCCTGGTGAAGGTGCGCGGGGGCCTCGTCGTCGACCGCTGGTCGACGCTGATCCAGCCGCCCGCCCCCTACGACGAGTTCTGGGAGTGGAACATCCGGATCCACGGGATCCAGCCGCACCAGGTCTTCGACGCGCCCGGCTGGACCGAGGCGCAGGAGCGCATCCTCGACTTCGGTGGCGACGACGTCTACGTCGCGCACAACGCCGGCTTCGACAAGGGCGTCATGCGCGCCGCGGCGAAGGCTTCGCGCCTGCCGGTCCCCGACATGCGCTGGACCGACTCGCTCCGCATCGCCCGCAAGACCTACGCTCTCGAGTCCTACCGCCTGCCGGTCGCGGCGCTCGCGGCGGGCTTCGACGACTTCCAGCACCACGATGCCGCGGGCGACGCCGAGGCCTGCGCCGCCATCGTCATCGGTGCGGCCAGGCGGCACGAGGCCGAGGATCTGGATGCGCTCGTCAAGTGCTGCGTGTCGGCGATCCACGAGATCGGTGAGCGTCACGAGCAGATGGCCGAGCTCGAGGCGAAGCGGCGCGCAGCGCAGCGCGAGCGGCCCTGGTGGCAGTGAACTCGTCGTACTGATCCTCGACTTCTTGTCCCCCAAGCCATAACGAAGTCGTTACGATCCCCGCCGTGCGGAAGCACGGCATCCGCGTGTTCCTGCGGATCTCGAGCGGCGCGAGGCCCGGAGCAAGAATCCCTGCTTCTGGCGCTCGGTAGCCTGGGAATCACGCGGTCGACTGCCCTGGCCGACCGCGTCCACACAAGGACGCGCTCGCCGACCCTCCCGTCGGCGAGCGTATGGTGCCGCTTCGCGAACGAGGGGACTCGTGCGAGAACGGCAGACGAACACGCCCGCGCGGCTGCACCCGTCCACGACTGAGCCCCTTCCGGGGCGACAGGAGCGAACGTGAGCGGACCCCGCGCGACCGACGACCCATCCGTCGTCGATGACATCGCCGTGCGCGTCGAGCACCTCACCAAGGTGTTCGGCCGACGCGGCCGAGAGGCAGCCGAGCGGCTGGCGCAGGGCGCCACCCGCGACGAGGTCGCCAAGCTCGGCACCGCAGCGGTGATCGATGCCTCCTTCGAGGTGCGCCGCGGCGAGATCTTCGTGGTGATGGGGCTCTCGGGCTCTGGCAAGTCGACGCTGATCCGCATGCTCAACGGGCTGCTGGATGCGACGGCCGGCTCGGTCGAGATCGACGGCGAGCGCGTCACCGGCATCGAGCCGAAGCGGCTGCGCGCCGTGCGCCGCTCGCAGGTGTCGATGGTGTTCCAGCACTTCGCGCTGCTCCCCCACCGCACGGTGCTCGAGAACGTCGCCTACGGCCTCGAGATCCAGGGCGTCGACCGCGCCGAGCGACTGCGCCTCGCCCGCGACGTCGTCGAGCGCGTCGGCCTCTCCGGCTGGGAGCAGCGGCTGCCGAGCGAGCTCTCCGGCGGCATGCAGCAGCGCGTCGGCATCGCCCGCGCGCTCTGCGCCGACACGCCCGTGCTGCTCATGGACGAGGCGTTCAGCGCGCTCGACCCGCTCATCCGCCGCGAGATGCAGGAGCAGCTCGTCGAGCTGCAGGCAGAGCTCGGCAAGACGATCGTCTTCATCACGCACGACCTCAACGAGGCGATGTTCCTCGGCGACCGCATCGCCGTCATGCGCGACGGGCGCATCGTGCAGATCGGTACGCCCGAGGACATCCTCACCGACCCGGCCAACGACTACGTCGCCCAGTTCGTGCAGGACGTCGACCGCACCCGCGTGCTCACGGCATCCAGCGTGATGGAGCCGCCCGCCGCATCCGTGCCCATCACCGTGGGCCCGCGCGGCGCGCTCAAGATCATGCGCGACCTGCAGACGTCGACGCTGCTCGTGCTCGGCCCGGGCCGCACCGTGCTCGGCGCGGTCACCGATCGCGACGTCCTGCGCGCCGTGCAGCGCGGCACGCGGGACCTCACCGACCTCGTCGACGCCGAGGTGCCGCGCGTCGGCCCCGATGCGAGCCTCGCCGACCTGCCGGAGCTCGCCATCACCAGCGGCCTGCCGATCGCCGTCGTTGGCGACGACGGCCGGCTGCAGGGCGTCATCCCGCGCGTGCTGCTGCTCGCGGCTCTGGGCAACGTCTCGACCAACACCAGTGAGCTGAACGTGATCGACCTGCCGCCGGCGGTCGACTCGGCGCTCGTCACGCAGACCCTCGACGCCACGGAGGTGCGCGATGCTCGATGACCTTCGACTGCCGCTCGGCGACTGGGTCGAGGCTGGCGTCGCGTGGGTCACCGTCCACGCGGCGATCCTCTTCGACGTCATCAAGACGGTCGTGCTCGCGCTCTACGACTTCGTCGAGCTGCTGCTCGTCGAGCCGCCCGCGCTCGTCATGATCCTCATCCTGGCTGCGCTCGCGTTCGCGGTGCGAGGTTGGAAGATGGGCGTCGCGACGGTCGCCGGGCTCTTCGTGATCGTGCTCGTGAACCAGTGGGAGAACGCGATGTCGACCCTCGCACTCACGCTCGTGGCCGCGTGCTTCGCCCTCGTGATCGCGATCCCGCTCGGCATCTGGGCGGCGCGCAACGACACGGTGTCGGCGCTGCTGCGCCCGGTGCTCGACTTCCTGCAGACGATGCCGGCCTTCGTCTACCTGATCCCCGCGATCATCCTGTTCAGCGTCGGCGTCGTGCCCGGCATCATCGCGACGATCGCGTTCGCGATGGCGCCCGGCGTGCGCCTGACGGAGCTCGGCATCCGCGGGGTCGACAAGGAGATCGTCGAGGCGGGCTCCGCCTTCGGGGCCTCACCCGGCCGCATCCTGCGCCAGATCCAGCTGCCGCTCGCGCTGCCGACGATCATGACCGGCGTCAACCAGATCATCATGCTGTCGCTCTCGATGGTCGTGATCGCGGCGATGGTCGGTGCGGGAGGCCTCGGCCAGCCCATCGTGCAGGCGCTGCAGCGCATCGACGTGGGGCTCGGCGCCGAGGCGGGCCTGTCGGTCGTGATCCTGGCGATCGTGCTGGATCGCCTGACGAACTCGCTCGGAAGCCTGCAGGACCACAGCCCGATCGCCAAGTACCGAGCCCGCGCGTGGGGCGCGCGGCAGGTCAAGGGCACGGGGATGCCCTCGGTCTCGACCGCGGCGATCCCCGCTGCCGCACCACACACCGAAGCGACCGCCGCCAGCGGCCGTTGACGAACAGATGACACGAAACGAGAGAGGACACAGCATGCAGAAGCGATTCATCCGCGGAGCGGCCATCGCCGCCGTCGGCGCGCTCACCCTCGCAGGTTGCGCAGCAGCCGGCGACGACGAGGCACCCGAGGGCACCGAGGGCACCGCGACCACCGACCAGACCGATCTGACCATCGGCGTCTTCAACGGCTGGCCCGAGGGCGAGGCCGTCTCCTACCTGTGGGAGGCGATCCTCGAGGAGCAGGGCTACGACGTCGAGCTCGAGTACGCCGATGCGGGCCCCGTCTTCGCGGGCCTCGCCGGTGGCGACTACGACGTCGCGCTCGACGGCTGGCTGCCCATGACGCACGCCTCCTACATGGAGGAGTTCGGTGCAGAGCTGATCGACCTCGGCGCCTGGAACGAGGACGCCGTGCTCACGATGGCGGTCAACGAGGATGCTCCCATCACGTCGATCGAGGAGCTCGCCGACAACGCCGACGCGTTCGGGAACCGCATCGTCGGCATCGAGCCGGGCGCTGGCCTCACCGCCGCGACGCAGGACGAGGTCATCCCGACCTACGGCCTCGAGGGCATGGAGTTCGTGACCTCGTCGACGCCCGCCATGCTCGCGGAGCTGAGCTCCGCCATCGACGCCGGCGACAACGTCGTCGTGACGCTGTGGCGCCCGCACTGGGCCTACGACGAGTTCGCCATCCGCGACCTCGAGGACCCCGAGGGCACCCTCGGCGAGGCGGAGGGCATCCACTCCATCGCCCGCGCCGGCTTCGACGCCGACTTCCCGCAGCTGCAGACGTGGCTCGAGGCGTTCGCGATGGACTCCGAGCTGCTCTTCTCGCTCGAGAACGCGATGTTCAACAGCGACGTCGAGGCGAGCGACTACCCCGAGGTCGTCGAGACCTGGATCTCTGAGAACCAGGAGTACGTCGACGGGCTGACGGCGACGTCCTAGTCCTTCCCGCTCGACGCAGGGCCCCGCATCCGGTCTTCGGTGCGGGGCCCTGCTGCGTCGCGATGGGCGCGGCGGATGCGCGGCGCGCGGCGGATGCGCGGCGCGCGGCGCGCGCTCGAGCTCGGCCGGGCGCGCATCCCGGTCCTCCACAGCGCTCGAGCGATGTCAGTGGCCCCGCCTGGATCGCTCGCAACGAAGGAGCGCAGGTGACGGGGATCGAGCAGGTAGCGGCAGCAGCCGACGCCGCTCGCGCGCTGCTCGCCGGGGCCCCCTCGTTCGCCTCGATGACCGATCGCGAGGTCGTCGCGGTGCTCGGTCACGCGGCAGAGCTCTCCCGCACGCTCACCGCACTGCAGGTGCGGCTGGCCGGCGAGCTCGGGGAGCGCTCGCGCGGCCCCGCTGACCAGGCGCTCTGCCGCACGATGGGCCACAGGCACGCGCGGGCCGCGGTCGCCGCCGTGCTCGGCATCCGCGGCAGCGCGGCCCAGGCGCTGCTGCGGATGGCTGCGCTGACGACTCCGCAGCTGAGCCTCACGGGCGGCGACGTCGCCGCGAAGTACCCGAGGGTCGCTGCGGCCTTCGACGCTGCCGGGATCTCGCTGGCGCAGGCGCAGGCGATCGTCGACCACCTCGAGCCTGCCTCGCCGCGCGCCGACCTCGCGATCCTCGCGTGGGCCGAGGGCGCGCTGGTGGACGCGGCGACCGACCCCCACGCCCCGCTCGGTCCAGAGCTGCTGGTGACGCAGGCACGGGCCTACGTCGCGGTCCTCGACCCCGACGGCGTGCTCCCCTCTGCCGAGCGCCAGCGCGCGATGCGCAGTCTCAAGCTCTGGCAGCAGGAGGACGGCATGTGGCAGCTGCGCATGGTCTGCCCGCCAGAGGCCGCCGCCGCGATCAAGTCGCTGCTGGATGCCTACCTGTCACCGCGGGTGCGCGTCGCGTTCCGCGACGACGGCGAGCCCGGTTGCGACGTCGACGGCGCCGAGGTGCCTCACGCAGGCGACGGTGACCCGCTCGAGGAAGAGGCCCCGCTCGACGACCGCACGCCGGAGCAGAAGCGCCACGACGTGCTCGTCGGGCTCGTGCAGGCGCACGCGGCCTCGGGCGACGCCCCGGTCGCCGCCGGCGAGCCTCCGGTGCTGGTGCTCACCGGCACCGTCCAGGCATTCGGCGACTACCTGCACGACCGGCCCTCGACGGATCGCACGCTCACGATCGAGCACACGGGCGACCTCGTGCCGATCGAGACCATCGGCCGATTCCTCTGCCATGCGGCGCTCCAGCGAGCGGTGGTCGATGCCGAAGGTCACGTGCTCGAGCTTGGCCGCGCCGAGCGGCTCTTCACCCGCGCGCAGCGACGGGCGCTGGCCGTCCGCGATCGCGGCTGCCGCGTGCGCGGCTGCGGCATCCCCGCCGCCTGGTGCGAGGCGCACCACGTCGTCTGGTGGGAGCACGGCGGCCGCACCGACGTGAACAACGGCACAATTCTGGAAGCCGCCCCCCTAAGGCGTCTTCGGCTCCTGCTGTCCTTGCGCAGCAAACTCCGCGGCTCGTTGCTCCCTCTCCGCCTCGCGCTCTATGTCCCGGTCGTACTCCCTTCGGAGCGCCGCGTAGCGGAGTTGACCCTCTCGCACTGCCGCCTTCATCGCCTGAGTGTGCCGGTTATTCAGGATCAATAGGTTCAGGATTCGACTACGTTCGCCAGATTGCACGGTTGAATGACGCACCAGCAGGATCGTACCAGCCGCCGCAATGACGACTCCGATCCAAGGTTCAATGGTCGTCCCGATGAAGACACCCAGTGCGACCATTGGGGTTGAGACCGCGAGGCGAACCAATCGTTCGCCGCGTTCGCGATCCAAGTCGCTGTACAGTCCTTCGTCCAAGACCCTAACCACTTCGAGTGGGTCAGAGCCGAGTTCTTTATGCAAGCGTTCGGCGATCTTGGGATGCCCGCTTTCGTCGACGAAGAAGCGGAAGTAATCGTCTGGTGCCTTTTGGTCTGCGTACATTGCATCGTATAGAGCATCGACGATGAGCTGCTGGACGACGGCGGACTCAGACTCGAACGCAGACAGAGGTGGCTCCCCGATGACCTGACGCGCCTTCTTCGAGCGCGGAGTGTACAGGCGTCGTGGATTGGCGCGGCCCCCGAAGTACTTCTCAGCCTGTTCCGCCTCGGCGAGGTTCGCCTCGGCCGCTTCCCGGCGTCGCACCGAATAACCGGATTCTTCGGTCGTTGATTCTAGGACTTCCAATGCATCCACTTTAATTTTCTTGAAGTGCTTGCGCCGTATTCGGGCGTGTCGCTGCCACTGAGCAAGGGCTGCGAACTCCCTGCCGGATCGCCCAACCATTGACGTCAATGGCTCTGTAAGCGCGAGCGCGGCAACTCCGATCAAGAAGACCGCGACGCTGACGACGACTGCCAGGCCCGCACTACCGATCGAGCCCATCACGGCATAAACCTGACTGAGCCATCCCGTGGCTTCACCGGCAGCAGGAACCTCGTTGGCGATTAGTATCCACGCGAGCAAGCCCCAAAGGATGCCCGCAAATACGGGCGGGCGAAGGCTCCGGATTCCCGGCATCAACCCATCGACGAATGCAGCTAGCACAAACGGCTCCCTCATTGTTGCTCTTGAGCGTTCCCGAACCCTACCGGGCGCGGAGCGCCCCTTGACTTGAATCTGCAACATAACTCGGGAGCCGCTCACCTCATTGGTGGCAAGCGGGCGGCGCCGTAGGGGGCGGCTGCCCGGCAGCTGCGCGCGGTTGCGCCGCGCGAACTGCTTCGGCTTAGATGTGAGCAAGTCCCGACAGGTAGATCCGGCGGGCGACCCGAGACAAGAACTGCAGAGGGGCCCCGTACCCGAGTGGCCGTGCGACGCCACCGGCCGGTGCCCATCGCGCGAACATCTGTTCTGGGCGACTCCTTTGTCGACGCCTCCGAACGGTCTCCCTCGTGTCAGTCCCCTCCACGTCACCGCTGTCGACTCTGTTGCGCCCAGATGCGGGCTGGTCGTTCACACTCTGCCCGGCCGCGGGTGAGGGCGGTGGCTCGTGCCAGCGGCGCATGCGGACGGTCCCGCGTACGTCGCGCGCGGTCAGGCAGTGGACCCTGAACGGTCCGCAGCAGAGGCTGGCCGTCGCGCGCGGCCCAAGCTGCGCCGCTATTGCGCCGCAAATCGCCTGGACCGGCTCGGCACGCTCACGTATCGCGGCTCGGGCAACCACGACGCGGCCGTCCTGCGCGAGAATCTCGGCGAGTTCTCCTGTGATCTCCGCTCGTCGCTCGACGGCCAGCCCTTGCCGTATGCCTGGGTGCCCGAGTGGCACAAGAGCGGGCACGGGCTCCACGCGCACTTCGCGGTCGGCCGGTACATCAAGCGCAGCCTGATCGAGATGGCCTGGGGCCGCGGCTTTATCGATATCAGGTTGATCGGGGACCTCCCGGTGGGTGCTGGCGCGGTTTCGGAGGCGCGGATCGCGGCAACCTACCTGTCCAAGTACGTCGCGAAGACCTTCTCTGATGCGGGCGGCCGCGACCTCGGCTCACACCGATACGACGTGGCTCAGCGCTTCCAGCCGGAGCGCCTTCGCCTGCCGGGCCGATCTGCTCATGCCGTGCTCGAAGACGCATCGGGGTTGATGGGCGGGCAGCCCTTCACTCAGTGGTCGTCGCTCGAGAACCCCGAGTGGCAGGGAGCACCCGCGATTTGGGCGCAGTAGGGGCGTTGACCGTGAGCGGCGATCTCGACGCGGTGCGTGCGAGGCTCGTCGCCTCGTGTGAGGCGCAGGGCGTGCCTGTACACGTCACGGATCCCGCGCTCGTTTCGCAAGTCGGGGTTCTGCTGGGAGCGGCCGGGGGGCACCGCAGGTGCCGCGCCGCGCTCCGGGCGCTCCTAGGAGACCCAACGGGGAACGATGCGGGACGAGTCGAGGCCCCGCGCCCCCGGCTGGCCCGGCTGGCCCGGCTGGCCCGGCAGTACGGTGGCGGACTCCATCACGGCGCGCACGATGGCGTGCTGGCGGTCCAGGTTCAGCTGCGCCCACGATTCACCGAGGGCGACGCCGTCCCCGACCAGACCATCGAGCGCGTTTGCTCCGCTGATCTGGTCCAGTTGCCGCTGAGCGGCGACGATGCGCGTCTCGGCTGGCTTTCGCGCCGCGAGCCACTCGGGGCGCGTGATCTCGCGCAGGCCGAACATCTCCGCGAGTTCCGTCATCCTCGCCTGGGCGGCGGCGACCTCGGCAACAAGGCTTGCGTGACGCTCGTCCGCGGCCGCGCGGCCCGCGAGCGTGTCGGCCATGGCTGGGGTGTCGAGTCGCATCAGGACCGCGCGTGCGATCAAATCCTCGACGGGCTGCGCCACGACGGTCAGCCGCCCGCATCCGCCATCGTCTGGGCCCGCCTGGCACACGTAGCGACGGCGTTCTTGCCGCGCTGCGCTGTAGAGCCGATTCCCGCACTTTCCGCACAGCAGCAGTCCGCTGAGCAGGTAGCGGCGCGGCGTCCTCTGCCCGGTTCGCTGCTTTGAACGCATCACGGCCCGGATCTGCTCGTGCTGCTCGGCGGTGATGATCGCCGGCCACGCGGCTGGGCCGGCCGGCTCGCCCCGGTGGTCGCGGACACCAGCGATCCGCCCTCCTGTCAGGATCTGCCGCAGTGTCGGCGTGCGCCACTCCTCGGCCTTGCCGGTCGTCGGGATCTCCTGGGCGTTCATCCACGACACCAGCGAGCGCAGAGACTCGCCCGCGAGGAACCGCGACGCCAAGACCCGGATGATCTTGGCCTCTGACTCCCGCACCGTGATCCTGTCCGGCTCGTAGCCGAACGGGCGATTCGCGCCACCGTTCGGCAACCCCTGTTCGACGTTCTGCAGAACCTTGCGCTTGACGCGGGCCGACTTTCGCGCCGACTCGTTCGCGGCGACTGCAGCGGTGATCCGGGCAACGAGCATGCCGTTGTCGTTGCCGAAATCCACGTCGGACGCGACGGTCGCCAGCTGCTCGACGCCGGAGCGAAAGCACAGCGCCGTAAACTCCTCGAATTCGATCGGCCGTCGCGTCAGCCGGTCCTTGTGGTAGGCGAGCACCGCGTCGATCCGTTCAGCCTCGATGTCTGCGAGCATGCGGGCGTACTGAGGATGCGCCTTCGCGCGGTACGCCGACACGTCGTTGTCGACGTACCCCTCGGCCACGGCCAGCCGCGCGCCGACGACAATCTTCCAGCTGCCGGGGCGATCCCGAGGCCCTCGCCCGCCTGGTCCCGAGAGATGCGCGCGTAGATCTCCGCCGACCGGATGCTCCTCATGAGGTCAGACTAACGAGGTGTCGCCAACGGCATCCTGCTCTGCAACTATTACCACCTCGAGGTCCACGCCGGTCGCCTCCTGGTCGAGGCAGACGGCACCGGCCCGGGGCATTGGCGCGTTCGCGCCCAGCTGCGCCCCGCCGACCGCTCTGCCCGCGCGACGCGCAGCGGCGAGCCCACCCTCGCCGCGATGCGGGCGGCGGCTGACTCGAGCGCTGCACCGGCTGCTCGGCGAGGACCGGGCGTGCAGACCGCCCACCCGCGCTCCTCGTCGGCCGCGGACGGGCCGCGGGGCCTGGCGATCCGGGCGCCGCAGAGCACCGGCGTCGATCTCACCCACCGTCCGGAGCTCGCGCCACACCGAGCAGACCTGCTGGTGCGGCCGCCACGGCATCGCAGCAGCATCGAGGCTCGTCTGCGCCGAGTCGTCAGACGATCTGGCCCGGGCGCTCGTCGTGCCACTCTCCTCGACCTGCGTCCGCGGGTTCGAGTCGTGCTGCGCACCTGATCGCGCGCGGCTCGCCGCCGCCTCGCTCAGCGTTCCGCCCCCACCGGCTGCGCCGCCCTCGCCGCTTCGCTGCGCTGTGTGCTCGCGCCGGGTGCGGTCCCTGCTGCCGCTTCTCCTGCGCCCTGCTGCTCGCCTGCTACGCCGCCTCTGCGGCTGCGACGTGCTGCAGCAGCAGCTCGCGGAAGCGCTCGGGCTCCTCCAGGTGCGGCGAGTGGCCAGCGCCCTCGAAGACGACCTCCTCGTACGAGCCCCCGTTCGCCGCATACGCGTCGAGCACCGCTCGCGTCTGCGCCACCATCGGCTGCGGCGGCGCGATCGCCTCGCCCGGCCACCCCGGCACGACGCCGTGCTTGCCGAGGGTGTGGAGGTCGAAGAACGACTCGTCGCCGACGATCGCGTCGAGCGCGCCGCGCACCCACAGGATCGAGGGCTGCACGCGCGCCTCGACGATGCCCGTCAGGTCGAGGTGCTTGCCCGACATCGCGTTCAGGACGCCGAAGTCGCCGGCCGCGAAGCCCGGCCACGACGCCGACTCGACGCCGTCTCCCGGGTAGTTCCCGACCCCGGTCCTCGTGGTCAGCATCGACTCGACCCAGAGGTCCTCGTGCTCGTCCTGGAAGCCCGGCGCCACGTAGCTCGAGCGGTAGACGCTGCGCGGGCTCGACTGCTCGTCGGCCGAGGTGTCGCCGGCTGCGAGCCGCGCCACGAAGTCGGCGTTCGCTCCCCCGCCGCCGGTGCCCGCCGCATCCGTCGTGCACAGCGAGCCGTCCAGCCGCGTGCCGAAGCCCTGCGGCGGCACCGGCGCCTGCAGCGTCAGCGAGCGCACGAGCTCTGGCCGGTCGAGCAGCAGCTGCAGCACGACACCGCCGCCCATCGACCAGCCCACCACGTGCGCGGCGGTGATGCCGAGCGCGTCGAGCACCGAGGCGACGTCGTCGGAGAAGTCGCGCAGGCCGCGTGTCGCATCGACCGGCAGCGTCTCGCTGTCGCCGAAGCCACGCAGGTCGATCGCGATCGACGGCCGCGGCAGGGCGAGCATGAGCGGCTGGAAGAACAGCGACGACGAGACGTTGCCGTGGATCAGCACGATCGGCGCGGCGACACCGGCGCCCGCACCGGCACCGGCACCGGCACCGGCACAGCGCAGCACGGATGCGCGCAGCCGGTCGGTCTGCACGCTCTCGTGCTCGATGCCGTCGAGGAGCGTCGTCACGCGAGGATCTCGGGCTCGGTCTGCTCGCGCAGCTCCTCGATGGTGACGCCGGGTGCGAGCTCGACGAGCCGCAGGCCCTCGGCCGTCACGTCGAGCACGGCGAGGTCGGTGATGATGCGGTCGACGACGCCCTTGCCGGTCAGCGGCAGCGAGCACGCACGCACGATCTTCGGCGAGCCGTCCTTCGCGACGTGCTCCATGAGCACGATGACCCTCGCGGCGCCGTGCACGAGGTCCATCGCGCCGCCTGGGCCCTTCACCATCTTGCCCGGGATCATCCAGTTCGCGATGTCGCCGCCTGCGGAGACCTGCATGGCGCCGAGGATCGCCGCATCGATCTTGCCGCCGCGGATCATCGCGAACGACGTCGCCGAGTCGAAGAACGACGTGCCCGGCAGCGTGGTCACGGTCTCCTTGCCGGCGTTGATGAGGTCGGGGTCGACGTCGGCCTCGGTCGGGTACGGGCCGACACCGAGGATGCCGTTCTCGCTCTGGAGCACGACGGTGATGTCGTCGGGCACGTAGTTCGGCACGAGCGTCGGCAGGCCGATGCCGAGGTTGACGTACATGCCGTCCTCGAGCTCGCGGGCAGCTCGCGCGGCCATCTCGTTGCGGGTCAGTGCCATCTCAGTCGTCCTCTCGCACGGTGCGTCGCTCGATGCGCTTCTCGATGTCGGAGCCGACCTCGACGATCCGGTGCACGAACACACCCGGCAGGTGCACCGCATCCGGGTCGATCTCACCGGGCTCGACGAGCTCCTCGACCTGCGCGATGCAGATGCGGCCCGCCATCGCGGCCGGCGGGGAGAACTGCCGCGCCGCCTTGTTGAACACCAGGTTGCCGTGGCGGTCGCCGCGCAGGGCGTGCACGAGCGAGAAGTCGGTCGTGATCGCCTCCTCGAGCACGAACTCCGCAGGCTCCCCGTCGACGTCGAAGGTCGCGGTCGGCTTCGGCGCGGAGGCCTTGGCGATCGAGCCGTCGGCGTTGTAGCGCTGCGGCAGCCCGCCCTCCTGCACCTGGGTGCCGACGCCCGTGCGGGTGTAGAACGCCGCGATCCCCGAGCCGCCGGCCCGCAGCTTCTCGGCCAGCGTTCCCTGCGGCGTCAGCTCGAGCTCGAGCTCGCCCGTGAGGTAGCGGCGCTCGAACTCCTTGTTCTCGCCGACGTAGGAGGAGGTCATCTTGTCGATCTGCCCGTTGCGCAGCAGCAGGCCGAGGCCCCAGTCGTCGACGCCGCAGTTGTTCGAGACGACCCGCAGGCCGCTCACGCCGCGCTCCTCGAGCGCTCGGATCAGCGCCATCGGGTTGCCGGACAGCCCGAAGCCGCCCACGGCGAGCGTCGCGCCGTCCGAGATGTCTGCGACCGCCTCCGCCGCGGACGCATAGGTCTTGTCGATCATCAGCGTGCCTCCTTCTGCCGTGCATCGTCATCTGGTGCAGGGGCGAGGCGCGCGACTGCAGCGGCCACCGCATCCACCCCCTGACCCATCAGGATCGTGTAGTGGTTCGTGTGCTCGACGTCGGTGACGGAGAGCTCCGGCAGGCGCGACCTCCATGTCGCCAGCCACTCATCATCGTAGAGTCCCGGCGCCTGGTCGATGAGCCCGCGGGGGCTGCGCAGCAGCTCCATCGGCACCGTCAGCGCCCGCAGCGCGTCGGCGTAGCCGTCGCGGCCGTCGAGCTCGACGAGGTCGGCGACCACGGCATCGGCGATAGCGGCAGGCCGCAGCGCCCCGTCGACGTCGACGAGGTCGTGGTCGACGTACTCCTCGATCGCCGCGCTCCAGTAGGGGCCGAAGGCCGGATGCGCGCGCCAGAAGTCGCGGTACGCCGCGCCCGAGGGGAAGGTGCGCGCGAGGCGTTCGATCGCCGGGCCCAGCACGTCCTCGGCGCGCAGCCCATCGTCCGCAGGCCGCAGCGGGAGCCCGCCGTCGACGAGCAGCAGCGCGCCGACGAGCTCGGGGTGCCGCTGCGCGAGCCGCACCGCCACGAACGCGCCCATCGAGTGGCCGACGACGATGACCCGCTCGAAGCCCGCCGCCCGGATGGCCGCGGCGACGTCGTCGGCGTGCTGCACGAGGCCGAAGGGGCCGGGCAGGGCGCGCGAGCCGCCGCGCCCGCGCAGGTCGACGGCGAGCATCGGCGCCGGCGTGCGGGCTGCGAGCGGCGCGAAGGAGCGGTGGTTGGCGGTGATGCCGTGGATCGCGACGATCGGCACGCCCGGCGCTGCCGCGTCGAAGAGGGTCGCGACGAGCTCGCCCCCGTCGACGGGCACGCGCAGCGCGGTCTCGGTCGCCGCCGCCGCCGCAGGCTGCGCGGCCGGCGTCACCTGGCGCTCCACCCGCCATCCATCACGTAGGAGCTTCCCGTCACCATGCCCGCGTGCGGGCCCGCGAGCCAGGTCGCGAGAGACGCGACCTCCTCGGGCTCCACGAGGCGCTTGATCGCAGCCTCGGTCAGCATGACCTTCTCGAGCACCTCCGACTCGGGGATCCCGTGCGTCGCCGCCTGGTCGGCGATCTGCGCCTCGACGAGCGCCGTCCTCACGTAGCCAGGGTTGATGCAGTTCGAGGTGATGCCGTGCGGGGCGCCCTCGAGCGCCGTCACCTTCGACAGGCCCTCGAGGCCGTGCTTGGCCGCGACGTAGGCAGACTTGAACGCGGATGCGCGGAGGCCGTGGACGCTCGAGAGGTTCAGCACGCGGCCGAAGCCGCGCTCGCGCATCCCGGGCAGCGCGGCGCGGATCAGCAGGAACGGCGCCTCGAGCATGAGCGCGTGGATCCTGCGCCACATCTCCGGCTCGAGCTCGTCGATCGGCGCGACCCGCTGGATGCCCGCGTTGTTCACGAGGATGTCGGCGCGCAGCTCGAGCGACTCGAGCGCGGCGGTGTCGAGCAGGTCGACCGCCCACGACTCGCCGCCCAGCTCGGCCGCGAGCGCCGCTGCCGCCGCGCCGTCGCGGTCGGCGACGACCACCTCGGCGCCCTCTGCGGCGAACGAGCGGGCGATCGCGGCCCCGATCCCGGCGGCACCGCCGGTGATGACGGCCCTGCGTCCAGCGAGCGTGCTCATGGTTCCTCCTCGATCGGGGTTACTGCCGTGCCGAGCGCGCGCCGCACGAGGGCGACCATCTCGTCGAACACGTGGTCTGGCACGGGAGTCGCACCGGCGCCGGAGGGGCCCGCGTGCCCCGTCGGCCACAGCACGTAGCGCATCCCGATCATCTCGCCGATGCCCATGAGCGCCCAAGCGGCGACCTCCGGGTCGATGTCGGCGATCTCGCCGTTCGCACGCGCACGCTCGAGCTCCTCGCGGTAGCCCTCCGCGATGCGCTCGTAGTGGGACCGCATCGCGCCCGGCGAGACGAACTCGGCCTCGCGCACGACGCGATAGAGGGCCGGATGCTCGGCGGCGAAGGCGAAGAGCTCGCGGAAGCCCCCGGCCGCCACCTCCGCGCGGCCGCTGCCGCGCGCCGCGCCGTCGCTCATCGCGATGCGCACGCGCCGGTGCAGATCCTCGACGAGCTGCTCGAACAGGTCCAGCTTCGACGAGAAGTAGAGGTAGAACGTGCCCTGCGCGACGCTGGCGCGCTCGGTGATGCGCGAGATCGACGCCGTCTGGTAGCCCTGCTCGGCGAACACCTGCTCGGCGGCAGCCAGCAGCTTGGCCTTGGTCTGCTCGCCGCGCTTCGTCCTCGGCGCGTTCACGACGCATCCGCCGTCTCTGCATCGGACGACCGGCGCAGCGCGCGTGCTGCCGGAGGCTCGTCGAGCCCTCCCAGCGACCGTGCCGTGCGCATGCAGCCCTTCCAGCTCGAGCGTCGCCGAGGCGCTGGACGAGCGAGCACAGCGGTGTGGGGCGACGTGATGCCAGGACATGAACGGTGGTTCATGTCTCAGGTCCCAGGATGCGTCCCTCGCGTGCCGCGTGTCAATCGCGGCAGCGGCGGCAGGGGCGCACCGTGCGGAGCGCCGCGGCCGAGCGACGGTGAGAGCCGTCTCATCCGGCCGCAATGCTCGGCTCACGCGGCGCCGCTCGAATGGATCCCGACACGACGACGAGAGGTCACACCATGAGCATCAGCACTCCCACCCGGTCCGAGACCCAGCAGAGCCCGCGGCCTGCGCGCCAGCGCGCATCCTCGCCCGACAGCCGCGCGCTGACCCCCGCCGACCTCGTGGGCGTCAAGCGCGCCTACTCGACCCGCCGCGTCGCGCTCGACGGCGCCGCACGGCTGCGCACCGACCTCGCGCCGCAGAACGGCGACCTCGTACTCGCCCGCGTCGGCGAGATCGGCCAGCACCCGCGCATCGAGCTGCCCTCCGGCCGCCGCGCGCCGCTGCGCGAGGGCGAGCAGATCATCGTCGCCTACTCGAACCGCTACGCACCCGACCAGTTCGAGGCCGTCGTGCCCGACGACCTCGGCCCCGCGCGGCTCGTCGCCGGCGGCGGCATCGCCGGCCGGGTCGTCGCCCAGCACGCCACCATGCTCGACGCCACCGAGCTGCTGCCCGTCGGGCTGCTCGCCGACGCCGCCGGCCGCGTGCTGAACGTCGCCGACGGTGCCATCGGCGACTCGCCCGCGCACGCCCGGCCGCCGGTCATCGCAGTCGTCGGTGCCGCGATGAACTCCGGCAAGACCACCACCGTCGCGAAGCTCGCGCAGGGCCTGGCGACGGCGGGCGAGCGCGTCGGGGCCATCAAGGTCACGGGCACCGGCTCCGGCGGCGACGTCTTCTCGTTCGTCGACCACGGTGCGAGCGTCGCCTACGACTTCACGGACTTCGGCTGGGCCACGACCGCCGACATCGGCGTCGAGGCGGTCGCCGAGATCCTGCGCCGCGGCATCGCGCGGCTCACGGCCGACGGCTGCACGGCCATCGTCGTCGAGGTCGCCGACGGCGTCTTCCAGCGCGAGACCGGCGCCCTCGTCACGCATCCCGCCTTCGTCGAGCTCGTCGACGCCGTGCTGTTCGCGGCCACGGATGCGCTCTGCGGCATCGCCGGCATCGACTGGCTCGCGGCGCGCGGCCACGCACCGCTCGCGGTGTCCGGCGTGCTGACGGCCTCCCCGCTCGCGATGCGCGAGCTGGAGGGCCAGACGTCGACGCCCATCTGGGACGTGGAGGCGCTCATCGACCCGCGCCGCGCCCGTCGGGTGCTCGAGACCGCGCGCGAGGCGCGCGACCGATGAGCGAGCGCGCTGCCCGGCTGCCGCGGCCGGTCGCGCGCGGCCGCATCGGCGCGTTCGCGCTGCTCGTCGGCATCGGCGTCGGCCAGGCAGCCGGCGCGATCGGGCTCGCGATGCTCGTGCAGCTCGCCTTCGACGCGATCGTCGGTGCGTGGGCGACGCCCGAGCCGGCAGACGACCCCGACTGGCGGCGGCTCGCGGGCATCGTGGCCCTGCTCGCGGCGGCCGTGGCGCTCATGGCGCTCTGCAGATCGGCCGAGCGCAGCGTGGCGGAGCGCATGGGCCAGCACTACGTGCAGGAGGTGCGGGACCAGCTCTTCGCCCACCTCACGCGGGTGCCGGCGCGCGTGCTCGGCCGCAAGGCGAGCGGCTCGCTGCTGCTGCGATTCGCCGGCGACCTCTCCGCGCTGCGCTCGTGGGTGAGCCTCGGCCTGTCGCGCCTCGTCGTGAGCGGCGTGTCGGTCGTGCTCGTGCTCGCCGTGCTCGCGACCATCGCGCCGCGGCTCACCATCGCCGTCGCGCTCGCGCTCGTCACCGGCACCCTCTGCACCGCGGCCGTCGGCGTCAGCCTCGCCGAGGCATCCCGCCGAGCCCGCAACCGCCGCGCGAAGCTCACGGGCGAGGTCTCCGAGCGGCTGTCGAACGTCGGCGTGCTGCAGTCCTCAGGGCAGGAGCAGCGCGAGCGCCGGCGCATCGGCCGGCGCGGCGCAGCCGTGGCCGACGCGATGATCCGGCAGGCGAGGGCCGCGGGCGCCGCGCGCGGAGTGGCGGAGGCGACGGGCGGCGTCGCGACGATCGCCGTGCTGATCGCCGGAGCGCTCGACGTGCGCTCGGGCGACACCTCGCCGAGCGCGATCGTCGGTGCCATCTCGGTGGTCGGCTTCCTCGCCACCCACCTGCGCGACCTCGGCCGCGTCGCCGAGTACCACGCGCGGGCCGGCGTCGCCCGCGAGGCCGCGATCCGCTTCCTGCAGCTCGAGCCGCTGCCCGACCCCGAGGGTCTGGCGGAGCTGCCCGACGGGCCGGGCGTGCTGCGGCTGCACGAACTGGTGCTCGAACCGGGACTGCGCGGGGTGAGCGCGACGGCGGAGGCCGGCCAGACGATCGCGGTCGTCGGCGGCAACGGCGCGGGCAAGTCGACGCTCGGCAGCGTCGCGGCTCGCCTGGTCGACCCCGAGCACGGCGCCGTCGAGCTCGACGGCACCGACCTGCGCACGGCGCGGCTGCGCTCCGTGCGGCGCGCGATCGGCGTCGTCGGCCCCGACCTGCCGCTCATGCGCGGCTCGCTCGATCGCAACCTGCGCTACCGCCACCCGCGCATCGGCGACGACGAGGTGGCCGCGGTCGCCGCCCTCACCGGCGTCGACGCGCTGGCCGAGCAGCTCGACGAGGGCTGGGCGACCGATGTCGGCGAGAGCGGCCGCCGACTCTCCGCCGGGCAGCGCACGCGCGTCGCGCTCGCCCGCGCGATGCTCGGCGACCCGCGCATCCTCGTGCTCGACGAGGCCGACGCGCACCTGGACGCGCAGACGCGCGAGACCCTCCGCGCGGTGGTGCGGGCCCGCACCGGCACGACGCTCGTCATCACCCACGACGCCGACATGGTCGCATCCGCCGACGTCGTCTGGCACCTGCGCGCCGGCCGGCTCATCGAGATCGGGCCGCCGCACGCGCTGCTGCACGGCGACGGCCCGACGGCCAGGCTCTTCGGCGCTCAGCCCCAGCGGGCGGCGAGCCGCTCGTAGCTCGCGTCGACGCCGACGTCCATGCCGCTCGCGTAGGCGCCGTCGCGGACCTCGCGGGAGGCGTAGACCGAGACGGTGCGCATGGTGGTGACACCGTCGGCCTCGGTGAGCGTCACGGTGTTGGTGCTGGCCGGCAGCTCGAGGCCGCCCATGGCCGAGCCGCCCATCGTCTCGGTCGTCACCAAGCGGTGCGGCGCCTCGGCCTCGAGCACGTCGCCGGCGATGATGAGCTCGCCCGCGGCGTCGACCCACACCCAGCGGAAGGAGCCGCCCGCACGCACGTCCATCTCGCAGGTCGTGAACTCGGTGTCCTCCCCCGGGCCGAGCATCCACGTGCGCACGATCTCGGGGTCGGTGTACGCCCGCCAGACGTCGGCCGCGGGTGCGTGGAACTCGCGCTCGTAGGCGATGGAGGTGTCGTCGGGCAGGCTGAATCGGGTCTTCATGATGGGTGCTCCTCGGTGTGGGATGCGGCGGTCGCGCCGGCTTCGGTGGGTGCGGTGGTGCCCGAGCGGAGGTGCGCGTCGAGGCGGTCGAGTCGGGCGTCGACCTGGACCTCGAACTGCGAGACGAAGACCGCGGCGCGGACCAGCGGCGCGAGCTCGATCAGGCGGTGGATGCGCTGCGCATCGCGCTCGGCCCGCACGAGGCCCGCCTCGCCCAGCACCTTGAGGTGCTTCGAGACAGCGGGCTGCGACAGGCCGGCGAGCGCCGTGAGCTCGGTGACGGTCGCAGGGCCGGATCGCAGCCGCAGCAGGATGCGGCGGCGCGTGCGATCCGAGAGCGCGGCGAAGATGCGGTCGAGCGCGCTGTCGTCCGGAACGCTGTCGTCACGGTCGTTCGCCTCCACGCTGCACCCCTTTCATCACCTATAGGTTCTATAACCTATTAGCAATGTACACCGGCGCTGGACGGACGTCAACCCCAGGCTCGCGCTCGGGTGCTCGGCGTCAGCGCGGCAGGGCACGATCACGCGCTCCCGCGGCTCGGACTGCAGCTGCACCGACCAGCAGCTCGAGCGGCCCGCGAGCGCGCGACGCCGCCAGCACCCCGCCGATCGCGAGCGCGACCCCCAGCTGCAGGGCCCAGGCACCCCACCCGCCCACCAGAGCAGGGGCGGTCTGCGACAGCGTGCTGCCGAGCAGCGTGAGGAGCACGACGTGCAGGACGTAGATCGTGAGCGGCGCCGCGCCCGCTGCCCGCAGCGGCTCGAGCAGCCGCAGAGCGCGCGGCGGCAGCGCAGCAGCGAGCAGGCCGAGCGCGGCGATGACGACGAGCGCCATGCCGACGGTGCGCGCGATGTCGGCCGGCGTGCCGGTGTGCGGCGCGGCGATCAGCTGCAGCACCGGCTCGATGCCCGGTGCCGCGCCGTAGCCGTTCGCGAGCATCACGCTGCGGTCGAGGGCGAGCCCTCCGCCGGCACCCGCCGCCACCATCCGCAGCCCCAGCTCGCTCGAGAGCACGCCGGTGACGATCAGCACCGCGCCGATCGCGCCGACCGCGACGAGCGCTCGGCGCTCGCGGGCAGCGGCGCGCGCAGCGAGCAGCGCTCGGGCGACGAGCATGCCGATCGCCACGTACGTGACCCAGGTGAGCACGGGGTAGACACCGGAGAGCGTCACGTCGATGAGCGTGCCGAGCGGATCGGCCGCGAGCGACAGAATGCCGTGCGTGCCCTCGAGCCCCGGCAGGTGCAGCCGAGCGAAGGCCGCGATCCAGCCGCCGACCGTGGCGAGCACCACCGCGAGCGCGGCGAGGGCCCAGCTGGGCAGCAGGAGCAGCCCGGCGGCCAGCACGATCGCCACGCCGAAGGGCACCAGCACGACGTAGACGGCCGCGGCGAAGGGGATCACCAGCAGCCCGAGCAGTGCGACGACGGCACCGCGCCCGAGGGTCGCGCGCACGGCAGCCGACCGCTCCCCCGCTGCGAGCCGAGCGCGCGCGGCCAGCACGACGCTCACGCCTCCGAGCACCGCGAAGAGCGTGGACGGCGGACCGTCGACCAGTGCGGTCACGGCCGCAGGCTGCGGCTCGCCGACGCTGAGCGTGTGCGCGCCCATCATGCCCGCGACGGCGACGAGCCTCGCGAGGTCGATGCCGATCAGGCGCGCGCCGCTCACCCCGTCATGCTCTCGCAGCTGCGGCGCGGGGGCTCGCGGCTACTGCTCGAGCCACTTCTCGGCGCGGTGCTCGGCGATGACCCGGCGGGCGGTGCCGGTCTTCGAGCGCAGCACGAGCGACTCGGTGCGGATCAGCGGCCCCTTGCGGCGCACGCCGTCGAGCAGCATGCCGTCGGTGACGCCGGTCGCGACGAAGTAGGTGTTGTCGCTCGACACCAGGTCGTCGAGCCCGAGCACGCGCTGGAGGTCGTGGCCCGCGGCCACCACCTTGCGGTGCTCGTCGTCGCTCTGGGGCGCGAGGCGGCCCTCCATGAAGCCGCCGAGCGCCTTGATCGCGCACGCGGTGATGACGCCCTCCGGCGTGCCGCCGGCGCCCGCGCACAGGTCGATCCGGCTCTCCCAGCGGGCGGCGTTGATGCCGCCGGCCACGTCGCCGTCGCGCATGAGGCGCGTGCCGGCGCCGGCCGAGCGGATCTCGTCGATGAGCGCCGCGTGCCGCGGGCGGTCGAGCACCGCGACGACGATGTCGCCGACGTCCTTGCCCTTGGCGCGCGCGAGCTCGCGGATGTTGTCGCCCATCGACTGCTCGAGCGAGATGACGCCGCGCGCCTCCGCTCCGCCGACGAGCTTGTCCATGTAGAACGCGTCGACCGGGTCGTACATCGAGCCGCGGTCGGCGACGGCGATGACGCTGAGCGCGTTCGGGCGGCCGGTCGCCGTCAGCGAGGTGCCGTCGATCGGGTCGACCGCGATGTCGGCAGAGGGGCCGCGGCCGTTGCCGACGTGCTCGCCGTTGAAGAGCATCGGCGCCTCGTCCTTCTCACCCTCGCCGATGACGATCACGCCGTCGAAGGCGACCGTGGCGAGGAAGGTGCGCATCGCGTCGACGGCTGCCCCGTCGGCGGCGTTCTTGTCGCCGCGGCCGATGTAGGGCACCGCTCGGATCGCCGCTGCCTCCGTGGCTCGCACGAGCTCCATCGCGAGGTTGCGGTCGGGGTTGTCGAAGACGGGAGCCTTCGGCGAGTCGCTCTGCGGCACGGGTGTCCTCCATCGGGTCAGGGCTTGCTTGCGAGCCTACTCAGCGGATGTGCGGGGCTCGCGGTGCGGTGCGGCGAAAGTCCCGCGGTTCCTTCGCGCAGGTGCCGGTCAGCTGTGCTCTGCGATGACCTCGGCGATCGCCGAGAGGATCAGCGCCGAGGAGGTCGCGCCCGGGTCGGGGAACCCCAGGTCGGGCGTCGAGGCGTCGAAGCGGTCAGGGAACGCCGCCGTCTCGACCGCGGCCTCCTCTGCCACGCCGGCCGCGTGCGCCGCGGCGTCGAGCCCGGGCTCGCCGCGCTCGAGGTGCACGTGCGCGTCGCCCAGGGCGGGCGCGAGGGTGTCGACGATCGACTTGTCGCCGATGTGCGCGTCGGTGGAGGCCTCGAGCGCGCGGAGCGCGGCGTCGACCACGGCGACGGGGCCAGCGTCGAGCACCGCGGCGGCCGCAGTGCCCATGGCGCCCCAGAGCGAGTTCGCGCTGCCCTCCTCGGCGGCCCAGGCCTCGGCGGCGGCGGCGAGCGCCTGCCCTTGCCCGGCTGCTGCGGCGGCCGCACTGGCAGCGGTCGCTCCGGTCAGCACGTTCGTGCCGTGGTTGCCGTCGTCAGCGACGGCGTCGAGCTCGTCGAGCTCCTCGCGCGCCTCCTCCAGCGAGGCGACGATGCGCTCGAGCGCTGCGCGCACCAGCGTGTCGAGTGCCTGTTCGTCCTGCGGATGCATCGGTGCCTCCCTCGGCGCGCGGCGGCCCCGGCGCTCGCCAGAAGCCTAGACCGCCGACCCTGGCGGCACGTGGACGCCCGGCGGCGGGCGACTCGCGCTGCAGACGAAGCAGGCCGGATCGGGTGTCGCGGGTCCCGATCCGGCCTGTGGTGCACCCTGCGGGTGCACGCCTGTGTTCGCGGTGCCTGCCCGGCTCAGTGGCCGGGTGCCGTCGTCTCCACGTCGGCGTCCTGCTCGGCCTCGAGCAGCGCATCCGCCTTCGAGCTGAAGAACTTCGTGCAGAACAGCATGATCGCCGCGAGGAACGCGAAGACGCCGAGCGAGACGACGCCCCATGCTCCCGAGTCGGTCGGCACGGCCTCGTTGATGCCCGTGCGCATCAGCGGCGCGACGAAGCCGCCGAGGTTGCCGAGCGAGTTGATGAGGCCGATGCCCGCAGCCGCCGCGGTGCCCGTGAGGAACGCCGTCGGGTAGGACCACGTGATCGGGCCGACCGAGAGGAAGCTCGCGACCGCGATGGTGATGAACAGGATGCCGAGGATCGGCTGCCCAGCGCTGCCCGCCCACGCCGAGGCGAGGATCGCGACGCCCGTGATGATGTAGAACATCGTGCCCCAGTTGCGGCGGCGGACGATCGTGTTCGCCGCGCGACCGAAGTAGTAGCAGGCGAACAGGCCCACGAGCCACGGGATGGCGGCGACGAGGCCGACCTGCCAGCCGACGTCCTGGCCGAGCAGGTTCGCCACCTGCTGCGGGAGGTAGAAGGTCGTGCCGTAGACCGCGATCTGGAGGCAGAAGTAGATGACGGTGAAGTACCACACCTTCCAGTTGCCCATCGCGCGCCAGATGCCGGTGGGGCCGTCCGACTCGCGGACGGTGTCCTCCTTGGCCATGACGTCGATGAGGGCGCGCTTCTCCTCGTCGTTCAGCCACTTCGCGTCCTGCGGCCCGTTGATGAGCAGGAATGGCTGCGATGCCGGCGACGACGGCCATCATGCCCTCGACGAAGAACATCACCTGCCACCCGGCCCACGGCGTCAGCGTCTCGCCGAAGCTGATGAGGCCGCCAGACAGCGGAGCGCCGAGCATCTGCGAGAAGGGCTGCGCGAGGTAGAAGATCGCGAACATCTGCACGCGGTGCTTGTTCGGGAACCACTCGGAGAGGAAGAGGATGACGCCCGGGAAGAGGCCGGCCTCGGTGACGCCGAGCAGGAAGCGCAGCACGATGAACGACGTGTCGTCGGTCACGAACGCGAAGCAGGAGGCGACGATGCCCCAGGTGATCGCGATGCGCGCGAGCCAGAAGCGAGCGCCGAAGCGCTTCAGCAGCAGGTTCGAGGGGATCTCGAAGATGGCGTAGCCGATGAAGAAGATGCCGGCGCCGAGTGCGAAGGCTCCCGCCGAGATCCCGCGGTCCATCTGCAGGGCATCCTCGGCGAAGCCGACGTTGGTGCGGTCGAGGAACGCGACGAAGTACAGGACCACGAGCATCGGCATGAGATGCTTCGCGGCCTTCTTGATGGCCGAGTCGAGAGCGGGGTTGCTCGTCGACCCGGTGGTCACGGTCTTGTCGGACACGAGACTCTCCTTTGAGTGCGGTGAGGGGGTGCGCTCGGCGTCAGCCGAGCAGGGAGGGGAGGATGAGCCACAGGCCGACCCCGACCAGGACGATGCCCAGTGCGAGGAAGAGGATGCGGGACCTGGACCACGAGCCTTGGCTGCTCATGGGTCAGTGCATGTAGAGGCCGCCGTCGACGTTCAGGGTCTGCCCCGTCACGAAGCCTGCGTCCTCAGAGATCAGGTAGGCGATGGCGGCCGCGATGTCGCGCGGCGTGCCGATGCGCGGCAGCACGCCGTCGGCGGCCATCGCGGTCTTGCGCTCCTCGGTGAGCGTGCCGCCCATGATGTCGGTGTCGATCGGGCCGGGCGAGACGACGTTGACCGTCACGCCGTGCTGGCCGAGCTCGCGCGCGACCGAGCGCGAGAAGCCGATGACGCCGGCCTTCGCCGCCGAGTAGACCGTCTTCGAGAAGGTGCCGCCGCCGCGCTGGGCGGAGACGGAGGAGAGGTTGACCACGCGGCCGACGCCGTGGTCCACCATCGACTCGACGGCGCGGCGGGTCGCGTAGTGCACGCCGTTCATGTTGATGCTCATGACGCGGTCCCACTCCTCGGCCGTCACCTCGAGGTAGGGCACGGGGCTCGAGACGCCGGCGAGGTTGACGAGCGCGACGACCTGCGGCAGCGCTGCCTCGAGCTCGTCGAAGGCTGCGCGCACCTGCGCCTCATCGGCGACGTTGGCGCCCGCGCCGGCTGCCTGCACGCCGTGCTGCTCGGCGATCTCGGCGGCGACGGCCTTGGCCGCATCGGCGTCGAGGTCGATGATGCCGACGCTCCAGCCGTGCTCGGCCAGGTAGTGGGCGGATGCGCGGCCGATGCCGCGCGGGGAGGCGGCGCCGGTGAGGACGACGGTCCGGGCTTCGGGGAAGGCGGTTGCCATGGGGGTCTCCGAGTCTGCGATGCGGGTCAGTGGATGGGGGCCGGGCCGAGCTCGTCCATGAGCTGCTTGATGGCGACGTATGCCTTGTTGCGGTAGGCGACGAGCTCTGCCGTGCGATCGGCGGGCACGTCGAGGTAGCCGGCGCCCGACTTCGTGCCGAACTTGCCGGCGTCGACGAGCTCCTTGAGCGAGTCGGGCGTTGCGAAGCGCTCGGGCCAACGGGTCTGCAGCGAGGCGTAGCAGAACGAGTAGACGTCGAGCCCGGCCATGTCGGCGATCGCGAAGGGGCCGAAGACCGGCAGGCGGAAGCCGAAGGTCGTGCGCACGATGGTGTCGATGTCGTCGGGCGTCGCGACGCCCTCCTCGACGAGCTGCGTCGCCTCGTGGAAGAGCGCGTACTGCAGGCGGTTCAGCACGAAGCCCGTGGCGTCGCCGACGCGCGCGGTCTCCTTGCCGGTGGCCGCGACGAGCGCCTCGACGGGCGCGAAGACCGAGTCGTCGGTGCCCTCGTGGCCGATGAGCTCGACGCCCGGGATGAAGGGTGCCGGGTTCGAGAAGTGCACGCCGAGGAACCGCTCGGGGTGCTCGACGGCCTCCGCGAGCGTGCCGATCAGGATGGTCGAGGTGTTCGAGCCGATGATCGCGTCGGGGCGAGCGGCTGCCGAGATGCGCGCGAGCGTCGCGTGCTTGATCTCGATCTTCTCGGGGACGGCCTCCTCGATGAAGTCGGCATCGGCGACGGCCGACTCGATCGACTCCGCCGCCGTGATGCGTGCCTCGATGCGCTCGACGGCGTCCTCGGGGAAGAGCCCGTCGGCGACGAACGCCGCGGCCTCGTCGAGCAGGCGCGTGCGGTTGCTCTCGGCGATCTCGGCGCTGATGTCGGCGATCTGCACGTCATAGCCCGCGAGCGCGAGCACCTGAGCGATCCCGCCGCCCATGTAGCCGGAGCCGACGACGGCGATGTTCGTGATGGTGGTCATGATCAGCCCTTCGGGAGGAGCGAGCGCAGGTAGCGCTGGTTGGTGGAGCAGTTGCCGAGGCTGTCGCCGCCGTAGTGCTCCATGAGGAAGATGCCGTCGAAGCCGAGCTCGATCGCATCGCGCACGACCTGGCGGTAGTTGATGAGCCCGCCCTCCATCGTGCTGGGCACGCTCGTCGCCCACGACCCATCCGCCGACTCGTCGCGCGTGTAGTTCTTCACGTGCCAGTAGTTCGCGTAGGGCAGGGTCTTCGCGTGCATCTCGCGCCAGTCCTCGATCGGGCGGTGCAGGCGGATGAGGTTGGCGATGTCGGGGTTGAGGCCCACGTTGTCGAGGCCGATCTCCTCGACCAGGCGCACGGCCGAGTCGGCGGTGCCGAGGTAGGTGTCCTCGTACATCTCGAGCGACATCTTCAGGCCCACCTCTGCGGCGTGCTTCCCGAGCTCGCGCAGGCGCGTGACGGCGGCGCTCCAGACCTCGGGGTCCTCCGGGTCCTTCGGGCCCTGCGCCGTCCAGAACCAGAGCGCCTTGCGCTGCGCCTCGTTGAAGGGCTGGTGCAGGCCGGTCGAGAAGACCTCCATGCCCCACTCGGCGGCGGCGTCGATCGTGCGGTGGGCGTACTCGAGGTTGCGCTCCTCGTGGCCCGGCATGATCACGCTCTGGCGCTGCAGGTGCACGGAGGGCAGGCGCACGCCGTGCCGCTCGAGGACCGAGAACAGCTCGTCCTTGCGGCTCGCCTCGAGGTCGGCGGGGCGGATGTGGCTGTCGGGCAGCTCGGCGAGGTCGAAGCCCACGTCGGCCACCTGGGCGAAGGCGTCGTCCCACACCTGGGGATCTGCGTCGTGGAGGGCCACGCCGTCCTTCGAGACGGCGGGGATGCCGTGCAGGCACGTGGCGATGGGCCAGGTCTCTGCGGTGAATGCGGGCTGCACTGCCATGTCGTCTGCTCCATTGCAATCGTCGGGCCGAGTGCCCTGATCGAAGATCCTATAGGAAATGTAGTCGCCGGTCCCGCTCCGCGCAAGCACGGATGCGGGCGCGCCGGATCGGCGCTGGATGCGCCGGATCGCCCCGGCGCGGGGTGGCCTCAGCCCGAGGTGGACTCCTCCCCCACCGAGCGAGCGCGCACGCCCTCGATGTGCGCGCGCATCGCGGCGATCGCCGCGTCCGCGTCGCCCGCCTCGAAGGCATCGAGCACCGCCTGGTGCTCGGCGTGGGCCTCGCGCACGTCGTTCGCGCCGCGGATCACAGCCTGCCGCAGCCGGTGCGTCATGGCCCCCAGGTCATCGTGCATCGCGACGAGGTAGCGGTTGCCCGTGCCGCCGAAGATGGCGCGGTGGAAGGCTGCGTCGGCCGCGAAGTACTCCTGCGTGACCCGCAGGCTCGGCTCGCCGCGCAGCGTCTCGATCACGCGCCCGGCGCGCTCCTCGTGCAGCTCGTGCGCCGCGCGCAGCCGCGGCAGCAGCTCGGCGGCGCGCGGCAGCGCGAGGCGAGTCGCCTCGAGCTCGAGCATCAGGCGCGCGTCGAAGAGCTCATCGAGCTGCTGCGCGTCCAGCGGCGGCGCGACGCGGTAGCCCTTGAGCGCCTCGCGGGTGACGAGGCCGGTGCGCTCCAGCTGCACCATCGCCTCGCGCACGGGCGTCGGCGAGACGTCGAGCTGCTTCGCGAGCATGTCGATCGACAGCCGCGAGCCCGGCTCGACGCGCCCCTCGAGCAGCAGCTCGAGGATGCGGTCGTAGACGCGGTCGCGCAGCCCGCGGCGCTCGATCTCGCTCACGCGCAGCGAGCCGATGCCGTCCTGGTCGAGGGCGGCTGTGCCCGAGCCGCTCGGAACCGCCGCGCTCATCGCTGCGCCTCCAGCGCCAGCGCCTCGTCGAGGATCGCCGCGAAGGCGGCGGGATCGTGCGCGAAGCGACCGAGGAACATGCCGTCCACGGAGTCGGCGATGCGCGGCAGCAGGCCAGGGCCCGCACTGCCGCCATAGATCACCTGCACATCGAAGGGCAGGCTGGCGGCGTGCGCCCGCAGCGCCTGCCCGATCGCGCGGATGTGCTCGTCGTCCGCCGGCTCCGGCGCGCCGATCGCCCAGACGGGCTCGTAGGCAACGATCAGCCGTCCGCCGAGCCCCTCGTCGCGGGCGATGGCGAGGGATGCGCCGAGCTGCGCGACGCACGCGGCCGCGGCCGCGTCGTGGTCGCCGCGCGCCTCCTCGCCGATGCAGAGCACCGGCGCGAGGCCGTGCCGCAGCGCCGCAGCGACCTTCCGCGCCACCGTCTCGTCGGTCTCGCCGAACATCCGCCGCCGCTCGGCGTGACCGATCTCTGCGAGCGCCACGCCGTGCTCGGCGAGCTCGGCGGCCGAGACCTCTCCGGTGAACGCCCCGGTGTCCTCCCAGTGCAGGTCCTGCGCGCCCACCAGCATCCCCGCATCCGTCGCGATCGGGACGACATCGGGGATCGACGGGAAGCTCGGGATCACGAACGGCTCGACCAGCCCCCGCCGCACGGCCGGGTGCTCGGCGCAGATCGCGGCGACGGCCCGCGTCCACTCGAGCGTGCGGGCGCGCCCGAAGTACATCTTCAGGCTCGAGCCGATCAGCACGTCTCAGCCCTCGTAGGCGCAGATGTCGTCCACGTTCGCCTGCGAGTGGCTCGACGGGTCGAAGGTGTAGGTCAGCCACTCCCCCGCCAGGCGGCGCGCGAGCTCGATGCCGACGACGCGCTGGCCCATCGTGAGGACCTGGCAGTCGTTCGAGAGCACCGAGCGCTCGACCGAGAACGAGTCGTGCGCGACGGTGGCCCGGATGCCGGCGACCTTGTTGGCCGCGATCGCGACGCCGATGCCCGTGCCGCAGAGGAGCAGCGCGCGGTCGGCCTCGCCGCGAGCGACGCGCTCGGCGGCCTCGATGGCGATCTTGGGGTAGGAGGTGGTGCCCTCGGCGTCGTCGACGCCCACGTCGACCACGGAGTCGACGAGCTCGTTCGCCTCCATGTCGCGCTTGAGGATCTGCTTGTAGTCGAAGCCGGCCTTGTCGCTGCCGATGATGAGGCGGATGCCCATGGTCACTGCTCCTTGGATGTCGTGAGGACGTCGTGGATGGTCTTGGTGATGAGCGCGAAGGAGATCGCGCCCGGGTCGGGCGTGCCGATCGACTTGTCGCCGTGCGAGCGGGCGCGGCCGAGCGTCGCGGCGAGGTCGGCGGTCGACTGCGCCGCGGTCTGGCTGAGCGCGGCGGCGGCGGCCCATGCCTGGCGCACCCCCTCGCCGGCGCTGACGCGGCGCGCGAGCTCGTCGGCGAAGGGCACGATGGCGTCGACCATGGTCTTGTCGCCGACCTTGGCCTTGCCGAAGGCCATGACGGCGTCCTTCGCCGCAGCGACGCCCTCGGCGACGGCCCCGGCCGTCACGGGCTCGGTGTCGCCCAGGCGCTCGCCCAGCGTGCGGAGCATCTCGCCCCACAGCGCGCCGCTCGTGCCGCCGGCTCGGTCGCTCCACGCATCCGCCGCTCGCTCGAGCGTGGTCTGCGCACCGGCACCGGCCTGCGCCGCGGTCGTCGCGGCGGCGGCGCCCGCGCGGGAGCCGCGCTGCATGCCGATGCCGTGGTCGCCGTCGCCGGCGATCGAATCCATGTGCCCGAGCTCGTCGGCCGCCTCGTCGAGGGTGGCGGCGACAGCGGTCAGCGCCGCATCCACGAGCGCTGCGGCGGCGCGCGAGTCGTCGCTCGCCTCCGGGATCGCGGTGTCGGCCTCGGTCGTCACGACCGCGTCGGCGGCGCGCTGCGGGGCGACGGAGCCCTTGGTGAAGCCGGAGCTGTCGGCGGGCGCAGCCCACAGCGTCTCGAGCTCCTCGTCGAGCCACAGGAGCGTGAGCGAGACGCCCGACATGTCGAAGCTCGTGCAGAGCTCGCCCACCTCGGGCTCGACGATCGCGATGCCGCGCTCGTCGAGCAGCTGGGCGATGCGGCGGAAGACGACGAACATCTCCTCGTACTTCAGGTTGCCGAGGCCGTTGAGCAGCGGCACGACCCGAGCGCCCTCGAGCGAGACGCCCTCGGGCACCTCCTCGAGCAGCTTGTCGATGAACATCGCTGCGAGCTCGTCGGCCGTCGGCACGTCGACCTCGTCGATGCCGGGCTCGCCGTGGATGCCCAGGCCCACCGCCATCTTGCCCTCCGGCACGGTGAACAGCGGCTCGCTCGCGCCCGGCAGCGTGCAGCCCGAGAAGGCGACGCCGAACGAGCGGGTGCGGGCGTTGGCGAGCTGCGCGACGCGCTCGACGCCGTCGAGGTCGTAGCCGGCGGCAGCGGCGGCACCGGCCACCTTGAAGACGGAGAGGTCGCCGGCGATGCCGCGGCGCTTGTGCAGCTCTTCCTGCGGCGCGCTCCAGATGTCGTCGGTGACCGTGACGGTGCGCACATCGATGCCCTCGGCGCGCAGCTTCTCCTGCGCCTGGTCGAAGTGGAGGACGTCGCCGGCGTAGTTGCCGTAGCTCAGCAGCACGCCCTTGCCCTGGTCGGCGGCCTTCGCGATCGAGTAGACCTGCTGCGACGAGGGCGAGGCGAAGAGGTTGCCCATGGCGGCGCCGTGCGCGAGGCCCGGGCCGACCAGGCCGCCGAAGGCCGGGTAGTGGCCGCTGCCTCCGCCGATCACGAGGGCGACCGTGGCCTCGTCCGCCTGGGTGGATCGGACGACGCCGCCCGGGGCGGCCTGCACCCAGCGGCCTGCAGCGGCGACGAAGCCCTCGATCATCTCGTCGGCGAACCTGCTGGGATCATTGAACAGTCGCGTCATCGCGCTCTCCTCGCTTCGGATGCCCGCGGTGGCGCAGGCGTCGCCGAAATCCTATAGGAAGTTGGGTTGACTGTCACCCCGGCGCCACCCGTGGGGGCCCCGCCGCCGCAGCCGCGTCTCCCGGCATCCATTGGCGCCTCCCAGCATCCATTGGCGCCCCTCGCGATCGAGTGGCGCCTCCCGCGCTCGAGTGGCGCCTCCCGCGATCGAGTGGCGCCTCTCAGCGTCCACTGGCGCCTCCCGCGCTCGAGTGGCGCCTCCCAGCATCCACTGGGTCCGCTCGGGTCGGGCCGGAAGGCGTCGACGCGCCACTCGAGCGCGGAAGGCGCGCCTCGAGCGCAGAAAGCGCCAGTCAGATGCGGAAGGCGCCGATCAGACGCGGAAGCCTCCACTCAAGCGCGGAAGGCGCCAATCAGACGCGGAAGCCGCCACTCAAGCGCGGAAGGCGCCACTCAGGCGCAGAAGGCGCCGATCAGACGCGGAAGCCGCCACTCAAGCGCGGAAGGCGCCACTCAGACGCGGAAGGCGCCACTCAAGCGCGGAAGGCGCCATTCAGGTGCGGGAGGCGCCACTCGAGCGCGGAAGGCGCCGATCGACGGCAAGAGGCGCCGCGGGATGCTGCGAAGTACCAGTGGATGCTGGAGGGCACCGATGGCAGCGGACGCGCACGAGGCGGGGAGGTGCGACGTACGCGCGCGCCCGCACGTGCGCCGACCTAGACTGACCACGACCCGCGCGGCCGCGATCTGCGGTCCGCACCCCGGACGAGACAGGAGCTGTGCCATGCCCGTCGCAACGCCAGAAGAGTACGCAGAGATGCTCGACAAGGCGAAGAAGAACGCCTTCGCCTACCCCGCCATCAACGTCTCGTCGTCGTCGACGATCAACGCGGTGCTGCAGGGGCTCGCCGACACCGGCTCCGACGGCATCATCCAGGTGACGACGGGCGGTGCCGACTTCTTCGCCGGCCAGAGCGTCAAGAACCGCGCGGGAGGCGCCGTCGCCTTCGCCCGCTTCGCCACCGAGGTCGCGAAGGCCTACCCAATCAAGGTCGCGCTCCACACCGACCACTGCCCGAAGGACGCCCTCGACGGCTTCGTCTTCCCGCTGCTCGAGGCGAGCGAGGAGGAGGTCAGGGCCGGCCGCGCCCCGCTCTTCCAGTCGCACATGTGGGATGGCTCGGCCGTGCCGCTCGAGGAGAACCTCGAGATCGCGAAGCAGATCCTCCCCCGCACGCACGCCCTGCAGCAGATCCTCGAGGTCGAGATCGGCGTCGTCGGCGGCGAGGAGGACGGCGTCAGCCACGAGATCAACGACCAGCTCTACACGACCCTCGACGACGCCATCGCGACGGTCGAGGCGCTCGGCATGGGCGACCAGGGCCGCTACATGGCAGCGCTCACCTTCGGCAACGTGCACGGCGTGTACAAGCCCGGCAACGTCAAGCTGCGCCCAGAGCTGCTCGGGCAGATCCAGGCGGGCATCGCCGAGAAGTACGGCACCGAGGCGAAGCCGCTCGACCTCGTCTTCCACGGCGGCTCCGGCTCGACCGACGAGGAGATCGCCGAGGCGGTGCGCAGCGGCGTCATCAAGATGAACATCGACACCGACACGCAGTACGCCTACACCCGCTCGGTCGCCGGCAGCATGTTCGGCGGCTACGAGGGCGTGCTGAAGCTCGACGGCGAGGTCGGCAACAAGAAGGTCTACGACCCGCGCGCGTGGGGCAAGGCGGCGGAGACGGCCATGGCCGCCCGCGTCGCCTCGGCCACGCAGCAGCTCGGCTCGGCCGGCTGGTCCAGCAAGTAGCACCGGCAGCAGACGGAGGACGGGCACCCCTCGGGGTGCCCGTCCTCCGTCTCGCTCCTCGTCCGGCGGAGGTGCGCTACTCCCAGTCGCCCGCGTCGATGATGCGGTCGGTGCCCTCGGGCATCACGGTGTCGTCGACGCCGTTGTCGTCGGTGTCGACGCCCGCCTGCGTGCCGCCGTGCTCGTCGGGGATGTCGGCGGGGTCGTCCCCCTCCCACTCCTCGTCTCGGCCCTCCGCGCCCTCCGGGGCGTCGTCGCTGCCGATCTCGTCGAGCTGGTCGGTGGCCAGCACGCGGTCCTCATCGGTCGAGTCGCCCATCGACTCGTCGAAGTCCTCGCCGTCGGCCATCTGGTCGGCCCACTGGTCGTCCTGCTCGGTCGGGGCCTGCTCGTTCTGGGGCTGTGCGTCAGTCATGGGGCCGATCGTAGCCACGGCGCCTGAGCGCCACCAGGATCAGCGCCTGCGGGTCGGGCGCAGCTCCTTGGGCAGGGAGAAGATGAGGTCCTCCTCGGCCGTGCGGATCTCGGCGATGTCGCGGTAGCCGGCGTCGTCGAGCTCCTGCAGCACCTCGTGCACCAGGCCCTCCGGCACGCTCGCGCCGCTCGTCACGCCGATCGAGTGCACGCCCTCGAGCCACTCCTGCTGGATCTCGCTCGAGTAGTCGACGCGGTACGCGGCCTTCGCGCCGTACTCCAGCGCCACCTCGACGAGCCGCACCGAGTTCGACGAGTTCGCGCTGCCGACGACGATGACGAGATCCGCATCCGCCGCCACCTTCTTGATGGCGACCTGGCGGTTCTGGGTGGCGTAGCAGATGTCGTCGCTCGGCGGGTCCTGCAGGTTGGGGAAGCGCACGCGCAGTCGGCGCACGGTCTCCATCGTCTCGTCGACCGAGAGCGTCGTCTGGCTGAGCCAGACGAGCCGGTCGGGGTTCTGCACCTGCACGGTGTCGGCCTCGTCCGGGTTGTTCACGATCGTGACGCGATCGGGGGCGTGCCCGGCGGTGCCCTCGACCTCCTCGTGGCCCTCGTGGCCGACGAGCAGGATCTCGTAGTCGTCGCGCGCGAAGCGCACGGCCTCGCGGTGCACCTTCGTCACGAGCGGGCACGTCGCATCGATCGCGTCCAGGCCGCGATCCGCGGCGCCCTGCACGACCGCGGGGCTGACGCCGTGGGCGCTGAAGATCACGCGCTCGCCCTCGGGCACCTGGTCGACCTCGTCGACGAAGATCGCGCCCTGCTCGGTCAGCTGCGAGACGACGTGCTTGTTGTGCACGATCTCCTTGCGCACGTAGATCGGGCCCTCGTACTGCTCGAGCGCCTTCTCGACGGCGAGCACCGCGCGGTCGACGCCCGCGCAGTAGCCGCGCGGGGTCGCGAGCAGGATCCGCTTCTCGCCGCCGACCGGGAGATCCTGGAGCCGACCCCTCCGGAGCGCAGGCCGCGGCATGTCCAGCGGCACCCTTCCGTTCGTGATCGTCACCGGCCCAGTCTACCGTTGGAGCCAGCCCGCGACCCCCGCGGTCGCCAAGGGCGAACAGACCGGCACACCAGAGGAGCACGATGGCGGAGCGCATCACCGGCACCCCCGACGAGCCGTGGAGCGTCGAGCGCCTCGGCGCAGAGCTCAAGAGCTACATCGGGCGCCTCGGCCACCTCTGGGTCGAGGGCGAGATCACCCAGTGGTCGAACTCGCGGGGCAACGTGTTTGGCAAGCTCAAGGACGTCTCGGCCGACGCCACCATCTCGTTCAACGTCTGGAGCTCGACGCTCAGCCGCATCGAGGGCGACTTCGCCCAGGGCGACCGCGCGGTGCTGCTCGTGAAGCCCGACTACTGGCCGCGCGGCGGCACCCTCTCGATGGTCGCCGCCCAGATCCGCCACGTCGGCCTCGGCGAGCTGCTCGCCCGCCTCGAGGCGCTGCGACGCAGCCTCGCGCAGGAGGGCCTCTTCGACGCCTCGCGCAAGCGGCCGCTGCCGTTCCTGCCGAACCGCATCGGCCTCATCACCGGACGCGACTCCGACGCCGAGAAGGATGTGCTCCGCAACGCCCAGCTGCGCTGGCCAGGGGTCGAGTTCCGCGTCGAGCACGCCGCCGTGCAGGGCGACCAGACGGTGCCGACCGTGCTCGCGGCGCTCGCGCGGCTCGAGGCAGACCCCGAGGTCGACGTCATCGTCATCGCGCGCGGCGGCGGCGACTTCCAGAACCTGCTCGGCTTCAGCGACGAGGCGCTCGTGCGCGCGGTCGCCGCCGCCACCACGCCGATCGTCTCGGCGATCGGCCACGAGGCCGACCGCCCGCTGCTCGACGAGGTCGCCGACCTGCGCGCGTCGACGCCGACGGATGCGGCGAAGCGCATCGTGCCCGACGTCGCGGAGGAGCTCAACCGGATCACGCAGGCGCGGGCGCAGCTGCGCGCCAGGGCCACGCAGCACGTGCACCGCGAGGCGGAGCGGCTGGAGTCCTTCCGATCCCGGCCAGCGCTCGCTCGCCCCGGCACGATGCTCGAGTCGCTCTGGCAGGACCTCGCGCGGCTGACCGCGCGCAGCGACGAGCTGGCAGCCCGCAGCGTCGAGCTGCACGGCCAGCGGCTCGACCACCTGCGCCAGACGCTCCGGGCGCTCAGCCCGCAGGCGACGCTCGACCGCGGCTACGCCGTCGTGCAGACGGCCTCCGGCTCGGTCGCGCGCGACGCGGCGGCCGTCACGGCGGGCGACGCGCTGCTGGTGACCCTCGCCTCCGGCACCCTGGACGCGGACGTGCGCGCCGCGCATCCGGAGCACTGACCGCGACGCGACCCCGAGCCACAGCCCGGGGTCGCGCGAGCGATCAGCGCTGGCTGTAGCGCTTGCGCACGAAGTACAGGCCGACGAGCGAGAGCACGGCGATCGCCATGTAGTAGATGCTCGGCGCGTTGAGCGATCCGGTCACCGTCAGCAGCCACGTCAGCACGAGCGGCGCGATGCCGCCGAGCAGGGTGACGCCGACGTTGTACGCGACAGAGAGGCCGGTGCCGCGCACCTCCTTCGGGAACATGTTCGACAGCAGGCCGGGCAGCGGCGCGAAGTAGCACGTCATGATGGCGCCGAGCAGCGCGATCGCGATGATGAGCGCCGGCACGCTGCGCAGCGTCACGATGATCTGGAAGATCGGCCACGCGAGCACGAGCGCCGCGACCGCGGCGTAGGTCATGATGCGCGCGGGGCCGAAGCGGTCGGCCAGGTGCCCGACGAAGGGCGAGCCGAAGACCGTGATCGTGCCCGCCACGACGCCGCCGAGGTAGGCGGCGGTCGGCGGGATGCCCAGGTTCGAGACCGCGAAGGTGGGCATGTAGAGGATCATGTAGACCGAGATCGTCGCGACGCCGATGACGGCAGAGCCGGCGAGCACCCGGCCGAGGTGCTCGCGCAGCAGCGAGCCGAGCGGCGACTTCGTGCGCTCGGTCGCGCCGAGCTCCTCGGGCTCTGCGAGGCGCGCGCGGATGTAGAGGCCGACCGGGCCGATCAGCAGGCCGACGAAGAACGGCACGCGCCAGCCCCAGGAGTAGAGGTCCTCCTCCGACAGCCAGGTGTTGAGCGCGAAGCCGAAGCCCGACGCGAGCAGCATCGAGGCGCCCTGCGCGGCGATCTGCCACGAGGCGTAGAACATCTTCTTGTGCGGCGCGGTCTCGATCAGGAAGGTCGTCGCCGTGCCGAACTCGCCGCCGGCGGAGAAGCCCTGGATGAGGCGCGAGAGCAGGATGACCACGCCGCCCCAGACGCCGACCATCGCGTAGGTGGGCGCGATGGCCATCAGGAGCGTGCCCACCATCATGAGCAGCAGCGTGATGGTGAGCGCGTTCTTGCGGCCCTTGCGGTCGGCGAAGCTGCCGAGCACCATGCCGCCGAGGGGGCGGATGAGGTAGGTCGTCGCGAAGGTCGCGAAGGTGTAGATGAGGCCGTAGGCGCCGGCGTCGGGGAAGAACACCTCGGTGATGACCACCGCGAACGAGGCGTAGACGATGATGTCGAACCACTCGAGGGCGGCGCCGATCGAGCTGGAGATCACCGCCTTGCGGGCGGCGGCGAGCCGTTCGGGCGTGGCCTGGGGCGCGGTGGTGGTCATGGGTGCTCCTGGATGGGACGTGGTGGTCAGGCGGCGCGGAGGCCGTCGATGAGCCGGTCGACGAAGGTCTCGCACTGCGCGATCTGCTCGAGCTCGACGAACTCGTCGGGGCCGTGCGCCTGGGCGATGTCGCCAGGGCCGCACACGACGGTGGGGATCCCGGCCTCGGCGAACAGCCCCGCCTCGGTGCCGTAGGTGACCTTGGCGTCGCTGGGCTCGCCGCCCCACTCGGCGGCGAGCGCGACGATCTGGGCGTCGGCGGGCGTGTCCACGCCGGGGGCCGAGGCGGTGACCGCCAGCTCGACCCGGCACGAGTCGTCCAGCTCGCGCATGGCGGCCTCGATGCGGCGGCACTCATCGGCGAAGCGCGCGGAGAGGGCGGCGTGGTCGATGCTCGTCAGGCCCCGGAACTCGAAGTGCACCGTGCACTCGGCGGGCACGGTGTTGATGGCGATGCCACCGTCGATGCGGTTGACGCTGACGGTCGTGTACGGCACGAGGTAGCCCTCGTCGAAGGGACCCTGCTCGCGCATCTCGTCGGCGACGCCCTCGACGAAGCGCACGAGCTCGGTCGCGAAGCGGATGGCGTTGACGCCGTGCGGAGCGAGCGAGGAGTGGATCGCGACGCCCCGCACCTCGGCGCGGAAGACGTTCATCGACTTGTGCCCGCGCACGATCCGCATGCTCGTCGGCTCGCCGACGACGCAGCCGCGCGGTCGCAGCCCTCGCCGCACGATCTCGTCGACGAGGTCGACGGCGCCGACGCATCCGACCTCCTCGTCGTAGGAGAGCGCGAGGTGCACGGGCTCGGCGAGCTGCGCCTCGGCAAGGGCCGGGGCCTTCGCCAGCAGCACGCCGAGGAACGACTTCATGTCGGCGCTGCCGCGCGCGTAGAGCCTGCCGTCGCGCTCGGTGGGCTCGAAGGGCTCGCTGCTCCACCGCTGGCCGTCGACCGGCACCACATCGGTGTGCGCCGAGAGCACGATCCCGCCTTCGACCGAGCCGTCGGCGGCGGGGAAGGTCGCGAGCACGTTGGCCTTCGTGCCCTCCGCGTTCGGCACCAGCACCGGCTCGACGCCGACGGCGCGCAGCCGCTCGACGACGTGGTCGACGAGGGCGAGGTTCGACTCGCGGCTGGTGGTGTCGAGGCGGATGAGGTCGGTGATCTCAGCCATCGTGGATGCGGCTGGCGAGGCGGGCACGAGAGCTCCTGACGGTGGGTGGATGCGCAAACCGCAATCGTCGCACAGCCCCGGGACGCCGTCTCGCATGTCGGGTGCGAGCGGTAGGCTGGCGGGGTGAGCACCCCCGAGAACAGCGACGTCGCAGCGCTCTCCTACGAGGCCGCGCGCGACGAGCTGGTGCGCGTCGTGACCGCCCTCGAGTCGGGCGGTGCGACGCTCGAGGAGTCGCTCGCGCTGTGGGAGCGCGGCAACGCGCTCGCCGACCGCTGCGAGCAGTGGCTGCAGGGCGCGAAGCAGCGGCTCGACGCCGCTCGCAGCAGCGCGGCAGCAGGGTCCGCGCCTGCGGAGGCCGACGAGGCATGAGCCGCAAGGAGCCGCGCGTCGTCGCAGAGCTCGGGCGACCGGAGACGCCGGAGGAGACCGCTGCCCGCAAGGCGGAGACCTCGCGCCGTCACCGCGAGAACCGCAGCTTCATCAACCTGCTCGCCGGCGTCGCCGTCAGCCTGGGCATCGTGCTCGTGATGGTGCTCGTGGTCGTCCGTCCAGGCCTGCCCGCGCGCGAGCCGATCGACGTCGCGGCCGCAGCCGCCGCGGCGCAGGTCACCACCGACGAGCCCCTCATCGTGCCGCAGCTCGACGAGGGCTGGGCGTCGAACGCGGCCGAGATCCGCACGGGCACCGATCAGGTCTTCAGCTGGTACGCCGGCTACGTGACGCCCGAGCAGCAGTTCCTGTCCTTCCAGCAGGCGGTCGACGCGAACCCGACCTGGCTCGTCACCACGATCGAGGATGCGGTGCCGACCGGCGAGCGCGTGATCGGGGGCACCACCTGGGTCGAGCACGACCAGCGCGAGACGGAGGACCCCGGCAACCTCGAGTTCGTGCTCACGACCGAGCACGGCGCATCCACCGTCATCGTCGCCGGCACCGCCGACGACGCCGAGCTGCAGCACTTCGCCGAAGCGGTGACCGCTGCGCTCGACGCGGGCGAGCCCGCCGGCGACTAGACCGCCAGACACGACCGATACCGCCAACGAGAGGCACAGCGCAGTGAACGACGTCGACTACCGGATCGAGCACGACACGATGGGCGAGGTGCGCGTCCCCAAGCACGCGCTGTACGCCGCGCAGACGCAGCGAGCCGTCGAGAACTTCCCCATCTCGGGCTCGGGTCTCGAGCCCGCCCAGATCGTGGCGCTCGCGCGCATCAAGCGCGCGGCAGCGATCGCGAACCGCGACCTCGGCATCCTCGAGGCATCGGTCGCCGACGCGATCGTCGCCGCGGCCGACGAGATCATCGGCGGCGCCCACCACGACCAGTTCCCGGTCGACACCTACCAGACCGGCTCCGGCACCTCGTCGAACATGAACATGAACGAGGTGCTCGCGACGCTCGCGACCAAGCACCGCGGCGAGGCGGTCCACCCCAACGATCACGTGAACGCCTCGCAGTCGTCGAACGACGTCTTCCCCACCTCGGTGCACATCGCCGTCACCGGCGCCCTCATCGAGCAGGCGATCCCCGCGCTCGCGCACCTCGCGGGCGCGCTCGAGGAGAAGGCGAGCCTCTGGGCCGACGCCGTCAAGCCCGGCCGCACGCACCTGATGGACGCCACGCCCGTCACGCTCGGCCAGGAGTTCGGCGGCTATGCCGCGCAGATCCGCTACGGCATCGAGCGCATCGAGGCCGCGCTCCCCCGCGTCGCCGAGGTGCCGCAGGGCGGCACGGCCGTCGGCACCGGCATCAACACGCCGCTCGGCTTCCCCGAGCGGGTCATCGCCGAGATCGCCGCCTCGAGCGGGCTGCCGATCACCGAGGCGCGCAACCACTTCGAGGCGCAGGCCAACCGCGACGGCCTCGTCGAGGCGTCCGGTGCGCTGCGCACCATCGCGGTGTCGCTCACGAAGATCAACAACGACCTGCGCTGGATGGGCTCCGGCCCCAACACGGGCCTGGGCGAGATCGCGATCCCCGACCTGCAGCCGGGCTCGTCGATCATGCCCGGCAAGGTCAACCCGGTGGTGCCGGAGGCCGTGCTCATGGTCGCCTCGCGCGTCATCGGCAACGATGCGACGGTCGCGTGGGCCGGCGCCTCTGGCTCCTTCGAGCTCAACGTGCAGATCCCGGTGATGGGCACGGCCCTGCTCGAGTCGATCCGCCTGCTCTCGAACGCCTCGCGCGTGCTCGCCGACAAGACGGTCGCCGGGCTCGAGGCCAACGTCGAGCGCGCTGCGGCGCTCGCCGGCATGAGCCCCTCGATCGTCACGCCCCTCAACCGCCTGATCGGCTACGAGGCGGCCGCGAAGATCGCCAAGCACTCGGTCAAGCAGGGCATCACGGTGCGCGAGGCCGTCATCGACCTCGGCTACGTGGAGCGCGGTGAGCTGAGCGAGGCCGACATGGACAAGGCGCTCGACCTGCTCTCGATGACGCACCCGGGCGTCGCGAAGTAGCGACCCCGTCTCGTCGAGGCGGCGAGCTTCCGGAGGTCGAGCGCGTGCCGCGCATGCGCACGAGTCCGGGAGCTCGCCGTCGCGCATCGCGGTCGAGGTCGCGGACGTCGGTGCGGGGTCGCCACCTCGAGGTGCAACGGGCAGTGGAGGTGCGGTGTAGACGGATCCGCGGCTTCGCGCCATGTGCATGGTGAGGACCACGATGGAGGACACCATGCGAGACGACCACCGCCCCGACCAGCACGACCAGCTCGACGAGCTGCTCCGCGACGCCGCTCCCCTACCCCGGATCGCGCAGCTCACCGCCGACGCATCAGCGCTGGCCCGTGGGACGGCCGTCGGGCAGACGCCACGCCGCAGGCGCCGACCGTCCAGGCCGCTCGTGCTCGGCAGCATCGCCGCGCTGGGCCTCACTGCGGGAGCTGCCGTCGCGACCACCATCGTGCTCGGCACTCCGAGCTCACCGGATCCGACCGCCGTCGTCGCCTTCGAGTACACCGACGCCGACGCAGAGCTCCAGCGGTGCGACGGCTCGATCTGGGTGCTGCCGACCACCACGGTGCAGACGGTGGAGGATCCCGTCGGGGGGTGGCAGCGCGTCATGCCAGAGATGGGTGGCGTGACCTACCGCGCCGGCACGGACCAGGAGTTCCGTGGCTCCGGCTTCTCGCACGACACGCTGCTGGGTGGCGACCGCATGCCCGTCGAGCCGCTGGAGTACGACCAGACCGAGTTCGAGGCGGTCCGCGACCTGGTGCTCGGCCTGCCCAGCGCCGAGCTGCTCGCCGACGACATGGCGACGCTCGATGTCGAGAGCAGCGCGTGGACCGACAGCATCACCGACGCCGTCATCGCCGCGGGCTACGGCGACAGCGAGTCTGCGCGGCTGGTCGTCACCGTCGGCTGCCTCCGGCCATGACCGCAGCCTCGCAGCTCGAGACGCTCGTCGAGACGGCGGCGGGCGATCTGCTCGGCTATCTCGCACGCCGCACGCGTGAGCCCGAGGATGCCGCCGACCTCCTCGGCGATGTCTTCGCGACCCTCGCCGAGCACCCGGAGCGGATCCCCGCCGACCCCGAGCAGGCACGCATGTGGGCGTTCGGCATCGCGCGCAACCTGCTGCGCGGCCACTTCCGGCGTGCCACGAGGACGGATGCGGTGACGACGCGACTGCGGGACAGCATCCGCACCGCCGCGGCAGCGCATCCGGGTGACGACCTGCAGGCGCTGCGCGACGAGGTGCAGCTGGCGGTGCGCACCCTGCCGGAGCGTCAGCGCGAGCTCGTCTCGCTCGTGCACTGGGACGGCTTCTCCATCGAGCAGGCCGCCGCGCATCTCGGCATGCGCGCGTCCACGGCGCGCACCCACCTCTCGCGGGCGCGCACGAGGCTGCGCGGCATCCTGCGGCCGGCACTCGACTCCGCTGCCCCGATCCGCTGACCGCCCCGGGCCCATCCTCCAGCCTCCCGGCCTAGGGTGGTCGGATGCGGTATCCCGAGGTGCGGAGAGACAAGACGGTCGAGCTGGTGCACGGGGAGGCGATCGCCGATCCGTATCGCTGGCTCGAGGACGGCGACTCGGCCGAGACCCGCGCCTTCATCGAGGCTCAGAACGCGTTCGCCGAGCCGGTGCTCGCCGCCCTGCCGGCGCGCGCAGCCTTCCGCGACCGGCTGACGGCGCTGCTCGAGGCACCGACTCGCGGCTGCCCGTGGATGCGCGGCGGCCGTGTCTTCGCGTGGCACAGCGACGGCCAGAACCAGCCGGTGCTCGTGGTGGCCGACTCGGTCGATGGCCTCGAGGGCACCGGTGCCGAGCAGCCCCGGGTGCTGCTCGACCCCAACGCGCTCTCTGCCGACGGCACGGTCGCGGTCACGATGGCGAGCGTCTCCCCCGACGGGCGCCTGCTCGCCTACGGCGCGGCCGACGGCGGCTCCGACTGGCGCACCATCCGCATCCGCGACGTCGCCACCGGTGACGACCTCGCCGACGAGATCCCGTGGACGAAGTGGAACAGCGCCGTCTGGTTCGACGACGCCTCGTTCTCCTACTGGGCGTACGAGGCGCCGACGGGCGACGCCCTCACCGACGAGATGGGCGCAGGCCGCCTGCTGGCGCACCGCGTCGGCACGGACGTCGCCCAGGACACGACCCTTTGGGCGAACCCGGAGGAGCCGCGCATGTTCGCGCGCCACTGGCCCCGCGACGACACCTGGTTCGTGCTCTCCACCGACACCGGCTCGTCGAGCGGCAACGACCTGGCCGTCGGCCGCCACGGTGACGACGCGCTCACGCAGCTCGTCGAGGGCCACGAGCACGAGTGGAGCGCCATCGGCGTGCGGGAGGGCCGGCTCTACGCCGTCACTGACGCGGGCGCCGCGCGCTACCGGCTCGCGGTGCTCGACCCCGAGACGGGCGCCGAGTCGACGCTCGTGCCCGAGCACCCGGAGGACGTGCTGCTGGACGCCTCGCTCACCGCATCCGGCATCGTGCTGGAGTACTCGCACGACGCGAGCCACCGCATGCAGCTCGCGACCTTCGACGGCCTGCTCGGCGATGTCGTGCCGCTCGGCGACGGCATCTCGATCACCGGCTCCGACGCGACGAGCGCCTCGAGCACCGTGCTCGTCAGCACCCAGAGCTTCGTCGACCGCGGCACGCGGCACGTGATCGAGACGGATGGCGCCAGCCTCGTCTCGCACCGCACGCTCGCGACGCCCGGGCCGGCCGCCCCCGCCGCCACGACCCAGCGCATCCGCACCGCATCGAGCGACGGAGAGATCGTGCCCGCCTTCCTCGTGCGACCGGAGGGCGATGCGGGCGAGACGCATCGGCCGACCCTCATCTGGGGGTACGGCGGCTTCAACATCCCGATGAACCCGGGCTTCCGCGCCGTGCTCGCGGCGTGGGTCGGCGCGGGCGGCGTGCTCGTGGTGCCCAACCTGCGCGGCGGCGGCGAGTTCGGCTCCGAGTGGCACAAGGGCGGCACCAAGGAGCGCAAGCAGCAGGTCTTCGACGACCTGTTCGCGATCGCCGAGCACCTGATCGCCACCGGCGTGACGACGCCTGCGCAGCTCGCGCTGCACGGACGCTCCAACGGCGGGCTGCTCGCGGGCGCCGCGCTGACGCAGCGGCCGGAGCTCTGGGCCGCGGTGCTGCCCGGCGTCGGCGTGCTCGACATGCTGCGCTTCCACCGCTTCACGATCGGCTGGGCGTGGGCGAGCGACTACGGCGATCCCGACGACGCCGAGGCCCACCGCGCCCTGCGCGCCTACTCGCCGCTGCACGCCGTGCGGGACGACGTCGACTACCCGCCGACGCTCATCACGACGGGCGACCACGACGACCGCGTGGTGCCGGCGCACTCCTTCAAGTTCGCAGCCGAGCTCCAGCGGGCGCAGGCCGGCAGGGCTACGACGACGGATGCGCCGGTGCTGCTGAGCGTCGACACGCGGGCGGGGCACGGCATGGGCAAGCCGAAGGACGCCGCGGCGCTCGAGTTCGCCGACCAGCTGGCGTTCGCCGCGCACCACACGGGGCTCGCGCTGTGAGCCGGAGCCGCTGTGCGCCCGCACCTGCTGCGGGACGGGGACAGGCATGAGCCAGGAGTGGGAGACCGCGGCGTGGAGCGCGGCGGTGGACGAGCTCTGGGAGCGCGTCGAGCGGATGCCCGCCGACGACGCGATCGCGGCGATGCGCTCGCTCGCGGCGGCCTACCCTGGCTCGGACGGGAGGGCCGCGTTCGAGCTGGCGGGCATGCTCGACTCGCAGGGACAGGAGCACGAGGCGGAGCGCGAGTACGAGCGCGCGCTGCACCTCGGGCTCCCGCCCGAGCAGCACGCGCAGCTGGCCGTGCAGTACGGCTCGACGCTGCGCAACACCGGCCGCCTCGACGACGCGATCGCGGTGCTCGAGGCCGCGCCGGCGCATCCGAGCACGGGAGCCGCGCCGCGCGTGTTCCTCGCGCTCGCGCTGCACTCGGCCGGTCGGCACGACGAGGCGCTGCGCGTCGCCGTCGAGGCGATCGAGCCGACGCTGCCGCGGTACAACCGCTCGGTGCAGGCGTATGCCGCTGCGCTGACCGAGCCGACGGACTGAGCGGGGCGGCGGGCCGGGCGGCCCGCCGGGTGCGGGGGCGCGCCCGGAACCTCACTGCTTCGGGTCGTGGCCCCAGTTCATGAGCGAGGAGCGCCAGCGGGTGTCGGTGACGTCGCCGTCCGGCCGCTGCTCACTGTGCCGGGCGACGTAGCCGACGACCTTCCGCATGTGGGCGTAGTCGTCGTCGTTGAGCTCCGCCTGCTTCTTGCGGAGGATCCGCACGATGCGTCGCCCGGACGCGTGCCCGGTCGATTCGCCGCCGTCGTCGGCCTTCTGACCGACCTCGCGCGACTCGTCGGTCTCCAGCCACTCCTCGAGCGTCGCCGGCGTCATCGTGACGGCATCGTGGAACTCGTCGCGGACCCGCTTGCGGTCGTCGTCATCCATGCATCGATCCTGCCCCGTCAGCCCACGGAGCGCCAGGTGTTGGGCGTCAGGCGACGCTGAGTGCTGCGGCGATCTCGCGGTGCAGGTCGAGCAGCGGCGCTGTGCGCTCCGCGGGCCCGCGGCCGAAGCCGCACTCGGTCGCGATGCCGAACGCCGGCACCGCGGTGCGCGCGGCCGCCGCCCGGCGCAGCGCGCCGCTCACACCGTCCTCGTGGTGCACGAGGCCGAGGAAGACCTGCGTGCCGCCCCAGGCGACGGCCGCGAGCGGGGCGAAGTACTCGGCATCGTCGCGCTCGATCGGGACCGGGAGGTGGAGGAAGTCGACCCGGTGCCGCGCGGTCGCGAGCACGCCCTTCGCCACGGCAGCGAGGTGCCGCGCGTCCTGCGGCTGCACGAAGTGAGCCTCTTCGACGTCGCCGTAGCAGAGGTGGTAACCCAGCTCGACGCCCTCCGGCACCCAGGCGCCCGCCTCGGTGAGCCGCTCCACGATGCCCTCCAGCGCGTCGCCACGCCACCACGGCTCGAGCGCGACGGCCGGCCCGCGGTCGCGCTCGAGGATCGCGAACTCGACCGCCGCGTCGAACTGGATCGCCAGCCGCTCGTGCGGCACGGCCGCGAGGATGCGCTCGAGCTCTGCTCGGAGCGCGTCGCGGTAGACGGGCTCGAAGGCGGACCGGCTGCCGGGCTCGAGGAACGCGCCCACGATCGCGACGGGCGTCGGCAGCGAGACCTGGAAGCGCGTCTCGGGTGCGATGACGCCCTCGTCCTGCAGTGCTGCGAACCGCTCGAAGGAGTCGATCGCCGCGCTCGCGTACCCGAGGTCGGGCAGCTCGACGTCGCCCGTGACGCGGAACTGCCGCACGTCGAAGCGGTCGCGGATGCGGAAGCCGGCTTCGCCGACGCGCTCGAGGCCGGGCGTCGCGTCGAAGCGCAGGGTCTGGAACTGGATCCAGTAGAAGCGCTCACCGACCTCGCCGTCGGGGATGCGCGGCACCGCGCCGCCGGCGCCGACGTGGGCGGCACCGCCGAGGCGCTCGGCCACGAGGCGGAGCACCGACTCGGCGTCGGGCTGGTTGACGCTCCCGACCAGGTGGCTGGGGACGGTGCGGGTCAGGACGGTGTCCGTGGCTGCTGCTGCGCTCATGCGCCCATCCTGCGCCGCCGTGGCCGCATCCGCTCGACTGTGACGCACCGTGACGACGGCGCGCACGACGGAGCCCGGCCTCCGCAGAGGCCGGGCTCTGTCGAGCGTCACTGGCTCAGCAGCAGCGCCCCTCCGGGTTCGCGTCCTGGCGCGCATACTCGTCGCGCCAGAACTCGCGCTCCGACATGGGCGGGCGGTCGGGGTGCGCGCGGCGCTCGTGCGCGAGGTATGCCGCGTACTTCGACTCGCCGGTGACGCCCTTCGCCCACCACACGATCGCGCGCCAGCCACGCGCCAGGAGCGCGCCGGCCGCGACCGGGCGCTCCTCGCCCGCCTGCATGCCCGTCATCAGTGGCCGGACCGGGGCGCCTTGTGCTCGTCGGGCACCGCATCCCACTGCTTCTGGAGCTCGCGCTCCTCGGGCGTCGGGAGGAAGCCGGCGGGCGCGAAGATCGTCGACTCGCGCCGCTCGTCCTCGTGGTCGGCGATCTCGGTCGAGCGCATCGCCTTGATGACGTTCGCGACCGAGAAGCAGATCACGACGATCGTGAGCACCACGAAGATGACCGACAGCGAGCCCTGCACGAGCGTGTTGCGCACGACCGCCTCCATCGCCTGCACGGTCGAGGCCGAGCCGAAGCTCGTCTCCCCCGCGGCCAGCGCGTCGCGGAACGCGAAGTGGTTGGCCCAGTAGCCCACCTGCGGCACGGGCGAGAACACCTTGAAGGCGGATGCGGTGACGGTCACCACGGTCACGAACGCGAGCGGCAGCGCGACGATCCACAGCTGCCCGAAGCTGCGCCGCTTCGCGACGATGGCCAGCACGATCGCGAGCGCGATGGCCGCGAGCAGCTGGTTCGCGATGCCGAAGAGCGGGAACAGCGTGTTGATGCCGCCGAGCGGGTCGGTGACGCCCATCAGCAGCACCGCGCCCCACGCCGCGACCATGATCGCGGTGCAGATCCAGGCGCCCAGCGTCCAGGAGGTGTCCTTGAACTTCGGGAAGACGTTGCCGAGCGAGTCCTGCAGCATGAAGCGGGCGACGCGCGTGCCGGCGTCGACGGCGGTCAGGATGAAGAGCGCCTCGAACATGATCGCGAAGTGGTACCAGAACGACATCATCGCGGGGCCGCCGATCCAGCTCTGCATGATCTGCGCGAGGCCGAGCGCGAGCGTCGGTGCGCCGCCGGTGCGCGAGACGATCGACTCCTCGCCGACGGCGGCTGCCGTCGCCGTGAGCTGCTCGGGGGTCACGCTCACGCCCGTCAGGCCGAGCGACTGCACGAACGCCGCAGCGCCCTCGACCGTGCCCTCCGTGGCGGCGGCCGACGCGTTCATCGCGAAGTAGATGCCCTGATCGATCGAGATCGCGGCGACGAGCGCCATGACGGCGACGAACGACTCCATGAGCATGCCGCCGTAGCCGAGGAGGCGCGTCTGCTTCTCCTTCTCCACCATCTTCGGCGTCGTGCCGGAGGCGATGAGGGCGTGGAAGCCCGAGAGCGCTCCACAGGCGATCGTGACGAAGAGGAACGGGAACAGCGAACCCGGCCAGACCGGTCCGGTGTCACCCGCGGCGAACTCGGTGAACGCGGGCACCGTGATCTCGGGGCGCACGATGATGATCGCGAGCGCGAGCGCCACGATGACGCCGATCTTCATGAACGTCGACAGGTAGTCGCGCGGCGTCAGCAGGATCCAGACCGGCAGCACCGCGGCGACGAAGCCGTAGATCACGATGCCCCACGCGATGGTCACGCGGTCGAGCGAGAAGACCGCCTCGCCCCACGCCGTCCCGGCGACCATGCCGCCGCCGACGATCGCCGCCATGAGCAGCACGAAGCCGATGATCGAGATCTCGAGCACCTTGCCGGGGCGGATCCAGCGCAGGTACGCCCCCATGAAGAGCGCGATCGGGATGGTCATCGCGACCGAGAACACGCCCCACGGGCTCTCACCGAGCGCGTTGACGACGACGAGCGCGAGGATCGCGGTGATGATCACCATGATGAGCAGCGTGGCGACGATGGCCGCCGCACCGCCGACGCGACCGAACTCATCCCGCGCCATCTGGCCGAGCGAGCGGCCGCCGCGGCGCATGGAGAAGAACATCACCAGGTAGTCCTGCACCGCGCCGGCGAGCACGACGCCGACGATGATCCAGATTGTGCCGGGCAGGTACCCCATCTGCGCCGCGAGCACTGGGCCGACGAGCGGGCCGGCGCCGGCGATGGCGGCGAAGTGGTGGCCGAAGAGCACGCGGCGGTCGGTGGCGACGTAGTCGCGGCCGTTCGCGAGGTATTCGGCGGGGGTCGCCCTGGTGTCGTCGGGGCGGGTCAGCTTGCGCTCGATGAACTTGGAGTAGAAGCGGTAGAAGATCAGGTAGGTCGCGACCGAGGCGAACACGAACCAGATCGCGTTGACGGTCTCGCCCCTGACGATCGCGAGCATCACCCAGGCGAAGCCGCCGAGGAGTGCGATCGCGACCCAGAGGATGATCTTGAGCGGGGTCCAGCGCTTGCTGGAGGTCTCGGCTGCGGCGGTCGGCGGCAGCTCTGGCTTCGATGTGGCGACGTCGGCCATCGGGGGTCCTATCTGCGGGTGTCACGGCGGTCGGGCTGACCCAATGAGCGATCTTAGTCTCAGCCCAGAACAGCCTGTGCATCGCGTCTCCACGCGGCTCAGGGCCTCAGCGCCGCCTCGACCGCTTCGATCGCTCGCCGCGCACGGCCGACTGCGGCGACGAGCGCGGCAGCGGATGCGTCCCCGAGCGCGAGCGCGCCGGCCACAGCCGCATCGAACCCGGCCGGGGCGCTCGGCAGCCGCGCCGCCGCGGCGACGAGCCCCTTCTCGTTCGTGGACCATGCTCCATCGCGGCCGTGGATCGCGTGCGCGGCGATGAGCGCGGCGTGCGAGATGCAGAGCGCCACGTACGCAGCGTCGCCCCGTGGTGCCGCCTTCGCAGCCGCGTCGAGCGTCAGCCTCGCCTCCCACGTGCGGCCGGCGAGGGCATCGCCGAGCGAGGCGGGCATCTGCTGCAGCTGCGATCGCAGCGCCTCGAGCGCGCCGCTCGGGTCGGCGAGCATGCGGCCGAGCGCCAGCTCGCCGCAGTAGGCGACGTCGAGGAACCCATGGGGGTGGCCCGGCTGCGCGTGGACCGCGAGCTCGCCGCGCTGCGCACGCTCCCACTGCTCCTCGACACGCGCCAGGTCGCGACGGATCCAGTCGACCGCCGTGCCGTCGACGACGAGCCAGGCCCCGCCGTCGACCCATGGTCCCCACGCGCCCGATGCGGTCCAGCGCGCAGCCGGGGCCGACGCATCCGACCACGCCTCGGCGAGCGCCGCGATCGCCGCCTCGTCGACGGTGCCGTGCAGGTACACCCCGAGGTCGACGTCGGAGTCAGGCGCTGCCGCGCCGCGCGCGCGGGAGCCGCCGAGCACGACGCCCACCACGCCGTCGATGCGGCTGAGGTCGCCCGCCATGGCGAGCAGGGTGGCGTCGTCGAGCACGTCGGCGAGCCTAGCGGCCGGTCGGCCATCGCCGCGGCGCCAGCGTCAGCGTCGCATGATGCGGCGCGCCAGCCAGTTGCCGAGCGCCTGGATCAGCTGCACGACGATCACGACGACGACGAGCGCCGACCACGTGACCACCTCGTCGAACTGCCGGTAGCCGTAGGTCACGGCCCAGTTGCCGAGGCCCTCGCCGCCGACGAGGCCCGCGACGGCCGACATGTCGACGATCGCGATGACCGCGAAGGTGAAGCCCAGCACCAGCGGTCCCAGCGACTCGGGGATGATGACCGTGCGGATGATGCGCCACGGGCTCGCGCCCGTGGCCCTGGCCGCTTCGATCACGCCCGCCGGCAGCGCCACGAGGTTCTGCTCGACGATGCGCGCGATGCCGAAGGTCGCCGCCACGGCGATGGCGAACACCGCGTACTCCGTGCCGATGCCCTTGCCCACGACGAGCCGCCCCACCGGCTGCAGCGCCGCGAGCAGGATGATGAACGGGATGGGCCGGAACGTGTTGACGAGGATGTTGAGCACCCACCAGACCGCGCCCTGCTGCAGGATCCCGCCGCGCCTGGTGACGTAGAGCCCGGTGCCGATGATCAGGCCGCCGATGCCGCCGAGCACGAGCGAGACCGCCACCATCCACAGCATGATCCCGGTCTGCTCGAGCAGGTCGGGCACCACTCCCACGATGTCGCTCATCGCTGCTCCTCCACGCTCACGCCAGCACCGATGCCGGCCAGGGCCCGCTCGACCGCGGCCTCGTCGCCGCGCACCGCGATCGTCAGCAGGCCGTAGACCCGGCCGCGGATGTCGTCGACGCCGCCGTGCACGAGGTTGAAGTCGACACCCGCGCTCGCGAGCGCCGCGAAGACGCGCGCCTCCGAAGCACCCTCGTCCGTGAACGAGATCGTGAAGAAGCGGCCCTCGTGCTGCGCGCGCAGGAGGGCGAGCTCGTCGCCCTCGGGCAGCGCCCGCACGACCGTCTGCACGAAGCGCCGAGCGACCGCGGTCTGCGGGTTCGTGAAGACGTCGTAGGTGGGTCCGACCTCGACGACGCGTCCCGCCTCCATGACGGCGACGCGGTCGGCGATGCGCGTGATCACCTCCATCTCGTGGGTGATCACGACGATGGTGACGCCGAGCTCGCGGTTGACGCGCGCGAGCAGGTCGAGCACCTCGGCCGTCGTCTCGGGGTCGAGGGCGGAGGTGGCTTCGTCCGCAAGCAGGATCTGCGGATTCGCGGCGAGCGCGCGGGCGATGCCGACGCGCTGCTGCTGCCCGCCGGAGAGCTGCTCCGGGTAGGCGTCGGCGCGACCGCCGAGGCCGACGAAGTCGAGCAGCTCCTCGACGCGCCGCCGGCGCTCGGCCTTCGCGACGCCGGTCACCTCGAGCGGGTAGGCCACGTTGCCTGCGACGGTGCGCGAGGTCAGCAGGTTGAACCGCTGGAAGATCATGCCGATGCCGGTCTGCTGCTCGCGCAGCGCCTTGCCCCGCAGCGCGCTGATGTCGACGTCGCCGACGGTGATCGTGCCGGCCGTGACCGGCTCGAGCTGGTTGATCAGCCGCACGAGCGTCGACTTGCCGGCCCCCGAGTAGCCGATGATGCCGAAGACCTCGCCCTGCTCGATCGCGAGCGAGACGTCGTCGACGGCGACGATCTCGTCGGCGCCCCGCTTGGAGGGCGGGAACCGCTTCGAGACACGGTCGATCACGATGTGCGCCATGGGGGCTCCTGGGTCGGGGGTTGTGCTGCTGGTGTGCGGTCCGCCGCCCGGGACGGGCGTCGGCGCGGGCGTCGCGGCGGCGGCCCGAGAGGGCCGCCGCCCTCAGCTCCAGCGCGCTACTGCTGCTCGAGCGCTTCCTGCACGGAGGCGAGCGACTCCTGCAGCTCTGCCTTCGGCGTCGAGACGAACAGCCCGGTGCCGCCGGAGGACTCGAGCGCGCCCGCCTGCACCTCCTCATTCGTCTGGAAGATCTCGACCAGGCGGTTCAGCACCTCGTCGTCGGCGTTCTCGGCCGTCGTCGCGAAGATGTTGATGTAGGGCTGCGCGGCCGGGTCGGCCGGGTCGTCCTGCGCGATGGCGTCCGCCGGGTCGATGCCCGCGTCCGTCAGGAAGTCGTTGTTGACGATCGCGGCGGCGACGTCGGGCAGCGACGTGGCGGTGATGGCCGCGTCGACGGCGCTCACGGTGACGCGCGACTCCTCCTCGATGATGTCGTCGACGGTCGAGTAGGGCGTGCCGCCCTCTTCGAGCGCGACGAGGCCGGCCGACTGCAGCACGAGCAGGCCGCGCGCCTGGTTCGTGTCGTCGTTCGGCACGATGACCTCAGCGCCGTCGGGGATCTCCTCGACCGACTCGTACTGGGAGGAGTAGAGGCCGATCGGGTAGGTCGCCGTCGAACCGATCGGCTGCAGGTCGTCCCCGGCCTGCGTGTTGTAGTTCGCGAGGTAGATGATGTGCTGGAACTGGTTGATGTCGAGCTCACCCTCGCTCACGGCGGGGTTCGGCTGGTTGTAGTCGGTGAAGTCGACGATGTCGAGCTCGATGCCCTCCGCCTCGGCGGCCTCCTCGAAGGCCGTCCAGTAGGGCTCGGCGGCACCGACGACGCCGAGCTGCACCGGGTTGTCGGCCGTGCCGAGGGTCGATGCCGCGGCGTCGGCCGGTGCCGAGCCGGCGGGTGCGGATCCGGCGGGTGCCGATCCGGCAGCGCAGCCGACGAGGGCGACGGCGGTGCCGAGCGCACCGGCCACGGCGAGGGAACGGCCGAGGGAACGGCGGATGCTGCGGTTGGACATGGTGACTCCTCCAAGTGGTGCGGGACTGCCTCCACGCTAGGAACGCGCGCCGCCGCCGCAGCAATCGGGCTGTCACGGAACGTCACACGGCGCACCCGCGCTCGTCACGCGCCGCCGAAGGCGGCGACACCGACCCCGAGTGCGTGCCCGACGAGCAGCCACGGCCCGAACGCGATCGTCCGCCTCCCGGCCATGAGCGCGACGAGCCCCGCGACACCACCGACGACGACGGATGCGGCGAGCGCCACGAGCGGGACGGCCCAGCCCAGCGTCGCGGTCGCGAGCGCGAGCGCCGTGCCGAGCTTCACGTCGCCCATGCCCATCCCGCCGACGAGCGCCATCACCAGCAGCGCGGCACCCACGCCGAGCGCGGCGAGCACCGCCAGGTCGCCCGCGATCGCCCGCGCGGCGCAGGCGATCGCACCGACGAGCAGCAGCGGCACCGTGATGGCGTTCGGCAACCGCCGCTCGGCCATGTCGATGCGCGCCAGCGCAGGGGCGGCCGCGGCCGCGGCGGCAAGCGGCACGACGGCGACCGCATCGCTGCCCCACGTCGGCAGCAGCACGCCGACGACGACCGCGAGCAGCACGCCGCTGGCGTCGACGGGCAGCAGGCGCACCGGCCGAGCGAGCGGTCGCGGCGCCAGGACGAGGCGGTCGACGCTGCCCGCGGACGGAGCTGTCGGGCCGGTCATGGCCGCCACGGTAGTGCTGCGACGCGCCTGCCGGACGCCGCTCTCCACAGCTGCGGCGCGCCGGCTCAGCCGTGCTGCCAGGCGGCGACCCGCCGCTCGATCGTCGAGGCGGTCGCCGCGGGCACCGGCTCGATGAGCTCGATCTCCGGCGCGCCGCGACCGCGAGCCGCGCGCCAGCGCCCGACCGCGCGTCCGTCGACGAGCACCGCGGGCTGGAACACCCCGTTGTTGCCGGGCACGAGGGCGGCGCGCATCTCTGCACCGGCGGTGAGCGAGCGGTCTCGGTAGCCGAGGATCCACTCGTCGAAGCCGGGCACGAGCAGCACTCCGGAGCGCCGGCCGGCGACGGCCTCGTCGACCACGAGCATCGCGGCGTCACGGACCAGCACCTCGTGGATCCCCCCTGCTCCAGCGAGCGCCGCGCGCACGGTCGACCTCGGCAGTGCCAGCCACCAGGCGACGTCGGCCTCACTGATGGGAGCGCGCGCGGCGACGACGCGGCGCACCGCCTCTGCGAGCGCCGCATCCGGTGCCCGCACCGCAGGCGGCGCGCCGCCGACCAGCAGCTGTGCGGTGCCGGCGAACGGCCCGAAGCGCACGAGCCCGTCGTAGGAGTGCAGCGCGAGCAGGTGGTACCCGCGGCCACCGGAGACGTCGATCCCCGCCGCCTCCCACGCGGCCATGAGCGCCGGGCGCGGCTGCGGGGCGCCCGCGAGCATCTCGACGAGGACGGCGGCGGAGCGCTGCGCGGTCCCCTCGTCGATGCCCCGGTCGAGGCACATGCGCCACTCTCGCGCCCGCATCCGCGCAGCGACCGCCGTGTGCAGCGTCGCCAGATCGGTCGGTGTCGCGACGAAGAGCGTGCCCCGCATGGCCCATGACCGCACGAGCTCTCCCCGATCGAAGGCCGCGCGCACGTCGTCGAGCGTCGTGCCGCGGGTCGAGCGGATCGCGATCGCTTGCAGCACCTGCGCCAGATCCTGGCCCTGCATCGCGACCATGCGCCGCACGACCTGCGTCGGCGTGCGGGCGACTGCGGATGTCGCGGCACCGTCGAGGCCGCTGTCGTCCGCACCTGCGCGGCCGCGCCGGTCGAGCCCCTGCGCGACCAGGCGCATCCGCCGTGCCTCGACCGCCGTCAGCTGCTGCACGCCCACACGCTCCCCACGGGCGCCCACGGGCAGGGCACCGGAGCCGATGCCCTGCCGCGGGCCGCCGCTCAGCCCTCCAGCAGGCTCGTCACGAGCGCCGCGATCCGCGATCGCTCCGAGCGCATCAGGGTCACGTGACCGAAGAGGTCCTCGCCCTTCAGCGTCTCGATCACGCTCGCGACGCCGTCGTGCCGACCGACGCGCAGGTTGTCGCGCTGCGCCACGTCGTGCGTCAGCACCACCCGCGAGTTCTGGCCGATGCGCGACAGGACCGTCAGCAGCACGTTGCGCTCGAGCGACTGCGCCTCGTCGACGATCACGAACGCGTCGTGCAGCGAGCGGCCGCGGATGTGCGTCAGCGGCAGCACCTCGAGCATGCCGCGATCGGCGACCTCGTCCAGCACGTTGTCGCCGACGAGCGCACCGAGCGTGTCGTAGACCGCCTGCCCCCAGGGGTTCATCTTCTCGTCCTTGTCGCCCGGCAGGTAGCCGAGCTCCTGACCGCCCACCGCGTAGAGCGGCCGGAAGACGATGACCTTCTTGTGCAGTCGCCGCTCGAGCACCGCCTCCAGGCCCGCGGCGAGCGCGAGCGCCGACTTGCCGGTGCCCGCGGAGCCACCGAGCGAGACGATCCCGACCTCGTCGTCGAGCAGCAGGTCGATCGCGAGCCGCTGCTCGGCCGAGCGCCCGTGCACCCCGAAGACCTCGCGGTCGCCGCGCACGAGCGAGATCTCGCCCCTGCGCGTCACGCGACCGAGCGCAGAGCCGCGCTCGGAGGAGATCACGAGCCCGGTGTTGATCGGCATGTCGGCCACGAGCGCCGTCTCGAGCCGCTCCTCCTCGTAGAGGGCGTTGATCTGCTCGCCGGAGAGCGCGAGCTCCGCGATGCCCGTCCAGCCCGACTCGACGGCCTGCTCGGCGAGGTACTCCTCGGCCGCGAGACCGATCGACGCGGCCTTCACGCGCATCGGCATGTCCTTGGAGACGACGCAGACGTCGAGCCCGTCGCCGGCGAGGTTCGAGGCGACCGCCAGGATGCGCGAGTCGTTGTCGCCCAGCTGCAGCCCGCTCGGCAGCACGGCGAGGTTCGAGTGGTTGAGCTCGACGCGCAAGGACCCGCCGCCCTCGGTCGGCACCGGGAAGTCCAGGCGCTCGTGCACCACGCGCAGGTCGTCGAGGTTGCGCAGCGCCTTGCGGGCGAAGTAGCCGATCTCGGGGTCGTGGCGCTTCTTCTCGAGCTCGGCGATCACGATCACGGGGATCACCACCTGATGCTCGGCGAAGCGGTGGATAGCCCCCGGGTCCGACAGCAGCACGCTGGTGTCGAGCACGTAGGTGCGCTGCCGGGTCTCGAGGCGCTCGTCCTCGGTGGCTCCGGCTGCGGGGGTGGTGGCGAGTTCAGGCACGTGACGCTCCTTCCGACCGGGGTCGGATCACGCGGCCGTCGCCTCCCGTGGTGCTCGCTGGCGCGAAGGCCGCTCGCTTGCCGGGCGGAACTGCCCGACAGGGCCGAATCTACGCTCGGCGCCCACGCATCCACGACGACACACGGACGCGTCGGCACTGTTCACCTGCCGGCAATCTGCCGGGCACACGGTCGCGGGCGGCGCCTGCGCCAGTGCTCGTGCCCGTGCCAGTGCTCGTGCCCTCCCGCCGGCGCGTCACTTCCCGTAGCGGCGCTCCCGCAGCCCGTAGGCCCGCACCGCGCGCAGGAAGTCGACCTCTCGCAGGTCTGGCCCGAGCGCCTCCACGAAGTAGAACTCGCTGTGCGCGCTCTGCCACAGCATGAAGTCGCTGAGGCGCTGCTCGCCGGAGGTGCGGATCACGAGGTCGGGATCCGGCTGCCCGGCGGTCGAGAGGTGCTCGGCGATCAGCTCGGGCGTGAGCCGCTCGGCGAGCTCGGCTGGGCTGGACGTGCCGGCCTGCTCGAGGATCCGCCGCACCGCCTCGACCAGCTCGTGCCGGCCGCCGTAGCCGACCGCGAGGTTCACCTGCAGCCCGTCGTTGCCGGCCGTGCGGTCGACGGCGCCGCGCAGCGCCTCGACGAGCGGCGCCGGCAGCCCGCGCACGTCACCCACGTGGCGGATGCGGCGGCCGGGCTGGTGCGAGAGGTCGTCGGCGAGCTCCGCGATGATCTCGCACAGCTCGCCGAGCTCCTGCGAGGCGCGGCCCGTCAGGTTGTCGCGCGAGAGCAGGTACATCGTGACGACCTCGACGTCGATCTCGGCGCACCAGTCGACGAACTCGCGCAGCTTGACGGCGCCGGCGCGGTGGCCGTGGCCGGCGGTGGCGAGCTTCTGCTCGCGCGCCCACCGGCGGTTGCCGTCGATGATCATGGCGATGTGGCGAGGCACGGGTGCGCGCACCAGGTCGCGGCGGAGCCGCCGCTCGTAGTAGCGGTACACGAGCCGTGAGCCCGGGGCGCTGCGCAGTCGCATCTGCTGAATCTATCGGGCGCCCACCGCTGCGGATGCCATCTCCGGCACTGCGTACGCCCTACGCTGTAGTCATGGCAGACCGCATCGCGCCCGGAGCACCGGGCGACTCCGCCGCAGACGGCGGCACCTCGCTCGAGGAGGTCGTCGACGGCGCGCACCTCCCCTTCATCGACGCCGCAGGCGAGTCGATCGCGGAGGCGAAGGTCGAGGGCAAGCCCTCGTGGCGCGGCTGGATCCACGCCGCGACCGCGCCGCTCGCGCTCGTCGCCGGCATCGTGCTCGTGGTGCTCGCGAACGGCGCGGTGGCCACCTGGTCGACCGCGGTGTTCGCGCTCTCCGGCGTGCTGCTGTTCGGCATCTCGGCCGTCTACCACCGCTTCGCCTGGCAGGAGCGCACGCGCCTGGTGATGAAGCGCCTCGACCACGCCAACATCTTCCTGCTGATCGCGGGCTCCTACACGCCGATCGCGCTGCTGACCCTGACGTCACCGACCGACTGGATCCTGCTCTCGGTCATCTGGGGCGGCGCCCTGCTCGGCATCGCGTTCCGCGTCTTCTGGCTCACCGCGCCGCGCTGGCTCTACGTGCCGATCTACCTCGCGCTCGGCTGGGCCGCCATCGCCTTCATGGGCGACATCTGGGCCGCGAACGCCGTGACGGCAGCGCTCGTCATCGCCGGTGGCCTCGCCTACACGATCGGCGCGATCTTCTACGGCACGAAGAAGCCGAACCCCTTCCCCGGGCACTTCGGCTTCCACGAGCTCTTCCACATCTGCACCGTGATCGCCTTCGCGTGCCACTGGACGGGCATCCTGCTCGTCGCCCTCGACCCACCCGCCTAGCGACCCAGGCGCCGCTGGACCCCTCAGCGGCTCGCGGGCTCCTCCGGCGGCAGCTCCGCCTCCGCTGCGGCCTGCTCCTGCTCGTGCTCGAGACCCGCCTGCGACGCCGCGAACTCAGGAGTGTCGAACACCTCTCCTGCGATCGGGTCCTGCACCACGCGATCGTGGTCGAGCGTCGCGACGCCCTCGGCGTTCAGGTCGACCGCTTCGGTCGGCACCTCGTGCAGGGCGATCAGGAACTCGCCGCCTGCTGCGGGGCTCGCAGGCGCCGGCTGGCTCGCCGGCAGCCCGACGAAGGTCGAGGACACGTCGCGGCGTCCGCGCCATCGACGCTTCGGCTGATCCTGCGCGGTCGGCGCCTCCGCCGACTCCGGCGTCGCGGAAGCGATGCGTGCGCGCATGTACCGCGGCGCGTTCGCGACCTCGTAGTGGAAGGCTCGCAGCAGCGAGATGCATGTCAGCACCATGATGATCGAGAACGGCACAGCGGTCGCGATCGACGCCGTCTGCAGTGCCGTGAGCGATGCTGAGCCACCCACGAGCAGCAGCACGGCAGCCGCGAGGCCCTCGAGCACCGACCACATGACGCGGGTCAGCCTCGGCGTCTCGGTCGCCCCGCCGGTGGCGATGATGTCGATCACGAGCGAGCCAGAATCCGCGGAGGTCACGAAGAAGAAGACGATGATGGCGATCGCCAGCACGCTCGTGACCGCAGCGAGCGGGAAGGTCTCGAGGAGCTGGAAGAGCGAGGTGTAGGTGTTGACCTCGCCGTCGACGAGCATGTCCCCCTCGGAGAGCTGTCGGAGGATCGCCGAGTCGCCGAAGATCGTGAACCAGGCGATGCCGATCAGGGTGGGCGTGAGCAGCACGCCGAAGACGAACTGGCGGATCGTGCGACCGCGCGAGATGCGCGCGATGAACATGCCCACGAAGGGCGCCCAGCTCATCCACCAGCCCCAATAGAAGATGGTCCAGTCTCCCGCCCACGTGTCCGTGGCCAGCGGCCAGGTCTCGAGCATGATGCCCGGGAGCGATGCGAGATAGCTGCCGGTGTTGGCGACCATCGCCTGGATCAGCACCAGCGTCGGCCCGAGCGCGAGGACGAAGATCGCCAGCAGCGCCGCGAGCGACATGTTGATGTTCGAGAGCCACTTGAGCCCCTTGTCGAGGCCCGACATCACGGAGAGGGTCGCGAGGCCTGTGACGATCGCGATGACGACGACCGAGAACGTGCCGGACCCCTCGACCCATCCCAGGTACTCGAGGCCGGCAGTGATCTGCTGCACGCCGAAGCCCAGCGAAGTGGCGACGCCGAAGAGCGTGCCGACGATCGCGACGACGTCGACGGCGTGACCGATCCAGCCCTCGACCCGCTCGCGACCGAGGAGCGGCTCGAGCAGCCAGCGGATCGACAGCGGACGCCCGCGGCGGAAGGTCATGTAGGCCATGCCGAGGCCCACCACCACGTAGATCGCCCACGCGTGCAAGCCCCAGTGGTAGAGCGTGAGATCCATCGCGAGGCGGCCAGCCGTGTCGGTGCCGGCCTCGACACCCGCGCGCCCAGGCGGCGTCGTCATGTGCGACAGCGGCTCAGCGACGCCGAAGAAGACGAGGCCGATCCCCATGCCGGCGCTGAAGAGCATCGTGAACCACGACAGCGTGGAGAACTCCGGCTCCTCGTCGTCGCGGCCGAGCCTGATGCTGCCGATGCGCGAGAGTCCGCAGTACAGCGCGAACAGCACGAAGCCGGTCGCCGCGAGGATGTACCACCAGCCGACACCCTGGGTGATGGCGCTGTTCAGCACCTCGAAGGCGTTGCCGCCGGTGCCGCTGTAGATCACGGCGAAGGCGACCATCCCGACGATGATGAGCACCGCAGGGATGAAGACGGGCTTGCGCAGCCTCGCCCACACTTCGCGCGGAGCCCAATCTGCTCGCAATGCGGCTCGATCTGCCATGGCTCTCTCCCCCGTGCGCGTGCTGGACAACTCTCGAGGGTATCGAGGCGGTCGCGCGATGTCGAAGCGAGCAGCCGCCGAGGCGACGCGAGGCCGCTGCAGCAGGGCGTTCAGCCTGCCCACGCCCGGTGCCTCTAGCGTGATCCGCATCATGCACCCGCCTCGCCCTCGCCGTGTCGCACTCCGCCCCCTCGCGCTGCTCGCCGGTGCCGCCGCCGTGCTCACCATGACCGGCTGCATCCTGCCCCCGCCGCTGCCCACAGCAGCGCCGCAGCAGTCGACCACGCCGCGACCGCAGCCCGATCAGACGCAGCCCGCGACGCCCCCGGCGACGCCGCTGCCGGAGGTGACGCCGGTCGAGCCCGACGCCCCGATCACCCTGACCGACGAGACGGCGGCCGACACGGGCGAGCTCTACGCCGGCGAGCCGGGCGAGACCTCCGTCGGCTACCTGCCCGACGCGGCCTTCGACATGGTGCTGGAGCCGACGCTCGGCTCCCCCGTCGTCGCGCCAGGCATCGCCTTGCCGACGAGCGACGCCGGTGACGAGCTCTATCCCGGCAGGCCGCACACGAGCAGCGAGAGCCTGCTGCTGTCGACGACCGGGCGCATCGAGATGGATTCGGACGCCGGGGCCTTCACGTGCAGCGGCACCGTCATCAACTCCGCCAGCGGCCTGATCGTCGTCACGGCCGCGCACTGCATCTGGGATGACGACACCCGCGACTACTTCGACGCCATCCGCTTCGCCCCTGGCTACGAGCAGGGCGACGCACCCTTCGGCGTCTGGGAGGCCGAGGAGCTGTGGGTGCCGGAGCAGTACCTCGAGGCCAACACCCGTTGGCTCGACGGCGCCGACGACAACGGCTGGATGGGCTTCGACTTCGGGTTCATCCGCCTCGCGCCGCTCGACGGCGGCACGGTCGAGGATGCGGTGGGCGGCCAGGGCGTGAGCTTCACCGCCGAGACGAACGGCGTCGTGGTCGCCGGCTACCCGGGCAACGACGAGTTCGACGCCGAGGTGCTGCGCTACTGCGCGGAGGACGAGCTGAACTACGGGCTCGGCGGCGACGCCAACTACGGTGCCGCGTGCGTCATGGGCGACGGCGCCTCGGGTTCCGGATGGGTCTCCAACCTCGACGCGGACACCGGCGCCGGGCACATCACGGCCGTCTACTCGAACGGCGGCACCGCAGATGCCTACGGGCCGCCGCTCGGCGTCACCGCGTGGAACGGGCTGCAGTCGATCGACGACTGAGCCCGCTCCGCGCCCGGGGTGCTGCCTCGCTCAGCCCTTGGGCTCGGAGTCGGTCGACTGGCCGAAGGCGCCGACCTTCTTCGGCGTGGCCTGCGCCCGCTTCTCGGCGGCGCGGCGCTGCTCGCGATTGCCGGCGACGGGCTGCGCCTTCGCCTTGGCCGCGACCGCCGGGTTGCCGCTCTTCGTGCGTGCCTTCGCCGCATCCGCCTCGAGCTCTCGGCCCTTCGCGTCGTGCAGCGAGGCCTCGCCGTCCTCGTCGGGCGCCGAGTAGGTGAGCTTGGAGGTGTCCTCCTCGGGCTCCTCGAGCCCGCCGCCCTCGATGGCGGGCGCGGCGGCCGTCGTGCCCTGCTGCACCTTGACCTCGAGGTTGAACAGGAAGGTGACGGACTCCTCGCGGATGGCCGACATCATCTGCTGGTAGAGCGTGAAGCCCTCGTTCTGGTACTCGACGACGGGATCGCGCTGCGCCATGCTGCGCAGGCCGATGCCCTCGCGCAGGTAGTCCATCTCATAGAGGTGGTCGCGCCACTTGCGGTCGATGACCGAGAGCACGACCCGGCGCTCGAGCAGCCGCATCGCCGGCGAGCCGAGCTCCTCCTCGCGCTTCGCGTAGGCTATGCGCGCATCCGAGAGCAGCTGCTCGTAGACGAAGTCGCCCGTGAGGCGCGGCTGCGCCTCGGCGACGACCTCGTCGATCGTGATGCTGACGGGGTAGACCTGCTTCGCGTCGTTCCACAGCGACTCGAGGTTCCACTCGTCGCTGTCGTTGCCGACGGTGTGCTCGTCGACGATCGCCTTGATGGTGCCCTCGAGGAACCCCTGCACGCGCGCGTCGAGGTCGTCGCCGTCCAGGATGTGGCGGCGGTCGGAGTAGATCGCCTCGCGCTGCCGGTTCATGACGTCGTCGTACTTCAGCACGTTCTTGCGCATCTCGGCGTTGCGCGACTCGATCTGCGCCTGCGCAGAGCGGATCGTGCGGGAGAAGATCTTCGACTCCAGCGGGATCTCGTCCTCATCCGCATCCGCCGTCATGAAGCGCTGGGCGACCGAGCCGCCGAACAGGCGCAGCAGGTCGTCCTGCATCGAGAGGTAGAAGCGGCTCTCGCCGGGGTCGCCCTGACGGCCGGATCGGCCGCGCAGCTGGTTGTCGATGCGTCGCGACTCGTGGCGCTCGGTGCCGAGCACGTAGAGCCCGCCGGCCTCGATGACCTTCGCGGCCTCCTCGGCGACCGACGCCTTGACCTCGGCGAAGACCTCGTCCCAGCGCTCCTCGTACTCGTCGGGCGTCTCCGAGGGGCTCAGGCCGAGCTCCTGCATCTGGGTGACCGCGAGGTGCTCGGCGTTGCCGCCGAGCATGATGTCGGTGCCTCGACCCGCCATGTTCGTGGCGACCGTGACGGCGCCGACGCGGCCGGCCTGCGCGATGATCGACGCCTCGCGCGCGTGGTTCTTGGCGTTCAGCACCTCGTGCGCGACGCCGTGCTTCGCGAGCTGCGTCGAGAGGTACTCGCTCTTCTCGACGCTCGTGGTGCCGACGAGCACCGGCTGGCCCTTCGCGTGCCGCTCGACGATGTCGTCGACGACGTGCTTGAACTTGCCCTCGACGGTCGCGTAGACGAGGTCGGCGTTGTCGATGCGCTGCAGCGGCTTGTTCGTCGGGATGGGGACGACGCCGAGCTTGTAGGTCGACATGAACTCGGCCGCCTCGGTGTCGGCGGTGCCGGTCATGCCCGAGAGCTTGTCGTAGAGGCGGAAGTAGTTCTGGAGGGTGACGGTCGCGACCGTCTGGTTCTCGGCCTTGATCTGCACCCCCTCCTTCGCCTCGATCGCCTGGTGGATGCCCTCGTTGAAGCGGCGTCCCTGCATGATGCGGCCGGTGTGCTCGTCGACGATGAGCACCTCGCCGTTCATGACGACGTAGTGCGAGTCGCGCTTGAACAGCGCCTTCGCCTTGAGCGCGGTGTTGAGGAAGGAGATGAGCGGGGTGTTCGCCGACTCGTACAGGCTCTCGATCCCCAGCAGGTCCTCGACGCGCTCGATGCCGGGCTCGAGCACGCCGACGGTGCGCTTCTTCTCGTCGACCTCGTAGTCGACGTCGGCGCGCAGGCGCTTGGCGATGCGGGCGAACTCGCCGAACCAGCGGTTGGCCTCGCCGGCGGCGGGTCCGGAGATGATGAGGGGCGTGCGGGCCTCGTCGATGAGGATCGAGTCGACCTCGTCGACGATGGCGAAGCCGTGGCCGCGCTGCACCATGGCCTCCTTCTTGTGCGCCATGTTGTCGCGGAGGTAGTCGAAGCCGAACTCGTTGTTCGTGCCGTAGGTGACGTCGGCCTCGTACTGCTCGCGGCGCACCTCGGGGCTCTGGCCAGAGATGATGCAGCCGGTCGTCATGCCGAGGGCGCGGAAGACGCGGCCCATGAGCTCTGACTGGTAGCTCGCCAGGTAGTCGTTCACCGTGACGACGTGCACGCCGTGACCCGGGATGGCGTTCAGGTAGGCGGCGATCGGCGCGACGAGGGTCTTGCCCTCACCGGTCTTCATCTCGGCGATGTTGCCGAGGTGGAGCGCCGCCGCACCCATGACCTGCACCTCGTAGGGCCGCATGCCGAGGGTGCGCTTCGCGGCCTCGCGCACGGCGGCGAAGGCCTCGGGCAGCAGGTCGTCGAGGGTCTCGCCCTCGGCGTAGCGGCGGCGGAACTCCTCGGTCTCACCGGCGAGCTCGTCGTCGGTCAGGTCTTCGAACGCGTCCTCGAGCGCAGAGACGTCCTTGGCGATGCGCTCCAGCCGACGCCGCAGCCGGCCCTCGCCGGCTCGCAGCAGATTCTCGAAGATGTTGGCCACGGTGGTGTGCCTCCCGTGCTCGGGGGAAAGATAACGGTTCGGTAACCGACTGCCCATCCTAACAACGCATGACAAGAGGCGCCCCAGTCACCCCGGGACGCCCCTCCGTCAGGCCCGCGCGAGCGGACGGATCCGTCGGATCAGGATGCGGCGCGCTCCGTGCCGGCGGTCTCGGCCCCGGCCTCCGGGGCCTCGTCGTCGAGCGTGATCACACCGTAGGACCAGCCCTTGCGGCGGTAGACGACGGCGCACTCGCCGGACTCGTCGTCGATGAAGAGGTAGAAGGGGTGGCCGACGAGCTCCATCTGATCGACGGCCTCGCGCACGCCCATGCGCTTGGCGGGGAACCGCTTCTGGCGGATGACGACGGGCGACCACTCGGTCTCGCCTTCGTGCGTCTGCTCGACGATGGGGATCGCGCCGGTGCTGACGGCCTCGACGACGGCGGGGTCTGCGGGCGTGATGTCGACCTGCTCGAAGCCGCTGGCGACGGCGTCGTGGAGCGGCGTGCGCTTGCGGGCGCTGTGATCGGTGCGCTTGTCGTGGACGCGGCGCGCCCGCTCCATCACGCGGTGGAAGGCGGAGTCGAAGGCCATGTACTTGTCGGGCCCGTCGGCCTCGGCGCGGATGATGGAGCCGGGGCCGTGGACCGTGATCTCCACGCGACCGCCAGCCACCGAGGTGTGGGGCACGGCGTGGCGAGTGAGCTTCACATCGAGGGCCGTCGCACGGGGCAGGAGCTGCGTGACCTTCGCGAGCTTCTCCTCGGCATATGCCCGGAACCGGTCTGTGATGTCTGCGCCCTTGGCGCCGAACGTGATGTCCATCGTGGCCTCCCGGAGTGATCGGCGTCGGCGCCTGCGGCTGCTGCGCCGACTTGCGTGCCGTCACTCTACCCCCGGGGTGCTGGACGCGAGCCGGTGGCCGTCGACCCGCAGCAGCGTGCGCGCGACCGCGGCGATGCCGACCGGCAGGCACCCCGCGGCACGCAGCGCACGCACGGCCTCGCGCGCCGTCGCGCCGCTCGTGACGACGTCGTCGACCACCACCACGGGCCGCCCGGCGAGCCGACGGGCGACTCGCGGCGGCAGCTCGAGCGAGCCCTCGGCGGCGCGAGCGCGCGCGGTCGCCGAGCGCTGCTTCTGCGCTCCGCCCGCACCAGCCGCGGCCTCGGCAGACGCCCGCGCGCGTCGCAGCGACCAGGAGCGCATCCCCGTCTGGCGCACCACGAGCGCGACCGGATCGAAGCCGCGGCTGCGCTGGCCGACGCGGCTCGGCGGCACCCGCACCAGCTCGGCGTCCGGCAGCGCCGCGAGCGCGAGCGCGAGCCCGGCGCCGAGCGCCCTCGCCTCGGCACGGGCGCCGTGCGCCTTGCACGCGACGACGAGGGCGCGCACCCGGTCGTCGTACTCGGCGGCGGCGACGAGCGGCAGCCCCTCGAGCTCATCGTGAAGCGGCCCCGCGAGCAGCAGCGACCGGCACGCCGAGCAGACGGCGACGTCGCGCGCCCCGCAGCCGGCGCACTCGACCGGCCAGACGACGCTGGCGGCCTCGCGCAGCGCCCGGCGCCACCACTCCCGCCGCTCCCCCACGCAGCGATGATGGCCGTCGGATGCCCGGGTGCGGGCGGCGAGGGCGGCCGGCTGTGGAGGAGCGGTCGCGCGCTACTGCTGCGTGGCGATGAGCGCCACCGGCTCGAGCCCCGCGGCCGGGCTCCAGACGCGGCCGCGCAGCGAGAGCAGGGCGTCGTCGGCGCTCAGCGCCCGCAGCGTCCCGGTGCCGTCGCTGCCGCCGACGATCGCCCGCACGGGCGTGTTGGGGATCGGCAGCTGCTCGGAGACGCCCCCGATGGTCAGGACGGCGATCTGCGACTGGTCCTCATCGGTCGCGAGCACCGCGACCTGCGTCGAGCTGACCCACGTGACGTCGGTGGCCGCGCCGTCGATCGCGGGCAGCGGGTAGGGCTCGCCGAGCGTGACCGGTCGGCCGTCGGCGTCGCGCACGACCGCGAGCACCCACACCGAGCTGCGGCCGCCCTCGCTCGTGACGTAGGCGAGCCGCGCGCCATCGCGCGAGAGCTCCATGGCGACGGGCCTGCCGGCGTCGGCCGGCAGGGTCAGCTCGTTCCGCTCCCCGTCGCGCCAGGTCAGCAGCTGCTGCGGGCCGGTCGTCTCGTGCAGCAGCACCCAGCCGCTGTCGTCGACGGTGGGCACGACCGACGCATCCGCCGAGATCACCACCGGCTCCGCATCCGGCACCACCCACGCGGCGGTCGTGCCCGTGTGCGCGACGCCGCCCTGCTGGCCGACGGTGTAGCTCGTCGCGCCGATGGCGCTCAGCGTCGCGCCGACGTCGGCGGCCGCCGGCGCGCCCCCACCGACCGAGCGCAGCGTCGATCCCTCGAGCACGAGCGGCCGCAGGTCGACCTCCCCGACGTCGATCGCGCCGGCGTCGGCGCTCGAAGCCCCGACTCCCTCGACCCCGTCGATCTGCACGCGCAGCTCGCGCACGCCCGCCTCGCGCAGCGACAGCGCCAGCTGCACCGCGAGCGGTTCGAGGCTGCCGGGCCCCAGCTGCGTCAGCTGCGCGAGGTCCAGGGTCACCGTCATCGTCGTGCCCTCGACGCGCAGCGGCCCGACGCGGCGGGCCTCGACCGAGCCGAACGTGGACACGGCCGGCGAGAGCCAGGTCGAGGGACCCGCGAGCACCGCGTCGATGATGCGCTCGTCGATGGTCGTGGCCGTGCGCTCGAACCAGCGCACCTCCGGCACCGTGCGGGTGCCGTCGGGCGTGAGCCAGTGCAGCGCGTGCGGCTGGAAGAGCGTGTCGAAGGTGGAGGCCGAGAGCACGATGCCGTCCGGCGCGCGCGTGATGCGCCACTCGCCGCCCACCTGCAGCAGCTCGAACTCCAGGATGCGGTCGCCACCGGCGAGCAGCGCCCCGCCGGCGCTCAGCTCCGACTGCGCGGTGAGCGCAGCGCTCGCCGCCGTCTCGTCCTCGCCCGTGAACGAGATCTGCGGCTGCGCGCCCGAGCGCACGATCACGCGCGCATCGGGATCCCAGCTCTCGGCGGCGCCGACGCCGAGGTACTCGCGAGCGATCGCGTAGTCATCAGCCGGGCTGATCGCCGCGCCCAGGAACCCCAGGATGATCTCCTCCTGCGTCGCGCCGGGCTGCGGCTCCTGCGCGAGGAACACGAAGTCGTTCGTCTGCTCGTTGGCATCGACCTGACCCTCGACCACGGGACCGGCATCGGGGATCGCGACGCAGCCGGCGAGCCCGAGCACCGCGAGCGCAGCCACGAGCGCGCGCCGCAGTGGCGAGCGGGTGACCCGCGCCCTGCGCATCGTCGTGGTGCGCGTCATCGCTCGACCTCCTCGGTGCCCAGCTCGACCGTCGGGTCGACGAGCGCGATCGGCGAGCTGTGCAGCTGCTCGGCGGTCGTCGTCGCCGGCTCTGGCGGCATCGCGACCGGCAGGACGAGCGGCTGCGTGTCGTCGGGCGCGAGGTCGATGGGCGAGGCGACGACCCGCGCGCCGGCGCGAGGCAGCGTCAGCCGGAACTGCGTGCCCTCCCCCGGCGCCGACCACACGTCGATCCAGCCGCCGTGCAGCGCAGCGTCGTCGCGGCTGATCGAGAGCCCGAGCCCGGTGCCGCCGGTGCGGCGCTGCCGCGAGGGGTCGGCGCGCCAGAACCGGTCGAAGACGCGGCTCGCCTCCTCGGCCGACATCCCCACCCCGTGGTCGCGGACGGCGATCGCCGCCGCATCCGTCGACGAGTCGACGATCACCTCGACCGGCTTGCCCTCGCCGTGGTCGATGGCGTTGCCCAGCAGGTTCTGCAGGATGCGGCGGATGCGGCGCGGATCGACCTCTGCCTCGAAGTGCCCGCCAGGCGCGATCAGGCGCAGCTCGATGCCGTGCTCGGCGGCGAGCGGCTCGACCGCCTCGATCTCGCGCTCGGCGAGCCGCACGAGGTTCGTGGGCTCGACCTCGAGCTGCGCGGCGCCCGCGTCGAAGCGGCTGAGCTCGAGCAGGTCGGCAAGCAGCTGCTCGAAGCGCTCGATCTGGGTGTGCAGCAGCTCGACCGTGCGGCTCGAGACCGGGTCGAACGACGCGCGCCGGTCGTGCAGCACGTCGCCGGCGAGCCTGATGGTCGTCAGCGGCGTGCGCAGCTCGTGCGAGACGTCCGACACGAAGCGCTGCTGCACGGTCGAGAGCGTCGCGAGCTCGTTGATCTGGCGCGAGATGGAGTCGGCCATGTCGTTGAAGGAACGGCCGAGCTTGGCCATCTCGTCGTCGCCGCGCACGGGGATGCGCACGTCGAGCTCGCCCGCGGCGATGCGCGCGCTCGACTCCGCGGCCGTCTGCACCGGCCCCACGATGAGGCGGGCGACCATCCAGCTGATGAGCCCGATGAGCGCGATGAGCACCAGGCCGCCGATCACCATCGTCAGCTGCATGAAGTCGAGCGTCTCCTGCGTCGACTGCAGGCTCGTCAAGAGGTAGAGCTCGTACTGCCCAGTCAGCGGCACGTCGACCGTCGTGCCGACGACGAGCCCCGGCTCCGTGCCGTTCGCCGACTCGATGCGCACCGATTGGTAGAAGGGCGCGTCGGATGCGTCGGCGACGGCCGTGCGCATCCCCTGCGTCAGCAGTGCGGCGTCGAAGGCCTGCGACTGCACGTCGTTCATCGACAGGACCGTCTCGTCCTGCGCATCGCTGCGGAGCATCGCGTACTCGGTGGTCGACCGGCTCGAGATGATGCCGTCGATGGCGTTGAGCGCGGTGTCCTGCAGCGCATCCACCTCACCGCTCGTGAGGTTCTGCGTCACCGCGTCGTTGAAGATCTGCTGCATCTGGTTGCGGGCCTGCACCGCTTCGACGAGCGCGTCGTCGCGGCGCGTCTCGAAGAGGTTCTGACCGACGGAGGCCGACATGTAGCCGAGCACGCCGACGAGGGCGAGCGTCGAGAGGACCATGCTCGCCGCGACGACGCGCGCCTGCATCGAGCGGCGGAAGACGCCCGTCGCCCACGCCCACAGCGGTCGGCGTCGCGCGGCCACCGCTGGCTCAGCCCTGCGGTGCGCCGGCGCGGTAGCCGACGCCGCGCACGGTCGTCACGACCACGGGGCTGTCGACGTCGCGCTCGACCTTGGAGCGCAGGCGCTGCACGTGCACGTTCACGAGGCGCGTGTCGGCCTTGTAGTGGTAGCCCCAGACCTGCTCGAGCAGCATCTCGCGCGAGAACACCTGGTTCGGCTTCGAGGCGAGCGTCACGAGCAGCTCGAACTCGAGCGGCGTGAGGGGGATCGGGGCCCCGCCGCGGCGCACCTGGTGGCCCTCGACGTCGATCTCCAGGTCGGCGACGCGGAGCGTGCCGGTATCGGCGCTGCGCTGCGGGCGCAGGCGCGTGCGCACGCGGGCGACGAGCTCCTTCGGGTTGAAGGGCTTGACGACGTAGTCGTCGGCGCCGGACTCGAGGCCCACGACCACGTCGGTCGGGTCGCCCTTCGCCGTCAGCATGATGATCGGCACGCCCGACTCGGCGCGGATCTCGGTGCAGATCTGGATGCCGTCCTTACCAGGGAGCATCAGGTCGAGCAGCACGAGGTCGGGTCGCACCTCGTGGAAGCGGCCGAGCGCCTCGGCGCCGTCGGCGCAGTACTCGAGCGCATAGCCCTCGCCTGCGAGCACGATGCCGATCATCTCGGCGAGCGCCGGGTCGTCATCGACGACGAGGATCGTCTGCTCCGACATGGGCGCTCCCTTCGTGGTCCAGCACGGGCGCTGTGGCCTCGGCGCGGCTCCCGCCACTGTATCCGAGCGCGCTCCGGGCGCCGCACCACCCCGCCGCGGCAGCCGCGGCAGCCGCGGCCGAGCGACTCAGCGCTCGAGGCCCTCGTGCGCCTCGAGCCAGGCCTCCTCGAGCGAGGCGATGCGCTCGTCGACCGCGGCGAGCTCGGCCTGCAGCGCGGCGAGCGCGTCGTAGTCGCCGTGGTCGGCGGCCTCGAAGCGCTGCAGCAGCGTCGCGCGCTGCTGCGACGCCTTCGCGAGGCGGCGGTCGAGGCTCGCGGCCTCCTTCTCGAGCGTGCGCCGCTCGGCGCCAGAGAGCGCCGGTGCTCCGCTCCCCTGGGCTGCGGATGCGCCGACCGCCTGCGTCGCCCGCGCGGCCGTGCGCTCGACCGAGCCCTTGCCCGAGAGCTCGAGGTACGCATCCACCCCGCCCGGCATGTGCCGGAGCCCGCCGTCGACGATGGCGAACTGGTGGTCGGTGACGCGCTCGATCAGGTAGCGGTCGTGGCTGACGACGATGAGGCAGCCGGCCCAGGAGTCGAGGACGTCCTCCATCGCGGCGAGCATGTCGGTGTCGAGGTCGTTCGTCGGCTCGTCGAGGATCAGCACGTTGGGCTCGTCGAGCAGGATCAGCAGCAGCTGCAGGCGGCGGCGCTGGCCGCCGGAGAGGTCCTTCACGAGGGTCGAGAGCTCGCCGGAGCGGAAGCCCAGGCGCTCGAGCAGCTGACCCGGCGTGAGCTCCTTGCCGCCGGTGGCATAGCTCGACTTCAGGCTGCCGACGACGGTGCGCACCGGCTCGTCCTCGTGCTGCTTGAGCTCCGCCAGCTCCTGCGTCAGCTCGGCGATCTTCACCGTCTTGCCGGTCTTCACGCGGCCCGCAGTGGGGCGGATGCGCCCGGCGATGAGGGCGAGCAGGGTCGACTTGCCAGCGCCGTTGCGACCGAGGATGCCGGCGCGCTCGCCCGGCGCGATGCGCCAGGTGACGTCGTCGAGGATCGTGCGGCCGCCGAGCTCGACGGAGGCGTCGATGACGTCGACGACGTCCTTGCCCAGTCGCGTGGCGGCGAGCTGCGCGAGCTGGATCGGGTCGCGGGCGGGCGGCTCGTCCTCGATGAGCTGCGTGGCCGCCTCGATGCGGAACTTGGGCTTCGCGGTGCGCGCGGGGGCGCCGCGCCGCAGCCACGCGAGCTCCTTCTTCATCAGGTTCTGGCGCTTCGACTCGGAGGCCGCGGCCATCCGGTCGCGCTCGACGCGCTGCAGGATGTAGGCCGCGTAGCCGCCCTCGAAGGGCTCGACGAGCGTGTCGTGGACCTCCCACGTGCCCGTGCACACCGCATCCAGGAACCACCGGTCGTGCGTGACGGCGACGAAGGCGCCGCGGCCGGTCGCGTAGCGCGCGTTCAGGTGGTCGGCGAGCCAGGCGATGCCCTGCACGTCGAGGTGGTTCGTGGGCTCGTCGAGGAAGAGCACGTCCCAGTCGCCGGCGAGGAGCCTCGCGAGCGCAACGCGGCGGCGCTGGCCGCCGGAGAGGTCACCGACGCGGGCGTGCCAGTCGAGGTCGCCGACGAGGCCGTTCAGGATGTCGCGGATGCGCGCGTCACCGGCCCACTCGTGCTCGGGGCGATCGCCGACGATGCTCTCGCCGATGGTGGTGTCGGGGTCGAGCGTGTCCTGCTGGTCGAGCACCCCGACCTCCAGGCCGCCGCGCCGGGTGATGCGGCCGCTCGTGGGCTCGAGCCGCCCGGCGAGCAGGCGCAGCAGCGTCGACTTGCCGTCGCCGTTGCGGCCGACGATGCCGATGCGGTCGCCATCCTCGAGGCCGAGCGAGATCGACTCGAAGACGACGCGGGTGGGGAAGGCGATGCCGACGCGCTCGGCGCCCAGGAGATGTGCCATATCGCTCCATTCTCGCGCACGGGCCGGGCGCTGCAAGCCGACCGGGGCGGTGACCGGTCGGGGGCGGGATGCGCCGGCGCGGTCAGTCGATGAGGCGCGCGCCGGCCACGGGGCCGGTCACCTTCACCGCGAGCACCTTCGCCGTCGAGAGCGAGATCTGCAGCTCGATCGCCGACTCGAGCCCGTCGCACAGGAAGGCGACGGTCGGGCCGGAGCCGGAGACGATGCCGGCGAGGGCGCCGGAGCGCTCCCCCAGCTCGAGCGTGCCCGCCAGCCGCGGCATGAGGCGGAGCGCCGGAGCCTGCAGGTCGTTCTGCAGCGCCTCGGCGAGCAGCCCCGCGTCGCCCGCGCGCAGCGCCTGCAGCACCCGCGCATCCACCGTCGGCACGTCGTGCGCTGGCGCGATGTCGGCGGCGTGCAGCGCGCGGTGCTCGTCGAGCGCGCGGTAGACGTCGGGCGTCGAGAGCCCGGCCTCTGCGTAGGCGAGCACCCAGTGGAACTGCCCCTTCGCGAGCGCCGGGCTCAGCTGGTCGCCGCGGCCGGTGCCGATCGCGGTGCCGCCCGCGAGCGCGAAGGGCACGTCGGCGCCGAGCTCGCGCGCGATCTCGTGCAGCGCCTCGCGCCCGAGGTGCAGCCCCCAGAGCTCGTCGCACGCCACGAGCGTCGCAGCCGCGTCGGCCGAGCCACCTCCCATGCCGCCGGCGATCGGCACGTGCTTCTCGATGGAGAGCGCGACGCCGCCCGAGACGCGACCTCGACGGGCGAGGGCCATCGCCGCGCGGATCGCGAGGTTGTCGGCACCGGTGGAGAGCTGGCGGTGCGGGATCGGCCCCGAGAAGCGCACCGAGAAGTCGCTCGCCTCGCTCGCCTCGACGAACTCGTAGAGGCTGACGGCCTGGTAGGCGGTGGCGACGTCGTGATAGCCGTCGTCCTGCAGCGCGCCCACGCCGAGGTGCACGTTGATCTTGCCGGGCGCTTTCGCCCGCACCGTGCCACGACTCACGAGAACAACCTACTGCGGGCTCGGGCGCCTCCCTGACAGCGGGCGCCGAGCATCGCGGCCGACGCCCGGCGCCTCGATGTGCGCGGCCGTCGACGCGTCGGAGGCCCGCGCTACCCTCGCCGCATGGCGCATCCGCTCATGTTCGACGCCGATGACCCGCTGCTCGCGCGGCTCCGCGAGCTGGCGCTCGCACTGCCCGGCGCTGCCGAGAAGGTGTCGCACGGCCGCCCCGCGTTCTTCACGACCAAGGTGTTCGCCTACTACGGCGGCATGACGAAGGAGGAGCATCGCGAGGGCGGCAACCCGCCGCGGCTGAGCGTGCTGCTCGACGCCGACGAGCGCCTTGCGCTGCTCGACGAGGGTGCGCTCGTGCCCGCCTACCTCGGGCCCTCCGGATGGGTCGCCATCGACCTCGAGGGCGCCGACTGGCAGCGGGTGGCCGAGCTGCTCGACTCGAGCTTCCGAGTCACGGCGCCGCGGCGGCTGGTCGCCGAGCTCGACGCGCGCGTCTGAGCCCGCGAGGGCGATGCCCGCGGGCAGGTCAGGCGCTCGGCGCGGCGGCTGCCTCGGCGATGCGGATGAAGTCCGGCAGCGAGAGTGCCTCGCCGCGCAGCGTCGGCTCGACGCCGGCGCGCTCGAGCACCTCGGTCGCCGCAGCCGACGAGCCGAACACCCCCGACAGCGCCTGGCGCAGCATCTTGCGCCGCTGCCCGAAGGCACCGTCGATCACCCGGAAGGTGCGGCGCCGCAGCTCCTCGGAGCCGAACGACGGTCCCTTGCGGAAGCCGACGAGCACGCTGTCGACGCCGGGTACCGGCCAGAAGATCTGCCGCGACACGTCACCCTCGAGCGCCCACTGCCCCCACCACGCGACCTTCGCCGACGGTGAGCCATAGGTCTTCGAGCCTGGCCGCGCGGCCAACCGGTGCCCGACCTCCGCCTGCACCATCACGAGGGCGCGCTCGATCGTGGGGAAGCGCTCGAGCAGGTGGATGAGCACCGGCACCGAGACGTTGTAGGGCAGGTTGGCGACGATCGCCTCGGGCGCGAACGGCAGCTCCTCGATCGTCAGCGCATCGTGCTGCACGACCTCGAGCCGGGCATCGGGCTGCTTCCGGGCAACAGTGTGCGGCAGCAGCTCGGCGAGGCGAGGGTCGATCTCGACGGCAGCCACGCGAGCACCCGCCTCGGTGAGGCCGAGCGTGAGCGAGCCGAGACCGGGCCCGACCTCCACGACGTCGCGCCCGGCGACATCCGCCGTTCGCACGATGCGGCGCACGGTGTTCGCGTCGACGACGAAGTTCTGCCCCCAGCGCTTCGTGGGCGTGAGGTCGAGCTCGGCGGCGAGCGCACGGATCTCGGAGGCGCCCAGCAGCGTCTCGGCACTGGGCCTGCCGCCGCTGGGCGTGCCGCCGCCGGGCTTGCCGCCGCTGGGCGTGCCGCCGCTCGGGCTGCCGCCGGTCATGTCGCTCACGCATCGAGCCTATGCCGAGCGCCACCGCACCCCGGCCATAGCCGCGCGCGCGATGATGGGCTCCCCAGCACCGAAGGATCACCATGCGCACCACCGACTCGCACGCCGGGCCTGGCTCCCGTCTCCCGCTCCGCCGAGCCTCGCTCAGCGCCACCTCGCCTCGGTCGCGGATGCTCGCAGCGCTCGCGCTCGTCGGTGCTGCCGCGCTCACGGTCGGCTGCGCGAGCCAGCTCGCTGCGCCCGGGGCGCCCACTCCGAGCGAGAGCACCGCGCGCGCCATCGGAGCCGAACCCGTGCCCATCGAGACGACGCAGCTGGAGGCGATGGGCTTCTTCGAGGAGGTCTCGGAGCGGGGCTACGCCGTGCGATGGGCGGCCGACCCCGAGACGGGCGAGTACGGCGAGTCGATCGTCGTGGTCCTGGGCGGCTCAGGTGGCGGCGGAAGCTGCATCCCGCAGCCGCAGGCGGCACTGCTCGACGGCGGCAGCGCGCCGTCGATCGTCGTGCCCTTCGACCCGATCGATCCCGAGATGATGTGCACGATGGACTTCCGCCTGCACGGCTGGGAGCTCGCGCTGCCGGAGGCGCTCGACATCGAGGCGACCGTGCCCGTGACCCTCGTCGGCATGCAGGGCGAGGATGCCGAGACCGAGCTGGAGCTCACGGCCAGCGATCTGTTCGTGCCCGGCGGCGGCGCCGATCCGCAGCCGAGCGAGGTCGACGAGGCACCGCAGGCGGCGGTCCCCGCCACCCCGTTCGACGCAGCCAGGCTGCCGCAGGCCCAGTCGGTCGTCGAGGGAGCGACGGCGCTGGACGTCTGGTGGATCGAGCCCGGCTCCTCGATCGCCGTGGTCATGAGCGGCTCGGGCACCGAGGCGTGCGTGCCGCAGCCCGTCGGCGCAGCGGCCGCCGGCCCTGGCGCCATCGAGGTCGCCTTCGCACCCGCTGTCGGCGACACCTGCACCGACGACCTGGTGGCCTACGGCTGGCAGCTCGATCTTCCCTCGGCCATCTCTGCCACCTTGCCCGTGCAGGTCACCGTGACCGGCACGAGCGATGCTGGGCCCGCCGTCGAGCGCACGCTCGAGCCCGGCGACGTGCTCGAGCTGCCCTGAGCGCGGCTCGCTCGCGCCCGCTTCCAGACGCGGCTGCCTGCCTGCGCCCAGGCGCCGCCCAGCCCCGTCCGGCACCGTAGGAGGCGCGGAACCACCCGCGAGCTTCGCGGGCCGCGCCCCGAAGGAGTGGACGACATGCGAAGGACCATCCCCCTGGCGCTCGTCGCCGTCATCGCGCTCGCTGGATGCGCATCGGCCGGCGGACCCGTCGACTCGAGCGCGCCTCCAGCCCCTGGTTCGTCCACGCCGACGACCAGCGAGAGCGCCGAGGCACCCAGCGCCGAGCCGAGCGACTCTGCCACCGCCGACCCGCAGCCGAGCGAGCTCTCGGGCGAGCCCTATCGCATCGAGGACGAGGCGATCCTCGGCACGGTCAGCCTCGACGACATCCCGCAGGGCGAGCCGCTCGTCATCTGGTCGGGCGTCGGCAACTCGCTCGTGCACGTCTTCGGCGCGGGCAGCAGCAGCACCGACTGCCAGCCGACGGGCGAATCGGCGGACGTCGACGGCGGCATGCTCGAGATCGACTTCGAGTGGGAGGACGGCGCCGCGGAGGCGATCTGCACCGCCGACATGCGCGTGTTCGGCTGGGCCTTCCCGGTGACGGGCGCGGATGCGTCGGTGACGCAGGCGACCGTCGACGAGTGGACCGACGACGCGGACGAGATCACCGTGGAGATCCAGCCCGCCGAGGGCACGAGCTGATCGAGCGCAGTCCCGGCGCTCAGCGCACCTCGTCCCAGCTGCCGTAGGCCCGCAGCGTGTTCCGGGCCGTCTCGGCCGCGAGCTCGTCGGCGTCGACGCCGAGCCGGTCGGCCATCGAGCGCACCGTGAGCGGCGTCAGGTAGGGGCTGTTGGGGCGGCCCCGGAAGGGCGTGGGCGTCAGGAATGGCGCGTCGGTCTCGACCAGGATGCGGCTGCGATCGGCGACACGAAGGGCCGCATGCAGGTTCTTCGCGCTCGAGAACGTCACGGTGCCCGAGAACGAGAGGTACCAGCCGTGGTCGGCGGCGATCCGCGCGAGGTGCTCATCGCCCGAGAAGCAGTGGAACACCGTGACCTCGGGTGCACCGACGCGCAGCAGCGTCTCGACGACGGCCTCGTGCGCGTCGCGGTCGTGGATCTGCAGGGCGATCCCGTGGCGCTTCGCGATGGCGATGTGCGCCTCGAAGGAGTCGTGCTGCGCCCGCCGGCCGTCGTCGCCGGTGCGGAAGAAGTCGAGCCCCGTCTCCCCCACCGCTCGCACGCGCGGCTGCGTGGCGAGCTCGTCGATGGTCGCGAGCGCGTCATCGAGCGTGCCGGCGCTGGCGTAGCCCGGGGCCTCGTTCGGGTGCAGGGCGACGGCGGCGAGCACGCGCGCATCCTGCGCGGCGAGGGCCGCCGACCACTGCGAGGACTCGACGTCGCCACCCACCTGGATCACGCCGGCGATACCCGCCTGCTCGGCCGCGGCCAGCGCATCCGCGTAGGTGAAGTCGTCGCCGTCCTTGATCTCGAGATGCGTGTGGTTGTCGTAGATCGGCACAGCGAGCGGCTCGGGGATCGGCGGCCGCGTGATGTCGCGCTTGCCGTCGCTGAACCGCTCGCGGATGTACTCGCCGCCGGGCAGCACCGCCTCGCCGGGCGCGTGCGGGATGGGTGCGGTTCCGTGGTGACTGTCGGGCATGGCTCCAGCCTACGAGCGAGCCTCCAGAGCGAAACCTGAGGTATCTTCCAGGTCGGACCATGCATCGGGTGCGAGCATCGATCGCACAGCAACCCACCAGGAGGACGATCCCGCATGCCCCCACGCCTCGCCTTGGCCGCCGCGCTCGGCGCCGCGATCGCGGTGACCGGATGCACGGCCGCGGAGCCGCTCGACACCGGCGAGCAGCCGACCGGTGGCGTGACGACGGAGGTCGACGAGCGCGGGGTCGCCGAGGGCTCTGCTGGCGCTTCGGACGCCGCGACGCTGCAGGCGACGCCGCTCGGCGGGCAGGAGCAGCCGCACGACGGCGAGCCCGGGCTGCCCGTGGACAGCGGGATGTCCATCGATGACGTGCTGCGCACCGGCGCCGTGGCGACGTGGGCCGGGGGCGGCGAGTCGATCGCCATCTCGCTGCCCGCGAGCGCGACGTGCTGGCCGACGGCGGGTGTGCCGACCGTGGTGGACGAGCGGCAGCTGTCGGTCGCGTTCGTGGCGCCCGAGGGGTGCGCCGGGGCCGACTCGGCGCGCACCTACGAGCTGGAGCTGCCCGACGGTGTCGACGCGAGCGGCGAGCTCGAGGTCGGGCTCGACGGGCTGGAGCATAGCTTCACGCTGACGCTGCCCGCGCGGTAGCTCCTCGACCGGTGGAGCGGCATCAGGCCTGCTCGACGCGGGGGAAGAGCGGCGGCACCGTCGTCACGCGCCCCGTGCCGCGCCACTCGTGCGCGCGCTGGATCGGCTGCGCGGCGACCTCGCCCTCGCCGCCGACCGCGGTCCACAGCTTCTGCGCGCTCCCCGGCATGACGGGAGCGAGCATGATCGCCGCCGCGCCGATGCCGTGCACGTTCGAGGCGAGCACCGCCGCGAGCCGCTCGCGCTGCGCCACGTCCTTCGCGAGCACCCAGGGCGCCTGCTCGGTGATGTAGCCGTTCAGGCGCTCGACGATCGACATCGCCGCATCGACCCCGTCGTGGATCTGGAAGGCGTCGATCGCGCTCTCGGCGCGCGCCACCGCATCCGTCACCAGCGTCGCGATGTCGGCATCGATCTCGACGTCGGGCACGACGCCGTCGCAGTACTTGTGCACCATCGCGATCACGCGCGAGGCGAGGTTGCCAAGGCCGTTCGCGAGCTCGGAGTGGTAGCGGGCGTCGAGGTCCTCCCACGAGAACGAGCCGTCGGAGCCGAACGCGATCGCCGACATGAAGTAGTAGCGGAACGCGTCGACGCCGAAGACCTCGGTGATCTGCTTCGGCTCGATGCCGGTCGCCTTCGACTTCGACATCTTCTCGCCGCCGACGAGCAGCCAGCCGTGGCCGAAGACGTGATCCGAGATCTCGATGCCGGCGGCCATCTGCATGGCGGGCCAGATGACGGCGTGGAAGCGCGCGATGTCCTTGCCGACGATGTGGGTCGCCGGCCAGCGGCGGGCGAAGCGCTCCTCGTCGACGCCGTAGCCGTTCGCCGTGATGTAGTTGAGCAGCGCCTCGAACCAGACGTAGACGACGTGCGTCTCGTCCCACGGCACCTTGATGCCCCAGTCGAAGGTGTTGCGGCTGATCGACAGGTCGGTGAGGCCCTGCTTCACGAACTGGCGCACCTCGTTGCGCACGTGCTCGGGCTGCACGTAGTCGGGGCGCTCGTCGTAGAGCGCGAGCAGCCGGTCGCCGAACTCGCTCAGCTTGAAGAAGTAGTTCGCCTCGCGCACCGTCTCGAGCGGCCGCGAGTGGATCGCGCACACCTGCTGGCCCTCGAACTCGCCGGTGCCGGGCACGAGGTCGCCGGGCGTCTTGTACTCCTCGCAGCCGACGCAGTAGTGCCCCTCGAACTCGCCGTGGTAGATGTACCCGGCCTCCTTGAGGCGCTCCAGGAAGATGCGCACGCCCACCTTGTGGCGCTCATCCGTCGTGCGGATGAAGTCATCGTTCGCGATGTCGAGCAGCTCGAGCTGCGGGATCCAGGCGGTCTCGACGAGCCGGTCGGTCCACTCCTGCGGGCTGACGCCGTTGGCGGCGGCGGTGCGCATGATCTTCTGCCCGTGCTCGTCGGTGCCGGTGAGCATCCAGGTGTCGTCGCCGCGCTGGCGGTGCCAGCGCGCGAGCACGTCGGTCGCGACCTCGTTGTAGGCGTGGCCGATGTGGGGCACGTCGTTGACGTAGTAGATCGGCGTCGTCACGGTGAAGCGCTCAGGCATGGGCTCAAGTCTAGGAGCCAGCCCCCGCGTGTGACGACGAGGGTCTCGGTTCCGCGAGCGCGGCCTGGTAGAGCGCGTTGCGCGCGTGCCCTGTCGCCTCGGCAACCTCGGCGGCCGCCTCCTTGAGCCGCATGCCGCCCTCCTTGAGCAGCAGCACCTGCTGGATCGCGGCGGCGAGATCGGTGAGCGCTGGGCGGGCACCCTCGAGCACCAGCACGATCTCGCCGCGCACGCCCTCGCGCGCCCACGGCAGCAGCTCGCCGGCGGTGCCGCGGCGCACCTCCTCGTAGCGCTTCGTGAGCTCGCGGCACACCGCCATTCGGCGCTCAGGCATGACGCGCTCGATCGACTCGAGCGACTCGATCAGGCGGTGCGGGGCCTCGAAGAGCACGAGGGTGCGCTCCTCGCGGGCGACGCCGGTGAGGAAGCGGTCGCGCTCCCCCGCCTTGCGAGGCAGGAAGCCGTCGAAGGCGAAGCGGTCGGTCGGCAGGCCGGAGAGTGCGAGCGCGGTCAGCACGGCGGAGGGGCCGGGCAGGCACGTGACGGCGACGCCAGCGGCGACCGCCGCCTGCACGAGGCGGAAGCCCGGATCGGAGACCGCGGGCATGCCCGCGTCGGTGAGCACGAGCACATCCTCGTCGCGGGCACGCTCGACGAGCGCCGGCGCGGCCGCCGACTCGTTGTGCTCGTGCAGGGCGACGAACTGCGCCTGCGTCTCGACGCCCAGCGCGCGCAGCAGCTGCTTCGTCGTGCGGGTGTCCTCGGCGGCGATCACGGTCGCGCCGGCGAGCGCCTCGCGCAGCCTGGCGCTCGCGTCGCCCAGGTTTCCGATCGGGGTCGCGCCGAGGATGATCACCCGTTCAGCGTATTGCCGCGCCCGCCTGCCCGCAGGTCGCCCCTCGACCGGCTCGGGATCGGGAGCGCGCGGCGCAGCGGCACGCGTCACGAGACCTCGGCGCGGCAGCACCCGCCAGCCGCGAGGTGCGACAATCGCCCGTGTGACCCTGCCGAACGACGCCGCCGCGCTGCGCGACGTCGACGACACACGGCCGGAGGCTCCCGACGCACCCTCCCGCTCTCGCCGCGAGCGCCTCACCGGGGCGTATCTCGGCATCGAGCGGCGCCTGCGCGAACCGCGCATCCGCCGCACCCTCGAGATCGCAGCGCCGGTCGCCATCGTCGGGGTCGCCGCCGTCGCGCGCCTCGCGGGGCTCGGGCATCCGCACCAGCTGGTCTTCGACGAGACGTACTACGTCAAGGAGGGCTGGTCGATGTGGCAGCTCGGCTTCGAGGGCGAGTGGGCCGAGGAGTCGAACGAGGGCTTCGAGGCGGGCGACGCGAGTGGGCTCACGACCGAGGCCGACTACGTGGTGCACCCGCCGCTGGGCAAGTGGATCATCGGCATGGCGATGGCGGTGTTCGGCATCGCCGACCCCTTCTTCTGGCGGCTGCCGAGCGCGCTCGCGGGCGTCGCGCTCGTCGCGCTGACGTATGCGGTGGCCCGCGGCCTGCTGCGATCGGTGGCGTTCGCGTCGCTCGCCGGCCTCTGGATGGCGATCGACGGCTTCGCGATCGTCATGAGCCGCGCGGCGCTGCTCGACGGCGTGCTCGCGGTGTTCGTGCTCGCGGGCGCCGGCGCGCTCCTGCTCGATCGGCGCGGCTCCCCGGCGCGCACGGTGCGGGCGCTCGCAGCGCGACGGCGGCGCTTCGGCGCCGCGATATGGGCGCGCCCGTGGCTCGTGATCGCCGGCATGCTGCTCGGCGCCGCCTGCGCGACGAAGTGGTCGGGGGCCGCCTTCCTCGCCGCCTTCGGCCTGTGGACCGTGCTCATGGATGCGCTCGACCGCCGCAGAGCAGGCTTCGCGCACCCGTGGCTGGGCACGCTGCTCACGCAGGCGCCGACGAGCTTCGTGCTGCTCGTGGGCCCGGCGCTCGCTGTCTACATCGCGAGCTTCGCCGGCTGGTTCGACGGCGGCTGGGGCTCGCAGCTCGCGCTCGAGCGCGTCGACCTGCGCTGGGGCGGGATGCTGGCGTGGGTGCCGCTGGGCCTGCAGTCGCTGTGGATGTATCACGCGCAGCAGCTGGGCTTCCACGTGGGCCTCGACAAGGACCACCCCTACCAGTCGCCAGCGCTCGAGTGGCTCTGGCTCGGCAGGCCGACGGGCTTCGAGATGGGCACGAGCGACGCGGGCGTGTGGTGGATCACCGCGCTGCCCAACGTGCTCGTCTGGTACGCCGCGATCATCGCCGCCGGCTTCCTGCTCTTCCACCTCGGCCGCACCCTCGATCGCACCGCCGGCTTCCTGCTGCTCGCGATCGCGGCGGGCTACGGACCCTGGCTCGCCTTCCCCGAGCGGACGATCTTCCTGTTCTACGCCATCGTCTTCCTCCCCTTCCTCGTGATCGGCCTCGCGTACGCGCTGCAGCTCCTCGTCGGTCGCCTCCGGCCAGCGGTGCCGCGCGGCGCGAAGGGCGCGGCCGGCACGCACGCTGTCGCGGTGGGGGCGGATGGGTCGGCTGCCGACGCGCAGGCACGGCTCGATGCCGACATGGAGTCCGTCGTGCCCTCCCCCGGGCTCGGGCGAGCGCACAGCGACGGCCCCAGGGGGGATGGCGACGTCGAGCGGCGCGCCGCCGGATGGGCAGCGATCCTCGTGCTGCTCGCGGCGAGCATCGCCGTGGCGATCTGGTTCATGCCGGTGGCCTACGGCATCACGCTGTCGGACGCGGCGATGCACCTGCGCTTCTGGCCACCGCGCCTGCCGCAGTAGGCACTCCCGCAGCACGATCCGCCCCGCGCCTCAGTACCAGCCTCGACCTGGCAGCCATCGCGGTCGCCAGAGCGTCGCCCAGTTGCTGCACGGCTGCGTCGAGCCGAGGCGGACGCCCGCACAGCGCGGCATCACGTCGGGCGGCTCAGGCTCGAGCAGCTCGAGCCCGTCGAGCTCGTCACCGTCAGGGCCGTCGTCGTCGATGGCCGCGGGCCGCTGCGGAACGGGCGGCACCCACAGGTGCCGCGCCGGCTCGACGGCGTTCATCAGGAACTCGCAGTCGCAGTGGCCGCCGCTCGCCGCCAGCCGGCGCTCGAGCGCGGTCGCTCGCGGGGCGACGAGGTCGCGATAGCGCTTGGCGAAGCGATGCCCATCGCAGCCGAAGGCGCTGACAGCACGCTGCAGGTAGCAGGCGAGGCACTCGCGCTCGAAGGGCGTCAGCCACTCGTCGAGCAGCGAGCGGACGATGGCTTCGGCCTCGGCGGCGATCGGTTCTTCCATGGGCGCACGGTGGCAGACCGGCGCGCCGCCGCGCGCCGTGCCGGGCCCGGCTGTGGACAGCGCCGCTACGGATGCGCCGCGCGGATCGAGCGCTTCGCCAGCTCGGCGATGATCCTCGTCGCCCGCGAGACCGAGGCGCCCTGCCGGGTCACGAGGGCGATCGTCTCCTCGAAGGGCTCGGCGAAGGGGTAGCTCGTCACGCCGTCCGGCAAGCCTCCCGAGCGCACGATCGACGCGCTCACGAGCGTCGCGCCGACGCCCTGCGCGACGAGGGAGAGCGCGCTCTCGACCTGCTCGACCTCGATCGTGGGGTCGATCCGCAGGCCCGCCGCGTGCGCTCGATCCAGCAGCTGCCGACGTGTGGGGTCGCTCCAGCCGCTGTGCGCGTCGTAGAGCACGACCCCGGCGTCGATCAGGTCCTGGATCGTCGCGGCGCCGCCGCCGGGCGCAGGCCCCGACGTCGCGAAGCGCACCTCGTCGACCACGAGCGGCTCGATCTCCAGCCGCTCGCTCGCGATCGGCAGCACCACGAGCCCCGCCTCCAGCTCGCCCGACTCCACCGCCCGTGCGACGAAGTGGGAGTTGAGCCCGACCATGCGGATGCGCACTCCCGGATGCGCGGCGTGGAAGCGGTGCACGAGCCCGGAGAGGCCGTAGAAGTTGGCGTTGCGCAGGACGCCGAAGGTCGCGACGCCGGTCTCGAGGGAGACGAGCGAGCGCATGGCAGCAGCCGCGTCCTCGGCGGCGCCCAGCGAACGGTGCGCGTACGGGAGCAGCTGCTCGGCTGCCGCGGTCGGCACCAGCTTTCGGGCCCCCCGGACGAAGAGCACCACGCCGAGCTCTGCCTCCAGCCGGCTGACGAGCTCCGACACCGAGGCCTGGGAGACGTCGAGCTCGTTCGCCGCCGCCGTCAGCGTCCCGAGCTCCATCGCCGCGACGAACGCGCGCAGCTGAGCGAGAGTCATAGGGCGACCCTAGTGCAGGTGGCGGCACAGCCCGGATTGCGCTGTCGCTGACCACGCGCGTAGCGTGACCGCAGGCCACCGGCGAGCGCCGGACGACGACAGGAGCCCCATGGACGACAACGCTGCCGATCCACAGTTCAAGAAGACGCTCGGCACGCTCGACGCGTACGCGCTCGGCTTCGGCTCGATGATCGGGTTCGGCTGGGTCGTGCTCACGGGCGGGTGGATCGACAACGCGGGCACGCTCGGAGCGGTGATCGCGATGGTGATCGGCGGCCTCATCATGCTGCTCGTCGGCCTCGTCTACGCCGAGCTGACCGCGGCCATGCCGAAGGCGGGCGGCGAGCACCACTACCTCATGCGCGGGATGGGCCCGCGGTGGGCGTTCGTGGGCTCCTGGGGCATCACCGGCGGATACATCGCCATCGTCGCCTTCGAGGCCGTCGCGCTGCCGCGCACGATCGCCTACATCGTGCCCGAGATCAACCAGATCCCGCTCTGGACGATCTTCGACTCGCAGGTCTACCTCGTGTGGGCGCTGATCGGCACGGTCGCCGCGATCATCATCACCATCATCAACGTCATCGGCATCAAGCTCGCGGGCATCGTCCAGACGTTCGTCGTGCTGTTCCTGCTGGCGGTCGGCGCCATGCTCGTGTTCGGGGCGACCACCAACGGGTCGGCCGCCAACATGGAGCCCTTCTTCACCAACCCGGCGGGTCTCGCGACCGTGCTCATCGTCATCCCCTTCCTCTACGTCGGCTTCGACGTCATCCCCCAGACCGCCGAGGAGCTGAAGCTCAGCCCACGCAAGATCGGCCGCCTCATCGTGGTCTCGGTGCTCATCGCGACCGCCTGGTACGTCATCGTCATCCTCACGACCTCCTCGTCGATGCCCGGCGCGGAGCTCGCGGCGTCCGACCTCGCGACCGCCGATGCGATGGCAGCGCTGTTCAACAGCCCGGTCATGGCCAACGTGCTGCTCGCGGGCGGCATCGCCGGCATCCTCACCTCGTGGATCGCCCTGCTGATCGGCGGTACGCGACTGCTCTACGCGATGGGACGCTCCGGCATGCTGCCGCGCTGGTTCGGGACGCTGCACCCGAGGTTCCGCACCCCGGTGAACGCGATCGTGTTCGTCGGCGCGATCTCGGCCATCGCCCCGTTCTTCGGGCAGGGGATGCTCGGCTGGCTCGTCGACTCGGGCTCGCCCAGCATCGTGATCGCGTACCTGCTGGTCTCGGTGGTGTTCCTGGTCCTCCGGAAGCGCGAGCCCAGGATGGATCGACCGTTCCGCGTGGGCTCGGCCCGCTCGGGCAAGGCCTTCGGCATCGCGGCGATCGTGACGACCGCCGCGCTGCTCAGCCTCTACATCCCCGGCATGCCCGCAGCGATCGCCCCGCAGTCCTACCTGCTGTTCGGGCTCTGGTGGGCACTCGGACTCGTCTTCCTCCTCCGCATCCCCTCGGGCATCGCCCCCGGCGAGGACACCGAGCACCGGCTGCTCGCACGCCTCGCCAGCCGGCGCGGCGAGCGGACCGCGCGCGACGCCGCCTGAGCGCGGCGGCTCGGCAGCCCCCGATCGACCCGCGCACGGGTCGGCCAGGGGCTACCCGTCGCTCGCGACCACGCGATCGAGCAGCGCGTCCACTGCCGACAGCGCGCCTTCCAGCGGCAGGTGCCCGGCCTGCGACAGCTGCGCCAGGCCGTGCACGGTGCCCCACATCGCGGCAGCCATGCTCGCGGCCGCCTGTCCCTCGATCTCCGGCAAGGCGGCGCGCACCGTGTCGGCCAGCAGCGCCTCCTCCGCGGCGATCAACGGCGCCATCGTCTCGGTGGGGCTGCCGGGCACGCAGACGGATGGGTCGTAGATGACCGCGAACACGTGCGGTCTGGCGGAGGCGAAGGTGACGTAGTCGTGGGCGAGCGCCCTCAGGCGCATCGCGGGCGCTCCGTCCCGGGTCGACGTCCGCTGCGACTCGAGCAGCGCGCTCATGCTGCGCTCGGCCAGGACCTTCAGCAACGCCTTGCGGTCACCGAAGTGGTGATAGGGCGCGTTGTGGCTGACGCCCGCCTCGCGCGCCACTGCGCGGAGGCTGATCTCGGCGGCCGGCTGCGTCTCGAGCAGGCCCATCGCGGCGCGCTCGAGCGCCTCCGGCAGGTTGCCGTGGTGGTAGGCCGAGGTCGATCTTGACACGTGCAAGATCCTACGGGACGCTTGGCGGTGTCCAGATAGTTGACACTGCCCAGATCTCGCACCTCGACGCGCGGCCGCCCTGCTCGCGCATCGCTCGCACCGAAGGAGCCCCCATGTCCGCCCTCGTCATCGACGCCCATCCGAACCCCGACTCGCTCGTCTCGGCCCTCGCATCCACCTACGCCGATGCGCATGGCGACGCCCGCATCATCCGCCTGCGCGATCTCGACTTCGACGTGCACCTGCGCTTCGGCTACACGCGGCGCATGCCGATCGAGCCCGATCTCGCCGCTGCGCGCGCCGCCATCCGCGACGCCGACCACATCGTGATCGCGACGCCCGTGTGGTGGCGCTCGACGCCCGCGCTGCTGCGGGGCTTCCTCGACCGGGCGCTGCTGCCGCAGGAGGACTACCGCTACAAGGGCTCCATGCCCGAGGGGCTGCTCGGCGGGCGCACCGGCCGCATCATCGCCACGAGCGACACCCCTGCGTGGCTCGCCGGCGTGCTGCCCGACACGCGGCTCGACCAGCTGCGCAGCGGCACGCTCAGCTTGTGCGGCATCAAGCCCGTGCGGATGCGGCGGCTGGGTCCGGTGCGGCACTCCAGCCCCGAGCAGCGGGCGTCGTGGCTCGCCCTCGTGGCGGCCGATGCGGCGAAGGACCGCGCGCGCTCGGCGCGGCGGGCGCCCCGGCTCGCGACCGCGGTCCCTCGCTAGCCGCGCCGCCCCACTCGCTCGCGTCGGCGGCAGCCGCATGCGAGAACGCGACCCCTTCTGCCACGTGCGACCCGGTGCACCGGGTCGGGTCTGGCAGAAGGGGTCGCGCTCTGCGGCGGAGCTCGCCGCCGGGGCGGAGGCGCGGGCTACGCGACCTCTGCGGGGTCGGCCGAGACGCGGCCAGCCGCGCCCTGGTCGAGCGCGTCGATCGCGGCGATGTCGTCGGCGCTCAGCTGCACCGACGCTGCGGCGAGGTTCTCGACCATGCGCGCCCGGCGGTTCGACTTCGGGAAGACGATGCGGCCGGCAGACAGGTGCCACGCGAGCACGACCTGCGCCCACGAGACGCCGAGGCGCTCGGCGATCGCACCGATCGTGCCGGAGGTGTAGTCGACCTTGCCCTGGCCGAGCGGCCCCCACGCCTCGATCTTGATGTCCTGCTCCGCCGCGAGCGCGGTCGTCGCGCGCTGCTGGAACTGCGGGTGCAGCTCGATCTGGTCGATCGCGGGCCGGAAGCCGGTCTCGAGGATCTCGGGCAGGTAGCGCTCGTCGAAGTTCGAGACGCCGATCGAGCGGGTGAGCCCCTCGTCGCGCATCGCGCCGAGCGTCTCCCACGTCTCGACCGGGCTGCCGTTCGCGGGCGTGGGCCAGTGGATCAGGTAGAGGTCGACGTGGTCGAGCCCCAGCTTCTCGAGGCTCTCGCCGAGCGCTGCGCGCGCCTCGGTCTCGCCGCGGCGGTCGTTCCACAGCTTCGTCGTGATGTAGAGCTCCTCGCGCGCGATGCCGCTCGCCGCGATCGCGCGGCCCACGCCCTTCTCGTTGCCGTAGATGGCCGCGGTGTCGATGTGGCGGTAGCCGGCCTCGAAGGCGTCGAGCACGATGCGCTCGGTCTCGTCGGGGTCGACCTTGAACACGCCGAAGCCGAGCTGCGGGATCATGCGCCCGTCGTTGAGCTGCAGGCTGGGGACGTTGTGGGATGCGGTGGTCATGCGGTCTCCTCGATGGTCGATGTGTCCTGGGGCAGTGCGGATGCGTCGACGCCGTCGACGTGGCGCTCGTCGGGCCCGCTGTAGGCCGAGAGCGGCCGGATGAGCGCGTTGTTGGCGCGCTGCTCGATGATGTGCGCCGTCCAGCCGGTGACGCGGGCGGCGACGAACAGCGGCGTGAAGATCGGCACGTCGAAGCCGATCAGCGCATAGGCCGGCCCCGACGGGAAGTCGAGGTTGGGCTTGATGGGCTTGCGGTCGGCCATCGCCTGCTCGAGCGCCGTGTACATCTCGAGCATGTCGGGCCGCTCGTAGTGCTCGGCGAGCCGCTCGAGCGCCGCGCGCATCGTGGGCACGCGCGAGTCGCCGTTCTTGTAGACGCGGTGGCCGAAGCCCATGATCTTGCGCTTCTCGTCGAGCGCGGACTGCATCCACGCATCCGCCCGGTCGGCGCTGCCGACCTCGCCGAAGACATCCATCACTGCTTCGTTCGCACCGCCGTGCAGCTGACCCTTCAGCGCACCGATCGCCGCGGTGACAGCGGAGTAGAGGTCGGCGAGCGTCGAGGTGACGACGCGGGCGGTGAACGTGGAGGCGTTGAACGAGTGCTCGGCGTAGAGGATCATCGACTGGTTGAAGGCCTCGACGACGAGCGGGTCGGCCTCCTCGCCGAACGACATCCAGAGGAAGTTGGCCGCGTAGTCGAGGTCGTCTCGCGGCTCGACGATCGCGTCGCCGTTCCGGCGTCGCTGCTCGTAGCTGACGATCGCCGGCAGCACCGCGAAGAGGCGGAAGGCCTTGTCGAGGTCGTCGGATGCGTCCTCGGCATTCGGGTCGTTGGCGCCGACGATGCTCACGGCCGTCCGCACGACGTCCATCGGATGCGCGGTCTCGGGCAGCGCATCCATCACTGCCCGCACGTTGTCGGGCAGGGCGCGCAGACCGCGCTCCTTGGCGCGCAGCTCGGCGAGCTGCTCGTCGGTCGGCAGGTCGCCGTGCCACAGCAGGTGGGCGACGGCCTCGAACGACTGCGTCGCCGCGAGCTCCTGCACGGGGTAGCCGCGGTAGAGCAGCGAGTTGGTGTCGGGGTTGACCTTCGAGATCTCGGTGGTGTCGGCGTAGACGCCAGCGAGTCCCTTCTTGATGTCGGGCTCGGCCATGGTGCTCCTGACGTGAACGGACGTGCGTCGTAGGGCGCGGCCGGTGCGGCCATCGCGCCTTCGACTCTAGGGCACGCGACCTGACGAACTCGTTCGTCAGGCGAACGAGCGGCCGCGCCGTCCCGGCTTCGTGCCGGCGGTCACGATGGCGCAACGATGCTGAGGATGATTGCAGCTCTTCCGAGGCGTCGCGGTAGGTTCTCGTCGCGCCCGAAAGGGCTGACCCGAGACGCAGCAGCCTGAAGAGACGAGACGTTCGCCATGCCCGAGAGCACTCCGCCCACGCCGCAGCAGGGACCGCCGCGCAAGCCGCGCACACCGGTCAAGCAGGTGGTGAAGGATCTCGCGGCGCCCCGCGTGCCAGACCCCGTGGTGCACCCCGCCCTCATCCCCGGCATCGGCGTCGAGCGCACCGGGCGCGTGTTCACCACGAACTGGCCGGTGTTCGTCATCGCCTCGGTGTTCGTCATCGGCATCATCCTGTGGGGGGTGCTCGCACCGGCGAACATCGCAGCGGTGGGCGGCGCATCCCTCACCTGGGTCTCGACCAACTTCGGCTGGCTCTTCGGGGCGCTCACGATCGCGGTCGTCGGCTTCATGCTGCTCGTCGGCTTCGGCCGCACCGGGGGCATCCGGCTCGGCGCAGACGATGAGGCGCCCGAGTTCTCGACCGCGTCGTGGATCTCGATGCTGTTCGCCGCGGGCCTCGGCATCGGCCTGCTGTTCTACGGGCCGATGGAGCCGCTCACCTACTTCATGGACCCGCCGCACGGCTTCGACGACGCCCCGCTCAGCCCCGACGCCATGCACTCGGCGATGGCGCAGACGATGCTCCACTGGGGGCCGATGGCCTGGGCGTACTACTCGCTCGTCGGCGGTGCGATCGCCTACGGCGCGTATCGCCGCGGCCGCTCGCCGCTGATCTCCGCCATCTTCACCCCGATCTTCGGGCAGCGGACCGAGGGATGGGCCGGCTCGATCATCGACACCTTCGCGATCATCGTGACGCTCGGCGGCACCGCCATCTCGCTCGGGATCGGCGCCCTGCAGATCGGGCGCGGCGTCGAGGTCGTGACGGGGCTCGGCCCGCTCGGCAACGGCTTCATCGTCGCTGCGATCGCCGTGCTGACGTGCCTCTTCATCATCTCCGCCGTCTCCGGGGTGAAGCGCGGCATCCGGCTGCTGTCGAACACCAACATGCTGCTCGTCGTGCTGCTGGGGCTGTTCGCGCTCGTCACGGGGCCGACGCTGCTGCTGTTGAACCTGATCCCCGCAGCCGCCGTCTCCTATGTCTCGGAGCTCGGCACCATGCTCATGCGCAACGTCACCCACGGCGAGGAGACCGCGAGCTTCATGGCGAGCTGGACGACCTACTACTGGGCGTGGTGGGTGTCGTGGACGCCGTTCGTCGGCATGTTCATCGCGAAGATCTCGCGCGGCCGCACGCTGCGCGAGTTCGTGACCGTCGTCATCCTCGTGCCCTCGGCGGTCTGCCTGGCGTGGTTCACGATCTACGGCGGCACGACGATGTGGATGGAGGCCGAGGGCTTGGCCGTCAGCGAGGCCGGCTCGTCGGAGGCGATCCTCTTCGAGGTGCTCGGCAACCTGCCGTTCGGGACGATCACCTCGGTGATCGCGATGATCGCAGTGATCATCTTCTTCGTGACGGCGGCCGACTCTGCCTCGATCGTCATGTCGTCGATGAGCCAGCGCGGCAAGCCCGAGCCGTCGACCTGGGCGACGGTGTTCTGGGGCCTGCTGCTCGGCGTGACCGCTGCGGTGCTGCTGGTCGGCGGCGGCGAGACCGCGCTCGGCGGCCTGCAGTCGCTCATGGTGGTGACGGCGCTGCCGTTCGCCTTCGTCGTGATGGGCGTCATGGTCGCCTGGTGGAAGGACCTGAGCACCGACCCGTACATCCTGCGCCGACGCTACGCCAAGGCCGCGATCGCTCAGGGTGTGCGGCTCGGCATCGAGGAGCACGGCGACGACTTCGTGTTCGGCTCGAGCGAGGTCGTGGCCGACGACGGCGCCGGCGCCTGGCTCGACACCGAGGATCCGGCGCTCACCGAGTGGTACACCGATGCGACGACCGGGCCGATCAGCTCGGAGGACGTGCTGCGCTCGCTCGAGCCCGGTCGCATCCAGCGCAAGGGCGAGGACCGCCCCGACCACACCGCATCCGGCGACAACGCGCTCACCGTCGGCGAGGAGCGCCGCGACCGCAAGCGGCACGAGCGCGACGAGCGCAGGCATGCGGATGCCTCGGGTGACGCTCGGGAGCGCGGCGACGAGTCGGTCGAAGGGCCGAGGGCCTGACGAGAGCGCGCCGACCGCTCGCGACGACGAAGCGCCCCGCCGGATGGCGGGGCGCTTCGCGTGCGGTGCGGTGCGGTGTGGTCGGCGCTGCTCAGTCGTTCGAGCCCGCGGAGCCCGCCGAGGGAGGCGATGCCGGGCTCTGCGGCGATGCCGGGCTCTGCGGCGACGGCGCCGAGTAGACGGGAGCCGGTGCGCTGGGCGCCGAGTAGACGGGGCTCGGCGCCGAGTGCTGCGGAGCCGGTGCGTAAAAGAGACGGGGGGGGGGGGCAGGGGCGGGCGCCGGCCGGGCCGGAGCCGGCGCCGCCGGGCGCGGCTGCGTCGTGGCGGGCGCAGAGTGCGCCGAGGCGGCTGAGTGCGCGACGACCGGCGATGCGGCCGACTGCGTCGCCGACGGGGCGGCCGCCGACTGGGTGGCCGACGCCGCGGCCGACGCGGCGTCGCTCGCCGAGACGGCCGAGATGATCGAGGCGTGCGTGCCGGTCGTCTTGATCTGCACGGCCCCGCCGGCGAGCACGTCGCCGCGCAGGGAGCCTGCGTCGACGACGCGCCCATCCGCGCCGCGGAGCTCCACCGCGTTGGCGATGCCTGCGGCGCTGGCTGCGATCGCGCCGAGCCCGAGGACTCCGACGGTGCCGATGGCCATCCACTTGGTGTTCATGACTTCCTCCTGCTGGTGCTGTGCTCCGGGACCGGGGCTCTGACTGCTTGAGAGCAACGATCGTCGGCGGCCGTGAGGCAGGGAGGAAGCCCGCGTGAGAGGCCTCTCATGGGGGCCTCTCGCGCCGGGAACGGGCCGGCAGCGCTCAGGCGATGCCGAGCGCGCGCGCGATGACGAGCAGCTGCACCTCGCTCGTGCCCTCGCCGATCTCGAGGATCTTCGAGTCGCGGTAGTGGCGCGCCACCGGGTACTCGTTCATGAAGCCGTTGCCGCCGAAGACCTGCGTGGCGTCGCGCGCGTTGTCCATCGCCGCGTCGCTCGCGGTGAGCTTGGCGAGCGCCGCCTCGGTCTTGAACGGCTTGCCGGCGTCGCGCAGGCGAGCGGCGTGGTGCCACGCCAGGCGCGCGACGTGGACGCGCTGCTGCATGCGCGCGAGCAGGAACTGCATGCTCTGGCGTCCCGCGAGCGGCTCGCCGAAGACCTTGCGCTGCTTGGCGTAGTCGACGGCCGCCTCGAGGCAGCCCTCTGCGGCACCGGTCGACAGCGCCGCGATCGCGATGCGGCCCTCGTCGAGGATGTGCAGGAATCCACCGAATCCGCGCCCGCGCTGGCCGACGAGGTTCGCGGCGGGCACCCGCACGTCCTTGAACGTGAGCGGATGCGTGTCTGAGGCGTGCCAGCCGACCTTGTCGTAGGGGGCCTCGACGGTGAAGCCGGGGGTGCCGTTCGGCACGTAGATCGTCGAGATCTCCTTGCGGCCGTCCGTCTCGCCCGTGACCGCGGTGATGGTGACGAACTTCGTGATCGACGTGCCGGAGTTGGTGATGAACTGCTTCGAGCCGTTGATGACCCACTCGTCACCCTCGAGGCGGGCGGTGGTGCGGGTGGCGCCGGCATCGGAGCCGGCTTCCGGCTCGGTGAGGCCGAAGCCGGCGAGCGCCTCCCCCGAGAGCAGCTGGGGCAGCAGCTCGGCCTGCTGCTCCTGGGTGCCGAAGCGGAAGATCGGCATCGCGCCCAGGCTGACACCGGCCTCGAGCGTGATCGCGATGGACTGGTCGACGCGCGCGAGGGCCTCGATCGCGAGGCAGAGGGCGAAGTAGTCGCCGCCCTGGCCGCCGAGCTCCTCGGGGAACGGGATGCCGAACAGCCCCATCTCCCCCATCTGCGCCACGACGTCCATCGGCAGGGTCTTCGTGCGATCGGCCTCGTAGGAGACGGGTGCCACGACCCGGTCGGCGAAGTCTCGCACCGCCTCGGCGAGCGCCAGCTCGTCGTCGCTCAGCTGATAGGTGTCCAGGTCGATGCTCATGGCGTCTCCCGTCGTTGGAAGCAGATGTGGGTGGCCCTCACGCTCCAGGGGTGGCGGGGCGTGGCGAGGCCGTCTGCGAGCCTATCGCCTCGACACGTGACGGGCCCGCGTGTACTGCGGCGGCCACACCGACGTGGTGACGGCGTCGGATGCGGCGGCGCCGTCCGGCGCGCCGGCCGCGGCGGGCAGGCGGTCGGCGTCGAGCGCAGCCTCGGCCGCGAGCGCCCAGTGGGGGTTGCGGAGCCACGGCCGTCCGAGCATGACCGCGTCGGCATCGCCGTCGACGAGCACCGCCTCGGCCTGCTCGGGCTCGTCGATGAGGCCGACGGCGTTGACCCGCGCGCCCGTCGCCGCGCGCACCGCGCGCGCGAAGGGCACCTGATAGCCCGGTCCGACCGGGATCTCCTGCCGCGGATCGAGCCCGCCGGAGGAGAGGTCGAACCAGTCGGCGCCGGCCTCCATGGCGACGCGCACGTGCTCGACGGTCATGTCGGTGTCGATGCCGCCGGCCACCCAGTCGCTCGCGCTCAGGCGCACCATCAGCGCCGCATCCGGCGCCGCCTCGCGCACCGCCTCGACCACCTGCCGCAGGAGCGCGACCCGCAGGCCGTCGCCGTCGGTGCCCCACGCATCCGCCCTGGTGTTCGACAGCGGCGAGAGGAACTGGTGCAGCAGATAGCCGTGGGCGGCATGCACCTCGACGGCGTCGAAGCCGGCGCTCACCGCACGCCGCGCTGCTGCTGCGAACTGCTCGGGCAGCGCCTCGATCTCCTCCGGCGCCAGCGCGCGCGGCGGGGCGTAGCGGCCGAACGCCGCGGTGCTCGGCGCCACGGTCGGCCAGCCGCCCTCGGCGGCCGGGACCGACCCTCGGCCGCTCCACTCGCGGTACGTCGAGGCCTTGCGCCCCGCGTGCGCGAGCTGGATGGCCGGCACCGCGCCGTGGTCGCGGATGCGCTGGGCGATGGGTGCCCACGCCTCGGCCTGCTGGTCGTTCCAGATGCCGGCGTCCTGCGGCGAGATGCGACCCTCGGCGACCGCGGCGGCCGCCTCGGTCATGACGAGGCCGGCCCCTCCGCGCGCGAAGGAGGCGAGGTGCTCGTGGTGCCACGCGCCCGGCACGCCGTCCTGCTGCTCGCAGGAGTACTGGCACATGGGCGAGACCCAGGCGCGGTTGCGCGCCGAGACGGGCCCGACGTCGACGGGCGAGAAGAGGTGGCTCATGCCTGGCTGTGGCCTTCCGGGACCTCGAAGTTGAACACGCCCTCGTCGAAGGCGCTGTAGGCGGCGTAGTCGTTGAGCTCGTAGAGGCGCGCGCGGGTCTGCATGCGCTCGACGGCGCCGTCGAGGGTGCCGGTGTCGCGCAGCCCGCCGAGCTCGCGCTCGATCGCGCCCATCGCGATGCGCAGCAGCGAGACGGGATGGATGGCGATGTTGACGCCGACGTCCTGCAGCTGCTGGTGGGTGAAGAGGGCGCTCTTGCCGAACTCGGTCATGTTGGCGAGGATCGGCACCCGCACGGCCGCGCGGATGGCCGCGAACTCCTCGAGCGTCGCCATCGCCTCGGGGAAGATGGCGTCGGCCCCGGCAGCCTCGAGCGCCTTGGCACGGTCGATCGCGGCGCCCAGCCCCTGCACGCCGCGGATGTCGGTGCGAGCCATGATCACCAGGTCGGGGTCTCGGCGCGCGCTGACGGCCGCAGCGATGCGCTGGGCGGCCAGCTCTGTCGAGACGACCTCCTTGCCGTCGAGGTGGCCGCAGCGCTTCGGGTTGACCTGATCCTCCAGGTGCAGGCCCGAGACTCCCGCATCCTCGAGCTCGTGCACGGCCCGGGCGACGTTCATCGCCTCGCCGAAGCCGGTGTCCGCGTCGATGAGCGTCGGCAGATCGGTCATGCGCGAGATCTCGCGACCGCGCTGCGCCACCTCGCTCAGCGTCGTCAGGCCGATGTCGGGCAGGCCGAGCTCCGCCGCCATGACGGCGCCGGAGATGTAGACGCCCTCGAAGCCGAGCTGCTGGATGAGCGGACCCGTCAGCGGCGTGAACGCGCCCGGGAAGCGCTGGATCGTGCCCGACGCCAGCCCCGCTCGCAGCGCCTTCCGCTTCTGGTTCGGGGTGACGGTCGTCGAGAGCATCTAGAACAGGCCCTTCGTGGTGCCGACGTCGACGGTGCCGGCCGGCGCGAGCACGTTCAGCTGGCGCACCTCGTCGGCGGTCAGCTCTGGCAGGCGCTCGACGAGCCCGAGGAAGCGGTCGATCTCGTCCGTCTCGATGATGCCCTGCGCGAGCGTGCGCAGCTTCTGCACGTACTCCGCGCGGCCGAACGGGCGCGCCCCGGCCGGGTGCGCATCCGCCACCGAGATCTCGTCCTCGATGACCTCACCGGAGGCGAGCGTGACCACGATGCGACCGCCGAACGCCTTCCTGTCGGGATCGGGGTCGTGGTAGCGCTCCGTCCACACCGGGTCCTCCAGCGTGGTGATCCTGTTCCACAGCGCGACCGTGTCGGGGCGCTGCGCGCGCTCCGGCGCGTAGGAGCTCACGTGGTGCCAGCCGCCGTCCTGCAGCGCCACGGCGACGATGTAGGGGATGGAGTGGTCGAGCGTCTCGCGCGAGGCGGTCGGGTCGTACTTCTGCGGGTCGTTGGCGCCCGAGCCGATCACGGTGTGGGTGTGGTGACTCGTGTGCAGCACGATCGAGGTGACGTTCTCGGGGTCGCGCAGCTCGGGGCGCTCCGCCGAGAGCTTGCGCGCCAGGTCGATCCAGGCCTGCGCCTGGTACTCGGCCGAGTGCTCCTTCGTGTAGGTGTCGAGGATGCCGCGCTTGGGCTCCCCCTGCGCGGGCAGCGGCACGCTGTAGGAGCCCTCCCAGCCGTCGAGCAGCCAGGCGATCACGCCGTCCTCGCCCTCGTAGATCGGCACGGGGCTCGTCTGCCCGCGCATCGCGCGATCGACGGACTCGACCGCCATCTTGCCCGCGAAGGCCGGGGCGTGCGCCTTCCACGTCGAGATCTCGCCCTTTCGGGACTGCCTGGTCGCGGTGGTCGTGTGCAGCGCCTGCCCCACCGCCTGGAAGATCGTCTCGGCCTCGAGGCCGAGCATCGTGCCGATGCCTGCGGCAGCCGAGGGGCCGAGGTGCGCGACGTGGTCGATCTTGTGCTTGTGCAGCGAGATCGCGCGCACCAGGTCGACCTGGATCTCGTAACCGGTCGCGATGCCGCGCACCAGTGCCCTGCCGTCGCAGCCGAGGTGCTGCGCGACGGCGAGGATCGGCGGGATGTTGTCGCCCGGGTGCGAGTACTCGGCCGCCAGGAAGGTGTCGTGGTAGTCGAGCTCGCGCACGGCGACGCCGTTGGCCCACGCCGCCCACTCGGGGCTCACGCGGTCGTCGATGCCGAAGACCGCGGCGCCGGGCTCGTAGGGGTGGCGCTGCGCCTGCTCGCGAGCCGAGATCACCGGGGGGCGGTTGAGCGAGGCGATCGCGACCGACGCGTTGTCGATGATGCGGTTCGCGATCATCTCGACGACGTCGGCCTCGACCTCGACCGGGTCGACGGCGACCTGCGCGATCTTCCATGCCAGCTGCTCCTCGCGGGGCAGGTTCTCGGCGCTCCTGTGGGCTCTGACCTCGTGCTGCTGCATGATTCCGACCCTATCGAGCGGCGCTGACCGGTGGATGCGCCGCGGGTCGGATGCCCTGCTACGCCGCCTCGACCAGCTTCGCGAAGACGATGAAGTTGTTCGGGAAGCCGTCGGTCGTGCCGCCCAGGTTGTCGCACGTGATGAGGCGCAGCTCGGCATCCGACGCCGGGTAGTAGACCTCGCGGGTCGGGAACTCGTCCTTCGCGAACGACTCGACCCGGTAGATCTCGAAGACCGCCGTCGAGCCGTCCTCGCGCTGCACCCGCACCTCGTCGCCGGGGACGAGCGACTGCAGGTCGTAGAAGACGCCGAAGTCGGAGGTGAGGGAGTTGACGTGCCCGAGCAGCACCGAGGTGCCGAGTTCACCGGGCGTGGGCGAGCCGTCGTACCAGCTGGCCGGCGAGCCCTCGGCGTCGGGCGGCACCTCGAGCGTGCGGTCGGCCCGGAGGCCGGTCTGGATCAGCTGCGCGTCGCGCTCGAGCGCCGGGATCTGCACGCTGACGGGCGTCGAGGCCTCCATGGCGAGGGGCGTCGCCTCCGGCTCCGCGCTGCTCGGAGGCTCTGGCGTCGGCGAGGGGCTGGCCGGCGCGGTGCTCGGCGCGACGGCGGATGACTCGGGCGCGGCCGCACCGTCGTCGGCGGTCGCGCAGGCGGTCAAGGACAGCAGGAGGGCCGCCGCCACCGCGGTGAGGCGGAGGCGACGGCCCGATCCGTGAAGCATCATCGATGCAGACTGATGGTTCAGCTGTCGGTCGCGGTGCGGCGACGGACCATGTAGACACCAGCAGAGAGCATGACGACGAGCGCGCCACCAGCAGCGACGGCGCCGAGCTCGACACCGTTCGATCCGGCGGTCACACCGGTGTCGACGCCACCGGCCGGAGCCATGGCGAGGGCACCGCAGAGCGCGGGCGACGTGGCTGCGAGCGGGAGCTCGGGCACCAGGTCGCTCGGCTCGGTCGCGCCCTCAGGCTGCGTGGCCGGGTCGAGACCGTGGACGACGACGACGGCGGTGCCGGCGGCGAGCGCGTCACGCGTCTCGTGGTTCATCTCGAAGGTCTCCTCGTAGGAGATGGTGTCGCCCGAGGGAGCCACCGCGAGGTCGAGGCCGGCTGCCGGGCTCTTGTCGGTGTCGCCGACCGAGAGCGTCGTGCCGATGTCGCCGTACGACGGGCCACCCTCGGTCGTGCTGATGATGCCGTCACCGTTGGTGTCAGCCTCATCCGACGGGCAGACGCCCTGGGCGCCGATGTGGATGTGCTGCACGTGCGGGTAGGCGGCGCCGTCGAACTCGGCTGCGAGGCCCGACGCGTTGATCGTGACGGTGGCCATGTCGCCGTCGACATCGATCCACGCTTCTCCGGTGGCGCCCGAGCTGTTGATCTCGCCGAGGTCCGACCAGTAGGAGCCGGTGACGTCGTGAGCCATCGCGGGAGCAGCGGTGAGCGCGATCATGCCGGCACCGAGGATCGGTGCGGCGAGCAGGATTGACTTCTTCTTCATGCTGATACCTCTTTCGAAGGATCGGGGGAGCAAGGGTTTGCGTCCCGTATGAGGCTCTTCGGCGCCGCCGCGCATCCGGATTGGTCGCGCCCGAGCTTTCTTTGCGGCAGATGCAATCCGTCTCGCGAAGAGCGACGAACGCTTCGTGTACGCATCCCACCGATCGGAGACCTCATGGCCCGCACCACCCGGATCGCGCTGCTCGTCGCCTCAGCGCTGCTGCTGACAGGCTGCGCGACGTCAGCGGCGACGCAGCCGGAGTCGGCGCCCGAGCCCTCGCACACCATGCCGGACGGCACCGTCATGTCGGGCGCGGAGCACGACCACGGCGCGGAGGGCGAGGAGCCCGCCGAGCACGGCGACGCCGAGCACGCCGAGCACGGAGACGACGCCCATGCCGCGAGCGCCGGCGACCCCTCCCCCGCAGCGCAGATGATCTGCGCCGGCCAGGTGGTGAACGCGGTCACGAGCCTGTTCGACCTCGAGGGCGAGGCGGTCGGCACCCCCTCGTGGGACGCCCCGATGTACTCCTGCACCTACGAGATCGACGGCGCACCGCTGCGCCTCTCGGTGCACGACACGGCCGACGTGGCGGCAGGCGAGGCGCACTTCACCGGTCTGCAGAGCACCCTCGCGGGCGCCGAGGAGATCGAGGGCATGCTCGGCCTCGGCCTCCCCTCCTTCTCGACCGGCGAGGGCATCGTGGCCTTCATCCGCGACGGCAAGACGCTGCTCGTGGACGCCACGGCGCTGCCCGACGGCTTCGCCGGATCCATGACGCATGACGGCGCGGCCTACGCCGTCGCATCCGCCGTGCTCAACTGCTGGGTCGAGCACGACTGAGCCCCGGCTGGGTCACCGACCCCGATCCATCACCTTCCGGAGGTAGTGGATCCGGTCGCGCAGCTGCTGCATCGACGCCTGCGCGACCGGCGGTCCGCCGCAGACGCGCCGCGACTCGGCGTGCACGAGCGCGTGCGCCTCGCCGCGGCGCTTCGCCACGATCGCGACGAGCGAGTTGAGCAGCTGCCGCTCCTCGCGCATGGTGCGGTAGAGCGGCTCGGGCGCAGCCTCGACCGGCGGGCGCTCGCGGATGCGCGCGGCCTGCCGAGCGTGCCGGCGCTTCAGCAGCTCGGAGACGTCCTCCGCGTCGAGGAGCCCCGGGATCCCGATGAAGTCGAGCTCCTCCTCGCTCGCGGGCTCGACGAGCTGCCCGAACTCGGCGTCTCCGAAGAGCACGCGGTCGAAGGTCGCGCTCGACTCGAGCGGCTCCCAGGTGAAGGGCGATGCCTCGCGATCGTCGCGGTCGCCCTGCTCGGCCGCGGCCATCAGGTCGTCGTCGAGCAGCTGGTCGTCGGCCTGCTCGCGGTCGAGCGCGTGGTCGCGCTGCCGCTCGAGCTCTGCGGCGAGCACCAGCAGCGGGGGCACCGAGGGCAGGAAGACCGTCGCGATCTCGCCGCGGCGGCGGGAGCGCACGAAGCGACCGATCACCTGCTGGAAGAAGAGCGGCGTGGATGCGTTGGTGGCGTAGACGCCGACCGCGAGCCGCGGCACGTCCACCCCCTCGGACACCATCCGCACCGCGACCATCCAGCGGGCGTCGCCGTCGGAGAAGGTCGCGATGCGATCAGAGGCGCCGGCGTCGTCGGACAGCACAATCGTGGGCGCCTCGCCCGAGATGGCGTGCAGCAGCTGCGCGTACTGCCTCGCCTGTGCCTGGTCGGTCGCGATCACGAGGCCGCCCGCATCCGGCACCGTCTGCCGCACGTGCGTCAGCCGCACGTCGGCCGAGCGCAGCACCTGCTGGATCCAGGCGCCGCCCGGGTCGAGCGCCGTGCGCCAGGCGCCGTTCGTGATGTCCTTCGTGTCGCCGTGGCCGAGCGTCGCCTTCATCTCGTCGCCCATGGAGGTGCGCCACTGCATCGTGCCGGCGTAGGCCATGAAGACGACCGGACGCACGACGTGGTCGCGCAGCGCCGCGTCGTAGCCGTAGGCGTAGTCGGTGCGCGAGGTGCGGATGCCGCGCTCGTCGCGCACGTACTCGACGAACGGGATCGGCGAGGTGTCGCTGCGGAACGGCGTGCCCGTCAGGGACAGGCGACGGGCTGCGGGGCCGAACGCCTCGAGCACCGCGTCGCCCCAGCTGAGCGCGTCGCCCGCGTGGTGCACCTCGTCGAGGATCACGAGGCTGGGAGCAGACCGCGTGATGCGCTCGTGCACGGATGCGCGGGCCGCGACCTGCGCGTAGGTCACGACGACGCCGTGGTACTGCCGCGGGTAGTCGCCGTCGGCGTTGGCGAAGTCGGGGTCGAGCCTGACGCCGGCGCGGTGAGCTGCGTCGGCCCACTGCTGCTTCAGGTGCTCGGTGGGGGCGACGACGGTGATGCGGTGCACGGCGCCGCGGCGCAGCAGCTCGGAGGCGAGGCGCAGGGCGAAGGTGGTCTTGCCTGCACCGGGGGTCGCGGCGGCGAGGAAGTCGCGCGGCTCGGTGCGGAAGTACTGCTCGAGCGCCTCCTGCTGCCAGGCGCGGAGCGGCTGGGCGGTGCCCCACGCGGCGCGCTCCGGATAGGCGGGCGAGAGGTGGTCGGCCGCCCAGGTGCCGAAGCCGGGGTGGGGGGCGTGCGGCCCGCCGGCGGAGGCGTGACCTGCGGCCTGGTGCCCGGAGGCTGGAGGCTGGGTGGTCTGGCTGGTCACTCGCTCCATCGTAGGCGCGAGCGCCCACTCGCCGCCCGCTGCGCGTGTCGCCCTGTGGGCCCGCATCCGATGCGCTTCGCAGGGCGTGCGCCTAGGCTGACCGCATGCTCTCCCTGCTCGGTCTCGCGGCACTCGTCCTCGGCGCGATCATCGCCACGCGCCGCACCCGGCCCACGTGGTTCGTGGTCACGACCTGCGTGCTGGTCGTCCTCGGCGGCCTGCTGGCGATCCTCAGCTACACGCGCGTCACCGACCCGCTCGGCGTCATGCCCAACAGCGTCATCGGCTGGGTCTACGTGGGCCTCTCGATCATCACCATGTTCAGCGCGATCTTCGTGCTCGAGCGACGCGGTGCGCGGGGCGAGGAGCTGCCCCCGCTGATCGGCGACAACCCCTTCGACGGCGACACCGACGATAGCGACGACCCTGCGCGCGGCACCGCGCCGGACCAGGCGTCCGCCGCCGCCGCTGGGCGCGACTGGGCTGCCGCCGGCGGGCGCGACGCCGCTGCAGCAGCCGTCCTGGGCGGTGCCGCAGCGACCGGCGCGGCCGGCGCGGCTGCGGCAGGTGCTCCTGCGAGCGCGAGCCTCGGCGCGGCAGGCACCGAGTCGTTCGCAGCGGAGGCAGCCAGCGAGCGCGCCCGGGTCTCGGCCGATGGCGAGGCCGCGCTCCACTCCGGCGACACCGCCCCGCACGCCAGCGCGGAGGAGCTGCACGCCAACGACGTCGGCACCGGCAGCGCCGACACCACAGCCACACCGAAGGAGGCAGGCATGACCAGGAGCGACGCAGGTCAGATCCCCGACGACCGGGTGCCAGAGGACCAGGCGCGCGAGTTCGGCGACCCCACGGGAGCGGACGCGAACCCCGCGATGGATGCAGGGCTGCGGGCCGCCCTCGGCGCAGGCGGCGGCGACCCGGGCGCCCACACCGACGAGCGCCCGGCCGAGCAGGAGCACGACGTGCCCGCAGCGAGCGACCCCGGCCCCGGCAGCGACGACCCCACCGCGTCCGACCTCGAGCAGGAGGGTCCCCGATGAGCGACTCGAACGACGGCCGCCCGGGCCCGAGCGAGCATGCCGACGACGGCACCACGGTGATCGGCGCCGACCCCGACATGGCGACCGACCCCGCGGACACCGACGTCGAGGCGTCGCCCGAGGGCGGCACCGAGGATCAGCGCGCGAGCGACGTCGGCGACCACGGCGCCGACGCCGACCGGGCCGGCGACCACTCTGCCGACGACCACCACGGGGCTTCGCGAGCCTGACGCATCCGCTCGTCTGCGCAGCTGCAGACACGACGACGCCCGCCGGATCGACCGGCGGGCGTCGTGCGCTGCGAGGCTGGTGGCGTCAGGCCTTCTCCTCGCCCTGGGTGTCGATCTCCTCCGCCCAGGTCGGCGGCTCGTCGCGACCGGCCTCCTCGTCCTCATCCGCGGCCTCGGGCGTCTCCTGCACGATGCCCGCCGCGTGGTGGGTGGGCGCGTAGATGGCGTAGAGCCGCATCGGCTCGTCGCCGGTGTTGATGACGTCGTGCCACGTGCCCGCTGGCACCTGGATGGCCCAGCCGTCGGTGACGTCCTGCTCGAAGGGCAGGTCGTCCTTCGAGGGGCCCATGACGACGCGGCCCCTGCCGGCGTCGAGGCGCAGGAACTGGTCGGTGCCGTTGTGCACCTCGAGGCCGATCGAGCGGCCCGGCTCGATCGACATGAGCGTCACCTGCAGGTGCGCCCCCGACCAGGCGACGGTGCGGTAGTTGGTGTTCTCGCGCGTCGCGGTCTCGATGTCGAACGCGTTGCGCTGCGGTCCGTTGTCGTGGATCTCCATGCTTCGCATCCTGCCCGGACCGCCTGGGTATCGCTAGGGAGCCGTGCCTCGTGTCGCGTGCGGAGCCTGCGGCTGCGGCGCGGAGGCGGCTGGGTACGCTGAGCGAGCCGACCGCGACGGGCGCCGGCACGGGGAGGCCGGATGACGAAGCGCGCAGGAGTCGATGGCGCCGGGCTCGAGCCCGTCGTGGCATCGCTCACCGCGCACTCGAGCCTGCGCGCGCAGGTGACCGAGGCGTTGCGCGAAGCGATGGTCGCCGGCACGATGGTGCCCGGCACCGTCTACTCGGCGCCTGCGCTCGCGCAGATGCTCGGGGTCTCCGCGACGCCGGTGCGCGAGGCGATGATCGACCTGTGCCGAGACGGGCACGTCGAGGCCATGCGCAACCGCGGCTACCGCGTCGTGCCCATCAGCGACGAGGAGCTCGACGACGTCGTCGAGCTGCGCGCGCTGATCGAGGTGCCGACGATCGAGCGGGTCGCTCGCGTCGCGAGGCCGGAGGACATCGCGGCGCTGCGACCGCTCGCAGCCGAGCTGGATCGCACGGCCGCCGAGGGGCTGCTGCGGGAGTTCATCACCGCCGACAACGCCTTCCACCTCGGCCTGCTCGCGCTCGCGGGCAACCGCGCGATCGTGCAGGAGGCCCGCCGCCTGCGAGGCCTCACGCGCCTCTCCGCCCTGCAGCAGCTGCACCGCGAGGGCCGGCTGACGCAGAGCGCGGCCGAGCACGGCCAGCTGCTCGATCTCATCGAGGCGGGCGATGCTCATGGGGCCGCCGCACTGATGGCGACGCACCTCGCGCATGCGCGCGGGGTCTGGGCAGGCAAGCCCGAGGACTGACCTCGTAACCGGGCCGCAACATCCCGGGAATCCCGCCGCATTCGGGCGGTGCAATTGTACGTTGTACTGTGGCAGACGCGTCGCTTCTGGCGCCGAGCGCAGTCAACGACGACGAGGAGTCCCCCATGGCCACCAAGACCGCCCCGCCCGGAACACGCGTCACCAACCGCAGGGTGCTGCTCGGCAGCCTCAGCGGCAGCGCCATCGAGTGGTTCGACTTCTTCCTCTACGCCACTGCCGCGGCGCTCATCTTCGACAAGCAGTTCTTCCCCACCGACGATCCCGCGCTGTCGCTGATGCTGTCGTACGTCACGCTGTCGCTCACCTTCTTCATCCGCCCCTTCGGCGGCATCGTCTTCTCGCACATCGGTGACCGCATCGGCCGCAAGAAGACGCTCGTGATCACGCTCTCGCTCATGGGCGGCGCCACGGTCGCGATCGGGCTGCTCCCGACCTTCGAGCAGGTGGGCGTGCTCGCGCCGATCCTCCTGCTGCTGTGCCGCGTGATCCAGGGCCTGGCGATCGGCGGCGAGTGGGGTGGCGCACTGCTGCTGGCCTACGAGTACGCGCCGAAGCACCGCCGCGGCTTCTTCGGCTCGGTGCCGCAGACGGGCATCACGATCGGCATGCTGCTCTCGACGATCGCGTTCGCCCTCGTCAGCATGCTGCCGGTCGACGCCTTCGACTCGTGGGGATGGCGCATCCCGTTCATCGCCAGCATCGTGCTCGTCTTCGTCGGCCTGTGGATCCGCAAGGGCCTCGCCGAGACGCCCGCCTTCCAGGAGGCGAAGGACTCCGGCAACGTCGCCAAGCTGCCCATCGCCGAGACGCTGCGCGACCACTGGCGCTCGGTGCTCGTCGCGATCGGCGCGAAGGTCGTCGAGACCGCTCCGTTCTACATCTTCGCCACCTTCGTGGTCAGCTACGCGACGGGCACGCTCGACTTCGAGCGCTCGACGGTGCTGAACTCGGTCAGCGCCGGCGCGTTCGTCAGCACGATCGCGATCCTGCTGATGGGATCGCTCTCGGATCGCTTCGGCCGTCGCCGCGTCTTCCTCGCCGGCGCCGTGCTCATCGGGCTCTTCGCGGCGCCGTTCTTCCTGCTGCTCGACCTGGGCATGGACTGGGCCGTCTACGCCGCCGTCATCATCGGGCTCGGCATCGTCTGGCCGCCGGTCACCGCGACGCTCGGCACCCTGATGTCCGAGATCTTCTCGACCCGCGTGCGCTACACCGGCATCACCCTCGGCTACCAGATCGGTGCGGCGCTCGCCGGCGGCACGGCACCGCTGCTCGCCACCTGGCTGCTCGTGACGTTCGGCGGCTCGTGGGTGCCGATCGCGATCTACCTCATCGCGGTCGCGATCATCTCGATCGTCGCCGTGACGCTGTCGCCCCGGGCGACGCGGCGCGAGGCGCAGCTCCTGGCCGCGCGCGGGCTCGACGACGGCTCGCTGGTCGCCGCGCAGCCCCGCGAGCGCGCCGCCGCTGAGGGCCGGGACAAGGCATGACGGATGGCGACGCAGCGCCGCTGACCTTCTCGGGCGATGCCGTGCGCGCCCGCATCTCGCCTCGGCGTGCGCGGCACCTGGTGGCACGGGCGCTGACCTCCGGCTTCTCCCCCGCCGACGATGCGCCCCGGAGCAGCGTCGACGCGGGCGGCGGGCACCTGCTGCTCATGCCGTCGACCATCGGCGAGTGGACGGGCGTGAAGGTCGCCTCCGTCGCGCCCGGCAACCCCGAGCGCGGGCTGCCGCGCATCCAGGCCACCTACCTGCTGCTCGACACCGCGACGCTGAGCACCGCCGCCATCATCGACGGCGTCAGCCTGACGTCGCTGCGGACCCCCGCGGTGTCTGCCGTGGCGGCGGATGCGCTGGCCGCGCCGGGCGCAGCACGTCTCGTGGTGTTCGGCAACGGCCCGCAAGCGATCGAGCACGCGATCGCCATGGCAGACGTGCGCCAGCTCACGAGCGTGCGGCTCGTGGGGCGCAACCCCGAGCGGGTCGAGGCGGCGTGCGCTGAGCTGCGCGCGCGCGGCGTCGACGCCGAGCCGGGCTCGGCCGGTGATGTCGCCGACGCTGACATCGTCGTCTGCGCGACGTCGGCGCAGGAGCCGCTGTTCGACGGCTCGCTCGTGCGCGACGGAGCCTGCGTGATCGCGATGGGCTCGCACGAGCCCGACCGGCGCGAGCTCGACGCCTGGCTCATGGGGCGCTCGCTCGTCGTGGTCGAGGAGGTCGGCGCGGCGATGCGCGAGGCGGGTGACGTGATCCAGGCCGTGGACGCAGGCGTCCTCGAGGCATCCGCCCTCATCGGCATCGACGCGCTCGCGCGCGGCGAGGTGGTGCGGGCGACCGACCGCCCGAACGTCTTCAAGGGCACCGGGATGTCGTGGGAGGACCTCGCGGTCGCGATCGGCGTCGTCGAGGACTGACGCGGGTGGTGGTGCGGGCGCGGCGTCAGCCAGGTGCGGCCGCCGCGTCGGCGCGCCGATTCAGCGTGGCGCGGGCGCCGCGTCGTAGGTCAGCCAGCGCGTCTTCGTCGCGACGCGGTCGTAGAGCCGCTGGGCGGTGCGATTGTCGTCGGCGGTGATCCAGCGCACGACCGAGGCGCCCTCCTCAGCCGCGATCTGCTGCAGCCGCACGACCAGGGCGTGCCCGACGCCGAGGCCGCGGGCGGATGCGTCGGCGAAGAGATCGTCGAGGTAGATGCCGGTCTGCCCCACCGATGGGCGCTCGAAGCGGCGCCAGTGGGCGAAGCCGACGATCCTGCCGTCAACCTCGGCGACGAGCGCGTTGGTCTGGTGCGCCGGGTCGAGCACCCAGCTCCAGACGCGGTCGGCGACGGCGACGTCGCGGGGGTTCTCGTAGAAGGTGCGGTAGCCGTGGAAGAGCTCCTCCCAACGCTGCCGGTCGTCCGCCGTCGCTGCCCGCACGCTGATCTCGCTCATGCGGCCACCGTACTGGCGCGATCGAGTCTGCGGCATGCTCCCGAGCGGCTCCCTCCGTGCCCTGACGGCTGCCGGGTGGCGCAGCCCTCACCCCGCATCCGCCCGATCCCCCCGATCCGCCCGTATCCGCCCTCCCGCGTGCGCCCCGTGGCGCAGCCTCCCGCGGCGCAGCCGCTCGCACGGAACGCCGACCCCTCGCGCCGATGCCGACCCGGTGCACCGGGTCGGCATCGGCGGGAGGGGTCGGCAATCGTTGTCCGGGCGGTCATGTCAGGCTCTCCAACGACGGTCGGATGCGCGGCACGCGGTACGCGGTGAGGATGCGCTCGAGCCTCTTCGGCCGCAGCACGTCGATCCACACCCAGTGCGCTGGATCTCCGACGAAGAGCAGGTCGTCGTCGCGCGCCTTCTCCTCGCTCAGCGCCTGCGCGCCGGTCTGCCCACCCTGCTGCGCCAGCGCGCCGTACTTGTGCGCACCGTCGAACTCGCCGAAGACGGGACGCCCGCCAGGGGTGCGCCAGAGCATGTCGACTCGATACCGCTTGCCGCTTCGCCCCGTCACCCAGACCTGCAGCTCCGGCGCGGCGAACCCGAGCTGGTGGATCCGCACGCGGCTCCAGGACTCGCCGACCGACTCTGCCGCCGCATCCGCGAATGCCACCGCCCACGCAGCCCGACGACGGCCGTGACTTCCCTGCCGGCCGAGCGCATCGAGCATCTGCGACTTCGAGACGACTCCCTTGCGCAGCGCCTCGTCGATCGCCGAGACGGCGGTCTGAGGATCGCGCTTCCGCGCGACCTCTGCGAGTGCGTAGGGCAGCGAGCACACGCGAATTCCACCCAGCATCACGATGTCGGCCGGGTCGAGCTCCACAGCGCTGTGCGCGATGCCGGCCTTCTTGCCCGCTGTCTTCGCGTGGCCCGTCGTGTAGACGACATCTGGCGGTATCCCGTAGGGGATGCCGTGGAGCGCCAGCGCGGACTCGCGCGCGAAGATCGGCTGCTTCCGCGCGGCATCCACAGCACGGATGCGGAGCAGGTAGCCGGCGTCGCGCGCGGCCGGGTCGGTGTCCGCTCCGCCACCGCCGACGCCCGAAGCGCCTGCACCGCCAACGATGCCGGACGCTGCGGCATCACCAGCGGGACGATCGGCGTAGACGCCTCGACGCATCCGCGTGAGCTGCGGCTCGCGATCAGGGCGGAGGCCGGGTGACCGGGCCGTGAGGTCGCGCGTGTGCCACAGCTGCGAGGGGTCGGGCGTCCGCTGCATCGGCGCACCATGGCAGGTGCGGCACCTGCTGCCGGGCGTGCCGTCGCGCGGCTGTGCACAGCCGATGACGCAACTGCGGACGCCGCGCACGATGCGCGACCCGTCGCGCCAAGGGCGACCCGGTGCACCAGGTCGGTCTTGGCGGGAGGGGTCGGCGAACCCGATGGCGGCGGCAGCGGGCGCGCGGGCGGCACCGCCGCCAGCGGTGCGCGAGAATGGCGGGATGCGCATCGAGTACCCGGCCGAGCTCCCGGTCAGCGAGGCGCGCGACACGATCATGGCGGCGATCCGCGACCACCAGGTGGTGATCGTCGCGGGCGCCACGGGTTCCGGCAAGACGACTCAGCTGCCCAAGATGCTGCTCGAGCTCGGCCGCACCAGCATCGGTCACACGCAGCCGCGCCGCCTCGCCGCCCGCACCATCGCCGAGCGCCTCGCGGAGGAGCTCGAGGTCGAGATGGGCAGCGAGGTCGGCTACAAGGTGCGCTTCACCGACCACGTGAGCGCCCGGACCCGCATCAAGGTGATGACCGACGGCATCCTGCTCGCCGAGATGCATCGCGATCGCGATCTCAAGTCCTACGACACGATCATCATCGACGAGGCCCATGAGCGCAGCCTCACGATCGACTTCCTCATCGGCTACCTCAAGCGCCTGCTCCCTCGCCGTCCCGACCTCAAGGTCATCGTCACCAGCGCCACGATCGACCCGGAGTCGTTCTCGAAGCACTTCGACGACGCCCCGATCATCGAGGTGTCGGGCCGCACCTTCCCCGTCGACATCCGCTACCGCCCGCTCGTCTCCGAAGGACAGGGGGCGGATGCGCCGGGCCGCGCAGGCGGGCCGGGCGGCACCGCAGGCGGCTCGGGCGGCAGCGACGACGACCGCGATGACGAGGACGCCCACGTCGACCTCGATCCGATCGACGGCATCGCGGCGGCGCTCGCCGAGATCGCGCGCGACGACACCGGCGACGTGCTGGTGTTTCTGCCGAGCGAGGCCGACATCCGCGACGCGCAGTCGGCGCTCGAGGGGCGGCTCGGCCCGACGACCGAGATCCTCCCGCTCTACGGCCGCCTGAGCGCCGCCGACCAGCACCGGGTCTTCGAGCGCAGCTCGCGCGCGGGCATCCGCCGCCGCGTCGTGCTCGCGACCAACGTGGCAGAGACCTCGTTGACCGTGCCGGGCATCCGCCACGTGATCGACACGGGCACGGCCCGCATCTCGCGCTACTCGGTGCGCAGCAAGGTGCAGCGGCTGCCGATCGAGGCGATCAGCCAGGCGAGCGCCAACCAGCGCGCCGGCCGCGCGGGACGCGTGGCGCCGGGCATCGCGATCCGGCTCTACAGCGAGGCCGACTTCGAGAAGCGGCCCGAGTTCACCGACCCCGAGATCCTGCGCACGAACCTCGCGGCGGTGATCCTGCAGGCCTCCTCGCTCGGGCTCGGGCCGCTCGCCGAGTTCCCGTTCCTGCAGCCGCCGTCCGCGCGCGACATCAAGGACGGCAACGACCTGCTGCTCGAGCTCGGCGCGATCTCGAAGACCGGCGGCATCACGAAGATCGGGCGCGAGCTGGCCCGGCTGCCCGTCGACCCGAGGTTCGGGCGGATGGCCGTGGCCGGCAGGGACGCGGGCGTCGCCCACGAGGTCGTCGCGATCGTCGCGGGGCTGACGATCCAGGATCCGCGGGAGCGGCCGCTCGAGCGGCGCGAGGAGGCGGATCGCTCGCACGCGCGGTTCGCCGACCCGACGAGCGACTTCATCACACTGCTGGCGCTGTGGCGGTATCTGCAGGAGCAGCAGGCGCGACTGTCCGGCAACCAGTTCAGGAAGCTGTGCAAGGCGGAGCACCTGTCGTTCCTCCGGGTGCGCGAGTGGCAGGACGTGGTGCGACAGCTGACGAAGGCGCTCGGGCTGCAGCGGGAGGCGCGGGGCGCGACGGACACTCCGGTCGCCCTTCGACAGGCGCAGGAACCGGAGCGCGCGGGCGCAGCCCGCTCGCGTCACGAGACCAAGGGGGCCGACCGGTCTCGTGACGCGACGCCGCTGCGCGACGGCGCTCCTCGACCTGCAGAGGGGCGCGACGGCGCTCCTGGAACTGCGAAGGGGCGCGACGGCGCTCCTCGACCGGAGGGCGTCAGCGTCGACGCGGTCGCCGTCCACAAGGCGCTACTCGCGGGGCTCCTCGGCCGCATCGGCGTCATCGACGAGACCGCCAAGCCGCAGCAGTCGCGCCCGGGCGAGAGCGCTCGCCAGCAGAGCCGGCGCACGCGCCAGCGCGCCGAGTACCTGGGTGCGCGCGGCGCCCGCTTCCAGGTCTTCCCCGGCTCAGCGCTCGCCAAGCAGCCGCCGCGCGCCGTCATGGCCGCCGAGCTCGTCGAGACGAGCCGGCTCTTCGCGCGCAACGCCGCATCCATCGACCTCGCGTGGGCCGAGCCGCTCGCGGGCGAGCTCGCCAAGCGCCAGGTGAGCGAGCCGCACTGGGAGCGCAAGCAGGGCGCCGTCGTCGCCTTCGAGCGGGTGACGCTGTTCGGCGTGCCGATCGTCGAGCGCCGCCGCATCCAGTTCTCGCGCATCGACCCGGAGCATGCGCGCGAGCTCTTCATCCGGCACGCGCTCGTCGACGGCGAGTGGGATTCGCCGCAGGACTTCGACCGCAGGAACCGCGAGCTGCGGCGCGAGATCGAGCGCCTCGAGGAGCGCCAGCGGCGCCGCGACCTGCTCGTCGGCGACGAGGCGGTGTTCGAGTTCTTCGACGCGCGCATCCCGGCCGACGTCGCCTCGACGCGCAGCTTCGAGGGCTGGTGGCGCACGGCCCGCGAGACGACGCCCGAGCTGCTGACGATGACGCGCGAAGACCTCACGGGCGAGGATGCGCGGGTCGACCACGAACTGTTCCCCACCAAGTGGCAGCAGGGCGAGCAGCGCCTGCGGCTGAGCTACCGCTTCGAGCCCGGCACGGCCGATGACGGCCTGACGGTGCACGTGCCGCTCGCGGTGCTGCCGCGGCTGAGCGAGGCGGGCTTCGACTGGCTGGTGCCCGGCATGCGCGAAGAGCTGCTGACGGCGATGATTAAGAGCCTGCCCAAGCACGTGCGCAAGCACGTCGTGCCCGCGGCAGACTGGGCGCGCGGGATGCTCGCCGAGCTGCCCGCGCAGCCGGCGGCGACCGGTGCCGCCGGCCCTCGCTCGCTCGCCGAGGTGCTCGCGACCCGCATCAGCCGCACCGCCTACGTGCAGGCCACCGACACCGACGTCGATTGGGGACGCATCCCCGAGCACCTCAAGCCCACCTTCGCCGTCGAGGACGCCCGCGGTCGGCGCCTCGGGCATGGCAAGGATCTCGAGGCGCTCAAGCGGCGCTTCGGCGCGCAGGCGACGGCGCAGGTCGCGAAGGTCGCCGTCAAGGTGACGAGCGACCTCGAGCGCGACGAGGTGGCGAGCTTCGAGCTCGAACTGCCGGCGCACATCGATGTCAAGCAGGGTGGCAACACCGTGCGGGCCTACCCGGGGTACGCGATCACCGGCCCTGCCAAGGCTGGCGGGGCCAAGGCCTCAGGCCCGAGCGTCGGCATCCGCCTGGCCAGCACGCGCGAGACCCAGCAGCGCGACCAGCGCGCCGCCGTGCGGCAGCTGCTGCTGCGGCAGGTGCCGAGCCCCGGCCCCTACGTGCAGTCGAACCTCACCGGTGCCGAGAAGCTGGCGCTCGGCGCGAGCCCCTACGCCTCGACCGACAGGCTCTTCGACGACCTGATGCTCGCGATCATCGACGCCGAGCTGGGTGGCGGCGCGCCGCCGGCGTCGGTCGCGGAGTTCGAGGCGCTGCGCTCGCGCGTCGCCGATGGCCTCGTCGACCGCCTGTTCGGGCTCGCGAGCCAGGTGGCGCGCATCCTGACCGCTGCTCGGAACGCCGACCGCGCGATCCGCGAGGGCGCGAGCCTCGCGCACATGGCGGCCCTCGCCGACGCCCGCGCGCACCTCGACCAGCTGATCTTCGACGGGTTCGTCAGCCGCACGGGGCTCGAGCGCCTGCCGCGCCTCGAGGTCTACGTGCGCGCGATCGAGCACCGCGTGAAGCGACTGCCGGAGACCGCCAACCGCGACCGCACCTGGATGACCGAGGTCGAGCAGGCCACTGCCCTCTTCACGGCGGCGGGCGGTGCGCTGCCGCTGCCGCAGGCGGTGACGGATGCGGTGCCCGGCACCGAGGGCGCGGCGAGGGCCGAGCGACTGGTCACCGCCCGCTGGCTGCTGGAGGAGCTGCGCGTGAGCCTCTTCGCGCAGCAGCTCGGGACCTCGGGCCCCGTGTCGACCCAGCGCATCCGCAAAGCACTGACCGCGTAGCGGACCCCACGCGCGTTCGACATCGTGATCGACACCGTCTCGACCGCCAGCGTGGCGGTGCTCGGGCGGATGCTCGCACCGGCCGGCCGTGTCGTCACGGTGGTCAGCACCAGCACCGGGAAGCTGCAGGGTCGACGCGCGGGCGATGCTCGCAGCCGCGCGCGCCACCGACCTCGAGCACGTGGCCGCCGAGCTGGCCGCAGGCAGGCTGCGCCCTGTGATGGAGCGCACCTATCCGCTGACCGAGAGCGTCGATGCGCTGCGCACGCTCGAGGCCGGTCGCGTGCAGGGCAAGCTCGTGGTGCGCGTCGGCGAGTGAATGCCGCGGTGCATCGGCGCGCTCAGCAGTACTGGTGCTGGAACAGCAGGACGGACAGCTTGACGGCCGCCTCCGACTGCCTGCCCTCCGTCCATGCGCCGTAGACGGCGATGACGTCGCGCGCGTTCGCGGCCATGGAATAGCCGCTGTGCAGGGAACCCGCGACGTCGGCGACGCGCTGGAAGCCGTCCGCCGTCTCCGTGGGCAGCTGCCCGGCAGCGACCTCGACCGCGAGCCCGCAGGCTTGCGAGATCGCCCAGTAGCCGTCCGGATCGCTCCACACCTCATCGCGGGCCGCGGCGGCATCGTCGAAGAGCTGCGGATGCGTGGCGCGCAGATCGACGAGGACGTCGTCCGTCACCTGGCGCAGCTGGGCAGGGGTCGGCGACTGCCGCAGCACGTCGTCGCCCGCTCGCGCCACGCCCCCGGAGACGATCCGGATCGCATCGTCGGCGGCCGAGCATCCGGCCATCGAGAGCGCGGCGCTCGCGACGACGATGGCTGCGGCGATGCCGCGTGCGCGGCGCGGACGAGGCGGATGCTGTCGGTTGGAGGGATGCGTGCGCACGATCGGTGCTCCTCGCTGCTTGGCCGAACCATAGACCCGGTGAGCACGCTCCGCCAGCCCCGTCCTCGTAGGCTGGGAGCACCATGGACGACAAGCGATACGGCCCCGCCTTCCAGCGCAACGCGCTCGCCCCCGGCATCCTCGCCGCGATCGCGCTGGTGGTGTCGCAGGCCTGGCTCGCCGGCACCTGGGATGAGCCGATGCGCTACGTCGTCGCGATCCTGGCGCTGATCGTCGCGTGGTTCGCGATCCAGGCGAAGCACTGGTGGTGGGTGCCGGTCTTCGTGGCGATCGCCGTCGCCTGGAACCCGGTCGCCCCGTTCGCGTTCGAGGGCACGATCTGGGCGGTCTCGCACTTCGTCGCGGCGCTCGTCTTCCTGGCTGCCGGGCTGCTGATCAAGACGCCGCGCACCGACTGACGCGCGACGCGCCGCCGCGCATCCGCCGCGTCGGCGCGACATCGCGCACGTCACTCGCTGGCCATAGGATCTGCTGGTGCATGCGTACGGCGAGGTCCTGAGGGTTCCGGGGCTGGCGCGCATCATCTTCGCGCAGCTCGTCGCCCGCTTCCCCGCCGGCATGTACTCGCTCGGCATCCTCATGCACATGGAGCACCAGCACGGCTCCTACACGGCCGCCGGTCTCGTGCTCGCGGCGTTCTCCGTCGGCATGGCCGTCGCCGGCCCCTTCGTCTCGCGCCTGATGAGCCGCTTCGGCACCGTGCAGGTGCTCGTCGTGACGACGCTCGTCTCGATCGCGGCGCTGCTGGCGATGTCGGTGCTCGAGGTGCCGCTGTGGGCCGACGTGCTCGCGGGCATCGTCGCGGGCGCCGCGATGCCGCCTGTCGTGCCGACGGTGCGCACGCTCTACCCGCGCATGGTGCCGCAGCGGCTGCTCTCGCCGCTGTTCTCGTTCGACGCGGCGCTGCAGGAGATCATCTGGGTGTTCGGGCCGGTGCTGCTGACGCTGCTGGTGTCGATCATGGGCACCGGTCCCACGCTGCTCGTGACCCTCGGCATCCAGTTCTTCGGCGCATTGCTGTTCATCGTCTCGCCCGAGGTGCGCAAGCTGCGCATCCCGCCGACGACCCGCAAGCTCGGCCGCGTGCTGCGCAAGCCGCCCGTGCTGCTGTCGGTCGTCGTGTCGGCGATGTTCATCGGCGGCTTCTCCGCCGTCGAGGCGGGCGTCGTCGCGACCTTCGGCGAGGGCGCGCTCGAGGCCGGCCTGGTGCTCGGCGTCTCGGCGCTCGGCTCGCTGATCGGCGGCTTCGCGCTCGGCGGCAAGGCCATCACGCCCTGGTCGGTCGCGATCCGCCTGTCGATCGTGCTGCTCGGCATGGCCATCGCGCTGCCGATGACCGAGGTCGTCGGGCTCTCGATCGCGCTGTTCATCGCCGGCGTCGGCACCGCGCCCGCGCTCGCGGCGTTCTCGGCGATCATCGCCGGCACCGTGAAGTTCGCCGACACCCCAGAGGCCTACGCCTGGATCGGCACCGGCCAGCTGCTCGGCGCGGCGCTCGGCTCTGCCGCCGCCGGCGTCGCGATCGACGCGGTCGGCAGCGTCGGCGCGATCTGGGTCGCGGTCGCGATGGTGGCGGTCGCGACCGCGATCGCTGCGGTGTTCCGTCGCCACCAGCCCGACCTGCGGCACGGCATCGGCGAGCCGCCGGACACGGCGCCGGTCGAGCTGCCTCGCTGAGCCGCGCCGGTCGCTCACCCGCAGATTGCCGACCCCTTGCGCCACGGGCGACCCGGTGCACCAGGTCGCGCTCTGCGGGAGGGGTCCGACTTCGCGGGCGGCGGGCTGCGGGCAGCGAGCGGCGGGCTGCGGGCAGCGAGCAGCGGGCTGTGGGCAGCGAGCGGCGGGCAGCGAGCGGCGAGCGGCGAGCGGCGGCGTAGGGTGGCGGGCATGAGCGAGCTCCGCGAGCGCCTCCGCGCGCTGCCCACGTTCCCCGAGACCATGCCGAGCTTCGACGCCGAGGGCGTGCCGACGCATCCGCTCGACCTCTTCACCCACTGGCTCGACGACGCGATCGCCAGCGGCGAGCGCCAGCCCAGCGCGTTCACGCTCAGCACGATCGGCGACGACGGAGCGCCGGCGAGCCGCACGCTCATCGTCAAGGACGTCGACGAGCGCGGCCTGCAGTTCTCGTCGAACCGCGGCTCGCGCAAGGCGGGCGAGCTCGAGGCGCGCCCCGTCGCCACAGCGCTGTTCTTCTGGCGCGCGCTCGGCCGCCAGGTGGAGGCCTCGGGCTTCGTGACCGATCTGGGTCCGGATGCGTCGCAGGCAGACTGGCAGGAGCGCCCGAGCTACGCAGGCGAGCAGAACCCCGACTGGGTGCTGTGGGCGCTGGACGCGACACGGTTCGTGTTCCTGCAGGCGACACTCGACCGGAAGCACGTGCGGGTGGAGTACCTGCGCGACGGCGACGGCTGGACCCACCGGCAGCCGACGACACCGGCCGGCTGAGCGCTCACGAGCCGAAGGACCGCCATGCCCGACGCCACCATCACGGTGCAGCGCGGCGACGCGCTCGGCGAGCCCTACCGCCGCCGCATCACCGAGGTCTACGTGCGCGCCTTCGCCGACGACTTCGCGGGCTTCTCCCGCGACACCTCGAAGCTCGCCGACGCCTTCGAGCACATGCTGCTGCTCGAGCGCTTCTTCGTCGCGCTCGTCGACGGCGAGCCCGCCGGCCTCGCCTCGCTCACCTCCGGCGCCGAGACGCTCTTCGACCCTCGCCCCGCCGAGATCAGGCGGCACCTCGGCCCGGTGCGGGGCCGCGTCGCGGCAGCGGTGATCCAGCGCTGGTTCATGCCGCCGGCGAAGGACCAGCGGCCGCACGTCGCCGAGATCGGCTTCGTCTCGACCGAGCCGGCGTTCCAGGGGCGAGGGGTCGCGACCGCGCTGCTGCGACACCTGCTCGCGCTGCCCGCCTACAGCGAGTACGTGCTCGCCGAGATCAAGGACACCAACGCCGCAGCCCTCGGGCTCTACGCGAAGCTCGGCTTCACGATCGACGAGCGACGCCCGATGCGGTTCGCGCGGCAGGCCGGGTTCCGCGAGCTCATCTCGATGCGGCTGGTGCAGGAGTCGTGAGTCCGGGCGATCGCTCGCGCGAGCGACGCCGCGTCAGCGCAGGCTGAGCTCCGTCGCGAGCGCCTCCAGGCCCGCCATCGGATCGTCGCGCTGCGGCAGCAGCTGCACGCAGACGTGATCGGCGCCGGCATCGAGCTGCGCCTCCACCGCCACGGCCAGATCTGCGGCCGTGCCGTGCGGTGCGAGCGCGTCGACAGCCTCGTCCGTCGCACCGTCGTCGAGCTCTGCAGCGGTGAACCCGTGGGACTCGAGCGTGCGGCGATAGTTCGCGAGCGCCAGGTAGCGCTCGAGGAATCCGCGCGCCGCCTCGCGCGCCGCCACTGCATCCGTGCCCAGCACGAGCCGCTGCTCTGGCGCGACCAGCGCCTCCGGACCGATCGTCTCGCGGGCGAAGCGCGTGTGCGTGGGGGTCGTCATGTACGGATGCGTGCCCGCAGATCGCGCGGCGGCCAGCTCGAGCGTGCGCGGGCCGAGGGCCGAGATCACGCGCCGCTCGGCTGGCACGCCCTCAGCGTCGAGGGTGTCGAGGTACTCCACGAGTGCAGCGAAGGGCTTCTGGTAGCGGTCGCCGATCGCCTCGCGGTGACCGATGCCGACACCGAGCAGGAAGCGACCGGGATGCGCCAGCTCGAGCCGGTGGAAGGAGGCGGCCACCTCGGTTGCAGGCGACGACCAGATGTTGACGATGCCGGTGGCGACCGTGACGTGCTCGGTGGCTTCCAGCAGCCGCTCGGCGATCTGCAGGTCGGCGGCGGGCGAGCCGCCGATCCAGATGGTGCCGTAGCCGAGCCGCTCGACCGCCGCCGCCAGCTCGGGCGTGAGGAGCGGGCCGCTGCGCCAGAGGCCGACGCGCCCGAGCTGCGGCGTGGTCGGGGCCGCGCTGCCGGAGGTCTGAGGGCTGGGAGCAGCAGACGTCATCGTGGTTCCAATCGCCGAGCGGTGTGATCGAGCGTGCATCGCCACCGTATCGGGGCAGCATCACCGCGGCATCGGTGCGCCCGCGGGCCGTCGCGGGCCGCCGCGAGCCGACCGCGACACCACGCGCCCGTCCGTCGCCTGACACAATCGACGGCATGCCCCGCACCCTCGAGCTCGACGACGGCAGCGGCAGCATCCCGGCGCTCGGCTTCGTGCTGTACAAGGTCGCGCCAGAGGAGACCGAGCGCGTCGTCGCGGCCGGGCTCGAGGCGGGCTACCGACTCATCGACGGCGCCGAGTTCTACGGCAACGAGGCGGCGCTCGGCGCGGCGCTCGCACAGGCGGTCGACGACGGCATCGACCGCGAAGCGCTGACGGTCACGAGCAAGTTCTGGGGCGACCCCGAGCAGACCCCGGAAGCGGCTCGCCGCGCCTTCGACGCCAGCGAACGAGCGCTCGGCACCCGCATCGACGTCTACATGATCCACTGGCCGCGCCCCGCCCGCGAGCGCTACGTCGACGTCTGGCGCGAGCTCGTCGAGCTGCAGCGCGGGGGCCGCGTGCGCACCATCGGCGTCAGCAACTTCACCGAGCAGCACGTGCAGCGCCTCATCGACGAGACCGGTGTCGCGCCCGCCATCAATCAGGTCGAGTCGCACCCCTGGCTGCCGCAGCACGCGCTGCGCGCCTTCCACGCACAGCACGGCATCATCACGCAGGCGTGGAGCCCGCTCGGCCGAGCCCGCGTGCTCCAGGACTCGACGATCGGGCAGATCGCGGGACGCCACGGCGTGAGCCCCGCGCAGGCGGTCATCCGCTGGCACCTGCAGCTCGGTGGCGCCCTCATCCCCAAGTCGACGCATCCGCACCGCCTCGCCGAGAACCGCGACGTCGAGGGCTTCAGCCTCACCGACGACGACATGGCGCAGATCGCCGCGCTCGAGACCGGCGAGCGCACCGGCACGCACCCCGACGATCGCCAGTGAGCGCATGACCGACCCTCGACACCCGGCCGACCTGCACCTGCCGATCGACGCCGCCAGCGTGGCCGATCCCGACCAGCATCCCGACACCCCCGCCCTCCCCCACGCCCACGCGGTGACGTGGGGCGTCGCCGCGCTGCCGCACCGCGGCCCCAAGCGGGAGCTCAGCACCGAGCGCATCGTCGAGGCCGCGATCGAGCTCGCCGACGCGGACGGGCTGGATGCGGTCAGCATGGGCAAGGTGGCGGCCAAGCTCAACGCGGCGCCGATGAGCCTCTACCGCTACGTCACCGGCAAGGACGATCTGCTGCTGCTGATGTTCGACACCGCGAGCGAGGTGACGGTGCCGGGCGCCGGCAGCACGTGGCGCGAGCGCCTCACCGAGTGGGCGATGTTCGTGCGCACGACCTACGACGCGCATCCGTGGCTGGCCGACCTGCCGCCGTCGTCGACGCCCACGACCCCCAACCGGCTCGCGATCATCGAGGACGGCCTCGCCGCGCTCGAGGGCGTGCGCATGCCCGACGCGGGCAAGCTGCCGACGCTGCTGCTGCTGCTCGGCTACATCGGCCTCTACGCGAAGGCGTCGAGCAACGCCGCCGTCGACGACGCGGTGCGGCAGGCGCTGCCGGCGCTCGTGACCGACGAGCGGTTCCCGCTGCTGGCGCCCGCCGTGCGCGCCGGCGTCTTCGAGTACCGCGAGACCGACGCCGACGTGGGCTTCGGCTTCGGCCTCCGGCGCCTGCTCGACGGCGTCGAGCGCTGGCTCGAGCGCAACGAGCAGGACGACCCGATCCATGCCCTGCCGACCGCGATCGCGAGCGACAAGCAGGTGCGCGAGGCGGCGAAGCTCGTCGAGCGGGCGCGCATCGAGCTGCGGCAGGCAGAGGCGAAGGCGGCGGATGCGGTGGCGAAGGCCACGGAGCGGCTGCGCGCGATCGACGCGAAGGCCGAGGCGACCGCCGAGCGCGATGCCGCCAGGGCTGCCCTCAAGGCCGCGAAGGCGGAGGCGAAGGCGCGGAAGTAGGGGCTTGGCCGCCCGCTTGACCCCGACGCGACGTCAGCGTGTGCAGTGGGGGCATGCACCCTCTCGCCATCGCCTACCTCGGCTCCCACTTCCTCTCGCTGCTCGGCAACGGCATCGCCGCGATGGCGCTGCCGCTCATCGTCCTGCAGGTCACCGGCAGCCCGCTCAGCATGGGGGTCATCGCCGCGTCGACGGCGGTGCCCGCCGTGCTGATCGGGCTGGTCGCCGGCTTCGTGCTCGACCGGTGGAACCGGCGCAACCTCTCCGTCGCATCCGATCTGATCTCGGCCGGTGCCATCGCGGCCCTGCCCGTGGTCGACGTGCTGTGGGGGCTCGAGCTCTGGTGGTTCGTGGTGCTCGGCATCATCGGTGCGTTCGGGGATGTGCCGGGAGCCACCGCGCGCGAGGTGCCCGTGGCGTCGGTGGTGCGGCGCAGCGGCGTCTCGCTCGATCGCCTGGTGGGGGTGCGCGAGACGCTCACCGCGGTCGGGCTGATCCTCGGGCCCGCGCTCGCGGGCACGTTCGTGGCGCTGCTCGGGCCGAGCGCGGTGTTCTTCATCACCGCGGGCACCTCGGCGGCCGCGGCAGTACTCACGCTCGTGATCCCTCGCGAGGCGGGGTGCGTCGAGCCGAGCGCCGAGGCGGCGTCCGCTTTTGTACACACATCACCGCGTACGCGTCTGCCCCGAGCGCGATCGCAGGTGTGCCGCCACTGCCGGGTCCCCCGCGAGCGCCGCCGCTCGCTCGTACGCAGCCGACGCATCCGCCCCCGATGCGGCGAGCAGGGCCGCGCGTGCGGCCCAGCAGGGCTGGAAGCCCTTGGCGTCCGCGGGCAGTGCCGCGAGGCCAGCCTCCGGCCCGTCGAGGTGCCCCGCGACGACCGCCGCCGCGACCTGAGCGCCCAGGCTCGGCGCCACCGCCAGCAGCGCGGCGTAGAGCACGCGCAGCGCGGCCCAGTCAGTCACCCCCGTGCGCACCCGATCGCAGTGCACCGCCTGGATCGCCGCCTCCAGCTGGAAGCGCCCGGGCGGCGCGGCCGCGCGGCCACTGGCAGCAGCGCCCGACATCCCCGCGCCCGACGCCCGCCGCAGGTACGACTCCCCCTCGGCGATCAGCGCCGCATCCCACGATGCCGGATCCTGCTCGTCGAGCGGCACGAACAGTGCTCCACCCGCGCCCGGCAGCCGCCGCGCCAGCATCAGCGTCGTCAGCGCCGCGAGCCCCCACGCCTCCGATTCGCACTCGAGCATCGTCGCGAGCGTCACCGCCAGGTACTGCGCCTCGCCCGCGAGCGAGGCCGCATCGCCCCGCCACGACAGCGCCGCGCAGCCATAGATCGCTTCGAGCACCGCGGGCAGCCGCTCGGGCATCGCCCGCCGGTCGGGCACGGCGAACGGGATCCGCGCATCCTTGATGCGCCGCTTCGCCCGCACGAGCCGCTGCGCCATCGTCGCGGGCGGCACGGCGAACGCGCGGGCGATGTCGGCGGCATCGAAGCCGAGCGCCGCCTGCAGCATGAGCGGCGTGCGCGCCGCCGCGTCGATCGCCGGGTGCGCGCAGACGAACAGCAGCTCGAGTCGCCGCTCGCCGATCGCGAGCGGGTCGTGCTCGGCGAGCGGGTCGACGTGCGCGCTGGCTTCGAGCAGCGGGGCGGATGCGCGCACGGCCGACGACTTCCACACGTCGCGCTGGGCGTTGCGAGCCACGGTGAGCAGCCACCCCTCCGGGTTGTCGGGCACGCCGTCGACGGGCCAGCGCGTGAGCGCCCGCTCGAAGGCGCTCGCCAGGGCGTCCTCGGCCAGCGCGAGGTCGCCGGTCGACGCCGCGAGCACCGCGACGAGCCGGCCATAGGAGGCCCGCGCCGCGCGCTCTGCGGCGACGCGGGCCTCCGCCGCGGTCATGCGTTCGGCACCCAGACCCCGTCCACCGCGAACACGGCGCCCGGGCGGATCTCGACGGTGCCCCAGTGCACGGGCGGCGCTTCGCGCGCGGCGGCGATCGCCGCATCCAGGTCTGGCACGTCGATCACGACCGTGCCGCCGAGCTGCTCCTTGGTGTCGGCGAACGGGCCGTCCTGCACCTGCAGGGCCCCGTCGCGCATCCGCACCGTCGTGCTCGCCGTCGAGGGCTGCAGCACCTCGGCGGCCACCAGCACGCCCGCAGCATGCAGTGTCGCTGCGTAGCTCGCGAACGCAGCCTGCCCCTCGGCCATGGTCTCGTCGCCGAGCGACTCGGTGTCGTGCTCCTCGTAGTGCAGCAGCAGTGTGTAGCGCATGGGTGCCTCACCTCTCGCGTGCAGCGCCAGTCGCAGTCAGACGGCGATGTCAGGCCACAGCGTACTGAGCGATGATCACGCCCGTGCCGGTCGGGATGCTGCGCTCGAGCCGTAGGTCGGTGCGGTCGCCCTCACCGAAGAGCCGCGTGCCCGAGCCGAGCACGATCGGGTGCACCTGCAGCACGTAGCTGTCGATCAGTCCGGCCGCGTGCAGCGCACGGGTCAGCTCGCCGCTGCCCATGATCGTGAGGTCCTCTCCCCCTTCGGACTTCAGCGCCGCGACGGTCTGCGCCCCCTCGCCCACGTGCAGCGCGGTGTTCGGGTAGGCGGCGGTCGCCTCGCGGTCGCGTGTCACGACGTGCTTCGTCGACTGCACGAGCACGTCGGTGAAGGGGTTCGGCTGGTCGAAGCTCGTCCAGAAGCCGAGCAGATCCTCGTAGGTGCGGCGGCCGAAGAGCAGCGCGCCGCCGCCGGCCATGCCCTCGGCAGCGAACTGCATCGACACCTCGTCCTGGTAGCCGTTGCCCCAGCCGCCGTGCGCGAAGCCGCCGCGGGTGTCCTCGTCGGGACGCCCCGGCGCCTGCATGACGCCGTCGAGGGTGATGCTCTGGAAGGCGGTGATGGTGGTCATGGTCGTTCCTCTCGTGGGGTGCCGGTGTGGCTCGTCGCAGTGATGACGAGCGGATGCGCGCACGATCGACACGGAGGACGGAGGAGTTCGATCATGGCTGGACCAGGCACCCCGACGCTCGAGTCGCAGCAAAGGTTGGGCTGTGCTTCGGGCGTCTCGCGCGCACGCTGGAAGCATGACCCGCAGAACCCTCTCGATGGCCGGCATCGTGATCGCCGGCACCGTCCTCCTCGCCGGCTGCACCGCCACGGGTGGCGGGCCGGGCGTGGCCGAATCCGCATCCTCACCCGACTGGGGCGGCGTGAGCCCCGAGCAGGCCCCAGGCGGCGACGCCGAGTCGAGCGCGCAGGACGCCGGCGCGGGCGACACCGGCGCGGCGGGCGCCCCTGGCCTCCCCGGCGCGGCCGTCGAGGATCGCGCCGTCATCGTCACCGGCAGCGTCGAGATGCGGGCTGGCGAGCCGCTGCGGGTCGCCGACGCCGTCAGCGACGCCGCGGAGGCTCGCGGCGGCACCATCGACCGGCGTGCCGAGGGTGCCTCGACCGACTTCGAGCCCGCCTGGGCGATCCTCACCGTGCGGGTGCCGGCCGCCGAGGTCGAGGCGATGCTCGACACGCTGCGCGGCCTCGCCGACGTCACGACGCTCGACCTCGGCGAGGAGGTGGTCACCAACCAGGTGCGCGATCTCGAGGTGCGGGTGAATGCCTCCCGCGCATCCGTCGAGCGACTCACCGAGCTGCTCACCACTGCCGCCGACACCGAGACGCTGCTCGAGGTCGAGGCGCAGCTCACGCAGCGCACCTCTGAGCTCGAGAGCCTGCTGTCGCAGCAGCGCGCGCTCGACGAGCTGGTGTCGATGTCGACGATCGAGGTGCGGATCAGCTCGACGACCGTGGAGGGACCGACCGGCACGCCGAGCTTCTGGGATGGCCTCGTGGCCGGCTGGCAGGGCTGCCTCGCCTGGGGCGCGACCTTCCTCTATGGCCTCGGCCAGTCGATGCCGGCGCTCGTCGTGCTCGCGGTGATCGGCCTGATCGCCTGGCTGGTGCTGCGCCGCATCATGCAGCGGATGCCGTCCCGGACCGAAGGGGGCCGGGCCGCGGCAGCGCAGGGCGCGGCTATCGTCAACCCGGTCGCCGACCGCGCAGCAGCACCGACCTCGGAGCGCTGACCTCCGCCTCGCAGCATGGAGCCGGAAGGCGGACCCTTCCCGCCAATGACGACCCTGCGCACCAGGTCCTTCGTGGCGCAAGGGGTCCGGCATCAGGGCGGCCGGCGGCAGGGCCGCCCGGCGGGACGGCAGCTCGTCAGCTCGGCGCGAAGCCCCGCGGCGGCCGCTCGTCGAGCAGGCTCCGCACGAGGTGATCCCAGAAGGTCATGCGCGCGTAGGCGTCGATGCGGTAGTGGTCGACGCCCGGCCAGATGCGCAGGTCGAAGCGCTTGCCAGCATCCATGAGGGCGCGGGCGAGCGCGAGCGAGTGGTCGACGGTCGCGTTCTCGTCGATCTCGCCGCACGCGATCAGCAGGTCTCCCTCGAGCCGGTCGGCGAGGTGCAGGTTGCCCAGCTCGCGGTACTCGGCGGATGCGCGGTCGGGCCCCGCACCCAGGTGCCAGTCCCAGGCGCCGAAGCGCATCTTCGCGGGGTCGTGCACGCCGGCGCTGCTGACAGCCGCGCGGTAGTCGTCGGGGAAGCGCAGCAGCAGGCGGGCGGCGTTGTAGCCGCCGTAGGAGTGGCCGACGGCGCCGACGCGCGTGCGATCGAGGCGCGGATCGGCATCTGCGAGCGACGCGATCGCCGTCACGTGATCCTCGAGCCCACGACTCGTGTGGCCCTGGCGGTGCGTCCACTGCCGGAAGGCGCGATCCCTGCCGGGGGTGCCGCGGCCGTCGACCATCACGGCGGCGAAGCCGAGCGCCGTGTAGGCGGGCAGGTTGCCCTGACGGCTCGACATGCCGCTCGCGCCGAGGTAGGCGTGCGGGGCGTGCGCGATCTGGAAGCCCGCGTAGACGTCCTCGACGATCGGGATGCGCTGCGCATCGTGCGGATGCTCGGGCATCGCGATGACACCCCAGAGCTCGGTCACGCCGTCGTCGGCGATCGCCCGGAAGGCGCGCGGGGCGACGTAGCCCGCGTCGAGCAGCGGCTGCACGTCGGTGCGCTCGAGCTCGAGCACGATGCGGCCGCCCTGCTCGGCGTCGCGCAGCACGATGACCGGCGGCTGGTCGACGGTCGAGACGTGGTCGACGAAGAAGCGGCCGGAGGGGCTCACGGGCTCGACCGGCGGGCGCCCCTTGCCGAAGACCAGGTGGAAGAACTGCGGCTGCGGCCCGGCGACGTCGTGGTCTGCGGGCTCGGGCGTCAGCAGTCGCTGCGTGCCGCCGTCGAGGCCGGCGCGGTAGACGCGGCGCCACAGCGGGTGCCAGCCGTCATCGGCGCCGCCGGCGACGAAGGTGACCTCGCGGCGCTCGACGTCGACGTGCAGGATGTCGCGCACGACGATGTCGCCGTCGGTGACGCGGTGCAGGCACTCGCCGCTGGCGAGGTCGTAGAGGGCGAGGTGCCCCCAGCCGTCGCGCTGCGAGAACAGCAGCGCCTCGCCCGACTCCGGCAGCACCCGCACGAGCGGCAGGTGGTACAGGAACTGGTTCGGCTCGTAGAGCGGCCCTTCATCGAGCACGACGGCGTCGCGGCGCTGCCCCGTCGCCACGTCGACCTCGACGATCACGGCTCCCGCGTCGCCCGGCGCGCAGCGCAGCAGGTAGAGGCGCGTCTCGTCGGCCGACCAGGTGACCTCGCTCGTGCCGTTGACGACGACGCGCGAGCCCAGCTCGTCCGTCACGTCGACGTCGACCGCGGTGCCGCTGTCGAGGTCGAGGATCCGGCACTCGCTCGGCGGCGGTGCACCTTCATCCTCGAGCTGCAGGCGCCACTCGTGGCACTCGGGGCGCGCCCCACCGCCCGGCGCGACGCTCTCGACCATGTGCTTCACACGCATCCGCCGCTCGTCGACGCGCATCGTGAGCGCGCGCCGACCGGAGGGCGAGTGCACGGTGGCGACGGGCGGCAGGTCGAGGCCCATGCGGCGGAAGGGCACGACCATGTTGGAGTCGGACGGCAGCGCTCCCCACGCGAAGCCCTCCTCGCCGTCGCTCGTCAGCCGCGTCTCGGCGTCGCCGTCGAGCAGCCAGAGGTCGTGGTCGCGGCGGCGCAGGCCGCGGCCGTCGGGCCCGAGCAGCACGCCGGCGGGCGCTGCAGCGATGTCGGGCTCGCGCACGCCGAGCGCAGCGAGCGAGGGGGCAACGGCGCGCGTGCCGGCGACAGGGTCGATGAGCACGCACTCCTCGACGCCGTCCTCGCACTGCCGGGTGTAGGTGAACGCATCGCCCTCGCCGAGCCAGGTCGGCTCGACGCGTCGGTTGTGCATGAGCGCGGGCAGGCGGTCGGGCGCGAGGGATGCGGCGAGGCGGTAGCGCTCGAGCATGGTCGGCGGCGTCGTGGCTGAGGACTGCTCGGTCGGCGACTGCTCGGTCGGCGAGGTCTCACTCGGCGACAGCATTGGCGACAGCACGGGCTCAGGCACGGGCTCCTGCACCATCAGGCCGCGAGCTCGCGACGCACGTGCTCGGCCACGAACGGCAGCGGCAGCCCCGCCGCGGCCAGCACCGCCTCGTGGAACGCGCGCACGTCGAAGCCGTCGCCGAGCGCGGCGCGCAGCTCCTCGCGCAGGTCGAAGAAGAAGTCGTCGCCCAGCTTGTAGGCGAGCGCCTGGCCGGGGATGTCGCAGGAGTAGCGCAGGGTCTCGGAGGCGATCTCCGCCTCGCCGAGGAACGCGTGCTCGCGCATGTAGTCGCGGGCGCGCTCGAGCTCCCAGCCGAGCGCGTTCATGCCGGTGTCGACGACGAGCCTCGAGGTGAGGAACGCATCCATCATCAGTCGCCCGAAGCGCTCCTCGGGCTCGACATACATGCCGATCTCGCCCGCGTAGCGGGCCGCATACTCGGCCCACCCCTCGCTGAAGGCGCTCAGCGACAGGTGCTGGCCGAGCGCGTGGCGGCCCGTCGACTCCTGCTTGCCCGCGATGTCGAGGTGGTGGCCCGGCATGAGCTCGTGGTAGGTCAGCGCCGCGATGTGCGGCAGCGCGGCCTTCGCCAGGTGTCGCGCGTTGAAGAGGTAGACGCCGACCTCGCGGTCGGGCTGCGGCGCCGCGTAGTAGCCGAAGGTCATCGAGCCCGCGACGGCATCGGGCACGGCGTCGACCGCGTAGGGCGCGCTCGGCAGCCTGCCGAAGTGGGCGGCCAGCTCGGGCTCGATGCGATCGATGGCCCGCTGGAAGTGCGCCGCGATGCCCTCAGCGTCGTGGGCCCTCCAGGCGGGGTCGTCGGCGAGGCGCTCGAGGTACTCCTGCGGCGTGCCGTCGAAGCCCTGGCTCGACATGAGCTCCCGCATCTCGCCGAGGATGCGCGCCATGCGCGCCAGCCCGCGATCGTGCACCTCCTGCGCCGAGAGGTCCTGCGTGGTGTGGATGCGCACGGTGCGCTCGTAGGCGTCGTGACCGCCCGGGAACTGACCGAGCCCGACGCGCTCGGGTGCCCGCGCCGCGTAGTCGGGCGCCTCGAGCACGGCGAGCACTGCGGCGAAGGCTGCGTCGACCTCTGCGACCGTGCGCTCCTCGATCTGCGCGAGGGATGCCTCCGACAGCGAGGCGCGCGACCGCTCCACGACGCCGTCGAGCACCGCCCGCCCCGCCTGCTGCAGCGCCTGCACGAGCGGGATGGCCGTCGCGAGCTGCCGGGCAGGCATCACGATGCCGCGCTCGGCCTGGCCGGCCGTGCGATCCGCGAGCTGCCGCACCAGGCGGCCGTAGTCGGCGAGCAGCCGCACGTGGCGCGCGACGTCGGCGTCGCCATCGATCGACGCGCGCGTCAGCGTCTCGTGCACGCTGCCGAGCAGGAACCCGCCGGAGTATGCCGACGGCGCGAACATGCTGGGGAAGCCGATGCCCATCGGGTCGAAGGTGAGCCAGTAGTCGTCGTCGTCGACATCCCAGCGCTCTGCCATCGCCGCCGCGGCCGCGAGGTCGAGCGAGAGCGGCATCGGCAGCGACGCGGGATCGACCTCGGCGATCCGGGCCAGGAGCGCCCGCGCCGCGCGCGCGCGCCGCGCGACCGCCTCCGGCCCGACGTCGGGGATCGTGAGCTCGACGTGGCCCTCGGCGGCACCGGGGTCGACGATGCGCCAGGCGTCGTCGAGGATCGCGCGGGCCTCGGCCTCCTGCGCGGTCCCGGCCACCGCATCCGCTCGCTGCTCGGTCGTGCCCGGTGCTGCAGCCATGCGCGTGCCCCTCGTCGTGCCGTCGGTGTGCCTCCGAGCACGCTATCGACGGGCACCGCGCGCACTCCTCCGCGAATCGTCGAGCATCCGGCCTGGCGATTGCGACAGATGGACGAACGCGCGTCAGTCGCGGGCGCCGATGCCGAGCAGGTCGGCGATCTTCAGCGTCAGGTGGGCGCGCAGCCGGTCGTCGCCGCTGGCGAGGTCGAGACCTGTGAGCTCCTGGATGCGCCGCAAGCGGTAGTAGAGGCTCGTGCGGTGGGCGAAGAGCAGCTCGGATGCGGCGCGAACGTCGCCAGCGGTGTCGAGGAAGACCTCGAGGGTGCGCACGAGGGGGTCGCCGCGGCGCTCGTCGGCGATGAGGGCGAGCAGCCGCGGGTTGGCGATCGCGCGCAGCGCGTCGTCGGGCACGTGGTCGAGCAGGGCGTAGACGCCGGTGCCGTCGATCGAGGCGATGGGCCCGACCGCGTCGACGCGCCGGCAGATGCGAGCGGCACGGCGAGCCTCGTGGGCAGCCTCCGCTGCCTGCGCCAGGTCGGTGCGCACGCGCGCGATGCCGACCCAGCAGCGCTCGGCTTCGGTCGCGCGCAGCACGTCGGTGCGGAGCGCCTCGCCGAGCGCGAGGAACGCCTCCTCGGCAGCGTCGGGCTGCGCCTCGGCGACGAGCAGCACCGCGTGGTCGCGGTGCTCCATCGAGAGCACGTCGTGAGACGCTCGCCTGCTGCGCGCCGCCGCGATGGCCGCGGCGAGCGCGATCGGATCCTCCTCGGCCGTCGGCTCGCCGCCGCGGTCGATCTCGACGTGCAGCACCGCGTAGGGCGACCCGGCGAAGAGTCCCTCGGCGCGCAGCGCGACGGCGGCAGCGGCCCGCTCCCCTGAGTCGGCGCCGAGCAACCGCTCGACGAGCTCGCGCTCGCGATCGCGCGATGCGGTCGCGCGCAGGAACTCGCCGTGGATCAGCACGCTCGCCTCGGCGGCAGCGCCCTCCAGCGCCGCGAGCTGCGCCTCGTCGATCGGCCCTTCAGAGGCGAGCAGCCACACGAACCCCAGCAGGGTCTCCTGCTGCAGGATCGGCTGCCCCACGCGCGGGTCGAGCAGGCCGAGATCCTCGCGCGGTGTGACGAGGTAGCGACCGGTGGCGTCGTCGCGACAGGCGTGCACGTGCTCCACGACCCCCGGTGGCACCGCGCGCCGCAGGATCGACTCGGCGCGGATCGGGTCGACGTCGCCGCGGTGCGAGCTGTGCGCGAGCAGCCGCAGTCGAGCATCGTCGATCGCGACGGAGCGGTCGAGCCGGAGCGCCAGCGACTGCACGAGCTGCTGGAGGTCGGCCGCCATGCTCGGAAGCATACCGACGCGCGCCTGCCCGGCCCGAGGCATCGACGGCGATCAGGCGGGCTGCGCGCGCAGCCTGAACACCGGCTCGAAGTCGGGATCGACGATCGCCGGCCGCGTGAGCCGGAAGGCGCCGATGTCGTGCGGTGTCGCCCCGACGGTGAGCAGGTCGGCGAGGATGCTGCCGACGAGGCTCGCGAACTTGCCCGCGTGCCCCGCGCCGTTGAATACGGCGACGTGCGGATGCCCCGGCAGGGTGTCGAGCACGAAGTCGCGGTCGGCGGGCATGTCGTAGACGCAGGTCTTGCTCATGAGCAGCGAGCCCGCAGCACCCGGCAGGTGCTGGGCGAGGAACGCGTGCAGCCGTCGCGGCTCGTCGTCGTCGCCCACGAAGACGCGCTGGTCGCTGTCGATGAAGTGGCCGCGCATGTCGCGCGCCACCTTCACGGCGGCCTCGCCGTAGACCGGGAAGCCGTAGTGCACGGCCTCCTCGCCGTGGTGGATCCAGATGGGGAACCGATCGGGGGCGAAGTCGGCCAGGTTCGGGCCGGAGAAGTAGCCGACCTGCTCCTGCGACAGCGTCAGCCGGAAGCGCAGGCCGAGATCGGGCATGAGGTCACCGAGCCACGACGCGGCCGCGACGACGAGGTGGTCGGCGTCGATCGGCCCGTCCGCGGTCTCGACGGTGACGCCGCGATCGCGCAGCCGCACCCCCGTCACCCGCGTGCGCGGGCGGAGCTCCACACCGGCCGCCATCGCGAGCGAGGTGTGCGCCGACACCGACCGGCGGATGTCGAGGATGCCGCCGTCGACCTGCGAGAGACCGACGACGTCGTCCTCGACGCGCCACTGCGGGTGGCGCTCGCGCACGTCGTCGACACCCAGGCGCTCGTAGCCGATGCCCGCCGCATCCATCGCCCGGGCGTAGCCGTCGAGCTCGTCGGCGCCGTGCGTGCCGGCGGCCGCGAGGTCGATGCCGCCGGTGCGCAAGTAGACCGGCAGCGCCGAGCGCTCCTCGACGTGCGCCCAGGCGTCGAACATGGCGTCGGTCAGCCGCGTGTAGGCCTCGTGGTGATAGGCGCGGCGGATGATGCGCGAGTGGTCGCCGGAGGAGCCGAGCGTGTGCACGAGGTAGAACTGCTCGAGCACGAGCACCCGCTCGGCCCCGGCCTCCGAGAGCCAGTAGGCGGCGGCCGAGCCGACGGCGCCCGCGCCGATGACGATGTGCGAGTAGCCCTCAGCCATGGTGACCGGCTTCTGCATGCGCGCCGACGGCGCTGGGCTCATCGTGGAGCCCCGTGTGGTGGGCGACGAAGGCGAGCCAGTCGGCATGCCGTGCCGACTCATCGCTGACGCCCGCGGCGCCGTGGCCCTGCCCGTCGTAGACGCGCATGAGCGGGCGGGCCGTGCCCTGCTGCGCGCGCTCGACAGCATCCACGAAGACGCGGATGTGCCACACGGGGCAGCGCGGATCGTTCGCGCCGCCCGTCATCAGCAGCGGCGAGTAGTCGGCGTCGACGACGTGGTGCACGGGGCTGACGGCACGCAGCCACTCCCGCTCGACGGGGTCGAGGGGGTCGCCGTACTCCTCGCGGCCGATCGCGTAGGTGATCGGGTCGCGGTGGTATTCGAGCAGGTCGGTGACGGGCACGTCGCTGACGACGGCGGCCCACAGCTCCGGCCGCTGCACGAGCGCTGCGGCGGTGAGGAGCCCGCCGTTGCTCTCGCCCTTCACGGCGAGGCGCTCCGGCGTCGTCCACCCCTCGGCGACGAGGCGCTCGGCGACGGCGTAGAGGTCGTCGAAGGTGCGCTGCTTCACCTCGCGGCGACCGCCGAGCCACCAGTCGGCGCCGAGCTCGCCGCCACCGCGCAGGTGCGAGAGCACGAAGATGCCGCCGGCGCGCACCCAGGCGGTGTTCGCGGCGTCGAGCGAGGGCAGGTAGCCGACGTGGAACCCGCCGTAGCCCCACAGCAGGGTCGGCTGCGGCTGCGAGCGGTCGAGGTCGGCGCGGTGCACCACGTGGGCGAGCACCTCGGCCCCGTCGCTGGAGGTGGCGCTGATCGTCGTGACCGTGAGGTCATCGACGGCGACGTGTGCGGGCTCGACGACCTCGAGCCGGCGCTCGCTCACGACGTAGCGGTAGGTCGCCCACGACGAGCGGAACGTCGAGTGCACGAAGGAGATCTCGTCGTCGCTGAAGACGAACATGGCGAGCGCCGGGTGGGATGCCCCGACGGGGTGCTCGCCGATGCTGCCGGGCTCGATGTCGATGTCGCCGAGCGGGCCGCCGTCGAGGTCGAGCAGCCGCAGCTGCGCCGCGGCGTCGCGCAGGAAGCCGAGCACGATGACGTCGCCGACGACCGCGACGGTGCGCAGCACGTCGTCAGACTCCGCGACGAGTTCGACCCAGGTCGACGCATCCGCAGCCGTCGCGATGGGGATCCGCACGAGTCGTCCGCGCGGGGCGCCGTCGTCGACGACCGCGAGCAGCGCATCGCCGTGGAGCACGCCGGTGCATCCGCCCGGCACGTCGCGCAGGAAGGGCACGAGCTCGCCGTCGGCGATGAGCCAGTCGAACCGCTGCGCGGTGTTGCCGGCCCGCAGCGCCGTGTGCCGCCCGTCGGGCGAGACGACGATCGCAGGCGAGATGACGCCGGCGGGCACGGCGATCGGCTCGGGGGCGGGCGCATCGAGCAGGTGCTGCCGGAGCAGGAAGGCGAGCGCGCCCTCGCGCACCTCGGCGGTCGTGAACCAGAAGCCCGTGGAGTCGGGCAGCCAGACGATGCCGAGCGCGTTGCCCGGCACGTCGATGGGAGTCGCGGTGCCGGTCTCGACGTCGACGACCGTGAGCGAGGCCTGCTCTGTGCCTGCCTCAGCGGCCGCGTAGGCGAGCATGCGCCCGTCGGGCGAGGCGCTGACGTCGACCAGGGTCACCATGGTGCCGCGCTCGGCGCTCAGGGCGTTCGGATCCACGAGCACCCGCGGCGCTCCCGTGGGGGCATCGCGCACGACCACGACGGGCTGGTCGTCGGAGTCGCGGACCGAGGCGCGCTGGAACCAGCGGCCGCCACGGCGCACGAGCGGGTGCCGGTGCGTGTCGGCCAGGTGCGCGGCGACGCTGCGCACGAAGCCCTCGCGGGCGGGCAGCTCGGCGAGCGCGGCGTCGGCGAGCGCGACGCGCTCCTGCTGCCAGGCGATCGTCTCTGGCGTGTCAGCGGTGAGATCCATGGCGATCCCTCTCTTCTCGGTCGGTCGGGTCTGGTCGGTCGGCCGGGGCTGCTCGGTCGGTCGGTGCTCGTCGGCCGGTCGGTCGCCGCCGACGTCAGCGCCGGCGGGTCGGTCAGGCGTCGGCACGGGCGAGCAGCGTCTCGACGATGCGGCGACGCGCATCGGGGTGCGAGAAGCCGTGGTGGCCGTAGGCGAAGGAGTGGAAGCGCGCGTCGGGGTTGCGCTCGGCCAGCACGCGCGCGAACGGCGCCTGCACATCCTGCTCACCGCAGAAGAGATCGAGCGGCGCGCTGATGCCGTAGTGGTCGAAGCCCCACGGCCGGCCCGCCAGGCGCAGCTCGGCGAGCAGCGCCTCCTTGCCGGCGCGCTCCGCCAGCATGCGGCGGTGCAGCGCCGCGACGTCGGGTTCCGTGCCCGGCGGCGGCCCGACCAGGTCAGGGTCGGCGAACCTGCTCGAGCGCTCGTCCGCTCCCCCACCTCGGCTGGCTCGCGCATCCATCGCCGCCAGCAGACCGGGCGCATGGCGCAGCAGCCGGTAGGCGAGCGCGGTGCTGCGCGAGGAGACCCGACGTGCGGCGGGGTCGAACCACGGCAGGGTCGGGTTGATGGGGGCGGCGCTCGCCACGTGATCGGGGAGGCCGGAGGCCACCACCATCGTCATCAGTCCGCCGTTCGACTCCCCGAAGCACGACATCCGCTCGACGCCGAGGTGGTCGAGCACCTGCGCGACGTCGTCGGCGTAGGCGATGGCGGGCCGCCCCGGTGCGAGCGTCGAGCCGCGCGCGCCGGGCCGGTTCGTGGCGATGAGCCGCACGCCGTGGTGCACGGCCTCGCGGTGGAAGATGCCGCCCTCGATGCTCGTCGAGCCGCCCCCGTGCAGGTACAGCACGGGCCGGCCGTCAGCGACGCCGAACTCCTGCCACGTCGTGCGGCGGCCGTCAGCGAGCACCATGGAGCGCTCGGGTGGATCGATGAGGGGCACGTCGGCGGTCGCCCCGTCAGCGGCGTCGCGCGCGTCAGGCATCGCGCGTCCCACCGGTGACCTTCGGGATCGCCGCGGTCGCACCCGCCCCTGACGCCTCGACGGCCTCGACGGCCTCGAGCCCCGCCTGCACCTCTGCCATCGCCGCGCGGTCGAGCGGGTACCGCCAGATGATGGCCGCGGCGGCGAGCAGGCCGAGGGCGGGCGCGATCGAGAACCCGAACGTGATGCCGACGACGGCCGCGGTGGTCTGCACGCCGCCCTCGGCGTCGAATCCGAACGCGCCGACGAGCCCGAGCCCCAGCGCCCCAGCGACGCCCAGGAGCGACTTCTGCAGGAACGCGAACATCGAGCCGTAGAGCCCACCGTGGTCGCGGCCGGTATGGAGGCGGCCGTAGTCGACGACGTCCGCGGACATCGTGTAGACGACGACGGATCCAGAGAGCACGAGCGTGACGATCGGGAACAGCAGGATGCAGCCGAGGAACGCGCCGGGGCCCGGCTGCACGAGCACGAAGGACGCGCACGCGATGGCGCCGAGGATGAGGGCGACGGCCCAGACGCGGTGGCGCTCGAAGCGCGCTGAGAGCGCGGTCCAGATCGGGATGCCGATGATGCTCGTCACGAGCGACGTCGCGAGCACCGCCGGCAGCTCGGCACTGAGCCCGAGGTAGACATCCATGTAGAGATAGGCGAGGCCGCCGCTCATGCCCGCGAGCAGGTTGACGGGCAGGAAGGCCGCGAGCAGGCGCATGAGCGGCGGGTTGCCGCGCAGCGCGCGCAGGGTCTCTCGCGCTCGCGAGCGCAGCGTCGCCGAGACGGACTCGGCCGTCGTCACCGCGCCGGAGGGCACCACGAGCAGCATGACCGCAGCCGCGACGGGCATCGCGACGAGGGCGATCACAGCGAGCACCCCGAGGCTGCGGAAGTCGATCTCGGTGGAGTCGGAGACGCCGAGCCCGAACGCGAGGGCAGGCACGAAGAAGAACAGCAGCTGGCCGACGACCTGGCCCATGCCGCGCCAGCCCTGCACGCGGGCGCGCTGCGCGTGGTCGGCGCTGAGGTTGTAGCTCCACGCCTGCAGCGGGATCTCGACCGTCTTCCACCCGAGGTACAGCACCGACATGCTGACGCCGAAGTAGACGACGGTCGGCTCGGCCGGCGGGTGCAGCAGCGCCCACATGCCGACGACCGAGATGATCGTGCCGCCGATGATCCAGCCGCGTCGCGACCCGGTGCGGGCATAGGTGCGGTCGGAGAGGCTGCCGATCAGCGGGTAGGTGATGGCGTCGAACATCTTCGTCACCAGCAGCGCGATCGCGAGGCCGCCGAGGGCGAGGCCCGCGTGCTTGGCGTAGACGCCTTGGATGACGCCTTCGGGGCCGTGCATGATGCCCAGCACGATCGTGGGGAGCGTGAAGGCGATGAGCACGCTGCGCGGGATGCGGGTAGTGCCCACTGCCTCCGCACCGCGAGGGCGCCTGCGGCGGATGGACTTCAGCATGGTTCTCCCTCGTGCTGCGGCGCAGCGTGCCGTCAGCGTACGAGCGCCCTCAGTGCCGAGGTGCGCGCGACGGTCGAAGACATCAGCCACCCGTTTCGACTGCTGTCGAAGAGCGCCGTCCAAGACCCGGATGACTCGGCAACCTCCCAGCCATCTGGGGGACAAATCGGGGTACATTCCGGAGATGCAGAAGGACCTCCCGAGAACCCAGCTCTACAGCAGTGCCGACATCGCCGCCGTGCTCTCCGACCTCCAGGCGAGCGTCTCCGGCTCGACCAGCCTCCATCGATGGTCGGCCACCACCGATCTGCCGCTCGACAGCGTCGTCGCCGGCAACGACCTCACCTACATCACGCTCTCCGCGCACGACGAGCTCGGCGCCCCCATCGTGCTGATGCTGCGCGACGGCGTGTGGCAGCGCGCCATCTGATGCAGCACGTCGACCGATGGCGGCGCAGCGATCGCAGCACGCCGATGACGACGAGCGGATGCGCGCACGCGCGGCGAGGAAGACGCAGAGCCAGCGTGCATCTGCACGCGGCATAGTGGCCCCATGAGCGCACCCACCGAGACCGACGCGCCCGCCTACGACGACGCATCAGTCATCGACGCGATCGCCGCGTGGATGCCGACCACCCGCTGGTACCCGCTGAAGGACCAGCAGGTGGACGTGACGCTCGAGCACGCCTACGACCTGGGCGACGCGGCGATCCTGCTGCTGCGCGCCGGCGACACCCTGCTGCAGGTGCCCGTCGCCTGGCGCGACGAGCGCACCGCCGCACCCATCGCGCAGCTCGGCGAGCGCTGGCTCGTCGACGCCTGCGCCGACAAGGCCGTCGTGCAGGCGCTCGTCGACGTCGCCACCGGCGCGCGCTCGGTCGACGGCCTCGAGGGCGACGCCACCGCCGAGCCCGCCCCCGCCGGCCACATCCACGTCATCACCGGCGAGCAGTCGAACACGTCGATCATCGGCGGTTCCGGCACCTCGGACGAAGACACCTGGATCGCCAAGGTCTTCCGCGTCGTCTCCCCCGGCGACAACCCCGATGTCCTCGTCACGGGAGCCCTGACCCGGGCCGGCAGCACGAGCGTCCCGAGCCTCCTCGCATCCATCACGGCCACCTGGCAGGCGGGCGAGGCGAGCGTCACCGGTCATCTGCTCGCCGTCTCCGAGTTCGTCGCGGGCGCCGACGACGCCTGGGACCTGTATCGCCGTCACGCTCGCGCGACGCTCCGCGGCGACGCGAGCCCCGTGCCCGACACCCGCGCGCTCGGGGCGACCGTCGCATCCGTGCACCAGGCGCTGGCGGATGCGATGGGCACGGCCCAGGCGCAGGACACCGACACGCTGCGGTTCGTGAGCGGCCTCGAGCAGCGCCTCGGCTGGGCTCGGCAGGAGGCCGCCGGAGCGCTCACCGGCCTCGAGGACGAGCTCGCCGACGCGGGTGAGCGTCTGCGCGCGATCGACTCGATCGGCGAGCTGCAGCAGATCCACGGCGACCTGCACCTGGGCCAGGTGCTGCGCGCCGCCGACGGCAAGTGGCGGGTGCTCGACTTCGAGGGCGAGCCGCTGCGGCCGATGCACGAGCGCATGGTGCGGGAACCGCGGCTGCGCGATGTCGTCGGCATGCTGCGCTCGTTCGACTACGCCGCAGGCTCCGCGCTGCAGCAGGAGCCCGAGGCGGACGGCACGGTCGCCGGCGAATGGGTGCAGGCTCGGCAGGCCGAGTTCCTCGAGGGCTACGCGGATGCGCTGGGTCCGGTCGACCCGCAGGACCCGGTGTTCCGGGCGCTGCTGCTCGACAAGGCGCTCTACGAGGTCGTCTACGAGCTGCGCAACCGCCCGGACTGGCTCCCCGTCCCCCTCGAGGCGGTCCGGGCCCTGCTCACGACCCCGTAGGTCGAGGAGCGCGCGTGCGAACCCCGTAGGTTGAGGAGCGCGCGGGCGCAGCCCGCACGCGTCACGAAACCGAAGGACCCGCGAATGTCCCGCCGCCTCATCACCCTCACCGCGATCGCGGCGGCCTTCTTCGTCCTGATCCTGACGATCGTCCTGCCCTCGCTCGCTGGTTGAGGAGCGCGCGGGCGCAGCCCGCTCGCGTCTCGAAGCCGCCCCGCGTCAGCGGCAGCCCTTACATTCGCTCGCATGACCCTCCGCCCCACCGAGTGGGATGTCCTGCACCCGCTCTCGGGGCAGCCGCTCGCGATCATCCGCCTGCTCTGGCTCGGCCCGAGGCGCGAGCCGTACTACCGCGCCGTCACTGCCAATCCGAGGCGTGAGCTCCGCAAGCTCGTCGGCTACTGGGGCACCCTCGACGACGCGCACACCGCGTGCTTGGCGATGCACGAGCGGGCCGCGGGTCGATCGGTCGATGGCGGCGATCGAGCACCGACGCTGCAGGTGCCGGCGCAGAAGCCACCACCCGCGACGCAGAGACCGGGCATGGCGGCGCGCCCGCAATTGCATTCGTCGCGCGCCTGAGACCGACAGCGACAGCCAGATCTGTGAGCAGAATTCGTACCCCAGAATGAGAGAAGCGCCGCCCCGACTCATGCGGGGCGGCGCTTTCGTGTGCTGTGGTTCAGCGGTTCTTGTACTGCTCCACGATGTCTGCGGGAATGCGGCCGCGGGTCGCGACCTTCATGCCCTGCGACTCAGCCCACTCACGAATTGCCGCGGTCTCCGAGTTTCCGCCGCTGGTGCGACCGGTGGTGGTTCCGCCGGTCTTGCGGCGCCCAGAGACGCGGCGCGATGCGCGCACGAAGCGCTCGAGCACGTCCGAGAACTCCTCGACGTGCTCGTTGGTCAGGTCGATCTCGTACTCGGCTCCATCGAATGCGAAGCGAATCGTGCGGCCTTCACCGTCAGCGATGCTTTCGCCCGAGAAGTCGTCGACGAGCTGAACGAGGGTCTTCTTAGCCATGACGAGGAATCTATCGCACCATCCGCTCGAATCCCGCATCCCATTCCGCGCAATTGCGACGAGAGCCAGGCAATCGCACAAATGCAAATGTGCGCGATCTTCACCTTTCCTCGGCGAATCCGCGCGAGCGGCGCACGCCGACAGCGAGGTGGGATGATTGCACGCATGCCCGCAGACGCCGACCGACGCCATGCAGCGGCCGAGATCCTCGGGCGCGCGCCCCGCCTGATCGGCAACGCGAGCATGGCCGCGACCACCGCAGCGCGCTCGGTCCTCGACGATCCGCTGACCTTCGGCATCCAGCTGGCCCGTCGCTTCCCGGCCGCCCGCGGACCGCTGCTCGCGGCTGCCCTAGCAGCGCGTGGCGCGGACCGTCGACTCGTCGAGACGTGGCTGTCCGGCGACATGGCTGCCACGCGCGCCCAGCTCGACGAGACGGCGCTGCGCGGCAGCCTCAGCCGGCTCGCGGCCGAGGTCGCGCAGGCCGCGGGACGCCCCGAGCTGGTCGTCGATGACGAGCGAGTGCACGCCGTCGCGCGGGCGCGCGCCGCCTGGCAGATCGGCGAGGCGACGCTGGCGATCTCCCTGCTCGAGCGCCACGCGCCCGGCTCGCGGCTGCACCGCGCCCTGCGCGCCGAGCTCGCGCTCATGACACCCGGCACCCGCCTGCGCTGGACGCCCCGGGGTGACGCAGCGCCGCTGGCCGCGGGCCGCGGCGTGCTCCACCTGCTGACGAACTCCCTCCCCCACACCCAGTCCGGCTACACCGTCCGCTCCCACGAGGTCCTGCGGGCGCAGCGCGCAGCCGGCCTCGATCCCGTCGCGATGACCAGGGTCGGCTACCCGGTCGTCGTCGGCGGGCTCGGCGCCGCCGCGGTCGACGTCATCGATGACATCGCGTACCACCGGGCGCTACCCGCCCGCCTCGCACCGACGCCTGACGGCCGCCTCGGTCAGCAGGCGGATGCGCTGGCGGCACTCGCGGGCCGGGTCCGGCCCGCGGTCCTCCAGACCACCACTCACTACCCGAACGCGGTCGTCGTGCGCGAGGTCGCCGATGCGCTGCGCCTGCCGTGGGCGTACGAGGTGCGCGGCATGCTCGAGCAGACCTGGGTCGCGGGCCTCGGCAGCGACGCGGCCCGCGAGCGCGCGACGCAGAGCGAGCGGTTCCGCCTGACCCGCGAGCGCGAGGCCGAGCTCGCGAGCGCGGCCGACGCGGTCTTCACGCTGTCCGGCAGCATGCGCGACGACCTGGCGGGTCGCGGGGTGCCGCGGGAGCGCGTGCACCTCGTACCGAACGGGATCGACCAGCGACTCCTCCAGCGCAGGTCGCCCACACCCGCGGCGGCCCGCGCATCCCTCGGGCTGCCCAGCGAGGGCTTCTGGGTCGGCTCCACGTCCTCCCTCGTCGACTACGAGGGCTTCGACGTCCTGCTCGATGCAGTCGCAAGTGCGCGCGCGGACGGCCACGACGTGCGCGCGTTGCTCGTCGGGGACGGCGCGTCGCGCCAGGCGCTCGAGTCGAGGGCGCGCAGCCGCGGCCTCGCAGAGCACGCGGTCTTCACTGGTCGCGTCGCTCGCGACGAGGTCGTCAACTATCGGGATGCGCTCGACGTCTTCGTGGTGCCCCGCCACGATCGCGAGGTGACGCGAACCGTCTCGCCGCTGAAGCCGATCGAGGCGATGGCCAGTGGCAGGCCGCTCGTCGTGAGCGCGCTCCCTCCACTCATCGAGACCATCGGCGACGCGCTCGTCGAAGCCGGCTTCACGGCTCCGCCGGGTGACGCCGACGCGTTGGCGCGACGTCTGGTGGAGCTGATGCACGACGAGCCCGCCCGGGCAGCCGCCGTCCGACTCGGACGGGCCCGCGCGGCAGAGCGAACCTGGGGTGCCATTGGCGCCACCTATCGCGCGCAAATCAATGCCGCCTCCGCATGATGCGTAGTGTGGGAACATAAACTCAGGTGCGGTTCACGCGCCGACGCCCCGCTCCCTCACAGATTGCTCAGCACCGCATGACATCAACGTCGCAGCGACCTGAGTCTCGAGGTCTTCGGACGCAGTGGCGACGTGCATGGTCCACCCGACGAGCAGGCGCTTCTGCGCTCTCTGCCCCGATGCGCCAGCAGCTCGAGACCAAGTACGGCGATCTGACGCACTTGCGCCGCGTCGGCACGCGGCCTCCGCTGCGAGAGTACTTCACCGAGCTCTTGGATCGCCGGCACTTCATCTGGGCCGCGGCCCGAGGCGAAGCAGTGACGCGCTACTCGAACGAGCGCCTGGGCGTCGCCTGGTATGTCTTGCGGCCGCTCCTCGATGCGGCGTTCTACGGCGTCGTCTTCGGCCTGATCCTCCAGGTATCGCGGGGCGTCGACAACTTCATCGCCTTCATCATCATCGGCGTCTTCATGTTCCAGCTGTCGTCGCGCGCGATCACCGGCGGCGTCACGCTCATCCGGAGCTCCAAGGCGATGATCCGGGCCTTCGCGTTCCCCCGAGCCGCGCTGGCCATCTCCATGGTCCTGCGTGAACTGATGAGCTCGATGCCAGCCATCGGCCTCATGTTCATCCTGATCATCGCGATCCCTCCGCACGAAGCGCCGAATGTGGCGTGGTCGCTGTTCCCGCTGATCCTCGCCTTGCAGCTCACCCTGAGCCTCGGCTTCGTCCTCCTGTTCGGGTGGCTGGGCTCGCGTGTCCCCGATCTGGCGCAGGCGATGAGCTTCGTCTCGCGGTTCCTCATGTACGGCTCGGCCGTCATCTTCCCGATCGAGCGCTTCCTCGATCACCCGACGATCCTGGCGATCATCCAGGCGAACCCGATCTACGTCGTGCTCAACATGTACCGAATGACGCTCATGGACGGCCAGGTGCCGTCGCTCGAGAACTGGCTGCAGCTGGCGGCATGGGCCTTCGGGGTCCTCGTGATCGGTTTCACGCTCTTCTGGTCGGATGAGGAGCGCTATGGCCGCGAATGAGCCCGAGATGGGCTGGCGACTGAGCGGTGAGCCGAAGGTGACGATCGCAGCCGAGAACATCAGGCTGCGCTACACGGTCAACCGCTCGAGCCGAGGTGCCTGGTGGCGCCGCGGCAGCAACAAGTCGGTCACCGGCCCAGTCCTGCGCGGTATCTCGATGGCTGCGCGTGAGGGCGAGATGATCGGGCTCGTCGGGCTCAACGGCTCAGGCAAGAGCTCGCTGCTGCGGGTGCTGGCGGGTCTGCAGCCTGCGACCTCCGGCAGCGTGGTCGCATCCGCGCAACCGCAGCTGCTGGGCGTCAGCGCCGCGCTCGTTCCCGAGCTCTCCGGCGAGGAGAACATCTGGCTCGGAACGCTCGCGATGGGCATGACGCCCGATGACGCGTACTTCGCCAAGGAGCGCATCGAACAGCTCGCAGGCATCGGCGATGCCATCAAGCAGCCGATGAACACCTACTCATCGGGCATGGGCTCCCGGCTCCGCTTCGCGATCTCTGTGGCGGCAGACCCCGAGATCCTCATGATCGACGAAGCGCTCTCGACAGGCGACGCATCCTTCGCAGAGCGCTCGAAGGAGGCCATGCATGGGCTCATCACGCGAGCCGGCACGGTCTTCCTCGTCAGCCACGCGGCGAAGACGATCGAGGACATGTGCACGCGAGCCATCTGGCTCGACGCGGGCCAGCTCATCGCCGACGGCCCGGCCGACGAGGTCGCGAACATGTATCGCTACTACGCGCACAGCATCGCGCTCGGCAAGGACGAGGCAGCGAAGAACGCGCTGCTCAGCGCCACCGAGTCCCATCCCCCTGCACTCAGCACCAACCGCGAGCACTGAAGCATCGGAACGGAGCACACATGGCACAGCACAAGGTCATGACGGTCTATGGCACCCGGCCGGAGGCGATCAAGGTCGCCACCGTCATCGAAGCGCTCGAGCAAGACGAGCGCTTCGAATCGATCCCCGTGGTCACAGGGCAGCACCGCGAGATGCTCGACCAGGTGAACACGATGTTCGGCATCACACCGAAGCACGACCTCAACCTCATGAAGCCCGGCCAGGCGCTCAACGGCATCGTGTCGCGTGCGATCGCAGGCATCGATGAACTCATCGTCGCCGAGCAGCCCGACGTCGTGATCGTGCAGGGCGACACCTCGACGGCGATGGCGGCGGCGATCGCCGCATTCAACCGGCAGGTGACGGTCGTCCATCTCGAGGCCGGGCTTCGTACGGGCAACATCGACTCGCCATTCCCGGAAGAGGCGAATCGCAAGCTCATCGGCCAGGTCGCGAAGCTGCACCTCGCCCCCACGCGCGGCTCTCGCGACAATCTCTTCCACGAGTCGGTGGAGCCCTCGACGATCGTCGTCACGGGCAACACGGTGATCGACGCCCTGCTCGAAGCAGCGACGTGGGACACCGTGCCGGGTGATCCTGCTGTCGCAGCGGCCGTGGCCAGTGGCCGCCCGATCATCCTCGCCACCACCCACCGACGCGAGAACCTCGGCGACAGCATGGATGCGATCGGTCGTGCCCTCGCAACCATCGCCGAGCAGCACAGCGACCACATCGTGATCCTTCCCGTGCACCGCAATCCGATCGTGCGAGAGTCGGTGCTGCCGCATCTGGAGGGCAAGGAGAACATCGTCGTCACCGAGCCGCTCCCGTACGCGGAGTTCACCAAGGTGATGGCTGCTGCCCGCATCGTGCTCACCGACTCCGGCGGCGTGCAGGAGGAAGCGCCGAGCCTCGGCAAGCCGGTGCTCGTAATGCGAGAGAACACCGAGCGCCCCGAGGCTGTCGATGCCGGCACCGTGCGCCTCGTGGGCACCGACTACGACCGCATCGTGTTCGAGGCGAATCATCTCCTCGAGGATGCTGACGCGTACGCGGCGATGGCGAACGCGGTCAACCCTTACGGCGATGGCCATGCCTCGGCCCGCTCGGTCGCGGCGATCGCCGAATTGCTCGGCGTCGGGACTCGCGAGGCGGACTTCAGCGTGTGATGTACGCCCTCGTTGCGACCCTGAGGTCGTACCCTCGGCCTAGAGTCGCTCTCGTGCGGGGCTGACGGTAGCGTCCTGAACCTCTCGACCTTCGCTTCGCGACAACGGACAGCTGCTCATCGCGGACCTAGCCGCGCACGATGAAGTCCGCTGCCAGTGCGAAGGACGCTGCGAGCAGCTCTTTGTCGTGGGCATGCGATCGGCGCTGGTCCTCTTGGAAACCTCGGACGGCAGATGCAGCCTTCGCTACCGCGTCAGCACCGAGGACGGCGCGAACCTCATCTCGGCGCAGTGCCCTCGCAACATCCTCGATCCAGATCCCATACGGGTCCTCGAGAGCGAGCGGACCGGAGACTCCTTGCGGCTCGCCGAAGACGCGCCCTGGAGTGGGTGTCTCAAGATCCACCACCGTGAGGTCACGGACGTTGGCCTGGGAGGGAGACTTGCTCGGGTCATCGAACGGCAAGTCCTTGAGGCCCGGCGCGAGCGACTCCATGACATCGAAGTAGATCTGCCGACCGTCCCGATGGTCTTGCCGATCTGTCACCGCATCGGTCAAGGCAGATTCCAGCGGTGAGAACACGATGCTGTGATGGGGCAGGTGTCCGAAGTGGAAGCGATTCCGGAATTCCCTGTAGTGCAACGTGAGCGGGTGCACGGCGGGCCTCGCCGCTTCGAGGACGCGGGAACTTGCGCTCACCGCTTCGCTCCACTGCTCGTAGTGTTCCGGCGACATCGACGCTCGTGCACGTCTGACCTGGTCACCTGCGCTGCTGCCGCTGTAGTACGGACGGAAGTTTCCCCCGCCCGCCCCATGCGCGTGCACAGCAGCCAGGTCGAGCGTCGTGCTGTGGAAGTACAGCGGCAAGTACATTCCAAGAGAGTCCTGCCGCCACGCGCGACGGGCGCGCAACGGTTCCGCGGCCCGTCGACCGGGCTGGGGTTGCTCCTCGAGGGTCAAGTCGTAGGCGCACGCCACCTGGGTCGCTACCTCGAGATCGAGCAGCTTCGAGGCGTTGGAGACCACTGAGACCCGAGGATGCTTCGGTGAGTACTCCTTACTGGCGAGGAGGAAGGCCAGGACGGTCCGCGAGTCGATGCCCCCGCTCAGGTCGACCTGCATCGAGACTCGGGAGTCGGCGAGCAGCGTCGAGAGCCGCCCGCGCCACACATTGACGTAGGTGTGCAGCGCCTCTTCGTACGACGGGTCACCTGCCATCGCTGCCATCTCGATCTCCGCTCCGCTGGCTTCCAGGACGACGGAGGCGAATGAGGGGACGAGTGTGATGTCTGCGATCGGGGTGGTGGAACTGGCGAGCTGGTCCGTGAAGCCGCGAGGAACGCCGAACGCGGCGACCAGCGCTAGCTCGCTGCGAAGCACCACGCCGCGTGCTCGGAGGTGCTCGACGAGATCGTGGAACGACGAGCTGATGACCCATGCGCCCGCTCGTCGGAAGAGAAACAGGCGTGCGAGCCCTCTCGAATCCGTCCCAACTCGAAACCCCGCCGCGGTCTGTTCCACGACGGTGTAGCAGCCGTCTCTCCCGCGCCCGACGCGCTCGCCGGTGCGGCGCTCGTAGTCGTCCGCCCCGTGCTGGCCGACCACGAGATCCGAACCCATCCAGCAGTACCCCCGGAACTGGGCCTCGGGAGGCAAGCCGAACGACGAGATCAGCAGCGTCGTGGGCGCTTGCACCCCCGGGTCGAGCATGGGCCTCGCGGATGCGGACCGCCTCGGCCCGCCGCCCAGAGCGCGCGCTCGAAACTGCATCAGCGCGGCGCTGGGGAAGGACGGACGGCCGACTGCAGCACTGCGAGATAGCGGTTGGCGATCGCGTCGTAATCTGCGTTTCGCGCCGCCCACGCCCGTCCTCGGTCGCCGACATCGAGCCGGCTCCCGTCCGCCTGCAACCGTCGCCACAGCTCGACAAGCGACTGCACATCACCCGGAAGCACGATGTCGCCGCTGCCTGCCTCCCGCACGAGCTGCGCACTCTCACCGGCGACGATCGCTGTCATGTGACGCCCTGAGGCCATGAGCTCGTACAGCTTCGATGGGACTGTCCAGGCAAACGGAGCCCAATCCCTCAACGAGACGATGCACGTGTCCGCCCAGGCGTAATGCTCGACCACCTCGGAACCCGGCACGCCTCCGAGGATCTCTACCGGATTGCCGAGAGCCCGGTTGAGCTCTCGAAGTCGTGGGAGCGCGACGCCGTGACCGACCAACCGCACCTGCAGCGGAACACCGGCGTCGCGCAAGCGCGCAGCCGCCCGAACGACGACCTCGAGACCCTGACTCCTGCCGATCGTGCCCATGTACAGTGCGCGCAGCTCGGGATGCCCAGTGGACCGCTCGGGCACTCCGCGATAGCGTGCGACGCTCGTGCCGTTGCGAATCACCGCAACTTCTGTCACGCCTCTCTCCAGCAAGACGGCCGCGAAGCTCTCCGTCGTCGTGACCACCCTCGCTGCATCCCGCTGCAGCCCTGTGATCTGTTCGTGAACCACGCGCTTGAGCGCCTGCACGAGTCCGCGCTTCGGAGTGAACCCAGCGACGTGCGAGACCAAGTCCGGCCAGGCGTCTCGCATCTCAGCGACCAGGGGGATCGAGTAGCGGCGAGCGAGCGCTCTGCCTGCGACCAGCGAGGGCAGCGCCGGCGCGGTCGCAACGATGACGTCCGGCGCGATGGCTCCCGAATCGATCAGGCGCCGCGCTCGTCGCGCGGTGGCAGCCGCGACCCAGACGTGGTCGAGCGTCCTCGTGTGCATCCGCCCGTCGTGGCGCAGGAAGGAGACCCGGAAGACACGCGCACCCGCCTCGTCTCGCTCTACCGACCCGGGCCCGTGCGCTTCTCTCATCTGCGGATCCAGTCGCCCGCTCGGGTAATGAGGCGGCGGGCAGATGACGTCGACCTCGTGGCCGGCAGACGTGAAGCGCTCGATGAGCGCACTCCACCGTCGTTGGGGCGCACTGTTCTCGGGAGCGTAGTAGTGAGTCAGCAGAAGGATCTTCATGGAGTCGCACCTCGCGCCGGGGAGTCGTCTCGTCGCATACCCCATCCTCTCGCGAGCGCCGCCCGCCCAGACCCCTCCCGTCGTCGACTGCGCGGGGCCCGCATCAAGCGCCCCTCGTCGCCGACGAGGCTCCGGCGCGATCGGTCGAAGCATCGCTGCTGATGGAGAAGCAGGTGACGAACGTGTGCTCGCTGCGTGCGGTCACGTGATACCCGAACGACCACGCCGGCGTGAGTTCGAAGTCCGAACGCGATCGCCAGCCTCGAAGAGGTTCGCGCTGCCCTCGCACCGGGGATTCCAGTGCGGCGTCGGACAGGCCCTCGACCGTCATCTCACCACCGTTCTCGAGCCTGAAGGCGACGACCCCCGGACGCGGCTCGGTCGGATCATCGAGTGTTCCCGGAAGGTTCCACCACACGTTGAAGTCGTGCAGCTCGCCATCCAAGCTGCGCACTTCGTCCTCGACTCGAAGACTCGAACCCGGAACGAGATGTATCCGTCGCTCGTGCCGCCAGTGACCGTGATCCACAGCCCCGGAGAGCCGGAACGCCCCGCCGATGGCGGCAGCCTCCTTGATCGCGGAGCCATAGGGAGCCCGACGGCGGCGCTCATGATCCTGCCGGTCGGCCTGCGCGGTGTTGTGCGCGACAGTTCCCTCGACGTACTGCCGCTCGGGGCGGCTGTAGAAGAAGCCCTTCTCGCGCAGGGGCGAATCGGCGGGCAGCGGGTCGAGATAGCCGAAGCGCCCAGCATCGATGAGAAGCTCTTGGCCGGCGTCGAACCAGGTGATCGAGAGATCGTCGCAGTGCTTGTGCGTCCGAGAGTGGAATCCGCCCATGAAGCTCAGATAGGCAGCCGATCTGTGGTCACCCCGTTGCTGTGGCTGCGGTGATCGCACGAAGGCATAGCCCGACTGCGGGAGCAGCATCAGCTCGACGGCGTTCGGCTCTCCGGCCGCCCCGCCCGAGCTGAGGAACCGCGTGTGCGGAGTTGCGCCGGGAGACGCTCTGCTGCTCTCCCGCTCAGGGGAGTCACCGATCTGCACCAGGCGACGGTCCGGCTGGATGAACCAGCCGAGCACCTCGCCCGCTCGCTCGAGCCTCTCACCCACCTCGGGATCATCGAGAAGTCCGTCATCCGTGGCGTCCTTGAACGACGACAAGAGCATGCGGTGGTAGTCGGGCGAATGTTCGAGATGGCCACCGTCGGCGGCGAACTGCGTCGTCACGACTTCACGAAGGCGCAAGGTGCCCTGGTCGGTGAGTACGCCCATCCCCGGAAGCGCATGAAGACGCTTCGCGAATGCGAGCTGACCGACGGCGGTGTAGAAGCCGTGGTTGGTGCGCGGGTTGAACGCCGCCGGCTCGAAGAGCTTCCGTTGATGGACGAGCGCGACGTCGATCAAAGGCTGCACGATGTCGTCCGCCAGACCTTCGAGCAGCGCCTCCTGCAGGAGGTAGGCCAGTCGAGGTGCCCGCAGACCCATGGCCATGTCGTACCAGGCCATCGTTCCGTGCGCGGCCCCGTCGAGGAAGGTCCTCGACCAATCTGCGGCGCGGCTCAGGCACCAGACGAGAGCATCGCGGTTCTCGTCCTGATCCCACGACTCGAGCAGGGGGACCATGAAGTCCCACGCGTGCAGCCTGAACCCCTGGGATCTGTTGTCACGGCACGCGAGGATCCAGTCGAACGGCGATGTGATCGCAACCGGTGGGAGCTTGCCGTCACGCCAACCCTCGCCCATGATGTCGTCGGCGGTGGCAGAGCCACCGCCCATCGCCGCGACCTTGCCGAGACCGCGCTCAGACCCGTCGAGGAGTGCCCGCGCGTGCCCAGCCTCGATGCCGCTTCGACCTACCCGAACCAGTTCTGCACCACCGCGCGGCATGACCCCTAGGTGTTCGAGGACCGCCAAGACCGCAGCGCCGTCGGTCGGGTCCTCGAGCAGATAGACGTCCGCACCAGGCTGCGCCGAGCGCTGCGCTCGCTCCAACAGCGCCTCGGTCGACGCGACGACGAAGTCGGCCTCAGAGACGAGCTCATCCTCGCGCTCGCCGCGCAGCCGCCAGACATCCGGAGGCCCCCATCTCGCCGGTACCTGCTCACCTGACCACCCGTACTTGTCGCGCTGGCGCTCCAGCCACGAATCCTGCCAATAGCCGCGGACGTCGTAGACGAACGGGATTCCGTACGCTCTGCATACCTCGCGCGCAGCCATCCCATTGAGGAAGTCTGAGGTAGCGATGATCGCCGAGGGGCGCACCTTGCGAACGACCGCTGCAAGTCTTGTCGTGGCGATGCGCAACCACTCGTCCAGCATGACCGAACCACGCAACGGGCCAGGCACCCGGTGATACGAGACCCCATCGACCGTGTCGATGTCGTAACCGGCGGCCTGCCCGAATCCCATCTGTGTCGCGACCGCGACCCGAGCACCCAGCTCCTGCGCCTGGGCGACGAGCGCGTGCGTGCGCCGCGTGAAGGTCGAGTCGACCTCAGGGAGCGAGGAGCCGACCACAACGAGGAGGCGGCCGGGCTCAGCCTTGTAAGGAGGCGTCAACGGATCCACCCGCAGTCCAGGATCGCCTCTCAGGACCGCCAGTTCTGCTGCCATGGAGGCAGCTCCGCTGACTGGCCGTTCCGGCTCGCGCTCTGCGACGACAGAGCCCACCGAGGCCGCCCGATCCAGATAGCCCTGCGCTCGCAAGAGAGCGGCAAGCTGACGCAGCTTCGCAGTCGGCCACTCAGTGATCAGACCCGTTGCCTGCAGCAACTCGTGCAACGGCACACCCTGCTCACTGGAGAGGAGTCCATCCACGATTTCCGGAAGCCATTGCTCCACCGCGAAGCGGTCATTGCCCTCGACGACGGTCAAGACGCTTCCCTTCCAGTTGCCACATTCCGCGCGGAACCCTGGCGAACGCGCGCAAGCGCGAGCACTCCGCCTCCTGCACCATATCTGGATCGCGCGGCCACCTCCTGCTGCGGGAGCACCCGCTCCCGGAGTCGGGAACGAGATTCCTGGGCCGAGTGCGAGCTGCACCCTGCTGGTCTTCGCGCAAAGCCCATTCATGACGGTGTTGCTAAGGTCATCTTCATGTCGCCAGCCGTCGAGGAAGTCCTGCCCGGCGACCGGGTGAACTTCGAGCGTCTGACGCCGACCGACTGGGGAGTCGACAGCGAATGCTTCGTCGAGCTGGAAGAGACCAAGTCCAAGACCGTTCGCTTGCGAAAGCGCGCAGAGGCAGGCTCGACGATCGAATGGCAGCACGACAACTCTGGTGAGAAGCTTCAACTCACCTTCCGACGCATCGGTCCGCATGGACAAGTCGGAGGCATGATCGGCTCGGCACACCGCTGGGTGCCAAGCGCTCTGCGTGCGCCGGTGCCACCCGAGGCAGAGGGTCACGGCGACACGCTCCAAGCCAGTCACCACCGGGAAGTCACCCTTGCGCCGTATGTCCGCAGCTACCTGGGGAGCGGAGTGTTCTCCACTCGGGGGTATGTCGGCGCATGGTCCAACGATTCGCCGGCGATCGAAATACTGGACTTCGCTCTCGGGCGCCAGTACTACAACCTGAGGCCACCCGTCGATGCCGCGCACAGACGCTCGGGGACCGTCATCTACCTCGGCCCGCCGCAGCGCGGTTGGGGCCATTTCCTGACCCAAGGACTCTCTCGTCTCTGGTATGCGCTGGAGCACCCGGAGACCCCGGTGCTGTGGGACGCGCCCGGATTGCTGCCCTATCAACAGCGAGTCCTCGAAGTCCTCGGAATGAGGAACGAGCAACACTTCCTGACGGAGCCGGTGGAATGGGAGCACGTGATCTTCCCGTTCCCTGGGCTGTGCATCGGAGAGTTCGCCTCTCGGCAGCACACGGACATCATCGGGCGCGTCCCGCCTTCGCCTCAGATCCCCGGCAGACGGGTATTCGTCTCTCGTTCGGGGTTGAAGGAAGAGATCTCCGATGATGAGCGAAGTCTCGACGACCTCGTGACGCGTCACGGCTTCACCGTGTTCCGGCCGGAGCAGCACTCGATTGCAGAACAGCTCGACGTCCTTTCCTCAGCGGAGGTGGTGCTGGGACTAGAGGGTTCCGCACTGCACACTCCTCTCCTCCTGCAAGATCCGATCGTGACCCGGTTCTGGGCCCTGACGCGGCACCGAGCGGGCGCCGGAGTCTTCGAACACATCCGTAGCGCGAAGCAGCTCCGATACGAGACGCTGAACTTCCTTCGCTCGTCCACCCGAGGCGGGCACAAGTCGCCGTTCGACCTCGACCTCGCCGCGTTGGACGACGCTCTGCGGCGCACGAGCGGGCTCACGGAGAACCTCGAGGAGCTCCAGGGGCGCATCGAGCACCCTTGGACTGGGCGCACCTCGTACGCGACGCACCTCCGCCATGCCCAGGTGCACTCGAGTGCGGACGAGGAGGTCATCGCTCGAGCGCATCTCGCGCTGCTCGAGCACGATGAGAAGACGGCCATCAAGCTCCTGAGGCTCGGGATATAGTCCGCTCGAGGACCCTTCCCGCATTCAGGACGGCGAAGCGCAGAGAGAACGAACCCTCGAGATCTAGCGGAAGCGGCTCATGTGAATGCCATCGATGAAGACAGCTCAGCAGACGATGCGCTGACGTTCCTCTTCTCAAGCTTCACGCGGCTTCCGCGGTCGTTCTTCCAGGGCTACGCCTTCTCCGGCCCTGATCTCGTCATCGGTCAAGAAGGCGCCCGGGCCTTTCTCGCCGAGCATGGTCAGCACGTGCTTCCCGGTGAGGACGGGTGCTACGTCAGTATCGTCCCGAGTGCTGATGGGCCTGTGATCGGAGTGGATCACGCCGGGTTCAAGAAGCTCTTCTGCTATGCCGCTGACGGCGTCTGGTGCGTATCGAACTCGCTCAGTCAGATGGCAGATCACCTTCGGTCTCACGGCGTGGCGCTCGCTCCTCACTCGGCGCAACTCGCCGCGCTCCGACTCCGAAGTACCTTCGTCGAGCAGTTGAGCACGCCAACCACCGTCTTCGCAGACATCCGTCTGATCCCGCGCGACACGATGCTGGTCCTCACTGAGCGCGGGCCGCGCACGACTCCGGCTCCGTCTCCGCCGCCTCCAGCCACCTACTCCGATGCGCTGCTCGCCTATATCGACGCATGGAGGGCCCGACTGCTGACGCTGATCAACGATCCGAGCATCGACGTCAGCGTCGACCTCTCGGGCGGGCTCGACTCTCGGGTGGTGTTCGCCCTCGCGGCAAGCGCCGCAGGCGATCGCCCCCTCGATGAGAGCATGCGGCTCATCTCGGGGAAGTCCGTCGCTCAACGGCCGGATTTCGTCGTCGCCCGCCAGATCGCTGATCGATACGGCGCCAAGCTGAACCGACCATCCCCCGGGTCCACCCCGAGCTACAGCCCGGCAGAGTCGTTCAAAGCCTGGCGAGATCTGTGCTTGGGGGTCTACCTGCCGATCTACATACCCAAAGCGCCGATCTCGCCGAGGCACGCGAACCTCTCTGGTCTCGGCGGTGAGAGCCACCGCACCTTCTACCCGCAGCAGCCTTCCCGGTCATTCGTGGAGTCGATCCCAGGGGACGCGGACCCTGAGTCCCTCGAGCTCTGGCGTTCCGATGTGACGTCGCTTCTCGAAGGATGGCGCCTGAGCGACTCGACTCGGCATCCCCTCGTCCGTCACTATCAAGAGTTTCGCGCGCGCTTCCACGGCGGACTCTTCGCGCAGACGAAGATCAACCTCACCCCGCTCGCCAGCAAGCTCCTGGACCCCCTCGCCCGCGCCTCCTTCCCCGAACGACGCTTCTACTTCGAGATTCTTGAGAACACGCTTCAGGGTCTGATGGACATGCCCTTCGACGTCGAAGCGAAGGCGGCCACTGCCAGCGAGAGGAACAGTCTCGTCCGGGTGTCTGCGGCCGACGAGATCGTTCCCGGGCGCGTCTTCTCGGGCGAGATGCCTCTCTCCGCGACGGAAGGTGGCGGCCCGACGCCACTTGAACGAATCGCCGACGAGTTCGAGGATGCAGCGTCGCCGTCCGTTCGTGAACTGCTCGGTCACCGGCTCGTCGAGGATGCGTCGTCGCTGCTCCAAGCCTCGGCAGAGACCGGCTCGTTTGGCCACGCTCGCCGAGCGAGCGATGTCAGCCGCGTGCTCACAGCGGCGATGGTGCTACACGATCGTGTGGGCCGCGCGCCGCAGCTCGATTAGAGGCGCATCCTCCCGCGGGCAGTCACCGAGCTCTCGGCTGCGCAGCCCACGTCAGCGGGCTCGTGCGCATCCCGAGGCGGGTCCTCTGCCCATGGCGCCGGCGGCCGCGCATGACCTAGGGAGTGGTGCCTTCGCGGCGCGCACGTTCCAGCGCACGGACGGACTCAGCGGTGGGTCCACGCAGGAAGTCCCGTGCGGCTAACGCTGCAGGCCAATCGCCGCCGGCGTCAGCGGCCATCGCGAGCAGGTCTCTGGTCGTCTCCGATGGCGGCGGCCTATGGCCCTCGCCCCACTCGCCGAGCAGCGTCCACACCTGTGCGCGGTCCTCCCCGAGCGTCTCCAACCACGGCTTCATGTGGTTGTCGAGGTGATTCGCGTCGCCGAGGTTCTGCACGTACGCGATCGTCGATCTGACCCCGCTTGCGTGAGCGGCAGCGCATGTGATGAGCGCTGGGACTTCCTGCACCGTCGACACCCCGGGCCACGCTGCTCCCACGTATTCTCTGACAGCAACTGGATAGAAGCGGCTGATGTCGGTCTGGGGGTTCAGCACGAGCGCCAGCGAATCCGGGAAGTGGGCCGAATACACGATGCTCGCGAAGCCGCCACCGGATGCGCCGAACAGCACAAGATGCTGCCGGCCGGTCGAGGCGGCGCGAAAGTGTCGGATGACGGCGGGCAGGTCCTGCTGCAGCGGCTGCGCCTCGTTGCCGACGTGCCAGCCGAGTCGCACCCCGCGATCGAGAGAGGGATCGGAGATGGAGAGCACGTTCGCGTTGAGGTTCGCGGTCGCGCCTACAGCGTTGAACACGGGCATGGTCGATACGCTCTGCGCTACCGCAGCGTGAAACACGACGATCGTGGTCTCGGCTCCGCGATCGAGGAAGAGGATGTCGAGAGGGCCGCCGTTGTAGCCGATGGTCGAGACCCCGCCCCGCGGCGGCGTCGCGAGGAGTGCTCCCAGAGAGTCGAACTCGTGGACGGGGTACTTGGCGAATCTCGAGAGATCTCGGACGAGTGGATCCACGCGACTCACCTTACTGCCGGGCGAACGCCGCTCACATGACCGCAGAGCTTGCCGCCCGCCGCGAGGGCACTAGCCGAGGAGCTCCCCGTACGTCCTGGAGATCGTCTGCGCGAGGACTCGCCAATCTCGATTCTCGACCACCCAATCTCGGGCGAGCGTACCTGTGCGCTCGACGAGCTCTCGATCATCGAGCAACTGCTCCAGCTCGAGCCGAAGACTGCCCGCGTCGCCCTTCTGGTGCAAGAAGCCGTTGGTTCCTGGGATGACGAACTCTGCAAGCGCGTTGACGTTCGCGGCGACGACAGCCTTGCCCATGGCCATCGCTTCGAAGGGCTTCAGGGGCGAAACCATCTCGCAGACAGGCAGAGGCAAGCGCGGGAACGGCGCGATATCGATCACCGAGTAGTAGCGCTCGACTTCTTCGTGCGGAACGCGTCCGGTGAACGTGATCACGCTTTCGAGCGAGAGGCCCTCCACCAGTGCCCGCAGCCTCTCCAGCTCGGATCCGTCTCCCACGATCAGCACGTGGAAGTCATCGCGCGAGCGCGCAAGGTCTGCTGCGGCCGAGATGATGAGATCGATGCCCTCGTAGTCCAGCACAGAACCGACGTAGCCGATCACGGTCTTACCAGTCACTCCCAGATCAGCCGCCAGCTGCTCATCGCGTCGCATGGGCACGAAGCGCTCGGTGTCGACGCCGTTGGGGACGATCTCGATCTTGCCCTCGTCGACACCCCTCGCGACGAGCTCCTCCTTGAGCGCTCGGGTGATCGTCAAGACGCGGGTAGCGCCCATCGCGGCCTCGGTCTCCATGCGCGCCATGAACTGGTAGCCGCTTCCGCGCGTCCACTCCGGGTCGCGGGATGCTCGAGTCACTTCCCAGAGACCCCGAACCTCGTAGATCGAAGGGATGCCCAGCTCCCGGGCCGTGCGCACCGCAGTGAGCCCGTTCCAGTGGTTGGAGGCGGCATGCAGCAGAGCGGGTCGCAGCTTCATCGACAGCTCGCGAAGGGAGCTCCCATACCGTTCGGTGTAGGGCAGGAGGGGATTCTTCTTCTCGATCTCGCGCGACTGCAGCAGCCTGCGATAGGTCACGTCACCGATCGTCTCCGCGATCGGGACATCAGGGATCGTCGCCTTCCCTGGCATGTCGTACGGATACCCGAGACGAGTGACGCCGTCGACGACCCAGCCTGATCGATTCAGCTCGGACAGCAACCCATGGGTCCGTGTCGCGTAACCCGCCGAGTGGTGCGGGAGCGAGTTGTGGAGCAGATAGAAGACGTGGTCGTTCTCAGGCGAGTAGCTGGTCGTCGCGCTGAGGGGAGGGAACGGATAGCCGGTCCTCAGGAGCTTGGCGTTGCTGTCGGCGTCCCGCCGATAGCCCGCTCGCAAGCCGCGCGCCCATGCATCCTCCGGCTGGATGCGCAGATAGGCGTCCAGGTACTGGATGGCTCGCTGGTCATGACCGCCCGCGCGTGCCCGTCGGATCGCACGCCGAAGCGCGTTCATCGGCACGGCCCGCACATCCGCCTCGGCCAAGAGACGGGTCGCGACGTCTCGGTTCCCTCGGGCGAGCAGCACGGTCAAGTGCGCGCGCATCAGATCGTTGGGCTTCAGCGTCGGCTGGAACGACTGCAGGAACTCGTCGGTGACGCGCTTCTCGTCGTACGCAGCGTTGATCTGCACGGCAGCCTGGCTCACCGGGTCCGAGTCAGATGCGATCGCGGCGAGGACAGTCTTCAACTTGTACGGAATCGCGTAGTCCAGTGCCGCCCGATGGGCGCCGGGATTGGCTGCGATGCTGTCGCTCAGGCGGGCCAGAGCCCAGGAGACCCGCCGCGACGACAGCTCCAGTTCCCTGACGAGCTCGAGGTACAGCTCGAGCGCATCGATCCTCGAGCCATCGCGGGCGAGCAGCTGCGCGAGCACTTCCTCCGCCGCGCCACCCTTCGAGTGCGTCACCAGGAACCGTGCGTACTCGAGAAGGACCTTCGGATCCGCTTGACCGTGCGCGATCGCCTCGCGATACGCGGCGAGAGCCTGCTCGAACCGACCCTTCGACGTCGCCAACGTCCGCGCGCGCTTCAATTCGTCGCTCACAGAGGACACGCTTTGCTCTGTCCGCTCATTACGCTTCAGTTCGAACTTCGCCATGATTCCCAATCATAGGTGTTGGATGTCTGCACCCGTCACCCGCTCCGGGCGACCGAGCGCCAGGACAACCATCATCCGTTCGTGGGCGAGCCGTCCACGACGCAGCAAGAGCACGATCCGCACCCCATTCGAGGTCCGGAGGCCATTCGGGCTGATACCGATCGCGCCCTCACCAGCTCAGGCGATGGAGGGCCGGACCCCGAGGGTCTCGTAGAGCGCTAGATACTTCCGCGCGTTGAGATCCCAAGTCCTCTCACTCCGCACCCATTCCGCTCCGGCCTGAGCCATCGACGCACGACGCTCGGGACTGGCGAGCAGTTCAGCGATCTTCAGCGCGAGATCGTGCTCGTCGCCGGCATGGAAGAGCTCTGCGGCTCCACTCTCGCCCGCGATCTCGGCCAGCGCATCGACATCCGAGAAGATGCACGGACGTCCGGTAGACATCGCCTCGAACGGCTTGAGCGGCGTGACGAGGTCGGTCACCGCTGCCCGCTTCCGAGGAACGACGAACAGGTCGATCGCTCCGTAGTAGTCGAGTACACGCTCGTGCTCGACGCGACCCGTGAAGGTGCACCTGTCGAGGCCCAGTTCGGCCACCAGCCGCTCGAGCGGCTCGCGCTCAGCGCCATCACCGACGATCAGCAAGCGGATCGGAGCGTCGCCCAATGCACGGGCGACTGCGATCAGCTCCTCGGCACGATCGCGCGCCTGGTCGCCTCCGAGCTCCGGATGCAGCGTCCCGATCTGTTGACGGAGGAACGCCGATGGCTCGAGAGCGCCCACGCCAGCAGGAGCGATCTCCGACGACGGATCGGCGTCCGGCTCGAGCGACCCGTCGCCCGCCTCTTCGATGGTCGCGGCTGCATCGAGGGCTGCGCGCGCCAGCTGCAGCTCGAACATCGCCCTGACGAGCGTGTCGATTCCTTCGTACTCGACGATCGAAGAGATGTAGCCGACGACGACTTCGTCGGCGCCGATACCGAGCTCACGTCGCGAGTCCTCATCGCGCACCATCACGGGGAACAGGCTCGGGTCGACCGCGTTCGGAGCCAGGCTCACCGACGGGACCGGATGGCCGCTGCGGCTGGCGACTTCCTTGATGTGCTTCTCCATCACCTGAGCGAGGGTGACGACAGCTTGCGACTCACCGCGGAACTGCGCTTCTCGATCGGCCCGCAACGTATACATCTCAGGCAGCCCGAACCTTGCGTCGAGGGCTTCGATGTCGTCCCAGCCGAGCGCTCGTGCAGTTCGAGAGAGCCAGCTCTCCTCCCAGAAGCCACGGGTCTCGTTGACGACCGGGATTCCGTAGGCTCGCGCGACCGGCAGGGCGATCATCGCGTTCATGAAGTCAGAATGCACATGCAGAAGCGATGGGCGAACGATGCGCACGACTTCGGCCAGCGCGTGGACGTTCGCTTCGAGCCAGGCATCCCACGCCACCGCGCCTCGCTGCGGACCGCCGATCAAGTAGTAACGAATGCCGTCGTGGGTGTACGTCTCCGTGTGTGCGTGCTCGCGCCCGCTCGCGCCGCTCTGGGCGACGACGACCGGTGTCACCCCAGTGCGTCTCTGAGCCTCGACCGTGTACTGCGTGCGCAGCGTGTACCCGGTCTGCGTCTCGGGCAGGGCCTTTCCGACGATGTGAAGGACGACGTCGGGCTCCGACGAATCCGTCATCTCGGGCAGCTCGAACTCTTGTTGGAGCTCCGCTCGGTAGAGCGCCAGCTCGCTCGCTCGGACTTCTGCTGCATGCAGGTCCGAGGCCTCCTGCGTTCGAGCAGCGATGCTGGAGACGAGGGAGAGAGACTCCGTCAGGTAGCCCGCGGCCCGGAAGGCCTTCGCGAGTCCCCTGCTCTGCGCGATCGGAAGGTCCTCGATCGCTGCTGGGAACGCACGTACGAACGGCAGCGCGTCGAGGGCTCGATCTCCGGCGCTCGCCGAACGGACTCTCGCTCCGGCTCGCTGGGGATCCACGACGCTCTCCAGGCGAGCGCCCAACTTGCGAGCAAGCGAGGCAACTGCGTCGAGGTTCCCGTCGGCCACGACCTCCAGCCGCACGCTCTGGTCCTCGAGCGCGGCAACGTGAGCTTGTAGCGTGAGCAGCTCTTCAGGGATGGCAGGGCCCGCTGCTGCGACTTCGACAGTCGCAAGGCGGTCTGCTACCTCCTGCAGCCGGGACATGGACGCTGCAAGGAGCGCATCGACGCGCAGCTTGTCCGCCGAACCGGCGTCGGCCGAGGACTCCAACGCAACCTCGACCGCCTGCAGGTCGCTGGCCTCGGCCTTCGACTCCTCCAGCTCCGAGACACGCATGACGAGCTGATTGACATCTCCGCTTCGAGTGTCCTCGATCTCGGTGATCCGCAGCGCCAGATCGACGAGCTCGCTCGACCGCGCCGACTCGAGCGCGACGATGCGAGTGTCGAGCACGCCAACCTCAGAAGCATGGCCGTCGCGGGAGTCTTCGAGGCCGGTCGCGCGCTCGTCGAGGCGTTCCAGGCCATCGACCACTCTCTCGCGAAGCTCCTCGAACGCTTCGAGCCGAGCACGCAGGCGGGCGGCGTCGTCAACCGCTTCCGACAGCGAGGATTCCAGCTCGGAGAGTCGGGCATCGAGCGGCTCGACGTCCCGCACGCGTGCATCTTCCAGTTCCGCGAGACGCATGACGAGCTGGTTGAGACCGCCGGCCCCCGCATCCTCCAGCTCTCGCACCGACTCCGCGAGTCGTTGCCGGTCCTCGACATCGATTCGACCGGCGACTTCCAGGTCCTGCAGTCTGTCGCTCAGCGCACTCAGCGCTGCAAGCGCGTCGGCGAGCTGGGTGCGCTCGTCCTCCTCCGGGCTGAGCCGCTCGACTGCATTCAGCCGGTCGGCGAGCTCGGGCAGCTCGCTCACACGTGCTTCGACACCAGCGATCGACCGCGCCAGCTCGGGCAGCTCGCTCACACGTGCTTCGACACCAGCGATCGACCGCGCCAGCTCGGGCAGCTCGCTCATGCGTGCTTCGACACCAGCGATCGACCGCGCCAGCTCGGGCAGCTCGCTCATGCGTGCTTGGACACCAGCGATCGACCCCATCAGCTCGGGCAGCGGTCCGACGCGAGCTTCGACGCCAGCGTTTGCTTCGGCAAGAGCGCCGAGGCGACGCTCGATGTTCTTGACCCGAGTGGCGCTGGCCCGCAACTGCGCCCGGTACCACCGGATGGCGAGCAAGGCGGTGGCCGCCAGCCCAAGAACACCCGCGCCCAAGCTCAGACCGAGCCAGATCAGGAGCGCCCTCTCCCCCGTCGCCAGATAGGTGAAGAGGAGGACGGCCGCGACGGCGAGCACAGCGATGAGCAGAACTGCGGCAGACACGAGCAGCCGCCGAGCGAGGTGTCTTGGCATGAGGTGGGGAGTTCCCTTCGAAGCTCGCTCAGTCCCTCAGCGCCAGAGGCCCTTGGTGTCGACGACGATCTTCTCGTGCAGCAGATCGCGGTCGATCAGCTTGAAGGGGTCGTGGTCGACGAGCAGCAGCACGATGTCGGCACGCTCGATGCCGTCTTCGAGGCTGACGAGCTCGACGTTGTCGCGCTCGGCCAGCTCCTTCGGCAGCTCGTCGACGTTCGGCTCGACGACGAGCACCGTGCCTCCCTCGAGCCGCTCAGCGAGCGCGCCGGCGATGTTCCGACTGGGCGACTCGCGCAGGTCATCGATGTTGGGCTTGAAAGCGATGCCCAGGGCGGCGACCGTGGGCGCCTTGAAGCGTGCTGCGCGCTCCAGCACCTTCTCGATCACGATCTCGGGCTTCGAGTCGTTGACGTTGCGCGCGGTAGCGATCAGCTTCGAGAACTCTCGATCGGCGGAGACGATGAACCACGGGTCGACGGCGATGCAGTGGCCGCCGACGCCCGGGCCGGGCTGCAGGATGTTGACGCGCGGGTGGTGGTTCGCGAGCTCGATGAGCTCCCAGACGTCGATGCCCTGACGCTCAGCGATGATCGAGAGCTCGTTCGCGAAGGCGATGTTGACGTCTCGGAACGCGTTTTCGGTGAGCTTGGCCATCTCGGCCGTCTTTGCGTCGGTGACGAGCAGTTCACCGTTGCAGAAGCTGGCGTAGAGCTCGCGCGTCATCTCGGACGCCTCGGCCGTGGTGCCGCCGATGATCCGGTCGTTCTCGACCATCTCAATCATGATGCGACCTGGCAGCACACGCTCGGGGGCGTGGGAGAAGTAGAGGGAGTTGGCCCGCCCGGGCTCATCGGTGAGGTCCGTGCGCTCCTTCAGGATCACCGCGGCCATGTGCTCGGTGGCCCCGGGAGGGGACGTCGACTCGAGGACGACGAGCTCGCCGCCCTTCAGCTTGGGCGCGATGCCGCGTGCAGCCGCCTCGATGTACGAGAGGTCCGCCTCGTGGTCGCCCTTGAACGGAGTCGGCACGGAGACGATGTAAGCGTCAGCCTCGGGCGTCTCGGTCTGTGCACTGAGCTTGCCCTGCGCGACGGTGCCGGCGACGACCGTCTCGAGGCCCTCCTCGACGAAGGGCACGCGTCCGGCGTTGATGGCGTCGACGTTCGCCTGCTTCACATCGACACCGATCACGGTCTTTCCCGCTTGCGCCAGCACCGCGGCTGTGGGAAGCCCGATGTAGCCCAATCCGATGACGCTGACAGTCTGCATGGGCGTGCTCGTGCTCACCGAGGTGCTCCTTGAGTTCGGAAATTTTGCGCTTTCTCTCACAGCGTATCGCGCGAGGTGGCGCGACCGAGTCCGCGGACCCACGCCTCTTGGCGGCTCAGATGGGACGTCGAGTAACCTGGGACGCCTGATCGCGCCAGCGAGCGCACGACCGCCTTGGAGTTCCGTGCCTGATCCTGCTTCGCCTGCCCCCCGCGTTCTTGTCTATGGCAGCTGCGTCGCACGCGACACCATCGAGTTCGCGGAGGCGGACACCGTCGACCTGCGCGGGTACGTCGCTCGCCAGTCGCTGATCTCCGTAGGGAGCGACGCTTCGGCGCACCTGCCGACGCTCGACGACGTGTCGTCGAAGTTCCAAGGGCGGATGATCCAGGCCGACTTCGCGGGCAGCCTGCCCGATCGACTGGACAAGCTCGCGCCCGAGGTCGACGTGCTGCTCTGGGATCTCGCAGATGAGCGGCACGGCGTGCACCGATTCCCTGACGGCACGGTCGTCACGCGCAGCATCGACACCATGAAGGTCACGTCGGTGTCAGCGGCGCTGGATGGGGCCGTGCTGGTCCCGTTCGGAACCGACGAGCACTTCGCGCTGTGGCGCGAGCGCGTCGAAGCGTTCACGACGCAACTGCGCGGTCTCGGCCTCTTCGACCGCACGGTCGTGCTCGACGTACCCTGGGCGATCCGCACCACCGAGGGCGACCCCGCACCGTGGAGCATGGGCGTGCGCGCGGGCGACGCCAACAAGCGGTACCGCCGCTACTACGACGAGCTGCGCCTGCGGGGGTTCCGCATGGTCGAGCTGCCGGAGGAGGTCGTGCTCGCCGATCCTCAGCACCGCTGGGGCCTCGCGCCGTTCCACTACTCCCCTGACGTCTACCGCGAGGTGCTGCGGCAGCTGCGTGAGGTGCACGGGTTCGACGGATTCGCCGAAGCGTCGTAGCCGCGCGCGAGTCATACGGCGTCGCTCAGACCCGCACGTGCTCCTCGGCCAAGCCGAAGCTCAGCACGTCGCTGTTCGCGAGGATCCGCTCGTCGTCCGTGTGCCAGGTGTGGCCCGCTCGGGCGCCGCGCAGCTGGATGAAGTTGAAGCGGTCGGCGCTGTAGATGCCACCCCCGCCGGCGAGGATCGCGCGCTGGAAGGTGGTGTCCTCCCCCAGCGTGCGGTCCTCGAACGGCGTCGACTCCCATGTCGCCCGCGGGCCGACCATCGTCGGACCGCCGACGAGGTCCGACCAGCGGTGCTCGCCGTGCGGGTTCTGCAGCACGGTCGCGTCGAACGCGGCGAGGTGGAGGTAGCGGGCTTCCTTGCCGACGAGCTCAGCGGCCGAGTAGTCGAGCGCGAAGCAGGAGTCGAGCAGGTAGTGGTCGCCGTAGATGTCGTCGTCGTCGAGCTTGGCGATCACGTCGCCGTCCGCCGCATGCACGAGCCGGTTCAGGTTCGCGCCCAGCGACGTCTCGCGGTCAGCGCGCAGCACGATGAGCTCGGCGATGCCCGCCGCACGCGCGAGCGCCTGCAGCTCGGTCTCGTCGGCATCGAACCCGTGCAGCATCAGCGCGAGCTGCACGTCGACGTCGACCTGCCGGCCGGCGGTCGCGATGATGCCCGGCACCAGGTGCGGGCGGATGGTCGGTGCGATGATGCTGACCTTCGGACGGCGCCACGCGGCAGGGTCGGCGAGGCCGACGGACTCGAGCACCTGCGTCGCGCGACGAGAGAAGGTGTGCTCGCGCCAGATGCGCCGCTGCGCCAGGTGCACCTGGCGGTCGCGCAGCTCTGGCGACCGCACGAGCGCGCGCAGCACGAGCGCCGCCTCCTCCTGGTCGTCGACGATCGAGATCTCGCTGTCGTCGAACCAGTGCTCGACCGCGGGGCTGCGGGTCGTCACGACCGGCGTGCCGCTCGCCAGGATCTCGAAGACGCGGCGCGCGAGCATCGTCGGGCTGTCGACCACCGAGTTCACGTTGAGCATCACCTTGTGCGCGCGATAGCCGGTGAGCATCTGGTCGTAGTCGAGCGAGCCGCGCACGAAGCCCTCGAACGCCTCCGGGAAGCGGTACTTCGGATCGTTCTCGAAGCGCGAGTAGATGTCGAAGCCGATCCCCCGGCGCTCCGCCACCTCGGCGGCCGCTCCGAGCAGCAGCTCCATCTGCGCCTGCCGCTCGGGGAACTTGTGCGACCAGTAGCTGCCGCCGAAGCCGATGTCGCGCACCTGGTGCAGCCCCTTCTGCCGCATCGGGTGGTGCAGGGCCGGCTGCGCAGCGAAGCCGAGCACGTCGATGCGGTCGTGCCCCAGCACCTCGCGGTAGCGCTCGACCATGTTCGCGTCGGTGGTGAACACGCGGTCGAACAGGCGCGCCGTCTCGAGGAAGTCCTCGAAGTGGGGCGGGTCCTCCTTGTTCCAGAAGACGGCGGGGATGCCCAGGTCACGGCAGTGCGCGACGAGCGCCCGCAGCGACTCGGGCGGCGCCTTCGGCCCGCTGAGCTGGAACTTCCACGCCCCGCGCGAACCCGACCAGGCCGACTCGACGAGCAGCAGGTCGATCGGCTGCTGCTCGAGCTGCTCGAGCCACTCCTTCGGCTTCAGCTCGACCACGTCGAACTCGTAGCCCCAGGCACTCGCCGAGAAGGTGTCCATGATCGTGCCGACGCGGATGCCCGCGCGGCGCGTCGGGCGCTCGGCGACCGGCCACGCGGGCATCGCGGTCGCGAGGCTCGTGGGCGGGGTCACAGCGCTGTTGCGCGCGGCGACGCCGCGGCGCTTCGACCACGACCGCAGCTGCCGCACACCGCCTCTGCGGAAGTGCCACAGGCCGGTTCGGAGTGTCTGCAGGGGCTTCACGCCCCTATCCTCTCGCGACCGTGCGCAGGGACCTGCGCGCCCGACCCGGCGGGGTCCCTGGCGTCGGCCCGGAGCTGCGGCTCACGCCGCCCAGGCACGACCGATCAGCAGCTCGCTGAGCACTCGCCCGAGCCTCGGCCCATACTGCTCGGTCGTCGCAGCGCGATGGCGTCGGCCCGAGTGCACGCCGGTCGGCACGAGCACTCGCGCAGTGCACGCGGCCGCGACCACGCTGCGCGAGAACGCCGCGTAGCCGCGCTCCCAGACCGAGACGAGCGCACCGGCACCCGTCGCCCGGGCGACGTGCTCGAGCGTGAGCGTGAGCTCTTCGAGCGTGAAGACGCGCTGGCGCCGCAGCAGCGGCACCGCGAGCCGTCGGAGGTGCTCGCGGTCGATGCCGATGATGATCTCGGCGGCTCGGGACTGCTCGCGGTGCACACGTCGAGACGGCTCGCGCGAGATGTCGAGCACTCGCAGCTGCACTGCAGAAGCGAACTCCTCGGCTCCCAGCGCATCCTCCACCTCACCGACGACGAGTGCGATCAGCCGGCGCGAGGCATCGGCATCGCCGTCGAAGACGACGAGCACGCGCACGGCGTGCTGGTCGGAGCGCGGCCATGCGCGTGGGCGAAGAGAGGAAGGCATCTCGATCTCGAATGTATCTCAACACCAGATCGGGAGCCCGCGCCCCTAGCCTCTCGCGAGCGCGCCGAGCGCGGTCGCGAGGCGATCCACGTGCTCGGCCACCGCATCCGCTGATCGCCTGTAGTGGTCGGGCGATCGACCGTAGGGGTCATCGATGTCGATGTCTTCGGATGCGCCGGGTGGCAGGAGCCCGCGGGAGCGTCCCGCGGCGCCGACGACCCGTCGCAGGAATGCGGGCACGTCTGGGCCCGCGGGCTCGATCGCTGGCCCGGAGCGCTCCGCCAGCCACTCGACCACGCGCGTCAGCTCGATGAGGGTGAACACGCGGTGGTTCGCCCGCGGCAGCGCCCGCACGACCGCGCTCCGGTGGTCACGTGCGAGCGCGAGCACCAGGTCTGCTTGCTGCACCTGATCCGGCAGCAGGCGACGCGCGACGTGGGCGGCGGAGTCGGTGATGCCGAGGCGCCGTGCTTCCGCCACGGCGAGCGCTTCCATCTCGGCGCCGTCGACCGCGATGGTGCCGGCGCTCGTGACCTCGATGGCGCCCGCCTCCGCGCCCAGCGCCCGCGGCAGGCGGGCGCGCAGCAGCTGCTCGGCCTGCGGCGAGCGGCAGATGTTGCCGGTGCAGACGGCGAGGATGCGGAAGGCGGCATCGCGCGCGGGCTCGAGCCTGGCGTGCTGGGGCATGGCTCGAACCTAGCGCCGACACTGGGCGCGTCACAGGGTGCCGCGGGAGGATCGACGCATGAGCGCCCTCGACCACGACGTGCCGGCGCGCGTCGAGCGAGGCGCGCCCCGCGCATCCGCACTCGCTGCGCCACGCCGCGGCGCCGCGCCGCTGCGTCGCGTCGGCATCGTCGGCCTCGCCGCTGCGGTGCCGGTCATCGCGCTCATCACGCTGTGGCCCACGCACTTCCTGCTGCGGATCAAGCCGCGGGTGGTGCAGGGCATCGAGTGGCTGCACGCCCGCGACATGTTCGAGTGGATCTACTGGACGCGGCTCGAGGTGCTCGCCAACGTCGCGATGTTCGTGCCGCTCGCGCTGCTGCTGGCCTTCGTGCTCGGCGCCCGGCGGTGGTGGCTCGCGCTCGTGCTGTGCCTCGCGGTGACCGTGGGCATCGAGGCGACGCAGCACTTCATGCCGGGGCGCGTGGCCTCGATGCGAGACATCGTCGCGAACGGCGCGGGGGCCGCGATAGGGGTCGCACTCGCTGCCCTGGTTGAGGGAACCTTAAGATTTGAACGACGTGTCGCGTCCAATCCGCTGAGGCTCGGACGACGTTCAGACGAACCTGGGGTTTCCTCAGGTGCAAACCCGCGCTCGCATTGATGCGCCAGACGTAAGTTTTCCTCACCGGAGCACCGGGCGACACAGGGTCGCGCTGAGACGCCCGGGAGGCAACGTCGTCGACGAGTCGGGTTCACGTCCCGGCTCGCTTCGCCGTGCCCGGAAAGGCACACCCAATGAGCGCACTCGCGAGCATCGCGGCCGCATCGGCGTCGACGGCGATCGACGCCTCGGCGACCACTCCGGCGACCATCGTCGATGCGACCTCCATCGCCTCGGCCGCCTGGAACCCCTACGGCGGCCTGCCGCTGCCCGTGCAGCTGGCGCTGCTCGGTCTGCTGCTCGTCGCGCTGATGGGCCTCGTGATGGTCACCGTGCTGCTGGTGCAGAGCGCTCGCGAGCGCCGCCGACAGGCGCGCGCGGTCGAGGGTGCCGACGAGTCGGGGTTCCTGTGGGTCTACGTCGTGCCCGCGCTCGACGAGGAGGTCACGATCCGCGACAGCGTGACACGCCTGGCCGCGGTCGAGGCGAGCAACAAGATCGTGCTCGTGATCGACGACGGGTCTGAGGACTCGACGCCGACGATCCTGGCAGCGCTCGCGCGCGAGATGCCCGGGCTGCACGTGCTGCGCCGCACCATGCCGAACGCCCGCAACGGCAAGTCGGCCGGGCTCGACGACGCATGGCGGCACCTGCACGAGGACGTGCTGCTGCGGCCCGAGTACCGCCGCTGGAGCACCGACCGCGTCATCATCGGCGTGGTCGACGCCGACGGCCGGATCGCCCCCGACTCCCCGCCCGCCATCGCCGCGGCGTTCGCCGACGAGCGGGTCGGCGGCGTGCAGTCGCTCGTGCGCATCTACAACCGTCGCCACGCGCTGACGTGGGCGCAGCACATCGAGTTCGCCATCACCGCGCACGTCTTCCAGCTCGGGCGCTCGCGCTGGGGCACCGCCAACATGGGCGGCAACGGGCAGTACGTGCGGCTCGCAGCCCTCGACGACGTCGTGGCCGAGGATCACCTGCCGCGCGAGATCGACCGTGGCCCGTGGCGCGATCGCCTCACCGAGGATCAGGACATCGGCATCCGGCTCGTGCGCGCTGGATGGCGCGGTGCGCAGACCGTGCTGACCGCCGTCGAGCAGCAGGGTGTGACCAGCCTGCGTCGCCTGTGGCGCCAGCGCATCCGCTGGGCGCAGGGCGCCTGGCAGTCGGTGCCGATGCTGCGCGGCGCCGGTGCGATGGATGCGTCCGTCGCGGCCCGCGTCGACCACGCCCACTACCTCCTCACGCCCGTGCTGCAGGTGGTGATGAGCCTCGGTCTCGTCGGCTCGCTGTGGCTGTTCGTGGTCGAGGGGGTGCCGTGGGCCGGTGGCGGCATGTGGTTCGTCGTCGCGTTCGTGGTGCTCGCGACAGCGCCGGTGTATGCCGCGCTCGTGACGATCGCGCCAGCCGGCGTGCTGCGGCCGCTCGTGGCGCTCGGCTACCTGCTCCCCTACCTCGCCTACACGTGGGTGCTGTGGCCGGTCTTCGCGATCAGCCTGGCGCGCGAGGCCGTGGGCGTGCGCAGCTGGGCGAAGACGGCGCGCGAGCCGCTCGACGCGCACCTGTCGGGGGTCGAGCACGACTTCGCGACCGGAGCGCTCGCGCTCGGTGCCGGGGTCGCTGCGACGGCCGCCGCGGCTGCCGTCGGGGCTGCGGCAGAGGCTGCGGCCGGTGCTGCCAGCGGTGCCCGCGCCGCCGCGCGCCCCACGAAGCTCGCCTGATCCGGCCCCGGCCGGGCACTCGTCTACGCTCGGAGGTGACGCGGCCGCCTGGCCCTCGCACCACCACCGGGAGCCCCCATGCTCGACGCCCTGCTCGGCAATCGCCACGAGCGCCGACGCCGGCAGGCGGTCGCTGACTTCCACCGCCGCGAGCAGCAGCTGCGCCCCGGCTACAAGGTGTGGGGCTACAAGAACGTCTTCGCGAAGGGCTTCGTCGTCACCGACGGGCCGACGCCCTTCACGCCCCGCGAGGGCTGGGACCACCTGACCGTCGGCCGTTGGCACGTGCGCCTCGACCCGGTGCTCGAGCGGCAGCTCGCGCGCTCGGCCGTCGGCGAGGTGCTCGTGCTCGGCCAGGCCTTCGACGACGCCGGCCCCAAGCGGCGCGACCGCGTCGCCGAGCGCATCCTGCAGGCGATGTCGCGAGCGCAGGGCTCCGAGGCGCAGACGGATGCGCTCGACGAGTCGATCGCGTGGGTCTCGGGCAGGTACGTGGTGCTGGTCGCCCGCGGCGAGCGCCTCGACGTCTACGGCGACCCGCTGGCCTCGCGCTCCGCCTTCTTCCACCGCGGCGCCGAGGGGGTCGCCCTTGCCTCGCACACCGAGATCCTGTCGCAGCTGGCCGGCGGGCTCGACAGCTCGCGCAAGCGCTGGGTCGCCGCGCACCCCGACTACCAGGATCCGGCGGGCAAGTGGCTGCCCGGCCTCATCACCGGCCACGACGACGTCGGCCAGGTCTTCGCCAACGCCCGCCTCAGCATCCGCGGCACCGACGTGCAGCACGAGCGCTTCTGGCCGCGCGCCGACCGCGTCGAGCTGCCGCCGCGCGAGGCTGCGGTGGCGTTCCGCGACGAGCTCGGGCAGCAGGTGCGCAACTGGATCTCGGTCGCCGACGTGACGGTGCTGACGCTCACCGCCGGGCGCGACTCGCGCGCCGTGCTCGAGGCGGGCCTGCTCGACCTGCGCGAGGCGGGCGCCGTCGCGCTGACCTATCACGCGCTGCACCGCCCGGAGAAGTCGACGCGCGACGACCTGCTCGCCGCCGACCGCATGGCCGCATCCGCCGACCTGCACCACATCACGCTCGACGTGCCGCAGCTGTCGCCGAAGTCCGAGTTCGCGAACCTCTACCACACGACCTTCCCCACCTGGCAGCGCTATGCGAACCTCGCGAACGCGATGTACCTCGCCGCGCCCGCGAAGGCCGCGACGATCTTCGGCGTCGGCGGCGCGATCATCACCGGCATGTTCCGCAACACCGACGACCGCGACCTGCGGCCAGCGCTGCTCGCGCGCAAGTTCACGTCCTCGTCGTTCGGGGAGGACCCGGAGCTGATCGCCGAGCTCGGGCGGTGGATGGCGTTCTGCGACTTCTCGGTCGAGGCGCTGCGCGGATATGACTTCTACGACCTGTTCCACTGGGAGCACCGGATGTCGAAGTGGGGCGCCGCGGGCTACTCGGAATACGACCTCGCGACGACCCCCGCGCCCGTGCTCTCGTCTCGGCGACTGCTGGTGGCGGCGCTGTCGCTGCCGAAGCAGCAGCGTGTCGACGCGCTCGTCTATCGGTTCATCGCGGAGGGCGAGGCGGCGTTCGCGGACTCCCCCGCCTGATCCGACGCGGAAGTAGTTGCCACGCCGGAAACGATCGCGTATGGTTTCCGACATGGAAACCATCGAGCAGACGCCCGACCCTCGTGATGCTGCCGCCAGGCTCGCCGCCGCCGCCGACGCGCAGCGCGCCGTGCGCGACCGCCCCTGGCCCATCTGGCTCTACCCGGCCAACGCGCTCCTCCTCGGTGGCGTGGCGCTGGCCGGGCTGATCCCCTCGTCGATGGTCGGGGCGATCGCCGTGCTGATCATCGCGAGCGCCATGGCCGCCCTGAACCTCTTCGCCGGCCGACGCATCGGCACCCCGTTCGCCATCCCGACGAGCCGCGGCTTCCGCATCCTCGTCACCGCATCCGCAGCCTTCGTGATCGGGGCACTGCTGGCGCGCGCGGCCGAGGTGGAGTGGGCGATCATCGCGTGCGCCGTCGCGGCGATGCTCAGCTACGCCATCGCCTCGGTGCTGCACCACCGGAGCACGCGCGCGTGACCGGCCAGCTCGATCCCGTCATCCACCCGACCCATCGCCTCAAGATCTGCGCGATGCTCGACGCCGGTGCCGAGGTGGAGATGGCGGTCGTCAAGGACGCGGTCGGCCTGAGCGCCTCAGCGCTCAGCAAGCAGGTCGCCGCGCTCGTCGATGCCGGCTACGTGGCGCAGGAGCGCGCGCAGCGGGATTCGCGCCGCATCTGGCTGACGCTGACGCCGCAGGGCAAGCGGGCGTATCGCGGCCACGTGCTTGCCCTGCAGGAGATCGTGGCGGGGGCCGCGCTGCCGTCGTGACGTCGGCGCTCCGCCCGCTCGGCGCGGCAGGTGCGCTCTCGAGCCGTCTGCCAAGATGCAGGCGTGGGAACGCTGATGCGCGAGATGCAGTCGCGGCTCGACTACCTCTGGTTCATCTACCGCAGCGAGCTCAGCTGGCTCGTCGCCCTCGGGCTCTTCGCGCTGTCGCTGCCGTTCGCGTGGCTGCCGGTCGAGCTGGTGACCGTCGGCGCGATCATCGGTGCCGCGGCCGCACTGGTCGGACTCGTCGGTGCAGGGCGCTCGATCTTCGTCACCTGGCGCCGAGCGAAGCTCGAGCAGATCGCGAGGCCCATCAGGGGCGATGTCGTCGCCGAGTGGACCCCTGAGGGAGGGCACAGCGCGATCGTGCAGCACGCGGGCGCCGACCGGACCGCCTTCTGGTGGGATCGCGACGTCAATGACGCGCTGCGCTGGCGATCGATCGGCCACGACCCCGTCGTCGGCCGCGTGCGCGCAGGCCGCTACCGCCTCCCCACCCGCCTGCAGGAGATCGCCGGCCGAGGGCTGCGCTACGGCAAGGTCGCCGGCAAGGCCCGCCGAGAGAATCGCAAGCTGCCCATCCGCTTCAACGGCCGACTCCTGCGGCTCGCCTCCGAGCCGACCGTCGAGGCGATCGAGCGCGGGGTGCTCGACTTCGAGCGCGTCACCTACTTCGACGGGGAGTGCAGCAACGAGCTGTGGACCGCCCGCGCTGTCGTGCCCGGCTGGAGCAGCGCAGCAGGCGGCGACGAGGCGCAGGGCGTGGTCGACCGCTACGCGTGCGACCGCGCGGGCCGGATGCTGGCGCTCGACTACGCCAACGTCGCCAACATCGTGGGCATCTCGGTGCTGGCAGTGACCACCGACGGCCACGCGGTGCTCGTGCGGCAGAGCGCCGGCAACTCCGTCGCTCCGAGCGCGTGGGCGTCGAGCGGCTCCGGCTCGCTCGAGCGGCGCGACCTGCACGCCGCAGGCTCAGCGGGCCACGCCGCTGAGGAGACGGTGAGCCATCCTTTCAACGCCGTGGGGCTCATCATCAGCGGCATGCTGCGGGAGCTGCGCGAGGAGTCACTCCTGACCGAGGAGGAGATCGACCCGGTGAGCGCTCGCATCACGGCCTACTGGCGCTGGGCGGAGCGCGCGATGAAGCCGGAGTTCGCAGGCATCGTGCGCCTGAAGGTCAGCGCCGCCGACCTCGACCGGCGGAAGCATCGCGGCACCGAGCGCGCCTTCAGCGCCCAGGTCGTGGCCACGCCGCTGCAGCCGCTCCTCGACGGCGTCGGGCGGGGCGAGAGCCCGCTCCATGGGCCCATGAGCCCGAGCTGCGAGGTCGCGATCCTCGCCGCTGCCGACTTCCTCGCCAGCCCAGAGGGCGTCGCCTGGAGGTCAGAGCCCACGGCCTGACCGGGCACGACCCTCCCGTAGCGATCGGTGGTGCGGGGTGCACCCGGCGCTCAGGCCGCGTGCGTCGACTTCGTCGTCACGGAAGCGCGCGCCGTCATCGGCGTCTCGCGCCACATCATGTCGCAGCTGCTGCAGTGCAGCAGCCCGTCCCAGGCGCGCACGCGGGGTGCCTCCAGCTCGCACAGCGGGCACTCCGCCACCTCGTACTCGACCCCGTTGTCGAGCGTGTAGATCGTCATGCGCTCATTGTGATCCTCGACCCTTGCGATGCCCTTGCGACACACTCCACGCCTGTGGAGAATCGGAGCCTCCGGTCACGGCGCACCCAGGTCGCCGGTGCATGCTGGCCACATGGCTGACACCTACCACCACGAACCCCCGTACACGATCGGCGTGATCTGTGGCAGCATCGCGGCCTCATCGATCAACCGCCGCCTCGCCAACGCGCTGATCAAGCTCGCGCCCGAGAGCCTCGAGCTCAGCTTCATCGAGATCGACACGCTCGCGCTCTACGACCGCGAGCGCGACGACGACTACCCGCCCGAGGCGGTCGCCCTCAAGCAGTCGATCTCGGCCGCCGACGGCATCCTCATCGTCACCCCCGAGTACAACCGGTCGATCCCCGGCGCGCTCAAGAACGCCATCGACTGGGCCTCGCGGCCCTACGGCGAGAACGCCCTGAGCCACAAGCCGGTCGGCATCATCGGCACCTCGCCCGGCGCGATCGGCACAGCCGTGGCCCAGCAGCACCTGAAGTCGATCATGTCGTTCTGCAACGCCCCGATCATGAACGAGATCGAGGCCTACATCCAGTTCACCGACGACCTCCTCGATGACGACGACTCCGTCGCGAACGAGTCCTCGAAGGAGTTCCTCACCACCTGGATGCAGACCTATGACGAGTTCGTGCGCCGCGTGCTCACCGTCATCCCGAAGCCCGACGGCTCCACCGCCGCATAGCGCGGCCCGCCGGCGCCGACCTCACAGCTCGTCGCGCGCCTCGGGCGGCAGCAGCTCCTCGATGAGCGCTGCCGCCCGCGGCGCACCGCCGTGCGCACGCAGCTCCGCGCCGACCGCGCGCGCCCGCTCTCCGAAGCCCGCCTCGCGCACCACCTGCCGCACGGCATTCCTCAGCCGGATGGGTCGCGGGCGTCCCGTGCGCAGGTCGACCCCCGCTCCCGCGCGCTCGACGCGCGCTGCGACCGCCGCCTGCTCCGGCGTCGCGCCGGCCACGACCAGCGGCACCCCCTCTGCGAGGAGCTCGAGCACTCCCTGCCAGCTGCCACTGGTCACCGCGACCGCTGCGTGCGGCAGCACAGCCGCCAGCGGCAGCGCTTCGGCCAGCCGGGCGTTCGGCGGCACTCCATCGCCCACGTCCTCGCCGGCCGTCATCCCAACGACGCGCACCTGATCGATCGCCAATGCGTCGAGCGCGGTCTGCAGCAGGTCGGCGCCGCCCTCCGCGGGCAGGTCGTGCGCGACGAGCACGACCGGCCGCGGCTCGTCGGCCAGCGTCTCGATCCAGAGCGGCGGCGCATCGTCATCGTGCCGCTCGTCGCGCAGCACGCCGACGAACACCACGGGCGCGGGCACCGCGTCGCGATCGAGCTCCAGCATCGGCGACCCGGTCGCGATGAGCGCGTCCGCTGCCGCGAGCGCCTCGCCGAGCAGCGCGGCTGCTGCCGTCGAGCGCCGATCGACGCGCACCTCGAGCAGCGCGCGCAGCCACGCGACCGCGCGCTGCGAGGCGCGCGTCGCTGCGGCGCCCGCGCGCGGCATCGGCGACGGCATCGGTTCGAGCACGACCGCCGCCCACGGCAGCCGCAGCTGCGCCGCCGCGAGCGCGGCCCCGGGCGTCGCCGCGTCCGTCACGAGCGCGTCGAGGGATGCGGCGGCGTGCACCGCGGCGATCACGTCGAGGGTCGCTCGCGGCTCGTGCTGGCCGTCCAGCCGCACCACTTCGCACCCGAGGCGGGCGAGCGCATCCGCCCCCTGACCCGTCGCGAGCGCCGTCACGCGGTGGCCACGCTCGAGCAGCGCCTCGGCCACGGCCACCATCGGCGGCACGTGGGCGAGATTCGCGGGAGCGGTCACGAGCAGGTGCGCCACCGCGCCACCGTACTGCCGCCACGTGGATGCTTGAGCGAAATTGCACAACGCTGTTACGATTCCTGAGTGACGCGCTCACTCCGGGTGCCCTTCCGCCCTGTCGCCGCATCGCCGCGCAGCCTCCCCGTGGCGCTCGGCGTCGCCGGCGCACTCCTCGGCCTCGCGCTCGGGGCCGTGATAGCGGTGGTCTGGCAGCCCTGCCTGGGCGTCGCGCCGCCGATCGACCCGCTCACCACTCCACGCTCGTGCGTCGAGGTCACGAGCGGCGGCAACACCGCGTGGATCAGCATGCTCATGTGGCCGCTCGCGCTCGGGCTCTGCGGGTTCGCCATCGCGCGGCTGCTGCGGCGCGGCGGCAGCAGCGCGCTCGTCATCGCGATCGCGCTCGGCCTGCTGGCGCTCCTCGCGAACCCGCTGTCGGAGTATGCGCTGCTCAACGCGTGGGCGCAGTCCTGGGACGAGCCGCCGGGCACCGGCGCGCTGACCGCCGCATCGCTCGTCTGCGGCGGCATCGTGCTGCTGGGCAGCGAGTGGCGCACGCGCGCGAGGTGAGAGAGTGGCAGCACCCGGCCCGAACCGAACGAGCCGCTGCCGAAGGAGCACCGTGAGCCTCGACGTCGCAGCACTGCGCGCCCAGTTCCCCTCGCTCGAGTCAGGGCTCGCGCACTTCGACGGGCCGGGTGGCACGCAGACGCCAGCAGTGGTCGGCGAGGCGATCGCCCGCACCATCACCGCGCCGCTGTCGAACCGCGGCGCCGTGGCGCCCAGCGAGCGCAACGCCGACGCAGCGGTCGCCGGCTTCCGCAGCGCCTACGCGGATCTGCTCGGCGCCGACCCCGGCGGCATCGTCTACGGCCGCAGCGCCACGCAGCTCACCTACGACCTCTCGCGCGCGCTCGCGAAGACCTGGCGCGCCGGCGACGAGGTGGTCGTGACGCAGCTCGACCACGACGCGAACATCCGCCCATGGATCCAGGCCGCCGAGCGCGTCGGCGCGGTCGTGCGCTGGCTGCCGCTCGATCCCGCGAGCGGCGAGCTCGACCTCTCGGCGCTCGACGACATCGTCAACGACCGCACGCGCCTCGTGGCCGTCACGGCCGCATCCAACCTCATCGGCACCCTGCCGCCGGTCGCTCGCATCGCGGCTCGCGCCCACGAGGTCGGCGCGCTCGTGCACGTCGATGCCGTGCACTACGCGGCGCACGCGAGCGTCGACATGGCGGCGCTCGGCGCCGACCTCCTGGTCTGCTCGCCCTACAAGCTCTATGGCCCGCATTGCGCCGCGCTCGCCGCAGCGCCGGCGCTGCTCGAGACGCTCGAGCCAGACAAGCTGCTGCCCTCGACGAACGCCGTGCCCGAGCGCTTCGAGCTCGGCACCCTGCCCTACGAGATCATGGCCGGCGCCACGGCGGCGGTCGACTTCATCGCGAGCCTCGGCGAGGGCGGCACCCGCCGCGAGCGACTCGAGAGCGCCAACGAGGCGGTCGAGCAGCACGAGCTGCGGCTGCGCGGGCGCATCGAGGAGGCGCTCTCCGGCTTCGGCGATCGCGTCGCGCTGCACTCGGTCGCGCGCGACCGCACGTCCACGCTGTTCTTCACCTTCGCCGACCGCGACCCCTTCGACGGCTACCGCTTCCTCGCCGAGCGCGACATCGTGGCGCCCGCCGGCAGCTTCTACGCCCACGAGCCCTTCTCTGCGCTCGGGCTCGACGTCGACGCCGGCATGCGCGTGGGCCTCGTGCCCTACAACGACGACGCCGAGATCGATCGGCTGCTGACGGGTCTGGCCGACTTCCTCGCGTGAGCGTCGACGAACGCCGTTTGCGCGACATCGTCGCGATGCGACGGGTGCGCGATCGGATCGACCGCGATTTCGCTCAGCCGCTCGACGTCGAGGCGCTCGCGCGCGGCGCGCACGTGTCCGCCGGGCAGCTGAGCCGCGAGTTCGTCCGCATCTACGGCGAGTCGCCCTACAGCTACCTCATGACCCGTCGCATCGAGCGCGCGATGACACTGCTGCGGCGCGGCGACCTGAGCGTCACTGAGGTGTGCTTCGCCGTCGGCTACGCCTCGCTGGGCACCTTCAGCACGCGCTTCACCGAGCTCGTCGGCGTGCCGCCGAGCGCCTACCGGCGCGACCACTCGCAAGCGGCCGCCGGCATCCCCGCGTGCCTCGCGCGGCAAGTGACGCGGCCGGTGCGCGAGCGCTCCTAGCTGCCGCCCTGCACTGGCTCGCTGGTGCCCCGCGCCCCCGCTTCCACGTCGGCGAGCTCGCCCTCGAGCGCATCCAGCAGCAGGTCGACGAGGCGCTCGCCGACGGTCGCGGCGGGCGTCGCCACGGCGTCGATGATCTTGGCGAGGATCCGCTCCACGGCGTCGACCCCCTCGTCGAGCACCTGCACGGTCGCTGCCGAGCCGTCGGCGGCGACGGTGACGACCACGTTGCCCGGCAGCGCGCTGTCGCGCGAGACGTTCCGCACCGCATCCGCCCTCATGTCGATGATCAGGCCCGGCTGCGCCTCGCGCCACCAGCGGTGCAGCAGCTTCGCGAGCGCGAGTACCCCGCCGACGATGAGGAGCGTCTCGGCGATGAACGCCTGGTTCGGGCGCCCGCCCCCGGGCATCGTCGTGACCTGCACCTCGTCGGGGGCGAGCGCTCCTCGGCCCTCGAGGTCGCGTCGCGCGTCGTCCAGCGCGCGGTGCTCGGCATCGTCGAGGGTCAGGCTGATCTGCTCCATGTCGCCCAGCCTCACCCTTGCGCATCGCGAGCGCAACGCCGGAGCCCGTCAGGGATCGAGGAGTGCGAGCCGCGGCCGGGTCTAGCGTTGCGGCCATGGACATCAGCATCCACTACGCCTTCCTGCCCCACACCGACGGCGAGGCCGCGCTCGGCTTCTACCGCGACACGCTCGGCTTCGACGTGCAGCAGGATGTCGGCTACCAGGACATGCGCTGGATCACCGTGGCACCGGCCGGCTCGCCCACCGCGATCGTGCTGCACCCGCCGGTGGTCGACCCCGGCGTCACCGACGAGGAGCGCGCCGTCGTGCTGGGCCTGATGGCCAAGGGCGTCTACACCGCGGTGACGCTCGCCACCGACGACCTCGACGGGCTGTTCGACCGCGTGCAGGCGGCGGGGGCGGATGTCGTGCAGGAGCCGACCGACCAGGACTACGGCGTGCGCGACTGCGCGTTCCGCGACCCGGCCGGCAACCTGATCCGCATCAACCAGCGCGCCTGAGGGCTGGGAGCGCTCGCGCGGAAGCGTCCGCCTGGCGGCTTCGCACGAGCGTCGGTTCAGCCCGCCGTGGGGTCGAGGGTGCGGACGTCGTATCTGGCGAAGCCGCGATCAGCCGTCACGACGGTGGCGCCCTGCTCGAGCGCGACGGCGGCGTAGTAGGCATCTGGCACGTCGTTGCCCCGCAGGCGGCGCTCGGCCACCAGCTCGCTGAATATCTGCCAGTGCCGAGCGCCGGGGCGGACGACCACGACCTGGGGCGATGCAAGCAGGGCTTCGGCGAACGCGAGCGCCTGCGCCGGCGTCGACGGCTGCTCGAAGACACGCGGATGAGTGACGATGCGAACCATCGCGCTCAGCGCGAGCTCGCTCACGCCGATCGCCTCGTGACCGGCCAGCGCTCCCTCGAGCCACGCGCGCATGGGCTTGCTGTGCGGCGCATCATCAGCGCGCTGCGCGCCCACCAGCACGTTGACGTCGAGGAACAGCACGTCAGCGGCTCTGCTCGCCGAGGATCGCAGCCATCGCATCCCGGTCGTGGAGGTCGACGCCCGGCATCAGCCCCCCGCTGTACCCGAAGTCCGGAAGCTCGGCAGGTTCGCTCGACGCGCCCTGCTCCCGCAGCGCGCGGCGCAGGGCGTCCTCGATCACCGCTCCGATCGTCTGATGCGTGCTCGCGGCGCGCAGCTTCGCCGCGGCCAGCAGCTCGGCATCGATGTTCACGGTCGTGCGCATGGCGGCACCATAGCATCAGCACGCAAACATCGATACATCACTCTTGGCGAGGGGGGGGAGGCGCATAGTCTCGGGTGAGACGATGGATGCGTGCGTCGCCCTCGGTCCGAGACTCCCGTCGACCAGATCGCAGCGCAGCAGCCGAGCCGCGACCCGTGGGTGATCGAAGCGGAGCGCACCGCGGCTGCACCCGGCTTCCGCAGGCCCGCGCTCGGGCCCGTGCCGCGCATCCGCATCTATGTGCTCGGAGTGCTCTCGGCCCTGCGCGCTGCCGGTCTCGTGCTGATCGCCGAGGCGATCGCGCGGGGCATCGCGGGGCTCGCCGCGGCCGACGCGAGCGCCCAGACCGGCTTCGGGCTCAGCGCGGAGGTGATCCGCCTCGTGGTGGCCCTCGGCATCGCCGGCGCACTGCTGCGGGCCGGTGCCGAGTGGGGCACCTCCGTGCTCGCGCGACGCATCGCCACCGATGTCAAGCGCGGCATCCGCGGGCGGCTGTGGCGGCAGATCGTGACCGGCGACCGAGCTGACGCCGCGACCGGGAGGGCCAGCGGCACCATCACCGGCGGCGGCACCGCCGTCCTCGCCGCTGACGGCCTCGACGACCTCGACGACTACTACGTGCAGACCATCCCGGCGGTCATCGCTGCGGCGGTCGTGCCGATCCTCGTCGGCATCCGCATCCTCGGCGCCGACTGGGTGAGCGCGCTCATCATCGTGCTCACCGTTCCGCTCATCCCCTTCTTCATGGTGCTGATCGGCAAGCACACGCAGCAGCGCACCGACGAGGCGCTCGGGGCCCTCACCCGGCTCGCCGACCACCTGGCCGAGCTCGCCCGGGGACTTCCCGTGCTCGTCGGGCTCGCGCGCGTCGACGAGCAGGCGAAGGCGCTGGAGCAGCTGCAGCGCGGCTACCGCGAGCGCACCCAGCAGACGCTGCGGTGGGCGTTCCTCTCGGCGCTGGCGCTCGAGCTGATCGCCACGATCTCGGTCGCGATCGTCGCGGTCTTCCTCGGACTGCGACTGCTGAACGGCACCATGACGCTCGAGCCTGCCCTGCTCGCGCTGATCCTCGCGCCCGAGGCGTTCAACGCGCTGCGCCAGGTCGGCACGGCCTTCCACGCCTCGCAAGATGGCCTCGCCGCCCTCGACCGCTCGCAGGCGATCATCGACCGCCCGGCGCGCGCCGACGTGCGCGCCCACCCGCCGGTCGAGGAGCGCGCCCACCCGCCGGTCGAGGAGCGCGCCCACCCGCTGGTCGAGGAGCGCGCCGCAGGCACGCGTCTCGAGACCACCCCCATCCGCCTGCACGCCCTCACCGTCCGCTACCCCGGGCGCGACACCCCCGCGCTCGCGCCCGTCACCGCCGACCTCACCGGCATCGTCTCCATCGCCGGCCCGTCCGGCGCCGGCAAGTCGACCCTGCTCGCCGCCCTCACGGGAGCCCTGCCCGACGACGCTGAGATCGGCGGCCGCATCACGGGCGTGCAGGCGGATGCGGTGGCCTGGGCCCCGCAAGCACCGCGCGCGTTCGAGACCACGCCCCGCGCCGAGCTGGCGCTCTACGGTGCCGACCCGCTCTCCGCGCTCGACGAGCTGGGGCTGCGTCGCGTCGCCGACAGCGCCGTCGCCGAGCTGAGCCCCGGCGAGCTGCGGCGGCTCGCCGTCGCGAGAGCGCTCGCCCGCTCGGACGCCGGCGCGACCCTGCTCGTGCTCGACGAGCCGACCGCGCATCTCGACCGCGCATCCGCCGACCTCGTGCGCGCCGCGATCGTGCGCCGCTCCGAGCGCGCCGTCGTGGTGCTGGCCAGCCACGAGCCAGAGACGACGGCCCTCGCGACGCTGACCATCCCCGTCGCCCCCGCCCCGCCGGTCGAGGAGCGCGCCGACGCAGTCATCCCGCCGGTCGAGGAGCGCGCCGACGCAGTCATCCCGCCGGTCGAGGAGCGCGCCGACGCAGTCGGTGATGAGCCGATCGGCATAGCGGCCCACCGAGCGGAAGATCCCGAACGCCCGCACCTCCCCCGCTGGCTCGCCTCGATCTCGCTCGCCGCCATCGCCGTCTCGATGGGCCTCGCGCTCACGGCGGTCTCGGGCTGGCTGATCGTGCGCGCGACCATCGAGGAGCACATCATGGTGCTGATGGTGGCGATCGTCGGGGTGCGGGCGTTCGGGATCTTCCGCTCGGTGGGCCGCTATGCCGATCGGCTCATCACGCACGACGCGGCGTTCACGGTGGTCGACGCGCTGCGGCTGCGGCTGTGGCGCTCGATCGCGGCGCGCGGCGCCGGCTCGCGCCGCCTGCTCGAGGGCGGCGCGCCCCTCGACTACCTCGTGACGCTCGCCGACGAGCTGCGCGACCAGCTGCCGCGCACGCTGCCGCCCATCGCGGTCGGCGTCGTCGTGATCGCCGGCACCGTCACCACCACCGGCTTCGTCGCGCCGCAGCTCACGGCGTTCGTCGCGATCGTGCTCGTGCTCGCCACCGCCGTCGCGGCGGCCGTCGCGATCGCCTCCGAGCGCGGCGCTGCCGCCGAGCGCATCGGTGCGCGCTCCGAGCTCGTGCGCGGCACTGCCGCCCTGGCCGCCTCGGCCGCCGACCTGCGCGGCAACGGCGTCGCCGAGAGCGCCCTCGCTCGGCTCGACGCAGCTGCAGGACGGCTCGCGAGCGCCGAGCGCCGCGCCGCCTGGGCGGCGGGCCTCGGCACCGCTGTCGTCACCGCTGCCGTCACGACGCTCGCCGTGCTCGTGCCGGTGCTCTCCTCGGTGCTGCCGCCCGGACTCTCCGGCGAGGGTGCCGCCGTCATCGCGCTCCTCTGCCTCGCCCTGCTCGAGCCGCTCACCGACCTCGTCACCGCCGTGCACCGCATCCCCGCCATGCGCGCCGTCCTCGCACGCCTCGGTCCGGTCCTCCGCCCCGCGCCGCAGCCGGCGTGGGGCGAGGCGACCCCCGCATCCCCCGTCACGCGGGCCGAGCTCGACGACGTCGCCGTGCGCTACCCCGGCATGTCGGCGCCAGCCGTCGAGGGCGTCTCAGGCGCGGCGTCGACGCAGCGCTGGCTCGTGCTCGAGGGCCCGTCGGGCTCTGGCAAGTCGACGCTGCTCTCGACCGTGATGGGGGCGCTGCCGGTCGAGCGGGGCGAGATCAGGATCAGTGGCGACGGCGGCGCGACACCGATCACCCACCTCGACGAGCGGGCCTGGCGCTCGCGCGTCGCGTGGTGCCCGCAGGATGCCTACGTCTTCGACTCGACCCTGCGTGGCAACCTGCAGCTCGCCCGCGCGCGCGACGACGCCGCAGACGACGCCGAGCTGCGCGCCGCGCTCGAGCGCGCCGGGCTGGCCACGCTGCTCGACACCCTCGCCGACGGTCTCGACACCCGCGTCGGCGCCGGAGGCTCCGCGCTCTCGGGCGGCGAGCGCCAGCGACTGGCCGTCGCCCGCGCGCTGCTCACGCGCGCCGATCTCATCCTGCTCGACGAGCCGACGGCGCACCTCGACGCGCCCACCGCATCCGCCATGATGGCCGACGTGCGGGCCGCCACCGCCGACCGCGTGGTGCTGCTCGTCTCGCACCGCGCCGACGACCGGCACGCGACGGATGCGGTGGTGCGGCTGCGCTGACCCGCCCGGCTCTTGACGCTCAACCGGCCATGCGGCACGCCGAGCCCCCACAGCGCTCCGCGCACCGCCCAGCCGGTTGAGCGTCGCCCCACCCGCCCACAAGGCCGCGGCGGCGCAGGCTCGCTGACCCGCCCGGCTCCCGACGCTGAACCGGCCATGCGGCACGCCGAGCCCCCACAGCCCTCCGCGCACCACCCAGCCGGTCGAGCGTCCCGCGCGCCTACGCCACGAGGCGCCGGAAGCGGTCGCTGCCCCGGCTCGAGCCCGCCGCGTCGCGCTCCGCCCCGGGCACACCGCTCGCACCGACCTGCAGGATCGCTCGCGCGAGCACCTCGTCGCGCACCTCGCGCCGCGCGTGATCGTCGGCCAGCATCTCGACGAGCGCAGCGACCTCGGCATCCGCGAGCGCCGCGACCGGGAACCACGGCAGCGCCGACCGCCAGGCCCGGAACGCCAGCAGCAGGATGTCGTGCCGCTGCTCGACGTGCGCCCGCTCGTGCGCGATCACCGCGACCAGCTCGTCGGCGTCGAGCCGGTCGAGCAGCCCCTGCGACAGCACCGTCACCGAGCCGGCCCCGCGCGGCAGGCAGTAGGCCACGGGCACCGCGTCGTCGAGCACCCGTGTGCGGGCGCGGGTCGGATGCGGTGCGCTCAGCAGGTCGAGCAGGCTCAGGTGGCGATGCCGCTGGCGCGTGACCTGCACGATCGTGACGCCCAGGTGCGTGAGCAGGTAGACGGCGAAGAGCAGCGCAGGCAGCAGCACGACCCACGGATGCGCGAGGCGCTCCGGCAGCGCCGGCGCGGCCGCGAGGCCGGTGAGCGCGAGCGCGCCGATCATCGCGAAGCCTCCGGCGAGGCCCACGCCCTGCCACACGAGCAGCGCGAGCACGGGCGAGCGCATCGGCCACTCGGCGCGCGACAGCCACACGGGCACCGGCCAGGCGAGCAGCAGCGACGCGAGCCACAGCAGCGCCGCCGCCCACACGAGTGCCACGTGCGGGATCACGAGCGCGCCGTCGAGCGGCATGGCTCGGCTCAGCTTCCGTCGCGCAGCAGCGAGCGCAGCAGCTCGGCGTCCTCGCTCGAGACGCTGCCGACGAAGCGCTCGAGCACCGCCGTGCGGTCGCGCGACTCCCCCAGCACCGAGTGCATGAGCTCGGCGACATGATCGGCGCGCGAGCCCACAGCGGCATAGCGGTAGGGGCGCACCGAGCGATCCGAGGCGACGAAGCCCTTCTTCTCGAGGCGCGAGAGCACGGTCAGCAGCGTCGTCGCGGCGAGCGTGCGACCGCTGCCCTCGAGCTGCTCCTGCACGTCGTAGGCCGTCAGCTGCGCCGGTGCATCCCACACGGCATCCATCACCGTGCGCTCCAGCTCACCGAGCGTTCCCATCACTGCCTCCGAGTCCTCGCGGGCCGAGCGCGCGACGCGCGCCGACCCATCCGTCTCGCCATTCTACCGGGTGTCGAACTTCTTCTACGCCCCACGAACTTCTTCTATCGGGTGTCGAACTAGTTCTACATGCCGTAGAATTGCAGCAGGCGGACACCCCGCCAGGAGCCCTCCGAGGAGCGCTCGCCCGCTGCGAAGGAGTGCTCGCGTGGAAGTCCTGGACATCGCACGGTGGCAGTTCGGCATCACGACCGTCTACCACTTCATGCTCGTGCCGCTCACGATCGGGCTCGGCATGGTCATCGCCATCATGCAGACGATCTGGGTGCGCACGGGCGACGAGCGGTTCCTCCGCATGGTGAAGTTCTGGGGCAAGCTCTTCCTGATCAACTTCATCCTCGGCGTCGCGACCGGCCTCGTGCAGGAGTTCCAGTTCGGCATGGCGTGGAGCGAGTACTCGCGCTTCGTCGGCGACGTCTTCGGCGCCCCGCTCGCGCTCGAGGGGCTGCTGGCGTTCTTCGCCGAGTCGACCTTCATCGGCATCTGGATCTTCGGCTGGGGCCGCCTGCGCAAGGGCCTGCACCTCGCGGCCCTGTGGTGCGCCGTGATCGGCTCGTGGTTCTCGGCCTACTTCATCATCGTCGCGAACTCGTGGATGCAGCACCCCGTCGGCGTCGAGCTCGGCCCCGACGGCCGGCCCGTCATGACCGACGTCTGGGCGGTGCTCACCAACAGCACCGCGCTCGCCGCCTTCACGCACACGATCTTCGGCGCCCTCATCGTCGCCGGCATGTTCCTGATCGGCATCAGCTGGTACCACCTGTGGCGGCGGCGCCACGACGAGATCGACACGACGGATGCGTCGGGCCGCGTCGTCGTCGGCGAGGCACCGAGCGTCGTCGGCCGCGACCGCACCGACCACGGCGTGTGGCTCTGGTCGCTGCGCTTCGGCGCGGTGCTCGGCATCGTCGCCTTCGGCGGCCTCACGCTGACGGGCGACTGGCAGGGCAAGCTCATGTACGAGCAGCAGCCGATGAAGATGGCCTCCGCCGAGGCCGCCTGCCACACCGGCTCGTCGTTCTCGATCCTGTCGCTCGGCGACCCGGGCACCACCGACTGCACGCAGGTCGTGACGCTCATCGAGGTGCCGGGCCTGCTCGGCTTCCTCGGCACCGGCGAGTGGGGCGCCGACATGCCCGGCATCTCCGACCTCGAGCCCGTCTACCAGGATCAGTACGGCGAGACGATCCCCGACGAGGCGCTCTACGGCTCCTTCGCCGGCAGCGAGGTGCAGTACGTGCCGCCGATGTGGGTGACCTACTGGGGCTTCCGACTCATGATCGGCCTGGGTGGCATCACGGCCTTCGGCGCGCTCGTGGCGCTGTGGCTGACGCGCAAGGGCACCGTGCCCTCCTCGCACTGGATCATGCGGCTCGCGATCCTCGGCATCCTCGCCCCCTTCGCCGGCAACATCGCCGGCTGGATCTTCACCGAGATCGGCCGCCAGCCCTTCGTGGTCGCCCCGAACCCCGACCCCTCCGGCATCGACGGCGTCTTCATGTTCACCGCTGCCGCCGTCTCCCCCGGTGTCACCGTCGGCGAGCTGCTCTTCTCCGTCATCACGCTCACCGCCATCTACGCCGCGCTCATGGTCGTCGAGCTGACGCTGCTCGTGAGGTATGTGCGCGGCGGGGTGGCGAGCGCGATGCCAGAGCTCGACCCCGCCCACGGCCGTGGGCACGGCGGCGACGATGACGACCACGACGCATCCGACGACCCCGACGGCCGCGGCCGCCGCGACGACGTGCTGTCGTTCGCCTACTAGCCCAGCGACGAGGAGCACCCATGGAACCGCTCGCCATCACCTGGTTCGTGCTGATCGCCGTGCTGTGGATCGGCTACCTGCTGCTCGAGGGCTTCGACCTCGGGGTGGGCATGCGGATGCTGTTCAGCAGTCGCGATGAGCGCGAGCGTCGCGTCATGCTCAACACGATCGGGCCGGTCTGGGACGGCAACGAGGTGTGGCTGATCACCGCGGGCGCCGGCACCTTCGCGGCGTTCCCCGAGTGGTACGCCTCGCTGTTCTCGACCCTCTACGTGCCGCTGACCTTCGCGCTCGTGGGCCTCATCATCCGCGCCGTCGCCATCGAGTGGCGCGGCAAGGTGCACACGCAGCGCTGGCGCTCGCTCTGGACGGCGTGCATCGGCCTCGGCTCGCTCATCGCCGCGTTCTGCGTCGGCGCGATGCTCTCGCTCACGTCGCTCGGGCTGCCGATCGACGGCAACGGCGACCGCGTCGGCGGGCCCTTCGCCTGGCTCGGGGCGCCGGCGATCATCGGTGGGCTCGCGGTCGTGGGCTTCGCGCTCGCGCACTCGGCGACCTTCCTGGCGCTGAAGGCCGACGGCCCGGTGCGCGAGCGCTCGGCGCGGTTCGCCGCGACGTGGGCGCCGTTGTGCCTCGCGCCGGCGGCCATCTGGGCCGTGTGGGTGCAGCTCGAGCACGGCGGCTCGATGCTCTCCTGGGGGCTCGTGCTCCTCGCGGTCGTCGGCGCGGTCTTCGGCTTCGCGCAGGCGCGCCGCCGCAAGGAGGGGCTCGCGTTCATCGGCTACGCCGCGTTCGGCCTCTTCGGCAGCGGGGCGGTCTTCGCGGGCATGTTCCCGCGCCTGCTGCCCTCGACCGTCGACCCGGCCTTCGACCTCACGCTCATGAACGCGGCGAACAGCCCGTACACGCTCGGCGTGATGACGATCGTGGCGGCCGTGAGCCTGCCGATCATCCTCGGCTACCAGGCGTGGAGCTACTGGATCTTCCGCCAGCGCGTGACGCCCGGAATGATCCCCGACGCGCACATCGTGCTGCCGGCGATCCTGCGCGACAAGGATGCGGGGGCGACGCGGGTTTAGTGCTGCTGGGCGCCGGCGACGGCCGAGCTGCCGAGATCGCTGCGCCGCATCGGCTCGCCCGCCTCGAGCGCTGCCACCCACTCCTCGACGGCGCCGACCGCGGCCCAGTTCGAGGCGAGGAGCGTCATGAGCGTGGTGTGGACCGTCTGCGCGTCGACAGCACCGACGTGGTTCGCGAGGTGCACCGCTCCGGTCGCGTCGGCGAGCACCTCGGTCTTCAGGCCGAGCCCCTCGCCCTCGACGGCCGAGGCCAGCACGCAGTTGTTGGTCATGTAGCCGACGAGGGTCACGGTGTCGACCTGCTGCTCCTGCAGCCACTGCGCGACGTCGGTGTCCGCGTAGACCGATCCGAAGCGCTTGACGACCGACTTCCATCGGTCGGTGCGTCGCTCCTCGACCGCGGGGTGGAGGGCGAAGCGCGGCCCCTCCGGATCGAAGACCGGCGCTCCGGCGCCCGCCGTGTGCTGGATCACCGCGACCGGGACGCCCGCGGCGTTCGCGGCGTCGATCGCGCCCACGATGCGCGGCAGCGAATCGCTGTGCGCCGGGTATCCGATCTCGAGCGGACCGCCGAAGTACTCCTGCTGGACGTCGATGACGACGAGGGCGCGGCGAGGCGAGGTCATGGCATGCTCCTTGGGCTGTCGACCGCCCGTGCGGCGGCCTCCCTCCATCGTCGCCCGCGACCCTCACCGGCACCAGTGGCCTGCACGCCGCCCTACGATGAGATCAGGCCAATCACGGGAGGCACGTGTGCGCATCGCGATCCACGCGTTCCCAGGGGTGACGATGTTCCACCTCTCGGTGCCGCAGATGGTCTTCGACGAGGTGGCGAGGCAGGGCCTCGCCGAGTGGGAGACGCAGGTGTTCGCCGAGCGGGCGGGACCGGTGCGCACCGCGGAGGGGCTCACGGTGGGCGGCGCACGGGGTCTTCGCGCGATGGAGGAGGCCGACCTGATCGTGCTGCCCTCCTGGCATGAGGACGGGCGCGAGACCAGCGCACGGCTCACCGCGGCGCTCGCACGCGCGCATCGACGCGGAGCGGTGGTCGTGGGCCTCTGCCTCGGCGCGATCCCGGTGGCCGACGCGGGGCTGCTGGCCGGCCGGCGAGCGGTGACGCACTGGCAGGCCTCCGATCTGCTCGCGAGCCGGCACCCCGACGTCGAGCTCGACCAGCAGGTGCTCTACGTCGACCACGGCGACGTGCTGACCTCGGCGGGCACGGCCTCCGGCCTCGATGCCTGCCTGCACGTCGTGCGGCGCAGGCTGGGTGCCGATGCGGCGAATCGCGTCGCTCGGAGCCTCGTGATCGCACCGCACCGCGAAGGCGGTCAGGCGCAGTTCATCGATCGGCCCCTGCCGGCGCGCTCCGCCGAGGGGCCGATCGCAGGCGTGCTCGAGTGGGCGCTGCAGCACCTGGGCGAGCCGCTGCGCGTCGACGACCTGGCGCGTCGCGCGCAGCAGAGCCGGCGCACGTTCCTGCGCGCGTTCCGAGCCACGACGGGCACCACCCCGGCCGCATGGCTCCGCGCGCAGCAGCTCGATGCAGCACGGCGGATGCTCGAGTCCAGCGATGCGCCGATCGAGCGCGTCGCCGCCGAGTGCGGGTTCGGCAGCGTCGTGACCTTCCGGCAGGCGTTCGCGGCCGCCTTCGGCACCACGCCCTCGTCGTACCGGCGGCGCTTCGACGCCCGGAGGGCGTGAAACGGTCAGCGCTTGCGGAGCGCCGAGCCCTTGTGCGCGGCCTTCGCGTCGGTCTTGTCGCTCTGCACCTCGTACTGCGGCTCGTCGTCGCTCGCGCGGCGCGTGCGACCGAGGAACTCGAAGTCGCTCGTGTGCACCTTCGTCACTTCGCCGGAGACGCGGCCGCCCTCCGAGTTCCAGCTGACCTTGTCGCCCACCTTGTAGTCGTCGCTCATGCGGCCATCCTGCCCGCTACTCCTCGCCCTCGAACAGTCCCCCGTCGAGCAGCCAGTGGTAGCGCAGCCGCAGCGCGCGCTCCGAGCTCGCGACGAGCGCGCCCACGACGAGCGCGACGTTGGCCCACGCGGGCAGGAGCAGCGGGCTCTCGAAGGTGCCGATCCGCTCGGCGATCGGCGGGATGCTCGTGAGCTGCTCGATGAGCTGCGGCACGCCGAGCACGAGCGCGACGAGGAGCACGAGCACCGAGAGCGCGCCGATCGTGCGGCTGAGGCCAGGACGCGTGCGGTGCAGGCGCAGGCGCCGCCCCTCTGCCGTCGCCGGGTCGGGCGTCAGCTGGCGCGCGTTGCCGGCCTCGTCCACGAAGTGGCAACGGCGCAGCCCGTAGCCGCTCGCCGCGACCTCGATCGCACCACCCGGCACCGGGAAGGCAGCTGGCAGCTTCGAGACGGCCTGGTTCACGCCGTCGCGATAGAGCTTCGCCGCGACGTCGCCATCGCTGTCGCCCCAGAGCGCGACGTCGACGCTCCAGGTCTCGACCGCACCGGTCTCTCCGCGCATCCGCGCGTGGAAGAGCGTGCGCGAGAGCAGCTGCCACCAGCGGAAGGGCTTGAGCTGGTGCCCGTCGCCGGGCTTCACCCGTCGTTCGGCTCGGCGTCGTTTGCGGTTGGCGCTCATCGGGTGCGTCTCCTGCATCGGCGTCGGTGGACCCGGCCAGGGTATCGAGCGCGGTCGGCCGCGACCTTGCGCGGATAGCCTGAGCCCATGATCCGTCACACCGTCGCCTTCACGCTCGCCCACGCTCCCGGCTCCGACGAGGAGCGCGACTTCCTGACCGCTGGCCCCGCGGTGCTGCGGGCGATCCCGGGCGTCGAGGACTTCACCGTCAGCCGCCAGACGAGCGAAAAGAGCGGCTACGCCTTCCAGTTCGCCATGACCTTCGCCGACGAGGCGAGCTACGCGGCGTACGACGCGCATCCGCACCACCAGGAGTTCGTCGCCACCCGCTGGGCGAACGAGGTCGTCGCGTTCGAGGAGCTCGACTTCACGCCCTATCGCTGAGCGCCCGCGCCGTGAGACGGTGTCGGCGACGAGAGGCTGCCGCACATGGACATGCTGTCAGGCACGAAGATCGCAGACGCTGAGCTCACCGACTGGCGCAAGCTGGCCCAGGGCCTCCACGCCCGCTACCGGGTGCACGACTTCGCTGCTGCCGCGCGCTTCGTCGCGGCGATCGGCGAAGCCGGCGATGGGCTCGGCCACCACCCCATCGTGGCGATCGGGCCGGGCTACGTCGACCTCAAGCTGATCAGCGATGACGCCGTCTATCGCGAGGCGCCGGGGGTCGAGCACATCGTCTCCTGGGTGACACAGCTCGACCTCGACGTCGCTTCCCGCATCACCGAGCTCGCCGCCGAGCATGGGCTCGAAGCCGACCCGGAGGCAGTGAGCGTCATCGAGCTCGGGCTCGACACCGCGCGCTCGGCGGTCATCGCGCCGGTGTGGGCCGCCCTGCTGACGGGGGACCCCGCCTCGCAGGGGCACGGGTCGCCGAGCGACGAGATCCGGGATGCGTCGGGACGGGTGCCGAACCTGTGGTTCGGGGATGCGGTGGAGACCGCGGATGCGGCAGGCACGTCAGATGCGGCGGTGCGGCAGCGCTTCCACGTCGAGGTCTACGTGGCGGCGGAGGTCGCGCCACGGCGGATCGCAGCGGCGCTGGCAGCGGGCGGCGCGGTCGTCGACGACAGCCAGGCGCCGGCGCTGACGGTGATCGCGGATCAGGACGGCAACCGGGCCGTCGTGTGCGTCGACACGTCGGCGGTCACGCAGTCCTGAGCAGCAGGAGAGCCCCGCCGAGGCGGGGCTCTCCGAGGGTGGACCCGGGGGGAATCGAACCCCCGACCTTCTCATTGCGAACGAGACGCGCTACCAACTGCGCCACGGGCCCGGACCGGATGATGCTATCCGACGCGGCCGGGTTCTGCGAAATCGCGCTCCTCGACACGCCCCTTCGACACGCTCTGCGCCTGCGGCGCGGAACGGCTCAGGGAGCAGCCGAGGCGCCTGCGGCGCGGAACGGCTCAGGGAGCAGCCGAGGCGCCTGCGGCGCGGAGCGGCTCGGAAGCAGCCGAGGCGCCTGCGGCGCGGAGCGGCTCAGGGAGCAGCCGAGTCGCCTGCGGCGCGGAGCGGCTCGGAAGCAGCTGCCCGCTGAGCCGGTGCGCGCGCAGCGCACACCGTGTCGAAGCGTCAGCCCACGCGTCGGCGGAAGGCAGCGACCACGTCGACACCGGAGAGGTCGTCGGCGACGACGCCCATCGATGCGAACCTCGAACCGGCGGCGGCCGGCTCGGCCGCTCGCGGCGCGACGCGGTGCTCGTCGGGCGCCGTCTCGATCGGGGCAGCGACGCGCTGCACGTCGAGCGCCTCGGCGGCCGCCACGCCCCGGCTGCGCTGCAGCTCGCGGATCGGCAGCGCCGGCTGGGTCTGCGCGAGGCGGCGCTCCTGATCGGTCAGCTCGGCGCGCTCATCGCCGCCGATGATGTCCTCGAAGCTCGGCTCGAGCTGCGTCACGCGGGCGAGCGGGCCCGAGATCGCGCGGCGATCCTCGGCGAGCTGCCGGCGGGCCCGGGCGAGCAGGTCGTCGCTCGGGTGCCGCGCCGGCTCGTACTGCGCAGGCAGGCGCTGCTCTGGCAGCGGGCGCGGCGTCCAGGCGCGAGAGGCGAGCACCTCGTCGGTGCGCTGCCCCGCGCCGCGACCGGCGCCGTGCGCGTTGCGCTGGCCGGCATCGTGGGCTGAGCGCTGCGTCACGCCGTGCTCTGCGCGCTGCGGAGCGCCGGCGCGCAGCTCGCGGCCCGCGCCGACGACCTCGCCGGTGCGCTGCGCGCTGCGCGCCACGACCTGCTCGGCCATGCGCGCCTCGGTCGCGACCGCCTCTGCGGCGACCTCGCGCGCCTCGACCAGATCGTGCACGCGGGGTGCGGTCGCCTCGGCGACCCGACGCATCCGCGTCGCCGACGCGTTGACGGCCACGAGCCCCGCGACGCTCAGCGCTGCCACCGCGGCGCCCAGCGCCAGCAGCACCTGCAGCCCCGGCACCAGTGCACCGGCGACGACCGCGGCGACGCCCAGCAGCACGAGCGCGAAGCAGGCGAGGCGCGTGCGGCGGAGGCGCTGCGCGCGCGACACGCTCGACTTCACGGCCGCGCGCACCTCGCGCTCGACCGCCTTGATCTGCTCGTCGAGCTCACGTGCGCGGGCGACGGCCTTCGCGTGCTCCATGGCCTGCTTGAGGCGCGCCTCCTTGGCGACCGCCTTCTGCTGCACGGCGACCGTGCGCGAGTCGGCCTCGATCTGCACCTCTGCCGGAGCCTCTGCCGACTCAGCCATGATGCGCAGCGTCTGCTGCAGGCGGATCGCGTTGCGCTCGGTCGCGAGGTACTCGCGCTTGCGGGTCCAGACCGGCACGAGGTACGCGATCCAGAGCACGACGGCGACGATGAGGAGGAGCGACGTCCCGAGACCTGCGAACTCTGGCATGTCCTGCACGGTAGTGGCGCGCGCAGCCCGATCATCGGAGGCCGCGCGGCAATTCGCTCACCCTCAGGTCGAAGTCGCACCGCGAGGGTCGCCGCCGACCTCGACCGGGTAGACCGAGCGGTCGAAGGGCGGCACACGGCCCGCCAGGAAGCGGTCGAGCACCGGCTCGGCGAGCTCCTCCCGCACGAGCGCGAAGCACAGGTGATCGCGCCAGTCGCCGTCGATGTGGATGTAGCGACGGCGGCAGCCCTCGTAGCGGAAGCCGAGCTTCTCGGCCACGCGAAGGCTCGCGGCGTTCTCGGGCCGGATGCACACCTCGACGCGGTGCAGCCCCATGCCGAGCATGAGGTGGTCGGTCGCGAGCGCGACCGCGGTCGTCGTCGCTCCCCTGCCGGCGAAGCGCCGGGCGATCCAGTAGCCGAGCGTCGACGAGGCGAGCGCCCCGCCCGTGATCGCGGCGACGTTCAGCTGCCCGGCGAACTCGCCGTCGACCTCGATCGCGAAGGCGAGGCCGGTGCCGGCGCGATCGGCGTCGAGCAGCGAGCGGATCGACGAGCGCGTGTCGAAGCGCCCGCTCGGCCGCGTGCCCGGCAGCGTCGCCTCCCAGCGCTCGAGCCACGGCCGGTTGACCTGCAGCTCGGTCTCGAGGGTCTTCGCGTCCCGCAGCTTGATGCCCCGGATGGTGACGTCGCCGTGGGAGAGGCGGGGGGCGCTGTCGAACACGAGGTCGAGCCTAGACGGCCGCGGGTGTCGCCTCGACGACGCTGAAGTTGTCGCGCAGCAGGTTGTCGGGGTCGACCCGCTGCTTGAGCGCCCGCAGGCGCGCGAGCGTCGCCGGCGGGAAGGCCTCGGTGAGGCGCTCCGGCCGCCGGTCGGTCTCGAACGACAGGTAGAGGCCGGATGCGTGAGGCGCGACGAGCGCATCCCACGCGGCATCGAGGCGCGCGCGGTGCGAGCCGAGCGCGACGACCGAGAACAGCGCCTCGCGGTGCGCGAATGCGGTGGCGTCGCTGGCGACGTCGCCGATGGCGCCGCCCATCGCGCGGATCTGGAAGAAGTGGTGCACGCCGGCGTCGAGGAAGGCCGCGAGCGCCGCCGCGACCTCCGGCGTGATCGAGCCGATGAGCGCCGAGCGCGTGGTCGGCTCGCCGTGCCCGCGGTGCGGGCCGCCGGCTGCGTTGTCGATGACGCCCGTGTAGCGCGTCTGCACGACCTGCTGCCCGACGAGCGGCCCGACCGCGGCGAACGGCTGCAGGTGCTCGACGATCGCCTCTGCATCGGGCTCGTCGACGGCGATCATCGCCTGCGCGACCCGGGGTCGGCCGCGCTGGTCGCCGCCGAGCAGCAGGAAGGGCGTGACCGCCCGGTCGCTCGCCTCGGTCGTCGCGCCCCAGCGCTCCAAGAAGTCGGCGGTGTCGCTCGCGTCGAACGCGAGCTGCGCGAAGCCCATCGTGCCGACCTCGTGCGCGACGAGCTCGAAGGCGACCGCCACTCCCAGGTTGGCGCCGGCGCCGCGCATGCCCCAGAAGAGCTCGGGCTCCTCGTCGCGGCTCGCGCGCACGAGCGAGCCGTCGGCGAGCACGAGGTCGATCAACTCGATGTGGTCGATCGTCAGGCCGTGCTCGCGGCCGAGGAAGCCGACGCCGCCCGCGGTCGCGAGCCCGCCGACTCCGACCCCGCCGTAGTCTCCCGAGCTGATCGCCCAGCCGTGCTCGTCGAGCGCCCGCGCCACCTGACCCCACGTCGCGCCCGCGCCGATGCGCACGAGGCGCCGCGAGGCATCCACCACGTCGATGCGATCGAGCGCACCCAGGTCGATGACGATGCCGCCCTCGTTCGTCGAGCGGCCCGAGATGCCGTGGCCCGCAGACCGGATGCCGAGCGGCACGCGGCCGCCGTCGGCACCCGCCGCGCCCTGCGAGCGCGCGTAGGCGAGCGCGTCCGCGACCTGCGCGGGGCTCGTCGGCCGCAGCACCACGCCCGGCGCGCCGCCGCGCAGGTAGGTGTGCTGGCGCTCGGCGTACTCCCACGAGCCGGGCTCGACGGCGCTCGCGCGCAGGCTGTCGGGGATCGCGTCGTAGTCGAGTGCCGGCGCGCGGCGTGCGATCGCCGCCGCGGCGAGTCGCGGCGCGACGGCGGTGCCCCGCTCTCCCCGCTCGGCGGCCACCCGCTCGCGCACCGCCGGAGCGACCTCCGCCATGAAGCGCTGCATGACGCCCGGGTCGTCGGTCGCGACGATGAACGTGCCGATGCCGTCCTCGATGGCCAGCTCGAGCATCCGCTCGACGCCGTCTGCGTCGGCCAGGTCGGCGCCGACGTTGAGCATGCGCCGGATCTCGTGCGGGGCGCGGTCGACGCGCGCTGCCGCCTGATCGATGGCGTCGTTGCCGCGTGCGAGGTCGCCGGGCTGCAGGTAGCCGAGGCTCGGCAGCCAGCCGTCGCCGAGCTCGCCCGTGAGGCGCAGCATGCGCGGCTTGTAGGCGCCGACGTGGATGGGGATCGGATGCGCGGGGCGCGGCCCGCGCTTGGCGCCGGCCGCGCGGTGGTGCTGCCCGTCGACGCGCACGCCGCCGCGCTCGCTCGTGTCCCAGATGCCGCGGATGATCGTGATCGCCTCCCGCAGCGCGTCGACGCCTTGGCCGGGTGTGAGCTTCGTGCCGCCCATCCCCTCGATCGCATCCCAGAAGCCGCCCGCGCCGAGGCCGAGCTCGACGCGGCCGCCGGAGAGCAGATCGAGGCTCGCAGCGGAGCGGGCGAGCACGGCGGGCGGTCGCAGCGGCACGTTGGCGACGTTGGGCGAGAGCCGGATGCTGCTCGTCTGCGCCGCCACCCAGCTCATCAGCGTCCACGTGTCGAGGAAGGCGGGCTGGTAGGGGTGGTCCTGGAACGTCGCCAGGTCGAAGCCGACGCGCTCGGCGAGCTGCGCGAGCTGCACGGGCTGCTGCGGCTGCTGGTTCGTCGGCGTGATGAAGACGCCGAACTCGATGTCGTGCCCGTAGTCCATCGCCGTGCCTCCCGGTCTGCGCCGCGTCGCCGTGCTGCGTCGCTGAGTGCAAGCGCGCCGGCGCGCGGAACATTCCGCCGAGCCCGGTGGCCCGGCTCCCCTCTCACGCGGAGCCGCTAGATTCCGGGCTGTGACCGACCATGAGACGACCATCGAGGACGCCAAGCGACAGCTGCGCCGCGAGCTCCGCGGCGCGCGCGCCGCGCGAGGCACCGGCTTCGCGGCAGAGCGCGCCGCCGGCATCGCCGCGAGCCTGCAGGAGCTCGTCATCTCGCTCGGCGCGAGAACGATCTCGGCCTACCTCTCGACGCCCGACGAGCCCGACACCCGACGCTTCCTGGCGTGGGCGGGCGAGCAGCGCATCCGGGTGCTGCTGCCCGTGATCCGCGAGGACGGCCTGCTCGACTGGGCCGAGCACGACGGCACCGAGACGGTCGAGTCGACGCTCGGCATGCCGGAGCCCACGGCCGACGCGCTGCCACCGACCGCGCTCGACGAGGTCGACCTCATGCTGATCCCCGCCACCGCGATCGGTCGCGACGGCTCACGGCTCGGCGGCGGGCGGGGATTCTTCGACAAGACGATGGCCGCCATGGCAGACTGTCCTCCGGTCTATGCGGTCGTGCACGACGAAGAGCTCTTCGACAGCGTGCCCCACGCCGACTACGACCAGCCCGTCGACGGCGTCGTCACGCAGTCCGGGGTCACCCGCATCATCACCAGGAGCTGAACGCCATGCCCGTCTATGCCTATGCCTGCACCGCGTGCGGCAACGCATTCGACGCCCGTCAGGGCTTCGACGAGCCGGCGCTGACCGTGTGCGAGAGCTGCGGCGGCGCGCTGCGCAAGCAGTACGGCTCGATCGGCGTGACCTTCAACGGCACGGGCTTCTACCGCACCGACTCGCGAGCGGCGGCCGGGAAGGGGCCGGGGTCGTCGTCGAGCGACTCGAAGCCTGCCTCCTCGAAGTCGAGCGAATCGAAGCCCGCGGCGTCGAAGCCCGCCGCCTCCAGCTCTGGCGCATCGAGCTCGTCCGGCTCCGGCTCCAGCTCGGGCTCCTGAGCTCCGGTCAATCCCACCACCACATCCGGTTCGTCCGCCTCAGCGCGACCTTCCACCACCACTCATCCTGAGGAGGGCCCCATGGAGGGCTTCAAGAAGTTCCTGATGCAGGGCAACGTCGTCGAGCTCGCCGTCGCCGTCGTCATCGGCACCGCGTTCACCGCGATCGTCGGCGCGTTCACCACTGCGATCATCAACCCGCTGCTCGAGCTGGCCTTCAACGCCAACGAGCTCGCGGCGGCGAAGGTCGGCATCTTCCCCGTCGGCGTCCTGATCGCGGCGATCATCAACTTCCTGATCATCGCGGCCGTCGTGTACTTCGTGCTCGTGCTGCCGATGGCCAAGATGAAGGAGCACCACGACCGTCGCCGTGGCATCCTGCCCGAGGAGCCCGCCGAGACCGACGTCGACATCCTCCACGACATCCGCGACCTGCTGCGTGCGCAGGCCACGAACGCCCAGCCTGGCAGCGGCCAGGGCGGCACGACCGCCGGCGGCACTCCCCCGGCGCTCTGACGCTGCGACGTGGAACGGGCGGCCCCGCGGGGCCGCCCGTTCTGCGTCTGCGCGAACCGCGTGGCACTCCCGCGCGCTCGGCGTCGCGAACGGAGGATCGATTCGAGATCGGTCTCCAACAGAGGACGCATCGCCCTCTCGCCACGCGAGCTCCTCGTCTCGCGTCAGCGCGAGCCGCGGCCGGGCGTCAGCCCCAGTGCGGGGGCACGTCGGCCCGCAGCCGCGCGTCGTTGTCGTTCGACTGCTGCCGCTCCTGCGGCGGCTCACCCGTGTAGCCGGGCGGCGGCTCCGTGGAGACGCGGCGACCGCGCCGATGGATCACGAGAGGCGGATGCGCGGCGTCGCCCGCGGCGGCGTCCGTCGCCTCCGCGGCGTCCTCCACGCGCGCTCCGTCAGCCGTCCCCGCCTCCGGCCCGACCGCGGCCGGGCCCCGCCCGCTCACGGCGTCGACGCATCCGCCCCGACGAGCTCGGCGATGCGGTCGGCGACGCCCTCGGGGTCGGTGAACAGCTCGAAGGCGTGCACGCGCATCGTGTGCCAGCCGAAGCGGCGCAGCACCTCTGGGCGCAGGCGCAGCGCCTCGCGCAGCGTGCGGTCGCCATCGTCGTGGTCGGCCTCGATCGCGGCGCAGACGCCGCCGTTCGCGACCACGAGCGGCAGTTGACCGTCGTAGGAGACGTCGGCGCGCAGCCCGCGGCGGCGCAGGCGCGTCGCGAGGTCGATCATGAGCGGGTCGCCGCCGTGATAGGTGTGCGGGCGGGCCCCGGCAGCCGCGTCGAGCAGGATCTCGCGCAGCTGCGAGGCGCCGTGCTCGAGCTTCTCGGGATCGAGCGCCGCCGCGTCGAACGCCGTGACGATCTGCAGCGCCTTGCGGGCACGCGTCATCGCCACCGCCAGCATCCGCTCACCGCCCGGCGCGCCGAGCGAACCGAAGTCTACGTTCCTGCCGTGCCTGGTGTGGCCGTAGCCGACCGAGAAGATCACCCGGTCGCGACTGAGCGCGCTCGCGTGCGTCACGTCGACGATCACGAAGGGCTCCTCGCGCTCGGCGACCACGAAGTCGGTCAGCGAGCTGTTCGTCGCGAGCGCCGCCATCACGGCCTGCTGCAGGCGCACCTCGTGCTTCTCGTTGGCGGTGACGACCATGAGCGAGTCGTGCGGGCGCTGGCGCGCGTGCTGGGTGACGAGCTGCACGACGCGATCCACCTCGGCGTCAGGGCTCTCGACCGTCGCCGCCCCCTGCTCGGGGAGGCCATAGGCGCCCTGCACGACCTGCGTCGTGAGCGAGGCGTGGCCGAGGTAGGCGCCTGCCCACGGCAGCGCCTCGATGCGGCCGCCGTAGAAGCGCTCGTTGACGGCCGTCACGAGGTCGGCACCGCCCGTGCGGTAGGAGCGGGTCAGGCGCATCGTCGGCAGCACGCCCGCGAGGCGCGAGAGCGCCGACTCGGCGTGCAGCTCGTCGGGCGTGGCGAGCTCCTCGCTCGGCCGCACGCCGAGCGTCGAGATGCCCACGTCGAAGGGCGACGGCGTCTGCGTCACCGAGTCGCCGACAGCGATCACCTGGCGCGCGCGGCTGATCGCACCCGCGGCCTCCGCCATCGTGACGGCTCCGGCGTCGGCGATGATCACGGTGTCGAAGGGGATGCGCTTGGGCACCCGGTGCAGGTCGTAGGGCGACGAGAGCCACACGGGCGCGATCGATCGCGTCAGGTGCGGCGCGACGCGCTGCAGCTCGTCGGCGTCGACCGGACCCGCCTTGATGAGCTGCTTGAGCGCATCCGCCTCGTTCGCGTGGTCGTCGATCGCGAGCCGCCACTGCTGCGCGAGCTGGTGCGCGAGCCGGGCGCTCGAAGCGTCGACGTGCGCCTCGTCGACGAGCGCGAAGTCCTGCTCGAGGCGGCGCAGCACGTCGGTGTTGCCGCGCAGCAGCGCGCGCTCCTTCGTCAGCATCGTCTGCAGCGCCGACTGCCACCAGGCGAGGTCGAGCTCGTGCTCGACCTGGTCGTCGGCGACGTGCCGATCGGCGAGGTCGGTGAGCAGCGCGTCGAGGCCGAGGCGCTCGATCGAGGCCATCAGCTCGGCGCGCTCCTGGATGTTCTGGAGCGCGTCGCTGGGGGCGGCGAGCTCGGCGATGCGCTCGGTCAGGTCGGCGAAGGGCAGGTCGACGCTCTTCGTGGAGGGGCTGAGCGCCGCGTCGAGCTTCGTGAGCCGCGCGGTGACGTCGCGCAGGCGGGCGTCGAGCGCCGCGAGGCCCGCCGGCACGGTCGGGATCGAGCCGTCGGGCGCGAACTTCGCCCACAGGCGCCGCTGCTGCTGCGCGGCGATGAGCACGTCGTGCAGGTCGGGCACGTGCGCGCCGGGCCGCACGTACTCCTCGGCGAGCTTGCGCAGCCGTCGGCGCTGCATGCCGCCGAGCGACTGCAGCGCCTCGCGGCGCGGGCCCGTCGCGGTGATGAGCTCGCCGAGCGGGCGGTCGTAGATCGACGGCGTCATCACGTCGAGCGTCGCGCGCACGTCGGTGAGCAGCGCCACCTGGATCTCGAGCTCCGAGAGCGTCGACGCGGGCCGCAGCTTCGTGTCGCCGATCACCTTCTTCGCATCCGCCTGCAGCGCGTGCAGATCGGTCGCGGCGAGCGCCTTCGCATCCTCGAAGGCGGCGGATGCGTCGTTGCTGGTGGCGAACGCGGCCCCGTACCAGGGGGTGTCGCCGGGGCCGTACTTGAACTGGCCGAGCGCGGCGGCCTTGCCCATCGTCGCGGCGACGCGCGGGCGATCGGTCGCGAGCTTGCGGGTGGCGTCCTCGCTGAGGCGCGCGCGGGTCGAGGGAGCGACGGGCAGCATCGCGAGGCGCGAGAGCTCCTTGAGCGCGTCGAGCACGCTCACCTGCAGCTCGGGGTCGACGCGTCGGAGGGCCGCGCGGTAGTCGAGCAGCACCTTGCGCAGGCGCAGCATCGCCTCGTCGATCTCGGTCGTCTCCGGTCGCTTCGAGCCCTCGATGCGGCGGATGGCGGCGATCAGGTCACGGCGCAGCGTCGCCTCGGAGACGGCGAGGGACTGCAGCTTGGTGGCGGCGAAGCGGTCCGCGATGTCGCGCAGCGCAGCGCGGCGGGGGCTGACGACGAGCACCCGCCGGTCGTCGCTGACGAGCGCGGCGACGAGGTTGACGATCGTCTGCGTGAGGCCCGTGCCGGGCAGCGCCTCCACCACGACCGAGTTGCCGGCCGCGGCCTCGGCGATCACCGCGTCCTGCTCGGCGTCGGCGTCGAGCACGAGGCGGTCGATCTCGGGATCGCGCTTGTCCTGGGGGGTCTCGTCGACGCCCGTGCGCCCCTCGCGCAGCCGCCACGCGGCCTGCTCGTCTCCGCGCACGGCGTCGAGCACGTCGTGCTCCTGCTGCTGCAGGTCGGCGGCCATGGGCTCGCCGACGTCGGCGAAGGTGGAGGCGAGCAGCCGTGCCTCCACGCTGAACCCCGGCACGTGCGCGGCTGCCTGCCGCAGCGCATCCAGCACCGCGTTGGGCGTGAAAGTGCCCTCGCCCGAGCCCAGCTGCACCAGCTGGCGCTCGTCGAGGCGCACGCCGTGGTTGGCGCGCAGGATGCTCGCGAGGCGCGGGTTGACGAAGGGGCGGCCGAGCAGCTGCAGCTCGAAGTCGCGGCCGCGGCGGCGCACCACGAGCGGGCGCAGCAGCACGGGGCCGTAGACGTCGCCATCGCCGTGCGGGAACCGAGCCATGCCGATCCCGAGGTGCACGGCGTCGATCGAGCGGGCGGCGGCGAGCTCGATGCCCTTCGAGGCGATCGCGGCGGCGGCGGAGCGGGCTGCGCGCAGCGCGAGGTCGTCCCGGATCAGGCTCGACAGTGCCGTCGGCCGACCGGTGATGAACTGCGCGAGACCACCCGGATGCGTCGTCGACAGCTCGATGCGGGTCGCGGTGGTGTCGATGAAGTCGGTGAGCGGGCTGCGGCCGCCGACGCGCCGGAGCGCCTCCGCCCATGCCTCCCACTCGCCCTCGCGCTTGGCGCGGCGAGCCTCGGGTGCGGGCACCGAGGGGTTGCCGGTCATCGAGCGCGGGCTCTGCGGCGCGCCCGCGACGTCGTCGACGACGTCGGCATCCTCGTCGACGGAGCCGTCTCCCTGGGTCTCGGTCTCGTCATCACGCACACCGCGAGGATAGTCACCGCACGGCGACCCGGCCCCGTGACACCACGGGAACCCGCAGAATCTCGCGGATCTGCATCCGTGACACCACCAGATCTTCGCCCTGCTCGCCGCGCCCCGGAGGATCTCGCCCTGAGCGCGCCCCCGCGTGGACTATCCAGCCGGAGGCGCGCTCACGCCTGCATCTTCCGGGCCGCGGCGCGAGAGCGGAGCAGGCGACTCAGAACCAGGCGTCGCCAGTGCGCCGCGTGTAGACGGCGCGCAGCCAGCGGCCCGCCTTCTGCCAGAGCGCGTAGCGGCCGGTCAGCGGCAGCTCGAAGGTCGGCATGTACTTGACCGGCTCCGGCGCCCACGCGGTCTTGAACGTGTAGAGCCCGCGGATGTCGCTCGTCTCCCACTCGGCCGGGTCGGGGATGTTCGCGAGCTCGTACATCGTGACGCCTTGGCTCTGCAGATCCTGCATGATCTTCCACTGCATGAGGTAGGGCGCGAAGATCTTCGCGTTCTCGCGGATCGAGCCCGCATCCTTGTACCAGGCGGTGTCGCCGAAGCGCATCACGAACGCCATCGACTGCACCTCGCCCTCGTAGTGCGCGACGTAGAAGTGCCCCTGGCCGACGGTCTTGTAGACGTCCCAGATGCGCTGGAAGTACTCCGGGTGCCGGAAGTAGCCGCCGGAGCGCACCTTCGTCTCGCCGATCAGGCGGTGCATCTCCGCCTCGTTCTCGGGAGTCATCTCGACCTTCGTGACCGTGACGCCGAACTTGTTCTCCGCCGCGCGGTAGGAGTTGCGCGCGCGCTTCTTGAATCGAGCGGCCACCTCGTCGAGGCTGCCCGTCAGGTCGACGGCGACCGCGTGCTGGTACTGGCTCGATGCGGCGCGCACCCAGCCGTTGCGCTCGAACGCCGCGATCAGCTCAGGATCCTCCGTCTGGAAGGTCTCCATCTTGAGCCCGAACCAGCGCTTCGGGTAGGCCTTCGCGTGCGCGGTGATCGCGTCGACGGCGGAGGGGTCGATGCCTGCCACCCGCGGCAGGAAGAGGATGCGGCCGGCGAGCGGCGCCGAGCGCTCGAAGAGCTGGATCGGCAGCTCGCGCGTCCCACCGCCGGTCGTCGGCACGGTGACGGTGTCGCGCAGCGCCCTCCAGGGGCTCGCCTCACGGGTCCTGGCCCACGCATCCGACTGCATGTAGTGCGCGCGCGGTTGCCCCTCGAGCACCTGCGCATCCCACGCGGCCCCGTCGGTCGCCTTGGCGGGCTTCGGCTCACGGGAGGTGCTCATGCGCTCGCTCTCTCATCATGGCGACGCTCGTTCGCTCGTGAACGTCGGGGGCGGATGCGGTGGCTCGCGCACCAGGGCACGGCACCGCCCTCGATGGTACCGGCGCGGCCGGCGCTGGTGCTTCCGCGCCGAGCGTTGCCGGATCAGACGGGCTTCGTGGCCTGTCCGTCGAGCCAGAGCGTGTCGCTCGCGTCACCGTGCGAGCCGGCCGAGCCGACGTGCTTCGCGGCGATCTGCGGACCCTTCTTGATGACGTGGACGAGCGCCATGCCGTGCCCGCGGCCGAGCCCGTAGTCGGCCTGCAGCCACGCCAGGATCTCGCCGGCCTTCACCTTCTCGTCGTCCAGGCCGCGCTGCTGCGCCTCGTCGATCAGCTCGCGGGGGGTCTTGCCGGTCTTCGTCTCGATCGCGTCGAGGTACGCCTGGAAGGACATGGCAGGAGCCTATTCCGCTCGAGGCGCTTCGGGAGGAGGATCGTCGCGAGCTCGCGACGCGGCGCGCTGGACGACGCCGGCGCCGAGCGGATGCGCGGCAGGACGAGGAGAGCACCATGACGAAGTTCCTGATCACGTTCCCGCCGAGCGCCATGCAGGTCACCCCCGAAGAGCTGCCGGCGGTGTCCGAGGCCTCGCACGCGGTGATCCGCGAGCTGAAGGCGGCGGGGGTCTACGTCTTCGGCGGCGGCATCGATGAGGCGGTCGCGCCCGTGCGGGTCGCGGGCGACGGCACGGTGACGGACGGTGGCCATGCCGAGACCTCGAGCCTCGCGGGCGGCTTCCTCGTGATCGAGGCGGCGACGCGCGAGGACGCGCTCACGTGGGCGGCCAAGGTGGCAGAGGGATGCCGCTGCCCGCAGCAGGTGCAGGAGTTCATGTACGACGCCGAGTCGTGAGCGGCACGGTCGGGCGAGCTGCGCCGTGACGACGCATCGGTGCCCCTGGAGGGACTCGAACCCCCAACCAGCTCCTTAGGACGGAGATGCTCTTCCATTGAGCTACAGAGGCCAGGCTCCACGAGTCTAACGCGCACCAGACGCGGAAGCGCCCGCCCTCGCGAGGAGGACGGGCGCTTCGCGTCGATCGAGCCGCGGGGGCTCAGATCACGTGATGTCGATGAAGACCGGAGCCGAGCCGCCGATGTTGACGCCCGCGACCACGGTGTTGTAGCCGGACCAGCCGCCGTGCACCGCACGGCCGCCGCCGATGTAGATCGCGACGTGGGCGCTGCCGGTGCCGCCGTTGGCGTAGTAGATGATGTCGCCGGGCGAGGCCTGTGCCATCGAGATGGTCGGGCCGAGGTTGAAGAGGTTGCCCATCCCCGAGTAGCCGAGGCCGACCGCGGCGATCGAGCGGCGCACGAGGGCGGTGCAGTCCTGCGCGACGCCGATCTGCGCGAGCGCGGCGTTGGCGACGGCGCTGCCGGAGACACCGGCGGAGCCCGCGGACGACGCGGAGGCCGACGACGACGACGCTGCCGAGGAGGAGGAGGAGGAGGAAGAAGAAGAAGACGAGGACGACGACGAGCCGCTGTTCGCAGCGGCCGCGGCAGCGGCCTCAGCCTCGGCCTGCTGCTCAGCGCGCTCCTCAGCGGCTGCGGCCTCGAGCTCGGCGAGGATCTGCTCGAGCTCCTCGGGCGTCGTGGCCTGCACGTCGAGGCGGTCGGCGCTGAGGCCGCTCTCGCCCGCGGTCACCACACCGGAGACCTGCTGCGCGTCGCGAGCCACGAGGGCCGAGAGCGACTCCTGCGAGTCGGCGCCCGACGAGTTGGCGAAGGCGGGCAGGGCCAGGGGGGTCGCGAGCGCCGCGGCGACGGCGATCACGCCGACCCGACGGGCGTTGCGCACGACGGAGGCGCGGGTGAAGCGCTTCGCGCCGGGCTCGTTGCCGGTCATCTCGGGGGAAGTCGTCACAGGTAGATGCTCCAAAACTTGTGTTGCGTCGATGTGTCGCCGGGGCGGCACATCGGCCTACGTTATCAAATCGTTATCGGTTTGTCACCAAGTTCAGAGGATCAGCCGAAGCGGCGAACCTCAGGGGTGCCGAACGCGGCGACCATCGCCGAGTAGCTCGAGTACTTGACGGGCTTGCCGCTGGTGGCGGCGTGGATGATCTGGCCGTTGCCAGCGTGCACGGCCACGTGACCGTTCCAGACCAGCAGATCGCCCGAGGCGACCTGCGAGGCGGGCACTGGCGTGCCGTAGCCCGCCTGGGCGCCCGACGAGTGCGGGAGGTAGTGGCCGGCCTGGCCGAAGACCCAGGCGGTGAAGCCCGAGCAGTCGAAGCCGGTCGACGGGCTCGAGCCGCCCCAGACATAGGGCGCGCCGAGCTGCGACTGGGCGATGCCGGCGATGCCGCTGTTGGCGGGGATGTTGACGGCGGCCGCTGCGGGGGCAGCGCTCGTGCCGGCCGCCGCGGCCGTCCCGGGTGCGCTCGCCTCGGCGTTCGCCGCTGCCGCCTCGCGCGCCTCGGCGAGCTCGGCCTGACGGGCCTCCTCCGCCTCGGCGGCTGCGGCACGGAGCTCCTCGAGCTCGGCAGCGGTGGTGCCGGAGATGCCGTCGCGGGCGACGGCGTCGATGCGCGCATCGGCTTCGACCGTCACGGTCTGCGAGTTCTCGGCGACGATGCTCGCGAGCTCGTCCTGCGTGAACTCCGGACCCTGCTGCGTGAACGCGGCGGCCGGCAGCGAGAGCGCGCCGACGAGGGCTGCGGCGATGGTGACGACGCCGACGCTCTTGGCGCCGCGACGCAGGGACCCGGTCGCGCTGCGAGCGGGGCTCGGCGAGACGGCGACGGCCGTGGTGTGGTGCTTCATGAAGTCGGTGTTCCCCCAGGACTTTCCTTCAGGCCCCCGCACCGCGATGTGCGGGGCTGACCTCGTGACAGTACCCGACCGTTACCAATTCGTCACAATCGCACCGCAGGGTATCGGCGAGCCTGCACGCGACCTGGACGGACCCTGGACGCAGGAGCCGCCGAGGCCGCGCTCGGCCAGCGCGGCGGGGCTTGCTCAGGCGTCGAGGTAGACGTGCTGCGCGAGCTCCGCGGGCAGATCGATCGCTGCGCCGCCGACGACGGCGAGCCGGATGCGCGTCCCGGCCTCGCTCACCTCGACGACCGCGCCCGGCAGCACACCCGCGGCCTGGAGCTCCGAGAGCCCTTCGATGTCGCCTTGGATCGGCTCCCCGAGCCTGCGCACGACCCGCGTGCCTCGCACATACGTCGCTGGCACGACGCCGTGCAGGAAGGCCTCTGCGGAGTCGAGGCCGAGCTCGGCGAGGCCCGGGATGGGCGTGCCGTAGGGCGACTCCGTGGGGTTGCCGAGCAGCGTGAGCAGCCGTCGCTCGACCTGCTCGCTCATCACGTGCTCCCAGCGGCAGGCCTCGTCGTGGGCGAGGCTCCAGTCGAGCCCGATCACGTCGGTCAGGAGCCGCTCGGCGAGGCGATGCTTGCGCAGCACGCGGGTCGCCAGGACCCTGCCCTCCTCGGTGAGCTCGAGGTGGCGGTCGGGCGCGACGACGACGAGGCCGTCGCGCTCCATGCGGGCGACCGTCTGCGACACCGTCGGGCCTGAGTGGTGCAGCCGCTCCGAGATGCGGGCCCGCAGAGGCGTGATGCCCTCCTCTTCGAGGTCGAGGATCGTGCGGAGGTACATCTCGGTCGTGTCGACGAGATCGGTCATCCGCACCCCCTTCTCCTGCGCGCACCGGCGTGAGCCGGCCGGGCACCCGCCCGACTGTGGCTCCACCTTATTGGCCCGCGCTCCTAGGATCGTCCTGTGAGCGACATCGTGATCCCCAGCGACCTCCTGCCCGCCGACGGACGCTTCGGCTGCGGCCCGTCGAAGGTGCGGCCCGAGCAGATCGAGCGCCTGCGGTCGAGCCTCGACCTGCTCGGCACCAGCCACCGCCAGGCGCCCGTCAAGTCGCTCGTGCGCTCCGTGCGCGAGGGGCTCTCCGAGCTGTTCTCCCTGCCGGAGGGCTACGAGGTGCTGCTCGGCAACGGCGGCTCGACCGCGTTCTGGGATGCTGCGGCGTTCGGCCTGATCGAGCGTCGCTCGCACCACCTCACGTTCGGCGAGTTCGGCGCGAAGTTCGGCAAGGCCGCAGCCGCTCCCTGGCTCGAGGCGCCGAGCATCGCCACGGCCGAGCCCGGCTCCCGGCCCGTGCTCGAGCCCGTCGAGGGCGTCGACGTCATCGCCTACCCGCACAACGAGACCTCGACCGGCGTCTTCCACCCCGTGGTGCGAGGCGCCACGGCAGCGGGGTCGGATGCGCTGACGGTCGTCGACGCGACCAGCGCGGCGGGCGGTCTGGCCGTCGACGTCGCCGAGACCGACCTCTACTACTTCGCGCCGCAGAAGAACTTCGCGGCCGACGGCGGGCTGTGGCTCGCGCTCGCCTCGCCGGCGGCCATCGAGCGCATCGAGCGCATCGCGGCATCCGACCGCTACATCCCGGACTTCCTGTCCCTGCAGCAGGCGGTGACCAACTCGCGCCTCGACCAGACGCTCAACACGCCCGCCCTCGCGACGCTGCTGCTGCTCGACGAGCAGATCCAGTGGATGCTCGCCGGCGGCGGGCTCGACGCGATGGCCGCGCGCACGGCCGAGTCATCGGCGTCGCTCTACGCGTGGGCGGAGCAGCGCGCCGAGGCCACGCCGTTCGTGGCGAACCCCGAGCACCGCTCGAACGTCGTCGTCACGATCGACTTCGACGAGACGGTCGACGCCGCGGCGCTGGCCAAGGCGCTGCGCGCCAACGGCATCGTCGACACGGAGCCCTACCGCAAGCTCGGCCGCAACCAGCTGCGGGTCGCGACCTTCGCGGCCATCGAGCCGAGCGATGTCGTGCAGCTGACGCGCTGCCTCGACCACCTGCTCGACGCCCGCTGAGCACTCCTCAACCGGGCAGCTGGACAGCCGACGCGCGTCGCGCGATCCGCGACCAGCTGGCCGGTTGAGCTGCGGGGGTCAGTCGCGGTCGGCGTCGGCGTCGTCGTCGGTGTCGGCGTCCTCGACGTCGAAGTCGTCGTCGAAGTCGTCCTCGAGGTCGGCCTCGAGATCCGAGTCGAGCTCCTCGTCGTCGTCGACATCGTCGCCCTCGAGGCCGGCGTCCTTCGCCGCGAGGTAGTCGGCGAGGCGCTCCGACCACGGCACCCATGCGGGCGCCAGCAGCGAGGTCTCACCGGGCAGCAGCGCCACCTCGAGCACGGTCGGGCCGCCCTCGAGCCCGCGCGAGAGCAGTACGGTCCACGACCAGTCCGGGTAGCCGGCGAGCTGCGAGGCGTGACGGATCGCCACCACCTGCGCCTGTCCGTGCGCGCCGCCCGTGGCCAGGGCATCCTGCACCTCGCCGACCGCCCCGGAGGGCGCGATCTCGTCGAGCGCTGCGAGCGCCAGCTCGAGCTCCTGCATGGTGGGGGTCGTCGGCACGGGAGCCTCGCGGTCGGCCGTCGCGATCTCCGCGGTCTCCGCAGTCTCGTGCTCGGCGGCCTCCGACTCGGCGGTTCCCGACTGCGCGGTCTCCGGCTCGGCGGTCATCGGCTCGGCGGTGACCGGCGGCCCGGATGCCGGCTCGGGCACCTCGCCCTCGCCGGCCTCGGGCTCCGGGATCTCGTGCTGGCTCTCAGGCATCGAGGTCATCGGCGACCCTCCGCAGCATCTGCGCGACCGTCGAGCCGTGCGCAGCGCTCGGGTAGCGGCCCCGTCGCAGGTCGTTGCCGATGGTGTCGAGCAGGCGCACGAGGTCCTCGACGATGATCGCCATGTCCTCGGTGTCGCGGCGCGCGGCCTTCACCGCGGTCGGACCGACGACGCGCACCGACAGCGCCTGGGGCCCGCGCCGCCCCTCGGCGACCCCGTAGTCGACCTTGGCGCCGGGCTTGATCACGACGCCCTCTGGCACCGCGGAGGCGTGGAGGAACACCTCACCGCCGTCATCACCGGCGATGAAACCGAAGCCCTTGGCCTCGTCGAAGAACTTCACCCTGCCCGTCGGCATGGCACCCTCCTGCTGCAGCTCACGCGCGGCGACCTGCCGCTCGCCCCAGGGTAGTGGGCACCGGCTGAGCCGTTCGCCGCGATATCCTGGCCGGATGCCGAAGGCCAGCACCAACCCGACGCAGCGCCCCAAGAAGCGCGCGACGCAGACCGCGCCCGAGCCGCGCTCGAAGCGCGACGCGTTCGAGCGCATCCTCGCCGTCCTGGTCGTGGTCTTCGCGGGCATCGCGGTGCTGGGCTTCGCGGCATCCCTCCTCCGCATCGCCTTCCAGCAAGGCAACGCGTTCTTCGACGGCATCGTCTGGCAGTACGCGTTCTGGCTGCCGCTCGTCTCCCTGCCGCTCATGATCGTCTGCGTCGTGGTCCTCGTCATCTCGAGCGTCCGCGGCAAGTCGCGCGACCGCCGATGAACGTCGTCGAGCTCGCCGCACGCATCCAGGCGATGCCGGACGACGCGCTCGACACGCTCGTCGTCGAGCGCCAGGTGCCGCCGCAGCTCGCCTCCACGTTCGACCTCGCCGAGCACCTGGTGGCGGATGCCTCCATCGCGCAGGCGCTCCGATGGCGGTCGGCGGCAGAGCTGGCGGCGCTCCGCGACGGCGGCTCCACGCCGAGGCTCGAGCAGCTGCTGCTGGCCGTCGACGGCGCTGCGCTGCCGCAGGTGCGGGCGCTCGCGACCAGCGCGCTCGCCGATTCGCCCAGCGCGAGCGCGGCGGCGGAGCGCGCGCAGCACCGAGCGCCCCCGCTCGAGAGCAGCACGGCGCCGCAGGCCGCGATCGACGAGACCATCAAGGTGGCAGAGCTCGTGCACCGGGTCGCCGATGCGCCGATCGTGCTGCGCAGCCGCTCGCAGATGCCCGCAGCGACCGGGCGCGACCTCGCTGCCGCCGTCGACGCCGACCCGGCACAGCTCGACGAGCGCCTCGAGCCGGCGCTGCTCGCTGGCCTGATCGATCGGCGCGACGGGCGCCTGCGCGCCACCGTCGACGCCGACGCCTGGCTCGCGGCGCCCGTGCCGGAGCGCTGGCTCGCGATCGCCAGCGCCTGGCTCGACGCGACGCCCGACGGCGATGCGGTCGCCGGCGACCCGCGCGAGCGCTTCCCGCTCGCCGATGCCGCAGTGCTGGCCGTGCGCGAGCGGCAGCAGCGGCAGGCCGAGCGCCTCGGGCTCGCCGACCGCGGCGCCCGCACCGCCCTCGCGGCCGATCTGCGCGAGCGCCCGGACGACGCGCTCGCGGCGCTCGCCGCCCACGTGCCTCCTGCCACCGCATCCGTCTACCTGCAGCCCGACCTGTCGGCCGTCGCGCCCGGCCCCCTCGAGGCGGCGGTCGAGGGGCGACTGCGGCGCATCGCGCGCATCGAGCGCGCTGGCATCGCCTCGCACTGGCGCATCTCGGCGCAGTCGGTCGCGGCGGGGCTCGCTGCCGGCGACGAGGTCGACGAGGTGCTGCGGTTCCTGGACGAGATCTCGCTCACGGGCCTGCCCCAGCCGGTCACCTACCTGGTGCGCACGACCGCCGCGAAGTTCGGCTCGCTGCGAGTGCGGCCGGTCGATCCGGTGGCGGAGGGCGGTGCGCGGTCGCAGGCGCGCAGCGACGACGAGCAGCTGATCCGCACGATCGCGGTCGACCGCGCGCTGATCAGCGCAGGGCCGCTGCAGACCGGGCCGCACCGGGTCACGTTCCGCACCAGCGCCGAGGAGGCGCTCGCTGCGCTGCTCGAGGAGCGCTACCCGGCAGTGCTCGAGGATGCGGCCGGCGAGCTCGTGCGGCGCGTCGCCGAGCGCGCGCCGCGGCCCGTGCGCGAGCGGCACCGCCTCGTCGCCCGGCTGCGGGATGCCGGCTTCGAGGTCGGTGAGCAGGAGCGCACCTGGCTCGAGCGGCAGCTGCAGGGAGCGATCCGCGACCGCGTGCCGGTGCGGCTGACCGTGACGACCGCGACCGACCCGGTCGACATCGAGCTCGTGCCGCTCGCGGTGGCGAACGGCCGGCTGCGCGCGAGGGATGCGAACCGCGACGTGGAGCGCACGCTCCCCCTCAGCGCCATCACGAAGGTCGCGGGGCTCGGCGCCGCCTGACGCCCGTCGGCCGCCGCCCCCACGAGTCCAGCCCGGGCCACTAGGCTGGAACGCTATGACTTCTCCAGGCCCGCTCATCGTGCAGTCCGACCGGACGGTGCTGCTCGAGGTCGCCCACCCCGACGCCGCGGCCGCCCGCCAGGCGCTCCAGGTGTTCGCCGAGCTCGAGCGCGCGCCCGAGCACATCCACACCTACCGCGTCACGCGCCTGGGCCTCTGGAATGCCCGCGCCGCCGGCCACACCGCCGACGAGATCGTCGGCACCCTCGACACCCACGCCAAGTTCCCCGTGCCCGCGGGCGTCTCCCACGACATCCGCGAGACCATCGGCCGCTACGGCCGCCTCGTCATCGAGCGCGACGACGAGGGCCTCGTGCTGCGCAGCGACGACCGCCCCGTGCTCGAGGAGGTGCGGCGCGCGAAGAAGATCCAGCCGCTGCTCGGCGGCCCCGTCGAGGGCGGCATCCGGGTCATCGACTGGGCGCGCGGCGAGCTGAAGCAAGAGCTCGTCAAGCTCGGCTGGCCGGCAGAGGACCTCGCCGGCTACACCCCCGGCACCCCGCTCGAGATCGACCTGGTCGAGGACGGCTGGAGCATGCGTCCCTATCAGTCGGATGCGGTGTCGCACTTCGCCGAGGCCGGCTCGGGCGTCGTCGTGCTCCCGTGCGGCGCCGGCAAGACCATCGTCGGTGCCGCCGCCATGGCCGCGACCGACACCACGACGCTCATCCTCGTGACGAACACCGTCTCGGCGCGGCAGTGGCGGGCCGAGCTGCTCGCCCGCACGAGCCTGACGGAGGATGAGATCGGCGAGTACTCCGGTCAGTCGAAGGAGATCAAGCCGGTCACCATCGCGACCTACCAGATCCTGACGGTCAAGCGCGGGGGCGAGTACGCGCACCTGGGCGTGCTCGATGCCCTCGACTGGGGCCTCATCGTCTACGACGAGGTCCACCTGCTGCCCGCCCCGGTCTTCAAGCTCAGCGCCGATCTGCAGGCGCGTCGCCGCCTGGGCCTCACCGCGACGCTCGTGCGCGAGGACGGCCGCGAGTCGGATGTCTTCAGCCTCATCGGCCCGAAGCGCTTCGACGCGCCGTGGAAGGAGATCGAGCAGCAGGGCTTCATCGCGCCCGCGGAGTGCTACGAGGTGCGCATCGAGCTCGACGAGGACGAGCGGCTCGAGTACGCCGCCTCCGGCGACCGCGATCGCTACCGCATCGCCGCCTCGAGCCCGCGCAAGATCGACACCGTCAAGCGCGTGCTCGCGCAGCACCCCGACGAGCCGACCCTCGTCATCGGGCAGTACCTCGACCAGCTCGACGACCTCTCAGCCGCGCTCGACGCACCGCTCATCACCGGCGAGACGCCGGTGTCCGAGCGAGAGGTGCTGTTCCAGGCGTTCCGCGAGGGTCGCGAGCGGGTGCTCGTCGTCTCGAAGGTGGCGAACTTCTCCGTCGACCTGCCGGATGCGTCCCTCGCCGTCCAGGTATCCGGCTCGTTCGGCTCGCGGCAGGAGGAGGCGCAGCGGCTGGGTCGCCTGCTCCGCCCGAAGGGTGGCCGCACGGCCAGCTTCTACACGATCGTGGCGCGCGACACCGTGGATCAGGAGTTCGCGCTCGGCCGCCAGCGCTTCCTCGCCGAGCAGGGCTACGCCTACACGATCCTCGACGAGCACGAGATCGGGACGACCGAGCACGCGTCTGCATGAGACGCTCAGGAACCTCTCAGCGCACGATCAGAGACTGATCGCATGACTGAGCCGAACGCCAAGGTCCTCGTCGTCGACGACGAGCCGCACATCCGTGACCTGCTGACCACGAGCCTCCGCTTCGCGGGCTTCGACGTGCGCGCCGTGGGCGCGGGCGCCGCCGCGATCTCCGCCGTCCTCGAGGACGAGCCCGACCTCATCCTGCTCGACGTCATGCTCCCCGACATCAGCGGCTTCGGCGTGACCAAGCGGCTCCGCGCATCCGGCTTCACCTCGCCCATCCTCTTCCTCACCGCGAAGGACGACACCGAGGACAAGATCACCGGTCTCACGGTGGGCGGCGACGACTACGTGACGAAGCCCTTCTCCCTCGACGAGATCATCGCCCGCATCAAGGCGATCCTGCGGCGCACCATGGCCGAGACCGATGACGCGACCATCCACGTCGGCGACCTCGCCATGAACCAGGACACGCACGAGGTCTCGGTCGGTGGCGAGGACATCGAGCTCTCCCCCACCGAGTTCAAGCTGCTGCGCTACCTGATGCTGAACGCGAACCGCGTGCTGTCGAAGGCGCAGATCCTCGACCACGTCTGGGAGTACGACTTCAACGGCGACGTCGGCATCGTCGAGTCCTACATCTCGTACCTGCGTCGCAAGATCGACGACCGCGTGAGCGAGCCCATGATCGTCACCAAGCGCGGATTCGGCTACATGCTGAAGACGCCGAAGTCGTAGGTGCGCAGGGGGCTCACCCGTCTGCTCGGCCGCATGTCGCTGGCCGGGCGCATCACCGCACTCATCGTCATCGTGATGACGTTCGGGCTGGCGCTGGCGGGCATCGGCACGCTGTCGATCATCCGCGACGCGCAGGTCACCGACGTCGACCGCCAGCTCGACCAGGCCATGCGCGCGTTCACGAGCGAGCAGGTGACGCGATCGGATTCTCCTGAGCAGTGCGACCTGGCGCAGCGCATGCCGAACACGTACTACCTGGGGCTGGCGGATGCGTCGGGCCTCGTGCTCTGCGACAACAAGCTGCCGGGGCCGGGCAACCCCGACCTGAGCGGGATCTCGCTCGGCACGATCGCGCAGGAGGACGGCGCGTTCACCCTCGAGTCGGTCGACGGGCAGACGCGCTGGCGCACGCTCGTCTCGCCGAGCACCGTGGAGGGCACGGGCGAGCTGCTGGTCTCGATCGTCGCCTCCGACCTCACGGCGAGCGAGGCGAGCTCCGCCACCTTCACGCTCGTCTTCGCGGGCTTCTCGCTGCTCGCGGTGGTGCTCGGCGCGGCCATGACGCGCATCCTCGCCGTGTCGACCCTGCGCGGCCTGCGCCAGACGGCGGCCGAGGCGCAGCGCTTCGCGGAGGGCAGCTTCGACACCCGCCTCACCGGCGAGCACCCGCGCACCGAGGTCGGTTCGCTGCAGCTCTCGCTCAACACCATGCTCGACCGCATCGAGGCCGCGCTCGAGCAGCGCGACGCCTCGGTCGCGCAGATGCGGCAGTTCGTGGGCGACGCAAGTCATGAGCTGCGCACCCCGCTCGTGGCGGTCCGCGGCTATGCGGAGCTCTACCGCATGGGTGCGATCACAGCCCCCGACGACGTCAAGGGCGCGATGGAGCGCATCGAGGGCGAGGCGAAGCGCATGGCGCGCCTGGTCGAGGACCTCCTGCAGCTCGCTCGCCTCGACGAGCGTCGCCCGCTCGACCTGCAGCCGCTCGACCTCGGGCCATTGCTCAACGACGCCGCGAACGACACCCGCGTCGGCACCCCTGATCGCCGCATCACCGTCATCGCGATCGATGCGGATGCGGTGGGCGCGGTCGAGGGCGTCGACGACGACGCCACGGAGCCCTCTGGCGTCTTCACGCCGCCGCCGCTGCTGCCGCCGGCGATCGTGGAGGGCGATGAGCACACCTTGCGGCAGCTGCTGTCGAACCTCATCGGCAACGCCACCCGCTACACACCGGACGGCACGCCGATCGAGCTGGGCCTCGGCGTCTCGGCGCGGCGCCGCGAGGCGGTCATGCTCGTGATCGACCACGGCGACGGCATCCCCGCCGAGCTGCGCGAGCGCGTCTTCCAGCGCTTCTTCCGCGCCGACTCGTCGCGCACCCGCGACACCGGCGGCTCGGGTCTCGGGCTCGCGATCGTGCGCGGCATCGTCCGCGCGCACTCCGGTCGGCTCGACGTCGTCGACACCCCCGGCGGCGGCGCGACCTTCCGCATCGCCCTGCCGCTCGCGGGCGAGGCGTCGGTGATGGCGCTCAGCCAGCGCCTGCGCGCCGACTCCACGGCGACCACCACGGGCGGCCGCACGCGGGGGTAGGTCGCGAGCTTGCGTGGTGGGCCGTGCGGCGCCCTCCACAGGGGGCGCCTCGCGGTGACCCCGATGCCTCCGGCTCCCCTACCTTCCCCCCACGAGCGCGGATGCTCCGCGCGGGAGTGAGGGGATCATGACCAGGTACGTCGTCGACGCCGACGCCATCCACAAAGCGCACATCGCGGTGCGGGGCACCGCCAGCAGGGTGCAGGCCGAGGTCTCGGCCATGCACAGCCACCTGCAGGCGCTGCAGGACTCGTGGAGCGGGCAGGCCTCCGTCGCGTTCCAGGGGGTCGTGCAGGAGTGGCGGGCCACGCAGGTGCGCGTCGAGGAGTCGCTCGCGAGCATCAACGAGGCGCTCGCGCACGCTGGCCGCCAGTACGACGAGGTCGAGCAGGGCAACCTGCGGATGTTCGCCGCGTAGCGCGGGCGCCGTCGCGAACGGAGGACGCGGGCCCGTGGATGCGCCGATCCGTCCTCCGCTCGGGACTGTGCGGCGCATCCGTCCTCGTCTCGCGACACCCGGCCGGTCGAGGAGCGCGCGAGCCGCAGGCTCGGGCTCCCGTCGGTCGAGGAGCGCGCGAGCCGCAGGCTCGCACGCGTCACGAGACGCGGGAACGACGAAGGGCCCCAGCATCGCTGCTGGGGCCCTTCGCGCGATGGAGCTCTGGGTCTCGTGACGCGAGCGGCTGCGCCGCGCGCTCCTCGACCCTGATGCCTCCGCGCTCAGGTCCGCGGTGCGGACCTGAGCGCTACGGCATCAGAAGTCCATGCCACCCGTGGGGTCGGCCTGCATGGGCGCCGACTTCTCGGGCTTGTCGGCGACGACTGCCTCCGTGGTGAGGAAGAGGCCAGCGATCGACGCGGCGTTGGCGAGCGCCGAGCGCGTCACCTTCACCGGGTCCGAGATGCCCGCAGCGAGCATGTCGACGTACTCGCCGGTCGCGGCGTTGAGGCCGAAGCCGACCTCGAGGCCACGCACCTTCTCGACGACGACGCCCGGCTCGAGGCCAGCGTTGAGCGCGATCTGCTTCAGCGGAGCGTCGACGGCCACCTTGACGATGTTCGCGCCGGTCACCTCGTCGCCCGTGAGCTCGAGGTGCTCGAAGGCGGTCTTCGCAGCCTGGATGAGCGCGACGCCACCACCGGCGACGATGCCCTCCTCGACAGCAGCCTTCGCGTTGCGCACTGCGTCCTCGATGCGGTGCTTGCGCTCCTTGAGCTCGACCTCGGTCGCAGCGCCGGCCTTGATGACGGCGACGCCACCGGCGAGCTTCGCGAGGCGCTCCTGGAGCTTCTCGCGGTCGTAGTCGCTGTCGGTGTTGTCGATCTCCGAGCGGATCTGGCGCACGCGGCCGGCGATGGCGTCGGCCTCGCCGGCGCCCTCGACGATCGTGGTCTCGTCCTTGGTGATGACGACCTTGCGCGCACGGCCCAGCATGTCGAGCGTCGTGTTCTCGAGCTTGAGGCCGACCTCCTCGGAGATCACCTGGCCGCCCGTGAGGATCGCCATGTCAGCGAGCATGGCCTTGCGGCGGTCGCCGAAGCCGGGGGCCTTGACGGCGACCGACTTGAAGATGCCACGGATCTTGTTCACGACGAGCGTCGCGAGCGCCTCACCGTCGACGTCCTCGGCGATGATGACGAGCTGCTTGCCCGCCTGGATCACCTTGTCGACGACCGGGAGGAGGTCCTTGATGTTCGAGATCTTGGAGTTGACGATCAGGACGTACGGGTCCTCGAAGACCGTCTCCTGGCGCTCGGGGTCCGTCACGAAGTACTGCGACAGGAAGCCCTTGTCGAAGCGCATGCCCTCGGTGAGCTCGAGCTCGGTGCCGAAGGTGTTCGACTCCTCGACGGTGACGACGCCCTCCTTGCCGACCTTGTCGATGGCCTCTGCGATCAGCGCACCGATCTCAGGGTCAGCGGCCGAGATCGAAGCCGTGGCGGCGATCTCCTCCTTGGTCTCGACCTCCTTGGCGTTCTTGAGCAGCTGCTCGGACACCGCGGCCGAGGCCTTGTCGATGCCGCGCTTCAGGCTGATCGGGTCGGCGCCTGCCGCGACGTTGCGCAGGCCCTCGCGGACCAGCGCCTGTGCGAGGACGACCGACGTGGTCGTGCCGTCACCGGCGACGTCGTCGGTCTTCTTCGCGACCTCCTTGACCAGCTCAGCGCCGATCTTCTCGAACGGGTCCTCGAGCTCGATCTCCTTGGCGATCGAGACACCGTCGTTCGTGATCGTGGGGGCGCCCCACTTCTTCTCCAGCACGACGTTGCGGCCACGCGGGCCGAGGGTCACCTTCACCGCGTCGGCGAGCTGGTTGAGTCCACGCTCGAGCCCGCGGCGGGCCTCTTCGTCGAATGCGATCATCTTTGCCATAGCAGTCTGGTCCCTCCTGGACGCCAGTACGTTCAATTGGCACTCCACCTGAGTGAGTGCCAATGCCAAGTCTGGCACTCGTACGGGTCGAGTGCAAGCAGCGCAGGGCTACGGAGCGGGAGTCTCGCTCGTCGGCGCGTGCTCGAGCTCGCCGTCGTCGCGCGGCTCGACACTCGGGGCGACGCCCACCGCATCCGCCGCCACCACGATCGTGATGGGCGTGCCGGAGAGCCGACCCTCGGAGAGCTGTACCTCACCGACGCCCAGCTGCGCAGCGAGGCCGCGCGCGACGGGCGCGAGCTCCTCGCTGTCGAACCACACGACGGTGCGCTCGCCCTGCTCCGAGCTCGTGGCGGTCGCGACGACATCCCACCCGGCGTCCGAGAGCGCCTGCCCGATGCCCGCTGCGAGGCTCGGCTCGGGCGAGGCGTCGAGCACGGTGATGGATGCGTCCAGCGCGGGGTCGATCGCGGCCGGGTCGGTCACGGTCTCTGCCGCGGCGGTCTCAGCCGGGACGACCTCGCGAGGCCGGAGCGTGTCGAGCGCGAAGAGGCCGACGGCGGTGAGCACGATGGCCGCGGCGAGCGCCGCCAGCAGGATGCCCCAGCGCGGCCAGCCTCCGCGCGCGGTCGAGCGATGCGCCCCGACGCGGTGCGAGCGCCTCATCGACCCTCGCGCAGGCGCAGCAGCCGGCGCACGAGCATGGGGTCGTGGCGCACCGCATCCTGCGTCTCGAGCAGGCCGTCGAGCACCTGGTAGTAGCGGGTGGTCGACCAGCCGAACTCGGCGCGGATCGCGCGAGCCTTCGCGCCGCCGTGCTTGACCCAGTCCGCCTCGAAGTCGAGCACGCGGCGGATGCGCTGCGCACGATCGTCGGCGGCCTGCGGTGCCGGGGCGGAATGCGCGCGCGCGTCGTGGCCGGGCGCATCGGGTGCCGACGCATCCCTCGTCTCGTCGGACCGCCCGGGAAGCGCTGCCACGGGCGCGATGTCGGTGGCCTGATGCACACTCGTGCGCGGAGCGGCAGCATCCTGCCCCTCGGTGCGCGACTCGGCGGTCGCGAACGCGAGGGCAGCCGCCTCGTCGGCGGAGCCCTGCCTGCGAGGCCGCGGCTGAGTGGACATGCTGTCGATCCTACGACTGCGCGCGGCGGCGCCTGTCGCGAAACGCCTGGAGCGAACAGGCGCGCCAGCGGTCGTACCCTGGAGTCATGAACGAGCGCATCGAACGGTCCGACTCCGAGTGGCGCGAGTCCCTCTCGCCCGAAGCCTTCAAGGTGCTGCGCGAAGCGGGCACGGAGCGACCGTGGACGGGCGCGCTGCTCGACGAGCAGCGCCAGGGCGTCTACACCTGCGGCGCGTGCGGGAACGAGCTGTTCCGCGACGAGACGAAGTTCGACGCCGGCTGCGGCTGGCCGAGCTTCTACGAGACCGTGCGCGAAGACGCGGTCGAGCTGATCGAGGATCGCACGCTCGGCATGGTGCGCACCGAGGTGCGGTGCGCGAAGTGCGGCAGCCACCTGGGCCACATCTTCGACGATGCACCGCAGACGCCGACGGGCGACCGCTACTGCATGAACTCCCTCGCGCTGAACTTCACCCCCGAGAGCTGAGCGACCCAGAGGGTCAGCTCTCGGCCTGCGCAGCGATGGCCGCTCGCGCGAGCCGTCGGCCGACGGCGATCGGATCCGCCGGCGTGCCGCGCAGGAACGCCGCGAGGGTGCCCGAGTAGGCCAGCTGGACGGCGTCTGCCAGATGCTGCGGGTCGCTCGCGAGCGGGCGGGCGAGCTGCAGGAGCCGCTCGCCGAGCAGCGCCGTGTCCTCTGCGAGCGCCGCGGCGATGGGTTCCGATGCGTCGCGCAGCTCAGCGCTCGCCGCGAGGAACGCGCACCAGCGCGCCGGCTGGTGCGCTGAGGGCTGCTCGGAGCGCTGCTGCTCGGAGCGGGGCGACTCGGTGCCCGCGACGCGGCGATCCCCGCCTCGGTAGTCGGCGAGCGCGTCGAAGATCGCGAGCAGTCGACCGGTGTCGTCGTCAGCCGCCAGCACCCGGCGATCCCAGACCTCGCGCCAATCGCGCAGGCGCGCCTGGAGCGCGGCCGCGACCAGGCCGTCCTTGGTGCCGAAGTGGGCATAGAGCGTCGCGGCTGCGACCTCGGCCTCGCGCAGCACCTCGTCGACGGGCGTCGCACGGATGCCGCGGTCGAAGAGCAGGCGGTCGGCGGCGAGCAGCAGTCGCTCGCGGGCGGCTGGTCGATCGACGTTCACGCTGCCACTGTAACGAGCGTTGCACTGCAACGTGCGTTCTGGTCTACTGAAACGCACGTTGCAGTCATCGAAGGAGAGGGGCTCGGATGCGCGGGCTCATCCTGAGCGGCATGGCGCTCATCGCGGCCACCTACGGGCTCGCGCGCTTCGGCTACGGCCTCTTCCTGCCGCAGCTGGGCGCCGCCTTCGCCCTCTCCCCTGCTGTCGCGGGCGTCGTGCAGTCCGGCAGCTTCCTCTCCTACTGCTTCGCCGCCGCGCTCGCCGCGCGCCTCGCGCCGCAGCCCCGCTGGACCATCGTGGCCGCTGGAGCCACCGCCGCTGCGGGTTCCGTCGGCATCGCGCTCGCGCAGAGCCCGGTCGCCCTGGCGGTGAGCGTCATCGTCGCCGGCGCCGGCGCGGGCTTCGCGAGCCCTGCGCTCGTCGCGCTCGTGCAGCGCGCGGTCCCCGCGGCGCGCGAGGAGCGCGCGCAGACGACCGTCAACGCGGGCACCGGGGTCGGCATCCTCGCCGCCGCACTGCTGCTCGTCGCGGCCGGCGACCACTGGCGCGCCGCCTGGGCAGGCATCGCGCTCCTCTCGGCAGGCGCGACCGTCGCGGTGCTGCTCACCGGCCGCCGCGCCGCGTCCGTCGGGCGACCGACGCCCGGGTCGCGACGCGGTGGTGCGGGCCTCGTGCGCGCCCTGGCCGCTCCGATCGCCGCCGCGCTGCTCGCCGGGGCGTCGAGCGCGGCGATCTGGACCTTCGGCAGCACCCTGCTCACCGACACCGCGCCGCTCGGCCCCGGCTCAGCCGTCCTGGCCTGGGCCATCCTCGGTGCCTTCGGTGCCGCGGGGGCGTGGGCGGCCCGCGTCGTGCAGGCGTGGAGCCTGCGAGTCGCGTGGGTCGCCACCACCCTCACGATGGTCGGCGCGACCCTCGCGCTCGGGCTCGGCCTCGGCTTCAGCGCAGACCCGGGCGTGCTCCTCGGCGCGGTGGCGCTCGTGGGTGTCGCGGCGTTCGGTGCCGGCTACACGGCGCTGAGCGGTGTGCTCATCGTGTGGGCGGCGCGGATCGACGCCCCGCGCGCTGCGCAGGGCACGGTCGTGCTCTTCATCGCGCTCGCGGTCGGCCAGTCGCTCGGCGCCGCGATGATCGGCGCGCTCATGGAGCCGCTCTCGCCCGCGGGTGCGTTCGCCGTCGCGAGCGCGCTGGGCGCCGCTGCCCTGCTGCCGGCGATCAGGCCCGGCGGGGGCGTCGGATCGCCGACACCGCTACCGCCAGGATCGTCAGGGCGGCGCCGAGCAGCGACCACGTCGTGACGGGGTGGTCGGCAGGCATGACGAGATCGAGCACGACCGAGGCGACGACCTGGCCGCAGATGGTCGCGAGGCCGAGCGCGAGCACGCCGAGGTGGTGCACCGCGACCGAGACGATCGCCATCACGATCACGCCCAGCACGCCGCCGACGTAGAGCCACGGCTCGGTCGGCAGCGGCTGCGCCTCGACGCCCGCGAGCGCCTGCACCCCGACGATGACCGCCAGCAGCGCAGTGCCGACCACGAAGTTCTGCGCGCTCTGCGCCACCGCTGATCCGGAGTGCCGCTGGACGAGGCCACCCATCGCCTGCTGCAGCGCCTGCAGCAGTCCCGCCACGAAGGGCAGCACGACGAGCCACACCGCGTCGACCTCGCCGGTCGAGACGAGCGCGAGCCCGACGGCCACGAGCGCGAGCAGCGCGCCGACGACCCGCGGCACGGTGATGGGCTTGCGCGCGAGGCCGCCGAAGGCCAGTCGGTCGACGGCGAGGCCGCTGATCGTCTGGCCGGCGACCTGCCCGACCGTGAACAGCGCGATGCCGATGATGCCCGCTGCGATGCCCTGCGAGGCGACGACGAAGGCCCCGATGCAGCCGGTGGTGAGGTACCACCACGGCATCGAGCCGTCGCGCACGACGGCGACGAGCCTGATGACGCCCGCGCGCGACTTCGGCGACACCAGCATGATGACCGAGAGGAAGGCGCAGCCGATCAGGAACGAGACGAGCGCCGCCAGCATGCCCTGGTCGAGCCGGACACCGAGCTCGCCGTTGACGCGCCCCTGGGTCGCGAGACCCGCGCCGGCGAGCACCGCGATGAGCGTCCACAGCAGGGGCCGGCGCGCGGCGGGCTGGTCGGTGCGTGGGATCTGGCTCACCGAGCAAGCCTAGAGCGGTATCAGACCCCTCGCGAGTGCGTCAGAGGGGTGGCAGCGACGGTGCCGGGTCGCTCGCGAGCCGCGCGAGCCGCACGACGTCGAAGCGCTCCGCGCGCCCGTGCCCGTCGACGTAGCGCAGCCGCTCGCGCTCGACGCCCTCCCGCACGAAGCCGGCGCGCTCGGCCACCGCGATCGAGGCGGGGTTGTTCGCACGCGCACCGAGCTCCAGCCGGTGGAAGCCCTCGGCGAAGAGCCGCCGCGAGAGGGTGTCGAGCGCGCGGCTCGCGAGCCCCGCGCCACGCGCGGCGGGAGCGAGCCAGTACGACATCCACGCGGTGCCGTGGCGGGCATCCCGCTCGGCTGCCATGACGCATCCGACCGCCTCGTCGTCCAGGGCGATCGCGAGCGCCTCGCCCGCGATCGCGGCGAGGTAGCGGCGCGCGTCGTCGACCGTCTCGAGCGGCGGCGCCTGCCGATGCAGATCGGCGGATGCGTGGAAGGCGGCGAGCACGGCGCCCGCGTCGCGCTCGGGCTGCCAGGGGCGGAGGCTCGGCGTCGGCACGGCTCCATCCTGCCAGCGCTGCGTGCACCGCCATCGGGCCTCGGTCGTAGGATCGAGGGGTGCCGCGAGGCACGCGCCTCCTTAGCTCAGTGGTAGAGCAACGCTCTTGTAAAGCGTAGGTCGTCAGTTCGATCCTGACAGGGGGCTCTGGGGCAGCGCGATGACGACGCACAGGGCCGGCGGCGTCCAGCTGGTCGGCGGGCCTCGCCCTCAGCGCGGTCGCGATGCAGACTGAGTCGCATGACGCAGCACGCTGGCGATGAAGACCCGGGTTCCTTCTGGCACCGCAGGAGACACGGGATCCGCTACCTGTACTCCGCTGCAGCAGCTGCAGGCGGCATCCTTCTCGCCGTGCGATACGCGAGCAGCGATGGCCCTGACGGCGAGTGGATGCTCGTCTGCGCACTGGTCCTCATCGGTCTCGGCGTCGTGTCTGTCCCGTTGTTCTGGTGGATGGACAAGCGCGGGCTGTGATCGAAGGGCGTGAACGCTGCCGAGTCAGCGTCAGCCGCACGACAGGTCGCGCCGGTGACCGCCTGGTGCTCAACGAGCCCGATGCTGCTCGACTACGAGGGGTTCGCGATGAAGGCCGCGAGCGCGTCAGGATCGCTGACGTCGCCCGCGAAGGTGATGCCGCCGACGATCACCGAGGGTGTGCCGCGCAGCGGCTCCGCGCCCTGCAGCGGCTGCTCGATCGCGCGCACCGTCGCCTGTCGCACCCACCACGCGAACTGCGCCGACTCGACGCACGTGCCGACGTCTGCGCCCTGCTCGGCCGCGAGCGCCGAGACCTCTGTCGCCTCGAAGGGGTGCCCCTGCAGGTGCGCGACGAGCGCGCTCTGGAACGGGCGGTAGGCCGCGGGGGCCGCATCGGCGACGCACGCGAGCGCGTTCGCACCGAGCGTCGACGCGTAGCCGCTGTCGATGGAGTCGCCAAGAGCCACCGGCAGGTAGGCGACGCGCGCCTGACCGCTGTCGGCCAGCTCGGTGAGCAGCTCGCCGCTCGCCTGCAGCAGCCGGTCGCAGTACTCGCACTGCGCGTCGATCACGACGAGCACCGCCCGCACGTCACCGTCGCGCGGAGCCGGCGACGGCTCGCCCGCAGCGGGCACCGGGTCGACCTCGACGACGCCCTCGCCGTCGAACGCGATGGCGTCGGCCATGTTGGCCGGCCCGTCGGCCGCGGCGAGGGTGACGATCTGCCCGCCGAGCCGCTGCTGGATGCCCTCGAGCTGCGGGTCGCGGATCACCCAGCGGCCCGAGACGAGCACCGTCTGCTCCTGCAGCTGGCGCTCGGTCGCGATCGCCTGCGCCTGGTCGGCGTCGGCGGCGAGGATCAGCTCGGTGTCGCTGCCGCACTGCGCGACCACCGGCGAGTCCTCCGTCTCGCGGTACTGCTCGACGAGCTCCGCGCATCCGCCCCCGGCCTCGAGGTAGGCAGCGCCCAGCTCACCGATCGTGGTGATCTGCGGCGCCGGCTGCGACGCGCACCCGGCCAGCAGGGTCAGCGCGAGCAGCGCGACCCCGACCGGCCGGGCGGCGCGCATCAGCCCTCGTCTGCGGGCTCGGTGGTCTCGGCCGGAGCCTCGGTCTCGGCGGGCTCCTCGCCCGTCTCACCGCTCTGCTGACCGGCTGCCGCCGTGACGAAGGCCGAGAAGCCTGCGGCGTCTGCCGCTGCGCCCGGGTACTGCTGACCGTTGACCAGCACCGTCGGGGTGCGGTCGGCGACGACGCCGTCCGTGCCAGGCAGCGGCTGCGTGCCCGCGCGCGTCGTGGCCTCGGTGACCCAGCTCATGAAGCGGCCGTCGTTGATGCACTCGGCGATCCCCGTCGTGGTGTCGATGCCCGCAGCCTCGGTGACGGCGATGATCTCGTCGTTCGAGAGGCCGGAGGAGGCCTCTGCCGGCTGGTTGTCGAACATCGCGGCGTTGAAGTCCCAGAAGCTGTCGGGCGCGAACTCGGCCACGCAGGCCGCAGCGGCGCCCGAGCGCGTCGAGAACTTCGTGCCGAGCGACGCGCGGTCCAGGATGGAGATCGGGTGGATCTCGACGGTGGCGGCACCGGTGCTGAGCAGCTGCTCGAGAGTGGCGGCGTTCGCCTCGTCGAAGTCACCGCAGATCGGGCACATGTAGTCCTGGTAGATCTCGATCTGGATGATGTCCTCGCGCGGCTCCGTCGGGGTCGGCTCCCCCTCCGCAGGGGTGGCGGCGGTGCGCTCGGCGACGAAGTCCTGGCCGATCACGATGCCGTTCGAGGCCATGTTCTCCGGCCCAGGCCCTGCGGGGCGGATGCTGTTGACGATCACGATGGCGACGATGGCGACGATCGCGACCGCGGCGACGATGATGCCGCCGATGGTGAGGCCCTTCTTGACGCGCTCCTTGCGGCGGCGCTCCTCCTGCATCTTGCGGGCCTGGTCGCGCGCCTGCGCGCGGCGCTCGTTCTTCGTCAGCTTGTCGCTCATGCGTCCTTGTCCTGTGTCGGCCGGGATCCGGCAGGAGACGCGATCCCATCACGCGCCATCTTCTAGGGTACCGGGCCTCGGGCATGCCAAGATGTCCCCGCGGGCGACGTCGCCCGCACCTGACACAACGGATCGTCCGGCACGTACCTGCCGGTGGAAGGAATCGACAATGGCGTCTGTGACGTTCGACAAGGCTTCCCGCGTCTACCCGGGCAGCACCAAGCCCGCCGTGGACCAGATCGACCTGGAGATCGCCGACGGGGAGTTCCTCGTGCTGGTCGGCCCCTCCGGCTGCGGCAAGTCCACCACCCTGCGCATGCTCGCGGGCCTCGAAGAGGTCAACGACGGGCGCATCATGATCGGCGACCGCGACGTCACCGACATGCCACCGAAGGATCGCGACATCGCGATGGTCTTCCAGAACTACGCGCTCTACCCGCACATGACGGTCGCCGAGAACATGGGCTTCGCGCTCAAGATCGCCGGCATCTCGAAGGAGGAGCGGGCGAAGCGCGTCGAGGAGGCGGCCAAGCTGCTCGACCTCGAGGCGTACCTCGGCCGCAAGCCCAAGGCGCTCTCCGGTGGTCAGCGCCAGCGCGTCGCGATGGGCCGCGCGATCGTGCGCCAGCCGCAGGTCTTCCTCATGGACGAGCCGCTGTCGAACCTCGACGCCAAGCTGCGCGTGCAGACGCGCACGCAGATCGCGTCGCTGCAGCGCCGACTCGGCGTCACCACGGTCTACGTCACGCACGACCAGACCGAGGCCCTGACGATGGGCGACCGCATCGCCGTGCTCAAGGACGGCCTGCTGCAGCAGGTCGGCACGCCGCGCGACCTGTACGGCGAGCCTGCGAACGTCTTCGTCGCCGGCTTCATCGGCAGCCCGGCCATGAACCTGATGGAGCTCAGCCGCCACGACCGCGGCGTGCACTTCGGCGACCACATCGTCGAGATCCCCCGCGACCAGATCTCGGGCGCGAAGGACGGCATCATCGTCGGCGTCCGCCCCGAGGACGTCTCGGTGGCCGAGCAGGGCCCCGGCCTGCCGGTGACGGTGGACCTCGTCGAGGAGCTCGGCGCCGACGGCTACCTCTACGGTCACGCAGACGTCGAGGGCAAGCGCGTCGACATCGTGGCTCGCGTCGATGGCCGCAACCACGCGAAGCTGGGCGACACCGTCTTCATCACGCCCGACCCGACGCACCTGCACGTCTTCGACAAGGAGACCGGCCAGCGCCTCTGAGGCGCAGACCGCTGCACCAGAGCGGCCCCGGGCTTCGGCTCGGGGCCGCTCTGGTGTCTGCGACGCAAGGCTCAGGGCGGATGCGCGAGTCGCGCGGGCGCGTCAGCGCTGCGACGCGATGAAGTCGGCGATCGCGCCGGGCTCACCGAGCCCATCCTCGAAGCGCTCGCCGTCGAGGTAGAAGGCTGGCGTGCCGGTGGGCGCGGGGACCTCGTCGACGACCGGGAGCGAGCGGTTCGACTCCCCTGCCGCCGCCGTGAAGGCGCGCAGCTCCACCCCCTCGACGCGCGCGGTGAGCTGCGCAGAGCTCGCCCCCGCCCCCGCGGCGATCTCGAGCAGCTGCGCGTCGGTGAGCCCCGGCTCGCCCGGCGCCGGCTGCGCCTCGAGCAGCGCTCGGTGGAACGCCCAGGCGGCCTCGGGGAACTCGTCGGCGACCGCCGCGAGCGCGTTCGCAGCTCGGGTGGAGTGCTCACCGGTCGAGGTGCTGTCGAGGAACGTGAGCGGGCGGACCTCGAGCGCGACCTCGCCCGCCGACACCGCGGCCTCGAGCTCGTCGCCGTGCGCGCTCATGAACGTGGCGCAGTGGGGGCACTGGTAGTCGACGTAGAGGATCGCGTGCGGCGCTTCGACGTCGGCCTCGACGCGCTCGGGGGCGGCCGCGGGCGTCTCCAGCACGCCGTCCGCCGTGAAGACCACGCCATGGCTGGCCATGTTGCGAGGCCAGACGAACCCGGTCGCCTCACCCGATGCATCCGGGCCCTGGCCCTGCTGCGCCTGCGGGGCACCGACCTCCGGCAGCGGCGGCGGCGTGATGCAGCCGGTGAGTGCGACCGCGATGACCGCGATCGTGGCGAGCGGGGCGAGAGAGACGAGGCGACGCATGGGATCAGGCTAGCGACGCGCCTACGATGGCGGCATGGCCTCTGACCTGCGGATCACCTCGTCGCTCATGGACGCCACGCTGCTCGACCTGCCGTGGGACCTGCCGCTCGACCAGTGGACCGACGACGACGTCGTGCAGCTGCCGAAGGGCATCTCGCGCCACCTCGTGCGCTTCGCGCGGCTCAGCGGCCGCGTCGTCGCGATCAAGGAGACGACGGCCGAGATGGCCAACCGCGAGTACGCCATGCTGCGCACGCTGCAGCGCCTCGACGTGCCCTGCGTCGAGCCGCTCGCCGTGATCGCCGAGCGCACCGACGCCGAGGGCGAGCCGCTCGCGGCAGTGCTCGTCACGCGGCACCTGCGCTTCTCGCTGCCCTACCGCGCGCTCTACTCCTCCTCGATGAAGGAGTCGACCGCCGAGCGGCTCGTCGACGCGCTCGCCGGCCTGCTCGTGCGCCTGCACCTCGTCGGCTTCTACTGGGGCGACGTGTCGCTGTCGAACACGCTGTTCCGGCGCGACGCCGGCGCCTTCGCGGCCTACCTCGTCGATGCCGAGACGGGCACGCTCGAGCAGGGCGGCCTCTCGGACGGCAGGCGCCTCGACGACCTCGAGGTGGCGCGCGTCAACATCGCCGGCGAGCTGCTCGACCTCGCCGCCGGTGATCGGCTGGACGAGTCGATCGACCCCGTCGCGGTGGCCGGCTCGATCGTCGCCAAGTACACCTCGCTCTGGCACGAGCTGCACAGCGACCAGGTGCTCCCGGCGGGCGAGCGGCATCGGATCCGCGAGCGCATCGAGCGCCTGAACGCGCTCGGCTACGACATCGGTGAGCTCTCGATCAGCACCGGCGACGGCGGCACGACGGTGGCGATCCGGCCGAAGGTCGTCGACCCCGGTCACCACCACCGGCGGCTGCAGTCGCTCACCGGCATCGACGCCGAGGAGAACCAGGCCAGGCGCATGCTCAACGACCTCGACGAGTACGTCGCGGTGCATCGCGACCAGCGGCCGAACGTCGGTGACGAAGCGCTCGCGAACGAGTGGTTCGAGCAGGTCTTCGCGCCGATCGTCCAGTCGATCCCGATCGAGCTGCGCGGCAAGCTCGAGGGCCCGGAGGTCTTCCACGAGGTGCTCGAGCACCGCTGGTACCTCTCGGAGCAGCGCCGCTGCGAGGTGTCGCTCGAGGAGGCCGCGGCCAGCTACATCGAGACGCAGCTCGCGTTCAGGCGCGACGAGGCCGCGCTGCTCGACGTGCCGCTCACCATGACGATGCCCGTCGTGACGCTGCAGGACAGCGACGACGAGGAGGACGAGCCGGACTGGCGCGACCTCGTCTGATCAGCGGGAGGCGCGGCGCTTCGCGACCTCGTACAGGGTGACGGATGCGGCGATGCCGGCGTTGAGGGACTCGGTCATCGACTCGATGGGGATCGAGACGATCGCGTCGCAGGTCTCCGCCACGAGGCGCGAGATGCCCTTGCCCTCGCTGCCGACCACCACGACGAGCGGGCCGTCGGCGAGCTCGAGCTCGTGGAGCGGCACGTCGCCGTCGCCGTCGAGGCCGATCACGAACATCCCCTCGCCCTTCAGCTCCTTGAGGGTGGCGGTGAGGTTCGAGGCCATCGCCACCGGCACGCGCGCTGCGGCGCCGGCCGAGGTCTTCCAGGCCGAGGCGGTGACGCCCACCGAGCGACGCTGCGGCACGATGACGCCCTGCGCGCCGAAGGCGGCGGCCGAGCGGATGATCGCACCGAGGTTGCGCGGGTCCGTGACGCCGTCGAGCGCGACGAACAGCGGGTTCTGGCTGCGGCTGCGCACGGTCTCGAGCAGGTCGACGGGGTGCGCGTACTGGTACGGGGGCACCTTGAGCGCGACGCCCTGGTGGACGGCGTCGTGGCCGGAGATGCGGTCGAGCTCTGGCCGCATCACCTCGAGCACCGGCACGCCGCGCTTGTTCGCGAGCGACAGGATCTCCTTGACGCGGTCATCCATCTCGAGACGCGCGGCGAGGATCAGCGAGGTCGCCGGGATCTTCGCCTTCAGCGCCTCGAGCACCGAGTTGCGGCCGGTGACCAGCTCGGAGTCGTCCTTCGCCGATGAGGGTTTGCGGTGGCGGGGCGGCTCGGGGCGACGGCCGCTCTTGCTCGAGGCGGCCTCGTAGCGCTCGCGCGCGGCCTTCCGCTGCCCAGCGGGGTGCCAGGAGCGATCCTCCGCCTTCGGCGTCGGACCCTTGCCCTCGAGCGACTTGCGGCCGTGCCCGCCGGTGCCCTTCAGCGGGCCCTTCTTGCGCGGGGGACGCTGCTGCTTGCTCATGCGATGCTCCAAGTGGTGGTGTCTCTGCCGTCCTCGACGAGGATCCCGGCTGCCGCGAGCGCGTCGCGGATGCGGTCTGAGGCGGCGAAGTCCTTCGCCGCGCGTGCCTCGCGGCGCTCCGCCAGCAGCGTCTCGACCAGGCTGGCCAGTGCGAACGACTGCGGTGCAGCGCGCTCGGCCGACACCCCAGACTGCCACACCGCGTCCTCCGGGTCGAGCCCCAGCACCTGCAGCATCGCCCGCACCTCCCCGGCGCGAGCGAGGGCGGCGGTGGTGTCGCCCGCGTCGAGGGCGACGTTGGCCGCCCTGGTGGCCTCGTGCAGCACCGCCACCGCCTGCGGGGTAGACAGGTCGTCGTCCATGGCCGCGCCGAACGCATCCGGCACCGGAGCGGCAGCGATGTCGCCCGCCCTCGCGGCCCGCTCGAGCAGCGACTCGATGCGACCGAAGGCGACCCCGGCCTCGGCGAGCGAGCCGCCCTCGAGGCTGCCCCCGTCGGTGCGCAGGTCGATGGTCGAGCGGTAGTGGCTCGCGACCAGGAAGTAGCGGGCGACGATCGGCCGCACCGAGCCGAGCAGATCCGCCGCGAAGATCGAGTTGCCGAGCGACTTCGACATCTTCTCGCCGTCGACGTTGACGAGGCCGTTGTGGCTCCAGACCTGCGCGAAGCCCAGCCCGGCCGCGCTCGACTGCGCCAGCTCGTTCTCGTGGTGCGGGAACCGCAGGTCGAGGCCGCCGCCGTGGATGTCGAAGGCATCGCCGAGGTACGTGCGGGCCATCGCCGAGCACTCGATGTGCCACCCGGGCCGGCCCGCGCCCCACGGCGACTGCCAGCTCGCCGATGCGGGCTCCTCGAGCTTCGCGGCCTTCCAGAGCGCGAAGTCGCGCGGGTCGCGCTTGCCCCGCGGGTCGGCGTCGGCGGCGGGCTCCATCTTGTCGATCGACTGCCGGGTGAGCGCGCCGTAGCGCTCCCACGAGCGCACGTCGAAGTAGACATCCGCCGAGCCGTCGAGCGCCGGGTAGGCGTGGCCGCGCTCGATGAGCAGGGCGATGAGCGCGTGCATCGCCGGCACGGATGCGGTGGCGCGCGGCTCGTAGGTCGGGGCGAGCACGCCGATGCTGCGGTACGCGGCCGTGAACTCGAGCTCGATGCGGTAGGCCAGCGCCCACCACGGCTCGTCGACCGCGTTGACGAGCACCTTGTCGTCGATGTCGGTGACGTTGCGCACGAAGGTCACGCGGTGACCCCGGTGCGTCAGCCAGCGGCGCCACACGTCATAGGCGACGGCGCTGCGCACGTGGCCGACGTGCGGCGACGACTGCACGGTCGGCCCGCAGACGTACATCGAGACCTCACCGGCATGCAGCGGCTGCAGGTCGACGACGGCCTGCTGCTTCGAGTCGTAGATGCGCACGGTCACGGTAGCCAAGGCTACTTGGCGCGCCGGGCCGGCCCCGTGCGGCCGCCCGGTGCGCTCCCCCGCCGCGCCGGCTGGTCGCCCTCGCACATCACGCGAACTCCGACCCCTCCCGCCAAATCCGACCTGGTGCACCGGGTCGGGCTCGGCGGAACGGGTCGGGAATCCGCAGGAGCGCGAGCGGGAGGCGGCGGGGACGCGGNACGCGCTCGGCTTCGGCTCGATGATCGGGTTCGGCTGGGTCGTGCTCACGGGCGGGTGGATCGACAACGCGGGCACGCTCGGAGCGGTGATCGCGATGGTGATCGGCGGCCTCATCATGCTGCTCGTCGGCCTCGTCTACGCCGAGCTGACCGCGGCCATGCCGAAGGCGGGCGGCGAGCACCACTACCTCATGCGCGGGATGGGCCCGCGGTGGGCGTTCGTGGGCTCCTGGGGCATCACCGGCGGATACATCGCCATCGTCGCCTTCGAGGCCGTCGCGCTGCCGCGCACGATCGCCTACATCGTGCCCGAGATCAACCAGATCCGCGGGAGCGGGAGAGCGCTAGTGCGCGCGGCGGATGAGCGCCGTCGCGACCGCCTGCACGCCCTCGCCACGGCCGATCGCGCCGAGCCCGTCGGTCGTGGTGCCGGAGACGCTCACGGGCGCGCCGACCATCGCCGACAGCGCCGTCTGCGCCTCGTCGCGGCGGGTGCCGATGCGGGGCCGGTTGCCGAGCACCTGCACCGAGACGTTCACCGGGGTCCAGCCGTGCTCGGCCAGCAGCTCGAGCGCCGCCCGCACGAAGACCGATCCTGCCGCGCCGGCGTGCTGCGGGTCGTCGACGCCGACGAGCCCTCCGATGTCACCGAGCCCGGCGGCGCCGAGCAGCGCGTCGACGATCGCGTGGCAGACGGCATCCCCGTCGGAGTGCCCGGCGAGCCCCTGGCCCTCCCACTCGAGCCCCGCGAGGCGCAGCGGCGCGTCGCCGCCGAAGCCGTGCACGTCGACCCCGACGCCGGTCCTGATGTCCATCGCTGCCCCCTTCGCCGATCCCCGCTCGCCCAGCAGCGATGCCGCTCGATCCGCGTCGGCCGCGGTCGTGATCTTGAACGCGAGCTCGTCGCCCGCCACCGGCACGACCTGCTCGCCGAGGGCCTGCACGAGCTGCGCGTCGTCGGTCGACGCGCCCCGCGCATCCGCCGCCGCCTCGTAGGCGCGTCGCAGCACCGCCGCCTCGAAGCCCTGCGGCGTCTGCATCGCGCGCAGCACCGAGCGGTCGACGATCGCGCCGAGCCCCGCGTCGCTCGCCTCGCGGATCGTGTCGACGACCGGAAGCACGGGCACGACCGCGAGCGCGCCCTCGCGCAGCGCCGCGCGCACGCGCTCGACCTGCGCAGGCGGCGTCAGGGCGCGCGCGGCGTCGTGCACGAGCACCCAGCGCGCGTCGCCCGCCGCAGCGAGGCCGGCGGCGACCGAGTCGGCTCGGGTCGCTCCCCCGGCGACCACTGCGGCGCCGACTCCGGCGCGCGCGGCGATCGCCGACGCATCCGCCTCGAACCCGACCGGCACGACCACGACGACGGATGCGGTGGACCCGGATGCGGCGAGCCCACGCAGCGCGTGCTCGAGGATCGTCGCGCCCGCGAGCTCGGCGAAGGCCTTCGGCACGCCACGGCCGAGCCGGGTGCCGCTGCCCGCGGCGACGACGATGATGGCGGTGTCGGTCACAGCGACAGCCTAGGTGGACGGCCGCGAGCGCGAGGCGACGGCGGTGCGGAGGCGCGCGCAGCTCGAGAGGCGGCCTCTAGGCTCGAGGGCGATGACCCGAGCAGCTCGCCCCGCCCGCACCTATGCCACGGGTGCGCTCACGCGGGTGACGCGCGGCATCGCACTGCTCGGCAGCGCCGCGACCGCCGCGTGGCTCGTGCTGCAGTACCCCTCGCTGCCCGACGTCATCCCGACGCACTTCGGCCCGGGCGGCGAGCCCGACGCCTGGGGCAGCAAGGCGAGCGTGCTGTGGCTCGCGGGCGTGGCGCTCGCGCTGGCTGCGCTCGTCGGCTGGATCTCGACGCGTCCGCGGTCGTTCAACTTCCCGGTGCCCGTCACAGAGCAGAACGCGCAGCGCCTCTACCGCGAGGGCGAGCGCACGCTGGTGTGGCTGCTGGCCGCGCTGACGCTCGTGTTTGCCGGCCTCGCGCTCATGGTGACCGGCGCCGGCGGTGTGGCACTGCTCGTCGTGGGGCTCGCCGGCACGATGGCGAGCACGCTCGTCGGCCTCGTGCGCCTGATGATCGTCACCGGCAGGTAGCGCAGGCACGCAGAGAGGCACCCGCCCTTGGGGAGCGGGTGCCTCAGCCCTGCACCGGATCGCTGCGGCAGCTCGCGCTGCGCGACGACCGGAGTGCGTCAGACTGCGGGCGCGAGCGCCTCGTCGAGGCGCGCGGCTGCGGCATCCTCATCGGTCTTCTCAGCGAGCGCGAGCTCCGAGACCAGGATCTGGCGCGCCTTCGCGAGCATGCGCTTCTCACCGGCCGAGAGGCCGCGGTCCTGATCGCGGCGGCTCAGGTCGCGCACGACCTCGCTCACCTTGATGACGTCGCCGGAAGCGAGCTTCTCGACGTTCGCCTTGTAGCGGCGCGCCCAGTTGGTGGGCTCCTCGGTGAAGTCTGCGCGCAGCACCTCGAAGACCCGGTCGAGGCCCTCCTCGCCGATCACATCGCGCACGCCCACCATGTCGACGTTGGCAGCGGGGACCTCGATCGTGAGGCCGCCCTGTGCGACGTTGAGCTTGAGGTAGGTCATCTCGACGCCCTTGACCTTGCGCACCTTGACCTCGGTGATCGTCGCAGCGCCGTGGTGGGGGTAGACGACTGTCTCTCCGACCTCAAAGTTCATCGAATGCTCCTCGTCATAGCCAGAACCTTGATTTTATCACAGCGTGTCGCTCGCCAGCGCCCGCCGACCGTGGTTGAATCACGCCCTTCTCGCGCCGGGCTGCGCCCCTTCGCGAGCGCGAAGCGGCCCGTACTAGACTCATCCAGACGGCGCCACCCGCACCTGATCGGCGTTCGTCACTGTCGAAAGGGTCCCCGTGCAGCCTCGCATCGCCGCCGCAGCAGCCGCAGCCGTCGTCGTCGCCTTCGCAGCGACCGGCTGCAACCTCCTCACGCCGCAGGCGACGACGATCGACTACGACCCGTCCGACGGCGTCTCGGGCCTGACGGGCACGGTCGAGATCCACAACGCGATGCTCATCGGCGAGCCCGGCGGCGACGCGCTGAGCCTCTCCACCACGTTCACGAACGCCGGCGAGGCGACCTTCGTCGAGGTGCGCTTCGAGGATGCGGTCGAGCAGGTGCGCGTCGCGGAGGGCGTCACGACCTACGGCTTCCCCGAGCAGCAGCTGGTGCTGCCCGCGCCGAGCGAGCTGACCTTCGGATCGCTCCACAACGTCTCGTTCACGGCTGACGGCGCCGAGCCGGTCGGCCTCGAGGTGCCGTCGATCTCGACCGAGGTCGTCGGCTACGAGACGCTCGCGCCCGTCGCCGAGTAGCAGCGGCTCAGCGCTCGAAGCGATACCCCAGCCCGCGCAGCGTCACGACGCGCGTCGGGTTCGAGGGGTCCTCCTCGATCTTCGCCCGCAGGCGCTTGACGTGCACGTCGAGCGTCTTCGTGTCGCCGAAGTAGTCGCTGCCCCACACCCGGTCGATCAGCTGCCCGCGCGTCAGCACGCGGCCGGCGTTGCGCATCAGGTACTCGAGCAGCTCGAACTCGCGCAGCGGCATCGCGACCTCCTCGCCGTCGACGTGCACGGTGTGGCTGTCGGCATCGAGCCGCACGCGGCCGATCTCGACCACGGAGTCGTCCTCGCCCTCCTCGTCGACCGCGCGGCGGCGCAGCACGGCGCGGATGCGCGCGATGAGCTCGCGGGTCGAGTAGGGCTTGGTCACGTAGTCGTCGGCGCCGAGCTCGAGCCCCACGATCGTGTCGACCTCGCTGTCCTTCGCGGTCACCATGATGATCGGCACCTGCGAGGTCTGGCGGATGTGCCGGCACACCTCGGTGCCGCTGCGACCGGGGAGCATGAGGTCGAGCAGCACCAGGTCGGCGCCCTGCTGCTCGAACATCTGCACCGCCGCGTTGCCGTCGGGCGCGTGGGCCGTCTCGTAGCCCTCGCGCTCGAGCAGGTAGGCCAGCGGCTCGGCGAGCGCCGTCTCGTCCTCGACGATCAGGATGCGCGTCGTCATGCAGTCTCCTTGTGGACAGGGGCGTGCGCGGCGGGGAGCCGCAGGGTGAAGGTCGAGCCCTGAGCAGGGCGCGACCAGAGCGTGACCTCGCCGCCGTGACTGACGGCGACGTGCTTCACGATACTGAGGCCGAGGCCGGTGCCGCCCGTCACGCGGCTGCGCGCTGGGTCGATCCGGTAGAAGCGCTCGAAGACGCGCTCCTGCTCCTCCGCCGCGATGCCGACGCCCTTGTCGGTCACGGCGATCTCGATGACGTCGTCGACGACGCGCACACCGACGCCCACGTGCGTGGCCTCCGGCGAGTACTGGACGGCGTTCGAGATGAGGTTCTGCACGGCCATCGTGACGAGCTCCTCCGAGCCGATCACCTCGGCCTCGTCGAGCACTCGGGGCATGATGCGGATGCGTTTGGCGTCGGCGAGCACGTGGTTGCGATCCACCGCCACGTCGACGATGCGCGAGATCGGGAAGCGCTCGGCCTCCTCGAGCGGGTCGTCGGCCTGGATGCGCGAGAGGTCGATGAGCTCCTTGGTCATGCGGCCGAGCCGGTCGGCCTCGACCTGCATGCGCTGCGAGAACGCCCGCACCCGCTCCGGATCCTCTGCTGCCGCCTCGATCGCCTCTGCGAGCAGCGCGAGCGCACCGATCGGGGTCTTCAGCTCGTGGCTGATGTTGGCGACGAAGTCCCGCCGCACCCCCGCGAGCCGCAGCTCTTCCGTGCGGTCGGCGACGAGCACGAGCATGAAGCGGTTGCCGAGCGGCGCGACGCGCGTGCGCAGCTGCATCTCGGTGCCGATCCCGATGCGGCCACGACGGTAGGTGAGGTCGAGCACCTCCGACTCCCCGGTGCGCCAGACGCGTCGCACCGCATCCGCCATCTCTCGCATGCGCAGCTCGCGGCCGTCGACGAGGTCGAGGGCGTCAGCGCCCGGCGACGACAGGATCACCTGGTTGGAGCCGTCGAGGACGATGCCCGCCGATTCGAGCACGTTGACCATCGCGACGATGCCGTCGGGGATCGGCTCGCTCGCGATCGCCATCACCTGGCGCCCTCGCTGCGCGGCGAGCCCCAGCAGATGCACGGAGCCGGCACCGAACGCGAAGCCGAGCAGGAGTGCGAGCAGCACGTACCAGGACGCATCCACCTGTCGATCGTATCCGGGCGGCGCGGCGCGAACCTCCCATCCGCACTGCCGCCCCCACAGGTTCAGGCGATGGACACTCGGCGGTAACCTGAGCGGGGAAGACTCGGAGTTCGACTCGTGCCCGGTCCCCCCGATGCAGCGAGGCACACCACAAGGAGCAGAAGCATGCGCGACGTATTCCAGCAGGAGCTCGCCGAGGTGCAGAACCGCCTCGTCGACATCGCCAACCACGTCGTGGTGTCGATCGAATCCGCCGTGCGCGCGTTCGGCGACTCGAACGTGCAGCTCGCCGAGCAGGTCATCGCGACCGACCCGGTGATCGACGACAAGGCCTCGTCCCTCGACGAGCTCGCGATCGACATCATCGCCCGCCAGTCGCCCGTCGCGCGCGACCTGCGCATCGTCGTCTCGGCGCTGCGCATCTCGGCCTCGCTCGAGCGCATGGGCGACCTCGCCCGCCACATCGCGATGCTCGCGCGCTACCGCTTCCCGATGCAGGTGGTTCCCGAGTCGCTGCAGCCGACCTTCGCCGAGATGGGCGCGCGCGACATCGAGATCGCCAAGATGCTGCGCGACCTGCTGGAGACGCAGGACCTCACGCTGGCCGAGCGCCTGCAGGACGCCGACGAGGTCGTCGACCAGCTGCACCGCGACGTCTTCGCGCACGTGCTCGGCACCGAGTGGGAGGGCGCGGCGCACACGACCGTCGACGCGACGCTCGCCAGCCGCTACCACGAGCGCTTCGCCGACCACGCGGTCGGCATCGCCAAGAAGGTGCAGTACCTCGCGACCGGCGACTGGGTCGGCGACGAGGATGCGCGGGCCGAGCTGGCATCGGAGCCGGTGCAGCCCGCCTCGTGACCTGACGGTCGCACGACCGACGACGAGGGCCCCGCAGCGCTGCGCTGCGGGGCCCTCGTCGTCGGTGCGAGCGGCTCAGTGCTTGCCCTGGTTCGCCACGGCGGCGGCGCCGGCTGCGGCGGCCTCGGGGTCGAGGTACTCCCCCGGGCCGAGCGGCATGTTGTCGTCGCCCAGCTTGTAGACGAGCGGGATGCCCGTGGGGATGTTGAGCGCGGCGATGTCGTCGTCGGAGATGCCGTCGAGGTGCTTGACGAGCGCGCGCAGCGAGTTGCCGTGCGCGGTGACGAGCACGGTCTTGCCGGCGTCGAGGTCCTCGGTGATCGTCGACTCCCAGTAGGGCAGGAAGCGGTCGATGACGTCCTTCAGGCACTCGGTCTTCGGCACCTCGCCGTCGATGTCGGCGTAGCGCGGATCGTCGGCCTGCGAGTACTCGTTGTCGTCGCTGATGGGCGGCGGGGGCGTGTCGAACGAGCGGCGCCAGATCATGAAGCGCTCCTCGCCGTACTGCTCGAGGGTCTCTGCCTTGTCCTTGCCCTGCAGGTCGCCGTAGTGCCGCTCGTTGAGGCGCCACGAGCGGTGCACCGGGATCCACGAGCGCTCGGCCGCGTCGAGCGCGATGTTGGCGGTCTGGATCGCCCGCGCGAGCAGCGAGGTGTAGAGCACGTCGGGCAGCAGGTCGCGCTCGCGCAGCAGCTCGCCGCCGCGCTTCGCCTCCTCTTGGCCCTTCTGGGTGAGACGGACGTCGACCCAACCGGTGAAGAGGTTCTTCTCGTTCCAGTCGGACTGGCCGTGGCGGAGCAGGATGAGGGTGCGCTCGGTCATGCGGCCAGCATAGTCAGCGCGCGTGGCGGGAGAATGGATGCCGTGGGCAGGGCTGGGAGCGCAGGAGCGAGTGTCGCGGGCACGCCGCAGGGGCGCATCACGCGCGGCACGACCGGCGTGAACCGGCTGCGGCGCGTCGACCGCTGGATCGCCGCGCACGCTGCGGCGCGCGTGCCCGGCTGCCTCGTGGTCGACCTCGGCTACGGCGCGAGCGCGACGACGAGCCTCGAGCTGCACGAGCGGCTCTCGCGCGCGAACCCCGCGGTGGAGGTGCTCGGGCTCGAGATCGATCCGGCGCGGGTCGCGCTCGCGACGGCCCAGCTCGCCGAGGCGCGCCTGGCCGGGCCGACGCGCTATGGGCGCGCCATCGCATCCGACGCCCGTGTCTCGTTCGCGCTGGGCGGCTTCGAGGTGCCGGCGCCGCGGCGGCCGCAGGTGATCAGGGCGATGAACGTGCTGCGGCAGTACGACGAGCACGAGGTCGCGGGGCACTGGGCGACGATGCTCGGGCGGCTCGGGCCCGGAGGTCTGCTCGTGGAGGGCACGTCCAACGAGGTGGGGCGCGTGTGCTCGTGGGTGGCGCTCGACGCCGAGGGGCCTCGGTCGCTGACGATCGCGCTGAAGGTCGACGAGCTGGGCAGCGACGCGATGGAGGCGCCGTCGGTCGTGCGCGAGCGGCTCCCGAAGGCGCTGATCCACCGCAACGTGCCGGGCGAGCGCATCCACGAGCTGCTCGCGGAGCTCGACAGGGCGTGGGCGATCGAGGCGCCGCTGGCCGACTTCGGCGCGGTGCAGCGCTGGGTGGCGACGGCGGGGCGGATGCGCGCGGCGGGCTGGCCGGTCACCGGAGGCCCCGCGCGCTGGCGGCTGGGCGAGCTGACGGTCGCGTGGTCGGCGGTCGCGCCCGCGCCCAGTCCCGCAGGTTGAGGAGGCCGCGGGCCGCAGGCCCCCGCAGCACCCCGCAGGTTGAGGAGGCCGCGGGCCGCAGGCCCCCGCAGGTTGAGGAGGCCGCGGGCCGCAGGCCCGCAGCCGTCACGAAACCGGAGCGCACCCCTCACGAGTTCGGCCTCATGACACGTGCGGGCTCCGCCCGCGCGCTCCTCGACCTACGTCACCCCGGGAGGCAGAGCGCGTTCCTCCCGCGCCCGCGCCCGCGACCCCGAGCCCGGGAGCGCATCCGCTCGCCCATCGATGAGCATCTGCCGCTTCCTGCGGCTCCAGCCCTGCACCTGCTTCTCTGCGGCGTACGCCTCGTCGATCCGGTCGAACCATGCGGCATAGACGAGCTCGACCGGCCGTCGTCGCTTCGTGTACTTCGCACCGGTCCCGGCGTTGTGCTCAGCGAGCCTGCGCTCGGCGTTCCAGGTGCTGCCGACGTAGAACGAGTCGTCAGCGCAGCGGAGGATGTACATGTAGGGCATGAGCGGAGGAAAGCGGATGCTCGGGGGCGCGCGCTCGTCGGGAGGGCGCGCTGTGGATGGGCGTCGTGCGGGCGCGGTCGGTCTCGTGACGCGTGCGGCTGCGCCGCGCGCTCCTCGACCTACGGAGAGCCCCGCAGGTTGAGGAGGCCGCGCGCCGCAGGCACGCAGCCGTCACGAAACCGGAAGCCTGCCGCTCCGGGTCCGGTCTCGTGACGCGTGCGGCTGCGCCGCGCGCTCCTCGACCTACAGAGAGCCCCGCAGGTTGAGGAGGCCGCGCGCCGCAGGCACGCAGCCGTCACGAAACCGGAGGGGTACCGCTCCGGGTTCGGTCTCGTGACGCGTGCGGCTGCGCCGCGCGCTCCTCGACCTACGGGGTGGGCGTCGGACTACGGGGTGGGCGCCGGGCGCTTGACGGCGCCGAGGCGCGGCAGGCGCGGAGGGCGGTTGACGTGCCCGGCAGACGGCGGCACCAGCAGCTGCTGCGCCGCCGCGACCGCGATCCCGTCAGCCGCGGTGACCACCAGGTCGCCATCGGCCGGCGCCGAGCGCTTCACGACCGCGAGGGCGATGGGGCCCAGCTCGTGGTGCACGGCCGAGGACGTCACCTGCCCGACCGCCTGGTCGCCCGCCAGCACCTGGTCACCGGCGGCGACCTGGCCGTTCTCGCTGCCGTCGAGGTGCAGCAGCACGATGCGACGGGGCGGTGCGCCGAGGTTGTGCACCTTCGCGACCGTCTCCTGCCCGCGGTAGCAGCCCTTCGAGAGGTGCACCGCGGTCGTCAGCCAGTCGAGCTCATGCGGGATCGTGCGGTCGTCGACCTCGGCGAGCGAGGGCCGCCCGGCCGCGATGCGCAGCGCATCCGCCGCCAGGCTGCCGACGAAGCGGTCGGGCGCGATCGCCGCCGCCTGGTCGGGGGTGAGGATGGCCTCGGACCACGCCCAGGGCTCGCCCGTCGGCTCGCCGTAGCGGGCGCCGCCCGGCGATACCTCCGGCCAGCCGTCGACCCAGGTCGGCGCGAGCGGGGCGACGCCCGCGGTGCCCACGACGACCACCTCCGGCCGCTCGATCTCGACCTGCTTGTAGAAGCGCATCCGCGTCAGCCACGTCTCGAGCGCGTCGCCCGTGCCCGCGTCGACGAGCACCCAGAGCGCGTCGCCCTCGCGCAGCAGGCGCAGCACGTGCTCGATGCGGCCCACCGGGGACAGCACGAGCGTCTCGGTGGAGGCGCCGTCGTCGAGCTGCTCGACGGCCTGGCTCGTGATCGAGTCGAGCCACGGCAGCGTGTCGGGCCCGCTCAGCCGCAGCACGTCGCGCGGCAGCAGCACGAGCCCACCGGCAAGCAGGCGGCGCTGCTCGGCGACGGGGTTGCCGACGTGCAGCGGCAGCCCGGAGGCTTCGTCGAGCACGGCGTCGGGGATGCGGGAGGCCAGCTCGGGCGCGGTCACGTCGCGCTCGCCTCGCTGCGCGTCTGGCGCCCGAGGCGCGCCGAGGCATGGCTCTCGAGCCCGCGGCCGAGGGCTGCGAGATCCCACGCCCACAGCAGGTGGTTCTCGACCAGGCCGTACATGCGGGTGGAGGCACTGTGATCCTTGGCGCCCGCGCCGCGCAGGACTGCGTCGGTCGCGAGGTCGATCCGCGGGCCGTCGATCGTGCCGAGGTAGAGCTCTGCGACTCCGGTCGGATGCGAGATGAGCGCCTGCAAGTCGAAGGCACCATCGGGGCGGCGCAGCCCCTCGACCGCATCGGCGTCGCCGAACGCGGGCGCGCCCTGCGCCGGCAGCATGCCCGGCCCCGCGTCTGCCTCGTGCGAGGGGCGCGCGAGGCGCCAGAAGCCGCTCTCGGCAGCCAGCGGTGTCAGCTCGTCGTCGAGCTGCCACGCGTAGGCCTGGTAGCTGAGGTAGGGGTGCCCGTGGTGCTCGAACGAGATGCGCTGGCCGAACTCGCGCTCGACGGTGCTCTCGCCGTCGGGGAAGGAGAGGACGCCGGTGCCCTCCCACGTGCCGATCAGCCACTGGAGCGGCCCCAGCTCGGCCGGGAGCGTCGGGTCGAGCTCGAGCATCGCTTAGCGCTGACCCCGGAAGAGGTTGCGGATGACGACGAACGAGGTGCCCAGGATCGCGAGCATCGCGAGGCCCAGCAGACCGGTGAAGAAGATCTCGAGTGCGACGACGGGGATGGCATCCATGGCTCGATCCTACCGCCTCGCGCACGCCACCGCCCGGGGACGAGCGGCAGGTCGGGGGCCTCAGAGCACGGTGAGCGGCACGAGGATCGCGCTCGCCACCGCGAGCACCACCACCGAGCCGAAGATCGCCGACGCCAGCCGCCCCACGAGACCCGGGACCGTCGGCCCACCGAGCTGGATCCCGAAGGCGACCAGCGTGCAGGCGCCCAGCACGATCGGCAGCCAGACGATGCCGTCGCTCGGCTGCAGCACACCGACCACCGCGGCGCCGATCGCTGCCAGCAGCCAGACCGGCCACACGCTCGCCCACCGCCAGGACAGCGCGCCGCCAGCGACGCCCCGGGAAGGAGCGTCGCCGCTGACGGCGGCGTCGTCGCTCACGACCGACCTGCAGTGCTCATGGCCAACATCATGGCGCAGGTGCGGTGCGCGCGCCCTGGGGGTGTCGGATGCGCCGCCGCGCAGGCGGAGCGGTCGCGGCGGGTATCAGACCGGCTTAGGATCGAGATCGGGAGGTTGGATGGCGCACGTCGTGGTCTTCACCCGCCGAGCCGAGGACGTGCTGCCCAGCCTGGAGCTCCTCGAGCACCGCGTGAGCACACTGCCGGTCTCGGCGGAGGCTGCCGCGCGCGCTCCCGAGGGCGACCTGCTCGTCGTCGACGGCGCTGTCGAGCTCGCCGCGGCGAAGGCCCTGTGCCGCCTGCTCGAGCACGACCCCTCCCCCGTGCTGCTGGTGCTGAGCGACGGCGGCTTCGCCGCGGTCACCGCCGAGTGGTCGGTGGCCGACATCGTGCTCGACTCCGCCGGTCCCGCTGAGCTCGAGGCGCGCATCCGCCTCGCCCTCGCGAGCGCCGCGCGCAGCGCCGAGCCCGTCTCGACGAGCGGCCTCACGATCGACGAGGCGAGCTATCAGGCCAAGGTCGACGGCAAACCGATCGACCTGACGTACAAGGAGTTCGAGCTGCTGCGGTTCCTCTCCGCGCACCCGGCGCGGGTCTTCACGCGCGAGCAGCTGCTGAGCGAGGTGTGGGGCTACGACTACTTCGGCGGCACCCGCACGGTCGACGTGCACGTGCGGCGCCTGCGCGCCAAGCTCGGCGACCTCGAGCGGCTCATCGGCACGGTGCGCGGGGTCGGCTATCGCTTCGAGCGGGAGGACGACTGATGGAGGCTGCGCGCGCGATCGAACTCGCCGAGGCACTGGGCGCCGCGAGCCTCGCCGCTGACGGCGTGCCGCCCTTCAACGACCAGGCGCTCGTCGAGCTGCGGCGCGGCGCCCGGTGCGCGATCGGCGACGCCGAGGCCCTCGCTGTCGTCAGCGACGCCGAGCGCGAGGTCGAGCTCGCCGTGCACCCCGCGCACCGCCGCCGGGGTCTCGGCAGCGCCCTCGCGGCGCGCGTCACCGACGAGCTCGGCGAGCTCGAGGCCTGGGCGCACGGCGACCTGCCCGGCGCCCGCGCGATCGCCGAGCGGCTCGGCATGCGGCGGGTGCGCACGCTGCTGCAGCTGCGCGCGCCGGTGCCGCCCGCGGGCGAGAGAAGCGACCGCCTGCCCGATGGGACCCGCGCGTTCGAGCGGGCCGACGCATCCGCCCTGCTCGCCCTCAACGCCGCAGCCTTCGCCTCGCACCCCGAGCAGGGCCGCATGAGCGCCGACGACCTGGCATCGCGCTTGGCCGAGCCCTGGCACGACGACGCGAACCTCGTGGTCGCGCCGGGCGACCACGGCCTCGACGCCTTCACCTGGGTCAAGCCCGCGACCGGCGAGGGCGAGGGCGATGTCGCCGAGCTCTACGTGCTGGGCGTCTCGCCAGAGCGGCAGGGCGCGGGTCTCGGTCGGCGGATGCTCGAGGCCACCTTCGTGCGGATGCGCGCGGTCGGCGCGACCACGGCGCACCTCTACGTCGAGGGCGACAACGACGCGGCGCTCGCGCTCTATCGCCGAGCCGGCTTCGAGCAGTGGGCGATCGACGTGCGGTGGCAGCGTGCTGCGACGACGGGCAGCAGCGACGCGCGATGACGTCGCGCGCCGTTCACCCGCAGTTGACACAATGACGGCATGACCGACGGCACTGCGAGCGACGCTCGCGCGATGGACACCGGCTCGACCGACACCGGCTCGATCGAGGAGCTGCGCCCCGAGCGCACCGCCCGCACGCTCGAGCAGGAGCGCACCTTCCACGACGCCAACGAAGCCGACTTCGACGGCGACGACTTCGACGAGGAGATCGCCTGGTCTGCAGAGATGCAGGGCGTCGAGACCGAGGACGGCCTGCCCGCCGACCGGTTCCTCGACCGCGAGCTCTCCTGGCTCGAGTTCAACCAGCGAGTGCTCGAGATGGCGGAGGACCCCGCGACGCCGCTGCTCGAGCGCGCAAACTTCCTCGCGATCTTCGCCTCGAACCTCGACGAGTTCTTCATGGTGCGCGTCGCCGGCCTCAAGCGCCGCATCGCCACCGGGCTCGCCGTGCCCACGAACGTCGGCATGGCGCCGCAGCAGCTGCTCGACGAGATCGTGCAGCGCGCGCACGACATGCAGCTGCGGCACGCCCACAGCACGCAGGACTCGTTCCTGCCGGCCCTGCACGAGGCAGGCATCACCGTCGTGCGCTGGGACGAGCTGAGCGACAGCGAGCGCGAGACCATGTCGCAGCGCTTCGACGACGACATCTTCCCCGTGCTGATGCCGCTCGCGGTCGACCCCGCGCATCCCTTCCCCTACATCTCCGGCCTGTCGCTGAACCTGGCGGTGCGCGTGCGGGTGCCCGGCGACGACGACGAGCAGTTCGCTCGGCTCAAGGTGCCGGCGGTGCTGCCGCGCTTCGTCGAGGTCGCGCGCAACGGCACGTCGCAGCGCTTCCTGCCCCTCGAGGACCTGATCTCGAACAACCTCGACGAGGTGTTCTCAGGGATGGAGATCGTCGAGCACCACGTCTTCCGCGTCACGCGCAACGAGGATGTGACGATCGACGAGGACGACACCGAGAACCTCATCAAGGCGCTCGAGCACGAGCTCTCGCGTCGCAAGTTCGGCCCGCCCATCCGGCTCGAGGTGTCGGAGGACATGGACGACGACACCCTCGAGCTGCTCGTCGACGAGCTCGGCATCACCGACAGCGAGGTCTACAAGCTGCCGGGGCTGCTGGACGCGACCGGTCTGTTCCAGGTCGCCGGCATCGACCGCCCTGACCTGCACTACACGAAGCGCGTGCCCGTCACCTCGCCTGCGTTCCTGCCGACCGACCAGGACGAGGAGACCGACTTCTTCCAGGCGATCACGCGCAAGGACGTGCTCGTCCACCACCCCTACGAGTCGTTCGCGACGAGCGTGCAGGCGCTGCTCGAGCAGGCCGCGGGCGACCCCGACGTGCTCGCCATCAAGCAGACGCTCTACCGCACCTCGGGCGACTCGCCCGTGGTCGCCGCGCTCATCCGCGCCGCTGCCGCCGGCAAGCAGGTGCTCGCCCTCGTCGAGGTGAAGGCGCGCTTCGACGAGCAGGCGAACATCCGCTGGGCGCGGCAGCTCGAGCGCGCCGGCGTGCACGTCGTCTACGGCATCGTGGGCCTGAAGACGCACTGCAAGCTGATGATGATCGTGCGGCGCGAGAACGGCAGGCTGCGCAACTACTGCCACATCGGCACCGGCAACTACAACCCCAAGACCAGTCGCATCTACGAGGACTTCGGCCTCTTCACCGACAACGACCAGGTCGGTCGCGACATCACGCGCCTGTTCAACGAGCTCTCCGGCTACGCCAAGGAGAAGTCGTTCCAGCGGCTGCTCGTCGCGCCCAGGCACCTGCGCAAGGGGCTGCTCAGCCGCATCGAGCGCGAGACGCAGGCCGCGCTCGCCGGCCGCCGCGCGCGCATCCGCCTGAAGGTGAACTCGATCGTCGACGAGCAGATCATCGACGCGCTGTACCGCGCGAGCCGCGCGGGCGTCGAGGTGCAGCTCTGGGTGCGCGGGATCTGCTCGATCAAGCCGGGCGTGCCGGGGCTGAGCGAGAACATCGTGCTGCGCTCGATCGTCGGGCGCTACCTCGAGCACTCGCGGGTCTTCGTCTTCTGGAACGACGGCGACGAGGAGGTCTTCATCGGCTCGGCCGACATGATGCACCGCAACCTCGACCGGCGCGTCGAGACGCTCATCCAGCTCACCTCCTCCGAGCACATGCGCGACATCCAGCAGCACTTCGACAAGGCGATGTCGGCGCAGACCGCGGGCTGGTGGGGCGAGCCCGACGGCACCTGGACGCGCCGCTTCGAGGCGGAGGACGGCACGCACCTCGACGACCTGCACCGCGACCGCATGATCCAGATCCAGCGCAGGAAGCGGTCGTCGCGATGAGCGCCGCGGCCCCCGTGCTCGCCGCCGGAGCACTGGTCTGGCGCCGCGTCGACGACGAGGTGCTCGTGCTGCTCGTGGAGCGCACGCAGCACCGCGACTTCTCGCTGCCGAAGGGCAAGCTCGACCCGGGCGAGACGCTGCCGGAGTGCGCCGTGCGCGAGATCGAGGAGGAGACGGGGCTTCGGATCGCGCTCGGCGCTCCCCTGCCGCAGAGCGAGTACCGGCTGCCCGACGGCCGCGACAAGGTCGTCTACTACTGGCAGTCGAAGGTCGACGAGGCCGAGGCCGCGGTCGCCGCGTCGCGCTTCGCGTCCAACGACGAGATCCTCGCGCTCGAGTGGCTGCCGATCGCGGAGGCCAAGCAGCGCTGCTCCTACCGCCACGACGTCGCCGTGATCGAGCGCTTCGAGGAGCGGCTCGCGGCCGGGCACGCCGAGACCTTCCCGATCATCGCGCTGCGGCACGCGAAGGCCACCAGCCCCTTCGACTGGGAGGGCACGGATGCGTCGCGCGCGCTGACGACGCGGGGCGAGCGGCAGGCGAAGCAGGCGGCGCCGGGCATCGCGGCCTTCGCGCCCGCGCGCATCCTCACCTCAGACGCGACGCGCTGCCTGCAGACCGTCGAGCCGCTGCGCCGCCTCACGGGCATCGAGCCGAAGGCGCGCGCCGAGATCAGCCAGGACGCGCACGAGCTCGACCACGGCAGCCTGCGCAGCGCGATCGAGCGCCGCGTCGCGAAGGCCGTGCGCAAGCGCCGCGGCACCGTGCTCTGCAGCCACGCGCCCGTCATCCCCGAGATCGTCACCGCGGTGGTGCATGCGGCGGATGCGCTGGAGTCGGAGCGCACGCACCGCGCGTCGATGCTGCACACGGCCGAGTTCACCGTCATGCACATCTCGGCGGGCGAGACGCCCGCGCTCGTGGGCCTCGAGACGCACGCACCGCGCGAGCCGTAGCCGCGCATCCGCCGCTGCCGGTGTCCTCAGCAGAGGACGGATGGGTGGCAGCGACCGATCCGTCCTCTGCTGCGTGACGCTTCGCCCATCCGTCCTCGATCCGGGACGGCTGGCAGCAGGAGCCGAGCGCCTACGACGCGCGGAAGCCGGTCTCGCGGATCACCCGCGCCGGCACCCCGGCCACGATCGTGTCGGCAGGCACGTCCTTCGTCACGACCGCACCGGCGCCGACGATCGCGCCGTCACCGATGGTGACCCCCGGCACGACCGTCACGCTGGCCCCCAGCCACACCTTGCGCCCGATCACGATCGGTGCGGGCTGCATGTCGCCGCGGTGCGCTGGATCGACGCCGTGGTCGAGCGTCGCGAGGGTCGAGCCGTGACCGATGAGCGAGCCGTCGCCGATCGTGATGCCACCGGTGTCCTGGAAGCGGCAGCCCATGTTGATGAAGACGTCGACGCCGAGGTGCAGGTTCTTGCCGAACTCCGAGTAGAACGGCGGGAACACCGTCACCGACGCATCCACTGCCCGGCCGGTGAGCTCGCCCAGCAGCTCGCGCACCTCGTCGGCGCTGCGGTAGGCGCCGTTCAGCGCAGCGGTGATGCGCAGCGCCTCCTGCGCGAGGTCGTGCATGAGCGCGTGGTGCGGTGACCCGGCGACGATCGTCTCGCGGCGGCCGACGTGCTCGAGGAACTCCTGCAGTGCGATCATGCGAGCACCCTACGCGCCGCGGGGGCGGCGAGCAGGGTGCTCAGCAGGACGATCGCCAGCGCGGATCAGCCGAAGCGGCCCGAGACGTAGTCCTCGGTGGCCTGCACGGTCGGGTTCGAGAAGATCTTCGTCGTCTCATCGAACTCGATGAGCTTGCCCGGCTTGCCGGTTCCGGCGATGTTGAAGAAGGCCGTCTTGTCGCTCACGCGGCTGGCCTGCTGCATGTTGTGGGTCACGATCACGATCGTGTACTCGGTCTTCAGCTCCTCGATGAGGTCCTCGATCGCGAGCGTCGAGATCGGGTCGAGGGCCGAGCAGGGCTCGTCCATGAGCAGCACGTCGGGGCTGACGGCGATGGCGCGCGCGATGCAGAGGCGCTGCTGCTGGCCGCCGGAGAGGCCCGAGCCGGGCACGCCGAGGCGGTCCTTGACCTCGTTCCAGAGGTTGGCTCCCCGCAGCGAGCGCTCGACCAGGTCGTCCTGGTCGCTGCGCGACATGCGGCGGTTGTTCAGCAGCACGCCCGCCAGCACGTTCTCGCGGATCGTCATGGTCGGGAACGGGTTGGGGCGCTGGAACACCATGCCGATCTGGCGGCGCACGTTCACGGGGTCGACGCCCTGGCCATAGAGGTTGGCGCCGTCGAGCAGCACCTCGCCGTCGACCCATGCACCCGAGATGACCTCGTGCATGCGGTTGATGGAGCGGAGCACTGTGGACTTGCCGCAGCCCGAGGGGCCGATGAACGCGGTGACCGCGCGGGGCTCGATGTCGACGGAGACCCCCTCGACGGCCTTGAAGGCGCCGTAGTAGATGTCGAGGTCGTTGATCTCGATGCGCTTGGACATGCTGCGTTACCTTCCAGACTTCGGCGCGAAGAAGTGCGAGATGACGCGCGCGCCGATGTTGAGGATCATGACGATGAGGATGAGCACGAGAGCGGCCGACCAGGCTCGGTCGAAGTAGGCCTGCTCCTGCACTCCGGGGCTGATGTACTGGTTGAAGGCGAACACCGGCAGCGTCATCATGCGGCCGTCGAACACGTTGTAGTTCATGTTCGTCGTGAAGCCGGCGATGATGAGCAGCGGCGCCGTCTCTCCGATGACACGGGCGATGGCGAGCGTGACGCCGGTGACGATGCCGGCGAGTGCCGTGGGGAGCACGACCTTCCAGATCGTCAGCCACTTCGGCACGCCGAGCGCGAGCGATGCCTCGCGCAGGTCGTTCGGGACGAGCTTCAGCATCTCCTCCGTCGACCGCACGACGGTGGGGATCATGAGGAGGCTGAGCGCGACCGCGCCGCCGAAGCCGCTGCGCACGCCCTCGCCCGCGAACAGGGCGAACAGGGCATAGGCGAACAGGCCGGCGACGATCGACGGGATGCCGGTCATCACGTCGACGAAGAACGTGATCGCCTTCGCCAGCGCGCCCTTGCCGTACTCGACCAGGTAGATGGCGGTGAAGATGCCGACCGGCACCGAGATGATCGCGGCCCAGAGGGTCACGAGCACGGTGCCGACGATGGCGTGCAGCACGCCGCCGCCCTCGCCGACCACGTTGCGCATCGTGTACGTGAAGAACTCGATGTCGAAGCGGGCCAGGCCGTTGGCGACGACCGTGATGATGAGGGAGACCAGCGGCACGAGCGCGAGCAGGAAGGCCCCGATCACGAGCCCCGTGACGAAGCGGTCGGTGGCCTTGCGGCCGCCCTCGATGAGCTGGCTGACGACCGTCACGGCCACCAGGTAGAGCACGTAGCCCAGGAGCGCGACGATGACGATGCTGAAGCTGGAGCCGGATGCGCCGGCGATGAGGCCCGCGACGGCGGCGCCGACAGCGATGCAGACGCCGAGCAGTGCCCAGGGGGCCCAGGCGGGCAGCTGGCCCGCGGTCAGCGGGTTCTGGGCCTGGCGGGTGGGAGCGATGGTGGTGGTCATGGCTCAGCGACCTCCGTCGACGGTCGTCTTGGCGATGATCAGGCGCGAGATGGCGTTCACGAGCAGCGTGATCGCGAACAGCACGAGGCCCGATCCGATGAGCATGTTGACGGTGATGCCGTGCGCCTCCGGGAAGCGGAGCGCGATGTTGGCAGCGATCGTCGAGGGGTTCTGCGAGCCGATCAGGACGAAGCTGACGGCGCCGGAGGAGGCGAGCACCATCGCGACGGCCATCGTCTCGCCCAGCGCACGACCGAGGCCGAGGATCGACGAGGCGATGATGCCCGAGCGGCCGTGCGGGAGGACGGCCATCGTGATCATCTCCCAGCGGGTGGCGCCGAGGGCGAGCGCGGCTTCCTCGTTGAGGCGCGGCGTCTGCAGGAAGATCTCGCGGCAGAGCGCCGTGATGATCGGCAGCACCATGACGGCGAGCACGATGGATGCGGTGAGGATCGTGCGGCCCGTGCCGGAGGCGGGCGGGGAGAACAGCGGGATCCAGCCGAGGTTCTGCGCGAGCCAGGCGAAGCCGGGCAGCAGGAACGGTGCGAGCACCGTGATGCCCCAGAGCCCGTAGATGACCGAGGGGATGGCGGCGAGCAGGTCGACCAGGTACCCGAGGAACTGGGCCAGCCTGCGGGGCGCGAAGTGTGTGATGAACAGCGCGATCGAGACGGCGAGCGGCACGGCCATCACCATCGCGAGGAACGCGGACCAGAGCGTGCCGAACGTCAGCGGCCAGACCCAGGTCCAGAAGCTCGAGCCCTCGGACTCGGGGATCGGCCCGATGATCGCGGGAACGGCCTGGGCGACCAGGAAGATCGCGACGCCACCGAGCGCCAGCAGGATGAGCACGCCCGCGGTGGTCGAGATCGCCTTGAAGACGATGTCGGCGGGCCTGTTCCTGACGGCGGACTTTGGCGCAGCCGGTGCAGCGGTAGTCATGAGGCTCCCTGCGAGCTCGGAGGACCGGATGAATGGGTCCGGCCGGGGCGATGAGACGCCCCGGCCGGACGGTGCGCGCCGTCAGCGGCGCGCGAGGTTCCGAACCAGTATTACTGGATCAAGTCGACGACGCTGAGGATCTCCTCGCGCAGCTCGTCGGAGATGGGCGCGTTGCCCGCGTTCTCGGCGCCGGCCTGCTGGCCCTCAGCCGAGGCGATGTAGCTCAGGTAGCCCTTGACGAGCTCGGCCTGAGCCTCGTCCTGGTACTCCGTGCAGGCGATCGCGTAGGAGATGAGGACGAGCGGGTAGACGCCGGCCTCGGTCGACGTGCGGTCCAGGTCGACCGCGATGTCACCCTCGTGACGGCCCTCGACGCGCGGCGACGCGTCGACGGCGGCCGCTGCGGCCTCCGCCGTGAAGGGCACGTACTCCTCGCCGACCTGCAGGGCGACGGTGCCGAGGTCACCGGCGCGCGAGGCGTCGGCGTAGCCGATCGTGTTCATGCCGTTGGTGACCGCGTCGACGACGCCCGAGGTGCCCTGTGCGCCCTCGCCGCCGTAGGAGGCAGGCCACGTCTCGAAGACGCCCTCGGTCCAGTCCGACTCAGCCGTCGCAGCGAGGTACTCGGTGAAGTTCTCGGTGGTGCCCGAGTCGTCCGAGCGGTGCACGGCGGTGATGTTGGCGTCCGGCAGCGTCGCGTCCGGGTTCTGGTCGGCGATCGCCGGGTCGTTCCAGTTGGTGATCTCGCCCGAGAAGATCTGGGCGATCGTCGCGGCGTCCATGTTGAGCGAGTCGACGCCCTCGACGTTGAAGATGATGGCGATCGGCGAGATGTAGATCGGCAGGTCGACCGGCAGCGTGTCGGCGACGCAGGCGCCGAACGAGCCCTCGAGCTCGTCGTCGCCGAGGTAGGCGTCCGAGCCAGCGAAGGCGACGCCGCCGGCGATGAACTGCTCGCGGCCAGCGCCCGAGCCTGCGGGGTCGTACGTGATGTTGACGTCTTCGTTCTGCGTCTGGAAGCCTGCGATCCAGGCCTCCTGTGCAGCACCCATCGACGAGGCGCCGGCGCCGGCGAGGTCGCCCGAGAGCGTGGACTCGGGAGCGGTGGACTCGCCACCGGTCTCGCCCGCAGGGGCCTCGGTGGCGGCGGGCTCGTTGGCAGCGCAGGAGCTGAGCAGGAGTGCGCCTGCAGCAGCGACGACCGCAGCGCGGCCGAGCTTCGTGAACTTCACGGATGGTTCCCTTCGGAATGATTCGGTGCAGGGCGCATCAGCGGCCTGGATTCGGCGCGAACGAGCGCGCCGGAGATCACGCTAGGGAAGCCGGGTGGCGGCGAGGCCCCGCACAGGTGAACAGCGGGTGAACACGGCAGCGGGCCGGTCGAGGCCGCTGCGCTGGCCTCGGTGGAGGCGCGAGATCGGCGCCGAAGCGGGGCCTAGACATGCGAGTGCCGGGCCGCGAACGCCTCTCGGCGGAAGGCCGCTCGCAGCGGCGAATAATGGAGCCCGGGGTTACGCGGCCCGGCCCCACCAATGTACCGAGGCGCGAGCCGACACGCAGGCGGGTGCGCTCACCGCGAACGCGGGAATGGGCGCGCCGGTGGGCGGCTCGGCGGCCCTCGGTGACCGCTCAGTCGAGCGAGTCGGCCCGCCACATGCGAGCGCTGATCAGGAGGTCGGCGGCGATGTCGGTCAGGCGCGCTGCGAGGCGGGTGCGGTCGCTCGCGCGCTCCGGGTTCGTCGCCTCGTCGGCGTGCGCCACCTGCACGGCGCCCGCGGCGGTCACGGTGGCGAACGCCGCCGCGCGCTCGAGCGCCATCGCGAAGTCGCCCGAGAAGACGCCGCGCAGGATCGTCTCCGAGAGCGAGCGCAGCTCCTCCGGCGTCGCCGGGGCGGGCACTCCCGCGACGACGGGCGCGGCCGTGTGCAGCGCATCCGCCCCCGCCTGGTAGAGGTGCGCGGTCTCGTCGGCGCGCTGCGTCACGAGCGCGTGCAGCAGGTGCACCCGCCAGAGCGTGCCGGGCAGCGAGTGGGCGCGGGCGTGCGACCAGAGCTCTGCGACGGTGTCGATGCCGTCCTCGCGCGCGACCTGCAGGATGCGCTCGACGACCTGCGGGTCGGCACCCGAGCGCACGCGGGCGAGCAGCGCCTGCGCCGTCTCGCTCGCGAGCTGGAGCCGCACGACCGGATCGACGTCGCCCTCCACCCGCTCGAACCAGTCGTTCGAGAAGCGGGTGGGGCGGTGGAAGTCGTCAGCCATGGGTTGCAAGTCTCCCACGCGCGGATGGGCGCGGATCGAGACAGCGGCGGCCGCGCCTAGGGTTGGCCGCATGGACGAGACGATCTCGGTCGAGGTGCGCATCGTGCCGCAGCGGCTCACGGTGCTGCCGGGTGAGCTCGCCATCGTGCAGACGGGTGACGAGGGCGCGGCCGACCCGGGCCAGGTGATGGCGCGGGTCGCGGCGCCTGATGGCGTGACGCTCGTCCGACGCGCTCGGGAGGGCGACGCGGAGCGGTTCGTCGCGCTCTTCTCCGGCGGCACCGCGCACGGCCTCGAGGCGCCCGGCATGACCGCCTCGCTGCTGGCGCCGCTCGCCGCGGCGGGCATCGGCGCGTTCGTCGTCGGCACGGCGACGGCCGATCTGCTGCTCGTGCCAGTGACCTCGATCGACGTCGCGACCGAGTCGCTCGCCTCGGCCGGCCACGCGATCGAGCGCTGAGCGCCAGGCGTCGCTCCCGGCCCGATCGCGCTACTACCCTGGAGGCACGGGCCTGTAGCTCAGTCGGTAGAGCGTCGGACTTTTAATCCGCTGGTCGTGGGTTCGAGCCCCACCGGGCCCACCACGACGCCGTCGCTACGACCGCTTGAGCCGCTTCTTCGTCGCCCGCTCCGTCAGCACGGTGAGGAAGTCCGTCACCGGGCTGTCGGAGATCGCGTCGAGCTCCTCGCTCGCCACCCGCTGGATCTCCGCGGCGTCCCACTCAGGGCGCGCGGCCGCCAGGCGGGCCGTCACCTGGGCGATGATCTCGTCGCGGTCGAAGTTCGTGGTCATGCTCTCAGTATCGAGCGCCCGGCGGGACCGCCGCCACGATGGTGCTCCGAATGGTGTGAACAGCGCCTATGAGAGCGGGCTCGGCCATATGGACCCCTTGCGCACCTCGGAGAAGCGCGTACCCTCAGCCCCACACGGGTTCCGGCTGAGCTCCGCGATGCACGCACATCCCGCGCCCCAGGCATCGCAGGCCGAAGCTCCCGACAGCGGACAGCGAAACGACCACACATGTCCGAATCCGCAGCCCGCGACGCCCATCGCTCACGGCAGGTGCCCATCGTGAAGCCTGCGCTCCACGCCCACAGCGTCATCGCCATCGACGAGCTCCTCGCCGAGCTCAACGTGCATGTGCGCGACCGCGCGCAGCTGCAGCCCTGGATCGAGCGGTCCGACATCCAGATGGCCCGCATCGTGAACGTCCCGAGCCTCACCTACATCCGCCTCACCCATCGAGATGAGCAGCATGTCCCGATCGTCGTCATGCTCGTCGACGGCATCTGGGAACGCGCGCTGTGACCGTCGGCGATCCCCTCCCCGGCAGCTCAGAGCAGGCGACGCGACTTCGCGAGCTCCTCGACGACCTCGCGAGATACCCGACCGGAACGCTCGCGGCAGACCCCGACCCCGCCGAGCTCGCCCTCTGCGCAGAGATCCAGGCCATCGTGCACGCGAGGCGCAGAGCGCGCGCGGCCGGGCAGGACAGCGAGCTCCGGCCCGGCGACCCCGCGTAGTCGAGCGCGCTCCGCGTCTCCGACGGGGATGAGCCGCGCGCAGGACCGACCGCCGTATCCTGGTGCGCAGCATCCGATCGATCGACGAGGCGGGCGATGGCCGACAAGGTCGACTACACGAAGGCGCTCGACCCCTACCGCGCCACGCGCGGCGAGCTGGTGCGAGCCGAGGCCACGACGGAGAAGCCAGCGCCGGTGACGGGGTGAGCGCCGGGCGCGCACCCGAGCCGCCCCACCGTTGGAGCGACAGCGCCGGCGAGTGGTCGCTCGTGCTCGGCATCATCGCGATCGCCTGCGCGTTCGTGCCGGTGATCGGCGACGTCATCACGCTGCCCTTCGCGGCCGGCGCGGTCGCGCTCGGCTTCGTCGGCATCCGCGCGGCCCACGGGCGGCGCGCCTGGCGATCGGTGCTCGCGATGCTCGGCGTCGCGCTCGGCGCGGCCGCGATCGCCACGGTCGTCGTGCTGCTGATCGCCACCTCGCACACCGGCTGACCCCGCACCCCTCCGCGCTGGTGGCGCAGGAGAGGTGCGAGGTCAGGCGTCAGCCGTCAGTCGCCCTTCACGTTGACGATCTGACGCAGCGTGTGCCGCACGCGCACCAGGTCTGACGCATCCGCCATCACCTCGTCGATCGGCTTGTAGGCCTGCGGGATCTCGTCGATGAAGGCGTCGGTGTCGCGGTACTCGATGCCCACCATCGCCGCGCGCAGCTCGTCGCGGGAGAAGGCCCGACGGGCGGCGCTGCGGGAGAGCCTGCGCCCGGCACCGTGCGGCGCCGAGTTGAGCGAGACCGGGTTGCCGAGCCCCTCGACCACGTAGGACGCGGTGCCCATCGAGCCCGGGATCAGCCCCGGCCGACCCTCGTCGGCCATGATGGCGCCCTTGCGCGACACCCACACCTGCTTGCCGAAGTGGCGCTCCGACTCGGTGAAGTTGTGGTGGCAGTTGATGCGCTCGAGCTCCTGGATCTCGGCCCCGACGAAGCGGCCGAGCTGGTTCGCGACGCGATCCATCATCTCCTCGCGGTTGAGCAGCGCGAACCGCTGCGCCCAGCGCAGCTCGGTGATGTAGCGGTCGAACTCCTCCGTGCCCTCGACGAGGTAGGCCAGGTCGGGGTCGGGCAGGTCGATCCACCACTGCTGCGCGAGGCGCTGGGCGACCTTGATGTGGTGGCCGGCGATCCTGTTGCCCACCCCGCGCGAGCCGGAGTGCAGGAACATCCACACTGCTCCCGCCTCATCGAGCGACACCTCGATGAAGTGGTTGCCGCTGCCGAGCGAGCCCAGCTGCAGCCGCCACTGCTTCGCGTAGGACGCGGGGTCGAAGTCGCCGTCGGACGCCAGCTGCTCGAGCTCGGCGATGCGCGGCTCGGCGGTCGCCTGCAGCTTGCGGTTGGCGTGACCCGCCGAGAGCGGGATGCTGCGCTCGATCTGCTGGCGCAGCTCGCCGAGCTCGCGACCCTCGAGGTCGCTGCGCTGCAGCTGGGTGCGCACGGCGATCATGCCGCAGCCGATGTCGACGCCGACGGCGGCCGGCATGATGGCGCCGAGCGTCGGGATGACCGACCCGACCGTCGCGCCGCGCCCGAGGTGGGCGTCGGGCATCAGTGCCAGGTGCGGGTGGATGAACGGCATCCGCGACGCGGTGCGAGCCTGCTCGAGGGTGTGGTCCTCGATGATGCTCGCCCACGACACGAGCCGCTTGGAGATGGTCTCCATGGTTCCTGTTCCTTGTGAGTTGCGATGACTGCCACAGGGTGCGGGCAGCCGCTCACGAGGAGGCGTCGTCCCGAACCCTGACGGTGCGGGACGCGAAGCGGATGGGCTACGCGGCGAGCGCCGGAGGGCATGGCGTGGGGAGGTTCGAGTGATCCCGAACCTCTGCCTGTCGTTCGCGCTTGACGCTCACGATCGCCACCTTCTCGACTGCCTGCCGTGCGGGGTGCACAGCCTTGCGACGCTATGCCATGCGGCGCGGGGCGTCAATGGGTGCGCGCGGGGATCCGCCTCAGAAGCCGACCGGGTCGATGCCCCAGTGGCCGACCCAGCGCTCCCCCGGCTCGAGCCAGACGAGGCCGGTGCCGCTGTTGAGAGCATTCGCGGGCGCCGACATCGGCTCGACGGCGGCGACGTGCTTCGGGCCGACGGCCGCCGGGAAGTCGCGGGGCGTGAACACGACCGCGAAGGGGAACGCGGAGTCCTGCCAGAGCTCGGCCCCGCGGCCGGTGTCGTCGATGAGCGACGAGGTGACCACGCCGTCCTCGAGCTCGAGCCCGGAGTAGTTGTGGTCGATGTCGAGCTCTGCCAGCCGACGGCCGCCGCGCAGGTCTGGCGCCGTCGCATCCATCGCATCGACCAGGGTCTCCTCGGTCGGGATGAGCCCTTCTGCGTTGAACACGCGCGCTGCCGGCACGGTGAGCGTGAGGCGCTCGGCCGGTGTGTCGCCGACGGAGAGATACGGATGCGCGCCGCACGACCACGGCGCCCGCTCCGTCCCGACGTTGACGGCCTCGTGGGTGACGAGCAGGCCATCGTCGGTGAGCTCGTAGGTGACGGAGGTGTCGAGCAGGAACGGGAAGCCGGTCTGCGCGTGGATGGTCGCCTGCAGCACGACCTTCGAGTCGGTGTGCTCGAGCACGCGGTATGGCGCGAAGCGCAGCAGGCCGTGGCTGGCGTTGCCGAGGTCGCGCTCGGTGATGGCCAGCTGCTGGCGCTTGCCGTCGAGCTGCCAGTCGCCGCGGGCGACGCGGCCGCCCCACGGCGCCAGCACGATGCCCTGCGCCTTGGCCGGGCGGGCCTCCTCCGGGAACGGCTCGACGAGGTCGACGCCATCGAAGACGAGCTCGCGCAGCCCCGCAGCGACCTCCGTGATCGTCGCGCGCAGCTGCTTGCCGTCGACGGTGCCCGAGAGGGAGAACTGCTGGCCGGTGGGTGCGCGCATGCCGCGAGCCTACTGAGGTCTGAGGTCTGAGGGCTGACGCAGGGTTCCCTGAAGCAGCCCGCGCACGGCACGGCGAGCGGCTTCGGCGTCGTATCGTCGAGAGTCCAGCATTCGGGAGTCGACCGGCCCCAGCCACCCAGGAGAGACACGCATGACCGAGGCCCCCGCACTGGCTGATGGAGCGCTGCCCGATGGCGCGCGCTCAGCCGCTGCGCCGGCGCTTCCCGAGCTCGCGATCACCGGCGCGACCGGCACGGTCGGGCGGCTGACGGCAGAGGAGCTCGCACGGGGCGGTGCGGCGCTGCGGCTGCTCGCCCGCGACTCGGCCAGGGCCCCGCAGCTGCCGCGCGCCGCGATCATGGCCTGCACCTACTGCGACGACGAGCTCGCGCGGGCTGCGCTCGTCGGCGTGCGCACCCTGCTGATGGTGTCGGCCGACGAGGAGCCCCAGTGGCTCGAGCAGCAGCTCGGCTTCGTCGCCGCCGCCGTCGACGCCGGCGTCGAGCACATCGTCTACCTGTCGACCCAGGGCGCCTCGGCGACCTCGACCTTCACCTTCGGCCGCTCGCACTTCGCGACCGAGGAGGCGATCCGCGCGAGCGGCATGGCCTGGACCATCCTGCGCAGCGCCTTCCCTCTCGACCTCGTCGCCCTGCTGCCGGGCGCGGACGACACCGTGCAGGGCCCCGCGGGAGAGGGCCGAGTCGCGGCCGTCGCCAAGCTCGATGTCGCCCGAGCTGCAGCTGCCGTCCTGCGGGATCCCGCAGCGCATGCCGGCCGCACCTACGAGCTGACCGGGCCGCGAGCGCTCTCGTTCCACGAGATCGCCGCGACCCTCACCGCGGCGACCGGCCGACGCATCCGCTATCTCGACGAGACCGTCGAGGAGGGCCGTCGCTGGCGAGCGGCGACGGGAGCGAGCGAGATGCGCGTGGAGGCCTGGGTCTCGACCTACACGGCGATCGCTGCGGGCGAGAACGAGCATGTAAGCGGCGACGTCGAGCTGCTCACCGGCCGCCCGCCGGTCGCGCTCGAGGAGCTCGTCGGGCTCTGAGCCCCTCGCGGCCGAGGCCGCCCGGGCGACGCGTGCCCCCGCTGGGGTTCGAACCCAGACTGCGCGGAGTTTAAGTCCGCTGCCTCTGCCGATTGGGCTACGGGGGCCGGGCGCTCGCCCGCCACTACGGTACGCCGAAGGGCGGGGCGCCGAGGCGCACCCGCCCTTCGAGGCGCTGCCGAGATGGCAGACGTCGCGGTCAGAGCTTCGCAGCGGCCTCCGCCAGCTGCGGCACCAGCTCGTCGAGCACGACCGGGATGCTGAGCGCGCTCGCCGCACCCCATGCGCCGGCGAGGTCGGAGGCGGGGTCGATGAAGACCGCCCGGCCGTCCTGCACGACGCTCAGCGACGAGAGCAGCGCATCCTGCTCGGTCTCCTCGAGCGTGTAGCCGATGGGCAGGATGACCGCCGTATCGGCGTCGAAGGCAGCGACGCTCTCGGCAGAGGCATTGGCGAAGAAGCCGGAGGACTCGAGGTCGGCGATCGCCGGGTTGTTCTCGAAGCCGAGCTCTGCGAGCAGGTCGAAGCGGCCGTCGCCCGGGAGGTAGGCGCCGTAGGCGTCGCCGAACTTGGCGACGGATGCCGTGGTCAGGCCCGCGAACTCGGGGTTGGCCTCGGCGGCCGCGGTGATCTCGCCCTCGACCTCCTCGATGAGCGCCTGCGCCTCGTCGGCCTTGCCGAGCGCCTCGCCGACGAGCGTCAGCTGGTCCGTCCACTCGGTCGCGAACGCACCAGCGCCCTCGGGTCCGTAGATGGTGGGGGCGATGTCGCTGAGGTTCGTGAACTCCGCCTCGTCGTTGCCTGAGCGGGTGTTGAGGATCACGTCGGGGTCGAGGCCGAGGATCTGCTCGTAGTTGAGCGACTCGTCGCCGCGCTCGATGAGCACCGGCTCCTCATCGCCGAAGAGCTCGGCCGCCCAAGGTCCGACGCCGTTGCTCTCGGCGCCGAAGCCCTGCCAGTCGAAGACGGCGACCGGCGTGACGCCGAGGGCGAGCGCCATCTCGGCATCCGACCAGCCGAGCGCGACGACGGTGAGCTCGCCGTCCTCGGGCTGCGGCACCTCGACGGCGCCGAACATCGTGTCGACCGTCGCGAGGGGGCCGTCACCCGCGGGCGCCTCGCTGCCGGTGGGCTCTGTGGAGACCTCGGGCGTGGAGGCCGAGCAGCCGGCGAGCAGGCCGATGGCCAGCGCGCCGGCGATCGCTGCGGTGGCCGCGCGAGCGCGGCGAGTGCGGAGTGTCATGGGTTTCCTTTCGGTGGGTTCAGTCGCCCGCGGCCTGCGGCATCGCCGAGACGGCGCCGTGGGCGAGGGGAACGATCATGGGCGTGTGCGACTCGGGGTCATCGAGCACGCGGCTGCGCACGCCGAACACGCGCTCGACGAGCTCGACGGTGACGACCTCGGCGGGCGTGCCCTCGGCGACGATCGCGCCGTCGCGCATCGCGATCAGGTGCGTGGCATAGCGCGCGGCCTGGTTGATGTCGTGCAGCACGGCCACGAGGGTGCGCCCCTCGTGGTGCAGTCGGCGGCACAGCTCGAGCAGCTCGATCTGGTGCGCGATGTCGAGGAAGGTGGTGGGCTCGTCGAGCAGCACGAGCGGGGTCTCCTGCGCGAGCACCATCGCGATCCAGACGCGCTGCCGCTGCCCGCCGGAGAGCTCGTCGACGCGACGCTTCGCGAGATCCTCGGTCGACGTCGCCTGCAGTGCCGCGCGCACGGCCTGCTCGTCCTCCGCCGACCACTGCTGCAGCAGCCCCTGGTGCGGGTACCGGCCGCGGCTCACGAGGTCGACGACCGTGATGCCCTCGGGTGCGATCGCGGTCTGCGGCAACAGGCCGATGGTGCGGGCCACCTCGCGCGTGGGCTTCGAGCGGATGTCGTCGCCGTCGAGCACGATCTGCCCGTGCGTGGGCGGCAGCAGCCGGGCGAGCGAGCGCAGCAGCGTCGACTTGCCGCACGCGTTCGGGCCGATGATGACCGTGAACGAGCCGTCCGGGATCGCGACGTCGAGCCCGTCGATCACGTGGCGGTCGCCGTAGCCGATCGAGGCGCCGCGGGCCTCGAGGCGGGAGCCGCCGTCGGCGGGGTGCACAGTCATCGCTGCTCCTTCATGCCGCGCGAGAGCAGCCAGACGAGGTAGGCGCCGCCGAGGCACGCGGTGATGACGCCGACGGGGTACTGCGAGGGCGCGATGACGCGCTGCGCGAGCACGTCGCTCGCCAGCAGCAGCAGCGCGCCGACGAGCGCCGACGCCATGAGCGCAGGGCCCGTGCCGCGCACGAGCCGCTTGGCGATCTGCGGTGCCGCGAGCGCGACGAAGGTGATGGGCCCGGTGATCGCGGTGACGATCGAGACGAGCCCGACGCCCACGACGAGCAGCATGATGCGCGTCGGCTCTGCCCGCACACCCAGCATGCGGGCATGGTCGTCGCCGAGCTCGAGCACCGTGAGCCGCCGCGAGAGCAGCATGCACGCGGGCGTCAGCACTGCGAGCGTCGCGATCACCGGCAGCACCTCCGGCCAGCGCGCCTCGTTGAGCGTGCCGGCGCCCCAGATGGCGGCCGTCACGGCCTGCTCGAGGCTCGCCCGCACGAGCAGGTAGGCGTTGACCGCGCTCAGCACCGCGCTCACCGCGATGCCGACCACGATGAGCCTGAAGCCCTGCACTCCGCGCTTGAAGGCGAGCGCATAGACCGCGAGCGCCGTCGCGAGGCCACCGATGAAGGCGCCGACGGACACGGATGCGGCGCTCGCGCCGAGCACGAGGGTCACCACGAGCGCGCCCGTGTAGGCGCCGGTCGAGAAGCCGATGATGTCGGGGCTGCCGAGCGGGTTGCGCGTCATCGACTGGAAGATCGCTCCGGAGATCGCCAGGCTCATCCCCCCGACGATCGCGAGCACCACGCGCGAGAGCCGCCACTCCCGCACCACGCGCACGGTGCTGTCGTCGCCCTGCCCGAGCAGCGCCGCGAGCACCTGGGGCACCGAGAGGTCGGAGTCGCCGAAGGTGAGCGCGAGCGCCGAGAGCGCCGCGATCGCGACGAGCAGCGCCGCGCACACCGCGAGCGCTCGTCCGTCGAGCAGCAGCCGGATCCCGGCGGGGCCGCGAAGCATCCGGACGCGCGAGGGCCACAGCGCCATGCTCGCGCCGCTCACAGCGACCGCATCCTCGTGCGGCGCACGAGCGCGATGAGCACGGGCGCACCCACGAACGCCGTGACGACCCCGACGGGCAGCTCGCTGCCCACGAGCACGCGACCGAGGACATCCGACAGCAGCACGAGCGCAGGACCGGCCACGAGGCTGAAGGCGATGATCCAGCGGTGGTCGACGCCGACCGTGAACCGCGCGACGAACGGCACGACGAGGCCGACGAACGTGATCGGGCCGACCGCCGCCGTCGCGGCGCCGCACAGCAGCGTGATGGCCACGAAGCCGACGCCGCGCACGAGCGGGATGTTCGTGCCGAGCGCTCTCGCGACCTCCTCGCCCATCGTGAGCGCGTTGAGCGAGCGAGAGAGCAGCAGCACGGCGACTGCGGCGACGACGATGAGCAGCCAGACGGCGTGCACGCTGTCGAACTGCCTGCCCTGCAGCGAGCCGGCCGACCAGAAGCGCACGCGGTCGAAGACCGTGGGGTTCGCGAACGTGATCGCCTGGCTGAAGCCAGAGAGGACGGCCCCGATCGCGACACCCGCGAGCACCAGCTTGACGGGCGTGCCCGCCGCCGGCCCGGTCGTGCCGACCAGGTAGACGACGGCTGCGGCGATGCCGGCGCCCACCACGCCCCAGACGATCTGGCCGGATGCGATGCCTGCGCCGAAGAAGCCGGTGCCGACGACGACGGCGAAGTAGGCGCCGGCGTTGACGCCGAGCAGGCCGGGGTCGGCGAGCGGGTTGCGCGTGAGGGCCTGCATGACGACACCCGCGAGGCCGAGCGCGAGCCCGGCGAGCACGGCGAGGATCGTGCGGGGCACGCGGTAGTCGCGCACCAGCAGGTCGTTGGTGGTGGTCCCGTCGCCCATGAGCGCGTTCAGGACGATCTGAGGAGAGAGGTCGCCCGAGCCGACGAAGAGGCTGAGCGCCGACGAGGCCGCGAGCAGGAGGAGCGACGCCACGACGGCGAGGACGCGGGTGCGGGTGCTGCGGCGACGACCGGTGCGGCGACGGCCGGCAGCGAGCGCGTCGGCGCTCGCATCCGGTCGTGCGGTCGAGGTGTCAGGCAGGAGGGGGCTCCACGGTCGGGCCAGGCGATCGTGGAGGACCACGGTGCCGAAGTAAGGCGAGCCTAACCTGTCTGCGCCTGCGCGTGCACGCCGCGCATCCGCCCGCGCTCGTCGACGGAGGAGGAGAACCTGAGAAGTGGCCGATACCCGCGGGGTACAAAGGGGCGTACCGTCCGCGAGAGGAGCGGTCGTATGGTGACCGCTGCAGGAGAGAGGGTTGACATGCGATCACGCTTGGGCGCCGCTGGCGCCGCTGCGGCTGCGACAGCACTGCTGCTGACCGGCTGCGGAGGAGGCGGCACGCCTGCCGCGGAGGCCGACTTCGGCGCTGAGCCGACCGGCACGCTGAGCGGCTGGGGCTTCGAGAACACCGATGACGTCGGGCAGGCTCGACTCGATCACGCGGCTGGAGCGCTCGAGGGCGTCACCGTCGAGCTCGACCAGACCGCGTTCGACGCGCAGAAGTTCACCACCCTCTCGGTCTCGGGCGGCATGGCCGACGTCGTGCAGATGGATCGCCAGTTCGTGCCGACCTATGCCGCGCAGGGGCTCATCATGCCGCTCGACGCGTGCTTCGAGGCCAACGACCTCGACCCGCAGTCGCACTGGTACCCGCAGGTGACGAGCGACATCACCTATCAGGATCAGATCTGGGCGGTGCCGCAGTTCTACCAGCCGCCCGCCATCCTCACGAACGCGCGCGTCATGGAAGAGGCCGGCGTGAGCGCCGAGGATCTCGATCTGAGCGACCAGGAGGCGATGATCGCCGCCGCGGAGGCGATGACCGTGATGGAGGGCAACAGCGTGACGCGCGTCGGCTTCGACCCGCAGGGCGTGCCGAAGGCCAACCAGTGGATGCTCGCGTTCGGCGGCGGCACCGTCGACGAGGAGGGCGCACCGACGCTCGACCGCGCCGAGAACGTCGAGGCTGTCGAGTTCCTGCAGGAGCTCTACGAGGTGCAGGGCGGCTACGCCGAGGTGAGCGGCTTCGTCGACTCGATCGACATCTTCGGCGACGGCAACAGCTATGCGAACGACACCGTCGGCGCCGCGGTCTTCGACCAGTGGTACCTCAACGTGCTGACGCCCTACGCCGACGACGTCGAGATCGGCGCCATCCCGATGACGACGACCGAGGGCGAGCCCTTCTCCGCCACCGGAGGATCGGCGTTCGTGATCCCGGCGGGCGCGCAGAACCCGGCTGCCGCGTGCGCCTGGGCGCTCGAGCTGACCAGCGAGGAGGCCTGGACCGCAGCTGCCGACGCCCGCGCGGCGACGACCGAGGAGGACGAGGGTCGCAACGGCATCAACACGGGTCTGTTCACCGGCTCGCCCGCGGCCGACGAGATGATCCGCGACGAGTATGCCGCGGCCGACGGCTACGAGGGCTTCGAGCAGGCCATCGACGTCTACTACGACGTCGCGGCAGAAGGCGCCTCGCTCGGCGGCTCGGCCGCTGGGCAGCAGATCCGTGGCGAGCTCGAGAGCGCCGTCACCTCTGCCCTGCTCGGCGAGTCCTCGCCGGCTGACGCGCTCGCGGAGGCGCAGCAGGCGGCGATGTCTGCGTACGAGCAGGCGGCCGACGTCAACGAGGGCTGAGCCAGGCACTCACCTGACGCACACGAGAGCGGGGGCGGCTTCGGCCTCCCCCGCTCTCGCGTGCCGCCTCAGCCGGTCTTGCCAGAGGTGGCGATGCCGTGGATGAACGAGCGCTGCCCGAAGGCGAAGAGGATCAGCATCGGCAGCGTCACGATCAGCGCTGCGACCATGACGTACTGGTAGTCGCCGTGCCCGCCGGACTCCGGTGCGTACTTCGTCATCGCGCTGGCGATGCCGAGCGGCACGGTGTACCCCTCGGCCGACCCGGTGTTCAGGTAGATGAGCGCCCCCTGCAGGTTGTTCCAGCTCGCCTGGAACTCGAAGAGGAACACGATGACGAACGACGGGAGCGACAGCGGGAACGCGATGCGCCAGAACTGCCCCCACGCGCTCAGCCCGTCGACGCGCGCCGCCTCGAACAGCTCCTTCGGCAGCCCGAGGAAGAACTGCCGCAGCAGGAAGATGTAGAAGGCCGAGCCGAAGAGGTTGGCGCCCCACAGCGGCACGTTCGTGCCCACGAAGCCCAGCTGGTTCCAGATCAGGAACTGCGGCACGAGGGTGACCGCGCCCGGCAGCATCATCGTCGCGAGCAGCACACCGAAGAGCACCTTCCTGCCCGGGAAGCGGAACCGAGCGAAGCCGAACGCCACCATGGCGCTCGCGATCGTCACGAACCCTGCGGCCAGCACGGCGATCAGCACGCTGTTGCCGAGCCACGAGAGCAGCGGCAGCTCGTTGAAGACGTCGACGTAGTTCTGCGGCACCCAGGTCTCGGGGATCAGGCGGTTGTCGAACACCTCGCCACGCGGCTTGAGGCTCGCGGAGACCAGCCACACGAGCGGGTAGAGGAACAGCGCGCTGCAGCCCAGCAGCAGCAGCCAGCGCACCACCTGGCCGGCCCAGCCCCATGCCGAGAGCCGCGGCCCGCGATCGCGCGAGGGCTTGGCTGCCGCCTTCGCGAGGTCGCCAGAGGTCATCGGGGCAGCCGCGGCCGCCTTCGCGCTGACGTCGGTCGAAGCGGTCATCGCTCATCCCCCTCGTAGTAGACGAATCGGTTGCCGACCCGCATCTGGATCATCGAGATGATGAGGATGATCAGGAACAGCAGCCACGCCATGGCGGCTGCGAAGCCGAAGTTGAACTGCCGGAAGGCCTGCTCGAACAGGTAGATCGCATAGAACAGCGATGCATCCGTCGACCCGGTCCCCGTGGTCCGATGGAAGAGCAGGAAGGCCTGATCGAAGATCTGGAAGGCCGCGATCGTGAGCACCAGCACGTTGAAGAGCACCGCCGGAGAGATCAGCGGCAGCGTCACGTGCCAGAAGCGGCCCCACGGCCCGGCGCCGTCGATCGACGCCGCCTCGTAGAGCTCCTTCGGCACGTTCTGCAGCGCGGCGAGGAAGATCACCATCGTGCCGGCGACGCCCCAGATGGTCATCAGCACGATCGACGGCTTCACCCAGTCCGGGTCGAGCAGCCAGTCGGGCCCGTCGATGCCGATGGATGCGAGGCCGCGGTTGATCGCACCCGTCGAGCCGTTCAGCAGCAGCAGGAAGACGGATGCGGTGGCGACCGTCGGCGTCATCTTCGGGAGGTAGAAGATGGTGCGGAAGAAGCCGGCGCCGCGCCGAACGCTGTTGAGCAGCAGCGCGAGCCCCAGCGCGAGCGCGATCTCGAGCGGCACAGCCAGTACGGCGTAGAAGAGCGTGTTGCCGAGCGCCGTCGCAATCTTGGGGTCGGTGATCAGCGACTCGTAGTTCGCGAAGCCCGCGGGCCGCGCGGTGTCGGTCGCCAGCTGGTAGTAGCTGAAGGAGATGACGAGGCTGTAGATCATCGCGCCGAGCGTGAAGATCAGGAAGCCCAGCACCCACGGCGAGATGAACAGGTAGCCGGCGAGCGCCTCGCGCCGCCGCATCGGGCTCGCGCGCTTGCGCTCGCGTGGGCGCCCGCGCTTGCCGCTCGCAGGCAGGTCGTCTGCTGATGCCGACGGGTCCACGGGCGGTGCGGCAGCTGCAGACGAGTTCGACACCGATGTCCTCCATTCGAGCGATCCGGGAGAAGCGCTGCTCTCCTTGTACCCCCTTTCTCTGAGAAGCGCATCCCGTTCTTCTCCAGCGGCGCGCGTGCGGGGGCTGCAGCGTGCAGCGCATCCGCTCGCGCTGACCGCGCCATCAGCGGAGTCCCGGCGTACGCTGACCCCATGACCGTCCACGAGCGAGCCACGATCATCCCGCTGCCCGACCGGGTGCCGCACCTGCCCAAGTCGGCGCTCGTGATGCCGGGCGTCGTGATCGCCGGGGCCGTCTCGCTCGGCGAGCGCGTCGGGATCTGGCCGGGCGCCTCGCTGCGCGCCGAGGAGGAGGCCGTCGTGATCGGCGACGACTCCAACGTGCAGGACTCCTGCTCGCTGCACGTCGACCACGGCTCGCCGCTGACGATCGGTGCGCGCGTCTCGATCGGCCACAACGCCGTCGTGCACGGCTGCACCGTCGAGGACGACGTGCTCATCGGCATGCACGCGACCGTCATGAACGGTGCCGTCATCGGCTCGGGCTCGATCATCGCCGCCGGAGCGCTCGTCACCGAGGGCACCGTCATCCCCGAGCGCTCGCTCGTCGCCGGCGTGCCCGGCAAGGTGCGGCGAGAGACGACCGACGACGAGGTGCTCGCGATCGCCCGCAACGCCGAGACCTACGCGAAGCGCATCCGCCTCTACGTCGACGCGATCGGGCGCTGAGGCAGCAGCGGGAGGCGCTGAGGGCGCCAGCTCGCGGCGCAGCGCCGGCCGGTGACGCCACCCTGGCGGTGCACGGGTGCGGATGCGTAGGCTCGGCTGCACCGGGAGGAGACCGCATGGGCATCGAACGGACGGGCAGCGTGACCGAGCACGGGCAGATGTGCGAGCTGACCCTGGAGCGGCAAGTGACGGCCGACGCGATCGCGGTGTGGCCGTTCCTGTCGGAGTCGCGGGAGCTGGGTCTCTGGTTCGCCACCTACGTCGGCGACCCCGACTCGGGCGAGGTCGTGCTGGCGATGACCGCCGAGGAGGGCGACGCGACGAGCGCCGTCGAGATCATCGACTGCACGGCCCCCGAGCACCTGGTCGTGCAGACGACGGATGAGGCCGGCAGCTGGAGCCTCGAGGTCGAGCTGGTGGATGGCGGGCGCGAGCCCGGCTCCGGCACGCTGATCCGCTTCACGCAGCACGAGCTGCCGCTGACGATGCTGCCCGACGTCGCCGCGGGCTGGGAGTGGTACCTCGACCGCCTCGTCGCCGCGATCGGAGGCCAGCCCATGCCGGAGTGGGACGACTACTACCCGGCGCTCCGCGACGCCTACACGGCCTGACCCGGCGCTTCGACACGGTGAGCGCCTTCGGCGCGCACCGGCTCAGCGGGCTACTGCTCCCTGAGCCGCTCTGCGCCCGAACGGCTCCCAGCCGTCCCCTGAGCCGCTCCGCGCCCGAAGGGCGCAGAGCGTGTCGAAGGGTCAGCGCGAGCGCACCGACTTCTCTGCCATCTGCACGACGTTGTCGAGCAGCATGACGCGCGTCATCGGGCCCACGCCGCCGGGCACGGGCGAGACCCAGCCAGCGACCTCGCGCACACCGGGGTCGACGTCGCCCAGCAGCTTCACCTTGCCCGTCTCGGCCGAGAGGCCGCGCGTGATGCCGACGTCGAGCACCGCGGCACCGGGCTTCACCCAGTCGGCCGTGATGAGCCCCGGCACGCCCACAGCTGCCACCACGATGTCGGCCTCGCGCACCTGCGCGGCCAGATCGGGCGTGCGGGAGTGGCAGAGCGTCACGGTCGCGTCGATGCCCTTGCGGGTCAGGAGCAGCCCGAGCGGACGGCCGACCGTCAGCCCGCGGCCGACCACCGCGACGGTGGCGCCGGCGATCGCGATGTCGTGGCGGCGCAGCATCTGCACGATGCCCGCCGGGGTGCACGGCAGCGGCGAGTCGATGGGGCCGTCGACGCCCAGCACGAGCCGGCCGAGGTTGGTCGGGTGCAGGCCATCGGCATCCTTGTCGGGGTCCATCAGCTCGAGCATCGCGTGCTCGTCGTGCCCGGGCGGCAGCGGCAGCTGGATGATGTAGCCGGTCACCTCTCGCGCCGAGTTGAGGTCCTCGATCGCCGTCCGCACGTCGGCGCTCGACGCGTTCGCCGGCAGGTCCACGCGGATCGACTCGATGCCCACCTCGGCGCAGTCGCGGTGCTTGCCCTTCACATAGGACTGGCTCGCCGGGTCCTCGCCCACCAGCAGCGTGCCGAGGCCCGGGTGCACGCCCTTGGCGCCGAGCGCATCCACTCGCTCCTTGAGCTCGAGCTTGATGGCCGCCGCGGTCGCGTTGCCGTCGAGCAGGCGCGCCGTCATCGGGCGGAGCCGCTGCCGTCGACCGACGAGCCGAGCTCGTGCACCGCCTCGGGCTGCCCCGAGGGGCCGAAGCCCGCGTAGAGCGGGAAGGCGTCGGCGAGCTTCGCGACGCGGGCGCGCAGCGGCTCGAGGTCGGCCTCGGCTGCATCGGCGCCGAGCTGCAGCGCGAGCGCGATCACGTCGGCGACCTCGGTGAACTCGGTGTCGCCGAAGCCGCGGGTGGCAAGCGCCGGCGTGCCGATGCGGAGGCCCGACGTGACCATCGGAGGCCGCGGGTCGTTGGGCACGGCGTTGCGGTTCACGGTGATGCGGATCTCGTGCAGGAGATCCTCGGCCTGCTTGCCGTCGATCGCGGCGTCGCGCAGGTCGACGAGCACCAGGTGCACGTCGGTGCCGTTCGAGCGCACGGTGATGCCCGCATCCGCCACATCCTGCTGCATGAGGCGGTCGGCGAGGATGTGCGCGCCGCGCAGGGTGCGCTCCTGGCGCTCCTTGAACTCGGCGGAGGCCGCGAGCTTGAAGGCGGTCGCCTTCGCCGCGATCGCGTGCATGAGCGGGCCGCCCTGCTGGCCGGGGAAGACGCCGGAGTTGATCTTCTTCGCGATGTCGGCGTCGTTCGTCAGGATGAAGCCCGAACGGGGGCCGCCGATGGTCTTGTGCACCGTGGACGAGACGACGTGCGCGTGCGGCACCGGGCTCGGGTGCACGCCGGCGGCGACGAGGCCCGCGAAGTGGGCCATGTCGACCCACAGCAGCGCGCCGACCTCGTCGGCGATGGCGCGGAAGGCCGCGAAGTCGAGCTGGCGCGGGTAGGCCGACCAGCCGGCGACGATCACCTTCGGCTTGTGCTCGATGGCGAGGCGGCGCACCTCCTCCATGTCGACGCGGCTCGTCTCGGCGTCGACGCCGTAGGCGACGATGTCGTAGAGCCGGCCGGAGAAGTTGATCTTCATGCCGTGCGTGAGGTGGCCGCCGTGGTCGAGCGAGAGGCCGAGCACCGTGTCGCCCGGGCGCGCGATCGCGTGCAGGACGGCGGCGTTGGCGGTGGCGCCCGAGTGGGGCTGCACGTTGGCGAACTCGGCGCCGAAGAGCGACTTGGCGCGGTCGATCGCGAGCTGCTCGGCGACGTCGACGTACTCGCAGCCGCCGTAGTAGCGGCGGCCCGGGTAGCCCTCTGCGTACTTGTTGGTCAGCACGCTGCCGGCGGACTCGAGCACCGCGACCGGCACGAAGTTCTCGCTCGCGATCATCTCGAGGAAGTCGCGCTGGCGGTTCAGCTCCTGCTGCAGGACCTCGGCGATCTCGGGATCGACCTCGGCGAGGGGCGAGTTGAACGTGCTGGGCATGCGGTCGGTCACGGGTGCTCCTTCGCTGATGCGCTCGCGCGCGTCGCTGGCGGTGTCGCCCAGGCGCGCGGCTCGAGATCGGCCGCTCCCCGGTGGTGCTCCACCTGTGCGCCAGTCACGGCCTCCCACCATGATATCTCGCGACCGCTCCCCCCGCGCCTCCGCACAGGGACCCCTTCTGCCATCGGGGACCCCGTGCGCCGGGTCCCTCGTGGCGGAAGGGGTCCCCACGAACGAGGACCCCTTCTGCCATCGGGGACCCGGTGCACCGGGTCCGCGATGGCGGAAGGGGTCCTTCGCTGGCGTGCGCTAGATCAGCGCGTCGGTCAGGTGGTTCGGCGTGCCGAAGCGGTGCGCCGTGATGGCGATCGCCTGCTCGCGCAGGAACGGCAGCATCTCGACCCGGCCGGCCTCGACGAGTGCGTGCGACACGATGGCGAGGTCGGGGCGCCCGTCGACCGCCTCGGCGAGCGCGCGCACGCCTTCGGCGACGGCGTCCTCTGCCGCGAGATAGCGGATGCGCCCCTGGCCCAGGCCCGCAGCAGCGCGCCGGAAGGCGGCGTCGTCCTGCACCTCGACCGGCACGTTCGCCGCGGCGAGCGCAGCCCGCACCGCGGGTGCCGGCTCGATCGCCGTCGAGACGCGCACCGAGGCTCCGGCGCGCAGCGCTGCGACCACCGATCGCGCGAGCTGCACGATGCGGCCGCCCTCCGCGAGGCGGATGGTGACGCCCGGCATCGGCAGGTGCCGCAGGATGTCGCGCTCGGCCAGCAGCTGCTGCTCGTCGCGCGCCACGCCCAGGTCGGTCGCCCACACCTGCTGGTCGGAGCCGGCCGACCGCCACAGCGCCGCGGCCTCGGCGACCGTCACCGACGCATCCGCCGACCTCGCCAGCGACTCGATGGCGTCGACGACCGTCTGCACCGACAGCAGCTCGATCGGCGCGAGCTGCGCAGCCTCGGCGCTCACCCACTCGACGAGCGGCATGAGGTAGCTCGGGCCGCCGGCCTTCGTGGTCGGGCCGACGACCGAGCGCTTCCAGCCGCCGAAGGGCTGGCGCTGCACGATCGCGCCGGTGATGCCGCGGTTGACGTAGAGGTTGCCGGCCTCGATGGTGTCGAGCCACCGGCCGATCTCTGCCGGGTTGAGCGAGTGGATGCCGGAGGTGAGGCCGTAGTCGACCTCGTTGACGATCGCGATCGCCTCCTCCAGCGTCTCGACGCGCATGATGCCGAGGATCGGCCCGAAGTACTCCGTCAGGTGGTACTCGCTGCCGCGCTGCACGCCTGCGCGCAGGCCCGGCGTCCACAGCTTGCCCTCGTCGTCGAGCTGCTTCGGCTCGACGATCCACGACTCGCCCTCGCCGAGCGTCGTCAGGCCGTCGAGCAGCTTGCCCTCGGCGGGCGCGACGATCGGGCCCATCTGGCTCGTGGCCTCCCACGGGTAGCCGACCTCGAGCGAGCGCACGCCGTCGACGATCTGGTTGTGCAGGCGCTTCGAGCGGCCGGCCTGGCCGACGAGGATCACCAGCGAGGCCGCCGAGCACTTCTGGCCGGCGTGGCCGAAGGCGCTCGAGACGATGTCCTTCGCCGCGAGGTCGAAGTCGGCGGAGGGGGTGACGATGATGGCGTTCTTGCCGCTCGTCTCGGCCAGCAGGCTGAGGTCGGGGCGGATGCGTCGGAAGGCCTGCGCGGTCTCGAAGCCGCCGGTGAGGATCACGCGGTCGACGCGCTCGTCTCCGATGAGCTGGTCGCCGAGCGAGCGCTCGCCGAGCTGCACGAGCTGCAGCACGTCCTTCGGCACACCGGCGGCCCAGAGCGCCTCGACCATCGTGGCTCCGGTGCGCGCGGTGGCGCGGGCGGGCTTGATGATGACGGATGCGCCGCTCGCGAGGGCTGCGAGGGTCGAGCCCGCGGGGATGGCGATCGGGAAGTTCCACGGCGGCGTGACGACGATCAGCCGCGAGGGCACCGCGGTGGCGCCGTCGACGCGGTCGAGGTCGCGCGCGCGCTCGGCGTAGTAGTGCGCGAAGTCGATCGCCTCGGAGACCTCGGGGTCGGACTGGTCGAGCGTCTTGCCCGCCTCGCTCGCGGCGACCTCCATGAGCTCTGCGCGGCGCACCTCGAGCTCGTGACCGACGCGGTGCAGGATCTCGGCGCGCTCGGCGCCCGAGAGCGAGCGCCACGCGTCGTTGGCGGCGATGCCGGTCTCGATCACGGCGTCGAGCGCTGCGGCGTCGTGCAGGGTCGCGGCAGCGACGGCGTCTGCGCCCAGGCTCGAGCCCTGCGCGCGCTCGCGGATGCCTGCTGCCCAGGCCTGGTTGGCGGGCAGCGAGGGGTCGGTGTCGGGCGCGTTGTGGAACGCGTCGGTCGCTGCCGGCTCCGGCGCCTGCGTGCGGTCCTGCACGCGGTGCGTGCCGGGCGCCTGCGCGGCGAGCGCGTCGAGCGACGCGAGGAAGCGGTCGCGCTCGCGGTCGAAGAGGCCGCGGTCGTTCGCGAGCTCGAAGACGGCCGACATGAAGTTCTCGCGGCTCGCACCCTCCTCGAGGCGGCGGATCAGGTAGGCGATCGCCACGTCGAACTCGGCCGGGTGCACGACCGGGGTGTAGAGCAGCAGGCCGCCGACGTCGCGGCGCACGACCTCTGCCTGGCCCTGCGCCATGCCGAGCAGCATCTCGAACTCGAGCCCCGCGGTGATGCCGCGCTGCTTCGCGAGCAGCCACGCGAAGGCGACGTCGAAGAGGTTGTGGCCGGCGACGCCGAGCTCGACGTTGCCGATGCGCTCAGGCGTCAGCGACCAGGCGAGCACTCGCTTGTAGTGCGTGTCGCTGTCCTGCTTCGTGTGCCAGGTCGCGAGCGGCCAGTCGTGGATCGAGGCCTCGACGCGCTCCATCGGCAGGTTCGCGCCCTTGACGAGGCGCACCTTGACGCCTGCCCCGCCCTGCGCGCGGCGCTCGGCGGCCCACACCTGCAGGCGCTGCATCGCGGGCAGCGCGTCGGGCAGGTAGGCCTGCAGCACGATGCCGCCGCGGTACTGCTCGAGGCCCGGCGTCTCCAGGATCCGCGTGAAGACCGCCATGGTCATCTCGAGGTCCTTGTACTCCTCCATGTCGAGGTTGATGAAGGTCTTCGTCTCGGCTGCGCGGCGATAGAGCGGCAGCAGCCGCTCGATCACGTGCTCGACGGCGGCGTCGAAGCCGAACGCCTGGTGCGGCGCGGTCGTGGCAGAGACCTTGATCGAGACGTAGTCGACGTCGTCGCGCTCGATGAGCGCCATGGTGCCCTCGAGGCGGCGCTTCGCCTCGCGGTCGCCGAGCACGGCCTCGCCGAGCAGGTTGACGTTCAGACGGGCGCCGGTGGCGCGGATGCGCTTGATCGCGGCACCGAGGCGGGCGTCGGTCGCGTCGATGATGAGGTGGCCGACCATCTCGCGCAGCACGCGGCGCGCGATCGGGACGACGACCTGCGGGGCGAGGGGCGCGACGCCGCCGCCGAGCTTGAGCGCCTGGCGCATCGGCCAGGGGAGGAACGAGGGCGCATCCCCGGCGATCTCGCGCAGCGTGCGCGCAGCGACGTGGACGTCCTCGGGGCGCACGACGCCGTCGACGAAGGCGACCGCGAAGTCAAGGCCCTTCGGGTCGCGCAGCACGCCGGCGAGCTGCTCGGCGCTCGAGTCGGAGGGGATCTGCTCCGCCTGCTCGAGCCAGGTGCGCACCTGCTCGACGATCTGCGGCGCGAGCGCCTGGAGCTCTGCGAGCTCGGCCGCGTCCACGGTCGTCTCGGTGCCGGTGATCTCGGCGTGCTTCGGGGTGGCGGCTGCGCCCATGCTGCTGCCCTTTCCTGCGGTGATGGAGGTGCGCACGACGGTGCGCGCAGCGCCAGTCTGCACCCATCCACCATTCAGGTACAGTGACGGTTGGCGACGAGTATCCGTCGCTTTTCGCGATGCTTCTCGAAGGGCGCGCATGCTCGACATCCGACGGCTCAGACTGCTGCGCGAGCTGCGCCTGCGTGGCACGATCGCAGCGGTCGCCACAGCGCTCGCCTACGCGCCGAGCGCCGTCTCCCAGCAGCTCTCGGCGCTCGAGCGAGAGGTCGGCGTGCCCCTCACGCGCAAGCAGGGGCGGCGGCTCGCACTCACTCCGCAGGGTGAGCTGCTCGCCCAGCACGCCGAGGGCATCCTCGCCCAGCTCGAGACGGCCGAGCGCGCCGTCGCGGTGTCGCTCGGTCGCCCGATCGGCACCGTGCGCATCGCCGTCTTCCAGTCGGCGGCGCTGTCGCTCGTGCCCGGCATGCTGCGGATCCTCGCGGAGACCGCTCCGGAGGTGCGCATCGAGATGGTGCAGCGCGAGCCCGAGACCGCCCTCTACGACACGCACGTGGGCGACTTCGACCTCGTCGTCGCCGAGCAGTACCCGGGGCACGCGGCCCCGCAGCACCTCGGGCTCGACCGCGAGGTGCTCATGACGGATGCGCTGCGACTGGCGGTGCCACCCGGCAGCCGCATCGGCTCGCTCGCCGACGCATCCGCCCACCCCTGGGTCATGGAGCCGCAGGGCGCCGCATCGCGGCACTTCGGCGAGCAGCAGTGCCGCATCGCCGGCTTCGAGCCCGACGTGCGCTTCGCGACCGCCGATCTGCAAGCGCAGATGCGGCTGATCGAGACCGGGCACGCCGTCGGGATCATGAACGACCTCACCTGGGTCGGCACGCCCGTGCGGTTCCGCGCGCTGCCGCTGCCGGGGGCGCCCCGGCGCGAGGTCTTCACGGCCGCCCGGTCGGCCTCGAGCGGCTCGCCCGCGATCACCGCCGTGCGCGAGGCGCTGCGCGGCGCGGTGCCAGCGGATGCCGCGGCCGACGAGCGAGCGCCCACGGCGCCGTCGCTCCCAGCCGCCGATCGGTAGGTTTGGGCGCACGCTTCGGAGGGGGAACCATGGGCCTGTTCACACGCACGCAGCCGACACCCGTCGCTCAGCGGCCCGTCCGGCCACCGTGGTCGCTGTGGGCCGACTCGTTCGGCCGACTCGCGACGCGGGCCCTCCAGATCATCCTGGTGCTGCTGGTCGTCGCCGGGCTCGTCTACGCCATGACGCAGCTCACGCTCGTCATCATCCCGGTGATCCTCGCGCTCATCCTCGCCTCGGCCTTCGCTCCCCTGATGCGCTGGATGCGCCGCAAGGGCGTGCCGTCGGTGCTCGCGACGGTGATCTCGCTGCTCGCCATCGTCGTGGTGCTCGGCGGCGTGGTCTGGCTCATCGTCAACGCGGTGCGCGACCAGTTCGGCGAGCTCGCGGAGCAGGCGCAGGAAGGATTCGACCGGGTGCTCGAGTGGGTGGCCACCCTGCCGTTCGCCCCCACCGACGAGCAGATCACCGAGGCGCGCGACGCTGTGATCGACTTCGTCACGAGCGCCCAGTTCGGCTCCGGCGCGCTCGCGGGCGTCAGCGCCGCCGCGAGCTTCCTCACCGGGCTCGTGCTGATGATCGTCGTGCTGTTCTTCTTCCTGAAGGACGGCCCGCGCATCTGGGAGTTCCTGCTGCGGCCCTTCGAGGGCGAGTCCTACGCCCGCGCCGAGCGCATCGGCGACCGCACCGTCGACACGCTGGGCGGATACGTTCGCGGCACGGCCACCGTCGCGCTCGTCGACGCCGTCGGCATCGGCGTGGTGCTGTGGATCCTCCAGATCCCGCTCGCCCTGCCGCTCGCGGTCCTCGTCTTCCTGCTCGCCTTCATCCCGCTCGTGGGCGCCACCCTCGCTGGCATCCTCGCCACGCTCGTGGCGCTCGTGTCGACCGGCGAGGTCGTGACCGCCCTGATCGTGCTGGGCGCCGTCATCGTCGTCAACCAGCTCGAGGGCAACTTCCTGCAGCCGGTCGTGATGGGTCGCTCGCTCAAGCTGCACGCGCTCGTCATCCTCATCGCCCTGACCATCGGCACCGTCCTCGGTGGCGTTGTCGGCGCCGTGCTCTCGGTGCCCGTCGCCGCGGTCGCGTGGGGCATCGTGCAGGTGTGGGACGGCGAGGACACCCCCGCGCGGATGTTCCGGCAGAAGCGGCCGGAGGTCGTGGAGACGGGTGCGGCTGCGCGCGCGTCGCAGCGGCGCCACCGCCGCTGAACCGCGTCAGCGGGCCGTGAGGTCGCGGCGGTGCAGCGCCGCGTCGACCGCGACGAGCACGAGGGCGACGACGAGCCCGGCGCACAGCGCCCAGGGCAGGAACGCGACGCCGATCGAGTCGAGCACGAGCGCGCCCAGCAGCGCGCCGGCACCGATGCCGACGTTGAAGCCCGTCGTGTACCAGGCGGTGGCCTGCTGCAGCAGCCGCTCGGGCGTCGCCTGCAGCTGCCTCGTCTGCAGCAGCGCCGGCAGGGCGCCGAGCGCGAAGGCCCACACCAGCACCGCGGCGATCGTGAGCAGCGCGAGCTGCGAGAGGCCCAGCAGCACCATCGCCACGATGCCGGCGAGCATCATCGCGAGCGTCGACGCGGTGGGGCGCTTGCCGAGCCAGAGCGCGATCGCGAGCACCGCGACGATGCCGACGACGCCGTAGCCGAGCAGCGCGCCCGAGAGCCACGACTCGGGCACCCCCGCGTGCTGCACGAGGAAGGGCGAGATGTAGGTGTACAGCGCGTAGTGGCCGAGCATCACGAGCGTGGTCGAGATGATCGCGAGCGCCACGCCGCGCAGGCTCTTCCCCGGCTCGGGGCTCGGCAGCGCGATGGATCCCGTGGAGGTGGTCGCCTGGTCCCGCAGGTGATCGACGGGCGGCAGCATCCGCCAGACGGCCACGGCGACCACGATGCAGACGGCACCGAAGAGCGCGAACGACCAGCGCCATCCGATCACCTGCCCGAGCAGGGTGGCCAGCGGCAGGCCGAGCACGTAGGCGAAGGAGCCGCCCGCTGAGGTGAGCGCGACGGCGCGCGCGAGCTGGTGGGGCGGCACGAGGTAGGCGGCGTACGCGCCCACGACCGTCCAGAAGACACCGTGTGCGAGGCCGCCGAGCACGCGGAAGGCGATCATCCACTCGTAGGTCGGCGCCAGCGCCGAGCCGAAGCAGCTGACGGCGAAGACCGCGAGCACGGTGAGCACGAGCAGGTGCCTGGGCACGCGGCGCGTGAGGCGGATGAGCGTGGTCGACGAGGCGACGACCGTGAACGCGAAGATCGTCACCAGCAGGCCGATGGCGCTCTCGCTCACGGCGAGCTCGCGGCTCATCGGCAGCAGCAGCCCCATGGGCAGCATCTCGACGGAGATGTTGGTGAAGATCGCCAGCGCGAGCACGAGCAGCGGCGCCATCGGGAAGGACCGGGCGGCGGATGCGTGGGGTGCGGTGGGGGCTGACATGGTGCGGCGCAAGCCTAGTGCTGGCGCCGCCCGCCCTAGGATCGGCGCATGCTGACACCGCAGGAGATCGTGACGAAGCACTTCTCGATGACGCGGTTCGCGCCGGGCTATGAGGCCGACGAGGTGGACGACTACCTGGATCGCATCGTGCTGACGCTCCGCGGATACCTCGAGGGCGACGGTGCAGCGATCGAGCTCCTCTCCGACGACGTCGCCGCCGCGCGATTCGCGACCACGCGGTTCCGCGAGGGCTATGCGGCCGGGGAGGTCGACGCCTTCCTCGACGAGGTGCGCGCGACGCTCCGCTCGCACGAGCAGTCGGCCGGGCTCGCCCCCTCCTAGACTCGACCGGGTGAGCAACCACTGGATCCTGTCGTTCGTCTGCGAGGACCGGCCGGGCATCGTGCACGCCATCTCCGGTGCGATCGTCGCCAGCGGCGGCAACATCACCGAGTCGCAGCAGTTCTCCTCTGCCGACACCGACCGCTTCTTCATGCGGCTGCAGGTCGAGGCCGACGCCGAGCGCACCGACTTCGAGTCGCGGCTCGCACCGATCGTCGAGCGCTACGGCATGCAGTGGCAGCTCGACGACGTCGGCCGGCCACTCAAGACGCTCGTATTGGTGTCGAAGGCTGCGCACTGCCTCAACGACATGCTCTTCCGGCAGCGCGCGGGGCAGCTCTCCGTCGACATCCCGCTCGTCATGTCGAACCACGCGGAGCTCGGTTCGCTCGCCTCCTTCTACGACGTGCCCTTCGAGCACTCGCCAGTCGTCGACGCTGGATCGAAGGCCGCGTTCGAGCGCCGGATCCTCGAGGTCGTCGAGGCGGAGGGCATCGAGCTCGTCGTGCTCGCCCGATACATGCAGATCCTCTCCCCCGAGCTGTGCGACGCGCTCGCCGGGCGACTGATCAACATCCACCACTCCTTCCTGCCGGGCTTCAAGGGCGCCAACCCCTATCGGCAGGCGCACGCGCGCGGCGTCAAGCTCATCGGCGCGACGGCCCACTTCGTGACGAGCGACCTCGATGAGGGCCCGATCATCGAGCAGAACGTCGTGCGCGTCGATCACGCGCACTCCCCCGCCCAGCTGATCGCGATCGGGCAGGACGAGGAGTCGCGCACGCTGTCGCGCGCGGTGCAGTGGTTCGCCGAGGATCGCGTGCTGCTCGACGGGCAGCGCACCATCATCTTCCGCTGACCTCCGCTTCGGCACGGTGTGCGCATCCGGCGCGCACCGGCTCAGCGACCCACGTTCCCTGAGCCGCTCCGCGCCGGCAGGGCGCTGAGCGCGTCGAAGGGTCGCGACCCTTGCGCCGTTCGTCACCCGATGTTCAACTGAGGCCCCGGGCGCGCCGTGGGTGGCCTTCACTACCGTCGGCAGTGTCCCTGCACCTCAACGGAGTGGAACCATGCGCGCACGCACCATGCTCGGCACCGCCACCATCGCGTCCCTCGCCCTCGCCGGCCTGGTCGCGACGCCGGCGATGGCGGCTGACCATCCGGTCATCGACGAGTCCTCGGCGAACATCGACCTCAGCTGCGAGTCGCAGGCGATGGCGATCGGCGCCGTGCAGGGCAGCGGCGAGGCGACCCCGCTCGCCGGCCAGACCGTGGTCGTGCGCGGCACGGTCGTGGGCGACTGGCAGGTCGGAGGCTTCAACGGCTTCACCGTGCAGGACGCCGGCGACGGCGACGCCGCGACGAGCGACGGCATCTTCGTCTACGCACCCGGTGCAGCGGAGGTCGCCGAGGGCGACGCGGTGACCGTCAGCGGCGTCGCGGGCGAGCACTTCGGCATGACGCAGCTCTCGAGCGCCACCGTGCTCGCCTGCGGCGAGGGCGCGATGCCGGCCGCGACCGAGCTCGAGCTGCCGATCGACGACCACGAGCGCTACGAGAGCATGCTCGTCACGCTGCCGCAGGATCTCGCGATCCTCGAGTACTTCAACTACGGCCGCTACGGCGAGGTCGTCGTCGGCACGGAGCGCCAGATGCAGCCCACCGCCGTCGCGGCGCCGGGGTCCCCCGAGGCGGCAGCGATCCGAGAGGCCAACGCGATGAACCGCCTCACCATCGACGACAGCCGCACGGCGCAGAACGCCGACCCGGCCATCCACCCCGGCAACCTCGAGGAGTTCACGCTCGAGAACACCTTCCGCGGAGGCGACCTCATCACCGGCATCACCGGTGTGCTCGACTACCGCTTCGACCTCTGGCGTCTGCAGCCGACCGAGGCGGGCACCTTCACGTCGGTCAACAGCCGCGGACCGGCACCCGAGATCGCCGGCGCGACGCTCGAGGTGACCTCGTTCAACGTGCTCAACTACTTCACGACGCTCGGCAGCCGCGGCGCGCAGACCGCTGAAGAGCTCGCGCGCCAGGAGGCGAAGATCGTCGCCGCCCTCACCGAGCTCGACTCCGCCATCATCGGTGTGAACGAGATCGAGAACAACGACGGCGAGGCGCTGGATGCGCTGGTCGCCGCGCTCAACGAGGCCGCCGGTCCGAACGACGACGGCTCGGCTCGTTGGGCGGGCATCGACACCGGCACCGTCGGCACGGACGAGATCACGACCGCACTGCTCTACCAGCCCGCCCTCGTCACCCCCGAGGGCGAGCACGCCGTGCTCGACGAGACCGTCGACGCGCGCTTCGACACCTCGGCCAACCGCCCCGCGATCGCGCAGTCGTTCGTCGACACCGCGACCGACCGCGTCATCACCGTCGCCGTCAACCACCTGAAGTCCAAGGGCTCGGCGTGCGAGGGCGACACCGGCACGCCCGAGCAGGGCAACTGCAACGAGGTGCGCACGGATGCCGCGGCCGCGCTCGCCGACTGGATGGCGAGCGAGCCCACCGGTGTGGAGGCTGACGGCTCGCTCATCATCGGCGACCTGAACTCCTACGACCACGAGGATCCGATCACCACGCTCGAGGCCGCAGGCTGGAGCGACCTGCTCGAGCAGTTCCAGGGCGAGGAGGCCTACACCTACGTCTTCGACGGTCTGCTCGGCTACCTCGACTACGGTCTGGCCGATCAGGCGCTGCAGCCGCACGTCGTGGGCGCCGCCGCATGGCACGCGAACGCGGACGAGCCGAGCATCATCGACTATGCGATGGCCTTCAAGGCCGACGCGCAGGATGCGCTCTTCGCACCCGACCCCTACCGGTCGAGCGACCACGATGCCGTCGTGATCGGGCTCGCGCTCGAGGCCGCCCCGCCGACCGAGACGGTGGTCGAGACCTACGCCGGCGCGAACCGCTTCGAGACGAACGCCGAGACCTCGCGCGCCACCTTCGCGGCTGGCACCGACGTGCTGCTGGCCTCCGGCGAGCTGTTCCCGGATGCGCTGGCCGCAGGCCCCGCGGCGGCGAGCGTCGACGCGAGCCTCCTGCTGACGCGCGCCTCGGTGCTGCCCACCGCGACGGCCGAGGAGCTCGAGCGCCTGCAGCCCTCGACCGTCACGATCGTCGGCGGCGCCCCCTCGATCTCGCCCGCCGTCGTCGCGCAGGTGCTCGACATCGTGCCCGGCGCGACCGTCGAGCGCATCGCGGGTGCCAACCGCTACCAGACGGCGGCCGAGCTGGCCGAGCGCTACTTCGGCGACGCCACCACCGCGTTCGTCGCCAGTGGCCAGGTGTTCGCCGACGCCGTCTCTGCCAGCGGCACGGCTGCAGCGCTGGGCGACATCCCCGTGCTGCTCACGCCGCGCGATCGATCCGACGAGGCGACGCTCGAGGCGTTCGAGTCACTGGGCATCGAGTCGGCGACCGTGCTGGGCGGACAGCCCTCGGTCTCGGACACCGCGTTGCGCGCCTACCGCGCGACGGGGGCGACGGTCACCCGCATCGCCGGCTCCGACCGCTACGCGACCAACGCCATGCTGATCGACGCCTACATCACGCCGGGCGACGAGCAGGCGATCGCCGTCGCATCGGGGCAGAACTTCCCCGATGCGCTCTCGGCCTCCATGGTCGCCGGTGCGCACAGCGCCCCGGTGGTGCTCGCGGTGCGCAGCTGCGTGCTGCTCTCGGTGGAGGAGCAGATCGCGAAGCTCGCCCCGACGGCTGTCTACAACGTCGGCGGCCTTCCCTCGCTGCACCCGGAGGCCTGGCGCACGAGCTGCTGATCGGATCCTGATCGGCCGCAGGGGCCCGTGCTCGAGTGCTGCTCGAGGCGGGCCCTCTGCGTCCTCCGCGTAGGCTGACGAGCGTGACGGAGCGCATGCTGCTGACGGTCGACCGGGCTCTGGCCGAGGGCGTCCTGGTGCCGGATGCGTGGGTCGAGACGGCAGACGGCATCATCACCGCAGTCGGGCAGGGAGCGCCGCCGCGCGCCCCCGATCTCGAGCTGCGAGGCGTCACGCTCGTGCCCGGCTTCGTCGACCTGCACTGCCACGGCGGCGGCGGCTCGGCGTTCGACGACGGGGCACCCGACTGGGAGGCCGTCGACCGCTTCCACGGCGAGCGCGGCAGCACCAGCAGGGCGGTCTCGCTCGTGACGGCTCCGCTCGACGAGCTGCTGCCGCGCGTCGCCGCCGCCGCCCGTCGCTGTGCGGTCGACCCATCGCTGCTCGGCATCCACCTCGAGGGCCCGTTCCTCGCCGACAGCCACCGCGGCGCCCACGACGCCTCGGCGCTGCGCGCGCCGACGCCCGATGCGGTCGAGCAGCTGCTCGACGCCGGCGAGGGCCGCATCCTGCAGGTCACGATCGCGCCCGAGCTGCCCGGGGCGCTCGACGCGATCGGCAGCTTCGCAGATGCGGGCGCGCGCGTCGCCGTCGGCCACACGGGCGCCGATGCAGCCACCGCTCGCGCCGCGTTCGATGCTGGCGCGACGCTCCTGACGCACGCCTGCAACGCCATGCCGCCGTTGCACCACCGCGCCCCTGGCCCGCTGGCTGCAGCGCTCCTCGACGAGCGCGTGACGCTCGAGGCGATCGCCGACGGCCACCACGTCGCCCCCGAGATGCTCGCGCTGCTGCTGCGCTCGGCGCCGGGCCGCATCGCGCTCGTCACCGACGCGATGGCGGCCGCGGGCATGCCCGACGGCGACTACCGCATCGGTGCGCTCGACGTGCGGGTCGTGGGCGGGCTGCCGCGCCTGGCGGCAGATGGCACGATCGCCGGCTCGACGCTCACGCTCGACCGGGCGGTGCGGGTGCTCGTCGCTGCCGGCGTGCCCTTCGAGGTCGCCGTCGATGCGGCGACGCGAGCACCGGCGAATGCAGTGGGTCGCGACGACCTCGGCCGCATCCGGGTGGGTGCCCGAGCCGATCTCGTGGCGCTCGACGCGCGGCTCGAGGTCGTCGGGGTGTGGCGCGCTTCGACACGATGAGCGCCTGCGGAGCGCACCGGCTCAGCGAGCCGCAGGTCTAGTCCTCGTCAGGCTCGGCGACGACGTCCCACGTGCCGAAGCACGCCAGCCCCGCCGAGCGCGCGAGCGCGATGGAGGCTCCGTTGTCGAGCTGGCAGCGGTACTGCGGCTCGTAGCCGAGCGAGAGCGCATGGGCGCTCATCGCCCGCACCGTCTGCCGGGCGAGTCCGCGGCCCCGGAATCGCGGCAGCGTCAGCACCCCCAGGTCGGCGAGCGCCGTCTCGGGCCACGGGTACATGCTGGCGGCGCATGCGAGCTCGTCCTCCACGAAGGCGCCGAACACGAGCCAGTGATCGAGCTCGACGAAGGCGTCGTCGAGGTCGCTCTCGGGGGCCTCTCGCTCGAACGCCGCGAAGGCCGTCGCGTCGGCGACGGTGAGCTGCCGCACGTGTGACGGCGCGGTCGCCTGCACGAGCAGCTCATGCCCCTCGGCGGGCAGGTAGAAGAGCGCATCGGCGCCGTGCAGCGAGAGGTCCGCCCGCTGCAGCGCCGCCGCGAGCTGCGCCGAGCCGACGGTGCCGCCGTGCACGAGGCCGAGCGCGCGCGCGATCGAAGGAGTGGCGGAGACGATGCCGGCACCGTCGGTGGGCTCGAGCACCGCCAGGCGCCGATTCTGCGGCAGGGTCTCGTCGACGACCACGCCGAGCTCGCCGTTCGAGACGGGTGTGGCATCCGCAGACAGGGGCAGCCAGTACTGGGTGACAGTGCTCGAGAACATGGGTTCGCCTCCGATGTGCGGGGGATGCCGACCACGCAGCACCGCAGGGTATCGGTGGTGTGACGGGCGCACGCTTCGACACGGTGAGCGCCTGCGGCACGCACCGGCTCAGCGACCGCGCTTCGACACGGTGAGCGCCTGCGGCACGCACCGGCTCAGCGACCACGCTTCGACACGGTGAGCGCCTGCGGCACGCACCGGCTCAGCGACCCGTCGCCAGCTGAGCCCGCCTAGCGGAAGTCGCGCGACCCCGAGCTCGGCACCTCGAAGCGCTCGAGCCGATCGGCGAGCAGCGCGATGACCCCCTCGGGCGTCCGCTGCAGCATGCCTTGCACGATGAGCGCTGGCGAGTGCCGCGCGACCTGCCGCGAGTGCGCCCACAGCCCCTTCGAGATGATGACGTTCAGCATGCCCGTCTCGTCCTCGAGGTTCATGAAGGTGACGCCCTGCGCCGTGCTCGGCCGCTGCCGGTGCGTGACGACGCCCGCCGCCTGCACGCGCCGGCCGGGCTCTGCCTCAGCGAGCGCCGCGATCGGCAGCACGCCGCGGCCGTCGAGCATCGCGCGCGCGTGCCGCACCGGATGATCATCCGTCGCGACACCCGTCGACCAGATGTCGAGCGCCACCTGCTCGGAGGCCGACAGCATCGGCAGCAGCGGCGGCTGGATGACCAGCTGCGAGCCCTCGAGCTGATCCTCGCGCTCCGCCGACGCGGGGCCCGCGAGCCACAGCCCCTCCCGCCGGCTGACGCCCAGCCCCTCGAGCGCGCCAGCGGTCGCGAGCGCCTCGAGCTCGCCGCGGTCGAGGTCGGCGCGGCGCGCGAGGTCGTGGATGTCGCGCAGCGGCGCCGCCTCGCGCGCGGCGACGATGCGCTCGGCGGCCGCCTCGCCCACGCCCGCGACGCTCGTGAGCCCCATCCGCACGGCGAAGCCCGCGTCGCGCCGATGCCGGTCGCGCATCGCGAGCGTCTCTGTCGCGACCTTCGGCACGGGCGGCTGCTCCCGCTCGAGGCACGCGTCGACGCCTGGCCTGCGCTCGCCGTGCCGCTCGAGGCCAGCGACGATGCCCGACCGCGCCACGTCGGGGCGCAGCGTCTCGACGCCGTGCCTCGAGGCATCCTTCACGAGCGTCTGCGGGGACCAGAACCCCATGGGCTGGCTGCGCAGCAGCCCAGCGAGGAACGCCGCCGGGTAGTGCAGCTTGAGCCACGACGAGGAGTAGACGAGCTTGCCGAACGCGAGCGAGTGCGACTCGGCGAAGCCGAAGCCCGCGAAGGCCTCGATCTTGCGGTAGATCGACTCGGCCGTCTCGTCGTCCACACCGTTCGCGGCCATGCCCGCGAAGAGCTTCGCCTTGAGCGCCTCGATGCGCTCCCGCGATCGCTTCGAGCCGATCGCGCGGCGCAGCTGGTCGGCCTCGCCGGCGTCGAAGCCGCCGACCGCGACCGACATCTGCATCAGCTGCTCCTGGAACAGCGGCACCCCGAGGGTGCGCTCGAGGACCGGCACGAGCAGCGCGTGCGGATAGGTCACCGGCTCGGCACCGGTGCGGCGGCGGATGTAGGGGTGCACCGCACCGCCCTGGATGGGGCCGGGGCGGATGAGCGCGATCTCGATCACCAGGTCGTAGAAGCTGCGCGGCTTCAGCCGCGGGAGGGTGGCCATCTGCGCGCGCGACTCGACCTGGAACACGCCCACCGCATCCGCCTCGCACAGCATGTCGTAGACCCCCGCCTCCTCGGCGGGGATCGACCCGATCGACCACTCCTCGCCGAGGTGCTCGCGCGCGAGCTCGAGGGTGTGCGACATGGCGCCGAGCATGCCGAGGCCCAGCAGGTCGAACTTCACCAGGCCCATCCACTCGCAGTCGTCCTTGTCCCACTGCAGCACCGTGCGATGCTCCATGCGCGCGGGCTCGATGGGGCAGACCGTGCCGACGGGCTGCTCGGTGAGCACCATGCCACCCGAGTGGATGCCGAGGTGGCGGGGCGCGTGCAGGAACTCGCCGGCGAGCAGCGCGACCGGCTCGGGGATGCCGCTGTCCTCGTCGATGCGCGAGTAGGACTCGACCGACTTCGACCAGGCGTTCTGCTGCCCGACGGCATAGCCGAGCGCCTTCGCCGCGTCGCGCACCGCCGACTTCGGGCGGTAGGTGATGACGTTGGCGACCTGCGCGGCGTTGCGGCGGCCGTAGCGCTCGTAGACGTGCTGGATCACCTCTTCGCGCCGGTCGGCGTCGAAGTCGATGTCGATGTCGGGCTCCTCGGTGCGCATCATCGAGATGAAGCGCTCGAAGGGCAGGTCGTAGCGGATGGGGTCGACGGCGGTGATGCCGAGGATGAAGCAGACGGCGCTCGCGACGGCCGAGCCGCGGCCCTGGCAGAGGATGCCGCGGCTGTGGGCGAACTCGGCGATCTCGAACACGATGAGGAAGTAGCCGGCGAAGCCCTTCTCGTCGATGAGGCGCAGCTCGTGGTCGAGCCGCCCCCGCACCGAGGGGCTGGGTGCGCCGTCTGCGCCGGTGTCGTAGACGCGCGGCAGCCGCTCGTCGACGAGCGCCCGCAGCCAGCTCATGGGGGTGTGCCCCGGTGGCACCTCGGTCTTCGGCAGGGCGGGGGATGCGGCGCGCAGGTCGAAGGCGAGGTCGCGCCCGAGCGCCGCGGCCGTGTCGACGGCGCCGGGGAACGCGCGGAAGCGACGGGCCATGACGGCGCCCGAGCGCAGCGACGGCACGCCGCCGGCGGGCAGCCAGGCGTCGAGCTCGTCGATCGAGCGGCGGGCGCGCACGGCCGCGACCGCGTCGCCGAGCTGCTGCCGGGCGGGGCTCGCGATGTGGGCGTTGGTGGTCGCGATCATCGGCAGCCCGCGGCGCTCGGCGAGGTCGGCGAGCACCCGGTTGCGCTCGTGGTCGCGCGGGTCGCCGATGTCGCTCAGCTCGACCACGACGCGATCCCGACCGAAGAGCGACGCGAGCCGGTCGAGCTCGTGACCGGCGGCATCCGCCCCGTCTGCGTCGGCACCGAAGCGGTCGAGCGCCTGGCGCACGGTGCCCTTGCGGCAGCCCGACAGGATCATCCACTCGCCGCGCGCGGTCTCGGCGAGCCGCTCGAGCTCGAAGATGGGCCGCCCCTTCTCGCCCGGCCGGCCGCGGCTGTCGGTCGAGAGGTAGCCGTCGGTGAGCGCCGAGGCGAGCGCCGAGTAGCCCGTCGGGCCGGTCGCGAGTGCGACGAGGTGGCTGCCGTCGGGGTCGGGGATGCCGTGCTGCGGGGTCTCGAGGCCGAGCGAGAACTCGGTGCCGAAGACGGTGGGCAGCTGCGCCTCTGCGGCGGCCTCGGCGAAGCGCACCGCGCCGTAGAGCCCGTCGTGGTCGACGAGCGCGAGCGCCTCGAGGCCGAGCCTGCGCGCCTCGTTCACGAGCTCTGCCGGGCTCGAGGCGCCGTCGAGGAAGGAGTAGTGCGAGTGGGCGTGCAGCTCGGCGTAGGGCGTCGAGGCGCTCGGCACGCGGATGCGCGGGCGCCGCGCCTCGTCGAGCTCCTCGGCGCGCGGGGTCTTGCCCGCCCCGACGTCGCGGTCGCTGAGGATGCCCTCGAGCTCGCGCCACGGCATCGCCGGGTTGTTCCAGCCGGCCATCGCTCCCCCTTCCCCTGCTGCTGCGCCTGCCTGCGCCTGCCTGCGCCTGCCTGCGCCTGCCTCGTCCGCCTCATCCGCCGTTCTTCAACCGGTCTCCCGGTGGTTCGACCGGGCTATCCGGTCGAACCCCCTCCATGCCGGTTGACGGTCGCCGGCGTGCTGCGCCCCTCACGCATAACGGCCCTCGGCGAGCCAGGCGCCGTCGGCGTGCAGCAGTACCCAGGCCTCGCCCTCGCCGTCGAGCAGCTGCAGCCGGTGCACGACGTCGCCGAGCTCGCGCCGCCTGATCGGCCACGGCCCCGCCCACGTCACCACCCGCCGCCGCGGCGCGGCGGGCGGCGAGAAGACGGCGGGGGATGCCTCGCGCACGTCGAGCGCGCTGGGCTCGACGGCGAGACCGGCGGCATCGACGAGCAGCACCGGCAGCGGCGGGCGGAAGACGACGGAGGGCCGCGGTGCGGGCAGCGCGCCCGGCCAGGGTCCGACCGGCTGCGGCGGTGCGGCGTCGCCCCACGGGGTGAGCACGCCGCGCTCGGCCAGCAGCCTGCCGCCGCCGGTCGCCGCGGTGAGCACTGCCTCGCGCCCCAGCATGCTCTGCAGCCGCTCGAGCGCGTGCTTCGTGCGGTCGTCGATGTCGCCGCCGCCCCACAGCCCCGGCATGTGCTCGGTGTCGGCGTCGAGCCGCTCTGGCAGCGCCTCGACCTCGACGAGCGCCGAGCCGAGGTCGCTCTCGGCGAGCTGCCAGCGCATCCGGTCGACGATGTCGCTCGCGCGCAGGAAGCCAGGCTGCCGCCAGAGGCGCTCGCTCACCCGCCCCTCCTCGGCGCGCAGCAGGATGCGGATCTCGCTGCACACGAGCCGCTGCTCGGCCAGCTGCCGCACGAAGCGCTCGACCGGCTCGCGCACCGCGAGCGCCAGCTCTGCCACGCCCTCGATGCCGGGCTCGAACACGAGCCGCAGCACGCGCTCCTCCCCCAGCCCCGCCTCGTCGACGCGGCGGTCGTCGAGCCCGCGAGCACGGGAGAGGGCGATGAGCCCCGCGGCGCCGAAGCGATCGCGGATGCTCGCCTCCGGCAGCTGCGCGAAGTCGCCCAGCGTGTGCACGCCGAGCCGGTGCAGCATGCCCGGCAGCTCATCGTCGCCCAGCACCCCGACGGGCAGCGCGCTCAGGAACTCCTGGCTGCGCCCCTCGGGCACGATCGTGTCTGCGGCCGCGGCGAGCTCGGCGGTGAAGCGATCATCGGCGACGCCGAACGCCGCCGTCAGCCCCAGCGCCGCGAGCGCCGAGCGCACCGCCTCGATCGCGCGCGGCTCCGAGCCGTAGAACCTGCTGGCCCCCCGCATCCGGAACGCCAACGCCCCGTCGCCGATGGGCTGCGCGGCGGGCACGACCGCGAGCACCGCGCGCACGACCTGCTCGAAGGCGAGCGCCTCGCCCACCGGGTCGGCGGGCGCGAGCGCGAGCATGGGCGAGGCCGACTGCGCGTCGCGCACCCGCATGCCGACCCGCACGCCATCGGCTCGAGCCCCTGCGTCGCAGGCGACGACCCGCAGCGCGTGGGTGATCGCGCCCGGCACGCCGGCCTCGCCGCCAGCGGGCAGCGCGCCGGTCTGGCGCGCGACGACGACCGCCCAGTCGGGCACGCGCAGCACGCCGATGCGGCTGTCGCGCTGCGGGGTGGCGCGCGACTGCGCGCCCCGCTCCATCGTCTGCTCTGCCATGCATCCATGATCGAACACACGTTCGAACGCAGTCAAGCGGATGCGGTGTGTCGCGATCAGCCTGCACCGCACGCGGGCATGCGGAGGTGCGGGACGCTGTCGTACGCGCCCCGCACCTCCCTGCACATCACTGCATGCTGCGGACGCGACGTGCGCCCAGCATCAGCAGTGCACCGAGCGCCAGCAGACCGAGCGCCATCAGCAGGGCTGCGGAGTGCTCCGCGCCCGTCTGCGGCAGCATCGCCGCCGAGCCGCCCGCGGCCGACGGGTTCGCCCCGTCGTCCGCCGGGCGGTCGATCACCGGGAGGTCGGCCTTGCCGTCGTCGCCCGGAGTGCTGGGCTCACCGGGCATGTTCGGCTCGCCAGGGGTGCCCGGCTGGCCGGGGGTTCCCGGCTCACCCGGGGTGCCCGGCGTACCCGGCTCACCCGGCGTACCAGGCTCACCCGGGGTACCCGGCTCACCCGGCGTACCAGGCTTACCCGGGGTACCCGGGGTACCCGGGGTACCCGGGGTACCCGGGGTACCCGGGGTACCCGGGGTACCCGGGTCACCCGGCGTACCAGGCTCACCAGGCGTACCAGGCTCACCCGGGGTACCAGGCTCACCCGGGGTACCCGGCTCACCCGGGGTACCCGGCTCACCCGGGGTACCCGGCTCACCTGGGGTTCCCGGGCCCGTCACCGCGCTGCAGTCGCTCGACGACGCATCGCCGATGAGGCCGATCGCGTTGCAGGAGACGTTCACCGGCACCGAGACGCCGATGCTGCCGAGCAGGCCCGAGAGCAGCCCGTCGTCACCGGAGGTCGAGCCGTTGCCCGACCCAGTGGTCGCGGAGGAGTCGACCGTGGACCCCTCGCTCGTCGCGTCGCCCAGCACGGCGATCGCGTTGCCACCGACAGCCACGGGAACCGCGGCCTCGATGACGGTCTGCAGACCGCCCAGCAGGCTGTCGTCACCGGAGGTCGACGGAGCATCCGACGAGCCGGAGCCCGTCGTCGCGCCAGCGTCCGAACCGGTGCTCGTCGCGTCACCGACGACGCCGACAGCGTTGCCGCCAGCGACGATCGGCGCCACGACATCAGCGACCACCTGCGTGCCACCCAGCAGGCTGTCATCACCGGAGGTCGACGGAGCATCCGACGAACCGGAGCCCGTCATCGCGCCAGCGTCCGAACCGGTGCTCGTCGCGTCACCGACGACGCCGACAGCGTTGCCGCCAGCGACGATCGGCGCAACCACATCAGCGACCACCTGCGAACCACCCAGCAGGCTGTCATCACCCGAGGTCGACTCGGCAGCATCCGACGAACCGGAGCCCGTCATCGCCCCAGCGTCCGAACCGGTGCTCGTCGCGTCACCGACGACGCCGACAGCGTTGCCACCAACGACGATGGGCGCCACGACATCAGCGACCACCTGCGTGCCACCCAGCAGGCTGTCGTCACCGGAGGTCGACGGAGCATCCGACGAACCGGAGCCCGTCATCGCCCCAGCGTCCGAACCGGTGCTCGTCGCGTCACCGACGACGCCGACAGCGTTGCCGCCAGCGACGATGGGCGCCACGACATCAGCCACCACCTGCGTGCCACCCAGCAGGCTGCCGTCACCGGAGGTCGACTCGGCAGCATCCGACGAACCGGAGCCCGTCATCGCCCCAGCGTCCGAACCGGTGCTCGTCGCGTCACCGACGACGCCGACAGCGTTGCCGCCAGCGACGATGGGCGCCACGACATCAGCCACCACCTGCGAACCACCCAGCAGGCTGTCGTCTCCCGAGGTCACCGGCGCATCCGACGAACCGGAGCCCGTCATCGCCTCAGCCGACGAGCCCTCGCTGTGCGCGTCACCGCCCACACCGACAGCATTGCCGCCCGTGATCACGGGCGCTGCGACGTCGTAGACCTCCTGCGTGCCGCTGCCGACACCGTCGTCACCCGAGGTGGCAGCAGGAGCGCTCGCTCCTGCATCCCCGGTCGACGCGGTGCTGCTCGAGTCGGTGCTCGTCGCATCGCCCAGCACCGCGACCGCGTTGCCCGAGATGTTCACCGGCACCGAGACGTCGCCGAGCAGCTGGGTGCCGCTCAGCACGCTGTCATCACCGGACGTCGATGCCGCCGCGGCGTCGCCGCCGCCTGAGCTCGTCGTCGCGGTCGAGCCCTCGCTCGTCGCGTCGCCGAGCACGCCGACCGCATTGCCTGCGATCGTCACCGGCAGGTCGACGTCCACGAGCGCCGTCGTGCCCGAGAGCACGCCGCCGATCCCGGAGGTCGAGACGCCGGCCGACGGCGCTTCCGCCGACGAGTCCGACGTCGTGTGCGCATCCGTCGACTCGGCATCGCCGAGCAGACCGAGGGATGTGCCGCTGATCGTCACCGGCAGCGAGACATCCACCACCGCCTGGTTCCCTGCACCGAGGCCGTCTGCGCCCTCGGTCTCTGTCGCACTGGCGATGCCAGTGCCTGCGGCCCACAGGCCGCCCGCGACCGCTGCTGTGCACAGCGCTCGCCACATGAGCTTGTTCATTGCTCTGCCTTTCCTGATTGGAGTGATCCGCCATCCCGCTCCGGGACGGCTGTGCATGCCGCGCGAGCGCGGCAGGGGATCGCTCAATCAGGACTTGCGGTGTGCTCCTCGACGATCGAGGCGGGGGCGCGATCGTTCGCGATCGCGCCAGCCTGCCCGCCCGAGAGCTCGGGCAGCAGGTGGTCATGGGTGTCCGCCACAGCGGCGGCGGCTCCGGCGGCAGCGCCGCTCGCGCCAGCCGGCGCAGCCGGCGCGACCGCGGGAGCAGCGGGCGCCTCGATCGGCACGGCGCGCTCGCCGACCGTGGGCAGCGCTCCAGGCTGCGGAGCCTCGACCGTCGTGACGGCGGCAGGCATCGGCGCGAAGGTGAGTGCCGCCATCACGCGGAGCGCGAGGGTGTCGGCAGCGTCGGGGGCGTCGGATGCGTCCACGGCGCTCGCGTCGTCGGCCTGCGTCGTCGGGGCGGGAGCCGGGGTCTGGAGGATCGGCGCTGCGGGTGCCGGCGTAGCGGGGATCGGCTGCGGCGACGGGCTCGGGACTGCGGGGGTCGGGACTGCGGGGCTCGGGCTCGAGGGGACCGGCACCACAGGGTTCGGAGCTGCGGGGCTCGGGTTCGGCGTGACTGCCTCGACCACGTCCACGACCGGGTCGAGCACCGGGTCCAGCGCCTCTTCGACGACGTCGACGACGGGCTCGGTCACCGGCTCCAGCGTCTCCTCGACGGCGTCGACGACCGGCTCGGTCACCTCAGTGACCAGATCGCCGACGGGCTGCGTCACCTCGGTCACCAGATCGCCGACCGGCTGCGTCACCTCGGTCACCAGATCGCCGACCGGCTGCGTCACCTCGGTCACCAGATCGCCGACCGGCTGCGTCACCTCGGAGACCAGATCGCCCACCGGCGCCGTCACCTCGGAGACGACATCGCCCACCGGCACCGTCACCTCGGAGACCAGGTCGCCAACAGGCGCCGTCACCGCAGAGACCAGATCGCCGGCCGGCTGCGTGACCTCGGTGACCGGCTCCGCCACCGCTGCGACCACGTCGCCGACGGGCGCTGCCATGTCGCCGACGAGATCTCCCGCAGGCTCCGCGACCTCTTCGACGAGGTCGCCGACCGGCTCCGCCACTCCGCCGACCAGCTCGCCGACGGGCTCCGTGACCTCTCCGGCCAGGTCGCCGACCGGCTCCGTCACACCACCGACCAGGTCGCCGAGGTCCTGCACGAGCCCTGTGGTGGATCCGCCGACCGCCTCATCACCGGCCGCATGCGCAGGCATCCCGCCTGCGAAGAGGAACAGCGCCGCGGCTCCGATCGTCGCGGTGCCGCTCGCGAGCGCGAGGCGCAGCAGGCGGGGCTGCCTGCGCGGTGCGCTCGCGTCCATTGCGGTCCTCCGAAGTCATGCCTTCTCGGGTGTTCTCTGGTCACGCTAGGCCGCTGGCATGGGAGAAGCGAGGAATCTCAGAGCATTCACAGCAATTCTGCTCGCCTCCCAGTTCTGCGGAGTGTGAAAGATTCACGCGGCCGATCTGCGCGCTTCCACCGCCCGCATCCCCGGCCCACCCGTCCTGTCGATGGGGATCCTCGCGAAGCTCGGAGCCCCGCCGGTCGCCACCTCGACGACGAGGCCGCCGGCAGCGATCCGCCCGTCGCCGTCGGCGAGCCCCTGCCACTCGGCGCGCACGCTGCGCACCACGGTCGCTGCCCCATGCCACGGCCCCGCGATGAGCAGCGTCGACGAGGCCTGCCGCAACCGCGCGGCGAGCCGAGCAGCATCCGTCGGCGTCACCCTGCCGGGCGAGGCGGCGAGCACCACCGGCATCGCCTCGGCCAGGCTCGCCACCACATCGAGCCACGAGCGGCCCGGATGCGGCACGAGCGCCACGCGGTCGATGGGCACCCCGAGGTCGCGGGCCGCCTCGATGCCGAGATCGGGGAGTCCGACGATCGCGCCCCAGGCACCTGCCGGCATCACCGCCCCCAGGCACGCGAGCGCGAGCCCTCGCGACTCGATGCTGTGCACGGCACCCGCACGCAGGCGCCGCACCACCTCGTCCAGGCCCTCCAGCATCGACTCGTCGGGCACCGGCGCCTGCTGCGTGGTGGCCTGCTGCATGCCGCGGAGCCGCGCGCGCAGCGCTTCGACCGTCGCCGTGCGGTCGTCTCCCGTGCGGCGCTCGAGTCGTGCTGGAACCCGTGTGCTCACACTCCATGATCGAACGTGTGTTCGATCGCTGTCAATCGCGCGCGGCGTGTCGCCACGGCCTCGCCGACGGCCTCCGCCGGCCGCAGCGCGCGCGCATCAGCGCGCTCGCAGCGCCTCGCTCGCAGCAGCCGCCTCGCGGTAGTAGTCCTGCATCCGCAGCCCGCCGGCCGCCGCCTCGTCGACGATCACGGTCGCCCGCCGATGCAGCTGCAGCACCGATCCCGGCCACATCGCCGACAGCGACCCCTCCACCATCTGCGCCACCGCCTCCGCCTTCCGCTCCCCCGTCGCGACCAGCAGCACGCGGTCGGCATCCAGGATGGTGCCGAGCCCCTGCGTGATGCAGTGCGTCGGCACGTCGTCGGCGCTCGCGAAGAAGCGCGCGTTGTCCGCCCGCGTGCGCACCGACAGCGACTTCACCCGCGTTCGTGAGCTGAGTGACGAGGTCGGCTCGTTGAACCCGATGTGCCCGTTCGCCCCGATGCCGAGCAGCTGCAGGTCGATGCCGCTGATCGCGATCCGCCGCTCGTAGCGCGCGCACTCCGCCGCGAGGTCGGCGGCGTCGCCCTTGGGCACGTGCACTCGCGCGGGATCGAGGCCGAGCGGCGCCGTCACCTCCCTCGCGATCACCTCGCGGTACGACTCCGGGTGCCGCCTGGCCAGCCCGACGTACTCGTCGAGCGCGAACGCCGACACGCGCGAGAGATCGAGGCCCGCCTCCCTCCTGGCGGCGAGCGCGCGGTAGGTCGCGAGGTGGCTCGAGCCGGTCGCGACGCCCAGCACCGCATCGGGCATGGCCTCCACGACCTCGGCGACCCGCGCGGCGGCGAGATCGCCGGCAGCTGCGGCGTCCGCGACGATCACGACCTCCATGCGGCGCTCCCCATGATGGCGGCGCCCACAGCACCCGGCTGCGCACCGGGTGGCAGCAGGCGGATGCGCGCGGGCACGTCGAGCGCGCCCAGCAGCGGCGAGTCCTCGGCCCAGGCGGCGATCCGCCCCTGCACCCCGTCGAGCAGCGGGGCGCCGAGCCCGCTGATCCCGCCGCCGATCAGCACGGCGTCGACGCCGGTCGTGAGCACGAGGCTGCGCACCGCGTGCGCGATCCCGTCGATGAACGCCCGCCACTCGCGCTCGCCCCGCTCCTGGCCGCGCTCGGCGGCGGCCAGCATGGCGGCGGCGGGGATATCGCCCGCCCAGCGCTGTGCGAGCGACCAGCCGGAGGCGAGCGTCTCGAGGCAGCCGAGCTGCCCGCAGCGGCATCGGCTGCTCGCACCCGGCACGGGGATGTGACCGATCTCGCCCGCCATGCCGCTCGCGCCGCGCAGCACGCGGTCGCCGAAGGCCAGCCCTGCGGCGATGCCGGTGCCGAGCCCGACGTAGGCGATCACCGCAGCGGGCTCTGCCATCAGGTGCCGGGCGCCGAGCACCGCGGCGCGCACGTCGTTGTCGACCGTGACCGCGACGCCGAGGCCCTCGCTCACCGCGCTGCCGATGTCGAGTGCCTCGATGCCGAGGTTGACGGCGCCGCGCACGAGCGTGCGGTCGTCGCCGACGATGCCGGGCACCCCGAGACCTGCGCCTTCGAGCGCCGAGCGCTCGACGCCGGCGACCGCGAGCGCCTCGCGCGCCGCCGCGACCGCAGAGGCCACGACGCCGTCGCCGCGACGCGTCGCCACCTGGTGCGAGCCGAGCACGCGCCCATGCTCGAGCACGACGGCGACCGTCGTGGTGCCGCCGATGTCGATGCCGAGCGCGCTCATCGCGCGAGCATCTCGCGCAGCGCGAGCCCGCAGGCGCGCGAGGCGCCGAAGGTCGCGACGTCGGCGAGGCGGCCGGCAGACCACCCCGCGTCGACGACGAGCAGGTCGTGCCGCTCGCGCAGCGCCGCGATGCTCGCGGCTGACTCCGGCCCGCGCTCGAGATCCTTGCCGAGCACGATGACGGGCCCTGCTTGCAGCTGCGGCACGGCGCCCGGCTCGACGACGACCGATCCTTCGAAGGGATCCCACGGCACCGCGCCCGCGGCGATGTTCGCGGCGCGCTCGAGCCGCACCACCGCTGCCTCGCCGCGATGCTGCGCGATCCACCGCAGCGCCTCCTCGGTCACGGAGAAGGTCGAGCGGATGCGCGCCAGGTCGTCGGCGGTCGCGTCGCCGAGCGCGCTCAGCGGCAGGGGCGGCGGCGCAGCGGCCGCCCGGGCGCGCGTGCGACGGGCGGCGTCGCGCACCCGCTCGGCGTCGAGCCTGCCCTCCTCCACCGCGGCGAGCACGGCGCGCTCGATCGCGGCGATGCCCTCGGCGCCCGTGGCCGTGCCGAGGCACAGCAGGTCGCAGCCCGCCGTGAGTGCGCGCACCGCGGCCTCCGGGATGCCGATCTCGGCACTGGCCCCCGCCATGTCGAGCGCGTCGGAGACGATGAGCCCCTCGTAGCCGAGCTCGCCGCGCAGCAGCTCGGTGAGGATCGCCCGCGAGTGCGTCGCGGGCACCGCATCGATCGCCGGGACCAGGATGTGCGAGGTCATGATGGCTGCGGCTCCCGCCGCGATCACCGCGCGGAACGGCTCGAGCTCGCGGGCGCGCAGCAGTGCGACGTCGGCGTGCACGACGGGCAGCCCGACGTGCGAGTCGACCGCGGTGTCGCCGTGGCCGGGGAAGTGCTTCGCGGTCGCGGCGACGCCCACGCCCTGCGCGCCCTCGACCCACGCGGCCGCGTGGCGCGCCGCGAGCTGCGCATCCGCGCCGAAGCTGCGCACCCCGATGACCGGGTTGTCGGGGTCGACGTTGACGTCGGCGACGGGCCCGAAGGTCATCGTGGCGCCGACGGCGCGCACGTGCTCCCCCACTCGTGCAGCGATCGAGCGGGTCCAGTCGAGATCGTCCGCGCGGCCGAGCACCGCGGCGCCCGGGAAGGGCGAGCCGGTCGCGTAGTGCACGCGGGTCACGTCGCCGCCCTCCTCGTCGAGCGCGACGATCGCGTCCGCGCGCACGGCGCGCACCGCATCCGACAGCCGGCGCAGCTGCTGCGGGTCGACCACGTTCTCTCCGTAGAGGCAGCAGGAGACGAGGCCCTCGGCGAGCAGGCCGGCCATCCAGGCCGGCAGCTCGGTGCCGACGAAGCCCGGCATGAGCGTGGCGCGTGCGTCTGCGAGCAGGCTCATCCCTTCACCGCCCCGCCTGCGAGGCCGCTGGCCATGCGGCCCTGGATGAGGAGGAAGAACACCACGACCGGGATCGCCATGAGCGTGGAGCCGGCCATGATCGCCGCCCAGTTGGTCGTGCCGTTGAGCGTGAGGAAGGTGCGCAGCCACACGGGCAGCGTCATGAGATCGGGTCGGGTGTTGACGATCAATGCCATCAGGAACTCGTTCCAGGCCTGGATGAAGGCGAAGACGCCGGTGGCCACGAGGCCGGGCGCGAGCAGCGGGAAGGTGATGCGGAAGAACGCGCCCACGCGCGAGCAGCCGTCGATCTGCGCAGCCTCCTCGAGCTCGATCGGCAGCCCGTCGACGAAGCCGCGCAGGGTCCAGATCGTGAAGGGCACGACCGTCGCCGAGTAGATCAGGATGAGCGCGATGGCCGTGTTGAGCAGCTGCCAGGCGTCGAGCACGCGGTAGAGCGAGACCATCATCGCCTCGAGCGGCAGCATCTGGATCGCGATGATCGCGACGATGAAGCCCTTGCGGCTGCGGAAGCGGAAGCGCGAGATGGCGACCGCGGCGAAGAACGAGAGCACCGCGGCGACCAGCACGGTCGCGAGGGTGACCACCAGCGACATCCCGAGCGCCGGCAGGAACGGCGTGCGGCCCGGATCGAAGAGCACGGTCTCGTAGTTGCGCAGGGTGAACGACTCCGGCCACAGCTGCAGCTCGCGCGAGCGCACCTCGTTGTTGGGCTGGAAGGAGGTCTTGACCATCCAGTAGACGGGGAACGTGGAGCAGACGAAGACGAAGACCGCGACGGCGCACCACAGGACGGTCGCGGCGCGGCGCCGCTGCTTGTGCCTCACGACTCGCTCCTGAGCATGTTCCGCATCAGCGGGAAGGCGAGCACGAGCAGCACGAGCATCGTGATGATGGCGAGCGCGCCGCCGATGCCGAACTCGCCGCCGGCGATCGCGGTCTGGTAGATGTACACGCCGAGCGTCGAGGTCTCGGAGCGGATGCCGCCGATGTCCTGCAGGGCGAAGATCTGGGTGAAGACCCGCAGGTCCCAGATCAGCTGCAGGATCGTGGCGATCACGAGGATCGGCGCGAGCTGCGGCAGCACGATCGACGAGAAGCGCCGCGCGGGGCCCGCGCCGTCGAGCGCGGCCGCCTCGAGCTGCTCCTCCGGCACCTGCGTGAGCCCGGCGAAGACCATGAAGGTCACGAACGGCACGGCGCCCCAGACGATGATGATCGTCGCGACGGTGAAGAAGCCCATCGGGTCGATGAGCCACGAGCGGCGGTCGAACTCGCTCAGCCCCAGCACGTCGCGCAGCAGCGAGTTCACGACGCCGTACTCGGTGTCGAACATCCACCCCCAGACGATCGTGGCGGTGAGGGCCGGCATCGCCCAGGCCAGCAGCAGCCCGACGCTCATGAGCACCCGGAACGGCTTCGGCAGCCGCTGCATGAGCAGCGCGAGCGCGATGCCGATGAGCATCGCCGACACCACGCACACCAGCGCGAAGGCGACCGTGCGCCCGAGCACCGTCCAGAACTCGCCGTCGCCGAGCACGGTGACGTAGTTGTCGAACCACACCCACTCGGCCGGCTGGCCGAAGACCTGCGCGCGGCCGAACTCCTGGAAGGAGAGCAGCGCCAGCTGCACGAGCGGCCAGCCGATGACGACGGCGACGATGGCGGTCGCCGGTGCCAGCAGCACGAGCGGCAGCACGGTCGCGCGCCGCCTGGGGCTTCGCCGCGGCGTGGGCAGCGCTGCCTGCGCTGCGGCCTCAGCCTCGATCATGGGGTCTCCTCGGTGTGGAGGCACGGCGGGTCGTGACCGGCGCGGATGCGTCGGTCACGACCCGGCGCGTCAGCCGTTCAGGATGGATTCGATCTGGGCATCGGCAGCCTCGGCGAGCGAGCGCACGTCGCCGCCCTGCGCGATGCTGACGAAGAGGTCCTGCAGCAGGCCGGAGGCCTCGACGTCGGCCCAGCGGGGCGACGCGGGGGTCAGGCGGGCGTTGGCGGCCGCCTCGGTCGTCGCCTGCGCCACGGCATCGGTGCCGAGGGTGTCCGCGAGCGAGACGCGAGCGGGCACGAGCCCGTTCTGGCCATAGATCGTCTGGAACTCGTCGCCCAGGATGATCTCGAGCGCATCGACCGCGAGCTCGGGGTGCTCGCTCGCCGCCGAGATGGCGATGTTCGAGCCGCCGGCGAAGACCTGCGCCGCGCCGCCGTCCATGCCGGGCAGCGCGTACACGCCCAGCGTCTCCTCGGCCCCCGGGCAGCCCGGCGTCTCAGCATCGGCCGGTGCCAGGATCGACCACTTCACCCAGCTGGGGGCCGAGAGCTGCAGGCTGGTGCCGTCGCAGTAGCCCACCTGCGGGTTCGTCTCGTTGCCGTCGATCGGTGCGCGCGAGGCCTCCTGCATCACCTGCTGCACCTGCTCGAGGCCCGCGACCGAGGCGTCGCTCGAGAGCTGCGCATCCCATCCCTCGCCCTCGGGCACGGCGATCTCGCCGCCGTGCTCCCAGATGAAGGGCAGGCCGTTGTACCAGTCCTGCCCCGGCCACCAGAGGCCGGAGGCGTCGGGGTTCGCCTCCGCGAGCGCGGTGGCGTTCGAGACGTACTCGTCGAGCGTGGTGGGCGCCTCGAGCCCCGCCTCCTCGTAGACCGCCGTGTCGTAGAAGACGAGGCGCGAGCCCGAGTAGAGCGGCGGGGCGTAGAGCGCGCCGTCGGCCGTGCCGATCTCGACGAAGCCGGGCAGCAGGTCGTCTGCCTGCAGCCGCTCGGCGTGCTCGGTGAGGTCGAGGAAGGCGCCGGCGGTCGTGAAGGCCGGTGCCTGCGTGTTGCCGATCTCGACGATGTCGGGGCTGTCGGAGCCAGACAGCGCCGTCGTCAGCCGGTCGACGAGCCCGTCCCACGACTGCTCCTCGATGATGAGGGTCGAGCCCGGGTGCTCGTCCTCGAAGGTGTCGATCAGCAGCTGCCGAGCGTCGTCGGGCGTGTCGGTGCCGACCAGCCAGACGCGCAGCTCTGCGCCCTCTGCCGCCGGCGACTCGGTCTCGCCGTCACCGGCTGCGGCGCTGCAGCCCGTGATGGCGAGCACTCCCACGGCGCCGAGCGCCGCGATCGCGTTCTTCTTCATGGATGATCCTCTCCTCGGCGACGGCGGCGCCGTCGCGGTGTCCGGGGCTACGAGACCCCGAGCTCTCCGGTGCGCACCAGCAGCGCAGCACCACGCACGACGACGTCGTCGCCGTGCTCGGTCATGGCGACCACCAAGCCGTCGCCCTCGTCGAGCGTGCGCTCGCGCAGGGTGGCGGCCGTGGCCTCCAGCAGCGGTCCCTCGATCAGCGCTGGCGGCCCGCTCATGACGATGCGTCGCACGTCGATCGCGCCGACGATCGGCGCGACCGCGATGCCGAGGCGGCGACCCGCCTCCTCCAGCACGCGCTCGCGACCGGCCTCGCCCGCCGCGTCGATCGCGGCGCGCAGCCGGGGCGCGGCGAGCCAGGCCTCCAAGCAGCCGTCGCGGCCGCACGCGCAGCGCGGACCCCCGTCGGTGCCGATGGTGACGTGGCCGATCTCGCCCGCGGCGGAGCGATCGCCGCGCACGGGAGCGCCCGCGACCGCCACGCCGGCGCCGACGCCGAGGCCGATGCGCACGACCAGCAGGGTCTCGGCACCGGAGCTCGAGAGCTCGGCCAGCAGCGCGATGTTGGCGTCGTTCGCGACGTGCACGGGCAGCTCGAGCGCGTCGGCGAGGCGATCGCGCAGCGGCAGCTCGTGCCAGCCGAGGTTCGGCGCCTGGTGCACGACGCCTGCCGCGTCGACGATGCCGGGCGTGCCGACGCCGACGCCGAGCACCACGCGATCGGCGCGCGCCACGAGCGCGCGGGCGAGCTCGATCGCGTGCTCGAGCGCCGCATCCCCCGTCGCCTCGCCGATCTCGCGCTCGAGCCGCTCGACCACCGTGCCGTCGAGCCGCACGATGGCGCCGCGGAACCGGTGCGGCTCCGAGAGGTCGAGCCCGACGAGCTGGAAGGTGTCGTGCGCGAGGTCGAGCAGCGTGGCGGGCTTGCCCGGCCGGGCGCCGTCGCGAGGACCGAGCTCGACGAGCAGGCCCTCCTGCAGCAGCTCGGCGACGAGGTCGGAGACGGTGACGCGCGTGAGCATCGTGGCGCGGGCGAGGTCGGCGCGCGAGCCGGGGCCGTCGTCGAGCAGGGTCTGCAGCACCAGGGTGCGGTTGTGCGCTCGCGCGTGCTCCGGCAGGACCTTCTGCCGTCGCCTCGCCCCCATCGCGAAGGCATCGTGGGGCAGCGCGATCGCTGCATCCCTCCGCGCCCGCGGCTGCGTCCCCATCGACATCGGCATGTTTGTTAGTACACCTTCCAAACAATCAAACCGCAAGGCTTGGCCGATCACGAAACGGTAACGATGGCCGGGCGTCGCGTCTCCCGCCACGATCCGGTCGGCGAGCGCGAGCGGATGCGTGAAGAATGTCAGCAGTCACGGCGCGACCGCGCAGGGCGGTCGCGGCATCGAGGGGTGGAGCATGAGCGGAGCGGACGGCGAGGGGGCTGCTCGGGAGCGCGAGCCCGGCGAGCGCGGCGTCGGTGGGCGCAGCTCCTCCCCCATCCTGTGCGTGACGACGAACCCCGCGATCGACATCACCTACGCCATGGAGGAGCTGCGCCCCGGCACGAGCCACCGCGTCGAGACCGGCCTGGCCAGGGCCGGCGGCAAGGGCGTCAACGTCGCGCGCGTGCTGCACCAGCACCACGAGCCCGCCGTGGTGATCGCACCGATCGGCGGTCCCGTGCGCGTGCTCTTCGTGCACGACCTCGAGCGCTCCGGGATCCCCCACCGCCTCGTCGAGGTCAGCGCGCCGACGCGTCGCACCACCGCGATCGTGACGCCGGCCGGCACCACCAACCTCAACGAGCGCGGCCAGGCGATCGGCGCCGACGACTGGCAGCGGCTGCTCGAGATCGTGCGCGCCGAGGCTCCCGCATCCCGCATCATCGTCTCCTCGGGCTCACTGCCGCCCGAGACCCCGTTCGGCTTCTGCGCCAGCGTCGTCGACGTGGCGGTCGCCGCCGGCAGGCCCTGCATCATCGACGTCGGCGGCGAGCAGCTGCGCGCCGCCATGGCCGCCGGCGCGACCGCGGTCAAGCCCAACCGGCACGAGCTGCTCGAGGCGATGGGCGGCACCGACCCGCTCGACGCCGCCCGACGGCTCGCCGCCGCCGGCACCGGCACCGTCTTCGCCTCGCTTGACATCGAGGGCATGCTCGCGGTGCTGCCCGACGGCCGCGCGTGGCACGCGCAGCTCGACCGAGTGCTCGACGGCAACCCGACCGGCGCCGGCGACGCGGCGGTCGCCGCCCTCGCGCTCACCATCGCCGAGGGCGAGACCCTCGAGGCGCAGCTCGCGCGCGCGGCGGCGTGGTCGAGCGCCGCCGTGCTCGCCCCGCAGGCGGGCTCGATCGTCGATCCCGCCGAGCTCGAGCCGCGCATCCGCATCACCCCGATCGGCTGATCGCGGGGCCGCCCAACGTTCATTCTGGCTGGCGGGATGCGCTGGTACGGTGTGCGCATGGAGAACCTGCGCCTCGAAGAGCTGTCCGCCGCGAACGTCGTCGCAGCCAACGGCATGACGCTCAAGCGCGGCCAGGAGGCCTTCCTCGCGGCCAATGCCCGACTCGAGGAGTTCGTCAACACGCAGAGCGCGTGGCAGCGGGTCGTCTTCGACGCCGACGAGCCGGTCGCCTTCGTGATGGCCAACTTCGACCCGGAGGTCGATCGCGACGAGTACCGCTCGAGCATCCTGCGGATGTACGTGGCGGGCACCGCGCAGCGTCGCGGCGTCGGCACCTTCACCGTCCACCAGGTCGCCGAGGAGGCGCAGCGCAGGGGCTTCGACAGCGTCTACGCCGTGTGGGAAGAGGGCGACCAGGGACCCGGCAGCTTCTTCCAGGCAGTCGGGTTCGAGGTCATCGGCGAGAACGAGTATGGCGAGGCCATCGGGCGCAAGACGCTCTGAGCCGGCCGCGACCGCGACGTCGTGGCGCTCGACTCCCTCGACCGCCTCGCGCGCCCCTAGCCCGGCGCCGCCATCAGTGCGCGACGGGCGCCGCCGCCTGCTGCACGAGGCCGCCGTCGACGGGCAGGTTCACGCCGTTGACGTACTTCGCCTCATCCGAGGCCAGGAAGAGCGCGGCGTGCGCGACGTCGAAGGGCTCGCCCATCCGCTTGGTCGGTGACAGCGCGTTGCGCGCTGCGAGCATCTCCTCCACGGAGGCGTAGCTGCCGCTGATCTGCTCGTGGATCATGGGCGTCTCGATGTAGCCGGGCGAGACGCAGTTGGCCCGGATCCCCTGAGCGGCGTACTCGAGGGCGAGGTTCTGGGTGAACTGGACCAGTGCCCCCTTCGTGGCCGAGTAGCTCGGGTAGTTGTAGCCGATGTAGCGCATCCCGCCGACCGACGCGACGTTCACGATCGCGCCGCGGCCGCGCCCGAGCATCCCCGGCAGGACGTGCTTGCAGGTGAGGAAGACGCTCGTGAGGTTGACGCGGTGCACCAGGTCCCACTCCTCGAGCGTCATCTCCATCGGGCCGCCCATGCGGGCGATGCCGACGTTGTTGTGCAGCACGTCGATGCCACCGCCGAAGGCCTCTGCCTCCTGCACCGCGGCCGCGACGCTCTCGGGGTCCGTCACGTCGCCGACGACACCCAGCACCTCGGCGGATGGCTGCAGCTCGCGCACTCGAGCGGTGGCGTCGGCCACCGCGTCGGCGTCGCGATCCACGATCGTCAGCGCCGCAGCCTCACGGGCATAGACGATCGAGGTCGCGAGCCCGTTGTTGAGCCGCGCGCCCTTCGATCCTCCACCGAAGACCACCACCGACCGATCTGCCAGCCTGCCCATGCCGCGCTCCCATCCGCGCGACCCGGTCGCCGCGCGGGATCAGCCTCTGGTATTACCAGGCCGAAGTCAAGCCAGCAGGGCCATGCAGAGCGCAGCGATCGCCGGAACGGAGAGCATCGAGATCGCGTTGGTCGCGAGCGTGACCGTCGCGACGGACTGGCGATCGACGAGCGTCCCGACGAGCGCGAAGGCGCTCGCCGACGTCGGCATCGCGGCGAGGATCACGAGGCCGACGACCCAGACCGAGTCGAGGCCCGGTGCGAGCGCGATTGCCAGCAGCGCGGTGACGAGCGGCAGCAGCACGATCTTGCCCACCGCGGCGATGGCGACCGGGCCGATCGCCGCGACCCCCTGCCGCAGCGCCCCGAGGGCGCCGCGGAGCGTCAGCCCGATGGCGAACAGCGCTGCCGGGGCTGCTGCGGCTGCGAACGTGCCCGTCACCTCCGTCACGAGGGCCGGCAGCCGGATGCCCAGCAGGTTGACGGCGGCGCCCGCCGCGACGCTCCACAGGAGCGGGCTCTGGAGCGTCGAGCGGCGGATCGCCGCCCCGATCCCCTCGGACCCTCCTTCACCCGCGCGGGCACGAGCGAGCAGCACAGAGGCCATCACCGGGTAGGCCACGAGGAACACCAGGTTGTGCACGAGCTGTCCCACCACAGCGATGAGACCTGCGGTCGGCCCCAGCACGCCCAGCACCACGGGGATGCCGAGATAGGCGACGTTGCCGAAGCTCCCCGCCATGGCGAGGTGCATGGGCGAGCCCGGCCGGCGTCGCATGCTCAGCCGCAGCGCGGCGCCGAGCAGGCCCATGACGATGCCGAGCGAGAGGACGATCGTGACGACGAACTGCCAGGGGACGCCCTCGGCGAGCTCGGACTCCGCCGTCAGCGTGAACAGCAGCGCAGGCAGCGCGACGTAGAAGACGAACGCCGTGATGCCCGGCTCAGCGGTGCGGAAGGGGCGCGCCCAGCTGGCCGCGAAGCCGAGCGCCATGCCGAAGAACAGCGGCAGCGTCTGCCCCACGACCTCGATGAACATCGTCCCCACTCACGTCCCACTCGATCACCCGAGCCCCCATCATGCACGGCGGCGCGACGCGCGCAGCCCGCCGCGCTCGACTTGACACGATCCTGGTACTACCAGATGATTGCTCCGTCAGGCGTGATCTGATCTCGGCACCCACAGGAGCCGACCTCACCATCACGGACCTGTTGCTCACTTCAAGGAGGAAGTCATGAAGCATCGATCCACACTGCTCGCACTCGGGGCAGTCTCGCTCCTGGCACTCACCGCCTGCTCGGGCGGGACCGGCGGAGCAGGCGGCGGCGACGACGCCGCGGCAGGCGAGACCTACGAGTGGGACATGACCATCACGGTCAGCGACACGTCGAGCTGGTACATGGGCGCCGAGGTGTTCGCCGAGCAGCTCGACGAGCTCTCCGACGGCCGCATGCAGCTGAGCATCTACGCGAACGAGCAGCTCTCCGGCGGCGACCCTGCCGCCGGCGTCGAGCAGCTCATGAACGGCGACAAGACGTTCTCGTACAACTCGACGATCATCTACTCCGGGATCGACCCGCGCTTCGGCGCGATCAACGCGCCCTTCCTCTACGACTCGTACGAGCAGGCTGAGGCCGCGATCGAGGCAGGCGGGCTCGAGGCCTACACCGAGCTCTCGCGCGAGCACGGGGTCGAGCTGCTCGGGTTCGGCGAGTCCGGCTTCCGCCAGGTCACGACGAGCTCCACCCCCATCAGCGGCCCCGCGGACCTCGCCGGGCTCAAGATCCGCGTGCCCGGCTCATCGCTGTTCCTCGACATCTTCACGGAGCTCGGTGCCGACCCGATCACGATGAACTTCGCAGAGGTCTTCACCTCGCTGCAGAGCGGCACGATCGACGGCCAGGAGAACCCGTACGACGTCATCTACTCCAACGGCCTCACCGAGGTCCAGGACTACATGTCGGTCTGGAACTACGTCTACGACCCGCTCATGCTCGGCATGAACCAGGCGACCTTCGATGGCCTCTCGCCCGAGGACCAGGAGATCGTGCGCCAGGCCGCAGCGGCAGCCAACGAGGCGCAGATCACCGAGAACCGCGAGCGCGGCGAGGAGCAGCTGGCCGAGATGCGCGAGGAGATGACCGTCTCCGAGCTCACGCCCGAGCAGACGACCGACTTCCGCGAGACGATGGAGCCGATCTACTCGAAGTACGAGTCGATCTGGACCACCGAGCTGCTCGACGCCGTCCGCCCCGAGTAGTCGAGACGGACTGCCGCTCGTGTTCGACAAGCTCCTGACCCGCGCCGAGAACGTCCTCGTGGCGACGACCTTCGCCATCATGACGATCGTCGCGTTCGTCAACGTCGTCAGTCGCTACGCGCTCCACGGGTCCCTCTCCTGGACCGCTGAGATCGTCACGGCGCTCGCCGTGTTCATGATCATGATCGGCACGAGCGCCGCAGTCCGCCTCGACATCCACCCCGGTTTCACCCTCGTGCGGGACACCGCACGAGGGTGGGCCCGAGCGGTGGTCGTGATCGCCATCGGCGTCCTCACGCTCGCCTTCTTCGTGCTGCTGGCATGGCTGGGGCTCGATCAGGTCACCACGCAGATGGGCCAGGGGCGAGCGACCCCCAGCCTCGCCCTCCCCCAGTGGACGCTCTCCCTCGCGATCCCCATCGGGGCGACGCTCGGCGCGATCCGCGTCATCCAGAACACCATCGCGACCGTTCGCACCCCGGCTCCCGCCGTCGTCGACGCCCAGACCAAGGAGGCCTGAACCATGGTCGAGCTCGTGCTCCTCGGGAGCTTCGTCGTCTTCCTCTTCCTCGGGGTGCCCATCGCCTTCTCGATGGGCCTGTCGGCGATGCTGACCATCGTCACCGAGCAGAGCGTCACCGCCCTGTTCCCCACGACCGGCATCATGTTCGCCTCGATGGCGTCCGAGACGCTGCTGGCGATCCCCTTCTTCATCCTCGCCGGCGTCATCATGGAGATGACCGGCATATCGACGCGGCTGGTCGCCTTCGCGGATGCGCTGTTCGGACACCGCAAGAGCGGCATCGCGCTCACCACGATCATCGCCGCGATGGTGTTCGCCTCCATCTCGGGATCCGGCCCGGCCACCGTCGCGGCGCTCGGCGGCATCCTGATCCCCGCCCTGGTGCGCCACGGATACTCGAAGCGCCACGCCGCATCGCTCATGGCGAGCGCGGGCGAGATGGGCATCATCATCCCGCCCAGCATCGCGTTCATCGTCTTCGCGGTCGTCGCGAGCGACTACGAGCGCGTCTCGATCACCCGGCTCTTCGCCGCGGGCGTGGTGCCCGGGATCCTCCTGGCGGTCGCCTTCTACCTGGTGGCCCGCTACCTCCCCCGCCACACGCAGGCCGTGGCGGAGAACGCGAAGCACCACCTGACGACGGCCGCCGATCGTCTGGGAGTCGGACCCTCGGCGAAGCAGCGAGCGATGTCCATCGACTCGCGCGCCGACGACGTCCCCGCAGGTGCGCACGAGGCGGCCATCGACCTGCTCGATCACCCGGACGAGTCCGACGTCCGAGTCGGCGTCCGCACCCAGCGCGCATCAGGCGGCGAGATCTGGCGCGCCTTCGTCAAGGCCCTGCCCGGCCTCATCATGCCGGTCATCATCCTCGGCGGCATCTACGGCGGCATCTTCACGCCGACCGAGTCGGCTGCCGTCGCCGTGGTCTACGCGCTCGTCGTGGGGATCTTCCTCTCCCGCGAGATCAAGTTCGGTGACTTCTTCCGCATCTTCTCGGCAGCCGGCGCGCAGTCGGCGCGCATCATGTTCATCATCGCGACGGCCTCGCTGTTCGCGTACGTGATCACGAAGTACCGCATCGCGTCCACCATCACCGACGGCATCCTCTCGATCACCGACAACGCGATCGTGATCATGCTGCTCGTGAACGTCGTGCTCCTGATCGCCGGCATGTTCCTCGACGCGGTGAGCGCGTTCTACCTCTTCGTGCCGCTGATCGTGCCGCTGCTCCTGGAGGTCGGCTACGACATCACCACGATCGGCGTGTTCATGACGATCAACCTGGCGCTCGGCCTCGTGACGCCACCCGTCGGGCTCGACCTCTTCGTCGCCGCCGGCATCGCGAAGATCAGCTTCGGCGAAGCCGTCAAGGGCATCTGGCCCTTCCTCGGCACCGGCGTCGCCGTCCTGCTGCTAGTCGCCTTCGTGCCCGCGATCAGCAACTTCCTGCCCGATCTCATGGGCCTCTAGCCCCGTGCCCGACGAGAGGAACCTCCCGTGACACTCCCCATGCAGGGCCAGGTCAGCATCGTGACCGGCGCCGCGCGCGGCATCGGCTTCGCCGTCGCCCAAGAGCTCGCTCGGCAGGGCTCCCACGTCGTCATCGTCGACATCATCGACGGAGCCGACTCTGCGGCCGAGATCGAGCGGGATGCGGGCGGCGGCGTCCGTGCGATCGCGAAGGTCGCCGACGTCCGCTCCCCCGAGCAGGTGCAGGCGGTCGTCGACCAGACCGTCGAGGAGCTCGGTCGGCTCGACGTCCTCGTCAACAACGCCGGCACCGTCGGCCGCATCGACCTCGAGTCCATGGACGACGAGACGTGGGAGCGCGACCTCGCGACGAACCTCCGCGGCACGTACCTGTTCACCAAGGCCGCGATCTACCCGCACATGCGCGACGCCGGCTACGGCCGAGTCGTGAACGTGAGCTCGATCTCCGGCATCATGGGCGGCCCATTCGCGGCCGGGGACGGCGGTGGCCGCAGCGGGCCGGCGTACGCGGCCTCGAAGGGCGGCGTCATCGCCTTCACGAAGTGGGTCGCGAAGGAGGTCGGTGAGCTCGGCATCACGGTCAACACCGTCGCTCCCGGCCCGATCGCGACGCCGATGACGGATGCCATGACCTACTCGTTCGACGCGCAGGCGATCAAGCGGATGGGCACCCCGGAGGACATCGCGGGCGCCGTCGGCTACCTCGCCTCTCCTCGCACCGGCTTCGTGACCGGCGAGACGCTCAAGGTGTGCGGCGGGGCTGCCATCGGCTGAGCAGCGCACGCCCCGTCTCCATCAGCCGACGCGCCACCCCTGCCGACGCTGATCCAGCCACAAGCTGAAAGGACCACCATGCCGCTGCCCAGCATCGTGCCCACCATCCACCACTTCGGCCCTGCGCACCCCGAGCGACTCATCGCCGTCGAGGCCGGTGCCGAGGGCCACCTGATCCGGTTCGAGCGCACCATGCCGCTCGGGGAGGCGCTGCACGACGCCCTCCGCGCACGCGGCGCGTCGAGCGGCTTCGCCGAGCTGTTCGGCATCCGGCTGGCATCCGTCCGCTTCGTCCACCCCTCCATCGGGGACACGGTCCGGCGCGCCGTCAGCTTCAGCGCGGCGCAGCGGCAGGACGCCGTCGAGCTCGTGCAGGCGTCGGCCGTGATCGGCTCGCGCTTCGGCGAGGACTTCACCCACTGCCACGCGATGTGGCGTGACCGCGACGGCGCCCTGCACGGCGGCCACCTGCTGCCCGACACCCTCGTGGAGCCCGGCAGCGGCTACGCCATCCTCAACACCGTCTTCGGCGCCGAGCTCGTCAGCGACGACGACGCAGAGACGCTCATGCCCACCTTCACCCCGCACGCATCCGACCGAGCCCGGTCGGGATCGGAGGCGCTCGTGCCCACCATCATCGCCCGTGTCCTGCCCAACGAGGACCTCACCGAGGCCGCCATCGCGCTGACGCGCAGGGCAGGCTTCGCCAGGGCCGTCGTCAGGGCGGGCACCGGCTCGCTCATCGGCGCGGACTTCGCTCCCGTCGACGGCGGCCGCCGCCGCATCGTCGACGGCCCCGCGACCGAGGTGATCTCGGTCAACGGCGTCGTGGATGCGGAGGCGCGGACCGCGGCGCTGACCGCGACGCTCGTCGACCGGCAGGGCCAGCTGCACGCAGGCGTGCTGACCGCGGCAGCCAATCCCGCCGCCGTCACCTTCGAGCTCGTCCTGCAAGAGATCCGCTGACGCGGCACCCAGACCATCAAGAGAGAAGGAAGCACCATGGACATCGCACTCAACGCAGAGTTCCTCGGCGACGAGGAAGAGGCAGACCTGGTGGAGTGGCTCGTCGAGGACGGCAGCGCCGTCGAGCAGGGAGCCCCCATCGCGCAGTTCGAGACGTCGAAGCTCGTCAGCGAGTTCGTCGCCCCGGCTGCCGGCACGATCACCCGGAAGGCGGGCGAGGGCGATGTCGTGAACCTCGACGACGTCTTCGCGACGATCGCGTAGCCCCATGACGACATTCGACCTCACCGAGCACGGGCTGCCGGCCCTGGAGCTCATGGCGCGCATCCGCGAGTTCGAGCGGCGCATGCCGCTGCTGTCCGAGGAGGGGCTGATCCGCGGATCCACCCACCCCTCGGTCGGCATGGAGGCGGTCGCCGTCGGCGTCTCGATGACGCTCGACGCGAAGGACGCGATCGCCAGCAACCACCGCGGCCACGCGCACACCCTCGCCAAGGGCGCCGACTTCGGCCGCACGATGGCGGAGATCCTCGGACGTGCCGACGGCTACTGCGGCGGCAAGGGCGGCTCGATGCACATCGGCGTCAAGGAGCTGGGGGTGCTCGGCACCAACGGCATCGTCGGCGCCGGCATCGGGCTGGCGACGGGCTCGGCGCTGGCGGCGAAGACGCTCGGCGACGGCTCCGTCGCGGTCGCGTACTTCGGCGACGGTGCCGCGAACCAGGGTGTGCTGGCCGAAGCCTTCAACCTCGCCGCGATCTGGAACCTCCCGGTCATCTTCGTGTGCGAGAACAACCACTACGCGCAGTCCGCCTCCTTCGAGCAGATGACGGCGCAGACCGATCTCACGCAGCGCGGCATCGCCTACGGCGTGCCGAGCGTGGACGTGAACGGCATGGACGTCGCCGAGGTCTACGAGGCGTCCGCGGCAGCCGTGGCCCGCGCACGGGCGGGTGAAGGACCGACGTTCATCGTCGCCGACACCTACCGCTACCTCGGGCACATGGCGGGCGACACCGAGATCTACCGCTCCGCTGAGGAGGTGCAGCAGTGGCGCGACCGCGACCCGATCGCGAAGATCGCCGCTCGCCTGATCGACGCGGGCGTGCTGACGCAGGAGCAGTTCGAGCAGCTCGAGCTCGACATCGTGGCGGACGTCGATGCCGCCGAGCAGTTCGCTCGCAGCTCACCCTTCCCCGAGGTCGCGACCGCGTTCGTCGACGTCTACGCAGCCCAGACCCAGGAGGCCATCCGATGACTGCCACTGCCACCGGCACCGCCACGAAGAGCATGACCACGTGGCGCGCGGTGAACACTGCGCTGCACGACATCCTGGCGGACACCCCCGAGGCGTTCGTCATCGGCGAGGACATCACGACTTGGGGCACGGGCGGCGGCATCTACGGCGTCACGCGCAAGCTGGTCGACGCCTTCGGCCGCGACCGCGTGCTCGACACCCCGATCAGCGAAGAGGTGCTCATCTCGGCCGTGGCTGCTGCCGCGGCACGGGGTGCGCGCCCGATCCTGGAGATCATGTACTCGGACTTCAGCCTGCTGGGGTTCGACGGCATCATCAACCAGGCGGCGAAGTCGCGCTACATGTTCGGCGGTCAGTTCGACGTGCCGCTGGTGATCCGGTCGAACGGCGGCTCGGGCATCGGCAAGGCCGCCCAGCACTCCCAGTCGCTCGAGACCCTGTTCGCGCACATCCCCGGCCTCGAGGTGGTGCTGCCGGGAACGCCGGGCGATGCGTACGGCCTGCTCCGCACCGCGGTCCGCTCCGACAACCCGACGATCTTCCTGGAGCACAAGAACCAGTACTACGACAAGGGACCGGTGGACTTCGAGCCGATCCCCTTCGGGCAGGCTCGCGTCGCCCGCGAGGGCGACGACGTGACCATCGTGGCGACGCAGCTCATGACCGCCCGTGCGCTGGAGGCGGCTGTCGAGCTCGAGAAGGACGGCATCAGCGTCGAGATCGTCGACCCCCGCACGCTCTACCCGTTCGACATGGAGTCGGTGCATCGCTCGGTCAAGAAGACGCGCCACCTCCTCGTCGCTCACGAGGCGGTGCGGGACTACGGCTGGGGTGGCGAGTTCGTCGCGCAGGCGGTCGAAGCCGCGTGGGACGACCTGGACGCCGCGCCAGCGCGACTGGGTGCGGCGCGCACGCCGATCCCGTACTCCGCAGATCTGGAGAGCGCCGTCGTGCCGCAGGCGACCGACATCGCAGCGGCGGTGCGCAAGCTGCGCTCCTAGCGCTCGGGATGCTGGAGGGGGCGGGGGCTCAGCGCTCCCCGCCCCCTTCTGCTGCGCGGAGCTCCTTGAGCCAGTCGAAGTGCAGATCCATCGCGCGCACCGCCGCTTCGACGTCGCGCGCGAGGATCGCATCGTAGATCGCCTGGTGCCGCTCTCGCAGCACCACCCGATCGTTGCTGAGCGAGACCTGCTGCAGCGTGCCGCGCAGGACGGCGTGGAGCATCCTCGAGAAGAACACCAGGCCCTGGGATCCCGACGCGGCGAAGATCGCGCGGTGGAAGGCGTTGTCAGCCTCGAAGAGCTCGAACCCGTCGTCGGACTCGTGCATCCTGCGGACCGCGACCCCCAGCTGCTCGAGCGCCTCCGCATCCGTCGTCGCGCACGCGTCGATCGCCGCCTGTCGTTCGAGCGCGGTGCGGACCGAGACCAGCGACTCGATCGTCATCTGCTCCGAGAGCATCGCGAGCACCAGGACATCGCTGACGGCCTCCGGCTTGATGCCGCTGAAGAAGGTGCCCTCGCGCTCGCGTCGCTCGAGCACGCCGAGCGAGACCAGCTGACCGATGCGATCCCGCAGCGCCGTGCGCGAGACGCCGAGCTGCTGCGCGAGCTCGCGCTCCGACGGCAGACGGGTCCCCGGTTCGATGTCGCCGAACAGCTCGAGCAGCTCGCTGAACGCGTTGTCGTTGAGCAGCTGCGTCACGAAGTGGTGCTCGGACACCGCACCGCCCGGCGCGATCTTGGATCGGATCCCGGCCACAGGCCCCCCTCGTCGACGTCCTTCAGCCTAACCCGCGACCCAGCCACCGGCCGCGCGGCCGGCGGCGGCTACACGAGCGAGTCGCGCCAGGCCCGATGCAGCGAGGCGAACTTCCCGCCCTGTGCGATCAGCTCGTCAGGGCTGCCGTCCTCGATGATGCGCCCGTGCTCCATCACCAGCACCCGGTGGGCGATCGCCACGGTCGAGAGGCGGTGCGCGATGATGATCGCCGTGCGGTCGGCGAGCAGCGTCGTCAGTCCCTCCTGCACCAGGCGCTCCGACGGGATGTCGAGCGAGGCGGTCGCCTCATCGAGGATCAGCACGCGCGGGTCGGCCAGGAAGGCGCGCGCGAACGACAGCAGCTGCCGCTGGCCGGCGCTCACGCGCCCGCCGCGCTTGGCGACGTCGGTGTCGTAGCCATCGGGCAGCGCCGTGATGAACTCGTGCGCACCGACCGCGCGGGCCGCCTGCTCGATCTCCTCGGCGGTCGCGCCCGGCCTGCCGAGCGCGATGTTGTCGGCGACGGTGCCGGAGAACAGGTAGGCCTCCTGCGTCACCATCACCACCGCGCGGCGCAGGTCGTCGTTGGCCAGCTCGCGCAGGTCGACGCCGTCGAGCCGCACGACGCCGGCGCTCGGGTCGTAGAAGCGCGAGATGAGCTTCGCGAGCGTCGACTTGCCGGCGCCCGTGGTGCCGACGAGCGCGATCGTCTGGCCGGAGGGGATGTGCAGCTCGAAGTCGGGCAGCACGACCTTGCCGGATTCGTAGGCGAAGCGCACGTCCTCGAAGTCGATCTGCCCGCGCGAGGTCGGCAGCGCCTTGGGGCTCGCCGGCTCACGCACCGTGGGCTCCTCCTCGAGCACGCCCGAGATCTTCTCGAGCGCTGCGGAGGCCGCCTGGTAGCCGTTGAAGAACATGCCGATGCCCTGGATGGGCTGGAAGAAGCTGCGAGCGTAGAGCGCGATGCCCAGCAGCGCACCGATCTCGAGCGAGCCGTCGACGACGCGGAGCCCGCCGACCAGCACGAGCGTCGCGAGCGTGACCGCGCCGATCGCCATGATGCCGGGCTCGTAGATGCCGAAGATGTTGATCGTGCGGAAGTTCGCGTCGCGGTAGTCGTCGACGCGCTGGTCGAACTCGCGCTGGTTCGCCGGCTCCTTGCGGAACGCCTTCACGGCGCGGATGCCCGTCATCGTCTCGACGAAGTGCACGATCATGCGCGCGCTCGTCGTCCGCGTCTCTCGGAACAGCTTCGTCGAGCGCACCTGGAACCAGCGGGTCAGGATGACCGCGGGGATCAGCGCGAGCGCCACGATCAAGCCCGACAGCGGGTCGAGGATCGTCATCGCGACCGCGGTGAAGCCCATGAAGAGGATGCCTCGCACGAGCTCGTTGAGGCCCTGGTCGAGCAGGTCGCGGATGGATTCGAGGTCGCTCGTCTGGCGTGCGATGATGCGGCCGGAGGTGTAGCTCTCGTGGAACTCGAGGCTGAGCCGCTGCGAGTGGTCGAAGAGCCGACGGCGCAGGTCGAACAGCACCGTCTGGCTGATGCGGGCGACGCTCACCGTGTAGAGGAACATCAGGACGCCCGACAGGATCGCGGCGGCGATGTAGACGATCGTCGCGCCCCACAGTGGCATCCAGTCGGCCTGCTCCATGATCGCGGGCAGAGCCTGGTCGATGCCGAAGGCGATGATCATCGGGCCCGCGATGCTCGCGGCGACCGAGACGACGACGAGCAGCATCGTGAGCACGACGCGACCGACGTGCGGCCGCAGGAGGGAGCCGAGCAGGCGCCGCGAGCGGGCGCGGATCTGCCGCGACTCCTCCTTCGTGTAGTCGGAGCGGTCTTCGCCCTGCACACCGGTGACGGTCATCGGGACACCTCCTCGTCGTCGTGCTGCTCGTGGCTGCCGAGCGCATCCACGTCGACCACCTGCATCGTGCCCGTGACCGCCTCGATGCTCTGGCGGCCGCGCTCGGTCTCCTCGAGGCTCGAGATGACGAAGCGGTAGTGCTCGTTGCGCGCCAGCAGCTCGGAGTGGGTGCCGACGTCGTCGATGCGGCCGTCCCGCATGAGCGCGACGCGGTCGGCGAGCTGCACCGTGCTCGGCCGGTGCGCCACGATGAGCGCGGTGGTCGTCCCGAGCACGCTGCGCAGCGCCTCCTCGACGAGCGCCTCCGTCTCGACGTCGAGCGCCGAGAGCGGGTCGTCGAGCACGAGCACCGCGGGCGCAGCGGCGACGGCGCGAGCGAGCGCGAGGCGCTGTCGCTGGCCGCCCGAGAGCGAGAGGCCCTCCTCGCCGATCTCGGTGTCGAGGCCCTTCGGGAGGTCGCGCGCGAAGCCCGCCTGCGCGATGGCGAGCGCGCGCTCCAGCGCCTCCTCCGACGCTTCCGGCGCGCCGAGCAGCACGTTGTCTCGCACGGAGGCGGAGAACAGCGTCGCGTCCTCGAAGGCCATCGCCACGTGGGTGCGGAGCTCCTTGAGCGTGAGGTCGCGCACGTCGACGCCGTCGAGCAGCACGCGGCCGCCCGTCACGTCGTAGAGCCTCGCCGGCAGCGCGGTCAGCGTCGTCTTGCCGGAGCCGGTGATGCCGATGAGCGCCATCGTCTCGCCGGGCTCGAGCGCGAGCGTGGCGCCGTCGACGAGGTCGCGCTCGTGGGGCTGCGCGTCCTGGTAGCGGAACCGCACGTCCTCGAAGACGAGCGAGCCGTGCGGGCGCGCGATGGTGGTGGGCTCCTCGGGGTCGACGATGGTGTTCTCGGAGTCGGTGATCTCGTGGAAGCGGCGGGACGCGTTCGAGGCGTCGATCAGGAACGCGAAGAGGAAGCCGATCGACTCGATCGGCCAGTTCAGAACCATCGCGATGGCGAAGAACGCGGCGAGCGTGCCGACCGAGAGCTGCCCGTCCGCGGCCAGGCCGACGCCCACGAAGAGGCACACGGCATAGGAGATGTAGGGCACGATCGTGAGCCACATCCACAGGTGGCCGTCCATGCGGGCCTTGTCGATCTCGGTCTCGCGCAGCCTCGATGCCTGCTTCGTGAAGCCCTCGAGCGCGTGGCGCCCGCGGCCGAAGGCCTTCAGCACGCGGATGCCGTGGATCGACTGCTCGACGGTCGTCGCGAGGTCGCCGGCCTGGTCCTGGGCCGAGCGCGACACCAGGTGGTAGCGCTGCTCGAAGCGCAGTGCGACGAACGCGATGGGCGCAGAGAGCACGACGAAGATGCCGGCGAGCAGCGGGCTCCAGAAGAAGAGGATGACGATGCCCACGACGAGCGTGATCGAGTTGACCACGAGCAGCGGTGCGCCGAAGGCGGCGAAGCGCCGCAGCATGCCGAGATCCTGCACGGCGCGGCTGAGCAGCTGGCCCGACTGCCAGCGGTCGTGGAACGCGACCGGGAGCGCCTGCAGCTTGCGGTAGAGCGCGCTGCGCATCGTCGCCTCGACCTGGGTCGACGGCAGCGTGACGAGGAAGCGGCGCAGGAAGACGAAGAAGGCCTCGCCGAGCGCGAGCACGAGGATCAGCGCCGCGACGGGCCACACGGCGGCGGCGTCTGCGTCGGCGAGCGGACCGTCGACGAGCGCGCGCATCACCATCGGCGTCGCGAGGCTCAGCAGCGCGGACAGCAGCGCGGCCAGGGTGCCGAAGAGGAAGCGCGGCAGCACGGGCCGGATGTACGGCAGCAGCCTGCTGAGCGCGCGCAGGTGGCCGATCGGCCGCTGGTCGGGGGCGGTGGGCGAGTCCTGGTGGGACGTCGAAGACATGACGGGATCCTTCTGGCCGCCGACGACGAGCCGGCGGTGGGAGCGGGACGACTGCGGTGTCGCGAGGTGCTGGTGGTGCTGCGGCACGGATGCCGCTGGTCGATGCTCGGTGCTGCCACCGACATGCGAGGCGCGAGCGAGGCTCGCGGGCTGCGTCGCTAGCTGGCGGCCGGACGCCCGGAGCGCGCGAGGAGGCCGGCAGCAGCGATCGGTGTGGTCGTCGTCGTGCTCATGGCATCCTCCTCGGTCGGCCGCTCCCCTGCGGTGCGGACAGCCTTCGAGTCTAAGCAGAGGCCCGTCGCGGCGTCTAGCCCTGATCGAAGATTCTCAATCACTTTTGCTTTGTCCCCCAAGCGCCCTCGCTCGGGGACCCGCCCGCCGACCTCAGGATCCGAGCTGCGCCAGCAGGGCCTCGGCGTCGCGAGGCATCGGGAGGACGAGCACGGGCGGTGCCGACGCATCCGCGTGCCAGCGCCGGATTCGCTCGCGCTTCGAGCGCCACGAGCGGATGTGCCACCACAGGATCGAGTCGCGGGCGAGCGTGCGGCCGAGCGTCTCGACGTTGCCGTTGCAGACCGCCTCACGGGTGCGGATGCGCTGGGCGCTGCGACGCAGGAGCCGCGCGAACGAGGTGAGGCGCGGGTAGTCGAGCGCGACGATCACGTCGACGCGCTCGAGCGCGAGGTGGTTGTGGATGCCGTAGACCGAGTCGAGCACGTAGGCGTCGCGCTCCAGCACCGGCAGGATGCGCCGGTCGAGCTCATCGCGCGGCGGCTGCACCCAACCCGGCTCCCAGCACAGCTCGTCGATGAGCACGAGGGGCAGGTCGAGGCGCTCGGCGAGCGCTGCGGCGAGCGTCGACTTGCCCGAGCCGGTGACGCCGAAGCACAGCACGCGGCTGGCCGCTCGCACGTCGTCGATGCTCCCGGCGCTCACGCGAGCGAGCGTAGCGGCTCGCCCGCGGCTTCCGCAGCGGCTCTGCACAACGCAAGTCCGCGCGCCTCGAGACGCGGCGGAACGCGAGCTGGACACCGGAGCGCCGCAGCCCTCGCGCGCCGGGCTTGCGTTGTGCTCGGCGCGGGCGCCGCAGCGGCGCGGCGCGCGTCAGTGCGCGAAGTGGCGCTCTCCGGTGAAGTACATCGTGACGCCCGCGGCGTTCGCGGCCGCGATGACCTCCTCGTCGCGCACCGACCCGCCCGGCTGCACGACCGCCTGCACACCCGCGTCGAGCAGCACCTGCAGGCCGTCGGCGAAGGGGAAGAACGCATCCGACGCCGCCACGGAGCCGGCCGCCCGGTCGCCTGCGCGCGCCACGGCGAGGCCGCACGAGTCGACGCGGTTGACCTGGCCCATGCCCACGCCGACCGATGCCCCGCCGGAGGCGAGCAGGATCGCGTTCGACTTGACCGACCGCACCGCCCGCCACGCGAACTCGAGGTCGGTGAGCACCGCATCCGACACGTGCGAGCCCGAGACGCGGCGCCACGTGTGCGACGAGAAGCCGTCGAAGGTGTCGGGCTGCTGCACGAGCACGCCGCCGGAGACCTGGCGCAGCTCGCTGGCCTCGCGCGCGTAGCCCTCCGGCAGGCGCAGCAGGCGGATGCTCTTCTTGGCCGTCAGCAGCTCGAGCGCCTCGGGCTCGAAGTCGGGCGCGACGACGACCTCGGTGAAGATCTCCTTCACCGACTCCGCCATGGCGCGAGTGACGACGCGGTTCGCGGCGATGACCCCGCCGAAGGCCGACACCGGGTCGCAGGCGTGCGCGCGCTGGTGCGCCGAGGCGATCGCATCGTCGGCACCCGGTGCCGCGATCGCGATGCCGCAGGGGTTCGCGTGCTTGATGATCGCGACCCCGGGCTCCGTGAAGTCGAAGGCGGCGCGCAGGGCCGCGTCGGCGTCGACGTAGTTGTTGAACGACATGGGCTTGCCGTGCAGGAGCTCGGCCTGCGTGATCCCCCTGCCGCCCGGCAGACCGAAGATCCCCGCCTGCTGGTGGCTGTTCTCGCCGTAGCGCAGGCCCTGCACGAGGGTCGCGGCGCCGACGGCGCGCAGCAGGCCCGTGGCGCTCGAGGTGTCGGGCACGGCGGATGCGGCGGCGGGCTCGGGAGCGGCGGGTGCGGTGGTCTCGTGACGCGTGCCGCCTGCGGCGGCGCGCTCCTCGACCGTCGAGGCGGAGGCGGCGGCGCGCTCCTCGACCGGCGAGGCGGGGGCGGCGGCGCGCTCCTCGACCGGCGAGGTCGGCGTGGCGGCGGCGGCCGCAGCCGACACCTCGTCGACGGGCTCGCCCGCGAACCAGCGCGCGACGGCGCGGTCGTAGCCGGCGGTGTGCGCGAAGGCGTCGCGCGCGAGCGCACGCCGCTGCATGAGCGAGAGTCCCGTCGCCGCAGCCCGCTCGATCAGGGGGTAGACGCGCGGATCGGTGACGATCGCCACGTTCGCGTGGTTCTTGGCCGCAGCGCGCACCATGGCCGGGCCGCCGATGTCGATCTGCTCGACCACGTCGGCATCGGCGGCGCCGGAGCGCACCGTCTCGACGAAGGGGTAGAGGTTGACGACGACGAGCTCGAACGGCGCGATGCCGAGGTCAGCGAGCTGCGCCTCGTGGTGCTCGAGCCGCAGGTCGGCAAGCAGGCCGGCGTGGATCGCCGGGTGCAGGGTCTTCACGCGGCCGTCCAGCGCCTCCTGGAACCCCGTCACCGAGGCGACCTCGGTGACCGCCAGCCCCGCATCTGCCAGCATCTTCGCCGTCGAACCGGTCGAGACCAGCTCGACGCCGGCCGCGGCGAGCGCCGTGCCGAGCTCGACGATGCCGGACTTGTCGCTCACCGACAGCAGCGCGCGCCGGAACGGCACCTGCTCGCGCTCGCGGTAGAGGCTCGGGTCGTGCTGGGGTCCGCTCACTGTGCTGTCCTTGGGGTGTCGGGGCGGTCGAGGCGGTGCTCGAGGCCGTGGTCGGCGAGGTCGATGGTGCCGTCGGCGATGTCGGTGATGACGCTCGCGAGCAGCTCGCGCTCGACCAGCTTGATGCGGTCGTGCAACGCGTCCGGGCTGTCGTCGGGCTCGATCGGCACGCGCTGCTGCGCGAGGATCGGCCCGGTGTCGACGCCGCTGTCGACGATGATGACGGATGCGCCCGTCTCGGTCACGCCCGCGGCGAGCGCGTCGCGCACGCCGTGGGCGCCGGGGAACTCCGGCAGGAAGGCGGGGTGGGTGTTGAGCAGCGCCGGCTCGAAGCGGGCGACGGCCTCGGGCGACAGCAGGCGCATGAAGCCCGACAGCACGACGAGGTCGGGCTCGAAGGCCGCGACGCGGTCGGCGACGCGGCGCGACCACGCCTCACGGGGCGCCGAGAAGGGCTCGACGAAGGTGGGGATGCCGGCTGCCGCAGCCGTCTCGATGCCGCCGCACGCGCGGTCGGCGCCGACGGCGATGATCTCGGCGGGCACGCGCCCGGCCTTCGTGCGCTGCAGCAGATCGGCGAAGTTGGTGCCGCTGCCGGAGACGAGGACGACGAGACGCAGCACGCCGTCCAGCCTACCGAGGGTCGCGGGGCGAGTCGGTGCCGGATGCCTCGGGCGACGCCGCGCCGACCGCGGTCGGCCCGCCGTGGTCGCCCGTCGCGCCGCCCGGCGCAGCGGCGCCGTCGGGTGCAGCGGCCTCGCCGGGTGCAGCGGCTTCGTCGGAGCCAGCGGCAGCGGTTGGTGCAGCGGACTCGGCGGGCGGGCTCGCATCGTCGCGGTCGTCGCCGTCGTCGTCGCCCACGACCTCGCCGACCGCCCCGGCCTCGGCGTCGTCCTCGTCCGACTCGTCGGGCTCGCGATCCGCCGCCGCTCCCCCTCCGCCGCCGAAGCCGAAGAAGTCGCGGATCCTCGACCCCTCGCCCTCCGCCGCGAGCGGCAGCGCGAAGCCGCCCGCGAGCGCGCCGACCCCCTTGCCGCCGGCCAGCATGCCGATGAGCAGGCCGACCCCGACCTCGAGCGCGCCCCACGCCGCGACGAGCACCGCATCCGGCCCCGTCACCGCCAGGCGTCCGGGTCCGATCGCGCCGGCCGAGAGCATGGCGGCGATGCCCAGCAGCGCGCCGGCGAGCACGCCACCGCCGACCGCGGTGATCGCGAGCTCCCACCAGTGCACCGGCCGGGCAGCGCTGCCCGCGAGCAGGCTCTGGCGCACGAAGACGCCGACGAGCACGGCGGCCAGCACCGGCAGCACGACGACGGCGGCCATCCAGGGCTGCGCCTCCGGGTCGATCGCGGCCAGCAGCGGCAGCGCGGGCACCGGGCCGAGGTCCGTGCCGAGCGGCGAGACGCTCGAGCCCTGGCCGATCATGAAGCCGGGCCCGACGGCCCAGGACGCGCCCCAGACGATCGCGGTCGGCGCGAGGGCGAGCTGCACCAGGAAGATCGCGATGACGCCGACGGCGGTGACCCCGAGCGACTCCAGCAGCAGCAGGCCGTCCGTGAACCGCAGGAGCAGGCCGAGGCCGACGAGCCCCGCGCCGACGCCCAGCACGCCGACGAGCCCCGCGAACCCGGCGCGGAACGCCGCGCGGATCGAGCGCAGCCACCGCTCCTCGACCGTGAGCGCGGCGGCGATTGCGAGCAGCCAGCGGTGCTTGTGGGCGGCGAGCACCGCGGCGCCCATGCCGAGCAGCGCGACGAGCGCTGGCAGCACGGCCGCCTGCGCGAGGTCGGGGCTCGCGACCCCGTGCTGCGCGCTCGAGCCGACCAGCAGGCCGATGGTGCCGGTCGCGACCGCGCCGAGCAGGATCGCGATGGACGTGTCGAGCAAGGGCAGCGTGGCGAGCCTCCCGCCGCTGCGCCAGTGCAGCCAGAAGGTGATGAGGCCGATGCCCCACGCGCCTGCCGAGAGCACCCACGAGCGCCCGGCCTCCTCGAGGCCCACGGCGAGCACGGTCTCGCGGCCGGGCGTGATGCCGATGTCGACGCCGTGCCCGAGCAGCCAGGCGTCCGCCGCGATGCGCCACTGCACCAGGGGGTCGCCGCCGAAGCCCTGATCGATGCCCCAGACGGCGACGCAGACGAGCGCGCACAGCACGATGCCCGCCGCCGCGATGGCTGCGGACTCGACTGCCTGGCCGATGCCGGCCCATACGCGACGCACGGCAGGCACTGTATCGACGCATCCGCCCCCGAGGCCGTCGCCTCGCCGGGCAGCACGAGGTGCCCGGCGCCGCTCGAGCGGCGCTGGGATCGCGCACCGCCGACGGGCGAGACGGTAGGTTGGACGGGCACGGCGCGGCCCGCGCACCGATCGTGGCCGCCCTCCATCACTTCACTGCGAGAGGTTCGAGCCGCATGGCCAAGATCATCTACACGTACACCGATGAGGCGCCGATGCTCGCGACGCACTCGTTCCTGCCGATCGTGAGCGCGTTCGCCGCCGCGGCCGACGTCGAGGTCGAGCGCCGCGACATCTCGCTCGCCGGGCGCATCGTCGCCGCGTTCGCCGACCGCCTGCCCGCCGACCAGCAGGAGCCGGATGCGCTGACCGAGCTGGGCGAGCTGGCGAAGACGCCAGAGGCCAACATCATCAAGCTGCCGAACATCTCGGCATCCGTCCCGCAGCTGAAGGCCGCCGTCGCCGAGCTGCAGCAGCAGGGCTTCGACCTGCCCGACTACCCGGACGAGGTCACGACCGACGAGGAGCGCGACATCCGCGCCCGCTACGACTCGGTCAAGGGCTCCGCCGTCAACCCGGTGCTGCGCGAGGGCAACTCCGACCGCCGAGCGCCGCGCTCCGTGAAGGAGTTCGCCCGCAAGCACCCGCACTCGATGGGCGCGTGGGCCGATGACTCGAAGACCGCTGTCGCGACGATGAGCGCAGGCGACTTCCGCTCGAACGAGCAGTCGGTCACCATCGCCGCCGATGATGCGCTGCAGATCCGCTTCGTCGGCACCGACGGCGAGACGACCGTGCTGAAGGACGGCCTGGCCGTGCTCGAGGGCGAGATCGTCGACGCGACGTTCATGTCGGCGAAGGCGCTCGACGCGTTCCTCGCCGAGCAGGTGCAGCGAGCCCGCGACGAGCAGGTGCTCTTCTCCGCCCACCTCAAGGCGACCATGATGAAGGTCTCCGACCCGATCATCTTCGGCCACGTCGTGCGTGCGTTCCTGCCCGAGGTCTTCGAGCAGTACGGCGCCCAGCTCGAGGAGGCCGGGCTCTCTCCCGAGAACGGCCTCGGCTCGATCCTCTCGGGCCTGTCGGAGCTCGACGAGCCGACCGCCGCCGGCGTCCGCGCCGCGGTCGAGCAGGGCCTCGCCGACGGCCCGCGCCTCGCCATGGTGAACTCCGACAAGGGCATCACGAACCTCCACGTGCCCTCCGACGTGATCGTGGATGCGTCGATGCCGGCCATGATCCGCCAGTCCGGTCACATGTGGGGCCCGGATGGCGAGGAGGCCGACACGCTCGCCGTGATCCCCGACTCGTCCTACGCCGGCATCTACCAGGTCGTCATCGAGGACTGCCAGGCCAACGGCGCCTTCGACCCGACCACGATGGGTTCCGTGCCGAACGTCGGCCTCATGGCGCAGAAGGCCGAGGAGTACGGCTCGCACGACAAGACCTTCCGCATCGAGCGGGCCGGCCGGGTAGAGATCGTCGACGGTGCCGGCGCGGTGCTCACCTCGCACGAGGTCGAGGCGGGCGACATCTGGCGCGCCTGCCAGACGAAGGACGTGCCGGTGCGCGACTGGGTGAAGCTCGCGGTCACGCGCGCCCGCGCCTCCTCGACGCCCGCGATCTTCTGGCTCGACAAGACCCGCGCGCACGACGCCGAGCTCATCAAGAAGGTCGAGCAGGAGCTGCCGAGCCACGACACCGAGGGCCTCGACATCCAGATCCTCAGCCCCGAGGAGGCGACGAAGGTGTCGATCGACCGCATCCGCCAGGGCCTCGACACCATCTCGGTGACCGGCAACGTGCTGCGCGACTACAACACCGACCTGTTCCCCATCCTGGAGCTCGGCACGAGCGCGAAGATGCTGTCGGTCGTGCCGCTGCTGAACGGCGGAGGCCTGTTCGAGACGGGTGCCGGCGGCTCGGCCCCGAAGCACGTGCAGCAGCTGGTGGAGGAGAACCACCTGCGCTGGGACTCGCTCGGCGAGTTCATGGCGCTGGCCGAGTCGTTCCGCCACCTGTCGGTGACGACGGGCAACGACCGCGCCGGCGTGCTGGCCGAGACGCTCGACGCCGCGACCGGCTCGTTCCTCAACGAGAACAAGTCGCCATCGCGCCGCACGGGCGAGCTCGACAACCGCGGGAGCCACTTCTGGCTCGCGCGCTTCTGGGCCGAGGAGCTCGCGGCGCAGACCGATGACGCCGACCTGGCCGAGACGTTCGGACCGGTGGCCGAGCAGCTGGTCGCGCAGACCGAGACGATCGAGCGCGAGCTGCTCGCGGTGCAGGGCAGCCCGGTCGACCTGGCCGGCTACTACCGCGTCGACGCCGACCTCGCGGACGCCGCGATGCGCCCGAGCGCCTCGCTGAACGCGATCCTCGCGCCGCTGCGCTGACCCTTCGCCGCCGCTGGGTTGACCCCCAGAGGCGGGCGCAGCACGAAGGGCCCGGCTCCGGCCGGGCCCTTCGTGCTGCCGGAAGATCTCCGGACCTCAGCGCATCCGCTGGGACTATCCCGCTGGCACACGGCTCAGGCAGAGATCTTCCGGCGCCGCGGCACTCGGTGCCCGCCGCGACGCACGATCGCGAGGATGTCCTGCTCGATCTCTGCCCACTCGTCGTGGATCTGGCGGTAGCTCAGCCGCAGCACGACGAAGCCGCGGGCGGTGAGCCGGCGGTCGCGGCGCCTGTCGCTCTCGTAGGCCTCCGCGGCCGTGTGGTGCTCCTTGCTGTCGCACTCGATGATCAGGCGCTCGCCGACGAGCAGGTCGACGCGCACTCCCTCCGTGACCCGCACCTGGATGCGCGTGGCGACCTGCAGCGAGCGCAGCCGCAAGCGCACCATCGACTCGCTGCCGGATTCCGAGCGGCCGTCGGCGAGGTCGAGCAGCGTTCGCACCGCGAGCGGCGCATCTCGCGCCCACCGCTCGAGCGCGGCCCGGCTGGCGAGGCGCCGCTGCAAGATCGAGTCGATGATCACGACGATCTCCTCACGACTACCGCATCGCAGCGCGCAGCGGAAGGCGACCTCGAGGTCGTCGGCCGCCGCGGTGATCGGCGCCTCGAGCCCGAAGGAGCGACAGCTGGGCAGCCGAGCGCCGCGCGTGCCATCGGGCCGAACCTTGCGTCGCCGCCGGTGCTCGGGCAGGCGCACGTGCGCGCCCTTGCCCTCCGGCACCCAGACGCCATGCAGGCGAAGCGCGCTGAAGCAGGAGAGGCAGCCGCCGGCCGCGACAGCCGCGCGCGCCGATGCGTCCGATGCAGAGGTCGCGAACCAGCCTGGTCGCACGCGAATGAGCTCACCGAGCTTCAGCGACACCTCGATCTGCCACCTGGTCGCACCTGCGGCCATGAGCTGTGCGGCAGACACGATCCCCAGCTGCTGCGTCAACGTCTCCATCGGCGCACCGTGCCACGTGCCAGGGCGGCCTGGCGCCGCAGCTCGAGCGGCTGTGGAGAGCCGTCCATCCTCACGCGGCGGAGGCCCGCGCACTGCCTATCCGGGAGTTCCCAGAAATTCCCCGACCCTGAGCGCATCCGCCCGGATTATCCAACCCGAGCCGCCCACAACCGGAGATCCTCCGGCGCCACACCGCTGATCAGCCGCCCCACCGCCGATCAGGCCCGGCCTGTGCCAACGCTCAGGTCAGGTCGTCGTGCTCGCCGGTCACCCAGGCGATGTGCCGGTCGGCCGAGCGAGCGACGGCGCCCGGGCCGTCCTCGACGAGCTGCCCAGGGATGTTGCCGTAGAGGCGGCGGAACCTGAGCGTCGCGGCATGATCGGCGAGCCGACGCACGACGCCGGCGGAGAGCGGGATGTTGTTCGGGTACGAGCGCATGAAGGCGACGCTCGCGCGGTCGGGCTTCGGCTGGATCGTGTCGCCCGCGAGCAGCGAGCCCGCGCCGCCGCTCCCCTGCTCCCAGAGCACCACCGCCGCACCCGGGAAGTGACCGCCGAAGCGGATGAGCCGCACGCCCGGCAGCAGGTCGACCTCGTCGTCCCACAGCTCGATCCGCGCGTGCTCGCGCTGGATCCAGGATGCGTCGCGCGCGTTGACGAGCACGCGCGCGTCCAGCGCATCCGCCCACGCGCACTGCACGCCGAACATGTGCGGATGCGAGGCGACGACCGCGCTCAGCCCACCGAGCTCGCGCACCTGCTCGACCGCGGCATCCGTGATCGTGCCCAGGGGGTCCCAGAGCAGGTTGCCCTCGGCGGTCTGCACCAGCAGCGCTCGCTGCCCGATGCCGACCGCCGGCTCAGAGGTGAGCGCCCAGAGCCGCGGCTCGAGCTCGACGACGTCGATGCGCATGCCCTCGCGCTGCTGCACGTCGACCGAGGTCCAGCGCTGGCCGTGCAGGGGTACCCACTGCCGCTCGTCGGCGCAGATCGGGCAGGTCTCCGGGAGCGGCTCTTGGCTCTCGACACCGCAGGTCGCGCACAGCACGGTCATGCCAGGACCCGGCGCACCCGCATCCGGCATGCCCGCCACCACCGCGCCCGCATCCACCACGATCAGCTCGACGTCGCGACCCTACTGGCCGTCCTCGTCGCTCGCCTCGTCCTCCTCGGGCTCGAAGGTCGAGGCCTCGTCCGTGGTCGTCGCGCCCAGGCCATCGGGGTCGGCGGGGATCGTGCCGTCCTCGCCCAGGCCGCCGGGCTTCTGCGTGCCCTCGGAATCGTGCTGCTGCTCGTGCTCGCTCATCGCGTCCTCCTGATCAGCGTCCGGCCTCGCGGAGGGCCGGAGCGTGCCGCCACGATAGCCCCGCCAGCCCTGAGCGAGCCGAGTGCGACGAGCGGATGGGACGGGCACGATCGCGGTGCCCGCGCGACGACGAGACGGGCCCCGGCCGAAGCCGGGACCCGTCTCGAGGCGATGCGCTCCGATCAGAGCGACTCGATGATCTCCCGCATGAGGCGAGCGGCCTCGGTCGGCGTCTTGCCGACCTTGACGCCGGCGGCCTCGAGGGCCTCCTGCTTGGCCTCGGCCGTGCCCGACGAGCCCGAGACGATGGCGCCTGCGTGGCCCATCGTCTTGCCCTCGGGCGCCGTGAAGCCGGCGACGTAGCCGACGACCGGCTTCGTCACGTTGGCCTTGATGAAGTCGGCCGCGCGCTCCTCGGCGTCGCCACCGATCTCGCCGATCATGACGATGGCCTTGGTCTCGGGGTCGGCCTCGAAGGCCTCGAGCGCGTCGATGTGCGTCGTGCCGATGACCGGGTCGCCGCCGATGCCGATGGCGGTCGAGAAGCCGATGTCGCGCAGCTCGAACATCATCTGGTACGTCAGCGTGCCCGACTTCGACACGAGGCCGATCGGGCCCTTGCCCGTGATGTTCGCCGGAGTGATGCCGACGAGCGACTCCTCGGGCGTGATGATGCCGGGGCAGTTCGGGCCGATGATGCGGGTCGTGCCCGCAGCCTTGGCGTGCGCCCAGAACTCGGCGGAGTCCTGGACGGGGATGCCCTCGGTGATGACCACGAGCAGGCCGATGCCTGCGTCGACGGCCTCGATGACGGCGTCCTTAGCGAAGGCCGGCGGCACGAACACGATCGAGGTGTCGGCGCCGGTGGCCTCCATGGCCTCGGCGACCGAGCCGAAGACCGGCAGCTCGACCTGCGAGCCGTCCTTCGCGACGTGCGAGACGGTCGTGCCGGCCTTGCGGGCGTTCACGCCGCCGACGACCTGGGTGCCGGCCGCGAGCATGCGGGCGGTGTGCTTCGAGCCCTCACCGCCGGTGATGCCCTGGACGATGACCTTGCTGTCCTTGTTGAGGTAGATCGACATCTCTTGCTCCCTTACGCCGCAGCCAGCTCGGCGGCCTTGTCGGCGGCCTCGTCCATCGTGTCGACGACCGTCACCAGCGGGTGCGCGGCGTCAGCGAGGATCTTGCGACCCTCCTCGACGTTGTTGCCGTCGAGCCGCACGACCAGCGGCTTCGTGGCGGTGTCGCCGAGGATCTCGAGCGCCTGCACGATGCCGTTCGCGACGGCGTCGCACGCGGTGATGCCGCCGAACACGTTCACGAACACGCTCTTGACGTCCTCGTCGTTCAGGATGACGTCGAGACCGGCAGCCATGACCTGGGCGGATGCGCCGCCACCGATGTCGAGGAAGTTGGCCGGCTTCACGCCGCCGTGGCGCTCGCCCGCGTAGGCGACGACGTCGAGCGTCGACATGACGAGGCCCGCGCCGTTGCCGATGATGCCGACCTGGCCGTCGAGCTTCACGTAGTTGAGGTCCGACTCCTTGGCCTTCGCCTCGAGCGGGTCTGCGGCAGCCTTGTCCTCGAGCTCGGCGTGGCCGGGCTGGCGGAACTCGGCGTTCTCGTCGAGCGAGATCTTGCCGTCGAGCGCGACGATGTCGCCGCCCTCGGTGAGCACGAGCGGGTTCACCTCGACGAGCGTGGCGTCCTCCTTGACGAAGACGTCGTACAGCTTCACGAGCACGGGAGCGATCTTTGCGACCAGCTCCTCGGGGAAGCTCGCGGCGCGAACGATCTCGTCAGCCTTCTCGGCGGTGATGCCGACGGCGGGGTCGACCTCGACCTTCGCGAGCGCCTCGGGGCGCTCCTCTGCCAGCTGCTCGATCTCCATGCCGCCCTCGTACGAGCACATGGCGAGGTAGGAGCGGTTCGCGCGGTCGAGCAGCACGGAGAAGTAGTACTCCTCCTTGATGGCGGCGCCTTCAGCCACCATCACGCGCTGCACCGTGTGGCCCTTGATGTCGAGCCCGAGGATCGCGGAGGCCGCGTCCTTCGCCTCTGCAGGGCTCTTCGCGACCTTCACGCCGCCCGCCTTGCCTCGTCCGCCGGTCTTGACCTGTGCCTTCACGACGACGACAGCGCCACCGAGCTCCGCGGCTGCTGCCTCGGCCTGCTCGGGGGTGTCGGCGGTGATGCCTCGCAGCACGGGGACGCCGTGCTGCTCGAAGAGGTCTCTTGCCTGGTACTCGTAGAGATCCACGCGTCATCCAATCGATGTCTGGTGAGCCATGTGTGGTGTGGGATTCGCCGCGTCAAGCCTAGCCCTGCCACCGATGCACCCCCGTGCGCTTTCGGCCCGCCGAACCGCCAAGATTCGGCTTTCTTGCGGCTTTCGCACGAGCCTCGCCTTGCTTGCGGCGGCCCCTGCGAGCACCGACCATGGTGGCAGGAGGAACTCCATGGATCCCGCACTGCAGCGTCGGCCAGACCTGCCACCGCCGGTCGAGTCGATGACCTCGAAGCTCAACTGGCTGCGCGCCGGCGTGCTCGGCGCGAACGACGGCATCGTCTCGACCTCCGCCCTGATGGTCGGCGTCGCGGGCGCCGGAACCTCTGCCGCCGGGATCCTGACCGCGGGTGTCGCGGCGCTCGTCGCCGGCGCGTTCTCGATGGGCGTCGGCGAGTACGTCTCGGTCTCGTCGCAGCGCGACAGCGAGCGAGCGGCGATCCGCCGCGAGCAGGTGCTGCTCGACGCCGCACCGGACGCCCAGGTCGACCAGCTCGCCCACATGTACGAGCTGCGCGGCCTCACCCCGCGCACGGCGCACCTGGTGGCCGTCGAGCTCACCGACGCCGATCCCCTGCGCGCGCACCTCGACGTCGAGTACAAGCTCGACCCCGAGGACCTGAACGACCCGTGGTCGGCGGCCGGCGCATCCGCCCTCGCCTTCACGCTGGGCTCGCTCGTGCCGCTGCTCGCAGCGCTCCTCTCCCCCGCCGCGTGGATGCCGTGGCCGATCGTGGTCGCCACCGTCCTCGCGCTGGTCGCGACCGGCGTGGTCTCCGCGCGCATCGGGGCCTCGAGCAAGCGCGCCGCCATGGTGCGCGTGCTGCTCGGCGGCGGCATCGCCCTCGCGGCGACCTGGGCCATCGGCTCGCTCATCGGCACACCGGTCCACTAGCGCTCGGTCCTCGGGCAGGCCCGCGAGCAGGATGGCGCCGCGGCCACGTCAGCGGCGACCTCGCCGCTGCTCCTCCTCGTCGGGCAGCGCCAGCTCGGTGACGACGGTCACCGAGACATCCTGCACGCGCCAGTCGACCTCCTTGAGATCCTCGATCATGCGCTCGACATCCGTCACCCGCACCTTCGCGCGCTTCGGCACGACGTGCGCGTCGACGTGCAGCACCTGGCCCTCGTCGCGGATGCGGCTGGCGGCCTCGCGCACCCAGCGGCGTCGGCGCATGGCATCGTCGATGCGCCCCTGCACGGGGTCGGGCTCGGACTGGTCGACGACGGTCGCGCGCATGTCCATCAGGTCGAGCACCGCCGCCCGGGTGTTCTTCAGCCCGTCCTTCAGGATGCCGAGCGAGATGAAGAGGGCGGCAGCGCCATCGAGCCACCACAGGCCCATGCCGATGCCGAGCACACCGACGATCGAGCCGACGTTCGTGGTCCAGTCGGCCTGCGCCATGTCGGCGTCGGCGTAGAGCAGCTTGCTGTGCAGCTGCTTCGCGAGCTGCATCTTCATGCGTCCGTAGATGAGCGGACCGATGACGATCACCGACATCACCGCGATCATGGCCCAGCCCTGCCAGAAGGTGATGCCGAACAGCTGCATCGTGCCGATCGGAGGGTGCTCCTGCTTGACGAGGCCGCTGATCGCCTCGAAGCAGAGCGAGCCACCGACGCCCAGCAGCGCGACGCCTGACACGAGGTGCCCGATCCCCATCGCCCGGTGGTAGCCGTAGGGGTGCTTCGCGGTCGCCGATCGGCGGATGAAGGGCAGCGCCACGAGGAAGGCGATCTGCGGGATCGTCGACAGCAGGTCCTCGAACCAGGCCGTGCGCATCGCCTGCGAGCTGCCCATCACGAGCGCCACCAGCACGATCGTGCAGGTGGTGAAGCCCAGCACGGCCCACTCGAGGTTGCGCGCCTTGCGCAGCGCCCGCGCCTGCTCCTCGGGCATCGGCCGGCCACCGATCTCGTGCACGCGGCTCACTGCGCGACCGCCGTCTCCGCGTCGAGGTGGCGCTCGAGCGCCGTGAGGAACGCGTTCTCACCCAGTGGCGCGAGCATCACGAGGCCCGCCGTCGAGCCATCGGGCTGCACTGCCTGCGCATAGCTGCGCGTGACGGCCGCGCGGTCGACCCAGGGCGTCGCATCCGAGATGCCGCCGATCACCAGGTCGAGCTCGCCCGCTTCGAGCAGCCCGACGAGCTGCTCCTCGCTGCCCTCGGTCCACTCCACGCGCGCACCGATCGACTCGGCGAAGGAGGTCACGAGCGCGGGTTCGGTGCCGGTCGGATGCGTGCCGCCCGTCTCCGCATGCGGCGGGTTGGGCGTCACCCCGGCCTCGAGCACGCCACCGGAGACCCGCTCCAGGGTGCCGTCGGGGTCTGCGGGGATGGTGATGCCGCACCCCGCGAGCGCTCCGACGACGAGCGATGCCGCCGCGCCTGACGCGAGCGCGCGCCCCCACCGCTTCACCATGCGGGCATCGTAGCCACGGGAGCGCACGGCGGCCTGACAAGTGGCGCCGCGCGCTGACTCAGCGAGCGCTGTAGCGCAGCTCTGGCCGCCCGGTGCCGCCATAGCGGGGCGCGACGGCCGCGCGCCCCTCCACCACGAGGCGGTCGAGGTAGCGGCGAGCGCTCACGCGCGACATCCCCAGCCGCTCCCCGACCTCGGCCGCGCTCACGGTCTCGTCGACCGCCGCGAGCAGCGAGGCCACGCGGTCGAGTGTCAGCTGCGAGCCGGCGGAGCCAGGCTTCTGCCGCTCGCTCGGCTGCAGCATCGCATCCACCGCGCGCTGGTCGAGCGGCTGCGTCGCCAGGTGCTCCACCTGCGCGAGCTCGGCGCGGATCGCCTCGAGGCGCTCGCGCATCGCCTCGAGCCCGAACGGCTTGACGAGGTAGTGGCGCACGCCGAAGGTGCGCGCCGCCCGCACGGTCTCGAGGTCGCGGGCGGCGGTCACGGCGACCACCTCGCCCGCGAAGCCGCGCGCGCGTGCGACCCGCAGCACCTCGATGCCGGATGCGTCGGGCAGGTGCACGTCGAGGAGCACGAGGTCGGGGCGCACGGCCTCGATCGCCTCGAGGGCGTCGCGCCCGGTGCCGGCCTCGCCGACGACCGCGAAGGCGCCGTGGCGCTCGACGAAGCCGCGGGTGACGATCGCGACGGCCTTGTCGTCCTCGACGATCAGCACGCGCAGCAGCCTCACGGCAGCGCCCCCCGGTCACCGGCTGACGCCGGTGCGCGCACGGTGCCGGCGGTTCCCGCGCCGAGCACCGCATCCGCGTCGGCCGCGACCGGCAGTCGGGCGATGAAGCGCGCGCCTCCGAGCGGGGATCGCTCGACCGTCGCCGAGCCGCCGAGGCGCTCCGCGACGCGACGCACGAGCGTCAGCCCGTAGCCGCGCGCGCCCCCGGCCGGGCGCTGCTTCGTCGAGAACTCGACGTCGAAGATCGAGTCGCGCAGCTCCTCCGGCACGCCCTCGCCGTCGTCGTCGACTGCGATCGTGACCACCCTGCCCGCATCCGTCTCCGCGTCGCGCAGCGCGATCTCGACCCTGCCGCCTGCAGTCGCGTCGAGGGCGTTGTCGATGAGGTTGCCCAGCACCGTCAGCCAGTCTCCGGCGACCTCGACCGACGGTGCCGGCTGCAGCGACGCATCCGCCGCCACCACCAGCTCGACGCCGCGCTCGCGCGCCTGCGCGCGCTTCGCGAGCAGGAGTGCCGAGACCTCGAGCTCGAGGATGGCGGAGGTGCCCGAGGCGGGCTCGAGCGCGTCGAGCGCACCGCCGGCGCCGGCGCGGCGGATGACGCCCATGGCGGCCTCGGTCTCGCCCAGCTCGAGCAGCCCGCCGAGCGTGTGGAGCGTGTTCGCGAACTCGTGCTGCTGCGCGCGCAGCGTCTCGGTCGAGCCCTTGGCCCCGGCGAGGTCGCGCAGCGCCGCGTCGAGCTCGGTGCGGTCCCGCAGGATCAGCACGGTGCCGACGTCGCGGCCGTCGACCACGACGGGGTCGGCGCGCACGACGAGCACGCGCTCGCCCGCGAGCACCAGCTGCTGCTCGCCCGCGTCGGCCAGCAGCGGCTCGACCTGCGCGTCGAGCACCTCGGTGACCGAGACCCCGGCGAGATCCTCGCCCTCGCGCCCCAGCAGTCGCAGCGCCGCGTCGTTGCAGAGCACGATCGCGCCTCGCTCGTCGAGCACCACGAGGCCCTCGCCGATGCCGTGGAGCGTGGCGTTGCGCGTCTCGAGCATCGCCTTGATCTCGTCCGGCTCCACGCCGTGGATCCTGCGCCGCACGACTGCGGCGGCCCACGTGGCCAGCAGCACCCCGACGATCGCCGCGACGGCGAGGCACAGCGCGAGCACCCAGATGTTGGCCGCCCACTCGGCGTGCAGCTCCGACTCGAGGATGCCGACCGAGACCTGGCCGATGATCTCGCCCTCCGCGCCGAACACCGGCACCTTCGCCCGCCACGACGTGCCGAGGGTGCCCGTCTGCGTGTCGGTGAACAGGCCCCCGGTGATGACCGCATCCGCCGGCGTCGAGGCGACCTCGCCGATGCGGTCGGGGTTCGGATGGGAGAAGCGGATGCCGCCGACGTCGGTGACGACGACGTAGGTGACGTCGGATGCGCTCCGGACGGTCTCGGCGATCGGCTGGATGACGATCGACGGATCGCGGTCGTCGAAGGCGTTGATGACGGTGGGCAGCTGCGCGACCGAGTAGGCGACGCCGACCATGCGGTCCTGGTAGGCGTCGCGGATCGCGCGCTCCTGCAGCCAGGCGGCAGCGATGCCGGAGCCGACGATGACGACGAGCATGATGGCGCTCTGCAGCAGCACCAGCTGCGTGCGCAGCCTCATCGCTCGTCTCACGGCCCCATCGTAGGCCGCCGGCCGTCCCTCCGACGCTGACCGAAACGACCGAAACGCTCCCTTTCGACCACAACGGCACCGCGGCGGCGGCCTGCGACTACGGTCGCCACAGATCGTGACCCGGCATGGAGCCGGGCGCTCAAGGAGGAGACGTGCGATCCATGCACCCGAGCACCACGCGCAGCACGCGCACGCAGACCATGTTCCGAATCGGCCTGGCGGGCGCAGCAGCCCTGACCCTCGCCGCATGCTCGACGGGCGGCACCGCTCCGGCGGGCTCCGAGGGCGCAGAGGGCGGGGCACCCGCGGCGATCAGCGCCGTCAACGTCATCGCACCGGCCGACCCGGGCGGCGGCTGGGACCAGACCGCCCGCACCCTCGGCCAGGTGCTCACGGAGACCAGCCTCGTCGGTTCGGCACCGGTGTCGAACATCGGCGGCGCCGGCGGCACCGTCGGCCTCGCCTCGCTCGCGACGGAGACCGACCCCAACACGCTGATGATCACGGGCTCCGTGATGGTCGGCGCGGTCGAGACCAACGCATCCGAGAACCGCATCGAGGACATGACGCCGATCGCGAAGCTCACCGAGGAGCCGCTGGTCATCGTCGTGCCCGCCGACTCGGAGTACCAGACGCTGCAGGACCTCGTCGACGCGGTCGTCGCCGAGGGCCAGGGCGTCGCGGTGACGGGCGGCTCGGCCGGCGGCATCGACCACATCCTCGCGGGCCTGCTCCTCACCGAGGCGGGCGTCGCCCCGGCCGAGGTGCCGGGGACCCTCAACTACGTCGCCAACTCCGGCGGCGGCGAGGCGCTCACGATGCTGCTCGGCAACACCGTGCAGGCCGGCATCTCCGGCGTCGGCGAGTTCTCGGAGTCGGTGCTCTCGGGTGACCTGCGGGCGCTCGCCGTCTCCAGCGACGAGCCCGCCGAGGCGCTGCCCGACGTGCCGACCATCCAGGACGAGGGCATCGACATCACGCTGACCAACTGGCGCGGCATCATCGCGCCGGGGGACATCACCGACGAGGAGCGCACCGCGCTGGTCGACCTCGCCACGCAGCTGCACGACCAGGACGCCTGGGCCGAGCAGCTCTCCACCAAGGGCTGGACGGACGCGTTCATGCCGGGCGACGAGTTCGACGCCTTCCTCACGGAGGACATCTCGCTCACGCAGGAGACCCTGCGCACGATCGGCCTGATCGAATGACCGCCTCGACGACCGCCGGTGCACCCTCGGGTGCGCCGGCGGCGTCGCGTTCCCTGCGCATCGAGTCGATGGCCTTCGTCGGGCTGCTCATCGTGCTCTCGATCGCCGTCCTGATCGCGACGACCACCATCCGCGAGCCTCCCGGCTCGACGAACACGCTCGGCGCACGCGTCGTGCCCTACGCCGTCGGCGGCCTGATGCTGCTGAGCGCGATCGCGGTGCTCATCGGCCAGCTGCGCGGGCGCTACGGCCACGCGGAGGAGGGCGAGGATGTCGACCTCGAGCACGGCACCTCCTGGGGTGTCACGGGCATCATCGTGCTGAGCTTCCTCTCCCTCATGCTCACCATCCCGCACCTGGGCTGGCCGCTCGGCGTGGCCATCCTGTTCACGGGCGCCTCGCTCGCGCTCGGTGCGAAGCGCTGGTGGGTCGCCGCCCTGATCGGGCTCGCCATGGGCGTCATCACGCAGATCGTGTTCGGCACCCTGCTCGGCCTGACGCTGCCTCCCACCGGCACCCTGACCTCCTGGATCGGCATCTGATGGACACCTGGTCCCTGCTGCTCGACGGCTTCGCCACCGCCCTCCAGCCCATCTACCTGCTGTACGCGCTGCTCGGCGTGCTGCTCGGCACCGCCGTAGGCGTGCTGCCAGGCATCGGCCCGGCCATGACGGTCGCGCTGCTGCTGCCCATCACCTACGTGCTCGAGCCGACCGCGGCGTTCATCGTCTTCGCCGGCATCTACTACGGCGGCATGTACGGCGGCTCGACCACGTCGATCCTGCTGAACACGCCCGGTGAGTCCGCGTCGATCGTCACCGCGCTCGAGGGCAACAAGATGGCGCGCGCCGGTCGCGGCGCAGCCGCGCTCGCGACCGCGGCGATCGGCTCGTTCGTCGCCGGCACGATCGCGACCGTGCTGCTGACGCTGCTCGCTCCGCTCGTCGCGCGATTCGCGGTCGGCCTCGGTCCCGCCGACTACTTCGCGCTGATGGTGATCGCCTTCCTCACGGTCGGCGCGCTCCTGGGCGACAGCATGTGGCGCGGCATGGTCTCGCTCTCGCTCGGCCTGTTCGTCGGGCTCATCGGCGTCGACACCCTCACCGGTCAGACCCGCTTCACCCTCGGCATCCCGCAGCTGGGTGACGGCATCGACGTCGTGCTGGTCGCGGTGGGCCTGTTCGCCCTCGGCGAGGCGCTCTACGTCGGCTCGCGCCTGCGCGGCGGCGAGCTGCCGATCATCCCGATCACGCGCGGCTGGCGCACCTGGATGCGGCGCTCCGACTGGGCGCGCTCCTGGAAGCCGTGGCTCCGCGGCTCCTTCATCGGTTTCCCGATCGGCTCGATCCCCGCTGGCGGTGCCGACGTCGCGACGTTCCTGTCGTACGCGACGGAGCGGAGCCTCGCGAAGCCCGAGTACCGCAAGCAGTTCGGCAAGGGCGCCATCGAGGGCGTCGCCGGCCCCGAGTCGGCGAACAACGCGGCGGCCGCGGGCGTGCTCGTGCCGCTGCTGACGCTCGGCATCCCGACCACGGCGACGGCGGCGATCATCCTGAGCGCCTTCCAGGGCTACGGCATCCAGCCGGGCCCCCGCCTGTTCGAGAACCAGCCGGAGCTCGTGTGGGCGCTCATCGCGAGCCTCTACATCGGCAACGTGCTGCTGCTCGTGCTCAACCTGCCGCTCGTCGGCATCTGGGTGAAGCTGCTGCAGATCCCGCGCCCCTACCTCTACGCGGGCATCCTGGTCTTCGCGGGCCTGGGCGCGTACGCGGCGAACTTCACGGTGTTCGACATCGGCGTGCTGCTGGTGCTCGGCGTGCTCGGCTTCTTCATGCGGCGCCTCGGGTTCCCGATCGCGCCGCTCGTGGTGGGGGCCATCCTCGGTCCGATGGCCGAGGAGCAGCTGCGCAAGGCGATGCAGATCGGGCAGGGCGATCCGACCTACCTCGTGCAGAGCCCGTTCTCGATCGTCGCCTACGCGGTGATGCTGCTGATCATCGTCGGTGCGATGTGGCTCAAGCGCCGCCGCGCGCGCTACGAGGCTTCGCTGCCGTCGCTCGAGACGACCGCGATCGCCGCGCTCGACGAGGAGATCGAGTCGCAGGAGCCGCACCCAGAGCTCGACCGCGGTCGTCTCTCGACGACGGCGCTGCCGAAGATCCGGGGCGACGGCCCGAACCACCCGGAGGGGCCGAGCGTCGGCGAGTAGCACCGCCTCGTCGGCACCGACCACGCACACGACGGATGCCGTCCCGCGCACTGCGGGACGGCATCCGTCGTCTCCGGGGGGTACCGCGAGCACCACCGCATCGTCGCGTGTCGGTGCCCGGGCGTAGCATCGCGCGCAGCGCGCTCGACGGCGAGCGCTCGACGATGGGAGCAGTCATGGAGTACCGCATCGAGCTGATCTTCGTGCCGGTGAGCGACACGGATCGAGCCAAGGCGTTCTACGGCGAGCGGCTCGGCTGGCGCGTCGACCACGACCAGACCGTGCAGGAGGGCCTGCGGTTCGTGCAGGTGACGCCGCCGGGCTCGGCGTGCTCGATCGCGTTCGGCGAGGGACTGACGGAGGATGCGCCCGGCAGCCTGCGCAACGTGCAGGTCGTGATCGACGACGCCGACGCCGCTCACGCCGAGCTGCGCGCTGCCGGCATCGAGGCGAGCGAGGTCGACGAGCAGGCGTGGGGCCGCTTCGTCGGGTTCTCCGACCCGGACGGCAACCGCTGGACCTTGCAGCAGCTGCCCGACTACAGCAGCGCCACCTCGTAGCGCGTGACGGATGCGCCGGCGCGTGACAGGCTGGGGGCATGCAGGAGCAAGAGCGTGGGCACAGCCGCGAGCAGGACGCCGTGCCACCGGAGCTCGATCCGTGGTTCGACCGCTACGACGACGACAGGCCGCCGCGCACGCTGCGGCGCCGTCTTCAGCCGGTCATCTGGCTCGTCGGCGCGGTGACGCTCGTCGCGATGGTGCTGCTGGTGACGCCCGGCCTCTGAGCCGGCTCGCTCGTCGCTCCCGCTAGAAGCTGATCTTCTCGATCGGCGCGATCTTCACGAGCAGCCGCTTGCGGCCGACGCCGTCGAAGAGCACCTCGGCGACGCGCTTCTTGTCGACACCGGTGATGGCCTGCACGCGGCCCTCGCCGAAGTCCTTGTGGCGGATGCGGTCGCCTGGTTCGAGCACCATGGCGCTGTTGTCGCGCACCTCGGTGATCATGTTGGCGAACACCTTCTTGGGCCCCTTGGGCAGCGGCTTCGGCGCGTCGCGGAAACCGGTCACGAAGGACTCGCGCGGCTCGTCGCGCCAGCGGCCGCCGAGCGCGCGCGGCTGCGCGCCGCGGGTCGCGGTCGGCGGCGTGCGCCAGTCGATCAGCTCGGCCGGGATCTCCTCGAGGTAGCGGCTGGGCGCAGCGGGCGACACCTCGCCGAACTGCGCGCGCGTCATCGCGAGCGAGAGGTGCAGCCGCTGGCGCGCTCGGGTGATGCCGACGTAGAACAGGCGGCGCTCCTCGGCCGGCCCGCCGGGCTCCATCGCCGCCATCCGGTGCGGCAGCAGCTCCTCCTCGACGCCGGTGATGAACACCGCGTCGAACTCGAGGCCCTTCGCCGTGTGCAGGGTCATGAGCGAGACCTGGCCGCCGGAGCTGTCGAGCTCGTCGGCCGCGGCGACGAGCGCCGTCTCGGTGAGGAAGTCGATCAGGGTGCCCGAGGGGTTCTGCCGGCGGTACTCGCGCGTCACCGCCACCAGCTCCTCGACGTTCTCGAGCCGCGCGGCATCCTGCGGGTCGGGCGAGCGCCGCAGCTGGTCGGTGTAGCCCGAGCGGCTCATCAGCTCGCGCAGCACCTCACCGGGGTCGGCGTCGGGCCGGGCGCTCCACTCGTCGAGCAGCGTCGCGAGGTCCTTGATCGCTGCCGCCACCTTCGGGCCGAGCGCGATCTCGTCGACGCGACGCATCGCATCCCGCAGCGTCATCTGGTGCTCGTCGGCGAAGGCCTGCAGCGCGGCCTCGGTCGCGGGGCCGATGCCGCGCTTGGGCACGTTCATGATGCGGCGGAGGCTCAGCGAATCAGCGGGGTTGGCCACCGTGATCAGGTAGGCCATCGCATCCTTGATCTCGGCGCGCTCGTAGAACTTGGTGCCACCGATCACGCGGTAGGGCACCGCCGTGCGGATCAGCACCTCTTCGAGCGCTCGGGTCTGCGCGTTCGTGCGGTAGAAGACGGCGATGTCGCTGTAGGACATGCCGCCGCTCGTGAGCTCGACGATCTCGTCGGCGACGAACTGCGCCTCGTCGTGGCCCGAGTAGCCGGTGAAGCCGATGATCTTCGCGCCGTCGCCCGAGTCGGTCCAGAGGTTCTTGGCCCGCCGGTCGAAGTTGTTGCCGATGACGGCGTTCGCCGCCGAGAGGATGTTCTGCGTCGAGCGGTAGTTCTGCTCGAGCATGATCACCCGGGCGCCCGCGAAGTCGCGCTCGAAGTCGGTGATGTTGCGGATGTCGGCGCCTCGGAACGCGTAGATCGACTGATCGGAGTCGCCCACGACCGTCAGCGATGCGCCGGGCAGGTCGCTGCGCAGATCGGGCAGCTGCATGCGGGTGACGGGCTGCGTGAGCTCGCGGATGAGGGCGTACTGCGCGGCGTTGGTGTCCTGGTACTCGTCGACCAGCACGTGGCGGAAGCGCTTGCGGTACTGCGCGGCCACGTTCGGGAAGGCGCGCAGCAGGAAGACGGTCTGCGAGATGAGGTCGTCGAAGTCGAAGGCGTTCGCGCGCCGCAGCTCGGCGTCGTAGTCGCGCCACAGCTCGAGGAAGGCCGCGTCGAGCGGGTTCTCGAGGCTCGCGGTGCGGGCCCAGGAGTCGACGTCGTGCAGCTCGTTCTTCGCCTTCGAGATGCGGGCGGAGACCCCGCCCGGCGTCAGCCCCTGGATGTCGGCGCCGCGCTGCTTGATGAGCCGCTTGATGAGGGCCCGCACGTCGCCGGAGTCGTAGATGGTGAAGGACTGCTTGAAGCCGAACTCCTCGGCCTCGCGGCGCAGGATGCGCACGCACGCGGAGTGGAACGTCGAGATCCACATGCCGCGCGATTCCTCGCCGATGAGGTGCTCGACGCGCTCGCGCATCTCGGCCGCGGCCTTGTTGGTGAAGGTGATGGCGAGGATCTGGCTCGGCCACGCCTCGCGGGTGGCGAGCAGGCCGGCGATGCGGTGGGTGAGGACTCGCGTCTTGCCGGAGCCGGCGCCGGCGACGATCAGCAGGGCCGGTCCGCGGTGCTCGACGGCCTCGCGCTGCGGCGGGTTCAGGCCAGCCAGCAGGTGCTCCGGGATGCCGTCGCCGCGCGGCCCGGTCGGGCCGGGACGCTGCACCGCTTCGAAGCCGTCGTCGCCCAGCCCCCACAAGTCGCTCATCACCCCGATTCTACGTGCGCCCGCCGACACGCGCCGTCGGTCCTCCGCCGGTCGAGGCCTCCCTTGGTCGAGGAGCGCGCGGCCGCAGGCCGCACCCCTCCGTCGGTCGAGGAGCGCGCGGCCGCAGGCCGCACCCCTCCGTTGGTCGAGGAGCGCGCGGCCTCGGGCCGCACGCGTCTCGAGACCTCGGCCATGGTTTCGTGACGCGAGCGCCTGCGGCGCGCGCGCCTCAACCAGCGGGTGACGCGAGCGCCTGCGGCGCGCGCTCCTCAACCAGCGGGTGACGCGAGCGCCTCAGGCGCTGCGGCGTCGACCGAGCACGAGGCCCGCACCCGCGAGCAGCAGGAGCAGCGCGCCGGCCATCAGCATGACGGGCGCGTCGGCGCCGGTCTGCGGCAGCGTGCCGTCGCCGCCGACCTGGCCGCCCGACGAGCCTGCGCCCTGACCGTCGTCGCCCTGACCGTCGTCGCCCTGGCCCGCGCCGGGGTCGGTCGGCTCGCCGGGCGCCGTCGGCTCGGCCGGCTCAGCCGGCACCGTCGGCTCGCCGGGCTCGGTCGGGTCGACCGGTGCCACCGCCGCGCACTCGTCGCCCGCCGCGATCCGCAGCGAGACACCCTCATGCGCTGTGTCCGAGATCCACGCGACCGTCGGCACCGCGGCCGGGTCGGTCTCGCACCAGTCGATCGCGAGGCCCTCGTTGGTGTAGCCGGCCTCCATGGTCGGCGCCGCGTGCACGGCGCGCTGCGCCGTCAGCTGACCATCGACGAAGGCGAGCTCCGCGTGGCGGTTGTCGCACGCCTCGTCGCACAGCGCCCACAGGGCATTGCCGCCCGCGGCCCAGTCGAGGCCCATGACGACCTCGAGCGCCGCGCCCGGGTCGGCCTCCTGCAGCAGCGTGATCTCGCCCGATGCCTCGAGCACCGCGACGTAGACCATGCCGGTCTGCTCGACCGCGAAGGCGAAGACGCCGCCGGAGTGCTCGCCGTAGGCGTCAGGGTCATACGCAGCGCCGGATGCGTCGAGCACGCCCAGTCGGGTCGCGTCGGCGTCCGAGATCCACTCGATCGCCTCGGGCCCGAGGTTCGCGCCCAGCTCGCCCAGCACCGAGGTGAGGTTCCACTCGTGCGTCGTGGTCGAGGTGCCGTCGGCGCCGAGCTCGACGCGCAGGATCGACGGGCGGCTGACGCTCTTGGCCGCGTTGTCGCGCTCCGTCGCCAGGAAGATCGCGCCGTCGCCGGCGACCGAGATGCCCTCGGCGTCGGGCTGCCCCGACCCATCCGCGTAGGTCGGGATCCAGGACTGCGCGATCGAGAAGACGCCGTCAGCGCCCTCGGTCAGCTCGAAGATCTCGGCGTTGTCGTTGTTCACGGCGAACAGCGTGCCGTCGGCCGCGTAGTCGAGGCCCGACATGTCGTCACCCCACGTGCCGGCGGCCACCGCATCCGTCACCGTCTGGGCGAACGGCCACGGCTCGGCCTCGACGACCGGCTCGTCGACCGTCGAGCAGTCGTTGACGAGCTCGAAGGTCGACGTCGCCGCCTGCACGAAGCCGCCGGTCATGTCGGCGCAGCGCGCGTAGGTGACGTCCGCGTGCGACTCCCAGCTGAACTGGTCGACGACCGCGCCAGCAGCGTCGCGCAGGGTCACGGAGTCGCCGCCGCCGAGGCCGAAGTCGGTGGTGTAGGCGGTGCCGTCGGTGATGATCGCGCGGTAGCCGCCCGACTCGATCGTCGCGCCCTCCGGCAGCACGATCGGCTCGTGCTCCGGGTCGCCGTCGACGAGCGTCCAGCCAGAGAGATCGACCGTGTTCACGGTGTCGGTGTTCGCGAGCTCGACCCAGTCGCCGCGCGCGTCGCCGTTCGACTCGACCTCGTTGATCACGATCGGCGACGCGGCGAAGCGCGCGACGTTCGCGGCGCCGGGCGTCGGCTCGGTCGGGCCGAAGGCGCCGGTGCCATCGGGCACGCGCCCCTCGCTGATCACATGCTCGCTCCAGGTGTGCTCGGCGACGAGCGTGCCGCTCGCGGTGAAGATGCGCACCGCGTCCTGCTTGCCGAGGCCCATGCCTGCGAGCGTGTCGGGCTCGAAGGCGACGATCTCGCCGGGCTCGATCACGGTGCCGGCCGGGAGCTCGACGAACTCGGCGTCGGGCGCATCCTTGCTGTCGCGCGCGATCCAGCCCGACATGTCGACGGGCGCGGAGCCGATGTTCGTCAGCTCGAAGAAGTCGGGGGCGCCCTCAGCGCTGTTGGACTGCACCTCGTTGATGACGATGTCGGTGTCGGCCGCGGATGCGGCGGGGGCGATGAGGAGGGATGCTGCGAGCGCCGCGGGGATCGCGGCGGCGAGCATGGCTGGGGTGCGACGGCGCATGGGGTTCCTTCGATGGGTGGGACCCGCTCAGCCAACGCGTGCCGGACGACGTGCAGGTGCTCCCCGGCGAACGCCAGGTGAACGCGAGATGGCAAGTCGTCGTGCAGTGTCCCCCGCCGTGGCAGCGGGTGCCGCCCATCGCAGGACCTCAGCGCTGGATCCGCCGCCACAGGTCGGGGTGGTCGGCGAAGACCGCCTCCAGGCCGAGCTCGGCGAGCATCCCCCACTCCTGCTGCCAGTTCCCCCACGCGGCCGGATGCTCGCCCAGCCGATGCTCGGGCTCGAGGAAGGCGTTCTCGGGCCGCAGCGTCCAGGTGATCGTGCCGAGGCCAGCCGCGCGCGCACGCTCGACCACGTCGCTCGTGCGCAGCTCGCCGCCGCTGCGGTCGAAGAGCACCGACTTCGCGACGCTGATGGCGTCCACCCGGGCACCGAGCGCAGCGAGGCCCGCGTCGCTGCGCTGCTCGGCATAGGTGGTGGATGCGGAGGGCCCGTCGACCAGGTCGGCGGCGGTGCCGTCCTCCTCCATGAGGTAGACCAGCCGGGCCTCGACCCCGGCTGCGCGCACCTCGTGCAGCGCCGCCTCCTCGAACGACTCGACCGTCAGCGCGCCGGGCGTCGCCCACCGGGTGCCGGCCACCGCATCCGCCACCATCGCCGCGAGCGGCAGGCCGATCGCTGCGTGATGGCTGGCGTGCTTGAGCTCGGCGACGACATCGAGCCCGGTCTGCTCGGCGATCGCGAGCAGCTCGGTGAAGCGCAGGATGCCCTCAGCGCCGTCGCGTCGCGCGCTCGCCGGTCGCAGCGCCGGCAGTCGCTCGCGAGCGCGGAGCGTCGCCACCTCCGACCACGCGAAGTCCTCGACGAACCAGCCGGTGAGCCGGGTGCCGTCGATCACCTCGGTGCGACGCCGATCGGCAAACTCCGGCCGACTCGCGACGTCGGTCGTCTCGCCGAGCTCGTTGTCGTGGCGCACGACGAGCACGCCGTCACGCGTGGCGACGAGATCGGGCTCCACAGCATCAGCGCCCAGCTGCGCTGCGAGGCGCACCGCCGTCTCGGTGTGCTCGGGCGCCCAGCCGGAGGCGCCGCGGTGGGCGATGACGCGCGTCGGATGCACGGGGCCAGGCTAGCGGCGGTGCGCGGTGGGCGAACGGCCCGTGATCCACAGCAAAAACCGACGGTCGCTCGATACGCTGACCGTGTCCGTCATCACGACGGCCACACCATCTTGGAGGAAACCCCTTGGCAGGCAACCCGGCGTTCCGCAATTCCCCCGCGTTCAGCGAGAATTCTCAGCGCGCTGCACAGGCCACCCCCGGTGGCCAGCAGGCTCCCTACGGCCAGGCTCCGTATGGACAGGCGCCCTACGGCCAGCAGCAGTTCGGGCAGCAGCCCAGCGGCCAGCAGTCCTACGGCCAGGCGCCGTACGGTCAGCAGCAGCCCGGCGTGCCCACCCCCGAGCAGCTGAACCAGCAGTTCAACGCTCCGGCGGCGGGCCCGGTCGAGACCGAGCGCCTGACCTACGACGGCGTCATCATGAAGACGGCGCTCACGCTCGGCGTGACTGCGGTCGGCTTCCTCATCACGCTCGGCATGGTGATGCTGCAGGGCACTACGACGCCCTTCTTCGTGCTCACCTACGGTGGCGCGCTCGTCGGCTTCGTGCTCGCGCTCGTCAACATCTTCAAGAAGGAGCCGAGCCCCGCGCTCATCCTCGGCTATGCCGCGGCGCAGGGCCTGTTCCTCGGCGGATTCTCGGGCATGCTCGAGTTCGGCATGCAGCTCGACGGCATCATCTTCCAGGCGCTGCTCGCCACCGCCTGCGTGATCGGTGTCACGCTCGCCGGCTACGCGTTCCGCATCTTCCGGACGTCGCCGAAGCTCAACAAGATCTTCTTCATCGCGATCATCGGCTACGGCGTCTTCTCGCTCGTGAACTTCGGCATGATGCTCTTCGGCGCGACCGGCGACCTCGCCTTCGGCATGCGCTCGGCCCCCAGCCCGCTGTTCGGCATCCCGTGGGGCGTGCTCCTCGGTGGTCTCGCGGTGCTGCTGGGTGCCTACTCGTTGGTCATGGACTTCGAGGGCATCGAGATGGGCGTCAAGCGCGGCGTGCACAAGAAGTACGGCTGGTCCGCTGCCTTCGGCCTGGTGCTGACGATCATCTGGCTCTACGTCGAGATCCTGCGCATCATCGCGATCGTACGAGGCAACAACTAGCTCGAATCCTCACGACAGAGGGCCCCGGCATCGCGCCGGGGCCCTTCGTCGTCGCAGCGCTACACCTCGCGCGACGAGAGCACGCAGAACTCGTTGCCGTCGATGTCGGCGAGCACCGTCCAGCTCACGTCGGGCCCCTGGCCGACGTCGATGCGCGTCGCACCGAGCGACTCGAGGCGCGCGATCTCCGCATCGCGGTCATCGCTCGTGTGCGGGGCGAGATCCATGTGGATGCGGTTCTTGGTCTGCTTCTGGTGGTCGACGCGCACGAACACGAGGCCCGGCGGCACCTGGTGGAACTCGAGCTTCGCGCTCAGCTCGCGTGCCCACTTCGGCACGATGACGACCTCGTCGGCCGCCTCGTACATGACCTCCCAGTCGAGCGCGGCGGCCCACCAGCGGGCGAGCCTCGACACATCCGTCGTCTCGATCACGTTCGAGTACCAGCGCAGCGCCATCGCCGCCTCCCCACTTCGGTTGCAGCAGACGATACGCCCCGCCGCCCACGCGCTGCAGCAGCACGGGGTGACGGGGCGCGACCGGCGCGGTGAGGATCAGCTGACGACGGCCTCCGGCGCGTCGTCCGCCACGGCGTCCTTCGGCGGGCGCCGCGACCAGAACGAGGCCAGCAGGGCACCCGAGACGTTGTGCCAGACGGAGAAGATCGCAGCGGGCAGCGCCGCCTCCGGTGAGAAGTGCGTGCGAGCGAGACCGGCGGCAAGGCCCGAGTTCTGCATGCCGACCTCGATCGCCACAGCGCGCTGCGCCGAGGTGTCGAGCCCGACCGACTTCGCGGCGAGGAAGCCGAGACCGTAGCCGACGCCGTTGTGCAGGATCACGACGAGGGCGACGAGCAGGCCCACCGACAGGATCGTCGCCGCCGAGCCCGCGACCACCGCGAGCACGACGAGCGTGATGCCCGTGACCGACACCAGCGGCAGCCACGGCAGGACGGCCGCCACGACCTTCGGGAGCAGCAGGCGCAGCACGACGCCTGCGATCACCGGCAGCAGGACGATGAGGATGATCGACTGGAAGAGGGCCCAGGCATCGACCGGCAGGTAGGAGCCGGCGAGCCACAGCACCAGCAGCGGCGTCAGCACCGGCGCGAGCAGCGTCGAGGCGGTGGTCATGGCCACCGAGAGCGCGGTGTCGCCCTTCGCGAGGTAGACCATCACGTTCGACGAGGTGCCACCCGGCGCGGAGCCGACGAGCACGACGCCGACGAGCAGGGCGGGCGGCAGCTGGAACAGGGTGGCCAGACCGATGGCGGCGAGCGGCATGACGACGTACTGCGCCACGACACCGATGACGAACGCCTTCGGCTTCTTCGCGATCACCGCGAAGTCCACGGGCTGCAGCGTGAGCCCCATGCCGAGCATGATGACGCCGAGCAGCACGTTGATCCACGGCCCGAGCGGCAGGAACACCTGCGGCACGGCGATCGCGATCGCGCCGGCGACGAGCACGACGAGCGGGAACCACGTGCCGGCGACGCGACCGATGCGCTCGCCGATCGGCGCTGTGGTGGGCTCGCTGCTCGGGCTGGTGCTCGACATATCTGACCTCCTGGGTGACGGAACCCATCCCATCACAGCGGGCATGCCGGATGCGTCGGTGCAGTCAGCGAGCGGTGCTGGTGCGCCCGAGTGGTGCTGGCATGCCGGCACCGCTCACACGCAGCAGCACCGGTCGGCTCGTGCGCGGGGGTCAGCGCTCGGGCTCGGCGAGCGCCTCGACGAGCGCCTCCTCGAGGGCGACCCACGCGAGCATCGCGCACTTCACCCGCATGGGGAACCTCGCGACGCCGGCGAAGGCGACGGCGTCGCCCAGCAGCTGCTCATCGGGCTCGATCGCACCGCGCGCGCGCAGCAGCTCGCGCAGCGCCTCGATGCGCTCGCGGACCGCCTGGACGGTCAGCCCCGGCGCCTCCTCAGCGAGCACCGACGCGGACGCCTGCGAGATCGAGCATCCCTGCCCGATCCAGCCGAGCGCATCCACGACCGGTCCCTCACCCTCGCCGCCGAGGCGCACGCGCAACCGGATCTCGTCGCCGCAGGTGGGATTGCGCAGGAACCGCTCGGCGTCGAACGGCTCGAGCTCGCCCTCCCCAGCGCGCCGCTTCGCGTGCTCGAGGATCAGCTCCTGGTAGAGGCCGGCGAGCGGGTCTGCCATCACGCGGCCCCGAAGTAGGCGCGCACGCCGGCGAGCGCGTCGAGGAAGCGGTCGACCTCGTCGTCGGTCGTGTACAGGTAGGCGGATGCGCGGGTCGTCGCGGCCACACCCAGGCGGCGGTGCAGCGGCTGCGCGCAGTGGTGGCCGACGCGCGCGGCGATGCCCTGCGCGTCGAGCACCTGGCCGACGTCGTGCGCGTGCACCCCGTCGACGATGACGCTGGCGATGCCGGCGCGCTCCTGCCCGGGCGGCGGGCCGACCAGGCGCACGCCATCGATCGAGGCGGCGCCGGCCGCGAGCCGCTGCCCGAGCACGAGCTCGTGCTGCTCGATCGCGGCCATGCCCACGCCCTCGAGGTAGTCGACCGCGGCGGCGAGGCCGACGATGGCCCCCACGGGCTGCGTGCCCGCCTCGAACTTCTGCGGTGCGGGCAGCCACTCGTGCTCGGTCATCGTGACCGTCGTGATCATCGATCCGCCGACGCGCGCGGGCGGCAGCGCTGCCCCGAGCGCCTCCGCGAGGTAGAGCACGCCGATGCCGCCGGGCCCGAGCATCTTGTGGCTCGAGAAGGCAGCCGCGTCCACCCCGAGCGCACGCAGGTCGACCGGGCGGTGCGGCACCGACTGGCAGGCGTCGAGCACGACGAGCGCGCCCACCGCGTGCGCCGCCTCCACCACCGCAGGGACATCGGCGATGAGCCCCGTCACGTTCGAGACGTGTGCGAGCGCGACGACGCGCGTGCGCTCCGTGATGAGCGCGCGCAGCGCATCCGTCGACCACACGCCGTCGTCGTCGACCTCGACCCAGCGCAGGCGCGCGCCGGTCTCGTCGGCCAGCCGCTGCCACGGCAGCAGGTTGGCGTGGTGCTCGGCCTCCGTGACGACGATCTCGTCACCCGCGAGGATGCGGAGCGCCGGGTCGACGGCGCCGGCGCGGTTCGCCGCCGCGAGCGACAGCGCCACGGTGTTGAGCGCGTCCGTCGCGTTCATCGCCCAGGAGATCTCGGTCGGGCGGGCGCCGACGAAGCGGGCGATGCGCTCGCGCGCGCTCTCGTAGTCGTCGGTCGCGAGCGCCGCGAGGGTGTGCGCGCCGCGGTGCACGGCGGCGTTGCGCTGCGTGCGGAACGCCCACTCGGCCTCGAGCACCTGCCGCGGCTGCTGGCTCGTCGCGCCCGAGTCGAGGTAGACGAGCGGCACGCCCCCGGGCTGCTCGGCGAGGATCGGGAAGTCGTCGCGCAGCAGCCGGATGCGGTCCTCGGTCAGGGCGTGCTGGGTCGCGGTCGTCACTCCTCCAGGGTAGTAGCCCGTGCGATCACCCCCATATGCGAGGGTGTCAGCGCGAACCGGCGACGCGTGAGCTCGACCGCGCGTCGCTCAGCGTCCGGCCGCGGCACGAGCCAGCAGCACAGCGCGCTCTCGGGCGTTCCCGGTGCGCGCTGCCGCGAGCGCGAAGGCCGCGCTGGCCTCCGCGTCGCGCCCGAGGCGGGCGAGCAGCTCACCGCGCACCGAGGGCAGCAGGTGGCCGACCGCCAACGACCTCTCGCCCGCCAGCGCATCCACGATCGCGAGCGCCGCAGCCGGGCCGCGCCCCTCGCCCGCCGCCATCGACACCGCGACGGCACGGTTGAGGGCCACGATCGGCGATGGCGCGATCTGCGCGAGCCCGTCGTAGGCGGCGATGATGCGCTCCCAGTCCGTCGATGCGAGGTCGGGTGCGTCGGCGTGCGTCTCGGCGATCACCGCCTGCAGCGCGTAGGGGCCGAGGCCGCGACCGAAGCCCTCGGCCCGCCGGAGCGCCGCTCTCCCCCGCCGGATGGCGCCGCGATCCCAGCGGCGGCGATCCTGGTCGGCGAGCAGCACCGGCTCGCCGCGCTCATCGACGCGGGCGGGGAAGCGCGCCGCGGTGAGCTCGAGCAGCGCCAGCAGGCCGTGCACCTCTGGCTCGTCCGGCTGCAGCGCCGCGAGGATGCGCGCGAGCCGGATCGCCTCGCGCGAGAGCTCTGGCCGCATCCAGTCGTCGCCGGCAGTCGCTGCGTGCCCCTCGGTGAAGATCAGGTAGAGCACCGCGAGCACAGCACCGATGCGCTGCTCGCGCTCGGCTCGCGGCGGCGTCTCGAAGGGCACCCGCGCGTCGGCGAGCGCCTGCTTCGCGCGCACGATGCGCTGCTGGATCGTCGCGACCGGCACGAAGAAGAGCCGCGCGATCTCGGCGGACTCGAGGCCGCCCACCACTCGCAGCGTCAGTGCCACGCGAGCCTGCGGGCTGAGCACGGGATGGCATGCGGTGAAGACGAGCCGCAGCACGTCGTCGTCGACCTCGTCCGGATCCCAGGGCACCGCATCCCCTGCAGTCGCCTGCTCGCGCTCGAGGTCCTGCCCCATCGCCTCGAGCCGCTCGGCGAACCGCTCCTGGCGCCGCCAGCCGTCGATCGCCTTGCGCTTCGCGACAGCGGTGAGCCAGGCGGCGCCGTTGCGCGGCACGCCCTGCGCGGGCCACTGGGCGAGCGCGTCGGCGAGCGCGTCCTGCGCCACGTCCTCGGCCAGCGCGAAGTCGCGGGTGAAGCGGGTGAGCGTCGCGACGATGCGAGCGGATTCGATGCGCCAGACCGCGACGACGGCGCGCCGGGCGGAGTCGGTCTGACTGCTGTCGTCGCGCGCCACCTCTGCACCCCTCCCGCTCCTGCCCGATCGACCCTACGCGGCGCGTCGCGGCCGCTCGTCGCGCGTCCGGCTCGCGCGCCGAGGCAGTGTGGTGCCACCCCACTGAGATGGCATCGCGATGGCGCAGACGCCCATCGCCTCACCACGCCCACCCTGCGACGCTTGCCCACGGGCCTGGCTGCCTCGCTCGGGAGCCTGCAAGGCCGGCCCAGCACCGCACGCACCGCACGCACCGAACGCACCGCACGAAGGAGTGCCATGAACATCGCCATCGCCGACGACATCGACCGCTCGGGGCTCGATTCCCGCACGCAACGACGGCGAGCGGTCATCGGCAGCTCGGTCGGCACGATCATCGAGTGGTACGACTTCACGCTCTACGGCCTCGCCTCGGCGCTCGTCTTCGCCCCGCTCTTCTTCCCCGGTGCCGGCGAGTTCGCCGGCCTGATGGGCGCCTTCGCGGGCTTCGCTGTCGGCTTCGGCGCCCGCCCGATCGGCGGTCTGATCTTCGCCCACTACGGAGACCGCGTCGGCCGCAAGGCGACGCTGCTGGCGACGCTCCTCATGATGGGCATCGCGACGACCGTCATCGGACTGCTGCCCACCGCCGAGTCGATCGGCATCTGGGCGCCGATCCTGCTCATCGTCCTGCGCATCTTCCAGGGCGCCGGCGCTGGTGCCGAGTTCGCCGGCGCGATGACCATGGCGAGCGAGTCCGCGCCGGCTCGCAACCGCGCGTTCGTCGCAGGCTTCCCCGGCGCATCCGTCTACGTCGGCATGGCGCTCGCGACCACGGCGTTCGCGCTCATCAGCCTCATGCCCGTCGAGCAGTTCCAGGCTTGGGGCTGGCGCGTCCCGTTCATCGCGAGCATCGTCATCGTCGCCTTCGCCCTCTTCTTCCGCCTGCGGGTCAAGGAGACCGCGGCGTTCGAGAGCGCCGAGCGCCAGGGCGAGGTGCAGCGCGCGCCGCTCGCGCAAGCCGTGCGCTCGCACTGGCGAGTGCTGCTGGCTGGCATGGCGCTGTTCGTGTTCGCGCTCCCGTGGGTCTACGTCGTCCAGACCTTCTCGGTCTCGTACACGACCGGCACCCTCAGCGTCGACCCGACGCATGCGCTCGTCGCGCTCATCGTCGCCGAGCTGCTGACGATCCCCGCAACCCTCGGCTTCGGGCGACTGGCCGACCGCATCGGCCGCAAGCCCGTGCTGATGGGTGCGGCGCTGTTCGGGGTCGCCTTCGCGTTCCCGATGTTCATGCTGTTCACCACCGAGCAGACGATCCTGGTCGCCATCGGCCTGATCCTCGGTCTCGCCGTGATCCAGGGGGCCACGATCGGCGTGAGCGCCGCGCTGCTGGCCGAGCTCTTCCCTACCCGCATGCGCTGGAGCGGCATCGCGATCTCGCGCGAGATCCCCGCGGCGCTCGTCGGCGGCACGGCGCCGCTGGTCGCGACCGCGCTCGTCGCGGCGACGGCCGGCACGCCGTGGCTCGTCGCCGGCTACCTCGTGGCGCTGAGCGTCATCGGCGTCGTGGGCATCGCCTGCCTGCCGGAGACCCTGCATCGCGCGAGCGTCGACGCCGACGAGGGGGCAGCGGTCGGCACCACTGACGAGTCGACCGTCTCGGTCTGACGGAGCGCCGCCCTCGCCCGCCGGCTGCAGCGCCGCGGTCTGCTCGCGCCCGCGGGCGCGCCGAACCTCCTCGGAGTCGGCGCACCCGCGGCGCCGCGCCTCAGCCCGCGGTACCGCCGGGGCTCTCCGCGGCCGTCTTGGCGGCCTGCTCCTCGCGCCAGCCCTCTTCCTTCTGCACCCACTCGTTGTCGGCCGGGAAGTCCTCCGGGCCTGTCACCCGACGCACCTCGAGCTTGGAGCCCGGGCCCAGCGGGCAGCGCTTCGCCCACTCCGCCGCCTCCTCCTTCGAGGCGACCTCGAGGATCCAGAAGCCGTTGAACAGCTCCTTCGTCTCGCCGTAGGGGCCGTCGGTGACGAGCGGCTGGTCGGTGCTGAAGTCGACGACGAAGCCCTCGCTCGCGTCGCTGAGGCCCTCGCCCGCGATGAGCACGCCGGCCTCCATCATCGACTCGTTGTACTTCCCCATGGCTTCGATGACCTGCTCGAAGGGGAGCTCCTGGTAGGCCGCGACAGCCTCGTCGTTCGAGCGCATGATGAGCATGTACTGCATGATCGTCCTCCTTGCCTGCGGGGTCGCTGCTCGACCCTCTCACTCAGGACGTCGAACGGGGACCGGCCGGATCGACATCGCGGCAGCAATCTCTCACATCGCGACTTCGGACTCCATCGATGGCACCGAGCCGGCGCGCCCGGTCAGCGCGATCTGGCGGGCCACGCACCTGCGGCGATGCGCCAGCCGGCAAGGATGGCGGCGGCAGCGGCGATGCCGGTCGGCAGCGTGCCGAACGAGGATGCCGCGGCTGAGACCACGAGCAGCGCGAGCGCCGCGGCGAACGTGACGAACGCGGCCCTGCGTGGGCGGCCGCCGGCGCGCATCCGCAGCGCCGAGCCCGCCAGCATGCCGGCGGTCGCCGTCATGAGCGCAGCGACCATGGCCCGCTCGACCCACATCGACACGCGACTGTCGTCGTGCGCGACACCGACGGCGTCGCTCAGGATGGCGTCGCCGAGCAGCCATGCGAAGAGGATGAGCGAGGGCAGCACCGCGATCAAGGCGATGAAGCCGAAGCGCTCGGCGCGGAGCCTCGCGCGATCCCAGGTCGCGCGCACGATGAGCGCGACGGCACCGAGCGCGAGCCCGCCGAGCACCGCGCTGCTGACGCCGGCCGCCACGAGCGCGGCTCCGCCGTCGCAGGCCCAGACACCCGCCTCCAGCACGCAGCCGAAGCGCAGCCGCTCCTGCAGCCACCCCGCGGGCACGAGCGCCAGGAGCGCCGCCGCGGCGAAGCCGCCGACCAGCGTCCAGAGTGCTGCGGTGCGCGCCGCTCGCTCGCGGGAGACCTGCGGTGCCATGCGCCCATCATCCACCCGATCGGCTGAGCCACGATGTCGTTCGCGGCGGCCGAGGCTGCGACGCGCTCAGTGCGCTGCGCTCACTCCCACTCGATGGTGCCCGGCGGCTTCGACGTGACGTCGAGCACGACGCGGTTGACCTCAGCCACCTCGTTCGTGATGCGGTTCGAGATGCGGGCGAGCACGTCGTACGGCAGGCGCGTCCAGTCCGCCGTCATCGCGTCCTCCGAGGAGACCGGGCGCAGCACGATCGGGTGGCCGTAGGTGCGACCATCGCCCTGCACGCCGACCGAGCGCACGTCGGCCAGCAGCACGACCGGGCACTGCCAGATCTCGCCGTCGAGGCCGGCCGCAGTGAGCTCGGCGCGCGCGATCGCGTCGGCGCGGCGCAGGATGTCGAGCCGCTCCTCCGTCACCTCGCCGATGATGCGGATGCCGAGCCCGGGTCCCGGGAACGGCTGGCGCGAGACGATCACGTCAGGCAGCCCGAGCTCGCGGCCGATCGCGCGCACCTCATCCTTGAACAGCGCCCGCAGCGGCTCGATGAGCTGGAACTGCAGGTCGTCCGGCAGCCCGCCCACGTTGTGGTGGCTCTTGATGTTGGCGGTGCCCGAGCCCCCACCCGACTCGACGACGTCGGGGTAGAGCGTGCCCTGCACGAGCCAGCGGATGGGCTCGCCCTCCTCGGCGGCCTCGAGCGCGAGCTCGCGCTCTGCCTGCTCGAAGGCGCGGATGAACTCGCGCCCGATGATCTTGCGCTTCTCCTCCGGGTCCGTGACCCCGGCGAGCGCCTCCATGAATCGCTGCCGCGCATCCACCGTCACGAGCCGCACGCCGGTCGAGGCGACGTAGTCCTGCTCGACCTGCTCGCGCTCGTCCTGCCGCAGCAGCCCGTGGTCGACGAAGATGCAGACGAGCTGGTCGCCGATCGCCTCGTGCACCAGCGCCGCCGCGACCGCCGAGTCGACGCCGCCCGAGAGGCCGCAGATGACGCGATCGGTGCCGACCTGCTCGCGGATGCGCGCGACCTGCTCCTCGATGATGGAGCCGGAGTCCCAGTCGCCCGGGAGGCCGGCGATCTCGTGCAGGAACGACTCGAGCACGCGCTGGCCGTGCTCGGAGTGCCTGACCTCCGGGTGCCACTGCACGCCCGCCATCTTCCGCTCGCGATCCTCGAACGCGGCGACGGGCGTGTCAGCGGTGCCCGCGAGCACCGTGAACCCCGCCGGTGCCTCCGCGACCGAGTCGCCGTGGCTCATCCAGACCGTCTGCGCGCTCGGCTGACCGTCGAGCAGCGTGCCGGACGCGCCCACCGTCACCGCCGTCGAGCCGTACTCGCGGTTGCCGGTCTGCGCGACGGTGCCGCCGAGCTGCGCGGCCATCACCTGGAAGCCGTAGCAGATGCCGAAGGTCGGGATGCCGAGCTCGAGGATGCCCTCGTCGAGCCGCGGCGCGCCCTCCGCGTAGACGCTCGAGGGGCCGCCCGAGAGCACGATCGCGGCGGGATCCTTCGCGCGCACCTCGTCGGCCGAGATCGTGGAGGGCACGATCTCGCTGTAGACGTCGGCCTCGCGCACGCGGCGAGCGATCAGCTGCGCGTACTGCGCACCGAAGTCGACCACGAGCACTGGCCGCTGAGCGGTGTCGGACATCAGGCCTCCTGAGGCGTGGTGGCGGTGGTGGATGCGTCGGCTCGAGTCGCCGAGGAGCGCTCGGCCCGCTCGGCCTCGAGTCGGGCGACGTCGGCGACCGCGGCGCGGTGCATCGGGCGCTCGACGAAGAAGGAGAGGAAGGGCACGACGCCGCCGAGCGCCATCGCGACCAGCCGCTTGAAGGGCCAGCGGAGCAGGCTCCAGAGACGGAAGCTCGCGAACAGGTAGACGACGTAGATCCAGCCGTGCACGATCAGGATCGTCAGCGAGACGTTGAAGCCCTCGCCGAGCGAGACGATCTCGCAGCCCATGCCGCCGGGCACGAACATGGAGTACCACTGGCAGCCGGCCGCGGGCACGACCGCTTCGAGCGCGAGCGGGCCGCTCGCGCCGAAGGCGAAGACCTCGACGTGGGTGGGCGAGTACTTCAGCACCATCTCGGCGACGAGCAGCAGCAGGAAGATGCCCGTGATCCACGACATCACGCGGTAGAAGGAGGTGGCGGTTCGGATCTGCGGCAGCTGCTCGATGGGGCGGGGCACGGGCACCAGTCTATCGGCGCGGCTCGACGCGCCTCAGACCGCTGCCGCCTCGGCGTCCTCGATCGCCTCGACCTCGCGCTCGAGCGCGTCCTTCACCAAGCGATACCAGAGGTAGAACGCGAACACCATGAAGGCGACCCACTCGACGGCGTAGAAGACGTTGAGCCAGTTGAGCTGGGTGTCGGTCACCGGGCGCTCGTGCACGATCGGCTCGTCGCCCGGCACCGTCGCGCCACCCTCGGCGACGACGGTCGGGTCGAAGACGAGGTAGCCGCTGTAGACGAGCCCGTTCCAGTCCTGCCACTCGTTGATGAGGGCAGCCACCGACATCGCTTCGCGCTCGCGCTCGCGCACGTCGCCCTGCGTCGGCGCCTCCGTCGGCATGTAGCGCCCGCCGAGCTCGGCCTGACCCACGGTGGCCGCGTCGGCGCGCAGCGCCTCGACCGCTGCGTCGGCGCGCTCCTGGGTCGCGCTCCACGACAGCGCGACGGCGAGGGATGCGTCGCGCCCGTCCGGCTCCGCGACGAGCACGCGCCCGATGACCCACCAGCCGAGCCGGCCGTCCTGGTTGCGACCGGCGAGCGTGCGGTAGTCGGCCGCCACGTCGTCACCGGACACGGTCACCATGCGGCCTCCCGCATCCGACAGCATCGGCTCGCCCGGCGTCGCCACCGACCGGAGCGGCACGGCGGTCTCGGTGTCGCGCTCGTCTGCCTGCCCCTGCTCGACCGCGCGGTCGATCTGCCACTGGCCGAGCAGGGCGAAGACGGCGGCGACGAGCAGGCAGAGCGCGAGCACGCCGATCCAGCGCGGTCGTCTCGCGACCTGCTTGAAGGTTGGCGTGGGGGTGCTCATGGGCACCCCCAGCCTACCGTCGCCTCAGGCAGCCGGCTCGGGGCGCGTGCCGACCGTGTCTGCCGTCGGCAGCGCGTTCAGCGACACGATCTCGGGCGCCTCGAGTCGCGCGCGGTCCGCCGATTCGTCGTCGGGCAGCTCCTGGCTCTGCAGCTCGGCGGCGACGCGCTTGTTGTAGGTGTTGATCTCCTTCTCGACCCGCGCGTCGTCCCAGCCCAGCGCATCCGCCATGATGCGCGCGGCCACGGGGGCAGCCGCCACGCCGCGATCCCAAGCCTCGATCGAGATGCGCGTGCGGCGAGCCAGCACGTCGTCGAGGTGGAGCGCGCCCTCGTGGGTGCAGGCGTAGCGCACCTCGGCGCCGATGTAGTCGTCGGCGCCCGGCAGCGGCTCGGCGAGCGTCTCATCGTTGCGGATCATGTCGAGCAGCTCGTCGGTCAGCACGCCGTAGCGGTTCAGCAGGTGCTCGACGCGGTGCTTGTGCAGGCCGAAGGCGCGGGCGATCTTCGATCGCTTGTTCCACGCCGCGCGGTAGCCGGTCGCGCCGAGCAGCGGGATCTGCTCCGTGCACGACTGCGGCACCTTGCCGTCCATGGCGCTGACGGCCTCGTCGATGGCGTCCTTGGCCATGACGCGGTACGTCGTCCACTTGCCACCCGCGACGAGCACGAGGCCCGGCACGGTGTGCGAGACGTGGTGCTCGCGCGAGAGGTTCGCGGTCGACGAGCCGTCGCCCGCGGCCAGCAGGGGACGCAGGCCCGCGTAGACGCCTTCGACGTCGGCGCGCGTCAGCTTCGTGGCCAGCACGCTGTTGACGTGGTCGAGGATGTAGTCGATGTCTGCCGCGGTCGCCGCGGGGTGGGCCAGGTCGAGGTTCCAGTCGGTGTCGGTCGTGCCGAGGATCCAGTGGCGGCCCCACGGGATGACGAAGAGCACGCTCTTCTCCGTGCGCAGCAACAGGCCCATCTCCGAGTGGAACCGGTCGCGCGGCACCACGAGGTGCACGCCCTTGGACGCGCGCACCTTGAACTCGCCGCGCTCCCCGACCATCGCCTGCGTCTCGCCCGTCCAGACACCGGTCGCGTTCACGACCTGCTTCGCTCGGATCTCGAACTGCTCGCCGGTCTCGTAGTCGTGCGCCTGCACGCCGACCACGCGCTCGCCGACCTTGAGGAAGCCCTCGGCGCGCACGCGGCTCGCGACGTGCGCACCGTAGAACGAGGCCGTGCGCGCGAGCTCAGCGACGTAGCGCGCGTCGTCGACCTGCCCGTCGTAGTAGGTGAGCCCGCCGACGAGCGCGTTGGGGTCGAGCGAGGGGATCTGCTTCAGCATCTGCTTCTTGGACAGGTGCCGATGCATCGGCACTCCCGGCCGCATGAAGCCCGTGTAGCTGAAGGCGTCGTACATCGCCATGCCTGCGCCGATGTAGGCGCGCTCGACGACCGGCGTGGTGAGCGGGTAGAGGAACTTGACGGGCTTCACCAGATGCGGAGCGAGCCGCTGCAGCAGCAGGCCACGCTCGAGCAGCGCCTCGCGCACGAGGCCGAAGTTCAGCTGCTCGAGGTAGCGGATGCCGCCATGGATGAGCTTCGACGAGCGGCTCGAGGTGCCGGAGGCGAAGTCGCGCGCCTCGATGAGTCCGACGCGCAGGCCGCGCGTGACCGCGTCGAGCGCTGCGCCGGCACCGACGATGCCGCCGCCGATCACGAGCACGTCGACCTCGCGGTCGCGCATGCTGGCGATCGCTGCCGCGCGCTCCTCAGGGCCGAGCTTCCTCGACCGGCTCACGTTGTTGGTGGTCTCAGCCATGGATCCTCCTTCAATGCGCCGCCCGGCGTGGGCGGTCTAGCGCGGGGGGTTCGCCTCGACGACCACGTCGATCCGCTGGAACTCCTTGAGATCCTTGTAGCCGGTCGTCGACATGGCCTTGCGCAGCGCGCCCATGATGTTCGCCGTGCCGTCAGCGACGGGCGACGGACCGTTCAGCACCACATCGAGCGGGCCGACCTGGTCGACCTGCACGCGGTTGCCGCGCGGCAGCTTCTGGTTGTGCGCCTCGGGGCCCCAGTGCCAACCGCGGCCAGGCGCGTCCGTCGCTCGCGCGAGGGCGGTGCCGAGCATCACGCCGTCGGCGCCGCACGCGAGCGACTTCACGACCTGACCGGAGGTGCCGAGCGAACCGTCGGCGATGACGTGGACGTAGCGGCCGCCGGACTCGTCGAGGTAGTCGCGGCGCGCGGCGGCGACGTCGCTGACCGCGGTCGCCATCGGAGCTGCGACCCCGAGCACGCGCTCGCTGGTCGAGGCTGCTCCGCCGCCGAACCCTACGAGCACGCCCGCCGCACCGGTGCGCATGAGGTGGAGTGCCGCCGTGTAGGTCACGACGCCGCCGACGACGACCGGCACGTCGAGCTCGTAGATGAACTGCTTGAGGTTGAGGGGGGTGCCCGCCTCGGCCGAGACGTGCTCGGCGCTGACCGTCGCGCCGCGGATCACCATGAGGTCGACGCCAGCGGCGAGCACGGTCTCGTAGTGCTGCTGCACGGCTTGCGGGCTGAGGCTCCCGGAGACGACCACGCCCGCGTCGCGCACCTGCGCGAGGCGGTCGCGGATGAGCTCAGGCTTGATCGGCTCGGCGTAGATCTCGCGCATGCGGCCGGTCGCCTCGACAGCGGGGAGCGCCGCGATCTCGGCGAGCAGCGGCTCGGGGTCGTCGTAGCGCGTCCAGACGCCCTCGAGGTTGAGGACACCCAGGCCCCCGGCCTTGCCGAGCGCGATCGCGGTCGAGGGGCTCATGACCGAGTCGGTCGGTGCGCCCATCACGGGGATCTCGAACTTGAACGCATCGATCTGCCACTGCAGGGACACCAGGTCGCTGTCGCGCGTGCGGCGCGAGGGGACGATGCTGATGTCGTCGAAGCCATAGCCCGTGCGGGCGCGCTTGCTGCGGCCGATCTCGATCTCCGTCACGGTGTCAGCCTATCGCCGCCTCGCCCGGCCGCCGCTCAGACTGTCCACACGCGAGCGGCGTCGACAGGCTCGTCGACAGGCTCAGAACAGGCTCTTGATGCGCAGCAGGGCCGCCTCGAGCTCCTGCCGCACCGTCGCCGCCTTCGCCGGGGTCATGTGCTCGGCACGCTCCCGACGCACCGCCTCGCGCACCTGCTGCCGGAAGTCGCTGAGCGCCAGGTCGATGTCGTGCACCGCCATCCGCGCCGCCGCCTTCGGAGCCGGTGACGCACTCTGCGCAGATGACGCATCCGGTGCCGATGGCGCCCCAGGCGCCGCCGGCCACTCGGGTCCCGCCGCCCACTCCAGCTCCTCCGGTCGCGTCGCCGGCTCCGCCCACTCCGCCTGCTCCGCCTGCTCCGCCCACTCCGCAGCCGCAGTGGTCTCGGGCGCCGGGGGACGCGACGCGCTCGGCGTCGCGGGTCGCGCGCTCGATCGAGCATCGCGCTCCGCCGCCGCCAGGTCTGCGCGCAGGGCCTGCATGGCCGACTTCACGCCCGCCCGGACATCCGAGGCCAGGCGCCGCACCGAATCCGTGATCTCGGCCTCGAGCGAGTGCAGCTCGCCCTCGCGGGCGCGCAGCTCGGCGCGGCCCGCCTCGGTGATCGCGTACGTGGTCTTGCGCCCGTCGACCGCCTTGGTGAGGAGGCCCTCCTCCTCGAGCTTCGACAGCCGCGGGTAGATGGTGCCCGCGCTCGGCGAGTAGGTGCCGCCGAAGCGGTGCTCGAGCGCCTGCATGAGCTCGTAGCCGTGCCGCGGGGCCTCGGCGAGCAGGCTCAGCAGGTAGAGGCGCAGCGCGCCGTGACCGAAGACGGGTGTCACTCGCCCCTCCGCACGACCGTGATGTCGCCAGAGACCGTGCTGGCACTGAAGTCGAAGGCGTTCGCACCGTCGACGACCTCGCGCCCGCCGCGCTTGGGCATCGCGACGCCTGCGATGGCCCCGCGCCCGGAGACCGTGCGCGTGGTCGCGCGCACGCCCTGGCCGGCGTCGATGCGCACGGTGACGTCGCCCGAGACCGAGTTGGCCGAGATGCTGCGGGGCGAGCCGTGCACGTCGAGCAGCACGTCGCCGCTGACGGTGTCGATGCCGATCGCCTCCAGTGCCCCGGAGGCGGTGACGCTCGCCGAGACGCCGTGCACCGAGAGCCGGCCGGCGCCGCCCGAGACCTCGATGTCGCCCGAGACGGTGTTCAGGTCGAGGTCGCCCGTGTGCGACTCGACCTGGATCGCACCCGAGACGGTGCCCAGGCTCGCGCGATCGCGCAGCCCGGTGACGAGGGCGGATGCGCCCACCTGGCCCAGCGAGAGCGCCACCTGCCTGGGCACGACGATGCTCAGCTCGACCCGGGCGCGGACGCCCACCAGGGCCTTCACCGATTCCCACACGTCGTCCCAGCTGACCTTCGGGTGCGAGATCGAGAGGCGCCCCTGCTCGAGCGTCACCGTGAGGTCGCGCCCTTCGACGCGGTGCACCTCGACGCGCGCGGTCGGCTCGTCGTGGCCGATGATGTCGACGCTGCCGCCGACGATGCCGACGCGCAGCGCCCGCACCGCGTCGATGTCGATCACGCGGCTCTCGCCCTCGCCGATCGTCCAGCGCTCGGTGATGCTGTCGGCGCCCGATGCCGCCGCCCCAGAGGCGCTGCGCGGCTTCGCGCTCTCCGATGCGTCGACGCCCTCAGCCTCGCCGCTTCCCCACTGCTGCTCCATGGTCGCTCCTCGGATCGTCGCGGCGACCCGGCGCCACCGCTCGCGATATATCGCGTCTTGTGCGACACACGCTATATCGCGTCTGAGCGGAGTGCAAGAGGCCAGCGCGGTGACGACGAGACGTGGTGCGGGCGTGCGCAGAGCGGCGGCTCAGCGCGACAGTTGCTGGCGCTCGTGCTCGCGTTCACGCCCGGAAGATCTCCGGCTCAGCGGCCTTCCGCGTGGACTATCCCGTTGGGTGGGCGGAGGGAGAGAAGATCTCCGGGACGCTCCCGAGCAGCGCGCTCAGCGGCGGTAGTTCGGCGCCTCGACCACCATCTGGATGTCGTGCGGGTGCGACTCCTTGAGGCCCGCTGCGGTGATCTGCACGAAGCGGCCCTTCTGCTGCAGCTCCTCGATCGTGCGCGCGCCGGTGTAGAACATCGACTGGCGCAGGCCGCCGACGAGCTGGTAGGCGACCGTGCCGAGCGGGCCGCGATAGGGCACCTGGCCCTCGATGCCCTCGGCGATCAGCTGCTCGTCGCTCGGCACATCCGCCTGGAAGTAGCGGTCGCGCGAGTAGGAGGTCTTCTTGCCGCGGGTCTGCATCGCGCCGAGCGAGCCCATGCCGCGGTAGGTCTTGAACTGCTTGCCGTTGACGAGCACCAGGTCGCCGGGGCTCTCGTTCGTGCCGGCGAGCAGCGATCCGAGCATCACCGACGAGCCACCGGCGACGAGCGCCTTCGCGATGTCGCCCGAGTACTGCAGGCCGCCGTCGGCGATGATCGGGATGTCGGTGCCCGCGTCGTGCGCGGCGCGCGCGGCGTCGTAGATGGCCGTGACCTGCGGCACGCCCACGCCGGAGACGACGCGCGTGGTGCAGATCGAACCCGGCCCGACGCCGACCTTCACCGCGTCGACACCCGCCTCGATCAGCGCAGCCGCGCCCTCGTACGTCGCGACGTTGCCGCCGATGATGTCGATCTCCTCGAAGCGCGCGTCGCCCTTGAGCTTCGCGACCATGTCGAGCACGCCCTGGCTCTCGCCGTTGGCGGTGTCGACGACGATGACGTCGACACCGGCCTCCGCGAGCGCCTCCGCGCGCTCGAAGGCGTCGCCGAAGAAGCCGATCGCCGCGCCGACGCGCAGGCGACCGTGCGCATCCTTCGTCGCGTTCGGGTACTGCTCGACCTTGTCGAAGTCCTTCACGGTCATGAGGCCGCCGAGGCGCCCCTGCTCGTCGATGAGCGGCAGCTTCTCGAGCTTCGTCTGCTCGAAGAGCTTGAAGGCCTCCTCGCGCGAGATCCCGACGCGCGCCGTCTTCAGCGGCGACGGCGTCATCACGTCGCGCACGAGCGTCGTCGCGAACTCCTCGCGCGGCACGAACCGCATGTCGCGGTTGGTGACGATGCCGACGAGCACGCCCTCCTCGTCGACGACCGGCAGGCCGGAGACCTTGAACTCGCCGCAGATGCGGTCGACCTCTTCGATCGTCGCATCCGCGTGCGTCGTCACCGGGTCGGTGATCATGCCCGACTCCGAGCGCTTGACGCGATCGACGATCGAGGCCTGGTCGGCGATGGAGAGGTTGCGGTGCACGATGCCGATGCCGCCCTGCCTCGCCATCGCGATCGCCATGCGATCCTCGGTCACGGTGTCCATGGCGCTCGAGACGAGCGGGATGGACAGGCGGATGCGGCGCGAGAGCCGCGTGCCGGTGTCGGCCTCGCTCGGGATCACGTCCGTGCGGCCCGGCAGCAGCATGACGTCGTCGTAGGTGAGTCCAACAGGTCCGAACGGATTGCGCATTTCCATCGCCTCCATCGTATCTATTCGGTAACGGTCCCGCGCCAACCCGGTGAATTCGGCTCAGTTGTCGCCCGATCGGGCCTGAGCCGCCCGCCGTGGCCGCTACTGTGGCACCACCGATGTAACGGGCACGGTGCACGCGGCATTCCCAGGGCAGTGCTGCCCCCCTGACATGGAGGACATGTGAAGACGTCCAGCAGACCTCGACGGAGAGGGCTGCGGCGAGCGATCGCGGTCGCTCTCGCTGTCCTCGGCATGGTCGGCGGTGGAGCAGTCGCGGCCAACGCCGCAGACCTCGCGCTGACGGAGCAGCCGGCTCCCTTCAACTTCAACGGCATCGTCAAGGACGGCCAGGAGCCGATCGAGGGCGTCGAGATCACGGTCTCGGGCAACGGCGTCGACGAGACGGTCGCGACCGGCGAAGACGGACGCTGGATGGTCGGGGTCCCCGAGCAGGGCACCTACACGGTGTCGATCGACACCGCGACGCTGCCCGAGGGCGTCACGCTCCGCGATCCCTCGTTCGAGAGCCGAGAGCTCACGATCGCGACGTCGACCTCGCAGGGCGTGCTGTTCCCCTTCGGCTCCCCGGCTCCCGCCCCGAGCGAGGGTGCGGGCGGCGACACCGGCGGCGAGGGCACCACCCCGCCGCCCGGGTCCGAGCCCACCGGCGCAGGCGCAGGCGCCTCGAGCAACGACTTCGGGGCTCAGGTGCTCGCGCGACTGATCTCCGGCCTCAGCTTCGGCCTCCTGCTCGCGCTCGCGGCCATCGGCATCACGCTGATCTTCGGCACCACGGGCGTGAACAACTTCGCGCACGGCGAGCTGCTGACCTTCGGCGGCGTCATCTTCTACGCCACCACGACCCTGATGGCCTGGCCCGCCTGGATCGCGGTGATCGTCACCCTCGTCGCCTCCGCCGTCTTCGGCTGGTTCCACGACTGGGCGATCTTCAAGCCGCTGCGCCGGCGCCGAGTCGGCCTCGTGCAGGTGCTGATCGTGACGATCGGCCTGTCGATCGCGCTGCGCTACTTCTTCCAATTCCTCATCGGAGGCGGCACCGAGGGCCTGGCCGTCGACCGCGGCCCGGTCGTCCAGGTGGGACCGGTCGCGATGACGACGTCGAACATCGTGAGCACGGCGATCGCGGCCGTGGTCCTGCTCGCCGTCGGCTGGTTCCTCACCCGCACGCGCATCGGCAAGGCCACGCGCGCGGTGAGCGACAACGCGAGCCTCGCCTCGGCCTCCGGCATCGACGTCGACCGCGTGATCCGCATCGTCTGGGTGCTCGCGGGCCTGCTGACCGGCGGCGCCGGCATCCTTTACACCTACTTCATCGGCGGCAACATCAAGTGGGACATGGGCTTCACCATCCTGCTGCTGCTGTTCGCCAGCGTCACCCTCGGCGGGCTCGGCAGCGCATTCGGCGCGCTCGTCGGCGCCGTCTTCGTGGGCCTCGTGACCGAGTTCTCGACGCTCTTCATCGCACCTGACCTGCGCTACGCCGTCGCGCTGCTGCTGCTCATCCTCGTGCTGCTCTTCCGACCGCAAGGCATCCTCGGTCGCCGGGAAAGGATTGGTTGACATGGACTTCCTCGCGATCCTGAACAACGCCGCGGGCGAGATCCTCTCCCCCACCACGGCCGCCTTCGCATTGGCGACCATCGGGCTGAACATCCACTTCGGCTACTCCGGCCTGCTGAACTTCGGCCAGGCCGGGTTCATGGCCGTCGGCGCCTACGCCTTCGCGATCTTCACGATGATGGTCGACCCGACCGCCACGCTCGGCTGGCCCGTCTGGCTGTCGTTCGTCTCGGCGATCCTCGTCGCGATCGTCGCCGCGGTGATCTTCGGACTGATCCTCGGCATCCCGACCCTGCGGCTGCGCGGCGACTACCTCGCCATCGTGACGATCGCGGCGGCCGAGATCATCCGCTTCACCGTCCGCACGCAGGACCTGACGGAGATCACCGGCGGCTCGCAGGGCCTGACGGGCCAGAGCTACAAGGGCGACATCACCGCCCTCAACCCGCTCACCGGCACCACCTACGGCTTCGGCCCGTGGACGGCGACCGCCTACGACACCTGGGTGCGCATCATCGCCTGGTCGATCGTCGTCGTCGCGCTCATCCTCGTCTGGCTGCTCATGCGCAGCCCGTGGGGCCGCGTCATCAAGGGCATCCGCGAGGACGAGGATGCCGTGCGCTCGCTCGGCAAGAACGTCTACAGCTACAAGATGCAGGCGCTCGTGCTCGGCGGCACCATGGGTGCGCTCGCCGGCGTGCTCTACGTGCTGCCGCGAGCCGTGCAGCCCGACAACTTCGCGACCACGATGACGTTCTACATCTGGACCGCGCTGCTGCTGGGCGGTGCAGCGACCGTCTTCGGCCCGGTGCTGGGCTCCATCCTCTTCTGGGTGCTGCTCTCGTTCACCGGCGGCGTCATCAACGGCCTGCACTCGATGGGCGTCTTCGGCGACATCTCCGGCTCGCAGGCCGGCCAGCTGCGCTTCGTGATCGTCGGACTCGCCCTCATGGCGCTCGTGATCTTCAGACCACAGGGCATCCTCGGCAACAAGAAGGAGCTGTCGTTCAATGTCTGAGACGGCCACCCCGCAGGCGACACCGCCCGCCACCCATCCCCTCGTCGACGGCCAGGTCGGCCCCGGATGCGCGAAGGTCGATCCGATCGTCGTCGCAGACGGCGTGATCCGGCAGTTCGGCGGCCTGACCGCCGTCGACGTCGCGCACGTCGAGATCCCGCGCGGCAGGATCACCGCGCTCATCGGACCGAACGGCGCCGGGAAGACCACGTTCTTCAACCTGCTCACCGGCTTCGACCGGCCCAACAAGGGCACCTGGTCGTTCGAGGGACAGTCGCTCGCGCACGTGCCCAGCCACAAGGTGGCGCGCCGCGGCATGGTGCGAACCTTCCAGCTGACGAAGTCGCTCGGTCGCCTGACGGTGCTGCAGAACATGCTGCTCGGCGCGCGCGACCAGCGCGGCGAGGGCATCTTCGCGGCACTCATCAAGCCGCTGTGGAAGGCGCAGGAGCAGGCGAACATCGAGAAGGCCGACGCGCTGCTCGCGCGCTTCAAGCTGGATGCGAAGCGCGAGGACTACGCCGCGTCGCTCTCCGGCGGCCAGCGCAAGCTGCTCGAGATGGCGCGGGCGCTCATGAGCGACCCGACGCTCGTGATGCTCGATGAGCCGATGGCCGGTGTCAACCCGGCCCTCACGCAGTCGCTGCTCGACCACGTGCGAGGCCTGAAGGACGACGGGATGACCGTGCTGTTCGTCGAGCACGACATGCACATGGTCCGTCACATCTCCGACTGGGTGATCGTGATGGCGGAGGGCAAGGTCGTCGCAGAGGGCCCGCCCGAGACGATCATGCAGAACCAGGCGGTCGTCGACGCCTACCTCGGTGCGCACCACGACACCGACCTGGGCACGCTGACCAACCAGCAGGTGGCGCAGATCCACGAGGACGCGGAGGAAGAGGTGCCGATCGACCCCGATGCATCCGCCCCCGCCGAGGCACGGGCCGACGCTCAGGACGACGCTGCTCCCACCGCGCGCTCGACCGACCGAGAGGATGAGCGATGACCCCCACCCCAGTGCTCGAGACGAAGGACCTTGTCGCGGGCTACCTGCCTGGCGTGAACATCCTGAACGGCTGCTCGATCGTCGCCAACCAGGGCGACCTGATCGGCATCATCGGCCCGAACGGCGCGGGCAAGTCGACGCTGCTGAAGGCGGTCTTCGGCCAGGTCGGCATCCGCGAGGGCAGCGTGCTGCTGCACGGCGAGGAGATCACGGGGCTGAAGGCCGACCGGCTGGTCGGCAAGGGCGTCGGCATGGTGCCGCAGAACAACAACGTCTTCCCATCCCTCACCATCGAGGAGAACCTCGAGATGGGGCTCTTCCAGCAGCCCAAGCTGTTCCGGGAGCGCTTCGAGTTCGTCGGCGGCCTCTTCCCCGAGCTCGTGAAGCGGCGCAAGCAGCGCGCGGGCAGCCTCTCGGGCGGTGAGCGCCAGATGGTCGCGATGGGCCGCGCCCTCATGATGGACCCCGCGGTGCTGCTGCTCGACGAGCCGAGCGCCGGCCTCAGCCCGGTGCGGCAGGACGAGACCTTCCTGCGCGTCGCCGAGATCAACAGCCACGGCGTGACCATCGTGATGGTCGAGCAGAACGCGCGCCGCTGCCTGCAGATCTCGCACCGGGCGTACGTCCTCGATCAGGGCACGGATGCGTACACGGGCACGGGCCGCGAGATGCTCAACGACCCGAAGGTGATCCAGCTCTACCTCGGCACCCTCGCGACCGACGTCGAGGAGAAGGCTCGCACCGAGTCGCAGCCGACGGTGCAGCCGCCAGCGGGCGTCTAGCCGGGCACAGCAGCGCGGGCCTCTCCTCGGAGGGGCCCGCGCTGCTTGGTCTCGTGACGGCAGCGCGCTGCGCGCGCGGCCTCCTCGACCAGCGGAAGGATGACAGCGCGCTGCGCGCGCGGCCTCCTCGACCAGCGGAAGGACGGCAGCGCGCTGCGCGCGCGGCCTCCTCGACCAGCGGAAGGACGGCAGCGCGCTGCGCGCGCGGCCTCCTCGACCAGCGGGCACACGCGAAGAGGGCCCCGCCGCAGCGGGGCCCTCCTCGGTGTGATGCGTCAGGTCACTCGACGAGCGAGCCGAACTCCGTCGTCACGAGCGAGTAGGTGTTGTCGGCGCCGTACTGGTAGATGCCGATGTACGCCTCCGACGGGTCGCCGTTCTCATCGAAGGTGATGGGGCCGGAGTAGCCGTCGTAGTCGATGTCCTCGCCAGCCTCGATCAGCTCGAGGCAGTCGGCGATCGTCGTGCACTTCTCACCCTCGGCAGAGACCGACTGCAGGTTGTCGCGGATGGTGATCGCGTCGGCGCTGCCGCCCTGCACAGCGGCGAGCGCTGCCAGCACGACGGCGTCGTACGACTCGGGAGCGTACGAGAAGTCGTCGAGGTCGGGGTTGATCGCGAGCAGGCGCTCACGGAAGTCATCCTCGGCCGTGTTGCCCGGCAGGGTGCCGTACGCGCCCTCGAGCGCGCCGGGGGCGAGCGTCGTGTAGCTGTTCGACAGGTTGCCGTCAACGAAGTACATCCCCGTGCCGGGGAAGCCGTTCGTGATGAGCTCCGGCAGGATCTGCGCCGTCTCGGCGAAGGCGAGGATCGCGATCGCGTCGGGGTTGCCAGAGACGAGGTCGGCCACCTGGCCCGAGAAGTTCGAGTCGCCCGGGTTGTAGAGCACGCTGCCCGTGACCTCGCCGCCGTTCTCCACGAAGGTGTCGGTCACGTAGCCCTCGAGGCCCGTGCCGTACGGGTCGTTGAGCGTGATGAAGCCGACCGAGGTCGCACCGTTGGCGAGGATCTGGTTCGCGAGCACGCGGCCCTGGAGCGCGTCGTTCGGAGCGGTGCGCCAGTAGAACCCGTCGTCCTCGTACTCGATGAAGTCGGAGGCCGTGTTCGCGGGCGAGATCTGCACGACCTGCGCGTCGATCAGGCGGTCGATGAACGTGAGCGAGACGCCCGACGATGCCGCGCCGATGATGGCGTCGGCGCCGAGACCGATCAGCTCGTCCGCCGACTGCGTGGCGATGTCGGTCGTGGTGTCACCGGAGTCACGGTGCTCGAGCGTGATCTCGAACTCGAGACCTGCCTCCTCGAGCTCCTGCACCGCGAGGTCGACACCGGCGAACTCGGGCGGGCCGAGGTACTCGAGGTTGCCCGTCTGCGGCAGGATCGTGCCGATGACCAGGCTCGTGTCGGTCTCGCCGCCGCCTTCAGCGGGAGCGCTCTCGGAGGCGCCGGTCGACTCGGACGGCGCCGGGGTGCCGCCACCGCTGCAGGCGGCGAGCAGCAGCACACCCGCGGTCGCTGCGCCGAGCGCCGCGAGCCTGCGGGGGCTGCGCCCCTTGGTGCGAATGAAGGACTGCATTGTGCTCCTCAGTTGCATGGATGCACGCTGGCGCGTGCGTTGTTGCAACAGTAGGCGAGGAAGGCCCACTTTTCTGCCGTTCCGCGTCACGACCTTGTAACGGTCTTGCGTCAAACGCCCCCCGCCATACCCGGGGCATGACGGCGGATGCGCTCAGGCAGCAGGCGGGATCGGCCGGTGCCGACGGAGCTGGCGGCCGAGGAGGTCGGACGAGACCAGCAGCACCGACGCCCACACGCACGCGAAGCCGATCCACCGCTCGAGCGGCATCGGCTCGTGCATGACGAAGGCACCGAACAGGAACGTCATGCTCGGTGCGAGGTACTGCGTGAAGGCGACCCAGGTGAGCGGGATGCGACGGGTCGCGGCCGCGAAGGCCAGCAGCGGCACCGCGGTGACGACGCCGAAGCCGGCGGCGCCCAGGATGCCCGTGAGCCCGTTCGCACCCAGCGTCACCCCGTGGGCTGCGAAGGCGAAGGCCATCATCGCCAGGGAGGCGGGCAGCACCGCGACGGTCTCGATCGTGAAGCCCGACAGCGCATCCACCGAACCCCCGACGCGCTTCTTGATGAGGCCGTAGGTGCCGAACGAGAACGCCACGAGCAGGCCGACCCACGGCACCTCGCCGTAGCCGACGATCATGACGCCGACCCCGACTGCGCCGAGGCCCACCGCGATCCACTGCAGCACCCGCAGGCGCTCCCCGAGGAAGATGACGGCGAGCACGACGCTCACGAGCGGGTTCAGGAAGTAGCCAAGGCTCGTCTCGAGCACGCGGTCGGAGAGCACCCCGATGACGAAGGCCGTCCAGTTGACGAGCACCGCGTGGCCGGCGGCCACGAGCGTCCAGGTGTCGCGGCGGCTGCGGAGCACCTGGCGCATGCGTGCCCAGCCGCGCGTCATGGCGACGAGCGCGAAGGCGACCACGACCGACGAGATGACGCGCCAGCCGATGAGCTCGAACCCCTCGATGCCGCGGGTGAGCTGCAGGTAGATGGGGAGGAGGCCCCAGACGAAGTAGGCGAACAGCGCATAGCCGAGACCGGCGCGAGCGAGCTGCCCCATCATCCCTCCCTGGAAGATGCGAAGGCGGCTCCCCTGTGCAGGGGAGCCGCCAGTGCGTCAGTGGTGCGTCAGCGCTCCACGATGGCGAGCACGTCGCGCGCCGAGAGCACCAGGTACTCGTCGGCGCCGTACTTGATCTCGGTGCCGCCGTACTTCGAGTAGAGCACCCGGTCGCCGACCGACACGTCCATCGGGACGCGGTTGCCGTTGTCGTCGATGCGGCCGGGGCCGACGGCGACGACTTCGCCCTCCTGGGGCTTCTCCTTGGCGGTGTCAGGGATGACGAGACCGCTTGCAGTGGTCGTCTCAGCCTCGACCTGCTGGATGACGATGCGGTCCTCGAGCGGCTTGATGGAAACCGACACGGTTGCCTCTTTCTGTCAGACTTTGGGGTCCGTCCGGACGGGCCGGACAACACCCCAAGCCTAGGCGCTCGATTGGCACTCGGTCAACATGAGTGCCAGCCGTTCGCCTCCGGCGGACCTCCGGCGGCCATCGGCGTCCGGTTCGCGCGGTGCTTGACTGGAGCCATGGATGCCGATGCCCTGCGACTGCTGCTGTCGACCGAGGGGCTCGCGCTGCTCGAGCGCGTCGAGGCGGGCGATGGCGATGGCATCGAGGGGCGCGACGACGTCGTGCGCGCCGTCTCGCGCCTGCGGGCGGAGGGTCACGACGCCCAGCTCGTGGCCGCCGTGCTCACGCAGCTGCGACTGCGCCGCCGCGCCCGCGCGAAGTTCGGCGAGTTCGCGAGCGGCATGCTCTTCACCGAGGCGGGCCTCGAGCAGGCGACGCGGCTGCGCGTCGCCGCGCACCATGCGGGGCGGATGCGCGAGGCCGGCATCGCGTCGGTCGCCGACCTGGGCTGCGGCATCGGCGCCGACGCGCTCGCGTTCGCGACGCTCGGGCTCGAGGTCACGGCGGTCGAGCGCGACGAGGTGACCGCGGCGGTCGCGTCGTACAACCTGGCGCCGTGGAACGCATCCGTGGTGCACGGGGATGCCCTCGAGACCGCAGTCGACGTCGAGGCCCTGTGGTTCGACCCCGCCCGCCGCGACGAGCGGAAGCGGCTGAGCGACCCCGGCGACTGGTCGCCCGCGCTCGACGCGGTGTTCGCGCGCGCGACGGAGCAGCCGGCCGGCATCAAGCTGGCGCCCGGCATCGATCGGGCGCTGCTGCCTGCGGATGCGGAGCACCAGTGGGTCATGGACGGGCTCGAGACCGTCGAGGCCGTGGTGTGGACGGGGCGGCTCGCGCGCGCGGGCGTGGCCCGCAGCGCGCTGGTGCTGAGCGACGCCGGCGCGGCGGAGCTGACGGGCGACCCCTCGCACCCCGAACCGGGCGAGCTGGGCGCGTTCCTGTACGAGCCGGCGGGGGCGGTGATCAGGGCAGAGCTGATCGGTGCGCTCGCAGAGCGGCTGGGCGCGACGGGCGTGAGCGAGGGCATCGCCTATCTGAGCGGGCCGGCGCACGTCACGACGCCGCTCGCGCAGGCCTTCCGCGTGCGCGAGACGCTGCCGCTCGACGAGCGCGGCATCGCGCGGCGGCTGCGCGAGCTCGGCATCGGCGAGCTCGAGATCAAGAAGCGGGGGGCCGACATCGACCCGGCCGCGTTCCGGAAGCGGTTGAAGCTCGCGGGCTCCGAGCGGGCGACGCTCTTCGCCACCCGCATCAGCGGGCGGCACCGGGCCGTGCTCGCCGACCGGGTGCCGTAACACGGACGCTTGTTGCCCGATTGTCACGCCTATTGCATCACAGCACAGGCTCTGCTTGCCTTTGATCCCCTAGCAACGTAGCAACGGAGTTGACGTCATGAGAGCAACACCTCTTCTGGTCCTGCCACTGTCCGCGAGCTTAGCCTTATTGCCGACACCCATCTTTCCTGAGGCGGACTCAGTCCTCTCGTCGATCGAGGCCGTCCACGCGGTCGCTCCTTCACTTTGGGACGTTGTGCCGTTCGACGAACGATTGGATGGCGCCGCGGGCGAAAGCCAGAGTTCCTCTGTCACTGCAGGCTCCGACGTCAGCGTCACGTCGGATCACGAATCAGTAACTATCGGCTTGGACTACGGTGCCGCTCCAACCGAGATAGTGGTTGCCACGCCGATTGCAGCCGCGAGTGACGCGGAATTTGACCTGAACTCCGGTGCCTCGGTCAGCCAGAGTGACGAGCTCGCAATCGATCAGGTGACTGAAGCGACGGAATCTAGCGTGCGCATGACTTCGGTGCTCGACAATTCGAGCGCTCTCGATCGCCTGCAGTACACATTTGAAGGCGCGGTGCTGTTCGAGGCCGAAGACGGCTCAGTCGAAGTCGGTCTTGCGGGAGATGAAGTGGGCGCACTCATCATCGGGCAAGTCGAGCAGCCGTGGGCAATCGACGCCAACGGAACTCCCCTCGATACACATTACTCTGTCGACGGAGACAACCTTACCCAACACGTGGAGCTGCAGGCTGACACTGCGTTCCCGGTAGTCGCCGATCCGCATTTCGTGTGGACAAACAACACGAACAACTTTGAGATCAAATGGACACGATCGGAGACTGTGGCACTAGCCAACGGGGGCTACGGGCCCGCTATCGACTTCGCGGCCTCATGCGGCGCCTTCAAGTTCCTGCCCCCGGCTGTGAGGGGCGCATTGTTTGCCACCTGCCTAGACGCGTACGCGAGATTCGTGACTGCCGCCAAAATTCAGAAGGCTAGCGGTATCGGGTGCATCAAGATCAACGGAGACACGTCACCTGTTTGGGTGTTAGGGCCACTTCCGTACACCTGCGTCAAGTCGTGAACTTACCCGCCTGACCCGTGCCCGCCTGACCCCTTCCTGCTGCCTGTCGGAGGGGAACTGTCTCGCCTTGAGGTCGCCTCCGTCAGGTCTTCAGCGGTGACGCGGCTTGGACATGGCCGGCCTAGTGGATTTGGTGGTTCCGCCTCGCTCAGCTCAGAGGCTTGTACGACACAGCGATGCTCGGCCGTCGTAAGTGACGACTACTGCGGTTTCGATGGGGCTTACTGAGGCGCGAGAGGGCGAGCGTCGCCACCATGTGACCAGCAAGAACAGCATGGGTAGTGTTGTCAGTCGACCATGGTGCAGGCGCATCAACGAGGTGCCATCGTGAGGTTCTGACTACGCTCCGTTAGTCAAAGACCTCGCGTAACCCGCCACGGTAGATGTCCTGGCAGCATCAGGAGGTCGCTGGCACTCGCACCCGACAGCGCCGACCGGGCCTATCGCCAGCGATCGAGGGTTTCTTGCGCATGCTGGAACACCTCAGGCTTTGCAGAGTGGCCGCGAGATGCGAAGCAGCGCGACACTGCTGCCAAACACCCTAGGTTCAAGGCCTTGCTCTCACAGCAGTGAGTTCGGTTCAAGCGGCGCACTGTCGAGACGGGCCCGACAGCCTCTCGCCCGCACGAGTGCGCTCCGAGCTCCGAGCGCAACGTCCATCGCAACGTACAACGGCGTCCGGTACTCGATCTTGGCGATCAACGGCGTGCGGCTGAAGTTTGCGTGGGCCTCGCGGTGATCGCTGCAGCTCGGGCGCGCTCAGGCTGCGAGCAGCTGCGGCAGCCAGATGTTCGCGGCGATGATCAGGTGCACGACGGCGATGACCGTCGCGACGGCGCCGATGATGGTCGCGATCAGCGGCCATGGCCGCGCCTGGCGGTCGCGGCGGAGCGCCACGGCACCGCAGGCGATGCCCGCGATCGCCGCTGGAAGGCCGAGCCCGCTCGCGAAGGCGAAGAGGAGCCCCAGCGCCGAGAAGAGCACCGAGGCCCAGGTGACGGTGCTCCATGCCTTGTGCGCGACGGCACCCGACCCGGTGGGATCGGGCGCCGTCGCGCCATCCGTCATCACCGGATCACAGTCCCGCGTACTGGATCCAGGCGATGACGCTCGAGACGTTGAAGATGAACAGCGCCAGCGAGGCGACCGCCGCGATCGCACCCACGATGCCCAGGATCAGCGGCCAGGGCTTCGCCTCGGGGTTCTTCTTCATCGCGACGAAGCCGAGGATCGAGCCCGCGGCCGCCGGCAGGAAGCCGAGCCCGAAGACGAACGTGAGCAGGACGCCGAGGCCGGTCAGCACCATCGACCAGATCGTGATGCTCTTGAGCTTCTTCTCGCCCGGCTGGCCGTACGGCGCCTGCGCGTAGCCCGTCTGCTGGCCGTAGCCGCCCGCGTTCGCGTCGCCGTACTGCTGCTGCGCCTGCTGGCCGTAGGCGGGCGGCTGCCCGTAGGCCTGCTGGCCGTACGCCTGCTGGCCGTAGCCGGCGTCAGCCGGAGCGCTCGCCTGGCCGTAGGCCTGCTGGCCATAGCCGGCATCAGCCGGAGCGCTCGCCTGGCCATGGGACTGCTGACCATAGCCGGCATCAGCCGGGGCGCTCGCCTGCGGCTGGCCGTACGCCTGCTGCTGGCCATAGGGCTGCTGCTGACCGTAGGGCTGCTGCTGTGCGTAGGGATCCTGGCCCTGGCTCGCCTGCTGACCGTATCCAGCCTGCTGACCGTAGGAGGGAGCGCTCTGGCTCTGCGCGCTCTGTCCATATCCGGTCTGCTGCCCATAGGGCTGCTCGGCGCCGGCCTGCTGACCATATGACGGGGCGTCAGCCTGCTGGCCGTATGACGGCGCGCTGCCCTGCTGCCCATACGACGGCGCATCAGCCTGCTGGCCGTACGAGGGCGTATCCTGCTGCTGCCCGAACGCGGGCGCCTGCTGGTCGCTGAAGCTCGCGGCGGGAGCCTCGTGCGCCTGACCGAACGACGGCGCCTGCTCGGCCTGCTGACCGAAGTCGGCGGTCGGCGCCTGACCGAAGTCTGCGGCGGGCTGCTGGGCATCCCCGTGCTGGGCATCGCCGCTCTGGGCGCCGTCCTGCTCGGGCTGATCGGGCCGACGGAAGCGGTCGTCGGCAGGCGGGAACTGGTCGCTCACGGGATCCTCCTTGCGAAGCGCGGATGCGCGCACCCACCGTACCGCCCGGCAGGCGGCGGAAGGCTGAGATCTGAGGGAGCGTCAGAAGCCAGGCAGGCTCTGCACGAACGACGCGAAGGCGCTCACCCCGAGCACGATCATCGCGAGCAGCGCGACCAAGGTCACCCCGCCGAGCACGATCCCCCAGATCGCGAGCAGCTTGCCGTCGTCGCCCGTGCGCTTGATCTGCGCGAGCGCGATGCAGCCCAGCACGATCGCCGCGATCGACCCGAGCCCGAGCAGCACCGTGGTGCCGGCGGCGGCGGCGCCGATCGCGAGCAGCGCCATCAGGTTGGTCTTCGGTCCCGGATGCGTCGGCGCGCTCCAGGCAGGCGGCTGCGCGAAGGCGGGCCGGGGCGGGAAGGCGGGCTGGCCCTGCTGCGGAGCGCTCCACCCCTGCTGGGGGTATGCGGTCGCGTTCATGCCGTGCCTCCCTGGCGTCGCTGGTGTCGCTGGCGAACTGGGCGCGGCCGGTGGCTCGCGATCCCACTCCGATCCTGCCAGGCCGACCTGGGCATCCGACTCAGCCCGTGACCTGCACGACGCTCGCCTCGAGGGTCGACTCGGCGGCGAAGCCGGGCAGGCTCGGGGCGTCGCCGCGAGCGACGAGCATCGCACCGACAGCGGCGATCATCGCGCCGTTGTCGGTGCACAGCTGGAGCGGCGGGATGCGCAGCGTCACGCCCGCCGCGGCGCAGCGCTCGGCAGCGACCTCGCGCAGGCGCCGGTTCGCCACCACTCCGCCACCCAGCAGCAGGCGCGGGATGCCGTGCTCGGCGCAGGCGTCGAGCGCCTTCGCCACGAGCACGTCGACGACCGCTTCCCGGAAGCTCGCGGCGACATCGGCGATCGGCAGCTGGATGCCCGCCGCCTCCGCTCGTTCGACGTGGCGGGCGACCGAGGTCTTGAGCCCCGAGAAGGAGAAGTTGAAGCGGTGCTTGGCGCGATCCTTCGGCGCCGTCAGCCCGCGCGGGAAGGCGATCGCCGCGGGATCGCCGCCGACTGCCGCCGCGTCGATCGAGGGCCCGCCCGGGTAGCTGAGCCCGAGCAGCCGCGCCGTCTTGTCGAACGCCTCGCCAGCCGCGTCGTCGATCGTCTCCCCCAGCAGCTCGACATCGCCGGCGAGGTCGCGCACCAGCAGCAGCGAGGTGTGGCCGCCGGAGACGAGCAGCGCGATCGTCGGCAGCGCCAGCGGCTCGCCCGAGAGCACGTCGGCCGCGACGTGGCCGACCAGGTGGTTGACGCCGTAGAGCGGCAGCTCGCGAGCGGTCGCGAGGCCCTTGGCCGCGCCGATGCCGACCATGAGCGCGCCAGCGAGCCCGGGCCCTGCCGTGACGGCGATCGCGTCGATGTCGTCGAGGGTGAGGGATGCGTCGTCGAGCGCCGCGCGGATCGTCGGCTCCATCGCCTCCAGGTGCGCGCGGGCGGCGATCTCTGGCACCACGCCCCCGAACCGGGCGTGCAGCTCCATCGACGACGCGATGCGGTTGGCGAGCATCTCGGTGCCGCGCACGATGCCGACACCGGTCTCGTCGCAGCTCGTCTCGATGCCGAGCACCACCGGCGCCTCGCTCCCCCGACCCGCGCTCGCCCAGCTCATCGCTCCGCCTCCCGCTTCATGACCACCGCATCCACGTCCTCCGGCTGGTAGTAGCGCGCCCGCACGCCGATCTCTGCGAAGCCGACCGAGGCGTACAGCGCACGAGCCGTCGGGTTGTCGGCGCGCACCTCGAGGAACAGCTCGCGCACTCCGCGGCGCTCGGCCTCGGCCAGCAGCTCGGCCAGCAGCGCGCGCCCGATGCCGCGCCCGCGCGCCTCGGCCGCCACCGCGATCGTCTGGATGTCGCCCTCCACGCCGACGGCGCGCAGCCCCGCGTAGCCGAGCGCCCGTCCTTCGGCGTCCTCGGCGAGCACGTAGCGGCCCCACTCGCTCGCGATCTCGGCGCGCATCGTCTCGCGCTCCCAGGCGCTCGGGCCGAAGGCGGCGTGCTCCAGCCCCATGATGGCGTCGAGGTCGGATGCGCCGGCAGTCCTGATCGCGGGGGTCCCGTCGGTCACGTCTGGCTCACCCGCTTCTGGCGGGCCGACGGCACCGCGTCGGCCTCGCGCAGGTAGAGCGCCTGGACGACCTCGGCCGCTCCGCGGGATGCGGCGAGGGCGAGCAGCGCGGCGTCCACCGCGTCCGCGTCGATGCGCTCGAGGTCGGCGTGCGCACCGCTCGCGCCGGCCTGCGCGGGCGGCGGCACCGCGTCGGCGGCGGCGAGGAAGGGGCCATCGACGACGAGCCCGTCGAGCACGATGCTCCACGCGCGCTCGCGACGCCGCACATCCGTCGTCACCTGGGCGCTGCCCCTCGTGACGCCGGCGTGGCTCGCGATGCCCCGGCACGGCACGCCGAGACCGAGCGCGGCGGCCCGCGCGGCAGCGATGCCCACGCGCAGCCCCGTGAAGGCGCCGGGCCCCATGCCTGCGACGACCAGTCCGATCGACGCGCGTCGACCCTCGAGCGCGCGGGCGAGCATGCCACCGAGGTGCTCGGCGTGCCGACGGGTGTCGGCGGCATGCTCGCGGAAGACGATCGCCTCGCCGTCGACCACGGCCACCGAGGTGCCGAGCGAGGTGTCGATCGCGAGGATCAAGGGCCGATCGGTCATGCCGTTCCCTCCTCTGCCTGCGCAGCAGGTGCCGATGCCGTCGCGCTCGCGAGCGCACGCACGCGCGCCGCCGGCCACCCTGGCCCGTGCCCGCTGATGCGCACGGCGCGCGGCGACTCGAGCGCATCCGGGTCGTCGTCCGCGTCGCCTCCCGCAGGGGTACCCCGATCGATCTCGACCCGCAGCCATGACTCGAGCGCGTGCTCGAGCGGCGCGCCCCACTCGGCGACGGTGATCGCGCCGTCGAGGTCGAGGTCGAGGTCGTCGAGCTCGGCCTCGTCGTCGGCATCGGCGAGCAGCCGGTAGGCGTCGACGTGCTGCAGGTCGGGCCCGGCCGCCGTGCGGTGGGTGCGCGCGAGCACGAAGGTCGGGCTCTGCACGGTGCCGCGCGCACCGAGCGCCGCGCCGATGCCGCGCGTGAGCGTGGTCTTGCCTGCGCCGAGCGACCCGATGAGCAGCACGGCGTCGCCCGCGCGCAGGCCTCGGCCGAGCCTCGCGCCGAGCGCCTCCATCGCATCCGCGTCAGGCACCGAGCCGGCCAGCTCGACCGCCACGCGCGCACCGAGCATGCCGGTGAGCTCGGGGGCGGACGCGTGCGCGAGCTCCACGGGATCGCCGACGGCGGCGTCGTGGTCGCCGAGGTCGAGCACGAGCTGATCCATCGCCACGCGACCGCAGATCGGCAGCGCCTCGCCGCGCAGCATCACCGAGCGCCCGGTCGTAGCGCGGGCGACCCCGTCGGCGTAGCCGAGCGCCACGAGCGCGAGGCTCGTCGGTCGATCGGTGACGTACTCCCCGCCGTACGAGACGGCCAAACCCGCCTCCACGCGCTTGACGCCCACGACCTCTCCGCGCAGCCGCTGCGGCGTCCCGTCGAGCCCCAGCTCGAGCACGCGGCGTGGCGCGCTCGCATCGGGGGTCGGCACCGCGAGCTGCTCCGCCACCCGCTCGTCGGCGTCGAATCGCCGCACCGCGCCCATCCGCGTGACCGTCTCGTAGCCGATGGTGCCCGCGGCCAGCGCCCACGCGTCGGCGCTCGGCTCCCCCTCGGCCGGGTCGCCCCACAGCACCCCGTCGCCCGACCGTGGTGGCTCGATGCGCAGCCGGCCCGCCTCGATCGCGACGACGCGCGCCGCCTCGCCCGCGACGAGCACCGGTGCGCCCGGCGCGGGCAGCAGTCCGTCGTCGAGCCCGATCGCGGCGATGCCGCTGGTGAAGCGCGCCGCGACGCGCATGGCCGGCACCAGCCCGAGCGCCGCAGCTGCCGATCCGTCGCCAGCGCCCGGGCCGTCGGGATCGATGCCGTAGGCCGCCATGCCGAGCCGCACCATGTCGAAGCGGGCCTCCGGCAGCGCCAGGGCGCCCTGCGAGTTCGCCAGGTGGCGCGTCAGGGCCCCGATGGGTGCGGCCTCCACGAGCGCCGCCGCGAAGTCGGCCAGCTGCGCCAGGTCGGCCTCTCGCGAGGTGCCCGCGAGGTGCGACATGATGCCCCGGATGCGCGCACCGGCGCGCGCGAGCTCGATCGCGCGCGCGAGCACCGCGGCGCGATCGCCGCGTGCCACGCCGTTGCGGCCGAGCCCGGTGTCCAGCTTCAGGTGGACCGGGGCGCCCGCGCCCGCGGCGGCCTCGAGCTGCGCGAGCGACGAGACCGCGACCTCGATGTCGTGCGCGGCGGCGAGCGAGAAGTCGGTGCGCGCACCGTGCAGCCAGGCGAGCACGGGCGCGTCGATGCCGGCGCGCCGCAGCGAGAGCGCCTCCGCGAGGTCGACGACGCCGAGCATCGCAGCACCGCCATCCAGCATCGCCTCGGCCGCGCGCACCATGCCGTGTCCGTATCCGTCTGCCTTCACGACGCCGCAGACGGGCACGCCGAAGCGCGCGGCGAGCGTGCGGACGTTCGCGGCGATCGCCGCGCTGTCGATGTCGATGCGCATCAGGACTCCGCGATGACGGTCGCGGTCGCGACGCCGGCGTCGTGGCTCATCGAGACGTGCAGCCGCGTCGCGCCGATGGCTGCCGCGCGCTCAGCGGCCGCTCCGCGCAGCTCGAGCGAGGGCTTGCCGTCGGCGGCCTGCAGGACGACGTAGTCGACCCAGCGCGCACCCGCGGCGGTGCCGATCGCCTTCTGCGCCGCCTCCTTGGCGGCGAAGCGAGCGCCGAGCGACGCGAGCGAGCGCGGTTGACCGTCGGCGAGCAGCTCCTCGCGCGCGAAGAGTCGCTCGCGCAGGCGCGGCGTGCGCGTGATGGCGCGCTCGAAGCGCGCGAGGTCGACGACGTCGACACCGAGCCCGACGATCACGCCCGGCTCGTCTCGCCCGGCCCGGCCACGCTCGCCTCGGCCACGATCAGACCGACGGGCTCACTCGACCGTGACGGACTTCGCCAGGTTGCGCGGCTGGTCGACGTCGAGCCCCTTCGCGGTCGCGAGCTCGAGCGCGAAGATGTGCAGCGGCACGACCTGCAGCACGGGCTCGAGCATCGGCAGCGTGAGGGGCACCCGCAGCACCTGGTCGGCGTACGGCATGACCGCCGCGTCGCCCGCCTCGGCCACCGCGATGACGCGGGCGCCGCGAGCGCGGATCTCCTGGATGTTGCTGATGATCTTCGAGTGCAGCAGCGGCTCGTTGCGCGGGCTCGGCACCACGACGAAGACGACCTGGCCGGGCTCGATGAGCGCGATCGGGCCGTGCTTCAGCTCGCCACCGGCGAAGCCCTCCGCGTGGATGTAGCTGATCTCCTTCAGCTTGAGCGCGCCCTCGAGCGCGACGGGGTAGCCCACGTGGCGACCGAGGAACAGCACCGAACGGGTGTCGCTCATCCAGTGCGCGAGCTCGTGCACCGCCGCCTGCTCCGAGAGCACCTGCTCGAGCTCCTCGGGCAGCTCCTTGAGCTCGCGCACGACCTCGGCGATCGCCTCGTCGGTCATCGTGCCGCGCACCTTGGCCAGGTGCAGGCCGAACAGCAGCTGGCCGATGACCTGGGCGAGGAAGGCCTTCGTCGAGGCGACCGCGACCTCGGGGCCGGCGTGCGTGTAGAGGACCGCCTCCGACTCGCGCGGGATGGTCGCGCCCTGCGTGTTGCAGATCGAGAGCGTGCGGGCGCCCTGCGCCTTCGCGTGCTGCACGGCCATCTTCGTGTCCATCGTCTCGCCGGACTGCGAGATCGAGATGACGAGGGTGCTGGCGTCGAGCACGGGGTCGCGGTAGCGGAACTCGTGGGCCAGGTCGACCTCGACCGGCACGCGCGACCAGGTCTCGATCGCGTACTTGCCGACGAGGCCCGAGTAGTTCGCGGTGCCGCACGCGACGATCACGATGCGGGAGATGCCCCGCAGCGCCTCGTCGTCGAGCACGCCGAGCTCACCCAGGTCGACGCCGGTGTCGGTCAGGCGGCCGCGGAGCGTGTTCGCCACGGCCTCCGGGCCCTCGGAGACCTCCTTCGCCATGAACGACGACCAGCCGCCCTTGTCTGCGGCCGAGGCGTCCCAGTCGACCTCGAAGCGCTTGGGCTCGACGGGCTCGCCGTCGAAGTCGGTGACGGATGCGCTGTCGGCGGTGATCGTGACGATCTTGTCGTTGTCGAGGGCGGCGGCGCTGGGGGTGAACTTGACGAACGCGCTCACGTCGCTGCCCAGGAAGTGCTCGCCCTCGCCGTAGCCGACGAGCAGCGGCGAGTTGTGGCAGGCGCCGACGACGACGCCCGGCTGCTCTGCGTGCACGGCGAGCAGCGTGAACTGGCCCTCGAGGCGCTGCACGACGCGGCGCATGGCTTCGGTGAGGTCACCGGTCTCGCGGAACGCGCGGCCAACGAGCTTGGCGGCAGCCTCGCTGTCGGTCTCGCTCAGGAAGGTCTCGCCGTCGGCCTCGAGCTCGGCGCGCAGCGCCGCGAAGTTCTCGATGATGCCGTTGTGGATGAGCGAGAGCCTGCCGTCGTCGCCCAGGTGCGGATGCGCGTTCTCGTCGGTCGGGCCGCCGTGCGTCGCCCAGCGGGTGTGGCCGATGCCGGCGCCCTCGTCGGGCAGCGGCGCATCCTCCAGGCTGCCCCGCAGCACGGCGAGCTTGCCGCCCTTCTTGCGCAGCGCGACGCTGTCGCCGTCGAGCACCGAGATGCCCGCGCTGTCATAGCCGCGGTACTCGAGCCTGCTGAGGCCTTCGAGCAGCACCCCTACGGTGCCGCGCTGACCCGTGTACCCGACGATTCCACACATGCCGATGATCCTACCGGCGGTAGGCTCCCACCCGTGTCACACCCCATCCAGTCGCCGTTCGTCGAGATCGAGCGGGCCGACTGGGCTCGCCTCTCGCCGCGCACCCCGAACCCGCTCACCGAGGATGAGGTGCGCAGGCTCCGCGGTCTCGGCGACCGGCTCGAGCTGCGCGAGGTGGCAGAGGTCTACCTGCCGCTGTCGCGGCTCGTGAGCCTTTACCAGGAGTCGGCCGCGCGCCTCCACCGCGACACCTACGGCTTCCTGGGCGCGACCGCGCATCCGACCCCCTTCGTCATCGGCGTGGCCGGCTCGGTCGCGGTCGGCAAGTCGACCACGGCCCGGCTGCTCGAGGAGCTGCTGCGGCGCTGGGAGGGCTCGCCCCGCGTCGAGCTCATCACCACGGACGGCTTCCTGCACCCGAACCGCGTGCTCGAGGAGCGCGGGCTGATGGAGCGCAAGGGCTTCCCCGAGTCCTACGACCGACGAGCGCTGCTGGGCTTCGTCTCGCGGGTGAAGTCGGGCGAGGCCGAGGTGCGGGCTCCGGTCTACTCCCACCTCACGTACGACATCGTGCCGGGCGACGAGATCGTGGTGCGCCGGCCCGACATCCTGATCGTCGAGGGCCTCAACGTGCTGCAGCCGCCGCCCGCGGGCTCGCACCTGGCCGTCAGCGACCTGTTCGACTTCTCGATCTACGTGGATGCGCGCACGAGCGCGATCAGGGAGTGGTACATCGACCGCTTCTGGGCGCTCAAGCAGAGCGCGTTCCAGGATCCGCAGTCGTACTTCCACCGCTTCGCGGACATGTCTCGCGAGCGCGCGCGGATCCACTCGGAGGACATCTGGGACTCGATCAACGGCCCGAACCTCGTCGAACACATCCTGCCGACGAGGCCGCGGGCCGACCTCGTGCTGCGCAAGGCCGACGACCACACCATCCGCTCGGTCCTGCTCCGGAAGCTGTGATCGCGACGGCCCCTAGGCTGGCGGGATCCCTCCGACGGTAGCGGGCCCGCGCGTCCGCCGCGGCCTCCCGACCTGCCCGAGCCGCACGAGCAGCACGCCCGCGATGATCGCCGCGGCGCCTGCCCACTGCATCCCCGTCGGGAGGATGGCGAGCAGCAGCGCGGTCCAGAGGATGCCGAACATCGGCTCCGAGTAGCCGACGAAGCTCGCGAGGGTCGCGCCGAGCCGCCGCGCGCCGAGGATGCCGAGCACGTACGAGAAGGCGGTCGCGAGCAGCACGAGCATCAGCATCGCCGCCCACCACGGCACCGTCGCGCCCGCGAGCACCACCGGCGAGGCGTTGGCGGCGAAGGGCAGCAGCCCGGTCGCCGAGGCGAGCCCGAGCACGACCGCGCCCACGATGAGGCCGAGCCCGGCGAGCGCGATGGGCGGCAGCTCCGAGTCGGCCTTGGAGGCGGCGGACCAGTAGCCGGCGTTGCCGACGGCTGCGCCGAGGGCGAGCAGCACCCCGAGCGGGTGGAGCGCTTCGCCGCCGATGCCGGAGACGAGCCCGAGGCCGATGAGCGCCACACCGGCGCCCGCCAGCGTGAGCATCGCGGGCGCCCGGCGAGTGGTCGCCCAGGTGAAGAAGACGAGCAGCACCGGGCCGAGGAACTCGATCAGCAGGGCGAGCGAGGGATCGATGTAGGCGACCGCGGCGAAGAACGCGAGCTGGCAGACAGCGACGGCCAGCACGCCGAGCACCACCACCTCCTTCCACGACCGCAGCACCGCATCCCACCTGCCGCGCAGCAGCAGCAGGGTGGGCGCGAGGAGCACGAGCGCGCCACCGCCGATGCGCAGGAGCGTGACCGCGCCAGCGCTCCAGCCTGCGTCGAGGAGCGCGGACGCGAAGATGCCCGAGAGCGCGAAGGAGGCCGCGCTCGCGAGCGCGAGCGCGAGGCCGACGGGGCGACGAGACGGCATGGTGACCCGCTACTGAGGACGACTACGATCGTGCTCACCACGTCGGGGCACGTTGTCACGACCGTATGGCTTGACGGCCATGAGCACAACCGAGGACGATCCGTGACGCTTCCCCACCCCCGAGAGCTCGTGCGCACCCTGGAGTTCACCGCCGCGCTGTGCAATCGGCGCCGCGAGGGAGCGCTCGACACCGTCGCGGCGCTGAAGGCGATGTGCGCCGACTACCGCTTCCCGGGCGCGAGCGGTGCGACGAGGGCGGATGCGGCGGCCGCCTGGGCGCACCTGCGCACCCTCGAGGCGATGTGGGACGCGGATCGAGACGAGATCGCAGCCACGGCGAACCGGGTCTTCAAGCAGTGCGACGCCCGCCCGCACCTCGTGCGCCACGACGACTTCGACTGGCACCTGCACGGGCTGCCGGCGGGCGCGCCGATCGCTGACGCGATCGCCGTGAACGCGGCCATGGCCCTCGCGGATCTCGTGCGCACCGAGGACACCGCCCGGCTCAAGCGCTGCAGCGACGATCGCTGCCTCCGGATGTTCTTCGACCTCTCGCGCAACCGCTCTCGACGCTTCTGCTCCACGACGTGCCAGTCGCGCACCAACGTCGCCGCCTTCCGGGCCAGGCAGGCCTGACGCCGCGGGGCCCGGCTGCGCGGTGGGTTCGGCACGCTCACGGCCCGGGTCGCGAACCTGTGGAATCGATAGGCGCGCGCTCAGCGAAGCCGTGCCACTCTTAGCGACTATGGCGCAGTCCACAGTCGCAGAACCATCGCCCTCCGGCACGAAGCTCAAGCGCGGGATCACCACCCTCCTGCTCTTCTTCTTCATCGTCGGTGACACGCTCGGCGCAGGCATCTACACACTCGTCGGCACCATCGCGCAGGACGTCGGCGGCGTCATCTGGCTCCCGCTCGGCCTCGCGCTCATCCTGGCGCTGCTGACCGCTGGCACCTACGCCGAGCTGATCACGAAGTACCCGCACGCGGGTGGCGCGGCCAGGTTCGCCGAGCGCGCGTTCAACAAGCCCTTCGTGACCTTCCTCATCGGCTTCCTCATGCTGTCGTCGGGCATCACGACCTCCGCCGCACTGGCCAACGCGTTCGCCGGCGACTACCTGCAGGCGCTGGTGCCGGGCATCCCGACCATCCCGGTCGCGATCGGCTTCATCGCGCTGCTCGTCATCATCAACCTGCGCGGCGTGCGAGAGTCGCTCATCGCCAACGTCGGCGCGACCGTGATCGAGATGACCGGTCTCATCATCATCATCGCGGTCGCCGCGATCGTGTTCGGCTCCGGCGGCGGCGACCCCTCTCGCCTCACGACCTTCGCCGAGGGCGTGCCGCCCATGACGGGCGCGTTCGCAGCCACCATCACCGCCTTCTTCTCGTTCCTCGGCTTCGAGGCTGCGGCGAACATGGCCGAGGAGGTCAAGGACCCCAGCCGCTCCTACCCCCGCGCGCTCTTCGGCGCGATCCTCACCGCGGCGGTCGTCTACCTGGCCATCGCGCTGGGCGCGGCGATCGTGGTGCCGCTCGACCAGCTCGCCAACTCCGAGGGTCCGCTGCTCGAGGTCATCGAGGCCTCCGGCCTCGCCTTCCCGCCGTGGCTCTTCGCCATCATCGCGCTGGTCGCGATCGGCAACGGCGCCCTGCTGTTCATGGTGATGGCATCGCGCGCCACCTACGGCCTGGCCGAGGCCAAGCTGCTGCCGCGCGCCTTCGGCGCGGTGCTCCCGAAGCGCCGCACGCCGTGGGTCTCGATCGTCGTGGTCGGCGTCGTGACGATGGCGATGTCCTTCGTCGGCGACGTCGGCACGCTCGCCGACACCACCGTGCTGCTGCTCGTGCTCGTGTTCATCTCGGCGAACATCTCGGTGCTCGTGCTGAAGAAGGACAAGGTGGCGCACAAGCACTTCACGGCGCCCCGCATCGTCTCGGTGCTCGCGCTCATCGCCTCGGTGGCGCTGCTCACGCAGCAGAGCCTCCAGACCTGGCTGATCGCCGGGTGCTACGTGGTGGTCGGCAGCGTGCTGTTCATCATCGCTCGCGTCGCGCGGCAGCGCGCGATCCGCGCCGGCACCAACGAGCCGACGCGCAGCATCCCGCTCGAGTGATGCACGCAGCGAGAGGGGCGGGGATCCAGTGGATCCCCGCCCCTCTCGTCGTTCGCTGCGAAGTCGTGCTCAGGCGCTGACGCTCAGCTCAGCTCGCACGAGGTCGGCGAGCTCGTCGGCGATGGTCTCGGCGATGTGCTGCTCGGAGGCCTCGACCATGACGCGCACGATCTTCTCGGTGCCCGAGGGGCGCAGCAGCACGCGGCCCTGCTCACCGAGCTCAGCCTCCGCGCGCGCGACGGCGTCGGCGATCGGCTGGTTGCCGCGAAGGCCGAGCCTGTCGACGCCGGTGACGTTGATGAGCACCTGCGGGAAGACCTGCATCACCGCGGCCAGCTCGCTGAGCGACTTGCCGGTGCGCGCCATCTCTGCGGCGATCTGCAGGCCGGTGAGGATCCCGTCGCCCGTGGTGGCGTGCGCCGAGAAGATGATGTGGCCCGACTGCTCGCCGCCGAGCGAGAGGTCGTACTCACGGAGCGCTTCGAGCACGTAGCGGTCGCCGACGGCCGTCTGGACGAGCGAGATGTCGTGCTCGTCCATCGCGACCTTCAGCCCCAGGTTCGACATCACGGTCGCGACGAGGGTGTCGTCGGCCAGCAGGCCGCGCCGCTTGGTCGCGACGGCGAGGATCGCCATGATCTGGTCGCCGTCGACGACGGTGCCCTGCGCGTCGATCGCCAGGCAGCGGTCGGCGTCGCCATCGTGGGCGATGCCGAGGTCGGCGCCCGACGAGACGACGAGCTCGCGCAGCTGCTCGAGGTGGGTCGAGCCGACCTCGCGGTTGATGTTGATGCCGTCGGGGTCGTTGCCCATCACGGTCACCCGTGCCCCGGCGTCGGCGAAGGCCTGCGGGCTCACGCCCGCAGCCGCCCCGTGCGCGCAGTCGAGCGCGACGTGCAGCCCCTCGAGGCTGACGTCGAGCGTGCCGAGCAGGTGCACGAGGTAGCGGTCCTCGGCGTCGGCGAAGCGACGGATGGTGCCGACCTCGCTGCCGATCGGGCGCAGCGGAGGCCCGCCGAGCGCCGTCTCGATCTCGTCCTCGACCGCGTCGGGCAGCTTGCGGCCGCCCGTCGCGAAGAACTTGATGCCGTTGTCCGGCGCCGGGTTGTGCGAAGCCGAGACCATGACGCCGAAGTCGGCGTGGATGCTCGCCACCAGGTAGGCGGCGGCCGGCGTCGGGATCACCCCGGCGTCGAGCACGTCGACACCGCTCGAGGCGAGGCCCGCCGAGACGGCGGCGGCGATGAACTCACCCGACACGCGCGGATCGCGCGCGACGACGGCAACAGGGCGCCGCCCATCCTGCCGGGCGTGACGCCCGAGCACGAGAGCGGCGCCCTGTGCGAGCGCCATCGCCGATTCCGCCGTGATGTCGAGGCCTGCCAGACCCCGAACCCCATCCGTGCCGAACAGGCGCGACATGGATCAGCGCTTCGAGTACTGCGGCGCCTTGCGAGCCTTCTTGAGGCCGGCCTTCTTGCGCTCGATGACGCGAGCGTCGCGCGAGAGGAATCCGGCCTTCTTGAGCTCCGGGCGGTTGTTCTCGACGTCGATCTCGTTGAGCGCACGAGCGATGCCGAGACGCAGCGCGCCGGCCTGGCCCGAGGGGCCGCCGCCCGAGATGCGGGCGATCACGTCGTAGCTGCCCGTGAGCTCGAGGAGCGTGAACGGGTCGTTGATCAGCTGCTGGTGCAGCTTGTTCGGGAAGTAGTCCTCGAGCGAGCGGCCGTTCACGGTGAACGAGCCGGAGCCGGGGCTCAGGCGCACGCGGGCGATGGCCTGCTTGCGACGGCCGACGGCCTGGCCGCCGATGTTGACGACGCGGGGCGCCTTGGGAGCCTCAGCTGCCGGCGTCTCGGTCGAGAAGCTCTCGGGAGCCTCGATGGAGTCTGCGATCTTCGCCATGTCTGGTGTCTCCTCGCGCCCTACTGGGCGACCTGGTCGAACGTGTAGGGGGTCGGCTGCTGCGCCGCGTGCGGGTGCTCGGGGCCTGCGTAGACCTTGAGCTTCTTGATCTGAGCGCGGCCGAGCGAGTTCTTCGGCAGCATGCCGCGGATCGCCTTCTCGACGGTGCGCACAGGCCAGCGCTCGAGCATCTCTGCGTAGTTGGTGGCCTTGAGGCCGCCCGGGTAGCCCGAGTGGCGGTAGGCGACCTTCTTGAGCAGCTTCTGGCCCGTGAGCGCCACCTTGTCGGCGTTCACGATGATGACGAAGTCGCCCATGTCCATGTGGGGGGCGAACGTCGGCTTGTGCTTGCCGCGGAGCATGGCAGCCGCGTGGCTTGCCAGGCGGCCGAGCACCACGTCGGTGGCGTCGATGACGATCCAGTTGTGCTGGACGTCCGCCGCCTTGGGCGAATACGTGCGAGTCATTGATGCCTCACTGATCGAATGGATGGTCGTGAATCCCACTCCGAGGTGTTCTGCTCGCGATGCGGCGAGAACGATCCGGTGGAGGGCTCATTCGGGCACGCGCAGGCTGCACGCACCAAGGATCGAGCATACTCGCGCGGAACCGCGGCGGTCAAGCCCCGAACCACGGCGATCCGGGTCCGAGGGGCGGGATCAGCGGTCGATCGAGGGGTCGTAGGCCTCGTCATCCTCGTGCCACACGACCTCGATGACCTCCTCGCGCGTCGCCGGCTCCTCGACCGGCTCGCCCTCGAGCGCCTGGTCGACCTGCAGGGTGAGATCGGCGAGCGGATCCTCGTCAGCGGCGGATGCGCTGTGCGAGTCGGGGACGACGACGCGGTCCTCGGCGGCCACAGCGGGCACGCCCGCCCCTGCCGGCTCCTCCCCCGAGCGCTGCCCGTCGGGGGCCGCCGCGCCGGGCGTCGCAGCGCCCGCCGCGCCCGCGGAGGACCAGGTGCGCGGGTCGGCGGCGTCCGCGACGTGCATGAGCGACTGCACCTCCGCCATGAAGCCGTTCAGCTGCGTCTGCTGGTAGCGCAGCGACCGCGTGCGGTCCTCGGCATCGCGCAGCACATCCTTCGTGTGCTTCGTCACCGCGTCGACGATGGCCTGCGAGCGCTGCCGCGCCTCGTCGAGCATCGACGACGCGCGCGCCTTCGCGCTCGCCTCGATCTGCGCCGCCTGCGCCTTCGACAGCTGCTCGTAGGCCTCCGACTGCTCGGCGACGTGCGTGGCGTGCGCGAGCGCCGACGCGACCTTCTCGTTGGCGTCGGCCGTGATGCGCTCCGCGTGCGCGACCGCCTGGCTGTGCAGGCGCAGGAACTCCTGCTGCGCGTCGTCCTGGCGGCGCGTGATCGCGGCGTCGAGCTCGATCCGCCGCGCCTTCGCCTCGCGCACGATGCGGTCGGCGTCGAGCTTCAGGTCGTCGGTCTCGCGCTGCACCTGCGCGCGCATCGCGGCGGCTGCGCGCTCGGCCTCGCCCAGCAGCACCTGCGCCTCGCGGTCGGCCTGCGACACCTTCTCGCCCAGCGAGCCGAGCTCGATCTCGACGCGCGCCCGGTGGGCGGTCTGCTCGGTCTCGCTGCGGCGGCGGGTGAGCTCCGCCTCGTGCTGCGCCTCCTGCAGCACGCGAGCCGCCTCCTCCTGCGCATCCCGGCGGATGCGGTCGCGCTCCTCGTTGGCGTCGTCGAGGATCCGCTCCGATGCGTTCGACGCGTTCGTGACGAGCGTCGAGGCCTGATCCTCGGCGACCCGCAGGATCTCGGCGAAGCGCACGCGTGTCTGCCGGCCCTCCTCCGCATCCCCCGCATCCGTCGCCTCGTCGTCGCCCTCCTCGTCGAGGGTCTGCACCTGCTGCGCGAGGCGCAGCATGCGGGCCTCTGCCTGATCGGCGCGCGCGATGGCCGCGTCGAGGTCCTCGGAGAGGTGCTGGATGCGCGCCTCGGTCGCGATCGCCGCGGCCGAGCTCGCCTGCTCGGCCTGGTCGAGCTCCGCCCGCAGCCCTGCGAGGGCGCCGTCGACCTGCTCGCGGTCGTAGCCGCGGAAGACCTGGTCGAATGCGGGCTGCTGCTCTGACACGTCGTGACCTCCGGCTCGTCGCCGCGCTCCCCGTCGGCGGCGTCCAGTCTAAGCCGCGGGCGAAAGGCCTGGCCAGGCCGATCAGACATCTGGGACGATGGAGGGACATGAATCCCAGCGGCATCATCTTCGACCTCGACGGCACCCTCACCGACTCCAAGCGCGGCCTGCTCGCCAGCCTGCGGCACATGCACGACGCGGTCGGGTGGGAGCAGCCGACGGAGGACGTGCTGCTGCGCTGGCTCGGCCCGCCGCTCGTGACGGTGCTCGCCGAGGAGGGGCGCACCCCCGACGAGATCGACACGGCGCTCCTCGCCTTCCGGCGCAGGATGGCCGACGGCGGCCTCGTCGACTCCACGCTCTACCCGGGCATCGCGCAGCTCATCGCCGAGCTCGACGAGCGAGGCACGCCGCTCGCGGTGGCGACCCACAAGATCCAGCGCGACGCGGAGGCGGTCGTCGAGCACTACGCGCTGCGCCCGCGCTTCCGCGGCGTGCACGGGCGCCTCGACGGCGAGGCCGGCCACTCCAAGGCCGAGGTCATCGCCCGCGCCGCGGCGTCGATCGACCTGCCGCACGCGCAGCTCGTCATGGTCGGCGACCGGGTGAACGACATCGCCTCTGCGCACGAGCTCGGCATGCCCTCGATCGGCGTCGCCTACGGCTACGGCGGGCGCGACGAGCTCGAGGCGGCAGGCGCGACCCGTGTGGTCGACTCCGTCGACGAGCTCGCGGCACTGCTGGCCGGCGAGCGCGTCAGCGGCTGAGGTCGGATGCGCTGCGGCGCGCTCTGGCGCGCTCGGCCTGCAGCGCGAGCTCGGCGTCGGGCGGATAGCCCACCGCCACGAGCGTGAGGCCGTGCGCCGGCATGAGCCCCGTGAGCGCTGAGCGCCGCCGCTCCTCCAGGAGCGCGATCGCCTGCGCGAGCCCGAGCCTGCCCTCCCCCACCCGCACGCACGCGGCGACGAGCGCGCGCACCATCGAGTGGCAGAACGCGTCGGCGGTGAGCGAGGCCGTCAGCACCTCGCCCTCCTCCGCCCACGCGAACGCGCGCAGATCCCGGATCGTCGTCGCACCCTCGCGCGGCTTGCAGAACGCCGCGAAGTCGCGCAGCCCGACGAGTGCTGCCGCCGCTCGCCGCATCGCCTCGACGTCGAGCGCCTGCGGCACGTGCGCCGCGGTGCGCCGCTCGAGCGGGTCACCGGCGGGGCTCGCGACGATCCGGTAGCGGTAGGAGCGCGAGACGGCCGAGAAGCGGGCATCGAACCCCTCTGGCGCCGCGCCCACCTGCCGCACCACGAGGTCACCCTCCGGCGCCGCGAGCCTCGACAGCCGGCGCGCGAGCTGCGGCACGATCGCGATGCGCTCCGGCACGTCTGCGTGGGCCACCTGACCGCTCGCGTGCACCCCCGCATCCGTGCGCCCCGCGACCGTCACCCGCACCGGCTCGCGCGCGATCGTCGACAGCGCCCGCTCGAGCTCGCCCTGGCAGGTGCGGAGCCCCGGCTGCACCGCCCAGCCGGCGAACCCGCCGCCATCGTAGGCGAGGTCGAGGCGCATGCGAGGCATGCCGCAAGCCTATTGATGCGGAGACTGCGCCCAGCCCGCGCGGCTAGCCTCGCCGGGATGCCTACTCCCACTCCCATCGAGGACTACGCCCTGATCGGCGACCGCACCACCGCTGCGCTCGTCGGTCGCGATGGCTCGATCGACTGGCTCTGCCTGCCGCACTTCGACTCCCCCGCGTGCTTCGCCGCACTGCTCGGCGACCGCGAGCACGGCCACTGGCGCATCGGCCCCATCGGGCCGGCGACGTCGACCCGCCGCTACCTGCCCGGCAGCCTCGTGCTCGAGACGACGCACGAGACGCCGACCGGCACGGTGACGGTGACGGATGCGATGCCCACGGGTGATGGGCGCGCCGACGTCGTGCGCGTCATCACCGGCGTCAGCGGCGAGGTCGAGCTCGAGCAGAGCCTCGTGGTGCGCTTCGGCTACGGCAGCGTGCCGCCCTGGTTCCGCCGCATGGAGGAGGACGGCGCCGAGATCCTCGTCGCCATCGCCGGCCCGGACCGCCTGGTGCTGCGCGGGCCGCAGCTGCCCCTCGCCGACGACCACCGCCACCGCTCGAGCTTCACCGTGCGCGAGGGCGACCGCGTCGTGCTCGACCTGGCCTGGCAGCACTCCTGGCTGCCGCTCGCTGCGCCGGTGGGAGAGTCCGAGATCGTCGCGACCACCATCGCCGAGTCGTCCGAGTGGCTGCGCGCCCTCGAGTACGACGGCCCCTACCTCGAGGCGGTGCGCACGAGCGTGCTCGTGCTGCGCGCGCTCACCGACGAGGTCACTGGCGGCATCCTGGCGGCGCCGACGACCTCGCTGCCGGAGGACCCCGGTGGCGAGCGCAACTGGGACTACCGCTTCACGTGGCTGCGCGACGCATCCCTCACCGTCGACGCGATGCTCGCGGTGCGCCTGAGCGGCAAGGTCGCGCTGTGGCGCGACTGGCTGCTGCGCGCGATCGCCGGCGACCCGCAGGACATGCGGATCATGTATCGCCGCGACGGCGGCCGCGAGCTGCCCGAGCTCGAGCTCGACCACCTCCCGGGGTACGGCGGCGCCCGGCCGGTGCGCGTCGGCAACGGCGCGGCGGAGCAGCGCCAGCACGACGTGCTGGGGCAGCTGATGCTGACACTGCAGCGTCTGCGGCAGCTCGGCCTCGACGACTCCCAGGACTCCTGGAACATGCAGCGCGCGCTCCTCAACGAGCTCGCCACGCACTGGCAGAAGCCCGACCAGGGTTTGTGGGAGATGCGCGGCGAGCCGCAGATGTTCACCCACTCGCGCGCGATGATGTGGGCCGCCTTCGACTGCGGCGTGCGAGCCGTCGAGCAGGACGGCTGCCATGCCGACACCGAGCAGTGGATCCAGATCAGGGATGCGCTGCGCGAGGAGGTGCTGACGCGCGGCTTCGACGAGACCACCGGCTCGTTCCGACAGCACTACGCCACCAGCGAGGTGGATGCCTCGCTGCTGCAGCTCCCGACCATCGGCATCGTCGCGGCCGACGATCCGCGCTTCCTCGGCACCATCGCTCGCATCGAGCAGGAGCTGCTCGTCGACGGCATCCCGCTGCGCTACCGCACGACGGGTGTCGACGGGCTCTCCGGCGACGAGCACCCGTTCGTCCTGTGCGGCTTCTGGCTCGTCACCGCCTACGCTCAGGCGGGCCGGCTCGACGACGCGACCGCGCTCATGGATCGCCTGGTGGCGCTCAGCAACGACGTGGGTCTCTTCGCCGAGGAGGTCGACCCGGCCACCGGCCACCACTGGGGCAACTTCCCGCAGGCCTTCTCGCACCTGGGCTTGGTGCTCGCGGCGACCGAGATCGCCAAGGCCTCAGCCGCCTGATCCGGTGCGCGGTCCGCGACCGGACGCGACACGACGAAGGGGCTCCGCGCGATGCGGAGCCCCTTCGTCGTCAGGCGACGTGCTTACTTGCCGTCGCGCTGCGTGTTCTCGGTCGAGGCAGCCTGGGTCGCGGCGTCCTGCGCCACGTCCTGTGCCTCTGCGGCCTCGGCGTTCGCGGCCTCGGCAGCGGCCTCGTCGGCCGCGACCTCTGCCTCGGGCGCCTGCTCGGTGACCTCGGTCTCCGTGGCCTCCGTCTCAGCCTCGGGCGCCTCGGTCTCCTCGACCTCGGCGTCAGCGGCCGTGGCCTCAGCGGCCTCCTGGTCGGCAGCAGCCGACTGCGCAGCAGCGGCGGCCTTCGACTTCGACGCCTTCTTCTGCACCGGCTCGAGCACGAGCTCGATCTGCGCCATGGGGGCGTTGTCGCCCTTGCGGAAGCCGAGCTTCGTGATGCGGGTGTAGCCGCCCTCGCGCTCGGCGACGAGCGGAGCGATCTCGGTGAAGAGCTCGTGCACGACGCCCTTGTCGCCGATCACGGCGAGCACGCGACGACGAGCGTGCAGGTCGCCGCGCTTGGCGAAGGTGACGAGGCGCTCAGCGATCGGGCGGAGGCGCTTGGCCTTCGTCTCGGTCGTCTTGATCGACTTGTGCGTGAAGAGCGCAGCCGCGAGGTTCGCGAGCAGCAGGCGCTCGTGCGCAGGACCGCCTCCGAGGCGGGGACCCTTGGTGGGCTTGGGCATGGTTCGTATCCCTCTAGTTCTTCAGTCGGCCCGCGTTCAGCGAGCGTCCTCGTCGTAACCGCTGTAGAAGTGGGCGCCGTCGAAGCCGGGCACCGCGTCCTTGAGGGACAGGCCGAGCTCGACGAGCTTGTCCTTGACCTCGTCGACCGACTTCTGGCCGAAGTTGCGGATGTTCATCAGCTGCGTCTCGCTCAGCGCCACCAGCTCGGACACCGTGTTGATGCCCTCGCGCTTGAGGCAGTTGTACGAGCGCACGGACAGGTCGAGCTCCTCGATCGGGGTCGCGAGCTCGCCGGAGCCGATGGCCTCGGCCGGAGCCTGACCAATCTCGATGCCCTCGGCCTCGGCGTTCAGGTCGCGCGTCAGGCCGAACAGCTCGACGAGCGTGCGGCCGGCCGAAGCGATGGCGTCGCGCGGCGTGATCGACGGCTTCGCCTCCACGTCGACGACGAGCGAGTCGAAGTCGGTCCGCTCACCGGCACGCGTCGCCTCGACGCGGTAGGTGACCTTGAGCACGGGCGAGTAGATCGAGTCGATCGGGATGACGCCGGCCTCGGCGAACTCGTCGCGGTTCTGCGCTGCAGAGACGTAGCCGCGGCCGCGCTCGATCGTGAGCTCCAGCTGCAGCTTCGCCGAGTCGTTCAGCGTCGCGAGCACGAGCTCGGGGTTGTGGAGCTCGACACCGGCCGGAGCCGTGATGTCGGCGGCCGTCACCGTGCCCGCGCCCTGGCGCGAGAGGTAGGCGACGACGGGCTCGTCGTGCTCGGACGAGACGACGAGGCGCTTGATGTTCAGGATGATCTCGGTGACGTCCTCCTTGACACCGGCGATCGTCGAGAACTCGTGGAGCACGCCGTCCAGGCGGATGCTGGTGACAGCAGCGCCGGGGATCGACGAGAGGAGGGTGCGGCGGAGCGAGTTGCCGAGGGTGTAGCCGAAGCCAGGCTCGAGCGGCTCGATCGTGAACCGCGAGCGGTGCTCGGAGACGATCTCCTCGGTGACAGTGGGGCGCTGGGCGATCAGCACGTGTCGGTTCCTTTCGGTCGCGAGTCCGCTATATGACTCGCGTGTTCAATGACGGCGGATGGCCGGGCAGGGGTGAGCCCCCTGCCCGGCGGGAACGACTAGTTGCGGCGCGGCTTCGGCGGGCGAACGCCGTTGTGGGCCTGCGGCGTCACGTCGTGGATCGCGCCGATCTCGAGGCCAGCGGCCTGGAGCGAGCGGATCGCCGTCTCACGGCCCGAGCCTGCGCCCTTGACGAAGACGTCGACCTTCTTCATGCCGTGGTCCTGCGCCTGGCGAGCGGCCGACTCGGCGGCGAGCTGAGCGGCATACGGGGTCGACTTGCGCGAGCCCTTCATGCCGACGCCGCCACCCGAGACCTGCGAGACGACGGCCCCGGTGGTGTCGGTGATCGAGACGATCGTGTTGTTGAACGTCGACTTGATGTGGGCGTGGCCCACGGCGATGTTCTTCTTGTCCTTCTTGCGCGGCTTGCGGACCGCGGACTTGGGAGCTGCCATGTTGTTCTACCCTCCACGCGGCCTAGCGGCCGGCCTTCTTCTTGCCGGCGACCGTCTGCTTCTTGCCCTTGCGGGTGCGCGCGTTCGTCTTGGTGCGCTGGCCGCGGACGGGGAGGCCGCGGCGGTGGCGGATGCCCTCGTACGAGCCGATCTCGACCTTGCGACGGATGTCGGCGGTCACCTCGCGGCGGAGGTCGCCCTCCACCTTGAACGTGCCCTCGATGTGGTCGCGGAGCGTGACGAGCTGCTCGTCCGTGAGGTCCTTGACGCGAGTGTTGCGGTCGATGCCGGTGGCCTCGAGCGTCTGGATCGACCGGGTGCGGCCGACGCCGAAGATGTACGTCAGTGCGATCTCCACGCGCTTCTCGCGCGGGATGTCGACACCTGCGATGCGTGCCATCGTGTGTCTCCTAAGGAGTGGATGAGAGGTATGGAGCAGCGGAGGTGCCTGGGCCTCTCCCCAAGGTGTCGCCCTCTTCCGAGGACTCTGACCGCTGCTGTGTGCTGTTGTTCAGTTGTGTCCCGCGCCGGTGGCGCGAGCGCCGGGCGTCAGCCCTGGCGCTGCTTGTGGCGGGGGTTCTCGCAGATGACCATCACGCGACCGTGCCGGCGGATCACCTTGCACTTGTCGCAGATCCTCTTGACGCTGGGGTTGACCTTCATGTTCTCTTCCTCGCTGGCCTCGTGCTCGCGCGGCGCGCGAGCCGTTCCTTGTCCAGCAGCCGGTTACTTGTAGCGGTAGACGATGCGTCCGCGACTGAGGTCGTAGGGGCTGAGCTCCACGATCACTCGGTCCTCCTGGAGGATGCGGATGTAGTTCTGCCGCATCTTGCCGGAGATGTGCGCGAGCACAACGTGTCCGTTCGAGAGCTCGACGCGGAACATCGCATTGGGGAGCGCCTCGATCACCGTGCCTTCGATCTCGATGACGCCGTCTTTTTTGGCCATAGCCTTCTTCTGCAAGTTTCTCGGTTGCCGGTCATGCGAGTGACGTGCGCAGAGGGCGCACGACACCAACGGTCAACTCTACGCGTATCCGGCGCTGACGTGCAAGCCGGGCGTGTCGAGGCGTCGCTCAGCCGGTCGAGCGCTGCACGACGATGCTCCCCCAGAGCATCGCGCGATCGCGCCGCGCGCGCTTCGCCGCGTCGTCATCCATCGTGGTCGCGAAGGAGCGCGCGATCACCGGCCCGCCCGGCACGACGGCACGCAGCGCCGCCTTCCGGAGGTCTCGCACCCAGCGCTCGTCGGCGCCGTCGATGACGTTCGAGAGCGTCACGGCGTCGTAGGCGCCGTGACCGACGCGCTCGAGGTGCTCGAGCAGCGGCTCCTCGATCCAGGTGATCGCGTCGGGCGACACCCTGGGCGGCTGGTGCCCCGGCATCTCCTCGCCGAGCAGCAGCCTCCAGGCGAAGGGGTTCTCCTTCGGCGCGTGCTTGCGCAGCGCTCGGGCGATCCGCCCTCGGATCGCCTCGTCGAAGTGCGGCGGGATCGGCGTGGCGAAGTCGCGCAGGACGAGCGCCGAGAGCGTGCCCGCCGGCCCGAGCATCGTCTTGAGGATCGACGCGAGGGTGCGGTTGTCGAGCCTCGTCTTCCACGCCTCCGCCGCCTTGAGCGGATCGCCCTCCTGCAGGAACTGACGCATCCGCCGCCGCGCCCAGGCCGGGCTCGCCGCCTTGATCATGCCGCGTCCGAGGTCGATGAGGCGCTCGGCGGCGCCCGGCTCGAAGTCCGCGCCCGCGACGCGGCGCCGCGCGTACTGCAGCTGATGGTGGTTGGAGCCGATCGCCGTCACCCGGTGGCCGGCGTCGGCGAGGGCTGCCGCCAGCTCGCCTGCGCCGCCGGAGACGAGCACCCGGCTGGCTGGCGCGAGCTCCTCCAGCTCGATGCGGGGGTCCGACCAGTCCCAGCCGTGCAGCAGTCGCTGCCGGGGGCGCGCGCTCGAGCGCCCCCGGCTCCGAGTGCCGCGGCTCAGCACGCTCGGCTAGCCCTTGGCGGCGGCGACGAGCGCCGTCAGCTCGTCGTGCAGCGCGCCCGGCTCCACGCCGCTCACCTGCTCGACGAACGCGCCCGGCTCGAGCTCGGCGAGCAGCCGCTGCAGCTCGAGGGCCTGCTCGTCGTCGGCGGCATCGAAGCGCAGCGCGGCGGCGTAGGCGGCGACGAGACCGTCGGCGCGCTCCCCGCGCTCGAACAGCTCGACGGCCGGCTGCACGAACCGCTCGTTGCGCGAGAGCTTGCGCAGGGGCTGCCGCCCGATGCGCTCGCAGGTGTCGGGCAGTGCCGGGTTCTCGAAGCGCTCGATCGCGCGCGCCACGTAGGCGGCATGCTCGGCGGCGTCGAAGCCGAACTTCGCCAGCAGCAGCCGGCTGGTGTCGGCGAGCGCTGCCTCGACGGCGGCGCGGATCTCTGGCTCCTGCAGCGCTTCGGCGATCGTCGGGACACCGGCGTTCCAGCCGGCGTATGCGGTCGTCGCGTGACCGGTGTTGACGGTGAAGAGCTTGCGCTCGATGAAGGGGGCGAGGTCGTCGACGAAGTGCGCGTCCGGGATCGTCGGCGCCGCGCCGGCGAACGGCGTGCGGTCGATGGACCACTCGAAGAAGTCCTCCACGACGACGTCGAGACCGGCGGGGTCCTGCGGCGGGATGATGCGGTCGACCGCGGTGTTGGCGAACACCGCGCGCTCCGCCAGCTCCGGCGCTCCTTCGAGCACCCAGTCCCGCAGGGTGTCCGTCGCGCCGATCGCGTTCTCGCACGCCATGACCGCGACCGGGTCGCCCGTGCGCTGCGCGAGCCCCGCTCGGATGACCGGCGCGATGAAGCGCATGACCGTGGGGCCGACGGCGCACGTGACGACGTCGGCCTCAGCCACGGCTCGCGCGGCGCCCTCCGGATCGGCGCTGGAGTCGATGCCGGTGAAGCCCGTGACCGTGTGCACGGTCGCATCCGGCCCGACCTCGCGCACCTGGTACGCATCCGCCGTCTGCAGCATCTCGATCAGCGCTGCGTTGACGTCGACGAAGGTGACCTCGTAGCCGGCGCGGTGCAGGATCAGCCCGACGAAGCCGCGGCCGATGTTGCCCGCGCCGAAGTGGACGGCCCGCATCACTCGTTGACGTCGCCGAGCAGCTCGAGGATCGCTGCGGGATCGGCCGCCTGCTCGAGCTTCGCCACCTCGTCCTCGTCGGCGAACACGATCGCGATCTTGGACAGGATCTCTAGGTGGCCGCCGTCCTTGCCTGCGATGCCGATCACGAACTTCACCGGGTTGCCGTCCCAGTCGATCGGCGTCTCGTAGCGAGCGACGGACAGCGCCGAGTCGAGGATGGAGTCCTTCGACTCGTTCGTGCCGTGCGGGATGGCGAGCAGGTTGCCCATGTACGTGGACACGCTCTGCTCGCGCTCGCGCATGGCGTCCGCGTACTCCGGGGTCACGGCGCCCGCGGCGACGAGCATGTCGGCCGCCTCCTGGATCGCCTCGTCCTTCGTCGAGGCCTTCGGGGTCGTGGTGATCTGCTCGAGGGTGAGGACGGCCATGGTGCTCCTATTCGCTCTGGTTCGACTCGCCGACGAGCTTGACGACGTCGTCGTACTTCGGGCTGTTCATGAAGTTGTCGACCGACACGTGGGTGGCGTGGTCGTTGCGCTGACGAGCGCGGGCGGTGAGGTCCTGGTGCGTGACGATCAGGTCTTCCGTGCCGTCGAGGTTCGCGATCGAGACGTTCGTCACGTCGACGCCCTCGATGCCCGCCTTCTTGATCTTGCTGCGCAGCACGCTCGCGCCCATCGCGCTCGAGCCCATGCCTGCGTCGCACGCGAAGACGATCCTGCGGATCGGCTCGGCCGCGACCGCGGGCTCGTTCGTCTCGACCGCCGTGGCTGCCGCCGCGCCGCCGGCGGCAGCGCCACCCGCCGCGAGGTTCGAGAGGTGCTCGGACTTCCGGCCCTTCGCCGCCTCGGTCTTGGCGATGGCCGCCGAGAGGTCACCGGCGCCCTCGCGCTCGAGGTCCCGCTTGCGCGAGGCGCGCAGGATGACGGCCGCGACCGCGAAGGTGACGGCCGTCGCGATGACGACCGAGAGCAGCACGCCGACGAGGTTGCCGCCGCCGACCAGCGCTGCCTGGACGCCGACCGCGAAGATGCTGCCAGGGGCGGCCGGGCCCGCGAGGCCCGTGCCGAGCAGCATGTTCGTCGCGACGCCCGAGGCGCCGCCGAGCACGAGCGCGATGATGAGCGTCGGCTTCATCAGCGCGTAGGGGAAGTAGACCTCGTGGATGCCGCCCGCGAACGAGATGATCGCGGCGCCCGGTGCGGTCGCCCTCGCTGCTCCGACGCCGAAGACGGCGAAGGCGAGCAGCAGCCCCAGGCCCGGGCCGGGGTTCGCCTCGAGCAGGAACAGGATCGACTTGCCGTCGGTGGCGACGTCGGTCGTGCCCAGTGGCGTGAGGACGCCGTGGTTGATGGCGTTGTTGAGGAAGAAGACCTTCGCGGGCTCGATCAGCAGGGACGCGATCGGCAGCAGGCCCGTCTCGACCAGCCAGCCGACTGCCCCGCCGACGACCGTCATGATCCAGTTGACGACCGGAGCGACGACGTAGAAGCCGAACAGGCCCATGAGGAACGCCACGATGCCGGCCGAGAACATGTTGACGAGCATCTCGAAGCCGGCCTTGACCTTGCCGTCCCACAGCTTGTCGAGCTGCTTCATGACCCAGGCCGACAGCGGGCCGAGGATCATCGCGCCGATGAACATGTGGACCTGGCCGAGCTCCGCGGCACCCTCAGCGGGCGGGTTGGCCTCGTTGAAGGCGGCGATGAGCAGGTCGGAGCCCGCGATCGCGCCCATGACGGCGAACGCGCCGACAACGGCGCCTCGCGTGTCGTACACCATCCGGCCACCGGTGCCGGCGATCAGGATCGGCAGCAGGTAATGGATCGTCGGGCCGACGATGGAGGCGAGGTCGGCGTTCGGGAACGGACCGACATCGATGAAGAGCGCCGTGATGATGCCCCAGGCGATCAGCGCGGGGATGTTGGGCATGATCATGCCAGAGAGGAACGTGCCGAACTTCTGGATGGCGACGCGAGCGCCACCCGAGGTCGGTGCTGCCGTGGTGGTCATCGATGACTCCGTGCTGGGTGGGTGATGCGGGGTGATGCCGAGGTGGTCAGGCGTCGTGGTCGGTCGCGAGCAGCTGCTCGAGCTCGTCGAGCGCCGACTCGTCGTCGGAGTCGATCGTGACCGTGTCGCCCTTGCTGACGCCCAGCGAGATGACCGAGAGGATGCTGGCCGCGTTGACCTGCTTCTCGCCCTTCGTGATCGTGACGGGGCTGCCGGCCTTCGCCGCCGCCTGCGCGAACAGCGAAGCAGGGCGTGCGTGCAGGCCGTTGGCAGACTCGACGGTGACGGTGCGCTCAGCCATGGTGCTCCTTCGAAGATCAGGGCCGGGCGGCCCGTAGTGCGAGTCACGCTACCACCGGCGGGGGTGCGATCCGGTCAACTCAGCGCGGCTGAGCAGCGCGCATCCGGAGCCCCGCCGCGAGCGCCGCCGCGAGCGTGCAGATGGCGATGGTCGCGACGGCGATCGCCAGGGCCTGCGCGGAGATCGGCAGCAGCAGCGCCCCGCCTCCGGCACCCGCCTCGCCGACCGCTCGCAGCGCCTGCCCCGGCAGCGCCCAGCGCGCTGGATCGAGCTGCAGCTGCGCCAGGAGCCCGGCGAGCGCCGGCTCGACAACGACGGGCATGCCCACGCCGACAGCGATCGTCAACAGGGGTGAGCGCGTGGCGTGCGCGAGGCACAGCATCCACAGGCCCCAGATCGCCGTCACGACGACGTGCGCGCTCGCCGCCAGCGCGAACGAGCCTGGGTCGAAGCCTGCGAGCGCTCCCGCGCTCACCGCGGCGACGGTGGCCGCGAGCAGGCCGAGGAGGACGCTCGCCCCGAGCATCGGCACCCCGCCCGCCAGCGCTCGCGGCAGCGCGCGCGGCTCGCTCAGCACCGGCTGCAGCCACCCGCCATCGCGATACGGGCCGGCGATCGCGACCGCGGCGAGCAGCGCCACCGCGATCGGTGTGGCTGCGCCCCTCGAGATGCTCATGGTCGAGAGCTCGAGCGGTTCGACGCCGGAGAGCTGCGTGGCGATGCCGCCGCTCGTGATGCCCCCTGCCAGCGAGCCGACGACGGCGAACACCAGGACCCAGCCCTGCCGTCGCCCCCGCAGCAGGCCGCGCAGCTCGGCCGTCATGCTCGCGCGCATCCTGCGCCACCTCGGCCTCCCAGCCCGGCCGTCGTGCGAGCCCGCGCTCACGGCGCCGCCTCGATCGCCGTCGCGAACGCCGCGCTCAGCGTCGTGCGCCTGGGAGTGAGCTCGGTGACCAGCACTGCGGCGTCGGACGCCACCCTCGCGATCTGCTCGGGTGTCAGCGCCCGGACGGCGACGGCTCCTGATGCGCGCGACCGGACCGTCGCGCCAGCGGCGCGCAGCGCATCCGCGAGCCGGGCTTGATCGAGCGAGCGGACGATCGTGACCTCCGCGGCGCCCGCTCGCAGGAACGGCTCGGCCGCCCCGGCATACCGCACCCTGCCCTCGTGCAGGCACACCACACGATCGAGCAGGGGCTCGATCTCGTCGAGTGCATGGGCAGACAGCAGCACCGCGCCGCCGTCGTCGGCATGCGCGCGCAGCAGCTCGGCCAACCATCGCCTGCCCTCGGGATCGAGCCCGTCGAAGGGCTCGTCGAGCACCAGGATGCCGGGGCTCGCCACGAGTGCTCCGGCGATCGCGAGCCTTCGTCGCATGCCGAGCGAGTAGGCGCGCACCGGCTGGGACACCGCGGTGAGGCCGACGCTCTGGAGCACGCTCGCTGCTGCGGTCGCGTCAGCACCCGCGCGGAGCGCGAGCGTGCGGATGTGCTGCTGCGCGGTCACCCACGGGGCCGCCCCGAGCGAGTCGGGGCAGAACCCGACGGTGCGCAGAGGCTCGTCGAGCTCTGCGTACGGGACGCCCGCCATCCGCGTGCGTCCTCCACCGCGCTCGAGGCCGAGCATGCATCGGATCGTCGTGGTCTTGCCAGAGCCGTTCACACCGATGAAGCCCGTCACCGCGCCCCAGGGTGCGTGGAACGACACCTCGTCGAGGACGACGCGATGGTCGTAGCGCATGCTGAGCTCCTCCACCTCTATCGCCGGTCTCACGCGTGCCCTCCTGCGCTCGGCGACGAGGCTGGCTCCGGCATGGCCACTCGGATAGGCCGCGCACGCCACGAGCGCTGCGCATGATCGACGAGCAGCACGACGCGGGTGGCCGACCATGCCTCGATCCTCGCCGCGAGCCGTGCAGCCGCGGCGGAGTCGAGGCCGAGGAACGGCTCGTCCAGCAGCAGCACGCGCCGGTCGCCCAACGTGGTGAGCGCGTTCCACGCCCGCCGGGCCTCTCCGGTCGACATCCGCCCCGCAGGCTCAGCCAGCAGCGGCCGCAGACCCTCCAGGTCGAGGGCCTGGATCGCCGCGCCCGCTGAGACCCCTGCTGCTCGCGCGAAGAGACCGGCGTGCACGCGAAGCGTCACGGGAGCGAGGAACGAGACGGCGCAGCGAGTGACGGCCCGAGCGCGACGCGCCTCGTCGCTCCCCGCGGGCCAGCCGCCGACGCGGACCGAGCCGGCGCGCGGCAGGAGGGAACCCGCGAGCACATCGATGAGCGTGGACTTCCCCGAACCGTTCAGGCCTTCGACGAGCACGAGCCCCGGCGCGTCGACGCGCAGGTCGGGCAAGGCGACCGCGCGCGCTCGCCCTGGCAGGGTTCCCGCGCCCTGCACCTCGAGCTCGCTCACCGCAGCCGCCGGACGAGCACGACGTGCACGGCGCCCACCAGGACCGCGAGCACCAGCAGCTGGAGCGCGTCTGGCACCTGCTGCGTCGCGACCACCAGCGCGGGCGTCGCGCACGCACCGTAGACGAGCAGCCGCGCGAGCGCGTCCGTCGGGACGGGTTCGAGGATCACCGCGATGCCAGCGGCGAGCAGCGCGCAGCTGACGATCGCACCCGACGGCCACGCGAGTTCCTCGTCGAGCACGCCGCCCAGCACCGCACCGACCGCTGCCCCGACCGGCACCGCGATCAGCAGCAGCCCACCGACGGCGCTCGCGCTCAGCACCCACGGCCGTGCTCCCACCGAGCAGAGCGCCCGGCCGAGCCTGAGGCCGGGCCTCCCATCGAGGAGCAGGACATCGCCGCTGCACCAGACGGCGATCGCGAAGACCGCGAGGTGGACCGCTTGGGCAGGCACAGCCGGAGCGGCCAGCGACTCCTGCACCGCGACCCCAGCGCCGCACAGCGCACACACCGCCGCCAGCTTGGTCGCCGCCCGGACGAGCGGCCGTCGCGCCCATGCGGTTCGCGCGAGTGCTCGAGCCAGGGCGACGGCGGCCAGTGCGCCGACGAGGGTCGCGGAGAGGACGGTCAGCGACGCCGACGACGCACCGCGCACGCCCAGCACGAGGGATGCGAGCAGCCCGACCAGGGCGGCCAGGAGCGCACCGGGTGCCGCTGTGAGCAACGACGCGCGTCGCTCTATCCCGCGCTCGAGGCCGAGCGCGTGCAGCAGCGCGCGCTCCCTCAGCAGCGCAGCGGCCAACCCTGACGGACCGCCGAGCAGCTGGCACAGGCTCGGCAGCACCGCGACCGCCGCGCCCACTGCTGCTGCCACCGCTCCTGCACCCCACGCGCGGGTCGCGGTGTCGAGCGCGACGGCGACCAGGAGAGCGACTCCGCCGCCACCCGTGACGGCAGCGACGACGATCGGCGCGCGGAGCTGCCACAGCAGGGCCGGAGGCAACCATGCGGGCATCGTGCTCACGAGGATGACCTCGACCGTGCGCGCGGCCTCGCCCTGTCGCCATGGGACCCGCATGAGGCCGGGCGCCGTCATCGGCTCGAGCGAGCGGGTCTGCGCTCCCAGCCCATGCCGTGGTAGACGACCGTGAGGATCGAACCGAGGAAGAGGAAGCCCGCGCAGGCCGTCGCCCACTCCACGAGCCCCAGACCGATCGCGGCGGATGCCACGAGGCTGAGCGCCATCGTGGGGATGCCGGTGCCGATCAGGCGCAGCCGGCCGCTGACGATCGCCGGCAGCGCGGCGGCCAGCGCGAGCGCGCCCAGCGCGATCGACAGCGCGGTCGCGAACCAGACGCGACCAGCGGGCAGGTCGGACACCGCGATGCCGGCGAGCACGGCCGCGCTCAGGACGAGGGAGCCCGCCGCCAGCAGCCTGACGCCGGTCGCGGTGTACGGGAAGAGGCCGAACAGCTTGGCTACCCGAGGCACAGCAGCCCCCCGATGATGATCCCGGGAACCGCGGCTCGCAGGTACGCGCGCCACGAGGAGCGCGCAGCGCTGAAGGCAGCAGGGGCCGCCGCGGCGACCACGAGCGCGATGATCCAGAGCGGCCAGGATCGTTCCACGGCCACGACGCCGGACGCCAGGGCCCACGCCTGCTGACCGAGCACGAGGGCACCGTAGACGATCCCGGCGACACCCACTCGAAGCCTTCCACCGATGGCGGCTGGGCCGAGCAGCCGCTCGAGCACGCTCGCGAGCACCGCCAGCAGGACCAGGACGAACAGCTGCAGCGCGAGGGCTCCGACAGCGCCCATGGAGACCGCCATGCCAGCCATGGCCGGATCGTCGAGCTCGGTCACCTGCTCGCTCAGCAGGGTCTCCGCCATCGCGATGGCCGCCGGCAACCGCAGCAGCAGCAGCGCTGCCGCGATGCCGAGGATGATCGCCCAGGCGCCGGCGGACGTCGTTCGCCTGCGCGCGATGGGCTGCGCTTGGGACAGGTGGTCGGTGATCATGGTCCTCCTCAGGAAGGGCACGCGAGGGCGTGCCCTGTACGGGTCGGTCTCGGTCGGATCGGAGCTGCACGGCAGCCGCGCGCCAGCTGGGCCGTCATCAGGTGAGTGCGGAGATTGCCGCGGTCTCGATCGCGGCGCCGAGCAGGATGAGCGCTGCGCCGATCAGCCCGACGCCGAGCGCAGGCGGGATGGCGACGGTGTACCCGTGGGCGAACCGCGCCCGAGGCCGGCCCAGCACCTGGCGGCATGCGTGCACCGTCGGCAGCACGCCTGCCGTCGCTGCCATCACGATGCCGGCGAGCTCGAACACGATGTACGCACTCACGCGATCGAGGGTCAGCGGGAGGCCCAGCGACGCGACGACCGACGCCCCGGTGAAACCGACGATCATCGCGCTGACCGGCAGCGAGAGCAGCGTCGGTATGCCCAGCAGCGGGATGCCTGCGGTCAGCAGCCCCGCGACCGACAGGTTGCGCGCGGCGATGCCCAGGAACGATGGGTCTTCGACCAGCGGGCCGATGTCGACGTCGCCAGCCGCGACTGCCGCGACGTTCAGCGACGTCAGCGCTCCCGATGCCAGCCATGCGACGCAGGCGACGCCGGCGAGCAGCCCGGTCACGAGCGCGGCCGACAGCGCGATCGATCCGCGCATCGTGCGCGCCTTCTCCCCGCCGTCGACCGCGTCCATGTCAGGCGATCGCCACTGCGCGCAGCTTCTTCCTCAGGTATGCGGCCACCACCCCGGCGATTGCGCTGATGACGCCGCCACCGAAGATGGCGATGACGACGGCGAGCGCCGCCCCGCCGATCTCGATCGCCCTGACGATCTGCGACGCTGCCGCGCCGGAGATCCCGAGCGATCCAGCCACCCACGCGAGCGAGAATCCCGCGATCGCGATGCCGACGATGCTGACGGCTGCGGAGGCGCTCCAGACCGCGGCGCGCCCCTTCTTGGTCTTGATCTCCATCATGCTCCTTCTGTGTCTCGCCCGAGCGTCGGGCGCTCGCTCCGCTCGGAGCGAGGTCGGTGCGCGTCGCGTGCGACGGCGGCCTCATCTGCATCCCGCAGGCTGGTCGCGAGGATGCCTGTCAGTCGGGCGACGAGCTCGGGCGACGGGACGACCGCCCCCTGCTCGATGCTGTGCACGATCGATTCCGGGAGCGCGGCTCGCTGGGCGAGCTCGGCTGCGCTGACTCCGGCGCTGCGCCGAAGCGCGGCGAGCGAGGCACCGATGCGCGATTCGACCGTCATGTCGGAAACAGTGCCACGTTTTCCACGCACGCGCCAGGAGTTCTCCACAGTTGGCTCCAGATATCACGGCGTTATGTCGAAGATCTGTCGAAGAGTGCCCGCGGACACCCATCAGCGTGCGGATAACCTAGGCACGAGAGAGACGAGGCTGACGGATGTCCATCCACCTACGGGGCGCGAGCGCAGCCGAGCGCGCCCACTACGCAGCCCTCGTCCGGCCCGCGCGGCTTCGACGCGGCCTCAGCCAGAAGGCGCTCTCGGAGCTCGCCGGCGTCGATCGCACGACGGTCAGCAACATCGAGCGCGGGGCGGGTGCTCCGCAGGAGGACGTCCTGCGCCGCCTCTTCTCCGCGCTCGGGCTCGCGACCGACGCGCAGCAGCTCGATCCCGAGATCGAGCTGTGGACGGCGGTCATGGCCGAGCTGCTCTCGCACGTGCCGGGCGATCGCAGGCACCTCGCAGCGGATGCGGCGATCGCGACGCTCGCAGCGCACGTGCGCGCCGGCGCGGTGTCACCGGGTGGGGCTACGGTGACCGCCATCCACCAGGAAGGCATCAGCGAGGAGGACGTCCGTGGACTTGCGGCTCGGCGTGGCGTCCCTCGACGGGAGCAGCCCCACGCTGACTGAGCTGCTGCGGCTGTGCCGTCAGCTCCAGGTCGATGTCACCTGCGCTCCCCTGCCGGCCGACTGGCTCGGCGCCTACGACCACCCGCGCCGACGCATCCTGCTCGCCCGCGGCCTGACTCCCATCGAGCAGCGCTCGGTGCTGGCGCACGAGCTCGGCCACGCCGTGTTCATGCATGCTGGCACCTCCGCGGCAGGCGAGCGGGCCGCGGAGCGCTTCGCGGCGCGCGTCCTCATCGACCCGCAGCAGCTGGCTGCAGCGTGCACGTGGGCGCACGATGATCAGGAGCTCGCGGAGGAGCTCGGCGTGACGGCCGACGTGCTCCGCGCCTATCGCGATCTCGTGCTGGGAGGTCGTACCGCGGCGTAGTCGCTCAGCGCTCGGGGATCGGCACCGGCACGATCCCGTAGGGCGCGAGGCCCGCCAGGCCGCCGTCGAGCGCCGTGAGCACCCAGATGCCGTCGCTGTGGACCGCGACGGAGTGCTCCCACTGGCAGGCGTCGCTGCCGTCGGCGGTCCGCACGGTCCAGCCGTCCGCATCCGTCGCCGATCCCGTGGAGCCGGCGTGGATGATGGGTTCGACCGCGACGCACAGGCCAGGCTTGACCGCGGGACCCACGACCCGCGTGCGGTAGTTGAAGACCGGCGGCTCCTCGTGCATCGCCCGCCCGATGCCGTGGCCGATGTAGTCGTCGCTGATGCCGAAGTCGCTGTTCGCCTCGACGTGATCCTCGACCGCGGCGCCGACGGCGCCGAGCTGCTTGGCAGAGGCCAGGGCGGCGATCCCGTCCCAGAGCGCCCCCTCGGTGACCTCGCTCAGGTGGGCGCGCGCATGCGCGACCGCTGGGTCGCCCCCGGGCACGAGCACGGTGATGGCAGCGTCGCCGTGGAAGCCGCCGATCGTGGCGCCGCAGTCGACGGTGACGAGATCGCCCGGCTCGATGGGGCGCGCATCCGGGATGCCGTGCACCACCACATCGTTGATGTTGACGCAGAGCGTGTGCTGGTAGCCGGGTTCGAGCTGGAAGTTCGGCACCGCGCCGTGCTCGCGGATCACGCGCTCCGCGAGCGCGTCCAGCGCGAGCGGCGTGACGCCCGCAGCGATCTCGCGCTCGACGGCTGCGAGCGCCAGTGCGGTGATGCGCCCGGGCTCGCGCATCGAGGCGAGCTCGCGGCGCGACTTGTAGAGCCCGCGTCGGAGCATCAGGCGGAGATGCCTCGCTCGGCGAGGCCGGCGAGGATGCGCTCGGTCACCTCGTCGACGGCACCGATGCCGTCGACCTCGACGACGAGGCCGCGCTCGCCGAAGATGGCGATGAGGGGCGCCGTCTCGCGCTCGTAGACCTCGAGGCGGTGGCGGATGACCTCTTCGCTGTCATCGCTGCGCCCCTGCTCCTGTGCTCGCGCCAACAGGCGGCGCACGACCTCGTCGGTGTCTGCGACCAGGCGCACGACGCCATCGAGCTGCTCACCGCGACGCAGGTTGACGCCGTCGAGGAACTCCACCTGACCGGCAGTCCGGGGGTAGCCGTCGAGCAGGTAGCCACCCTCAGCGTCGGTCTGCGCGAGGCGGTCGTCGATCAGCTCGTTCGTCAGCGAGTCGGGCACGTACTCCCCCGCATCGAGCATGGCGGAGACGCGCTGACCGAGCTCGGTCTGCTCCTTGATGTTCTGGCGGAAGATGTCGCCGGTCGACACGGCGGGGATCCCGAGCGTGTCGGCGATCCGAGCGGCCTGCGTGCCCTTGCCAGCCCCGGGCGGGCCCACGATGAGGAGGTTCGGCATCTAGCGGATGAGCCCTTCGTAGTGGCGCTGCTGCAGCTGCGCGTCGATCTGCCGGACCGTCTCGAGGCCCACGCCGACGATGATGAGGATCGAGGCACCGCCGAACGGGAAGTTCTGGTTCGCGCCGACCGTCGACAGCGCGATCAGCGGGATGAGCGCCACGATGCCGAGGTAGAGCGAGCCCGGCAGCGTGATGCGCGTCAGGACGTAGTCGAGGTACTCAGCGGTCGGGCGACCTGCGCGGATGCCGGGGATGAAGCCGCCGTACTTCTTCATGTTGTCGGCCACCTCCTCCGGGTTGAAGGTGATCGCCACGTAGAAGTAGGTGAAGCCGACCACGAGCAGGAAGAACACCAGCATGTAGAGCGGCGCGTCGCCGGACGTGAGGTTCGCCTGCACCCACAGGACCCACTCGGGGGGTGCGGTGCCGTCGGTCGGCGTGCTGAACTGCGCGACGAGCATCGGCAGGTAGAGCAGCGAGGAGGCGAAGATCACGGGGATGACGCCGGCCATGTTGACCTTGATGGGGATGTACGTCGACTGCCCGCCGTACATGCGTCGACCGACCATCCGCTTCGCGTACTGCACGGGGATGCGGCGCTGGGACTGCTCGACGAACACGACGGCGGCCATGATGATGACGCCGACGACGAGCACCATGGCGAAGGTGTTGGGGCCCTCGGTCTGGAAGATCTGACCGAGCGCCGTCGGGAAGGTCGCGGCGATCGAGGTGAAGATCAGCAGCGACATGCCGTTGCCGATGCCTCGCTCGGTGATCATCTCGCCGAACCACATGATGAGGCCGGTGCCGGCGGTCATGGTGAAGATCATCAGCGTGATCGACCACCAGGAGTCGTTCGTCAGCAGGTTCTGGCACTGCGGGAGCGCCGTGCCGCCGGTCTGGGAGAACAGCGCACCGGAGCGGGCGACCGTGATCAGCGTCGTGGACTGCAGCACGGCCAGCGCGATCGTCATGTAGCGCGTGTACTGCGTCAGCTTGGCCTGACCCTGCTGGCCCTCCTTGTGGAGGGTCTCGAAGTGCGGGATCACCACGCGCAGCAGCTGCGTGATGATCGACGCGGTGATGTAGGGCATGATGCCCAGCGCGAAGATGCTCAGCTGCAGCAGGGCGCCGCCCGAGAAGAGGTTGACGAGCTGGTAGAGACCAGTCGCCGTCTGGTTGGCTGCGATGCACTCCTGCACGTTGCCGTAGTCGACGAACGGCGCGGGGATGAACGACCCGAACCGGAACAGCGCCACGATGGCGAGCGTGAAGAGGATCTTCCGACGCAGATCGCGCGTCTTGAAGATCCTTGCGATGGCACTGAACACGTGCAGCCTTCCAGAGAATGGCAATCGGGGCGGTCCGCGCACGGACCGCCCCTCAGCCTACTTACTTGACCGAGCCGCCTGCGGCCACGATCTTCTGCTCAGCCGCGGCCGACACCTTGTCGACCGTGATCGTGAGCGCCACCGTGAGCTCGCCACCGGCGAGCACCTTGACCAGCTGGTTCTTGCGGACCGCGCCCTTGGCGACCAGATCCGCGACGGTGACCTCGCCGCCGCCGGGGAACAGCTCGCTCAGCTGGCCCACGTTGACGACCTGGTACTCGGTGCGGAACGGGTTCTTGAAGCCGCGCAGCTTCGGAGCGCGCATGACGCTCGTCAGCTGGCCGCCCTCGAAGCCGGGACGCACGGAGTAGCGGGCCTTCGTGCCCTTGGTGCCTCGACCGGCCGTCTTGCCCTTCGATGCCTCACCGCGACCGACGCGCGTGCGGGCGGTCTTCGCGCCCGGCGCCGGCCGGAGGTGGTGGACCTTGAGCGACGGCAGCTCGGCCGACTCGTTCTTGTCAGTCATTCTCGATCTCCTCGACCTTGACGAGGTGCCGCACCGTGTTGACGTAGCCGCGGTTCTGCTGGTTGTCCTCGCGCTCGACCGACTGGCCGATGCGCTTGAGGCCCAGCGAACGCAGCGTGTCGCGCTGGTACTGCTTCTCGCTGATCACGGACTTCGTCTGCGTGATCTTCAGCTTGCTCACTTGGATGCCGCCTTCGCGATCTCGGCCTCGTGCTTCGTGTGCTCCGCCTCGGCACGGAGCAGGCGCTCCGGCACGACGCGGTCCACGTCGAGACCACGACGGGCAGCGACGGCGCGCGGCTCTTCGAGCATGCGCAGCGCCTCCACCGTCGCGTGGACGATGTTGATGGAGTTCGACGAGCCCAGCGACTTGCTCAGCACGTCGTGGATGCCGGCGCACTCGAGGACGGCGCGGACCGGGCCGCCCGCGATGACGCCGGTACCGGCGGCAGCGGGACGCAGGAGCACGACGCCAGCGGCGGCCTCGCCCTGCACCGGGTGCGGGATCGTCTTAGCGATGCGCGGAACGCGGAAGAAGTTCTTCTTCGCCTCCTCGACGCCCTTCGAGATGGCCGTCGGGACCTCGCGCGCCTTGCCGTAGCCGACGCCGACCATGCCGTCGCCATCACCCACGACCACGAGGGCCGTGAAGCTGAAGCGGCGACCGCCCTTAACGACCTTCGAGACGCGGTTGATCGTCACGACGCGCTCGAGGAACTGGTTCTCCGTGCGGTCGTCGCGACGGCCGCGCTCGTTGCGCGTGCCGCGGTCGCGGCTGCCGCGACGCTGCTCGCGGGGCTCGTCGCGGTGGTCGGCCGACTGGCCGGCCTCAGCCGCGGGAGCACCAGCAGCCTGCTGCGTGGTGTCCGTCACCTGCGTGTCCTTGTTCTCTTCGCTCACAGTCCCAGCCCTGCCTCTCGTGCGCCGTCGGCGATCGCGGCGACGCGACCGGCGTAGCGGTTGCCGCCGCGGTCGAAGACGACCGACTCGACGCCTGCAGCCTTCGCACGCTCAGCGATGAGCTCGCCGACGCGCTTGGCCTTGGCCGTCTTGTCGCCGTCGTGTCCGCGGAGGTCAGCCTCCATGGTCGACGCCGAGGCGACGGTGATGCCCTGCGAGTCGTCGACGACCTGCACGAAGACGTGACGTGCCGAACGGGTGACGACCATGCGCGGCACCACAGCGGTGCCGACGACCTTCTTGCGGAGGCGTGCGTGACGACGGCCGCGGGCAGCCGACTTGCTCTTGCCTCGGGTACCGATGCCCATCACTTACCAGCCTTTCCAGCCTTGCGGCGGATCTGCTCGCCTGCGTAGCGAACACCCTTGCCCTTGTAGGGCTCGGGCTTGCGCAGCTTGCGGAGATTCGCGGCCACTTCGCCGACGGCCTGCTTCGAGATGCCGCTGACGGTGACCTTGTTGTTGCCCTCGACCACGAACGTGATGCCGGCAGGCGGCTCGACGTTGATCGGGTGCGAGTAGCCGAGCGCGAACTCGAGGCCCGTGCCCTTCGCCGCCACGCGGTAGCCGGTGCCGACGACCTCGAGCGACTTCGAGTAGCCGTCCGTCACGCCGACGATGTCGTTGGCGATCAGGGTGCGGGTGAGGCCGTGCAGCGAACGCGACTCGCGCTCGTCGTCGGGCCGGGTGACCTGCACCTGGCCGTCGGCGACCTCGACCTGGATCGGCTTCGCGATGCGGGTCGTGAGCTCGCCCTTGGGGCCCTTGACGGTGACGACGTCGTCGTTCACCGAGATGTCGACACCCGAGGGGATGTCGATGGGGAGACGTCCGATTCGTGACATGTCAGATCACCACACGTAGGCGAGGACTTCCCCGCCCACGCCCTTCTGCTCGGCCTCACGGTCGGTGAGGAGCCCAGAGCTCGTGGACAGGATGGCGACGCCGAGGCCGCCGTGCACCTGGGGGATCTCGGTCGATCGCGCGTAGACGCGCAGACCGGGCTTCGAGACCCGCTTCAGGCCGGCGAGCGCGCGCTCGCGGTTCGGGCCGTACTTGAGGTTCAGCGTCAGCGACTTGCCGACGCGAGCGTCCTCGATCTTCCAACCCGAGATGAAGCCCTCGCGCTCGAGGATCTCGGCGATGCTCGCCTTGAGGTTCGACGACGGCAGCGTGACCTCGTCGTGCATCGCCGTGTTGGCGTTGCGCAGACGCGTCAGCATGTCGGCGACCGGATCGGTCATCGTCATGGTGTTCTCCGTTCTGGTTTCGCTGCCCGTTCCGCGGGCAGCGACCTTGAATTCAGCTCGGCGCCGGCGGCGCCGATGGGGTCAGGACTTGAAGGGGAAGCCGAGCGCCTTGAGCAGCGCGCGACCCTCGTCATCCGACTTCGCCGTCGTGACGACGGTGATGTCGAAGCCGCGGACGCGGTCGATCTTGTCCTGGTCGATCTCGTGGAACACCGACTGCTCCGAGAGGCCGAACGTGTAGTTGCCGTTGCCGTCGAACTGCTCGGGGCTCAGGCCGCGGAAGTCGCGGATGCGCGGGAGCGCGAGCGTCAGCAGACGGTCGAGGAACTCCCACATGCGGTCGCCGCGCAGCGTGACGTGCGCGCCGATCGGCATCCCGTCGCGCAGCTTGAACTGCGCGATCGACTTCTTGGCGGCCGTGACCTTCGGCTTCTGGCCGGTGATCAGCGTGAGGTCGCGCACAGCGCCCTCGATCACCTTCGAGTCGCGCGCGGCCTCACCGACGCCGGTGTTGACGACGATCTTGGTCAGGCCGGGCACCTGCATGACGTTCGAGAAGCCGAACTCCTCCTGGAGCTGCTTCAGGACCGTCTCGCGGTACTGCTGCTTGAGCCTCGGCAGGCGCACTGCGGTGTCAGTCATTGCTCTTGATCTCCTTGCCCGACTTCGTCGCGACGCGGACCTTCTGCGGGATCGAGACGCCGTTCTTCTCGACGGTCTTGACCTCGGCGCGGACGCGCGTGGGCTTCTTCGACTCGGGGTCGACGAGCGCGACGTTCGACACGTGGATCGGGGCCTCGTGGGTCTCGATGCCACCCGTGCGGGTGCCGCGGTTGGTCTGGCCGACCTTGATGTGCTTGGTGACGAGGTTGACGCCCTCGACGATCACGCGGTTCTGCTCGCGCAGGACCTCGATGACGCGACCGGTCTTGCCCCGGTCGCCGCCGCGCGACTCGCGCGCTCCGGCGATGACGACGACGAGGTCGCCCTTCTTGATGCTGGCCATGGGTCAGATCACCTCCGGTGCGAGCGACACGATCTTCATGAAGCGCTTGTCGCGGAGCTCGCGACCGACGGGTCCGAAGATGCGAGTGCCGCGAGGGTCGCCATCCGTCTTCAGGATGACGGCTGCGTTCTCGTCGAACTTGATGTACGAGCCGTCGGGACGGCGCGTCGACTTCACCGTGCGGACGACGACGGCCTTGACCACGTCGCCCTTCTTCACGTTGCCGCCGGGGATGGCGTCCTTGACCGTGGCCACGATGGTGTCACCGAGGCCGGCGTAGCGACGGCCGGAGCCGCCGAGCACGCGAATGGTCAGGAGCTCCTTGGCGCCGGTGTTGTCGGCCACCTTGATGCGGGATTCCTGCTGGATCATTGTCTAGATCTCCTTCGAGGCCGAGGCCTACTTGGCCTTCTCGAGGATCTCGACGACGCGCCACCGCTTGGTGGCGGACGTCGGACGGGTCTCTGCGATCAGGACGCGGTCGCCGATGCCGGCGGCGTTCTGCTCATCGTGGGCCTTCACCTTCGAGGTCTTGCGGAGCACCTTGCCGTAGAGCGGGTGCTTGACGCGGTCCTCGACCTCGACGACGACGGTCTTCTCCATCTTGTCGGAGGTGACGTAGCCGATGCGCGACTTGCGGTAGCCGCGCTGGACGGTCTCGTCCTTGGGCTGCTCAGTAGCCATCAGTTGTCCTCAGCCTTCTCAGCCTTCTCGGCCTGGTCGGCCTTCTTCGACTTCTTCTTGTCCGCAGCCTTCTCGACCGGCGCCGGCGAGGCGCTGATGCCGAGCTCGCGCTCGCGGATCACGGTGTACAGCCGCGCGATGTCGCGCTTGACAGCCCGCAGGCGGCCGTGCGACTCCAGCTGGCCGGTGGCCGACTGGAAGCGCAGGTTGAACAGCTCTTCCTTGGCCCGCTTCAGCTCGACGACGAGACGCTCGTCATCCAGGGTGGCGAGCTCGGCGGGCATGAGCTCCTTGGAACCGATCGCCATTATGCGTCAGCCTCCTCGCGCTTGATGATGCGTGCCTTGAGCGGCAGCTTGTGGATGGCTCGCGTCATCGCCTCACGCGCGAGCTGCTCGTCGACACCGGCGACCTCGAAGAGGACGCGGCCGGGCTTGACGTTCGCGACCCACCACTCGGGCGAGCCCTTGCCGGAACCCATGCGGGTCTCAGCGGGCTTCTTCGTGAGGGGACGGTCGGGGTAGATGTTGATCCACACCTTGCCGCCGCGCTTGATGTGGCGCGTCATGGCAATACGTGCGGCCTCGATCTGACGGTTCGTGACATAGGCAGGCGTCAGGGCCTGGATGCCGTACTCACCGAACGACACCGCCGTGCCGCCGGTGGCCTGGCCACGGCGCTTCGGGTGGTGCTGCTTGCGGTGCTTGACTCGACGGGGAATGAGCATTACTTCGCCTCTGATCCTGCTGCGGCCGGAGCTGCGTCGCGACGGGGTCCACGACGCTCGCGCTGCGGCGACTTCTGGTTCGCCTGCTCGCGAGCGAGCTCGCGGTTGGTGAGCTCACCGTTGTAGATCCAGACCTTGACACCGATGCGACCGAAGGTCGTGCGGGCCTCGTAGAAGCCGTAGTCGATGTTCGAGCGCAGCGTGTGCAGGGGCACGCGGCCCTCGCGGTACTGCTCGCTGCGGCTCATCTCGGCGCCGCCGAGGCGACCCGACACCTTGATCTTGACGCCCTTGGCGCCGGCGCGCTGCGCCGACTGCAGGCCCTTGCGCATCGCGCGGCGGAACGCCACGCGAGCGCTGAGCTGCTCGGCGATGCCCTGCGCGACGAGCTGCGCGGAGCCCTCGGGGTTCTTGACCTCGAGGATGTTCAGCTGGATCTGCTTGCCGCTGAGCTTCTCGAGGTCGGCACGGATGCGCTCGGCCTCGGCGCCGCGGCGGCCGATCACGATGCCCGGACGGGCGGTGTGGATGTCGACGCGCACGCGATCCTTGGTGCGCTCGATCTCGATGCGTGCGACGCCTGCGCGGTCGAGGCTGGTCGTCAGCATCTTGCGGATGCGGATGTCCTCAGCCACGTAGTCGGCGTAGCGCTGTCCCGGCTTCGTCGACTCGGCGAACCAGCGCGACACGTGGTCGGTGGTGATGCCGAGGCGGAAGCCGTACGGGTTGACCTTCTGTCCCATTACTTCTCGTCCTCCGTGGTCGGCGTCGCGAGCACGACGGTGATGTGGCTCGTCCGCTTGTTGATGCGGAACGCGCGACCCTGTGCACGCGGTCGGAACCGCTTGAGCGTGGTGCCCTCATCGACGAACGCGCGGGCCACGTACAGGTCCTGCTCGTCGAGGAACTCGTTCGCAGCGTCTGCCTTGACCCGAGCGTTGGCCACCGCCGAGGCGACGAGCTTGTACACGGGCTCCGAGGCGCCCTGCGGGGCGAACTTCAGGATCGCGAGGGCCTCTTCGGCCTGCTTGCCGCGGATCATGTCGACGACACGGCGGGCCTTCTGAGGGGTCACGCGGATGTGACGAACGCGAGCGATCGACTCAACCATTGCCTTCTCCTTCTTCCGTCACCGCGCTTAGCGGCGACGGCCCTTCTTGTCGTCCTTCACGTGGCCGCGGAAGGTGCGGGTGGGCGCGAACTCGCCCAGCTTGTGGCCGACCATCGTCTCGGTGACGAAGACCGGGATGTGCTTGCGACCGTCGTGGACGGCGATCGTGTGGCCGAGCATGGCCGGCACGATCATCGAACGGCGCGACCACGTCTTGATGACGTTCTTGCTGCCGGCCTCGTTCTGCCGAACCACCTTGGTGAGGAGGTGGTCGTCGACGAACGGACCCTTCTTGAGGCTGCGGGGCATCGGACTCTCCTACTAGCGCTTCTTCTTGCCGGTCGAGCGGCGACGGACGATGAGCTTGTCACTCGGCTTGTTGGGGCGGCGGGTGCGACCCTCTGCCTGACCCCACGGGCTGACGGGGTGGCGGCCACCGCTCGTCTTGCCCTCGCCACCACCGTGCGGGTGGTCGACCGGGTTCATCGCGACACCGCGGACGGTCGGGCGAACGCCCAGCCAGCGCTTGCGGCCAGCCTTGCCCCAGTTGATGTTCGACTGCTCGGCGTTGCCGACCTCGCCGATCGTGGCGCGGCAGCGCGCGTCGACGTTGCGGATCTCGCCCGACGGCAGGCGGAGCTGCACATAGGGGCCGTCCTTGGCGACGAGGCGCACCGAGGCGCCGGCCGAACGAGCCATCTTCGCGCCACCGCCCGGGCGGAGCTCCACACCGTGGATCACCGTTCCCGTGGGGATGTTGCGCATCGGCAGGTTGTTGCCAGGCTTGATGTCGGCGCCAGCACCGGACTCCACGACGTCGCCCTGCTTGAGCTTGTTCGGAGCCAGGATGTAGCGCTTCGTGCCGTCCTCGAAGTGCAGCAGCGCGATGCGCGCCGTGCGGTTGGGGTCGTACTCGATGTGCGCGACGCGGGCGTTCACGCCGTCCTTGTCATTGCGACGGAAGTCGATGACGCGGTACTGGCGCTTGTGGCCACCGCCGATGTGGCGGGTGGTGATGCGTCCCGTGTTGTTGCGGCCACCGGTCTTGGGCAGCGGGCGCAGCAGGGACTTCTCGGGCGTCGATCGGGTGATCTCAGCGAAGTCTGCGACGGACGAGCCGCGACGACCCGGGGTCGTCGGCTTGTACTTGCGAATAGCCATGTTCTCGTTCCTTCAGTCCTCAGCCGACAGCCGTGAAGATGTCGATCGAACCGGACTTCAGCTTCACGATGGCGCGCTTGGTGTCCTTGCGCTTGCCAGTGCCGAAGCGGGTGCGGCGCGTCTTGCCGACGCGGTTGAGGGTGTTGACGCGCTCCACCTTGACGCCGAAGATCTTCTCGATCGCGAGCTTGATCTCGGTCTTCGAGGCGCGGGGGTCGACCTCGAAGGTGTAGCTGCCCATGTCGATGAGCGCGTAGCTCTTCTCGGACACGATCGGTCGGATGATGATGTCGCGAGGGTCCTTGTTGTAGCCGCTCATCAGTTGTCCTTCTCTGCCTTCTCGGCCTTCGGTGCCTTGGCGGGCTTCTCAGCCTTCGCCGGCTTCTCAGCCTTGGGCTCCTCGGAGACGACCTCGACCGTCGAACCCGTCTTCGCGGCGACGAACGCCTCGTAGGCCGGCTTCGAGAACACGATGTCGTCGCTCACGAGCACGTCGTAGGCGTTGAGCTGGTCCCAGGGCAGCACGTGGACCTCGGGGAGGTTGCGCACCGACAGCAGCGCGGTCTCCTCGGAGCGGTCGAGCACGAGCAGCACGTTCTTGGCCACGCCGAGCACCGCGAAGGTGTCGACCGCGACGCGAGTGCTGGGAGCATCGGCCGGGAACGCCTCGATGACGTGCAGGCGGCCACCGCGAGCGCGGTCCGAGAGCGAGCCGAGCAGCGCTGCGGCGATCATCTTCTTGGGGGTGCGCTGCGAGTAGTCACGCGGCGTCGGGCCGTGGACGATGCCACCGCCGGTCATCTGGGGTGCGCGGATCGAGCCCTGACGGGCGCGGCCCGTGCCCTTCTGCTTGAAGGGCTTGCGGCCGGCGCCGGAGACCTCGCCACGACCCTTGGTCGAGTGCGTGCCCTGGCGTGCAGCTGCGAGCTGCGCGACGACCACCTGGTGGATCAGCGGAACGTTCGTCTGGACGTCGAAGATGCTGGCGGGCAGCTCGACCGAGCCTGCCTGCTTGCCCTTCGCGTCGACGATGGCGACCTGTGCAGTCATGCTCAGGCTCCCTTCACAGCGTTGCGGACGTACACGAGACGACCGCGAGCACCGGGGACGGCGCCCTTGACGAGCATGAGACCCTGCTCGACGTCGATCGAGTGGATCGTGAGGTTCAGCGCCGACACGCGGTCGGTGCCCATGCGGCCGGCCATGCGCATGCCGCGGAAGACGCGGCTGGGCGTGGACGAGGCACCGATCGAGCCGGGCTTGCGGTGGTTGCGGTGCGCACCGTGCGATGCCGAGACACCAGCGAAGTTGTGGCGCTTCATGACACCTGCGAAGCCCTTGCCCTTCGAAGTGCCGACGACGTCGACCTTCTGGCCGGCGGCGAACAGGTCGACCGCCAGCTCCTGGCCGAGCTCGTAGGCATCGGCGTTGTCGGTGCGGACCTCGGTGAGGTGGCGGCGCGGCGTGACGCCAGCGGCCTCGAAGTGACCGGCTGCCGGCTTGTTGACCTTGCGCGGGTCGATCTGGCCTGCGGCGATCTGGATGGCTGCGTAGCCGTCCTTCTCGGGCGTGCGGATCTGCGTGACCACGTTCGGCGTGATCTCGAGCACCGTGACGGGGACGAGCTTGTTCTGCTCATCCCACACCTGGGTCATCCCGAGCTTCTTGCCGAGCAGGCCGCGAGTCGTCGTGATCTTCGACATGGCGTTCCTTAGAGCTTGATCTCGATGTTGACGTCAGCGGGCAGGTCGAGGCGCATGAGCGAGTCGACTGCCTTCGGCGTCGGGTCGATGATGTCGATGAGTCGCTTGTGCGTGCGCTTCTCGAAGTGCTCGCGGCTGTCCTTGTACTTGTGAGGTGAACGGATCACCACGACCACGTTCTTCTCGGTCGGCAGCGGCACAGGGCCCACCACCGTCGCGCCCGCACGGGTCACGGTGTCGACGATCTTGCGCGCCGACGAGTCGATGACCTCGTGGTCGTACGACTTCAGTCGGATGCGGATCTTCTGTCCCGCCATGGCTGACTCTCTTCCTGTCGACGCAGCCGTTCTAGGCTGCTCGCAACGCACTCTCGAGTGCACCGCTGTTCTTCTGTCAATGCCCGCATGGGGCGCGCACCGACGTCGCGCACGGCGATACCGCGCTCGGCTTCGGTGAAGTTCTGTTGGAGCTGCCCGCGGCCCAGGATCGATCTCGAACCTGTGCACAGCCAGAGCAGTGAGCGACGTGGAATCGTCGCGTTTGCAACCTGAAGAGTCTCTCACGGATGTCGACACCCGTGCAACCCGGGCGTGTCGCGCCGCGCTTGCTAGCGTCGCGGCATGGCTCCCTCGTCGTCCTCCGTCCCCTCCGGGGGCCTCCCGCATGACCCGTCCTGGCCGCGCAGCGGTGACTGGCCGAGCCTGGCGGATGCGCCTGGTCGCCTCGACGCGGTGCTGGTCGGGCTCGGCACCCACGAGACCTCGCTCAGCCCGACGAGCGCACACACGACACCCGCTGCGGTGCGGGAGGCGCTGCGCCGCTCCTCGCCGCACGCCTACGCCACGGCCGCGCCGGTCGGCGGACTGCGCGTCGCCGACGCCGGGGACGCATCCGACCCCGACGGCGACGAGGAGGGCGCCACTGCGCTCGTCGCCCGCGCCGCCGCTCGCGCGCGGTTCGTGATCGTGCTCGGCGGCGACAACGCGGCCACGGTGCCCGCGGCGCTCGGCAGCTGGGGAGCGTCGATCGAGACCGCCGGACTGATCACGCTGGATGCGCACCACGACCTGCGCGACGGCCGCTCGAACGGCTCGCCCGTGCAGCGGCTGCTCGACGCCGGCCTGGACGGCTCGCGAGTGGCGCAGATCGGGATCCAGGACTTCGCGAACTCCCGCGCCTATGCCGAGCGGGCGCGGCAGGCGGGGATCAGCGTGTTCCTGCGCGACGACCTCGAGCAGCGTGGCCTGCACGAGGTCGCTGCCGAGGCCGTCCAGGTCGCGCGGGCGGCCGGCGGGCCCGTGCACCTCGACGTCGACGTCGACGTCTGCGACCGCTCGGTGGCGCCCGGCTGCCCCGCCTCGGTGCCCGGCGGCATCAGCGCGTGGCAGCTGCGGGCGCTGATCCGCGCCATCGTCGCCTACGACGAGGTCACCTCCATCGACTTCACCGAGGTCGACGCCGCGGCCGACGCGGCCGACGGTCGCACCGTGCGGCTGACGGCCCTCGGCGTGCTCGAGGCGCTCGCAGCGCTCGCCGATCGCGACGACCGCTTCCCCAAGCTGCGGGCGGTCTGACGCGGCCGCTGCGCTCAGAGCCCGCGCATCGTGAACGCTGCGACGAGCGCTGCCCTGCTCGGCGGCAGCACGAGGGTGCGCGCGAGCGTCAGCCGAGCGGCGTGCAGCACAGGGCCCGCCGGTGCGCCCATCGCCATGTTCCACGCGGCGCGACGCATCGCGAGGGCGGCGGCGCGGCGACGCTCCCTCGCATAGCGGCCGAAGGGCGCTGGGACGTCGTCGACCCACGCGTCGGCGATCGCTCGGTCGAGCGCGAGGGCGTCCAGCCAGCCGAGGCTCATGCCCTGGCCCCCGATCGGGCTCACCTCGTGCGCGGCGTCGCCCGCGAGCGCCACCCGGCCGCTCTCGAACCGCTTCGCCATGCGCTGCCGAGCGCGGAAGGCGCTGGGCACCGTGCCCTCCGGCAGCCGCTCGACCGCCCGCCCGCCACCCGGCATCGACAGCCGCTCGCCGAGGATCTGCTCGAGCCGTCCCGCCGACACCTCTTCCTCGGGCGATGCGAGCCGCGCCACCCACCGTCGCCGACCCCCCGGCAGCGGCAACGACTCGATGACGCCGCCGGGCTCCAGGTGCAGCAGCGCGGAGGCCCCGGTTGGATCCGCGTCCCCAGCGGCTTCGGGCGCGTCGACATCGGCCATCGCATAGCCAGCGCCCCCGCGCCGCTCGGTGCGCTCGATGTGCAGCAGGTCGCGGACCCGGCTGTGCACGCCATCGGCGCCGACCGCCCAGCGCGCATCGACGCGTCCGCCCGACGCCAGTGCCAGCTCGACGCCCCGGGGGTGCTGCTGCAGCGCGGTGACCTCGGCGCCCGCGCGCAGCGCCGCGGGCGCGAGCGCCGCCAACCGCTCCCGCAGCAGCGCCTCCGTGCGCTCCTGCGGGAGCGCGTGGATGGCGCGGTCGCCGAAGTCGAGGCGCCCCAGCCGGCGGCCGCCGCTGAGCGCCGCACCCGATCGGATCACGAGCGCCTCCGCCCGCACCGCATCGCCGACGCCGGCGGCGTCGAGCGCCAGCATGCCGGGCGGGTGGATGCCGAACGCGCGCGAGACCGATGCGGGCTCGGTGCGGCGCTCGAGCACGACGACGTCGAGCTGGCGCTGCGCGAGCAGGCAGGCCAGCAGCAGGCCGACCGCACCGGCACCGACGATCGCGACATCGTGCCGCGAGGCCGGCGCGCTCGCGCGCCGGCCCGTCACGGCGCGCGCCAGCTGAGCTCGAGGCGCGCCGGCGGTCGCGAGCGCGCCGTCCAGCCAGGCGGCATGGCCGGCGCGAGCTCCGCCGCCGTGTGGCTGCGCCGGATGGACGCGAGCCCGTCGACGCGGATGAGCGTGTCGCGCAGCAGCGTGGGCTGCAGCGGCAGCGTCGCCGCGGCGAAGGCCGCGTACGCGAGCGGCGAGCGCGCGATGTCGCCGTGCACGACCGCGCCACCGGGCGCCGTCAGCCGCTCGGAGTCGACCAGGATGCTGCCGAGCTCTGCTGCCGTCAGGTGATGCAGCACGTGGTTCGAGACGACGAGGTCGAAGCGCTCGCCGGTCGCGACGAGCTCGCGGGTCGAGACCCGGCGCAGCTCGAGCCCCGCGAGCGGCGGCTGCGCGCGAGCAGCGGCGATCGCACGCTCATCGGGATCGATGCCGACCGCCGTCAGCCCGCCGCCGTCTCGCTCGGCCCAGCGCAGCATCCGACGCGGGAGGTCGCCGCCCCCGGTGCCGACGTCGAGCAGGCGGAGGGCCTCGCCGCCCCTCAGCCGCGGCCGGATCCAGCGACGGTACAGCGAGCGCTGGTCGGAGACGACCGCGTTCACGATCGCGAAGCGGTCGAAGGTGCGGGCGAGCGTCACGGGGTCGCAGTCCGCGTCGTCCATCAGCTCGTGCGCGCCCGGGTCGCGCTCCCGCAGGCTCGACAGCATCCGCATGCCCGAGAGCATCGCCAGCTCAGGCCCGGACGGTCAGCAGCGCCGACTCGACGGTGAGCCCCGGCCCGAAGGCCATCGCCGCCACCCGGTCGCCGTCCTGCGCGGACTCGTCGCTCAGGATGCGCTGCAGCACGAACAGCACGGTGGCGCTCGACATGTTGCCGTAGTCGCGGAGCGTCTCGCGGGCGGGCACGAGCTGCGCCTCGGTGAGGCCGAGCGTCGCCTCCACCTTGTCGAGGATGCTCCGGCCGCCCGGGTGGATCGCCCAGTGCTCGATCGGCTCGCCCGCGCGACCCTCGGCGAGCGCGGCGCTCAGCTGCGGCTCTGCCTCGAGCAGCGGCGCGATCGCACCGGTGACGTGCTCGCCGATGAGCGACGGCACGGCGTTGGAGAGCACCATCTCGAAGCCGTGGTCGCCGATCTTCCACGCCATGTCGCCCTCGCCCCGGGGCGTCGTGCGGGTCGCGAACCCGTCGAGCTGCAGCGCGCGCTCCCCGTCCTGCGGCGGCCGCGCGGTGACCAGGGCCGCGCCGGCGCCGTCGCCGAAGAGCGAGGTCGCGACGATCGTGTCGGGGTCGTTCGACGTGCGCAGGTGCAGCGTGCACAGCTCGACGCTGATGACCAGCACCACCGCCGCGGGATCGGCTTCGCAGAGCTGGCTCGCCAGGCGCAGCGCAGGCAGCGAGGCGTAGCAGCCCATGAAGCCCAGGTGGTAGCGCTGCACGCCGGGGCGCAGGCCCAGGTCGCGCGCGACCACGAAGTCGGGACCGGGCGCGTAGAAGCCGGTGCACGAGACGGTGATGACGTGCGTGACGTCCTTGGCCGCCACATCCGGCACCGCATCGAGCGCCGCGCGACCGGCGCCGACGTAGAGCTTGGTCGCCTCGAGCGCGTAGCGGTCGTTGCGCAGGCGCGTGCCCGGATCGAGCAGCAGGCCCGACTCGCGGTCGAAGAACTCGGGCTCGGAGGCCACGGGCCCGTCGAAGGTCAGCTCGTCGATCACCGTGTAGCGGCGCTCGATGCCCGAGACGCCGAAGGACGTGCTCACGAGTCGCTGCCCGAGCCGGGTGAGCCCCGGCTGCGCGGCGAACACCTCCGCGACCTCGGGCTGCGAGAGCCCCGTCGTAGGCACCAGCGTCGAGAGGCCTCGGATCGTCACCGTCATGAGGCGAGGCTATTGGGGGACACTGTGCGTTTCCCACAGCGCGGCCCCTCCGCGGCGCCGCACCGCGAGGTGGACGAGCGCTCAGAACGCACGCGCACCTGCGCGCCACACCGCGTGCACGAGCGGCACGCCGGGGCGATAGGCCAGGTGCGAGACCGAGGGCGCGTCGAGCACCTGCACATCGGCCCTGGCACCGGGTCGGATGCGCCCCACCGGCAGCAGGGCACGTCCCGATCGGTCGGTGCTCGGCTCGTCGAGGCCGAGCGCGATCGCGCCGCCCAGCGTCGCGGCGCGCACCGCCTCCTCGATCGTCAGGCGCATCTGCAGCACGGCGGTCGCGACGCAGAACGCCATCGACGTCGTGTAGCTCGTGCCGGGGTTGCAGTTGGTGGCGATCGCGACGACAGCGCCGGCGTCGAGCAGGCGCCGCGCCGGCGCGAGCGGCATGCGCGTCGAGAGGTCGCACGCGGGCAGCGCGGTGGCGACCGTGCCACGTCGGCCCGCCGCCGCGCCGTCCCAGGTCGCCGCGAGCATCCGCACCTCGTCGTCGTCGAGGAACGCGACGTGATCGACGCTCGCCGCGCGCAGCTCGACGGCGAGCCGCACGCCCGGGCCGGGCCCCAGCTGGTTGCCGTGCACGCGCAGCGCCAGTCCGCGGGCCCGCGCCGCCTCGAGCACCCTGCGCGACTGCGACTCGTCGAACGCGCCGCGCTCGCAGAAGACGTCGACCGCGTCGACGTGCGGCTCTACCGCGTCGAGCATGTCGCCGGTCACCAGGTCGAGGTAGTCACCGGGCTCGGAGCCCTCCGGCACGAGGTGCGCGCCGAGGAACGTGACCGAATCGGCGCGCGCGCCGGCGAGCCGGGCGCTCCGCAGCTCGTCGGCGACGGTCAGCCCGTAGCCCGTCTTCGTCTCGAACGCGGTCGTGCCGCCGCGCAGCATCTCATCGGCCAGGCGATCGAGGTTGGCCGCGAGCGCCTCGTCGCTCGCCGCTCGCGTCGCGGCGACCGTCACCCCGATGCCGCCGGCGGCATAGGGCTCGCCCGCCATGCGCGCCTCGAACTCGGCGGAGCGATCGCCGGCGAAGAGGAGGTGCGTGTGGCTGTCGACCCATCCGGGCAGCACCGCCCGCCCGCCCACGTCGACCGAGACGTCGGCGGCCGGGGCGGCCCTCGCCTCGCCGACCCACGCGATCGCGTCGCCCTCCATGACCAGCGCGGCGCCGTGCATCCGCCCCCGGTCGTCGTTCGTCGTGAGCTCGCCGATGCCGGTGAGCAGCGTGGACGCCACCTCAGCCCCGCCGCATGGGGATCGCCACGTCGTGGGCCTCGGCGAAGGCGGTCGCCTCGTCGTAGCCGGCGTCCACGTGGCGGATCACGCCCATCTCCGGATCGTTCGAGAGCACGCGCGCGAGCTTCTCGGCGGCGAGCGGCGTGCCGTCGGCCACCGTCACCTGGCCGGCGTGGATCGAGCGGCCGATGCCGACGCCCCCGCCGTGGTGCAGCGACACCCAGCTCGCGCCGGACGCCGTGTTGACGAGCGCGTTGAGCAGCGGCCAGTCGGCGATCGCGTCGGAGCCGTCGCGCATCGCCTCGGTCTCGCGGTATGGGCTCGCGACCGAGCCCGAGTCGAGGTGGTCGCGGCCGATCACGATCGGCGCGCTCAGCGTGCCGTCGGCGACCATCTCGTTGAAGCGCAGGCCCGCGCGGTGGCGCTCGCCGGCGCCCAGCCAGCAGATGCGGGCGGGCAGGCCCTGGAACTGCACGCGCTCCTGGGCAAGGCGGATCCAGCGGTGCAGGTGCGCGTCGTCGGGGAAGAGCTCGAGGATCGCCTCGTCGGTGCGACGGATGTCCTCGGGGTCGCCGGAGAGCGCCACCCAGCGGAAGGGACCCTTGCCCTCGCAGAAGAGCGGGCGGATGTAGGCGGGCACGAAGCCGGGGAAGGCGAAGGCCTCGTCGAAGCCGCCGAGCTTGGCCTCTGCGCGGATCGAGTTGCCGTAGTCGAAGACCTCGGCCCCCGCCGCCTGGAAGCCCACCATCGCCTCGACGTGGCGCGCCATCGATGCTCGAGCCCGCTCGGTGAAGCCGTGCGGATCGCGCTCGCGCTCGGCGTGCCAGTCGTCGAAGGCGACGCCGCTGGGCAGGTACGCCAGCGGGTCGTGCGCGCTCGTCTGGTCGGTCACGATGTCGATCGGCGCACCCATCGCGAGCAGCTCCGGCACGACGTCGGCCGCGTTCGCGTGCAGGCCGATGCTCAGCCCGCGGCCCGCGTCCCGCGCCTCGACGGCGCGCGCCAGCGCATCCGCCACGTCGCTCGCCTCGACGTCGAGGTAGCGGTGCTCGATGCGCCGCTGGATGCGGCTGCGGTCGACCTCGACGCAGATCGCGACGCCGTCGTTCATGGTGACCGCGAGCGGCTGCGCCCCACCCATGCCGCCGAGGCCCGCGGTGAGCGTGATGGTGCCGGCGAGGCTCTCGCGGCCGAGCTTCGTGGCCACCGCCGCGAAGGTCTCGAAGGTGCCCTGCAGGATGCCCTGCGTGCCGATGTAGATCCAGGAACCGGCGGTCATCTGTCCGTACATGGTGAGGCCAGCGGCTTCCAGCCGCCGGAACTCGGGCCACGTCGCCCAGTCGCCCACGAGGTTCGAGTTCGCGATCAGCACGCGCGGTGCCCACGGGTTCGTGCGCATGACGCCCACCGGGCGACCCGACTGCACCAGCAGCGTCTCGTCGTCCTCGAGGTCCCTGAGCTCGCGGACGATGGCCTCGAAGCTCGCCCAGTCGCGCGCCGCCTTGCCGGTGCCGCCGTAGACGACGAGCTCGTCGGGGTGCTCGGCGACCTCGGGGTCGAGGTTGTTCATGAGCATCCGCAGCGCGGCCTCCTGCTGCCAGCCCTTCGCCGTCAGCTCGCTGCCGCGCGCTGCGCGGACGGTGCGTGCGCCTTCCATCATCGGTCTCCTTCGGTCTGCGCCGACGACGTCGTCGTCTCGGCGGTGTGCGTGCGGTCGCGGCGAGCGGCCCAGGCCTCGACGGTGTCGAGCAACCCCGCCTCGATGAGCGCAGCCCCGCCGACGGTGAAGGCGAGGGATGCCTCGATGTCGCGGGCGAGGAACCGGTCCGGCCCGATGCCGGGCACCAGCGCGCGCAGGCCCGCGATCACGCGTCCCGTGCGGGGGCCCGGTGGTGCGTCGCGCAGCTCGATGCCGCGCGCCGCCGTCATCAGCTCGATCGCGAGCACCCGGCCGAGCCCGTCGACTGCGCGGCGCAGCTTGCGGGCGGCGCCCCAGCCCATCGACACGTGGTCCTCCTGCATGGCGCTCGAGGGGATCGAGTCGACCGATGCCGGTGCCGCGAGCCGCTTGAGCTCTGAGACGATGCCGGCCTGCGTGTACTGCGCGATCATGAGTCCGGAGTCGACGCCCGGGTCGTGGGCGAGGAACGGCGGCAGGCCGAAGCTGCGGGCCGGGTCGAGGAAGCGGTCGCTGCGGCGCTCGCTCATGGAGGCGACGTCCGCGATCGCGATGGCCAGGAAGTCGAGCACGGCCGCGATGGGCGCGCCGTGGAAGTTGCCGTTCGAGACCACCCGGCCGTCGGCGAGGACGACGGGGTTGTCGATGGCGCTCGACAGCTCGATCTCCGCCACGCGCGCCGCGTGCGCCGCGGTGTCGCGGGCGGTGCCGTGCACCTGCGGGGCGCAGCGGAGCGAGTAGGCGTCCTGCACCCGGGTGTCCTGCGGACCCTTGTGGCTCGCGACGATCGGGCTGTCGGCGAGCAGCGCTGCGATGTTCGCCGCGCTGGCGACCTGCCCGGGGTGTGGCCGCAGCGCCATGAGCTCCGGCGCGAAGGGCGCATCCGTGCCGAGCAGTCCCTCGACGCTCATCGCGGCGGTGAGGTCGGCGGTGTCGAGCAGCTTGTCGAGGTCGGCGAGCGCGAGGCACAGCATCGCGAGCATGCCGTCGGTGCCGTTGACGAGCGCGAGGCCTTCCTTCTCGGCGAGCACGACCGGCGTGAGGCCGGCCTCCGCGAGCGCCGTGGCCGCATCCATCGTCACCACCTCGCTCGTGCCGGGCTCCGCGCCCGCGCGGTCGACCTGCACGATGCCCTCCCCCATCGCCGCGAGCGCGACGTGCGAGAGGGGCGCGAGGTCACCGGAGCAGCCGAGCGAGCCGTACTCCCCCACGATGGGCGAGATGCCGGCGTTGAGCATGCCGGCGTAGAGCTCAGCCGTCGCGCGGCGGATCCCCGTGCGGCCCGTCGCGAGCGTCTGCAGCCGCAGCAGCATGAGGCCTCGCACGACCTCGCGCTCGACCGCCTCGCCGCTCGAGGCGGCGTGCGAGCGGATGAGCGACTGCTGCAGGCGGGTGCGGTCGGCGGGAGCGATCGCGGTGTTCGCGAGCGCACCGAAGCCGGTCGAGATGCCGTAGTGCGGATGCGGGTCGGCGGCGAGCCCGTCGATCACCCGACGTGCGTCGTCGATGCGGGCGAGCGCGGTGGCACTGAGCTCGACGCGCGCGTCGAAGCGTGCCACCTGCACCACGTCGTGGCGGGTGAGCGGGGAGTCTCCGATGACCACTGGCATGGCCCCATTCCACCGCTCGGGCCGTGCCGACGCATCCGCCTGCGCCATACTCATGTCTGAGATCTCAGACGAGGCGGACGAGGGGCGGGCGCATGGCGGTGCCGCGGATGCCCGCAGCGCGCAGCGCACTGCGGGTGCTGTCGCTGCTGGCGGAGCAGGCGGGGCCGGTGCGCGCCTCGACCATCGCGCGCGAGCTCGGGCTGCCGCGCTCGAGCGCCTACCAGCTGCTGCAGGTCATGCGGGACGAGGGCTTCCTGGTGCACTACCCAGAGCTGGGGGCATGGGGCCCGAGCGCCCGCGTGCAGCAGATCGGCTCGCGCGTCGCCGCCGCGACGAGGCTCGAGCGGCTCGCCCAGCCCGTGCTCGACCGGCTCGTGCGAGCGTCGCCGGTGCCGGCCACGAGTCATCTCGCCGTGCTCGCCGGCAGCGACGTCGCCTATGCGGGGCGCGGCGCCGGGCCACGCTCCCCGGCGACCGTGTCGCGCGTCGGGGTGCGGCTCCCCGCGGTGCGCACCGCGACGGGCAGGGCGATGCTCGCAGCGCTCGGGCCCGACCAGGTGCGCGCGCTGATCCCCCACGACCGCGACCTGGTGGGTGAGCAGCCCTCGACGCGCGCCGCGCTGGCGTCGATGCTCGCCGCCGCGCGCCGCCGCGGCTGGGCGGTCGAGGACGGCGAGGTGGATCCCGCCTACGCGTCGGTCGCGGCCGCTGCTCGTGACGCCGCGGGCCAGCCGGCCGCAGCGATCGGACTGACGTTCCGCATCGCGGACCTCGCGCCCGACGCGCGCGCCGAGCTCGGCGCGCGCGTCGGGCGCGAGGTCCGCGATGCGGAACGTCAGTCCGATCGCTGCGGCCGGCTGGCCCGCGGCGTCACGAGCAGCGGCCGCGACCGACGCGTAGGCGGGATCCACCTCGCCGTCCTCGACCGCCCAGCCGCGGCGGCGCGCGGCGGCGAGCATCGACGCCAGCGCGGCGCGCGTCGAGGGCTGCTCACCCACCAGGTCGCGGTCGTGGGGGATCAGCGCGCGCACCTGGTCGGGCCCGAGCGCTGCGAGCATCGCCCTGCCCGTCGCGGTGCGCACCGCGGGGAGCCGCACCCCGACGCGCGACACGGTCGCCGGGGAGCGTGGCCCGGCGCCGCGCCCCGCATAGGCGACGTCGCTGCCGGCGAGCACGGCGAGATGACTCGTGGCCGGCACCGGCGACGCTCGCACGAGCCGGTCGAGCACGGGCTGGGCGAGCCGCTCGAGCCTCGTCGCGGCGGCGACGCGCGAGCCGATCTGCTGCACGCGGGCGCTCGGGCCCCATGCCCCCAGCTCTGGGTAGTGCACCAGGAAGCCCTCGTCCCGCATGACCTGCAGCAGCTGGTAGGCGCTCGAGCGCGGCAGCCCGAGCTCGCGCGCGATGGTCGAGGCGCGCACCGGCCCCGCCTGCTCCGCCAGCAGCGACAGCACCCGCAGTGCGCTGCGCGCTGCGGGCATCCGCGGCACCGCCATGCGCCCGCCCCTCGTCCGCCTCGTCTGAGATCTCAGACATGAGTATGGCGCAGGCGGATGCGTCGGCACGGCCCGAGCGGTGGAATGGGGCCATGCCAGTGGTCATCGGAGACTCCCCGCTCACCCGCCACGACGTGGTGCAGGTGGCACGCTTCGACGCGCGCGTCGAGCTCAGTGCCACCGCGCTCGCCCGCATCGACGACGCACGTCGGGTGATCGACGGGCTCGCCGCCGACCCGCATCCGCACTACGGCATCTCGACCGGCTTCGGTGCGCTCGCGAACACCGCGATCGCTCCCGCCGACCGCACCCGCCTGCAGCAGTCGCTCATCCGCTCGCACGCCGCCTCGAGCGGCGAGGCGGTCGAGCGCGAGGTCGTGCGAGGCCTCATGCTGCTGCGGCTGCAGACGCTCGCGACGGGCCGCACGGGGATCCGCCGCGCGACGGCTGAGCTCTACGCCGGCATGCTCAACGCCGGCATCTCGCCCATCGTGGGGGAGTACGGCTCGCTCGGCTGCTCCGGTGACCTCGCGCCCCTCTCGCACGTCGCGCTCGCGGCGATGGGGGAGGGCATCGTGCAGGTCGACCGCGCGGGCGCGGAGCCCGGCACGAGCGAGGTGGTGACGATGGATGCGGCCACGGCGCTCGCGGAGGCCGGCCTCACGCCGGTCGTGCTCGCCGAGAAGGAAGGCCTCGCGCTCGTCAACGGCACCGACGGCATGCTCGCGATGCTGTGCCTCGCGCTCGCCGACCTCGACAAGCTGCTCGACACCGCCGACCTCACCGCCGCGATGAGCGTCGAGGGACTGCTCGGCACGGATGCGCCCTTCGCGCCGGAGCTCATGGCGCTGCGGCCACACCCCGGGCAGGTCGCCAGCGCGGCGAACATCGCAGCGCTGCTCGCCGACAGCCCGATCGTCGCGAGCCACAAGGGTCCGCAGGACACCCGGGTGCAGGACGCCTACTCGCTCCGCTGCGCCCCGCAGGTGCACGGCACCGCCCGCGACACCGCGGCGCACGCGGCGCGCGTGGCGGAGATCGAGCTGTCGAGCGCCATCGACAACCCCGTCGTCCTCGCCGACGGCCGGGTGGTCTCGAACGGCAACTTCCACGGCGCGCCCATCGCGGCCGTGCTCGACTTCCTGGCCATCGCGATCGCGGACGTCGCCTCCATGAGCGAGCGCCGCAGCGACCGCTTCCTCGACCCGGCCCGCAGCTTCGGCCTGCCGCCGTTCCTCGCCCACGACCCGGGCGTCGACTCCGGACTCATGATCGCGCAGTACACGCAGGCCGGCATCGTCTCAGAGCTCAAGCGGCTCGCGGCACCGGCATCGGTCGACTCGATCCCCTCGAGCGCCATGCAGGAGGACCACGTGTCGATGGGCTGGGGCGCCGCCCGCAAGCTGCGCCGCGCAGTCGACGGGCTCGGCCGGGTGCTCGCGATCGAGCTGATGACGGCGGCGCGCGGCATCGAGCTGCGCGACGCACCACCGGGCCCCCGCACGGGACGCGTGATCGCGGGCCTGCGCGCGCTGGTGCCCGGCATCGGGCCGGACCGGTTCCTCGCCCGCGACATCGAGGCATCCCTCGCCTTCACCGTCGGCGGGGCTGCGCTCATCGAGGCGGGGTTGCTCGACACCGTCGAGGCCTGGGCCGCTCGCCGCGACCGCACGCACACCGCCGAGACGACGACGTCGTCGGCGCAGACCGAAGGAGACCGATGATGGAAGGCGCACGCACCGTCCGCGCAGCGCGCGGCAGCGAGCTGACGGCGAAGGGCTGGCAGCAGGAGGCCGCGCTGCGGATGCTCATGAACAACCTCGACCCCGAGGTCGCCGAGCACCCCGACGAGCTCGTCGTCTACGGCGGCACCGGCAAGGCGGCGCGCGACTGGGCGAGCTTCGAGGCCATCGTCCGCGAGCTCAGGGACCTCGAGGACGACGAGACGCTGCTGGTGCAGTCGGGTCGCCCGGTGGGCGTCATGCGCACGAACCCGTGGGCACCGCGCGTGCTGATCGCGAACTCGAACCTCGTGGGCGACTGGGCGACGTGGCCCGAGTTCCGGCGGCTGGAAGCCGCTGGCCTCACCATGTACGGACAGATGACCGCCGGTTCCTGGATCTACATCGGCACGCAGGGCATCCTGCAGGGCACCTTCGAGACCTTCGCGGCGGTGGCCACGAAGCTCGGCCGCGAGAGCCTCGCCGGCACCATCACGCTCACCGCGGGCCTCGGCGGCATGGGTGGGGCGCAGCCGCTCGCGGTCACCATGAACGACGGCGTCGCGATCTGCGTCGAGGTCGACCGCAGCCGCATCCAGCGGCGCATCGAGCACCGCTACCTCGACGTCGAGGCGAGCGACGTGGCGGATGCGCTGGCGCGCGCCGTCGAGGCGCGGGACGCGGGCCGCGGGCTGAGCATCGGCCTGCACGCGAACGCGGCCGACGTCGTGCCGGAGCTGCTCGCGATGGGTGCGCCGATCGACATCGTGACCGACCAGACGAGCGCGCACGACCCGCTGGCGTACCTGCCCAGCGGCGTCGCCTTCGACGACTGGCACGCCGAGCGCGAGCGCGATCCGCACGGCTTCACCGAGCGGGCTCGAGCATCGATGGCGCGCCACGTCGAGGCGATGGTGGGCTTCCAGGCGGCGGGGGCCGAGGTCTTCGACTACGGCAACTCGATCCGCGCAGAGGCCAAGCTCGGCGGCTTCGACGAGGCCTTCGCCTTCCCCGGCTTCGTGCCCGCCTACATCCGCCCGCTCTTCTGCGAGGGCAAGGGTCCCTTCCGCTGGGTGGCGCTCTCCGGCGACCCCGAGGACATCCGTCGCACCGACGAGGCGATCCTCGAGCTCTTCCCCGACGACGCGCACCTGCACCGCTGGATCCGCCTTGCCCAGGAGCGCGTGCAGTTCCAGGGCCTGCCCGCCCGCATCTGCTGGCTGGGCGCCGGCGAGCGCCACCGCGCGGGCCTGCGCTTCAACGAGATGGTCGCCGACGGCACGCTGAGCGCGCCGATCGTGATCGGCCGCGACCACCTCGACTCGGGCTCGGTCGCGAGCCCATACCGCGAGACCGAGGCGATGCGCGACGGCTCCGACGCGATCGCCGACTGGCCGCTGCTCAACGCGCTCGTCAACACGGCGTCCGGCGCGAGCTGGGTGTCGCTGCACCACGGCGGGGGCGTCGGCATCGGCCGCTCGATCCACGCCGGCCAGGTGACGGTGGCCGACGGCACGCCGCTCGCCGCCGAGAAGCTCGCGCGCGTGCTCTCGAACGATCCGGAGATGGGCGTGATCCGCCACGTGGACGCCGGCTACGACGAGGCGACCGCCTTCGCCGAGGCCCACGACGTGGCGATCCCCATGCGGCGGGGCTGAGGTGGCGTCCACGCTGCTCACCGGCATCGGCGAGCTCACGACGAACGACGACCGGGGGCGGATGCACGGCGCCGCGCTGGTCATGGAGGGCGACGCGATCGCGTGGGTCGGCGAGGCGAGGGCCGCCCCGGCCGCCGACGTCTCGGTCGACGTGGGCGGGCGGGCGGTGCTGCCCGGATGGGTCGACAGCCACACGCACCTCCTCTTCGCCGGCGATCGCTCCGCCGAGTTCGAGGCGCGCATGGCGGGCGAGCCCTATGCCGCCGGCGGCATCGGGGTGACGGTCGCCGCGACGCGAGCGGCGAGCGACGAGGCGCTCGCGGCCAACCTCGATCGCCTGGCCGATGAGATGCTGCGCGGCGGCACGACCGCGTTCGAGACGAAGACGGGCTACGGGCTGACCGTCGCCGACGAGCTGCGGAGCGCCCGGCTCGCCGGCGCGCGCGCCGATTCGGTCACGTTCCTCGGCGCGCACCTCGTGCCGGAGGGCTCCGAGCCCGGTGACTACCTCGACCTGGTGACCGGCGACATGCTCGACGCGGTAGAGCCGCACGTCGACGCGGTCGACGTCTTCTGCGAGCGCGGCGCGTTCGACGAGTCGCAGTCGCGCAGGGTGCTCGAGGCGGCGCGGGCCCGCGGACTGGCGCTGCGCGTGCACGGCAACCAGCTGGGGCCCGGCCCGGGCGTGCGGCTCGCCGTCGAGCTGCGCGCGGCGAGCGTCGATCACGTCGCGTTCCTCGACGACGACGAGGTGCGGATGCTCGCGGCGACCTGGGACGGCGCGGCGGCGGGCCGACGTGGCACGGTCGCCACCGCGCTGCCCGCGTGCGACCTCTCGACGCGCATGCCGCTCGCGCCGGCGCGGCGCCTGCTCGACGCCGGCGCTGTCGTCGCGATCGCCACCAACTGCAACCCCGGCACGAGCTACACGACGTCGATGGCGTTCTGCGTCGCGACCGCCGTGCTGCAGATGCGCCTGACGATCGAGGAGGCGGTGCGCGCCGCGACGCTGGGCGGCGCGATCGCGCTCGGCCTCGACGAGCCGAGCACCGACCGATCGGGACGTGCCCTGCTGCCGGTGGGGCGCATCCGACCCGGTGCCAGGGCCGATGTGCAGGTGCTCGACGCGCCCTCGGTCTCGCACCTGGCCTATCGCCCCGGCGTGCCGCTCGTGCACGCGGTGTGGCGCGCAGGTGCGCGTGCGTTCTGAGCGCTCGTCCACCTCGCGGTGCGGCGCCGCGGAGGGGCCGCGCTGTGGGAAACGCACAGTGTCCCCCAATAGCCTCGCCTCATGACGGTGACGATCCGAGGCCTCTCGACGCTGGTGCCTACGACGGGGCTCTCGCAGCCCGAGGTCGCGGAGGTGTTCGCCGCGCAGCCGGGGCTCACCCGGCTCGGGCAGCGACTCGTGAGCACGTCCTTCGGCGTCTCGGGCATCGAGCGCCGCTACACGGTGATCGACGAGCTGACCTTCGACGGGCCCGTGGCCTCCGAGCCCGAGTTCTTCGACCGCGAGTCGGGCCTGCTGCTCGATCCGGGCACGCGCCTGCGCAACGACCGCTACGCGCTCGAGGCGACCAAGCTCTACGTCGGCGCCGGTCGCGCGGCGCTCGATGCGGTGCCGGATGTGGCGGCCAAGGACGTCACGCACGTCATCACCGTCTCGTGCACCGGCTTCTACGCGCCCGGTCCCGACTTCGTGGTCGCGCGCGACCTGGGCCTGCGCCCCGGCGTGCAGCGCTACCACCTGGGCTTCATGGGCTGCTACGCCTCGCTGCCTGCGCTGCGCCTGGCGAGCCAGCTCTGCGAAGCCGATCCCGCGGCGGTGGTGCTGGTCATCAGCGTCGAGCTGTGCACGCTGCACCTGCGCACGTCGAACGACCCCGACACGATCGTCGCGACCTCGCTCTTCGGCGACGGCGCCGGCGCGGCCCTGGTCACCGCGCGGCCGCCGCAGGACGGGGAGCGCGCGCTGCAGCTCGACGGGTTCGCGACCCGCACGACGCCCCGGGGCGAGGGCGACATGGCGTGGAAGATCGGCGACCACGGCTTCGAGATGGTGCTCTCCAACGCCGTGCCGTCGCTCATCGGCGAGCACGTCACCGGTGCGATCGCGCCGCTGCTCGAGGCAGAGCCGCAGCTGAGCGCCGCGCTCGCCGAGGGTCGCGCGGGCGAGCCGATCGAGCACTGGGCGATCCACCCGGGCGGCCGGAGCATCCTCGACAAGGTGGAGGCGACGCTCGGCCTCACCGAGGCGCAGCTCGTGCCCGCCCGCGAGACGCTCCGCGACTACGGCAACATGTCGAGCGCCACCGTGCTGTTCGTGCTGCAGCGCATCCTGAGCGACGAGTCCGCGCAGGACGGCGACCGGGTGGCGGCGATGGCCTTCGGGCCGGGGCTCACCGTCGAGTCGGCGCTGCTGACCGTCCGGGCCTGAGCTGGCGATGCTCTCGGGCATGCGGATGCTGTCGAGCCTGCGGGAGCGCGACCCGGGCGCGCACGAGCTGATGGACGACGCGGACTGCGACCCCGTGACGCTCGCCCGCACCTTCGACCGCTTCGCGATCGTGAACGCGGTCGTCTCCGACCAGCGCTCGCTGTACCGTCGCTGGATCCGGCCGCGGCTGAGGGGCGGCGAGGCCCTCCGCCTGCTCGACGTCGGCACCGGGGGCGGCGACCTCCCGCGTCGGATGCTGCGCTGGGCCGAGCGAGACGGCGGCGGGCTGACGGCGGTCGGCATCGATCCCGATGAGCGTGCGATCGCCGCTGCTCGCGCGCAGCCGCCGCTCGCGGGGCTCGAGCTGCGCCGGGTCTCGACCCGCGAGCTCGTCGCGACCGGCGAGCGCTTCGACCTCGTCGTCTCGAACCACGTGCTGCATCACCTGACGGCAGCAGAGCTCGGCAGCATCCTGGTCGACTCCGAGCGGCTGACGGCGCCCGGTGGCGCGGTCGTGCACGGCGACATCGCGCGCTCGCCGCTCGCGTACGCGGCCTTCGCCGCGGCGACGCTGCCGCTGCAGCCCACGCTGCTGCGCGACACGCTCATCCGCGTCGACGGGCTCGCGTCCATCCGGCGCAGCCACACGGCGGCGGAGCTCGCGCCGGCCATGCCGCCTGGCTGGACGGCGCGCTCGCGACCGCCGGCGCGCCTCGAGCTCAGCTGGCGCGCGCCGTGACGGGCCGGCGCGCGAGCGCGCCGGCCTCGCGGCACGATGTCGCGATCGTCGGTGCCGGTGCGGTCGGCCTGCTGCTGGCCTGCCTGCTCGCGCAGCGCCAGCTCGACGTCGTCGTGCTCGAGCGCCGCACCGAGCCCGCATCGGTCTCGCGCGCGTTCGGCATCCACCCGCCCGGCATGCTGGCGCTCGACGCCGCCGGCGTCGGCGATGCGGTGCGGGCGGAGGCGCTCGTGATCCGATCGGGTGCGGCGCTCAGCGGCGGCCGCCGGCTGGGGCGCCTCGACTTCGGCGACCGCGCCATCCACGCGCTCCCGCAGGAGCGCACGGAGGCGCTGCTGCGGGAGCGGTTGGCGGCGCTCGCGCCCGCGGCGCTGCGCGCGGGCGCCGAGGTCACCGCGCTGCAGCAGCACCCCCGGGGCGTCGAGCTGGCACTGGCGTCGGGCGGACGCGTCGATGCGCGCTGGGCGGTCGGCGCCGATGGCGTGCACAGCCGGGTCCGCGACCTGCTGCACATCGAGCGCACCGAGCGGCGCGGGGGCGCTGGCTATGCGATGGCCGATGTCGACGCGCCCGAAGCCGCTGGGGACGCGGATCCAACCGGGGCCTCCGCGCTGCTGCACCTGGAGCCCGGCGGCGTCATCGAGTCGTTGCCGCTGCCGGGGGGTCGGCGACGGTGGGTGGCGCGGCTCGCATCGCCCGAGGAAGAGGTGTCGGCGGGACGGCTCGAGCAGATCCTCGGCGAGCGGCTGTCGATGCCGGGTGGCGGGCGGGCGGTCGAGCGGCTGCCGGAGGGCACGGTGCCCAGCGCCTTCCGCGCTCGGCAGCGCATGGCGAAGCGGTTCGAGAGCGGCCGGGTGGCGCTCGCGGGCGACGCCGCGCACGAGGTGAGCCCGATCGGGGGCCAGGGCATGAGCCTCGGCTGGCTGGACGCCCTCGCGCTCGACCGAGCGATCGCCGACGCGTGGGTCGACGACGTCCCAGCGCCCTTCGGCCGCTATGCGAGGGAGCGTCGCCGCGCCGCCGCCCTCGCGATGCGTCGCGCCGCGTGGAACATGGCGATGGGCGCACCGGCGGGCCCTGTGCTGCACGCCGCTCGGCTGACGCTCGCGCGCACCCTCGTGCTGCCGCCGAGCAGGGCAGCGCTCGTCGCAGCGTTCACGATGCGCGGGCTCTGAGCGCAGCGGCCGCGTCAGACCGCCCGCAGCTTGGGGAAGCGGTCGTCGCGATCGGCGAGCGCTGCGAGCGCCTCGAGCACGCCGAGGGCCGTCAGCCGCACGGTGCGACCGTCGGCCGCGTCGGCCGCGGCGTCGACCTCGGTGAAGTCGATGGAGGTGACCTCGTCGTAGGCGACGATGGCGCGGATCAGCGCCCGCAGCTGCCACGCGCTGATGCCGCCGGGCACCGAGGCGGGGCAGCCGGGCGCCACCGAGCGGTCGCAGACGTCGACGTCGACGTCGAGGTGCACGGGCCCGCCGGCCGCCCGCGCGACCTGGACGGCCTCGGCAGCGACCTCGTGCAGGCCACGCTGCTCGAGGTCGTCGCGCAGGAACACGCTGATCCCCGCCTGCCGCGCCCGCTCGGCATAGGCGCGGGAGTTCGCGAAGTCCTGGATCCCGATCTGCGCCACTCGCGAGCCGTCCAGGCCGGCGTCGAGCAGCCGCTGCACGGGCGAGCCGTTCGAGCGGCCGTCGCGCAGGTCGTGGTGCGCATCCAGCGTGATCAGTCCGGCGGTCTCGATCGACGCTCCCCAGCTGCCGAGCGCCGCGGGCACCGTGGCCGCGTTGTCGCCGCCGAGCACGATCACGAACCGCGCGCGAGCGGCGGCGCGGGCGACGAGCGCAGTGGCGCCCTCCTCGTCGCCGTCGGGGTCGGATGCGTCCCCGGCGTCGGCGACGCGCAGTCCGCCGACCGGCGCGGCCGTGGCGTAGGCGTGCGGCGAGGAGCGGCGCAGCGCCTCCCGCACCGCAGCGGGTGTCGTGTGTGCGCTCGTCGGGCTGAGCGAGGTCTCGTGGGTGCCGAGCCCGACCAGCACCGCGTCGAGGCGACCAGGCGCATCCGCCAGGCTCGGCCAGTCACCGCTGCGCGGCCAGGACGGGTCATGCGGGAGGCCCCCGGAGGGGACGGAGGACGACGAGGGAGCCATGCCGCGACGCTAGCAAGCGCGGCGCGACACGCCCGGGTTGCACGGGTGTCGACATCCGTGAGAGACTCTTCAGGTTGCAAACGCGACGATTCCACGTCGCTCACTGCTCTGGCTGTGCACAGGTTCGAGATCGATCCTGGGCCGCGGGCAGCTCCAACAGAACTTCACCGAAGCCGAGCGCGGTATCGCCGTGCGCGACGTCGGTGCGCGCCCCATGCGGGCATTGACAGAAGAACAGCGGTGCACTCGAGAGTGCGTTGCGAGCAGCCTAGAACGGCTGCGTCGACAGGAAGAGAGTCAGCCATGGCGGGACAGAAGATCCGCATCCGACTGAAGTCGTACGACCACGAGGTCATCGACTCGTCGGCGCGCAAGATCGTCGACACCGTGACCCGTGCGGGCGCGACGGTGGTGGGCCCTGTGCCGCTGCCGACCGAGAAGAACGTGGTCGTGGTGATCCGTTCACCTCACAAGTACAAGGACAGCCGCGAGCACTTCGAGAAGCGCACGCACAAGCGACTCATCGACATCATCGACCCGACGCCGAAGGCAGTCGACTCGCTCATGCGCCTCGACCTGCCCGCTGACGTCAACATCGAGATCAAGCTCTAAGGAACGCCATGTCGAAGATCACGACGACTCGCGGCCTGCTCGGCAAGAAGCTCGGGATGACCCAGGTGTGGGATGAGCAGAACAAGCTCGTCCCCGTCACGGTGCTCGAGATCACGCCGAACGTGGTCACGCAGATCCGCACGCCCGAGAAGGACGGCTACGCAGCCATCCAGATCGCCGCAGGCCAGATCGACCCGCGCAAGGTCAACAAGCCGGCAGCCGGTCACTTCGAGGCCGCTGGCGTCACGCCGCGCCGCCACCTCACCGAGGTCCGCACCGACAACGCCGATGCCTACGAGCTCGGCCAGGAGCTGGCGGTCGACCTGTTCGCCGCCGGCCAGAAGGTCGACGTCGTCGGCACTTCGAAGGGCAAGGGCTTCGCAGGTGTCATGAAGCGCCACAACTTCGCTGGTGTCTCGGCATCGCACGGTGCGCACCGCAACCACCGCAAGCCCGGCTCGATCGGTGCCTCGTCCACGCCCAGCCGCGTCTTCCGCGGCATGCGCATGGCCGGCCGCATGGGCACCGACCGCGTGTCGGCGCTGAACCTCACGATCCACTCGATCGACGTCGAGCAGGGTCTCATGCTCGTCAAGGGCGCCGTCCCCGGTGCTCGCGGTCGTCTCGTGTACGTCCGCAACGCTGTGAAGGGAGCCTGAGCATGACTGCACAGGTCGCCATCGTCGACGCGAAGGGCAAGCAGGCAGGCTCGGTCGAGCTGCCCGCCAGCATCTTCGACGTCCAGACGAACGTTCCGCTGATCCACCAGGTGGTCGTCGCGCAGCTCGCAGCTGCACGCCAGGGCACGCACTCGACCAAGGGTCGTGGCGAGGTCTCCGGCGCCGGCCGCAAGCCCTTCAAGCAGAAGGGCACGGGCCGCGCCCGTCAGGGCTCGATCCGCGCACCCCAGATGACCGGCGGTGGCATCGTCCACGGCCCGACGCCGCGTGACTACTCGCAGCGCACCCCCAAGAAGATGATCGCCGCAGCGCTGCTCGGCTCGCTCTCGGACCGCGCTCGCGGTGGCCGCCTGCACGTCATCGAGGCGTTCCCGGCCGATGCTCCCAGCACTCGCGTCGCGGTCGACACCTTCGCGGTGCTCGGCGTGGCCAAGAACGTGCTGCTCGTGCTCGACCGCTCCGAGGAGACCGCGCTGCTGTCGGTGCGCAACCTCCCCGAGGTCCACGTGCTGCCCTGGGACCAGCTCAACGCCTACGACGTGCTCGTGAGCGACGACATCGTGTTCTCGAAGCCGGCCTACGAGGCGTTCGTCGCCGCGAAGACGGGTTCGACGGTCGAGGTCGTCTCCGAGGAGCCCAAGGCTGAGAAGCCGGCGAAGGCTGAGAAGCCCGCCAAGGCACCGAAGGCCGAGAAGGCAGAGAAGGACAACTGATGAGCGGCTACAACAAGGACCCTCGCGACATCATCATCCGACCGATCGTGTCCGAGAAGAGCTACGCGCTCATCGACATGGGCAGCTACACCTTCGAGGTCGACCCCCGCGCCTCGAAGACCGAGATCAAGCTCGCGATCGAGAAGATCTTCGGCGTCAAGGTGGAGCGCGTCAACACCCTCAACCGCGTCGGCAAGACGCGCCGCACCCGCTTCGGCACTGGCAAGCGCAAGGACACCAAGCGCGCCATCGTGAAGCTGAAGTCCGGTTCGATCGACATCTTCACGGCTGTCGGCTGAGGACTGAAGGAACGAGAACATGGCTATTCGCAAGTACAAGCCGACGACCCCGGGTCGTCGCGGCTCGTCCGTCGCAGACTTCGCTGAGATCACCCGATCGACGCCCGAGAAGTCCCTGCTGCGCCCGCTGCCCAAGACCGGTGGCCGCAACAACACGGGACGCATCACCACCCGCCACATCGGCGGTGGCCACAAGCGCCAGTACCGCGTCATCGACTTCCGTCGCAATGACAAGGACGGCGTGAACGCCCGCGTCGCGCACATCGAGTACGACCCCAACCGCACGGCGCGCATCGCGCTGCTGCACTTCGAGGACGGCACGAAGCGCTACATCCTGGCTCCGAACAAGCTCAAGCAGGGCGACGTCGTGGAGTCCGGTGCTGGCGCCGACATCAAGCCTGGCAACAACCTGCCGATGCGCAACATCCCCACGGGAACGGTGATCCACGGTGTGGAGCTCCGCCCGGGCGGTGGCGCGAAGATGGCTCGTTCGGCCGGCGCCTCGGTGCGCCTCGTCGCCAAGGACGGCCCCTATGTGCAGCTCCGCCTGCCGTCGGGCGAGATCCGCAACGTCGACGCGCGCTGCCGCGCCACGATCGGCGAGGTCGGCAACGCCGAGCAGTCGAACATCAACTGGGGCAAGGCTGGCCGCAAGCGCTGGCTGGGCGTTCGCCCGACCGTCCGCGGTGTCGCGATGAACCCGGTCGACCACCCGCACGGTGGTGGCGAGGGCAAGACGAGCGGTGGCCGCCACCCCGTCAGCCCGTGGGGTCAGGCAGAGGGTCGCACCCGCCGCCCCAACAAGCCGAGTGACAAGCTCATCGTCCGTCGCCGCTCGACCGGCAAGAAGAAGCGCTAGTAGGAGAGTCCGATGCCCCGCAGCCTCAAGAAGGGTCCGTTCGTCGACGACCACCTCCTCACCAAGGTGGTTCGGCAGAACGAGGCCGGCAGCAAGAACGTCATCAAGACGTGGTCGCGCCGTTCGATGATCGTGCCGGCCATGCTCGGCCACACGATCGCCGTCCACGACGGTCGCAAGCACATCCCGGTCTTCGTCACCGAGACGATGGTCGGCCACAAGCTGGGCGAGTTCGCGCCCACCCGCACCTTCCGCGGCCACGTGAAGGACGACAAGAAGGGCCGTCGCCGCTAAGCGCGGTGACGGAAGAAGGAGAAGGCAATGGTTGAGTCGATCGCTCGCGTTCGTCACATCCGCGTGACCCCTCAGAAGGCCCGCCGTGTCGTCGACATGATCCGCGGCAAGCAGGCCGAAGAGGCCCTCGCGATCCTGAAGTTCGCCCCGCAGGGCGCCTCGGAGCCCGTGTACAAGCTCGTCGCCTCGGCGGTGGCCAACGCTCGGGTCAAGGCAGACGCTGCGAACGAGTTCCTCGACGAGCAGGACCTGTACGTGGCCCGCGCGTTCGTCGATGAGGGCACCACGCTCAAGCGGTTCCGACCGCGTGCACAGGGTCGCGCGTTCCGCATCAACAAGCGGACGAGCCACATCACCGTCGTGCTCGCGACGCCGACCACGGAGGACGAGAAGTAATGGGACAGAAGGTCAACCCGTACGGCTTCCGCCTCGGCATCACCACCGACCACGTGTCGCGCTGGTTCGCCGAGTCGACGAAGCCGGGACAGCGCTACGCCGACTACGTGGCTGAGGACATCCGCATCCGCAAGATGCTGACGACCAGCCTCGACCGCGCAGGCGTCGCACGCATCGAGATCGAGCGCACCAAGGATCGCGTGCGCGTCGACATCCACACCGCCCGTCCGGGCATCGTGATCGGCCGCCGCGGCGCCGAGGCCGAGCGCATCCGTGCCGACCTCGAGAAGCTCAGCGGCAAGCAGATCCAGCTGAACATCCTCGAGGTCAAGAACCCCGAGGGCTCCGCGCAGCTCGTCGCGCAGGGCATCGCCGAGCAGCTCAGCGCTCGCGTGGCGTTCCGCCGCGCGATGCGCAAGGGCCTGCAGTCGGCGCAGCGCGCCGGCGCCAAGGGCGTCAAGATCAAGGTGTCGGGTCGCCTCGGCGGCGCCGAGATGAGCCGCAGCGAGCAGTACCGCGAGGGCCGCGTGCCCCTGCACACGCTGCGCTCGAACATCGACTACGGCTTCTACGAGGCCCGCACGACCTTCGGTCGCATCGGTGTCAAGGTCTGGATCTACAACGGTGAGCTCACCAACCGCGAGCTCGCTCGCGAGCAGGCGAACCAGAAGTCGCCGCAGCGCGAGCGTCGTGGACCCCGTCGCGACGCAGCTCCGGCCGCAGCAGGATCAGAGGCGAAGTAATGCTCATTCCCCGTCGAGTCAAGCACCGCAAGCAGCACCACCCGAAGCGCCGTGGCCAGGCCACCGGCGGCACGGCGGTGTCGTTCGGTGAGTACGGCATCCAGGCCCTGACGCCTGCCTATGTCACGAACCGTCAGATCGAGGCCGCACGTATTGCCATGACGCGCCACATCAAGCGCGGCGGCAAGGTGTGGATCAACATCTACCCCGACCGTCCCCTCACGAAGAAGCCCGCTGAGACCCGCATGGGTTCCGGCAAGGGCTCGCCCGAGTGGTGGGTCGCGAACGTCAAGCCCGGCCGCGTCCTCTTCGAGGTCGCCGGTGTCGACGAGCAGCTCGCGCGTGAGGCGATGACGCGAGCCATCCACAAGCTGCCGCTCAAGGCACGCATCATCAAGCGCGAGGAGGCTGACGCATAATGGCGATCGGTTCCAAGGAGCTCATGCCCGCCGAGCTCGCCACCCTGGATGACGAGCGTCTCGTCGTCGAGCTGAAGCGGGCCAAGGAAGAGCTGTTCAACCTGCGCTTCCAGTCGGCCACCGGCCAGCTGGAGTCGCACGGCCGCCTGCGGGCTGTCAAGCGCGACATCGCGCGGCTGTACACCGTGATCCGCGAGCGCGAGCTCGGCATCAGCGCCTCGCCGGCGCCGGTCGAGAAGGCTGCGGACAAGAAGAAGTCGAAGAAGGCCGACCAGGCCGAGAAGGCTGAGAAGGCTGAGGACAACTGATGGCTACTGAGCAGCCCAAGGACGAGACCGTCCAGCGCGGCTACCGCAAGTCGCGCATCGGCTACGTCACCTCCGACAAGATGGAGAAGACCGTCGTCGTCGAGGTCGAGGACCGCGTCAAGCACCCGCTCTACGGCAAGGTGCTCCGCAAGACCTCGAAGGTGAAGGCCCACGATGAGCAGAACGCCGCCGGCATCGGCGACCGCGTCCTGATCGCAGAGACCCGTCCGACGTCCGCCACCAAGCGGTGGCGCGTCGTCGAGATCCTCGAGAAGGCCAAGTAGGCCTCGGCCTCGAAGGAGATCTAGACAATGATCCAGCAGGAATCCCGCATCAAGGTGGCCGACAACACCGGCGCCAAGGAGCTCCTGACCATTCGCGTGCTCGGCGGCTCCGGCCGTCGCTACGCCGGCCTCGGTGACACCATCGTGGCCACGGTCAAGGACGCCATCCCCGGCGGCAACGTGAAGAAGGGCGACGTGGTCAAGGCCGTCGTCGTCCGCACGGTGAAGTCGACGCGCCGTCCCGACGGCTCGTACATCAAGTTCGACGAGAACGCAGCCGTCATCCTGAAGACGGATGGCGACCCTCGCGGCACTCGCATCTTCGGACCCGTCGGTCGCGAGCTCCGCGACAAGCGCTTCATGAAGATCGTGTCGCTCGCACCGGAGGTGATCTGACCCATGGCCAGCATCAAGAAGGGCGACCTCGTCGTCGTCATCGCCGGAGCGCGCGAGTCGCGCGGCGGCGACCGGGGCAAGACCGGTCGCGTCATCGAGGTCCTGCGCGAGCAGAACCGCGTGATCGTCGAGGGCGTCAACCTCGTCACCAAGCACATCAAGGTCGGCCAGACCAACCGCGGCACCCGCACGGGTGGCATCGAGACCCACGAGGCCCCGATCCACGTGTCGAACGTCGCGCTCGTCGACCCCGAGTCGAAGAAGCCCACGCGCGTCCGCGCCGAGGTCAAGACCGTCGAGAAGAACGGCGTCTCGATCCCGCAGAAGGTCCGCGTCGCGACGAAGTCGGGCAAGGAGATCAAGAGCAATGACTGACACCGCAGTGCGCCTGCCGAGGCTCAAGCAGCAGTACCGCGAGACGGTCCTGAAGCAGCTCCAGGAGGAGTTCGGCTTCTCGAACGTCATGCAGGTGCCCGGCCTGACCAAGATCGTCGTCAACACCGGCGTCGGTGAGGCCGCGCGCGACTCGAAGGTGATCGAGGGCGCTGTGCGCGACCTCACGCTGATCACCGGCCAGAAGCCGAAGGTCACGGCCGCCAAGAAGTCGATCGCGCAGTTCAAGCTGCGCGACGGGATGCCGATCGGCGCGCACGTCACGCTGCGCGGCGACCGCATGTGGGAGTTCCTCGACCGTCTGCTGACGCTCGCGCTCCCGCGCATCCGCGACTTCCGCGGCCTGAGCCCCGAGCAGTTCGACGGCAACGGCAACTACACGTTCGGCCTCTCGGAGCAGTCGGTGTTCCACGAGATCGACCAGGACAAGATCGACCGCGTCCGCGGCTTCGACATCACCGTCGTCACGACGGCGAAGTCGGATGACGAGGGTCGCGCGCTGCTCAAGGCGCTCGGCTTCCCCTTCAAGTCCTGACCCCATCGGCGCCGCCGGCGCCGAGCTGAATTCAAGGTCGCTGCCCGCGGAACGGGCAGCGAAACCAGAACGGAGAACACCATGACGATGACCGATCCGGTCGCCGACATGCTGACGCGTCTGCGCAACGCCAACACGGCGATGCACGACGAGGTCACGCTGCCGTCGTCGAACCTCAAGGCGAGCATCGCCGAGATCCTCGAGCGCGAGGGCTTCATCTCGGGTTGGAAGATCGAGGACGCTCGCGTCGGCAAGTCGCTGACGCTGAACCTCAAGTACGGCCCGAACCGCGAGCGCGCGCTCGCCGGCCTGAAGCGGGTCTCGAAGCCCGGTCTGCGCGTCTACGCGCGATCGACCGAGATCCCCCAGGTGCACGGCGGCCTCGGCGTCGCCATCCTGTCCACGAGCTCTGGGCTCCTCACCGACCGTGAGGCCGAGCAGAAGGGCGTGGGCGGGGAAGTCCTCGCCTACGTGTGGTGATCTGACATGTCACGAATCGGACGTCTCCCCATCGACATCCCCTCGGGTGTCGACATCTCGGTGAACGACGACGTCGTCACCGTCAAGGGCCCCAAGGGCGAGCTCACGACCCGCATCGCGAAGCCGATCCAGGTCGAGGTCGCCGACGGCCAGGTGCAGGTCACCCGGCCCGACGACGAGCGCGAGTCGCGTTCGCTGCACGGCCTCACCCGCACCCTGATCGCCAACGACATCGTCGGCGTGACGGACGGCTACTCGAAGTCGCTCGAGGTCGTCGGCACCGGCTACCGCGTGGCGGCGAAGGGCACGGGCCTCGAGTTCGCGCTCGGCTACTCGCACCCGATCAACGTCGAGCCGCCTGCCGGCATCACGTTCGTGGTCGAGGGCAACAACAAGGTCACCGTCAGCGGCATCTCGAAGCAGGCCGTCGGCGAAGTGGCCGCGAATCTCCGCAAGCTGCGCAAGCCCGAGCCCTACAAGGGCAAGGGTGTTCGCTACGCAGGCGAGCAGATCCGCCGCAAGGCTGGAAAGGCTGGTAAGTGATGGGCATCGGTACCCGAGGCAAGAGCAAGTCGGCTGCCCGCGGCCGTCGTCACGCACGCCTCCGCAAGAAGGTCGTCGGCACCGCTGTGGTGCCGCGCATGGTCGTCACCCGTTCGGCACGTCACGTCTTCGTGCAGGTCGTCGACGACTCGCAGGGCATCACCGTCGCCTCGGCGTCGACCATGGAGGCTGACCTCCGCGGACACGACGGCGACAAGACGGCCAAGGCCAAGCGCGTCGGCGAGCTCATCGCTGAGCGTGCGAAGGCTGCAGGCGTCGAGTCGGTCGTCTTCGACCGCGGCGGCAACCGCTACGCCGGTCGCGTCGCCGCGATCGCCGACGGCGCACGAGAGGCAGGGCTGGGACTGTGAGCGAAGAGAACAAGGACACGCAGGTGACGGACACCACGCAGCAGGCTGCTGGTGCTCCCGCGGCTGAGGCCGGCCAGTCGGCCGACCACCGCGACGAGCCCCGCGAGCAGCGTCGCGGCAGCCGCGACCGCGGCACGCGCAACGAGCGCGGCCGTCGCGACGACCGCACGGAGAACCAGTTCCTCGAGCGCGTCGTGACGATCAACCGCGTCTCGAAGGTCGTTAAGGGCGGTCGCCGCTTCAGCTTCACGGCCCTCGTGGTCGTGGGTGATGGCGACGGCATGGTCGGCGTCGGCTACGGCAAGGCGCGCGAGGTCCCGACGGCCATCTCGAAGGGCGTCGAGGAGGCGAAGAAGAACTTCTTCCGCGTTCCGCGCATCGCTAAGACGATCCCGCACCCGGTGCAGGGCGAGGCCGCCGCTGGCGTCGTGCTCCTGCGTCCCGCTGCCGCCGGTACCGGCGTCATCGCGGGCGGCCCGGTCCGCGCCGTCCTCGAGTGCGCCGGCATCCACGACGTGCTGAGCAAGTCGCTGGGCTCGTCGAACTCCATCAACATCGTCCACGCGACGGTGGAGGCGCTGCGCATGCTCGAAGAGCCGCGCGCCGTCGCTGCCCGTCGTGGTCTCGACGTGGACCGCGTCGTGCCGGAGCGCCTGCTCCGTGCCGAGGCGGAGCACACGAAGCACGAGGCCGAGATCGCGAAGGCGGCATCCAAGTGAGCAAGCTGAAGATCACGCAGACGAAGTCCGTGATCAGCGAGAAGCAGTACCAGCGCGACACGCTGCGTTCGCTGGGCCTCAAGCGCATCGGCCAGTCGGTCGAGCGCGAGGACAACCAGCAGAACCGCGGCTACGTCAACACGGTGCGGCACCTCGTCAAGGTCGAGGAGATCGAGAATGACTGACAAGAACGAGTCGGCCGAGCTGCCGTCGCTCAAGGTCCACCACCTCCGGCCGGCGCCGGGCGCGAAGACCGCCCGCACGCGCGTCGGTCGCGGTGAGGCATCGAAGGGCAAGACGGCCGGTCGAGGCACCAAGGGCACGAAGGCCCGCTACTCCGTGCGTCCCGGCTTCGAGGGCGGCCAGCTGACGAGCGTCATGCGCGCTCCGAAGCTGCGCGGCTTCAAGAACCCGTTCCGCACCGAGTACCAGGTCGTCAACGTGGGCCAGCTGAGCGAGCTGTTCCCCGGCGGCGGCGAGGTCACCGTCGCGGATCTGGTCGCCAAGGGCGCGGTCCGCAAGAACCAGCTGGTCAAGGTGCTCGCCGGTGGCGAGCTCACGGTGGCGCTCACGATCACGGTCGACAAGGTGTCGGCCGCGGCTGAGCAGAAGATCGTGGCCGCAGGCGGCTCGGTCAAGTAAGTAGGCTGAGGGGCGGTCCGTGCGCGGACCGCCCCGATTGCCATTCTCTGGAAGGCTGCACGTGTTCAGTGCCATCGCAAGGATCTTCAAGACGCGCGATCTGCGTCGGAAGATCCTCTTCACGCTCGCCATCGTGGCGCTGTTCCGGTTCGGGTCGTTCATCCCCGCGCCGTTCGTCGACTACGGCAACGTGCAGGAGTGCATCGCAGCCAACCAGACGGCGACTGGTCTCTACCAGCTCGTCAACCTCTTCTCGGGCGGCGCCCTGCTGCAGCTGAGCATCTTCGCGCTGGGCATCATGCCCTACATCACCGCGTCGATCATCACGCAGCTGCTGCGCGTGGTGATCCCGCACTTCGAGACCCTCCACAAGGAGGGCCAGCAGGGTCAGGCCAAGCTGACGCAGTACACGCGCTACATGACGATCGCGCTGGCCGTGCTGCAGTCCACGACGCTGATCACGGTCGCCCGCTCCGGTGCGCTGTTCTCCCAGACCGGCGGCACGGCGCTCCCGCAGTGCCAGAACCTGCTGACGAACGACTCCTGGTGGTCGATCACGCTGATGATCTTCACCATGACCGCCGGCACCGGCCTCATCATGTGGTTCGGCGAGATGATCACCGAGCGAGGCATCGGCAACGGCATGTCGCTGCTGATCTTCACCTCGATCGCCGCGACCTTCCCGACGGCGCTCGGTCAGATCTTCCAGACCGAGGGCCCCAACACCTTCGCCATGGTGCTCGTCGTCGGCGTCATCATCATGGCCGCCGTCGTGTTCGTCGAGCAGTCCCAGCGCCGCATCCCCGTGCAGTACGCGAAGCGGATGGTCGGTCGACGCATGTACGGCGGGCAGTCGACGTACATCCCCATCAAGGTCAACATGGCCGGCGTCATCCCCGTGATCTTCGCCTCCTCGCTGCTCTACCTGCCGATGCTCGTCGCGCAGTTCAGCACGCCGACCGACGGCACCGCACCCCCCGAGTGGGTCCTGTGGGTGCAGGCGAACCTCACGTCCGGCGACGCGCCGCTCTACATGCTGGTGTTCTTCCTGCTCGTGGTCGGCTTCACCTACTTCTACGTGGCGATCACCTTCAACCCGGAGGAGGTGGCCGACAACATGAAGAAGTACGGCGGCTTCATCCCCGGCATCCGCGCAGGTCGCCCGACCGCTGAGTACCTCGACTACGTCCTGACGCGCATCACGCTGCCGGGCTCGCTCTACCTCGGCATCGTGGCGCTCATCCCGCTGATCGCGCTGTCGACGGTCGGCGCGAACCAGAACTTCCCGTTCGGCGGTGCCTCGATCCTCATCATCGTCGGCGTGGGCCTCGAGACGGTCCGGCAGATCGACGCGCAGCTGCAGCAGCGCCACTACGAAGGGCTCATCCGCTAGATGCCGAACCTCCTCATCGTGGGCCCGCCCGGGGCTGGCAAGGGCACGCAGGCCGCTCGGATCGCCGACACGCTCGGGATCCCCGCCGTGTCGACCGGCGACATCTTCCGCCAGAACATCAAGGAGCAGACCGAGCTCGGTCAGCGCGTCTCCGCCATGCTCGATGCGGGGGAGTACGTGCCCGACTCGCTGACGAACGAGCTGATCGACGACCGCCTCGCGCAGACCGACGCTGAGGGTGGCTACCTGCTCGACGGCTACCCCCGGACTGCCGGTCAGGTGGAGTTCCTCGACGGCGTCAACCTGCGTCGCGGTGAGCAGCTCGATGGCGTCGTGCGCCTGGTCGCAGACACCGACGAGGTCGTGCGCCGCCTGTTGGCGCGAGCACAGGAGCAGGGGCGCAGCGATGACAGCGAAGAGGTCATCCGCCACCGCCTCGAGGTCTACGAGCGCGAGACGGCGCCCCTCATCGCCATCTTCGGCGAGCGCGGCCTCGTCGTCGAGGTCGACGGCATCGGTGCCGTCGACGAGGTGACCGAGCGCATCCTCGCCGGCCTCGCCGAGCGAGGCATCTCCGCCTGATGCTCCGACGCGGGCTCTACAAGTCGCGCCGCGAGCTCGCCTCGATGCGCGAGCCCGGGCGCATCACCGCACTGGCGCTCGCAGCCGTCGAGCGCGAGATCGCTGCGGGCGTCACGCCGCTCGCGCTGGACGCGCTCGCGGAGCGCGTGATCCGCGAGCACGGCGCGGTGCCGAACTTCCAGCTCGAACCCGGCTACCAGCACACGCTCTGCGTCAACATCAACGATGTGGTGGTGCACGGCATCCCGGATGCGCGCCCCATCGAGCCGGGCGATCTCGTCACCGTCGACTGCGGCGCCACGATCGGCGGCTTCCACGGCGACGCTGCCATCACCGTGCTCGTGCCCGGGGGCGACCCAGCGGTCGCGCATGCGCGCGCCCACCTGAGCGAGGTCACCGAGGGGGCGCTCTGGGACGGGATCGCCGCCCTGGCCTCTGCCAAGCAGCTCGGCGCCGTCGGCGCCGCGGTCGAGGATCACGTCGAGGCGAACAGCGACTTCGGCATCAGCGACGACTACATCGGCCACGGCATCGGGCGGGCGATGCACGAGGAGCCGCCGGTCTTCAACTACCGCACGCGGGTCGTGGGTCCCGCGGTCAAGCCTGGCCTGTGCGTCGCGGTCGAACCCATCATCCACGCCGGCTCCACGGGATCGGCGACGGATGCGGACGGCTGGACCGTGCGGACCGCCGACGGCAGCGACGCCTGCCAGTGGGAGCACTCCGTCGCGGTCCACAGCGACGGCATCTGGGTGCTCACGGCGCTCGACGGCGGCCTGGCGGGCCTCGCGCCCTACGGGATCGTGCCGGTGCCGATCCCCGAGCGCTGAGCGACTACGCCGCGGTACGACCTCCCAGCACGAGATCGCGATAGGCGCGGAGCACGTCGGCCGTCACGCCGAGCTCCTCCGCGAGCTCCTGATCATCGTGCGCCCACGTGCACGCTGCAGCCAGCTGCTGCGGGTCGATGAGGACGCGCGCCGCGAAGCGCTCCGCGGCCCGCTCGCCTGCCGCGGAGGTGCCAGCATGCATGAACACGGCGTGGCCGAGCTCGTGCGCCAGCACCGAGCGCTGCTCGATGGGAGTCAGGCCGCGGGCGAGCAGGATGCGTCGGCGCGGGTGGTCGTAGGCGCCGAGCCAGTCGGCCGGCAGGGGAGCGCAGGTGACATCGACCTGGAGCTGACGGCACAGCCGCAGCAGCTCAGTCAGCGTGGGGCTGCTCCCGTCGAGGGACGCCACGCCGAGCCGCAAGTCCACGGACGTCCTCCTCGCTGATGCCTTCCTGGTGGATGGCGGTCACCGTAGCCCCACCCGGTGACACCGCGCCGGCGCGCACGTGCGCTGCGAGCGTCGCGATCGCCGCATCCGCTGCGAGGTGCCTGCGATCGCCCGGCACGTGCGAGAGCAGCTCGGCCATGACCGCCGTCCACAGCTCGATCTCGGGATCGAGCTGCTGCGCGTCGGTCGCGAGCCCGAGCGCGGAGAAGAGGCGGCGCAGGACGTCCTCCTGCGGAGCACCCGCCCCGCGCTCGATGTTGCTGACCGTCGTGCGATCGACGCCGGCGAGCTCCGAGAGCGCCTTCTGGCTGAGGCCGCGTCGAAGCCGCGCGGGCCGGACGAGGGCTGCGTAGTGGGCGCGCTCGGCTGCGCTCGCGCCCCGTAGGTGGATGGACATCCGTCAGCCTCGTCTCTCTCGTGCCTAGGTTATCCGCACGCTGATGGGTGTCCGCGGGCACTCTTCGACAGATCTTCGACATAACGCCGTGATATCTGGAGCCAACTGTGGAGAACTCCTGGCGCGTGCGTGGAAAACGTGGCACTGTTTCCGACATGACGGTCGAATCGCGCATCGGTGCCTCGCTCGCCGCGCTTCGGCGCAGCGCCGGAGTCAGCGCAGCCGAGCTCGCCCAGCGAGCCGCGCTCCCGGAATCGATCGTGCACAGCATCGAGCAGGGGGCGGTCGTCCCGTCGCCCGAGCTCGTCGCCCGACTGACAGGCATCCTCGCGACCAGCCTGCGGGATGCAGATGAGGCCGCCGTCGCACGCGACGCGCACCGACCTCGCTCCGAGCGGAGCGAGCGCCCGACGCTCGGGCGAGACACAGAAGGAGCATGATGGAGATCAAGACCAAGAAGGGGCGCGCCGCGGTCTGGAGCGCCTCCGCAGCCGTCAGCATCGTCGGCATCGCGATCGCGGGATTCTCGCTCGCGTGGGTGGCTGGATCGCTCGGGATCTCCGGCGCGGCAGCGTCGCAGATCGTCAGGGCGATCGAGATCGGCGGGGCGGCGCTCGCCGTCGTCATCGCCATCTTCGGTGGCGGCGTCATCAGCGCAATCGCCGGGGTGGTGGCCGCATACCTGAGGAAGAAGCTGCGCGCAGTGGCGATCGCCTGACATGGACGCGGTCGACGGCGGGGAGAAGGCGCGCACGATGCGCGGATCGATCGCGCTGTCGGCCGCGCTCGTGACCGGGCTGCTCGCCGGCGTCGCCTGCGTCGCATGGCTGGCATCGGGAGCGCTGACGTCGCTGAACGTCGCGGCAGTCGCGGCTGGCGACGTCGACATCGGCCCGCTGGTCGAAGACCCATCGTTCCTGGGCATCGCCGCGCGCAACCTGTCGGTCGCGGGGCTGCTGACCGCAGGCATCCCGCTGCTGGGCATACCGACGCTGCTCTCGCTGCCGGTCAGCGCGATGATCGTCGGTTTCACCGGGGCGTCGGTCGTCGCGTCGCTGGGCCTCCCGCTGACCCTCGATCGCGTGAGTGCGTACATCGTGTTCGAGCTCGCCGGCATCGTGATGGCAGCGACGGCAGGCGTGCTGCCGACGGTGCACGCATGCCGCCAGGTGCTGGGCCGGCCTCGGGCGCGGTTCGCCCACGGGTACACCGTCGCCATCCCGCCTGCGCTCGGCGTCGGGCTGATCGGCGCAGCGCTCATCCTGCTCGGCGCCGCGATCGAGACCGCGGCAATCTCCGCACTCACCTGATGACGGCCCAGCTGGCGCGCGGCTGCCGTGCAGCTCCGATCCGACCGAGACCGACCCGTACAGGGCACGCCCTCGCGTGCCCTTCCTGAGGAGGACCATGATCACCGACCACCTGTCCCAAGCGCAGCCCATCGCGCGCAGGCGAACGACGTCCGCCGGCGCCTGGGCGATCATCCTCGGCATCGCGGCAGCGCTGCTGCTGCTGCGGTTGCCGGCGGCCATCGCGATGGCGGAGACCCTGCTGAGCGAGCAGGTGACCGAGCTCGACGATCCGGCCATGGCTGGCATGGCGGTCTCCATGGGCGCTGTCGGAGCCCTCGCGCTGCAGCTGTTCGTCCTGGTCCTGCTGGCGGTGCTCGCGAGCGTGCTCGAGCGGCTGCTCGGCCCAGCCGCCATCGGTGGAAGGCTTCGAGTGGGTGTCGCCGGGATCGTCTACGGTGCCCTCGTGCTCGGTCAGCAGGCGTGGGCCCTGGCGTCCGGCGTCGTGGCCGTGGAACGATCCTGGCCGCTCTGGATCATCGCGCTCGTGGTCGCCGCGGCGGCCCCTGCTGCCTTCAGCGCTGCGCGCTCCTCGTGGCGCGCGTACCTGCGAGCCGCGGTTCCCGGGATCATCATCGGGGGGCTGCTGTGCCTCGGGTAGCCAAGCTGTTCGGCCTCTTCCCGTACACCGCGACCGGCGTCAGGCTGCTGGCGGCGGGCTCCCTCGTCCTGAGCGCGGCCGTGCTCGCCGGCATCGCGGTGTCCGACCTGCCCGCTGGTCGCGTCTGGTTCGCGACCGCGCTGTCGATCGCGCTGGGCGCGCTCGCGCTGGCCGCCGCGCTGCCGGCGATCGTCAGCGGCCGGCTGCGCCTGATCGGCACCGGCATCCCCACGATGGCGCTCAGCCTCGTGGCATCCGCCGCGATCGGTCTGGGGCTCGTGGAGTGGGCGACGGCCTGCGCGGGCTTCCTCTTCCTCGGTTCGATCCTCACGGTCGTCTACCACGGCATGGGCTGGGAGCGCAGACCCGCTCGCTCGAGCCGATGACGGCGCCCGGCCTCATGCGGGTCCCATGGCGACAGGGCGAGGCCGCGCGCACGGTCGAGGTCATCCTCGTGAGCACGATGCCCGCATGGTTGCCTCCGGCCCTGCTGTGGCAGCTCCGCGCGCCGATCGTCGTCGCTGCCGTCACGGGTGGCGGCGGAGTCGCTCTCCTGGTCGCCGTCGCGCTCGACACCGCGACCCGCGCGTGGGGTGCAGGAGCGGTGGCAGCAGCAGTGGGCGCGGCGGTCGCGGTGCTGCCGAGCCTGTGCCAGCTGCTCGGCGGTCCGTCAGGGTTGGCCGCTGCGCTGCTGAGGGAGCGCGCGCTGCTGCACGCGCTCGGCCTCGAGCGCGGGATAGAGCGACGCGCGTCGTTGCTCACAGCGGCACCCGGTGCGCTCCTGGCCGCCCTGGTCGGGCTGCTCGCATCCCTCGTGCTGGGCGTGCGCGGTGCGTCGTCGGCGTCGCTGACCGTCCTCTCCGCGACCCTCGTCGGCGCACTGGCCGCCGTCGCCCTGGCTCGAGCACTCGCGCGAACCGCATGGGCGCGACGGCCGCTCGTCCGGGCGGCGACCAAGCTGGCGGCGGTGTGTGCGCTGTGCGGCGCTGGGGTCGCGGTGCAGGAGTCGCTGGCCGCTCCGGCTGTGCCTGCCCAAGCGGTCCACCTCGCGGTCTTCGCGATCGCCGTCTGGTGCAGCGGCGATGTCCTGCTCCTCGATGGGAGGCCCGGCCTCAGGCTCGGCCGGGCGCTCTGCTCGGTGGGAGCACGGCCGTGGGTGCTGAGCGCGAGCGCCGTCGGTGGGCTGCTGCTGATCGCGGTGCCGGTCGGGGCAGCGGTCGGTGCGGTGCTGGGCGGCGTGCTCGACGAGGAACTCGCGTGGCCGTCGGGTGCGATCGTCAGCTGCGCGCTGCTCGCCGCTGGCATCGCGGTGATCCTCGAACCCGTCCCGACGGACGCGCTCGCGCGGCTGCTCGTCTACGGTGCGTGCGCGACGCCCGCGCTGGTGGTCGCGACGCAGCAGGTGCCAGACGCGCTCCAGCTGCTGGTGCTCGCGGTCCTGGTGGGCGCCGTGCACGTCGTGCTCGTCCGGCGGCTGCGGTGAGCGAGCTCGAGGTGCAGGGCGCGGGAACCCTGCCAGGGCGAGCGCGCGCGGTCGCCTTGCCCGACCTGCGCGTCGACGCGCCGGGGCTCGTGCTCGTCGAAGGCCTGAACGGTTCGGGGAAGTCCACGCTCATCGATGTGCTCGCGGGTTCCCTCCTGCCGCGCGCCGGCTCGGTCCGCGTCGGCGGCTGGCCCGCGGGGAGCGACGAGGCGCGTCGCGCTCGGGCCGTCACTCGCTGCGCCGTCTCGTTCCTCGCTCCCGTGACGCTTCGCGTGCACGCCGGTCTCTTCGCGCGAGCAGCAGGGGTCTCAGCGGGCGCGGCGATCCAGGCCCTCGACCTGGAGGGTCTGCGGCCGCTGCTGGCTGAGCCTGCGGGGCGGATGTCGACCGGAGAGGCCCGGCGGGCGTGGAACGCGCTCACCACGTTGGGCGACCGGCGCGTGCTGCTGCTGGACGAGCCGTTCCTCGGCCTCGACTCCGCCGCGGCTGCACGGCTCGCGGCGAGGATCGAGGCATGGTCGGCCACCCGCGTCGTGCTGCTCGTCGATCATGCGCAGCGCTCGTGGCGTGCGCGGCCTATCCGAGTGGCCATGCCGGAGCCAGCCTCGTCGCCGAGCGCAGGAGGGCACGCGTGAGACCGGCGATAGAGGTGGAGGAGCTCAGCATGCGCTACGACCATCGCGTCGTCCTCGACGAGGTGTCGTTCCACGCACCCTGGGGCGCGGTGACGGGCTTCATCGGTGTGAACGGCTCTGGCAAGACCACGACGATCCGATGCATGCTCGGCCTCGAGCGCGGTGGAGGACGCACGCGGATGGCGGGCGTCCCGTACGCAGAGCTCGACGAGCCTCTGCGCACCGTCGGGTTCTGCCCCGACTCGCTCGGGGCGGCCCCGTGGGTGACCGCGCAGCAGCACATCCGCACGCTCGCGCTCCGCGCGGGTGCTGACGCGACCGCAGCAGCGAGCGTGCTCCAGAGCGTCGGCCTCACCGCGGTGTCCCAGCCGGTGCGCGCCTACTCGCTCGGCATGCGACGAAGGCTCGCGATCGCCGGAGCACTCGTGGCGAGCCCCGGCATCCTGGTGCTCGACGAGCCCTTCGACGGGCTCGATCCCGAGGGCAGGCGATGGTTGGCCGAGCTGCTGCGCGCGCATGCCGACGACGGCGGCGCGGTGCTGCTGTCTGCCCATGCACTCGACGAGATCGAGCCCCTGCTCGATCGTGTGGTGTGCCTGCACGAGGGCAGGGTGCGGTATGCCGGGGCGGCCGAGCCGTTCCTGCGAGCGGGCGCCGCGGAGGTCACGATCGTCCGCTCGCTCGATCAAGCCCGGCTCGCGGATGCGCTGCGCGCCGCTGGCGCGACGGTCCGGTCGCGCGCATCAGGAGCCGTCGCCGTCCGGGCGCTGACACCCGAGCAGATCGCGAGGGTGGCGTCCGACGCCGCAGTGCTGGTCACCGAGCTCACTCCCAGGCGCACGACGCTGAGCGCGGCGTTCGCGACGGCGATCGAGGCGGCGCCGTGAGCGCGGGCTCGCACGACGGCCGGGCTGGGAGGCCGAGGTGGCGCAGGATGCGCGCGAGCATGACGGCCGAGCTGCGCGGCCTGCTGCGGGGGCGACGGCAGGGCTGGGTCCTGGTGTTCGCCGTCGTCGGCTCGCTGGCAGGGGGCATCACGAGCGGCGGCATCGCCACGCAGCTCTCCGGCGTCGAACCGCTCGAGCTCTCGACCATGAGCATCTCGAGGGGCGCAGCCACACCGATCGCGGTGGCGCTGCTCGCCGCGGTCGCGATCGCCGGCCCGTATCGCGATGGCGGGTGGCTGCAGCCGGTGCTGAGCGAGCCGCGCGCGCTGCCGCGAGCGCTGGCGGGCGGGGTGCCGATGCTCGGGGCGAGCGTCCTCCTCGGCCTGCTCGCGGCCACCGTCGCCGCGGTGAGCGCGGGAGCGCTCGCAGGCTTCGACCCAGGCTCGTTCGCGCTGGCGGCGAGCGCGCACGTCGTCGTGACGGCGATCTGGGGCCTGTGGATGCTGTGCCTCGCGCACGCCACGCGCTCACCCCTGTTGACGATCGCTGTCGGCGTGGGCATGCCCGTCGTTGTCGAGCCGGCGCTCGCCGGGCTCCTGGCGCAGCTGCAGCTCGATCCAGCGCGCTGGGCGCTGCCGGGGCAGGCGCTGCGAGCGGTCGGCGAGGCGGGTGCCGGAGGCGGGGCGCTGCTGCTGCCGATCTCCGCGCAGGCCCTGGCGATCGCCGTCGCGACCATCGCCATCTGCACGCTCGCGGCGGCGCTCGCGGCGGGGCTCCGGATGCGCGCTGCTCAGCCGCGCTGAGTTGACCGGATCGCACCCCCGCCGGTGGTAGCGTGACTCGCACTACGGGCCGCCCGGCCCTGATCTTCGAAGGAGCACCATGGCTGAGCGCACCGTCACCGTCGAGTCTGCCAACGGCCTGCACGCACGCCCTGCTTCGCTGTTCGCGCAGGCGGCGGCGAAGGCCGGCAGCCCCGTCACGATCACGAAGGGCGAGAAGCAGGTCAACGCGGCCAGCATCCTCTCGGTCATCTCGCTGGGCGTCAGCAAGGGCGACACGGTCACGATCGACTCCGACGACGAGTCGGCGCTCGACGAGCTCGAGCAGCTGCTCGCGACCGACCACGACGCCTGACCACCTCGGCATCACCCCGCATCACCCACCCAGCACGGAGTCATCGATGACCACCACGGCAGCACCGACCTCGGGTGGCGCTCGCGTCGCCATCCAGAAGTTCGGCACGTTCCTCTCTGGCATGATCATGCCCAACATCCCCGCGCTGATCGCCTGGGGCATCATCACGGCGCTCTTCATCGATGTCGGTCCGTTCCCGAACGCCGACCTCGCCTCCATCGTCGGCCCGACGATCCATTACCTGCTGCCGATCCTGATCGCCGGCACCGGTGGCCGGATGGTGTACGACACGCGAGGCGCCGTTGTCGGCGCGTTCGCCGTCATGGGCGCGATCGCGGGCTCCGACCTGCTCATCGCCGCCTTCAACGAGGCCAACCCGCCCGCTGAGGGTGCCGCGGAGCTCGGCCAGGTCCACATGTTCATCGGCGCGATGATCCTCGGCCCGCTGTCGGCCTGGGTCATGAAGCAGCTCGACAAGCTGTGGGACGGCAAGGTCAAGGCCGGCTTCGAGATGCTCGTCAACATGTTCTCGGCCGGCATCGTGGCGTTCCTCATGGGCCTGTTCGGCTTCTACGTCGTCGCTCCGGTCGTCAACTGGATCATGACGGTCGTCGGCGGGGCAGTCGGCTGGCTGGTCGAGACGGGCCTGCTGCCGATCGCGTCCCTGCTGATCGAGCCCGCGAAGGTCTTCTTCCTCAACAACGCCATCAACCACGGCGTCCTCACGCCACTGGGCACGACCGACGTCGCCACCGACGGCAAGTCGATCCTGTTCCTGCTCGAGGCGAACCCCGGCCCGGGCCTGGGGCTGCTGCTCGCCTTCGCCGTCTTCGGCGTCGGAGCAGCGAGGGCGACCGCACCGGGCGCCGCGATCATCTCGTTCGCGGGCGGCATCCACGAGGTCTACTTCCCCTACGCGCTGATGAAGCCGACGCTCATCATCGCGCTCGTGCTCGGCGGCGCCTCGGGCGTCGCGACGAACATGCTGCTCGGCACGGGCCTCGCGGGCCCGGCCGCCCCTGGCAGCATCTTCGCGGTCGGCGTCCAGGCAGCGCTGGTCGGCGGCGGCAACCTCGTCGGCGTGCTGCTCTCGGTCGTCATCGCGACGGCCGTCACCTTCGCGGTCGCGGCCGTCATCCTGCGCGCCTCGCGCAAGCGGGACCTCGAGCGCGAGGGCGCCGGTGACCTCTCGGCGGCCATCGCCAAGACCGAGGCGGCGAAGGGCCGGAAGTCCGAGCACCTCTCGAACCTCGCGGCGGGTGGCGCTGCCGCCGGCGGCGCGGCGGCAGCCACGGCGGTCGAGACGAACGAGCCCGCGGTCGCGGCCGAGCCGATCCGCAGGATCGTCTTCGCGTGCGACGCAGGCATGGGCTCGAGCGCGATGGGCGCGAGCGTGCTGCGCAGCAAGATCAAGAAGGCGGGCATCGAGGGCGTCGACGTGACGAACGTCTCGATCGCGAACCTCGACGGCACGGAAGACCTGATCGTCACGCACCAGGACCTCACCGCCCGCGCTCGTCAGCGCAACGACCACGCCACCCACGTGTCGGTCGACAACTTCATGAACAGCCCGAAGTACGACGACGTCGTCAAGCTCGTCGGCGAGTCGAACCAGAGCGAATAGGAGCACCATGGCCGTCCTCACCCTCGAGCAGATCACCACGACCCCGAAGGCCTCGACGAAGGACGAGGCGATCCAGGAGGCGGCCGACATGCTCGTCGCCGCGGGCGCCGTGACCCCGGAGTACGCGGACGCCATGCGCGAGCGCGAGCAGAGCGTGTCCACGTACATGGGCAACCTGCTCGCCATCCCGCACGGCACGAACGAGTCGAAGGACTCCATCCTCGACTCGGCGCTGTCCGTCGCTCGCTACGAGACGCCGATCGACTGGGACGGCAACCCGGTGAAGTTCGTGATCGGCATCGCAGGCAAGGACGGCGGCCACCTAGAGATCCTGTCCAAGATCGCGATCGTGTTCGCCGACGAGGACGAGGTGGCGAAGCTCGAGCAGGCGGCCGATCCCGCAGCGATCCTCGAGCTGCTCGGCGACGTCAACGAGTGATGCGGGCCGTCCACTTCGGCGCGGGCAACATCGGCCGCGGCTTCGTCGGGCTGATCCTGCACCGCGCCGGCTACGAGGTCACCTTCGTCGACGTCAACGCAGCGCTGATCGAGATGCTGCAGACGGCGGATGCGTACCAGGTGCGCGAGGTCGGGCCGGATGCGACCGTGCACACGGTCACGGGCTTCACCGGCATCGACTCCAGCGCCGATCCGGAGGGCGCCGCGCGAGCCGTGGCTGAGGCCGACGTCGTCACGTGCGCCGTCGGCCCCACGGTCATGCGCTTCATCGCGCCGGTCATCCGAGCGGGGCTCGCGCAGCGCACGGGCGACCCGGTCGCGGTCATGGCGTGCGAGAACGCGATCGGCGCGACGGACACCCTGCGGGACTGGGTGCTCGAAGGAGCGCCGGAGCTGGCGGAGCGCGCGGTGTTCGCCAACACCGCGGTCGACCGCATCATCCCGCCGCAGGACCCCGCCGGTCTCGACGTCGTCGTGGAGGACTTCTTCGAGTGGTCCATCGACCGCACGCCGTTCGCCGGCGCGGCGCCGACGATCCCGGACGCGCACTTCGTCGACGACCTCGCCCCCTTCATCGAGCGCAAGCTCTTCACCGTCAACACCGGTCACGCGACGACCGCATACGCCGGCTGGAACGCCGGTGTCCCGACGATCGCCGAAGCGCTGCAGGAGCCAGAGATCCGCGCCGCCGTCGAGGCAGCGCTCGCCGACACCAGCCGGCTGCTGCTGGCGAAGTTCGGCTTCGACGCCGCCGAGCATGCCGCCTACGTGGCGCGCGCGATCGAGCGCTTCGAGAACCCGGCACTGCCCGACACCTGCGAGCGCATCGGGCGGCAGCCCCTGCGCAAGCTCTCGCGCAACGAGCGGTTCGTGCAGCCGGCCGTCGAGCTGTTCGAGCGCGGGGAGCGCGCCGACGGTCTCGTCGCCGCCTACGCCGCCGCGCTGCGCTTCGATGCCGCCGACGACGAGCAGGCCCTCGAGCTGCAGCGGCTGCTCGCCGAGCTCGAGCCGGGCGCGTTCGTCGAGCAGGTGAGCGGCGTGGAGCCGGGCGCGCTGCACGACGAGCTGACGGCGCTCGTCGCCGCCGCCAAGGGCTAGCCGAGCGTGCTGAGCCGCGGCACTCGGAGCCGGGGGCGCTCGAGCGCGCGCCCCCGGCAGCGACTGCTGCACGGCTGGGACTGGTCGGACCCCCGCATCGAGCTGGAGGAGCTCGCGCCAGCCAGCCGGGTGCTCGTCTCCGGCGGCGCAGGCGAGCTGGCGGCAGCCCTCGCCGACGCCGGCCACCGGGTGACGGCGATCGGCTCCAACCACCATCAGCTGCAGTACGCGCGGCGCCGCGTCGCGGGCGCGGACTTCGAGCCGGGCGCCGCCGAGCGCCTCATCGACCTCGGACGCGGCATGATCAAGGCGGCGAGCCCGGCCTGGGCGCGGCGGCGGATGCGTCAGTTCCTGCAGGAGGGCGATCCGCTCAAGGCGGCGGAGGCGTGGAAGACGAGGCTCGACAACCGCACCCTCGCGTCGATCCTCAAGACGATGCTCGGGCCGGCGGGCACGCTCTCGGCGCTCGTCCTGCGCGACTTCGCCACGCCGATCCCGCCGCACTTCGACGAGGCGATCCGAGGGCGGATCGCCCGAGCGCTGCGCAAGCACGCGCCGAAGGAGAACCCCTTCGCCTGGAGGCTGCTGCTCGGCGAGGAGATGCCGGGGCACCAGCCGCCCAGGGTGTCGCCCGACGCGATCACCTGGATCGAGGAGCCGCTGCTCGAGCACCTCGAGCGCGTCGGTCACGGCGCCTACGACGCCGTGACGCTCTCGAACGTCATCGACGGCGCCGACGAGCGCTGGGTGCGAGACCTCCGGAAGGCGGCGCTGCGTGCCGTCGTGCCGGGCGGGCCGGTGATCGCGCGCTCCTTCGCGACCACGATGGATGACGACGCGGCGAAGCGCGCGCGGCGCGATCGCGCGATGCTCTGGGGGAGCATCGTCGTGCAGCGCTCGACCGGCTGAGCGACGCCTCGACACGCCCGGCTTGCACGTCAGCGCCGGATACGCGTAGAGTTGACCGTTGGTGTCGTGCGCCCTCTGCGCACGTCACTCGCATGACCGGCAACCGAGAAACTTGCAGAAGAAGGCTATGGCCAAAAAAGACGGCGTCATCGAGATCGAAGGCACGGTGATCGAGGCGCTCCCCAATGCGATGTTCCGCGTCGAGCTCTCGAACGGACACGTTGTGCTCGCGCACATCTCCGGCAAGATGCGGCAGAACTACATCCGCATCCTCCAGGAGGACCGAGTGATCGTGGAGCTCAGCCCCTACGACCTCAGTCGCGGACGCATCGTCTACCGCTACAAGTAACCGGCTGCTGGACAAGGAACGGCTCGCGCGCCGCGCGAGCACGAGGCCAGCGAGGAAGAGAACATGAAGGTCAACCCCAGCGTCAAGAGGATCTGCGACAAGTGCAAGGTGATCCGCCGGCACGGTCGCGTGATGGTCATCTGCGAGAACCCCCGCCACAAGCAGCGCCAGGGCTGACGCCCGGCGCTCGCGCCACCGGCGCGGGACACAACTGAACAACAGCACACAGCAGCGGTCAGAGTCCTCGGAAGAGGGCGACACCTTGGGGAGAGGCCCAGGCACCTCCGCTGCTCCATACCTCTCATCCACTCCTTAGGAGACACACGATGGCACGCATCGCAGGTGTCGACATCCCGCGCGAGAAGCGCGTGGAGATCGCACTGACGTACATCTTCGGCGTCGGCCGCACCCGGTCGATCCAGACGCTCGAGGCCACCGGCATCGACCGCAACACTCGCGTCAAGGACCTCACGGACGAGCAGCTCGTCACGCTCCGCGACCACATCGAGGGCACGTTCAAGGTGGAGGGCGACCTCCGCCGCGAGGTGACCGCCGACATCCGTCGCAAGGTCGAGATCGGCTCGTACGAGGGCATCCGCCACCGCCGCGGCCTCCCCGTCCGCGGCCAGCGCACCAAGACGAACGCGCGCACCCGCAAGGGCAAGAAGCAGACGGTCGCCGGCAAGAAGAAGGCCGGCCGCTAGGCCGCGTGGAGGGTAGAACAACATGGCAGCTCCCAAGTCCGCGGTCCGCAAGCCGCGCAAGAAGGACAAGAAGAACATCGCCGTGGGCCACGCCCACATCAAGTCGACGTTCAACAACACGATCGTCTCGATCACCGACACCACCGGGGCCGTCGTCTCGCAGGTCTCGGGTGGCGGCGTCGGCATGAAGGGCTCGCGCAAGTCGACCCCGTATGCCGCTCAGCTCGCCGCCGAGTCGGCCGCTCGCCAGGCGCAGGACCACGGCATGAAGAAGGTCGACGTCTTCGTCAAGGGCGCAGGCTCGGGCCGTGAGACGGCGATCCGCTCGCTCCAGGCCGCTGGCCTCGAGATCGGCGCGATCCACGACGTGACGCCGCAGGCCCACAACGGCGTTCGCCCGCCGAAGCCGCGCCGCAACTAGTCGTTCCCGCCGGGCAGGGGGCTCACCCCTGCCCGGCCATCCGCCGTCATTGAACACGCGAGTCATATAGCGGACTCGCGACCGAAAGGAACCGACACGTGCTGATCGCCCAGCGCCCCACTGTCACCGAGGAGATCGTCTCCGAGCACCGCTCGCGGTTCACGATCGAGCCGCTCGAGCCTGGCTTCGGCTACACCCTCGGCAACTCGCTCCGCCGCACCCTCCTCTCGTCGATCCCCGGCGCTGCTGTCACCAGCATCCGCCTGGACGGCGTGCTCCACGAGTTCTCGACGATCGCCGGTGTCAAGGAGGACGTCACCGAGATCATCCTGAACATCAAGCGCCTCGTCGTCTCGTCCGAGCACGACGAGCCCGTCGTCGCCTACCTCTCGCGCCAGGGCGCGGGCACGGTGACGGCCGCCGACATCACGGCTCCGGCCGGTGTCGAGCTCCACAACCCCGAGCTCGTGCTCGCGACGCTGAACGACTCGGCGAAGCTGCAGCTGGAGCTCACGATCGAGCGCGGCCGCGGCTACGTCTCTGCAGCGCAGAACCGCGACGAGTTCGCCGAGGCCGGCGTCATCCCGATCGACTCGATCTACTCGCCCGTGCTCAAGGTCACCTACCGCGTCGAGGCGACGCGTGCCGGTGAGCGGACCGACTTCGACTCGCTCGTCGTCGACGTGGAGGCGAAGCCGTCGATCACGCCGCGCGACGCCATCGCTTCGGCCGGCCGCACGCTCGTCGAGCTGTTCGGCCTGACGCGCGACCTGAACGCCGAGGCCGAGGGCATCGAGATTGGTCAGGCTCCGGCCGAGGCCATCGGCTCCGGCGAGCTCGCGACCCCGATCGAGGAGCTCGACCTGTCCGTGCGCTCGTACAACTGCCTCAAGCGCGAGGGCATCAACACGGTGTCCGAGCTGGTGGCGCTGAGCGAGACGCAGCTGATGAACATCCGCAACTTCGGCCAGAAGTCGGTCGACGAGGTCAAGGACAAGCTCGTCGAGCTCGGCCTGTCCCTCAAGGACGCGGTGCCCGGCTTCGACGGCGCCCACTTCTACAGCGGTTACGACGAGGACGCTCGCTGAACGCGGGCCGACTGAAGAACTAGAGGGATACGAACCATGCCCAAGCCCACCAAGGGTCCCCGCCTCGGAGGCGGTCCTGCGCACGAGCGCCTGCTGCTCGCGAACCTCGCGGCTGCGCTCTTCACGCACAAGTCGATCAAGACGACCGAGACGAAGGCCAAGCGCCTCCGCCCGATCGCTGAGCGCCTCGTCACCTTCGCCAAGCGCGGCGACCTGCACGCTCGTCGTCGCGTGCTCGCCGTGATCGGCGACAAGGGCGTCGTGCACGAGCTCTTCACCGAGATCGCTCCGCTCGTCGCCGAGCGCGAGGGCGGCTACACCCGCATCACGAAGCTCGGCTTCCGCAAGGGCGACAACGCCCCCATGGCGCAGATCGAGCTCGTGCTCGAGCCGGTGCAGAAGAAGGCGTCGAAGTCGAAGGCCGCCGCTGCTGCGCAGTCGGCTGCTGCCGACCAGGAGGCCGCTGAGGCCACGGCCGCTGACGCCGAGGTCGAGGAGACCGAGGCGCCCGAGGCTGAGACGGAGGCCACGGAGACCGAGGTCACCGAGCAGGCGCCCGAGGCAGAGGTCGCGGCCGACGAGGCCGCTGCCGAGGCCGCGAACGCCGAGGCCGCAGAGGCACAGGACGTGGCGCAGGACGCCGCGACCCAGGCTGCCTCGACCGAGAACACGCAGCGCGACGGCAAGTAAGCACGTCGCCTGACGACGAAGGGGCTCCGCATCGCGCGGAGCCCCTTCGTCGTGTCGCGTCCGGTCGCGGACCGCGCACCGGATCAGGCGGCTGAGGCCTTGGCGATCTCGGTCGCCGCGAGCACCAAGCCCAGGTGCGAGAAGGCCTGCGGGAAGTTGCCCCAGTGGTGGCCGGTGGCCGGGTCGACCTCCTCGGCGAAGAGACCCACGTCGTTGCTGAGCGCCACCAGGCGATCCATGAGCGCGGTCGCGTCGTCGAGCCGGCCCGCCTGAGCGTAGGCGGTGACGAGCCAGAAGCCGCACAGGACGAACGGGTGCTCGTCGCCGGAGAGCCCGTCGACACCCGTCGTGCGGTAGCGCAGCGGGATGCCGTCGACGAGCAGCTCCTGCTCGATGCGAGCGATGGTGCCGAGGAAGCGCGGATCGTCGGCCGCGACGATGCCGATGGTCGGGAGCTGCAGCAGCGAGGCATCCACCTCGCTGGTGGCGTAGTGCTGTCGGAACGAGCCGGTGGTCTCGTCGAAGCCGCGCGTCAGCACCTCCTCGCGCAGCGCATCCCTGATCTGGATCCACTGCTCGGTGTCGGCATGGCAGCCGTCCTGCTCGACGGCTCGCACGCCGCAGTCGAAGGCGGCCCACATCATCGCGCGCGAGTGGGTGAACATCTGCGGCTCGCCGCGCATCTCCCACAAACCCTGGTCGGGCTTCTGCCAGTGCGTGGCGAGCTCGTTGAGGAGCGCGCGCTGCATGTTCCAGGAGTCCTGGGAGTCGTCGAGGCCGAGCTGCCGCAGACGCTGCAGTGTCAGCATCAGCTGCCCCAGCACGTCGTGCTGGCGCTGCTCCGCCGCGCCGTTGCCGACGCGCACCGGCCGGGCGCCGCCGTACCCCGGGAGGTGGTCGAGCTCGAGCTCGGGCAGCTCGCGGCCGCCGTCGCGGCGATACATGATCCGCATGTCCTGCGGGTCGCCGGCGATCGCGCGCAGCAGCCAGTCGCGCCACAGCGCGACCTTGCCGCTCAGGCGCACCGCGAGCATCGCGTCGACGGTGAGGGATGCGTCGCGCAGCCACGTGAAGCGGTAGTCCCAGTTGCGCTCGCCACCGGGGTCCTCCGGCAGCGAGGTCGTCGGCGCCGCCAGGATGCCGCCAGTGACCTCGTCGGTGAGCGCGCGCAGCACGAGCACGCTCGTGCGCACCGCCTCGAGGTAGGGGCCGTCGTACTCGAGGGCGCGCAGCCACTCGGACGACTCGGCGATGGTGGTCGCGACGATCTCGGACTCTCCCACCGGCGCAGCGAGCGGCAGCCAGGAGTGCTGCCAGGCCAGGTCGAGCACGACGCGGTCGCCCTCGCGCACGGTGAAGCTCGAGCGGTGGCGGTGGTCGTCGGCGAGGGGCAGCTGCGGCCCGCGCAGCACCAGGCGGTCCGGGCCGGCGATGGCGACGAGGATCTCGGCGCCGTCCTCCTCCATGCGGCGGAACCAGGGCGGCACGCTGCCGTAGCCGAAGCGCACCACGAGGCTCTGCTCGAGCTCGACCTCGCCGCTGACGCCGGTGATGACGCGCACGACGTCGGCGCGCCCATCACCCGTGGGCATCGCATCCGTCACCGTCACCGTGCCGGTCGGCGTCTCGTGCGTCGTCTCGAGCACGAGGCTGCCGGGCAGGTAGCGGCGGGTCGACGTCGCCGGCCCGATGGGGCCGATGCGCCAGTGGCCGTGCTCGCGGTCGCCGAGCAGTGCGGCGAAGCACGCGGGGGAGTCGAAGTGCGGCAGGCAGAGCCAGTCGATCGAGCCATCGCGACCGACGAGCGCAGCGGTGGTGCGGTCGCCGATCAGGGCGTAGTCCTCGATGGGAGTGGGAGTAGGCATCCCGGCGAGGCTAGCCGCGCGGGCTGGGCGCAGTCTCCGCATCAATAGGCTTGCGGCATGCCTCGCATGCGCCTCGACCTCGCCTACGATGGCGGCGGGTTCGCCGGCTGGGCGGTGCAGCCGGGGCTCCGCACCTGCCAGGGCGAGCTCGAGCGGGCGCTGTCGACGATCGCGCGCGAGCCGGTGCGGGTGACGGTCGCGGGGCGCACGGATGCGGGGGTGCACGCGAGCGGTCAGGTGGCCCACGCAGACGTGCCGGAGCGCATCGCGATCGTGCCGCAGCTCGCGCGCCGGCTGTCGAGGCTCGCGGCGCCGGAGGGTGACCTCGTGGTGCGGCAGGTGGGCGCGGCGCCAGAGGGGTTCGATGCCCGCTTCTCGGCCGTCTCGCGCTCCTACCGCTACCGGATCGTCGCGAGCCCCGCCGGTGACCCGCTCGAGCGGCGCACCGCGGCGCACGTGCCGCAGGCGCTCGACGTCGAGGCGATGCGGCGAGCGGCGGCAGCACTCGTCGGGCTGCGCGACTTCGCGGCGTTCTGCAAGCCGCGCGAGGGTGCGACGACGATCCGGGATCTGCGCGCGTTCGCGTGGGCGGAGGAGGGCGAGGTGCTGACGGCCTCGCTCACCGCCGACGCGTTCTGCCACTCGATGGTGCGCGCGCTCGTCGCCGCGTGCGTGCGGGTGGGGGAGGGCAGGCTCGGGCTCGCGCAGGCGATCGCGCTCCTGGAGGAGCGGCGGCGCTCAGCGCTCACGGGGCTCATGCCGGCGCACGGCCTCACGCTCGTGGCGGTGGGCTATCCGCCCGACGCCGAGCTCGCGCTGCAGGCCGAGCGCGCCAGAGCGCGCCGCAGCGCATCCGACCTCAGCCGCTGACGCGCTCGCCGGCCAGCAGTGCCGCGAGCTCGTCGACGGAGTCGACCACACGGGTCGCGCCTGCCGCCTCGAGCTCGTCGCGCCCGCCGTAGCCGTAGGCGACGCCGATCGAGGGCATGCCGAGCTCGTGCGCAGAGGCGATGTCGTTCACCCGGTCGCCGACCATGACGAGCTGCGCGTGCGGCAGGTCGATCGACGCCGCGGCGCGGGCGATGACCTCGGCCTTGGAGTGGCCGGCCTCGCCGTCGAGGCGCCCGTGCACGCCGCGGAAGCGCGGGCGCAGCGCGTAGTGCTCGACGACCGCCTCCGCGTCGCGCTGGATCTTGTGGGTCGCCACCGCGAGCGGCGTGCCTCGCTCGTCGAGCTCGGCGATGAGCTGCGCGATGCCCGGGTAGAGCGTGGAGTCGACGAGGCCGCCGTCGGCCATCCTGCGCCGGAAGGCGAGGAGCGCCGTGTCGATCTCGTCGGGGGTGCGCCCCTCCTCGGCGAGCACCGTCACGAGCGGCGGGCCGAGCCAGCGCAGCAGCACGTCCTCCGTCGGCTGCTCCCACCCGACCGCGTCGTGCATGTGCCGCAGGCTGGCGAGCAGGCCGCGCTTGGAGTCGGTGAGGGTGCCGTCGAGGTCGAAGATGATGCCGCTGGGATTCATGTCCCTCCATCGTCCCAGATGTCTGATCGGCCTGGCCAGGCCTTTCGCCCGCGGCTTAGACTGGACGCCGCCGACGGGGAGCGCGGCGACGAGCCGGAGGTCACGACGTGTCAGAGCAGCAGCCCGCATTCGACCAGGTCTTCCGCGGCTACGACCGCGAGCAGGTCGACGGCGCCCTCGCAGGGCTGCGGGCGGAGCTCGACCAGGCCGAGCAGGCGAGCTCGGCCGCGGCGATCGCGACCGAGGCGCGCATCCAGCACCTCTCCGAGGACCTCGACGCGGCCATCGCGCGCGCCGATCAGGCAGAGGCCCGCATGCTGCGCCTCGCGCAGCAGGTGCAGACCCTCGACGAGGAGGGCGACGACGAGGCGACGGATGCGGGGGATGCGGAGGAGGGCCGGCAGACACGCGTGCGCTTCGCCGAGATCCTGCGGGTCGCCGAGGATCAGGCCTCGACGCTCGTCACGAACGCGTCGAACGCATCGGAGCGGATCCTCGACGACGCCAACGAGGAGCGCGACCGCATCCGCCGGGATGCGCAGGAGGAGGCGGCTCGCGTGCTGCAGGAGGCGCAGCACGAGGCGGAGCTCACCCGCCGCCGCAGCGAGACCGAGCAGACCGCCCACCGGGCGCGCGTCGAGATCGAGCTCGGCTCGCTGGGCGAGAAGGTGTCGCAGGCCGACCGCGAGGCGCAGGTGCTGCTGGGCGAGGCCGAGCGCGCAGCCGCCGCGATGCGCGCGCAGGTGCAGCGCGAGACCGACGACCTGAAGCTCGACGCCGACCGCATCGTGCGCGAGGCGAAGGCGCGGCGGATCGAGCTCGACGCCGCGATCACGCGCCGCCAGGACGACGCGCAGCAGGAGTTCCTGCGCCTGCACAGCCAGGCGGTCGCGCACGCGGAGCGCATCACGGCCGACGCCAACGAGAAGGTCGCGTCGGCGCTCGCGCACGCCACGCACGTCGCCGAGCAGTCGGAGGCCTACGAGCAGCTGTCGAAGGCGCAGGCGGCGCAGATCGAGGCGAGCGCGAAGGCGCGCGCGTCGTCGATGCTCGACGAGGCGCGGCAGCGCTCGCAGGCCATCGTCGACGCGGTGACGAAGCACACGAAGGATGTGCTGCGCGATGCCGAGGACCGCACGCGGTCGCTGCGCTACCAGCAGACGCAGCTGAACGGCTTCATGGCGGAGGTGCAGTCGCTCATGCACGTCGCGGACGCCGCCGACCCGCGCACCTGGTCCTCCGCGGGCGCGGCGGGCGCTGCGACGCCCGGCGCGGCGGCCCCCGACGGGCAGCGCTCGGGGGAGGAGCCGGCAGGGGCGGGCGTGCCCGCTGTGGCCGCCGAGGACCGCGTCGTCGTCCCCGACTCGCACAGCGCATCCGCCGCTGACGAGGATCCGCTCGCCGATCTCACCCTGCAGGTCGACCAGGCGCTCGAGGGCGAGCCGGTCGAGGAGCCGGCGACGCGCGAGGAGGTCATCGAGGTCGTGTGGCACGAGGATGACGAGGCCTACGACCCCTCGATCGACCGCTGATCCCGCCCCTCGGACCCGGATCGCCGTGGTTCGGGGCTTGACCGCCGCGGTTCCGCGCGAGTATGCTCGATCCTTGGTGCGTGCAGCCTGCGCGTGCCCGAATGAGCCCTCCACCGGATCGTTCTCGCCGCATCGCGAGCAGAACACCTCGGAGTGGGATTCACGACCATCCATTCGATCAGTGAGGCATCAATGACTCGCACGTATTCGCCCAAGGCGGCGGACGTCCAGCACAACTGGATCGTCATCGACGCCACCGACGTGGTGCTCGGCCGCCTGGCAAGCCACGCGGCTGCCATGCTCCGCGGCAAGCACAAGCCGACGTTCGCCCCCCACATGGACATGGGCGACTTCGTCATCATCGTGAACGCCGACAAGGTGGCGCTCACGGGCCAGAAGCTGCTCAAGAAGGTCGCCTACCGCCACTCGGGCTACCCGGGCGGCCTCAAGGCCACCAACTACGCAGAGATGCTCGAGCGCTGGCCTGTGCGCACCGTCGAGAAGGCGATCCGCGGCATGCTGCCGAAGAACTCGCTCGGCCGCGCTCAGATCAAGAAGCTCAAGGTCTACGCAGGCCCCGAGCACCCGCACGCGGCGCAGCAGCCGACCCCCTACACGTTCGACCAGGTCGCCCAGTAGGGCGCGAGGAGACACCAGACATGGCGAAGATCGCAGACTCCATCGAGGCTCCCGAGAGCTTCTCGACCGAGACGCCGGCAGCTGAGGCTCCCAAGGCGCCCCGCGTCGTCAACATCGGCGGCCAGGCCGTCGGCCGTCGCAAGCAGGCCATCGCCCGCGTGCGCCTGAGCCCCGGCTCCGGCTCGTTCACCGTGAACGGCCGCTCGCTCGAGGACTACTTCCCGAACAAGCTGCACCAGCAGCTGATCAACGACCCGTTCACGCTCCTCGAGCTCACGGGCAGCTACGACGTGATCGCCCGCATCTCGGGCGGCGGCCCCTCGGGCCAGGCCGGCGCGCTGCGTCTCGGCATCGCTCGTGCGCTCAACGAGATCGACGTCGAGAACAACCGCCCGGAGCTCAAGAAGGCCGGATTCCTCTCGCGCGACGCTCGCGTCATCGAGCGCAAGAAGGCCGGCCTCAAGAAGGCTCGCAAGGCGCCGCAGTACTCGAAGCGCTGATCCATGTCGCGCCTGTTCGGCACGGATGGGGTTCGGGGTCTGGCAGGCCTCGACATCACGGCGGAATCGGCGATGGCGCTCGCACAGGGCGCCGCTCTCGTGCTCGGGCGTCACGCCCGGCAGGATGGGCGGCGCCCTGTTGCCGTCGTCGCGCGCGATCCGCGCGTGTCGGGTGAGTTCATCGCCGCCGCCGTCTCGGCGGGCCTCGCCTCGAGCGGTGTCGACGTGCTCGACGCCGGGGTGATCCCGACGCCGGCCGCCGCCTACCTGGTGGCGAGCATCCACGCCGACTTCGGCGTCATGGTCTCGGCTTCGCACAACCCGGCGCCGGACAACGGCATCAAGTTCTTCGCGACGGGCGGCCGCAAGCTGCCCGACGCGGTCGAGGACGAGATCGAGACGGCGCTCGGCGGGCCTCCGCTGCGCCCGATCGGCAGCGAGGTCGGCACCATCCGTCGCTTCGCCGACGCCGAGGACCGCTACCTCGTGCACCTGCTCGGCACGCTCGACGTCAGCCTCGAGGGGCTGCACGTCGCGCTCGACTGCGCGCACGGGGCGGCTGCGGGCGTGAGCCCGCAGGCCTTCGCCGACGCCGGGGCACGGGTGACCGTGATGGGCAACGACCCCGACGGCATCAACATCAACCGCGAGGTCGGCTCGACCCACCTCGAGCAGCTGCGCGAGCTCGTCGTCTCGTCGGGCGCCGACCTCGGCATCGCCCACGATGGCGACGCCGACCGCTGCCTGGCGATCGACGCGCAGGGCACCGTCGTCGACGGCGACCAGATCATGGCGATCCTCGCCGTCGCGACCAAGCGGCGCGGCCTGCTGGCCGACGACACCCTCGTCGCGACCGTGATGTCGAACCTGGGGCTGAAGGTCGCGATGGACGAGCACGACATCTCGCTCGTCCAGACGGCCGTCGGCGACCGCTACGTGCTCGAAGCGCTCCGTGAGTACGACCTCTCGCTCGGCGGCGAGCAGTCGGGCCACATCATCTTCTCGGCGCACGCCACCACGGGCGACGGGATCCTCACCGGCCTGCAGATCGCCGCAGAGATGGCGCGCACCGGCAAGTCGCTCAGCGAGCTGGCCGCGGTGATGCAGGTCTTCCCGCAGGTGCTCATCAACGTCACCGGCGTCGACAGGCTCGGCCTTCGCGGCAACCAGCCGATCGCCGACGCCGTCGCGCGCGCGGAGGCTGAGCTCGGTGAGCAGGGCCGCGTGCTGCTGCGCCCCTCGGGCACCGAGAAGATCGTGCGCGTCATGGTCGAGGCCTCCGAGCAGCACATCGCCGAGACCATCGCCGACGAGCTCGCCGACCTCGTGCGAGCTGAGCTGAGCGTCAGCGCCTGAGCACGACTTCGCAGCGAACGACGAGAGGGGCGGGGATCCACTGGATCCCCGCCCCTCTCGCTGCGTGCATCACTCGAGCGGGATGCTGCGCGTCGGCTCGTTGGTGCCGGCGCGGATCGCGCGCTGCCGCGCGACGCGAGCGATGATGAACAGCACGCTGCCGACCACCACGTAGCACCCGGCGATCAGCCAGGTCTGGAGGCTCTGCTGCGTGAGCAGCGCCACCGAGGCGATGAGCGCGAGCACCGAGACGATGCGGGGCGCCGTGAAGTGCTTGTGCGCCACCTTGTCCTTCTTCAGCACGAGCACCGAGATGTTCGCCGAGATGAACACGAGCACGAGCAGCAGCACGGTGGTGTCGGCGAGCGTGCCGACGTCGCCGACGAAGGACATCGCCATCGTCACGACGCCGACCACGACGATCGAGACCCACGGCGTGCGGCGCTTCGGGAGCACCGCGCCGAAGGCGCGCGGCAGCAGCTTGGCCTCGGCCAGGCCGTAGGTGGCGCGCGATGCCATCACCATGAACAGCAGGGCGCCGTTGCCGATCGCGACCAGCGCGATGATGGCGAAGAGCCACGGCGGGAAGGCGAGGCCGGAGGCCTCGATGACCTCGAGCAGCGGACCCTCGGAGTTGGCGAGCTGGTCGAGCGGCACCACGATCGCCGCGCCCAGCGCGATGGCCAGGTAGACGACCGCCGCGGTGAGGATCGCGCCGAAGAGCGCGCGGGGGTAGGAGCGGCTGGGGTCCTTGACCTCCTCGGCCATGTTCGCCGCAGCCTCGAAGCCGAGGAACGAGAAGAAGGCGGTGATGGTGGCTGCGAACGCGCCCGTCATGGGCGGCACGCCCTCGGCGAAGGTCGTGAGGCGAGAGGGGTCGCCGCCGCCGGAGCCGAACACGATCGCGGCGACCGCGATGATGATGATGAGACCGGTCATCTCGATCACGGTCGCGCCGACGTTGGCGATGAGCGACTCTCGCACGCCGCGCAGGTTGATGATGACGAGCAGCGCGATGAAGCCGATCGCGACCGGGATGGTCGGGATGCCCGGCACCAGCGCCTGCAGGTAGTCGCCGGCGAACGCGTTGGCCAGTGCGGCGGAGGTCGTGATGCCCGACGACAGCATGAGGAAGCCGATGAGGAAGGTCACGAAGGGCTTGTTGAACGCGCGCTCGGCGAACCTGGCCGCGCCACCCGCGTGCGGGTACTTCGTGATCAGCTCGGCGTAGGTGCCAGCGGTCAGCAGCGCCAGGATGAGCGCGAGGCCGAGCGGGAGCCAGATGACGCCGCCGACGTCCTGCGCGATGGTGCCGACGAGTGTGTAGATGCCTGCGCCGAGCGTGTCACCGACGATGAAGAAGAAGAGCAGGAGGGTGGTGATCCCGCGCTTGAGCTTCGTGCCGGAGGGCGATGGTTCTGCGACTGTGGACTGCGCCATAGTCGCTAAGAGTGGCACGGCTTCGCTGAGCGCGCGCCTATCGATTCCACAGGTTCGCGACCCGGGCCGTGAGCGTGCCGAACCCACCGCGCAGCCGGGCCCCGCGGCGTCAGGCCTGCCTGGCCCGGAAGGCGGCGACGTTGGTGCGCGACTGGCACGTCGTGGAGCAGAAGCGTCGAGAGCGGTTGCGCGAGAGGTCGAAGAACATCCGGAGGCAGCGATCGTCGCTGCAGCGCTTGAGCCGGGCGGTGTCCTCGGTGCGCACGAGATCCGCGAGGGCCATGGCCGCGTTCACGGCGATCGCGTCAGCGATCGGCGCGCCCGCCGGCAGCCCGTGCAGGTGCCAGTCGAAGTCGTCGTGGCGCACGAGGTGCGGGCGGGCGTCGCACTGCTTGAAGACCCGGTTCGCCGTGGCTGCGATCTCGTCTCGATCCGCGTCCCACATCGCCTCGAGGGTGCGCAGGTGCGCCCAGGCGGCCGCCGCATCCGCCCTCGTCGCACCGCTCGCGCCCGGGAAGCGGTAGTCGGCGCACATCGCCTTCAGCGCCGCGACGGTGTCGAGCGCTCCCTCGCGGCGCCGATTGCACAGCGCGGCGGTGAACTCCAGGGTGCGCACGAGCTCTCGGGGGTGGGGAAGCGTCACGGATCGTCCTCGGTTGTGCTCATGGCCGTCAAGCCATACGGTCGTGACAACGTGCCCCGACGTGGTGAGCACGATCGTAGTCGTCCTCAGTAGCGGGTCACCATGCCGTCTCGTCGCCCCGTCGGCCTCGCGCTCGCGCTCGCGAGCGCGGCCTCCTTCGCGCTCTCGGGCATCTTCGCGTCCGCGCTCCTCGACGCAGGCTGGAGCGCTGGCGCGGTCACGCTCCTGCGCATCGGCGGTGGCGCGCTCGTGCTCCTCGCGCCCACCCTGCTGCTGCTGCGCGGCAGGTGGGATGCGGTGCTGCGGTCGTGGAAGGAGGTGGTGGTGCTCGGCGTGCTGGCCGTCGCTGTCTGCCAGCTCGCGTTCTTCGCCGCGGTCGCCTACATCGATCCCTCGCTCGCCCTGCTGATCGAGTTCCTCGGCCCGGTGCTGCTCGTCTTCTTCACCTGGGCGACCACTCGCCGGGCGCCCGCGATGCTCACGCTGGCGGGCGCCGGTGTGGCGCTCATCGGCCTCGGGCTCGTCTCCGGCATCGGCGGCGAAGCGCTCCACCCGCTCGGGGTGCTGCTCGCCCTCGGCGCAGCCGTCGGCAACGCCGGCTACTGGTCCGCCGCCTCCAAGGCCGACTCGGAGCTGCCGCCCATCGCGCTCGCCGGGCTCGGCCTCATCGTGGGCGCGGTCGTGCTCGGGCTCGCCTCGGCGACCGGGCTGCTGCCCTTCGCCGCCAACGCCTCGCCGGTGGTGCTCGCGGGCGCGACGGTGCCGTGGTGGGCGGCGATGCTGATGCTCGTGCTGCTCGCGACCGCCTTCTCGTACGTGCTCGGCATCCTCGGCGCGCGGCGGCTCGGCGCGACCCTCGCGAGCTTCGTCGGCTACTCGGAGCCGATGTTCGGCATCCTCTGGACCGCGCTGCTGCTCGCCATCCTCCCGACGGGGATGCAGTGGGCAGGCGCCGCGGCGATCATCGCGGGCGTGCTGCTCGTGCGGCTCGGGCAGGTCGGGAGGCCGCGGCGGACGCGCGGGCCCGCTACCGTCGGAGGGATCCCGCCAGCCTAGGGGCCGTCGCGATCACAGCTTCCGGAGCAGGACCGAGCGGATGGTGTGGTCGTCGGCCTTGCGCAGCACGAGGTCGGCCCGCGGCCTCGTCGGCAGGATGTGTTCGACGAGGTTCGGGCCGTTGATCGAGTCCCAGATGTCCTCCGAGTGGATCCGCGCGCGCTCGCGAGACATGTCCGCGAAGCGGTGGAAGTACGACTGCGGATCCTGGAACGCGCTCTGCTTGAGCGCCCAGAAGCGGTCGATGTACCACTCCCTGATCGCGCTCGTGCGCGCATCCACGTAGATCGAGAAGTCGAACAGGTCGCTGACGGCCAGGTGCGAGCCCGCGGGCGGCGGCTGCAGCACGTTGAGGCCCTCGACGATCAGGATGTCGGGCCGGCGCACCACGATCTCGTCGCCCGGCACGATGTCGTACGTGAGGTGGGAGTAGACCGGAGCCCGCACCTCGGCCTCGCCCGACTTCACCCGCGAGACGAAGCCCAGCAGCGCTCGTCGGTCGTAGGACTCGGGGAAGCCCTTGCGCTCCATCAGCCCGCGCTCCTCGAGCACGCGGTTCGGGTGCAGGAAGCCGTCCGTGGTGATGAGCTCGACGCGGGGCGAGCCCTCCCAGCGCCGCAGCAGCTCCTCGAGCAGCCGGGCCGTGGTCGACTTGCCGACCGCGACCGAGCCGGCCACGCCGATGACGAAGGGGGTCGGATGCGCGGTCGCGCCCAGGAAGCCGTAGGTGTCGCGGTGGAGGCGCGCGGCCGACTCCTGGTAAAGGCTCACGAGCCGCGACAGCGGCAGGTAGACCTCTGCCACCTCGCGCAGCTCGAGCCGGTCGCCGAGACCGCGGAGCCTGCGCACCTCATCCTCGGTGAGCGGGTTCGGGGTGCGCGGCGAGAGGCGAGCCCAGTCGGCCCGCTCGATCTCGACGAACGGCGACTGGATGGGGTGTGACACGGGTGGGAGCCTACCGCCGGTAGGATCATCGGCATGTGTGGAATCGTCGGGTACACGGGTCAGCGCGGCACCGTAGGGGTGCTGCTCGAAGGCCTCAGCAGGCTCGAGTACCGCGGCTATGACAGCGCGGGCATCTCGGTGCTCGACGGCGACAGCGTCGCGCTGCGCAAGAAGGGCGGCAAGCTCGCCGTGCTGCGGGGCAGCCTGGAGGATGCGCCGCTGCCCGACGAGGGCGCCGGCATCGGCCACACCCGCTGGGCGACGCACGGCGGCCCGACCGACGAGAACGCGCATCCGCACCTGGGCGACGACGGCAGGCTCTCGCTCATCCACAACGGCATCATCGAGAACTTCGCGGCGCTGCGCGCCGAGCTCGAGGCCGACGGCGAGACCTTCCTGAGCGAGACCGACAGCGAGGCTGCCGCCAAGCTCGTTGGCCGCGCGTTCCGCGAGACCGGTGACCTCACCGAAGCCATGCGCCGCGTCGTGCAGCGCCTCGAGGGCCAGTTCACGCTGCTCGCCGTGCACGCAGAGCAGCCGGGCGTCGTCGTCGGCGCCTGCCACAACTCGCCGCTGCTCGTCGGCTACGGCGAGGGCGAGCACTTCCTGGGCAGCGACGTGAGCGCGTTCGTCAAGTTCACCCCCAGCGCCGCCGCCCTCGACAACGACAAGATCGTCACGATCACCGCCGACAGCGCATCCGTCACCGACTTCGACGGCGAGCCCGTCGAGCCCAAGCGCTTCGAGGTCGACTGGGACGCCTCGGCCGCAGACAAGGGCGGCTGGTCGTCGTTCATGGCGAAGGAGGTCTCCGAGGGCCCGGAGGCCGTGGCGAACACGCTCCGCGGCCGCCTGACCGACACCGGCGTCGACCTGGGTGAGCTCGGCGTGCTCGACGACGAGGCGCTGCGGGGCATCTCCCGCATCGTGATCGTCGCGTGCGGCACCGCGAACTACTCGGGCCTCGTCGGCAAGTACGCGATCGAGACCTGGTCGCGCGTGCCGGTCGAGGTCGACCTGGCCCACGAGTTCCGCTACCGCGACCCCGTGCTCGACGCCAGCACCCTCGTCATCTCGATCTCGCAGTCCGGCGAGACGATGGACACGAAGATGGCCGTGCAGCACGCGAAGGCGCAGGGCGCCCGCACGCTCTCGATCTGCAACACGCAGGGCGCGACCATCCCGCGCGAGTCGGAGGCGGTCCTCTACACGCACGCCGGCCCCGAGGTCGCGGTCGCCTCGACGAAGGCCTTCCTCGCCCAGGTCATCGGCCAGCTGCTGTTCGGCCTGCACCTGGCCAAGGTGCGCGGCACGATGACCGACGAGGCGATCGCCGAGGTCGTGCGCGAGCTCAAGGAGCTGCCCGAGGAGCTCGAGCAGGTGCTCTCGGAGCAGGCGGCGGTGCACGAGCTCGCGCACTGGATGAGCGACACCCGTTCGGTGCTGTTCCTCGGTCGCCACGTGGGCTACCCCGTCGCGCTCGAGGGCGCGCTCAAGCTGAAGGAGATCAGCTACATCCACGCGGAGGGCTTCGCCGGTGGCGAGCTGAAGCACGGCCCGATCGCGCTCATCGAGCCCGGCCAGGTCGTCTTCGTCGTGGTGCCGAGCCCGCGCAACGAGCCGCTGCTGCACTCGAAGATCATCAGCAACATCCAGGAGATCCGCGCTCGCGGCGCCCGCGTCATCGCGGTGGCCGAGGCGGGCGACGCGGCGGTCATGCCGTACGCCGACCAGGTGCTGCGGGTGCCCCTCACGCTGCCGATGCTCGAGCCCGTGCTGCAGGTCGTGCCGCTGCACATCTTCGCGCTCGAGCTCGCGACCGCGAAGGGGCTCGACGTCGACCAGCCGCGCAACCTGGCGAAGTCCGTCACGGTCGAGTGAGCCCGTCGGTCTGATCGTGGCCGAGGCGAGCGTGGCCGGGCCGGGCGAGACGAGCCGGGCGTGATCGTCGGGCTCGGTGTCGACGTCGTCGACCTCGCGCGCTTCGAGCGCGCCATCACGCGCACGCCGCGCCTGCGCGAGCGACTCTTCGCGCGCGAGGAGCTGCTCGCCGACGGTCAACCGCGCTCGCTCGCGTCGCTCGGCGCTCGCTTCGCCGCCAAGGAGGCGGCGCAGAAGGCGATCGGCACCGCCGCGGGTGCGCGCTGGGTCGACTACGTCGTCCTGCAGGCCGCCGACGGCAAGCCCTCGCTCGAGCTGCGCGGAGCGGCCGCTGAGCGCGCGGCAGCCATCGGCGCGACGCGGCTGCACGTCTCGATGAGCCACGACGCCGGCGTCGCGACCGCGACCGTCATCGCGGAGTCCTGATGCGCATCGACATCGACAGCGCGGCGATCGCCGCGAACGTCCGCACGCTCGCCGCGCGCTTCGGCGTGCCCGTCTGCGGCGTCGTGAAGGCAGACGGATACGGACACGGCATGGTGCGCGCGGCCGAGGCGATGCTGGATGGCGGTGCTGCGATGCTCGGCGTCGTCGACCTCGCGGAGGCGCTCTCGCTGCGGCGCGCCGGCATCGACGCGCCCGTGCTCGCCTGGCTGCACGGTGCGCGCACCGACTTCTCGCTCGCCGCCGCGCACGACATCGAGGTCGCGGTCTCGTCGCTCGCGCAGCTCGAGGCCGCCGCGGGCGCGGGCGCCCCGGTCCACCTGAAGCTGGACACCGGGCTCGGCCGCAACGGCGTGGCACGCGGCGATCGCGCCGCGGTGCTCGCGCGCGCGATCGAGCTCGCGCGCGCCGGTGCGCGCATCCGGGGCATCATGTCGCACCTCGCGGGCACCTCGCGAGAGGCCGACCTGGCGCAGCTGGCCGACTTCGCGGCGGCGCTCGTGGAGGCCGCACCCATCGGGGCCCTGACGCGCCACCTGGCGAACTCGCAGGGCGCCCTGGCGCTGCCGGAGGCCCGCTTCGACATGGTGCGGCTCGGCATGGCGGCCTACGGCATCGATCCCGACGGCCCGGGCGCTGGCGACGGATCGGCAGCTGCGGCGCTCGGGCTGGTGCCGGCCATGCGCGTCGCGGCGCGCTTCACCAGCGGCATCGCCGCGATCGGGCTCGACGACGGACTGCTGCCCGCGCCGGGCGCACCGGTGCTCGTCGCGGGCGAGGCGGCGCGCGTCGTCGCGATCGAGGCGGGCCGGCTGCGCATCGAGCCACCACGGTCGGGCGACGGGGTGCTGTGGGGCGACCCGGCCGAGGGGGAGCCGAGCGCCGACGCGTGGGCGCTGGCCGCGGGCACCATCGGCTACGAGACGGTCACGCGGATGGGCGCGGTGCGGCGATTCGACGCCGACGAGCGGGTGGCGGAGCAGCTCGCGGTGCCGACCCCCGATGCGAGCGCGCCACGCCGCGTGCTCGAGCTGGGGCTCGACGGGACGCCGCAGCGGCTGCGCGGAGAGGTCGTGGGCGTCAAGCGCGTGGAGGCGGGTTTGGCCGTCTCGTACGGCGGGGAGTACGTCACCGATCGACCGACGAGCCTCGCGCTCGTGGCGCTCGGCTACGCCGACGGGGTCGCCCGCGCTACGACCGGGCGCTCGGTGATGCTGCGCGGCGAGGCGCTGCCGATCTGCGGTCGCGTGGCGATGGATCAGCTCGTGCTCGACCTCGGCGACCACGACGCCGCCGTCGGCGATCCCGTGGAGCTCGCGCACGCGTCCGCCCCCGAGCTCACCGGCATGCTCGGTGCGCGCGTGGCGGTCGAGCTGGCCGGCTCGGTGCCTGACGCGGATGCGATGGAGGCGCTCGGCGCGAGGCTCGGCCGAGGCCTGCGCGCGGGCGACGCCGTGCTGCTCATCGGGTCGCTCGGCGCAGGCAAGACCACGCTCACGCGCGGCATCGGCGCGGCGCTCGGTGCGCGCGGCACCGTGCAGAGCCCGACCTTCGTGCTCGCGCGCACCCACCGCACGGCGGCCGGGCCCGACCTGCAGCACGTCGACGCCTACCGGCTGCTCGCCGATGCCGACGACGAGGCCGAGCTCGACGACCTCGACCTCGACCTCGACGGCGCGATCACCGTCGCCGAGTGGGGCGCGCCGCTCGAGCACGCGCTCGAGTCATGGCTGCGGGTCGAGATCGATCGGGGTACCCCTGCGGGAGGCGACGCGGACGACGACCCGGATGCGCTCGAGTCGCCGCGCGCCGTGCGCATCAGCGGGCACGGGCCAGGGTGGCCGGCGGCGCGCGTGCGTGCGCTCGCGAGCGCGACGGCATCGGCACCTGCTGCGCAGGCAGAGGAGGGAACGGCATGACCGATCGGCCCTTGATCCTCGCGATCGACACCTCGCTCGGCACCTCGGTGGCCGTGGTCGACGGCGAGGCGATCGTCTTCCGCGAGCATGCCGCCGACACCCGTCGGCACGCCGAGCACCTCGGTGGCATGCTCGCCCGCGCGCTCGAGGGTCGACGCGCGTCGATCGGACTGGTCGTCGCAGGCATGGGGCCCGGCGCCTTCACGGGGCTGCGCGTGGGCATCGCTGCCGCGCGGGCCGCCGCGCTCGGTCTCGGCGTGCCGTGCCGGGGCATCGCGAGCCACGCCGGCGTCACGAGGGGCAGCGCCCAGGTGACGACGGATGTGCGGCGTCGCGAGCGCGCGTGGAGCATCGTGCTCGACGGGCTCGTCGTCGATGGCCCCTTCCTCGCCGCCGCCGACGCGGTGCCGCCGCCCGCGCAGGCCGGCGCGAGCGGTGCGCACGCCGACCTCGAGCGCATCGACGCGGACGCGGTGGACGCCGCGCTGCTCGCCCTCGCCGCATCCCGCGGAGCGGCCGAGGTCGTCCAGGCGCTCTACCTGCGCGAGGCCGACGCGGTGCCGTCGGCCCGCCAGAAGCGGGTGAGCCAGACGTGACCGACGGGACCCCCGCGATCAGGACTGCCGGCGCATCCGACCTCGACGCCATCATGGGGCTGGAGCACGCCGCCTTCGGCCCGAGCGCCTGGGAGCGCGAGACGATGCGCGCCGAGATCGCGAGCGAGTGGGGCCGCTACGTGCTCGCCGAGGACGCCGAAGGACGGGCGCTCGGCTACGCGGGGCTGCGCGCCGTCGGCGTGGAGGGCGACATCCAGACGATCGCGGTGGCGGCCGAGGCGCGCGGGCGCGGCATCGGGCGCGCGCTGCTGGCCGAGCTGCTGGCCGAGGCCGAGCGCCGCGGAGTGCGCGAGCTGTTCCTCGAGGTGCGCGCCGACAACCCGACGGCTCGTGCGCTGTACGCCTCGGTCGGCTTCGCAGAGATCGGCGTGCGGGCGCGCTACTACCAGCCGGAGGACGTGGATGCGGTGGTCATGAAGCGGGAGGCGGAGCGATGAGCTGGGCGAGCGCGGGTCGGGGGAGCGAGGCGCCGGTGGTGCTCGGCATCGAGACGAGCTGCGACGAGACCGGTGTCGGCATCGTGCGCGGCACCGAGATGCTCGCCAACCGCATCGCGTCGTCGATGGAGCTGCACGCCCGGTTCGGGGGCGTGGTGCCAGAGATCGCCGCCCGCGCGCACCTGGAGGCGATGGAGCCGACGATCCGCGCGGCGCTCGACGACGCATCCCTCACCCTCGACGACATCGACGCGATCGCCGTCACGGCAGGGCCCGGGCTCGCTGGCGCGCTCATGGTCGGCATCGGCGCGGCCAAGGGCCTCGCGACCGCTCGCGAGCTGCCGCTCTACGGCGTCAACCACCTGGTCGGCCACGTCGCGGCCGACGTGCTCTCGGGCGAGCCGCTGGCGCTGCCGACGATCGCGCTGCTCGTCTCCGGCGGCCACACCTCGCTGCTGCTGGTGCGCGACCTCGCCGGCGATGTCGAGCTGCTGGGGGAGACGATCGACGACGCGGCTGGCGAGGCGTTCGACAAGACGGCGCGGCTGCTCGGGCTCAGCTACCCGGGCGGGCCCTCGATCGACGCGGCGGCAGTCGGCGGCGATCCCGCGGCGATCGCCTTCCCGCGCGGGCTGACGGCGCCGAAGGATCGCGCCAAGCACCGCTTCAACTTCTCCTTCTCGGGGCTCAAGACCTCGGTCGCCCGCCACGTCGAACGAGCGGAGGCGGCGGGCATCCAGCTGCCGATCGCCGATGTCGCCGCGAGCTTCCGGGAAGCGGTCGTCGACGTGCTCGTGGCGAAGGCGCTCGACGCCTGCGCCGAGCACGGCATCCCGCGCCTGCTGCTGGGTGGCGGAGTGGTGGCGAACCGGCGCCTGCGCGAGGTCGCTGCCGAGCGCTGCGCCGCGGCGGGCGTGACGCTGCGCATCCCGCCGCTCCAGCTGTGCACCGACAACGGCGCGATGATCGCCGCTGTCGGTGCGATGCTCGTCGCTCGCGGCGACGCCCCGAGCCTGCCCGGCTTCGCCGCCGAGTCGACCCTCGAGGCGAGCGTCGTGCAGGTCACGGGCTGAGTCGGATGCCCAGGTCGGCCTGGCAGGATCGGAGTGGGATCGCGAGCCACCGGCCGCGCCCAGTTCGCCAGCGACACCAGCGACGCCAGGGAGGCACGGCATGAACGCGACCGCATACCCCCAGCAGGGGTGGAGCGCTCCGCAGCAGGGCCAGCCCGCCTTCCCGCCCCGGCCCGCCTTCGCGCAGCCGCCTGCCTGGAGCGCGCCGACGCATCCGGGACCGAAGACCAACCTGATGGCGCTGCTCGCGATCGGCGCCGCCGCCGCCGGCACCACGGTGCTGCTCGGGCTCGGGTCGATCGCGGCGATCGTGCTGGGCTGCATCGCGCTCGCGCAGATCAAGCGCACGGGCGACGACGGCAAGCTGCTCGCGATCTGGGGGATCGTGCTCGGCGGGGTGACCTTGGTCGCGCTGCTCGCGATGATCGTGCTCGGGGTGAGCGCCTTCGCGTCGTTCGTGCAGAGCCTGCCTGGCTTCTGACGCTCCCTCAGATCTCAGCCTTCCGCCGCCTGCCGGGCGGTACGGTGGGTGCGCGCATCCGCGCTTCGCAAGGAGGATCCCGTGAGCGACCAGTTCCCGCCTGCCGACGACCGCTTCCGTCGGCCCGATCAGCCCGAGCAGGACGGCGCCCAGAGCGGCGATGCCCAGCACGGGGATGCCCAGCAGCCCGCCGCAGACTTCGGTCAGGCGCCGACCGCCGACTTCGGTCAGCAGGCCGAGCAGGCGCCGTCGTTCGGTCAGGCGCACGAGGCTCCCGCCGCGAGCTTCAGCGACCAGCAGGCGCCCGCGTTCGGGCAGCAGCAGGATACGCCCTCGTACGGCCAGCAGGCTGATGCGCCGTCGTATGGGCAGCAGGGCAGCGCGCCGTCATACGGCCAGCAGGCTGACGCCCCGTCATATGGTCAGCAGGCCGGCGCCGAGCAGCCCTATGGGCAGCAGACCGGATATGGACAGAGCGCGCAGAGCCAGAGCGCTCCCTCCTACGGTCAGCAGGCTGGATACGGTCAGCAGGCGAGCCAGGGCCAGGATCCCTACGCACAGCAGCAGCCCTACGGTCAGCAGCAGCCCTATGGCCAGCAGCAGGCGTACGGCCAGCCGCAGGCGAGCGCCCCGGCTGATGCCGGCTATGGTCAGCAGTCCCATGGCCAGGCGAGCGCTCCGGCTGATGCCGGCTATGGCCAGCAGGCCTACGGCCAGGCGAGCGCTCCGGCTGACGCCGGCTACGGCCAGCAGGCGTACGGCCAGCAGGCCTACGGGCAGCCGCCCGCCTACGGCCAGCAGGCGCAGCAGCAGTACGGCGACGCGAACGCGGGCGGCTACGGCCAGCAGACGGGCTACGCGCAGGCGCCGTACGGCCAGCCGGGCGAGAAGAAGCTCAAGAGCATCACGATCTGGTCGATGGTGCTGACCGGCCTCGGCGTCCTGCTCACGTTCGTCTTCGGGCTCGGCTTCCTGCCGGCGGCCGCGGGCTCGATCCTCGGCTTCGTCGCGATGAAGAAGAACCCCGAGGCGAAGCCCTGGCCGCTGATCCTGGGCATCGTGGGTGCGATCGCGGCGGTCGCCTCGCTGGCGCTGTTCATCTTCAACGTCTCGAGCGTCATCGCCTGGATCCAGTACGCGGGACTGTGATCCGGTGATGACGGATGGCGCGACGGCGCCCGATCCCACCGGGTCGGGTGCCGTCGCGCACAAGGCATGGAGCACCGTCACCTGGGCCTCGGTGCTCTTCTCGGCGCTGGGGCTCCTCTTCGCCTTCGCGAGCGGGCTCGGCCTTCCAGCGGCGATCGCGGGCATCGCCTGCGGTGCCGTGGCGCTCCGCCGCGACCGCCAGGCGCGGCCATGGCCGCTGATCGCGACCATCATCGGCGCCGTCGCGACGGTCATCGCCGTCGTGCACCTGATCATCGCCGCGAACATCTGGCTGCCGCAGCTGCTCGCAGCCTGAGCGCGCCCGAGCTGCAGCGATCACCGCGAGGCCCACGCAAACTTCAGCCGCACGCCGTTGATCGCCAAGATCGAGTACCGGACGCCGTTGTACGTTGCGATGGACGTTGCGCTCGGAGCTCGGAGCGCACTCGTGCGGGCGAGAGGCTGTCGGGCCCGTCTCGACAGTGCGCCGCTTGAACCGAACTCACTGCTGTGAGAGCAAGGCCTTGAACCTAGGGTGTTTGGCAGCAGTGTCGCGCTGCTTCGCATCTCGCGGCCACTCTGCAAAGCCTGAGGTGTTCCAGCATGCGCAAGAAACCCTCGATCGCTGGCGATAGGCCCGGTCGGCGCTGTCGGGTGCGAGTGCCAGCGACCTCCTGATGCTGCCAGGACATCTACCGTGGCGGGTTACGCGAGGTCTTTGACTAACGGAGCGTAGTCAGAACCTCACGATGGCACCTCGTTGATGCGCCTGCACCATGGTCGACTGACAACACTACCCATGCTGTTCTTGCTGGTCACATGGTGGCGACGCTCGCCCTCTCGCGCCTCAGTAAGCCCCATCGAAACCGCAGTAGTCGTCACTTACGACGGCCGAGCATCGCTGTGTCGTACAAGCCTCTGAGCTGAGCGAGGCGGAACCACCAAATCCACTAGGCCGGCCATGTCCAAGCCGCGTCACCGCTGAAGACCTGACGGAGGCGACCTCAAGGCGAGACAGTTCCCCTCCGACAGGCAGCAGGAAGGGGTCAGGCGGGCACGGGTCAGGCGGGTAAGTTCACGACTTGACGCAGGTGTACGGAAGTGGCCCTAACACCCAAACAGGTGACGTGTCTCCGTTGATCTTGATGCACCCGATACCGCTAGCCTTCTGAATTTTGGCGGCAGTCACGAATCTCGCGTACGCGTCTAGGCAGGTGGCAAACAATGCGCCCCTCACAGCCGGGGGCAGGAACTTGAAGGCGCCGCATGAGGCCGCGAAGTCGATAGCGGGCCCGTAGCCCCCGTTGGCTAGTGCCACAGTCTCCGATCGTGTCCATTTGATCTCAAAGTTGTTCGTGTTGTTTGTCCACACGAAATGCGGATCGGCGACTACCGGGAACGCAGTGTCAGCCTGCAGCTCCACGTGTTGGGTAAGGTTGTCTCCGTCGACAGAGTAATGTGTATCGAGGGGAGTTCCGTTGGCGTCGATTGCCCACGGCTGCTCGACTTGCCCGATGATGAGTGCGCCCACTTCATCTCCCGCAAGACCGACTTCGACTGAGCCGTCTTCGGCCTCGAACAGCACCGCGCCTTCAAATGTGTACTGCAGGCGATCGAGAGCGCTCGAATTGTCGAGCACCGAAGTCATGCGCACGCTAGATTCCGTCGCTTCAGTCACCTGATCGATTGCGAGCTCGTCACTCTGGCTGACCGAGGCACCGGAGTTCAGGTCAAATTCCGCGTCACTCGCGGCTGCAATCGGCGTGGCAACCACTATCTCGGTTGGAGCGGCACCGTAGTCCAAGCCGATAGTTACTGATTCGTGATCCGACGTGACGCTGACGTCGGAGCCTGCAGTGACAGAGGAACTCTGGCTTTCGCCCGCGGCGCCATCCAATCGTTCGTCGAACGGCACAACGTCCCAAAGTGAAGGAGCGACCGCGTGGACGGCCTCGATCGACGAGAGGACTGAGTCCGCCTCAGGAAAGATGGGTGTCGGCAATAAGGCTAAGCTCGCGGACAGTGGCAGGACCAGAAGAGGTGTTGCTCTCATGACGTCAACTCCGTTGCTACGTTGCTAGGGGATCAAAGGCAAGCAGAGCCTGTGCTGTGATGCAATAGGCGTGACAATCGGGCAACAAGCGTCCGTGTTACGGCACCCGGTCGGCGAGCACGGCCCGGTGCCGCCCGCTGATGCGGGTGGCGAAGAGCGTCGCCCGCTCGGAGCCCGCGAGCTTCAACCGCTTCCGGAACGCGGCCGGGTCGATGTCGGCCCCCCGCTTCTTGATCTCGAGCTCGCCGATGCCGAGCTCGCGCAGCCGCCGCGCGATGCCGCGCTCGTCGAGCGGCAGCGTCTCGCGCACGCGGAAGGCCTGCGCGAGCGGCGTCGTGACGTGCGCCGGCCCGCTCAGATAGGCGATGCCCTCGCTCACGCCCGTCGCGCCCAGCCGCTCTGCGAGCGCACCGATCAGCTCTGCCCTGATCACCGCCCCCGCCGGCTCGTACAGGAACGCGCCCAGCTCGCCCGGTTCGGGGTGCGAGGGGTCGCCCGTCAGCTCCGCCGCGCCGGCGTCGCTCAGCACCAGCGCGCTGCGGGCCACGCCCGCGCGCGCGAGCCGCCCCGTCCACACCACGGCCTCGACGGTCTCGAGCCCGTCCATGACCCACTGGTGCTCCGCATCCGCAGGCAGCAGCGCCCGATCGATGCCGGGCGCCAGCTTGATGCCGGCCGGCTGCTCCGTCGCGCGCGCGAACACCGCGTCGAGCGCGGGCGACCAGTCGCCGGGGTCGCTCAGCCGCTTCCGCTCGTCGCGGCGGGCGGGGTCGAACCACAGGGCCTCGACGTCGACTGCGGTCTCGAGGGCATCCCCGTGCACCACGGATGCGTTCCACGGCGCCAGGTTGTACGACGCGACCGCCGCGGTCACCTCGTCGCGCTCGACCGCCGTGACCTCGAGCCCGAGCGTCGCGAACGCGAGCGCGTCGGCGCCGATGCCGCAGCCCAGGTCGGCGACCGACGCGATGCCGGCCTCGCGCATCCGCCCCGCATGGTGCGCGGCGACGCGCAGCCGCGTCGCCTGCTCGAGGCCCGCCTCGGTGAAGAGCATGCCGCTCGCGAACTCGCCGAACTTCGCGCGGGCGCGGCGGCGCAGTCGCAGCTGCGTGAGCACGGCGGCCACGAGCTGGGCGTCGTGACCCTCCGCCCGCAGGCGCGAGACGGCGCGCACGACGTCGTCGCGCCCCTCGATGCCATCGCCATCGCCCGCCTCGACGCGCTCGAGCAGCGCGAGCCCCTCGGTCGACAGCAGCAGTCGCAGGGCATCGGCATCCATGGCTCCAGTCAAGCACCGCGCGAACCGGACGCCGATGGCCGCCGGAGGTCCGCCGGAGGCGAACGGCTGGCACTCATGTTGACCGAGTGCCAATCGAGCGCCTAGGCTTGGGGTGTTGTCCGGCCCGTCCGGACGGACCCCAAAGTCTGACAGAAAGAGGCAACCGTGTCGGTTTCCATCAAGCCGCTCGAGGACCGCATCGTCATCCAGCAGGTCGAGGCTGAGACGACCACTGCAAGCGGTCTCGTCATCCCTGACACCGCCAAGGAGAAGCCCCAGGAGGGCGAAGTCGTCGCCGTCGGCCCCGGCCGCATCGACGACAACGGCAACCGCGTCCCGATGGACGTGTCGGTCGGCGACCGGGTGCTCTACTCGAAGTACGGCGGCACCGAGATCAAGTACGGCGCCGACGAGTACCTGGTGCTCTCGGCGCGCGACGTGCTCGCCATCGTGGAGCGCTGACGCACCACTGACGCACTGGCGGCTCCCCTGCACAGGGGAGCCGCCTTCGCATCTTCCAGGGAGGGATGATGGGGCAGCTCGCTCGCGCCGGTCTCGGCTATGCGCTGTTCGCCTACTTCGTCTGGGGCCTCCTCCCCATCTACCTGCAGCTCACCCGCGGCATCGAGGGGTTCGAGCTCATCGGCTGGCGCGTCATCTCGTCGGTCGTGGTCGCCTTCGCGCTCGTCGCCATGACGCGCGGCTGGGCACGCATGCGCCAGGTGCTCCGCAGCCGCCGCGACACCTGGACGCTCGTGGCCGCCGGCCACGCGGTGCTCGTCAACTGGACGGCCTTCGTCATCGGGGTGCTCTCCGACCGCGTGCTCGAGACGAGCCTTGGCTACTTCCTGAACCCGCTCGTGAGCGTCGTGCTCGCCGTCATCTTCCTCGGGGAGCGCCTGCGGGTGCTGCAGTGGATCGCGGTGGGCCTCGGCGCAGTCGGGGTCGGCGTCATGATCGTCGGCTACGGCGAGGTGCCGTGGGTCGGCCTGCTCGTGGCGTTCTCGTTCGGCACCTACGGCCTCATCAAGAAGCGCGTCGGGGGTTCGGTGGATGCGCTGTCGGGCTTCACGATCGAGACCGTCGCGGTGCTGCCCGCCTCCCTGGCGATGATGGCCTTCGCCTTCGCAGCCCACGGGGTGACGCTGGGTGCGAACGGGCTCACGGGCATCCTGGGCGCCGCCGGCTTCGGCGTCGTCACCGCGGTGCCGCTGCTGGCCTTCGCGGCCGCGACCCGTCGCATCCCGCTCACCTGGGTCGCCTTCACGCAGTACCTCGCACCGAGCATGACGTTCCTGTTCGGTGCCTTCGTCATGCACGAGCCGATGCCGCTCGAGCGGTGGATCGGCTTCGCGTGCGTGTGGGCGTCGGTGCTGCTGGTCTCGTCCGACCTCCTCGGCCGCCAGCTCCGTCGGCACCGGCCGATCCCGCCTGCTGCCTGAGCGCATCCGCCGTCATGCCCCGGGTATGGCGGGGGGCGTTTGACGCAAGACCGTTACAAGGTCGTGACGCGGAACGGCAGAAAAGTGGGCCTTCCTCGCCTACTGTTGCAACAACGCACGCGCCAGCGTGCATCCATGCAACTGAGGAGCACAATGCAGTCCTTCATTCGCACCAAGGGGCGCAGCCCCCGCAGGCTCGCGGCGCTCGGCGCAGCGACCGCGGGTGTGCTGCTGCTCGCCGCCTGCAGCGGTGGCGGCACCCCGGCGCCGTCCGAGTCGACCGGCGCCTCCGAGAGCGCTCCCGCTGAAGGCGGCGGCGAGACCGACACGAGCCTGGTCATCGGCACGATCCTGCCGCAGACGGGCAACCTCGAGTACCTCGGCCCGCCCGAGTTCGCCGGTGTCGACCTCGCGGTGCAGGAGCTCGAGGAGGCAGGTCTCGAGTTCGAGATCACGCTCGAGCACCGTGACTCCGGTGACACCACGACCGACATCGCCACGCAGTCGGCGGACGAGCTGATCGGTCTCGGCGCCGACGCCATCATCGGCGCGGCATCGTCGGGCGTCTCGCTCACGTTCATCGACCGCCTGATCGACGCGCAGGTCGTGCAGATCTCGCCCGCGAACACGGCCTCCGACTTCATCGAGTACGAGGACGACGGGTTCTACTGGCGCACCGCTCCGAACGACGCGCTCCAGGGCCGCGTGCTCGCGAACCAGATCCTCGCCAACGGTGCGACCTCGGTCGGCTTCATCACGCTCAACGACCCGTACGGCACGGGCCTCGAGGGCTACGTGACCGACACCTTCGTGGAGAACGGCGGCGAGGTCACGGGCAGCGTGCTCTACAACCCGGGCGACTCGAACTTCTCGGGCCAGGTGGCCGACCTCGTCTCTGGCAACCCCGACGCGATCGCGATCCTCGCCTTCGCCGAGACGGCGCAGATCCTGCCGGAGCTCATCACGAACGGCTTCCCCGGCACGGGGATGTACTTCGTTGACGGCAACCTGTCGAACAGCTACACGACGCTCGCCCCCGGCGCGCTCGAGGGCGCGTACGGCACCCTGCCGGGCAACACGGCCGAGGATGACTTCCGTGAGCGCCTGCTCGCGATCAACCCCGACCTCGACGACTTCTCGTACGCTCCCGAGTCGTACGACGCCGTCGTGCTGGCAGCGCTCGCCGCTGTGCAGGGCGGCAGCGCCGACGCGATCACCATCCGCGACAACCTGCAGTCGGTCTCTGCCGAGGGTGAGAAGTGCACGACGATCGCCGACTGCCTCGAGCTGATCGAGGCTGGCGAGGACATCGACTACGACGGCTACTCCGGCCCCATCACCTTCGATGAGAACGGCGACCCGTCGGAGGCGTACATCGGCATCTACCAGTACGGCGCCGACAACACCTACTCGCTCGTGACGACGGAGTTCGGCTCGCTCGTCGAGTGACCTGACGCATCACACCGAGGAGGGCCCCGCTGCGGCGGGGCCCTCTTCGCGTGTGCCCGCTGGTCGAGGAGGCCGCGCGCGCAGCGCGCTGCCGTCCTTCCGCTGGTCGAGGAGGCCGCGCGCGCAGCGCGCTGCCGTCCTTCCGCTGGTCGAGGAGGCCGCGCGCGCAGCGCGCTGTCATCCTTCCGCTGGTCGAGGAGGCCGCGCGCGCAGCGCGCTGCCGTCACGAGACCAAGCAGCGCGGGCCCCTCCGAGGAGAGGCCCGCGCTGCTGTGCCCGGCTAGACGCCCGCTGGCGGCTGCACCGTCGGCTGCGACTCGGTGCGAGCCTTCTCCTCGACGTCGGTCGCGAGGGTGCCGAGGTAGAGCTGGATCACCTTCGGGTCGTTGAGCATCTCGCGGCCCGTGCCCGTGTACGCATCCGTGCCCTGATCGAGGACGTACGCCCGGTGCGAGATCTGCAGGCAGCGGCGCGCGTTCTGCTCGACCATCACGATGGTCACGCCGTGGCTGTTGATCTCGGCGACGCGCAGGAAGGTCTCGTCCTGCCGCACCGGGCTGAGGCCGGCGCTCGGCTCGTCGAGCAGCAGCACCGCGGGGTCCATCATGAGGGCGCGGCCCATCGCGACCATCTGGCGCTCACCGCCCGAGAGGCTGCCCGCGCGCTGCTTGCGCCGCTTCACGAGCTCGGGGAAGAGGCCGCCGACGAACTCGAAGCGCTCCCGGAACAGCTTGGGCTGCTGGAAGAGCCCCATCTCGAGGTTCTCCTCGATGGTGAGGGATGGGAAGACGTTGTTGTTCTGCGGCACCATGCCGACGCCCTTGCCGACCAGCCGGTCGGCCTTCAGCCCCGTGATCTCCTCGCCGTGCAGCAGCACGCTGCCCTCGCGGATGCCGACCTGGCCGAAGACCGCCTTCAGCAGCGTCGACTTGCCCGCGCCGTTCGGGCCGATGATGCCGATCAGGTCGCCCTGGTTGGCGACGATCGAGCAGCCGTTCAGGATGTTCACGCCAGGCAGGTAGCCCGCGACAAGGTCCTTCGTCTCGAGCACTGGGGTGGGGGTCATCGCTCATCCTCTCGGTCGGTCGAGCGCGCGGTGGGAGCAGCGTCGTCCTGAGCGTCGGCCCGTGCCTCGGCGGGGGCGGATGCATCGGGGTCGATCGGCACCTCTTCCTCCGCGTCCTCGTGGATCTGCGCCACCTGCTGGTTGGTCAGCGTGCCCAGGTCGGTGTCGTGGTGCGCACCGAGGTAGGCGTCGACGACCGCCTGGTTCTGCATGATCGTCTCGGGCGGGCCCTCTGCGACGACCTTGCCCTCCGCCATCACGATCACCCAGTCGGAGATGTGACGGACCATGTGCATGTCGTGCTCGACGAACAGCACGGTCATCCCGTCGTCCTTCAGGCCTCGCACGTGGTCGAGCAGCGACTGCGTGAGGGCCGGGTTGACACCGGCCATCGGCTCATCGAGCATCACGAGCGTCGGGTCGCTCATGAGCGCCCGCGCCATCTCGAGCAGCTTGCGCTGGCCGCCGGAGAGCGACGCGGCGTAGTCCTCGCGCTTCGCATCCAGCTTGAAGCGCGCGAGCAGCGCGTCGGCCTTCTCGATGTTCGCCTGCTCCTGCGCCTTCCACAGCGGCTTGATGAGTGCCGCGAAGATGCCCTCGCCGCGCTGGTCGCGCGCGCCGAGCAGCATGTTCTGCAGCACCGTCAGGCGACCGAGCGACTTCGTCAGCTGGAAGGTTCGCACCATGCCGCGGCGCGCCACCTTGTGGCTGGGCACGTGCGCGAGCGACTGTCCCTCGAACGACCAGGTGCCCTTGTTGGGCCGGTCGAAGCCGGTGAGCAGGTTGAAGAACGTGGTCTTCCCGGCGCCGTTCGGTCCGATGAGCGCGGTGATCCTGCCGCGCGGGATCTCGACGTGCGCGACGTCGACGGCGGTCAGGCCGCCGAACTGCCGGATCACGCCGTCTGCGACGACGATCGGATCGACCTTCGCGCATCCGGGGCCGACCTGGCCGTCGACGAGGGGATGGGTGGCGGGCGGTGTCGCCTGCGGGGTGGCCGTCTCAGACATTGAACGACAGCTCCTTCTTGTTGCCGAGGATGCCCTGTGGTCTGAAGATCACGAGCGCCATGAGGGCGAGTCCGACGATCACGAAGCGCAGCTGGCCGGCCTGCGAGCCGGAGATGTCGCCGAAGACGCCCATCGAGTGCAGGCCGTTGATGACGCCGCCGGTGAACGAGAGCAGCACCCAGAAGAGGATGGAGCCCAGCACCGGGCCGAAGACGGTCGCTGCACCGCCCAGCAGCAGCGCGGTCCAGATGTAGAACGTCATCGTGGTCGCGAAGTTGTCGGGCTGCACGGCTCGCGGCAGCACGTAGAGCACGCCGGCGAGCGCACCCATGGTGCCGCCGAGCACGAGCGCCTGCATCTTGTAGCTGTAGACGTTCTTGCCGAGCGAGCGCACGGCATCCTCGTCCTCGCGGATGCCCTTGATGACGCGGCCCCACGGGCTGCGCATGAGCAGCCAGACGAGGATGAGCGCGACGACGACGATCGACCAGGCGATGATGCGCACCCAGGTGTCGTAGGCGGTCGCCGTCCACGGGCCGAAGCCGTAGGTGGTGCCGGTGAGCGGGTTGAGGGCGGTGATGTCGCCCTTGTAGCTCTGGCCCGTCAGGCCCTGCGAGCCGCCGGTGATCTCCGTCAGGTCCTGCGTGCGGACGGTGAAGCGGATGATCTCGGCCGCCGCGATCGTCACGATGGCGAGGTAGTCGCCGCGCAGCCGCAGGGTCGGGATGCCGAGGATCAGTCCGAAGATCACCGCGGCGACGATCGCGACGAGGATCGCCGAGACGAACGACAGCCAGACGGGCCAGCCGAGCGTGGCGGTCGGGTCGACCATCATCGTGAAGATCGCGAAGGCGTAGGCGCCGACGGCCATGAACCCGGCCTGGCCGAAGTTCAGCAGGCCGGAGTAGCCGAAGTGGATGTTCAGCCCGATGGTCGCCAATGCGAAGGCGGCCGTGGTGGGGGAGAGGATCTCGCCCGCGGCGTTGTTCAGGATCGCGAGGAAGTCCATGTCAACCAATCCTTTCCCGGCGACCGAGGATGCCTTGCGGTCGGAAGAGCAGCACGAGGATGAGCAGCAGCAGCGCGACGGCGTAGCGCAGGTCAGGTGCGATGAAGAGCGTCGAGAACTCGGTCACGAGGCCCACGAAGACGGCGCCGACGAGCGCGCCGAATGCGCTGCCGAGCCCGCCGAGGGTGACGCTGGCGAACAGCAGCAGCAGGATGGTGAAGCCCATGTCCCACTTGATGTTGCCGCCGATGAAGTAGGTGTAAAGGATGCCGGCGCCGCCGGTCAGCAGGCCCGCGAGCACCCAGACGATGCGGATCACGCGGTCGACGTCGATGCCGGAGGCCGAGGCGAGGCTCGCGTTGTCGCTCACCGCGCGCGTGGCCTTGCCGATGCGCGTGCGGGTGAGGAACCAGCCGACGGCGAGCAGGACCACGGCCGCGATCGCCGTGCTCACGATGTTCGACGTCGTCATCGCGACCGGTCCCACCTGGACGACCGGGCCGCGGTCGACGGCCAGGCCCTCGGTGCCGCCTCCGATGAGGAATTGGAAGAAGTAGCGCAGCGCGATCGACAGGCCGATCGTCACGATCAGCACCTGCACGAGGCCGACTCGGCGCCGGCGCAGCGGCTTGAAGATCGCCCAGTCGTGGAACCAGCCGAAGACGGCGGAGGCGACGAGGGTGACGATCACCGCGATCCAGGCGGGCCAGGCCATCAGGGTCGTGGTGGCGTAGAAGATGACGCCGCCGAAGGTCAGCAGCTCGCCGTGCGCGAAGTTGTTCACGCCCGTGGTGCCGAAGATCAGCGTGATGCCGATGGCCGCGAGCGCGAGCAGGAGGCCGAAGCTGAGGCCGGAGATCAGTCGCGCGAGCACCTGAGCCCCGAAGTCGTTGCTCGAGGCGCCTGCGCCTGCGCCGGTGGGCTCGGACCCGGGCGGCGGGGTGGTGCCCTCGCCGCCGGTGTCGCCGCCCGCACCCTCGCTCGGGGCGGGAGCCGGGGAGCCGAAGGGGAACAGCACGCCCTGCGAGGTCGACGTCGCGATCGTGAGCTCTCGGCTCTCGAACGAGGGATCGCGGAGCGTGACGCCCTCGGGCAGCGTCGCGGTGTCGATCGACACCGTGTAGGTGCCCTGCTCGGGGACCCCGACCATCCAGCGTCCGTCTTCGCCGGTCGCGACCGTCTCGTCGACGCCGTTGCCCGAGACCGTGATCTCGACGCCCTCGATCGGCTCCTGGCCGTCCTTGACGATGCCGTTGAAGTTGAAGGGAGCCGGCTGCTCCGTCAGCGCGAGGTCTGCGGCGTTGGCCGCGACTGCTCCACCGCCGACCATGCCGAGGACAGCGAGAGCGACCGCGATCGCTCGCCGCAGCCCTCTCCGTCGAGGTCTGCTGGACGTCTTCACATGTCCTCCATGTCAGGGGGGCAGCACTGCCCTGGGAATGCCGCGTGCACCGTGCCCGTTACATCGGTGGTGCCACAGTAGCGGCCACGGCGGGCGGCTCAGGCCCGATCGGGCGACAACTGAGCCGAATTCACCGGGTTGGCGCGGGACCGTTACCGAATAGATACGATGGAGGCGATGGAAATGCGCAATCCGTTCGGACCTGTTGGACTCACCTACGACGACGTCATGCTGCTGCCGGGCCGCACGGACGTGATCCCGAGCGAGGCCGACACCGGCACGCGGCTCTCGCGCCGCATCCGCCTGTCCATCCCGCTCGTCTCGAGCGCCATGGACACCGTGACCGAGGATCGCATGGCGATCGCGATGGCGAGGCAGGGCGGCATCGGCATCGTGCACCGCAACCTCTCCATCGCCGACCAGGCCTCGATCGTCGATCGCGTCAAGCGCTCGGAGTCGGGCATGATCACCGACCCGGTGACGACGCACGCGGATGCGACGATCGAAGAGGTCGACCGCATCTGCGGCGAGTTCAAGGTCTCCGGCCTGCCGGTCGTCGACGAGGAGGGCGTGCTCGTCGGCATCGTCACCAACCGCGACATGCGGTTCGTGCCGCGCGAGGAGTTCGCGACGACGCTCGTGCGCGACGTGATGACGCCGTCGCCGCTGAAGACGGCGCGCGTCGGGATCTCGCGCGAGGAGGCCTTCAAGCTCTTCGAGCAGACGAAGCTCGAGAAGCTGCCGCTCATCGACGAGCAGGGGCGCCTCGGCGGCCTCATGACCGTGAAGGACTTCGACAAGGTCGAGCAGTACCCGAACGCGACGAAGGATGCGCACGGTCGCCTGCGCGTCGGCGCGGCGATCGGCTTCTTCGGCGACGCCTTCGAGCGCGCGGAGGCGCTCGCGGAGGCCGGTGTCGACGTCATCGTCGTCGACACCGCCAACGGCGAGAGCCAGGGCGTGCTCGACATGGTCGCGAAGCTCAAGGGCGACGCGCGCTTCGAGGAGATCGACATCATCGGCGGCAACGTCGCGACGTACGAGGGCGCGGCTGCGCTGATCGAGGCGGGTGTCGACGCGGTGAAGGTCGGCGTCGGGCCGGGTTCGATCTGCACCACGCGCGTCGTCTCCGGCGTGGGCGTGCCGCAGGTCACGGCCATCTACGACGCCGCGCGCGCCGCGCACGACGCGGGCACCGACATCCCGATCATCGCCGACGGCGGCCTGCAGTACTCGGGCGACATCGCGAAGGCGCTCGTCGCCGGTGGCTCGTCGGTGATGCTCGGATCGCTGCTCGCCGGCACGAACGAGAGCCCCGGCGACCTGGTGCTCGTCAACGGCAAGCAGTTCAAGACCTACCGCGGCATGGGCTCGCTCGGCGCGATGCAGACCCGCGGCAAGAAGACCTCCTACTCGCGCGACCGCTACTTCCAGGCGGATGTGCCGAGCGACGAGCAGCTGATCGCCGAGGGCATCGAGGGCCAGGTGCCCTATCGCGGCCCGCTCGGCACGGTCGCCTACCAGCTCGTCGGCGGCCTGCGCCAGTCGATGTTCTACACCGGCGCGCGCACGATCGAGGAGCTGCAGCAGAAGGGCCGCTTCGTGCAGATCACCGCAGCGGGCCTCAAGGAGTCGCACCCGCACGACATCCAGATGGTGGTCGAGGCGCCGAACTACCGCCGCTGAGCGCGCTGCTCGGGAGCGTCCCGGAGATCTTCTCTCCCTCCGCCCACCCAACGGGATAGTCCACGCGGAAGGCCGCTGAGCCGGAGATCTTCCGGGCGTGAACGCGAGCACGAGCGCCAGCAACTGTCGCGCTGAGCCGCCGCTCTGCGCACGCCCGCACCACGTCTCGTCGTCACCGCGCTGGCCTCTTGCACTCCGCTCAGACGCGATATAGCGTGTGTCGCACAAGACGCGATATATCGCGAGCGGTGGCGCCGGGTCGCCGCGACGATCCGAGGAGCGACCATGGAGCAGCAGTGGGGAAGCGGCGAGGCTGAGGGCGTCGACGCATCGGAGAGCGCGAAGCCGCGCAGCGCCTCTGGGGCGGCGGCATCGGGCGCCGACAGCATCACCGAGCGCTGGACGATCGGCGAGGGCGAGAGCCGCGTGATCGACATCGACGCGGTGCGGGCGCTGCGCGTCGGCATCGTCGGCGGCAGCGTCGACATCATCGGCCACGACGAGCCGACCGCGCGCGTCGAGGTGCACCGCGTCGAAGGGCGCGACCTCACGGTGACGCTCGAGCAGGGGCGCCTCTCGATCTCGCACCCGAAGGTCAGCTGGGACGACGTGTGGGAATCGGTGAAGGCCCTGGTGGGCGTCCGCGCCCGGGTCGAGCTGAGCATCGTCGTGCCCAGGCAGGTGGCGCTCTCGCTGGGCCAGGTGGGCGCATCCGCCCTCGTCACCGGGCTGCGCGATCGCGCGAGCCTGGGCACCGTCTCGGGTGCGATCCAGGTCGAGTCGCACACGGGCGACCTCGACCTGAACACCGTCTCGGGCGACATCGAGGTCTCGGGCGGCGCCGGCCGGCTCTCGGTGCACGGCGTCTCGGCGAGCGTCACCGCCTCCGGGGCACTGGAGGCGATCGGCATCGACACCGTCAGCGGCGACGTGCTGCTCGACGTGCACGGCTCGCCCCGCAGCATCTCGGCCAACTCGGTCTCGGGCGACGTCACCGTGCGCATCGACGCCGGCCAGGGCGTGCGCGCGACCACGCGCACGGTCTCCGGGCGCGGGGCCATCGCAGGCGTCGCGATGCCCAAGCGCGGCGGGCGCGAGGTCGTCGACGGTGCGAACGCCTTCGACTTCAGTGCCAGCACGGTCTCTGGCGACATCACGGTCGTGCGGAGGGGCGAGTGACACCCGTCTTCGGTCACGGCGCGCTGCGCCTCTACCTGCTGAGCCTGCTCGCCGAGGCCCCGCGGCACGGCTACGAGCTCATGCAGGCGCTCGAGCACCGCTTCGGCGGCACCTACTCGCCGAGCGCGGGCACCATCTACCCGCGGCTGTCGAAGCTCGAGGAGGAGGGCCTCCTCACCAAGGCGGTCGACGGGCGCAAGACCACGTACGCGATCACCGAGGCGGGCCGCGCCGAGCTGCGCGCCCGCGAGGGCGAGCTGCACTCGCTCGAGGCCGAGATCACGGATTCGGTGCGGCGCCTGGCCTCGGATGTCCGGGCGGGCGTGAAGTCGGCCATGCAGGCCCTGCGCGCAGACCTGGCGGCGGCGGAGCGCGATGCTCGATCGAGCGCGCGACCCGCGACGCCGAGCGCGTCGCGTCCCCCGGCGCCCGAGACCACTGCGGCTGCGGAGTGGGCGGAGCAGGCGGAGCAGGCGGAGTGGGCGGAGCCGGCGACGCGACCGGAGGAGCTGGAGTGGGCGGCGGGACCCGAGTGGCCGGCGGCGCCTGGGGCGCCATCGGCACCGGATGCGTCATCTGCGCAGAGTGCGTCACCGGCTCCGAAGGCGGCGGCGCGGATGGCGGTGCACGACATCGACCTGGCGCTCAGCGACTTCCGGCAGCAGGTGCGCGAGGCGGTGCGTCGGGAGCGTGCCGAGCACATGACCCCGGCGAAGGCGGCGACGGTGCGGCAGGAGCTCGAGGCGGCCCTGCTGCGCATCAAGAGCCTGTTCTGAGCCTGTCGACGAGCCTGTCGACGCCGCTCGCGTGTGGACAGTCTGAGCGGCGGCCGGGCGAGGCGGCGATAGGCTGACACCGTGACGGAGATCGAGATCGGCCGCAGCAAGCGCGCCCGCACGGGCTATGGCTTCGACGACATCAGCATCGTCCCCTCGCGCCGCACGCGCGACAGCGACCTGGTGTCCCTGCAGTGGCAGATCGATGCGTTCAAGTTCGAGATCCCCGTGATGGGCGCACCGACCGACTCGGTCATGAGCCCCTCGACCGCGATCGCGCTCGGCAAGGCCGGGGGCCTGGGTGTCCTCAACCTCGAGGGCGTCTGGACGCGCTACGACGACCCCGAGCCGCTGCTCGCCGAGATCGCGGCGCTCCCCGCTGTCGAGGCGACCGGCCGCATGCGCGAGATCTACGCCGAGCCGATCAAGCCTGAGCTCATCCGCGACCGCCTCGCGCAGGTGCGCGACGCGGGCGTGGTCGTCTCCGGGAGCCTCAGCCCGCAAGCCGTGCAGCAGCACTACGAGACCGTGCTCGCCGCTGGCGTCGACCTCATGGTGATCCGCGGCGCGACGGTCAGCGCCGAGCACGTCTCGGCCGAGGCGGGCACCCCCCTCAACCTCAAGCAGTTCATCTACGAGCTCGACGTGCCGGTCGTCGTCGGCGGCGTCGTGACCTACACGGCGGCACTCCACCTCATGCGCACCGGTGCGGCGGGCGTGCTCGTAGGGTTCGGCGGCGGAGCAGCCTCGACCAGCGAGCGCGTGCTCGGGGTCGCAGCTCCGATGGCGACCGCGGTCAGCGACGTCGCCGCCGCGCGCCGCGACTACCTCGACGAGTCCGGCGGCCGCTACGTCCACGTCATCGCCGACGGTTCGCTCGGCACCTCCGGTCAGGTCGTGAAGTCGCTCGCGTGCGGCGCCGACGGCGTGATGCTCGGCACCGCCCTCGCGCGAGCGACGGACGCGCCTGGCCGCGGTTGGCACTGGGGCCCCGAGGCGCACAACCAGAAGCTGCCGCGCGGCAACCGCGTGCAGGTCGACCAGGTCGGCCCGCTCGATGTGGTGCTGAACGGTCCGTCGCCCGTCGCTGACGGCACGGCGAACATCATGGGCGCGCTGCGCAAGGCCATGTCGACGACCGGCTACAAGGATCTCAAGGAGTTCCAGCGGATCGACGTGGTCGTCGAGGCGAACCCCCCGCGCTAGACCGCCCACGCCGGGCGGCGCATTGAAGGAGGATCCATGGCTGAGACCACCAACAACGTGAGCCGGTCGAGGAAGCTCGGCCCTGAGGAGCGCGCGGCAGCGATCGCCAGCATGCGCGACCGCGAGGTCGACGTGCTCGTGATCGGCGGCGGCATCGTCGGTGCCGGCGCAGCGCTCGACGCGGTCACGCGCGGCCTGCGCGTCGGACTCATCGAGGCGCGCGACTTCGCCTCCGGCACCTCGAGCCGCTCGTCGAAGCTCATCCATGGCGGCATCCGCTACCTCGAGCAGCTGAACTTCGGCCTCGTGCGCGAGGCGCTGCTCGAGCGTGGCCTGCTGCTGCAGCGGCTCGCTCCGCATCTGGTGAAGCCCGTCAAGTTCCTCTACCCGCTCACCACGCCGGTCGTCGAGCGCGCCTACATCGGCGCAGGCATGGCGATGTACGACGCCTTCAGCTACACGGGCTTCATGCGGCCGGGAGTGCCGATGCATCGGCACCTGTCCAAGAAGCAGATGCTGAAGCAGATCCCCTCGCTCGACCCCAACGCGCTCGTCGGCGGGCTCACCTACTACGACGGGCAGGTCGACGACGCGCGCTACGTCGCTGAGCTCGCGCGCACGGCCTCGTTCTACGGTGCGCACGTCGCGAGCCGCGTGCGCGCCGAGGGCTTCCTCAAGGTCGGCGAGCGCGTGGTCGGCGTGCAGGCGCACGACTACGAGACCGGCGAGCAGTTCGAGATCCGAGCGAAGCAGGTCGTGAACGCGACCGGTGTCTGGACGGGCGAGACGCAGGCGATGGTCGGGGAGCGCGGCGAGTTCAAGGTGCGCGCGTCCAAGGGCGTGCACCTCGTGGTGCCGCGCGACCGGTTCCACTCGGAGATGGGCCTGTTGCTGCGCACGGAGAAGAGCGTGCTCTTCGTCATCCCGTGGGGCCGCCACTGGATCCTCGGCACGACCGACACCGACTGGAACCTCGACCTGGCCCACCCCGCGGCGACCGCGGCAGACATCGACTACATCCTCGACCACGTCAACAGCGTGCTGGCCACGAAGCTGACGCGCGCCGACGTCGAAGGCGTCTACGCGGGCCTGCGTCCCCTGCTGGCCGCGGGCGACGGCTCGTCGACCGCGAACCTCTCGCGCGAGCACCACGTCTCGCACACCGTGCCGGGCCTCGTGCTCGTCGCGGGTGGCAAGTGGACGACGTACCGCGTCATGGCCAAGGACGCCATCGACGAGGCCGTCAGCGCCATGGACGGCAAGGTGCCGCAGTCGTGCACGGAGCAGATCCCGCTGCTCGGCGCGACCGGCTACCGCGCGGCGTGGAACAAGCGATCGAAGATCGCCCGCGCCTTCGGCCTGCACAAGCACCGCGTCGAGCACCTGCTGAACCGCTACGGCGTGCTGACCGACGAGCTGCTCGACATGATCCGCAACGATGAGACGCTCGCCGAGCCGCTGCCGGGCGCCGACGACTACATCGGCGCCGAGGTGCGCTACGCCTGCACCCACGAGGGCGCGCTCCACCTCGACGACGTGCTGGCTCGCCGCACGCGCATCTCGATCGAGGCTTGGGATCGCGGCGTGGCGGCTGCCCCCGTGGCCGCGCGCATCATGGCGGATGCGCTGGGCTGGGACGACGCGCGGGTCGAGAAGGAGATCAACACCTACAACAAGCGCGTCGCCGCCGAGCTGCAGAGCCAGGAGCTGCCCGACGACGAATCGGCGGACCGCGCGCGACTCGAGGCGCCCGAGATCGTGTCGCTGAACGCGCTGCCGACGGCAGACACGGTCGGCACGCGCCCCGAGCCGGCTGCCTGAGGCGACGGTAGGCTGGGGGTGCCCATGAGCACCCCCACGCCAACCTTCAAGCAGGTCGCGAGACGACCGCGCTGGATCGGCGTGCTCGCGCTCTGCCTGCTCGTCGCCGCCGTCTTCGCCCTGCTCGGCCAGTGGCAGATCGACCGCGCGGTCGAGCAGGGGCAGGCAGACGAGCGCGACACCGAGACCGCCGTGCCGCTCCGGTCGGTGGCGACGCCGGGCGAGCCGATGCTGTCGGATGCGGGAGGCCGCATGGTGACCGTGTCCGGTGACGACGTGGCGGCCGACTACCGCACGCTCGCCGGTCGCAACCAGGACGGCCGGCTCGGCTGGTGGGTCATCGGGCGCGTGCTCGTCGCGGAGCCGGACGGGCGCGACGCATCCCTCGCCGTCGCGCTGTCGTGGAGCGCGACCCAGGAGCGCGCCGACGCAGCGGTCGAGGCGCTGCGCGCCGACGCGGCCACCGTGGGTCAGGCCGAGCTCGGCGGGCGCTACATGCCGACGGAGGCGCCGACGCAGGGCGACGTGCGCGAGCGCGAGCGCGAAGCGATGTCGGTGGCTGCCCTCATCAACGAGTGGCAGGACTGGAACGGGCTCGTCTACAGCGGCTACCTCGTCTTCGACCCGACCGTCGTCGCCGAGGGTGGCGCGACGGTGCCGGGCGACGAGCCGATCGTGCACGAGCGCCCGGTGACCGACACCCAGCTCAACTGGCTCAACGTCTTCTACGCCGTCGAGTGGGTCGCCTTCATGGTGTTCGCGTTCTACCTCTGGTATCGCTTGGTGAAGGACGCGCTCGAGCGCGAGGTCGAGGCGATCGAGGACGCCGAGGCGGCAGCGGTCTGAGGCGCGTCGAGCCGCGCCGATAGACTGGTGCCCGTGCCCCGCCCCATCGAGCAGCTGCCGCAGATCCGAACCGCCACCTCCTTCTACCGCGTGATGTCGTGGATCACGGGCATCTTCCTGCTGCTGCTCGTCGCCGAGATGGTGCTGAAGTACTCGCCCACCCACGTCGAGGTCTTCGCCTTCGGCGCGAGCGGCCCGCTCGCGCTCGAAGCGGTCGTGCCCGCGGCCGGCTGCCAGTGGTACTCCATGTTCGTGCCCGGCGGCATGGGCTGCGAGATCGTCTCGCTCGGCGAGGGCTTCAACGTCTCGCTGACGATCCTGATCGTGCACGGCTGGATCTACGTCGTCTACCTGTTCGCGAGCTTCCGTCTCTGGAGCCTGCTCCGCTGGCCCTTCAAGCGGCTGGTCGCGATGGCGCTCGGCGGCGTCGTGCCCTTCCTCTCCTTCTTCGTCGAGCGCCCGATGCACCGCGCCGCGGTCGCCGACGTCGCCCGACTCGAGGCCGAGCGGGCCGAGCGCTCCTCGGCGACTCGAGCCGACGCATCCACCACCGCCACCACGCCTCAGGAGGCCTGATGTCCGACACCGCTCAGCGGCCAGTGCTCGTGGTCGACTTCGGTGCGCAGTACGCGCAGCTGATCGCTCGCCGCGTGCGCGAGGCCGACGTCTACAGCGAGATCGTGCCCTCCACGATCTCGGCCGACGAGGTGCGCGCGAAGGATCCCGCCGCGATCGTGCTCTCGGGCGGCCCCTCGAGCGTCTACGCGGAGGGCGCGCCGCGGCTCGACGAGGGCATCCTCGAGCTCGGCATCCCGACCTTCGGCATCTGCTACGGCTTCCAGGTGATGGCCGCGCAGCTCGGCGGCACCGTCGCGCAGACCGGCAACCGCGAGTACGGCTCGACGGCGGTGACGGTGGGCGCGTCCGGCACGCTGCTCGACGGTCAGCCGAGCGCGCAGACGGTCTGGATGAGCCACGGCGACTCGGTCGCGGAGGCACCGGCGGGGTTCACGGTGCTCGCGGGCACCGCTGACACGCCCGTCGCCGCGTTCGAGGATCGCGAGCGGAAGATGGCGGGCGTGCAGTGGCACCCGGAGGTCAGGCACTCCGAGCACGGCCAGCGCGTGCTCGAGTCGTTCCTGCACGAGATCGCCGGCCTCCCGGGCGACTGGGACTCCGGCTCCATCATCGAGGAGCAGGTCGCGCGCATCCGCGAGCAGGTCGGCACCGATCGCGTCATCTGCGGCCTCTCGGGCGGCGTCGACTCGGCGGTCGCGGCGGCGCTGGTGCACGAGGCGATCGGCGACCAGCTCGTCTGCATCTTCGTCGACCACGGGCTGCTGCGGCAGGACGAGCGCGAGCAGGTCGAGCAGGACTACGTCGCCTCGACCGGCGTGCGGCTCGTGACGGTGGATGCGCGGCAGCGATTCATGGAGGCGCTCGCCGGGGTCACGGACCCGGAGGAGAAGCGCAAGATCATCGGGCGCGAGTTCATCCGCGCCTTCGAGCAGGCAGAGCGCGAGCTCGCGCTCGAGGCCGCCGAGGAGGGCGAGCCCATCCGCTGGCTCGTGCAGGGCACGCTCTACCCCGACGTCGTCGAGTCGGGTGGGGGCTCGGGCACCGCCAACATCAAGAGCCACCACAACGTGGGCGGGCTGCCGGACGACCTGCAGTTCCAGCTCATCGAGCCGCTGCGGGCGCTGTTCAAGGATGAGGTGCGCGCGATCGGCCGCGAGCTCGGGCTGCCTGACGTGATCGTCTCGCGCCAGCCGTTCCCGGGACCCGGGCTCGGCATCCGCATCATCGGCGAGGTGACGGAGGAGCGGCTCGACATCCTGCGCCGCGCCGACGCGATCGCGCGCGCCGAGCTCACTGCGGCCGGCCTCGACGGCGAGATCTGGCAGTGCCCGGTCGTGCTGCTGGCCGACGTGCGCTCGGTCGGCGTGCAGGGCGATGGTCGCACCTACGGCCACCCGATCGTGCTGCGCCCGGTCTCCTCGGAGGACGCGATGACGGCGGACTGGACGCGCCTGCCGTACGACGTGCTCGCCCGCATCTCGAACCGCATCACGAACGAGGTGGCTGAGGTCAACCGCGTCGTGCTCGACGTCACGTCGAAGCCGCCGGGCACCATCGAGTGGGAGTGAGCGCAGCGCACTGAGCGCGTCGCAGCCTCGGCCGCCGCGAACGACATCGTGGCTCAGCCGATCGGGTGGATGATGGGCGCATGGCACCGCAGGTCTCCCGCGAGCGAGCGGCGCGCACCGCAGCACTCTGGACGCTGGTCGGCGGCTTCGCCGCGGCGGCGCTCCTGGCGCTCGTGCCCGCGGGGTGGCTGCAGGAGCGGCTGCGCTTCGGCTGCGTGCTGGAGGCGGGTGTCTGGGCCTGCGACGGCGGAGCCGCGCTCGTGGCGGCCGGCGTCAGCAGCGCGGTGCTCGGCGGGCTCGCGCTCGGTGCCGTCGCGCTCATCGTGCGCGCGACCTGGGATCGCGCGAGGCTCCGCGCCGAGCGCTTCGGCTTCATCGCCTTGATCGCGGTGCTGCCCTCGCTCATCCTCTTCGCATGGCTGCTCGGCGACGCCATCCTGAGCGACGCCGTCGGTGTCGCGCACGACGACAGTCGCGTGTCGATGTGGGTCGAGCGGGCCATGGTCGCTGCGCTCATGACGGCGACCGCCGGCATGCTGGCGGGCTCGGCGCTGCGGATGCGCGCCGGCGGCCGCCCACGCAGGGCCGCGTTCGTCACGTTCGCCGCGGCGCTCGCGCTGCTCGTGGTCTCAGCCGCGGCATCCTCGTTCGGCACGCTGCCGACCGGCATCGCCGCTGCCGCCGCCATCCTTGCCGGCTGGCGCATCGCCGCAGGTGCGTGGCCCGCCAGATCGCGCTGACCGGGCGCGCCGGCTCGGTGCCATCGATGGAGTCCGAAGTCGCGATGTGAGAGATTGCTGCCGCGATGTCGATCCGGCCGGTCCCCGTTCGACGTCCTGAGTGAGAGGGTCGAGCAGCGACCCCGCAGGCAAGGAGGACGATCATGCAGTACATGCTCATCATGCGCTCGAACGACGAGGCTGTCGCGGCCTACCAGGAGCTCCCCTTCGAGCAGGTCATCGAAGCCATGGGGAAGTACAACGAGTCGATGATGGAGGCCGGCGTGCTCATCGCGGGCGAGGGCCTCAGCGACGCGAGCGAGGGCTTCGTCGTCGACTTCAGCACCGACCAGCCGCTCGTCACCGACGGCCCCTACGGCGAGACGAAGGAGCTGTTCAACGGCTTCTGGATCCTCGAGGTCGCCTCGAAGGAGGAGGCGGCGGAGTGGGCGAAGCGCTGCCCGCTGGGCCCGGGCTCCAAGCTCGAGGTGCGTCGGGTGACAGGCCCGGAGGACTTCCCGGCCGACAACGAGTGGGTGCAGAAGGAAGAGGGCTGGCGCGAGGAGCAGGCCGCCAAGACGGCCGCGGAGAGCCCCGGCGGTACCGCGGGCTGAGGCGCGGCGCCGCGGGTGCGCCGACTCCGAGGAGGTTCGGCGCGCCCGCGGGCGCGAGCAGACCGCGGCGCTGCAGCCGGCGGGCGAGGGCGGCGCTCCGTCAGACCGAGACGGTCGACTCGTCAGTGGTGCCGACCGCTGCCCCCTCGTCGGCGTCGACGCTCGCGCGATGCAGGGTCTCCGGCAGGCAGGCGATGCCCACGACGCCGATGACGCTCAGCGCCACGAGGTAGCCGGCGACGAGCCACGGCGTGCCGGCCGTCGCCGCGACGAGCGCGGTCGCGACCAGCGGCGCCGTGCCGCCGACGAGCGCCGCGGGGATCTCGCGCGAGATCGCGATGCCGCTCCAGCGCATGCGGGTAGGGAAGAGCTCGGCCAGCAGCGCGGCGCTCACGCCGATCGTGGCCCCCTGGATCACGGCGAGACCGAGGATCAGGCCGATGGCGACCAGGATCGTCTGCTCGGTGGTGAACAGCATGAACATCGGGAACGCGAAGGCGACCCCGAACAGCGCCGCACCCATCAGCACGGGCTTGCGGCCGATGCGGTCGGCCAGTCGCCCGAAGCCGAGGGTTGCGGGGATCGTCAGCAGCTCGGCGACGATGAGCGCGACGAGCGCATGCGTCGGGTCGACGCTGAGGGTGCCGGTCGTGTACGAGACCGAGAAGGTCTGGACGACGTAGACCCACGGGAGCGCGAACACGAACAGCGCCATGCCAGCCAGCAGCACTCGCCAGTGCGAGCGCACGGCTTGCGCGAGCGGCGCGCGCTGCACCTCGCCCTGGCGCTCGGCGCTCTCGAACGCCGCGGTCTCCTTGACCCGCAGGCGGAAGAAGAGGGCGAAGGCGACGATGACGATGCTCGCGATGAACGGGACGCGCCAGCCCCAAGCCTGGAACTGCTCGACGGGCATGAGGCTGATGAGCGCGAACGCCGTGGTCGCGAGCGCCATGCCGACGTAGACGGATGCGCCGGGGAAGCCTGCGACGAACGCGCGGTTGCGAGCCGGCGCGGACTCGCTCGCCATGGTCATCGCGCCGGCGAACTCGGCACCAGCGCCGGCGCCCTGGAAGATGCGCAGGACGATGAGCAGGATCGGCGCCCAGATGCCGATCGACTCGGCGGTGGGCAGCAGTCCGATGACGGTCGTCGCGATGCCCATCATGAGGAGCGTCGCCAGCAGCGTCGCCTTGCGGCCGACGCGGTCTCCGTAGTGGGCGAAGATCAGACCGCCGATCGGGCGGGCGCCGAAGCCGACAGCGAAGCCCGCGAAGGCGCCCATCAGGCCGGCGAACTCGCCGGCACCGGGGAAGAAGAGCGGGGCGAAGACGAGCGCCGAGGCGAGGCCGTAGAGCGTGAAGTCGTACCACTCGATGATCGTGCCGACCGAGCTGCCGATGACCGCTCGCCGTCGTTGCGTGCGGGAATCGAGCCCCGAGCGGTCGATGTCGTCGGCGATGGCGATGTTCATGGCACTCCTTCGTGCGGTGCGTTCGGTGCGTGCGGTGCGTGCGGTGCTGGGCCGGCCTTGCAGGCTCCCGAGCGAGGCAGCCAGGCCCGTGGGCAAGCGTCGCAGGGTGGGCGTGGTGAGGCGATGGGCGTCTGCGCCATCGCGATGCCATCTCAGTGGGGTGGCACCACACTGCCTCGGCGCGCGAGCCGGACGCGCGACGAGCGGCCGCGACGCGCCGCGTAGGGTCGATCGGGCAGGAGCGGGAGGGGTGCAGAGGTGGCGCGCGACGACAGCAGTCAGACCGACTCCGCCCGGCGCGCCGTCGTCGCGGTCTGGCGCATCGAATCCGCTCGCATCGTCGCGACGCTCACCCGCTTCACCCGCGACTTCGCGCTGGCCGAGGACGTGGCGCAGGACGCGCTCGCCGACGCGCTCGCCCAGTGGCCCGCGCAGGGCGTGCCGCGCAACGGCGCCGCCTGGCTCACCGCTGTCGCGAAGCGCAAGGCGATCGACGGCTGGCGGCGCCAGGAGCGGTTCGCCGAGCGGCTCGAGGCGATGGGGCAGGACCTCGAGCGCGAGCAGGCGACTGCAGGGGATGCGGTGCCCTGGGATCCGGACGAGGTCGACGACGACGTGCTGCGGCTCGTCTTCACCGCATGCCATCCCGTGCTCAGCCCGCAGGCTCGCGTGGCACTGACGCTGCGAGTGGTGGGCGGCCTCGAGTCCGCCGAGATCGCGCGGCTCTTCTTCGTGCCGGTCGCGACGATCCAGCAGCGCATCGTGCGCGCGAAGCAGGCGCTCGCCGACGCGCGGGTGCCCTTCGAGACGCCGCCGCGAGCCGAGCGCGAGCAGCGCATCGGTGCTGTGCTCGCGGTGCTCTACCTGATCTTCACCGAGGGGCACGCAGCGACTGCCGGCGACGACTGGATGCGGCCAGAGCTCTCGCGCGAGGCGATCCGGCTCGCGCGCATCCTCGCGGCGCTGCAGCCGGACGAGCCAGAGGTGCACGGCCTGCTGGCGCTGCTCGAGCTCACCGCGGCGCGCTTCCCCGCCCGCGTCGATGAGCGCGGCGAGCCGGTGCTGCTCGCCGACCAGGATCGCCGCCGCTGGGATCGCGGCGCCATCCGGCGGGGGAGAGCGGCGCTCCGGCGGGCCGAGGGCTTCGGTCGCGGCCTCGGCCCCTACGCGCTGCAGGCGGTGATCGCCGAGACGCACGCCGACGCACCCGACCTCGCATCGACGGACTGGGAGCGCATCATCGCCGCCTACGACGGGCTCGCGCAGATCGCGCCATCGCCGATCGTGGCCCTCAACCGTGCCGTCGCGGTGTCGATGGCGGCGGGCGAGGGGCGCGGCCCGGCTGCGGCGCTCGCGATCGTGGATGCGCTGGCGGGCGAGAGGTCGTTGGCGGTCGGCCACCTGCTGCCCTCGGTGCGCGGTGAGCTGCTCGCCCGCCTCGGGCGCGACGCGGAGGCCAGCGCGGCCTTCGCGCTCGCGGCAGCGCGCACCGGGAACGCCCGAGAGCGCGCTGTGCTGCTGGCTCGTGCCGCGGCCGGACGCTGAGCGACGCGCGGTCGAGCTCACGCGTCGCCGGTTCGCGCTGACACCCTCGCATATGGGGGTGATCGCACGGGCTACTACCCTGGAGGAGTGACGACCGCGACCCAGCACGCCCTGACCGAGGACCGCATCCGGCTGCTGCGCGACGACTTCCCGATCCTCGCCGAGCAGCCCGGGGGCGTGCCGCTCGTCTACCTCGACTCGGGCGCGACGAGCCAGCAGCCGCGGCAGGTGCTCGAGGCCGAGTGGGCGTTCCGCACGCAGCGCAACGCCGCCGTGCACCGCGGCGCGCACACCCTCGCGGCGCTCGCGACCGACGACTACGAGAGCGCGCGCGAGCGCATCGCCCGCTTCGTCGGCGCCCGCCCGACCGAGATCTCCTGGGCGATGAACGCGACGGACGCGCTCAACACCGTGGCGCTGTCGCTCGCGGCGGCGAACCGCGCCGGCGCCGTCGACCCGGCGCTCCGCATCCTCGCGGGTGACGAGATCGTCGTCACGGAGGCCGAGCACCACGCCAACCTGCTGCCGTGGCAGCGGCTGGCCGACGAGACCGGCGCGCGCCTGCGCTGGGTCGAGGTCGACGACGACGGCGTGTGGTCGACGGATGCGCTGCGCGCGCTCATCACGGAGCGCACGCGCGTCGTCGCGCTCGCACACGTCTCGAACGTGACGGGGCTCATCGCCGATGTCCCTGCGGTGGTGGAGGCGGCGCACGCGGTGGGCGCGCTCGTCGTGCTCGACGCCTGCCAGTCGGTGCCGCACCGCCCGGTCGACCTGCGTGCGCTCGGGGTGGACGCGGCTGCCTTCTCGAGCCACAAGATGCTCGGGCCCGGCGGCATCGGCGTGCTCTACCTCGCGGAGGCGCTCGGGGCAGCGCTGCCGCCCGCGCGCGTCGGCGGATCGATGATCACGACGGTCACGATGACCGAGCACGAGTGGCTGCCCGCACCGCAGAAGTTCGAGGCGGGCACGCAGCCCGTGGGGGCCATCGTCGGCCTCGCCGCCGCGGTCGACTACCTCGAGGGCGTGGGCATGGCCGCGATCGAGCAGCACGAGCTCGTGCTCGGGCAGCGGCTCGCGGCCGGCGCCGCCTCGATCGATGGCGTGCGCCTGGTCGGCCCGCCGCCCGGGCAGGAGCGCGCCGGCATCGCCAGCGTCATCGTCGACGGGGTGCACGCGCACGACGTCGGCCAGGTGCTCGACGCGCAGGGCATCGCCGCGCGCGTCGGCCACCACTGCGCGCAGCCGCTGCACCGCCGCCTGGGTGTGGCCGCGACGACCCGCGCATCCGCCTACCTGTACACGACCGACGACGAGGTCGACCGCTTCCTCGACGCGCTCGCCGGCGTGCGCGCCTACTTCGGGGCCGCGTGATGGCAGACCCGCTCGCCGGCCTCTACCAGGAGCTGATCCTCGAGCACGCGAAGCGGCGCGCTGGGGAGGGCGAGCTCGAGCCGTTCGACGCCGAGCGGTTCCTGCGCAATCCCACCTGCGGCGACGAGATCCGGTTGCGCGTGCGCCTCGGCGGCGAGGGTGAGGGACCGGTCGTGGATGCGCTCGGCTGGATCGGGCAGGGATGCTCGATCTCGCAGGCGTCCGCGTCGGTGCTCGCTGAGGAGGCGCCGGGGCTGACCGTCCAGGCGGTCCGCGAGCGCATCGAGGCGCTGCGCGAGCTGCTGCGCGCGCGCGGTGCGATCGAGCCCGATGAGCAGCTGCTGGGCGACGCCGTCGCCTTCGCCGGCGTCGCGAGGTTCCCCATGCGGGTGAAGTGCGCGATGCTCGCGTGGGTCGCCCTCGAGGAGGCGCTCGTCGAGGCGCTCGCCGAGCCCGAGCGCTGACCCCCGCGCACGAGCCGACCGGTGCTGCTGCGTGTGAGCGGTGCCGGCATGCCAGCACCACTCGGGCGCACCAGCACCGCTCGCTGACTGCACCGACGCATCCGGCATGCCCGCTGTGATGGGATGGGTTCCGTCACCCAGGAGGTCAGATATGTCGAGCACCAGCCCGAGCAGCGAGCCCACCACAGCGCCGATCGGCGAGCGCATCGGTCGCGTCGCCGGCACGTGGTTCCCGCTCGTCGTGCTCGTCGCCGGCGCGATCGCGATCGCCGTGCCGCAGGTGTTCCTGCCGCTCGGGCCGTGGATCAACGTGCTGCTCGGCGTCATCATGCTCGGCATGGGGCTCACGCTGCAGCCCGTGGACTTCGCGGTGATCGCGAAGAAGCCGAAGGCGTTCGTCATCGGTGTCGTGGCGCAGTACGTCGTCATGCCGCTCGCCGCCATCGGTCTGGCCACCCTGTTCCAGCTGCCGCCCGCCCTGCTCGTCGGCGTCGTGCTCGTCGGCTCCGCGCCGGGTGGCACCTCGTCGAACGTGATGGTCTACCTCGCGAAGGGCGACACCGCGCTCTCGGTGGCCATGACCACCGCCTCGACGCTGCTCGCGCCGGTGCTGACGCCGCTGCTGGTGCTGTGGCTCGCCGGCTCCTACCTGCCGGTCGATGCCTGGGCCCTCTTCCAGTCGATCATCCTCATCGTCCTGCTGCCGGTGATCGCAGGCGTCGTGCTGCGCCTGCTGCTCCCGAAGGTCGTGGCGGCCGTCCTGCCGTGGCTGCCGCTGGTGTCGGTCACGGGCATCACGCTCGTCGTGCTCGCGGTGGTCGCGGGCTCGGCGGCGACGATCCTGTCGGTGGGCCTGCTCGTCGCCCTCGTCGTGATCCTGCACAACGGCGTCGGCTACGGTCTCGGCTTCCTCGCCGCGAAGTCGGTCGGGCTCGACACCTCGGCGCAGCGCGCTGTGGCGATCGAGGTCGGCATGCAGAACTCGGGCCTTGCCGCCGGTCTCGCTCGCACGCACTTCTCACCGGAGGCGGCGCTGCCCGCTGCGATCTTCTCCGTCTGGCACAACGTCTCGGGTGCCCTGCTGGCCTCGTTCTGGTCGCGGCGCCCGCCGAAGGACGCCGTGGCGGACGACGCGCCGGAGGCCGTCGTCAGCTGATCCTCACCGCGCCGGTCGCGCCCCGTCACCCCGTGCTGCTGCAGCGCGTGGGCGGCGGGGCGTATCGTCTGCTGCAACCGAAGTGGGGAGGCGGCGATGGCGCTGCGCTGGTACTCGAACGTGATCGAGACGACGGATGTGTCGAGGCTCGCCCGCTGGTGGGCCGCCGCGCTCGACTGGGAGGTCATGTACGAGGCGGCCGACGAGGTCGTCATCGTGCCGAAGTGGGCACGCGAGCTGAGCGCGAAGCTCGAGTTCCACCAGGTGCCGCCGGGCCTCGTGTTCGTGCGCGTCGACCACCAGAAGCAGACCAAGAACCGCATCCACATGGATCTCGCCCCGCACACGAGCGATGACCGCGATGCGGAGATCGCGCGCCTCGAGTCGCTCGGTGCGACGCGCATCGACGTCGGCCAGGGGCCCGACGTGAGCTGGACGGTGCTCGCCGACATCGACGGCAACGAGTTCTGCGTGCTCTCGTCGCGCGAGGTGTAGCGCTGCGACGACGAAGGGCCCCGGCGCGATGCCGGGGCCCTCTGTCGTGAGGATTCGAGCTAGTTGTTGCCTCGTACGATCGCGATGATGCGCAGGATCTCGACGTAGAGCCAGATGATCGTCAGCACCAGGCCGAAGGCAGCGGACCAGCCGTACTTCTTGTGCACGCCGCGCTTGACGCCCATCTCGATGCCCTCGAAGTCCATGACCAACGAGTAGGCACCCAGCAGCACCGCGAGACCACCGAGGAGCACGCCCCACGGGATGCCGAACAGCGGGCTGGGGGCCGAGCGCATGCCGAAGGCGAGGTCGCCGGTCGCGCCGAAGAGCATCATGCCGAAGTTCACGAGCGAGAAGACGCCGTAGCCGATGATCGCGATGAAGAAGATCTTGTTGAGCTTCGGCGACGTCCGGAAGATGCGGAACGCGTAGCCGGCGAGCGTGACACCGATCACGCAGGCGGTGGCGAGCAGCGCCTGGAAGATGATGCCGTCGAGCTGCATGCCGAACTCGAGCATGCCCGAGAATCCGCCGAGGAACAGGCCCTGCGCCGCGGCATAGCCGAGGATGAGCGCGGGGCTCGGCTCCTTCTTGAAGATGTTGACGAGCGCGAGCACGAAGCCGACGAGCGCGCCACCGTAGGTGAGCACGAAGAAGGGCGTCGTAGTGCCCTGCAGCATCACCATGCCGAGCGTGATGAGGAAGCCGACCGCAGTCACGCCGAGCGTGAGCGCCGTCTTCATGATGACGCCGTCGTAGGTCAGGCGCTCGGTCTCGACCGGGCCCGCCGCCGGAGCGTTGAACTGCTGGTTCAGCTGCTCGGGGGTGGGCACGCCGGGCTGCTGCTGACCGTACGGCGCCTGGCCGTAGGACTGCTGGCCGCTGGGCTGCTGCCCGAACTGCTGCTGGCCGTAGGGCGCCTGTCCATACGGAGCCTGGCCGTAGGGAGCCTGCTGGCCACCGGGGGTGGCCTGTGCAGCGCGCTGAGAATTCTCGCTGAACGCGGGGGAATTGCGGAACGCCGGGTTGCCTGCCAAGGGGTTTCCTCCAAGATGGTGTGGCCGTCGTGATGACGGACACGGTCAGCGTATCGAGCGACCGTCGGTTTTTGCTGTGGATCACGGGCCGTTCGCCCACCGCGCACCGCCGCTAGCCTGGCCCCGTGCATCCGACGCGCGTCATCGCCCACCGCGGCGCCTCCGGCTGGGCGCCCGAGCACACCGAGACGGCGGTGCGCCTCGCAGCGCAGCTGGGCGCTGATGCTGTGGAGCCCGATCTCGTCGCCACGCGTGACGGCGTGCTCGTCGTGCGCCACGACAACGAGCTCGGCGAGACGACCGACGTCGCGAGTCGGCCGGAGTTTGCCGATCGGCGTCGCACCGAGGTGATCGACGGCACCCGGCTCACCGGCTGGTTCGTCGAGGACTTCGCGTGGTCGGAGGTGGCGACGCTCCGCGCTCGCGAGCGACTGCCGGCGCTGCGACCGGCGAGCGCGCGACGCGACGGCGCTGAGGGCATCCTGCGCTTCACCGAGCTGCTCGCGATCGCCGAGCAGACCGGGCTCGATGTCGTCGCCGAGCTCAAGCACGCCAGCCATCACGCAGCGATCGGCCTGCCGCTCGCGGCGATGGTGGCGGATGCGGTGGCCGGCACCCGGTGGGCGACGCCCGGCGCGCTGACGGTCGAGTCGTTCGAGGAGGCGGCGCTGCACGAGGTGCGCGCAGCCGGGGTCGAGGCCCGGCTGGTCTACCTCATGGAGGAGGACGGCACCGCCGCCGACCTGGTCGACGGGCCCTCCGCATCCACCACCTATGCCGAGCAGCGCAGCGACGCGGGCCTCGCTGCGCTCGGTGCCCGGGTGGACGCCATCAGCGTCGCGAAGTCGGTGCTCTTCGACCGCAGCGGCGGCGAGCTGCGCACGAGCGACGTGGTCGAGCGTGCGCGCGCGGCTGGCCTCGGCACGATCACCTGGACGCTGCGGCCCGAGAACGCCTTCCTCGAGCCCGAGCATCGGCTGGGCGAGCATCCGGCCGCGTGGGGGAACTGGCAGCAGGAGTGGGGGATGCTCGCCGAGCTCGGCCTGGAGGCGGTCTTCGCCGACCACCCCGACCTGTGGCGGCGGATCCAGCGCTGAGGTCCTGCGATGGGCGGCACCCGCTGCCACGGCGGGGGACACTGCACGACGACTTGCCATCTCGCGTTCACCTGGCGTTCGCCGGGGAGCACCTGCACGTCGTCCGGCACGCGTTGGCTGAGCGGGTCCCACCCATCGAAGGAACCCCATGCGCCGTCGCACCCCAGCCATGCTCGCCGCCGCGATCCCCGCGGCGCTCGCAGCATCCCTCCTCATCGCCCCCGCCGCATCCGCGGCCGACACCGACATCGTCATCAACGAGGTGCAGTCCAACAGCGCTGAGGGCGCCCCCGACTTCTTCGAGCTGACGAACATCGGCTCCGCGCCCGTCGACATGTCGGGCTGGATCGCGCGCGACAGCAAGGATGCGCCCGACGCCGAGTTCGTCGAGCTCCCGGCCGGCACCGTGATCGAGCCCGGCGAGATCGTCGCCTTCGAGCCCGACACGCTCGCAGGCATGGGCCTCGGCAAGCAGGACGCGGTGCGCATCTTCACCGCGAGCGGCACGCTCGTCGCCGAGCACACCTGGAGCGAGCATGTGATCAGCGAGGGGCGCGTGCCCGATGGCACCGGCGCCTTCGGCCCGACCGAGCCGACGCCCGGCGCCGCGAACGTCGCGCGCTTCGCCGCGTCGCCGATCGTGATCAACGAGGTCGAGTCGAACGGCGACGCGCGCGGCGACTGGGTCGAGCTCGCGAACACCGACACCGTGAACACGGTCGATCTCTCTGGCTGGACGCTCGTCGACGGCGACCCGGAGCACGAGCCGATCGTGCTGCCGGAGGGCGCGACGATCGAGTCGGGCGGCTACCGCGCGATCATCACCGACGGCACCGCCTACACCACCGACTTCGGCCTCGGCGGCGGCGACTCCGTGACCCTGCGCGACGCTGCTGGCGCGGTCGTCGACCAGTTCAGCTGGGAGTCGCACGCGGACGTCACCTACGCGCGCTGCGCCGACATGACCGGCGGCTTCGTGCAGGCGGCGACGTCGACCTTCGAGCTCGTCAACGACTGCTCGACGGTCGACGAGCCGGTCGTCGAGGCCGAGCCGTGGCCGTTCGCCCAGACGGTGACGGATGCGGTGGCCGCCGGCACGTGGGGTGACGACATGTCGGGCCTCGACTACGCGGCCGACGGCACGCTGTTCGCCGTGAACAACGACAACGCCGAGATCTTCGAGCTGACCGAGGGCGCTGACGGCGTCTTCTCGATCGCGCAGTCCTGGATCCCGACCTACGCGGATGGGTCGGGGCAGCCCGACGCCGAGGGCATCTCGGTCGCCGGCGACGGCGCGATCTTCCTGGCGACGGAGCGCGACAACGCGGCCAAGAGCGTCAGCCGCCCGTCGATCCTGCGCGTCGAGCTCGGCGCCGACGGCACCTCGACCACGACGCACGAGTGGAACCTCACCTCGGTGCTGGGCGAGCTGGGCGCGAACCTCGGGCCCGAGGCGATCGAGTGGATCTCGGACGCCGACGCGACCCGACTGGGCGTGCTCGACGCATCCGGCGCTGCGTATGACCCTGACGCCTACGGCGAGCACTCCGGCGGCGTCTTCGCCTTCGCGGTCGAGCAGACCGGCATGGTCTACGTCGCGGTGCTCGAGGCATCGGGCGAGATCACGCTGCTGCAGGAGGCCGACCCGGGCGCGGCGCTCGAGGTCGTCATGGGCCTCGACTGGGCCGCGGGCGGCAATGCCCTGTGGGCGCTGTGCGACGAGGCGTGCGACAACCGCCACGCGGAGCTCGCCTTCGTCGATGGTCAGCTGACGGCGCAGCGCGCCGTGCACGCGGCGCCGACCATGGAGGCCGGCTACACCAACGAGGGCCTCGCGATCGACTGGTGCGAGACCGACCCGGCCGCGGTGCCGACGGTCGCGTGGATCTCGGACACAGCGCATGAGGGTGTCTCGCTGCGGATCGCGGCGGGCGACGAGTGCGCGGCGGTGGCACCGGTCGACCCGACCGAGCCCGGCGAGCCGACGGTGCCGGCTGAGCCGGCCGAGCCGACGGCGCCCGGCGAGCCGACCGACCCCGGCGCGGGCCAGGGCGACGACGGTCAGGGCGACGACGGTCAGGGCGCAGGCTCGTCGGGCGGCCAGGTCGGCGGCGACGGCACGCTGCCGCAGACCGGCGCCGACGCGCCCGTCATGCTGATGGCCGGCGCGCTGCTCCTGCTGCTCGCGGGTGCGGGCCTCGTGCTCGGTCGACGCCGCAGCGCCTGAGGCGCTCGCGTCACCCGCTGGTTGAGGAGCGCGCGCCGCAGGCGCTCGCGTCACCCGCTGGTTGAGGCGCGCGCGCCGCAGGCGCTCGCGTCACGAAACCATGGCCGAGGTCTCGAGACGCGTGCGGCCCGAGGCCGCGCGCTCCTCGACCAACGGAGGGGTGCGGCCTGCGGCCGCGCGCTCCTCGACCGACGGAGGGGTGCGGCCTGCGGCCGCGCGCTCCTCGACCAAGGGAGGCCTCGACCGGCGGAGGACCGACGGCGCGTGTCGGCGGGCGCACGTAGAATCGGGGTGATGAGCGACTTGTGGGGGCTGGGCGACGACGGCTTCGAAGCGGTGCAGCGTCCCGGCCCGACCGGGCCGCGCGGCGACGGCATCCCGGAGCACCTGCTGGCTGGCCTGAACCCGCCGCAGCGCGAGGCCGTCGAGCACCGCGGACCGGCCCTGCTGATCGTCGCCGGCGCCGGCTCCGGCAAGACGCGAGTCCTCACCCACCGCATCGCCGGCCTGCTCGCCACCCGCGAGGCGTGGCCGAGCCAGATCCTCGCCATCACCTTCACCAACAAGGCCGCGGCCGAGATGCGCGAGCGCGTCGAGCACCTCATCGGCGAGGAATCGCGCGGCATGTGGATCTCGACGTTCCACTCCGCGTGCGTGCGCATCCTGCGCCGCGAGGCCGAGGAGTTCGGCTTCAAGCAGTCCTTCACCATCTACGACTCCGGCGACGTGCGGGCCCTCATCAAGCGGCTCATCAAGCAGCGCGGCGCCGACATCCAGGGGCTGACGCCGGGCGGGGTCTCCGCCCGCATCTCGAAGGCGAAGAACGAGCTGCACGACGTCGACTCCTGGGCCCGCACCGCGAGCCTCGAGAACCCGCTCGACGCGGCCTTCCTCGAGCTGTGGCGCGACTACGACGCCGAGCTGCGGCGCGCGAACGCCTTCGACTTCGACGACCTCATCTCGCAGACCGTCTTCCTGCTGCGCGCCTTCCCGAACGTGGCCGCGCAGTACCGCAAGCGCTTCCGCCACGTGCTGGTCGACGAGTACCAGGACACCAACGCCGCGCAGTACGCCCTCATCCGCGAGCTCACGCAGCCCGTCACCCGCATGCAGCTGCCCGATCTGCGCAGCGACCTGCCCGGCGCATCGCTGACGGTCGTGGGCGACTCCGATCAGTCGATCTACGCGTTCCGAGGCGCCGACATCCGCAACATCACCGACTTCGAGCGCGACTTCGCGGGCGCCCGGGTGATCATGCTCGAGCAGAACTACCGCTCGACGCAGAACATCCTCTCGGCGGCGAACGCCGTCATCGGCAACAACTTCGACCGGCGGGCCAAGAACCTCTGGACCGACTCGGGCGACGGCGCGAAGATCATCGGCTTCACCGGCTACTCGGGCCACGACGAGGCGCAGTTCGTCGCCGACGAGATCGTCGAGCTCACGAGCGGCGGCATGTCCTACAGCGACATCGCCGTCTTCTACCGCACGAACGCGCAGACCCGAGCGCTCGAAGAGGTGCTGATCCGCACGGCGGTGCCCTACCGCGTGATCGGTGGCACCAAGTTCTACGAGCGCGCCGAGATCAAGGATGCGATGGCCTACCTGATCACGGTGGCCAACCCCGCTGATTCGCTGAGCCTCCGCCGCATCATGAACGTGCCCAAGCGCGGCATCGGCCCCGCGACCGAGGCCGCGCTGCAGGCCTTCGCCGACGAGCACCAGATGACGCTGCGGGATGCGATGCGTCGCGTCGACGAGATCGCGCTCGGCCCGAAGGTGGCGGCAGCGATCAAGGACCTCGCGACGCTGCTCGACGAGTGGAGCGCCCGGCCCGACGCCGACCCCGGTGAGGTGCTGCGCGAGCTGATGAGCCGCTCGGGCTACACCGACCAGCTGCGGCGCTCGCCCGACCCGCAGGATGCCGCGCGGCTCGAGAACGTCGAGGAGCTGGTGGCGGTGACGCGCGAGTACCGCCGGCAGAACCCCTCGGGCACCCTGATCGACTTCCTCACCGAGACGGCGCTCGTCGCCGCGGCCGACGAGCTCGACAGCTCCGGCGGCCAGGTCTCGCTCATGACCCTGCACACGGCGAAGGGCCTCGAGTTCGACGCGGTGTTCATCACCGGCGTCGAGGAGGAGCTGCTGCCGCACCGGATGGCGGCGATGGAGCCCGGCGGGCCGGCCGAGGAGCGCCGCCTGTTCTACGTCGGCATCACCCGAGCGCGCCAGCGGCTGCACCTCTCGCTCGCGATGACGCGCGCGCAGTTCGGCGAGGTGTCGCCCGCTGCGCCCAGCCGCTACCTCGAGGAGATCCCGGCCGAGCTGATCGACTGGCGCACGCCGCCGACCGCGACCCGCGGCGCGCAGCCGCGCGCGCTCGGCGGCCGCTGGCGCGACGAGCCGCGCGAGTCCTTCGTGACCGGTTTCCGCGACGCGCCGAAGCCGCTGCCCAAGGGGCCCAAGAAGGTGTTCGCCAACATGATCACCGAGGTGCGCGACAACAGCGCCATGGTGCTCGAACCAGGCGACCGCATCCGCCACAAGGACTTCGGCGAGGGCCGCGTGCAGGCCATCACCGGTGTCGACAAGAAGCGCGTCGCCGAGGTGCTCTTCGACGGCGTCGGCCGCAAGCGGCTGCTCGTGAAGATCGCGCCGATCGAGAAGATCAGCTTCTAGCGGGAGCGACGAGCGAGCCGGCTCAGAGGCCGGGCGTCACCAGCAGCACCATCGCGACGAGCGTCACCGCGCCGACGAGCCAGATGACCGGCTGAAGACGGCGCCGCAGCGTGCGCGGCGGCCTGTCGTCGTCGTAGCGGTCGAACCACGGATCGAGCTCCGGTGGCACGGCGTCCTGCTCGCGGCTGTGCCCACGCTCTTGCTCCTGCATGCCCCCAGCCTGTCACGCGCCGGCGCATCCGTCACGCGCTACGAGGTGGCGCTGCTGTAGTCGGGCAGCTGCTGCAAGGTCCAGCGGTTGCCGTCCGGGTCGGAGAACCCGACGAAGCGGCCCCACGCCTGCTCGTCGACCTCGCTCGCCTCGATGCCGGCAGCGCGCAGCTCGGCGTGAGCGGCGTCGGCGTCGTCGATCACGACCTGCACGTTGCGCAGGCTGCCGGGCGCATCCTCCGTCAGTCCCTCGCCGAACGCGATCGAGCACGCCGAGCCCGGCGGCGTCACCTGCACGAACCGCAGGCCCTCCTGCACGGTCTGGTCGTGGTCGACGCGCCAGCCGAGCCGCTCGCCGTAGAACGCCTTGGCTCGATCCGTGTCGCTCACCGGCACGAAGATCAGCTCGATGCGGTACTCCATGACTGCTCCCATCGTCGAGCGCTCGCCGTCGAGCGCGCTGCGCGCGATGCTACGCCCGGGCACCGACACGCGACGATGCGGTGGTGCTCGCGGTACCCCCCGGAGACGACGGATGCCGTCCCGCAGTGCGCGGGACGGCATCCGTCGTGTGCGTGGTCGGTGCCGACGAGGCGGTGCTACTCGCCGACGCTCGGCCCCTCCGGGTGGTTCGGGCCGTCGCCCCGGATCTTCGGCAGCGCCGTCGTCGAGAGACGACCGCGGTCGAGCTCTGGGTGCGGCTCCTGCGACTCGATCTCCTCGTCGAGCGCGGCGATCGCGGTCGTCTCGAGCGACGGCAGCGAAGCCTCGTAGCGCGCGCGGCGGCGCTTGAGCCACATCGCACCGACGATGATCAGCAGCATCACCGCGTAGGCGACGATCGAGAACGGGCTCTGCACGAGGTAGGTCGGATCGCCCTGCCCGATCTGCATCGCCTTGCGCAGCTGCTCCTCGGCCATCGGACCGAGGATGGCCCCCACCACGAGCGGCGCGATCGGGAACCCGAGGCGCCGCATGAAGAAGCCGAGCACGCCGAGCACCAGCAGCACGCCGATGTCGAACACCGTGAAGTTCGCCGCGTACGCGCCCAGGCCCGCGAAGACCAGGATGCCCGCGTAGAGGTAGGGGCGCGGGATCTGCAGCAGCTTCACCCAGATGCCGACGAGCGGCAGGTTGAGCACGAGCAGCAGCACGTTGCCGATGTAGAGGCTCGCGATGAGCGCCCACACGAGCTCCGGCTGGTTCTCGAACAGGCGGGGGCCCGGCTGGATGCCGTAGCCCTGGAAGGCGCTCAGGATGATCGCCGCCGTCGCCGTGGTCGGGATGCCGAGCGTCAGCAGCGGCACGAGCACGCCCGCGGCCGCCGCGTTGTTCGCCGACTCGGGGCCGGCGACGCCCTCGATGGCGCCCTTGCCGAACTGCTTGCGGTACTCGGGCTTCGCGAGGCTCCGCTCCGTCGCGTACGACAGGAACGTCGCGACGTCGGCACCGCCAGCGGGGATCGAGCCGATCGGGAAACCGATGAAGGAGCCGCGGAGCCACGGCTTCCAGGAGCGCGCCCAGTCGGAGCGCCGCATCCAGGTGCGCCAGCCGCGCGTGATCGGGATGATCGGCAGCTCGCCGCCGCGCAGGCGCGAGCCGACGTAGAGCGCCTCGCCGAGGGCGAACAGGCCCACCGCGACCAGCACGACGTCGATGCCGTCACCCAGCTGCGGGATGCCGAGGGTGAAGCGGGTCTGACCGGTGAGGGTGTCGACGCCGATGAGCCCGACGAACAGGCCGAGCGAGAGCGAGACCATGCCGCGCCACATGCTGTCGCCCAGGAGCGCGCCGACCGTGAGGAAGGCGATCACCATCAGCGCGAAGTAGTCGGCGGGACCGAGGCCGACCGCGAATCGCGCGACGAGCGGAGCGAGCAGCGTCAGCAGCACGGTCGCGATCGTGCCGGCGACGAACGAGCCGATCGCCGCGGTCGCGAGCGCGGCTGCGCCGCGACCGGCGCGCGCCATCTTGTTGCCCTCGAGCGCGGTGACGATCGACGCGGACTCACCGGGCGTGTTCAGCAGGATCGACGTGGTCGAGCCGCCGTACATGCCGCCGTAGTAGATGCCGGCGAAGACGATGAACGCCGCGGTCGGCTCGAGCACGTAGGTGATGGGCAGCAGCAGCGCGACCGTCATGGCCGGGCCGATGCCTGGCAGCACGCCTACGGCGGTGCCGAGCAGCACGCCGAGCAGCGCGTACAGCAGGTAGATGGGCTGGAGGGCGGTGGCGAAGCCGTCGAGCAGCAGGGACCAGGTGTCCATCAGATGCCGATCCAGGAGGTCAGGGTGCCGGTGGGAGGCAGCGTCAGGCCGAGCAGGGTGCCGAACACGATCTGCGTGATGACGCCCATGGCGAGCCCGATCAGGGCGGCGACCCACCAGCGCTTCGCACCGAGCGCGAGCGAGGCGCCCGTGAACAGGATGGCCACGCCGAGCGGCCAGCCCAGGTGCGGGATGGTGAGCATGAGGGAGAGGAAGCTCAGCACGATGATGCCCGTGACACCCCAGGAGGTGCCGTGCTCGAGGTCGACATCCTCGCCCTCCTCCGCGTGGCCGTAGCGCCCGCGCAGCTGGCCGATGAGCACCGCGATCGCGCTCAGCAGCATCAGGCCGCCGACGGCGTAGGGCACGACGCGTGCGCCGAGCGTGTTCGTCGAGCCGGGAGGCTCGCGGATGGTGGTCGTCGCGATCAGGACGGCGATCGAGAGCACGATGAGCAGCCCGACGAAGGCCATCGACTCGATGCGCAGGGAACGCGACGCCGCCGGCGCACCCGAGGGTGCACCGGCGGTCGTCGAGGCGGTCATTCGATCAGGCCGATCGTGCGCAGGGTCTCCTGCGTGAGCGAGATGTCCTCCGTGAGGAAGGCGTCGAACTCGTCGCCCGGCATGAACGCGTCCGTCCAGCCCTTGGTGGAGAGCTGCTCGGCCCAGGCGTCCTGGTCGTGCAGCTGCGTGGCGAGGTCGACCAGCGCGGTGCGCTCCTCGTCGGTGATGTCCCCCGGCGCGATGATGCCGCGCCAGTTGGTCAGCGTGATGTCGATGCCCTCGTCCTGGATGGTCGGCACGTCGGGCAGCGCCTCGGCGGGCTCGTCGCTGGAGACGGCGAGCGCCCGCAGGTCACCCGAGAGCACCGACTCCGAGAACTCGCCGACGCCGGAGATGCCGGCCTGCACGGTGTTGCCGAGCAGCATCGTGAGCGCCTCGCCGCCGCCGGAGTTGGCGACGTAGTTGAGGGTCCCCGGCACCTCGGCCGGGGCGACGCCCGCCTCGGTGAGGAGCAGGCCCGCGAGGATGTGGTCGATGCCGCCGGCCGAGCCGCCCGTCACCGCGACGCCCTGGCCCTCGGCGACGACCGCGTCGACGAGGTCCTGCAGCGTCTGGTACTCCGAGTCGGCGGGCACGACGATGACCAGCGGCTCCTCGGTGAGCTTCGCGATCGGCGTCATGTCCTCGATGCGGTTCTCGGATGCGTTGGTCTCGACCGCGCCGACCATCACGGAGCCCGTGATCATCAGCGTGTTGGGGTCGGTCTCCGTCGCGAGCGAGGCGAGGCCGACGGTGCCGCCGGCGCCGCCGATGTTCGACACCGGTGCCGAACCGACGAGGCTGGTCTCCGTGAGCACCTGGCCGAGGGTGCGGGCGGTCTGGTCCCAGCCGCCGCCCGGGTCGGCCGGTGCGATGACGTTGACGGCGCTGATCGCCGCGGGTGCCCCGCCCTCTGCGCCCTCGGAGCCCGCCGGAGCGGTGCCGCCCGTCGAGCATGCGGCGAGGGTCAGGGCTGCTGCGCCCGCCAGGCCGATTCGGAACATGGTCTGCGTGCGCGTGCTGCGCGTGGTGCTCGGGTGCATGGATCGCACGTCTCCTCCTTGAGCGCCCGGCTCCATGCCGGGTCACGATCTGTGGCGACCGTAGTCGCAGGCCGCCGCCGCGGTGCCGTTGTGGTCGAAAGGGAGCGTTTCGGTCGTTTCGGTCAGCGTCGGAGGGACGGCCGGCGGCCTACGATGGGGCCGTGAGACGAGCGATGAGGCTGCGCACGCAGCTGGTGCTGCTGCAGAGCGCCATCATGCTCGTCGTCATCGTCGGCTCCGGCATCGCTGCCGCCTGGCTGCAGGAGCGCGCGATCCGCGACGCCTACCAGGACCGCATGGTCGGCGTCGCCTACTCGGTCGCGCAGCTGCCCACCGTCATCAACGCCTTCGACGACCGCGATCCGTCGATCGTCATCCAGCCGATCGCCGAGACCGTCCGGAGCGCATCCGACGTCACCTACGTCGTCGTCACCGACGTCGGCGGCATCCGCTTCTCCCATCCGAACCCCGACCGCATCGGCGAGGTCGCCTCGACGCCGGCGGATGCGGTCATCACCGGGGGCCTGTTCACCGACACGCAGACGGGCACCCTCGGCACGTCGTGGCGGGCGAAGGTGCCGGTGTTCGGCGCGGAGGGCGAGATCATCGGCCAGGTCTCGGTCGGCATCCTCGAGTCGGAGCTGCACGCCGAGTGGGCGGCCAACATCTGGGTGCTCGCGCTGTGCCTCGCCGTCGCGGCGATCGTCGGGGTGCTGCTGGCCACGTGGGCCGCCGCAGTCGTGCGGCGCAGGATCCACGGCGTGGAGCCGGACGAGATCAAGGCGATGCTCGAGACGCGCAACGCCACGCTCCACGGCATCGGCGAGGGCCTCGTGGTGCTCGACGAGCGAGGCGCGATCGTGCTCTGCAACGACGCGGCGCTGCGACTGCTGGGGCGCGAGGGCGAGGATCTCGCCGGGGTCTCGGTCACCGAGGTGCTCGACGCGCAGGTCGAGCCGCTGCTGGCCGACGCGGGCGAGCAGCAGCTGGTGCTCGCGGGCGAGCGCGTGCTCGTCGTGCGCGCCGACCCCGTCGTGGTCGACGGCCGCGACGTCGGCACCGTGCTGATCCTGCGGGACCGCACCGAGCTCGACGCGGCGCTGCGCGACCTCGCCGGGGCCAAGGGCTCGACCGAGACGCTGCGCGCGCAGCAGCACGAGTTCGCGAACACGCTCCACACGCTCGGCGGGCTGCTCGAGCTGGGCGAGACCGAGGCCGCCATGGGCGTCATCCGCCGCGCCGGCGCCGGCGGTGCGCTCGACGCGCTCGAGCCCGCCTCGGGCACCTCCGCCATCCTCGAGCTCGAGGTCTCGGCACTCCTGCTCGCGAAGCGCGCGCAGGCGCGCGAGCGCGGCGTCGAGCTGGTGGTGGCGGCGGATGCGTCGCTGCAGCCGGCACCGTCGGTCGAGGTCGCCGGAGACTGGCTGACGGTGCTGGGCAACCTCATCGACAACGCCCTCGACGCGACTGCAGGCGGCAGGGTCGAGATCGCGCTGCGCGACGCGGAGACGGATGCGGGCAGGGTGGTCACGATCGCAGTCGACGACGACGGCGAGGGCGTGCCGGAGGAGCTGCGCGACTCGATCTTCGACGTCGAGTTCTCGACGAAGCAGCGCCCGGCCGGGGGCGCGCGCGGCTACGGGCTGACGCTCGTGCGTCGCGTCGCGGAGCGCCTCGGCGGCTCGGCGACGGTCGAGCGATCCCCGCTCGGAGGCGCGCGCTTCATCGCCCGACTGCCGGTCGCGGCCGACGCGGATGCGGTGCTCGGCGCGGGAACCGCCGGCACCGTGCGCGCACCGGCGTCAGCCGGTGACCGGGGGGCGCTGCCGTGAGGCTGCTGCGCGTGCTGATCGTCGAGGACGACAAGGCCGTCGCGATCGTCACCCGCGGCTTCGTCGAGCGCCACGGCGCCTTCGCGGTCGTCGGCGAGGCCGGCACCGGGCGCGACGCCCTCGAGGCGATCGAGGCCGTGCGCCCCGACCTCGTGCTCCTCGACGTGCACCTGCCCGACGCATCCGGCATCGAGGTGCTGCGGGTCGCACGCGCGCGCGGCTTCGCGGGCGAGGTGGTCGCCGTGACCGCCGCCCGCGACCTCGAGACCGTGCGGGCGGCGCGCACCTTCGGCGTGCGCCACTACCTCGTCAAGCCGTTCGGGCTCGAGGCGATGCGCGAGCGCCTCGAGGCGATCCGCGCCGAGCTCGCGCAGGTGGAGCACCTGGCGACGCAGCCGCTCGACCAGCGCGCGGTGGATGCGATGCTGCAGCCGAGCGAGCGGCAGAAGCCTGGCTCCGCCGGCTCGCAGCTGACACTCGACCGCGTGGCCTCGCTGCTCGCGGCGGTCGACGAGACCGTGAGCGCGGCCGAGGTCGGGGAGCGGCTGGGGATGTCGCGCGTGAGCGCTCGCCGCTACCTCGACCGCCTCGTGGTGGAGGGGCGCGCGGCCGTCGCGCCCCGCTATGGCGGCACCGGGCGGCCAGAGCTGCGCTACAGCGCTCGCTGAGTCAGCGCGCGGCGCCACTTGTCAGGCCGCCGTGCGCTCCCGTGGCTACGATGCCCGCATGGTGAAGCGGTGGGGGCGCGCGCTCGCGTCAGGCGCGGCGGCATCGCTCGTCGTCGGAGCGCTCGCGGGGTGCGGCATCACCATCCCCGCAGACCCCGACGGCACCCTGGAGCGGGTCTCCGGTGGCGTGCTCGAGGCCGGGGTGACGCCCAACCCGCCGCATGCGGAGACGGGCGGCACGCATCCGACCGGCACCGAACCCGCGCTCGTGACCTCCTTCGCCGAGTCGATCGGTGCGCGCGTGGAGTGGACCGAGGGCAGCGAGGAGCAGCTCGTCGGGCTGCTCGAAGCGGGCGAGCTCGACCTGGTGATCGGCGGCATCTCGGATGCGACGCCCTGGGTCGACCGCGCGGCCGTCACGCGCAGCTATGCGCAGGCAGTGCAGCCCGATGGCTCGACGGCGGGCCTCGTGATGCTCGCGCCACTGGGTGAGAACGCGTTCCTCACGGCGCTCGAGCGCCACCTCGACGCGGAGACGGCGGTCGCGCAGTGAGCCGCGTGCACGAGATCGGTGGCCGGCCGATGCCCGAGGAGCAGGCGCGGGCGCTGCGCAAGGCGCGCAACCTCGAGTGGGCCGTGCTGGGCTTCACCACCTGCACGATCGTGCTGGTGGCGCTCGTGATGGGCAGCTCGCAGGCGATGCGCACGGCCTGGTTCGAGGACCTGCTGTCGACGATCCCGCAGATCGCCTTCCTCGTGGCGCTGCCCTTCATCCGCCGATCGGCGACCGCGAAGCACCCCTACGGCTACCACCGGGCGATGGGGATCGGGCACCTCGTGTCAGGCGTCGCGCTGCTGGGCGTCGGTGGCTCGCTCTGCTTCGAGGCGATCAGCGGCCTCGTCAAGCAGGAGCACCCTCCGATCGGCACGATGCAGCTGTTCGGCATCACCTTCTGGCAGGGCTGGGCCATGATCGCGGTGATGTCGGTGATCGTCATCGGTCCGCTCATCTACGGACGCATGAAGATGCAGCTCGCGAAGCAGCTGCACAGCAAGCTGCTCTACGCCGACGCCGACATGGCGCAGGCCGACTGGACCACGAACGTCGGCTCGATCGTCGGTGTGCTCGGCATCGGCATGGGCCTGTGGTGGCTCGATGGCGCTGCCGCCCTCTTCATCTCGCTCGGCATCCTGAAGGACGGGCTGAAGAACACCCGGGCGGCGGTGCTCGACCTGATGGACATGCGCGCGACCGTCGTCGACCAGTCCGAGCCCGACCCCGTGCAGGGGCGCATCGACGATGCCATGCGCCGACGCCGCTGGGTGCGCGAGGCCGCCAGCCGCATCCGCGACGAGGGCCAGGTGCTGCACGTCGACGCGCACGTCGTGCCGAAGCGCGCGAAGGTGCGGGTGACGGATGTCGAGCGCATGATCGAGGATCTCAAGGAGGTCGACTGGCGCGTGCAGGATGTCTCGGTGACCGTCGTCACCGAGCTGGCGCTGCCCGACGAGGAGGAGCAGCGGCGAGGTCGCCGCTGACGTGGCCGCGGCGCCATCCTGCTCGCGGGCCTGCCCGAGGACCGAGCGCTAGTGGACCGGTGTGCCGATGAGCGAGCCGATGGCCCAGGTCGCCGCGAGGGCGATGCCGCCGCCGAGCAGCACGCGCACCATGGCGGCGCGCTTGCTCGAGGCCCCGATGCGCGCGGAGACCACGCCGGTCGCGACCAGCGCGAGGACGGTGGCGACCACGATCGGCCACGGCATCCACGCGGCGGGGGAGAGGAGCGCTGCGAGCAGCGGCACGAGCGAGCCCAGCGTGAAGGCGAGGGCGGATGCGCCGGCCGCCGACCACGGGTCGTTCAGGTCCTCGGGGTCGAGCTTGTACTCGACGTCGAGGTGCGCGCGCAGGGGATCGGCGTCGGTGAGCTCGACGGCCACCAGGTGCGCCGTGCGCGGGGTGAGGCCGCGCAGCTCGTACATGTGGGCGAGCTGGTCGACCTGGGCGTCCGGTGCGGCGTCGAGCAGCACCTGCTCGCGGCGGATCGCCGCTCGCTCGCTGTCGCGCTGCGACGAGACCGAGACGTACTCGCCGACGCCCATCGAGAACGCGCCGGCGACGAGCGCCGCGACACCCGCGGTCAGGATCCCGGCGGCAGAGGTTCCGGCGCCCGCGACGCCGACCATCAGGGCGGAGGTCGAGACGATGCCGTCGTTCGCGCCGAGCACGCCGGCGCGCAGCCAGTTGAGCTTCGAGGTCATCGACTCGACCGGCGGTGGCAGGTCTGGCCGACGCTGCAGTGCGGGATCCATGGAGTTCCTCCTGCCACCATGGTCGGTGCTCGCAGGGGCCGCCGCAAGCAAGGCGAGGCTCGTGCGAAAGCCGCAAGAAAGCCGAATCTTGGCGGTTCGGCGGGCCGAAAGCGCACGGGGGTGCATCGGTGGCAGGGCTAGGCTTGACGCGGCGAATCCCACACCACACATGGCTCACCAGACATCGATTGGATGACGCGTGGATCTCTACGAGTACCAGGCAAGAGACCTCTTCGAGCAGCACGGCGTCCCCGTGCTGCGAGGCATCACCGCCGACACCCCCGAGCAGGCCGAGGCAGCAGCCGCGGAGCTCGGTGGCGCTGTCGTCGTCGTGAAGGCACAGGTCAAGACCGGCGGACGAGGCAAGGCGGGCGGCGTGAAGGTCGCGAAGAGCCCTGCAGAGGCGAAGGACGCGGCCTCCGCGATCCTCGGGCTCGACATCAAGGGCCACACGGTGCAGCGCGTGATGGTGGCTGAAGGCGCCGCCATCAAGGAGGAGTACTACTTCTCCGTGCTGCTCGACCGCGCGAACCGCTCCTACCTCGCCATGTGCTCGTACGAGGGCGGCATGGAGATCGAGCAGCTGGCAGAGGAGCGCCCCGAGGCGCTCGCGAAGGTCGAGGTCGACCCCGCCGTCGGCATCACCGCCGAGAAGGCTGACGAGATCGTTCGCGCCGCGAGCTTCCCCGAGGAGCTGGTCGCAAAGATCGCTCCCGTGCTCGTGAAGCTGTACGACGTCTTCGTCAAGGAGGACGCCACGCTCGTCGAGGTGAACCCGCTCGTGCTCACCGAGGGCGGCGACATCGTCGCGCTCGACGGCAAGATCTCGCTCGACGAGAACGCCGAGTTCCGCCAGCCCGGCCACGCCGAGCTCGAGGACAAGGCTGCCGCAGACCCGCTCGAGGCGAAGGCCAAGGAGTCGGACCTCAACTACGTGAAGCTCGACGGCCAGGTCGGCATCATCGGCAACGGCGCGGGCCTCGTCATGTCGACGCTCGACGTCGTCGCCTACGCGGGCGAGCGCCACGGCGGCGTGAAGCCGGCCAACTTCCTCGACATCGGTGGCGGCGCATCCGCCCAGGTCATGGCTGCCGGTCTCGACGTCATCCTGAACGACGAGGACGTCAAGAGCGTGTTCGTGAACGTGTTCGGCGGCATCACCGCGTGCGACGCCGTCGCGAACGGCATCGTGCAGGCGCTCGAGATCCTCGGCGACACCGCCACGAAGCCGCTGGTCGTGCGGCTCGACGGCAACAACGTCGAGGAGGGTCGCAAGATCCTCGCTGACGCCGCGCACCCGCTGGTGACGGTCGTCGACACGATGGACGAGGCCGCCGACAAGGCCGCCGAGCTGGCTGCGGCGTAAGGGAGCAAGAGATGTCGATCTACCTCAACAAGGACAGCAAGGTCATCGTCCAGGGCATCACCGGCGGTGAGGGCTCGAAGCACACCGCCCGCATGCTCGCGGCCGGCACCCAGGTCGTCGGCGGCGTGAACGCCCGCAAGGCCGGCACGACCGTCTCGCACGTCGCGAAGGACGGCTCGCAGGTCGAGCTGCCGGTCTTCGGCTCGGTCGCCGAGGCCATGGAGGCCACCGGCGCCGACACCTCGATCGTGTTCGTGCCGCCGGCCTTCGCTAAGGACGCCGTCATCGAGGCCGTCGACGCAGGCATCGGCCTGCTCGTGGTCATCACCGAGGGCATCCCCGTCCAGGACTCCGCCGAGTTCTGGGCGCACGCCAAGGCTGCGGGCACGACCCGCATCATCGGCCCGAACTGCCCCGGCATCATCACGCCCGAGGAGTCGCTCGTCGGCATCACTCCGGCGAACATCACGGGCAAGGGCCCGATCGGCCTCGTGTCGAAGTCGGGCACGCTGACGTACCAGATGATGTTCGAGCTGCGCGACATCGGCTTCTCGACCGCCATCGGCATCGGCGGCGACCCGGTCATCGGCACGACGCACATCGACGCGCTCGAGGCCTTCGAGGCCGACCCCGAGACCAAGGCCATCGTCATGATCGGCGAGATCGGTGGCGACGCCGAGGAGCGCGCGGCCGACTTCATCAAGGCCAACGTGACGAAGCCGGTCGTCGGCTACGTCGCCGGCTTCACGGCGCCCGAGGGCAAGACGATGGGCCACGCAGGCGCCATCGTCTCGGGCTCGTCGGGCACGGCCGAGGCCAAGCAGGAGGCCCTCGAGGCCGCCGGCGTCAAGGTCGGCAAGACGCCGACCGAGGCCGCTCGCCTCATGCGGGAGATCATCGAGTCGCTCTGATCGGAGCGCATCGCCTCGAGACGGGTCCCGGCTTCGGCCGGGGCCCGTCTCGTCGTCGCGCGGGCACCGCGATCGTGCCCGTCCCATCCGCTCGTCGCACTCGGCTCGCTCAGGGCTGGCGGGGCTATCGTGGCGGCACGCTCCGGCCCTCCGCGAGGCCGGACGCTGATCAGGAGGACGCGATGAGCGAGCACGAGCAGCAGCACGATTCCGAGGGCACGCAGAAGCCCGGCGGCCTGGGCGAGGACGGCACGATCCCCGCCGACCCCGATGGCCTGGGCGCGACGACCACGGACGAGGCCTCGACCTTCGAGCCCGAGGAGGACGAGGCGAGCGACGAGGACGGCCAGTAGGGTCGCGACGTCGAGCTGATCGTGGTGGATGCGGGCGCGGTGGTGGCGGGCATGCCGGATGCGGGTGCGCCGGGTCCTGGCATGACCGTGCTGTGCGCGACCTGCGGTGTCGAGAGCCAAGAGCCGCTCCCGGAGACCTGCCCGATCTGCGCCGACGAGCGGCAGTGGGTACCCCTGCACGGCCAGCGCTGGACCTCGGTCGACGTGCAGCAGCGCGAGGGCATGCGCATCGACGTCGTCGAGCTCGAGCCGCGGCTCTGGGCGCTCACCTCTGAGCCGGCGGTCGGCATCGGGCAGCGAGCGCTGCTGGTGCAGACCGCCGAGGGCAACCTGCTCTGGGACCCCCTGGGCACGATCACGGATGCCGCGGTCGAGCAGGTGCGCGAGCTCGGTGGGCTGAGCGCGGTCGTCGCCTCGCATCCGCACATGTTCGGCGTGCAGTGCGCGTGGGCGGATGCGCTGGACGCGCGCGTGCTCGTCAACGCGCGCGACGCATCCTGGATCCAGCGCGAGCACGCGCGGATCGAGCTGTGGGACGACGAGGTCGACCTGCTGCCGGGCGTGCGGCTCATCCGCTTCGGCGGTCACTTCCCGGGTGCGGCGGTGGTGCTCTGGGAGCAGGGGAGCGGCGGCGCGGGCTCGCTGCTCGCGGGCGACACGATCCAGCCGAAGCCCGACCGCGCGAGCGTCGCCTTCATGCGCTCGTACCCGAACAACATCCCGCTCTCCGCCGGCGTCGTGCGTCGGCTCGCCGATCATGCCGCGACGCTCAGGTTCCGCCGCCTCTACGGCAACATCCCTGGGCAGCTCGTCGAGGACGGCCCGGGCGCCGTCGCTCGCTCGGCCGACCGGCACATCGCCTGGGTGACCGGCGAGCACGACGACCTGACCTGAGCGTTGGCACAGGCCGGGCCTGATCGGCGGTGGGGCGGCTGATCAGCGGTGTGGCGCCGGAGGATCTCCGGTTGTGGGCGGCTCGGGTTGGATAATCCGGGCGGATGCGCTCAGGGTCGGGGAATTTCTGGGAACTCCCGGATAGGCAGTGCGCGGGCCTCCGCCGCGTGAGGATGGACGGCTCTCCACAGCCGCTCGAGCTGCGGCGCCAGGCCGCCCTGGCACGTGGCACGGTGCGCCGATGGAGACGTTGACGCAGCAGCTGGGGATCGTGTCTGCCGCACAGCTCATGGCCGCAGGTGCGACCAGGTGGCAGATCGAGGTGTCGCTGAAGCTCGGTGAGCTCATTCGCGTGCGACCAGGCTGGTTCGCGACCTCTGCATCGGACGCATCGGCGCGCGCGGCTGTCGCGGCCGGCGGCTGCCTCTCCTGCTTCAGCGCGCTTCGCCTGCATGGCGTCTGGGTGCCGGAGGGCAAGGGCGCGCACGTGCGCCTGCCCGAGCACCGGCGGCGACGCAAGGTTCGGCCCGATGGCACGCGCGGCGCTCGGCTGCCCAGCTGTCGCTCCTTCGGGCTCGAGGCGCCGATCACCGCGGCGGCCGACGACCTCGAGGTCGCCTTCCGCTGCGCGCTGCGATGCGGTAGTCGTGAGGAGATCGTCGTGATCATCGACTCGATCTTGCAGCGGCGCCTCGCCAGCCGGGCCGCGCTCGAGCGGTGGGCGCGAGATGCGCCGCTCGCGGTGCGAACGCTGCTCGACCTCGCCGACGGCCGCTCGGAATCCGGCAGCGAGTCGATGGTGCGCTTGCGGCTGCGCTCGCTGCAGGTCGCCACGCGCATCCAGGTGCGGGTCACGGAGGGAGTGCGCGTCGACCTGCTCGTCGGCGAGCGCCTGATCATCGAGTGCGACAGCAAGGAGCACCACACGGCCGCGGAGGCCTACGAGAGCGACAGGCGCCGCGACCGCCGGCTCACCGCCCGCGGCTTCGTCGTGCTGCGGCTGAGCTACCGCCAGATCCACGACGAGTGGGCAGAGATCGAGCAGGACATCCTCGCGATCGTGCGTCGCGGCGGGCACCGAGTGCCGCGGCGCCGGAAGATCTCTGCCTGAGCCGTGTGCCAGCGGGATAGTCCCAGCGGATGCGCTGAGGTCCGGAGATCTTCCGGCAGCACGAAGGGCCCGGCCGGAGCCGGGCCCTTCGTGCTGCGCCCGCCTCTGGGGGTCAACCCAGCGGCGGCGAAGGGTCAGCGCAGCGGCGCGAGGATCGCGTTCAGCGAGGCGCTCGGGCGCATCGCGGCGTCCGCGAGGTCGGCGTCGACGCGGTAGTAGCCGGCCAGGTCGACCGGGCTGCCCTGCACCGCGAGCAGCTCGCGCTCGATCGTCTCGGTCTGCGCGACCAGCTGCTCGGCCACCGGTCCGAACGTCTCGGCCAGGTCGGCGTCATCGGTCTGCGCCGCGAGCTCCTCGGCCCAGAAGCGCGCGAGCCAGAAGTGGCTCCCGCGGTTGTCGAGCTCGCCCGTGCGGCGCGATGGCGACTTGTTCTCGTTGAGGAACGAGCCGGTCGCGGCGTCGAGCGTCTCGGCCAGCACGCCGGCGCGGTCGTTGCCCGTCGTCACCGACAGGTGGCGGAACGACTCGGCCAGCGCCATGAACTCGCCGAGCGAGTCCCAGCGCAGGTGGTTCTCCTCCACCAGCTGCTGCACGTGCTTCGGGGCCGAGCCGCCGGCACCCGTCTCGAACAGGCCTCCGCCGTTCAGCAGCGGCACGACCGACAGCATCTTCGCGCTCGTGCCGAGCTCCAGGATGGGGAACAGGTCGGTGTTGTAGTCGCGCAGCACGTTGCCGGTCACCGAGATGGTGTCGAGGCCCTGGCGGATGCGGTCGATCGACACCTTCGTCGCCTCCTCGGGGCTGAGGATCTGGATGTCGAGGCCCTCGGTGTCGTGGCTCGGCAGCTCCTGCTCGACCTTCTTGATGAGCTCGGCGTCGTGCGCGCGGGTCTTGTCGAGCCAGAAGATCGCGGGCGTCGAGGAGGCGCGGGCGCGCGTGACCGCGAGCTTCACCCAGTCGCGCACCGGCACGTCCTTCGTCTGGCAGGCGCGCCAGATGTCGCCCGCCTCGACCTCGTGCGAGGTGAGCACCGCGCCGGCACCGTCGACGATCTCTACCCGGCCGGCCCGCTCGATGCGGAAGGTCTTGTCGTGCGAGCCGTACTCCTCGGCCTTCTGCGCCATGAGGCCGACGTTCGGCACGGAACCCATCGTGGTCGGGTCGAAGGCGCCGTTGGCCTGGCAGTCCTCGATGACGACCTGGTAGATGCCGGCGTAGGACGAGTCGGGGATCACGGCGAGCGTGTCGGCCTCCTCGCCATCCGGGCCCCACATGTGACCGGACTGGCGGATCATGGCCGGCATCGACGCATCCACGATCACGTCGGAGGGCACGTGGAGGTTCGTGATGCCCTTGTCGGAGTTCACCATGGCGAGGCGCGGGCCGTCGGCGAGGCCCTGCTCGACCGCGGCGCGGACGCCGGCGGCGGTCGGCTCGTCGAGCTCCGACAGGCCCGAGAGGATCGAGCCGAGGCCGTTCTCGGGAGAGAGCCCGGCCTCCTCGAGCTGGGCGCCGTACTGCTCGAAGACCTCGGGCAGGAACGCACGCACGACGTGGCCGAAGATGATCGGGTCGGAGACCTTCATCATGGTCGCCTTGAGGTGGGCGGAGAAGAGCACCTGCTCGTCGCGGGCTCGCTGCACCTGCTCGGCGAGGAACGCGTCGAGCGCCTTCGCCGACATGAACGTCGCGTCGACGATCTCGCCCTCGAGCACGGCCAGGCCGTCCTTCAGCACGGTCGTCTCGCCGTCGGTGCCGACGAAGCGGATCTGCAGCGCATCATCGGCGGCGATGGTGACCGACTGCTCGTTCGAGCGGAAGTCGCCTGCGCTCATCGTCGCGACAGCGGTCTTCGAGTCATCGGCCCACGCGCCCATCGAGTGCGGGTGCTTGCGGGCGAACTCCTTCACGGAGCGCGGCGCTCGGCGGTCGGAGTTGCCCTCGCGCAGCACCGGGTTGACGGCGGAGCCCTTGACCGAGTCGTAGCGGGCGCGGATGTCGCGCTCCTCGTCGGTCGTGACCTCGTCCGGGTAGTCGGGCAGGTCGAAGCCCTGCTGCTGCAGCTCGGCGACGGCGGCCTTCAGCTGCGGGACGGATGCCGAGATGTTCGGCAGCTTGATGATGTTGGCCTCTGGCGTCTTCGCCAGCTCGCCCAGCTCGGTCAGCGCATCCGGCTCCTGCTGGTCGGCGGGCAGGCGGTCGGCGAACGCGGCGACGATGCGCCCGGCGAGCGAGATGTCGCGGCGCTCGACCTCGACGTCGGCCGCGGCGGCGAACGCGCTCACGATCGGCAGGAACGAGTGCGTCGCGAGCATCGGCGCCTCATCGGTGTACGTGTAGATGATCTTGGCCATGCGGCTCGAACCTCTCGCAGTGAAGTGATGGAGGGCGGCCACGATCGGTGCGCGGGCCGCGCCGTGCCCGTCCAACCTACCGTCTCGCCCGTCGGCGGTGCGCGATCCCAGCGCCGCTCGAGCGGCGCCGGGCACCTCGTGCTGCCCGGCGAGGCGACGGCCTCGGGGGCGGATGCGTCGATACAGTGCCTGCCGTGCGTCGCGTATGGGCCGGCATCGGCCAGGCAGTCGAGTCCGCAGCCATCGCGGCGGCGGGCATCGTGCTGTGCGCGCTCGTCTGCGTCGCCGTCTGGGGCATCGATCAGGGCTTCGGCGGCGACCCCCTGGTGCAGTGGCGCATCGCGGCGGACGCCTGGCTGCTCGGGCACGGCGTCGACATCGGCATCACGCCCGGCCGCGAGACCGTGCTCGCCGTGGGCCTCGAGGAGGCCGGGCGCTCGTGGGTGCTCTCGGCAGGCGCGTGGGGCATCGGCCTCATCACCTTCTGGCTGCACTGGCGCAGCGGCGGGAGGCTCGCCACGCTGCCCTTGCTCGACACGTCCATCGCGATCCTGCTCGGCGCGGTCGCGACCGGCACCATCGGCCTGCTGGTCGGCTCGAGCGCGCAGCACGGGGTCGCGAGCCCCGACCTCGCGCAGGCGGCCGTGCTGCCAGCGCTCGTCGCGCTGCTCGGCATGGGCGCCGCGGTGCTCGCCGCCCACAAGCACCGCTGGCTGCTCGCAATCGCCGCCGCGCTCACGGTCGAGGAGCGGTGGCTGCGCTCGATCCGCGCGGCGTTCCGCGCCGGGTTCGCGGGGCTCGTCGGCGTGCTGGGCGTCGGCGCGGGGCTCGTCGGCCTCGGCCTGCTCCTGCGGTTCACGGACGGCCTGCTGCTGCTGGAGTCGCTCGGGGTCACCGCCGTCGGCGTCATCGCGATCTTCCTGGTGCAGCTCGCCCTCGCGCCGACCGCGATCGTCTGGGGCGCGTCCTGGGCCGTCGGGCCCGGCTTCATGATCGGCCAGGGCTCGAGCGTCTCGCCGCTCGGCACGGACCTCGGCCCGGTGCCCGCGCTGCCGCTGCTGGCCGCGATCGACCCGGAGGCGCAGCCCTGGATGGCCGCCGTCGTCGTGCTGCCGGTGCTGGCCGCCGTGCTCGTCGGCGTCTTCGTGCGCCAGAGCCTGCTCGCGGGCAGCGCTGCCCGGCCGGTGCACTGGTGGGAGCTCGCGATCACCGCGGTCGGCGGTGGCGTGCTCGCCGGCGCGCTGCTGGGCATCGCCGCCATGCTCTCGGCCGGCGCGATCGGACCCGGACGCCTGGCGGTGACGGGGCCGGATGCGGTGCTCGTCGCGGCGTGGGGCGCGCTCGAGGTCGGGGTCGGCCTGCTCATCGGCATGCTGGCCGGCGGCAAGGGGGTCGGCGCGCTCGCGGGCGGCTTCGCGCTGCCGCTCGCGGCGGAGGGCGAGGGGTCGAGGATCCGCGACTTCTTCGGCTTCGGCGGCGGAGGGGGAGCGGCGGCGGATCGCGAGCCCGACGAGTCGGACGAGGACGACGCCGAGGCCGGGGCGGTCGGCGAGGTCGTGGGCGACGACGACGGCGACGACCGCGACGATGCGAGCCCGCCCGCCGAGTCCGCTGCACCAACCGCTGCCGCTGGCTCCGACGAAGCCGCTGCACCCGGCGAGGCCGCTGCACCCGACGGCGCCGCTGCGCCGGGCGGCGCGACGGGCGACCACGGCGGGCCGACCGCGGTCGGCGCGGCGTCGCCCGAGGCATCCGGCACCGACTCGCCCCGCGACCCTCGGTAGGCTGGACGGCGTGCTGCGTCTCGTCGTCCTCGTCTCCGGCAGCGGCACCAACTTCGCCGATCTGCTGCAGCGCACGAAGGCCGGGCGCGTGCCCGCCGAGATCATCGCCGTCGGCGCCGACCGCGCGTGCGGCGGCATCGAGACGGCTGCGGCAGCCGGCATCCCCACCTTCGTCGAGCCCTTCTCGGCGCCCCGTGAGGCGTGGTCGCGCCGCGTCGCCGACCGCGTCGCGGCCTTCGAGCCCGACCTCGTCGTGCTGTCGGGCTTCATGCGCCTGCTGTCGCCCGAGGCCGTCGCCCGCTTCGAGCCGGCGCTGCTCAACACCCACCCCGCCTTCCTGCCGGAGTTCCCCGGCGCCCACGGCGTGCGCGACGCGCTCGCCGCGGGCGTGACCGAGACGGGCGCATCCGTCATCATCGTCGACAGCGGCGTCGACACCGGGCCGATCCTCGCGCAGCAGCGCGTGCCGATCGAGCCCGACGACAGCCCGGACGCGTTGCACGACCGCATCAAGCTGGTCGAGCGCGAGCTGCTCGCGAGCGTCATCACCGACATCGCCGACGGCACCATCGACCTCGCCGACCACGGCCTCGAGCACCGCCTCGACCGCCCCGACACCCCAAGGACAGCACAGTGAGCGGACCCCAGCACGACCCGAGCCTCTACCGCGAGCGCGAGCAGGTGCCGTTCCGGCGCGCGCTGCTGTCGGTGAGCGACAAGTCCGGCATCGTCGAGCTCGGCACGGCGCTCGCCGCGGCCGGCGTCGAGCTGGTCTCGACCGGTTCGACGGCGAAGATGCTGGCAGATGCGGGGCTGGCGGTCACCGAGGTCGCCTCGGTGACGGGGTTCCAGGAGGCGCTGGACGGCCGCGTGAAGACCCTGCACCCGGCGATCCACGCCGGCCTGCTTGCCGACCTGCGGCTCGAGCACCACGAGGCGCAGCTCGCTGACCTCGGCATCGCGCCGTTCGAGCTCGTCGTCGTCAACCTCTACCCCTTCGTCGAGACGGTGCGCTCCGGCGCCGCCGATGCCGACGTGGTCGAGCAGATCGACATCGGCGGCCCGGCCATGGTGCGCGCTGCGGCCAAGAACCACGCGAACGTGGCGATCGTCACCGATCCGCGCGTCTACCCCCTGATCGAGCGGGCTGCGGCGACGGGACTCTCGCTCATGCAGCGGCGTGCGCTCGCGCGCGACGCCTTCGCGCACACCGCCGGCTACGACCGCGCCGTCGCGCGCTGGTTCGCGGGCGAGCCCGTCGACGAGGTGTCGGCTGCGGCCGCCGCCGCCACGCCGACCTCGCCGGTCGAGGAGCGCGCCGCCGCCCCCGCCTCGCCGGTCGAGGAGCGCGCCGCCGCCTCCGCCTCGACGGTCGAGGAGCGCGCCGCCGCAGGCGGCACGCGTCACGAGACCACCGCACCCGCCGCTCCCGAGCCCGCCGCCGCATCCGCCGTGCCCGACACCTCGAGCGCCACGGGCCTGCTGCGCGCCGTCGGCGCCGCGACCCTCGTGCAGGGCCTGCGCTACGGCGAGAACAGCCACCAGCAGGCGGGGATCTTCGGTCTGCCGGGCGGCAGGGGGATCACGCAGGCCGAGCTCCTGCACGGCAAGCCCATGTCGTTCAACAACTACGTCGACGCCGACGCGGCCCTGCGCGCCGCCTTCGACTTCACGGAGCCCGGGGTCGCGATCATCAAGCACGCGAACCCCTGCGGCATCGCGATCGCGGCACCGGGTGCCGACGATGCGATCGCCTCGGCGCACCAGCGCGCGCACGCCTGCGACCCGGTGTCGGCCTTCGGCGGGGTCATCGCCGCGAACCGCGTCGTCACTCGCGCCATGGCGGAGTCGGTGAAGGAGATCTTCACCGAGGTCGTCGTCGCGCCCGACTTCGAGCCCGAGGCGCTCGAGCTGCTGACGGCCAAGAAGAGCATCCGCCTGCTGCGCCTGCCGGAGGGCTACGCGCGCGAGGCCAGCGAGCTGCGCCAGGTCTCCGGCGGCGTGCTCGTGCAGCAGCCCGACACCTTCGACGGCTTCTCGTCGCACACGTGGCGCCGCGTCTCGGGCTCGCACGTGTCGGATGCGGTGCTCACCGACCTCGAGTTCGCGTGGCGGGCGGTGCGGTCGGTCAAGTCGAACGCGATCCTGCTCGCCTCCGGCGGGGCATCGGTCGGCGTGGGCATGGGCCAGGTCAACCGCGTCGACTCGTGCGGCCTCGCCGTGGCGCGCGCAGGCGACCGGGCGGCCGGCTCCGTGGCGGCGTCGGATGCGTTCTTCCCCTTCGCCGACGGCCTGCAGGTGCTGCTCGACGCGGGTGTGCAGGCGGTCGTGCAGCCGGGCGGGTCGGTGCGCGACGAGGAGGTCATCGCGGCCGCGAACGCCGCGGGCGTCACGATGTACTTCACCGGAGAGCGCCACTTCGCGCACTGACGCGCGCCGCGCCGCTGCGGCGCCCGCGCCGAGCACAACGCAAGCCCGGCGCGCGAGGGCTGCGGCGCTCCGGTGTCCAGCTCGCGTTCCGCCGCGTCTCGAGGCGCGCGGACTTGCGTTGTGCAGAGCCGCTGCGGAAGCCGCGGGCGAGCCGCTACGCTCGCTCGCGTGAGCGCCGGGAGCATCGACGACGTGCGAGCGGCCAGCCGCGTGCTGTGCTTCGGCGTCACCGGCTCGGGCAAGTCGACGCTCGCCGCAGCGCTCGCCGAGCGCCTCGACCTGCCCCTCGTGCTCATCGACGAGCTGTGCTGGGAGCCGGGTTGGGTGCAGCCGCCGCGCGATGAGCTCGACCGGCGCATCCTGCCGGTGCTGGAGCGCGACGCCTACGTGCTCGACTCGGTCTACGGCATCCACAACCACCTCGCGCTCGAGCGCGTCGACGTGATCGTCGCGCTCGACTACCCGCGCCTCACCTCGTTCGCGCGGCTCCTGCGTCGCAGCGCCCAGCGCATCCGCACCCGTGAGGCGGTCTGCAACGGCAACGTCGAGACGCTCGGCCGCACGCTCGCCCGCGACTCGATCCTGTGGTGGCACATCCGCTCGTGGCGCTCGAAGCGCGAGCGAATCCGGCGCTGGCACGCGGATGCGTCGGCACCGCCCGTGCTCGTCCTCCCGATGCCTCGCGACGCCGAGGCCCTGCTGGCGCAGCTCGGATCCTGAGGTCGGCGGGCGGGTCCCCGAGCGAGGGCGCTTGGGGGACAAAGCAAAAGTGATTGAGAATCTTCGATCAGGGCTAGACGCCGCGACGGGCCTCTGCTTAGACTCGAAGGCTGTCCGCACCGCAGGGGAGCGGCCGACCGAGGAGGATGCCATGAGCACGACGACGACCACACCGATCGCTGCTGCCGGCCTCCTCGCGCGCTCCGGGCGTCCGGCCGCCAGCTAGCGACGCAGCCCGCGAGCCTCGCTCGCGCCTCGCATGTCGGTGGCAGCACCGAGCATCGACCAGCGGCATCCGTGCCGCAGCACCACCAGCACCTCGCGACACCGCAGTCGTCCCGCTCCCACCGCCGGCTCGTCGTCGGCGGCCAGAAGGATCCCGTCATGTCTTCGACGTCCCACCAGGACTCGCCCACCGCCCCCGACCAGCGGCCGATCGGCCACCTGCGCGCGCTCAGCAGGCTGCTGCCGTACATCCGGCCCGTGCTGCCGCGCTTCCTCTTCGGCACCCTGGCCGCGCTGCTGTCCGCGCTGCTGAGCCTCGCGACGCCGATGGTGATGCGCGCGCTCGTCGACGGTCCGCTCGCCGACGCAGACGCCGCCGCCGTGTGGCCCGTCGCGGCGCTGATCCTCGTGCTCGCGCTCGGCGAGGCCTTCTTCGTCTTCCTGCGCCGCTTCCTCGTCACGCTGCCGTCGACCCAGGTCGAGGCGACGATGCGCAGCGCGCTCTACCGCAAGCTGCAGGCGCTCCCGGTCGCGTTCCACGACCGCTGGCAGTCGGGCCAGCTGCTCAGCCGCGCCGTGCAGGATCTCGGCATGCTGCGGCGCTTCGCCGCCTTCGGCGCACCGCTGCTCGTGGTCAACTCGATCACGCTCGTCGTGGGCATCGTCATCCTCTTCTTCTGGAGCCCGCTGCTCGCCGGCATCTTCGTCGTGCTCTCTGCGCCCATCGCGTTCGTCGCACTGCGCTTCGAGCAGCGCTACCACCTGGTGTCGCGCTCGGCCCAGGACCAGGCCGGCGACCTCGCGACGACCGTCGAGCAGTCGATCCACGGCATCCGCGTGCTGAAGGCCTTCGGCCGCGGGCGCCACGCGCTCGAGGGCTTCACGAAGCAGGCATCGAGGCTGCGCGAGACCGAGATCGACAAGGCCCGCATGGACGGCCACCTGTGGATGTGGCTCACGATCGTGCCCTACATCTCCTATGCCGTGTGCCTCTTCGTGGGCGTCGGCCTGGCCGCGGACGGGCAGCTCTCGGTCGGCACGCTCGCCGCGTTCTTCGCCATCGCGATGGTTCTGAACTGGCCGATCGAGTCGATCGGCTTCCTCTTCGCGTTCCTGATCGACGCCTCGAACGCGTCCCGCCGCTTCCACGAGATCACCGACTCCGAGAACACCATCGTCGACCCCGAGGAGCCCACCACCATCGCGCGCCCGCACGGCTCGCTCGTCTTCGAGGACGTGCGGTTCCGCTACCAGGACGCGCAGCCCCACGAGCGCGACCTCGTCGACGGCGCCACGCTCGCGCTCGAGCCCGGCGAGACGATGGCGCTCATCGGCATCACCGGCTCCGGCAAGACGACGCTGACCGCGCTGCCGGCGAGGCTCTACGACGTGACGGGCGGCCGCGTGCTGCTCGACGGCGTCGACGTGCGCGACCTCACGCTCAAGGAGCTCCGCACCCACGTGGCGATGGCCTTCGAGGACGCGACGCTGTTCTCCGCCTCCGTGCGAGACAACGTGCTGCTCGGCGCGCCGGAAGCGTCGGAGGAGGCGCTGGAGCGCGCGCTCGCCATCGCGCAGGCGGGCTTCGCGCGCGACCTCCCGAAGGGCCTCGACACCGAGATCGGCGAGGAGGGCCTCTCGCTCTCGGGCGGCCAGCGACAGCGCCTCGCGCTCGCTCGCGCCGTCGCCGCTGCGCCCGCGGTGCTCGTGCTCGACGACCCGCTCTCGGCGCTCGACGTCGAGACGGAGGCGCTCGTCGAGGAGGCGCTGCGCAGCGTGCTCGGGACGACCACCGCGCTCATCGTGGCGCACCGGCCGAGCACGGTGCAGCTCGCCGACCGCGTCGCGCTCATGCGGGACGGCCGCATCGACGACGTCGGCACCCACTCCGAGCTGCTGGCGCGCAACGAGCACTACCGCTTCGTCATCTCGAGCCTCGAGGAGACCGAGCGCGGCCGCCAGAGCATCGAGGCGGTCACGGGCACGATGCAGGTGGTCGACGTGGATGCGCTCGGCAGCCACGAGCAGCACGACGACGAGGAGGTGTCCCGATGACCGTCACCGGTGTGCAGGGCGAAGACCGCTCCGACTACACGAAGGAGGAGTCGCGGCAGATCCGCGCCCGCTCGCGGCGCCTGCTCGGCTCCCTCCTGCGGCCGCACGTCGGTCGCGTCGTGCTCACGATGCTGCTCGTCGTCGTCTCGGTCGCCGCGAGCATCGCGGGCCCGATGATCATCGCCTTCGGCATCGACCAGGCTCTGCCCGCGATCATGGAGCAGGCCGACTGGATGCCACTGTGGGGCGCGACGATCGTCTACATCGCCGCCGCGATCCTGTCGGGCGTCCTGATGTTCCTCTACACGGTGAGCGTCGCCCGCATCAGCCAGACGGTGCTGTTCGACCTGCGCCGTCGGCTCTTCGACCACTCGCAGCGGCTCAGCCTCGAGTTCCACGAGAGCTACACCTCCGGCCGCATCATCGCACGCCAGACGAGCGACCTCGAATCCATCCGCGACCTGCTCGACCAGGGCCTCAACGAGCTCGTGCGAGGCATCCTCTTCATGGGCTTCACCGCGGTCGCGATGACGATCCTCGACCCGCTGTCGGGCTTGATCGTGGCGCTCGCGCTGATCCCCGCGGTCATCCTGACCCGCTGGTTCCAGGTGCGCTCGACGAAGCTGTTCCGAGAGACGCGGACGACGAGCGCGCGCATGATCGTGCACTTCGTCGAGACGATGACGGGCATCCGCGCCGTGAAGGCGTTCCGCAAGGAGCCGGCGAACCAGCGCGAGTTCGACCAGCGCGTCGACGACTACCGCGACGCGAACTTCCGCACGATCAACATCTTCGGCATCTACGAGCCCGGCATCATGGCGATCGGCGCGGTCACGCTCGCGACGCTCGTGCTGGTCGGCGGGCTCCGCGTCGTCGACGGCTCGCTCGAGATCGGTGCGCTGCTGGGCATCGCGCTCTACGCTCGCAGCTTCTTCCAGCCCATCCAGGGCATCGGCATGTTCTTCAACGGCTACCAGGCGGCCTCCGCAGCGCTCGAGAAGATCTCGGGCGTGCTCGAGGAGGAGCCCACGGTGCGTGAGCCGGCGAGCCCCAAGGCGCTGCCGACCTCGCGCGGGCAGATCGACTTCGAGGACGTGCGCTTCGCCTACGAATCCGGCAAGGTCGTGCTGCCCGACTTCGAGCTGCACATCCCCTCCGGCCAGACGATCGCGCTCGTCGGCACCACGGGCGCCGGCAAGTCGACGCTCGCGAAGCTCATCTCGCGCTTCTACGACCCGAGCGCCGGCGTCGTGCGGCTCGACGGCGTCGACCTGCGCGAGCTGGCCAACGACGACCTGCGCCGCGCGGTGGTGATGGTGACGCAGGAGGCCTACCTGTTCTCCGGCACCGTCGCCGACAACATCGCGCTCGGCAGGCCGGGCGCGACCGCCGAGGAGATCGAGCAGGCGGCCCGCGCGGTCGGTGCGCACGAGTTCATCACGGCGCTGCCCGATGGCTACGACACCGACGTCGCCAAGCGCGGCGGGCGCGTGAGCGCCGGCCAGCGGCAGCTGCTGTCGTTCGCGCGCGCCTTCCTGGCCGACCCGCGCGTGCTGATCCTCGATGAGGCGACCGCCTCGCTCGACATCCCGTCGGAGCGCCTGGTGCAGGAGGGACTGACGACGCTGCTCGCCGACCGCACGGCGATCATCATCGCGCACCGCCTCTCGACCGTGGCGATCGCCCACCGGGTGCTGGTGATGGAGCACGGGCGCATCATCGAGGACGGCAGCCCTGACGAGCTGATCGCACAGGGCGGGAAGTTCGCCTCGCTGCATCGGGCCTGGCGCGACTCGCTCGTGTAGCCGCCGCCGGCCGCGCGGCCGGTGGCTGGGTCGCGGGTTAGGCTGAAGGACGTCGACGAGGGGGGCCTGTGGCCGGGATCCGATCCAAGATCGCGCCGGGCGGTGCGGTGTCCGAGCACCACTTCGTGACGCAGCTGCTCAACGACAACGCGTTCAGCGAGCTGCTCGAGCTGTTCGGCGACATCGAACCGGGGACCCGTCTGCCGTCGGAGCGCGAGCTCGCGCAGCAGCTCGGCGTCTCGCGCACGGCGCTGCGGGATCGCATCGGTCAGCTGGTCTCGCTCGGCGTGCTCGAGCGACGCGAGCGCGAGGGCACCTTCTTCAGCGGCATCAAGCCGGAGGCCGTCAGCGATGTCCTGGTGCTCGCGATGCTCTCGGAGCAGATGACGATCGAGTCGCTGGTCTCGGTCCGCACCGCGCTCGAACGACAGGCGGCGATCGACGCGTGCGCGACGACGGATGCGGAGGCGCTCGAGCAGCTGGGGGTCGCGGTCCGCAGGATGCACGAGTCCGACGACGGGTTCGAGCTCTTCGAGGCTGACAACGCCTTCCACCGCGCGATCTTCGCCGCGTCGGGATCCCAGGGCCTGGTGTTCTTCTCGAGGATGCTCCACGCCGTCCTGCGCGGCACGCTGCAGCAGGTCTCGCTCAGCAACGATCGGGTGGTGCTGCGAGAGCGGCACCAGGCGATCTACGATGCGATCCTCGCGCGCGACGTCGAAGCGGCGGTGCGCGCGATGGATCTGCACTTCGACTGGCTCAAGGAGCTCCGCGCAGCAGAAGGGGGCGGGGAGCGCTGAGCCCCCGCCCCCTCCAGCATCCCGAGCGCTAGGAGCGCAGCTTGCGCACCGCCGCTGCGATGTCGGTCGCCTGCGGCACGACGGCGCTCTCCAGATCTGCGGAGTACGGGATCGGCGTGCGCGCCGCACCCAGTCGCGCTGGCGCGGCGTCCAGGTCGTCCCACGCGGCTTCGACCGCCTGCGCGACGAACTCGCCACCCCAGCCGTAGTCCCGCACCGCCTCGTGAGCGACGAGGAGGTGGCGCGTCTTCTTGACCGAGCGATGCACCGACTCCATGTCGAACGGGTAGAGCGTGCGGGGGTCGACGATCTCGACGCTGATGCCGTCCTTCTCGAGCTCGACAGCCGCCTCCAGCGCACGGGCGGTCATGAGCTGCGTCGCCACGATGGTCACGTCGTCGCCCTCGCGGGCGACGCGAGCCTGCCCGAAGGGGATCGGCTCGAAGTCCACCGGTCCCTTGTCGTAGTACTGGTTCTTGTGCTCCAGGAAGATCGTCGGGTTGTCGGAGCGGACCGCGGTGCGGAGCAGGCCGTACGCATCGCCCGGCGTTCCCGGCAGCACCACCTCGAGGCCGGGGATGTGCGCGAACAGGGTCTCGAGCGACTGGGAGTGCTGGGCGGCCTTGCCGATGCCCGAGCCGCCGTTCGACCGGATCACCAGCGGCACGTCGAACTGACCGCCGAACATGTAGCGCGACTTCGCCGCCTGGTTGATGATGCCGTCGAACCCCAGCAGGCTGAAGTCCGAGTACATGATCTCCAGGATCGGGCGCGCACCCCGTGCCGCGGCAGCAGCCACGGCCGAGATGAGCACCTCTTCGCTGATCGGGGTGTCGAGCACGCGGTCGCGGCCGAAGGCGTCGACCAGCTTGCGCGTGACGCCGTAGATGCCGCCGCCCGTGCCCCAAGTCGTGATGTCCTCGCCGATGACGAACGCCTCGGGGGTGTCCGCCAGGATGTCGTGCAGCGCAGTGTTCACCGCGCGCCACGTGGTCATGCTCTTCGTGGCGGTGCCGGTGGCAGTGGCAGTCATCGGATGGCCTCCTGGGTCTGGGCTGCGTAGACGTCGACGAACGCGGTCGCGACCTCGGGGAAGGGTGAGCTGCGAGCGAACTGCTCGGCGGCATCGACGTCCGCCACGATGTCGAGCTCGAGCTGCTCGAACTGCTCCTGCGTCAGCACGCCCGCGTCGATCAGGCGAGCGGCGATCTTCGCGATCGGGTCGCGGTCGCGCCACTGCTGCACCTCCTCAGCGGAGCGGTAGATCTCGGTGTCGCCCGCCATGTGCCCGAGGTAGCGGTAGGTGTCGGCGACGATGAACGTCGGTCCTTCACCCGCCCGTGCGCGGGCCACGGCTGCCGCGGACGCCTCGTAGACCTCGGCGACGTCCATGCCGTTCACGTCCACGCTCGGCACGCCGTAGGCGATGCCGCGCTGCGTGAGATCGGTCTGCGCCGTCATCTGCTCGAAGGAGGCGGACTGCGCGTAGTGGTTGTTCTCGCACACGAAGATGACCGGGAGGTTCCAGATCGCGGCGAGGTTGAAGGCTTCGGCCAGCACACCCTGGTTCGCGGCACCGTCGCCGAAGTACGCGACCGCGACGGAGCCGTCGCCGAGCGTCTTCGCCGCCAGCGCCGAGCCCGTCGCCAGCCCGATGCCGGCGCCGACGATGCCGTTGGTGCCGAGCACCCCCAGCTCCTTGACGCCGATGTGCATCGAGCCGCCCTTGCCGCCGCAGTAGCCGTCGGCACGTCCGAGGATCTCCGCCATCGTGCGGCCGAAGTCGGCGCCCTTGGCGAGGGTGTGCGCGTGGCCGCGGTGGTTGCTGGCGATCGCGTCCTTCGCGTCGAGCGTCATCGAGACGCCGACGGCGACCGCCTCCATGCCGACCGAGGGGTGGGTGGATCCGCGGATCAGCCCCTCCTCGGACAGCAGCGGCATGCGCCGCTCGAACTCGCGGATGCGCGCCATGAGCTCCAGGGCCGGCAGCCCGTGCTCGGTGAGGTCGAATGTCGTCATGGGGCTACGCGATCGTCGCGAAGACGTCGTCGAGGTTCACGACATCGCCCTCGCCCGCCTTCCGGGTGATCGTGCCGGCAGCCGGGGCGACGAACTCGCTGACGAGCTTCGACGTCTCGAACTGCGCGATGGGGGCTCCCTGCTCGACGGCGCTGCCGTCCTCGACGAGCCACTCCACCAGGTCTGCCTCTTCCTCGTCGCCGAGGAACTCTGCGTTGAGTGCGATGTCCATGGTGCTTCCTTCTCTCTTGATGGTCTGGGTGCCGCGTCAGCGGATCTCTTGCAGGACGAGCTCGAAGGTGACGGCGGCGGGATTGGCTGCCGCGGTCAGCACGCCTGCGTGCAGCTGGCCCTGCCGGTCGACGAGCGTCGCGGTCAGCGCCGCGGTCCGCGCCTCCGCATCCACGACGCCGTTGACCGAGATCACCTCGGTCGCGGGGCCGTCGACGATGCGGCGGCGGCCGCCGTCGACGGGAGCGAAGTCCGCGCCGATGAGCGAGCCGGTGCCCGCCCTGACGACGGCCCTGGCGAAGCCTGCCCTGCGCGTCAGCGCGATGGCGGCCTCGGTGAGGTCCTCGTTGGGCAGGACACGGGCGATGATGGTGGGCACGAGCGCCTCCGATCCCGACCGGGCTCGGTCGGATGCGTGCGGGGTGAAGGTGGGCATGAGCGTCTCTGCGTCGTCGTCGCTGACGAGCTCGGCGCCGAAGACGGTGTTGAGGATGGCGTAGCCGCTGCCGGGCTCCACGAGGGTGTCGGGCAGCAGGTGGCCGCCGTGCAGGGCGCCGTCGCGGTCACGCCACATCGCGTGGCAGTGGGTGAAGTCCTCGCCGAAGCGCGAGCCGATCACGGCCGACGCCTGCACGAGCTCGACGGCGTCCTGCCGCTGCGCCGCGCTGAAGCTGACGGCGCGCCGGACCGTGTCCCCGATGGAGGGGTGGACGAAGCGGACGGATGCCAGCCGGATGCCGAACAGCTCGGCGAAGCCGCTCGACGCGCCGCGTGCGCGGAGGGCGTCGTGCAGCGCCTCCCCGAGCGGCATGGTGCGCTCGAACCGGATCAGGTGGCCCTCGGCACCGGCCTCGACGGCGATGAGTCGCTCGGGGTGCGCAGGGCCGAAGTGGTGGATGGTGGGCACGATGCTGGGCAGCGGCATGGTGGTCCTTTCAGCTTGTGGCTGGATCAGCGTCGGCAGGGGTGGCGCGTCGGCTGATGGAGACGGGGCGTGCGCTGCTCAGCCGATGGCAGCCCCGCCGCACACCTTGAGCGTCTCGCCGGTCACGAAGCCGGTGCGAGGAGAGGCGAGGTAGCCGACGGCGCCCGCGATGTCCTCCGGGGTGCCCATCCGCTTGATCGCCTGCGCGTCGAACGAGTAGGTCATGGCATCCGTCATCGGCGTCGCGATCGGGCCGGGAGCGACGGTGTTGACCGTGATGCCGAGCTCACCGACCTCCTTCGCGACCCACTTCGTGAAGGCGATGACGCCGCCCTTCGAGGCCGCGTACGCCGGCCCGCTGCGGCCACCGCCGTCCCCGGCCGCGAATGGGCCGCCCATGATGCCGGAGATCGAGCTCACGTTCACGACTCGGCCGTAGCCGGCGTCGCGCATGTGCGGGTAGATCGCGGCCTTGGTGAACAGGTACGTGCCGCGGAGGTTCGTCGCGAGGTCGCGCTCCCACGTCTCGTCGTCCATGGACTCGAGGTCGATGCGGCCGACGGTGCCGGCGTTGTTGACGAGGACGTCGAGCCGACCGAGCTCCTCGACGGTCTGGTCGACGACCGCCTGCACCTGCTCGGGGGAGCGGACGTCGGCGACCTTCGCGATCGCACGGACGCCGCCGCCCGCATCCCGCTCGATCTCGGCCGCAGAGTCGGCTCCGTCGATGATGTCGACGATGACGACGTGGGAGCCCTGCCGAGCGAGCTCTTGGGCGACGGCGAAGCCGATGCCGCGCGCGGCGCCGGTCACGATGCTGACCTGGCCCTGCATGGGGAGTGTCACGGGAGGTTCCTCTCGTCGGGCACGGGGCTAGAGGCCCATGAGATCGGGCAGGAAGTTGCTGATCGCGGGCACGAAGGCGACTAGCAGCAGGACGGCGACGCCGGTGCCGAGGAAGGGCCAGATGCCCTTGACGGCTTCGCCGAAGCTGATCTTCGCGATGCCGGCGGCGACGAAGAGGTCGAGCCCGACGGGTGGCGTCACGAGGCCGAGCGCCAGGTTGATCGTCATGAACACGCCGATCGTGGTGATGTCGTAGCCGACCTCCAGGAGCAGCGGCACGATCAGCGGCACGAAGAGGTAGAACGCGCTCACCGCGTCGAGGAACATGCCGGCGATCAGGAGCACGACGTTCACGAGCAGCATGATCACGATCGCGTTGTCGGTGATCGAGAGGATGCCGTCGGTGATGGTGGACGCGATGCGGTACTTCGTGATCACGTACGCGAACAGCGAGGCCGTCGCGATGATGAACATGATGCGCGCCGACTGCGCGCCGGCTGCCGAGAAGATGCGGAAGAAGTCACCGAACTTGATCTCGCGGGAGAGGAAGATCCCCACGACGAGCGCGTAGACCACGGCGACGGCAGCCGACTCGGTCGGCGTGAAGATGCCGCCGTAGATGCCGCCGAGGATGATGACCGGCATGATGAGGCCGGGCAGGGCCTTGACGAAGGCGCGCCAGATCTCGCCGCCTGATGCGCGCTGGGTGCGGACGCCGACTCGGACGTCGGACTCGTCCGGGTGATCGAGCAGGTCGATGGCCGCCTCGTGCGCACCTGCGGGGACGTCGTCGGCGCGCGAGTCGATGGACATCGCTCGCTGCTTCGCCGAGGGTCCGACTCCCAGACGATCGGCGGCCGTCGTCAGGTGGTGCTTCGCGTTCTCCGCCACGGCCTGCGTGTGGCGGGGGAGGTAGCGGGCCACCAGGTAGAAGGCGACCGCCAGGAGGATCCCGGGCACCACGCCCGCGGCGAAGAGCCGGGTGATCGAGACGCGCTCGTAGTCGCTCGCGACGACCGCGAAGACGATGAACGCGATGCTGGGCGGGATGATGATGCCCATCTCGCCCGCGCTCGCCATGAGCGATGCGGCGTGGCGCTTCGAGTATCCGTGGCGCACCAGGGCGGGGATCAGGATGCCGCCGAGCGCCGCGACGGTGGCCGGGCCGGATCCCGAGATGGAGGCGAACACCATCGCGGCGATGATCGTGGTGAGCGCGATGCCGCTCTTGCGGTGTCCGAACAGCGCATCCGCGAAGGCGACCAGCCGCGTCGATATGCCGGTCATCTCCATGATGACGCCGGCGAGGATGAAGAAGGGGATCGCCAGCAGCGTCTCGGACGCCATCGAGGCGAACATGATGCCGGTCGTGGGGAACAGGGCGGTGACGCTCTGCTCGGTGACGATGGTCAGCATCGCCGACAGGCCCATCGAGAAGGCGATGGGCACCCCGAGGAAGAGGAAGACGACGAAGCTCCCGAGGAGCACGAGCTCGACCATGGTTCAGGCCTCCTTGGTCTGGGCGTCGACGACGGCGGGAGCCGGGGTGCGAACGGTCGCGATGGTGTTCTGGATGACGCGGATCGCGCCGAGCGTCGCCCCGATGGGGATCGCGAGGGAGAGCGTCCACTGGGGGAGGGCGAGGCTGGGGGTCGCTCGCCCCTGGCCCATCTGCGTGGTGACCTGATCGAGCCCCAGCCATGCCAGCAGCACGAAGAAGGCGAGCGTGAGGACGCCGATGGCGATCACGACCACCGCTCGGGCCCACCCTCGTGCGGTGTCCCGCACGAGGGTGAAACCGGGGTGGATGTCGAGGCGGACTGCGGCGCTCGTGCCGATCATGATCATGAACACGGCGAGCGCCGTGACGATCTCAGCGGTCCAGGAGAGGGACCCGTGGAGCGCGTAGCGACTGACGACGTTGACGAACGCGACGATCGTCATGATGGCGAAGGTCGTCGCCACGAGGACGTTCTCGGCGCGGGTCAGGAGCTTGTCGAACACGAGCGGCAGTCCGTCTCGACTACTCGGGGCGGACGGCGTCGAGCAGCTCGGTGGTCCAGATCGACTCGTACTTCGAGTAGATCGGCTCCATCGTCTCGCGGAAGTCGGTCGTCTGCTCGGGCGTGAGCTCGGAGACGGTCATCTCCTCGCGCATCTCGGCCAGCTGCTCCTCGCCGCGCTCGCGGTTCTCGGTGATCTGCGCCTCGTTGGCTGCCGCTGCGGCCTGGCGCACGATCTCCTGGTCCTCGGGCGAGAGGCCATCGAAGGTCGCCTGGTTCATGCCGAGCATGAGCGGGTCGTAGACGTAGTTCCAGACCGACATGTAGTCCTGGACCTCGGTGAGGCCGTTGGAGTAGATGACGTCGTACGGGTTCTCCTGGCCGTCGATCGTGCCGCTCTGCAGCGAGGTGAAGACCTCTGCGAAGTTCATCGTGATCGGGTCGGCACCGAGCTCCGTGAAGATGTCGAGGAACAGCGATGAGCCGGGCACGCGGATCTTGAGCCCGGCGAGGTCCGCGGGGCCGCTGATGGGGGTGGAGCTCGTCGTGACCTGGCGGAAGCCGGACTCGCCGAACCCGAGCAGCTCGACCCCGTGCTCGCGCGAGAGCTCGGTGTAGGCCTCGAGCCCGCCTGCCTCGATCGCGGCCTCAGCCTGCTCGTACGAGTCGTAGAGGAAGGGCGCGTTGATCGCGCCGAAGCGCGGGTCGATCCCGGAGTAGATGATCGTCGAGTTGTACGAGAACGTCTTGTCGCCGTTCATGAGCTGCTCGACGCCGGCGGCAGGGTCGCCGCCGGAGAGCTGCTCGTTCGCGTAGATGCTCAGCTGCATGCGGCCGTCGGAGAGCTCGTCGAGCTGCTCGGCGAACACCTCGGCGCCCATGTACCAGCTCGACGTGTCGCTGACCGTGATGGTCATGTCCCACTCGTAGGTCTCGCCTGCCGCGGCGTCGTCGCCGCCGCCTGCTCCGCCGGTCCCGCCCGAGCAGGCGGTGAGTGCCAGGAGCGAGACTGCCCCGAGTGCGAGCAGTGTGGATCGATGCTTCATGACTTCCTCCTTGAAGTGAGCAACAGGTCCGTGATGGTGAGGTCGGCTCCTGTGGGTGCCGAGATCAGATCACGCCTGACGGAGCAATCATCTGGTAGTACCAGGATCGTGTCAAGTCGAGCGCGGCGGGCTGCGCGCGTCGCGCCGCCGTGCATGATGGGGGCTCGGGTGATCGAGTGGGACGTGAGTGGGGACGATGTTCATCGAGGTCGTGGGGCAGACGCTGCCGCTGTTCTTCGGCATGGCGCTCGGCTTCGCGGCCAGCTGGGCGCGCCCCTTCCGCACCGCTGAGCCGGGCATCACGGCGTTCGTCTTCTACGTCGCGCTGCCTGCGCTGCTGTTCACGCTGACGGCGGAGTCCGAGCTCGCCGAGGGCGTCCCCTGGCAGTTCGTCGTCACGATCGTCCTCTCGCTCGGCATCGTCATGGGCCTGCTCGGCGCCGCGCTGCGGCTGAGCATGCGACGCCGGCCGGGCTCGCCCATGCACCTCGCCATGGCGGGGAGCTTCGGCAACGTCGCCTATCTCGGCATCCCCGTGGTGCTGGGCGTGCTGGGGCCGACCGCAGGTCTCATCGCTGTGGTGGGACAGCTCGTGCACAACCTGGTGTTCCTCGTGGCCTACCCGGTGATGGCCTCTGTGCTGCTCGCTCGTGCCCGCGCGGGTGAAGGAGGGTCCGAGGGGATCGGGGCGGCGATCCGCCGCTCGACGCTCCAGAGCCCGCTCCTGTGGAGCGTCGCGGCGGGCGCCGCCGTCAACCTGCTGGGCATCCGGCTGCCGGCCCTCGTGACGGAGGTGACGGGCACGTTCGCAGCCGCAGCAGCCCCGGCAGCGCTGTTCGCCATCGGGCTGACGCTCCGCGGCGCCCTCGGGGCGCTGCGGCAGGGGGTCGCGGCGATCGGCCCGGTCGCCATCGCCGCGGTGGGCAAGATCGTGCTGCTGCCGCTCGTCACCGCGCTGCTGGCAATCGCGCTCGCACCGGGCCTCGACTCGGTCTGGGTCGTCGGCCTCGTGATCCTCGCCGCGATGCCGACGTCGGCGAGCGCCTTCGCGCTCGTCGGGACGCTCGTCGATCGCCAGTCCGTCGCGACGGTCACGCTCGCGACCAACGCGATCTCGATGCTCTCCGTTCCGGCGATCGCTGCGCTCTGCATGGCCCTGCTGGCTTGACTTCGGCCTGGTAATACCAGAGGCTGATCCCGCGCGGCGACCGGGTCGCGCGGATGGGAGCGCGGCATGGGCAGGCTGGCAGATCGGTCGGTGGTGGTCTTCGGTGGAGGATCGAAGGGCGCGCGGCTCAACAACGGGCTCGCGACCTCGATCGTCTATGCCCGTGAGGCTGCGGCGCTGACGATCGTGGATCGCGACGCCGACGCGGTGGCCGACGCCACCGCTCGAGTGCGCGAGCTGCAGCCATCCGCCGAGGTGCTGGGTGTCGTCGGCGACGTGACGGACCCCGAGAGCGTCGCGGCCGCGGTGCAGGAGGCAGAGGCCTTCGGCGGTGGCATCGACGTGCTGCACAACAACGTCGGCATCGCCCGCATGGGCGGCCCGATGGAGATGACGCTCGAGGAGTGGGACCTGGTGCACCGCGTCAACCTCACGAGCGTCTTCCTCACCTGCAAGCACGTCCTGCCGGGGATGCTCGGGCGCGGCCGCGGCGCGATCGTGAACGTCGCGTCGGTCGGCGGGATGCGCTACATCGGCTACAACTACCCGAGCTACTCGGCCACGAAGGGGGCACTGGTCCAGTTCACCCAGAACCTCGCCCTCGAGTACGCCGCTCAGGGGATCCGGGCCAACTGCGTCTCGCCCGGCTACATCGAGACGCCCATGATCCACGAGCAGATCAGCGGCAGCTACGCCTCCGTGGAGGAGATGCTCGCAGCGCGCAACGCGCTGTCACCGACCAAGCGGATGGGCGAGCCCTTCGACGTCGCGCACGCCGCGCTCTTCCTGGCCTCGGATGAGGCGAAGTACGTCAACGGCGTGAACCTGCCCGTCGACGGCGGCCTCGTGCAGCAGGCGGCGGCGCCCGTCGCGCACTGATGGCGGCGCCGGGCTAGGGGCGCGCGAGGCGGTCGAGGGAGTCGAGCGCCACGACGTCGCGGTCGCGGCCGGCTCAGAGCGTCTTGCGCCCGATGGCCTCGCCATACTCGTTCTCGCCGATGACCTCGAACCCGACTGCCTGGAAGAAGCTGCCGGGTCCCTGGTCGCCCTCTTCCCACACGGCGTAGACGCTGTCGAAGCCCCTGCGCTGCGCCTCCTCGGCGACCTGGTGGACGGTGAAGGTGCCGACGCCGCGACGCTGCGCGGTGCCCGCCACGTACATCCGCAGGATGCTCGAGCGGTACTCGTCGCGATCGACCTCCGGGTCGAAGTTGGCCATCACGAAGGCGACCGGCTCGTCGGCGTCGAAGACGACCCGCTGCCACGCGCTCTGCGTGTTGACGAACTCCTCGAGTCGGGCATTGGCCGCGAGGAAGGCCTCCTGGCCGCGCTTGAGCGTCATGCCGTTGGCTGCGACGACGTTCGCGGCGGACAGCTCTTCGAGGCGCAGGTTCTCCATGCGCACACCGTACCAGCGCATCCCGCCAGCCAGAATGAACGTTGGGCGGCCCCGCGATCAGCCGATCGGGGTGATGCGGATGCGCGGCTCGAGCTCGGCGGGATCGACGATCGAGCCCGCCTGCGGGGCGAGCACGGCGGCGCTCGACCACGCCGCCGCGCGCGCGAGCTGCGCCTCGAGGGTCTCGCCCTCGGCGATGGTGAGCGCGAGGGCGGCGACCGCCGCGTCGCCGGCGCCGGTCGGGTTGCCGTCGAGCACTCGGTCGAGCTGCGCGTGCCACGCGCGGCCGTCGGGCAGCACCGCGAGCATGCCCTCGATGTCAAGCGAGGCGAAGACGGTGCCGGTGCCGGCGGCGGCGAGCCGTCGGGCGGCGTCGAGCGGGTCGGTGCCGCCCATCGCCTCGAGCAGCTCGTGCCGGTTGGGCTTGACCGCGGTCGCGCCGGCGGCCATGGCGGCGCGCAGCTGCTCGCCGCCGACGTCGATGATGCAGGGCCTGCCGGCGGCGACCGCCACGTCGACGACGCTGGCGCAGAAGCCGAACGGGGTCTCGGGCGGCAGTGAGCCCGAGGAGACGATGATGCGGGATGCGGGAGCCTCGGCGCGCACGATCTCGAGCAGCCGCTGCCAGTCGTCGGCGCCGATCGCCTGGCCGCGCTCGTTGAGGTTGGTGGTGCCGGCCGGCGTCACGATCGCGGTGGTGCGACGCGTCGGCGCGCTGACCTCGACGAGGCGGTGGGGGATCCCGGAGCGCTCGAGGTCGTGCACGAAGAGCACGCGCACGGGACCGCCGATCGGTGCGATCACCACGGCGGGCTCGTGGTGCTGGTGCAGCACGCGCGCGACGTTGACGCCCTTGCCGCCGGCCCTGGCCAGGCCGGTCTCGACGCGGTGGCTCGTGCCGGGGCGCAGCTCCTCCATGGCGTAGGTGATGTCGATCGCGGGGTTCGTCGTCACGCACAGGATGGGGGAGGAGCTGCGCCCACCGACGCCGCGCTCGCCGGGCTCGCGCTCCCGAGCAGCCCCCTCGCCGTCCGCTCCGCTCATGCTCCACCCCTCGATGCCGCGACCGCCCTGCGCGGTCGCGCCGTGACTGCTGACATTCTTCACGCATCCGCTCGCGCTCGCCGACCGGATCGTGGCGGGAGACGCGACGCCCGGCCATCGTTACCGTTTCGTGATCGGCCAAGCCTTGCGGTTTGATTGTTTGGAAGGTGTACTAACAAACATGCCGATGTCGATGGGGACGCAGCCGCGGGCGCGGAGGGATGCAGCGATCGCGCTGCCCCACGATGCCTTCGCGATGGGGGCGAGGCGACGGCAGAAGGTCCTGCCGGAGCACGCGCGAGCGCACAACCGCACCCTGGTGCTGCAGACCCTGCTCGACGACGGCCCCGGCTCGCGCGCCGACCTCGCCCGCGCCACGATGCTCACGCGCGTCACCGTCTCCGACCTCGTCGCCGAGCTGCTGCAGGAGGGCCTGCTCGTCGAGCTCGGTCCTCGCGACGGCGCCCGGCCGGGCAAGCCCGCCACGCTGCTCGACCTCGCGCACGACACCTTCCAGCTCGTCGGGCTCGACCTCTCGGAGCCGCACCGGTTCCGCGGCGCCATCGTGCGGCTCGACGGCACGGTGGTCGAGCGGCTCGAGCGCGAGATCGGCGAGGCGACGGGGGATGCGGCGCTCGAGCACGCGATCGAGCTCGCCCGCGCGCTCGTGGCGCGCGCCGATCGCGTGGTGCTCGGCGTCGGCGTCGGCACGCCCGGCATCGTCGACGCGGCAGGCGTCGTGCACCAGGCGCCGAACCTCGGCTGGCACGAGCTGCCGCTGCGCGATCGCCTCGCCGACGCGCTCGAGCTGCCCGTGCACGTCGCGAACGACGCCAACATCGCGCTGCTGGCCGAGCTCTCGAGCTCCGGTGCCGAGACCCTGCTGGTCGTGCGCATCGGCCTCGGCGTCGGCGCCGGCGTGGCGGTCGCGGGCGCTCCCGTGCGCGGCGATCGCTCCGCCGCGGGCGAGATCGGCCACGTCACCATCGGCACCGACGGGGGTCCGCGCTGCGCGTGCGGCCGCGACGGCTGCTTGGAGGCCTGGCTCGCCGCGCCCCGGCTGCGCGCCGCGATCGACGCGGCGGGCGAGGCCGGTCGCGAGCGCGTGCTGGAGGAGGCGGGTCGCCGCCTCGGCATCGCGGTCGCGCCGATCGTCGGCGCGATCGACGTGCGACGCATCGTCATGAGCGGGCCGCCAGCGCTGATCGAGGGACCGCTGCTGGAGGCCACGGCCGCCACCCTGCGCGAGCGCACGCTCGACGAGGGCGACGGCTTGGTGGTCGCCATGACCGAGCACGGCGACGACGTCGTCGTGCGTGGTGCTGCGCTGCTGGTGCGCACCGGAGAGCTCGGGGTCTCGTAGCCCCGGACACCGCGACGGCGCCGCCGTCGCCGAGGAGAGGATCATCCATGAAGAAGAACGCGATCGCGGCGCTCGGCGCCGTGGGAGTGCTCGCCATCACGGGCTGCAGCGCCGCAGCCGGTGACGGCGAGACCGAGTCGCCGGCGGCAGAGGGCGCAGAGCTGCGCGTCTGGCTGGTCGGCACCGACACGCCCGACGACGCTCGGCAGCTGCTGATCGACACCTTCGAGGACGAGCACCCGGGCTCGACCCTCATCATCGAGGAGCAGTCGTGGGACGGGCTCGTCGACCGGCTGACGACGGCGCTGTCTGGCTCCGACAGCCCCGACATCGTCGAGATCGGCAACACGCAGGCACCGGCCTTCACGACCGCCGGCGCCTTCCTCGACCTCACCGAGCACGCCGAGCGGCTGCAGGCAGACGACCTGCTGCCCGGCTTCGTCGAGATCGGCACGGCCGACGGCGCGCTCTACGCCCCGCCGCTCTACTCGGGCTCGCGCCTCGTCTTCTACGACACGGCGGTCTACGAGGAGGCGGGGCTCGAGGCGCCCACCACGCTCGACGAGTACGTCTCGAACGCCACCGCGCTCGCGGAGGCGAACCCCGACGCCTCCGGCCTCTGGTGGCCGGGGCAGGACTGGTACAACGGCCTGCCCTTCATCTGGGAGCACGGCGGCGAGATCGCCGTGCCCGAGGGCGAGGGATGGGATGCGCAGCTCTCGAGCGACGCCTCGGTCGCGGGCCTCGAGCAGGTGCAGCAGGTGATGCAGGAGGCCTCGCGCGCACCGATCGACGGCAACGAGACGAACCCGCAGGTGGGCTACTGCGACGGCACCAGCCTGCAGCTCTCGGCCCCCAGCTGGGTGAAGTGGTCGATCCTGGCACCGGCCGATGCTGAGACGCCGGGCTGCCCGGGGGCCGAGGAGACGCTGGGCGTGTACGCGCTGCCCGGCATGGACGGCGGCGCGGCGCAGGTCTTCGCCGGCGGCTCGAACATCGCCATCTCGGCGGCGAGCGAGCACCCCGAGCTCGCGGTCGATGCGCTCGAGATCATCCTGGGCGACGAGTTCCAGACGATCTATGGCCAGAACGGGCTCGTGCCCGCTCGCGTCTCGCTCGCGGACACCCTCGGCACCGATGCCGTGGCGCAGGCGACGACCGAGGCGGCCGCCAACGCCCGCCTGACCCCCGCGTCGCCCCGCTGGGCCGACGTCGAGGCCTCCGGCCTGCTGCAGGACCTCTTCGTCAGCATCGCGCAGGGCGGCGACGTGCGCTCGCTCGCCGAGGCTGCCGATGCCCAGATCGAATCCATCCTGAACGGCTGACGCGCCGGGTCGTGACCGACGCATCCGCGCCGGTCACGACCCGCCGTGCCTCCACACCGAGGAGACCCCATGATCGAGGCTGAGGCCGCAGCGCAGGCAGCGCTGCCCACGCCGCGGCGAAGCCCCAGGCGGCGCGCGACCGTGCTGCCGCTCGTGCTGCTGGCACCGGCGACCGCCATCGTCGCCGTCGTCATCGGCTGGCCGCTCGTGCAGCTGGCGCTGCTCTCCTTCCAGGAGTTCGGCCGCGCGCAGGTCTTCGGCCAGCCGGCCGAGTGGGTGTGGTTCGACAACTACGTCACCGTGCTCGGCGACGGCGAGTTCTGGACGGTGCTCGGGCGCACGGTCGCCTTCGCGCTGGTGTGCGTGGTGTCGGCGATGCTCATCGGCATCGCGCTCGCGCTGCTCATGCAGCGGCTGCCGAAGCCGTTCCGGGTGCTCATGAGCGTCGGGCTGCTGCTGGCCTGGGCGATGCCGGCCCTCACCGCCACGATCGTCTGGGGGTGGATGTTCGACACCGAGTACGGCGTCGTGAACTCGCTGCTGCGCGACGTGCTGGGGCTGAGCGAGTTCGACCGCCGCTCGTGGCTCATCGACCCGATGGGCTTCTTCACCGTCGCGACGATCATCATCGTCTGGGGCGCCGTGCCGTTCGTGACCTTCATGGTCTTCGCCGGGCTCACGCAGGTGCCGGAGGAGCAGCTCGAGGCGGCCGCGCTCGACGGCGCGGGCCCCGCGCGGCGCTTCTCGTCGATCGTGCTGCCGCAGCTCGCGCCGATCCTCGTGATCGCCACGATCCTGCAGCTGATCTGGGACCTGCGGGTCTTCACCCAGATCTTCGCCCTGCAGGACATCGGCGGCATCCGCTCCGAGACCTCGACGCTCGGCGTGTACATCTACCAGACCGCGATCGCCGGCGGCGAGTTCGGCATCGGCGGCGCGCTCGCCATCATCACGATGCTCGTGCTGCTCGTGCTCGCCTTCCCGCTGATGCGGAACATGCTCAGGAGCGAGTCGTGAGGCACAAGCAGCGGCGCCGCGCCGCGACCGTCCTGTGGTGCGCCGTCGCGGTCTTCGTCTTCGTCTGCTCCACGTTCCCCGTCTACTGGATGGTCAAGACCTCCTTCCAGCCCAACAACGAGGTGCGCTCGCGCGAGCTGCAGCTGTGGCCGGAGTCGTTCACCCTGCGCAACTACGAGACCGTGCTCTTCGATCCGGGCCGCACGCCGTTCCTGCCGGCGCTCGGGATGTCGCTGGTGGTCACCCTCGCGACCGTGCTGGTCGCCGCGGTGCTCTCGTTCTTCGCCGCGGTCGCCATCTCGCGCTTCCGCTTCCGCAGCCGCAAGGGCTTCATCGTCGCGATCATCGCGATCCAGATGCTGCCGCTCGAGGCGATGATGGTCTCGCTCTACCGCGTGCTCGACGCCTGGCAGCTGCTCAACACGGCCATCGCGCTCATCCTGATCTACTCGGCGACGGTCGTGCCCTTCACGATCTGGACCCTGCGCGGCTTCGTCGACGGGCTGCCGATCGAGCTCGAGGAGGCTGCGCAGATCGACGGCTGCTCGCGCGTGGGCGCGTTCTTCCGCATCACCTTCCCGCTGCTCGCGCCCGGCCTCGTGGCCACCGGCGTCTTCGCCTTCATCCAGGCCTGGAACGAGTTCCTGATGGCATTGATCGTCAACACCCGACCCGATCTCATGACGCTGCCCGTGTGGCTGCGCACCTTCCTCACGCTCAACGGCACGACCAACTGGGCGGCGATCATGGCCGGCTCCACGCTCATGGCGATCCCGGTCGTGGTGTTCTTCCTCCTCATCCAGGGCCGCATGGCCAGCGGCCTCGCAGGCGGGGCGGTGAAGGGATGAGCCTGCTCGCAGACGCACGCGCCACGCTCATGCCGGGCTTCGTCGGCACCGAGCTGCCGGCCTGGATGGCCGGCCTGCTCGCCGAGGGCCTCGTCTCCTGCTGCCTCTACGGAGAGAACGTGGTCGACCCGCAGCAGCTGCGCCGGCTGTCGGATGCGGTGCGCGCCGTGCGCGCGGACGCGATCGTCGCGCTCGACGAGGAGGGCGGCGACGTGACCCGCGTGCACTACGCGACCGGCTCGCCCTTCCCGGGCGCCGCGGTGCTCGGCCGCGCGGACGATCTCGACTGGACCCGCTCGATCGCTGCACGAGTGGGGGAGCACGTGCGCGCCGTCGGCGCCACGATGACCTTCGGGCCCGTCGCCGACGTCAACGTCGACCCCGACAACCCGGTCATCGGGGTGCGCAGCTTCGGCGCGGATGCGCAGCTCGCGGCGCGCCACGCGGCCGCGTGGGTCGAGGGCGCGCAGGGCGTGGGCGTCGCCGCGACCGCGAAGCACTTCCCCGGCCACGGCGACACCGCGGTCGACTCGCACGTCGGGCTGCCCGTCGTGCACGCCGACGTCGCACTGCTGCGCGCCCGCGAGCTCGAGCCGTTCCGCGCGGTGATCGCGGCGGGAGCCGCAGCCATCATGACCTCGCACATCCTGGTCCCGGCGATCGATGCGGTGCCCGCGACGCACTCGCGGGCGATCCTCACCGAGCTGCTGCGCGGCGAGCTCGGCTACGAGGGGCTCATCGTCTCCGACGCGCTCGACATGGCGGGGGCCAGTGCCGAGATCGGCATCCCGGAGGCCGCGGTGCGCGCACTCACGGCGGGCTGCGACCTGCTGTGCCTCGGCACGGCCACGGGCGCCGAGGGCATCGCCGCGATCGAGCGCGCCGTGCTCGCCGCGGTGGAGGAGGGCAGGCTCGACGCCGAGCGGGTGCGCGACGCCGCCCGTCGCACGCGCGCCCGGGCGGCCGCTGCGCCGCCGCCCCTGCCGCTGAGCGCGCTCGGCGACGCGACCGCCGACGACCTGGCGCGCATCCGCTCGACCTTCTCCGTGACCGAGGAGGCGCTGCGGTGGATCGCGCAGCATCGCGGCGAGGCAGCGGTGGTGCGGCTCGAGCGCGCCGCGAACATCGCCGCGGGCGCGGTGCCGTGGGATCCCTTCGAAGGATCGGTCGTCGTCGAGCCGGGCGCCGTGCCGCAGCTGCAAGCAGGGCCCGTCATCGTGCTCGGCAAGGATCTCGAGCGCGGGCCGGAGTCAGCCGCGAGCATCGCGGCGCTGCGCGAGCGGCACGACCTGCTCGTCGTCGACGCGGGGTGGTCTGCCGGCCGCCTCGCCGACGTCGCGACCTTCGGCGCCTCGCGCGCCTGCGGGCTCGCGCTGCGCGAGATGCTCGCGCGATGAGCGCGCTCGGCATCGACATCGGCGGCACCACGACGGTCGCCGTCGTGCTCGAGCATGGGCGCGTGCTCGGCTCGCACCAGGTGGCGACGCGTCGCGGCGACGGCGTCGTGGCCTCTGCGGTCGCGGCGGCGCGCGAGGCGCTCGCGGTCGCCGGCGTCGAGCGCTCGGCGCTCGAAGGCGCAGGTCTCGGGGTGCCCGGCATCGTCGGCGACGACCGCACGCTCGTGCGCGGCGCCGTCAACCTCGGCATCGAGGCACTCGACATCGGCAGCGCGGTGAGCGAGGGCCTCGGCGTCGCGGTCACGGTCGACAACGACGTGCGCGCCGCGGTGCTCGGCGCCCGGCACCTGATGGCAGAGCCCGCTGCGGTGATCGCCTACGTCGGGCTCGGCACCGGCATCGCCGCAGGGCTGGCCTTCGGCGACCGCGTGCTGCGCGGCGCGAGCGGCATGGCGGGCGAGATCGGTCACATCCCCGTGCCGGGTGCGAGCAGCCGATGCCGCTGCGGGCAGCTCGGCTGCCTCGAGACGCTCGCCTCCGGCTGGTCGCTCGCACAGCGCTGGGCGGGCGATATCCCCGCCGCCGCCATGCTGGCCGCCGCCGAGCGCGGCCAGGAGCGGGGCGAGCGCGAGTGGCGGGCGTTCATCGACGGGATCGCGCACGCGGTGCGCAGCCTCGTGCTCACGACCGGCGTCGACGCCGTGCTGATCGGCGGCGGGATCAGCGGGCTCGGCGCCCCGCTGCTCGACGGGGTGCAGGGGCGGATCGCCGCCTGGGCCGAGGACTCGCCGCTGCTGGGCGCGCTCGACGTGCCCGCGCGCATCCGCCTGCTGCCACCCGGTGCGCAGCCGGGTGCTGTGGGCGCCGCCATCATGGGGAGCGCCGCATGGAGGTCGTGATCGTCGCGGACGCCGCAGCTGCCGGCGATCTCGCCGCCGCGCGGGTCGCCGAGGTCGTGGAGGCCATGCCCGATGCGGTGCTGGGCGTCGCGACCGGCTCGAGCCACCTCGCGACCTACCGCGCGCTCGCCGCCAGGAGGGAGGCGGGCCTCGATCTCTCGCGCGTGTCGGCGTTCGCGCTCGACGAGTACGTCGGGCTGGCCAGGCGGCACCCGGAGTCGTACCGCGAGGTGATCGCGAGGGAGGTGACGGCGCCGCTCGGCCTCGATCCCGCGCGAGTGCACGTGCCCAAGGGCGACGCCGCCGACCTCGCGGCGGAGTGCGCGCGCTACGAGCGGCGGATCGCGATCAGCGGCATCGACCTGCAGCTGCTCGGCATCGGGGCGAACGGGCACATCGGGTTCAACGAGCCGACCTCGTCACTCAGCTCACGAACGCGGGTGAAGTCGCTGTCGGTGCGCACGCGGGCGGACAACGCGCGCTTCTTCGCGAGCGCCGACGACGTGCCGACGCACTGCATCACGCAGGGGCTCGGCACCATCCTGGATGCCGACCGCGTGCTGCTGGTCGCGACGGGGGAGCGGAAGGCGGAGGCGGTGGCGCAGATGGTGGAGGGGTCGCTGTCGGCGATGTGGCCGGGATCGGTGCTGCAGCTGCATCGGCGGGCGACCGTGATCGTCGACGAGGCGGCGGCCGGCGGGCTGCGGATGCAGGACTACTACCGCGAGGCGGCTGCTGCGAGCGAGGCGCTGCGAGCGCGCTGATGCGCGCGCGCTGCGGCCGGCGGAGGCCGTCGGCGAGGCCGTGGCGACACGCCGCGCGCGATTGACAGCGATCGAACACACGTTCGATCATGGAGTGTGAGCACACGGGTTCCAGCACGACTCGAGCGCCGCACGGGAGACGACCGCACGGCGACGGTCGAAGCGCTGCGCGCGCGGCTCCGCGGCATGCAGCAGGCCACCACGCAGCAGGCGCCGGTGCCCGACGAGTCGATGCTGGAGGGCCTGGACGAGGTGGTGCGGCGCCTGCGTGCGGGTGCCGTGCACAGCATCGAGTCGCGAGGGCTCGCGCTCGCGTGCCTGGGGGCGGTGATGCCGGCAGGTGCCTGGGGCGCGATCGTCGGACTCCCCGATCTCGGCATCGAGGCGGCCCGCGACCTCGGGGTGCCCATCGACCGCGTGGCGCTCGTGCCGCATCCGGGCCGCTCGTGGCTCGATGTGGTGGCGAGCCTGGCCGAGGCGATGCCGGTGGTGCTCGCCGCCTCGCCCGGCAGGGTGACGCCGACGGATGCTGCTCGGCTCGCCGCGCGGTTGCGGCAGGCCTCGTCGACGCTGCTCATCGCGGGGCCGTGGCATGGGGCAGCGACCGTGGTGCGCAGCGTGCGCGCCGAGTGGCAGGGGCTCGCCGACGGCGACGGGCGGATCGCTGCCGGCGGCCTCGTCGTCGAGGTGGCGACCGGCGGGGCTCCGAGCTTCGCGAGGATCCCCATCGACAGGACGGGTGGGCCGGGGATGCGGGCGGTGGAAGCGCGCAGATCGGCCGCGTGAATCTTTCACACTCCGCAGAACTGGGAGGCGAGCAGAATTGCTGTGAATGCTCTGAGATTCCTCGCTTCTCCCATGCCAGCGGCCTAGCGTGACCAGAGAACACCCGAGAAGGCATGACTTCGGAGGACCGCAATGGACGCGAGCGCACCGCGCAGGCAGCCCCGCCTGCTGCGCCTCGCGCTCGCGAGCGGCACCGCGACGATCGGAGCCGCGGCGCTGTTCCTCTTCGCAGGCGGGATGCCTGCGCATGCGGCCGGTGATGAGGCGGTCGGCGGATCCACCACAGGGCTCGTGCAGGACCTCGGCGACCTGGTCGGTGGTGTGACGGAGCCGGTCGGCGACCTGGCCGGAGAGGTCACGGAGCCCGTCGGCGAGCTGGTCGGCGGAGTGGCGGAGCCGGTCGGCGACCTCGTCGAAGAGGTCGCGGAGCCTGCGGGAGATCTCGTCGGCGACATGGCAGCGCCCGTCGGCGACGTGGTCGCAGCGGTGGCGGAGCCGGTCACCGAGGTCACGCAGCCGGCCGGCGATCTGGTCTCTGCGGTGACGGCGCCTGTTGGCGACCTGGTCTCCGAGGTGACGGTGCCGGTGGGCGATGTCGTCTCCGAGGTGACGGCGCCGGTGGGCGATCTGGTCTCCGAGGTGACGCAGCCGGTCGGCGATCTGGTGACCGAGGTGACGCAGCCGGTCGGCGATCTGGTGACCGAGGTGACGCAGCCGGTCGGCGATCTGGTGACCGAGGTGACGCAGCCCGTCGGCGATCTGGTCACTGAGGTGACCGAGCCGGTCGTCGACGCCGTCGAGGAGACGCTGGAGCCGGTGACCGAGCCCGTCGTCGACGTCGTCGAAGAGGCGCTGGACCCGGTGCTCGACCCGGTCGTGGACGTGGTCGAGGCAGTCACGCCGAACCCGAGCCCCGCAGCTCCGAACCCTGTGGTGCCGGTCCCCTCGAGCCCGAGCCCCGCAGTCCCGACCCCCGCAGTCCCGAGCCCGTCGCCGCAGCCGATCCCCGCTACGCCGGCACCCGCAGCGCCGATCCTCCAGACCCCGGCTCCCGCCCCGACGACGCAGGCCGACGACGCGAGCGCCGTGGACGCATCCGACGCCCCCGACGCTGCCGACACCCTCGCGCTCCGCGTGATGGCGGCACTCACCTTCGCGCCGATGCCTGCCGCCGTCACGACGGTCGAGGCTCCGCAGCCTGGAGCGCTGCCCACGGTCGGCGAGCGCGCCGTGCCGATCGAGGCGCCCGCTGCTCCCGCGGTCGCGCCGGCTGCGCCGGCTGGCGCGAGCGGCGCTGCCGCCGGAGCCGCCGCCGCTGTGGCGGACACCCATGACCACCTGCTGCCCGAGCTCTCGGGCGGGCAGGCTGGCGCGATCGCGAACGATCGCGCCCCCGCCTCGATCGTCGAGGAGCACACCGCAAGTCCTGATTGAGCGATCCCCTGCCGCGCTCGCGCGGCATGCACAGCCGTCCCGGAGCGGGATGGCGGATCACTCCAATCAGGAAAGGCAGAGCAATGAACAAGCTCATGTGGCGAGCGCTGTGCACAGCAGCGGTCGCGGGCGGCCTGTGGGCCGCAGGCACTGGCATCGCCAGTGCGACAGAGACCGAGGGCGCAGACGGCCTCGGTGCAGGGAACCAGGCGGTGGTGGATGTCTCGCTGCCGGTGACGATCAGCGGCACATCCCTCGGTCTGCTCGGCGATGCCGAGTCGACGGATGCGCACACGACGTCGGACTCGTCGGCGGAAGCGCCGTCGGCCGGCGTCTCGACCTCCGGGATCGGCGGCGTGCTCTCGGGCACGACGGCGCTCGTGGACGTCGACCTGCCGGTGACGATCGCAGGCAATGCGGTCGGCGTGCTCGGCGACGCGACGAGCGAGGGCTCGACCGCGACGACGAGCTCAGGCGGCGGCGACGCCGCGGCGGCATCGACGTCCGGTGATGACAGCGTGCTGAGCGGCACCCAGCTGCTCGGCGACGTCTCGGTGCCGGTGAACATCTCGGGCAACGCGGTCGCGGTGCTGGGCGATGCGACGAGCACCGACTCGAGCAGCACCGCGTCGACCGGGGATGCAGGAGCGAGCGCTCCTGCTGCCACCTCGGGTGACGACGGTGTCGGCAGCGGCACGCAGGAGGTCTACGACGTCGCAGCGCCCGTGATCACGGGCGGCAATGCTGTCGGTGTGGGCGGTGACGCGCACAGCGAGGGCTCGTCGGCTGAGGCGATGACGGGCTCCGGTTCGTCGGATGCGCCGGTGACCTCGGGAGACGACAGCCTGCTGGGTGGTTCGCAGGTGGTGGCTGATGTCGTGGCGCCCATCGTCGCTGGCGGCAACGCTGTCGGCGTCGTCGGTGACGCGACGAGCACCGGTTCGGACGCTGGGGCGATGACGGGCTCCGGTTCGTCGGATGCTGCCGAGTCGACCTCCGGTGACGGCAGCCTGCTGGGTGGCACGCAGGTGGTGGCTGATGTCGTGGCGCCCATCGTCGCTGGCGGCAACGCTGTCGGCGTCGTCGGTGACGCGACGAGCACCGGTTCGGACGCTGGGGCGATGACGGGCTCCGGTTCGTCGGATGCTCCGTCGACCTCCGGTGACGACAGCCTGCTGGGTGGCACGCAGGTGGTCGCTGATGTCGTGGCGCCCATCGTCGTTGGTGGCAACGCTGTCGGCGTCGTCGGTGACGCGACGAGCACCGGTTCGGACGCTGGGGCGATGACGGGCTCCGGTTCGTCGGATGCTGCCGAGTCGACCTCGGGTGATGACAGCCTGCTGGGTGGTTCGCAGGTGGTCGCTGATGTGGTTGCGCCGATCGTCGCTGGCGGCAACGCTGTCGGCGTCGTCGGTGACGCGACGAGCACCGGTTCGGACGCTGGCGCGATGACGGGCTCCGGTTCGTCGGATGCTCCGTCGACCTCCGGTGATGACAGCCTGCTGGGTGGCACGCAGGTGGTCGCTGATGTCGTGGCGCCGATCGTCGCTGGCGGCAACGCTGTCGGCGTCGTCGGTGACGCGACGAGCACCGGTTCGGACGCTGGCGCGACGACGGGCTCCGGCTCGTCGGATGCTCCGTCGACCTCCGGTGACGACAGCCTGCTGGGCGGTCTGCAGACCGTCATCGAGGCCGCGGTTCCCGTGGCTGTCGGTGGCAACGCGATCGCCGTGCTGGGCGACGCGACGAGCGAGGGGTCCACGGTCGACTCCTCCGCGACCACTGGGTCGGGCAACGGCTCGACCTCCGGTGACGACGGGCTGCTCTCGGGCCTGCTCGGCAGCATCGGCGTCTCGGTGCCGGTGAACGTCTCCTGCAACGCGATCGGCCTCATCGGCGATGCGTCGTCGAGCGACTGCAGCGCGGTGACGGGCCCGGGAACCCCAGGTGAGCCGGGTACCCCGGGTGAGCCGGGTACCCCGGGTGAGCCGGGTACCCCGGGTGAGCCTGGTACCCCGGGTGAGCCTGGTACGCCTGGTGAGCCTGGTACGCCGGGTGACCCGGGTACCCCGGGTACCCCGGGTACCCCGGGTACCCCGGGTACCCCGGGTACCCCGGGTACCCCGGGTAAGCCTGGTACGCCGGGTGAGCCGGGTACCCCGGGTGAGCCTGGTACGCCGGGTGAGCCGGGTACGCCGGGCACCCCGGGTGAGCCGGGAACCCCCGGCCAGCCGGGCACCCCTGGCGAGCCGAACATGCCCGGTGAGCCCAGCACTCCGGGCGACGACGGCAAGGCCGACCTCCCGGTGATCGACCGCCCGGCGGACGACGGGGCGAACCCGTCGGCCGCGGGCGGCTCGGCGGCGATGCTGCCGCAGACGGGCGCGGAGCACTCCGCAGCCCTGCTGATGGCGCTCGGTCTGCTGGCGCTCGGTGCACTGCTGATGCTGGGCGCACGTCGCGTCCGCAGCATGCAGTGATGTGCAGGGAGGTGCGGGGCGCGTACGACAGCGTCCCGCACCTCCGCATGCCCGCGTGCGGTGCAGGCTGATCGCGACACACCGCATCCGCTTGACTGCGTTCGAACGTGTGTTCGATCATGGATGCATGGCAGAGCAGACGATGGAGCGGGGCGCGCAGTCGCGCGCCACCCCGCAGCGCGACAGCCGCATCGGCGTGCTGCGCGTGCCCGACTGGGCGGTCGTCGTCGCGCGCCAGACCGGCGCGCTGCCCGCTGGCGGCGAGGCCGGCGTGCCGGGCGCGATCACCCACGCGCTGCGGGTCGTCGCCTGCGACGCAGGGGCTCGAGCCGATGGCGTGCGGGTCGGCATGCGGGTGCGCGACGCGCAGTCGGCCTCGCCCATGCTCGCGCTCGCGCCCGCCGACCCGGTGGGCGAGGCGCTCGCCTTCGAGCAGGTCGTGCGCGCGGTGCTCGCGGTCGTGCCCGCCGCGCAGCCCATCGGCGACGGGGCGTTGGCGTTCCGGATGCGGGGGGCCAGCAGGTTCTACGGCTCGGAGCCGCGCGCGATCGAGGCGGTGCGCTCGGCGCTCGCGGCGCTGGGGCTGACGGCGGCGTTCGGCGTCGCCGATGATCGCTTCACCGCCGAGCTCGCCGCGGCCGCAGACACGATCGTGCCCGAGGGGCGCAGCCAGGAGTTCCTGAGCGCGCTGCCCGTCGGGGTGCTGGGCGACGATGAGCTGCCGGGCATGCTGCACCGGCTCGGCGTGCACACGCTGGGCGACTTCGCGCAGCTGCCGGAGGCGAGCATCCGCGATCGCTTCGGCGCCGCGGGGCTCATCGCCCTCTCCCGTGCTCGCGGGCTCGACGACCGCCGCGTCGACGAGGCGGGGCTGGGGGAGGAGCGCGTGCTGCGGCTCGTGTTCGAGCCCGGCATCGAGGGCGTGGCAGAGCTGGCGCTCGCGGTGCGCGAGCCGGTCGAGCGCTTCGTGCGGCAGCTGGCCGAGCAGCGGCTCGTGTGCAGCGAGATCCGCATCCTGCTGCGCGCCGAGGAGGGGCGGGTGAGCGAGCGCCTCTGGCGGCAGCCTGGCTTCCTGCGCGCGAGCGACATCGTCGACCGGATGCGCTGGCAGCTCGCCGAGAGCGACCTCGGCTCGGCGCTCGTCGAGGTCGAGGCGCTGCCAGAGCGGCTCGACGCCGACACCGAGCACATGCCGGGGCTGTGGGGCGGCGGCGACATCGACGACCGCACGAAGCACGCGCTCGAGCGGCTGCAGAGCATGCTGGGGCGCGAGGCAGTGCTCACCGCGGCGACCGGCGGCGGCAGGCTGCTGGCCGAGCGCGGCGTGCTCACCCCGTGGGGCGACGCCGCACCGCCGCAGCCGGTCGGACCCTGGCCGGGCGCGCTGCCCGCACCGCGGCCCTCCGTCGTCTTCCGCCCGCCGCTGCCGGTGCTGCTCGTCGATGCCGCCGGTCTCGCCGTCGAGCCCAGCGCGCTCGACGTGCGCGAGGCATCCCCCGCCGTCTTCTCGCCGCCCGCCGCGCCGCGGCGGCGGGTGGTGACGTGGGCGGGGCCGTGGCCGATCAGGCGGCGCGAGCTCGGCGACGTCGTGCACCGGCTGCAGCTGCTCGACGGCGAGGGCGAGGCCTGGGTACTGCTGCACGCCGACGGCGCCTGGCTCGCCGAGGGCCGTTATGCGTGAGGGGCGCAGCACGCCGGCGACCGTCAACCGGCATGGAGGGGGTTCGACCGGATAGCCCGGTCGAACCACCGGGAGACCGGTTGAAGAACGGCGGATGAGGCGGACGAGGCAGGCGCAGGCAGGCGCAGGCAGGCGCAGGCAGGCGCAGCAGCAGGGGAAGGGGGAGCGATGGCCGGCTGGAACAACCCGGCGATGCCGTGGCGCGAGCTCGAGGGCATCCTCAGCGACCGCGACGTCGGGGCGGGCAAGACCCCGCGCGCCGAGGAGCTCGACGAGGCGCGGCGCCCGCGCATCCGCGTGCCGAGCGCCTCGACGCCCTACGCCGAGCTGCACGCCCACTCGCACTACTCCTTCCTCGACGGCGCCTCGAGCCCGGCAGAGCTCGTGAACGAGGCGCGCAGGCTCGGCCTCGAGGCGCTCGCGCTCGTCGACCACGACGGGCTCTACGGCGCGGTGCGCTTCGCCGAGGCCGCCGCAGAGGCGCAGCTGCCCACCGTCTTCGGCACCGAGTTCTCGCTCGGCCTCGAGACCCCGCAGCACGGCATCCCCGACCCCGACGGCAGCCACCTCGTCGCACTCGCGACCGGCCCGACGGGCTACTCGGCGCTCGCCTCGGCGCTCACCGACGGCTACCTCTCGACCGACAGCCGCGGCCGGCCGGGCGAGAAGGGGCGGCCCATCTTCGAGCTCGAGCGGCTCGCCGAGACCGCGCGCGGCGAGTGGATGATCCTGTCGGGCTGCCGCAAGGGCACCGTGCGCCAGGCGCTCGACCGCTTCGGTGCCGACGCAGACGGGGCGGATGCCGCCGGTCACGAGCTCGACCGGCTCGCGTCGCTCTTCGGTCGGGATCGCGTCGTGGTCGAGCTGAGCGACATCGGCGACCCGCGCGACCACGAGCGCAACCGGGTGCTCGCCGACCTCGCCGAGCGCCGCGGGCTGCCGATGATCGCGACCACCAACGCCCACATCGCGAGCCCCGCCCGGCAGCAGCTCGGCGACGCGGTCGCGGCCGTGCGCGCCCGCCGCTCGATCGACGAGCTCGACGCCTGGCTGCCCGCCGGCGGCGTGCCGTCGCTGCGCTCGGGCGCCGTCATGGCCCGTCGCTTCCGCGCGTTCCCCGGCGCCGTCGACACGGCCGCGGCGCTCGGGCGCGACCTCGCCTTCGACCTGCGCGCCGCATCCCCCGCCCTGCCGAAGACCGAGGTGCCACCGGGGCACACCCCCATGAGCTGGCTGCGGGCGCTCGTCGACGAGCGGCTGCCGCGCGTCTACGACACCGGCGCAGACGGCGCACCCAGCCCCTCGGTGCGGGGGCGGCTCGACCACGAGCTGCGCCTCATCGACGAGAAGGGCTTCGCCGGCTACTTCCTCATCGTGTTCGAGATCGCCGAGTTCGCCCACAGCCGCGGCATCCTCTGCCAGGGCCGCGGCTCGGCCGTCGCGAGCGCCGTCTGCTTCATCCTCGGCATCACCGCCGTCGACCCCATCCGCTACGACCTGCCCTTCGAGCGCTTCATCTCGATGATGCGCACCGAGGAGCCCGACATCGACATCGACTTCGACGCCGACCGGCGCGAAGAGGTGATCCAGCACGTCTACGAGCGCTACGGCCGCCGCAACGCCGCGCAGGTCGCCAACGTCATCACCTACCGCCCGAAGTCGGCGGTGCGCGACGCGGCGAAGGCGCTCGGCTATGCCGTCGGGCAGCAGAACGCCTGGTCGAAGTCGGTCGAGTCCTACTCGCGCATCGACGAGGACAGCGGCATCCCCGAGCCGGTCGCGCTGCTCGCCGGCGAGTTCCTGCACGCGCCCCGCCACCTCGGCATCCACTCGGGTGGCATGGTGCTCACCGAGCAGCCCGTCGGCACGGTCTGCCCCATCGAGCCCGCGCGCATGGAGCATCGCACGGTGCTGCAGTGGGACAAGGACGACTGCGAGTGGATGGGCCTGGTGAAGTTCGACCTGCTGGGCCTCGGCATGCTCGGCGCCATGTCGCACACCCTCGAGCTCGCGCGCGAGCACCTCGGCGAGGAGTGGTCGATCGGGTCGATCCCCGCCGAGGAGGCGGGGGTCTACGACATGCTGTGCGAGGCGGATGCGGTGGGCGTGTTCCAGGTCGAGTCGCGCGCGCAGATGGCCACCCTCCCGCGGCTGAAGCCGCGCAGCTTCTACGACCTGGTGATCGAGATCGCGCTCATCCGCCCCGGCCCCATCCAGGGCGGTGCGGTGCACCCCTACATCCGCCGCCGCACCGGTGCCGAGCCGGTGACCTATCCGCACGCGCTGCTCGTGCCGGTCCTCGAGCGCACCCTCGGGGTGCCGCTGTTCCAGGAGCAGCTGATGCAGATGTCGGTCGCGGTCGGCGGCTTCGACGCCGGCGAGGCCGACCAGCTGCGCCGCGCGATCGGCTCGAAGCGATCGCGGGAGCGCATCGAGGCGCTCAAGGCGAAGCTCTTCGCGGGCATGGCCGCGAACGGTGTGGACGACGAGACGGCCGAGTCGATCTACCGCAAGATCGAGGCCTTCGCGGGCTTCGGCTTCGCCGAGTCGCACTCGCTCGCGTTCGGCAAGCTCGTCTACTCCTCGTCGTGGCTCAAGCTGCACTACCCGGCGGCGTTCCTCGCTGGGCTGCTGCGCAGCCAGCCCATGGGGTTCTGGTCCCCGCAGACGCTCGTGAAGGATGCCTCGAGGCACGGCGTCGAGACGCTGCGCCCCGACGTGGCGCGGTCGGGCATCGTCGCTGGCCTCGAGCGGCACGGCGAGCGCAGGCCAGGCGTCGACGCGTGCCTCGAGCGGGAGCAGCCGCCCGTGCCGAAGGTCGCGACAGAGACGCTCGCGATGCGCGACCGGCATCGGCGCGACGCGGGCTTCGCCGTGCGGATGGGGCTCACGAGCGTCGCGGGCGTGGGCGAGGCGGCCGCCGAGCGCATCGTCGCCGCGCGCGAGGCGGCGCCGCTGCGCGACATCCACGACCTCGCGCGCCGCGCCGACCTCGACCGCGGCGAGCTCGAGGCGCTCGCGACCGCTGGCGCGCTCGAGGGGCTGGGCGTCAGCCGGCGGGAGGGGCTGTGGCTCGCGGGCCCCGCGTCGGCGGAGCGCGAGGATCAGCTCGAGGGCTCGCAGCTGGTCATCCAGCCGCCGCTGCTGCCGATGCTGTCGGCCTCCGAGCAGGTGGCGCTCGACATCTGGTCGACGGGTGTCGCGACGGATGATCATCCGGTGCGGCACGCGCGCGCGATGCTCGACGGCCGCGGCGTGCTGCCGATCGCGGCGCTCGCTGAGGCAGAGCCCGGCCGGCGCGTGCAGGCGGCGGGCGTCGTCACGCACCGGCAGCGGCCGAGCACGGCGCAGGGCGTCACCTTCATGAACCTCGAGGACGAGACGGGCATGCTGAACGTCATCATCTCGAAGGGGCTGTGGGCGCACTCGCGGCAGGTCGCGCGGCACTCGCCAGCGCTCATCGTGCAAGGCATGCTGCAGCGGACGCCCGAGGGGGTCATCGCGCTGCTCGCCGATCGGCTCGAGCGCTTCGAGGTGCCGAGCTCGGGGTCGCGCGACTTCCGCTAGGCGGGCTCAGCTGGCGACGGGTCGCTGAGCCGGTGCGTGCCGCAGGCGCTCACCGTGTCGAAGCGTGGTCGCTGAGCCGGTGCGTGCCGCAGGCGCTCACCGTGTCGAAGCGCGGTCGCTGAGCCGGTGCGTGCCGCAGGCGCTCACCGTGTCGAAGCGTGCGCCCGTCACACCACCGATACCCTGCGGTGCTGCGTGGTCGGCATCCCCCGCACATCGGAGGCGAACCCATGTTCTCGAGCACTGTCACCCAGTACTGGCTGCCCCTGTCTGCGGATGCCACACCCGTCTCGAACGGCGAGCTCGGCGTGGTCGTCGACGAGACCCTGCCGCAGAATCGGCGCCTGGCGGTGCTCGAGCCCACCGACGGTGCCGGCATCGTCTCCGCCACTCCTTCGATCGCGCGCGCGCTCGGCCTCGTGCACGGCGGCACCGTCGGCTCGGCGCAGCTCGCGGCGGCGCTGCAGCGGGCGGACCTCTCGCTGCACGGCGCCGATGCGCTCTTCTACCTGCCCGCCGAGGGGCATGAGCTGCTCGTGCAGGCGACCGCGCCGTCACACGTGCGGCAGCTCACCGTCGCCGACGCGACGGCCTTCGCGGCGTTCGAGCGAGAGGCCCCCGAGAGCGACCTCGACGACGCCTTCGTCGAGCTCGATCACTGGCTCGTGTTCGGCGCCTTCGTGGAGGACGAGCTCGCATGCGCCGCCAGCATGTACCCGTGGCCCGAGACGGCGCTCGCCGACCTGGGGGTGCTGACGCTGCCGCGATTCCGGGGCCGCGGACTCGCCCGGCAGACGGTGCGGGCGATGAGCGCCCATGCGCTCTCGCTCGGCTACGAGCCGCAGTACCGCTGCCAGCTCGACAACGGAGCCTCCATCGCGCTCGCGCGCTCGGCGGGGCTGGCGTGCTTCGGCACGTGGGACGTCGTCGCCGAGCCTGACGAGGACTAGACCTGCGGCTCGCTGAGCCGGTGCGCTCCGCAGGCGCTCATCGTGTCGAAGCGCGCCACACCCCGACGACCTCGAGCCGCGCGTCGAGCGCCACGAGATCGGCTCGGGCACCCACCCGGATGCGGCCGAGGTCGTCGCGACCCACTGCATTCGCCGGTGCTCGCGTCGCCGCATCGACGGCGACCTCGAAGGGCACGCCGGCAGCGACGAGCACCCGCACCGCCCGGTCGAGCGTGAGCGTCGAGCCGGCGATCGTGCCATCTGCCGCCAGGCGCGGCAGCCCGCCCACGACCCGCACGTCGAGCGCACCGATGCGGTAGTCGCCGTCGGGCATGCCCGCGGCCGCCATCGCGTCGGTGACGAGCGCGATGCGGCCCGGCGCCGAGCGCAGCAGCAGCGCGAGCATCTCGGGGGCGACGTGGTGGCCGTCGGCGATCGCCTCGAGCGTCACGCGCTCGTCGAGGAGCGCTGCAGCCAGCGGGCCAGGGGCGCGGTGGTGCAACGGCGGCATGGCGTTGCAGGCGTGCGTCAGGAGCGTCGCGCCAGCATCGAACGCGGCGCGAGCGGTGGCTGCATCGGCGCCCGTGTGGCCGACGGCGACGCGCGCGCCCGCATCTGCGAAGCTGCCGATCGCGTCGAGCGCCCCGGGCAGCTCGGGCGCGATCGTGACCTGCAGGATGCGGCCCTCGCCGGCGTCGAGCAGCTGCTCGACCGCATCGGGCGTCGGCGCGCGCAGCGCCGAGGCGTCGTGGGCGCCGCGGTGGCTGTCGGCGAGGAACGGGCCCTCGAGGTGGATGCCGAGCAGCGATGGGTCGACCGCACAGCGACGGGCGGCGGCGGCGACGCGCGGCAGCAGCTCGTCGAGCGGAGCCGTCACGAGCGAGACCGCCCTGCTGGTGCTGCCGCGCTCGCCGTGGAAGCGGTCGACGGCCTCCCAGTCGGGTGCCCCGTCGTCGAACGCCGAGCCGCCGCCGCCGTGGCAGTGCAGGTCGACGAAGCCGGGCACGAGCGTGACGCCTCGCAGCTCGAGATCGGGGGCGCGCGGCGGCGCTCCCTGCCCGACTGCGGTGATGATGCCGTCTGCCGTCTCGACCCACGCATCCGGCACCAGGACGCCCTCGGCCAGAGCCCGGTCGACCGTCAGCAGCATGCGCTCCGTCACGCTCGTCAGCCTACGCGGAGGACGCAGAGGGCCCGCCTCGAGCAGCACTCGAGCACGGGCCCCTGCGGCCGATCAGGATCCGATCAGCAGCTCGTGCGCCAGGCCTCCGGGTGCAGCGAGGGAAGGCCGCCGACGTTGTAGACAGCCGTCGGGGCGAGCTTCGCGATCTGCTCCTCCACCGAGAGCAGCACGCAGCTGCGCACCGCGAGCACCACCGGGGCGCTGTGCGCACCGGCGACCATGGAGGCCGAGAGCGCATCGGGGAAGTTCTGCCCCGATGCGACGGCGATCGCCTGCTCGTCGCCCGGCGTGATGTAGGCGTCGATCAGCATGGCGTTGGTCGCGTAGCGGTCGGAGCCGGCGATGCGGGTGACCGTCGCCCCCGTCGCGCGGTAGGCGCGCAACGCGGTGTCCGAGACCGAGGGCTGTCCGCCCAGCACGGTCGCCGACTCGATGCCCAGTGACTCGAACGCCTCGAGCGTCGCCTCGTCGGATCGATCGCGCGGCGTGAGCAGCACGGGGATGTCGCCCAGCGCTGCAGCCGTGCCGCTGGCAGAGACGGCGTCGGCGAACACCTGGCCACTGGCGACGAACGCGGTGGTGGCGTCGCCGAAGTAGCGCTCGGCCAGCTCGGCCGCCGTCTGGTAGCGGTTGGCACCCGCGATGCGCTCGACGGTCGCGCCGGGCACGATGTCGAGCACCTGCGCGACGACGGCGGGCGAGATCGAGGGGGCGCCGCCGACGATCGTGACGGTCGAGGGCTGCAGGCGCTCGAGCTCCTCGGCCGTCGCGGTGGGCAGCACCGAGGCGCGCGTCAGCAGGAGGCTCGCGTCGACGCTCGCCGCCGCGGGGCCTGCGGCCAGCGCATCCGGGAACAGCTCGCCGGAGGCCAGCAGCACGTCGGTGCCAGCCGCGAAGGTGGCGCGCGAGGTCTCGGCGTTCGTCTCGAAGCGGTTCGCGCCGGCGTAGGTCTCGACCACCGTCTCGGTCGGCGGGGCGGCCTCGAGCGCGAGCCCGATCACGACGGCATCGTGGTCGCTCGACCGGTAGGGGTCGGGTGCGAAGAGCGCATCCTGCGCGTCGGCCTTGAAGGCCATCGCATAGTCGATGATGCTCGGCTCGTCCGCGTTCGCGTGCCATGCGGCGGCGCCCACGACGTGCGGCTGCAGCGCCTGATCGGCCAGACCGTAGTCGAGGTAGCCGAGCAGACCGTCGAAGACGTAGGTGTAGGCCTCCTCGCCCTGGAACTGCTCGAGCAGGTCGCTCCAGCCTGCGGCCTCGAGCGTGGTGATCGGATCCTCGTGGTCGTAGGAGTTCAGGTCGCCGATGATGAGCGAGCCGTCAGCCTCCACACCGGTGGGCTCGCTCGCCATCCAGTCGGCGAGCGCGGCCGCGGCATCCGTGCGCACCTCGTTGCAGTTGCCCTGCTCGGGCGTGCCGGTGTCGCCCTCGCACGCCGAGCCCTTGGACTTCAGGTGGTTGACGGCGACGGTGATGACGCGGTCGGTCGCGGTGTCGACGAACGACTGCGCGATCGCGGGGCGGTTGGCCGAGGTGTCGAAGCGCGCGTCGACGGTCTCGTCGAGCACGGCGTGCTCGCCCTCGGGGGTGACGAGGGCGGGCTGGTAGAGCAGTGCGGTCGTGATCTCGTCCGTGCCGACGGTGCCGGTGTCGATGCCCGCCCAACGAGCCGAGCCGTCGTCGTTCGGACCGGCGGCCTCGTTGAGCGCGGCGACCAGCGCATCCAGCGCCTCGCCGTCGTTGTTCTCGATCTCGTTCACACCGATGATGGCGGAGTCGAGCTCGGTGAGGGCGGCGACGATCTTCGCCTCCTGGCGCGCGAGCTCTTCAGCGGTCTGCGCGCCGCGGCTGCCGAGCGTCGTGAAGTAGTTGAGCACGTTGAACGAGGTCACCTCGAGCGTCGCGCCGGCGATCTCGGGTGCCGGTCCGCGGCTGTTGACCGACGTGAAGGTGCCCGCCTCGGTCGGCTGCAGACGCCAGAGGTCGAAGCGGTAGTCGAGCACACCGGTGATGCCGGTGATGAGGTCGCCTCCGCGGAAGGTGTTCTCGAGCGTGAACTCCTCGAGGTTGCCGGGGTGGATGGCCGGGTCGGCGTTCTGCGCCGTGCGGCTGTCGTCGATGGTGAGGCGGTTCATCGCGTTGGCCTCTCGGATCGCTGCCGCCTCGGGGGACCCCGGCGCCGCGACGGCGGTGGGCTGCATCTGGCGCTCCGTGCCGACGACGACCTCGCCGTAGCGGCCGTAGTTGAAGTACTCGAGGATCGCGAGATCCTGCGGCAGCGTGACGAGCATGCTCTCGTAGCGCTCGTGGTCGTCGATCGGCAGCTCGAGCTCGGTCGCGGCCGGCATCGCGCCCTCGCCGCAGGCGAGCACGGTGGCGCTCGAGAGCTGCGTCATGCCGAAGTGCTCGCCCGCGACGCCGCTGACGGTCACCGCGTCGCCCTCGGCGACCTCCGCTGCACCGGGTGCGTAGACGAAGATGCCGTCGCTCGTCGCGGCGTCGCCGTCGCCGGCGTCCTGCACGGTGAAGCCGTTGAAGCCTCCGACCTGCCAGTCGCCCACGACCGTGCCGCGCACGACCACGGTCTGGCCGGCGAGCGGGGTCGCCTCGCCGCTGCCCTGCACGGCGCCGATCGCCATCGCCTGCGACTCGCAGCTGAGGTCGATGTTCGCCGAGGACTCGTCGATGACCGGATGGTCAGCCGCCATCGCCGGCGTCGCGACCAGGCCGGCGAGGGCGAGGGACGCGATGGTGGCGGTGCCGAGCATGGTGCGTGCGCGCATGGTTCCACTCCGTTGAGGTGCAGGGACACTGCCGACGGTAGTGAAGGCCACCCACGGCGCGCCCGGGGCCTCAGTTGAACATCGGGTGACGAACGGCGCAAGGGTCGCGACCCTTCGACGCGCTCAGCGCCCTGCCGGCGCGGAGCGGCTCAGGGAACGTGGGTCGCTGAGCCGGTGCGCGCCGGATGCGCACACCGTGCCGAAGCGGAGGTCAGCGGAAGATGATGGTGCGCTGCCCGTCGAGCAGCACGCGATCCTCGGCGAACCACTGCACCGCGCGCGACAGCGTGCGCGACTCCTCGTCCTGCCCGATCGCGATCAGCTGGGCGGGGGAGTGCGCGTGATCGACGCGCACGACGTTCTGCTCGATGATCGGGCCCTCATCGAGGTCGCTCGTCACGAAGTGGGCCGTCGCGCCGATGAGCTTGACGCCGCGCGCGTGCGCCTGCCGATAGGGGTTGGCGCCCTTGAAGCCCGGCAGGAAGGAGTGGTGGATGTTGATCAGTCGCCCGGCGAGCGCGTCGCACAGCTCGGGGGAGAGGATCTGCATGTATCGGGCGAGCACGACGAGCTCGATGCCCTCCGCCTCGACGACCTCGAGGATCCGGCGCTCGAACGCGGCCTTCGATCCAGCGTCGACGACTGGCGAGTGCTCGAAGGGCACGTCGTAGAAGGAGGCGAGCGAACCGAGCTCCGCGTGGTTCGACATGACGAGCGGGATGTCGACGGAGAGCTGCCCCGCGCGCTGCCGGAAGAGCATGTCGTTGAGGCAGTGCGCAGCCTTCGACACCAATACGAGCGTCTTGAGTGGCCGGCCGACGTCGTCGAGCTGCCACTGCATGCCGTAGCGCTCGACGATCGGTGCGAGCCGCGACTCGAAGTCGGTGCGCTCGGCGTCGGCCTCGACCTGCAGCCGCATGAAGAAGCGGTCGGTGTCGGCAGAGGAGAACTGCTGCGACTCGGTGATGTTGCCGCCGCTGGCGACGATCGCACCGGAGATGGCGTGCACGATGCCCGGCCGGTCCTCGCAGACGAACGACAGGATCCAGTGGTTGCTCACCCGGTCGAGTCTAGGAGGGGGCGAGCCCGGCCGACTGCTCGTGCGAGCGGAGCGTCGCGCGCACCTCGTCGAGGAAGGCGTCGACCTCCCCGGCCGCATAGCCCTCGCGGAACCGCGTGGTCGCGAATCGCGCGGCGGCGACGTCGTCGGAGAGGAGCTCGATCGCTGCACCGTCGCCCTCGAGGTATCCGCGGAGCGTCAGCACGATGCGATCCAGGTAGTCGTCCACCTCGTCGGCCTCATAGCCCGGCGCGAACCGCGTCATCGAGAAGTGCTTCGTCACGATCTCCTGCGGTGTCAGCATGCGCCGATCCTAGGGCGGGCGGCGCCAGCACTAGGCTTGCGCCGCACCATGTCAGCCCCCACCGCACCCCACGCATCCGCCGCCCGGTCCTTCCCGATGGCGCCGCTGCTCGTGCTCGCGCTGGCGATCTTCACCAACATCTCCGTCGAGATGCTGCCCATGGGGCTGCTGCTGCCGATGAGCCGCGAGCTCGCCGTGAGCGAGAGCGCCATCGGCCTGCTGGTGACGATCTTCGCGTTCACGGTCGTCGCCTCGTCGACCACGCTCATCCGCCTCACGCGCCGCGTGCCCAGGCACCTGCTCGTGCTCACCGTGCTCGCGGTCTTCGCCGTCAGCTGCTTCGGCTCGGCGCTGGCGCCGACCTACGAGTGGATGATCGCCTTCCGCGTGCTCGGCGGCCTCGCACACGGTGTCTTCTGGACGGTCGTGGGCGCGTACGCCGCCTACCTCGTGCCGCCCCACCAGCTCGCGCGCGCCGTCGCGCTCACCTCAGCGGGCGGCTCCTTCGCCTACGTGCTCGGCCTGCCGCTGGCCACCCTGCTCGGGCAGGTGATCGGATGGCGCTGGTCGTTCGCGCTCTTCGGTGCCGTCTGCATCGTGGTCGCCGTGGCCGTCTGGCGGATGCTGCCGCCCGTCGATCACCTGCGGGACCAGGCGACCACCTCCACGGGATCCATCGCGCTGCCGAGCCCCGAGCCGGGGAAGAGCCTGCGCGGCGTGGCGCTCGCGATCATCTCGACCACGCTCGTGATGCTCGGCCACTACGCGCTGTACACCTACATCTCGCCCTTCCTCGTGCAGCACGCGGGGGTGCCCGAGTCGTGGCTCTCGGGCGCGCTGCTCGGCTACGGCGTCGTCGGCATCGTCGCGGTGCTCGCGATCGCGCTCTGGCTCGGCAAGCGCCCCACCGCGTCGACGCTCGCGATGATGCTCGCCGGCATCGTGGCGATGGTGCTGCTGGGCCTCTCGCAGCTCGCGCTGCTCACGATCGCCGCGGTGCTGGTGTGGGCCTTCGCGCTCGGCGCCCTGCCGGCGCTGCTGCAGACGAGGCAGCTGCAGGCGACGCCCGAGCGGCTGCTGCAGCAGGCCACCGCCTGGTACACGACGGGCTTCAACGTCGGCATCGGTGCCGGCGCGCTGCTGGGCGCGCTCGTGCTCGACTCGATCGGCGTCGCGTTCCTGCCCTGGGCGCTGTGCGCCGGGCTCGTCGTCGCCCTCGTGCTCGTCGCGGTCGACGCGGCGCTGCACCGCCGCGACCTCACGGCCCGCTGACGCGGTTCAGCGGCGGTGGCGCCGCTGCGACGCGCGCGCAGCCGCACCCGTCTCCACGACCTCCGGCCGCTTCTGCCGGAACATCCGCGCGGGGGTGTCCTCGCCGTCCCACACCTGCACGATGCCCCACGCGACCGCGGCGACGGGCACCGAGAGCACGGCGCCGACAACGCCACCGAGGACGGTGCCGATGGTCAGGGCGATGAGGATGACGAGCGCGTGCAGCTTGAGCGAGCGACCCATCACGACCGGCTGCAGGAAGTTGCCCTCGAGCTGGTTGACGACGATGACGGCGCCCAGCACGATCAGGGCGGTCACGACCTCGCCGGTCGACACGAGCGCCACGAGCGTGGCGAGGATGCCAGCGAGGGTGGCGCCCACGAGCGGGATGAAGGCGAGCAGGAAGACGAGGACCGCGAGCGGCAGGGCGAGCGGGATCTGGAGGATCCACAGCACCACGCCGATGCCGACGGCGTCGACGAGCGCGACGGTGGCCGTGCCGCGAACGTATCCGCCCAGCGTGTCGACGGTGCGGTCGCCGATGCGCTCGGCGCGGGCGTAGGACTCGCCCTCGAAGGGCCGCAGCAGGAACTCCCAGATGCGCGGGCCGTCCTTCAGGAAGAAGAACAGCACGACGATCATCAGCACGAGCCCGGTGAGGAAGCTCGCGGCGGCGCTGACGCCCGCGAGCGCGCCGGAGCCGAACTGGGCGCTCGTGACGAAGTCGATCACAGCGTCGCGCGCCTCGGTGATCTGCTCGTCGGTGGGGGCGAACGGCAGGGTGGCCACCCACTCGAGCACCCGGTCGAATCCTTCCTGCGCCTGCTCCGCGAGCTCGCCGAACTGGTCGCGCACCGCGTTGACGATGAGCCAGACCACGCCGCCGAGCACCACGACGATGGCGAGCAGCGAGATCACCGTCGCGAGCACCGACGGCACGCCCTTGCGGCGCATCCAGCGCATCAGGGGAGCGAAGGCCGAGGCGAGGATGAGCGCGAGGATCACCGGGATGATGACGAGCGTGAGCTGCGTCATGGCGTAGACGAGCCCGGCGACGACCAGCAGCACCAGGATGATCTGGAGGGCCCGCGTCGCGAGTCGGCCGAACGAGTCGGCCCACAGCGACCACGGTGGCCGGACGGGCCGCTGAGCGACGGGTGTCGGCTGCGTGCGTGTGAACAGGCCCATGGTTCCCCCTCCGAAGCGTGCGCCCAAACCTACCGATCGGCGGCTGGGAGCGACGGCGCCGTGGGCGCTCGCTCGTCGGCCGCGGCATCCGCTGGCACCGCGCCGCGCAGCGCCTCGCGCACGGCGGTGATCGCGGGCGAGCCGCTCGAGGCCGACCGGGCGGCCGTGAAGACCTCGCGCCGGGGCGCCCCCGGCAGCGGCAGCGCGCGGAACCGCACGGGCGTGCCGACCCAGGTGAGGTCGTTCATGATCCCGACGGCGTGCCCGGTCTCGATCAGCCGCATCTGCGCTTGCAGATCGGCGGTCGCGAAGCGCACGTCGGGCTCGAAGCCGGCGATGCGGCACTGCTGCTCGCCGAAGTGCCGCGATGCGGCGCCCTGCGGCTCCATGACCCAGGGGTGGGCGGATGCGTCGGCGAGCGAGCCGATGCGGCTGCCGGGTGGCACCGCCAGTCGCAGCGCATCCGTCATGAGCACCTCGCGGTCGAGCCCGAGGTGCTGCGGGGCCGCGTGCCCCGGGTACTGCTCGGCGACGACGAGGTCGAAGTCGCCCACGTGCGTGTCGTAGAGGGCGGTCTCGGGCTCGCGCTGCACCATCTCGATGCGCACCTCCGGAGCGGTCTCCGCGAGGATCCGCAGCATGCCGGGCACGAGCGACAGCGCCGCCGACTGGAAGACGGCGATGCGCACGGTGCCGATCGGGCGACCGAGCGACACCGCGACGGCGCGCTCGGCCGTCTCGAGCTGGGCGAGGATGCCCTCGGCGTGCTGGGCGAGCAGCTCACCCTGCGGAGTGAGTGCGAGCCGCCGCCCCTGCTTGCGCGTGAGGGGCACGCCGACCTCTCGCTCGAGCGCCGAGAGCTGCTGGGAGACGGCGCTCGGCGCGTAGGCGAGCGCTGTGGCGACCGCTGCGATCGTGCCACGCAGGCGCAGCTCGCGCAGCAGTCTGAGCCGTCGGATGTCGAGCATGCGCGCCCTTCGAGAAGCATCGCGAAAAGCGACGGATACTCGTCGCCAACCGTCACTGTACCTGAATGGTGGATGGGTGCAGACTGGCGCTGCGCGCACCGTCGTGCGCACCTCCATCACCGCAGGAAAGGGCAGCAGCATGGGCGCAGCCGCCACCCCGAAGCACGCCGAGATCACCGGCACCGAGACGACCGTGGACGCGGCCGAGCTCGCAGAGCTCCAGGCGCTCGCGCCGCAGATCGTCGAGCAGGTGCGCACCTGGCTCGAGCAGGCGGAGCAGATCCCCTCCGACTCGAGCGCCGAGCAGCTCGCCGGCGTGCTGCGCGACCCGAAGGGCCTTGACTTCGCGGTCGCCTTCGTCGACGGCGTCGTGCGCCCCGAGGACGTCCACGTCGCTGCGCGCACGCTGCGCGAGATCGCCGGGGATGCGCCCTCGTTCCTCCCCTGGCCGATGCGCCAGGCGCTCAAGCTCGGCGGCGGCGTCGCGCCCCTCGCCCCGCAGGTCGTCGTCCCGATCGCGCGCCGCGTGCTGCGCGAGATGGTCGGCCACCTCATCATCGACGCGACCGACGCCCGCCTCGGTGCCGCGATCAAGCGCATCCGCGCCACCGGCGCCCGTCTGAACGTCAACCTGCTCGGCGAGGCCGTGCTCGGCGACCGCGAGGCGAAGCGCCGCCTCGAGGGCACCATGGCGCTCATCGAGCGCGACGACGTCGACTACGTCTCGATCAAGGTCTCTGCCACGACCGCGCCGCACCAGGCGTTCGGCTTCGACGCCGCCGTCGAGCACGTGATCGAGCGGCTGCTGCCGCTCTATCGCCGCGCAGCCGAGACGAAGACCTTCATCAACCTCGACATGGAGGAGTACAAGGACCTCGAGATGACCATGGCGGTCTTCACGCGGATCCTGGAGACGCCGGGCCTCGAGCAGTACCGCGGCGGCATCGTGCTGCAGGCCTACCTGCCCGACGCGCTGCCCGCGATGCAGCGCCTGCAGGTGTGGGCCGCCGAGCGCCGCGCGCAGGGCGGGGCAGGCGTCAAGGTGCGCCTCGTCAAGGGCGCGAACCTGCCGATGGAGCGCGTCGAGGCCTCGATCCACGACTGGCCGCTCGCGACCTGGCACACGAAGCAGGACAGCGACACGCACTACAAGCGAGTGCTCGCCTGGTCGCTGACGCCTGAGCGCATCGGCAACGTCGAGCTCGGCGTCGCCGGCCACAACCTCTTCGACGTCGCCTTCGCGTGGCTGCTCGCGAAGCAGCGCGGCATCACCGCGGGGCTCGAGTTCGAGATGCTGCTCGGCATGGCGCAGGGCCAGGCAGAGGTCGTGCGCCGCGACGTCGGCGGCCTGCTGCTCTACACCCCGGTCGTGCACCCGGCCGAGTTCGACGTGGCGATCGCCTACCTGATCCGCCGCCTCGAGGAGGGTGCGAGCCGCGAGAACTTCATGTCGGCCGTCTTCGAGCTCGCGAACGACCGCGGCCTCTTCGACCGCGAGCGCGACCGCTTCCTCGCGTCGCTCGACGCGCTCGCCGCGCAGGCGCCCGGCACGCACCGCGTGCAGGACCGCACGCAGGCGCCGGAGCCGGCAGCGACCGACGCGTTCCACAACGCGCCCGACACCGACCCCTCGCTGCCCGCCAACCAGGCCTGGGCAGCAGGCATCCGCGAGCGCGCGCAGGGCTCGAGCCTGGGCGCAGACGCCGTCGCTGCCGCGACCCTGCACGACGCCGCAGCGCTCGACGCCGTGATCGAGACCGGCATCGCCGCCAACGACGCGTGGCGCTCGCTCTCGGGCGCCGAGCGCGCCGAGATCCTGCACCGCGTCGGTCACGAGCTCGAGGTGCGCCGCGCAGAGCTCATGGAGGTCGCCGCGAGCGAGGCGGGCAAGACGCTCGACCAGTCCGACCCCGAGGTCTCCGAGGCGATCGACTTCGCGCACTACTACGCCGAGCGCGCGCGCGACCTCGACCGCGTCGACGGCGCCACCGCGGTGCCCTCGCGGCTGATCGTCGTCACGCCGCCGTGGAACTTCCCGATCGCCATCCCCGCGGGCTCGACCCTCGCAGCCCTCGCGAGCGGCGCATCCGTCATCATCAAGCCCGCCCGCGCCACCGCGCGCACCGGAGCCACGATGGTCGAGGCGCTCTGGGCCGCCGGTGTGCCGAAGGACGTGCTGCAGCTCGTGCAGCTCGGCGAGCGCTCGCTCGGCGACCAGCTCATCGGAGACGAGCGCGTCGACCGCGTGATCCTCACCGGCGGCTTCGAGACCGCGCAGGCCTTCCGACGCATCCGCCCCGACCTCAGCCTGCTGGCCGAGACGAGCGGCAAGAACGCCATCATCGTCACCCCCTCCGCCGACTTCGACCTCGCGGCGAAGGACATCGTCTCGAGCGCCTTCGGCCACGCCGGCCAGAAGTGCTCGGCGGCCTCGCTGGTGATCCTCGTCGGCCAGGCCGGCCGCTCGAAGCGCCTGCACAACCAGATCGTCGACGGCGTGCGCTCGCTCGAGGTCGGCTACCCGTGGGAGGCCACGAGCCAGATGGGCCCGATCGTCGCGCCCGCCGAGGGCAAGCTGCTCGACGGCCTGACGACGCTCGGCGAGGGCGAGTCGTGGATCGTCGAGCCGAAGCAGCTCGACGACGAGGGCAAGCTGTGGACGCCGGGCCTGCGCGCAGGCGTGCAGCGCGGCAGCGAGTACCACCTGACGGAGTACTTCGGGCCGATCCTCGGCATCATGCGCGTCGAGACGCTGGAGGAGGCGATCGCGATCGTCAACGAGGTCGACTACGGCCTCACCTCCGGCATCCACTCGCTCAACCCGGCAGAGATCGGCCGGTGGCTCGACACCATCGAGGCCGGCAACCTCTACGTCAACCGCGGCATCACCGGCGCGATCGTGCAGCGCCAGCCCTTCGGCGGCTGGAAGCGCTCGGTCGTCGGCCCGACCACGAAGGCCGGCGGCCCGAGCTACCTCATGCCGCTCGTCGAGTGGGTGAGCGCCGAGGCTGCGCAGCTCGCGCCGATCGAGCTGCTGTCGGTGCAGACGGTCGTCGACGCCATCGAGTCGCTGGCGAGGTCGGCGGATGCGTCGGTGACGGTCGCCGAGGCCGCGGCGCTGTGGCGGTCGGCCGGCTCCGACCAGCAGGTGTGGGCGACCGACCTGGGCGTGGCGCGCGACGAGCAGCAGCTGCTGGCCGAGCGCGACATCCTGCGGCACCTGCCGATGCCGGGCGTCACCATCCGCCTCGCGGAGGGCGGCCGCATCGTGCAGCTCGCGCGATCGGTGGTCGCAGCGCTGCGCGCCGGAGCCTCGGTGCGCGTCTCGACGGCGATCGAGCCGGCACCCGCGGTGCGGGCTGCGCTCGCCGCGGCGAACGTGCCGGTCGAGGTGCAGGACGACGCCGCCTTCCGGCGCGCTGCTGCGGGCCTGGGCCAGGGGCGCATCCGCTATCTCGCGGCAGAGGACGCCGTCGCCGAAGGCGTGCGCGCGCTCGCCGAGGCGGTCGACGGGCGCCCCGACCTCGCCATCGTGTCGCACGCACTCGTCGAGGCCGGCCGGGTCGAGATGCTGCCGTTCCTGCGCGAGCAGGCGATCGCCATCACGGCGCACCGCTTCGGCACGCCGAACCACCTGACCGACGCGCTGATCTAGCGCACGCCAGCGAAGGACCCCTTCCGCCATCGCGGACCCGGTGCACCGGGTCCCCGATGGCAGAAGGGGTCCTCGTTCGTGGGGACCCCTTCCGCCACGAGGGACCCGGCGCACGGGGTCCCCGATGGCAGAAGGGGTCCCTGTGCGGAGGCGCGGGGGGAGCGGTCGCGAGATATCATGGTGGGAGGCCGTGACTGGCGCACAGGTGGAGCACCACCGGGGAGCGGCCGATCTCGAGCCGCGCGCCTGGGCGACACCGCCAGCGACGCGCGCGAGCGCATCAGCGAAGGAGCACCCGTGACCGACCGCATGCCCAGCACGTTCAACTCGCCCCTCGCCGAGGTCGATCCCGAGATCGCCGAGGTCCTGCAGCAGGAGCTGAACCGCCAGCGCGACTTCCTCGAGATGATCGCGAGCGAGAACTTCGTGCCGGTCGCGGTGCTCGAGTCCGCCGGCAGCGTGCTGACCAACAAGTACGCAGAGGGCTACCCGGGCCGCCGCTACTACGGCGGCTGCGAGTACGTCGACGTCGCCGAGCAGCTCGCGATCGACCGCGCCAAGTCGCTCTTCGGCGCCGAGTTCGCCAACGTGCAGCCCCACTCGGGCGCCACCGCCAACGCCGCCGTCCTGCACGCGATCGCGCGCCCGGGCGACACGGTGCTCGGCCTCTCGCTCGACCACGGCGGCCACCTCACGCACGGCATGAAGATCAACTTCTCCGGCCGGCTCTACGACATCGTCGCCTACGGCGTCGACGCCGAGACGAGCCGCGTCGACATGGAGGAGGTGCGCCGCCTCGCCATCGAGCACAAGCCGAAGGTGATCGTCGCCGGCTGGTCGGCCTACCCGCGCCAGCTCGACTTCGCGGCCTTCCGCGCCATCGCCGACGAGGTCGGCGCGCTGCTGTGGGTCGACATGGCCCACTTCGCGGGCCTCGTCGCCGCCGGCGTGCACCCGAGCCCGGTGCCGCACGCGCACGTCGTCTCGTCCACGGTGCACAAGACCATCGGCGGCCCCCGTTCGGGCTTCATCCTGACGAACGACGCCGACATCGCGAAGAAGATCAACTCCGGCGTCTTCCCCGGCCAGCAGGGCGGCCCGCTCATGCACGCGATCGCGGCGAAGGCGACCGCCTTCAAGCTCGCGGCCTCCGCCGAGTTCAAGGAGCGCCAGGAGCGCACCCTGCGCGGCGCGCACATCCTCGCCGACCGCCTCATGCAGCAGGATGTGGCGGATGCGGGCATCACCGTGCGCTCGAACGGCACCGACGTGCACCTGGTGCTCGTCGACCTGCGCGACGCCGCGATCGACGGCAAGCAGGCCGAGGATCTCCTGCACGAGATCCGCATCACCGTGAACCGCAACGCCGTGCCCAACGACCCGCGGCCTCCGATGGTCACGTCGGGCCTCCGCATCGGCACGCCGGCGCTTGCCACCCGCGGCTTCGGCGACACCGAGTTCACCGAGGTCGCCGACGTGATCGCGCTCGCGCTGCAGCTCGGCGCCGATGCAGCCGAGGCCGACCTCGAGCCGCTGCGCGCCCGCGTCGCGAAGCTCGCCGACGCCTTCCCGCTCTACGCGGGCTTCGGCCCCTCGGGGCAGCCCGAGGCGGTGCACGAGCTCGGCTCGTCGGTCGACGGCAGCGGCTCCGCCCGATGACGGCGCGCCTGCTCGACGGCAACGCGACCGCGGCGGCCATCAAGCTCGAGCTCAAGGAGCGAGTGGATGCGCTCGGCGCCAAGGGCGTGCACCCGGGCCTCGGCACGCTGCTGGTGGGCGAGGACCCGGCGAGCCAGTCCTATGTGAAGGGCAAGCACCGCGACTGCGCCGAGGTGGGCATCGAGTCGATCCGCGTGGACCTGCCGGCGAACGCGTCGAGCGCCGACGTGCGGACGGCGATCGAGGACCTCAACTCGGCGCGAGAGGTGACCGGCTACATCATCCAGCTGCCGCTGCCGCCCGGGCACGACGAGCACGCGATGCTCGAGCTGATGGACCCCGACAAGGATGCCGATGGCCTGCACCCGACCAACCTCGGCCGGCTCGTGCTGGGCGTCGACGGCCCCATCGACTCGCCGCTGCCGTGCACCCCGGCGGGCATCGTGCAGATGCTGCGCCGCCACGACATCGCGATCGCCGGCGCCACCGTCGCGGTGGTCGGCCGCGGGCTGACGGTCGGCCGTCCGCTCGGGCTGCTCCTGACCCGCAAGGGCATCGACGCGACCGTGACGCTCTGCCACTCCCGCACGCCCGATCTGGCCGCGCAGGTGCGCGAGGCCGACATCGTGGTGGCAGCTGTGGGCGTGCCGGGGCTCATCACGGCCGACTGGGTGAAGCCCGGTGCCGCGGTGCTCGACGTCGGCATCACGCGCGGCCTCTCGGCCGAGACGGGCAAGGTGAAGCTGCTGGGCGACGTCGACCCCGGTGTGCGCGAGGTCGCTGGCTGGGTCTCGCCCGTGCCCGGCGGCGTGGGCCCGATGACGCGCGTCATGCTGCTCGACAACGTCGTGCAGATGGCAGAGAAGTCGGTGCGCTCGCGCTGACCCTTCGACACGCTCTGCGCCCTTCGGGCGCGGAGCGGCTCAGGGGACGGCTGGGAGCCGTTCGGGCGCAGAGCGGCTCAGGGAGCAGTAGCCCGCTGAGCCGGTGCGCGCCGAAGGCGCTCACCGTGTCGAAGCGCCGGGTCAGGCCGTGTAGGCGTCGCGGAGCGCCGGGTAGTAGTCGTCCCACTCCGGCATGGGCTGGCCTCCGATCGCGGCGACGAGGCGGTCGAGGTACCACTCCCAGCCCGCGGCGACGTCGGGCAGCATCGTCAGCGGCAGCTCGTGCTGCGTGAAGCGGATCAGCGTGCCGGAGCCGGGCTCGCGCCCGCCATCCACCAGCTCGACCTCGAGGCTCCAGCTGCCGGCCTCATCCGTCGTCTGCACGACCAGGTGCTCGGGGGCCGTGCAGTCGATGATCTCGACGGCGCTCGTCGCGTCGCCCTCCTCGGCGGTCATCGCCAGCACGACCTCGCCCGAGTCGGGGTCGCCGACGTAGGTGGCGAACCAGAGACCCAGCTCCCGCGACTCCGACAGGAACGGCCACACCGCGATCGCGTCGGCCGTCACTTGCCGCTCCAGGGTCAGCTCGCACATCTGCCCGTGCTCGGTCACGCTGCCCGTCCGTTCGATGCCCATGCGGTCTCCTCCCGGTGCAGCCGAGCCTACGCATCCGCACCCGTGCACCGCCAGGGTGGCGTCACCGGCCGGCGCTGCGCCGCGAGCTGGCGCCCTCAGCGCCTCCCGCTGCTGCCTCAGCGCCCGATCGCGTCGACGTAGAGGCGGATGCGCTTCGCGTAGGTCTCGGCGTTGCGGGCGATCGCGAGCACCTCGTCGTCGGTCGTCTCTCGCCGCACCTTGCCGGGCACGCCGGCGACGAGCGAGCGCTCGGGGATGACGGTGCCCTCGGTGACGAGCGCTCCGGCGGCGATGATCGAGCCCGAGCCGATGACGGCACCGTTCATGACGGTCGCGTGCATGCCGATGAGCACGTCGTCCTCGACGGTGCAGCCGTGCACGACGGCGTTGTGGCCGATCGAGACGCGCGCACCGATCGTCAGCGGCGAGCCGTGGTCGACGTGCAGCGAGCAGGAGTCCTGCACGTTGGAGTCGTCGCCGATCACGACGGCCTCCTCCTCGGCGCGCAGCGAGGCGCCCGGCCAGATCCCGACGCGCTCGCCGAGCGAGACGGCCCCGGCGATCACGACGCCCGGCATCACGAGCGCCGACTTGGGCAGGTGCGGCACCCGGTCGGGCAGCGGGATGATCGTGGCTCGCTCGTGGACGGTCATGGGGTCAGCGTACGCCGGGACTCCGCTGATGGCGCGGTCAGCGCGAGCGGATGCGCTGCACGCTGCAGCCCCCGCACGCGCGCCGCTGGAGAAGAACGGGATGCGCTTCTCAGAGAAAGGGGGTACAAGGAGAGCAGCGCTTCTCCCGGATCGCTCGAATGGAGGACATCGGTGTCGAACTCGTCTGCAGCTGCCGCACCGCCCGTGGACCCGTCGGCATCAGCAGACGACCTGCCTGCGAGCGGCAAGCGCGGGCGCCCACGCGAGCGCAAGCGCGCGAGCCCGATGCGGCGGCGCGAGGCGCTCGCCGGCTACCTGTTCATCTCGCCGTGGGTGCTGGGCTTCCTGATCTTCACGCTCGGCGCGATGATCTACAGCCTCGTCATCTCCTTCAGCTACTACCAGCTGGCGACCGACACCGCGCGGCCCGCGGGCTTCGCGAACTACGAGTCGCTGATCACCGACCCCAAGATTGCGACGGCGCTCGGCAACACGCTCTTCTACGCCGTACTGGCTGTGCCGCTCGAGATCGCGCTCGCGCTGGGGCTCGCGCTGCTGCTCAACAGCGTTCGGCGCGGCGCCGGCTTCTTCCGCACCATCTTCTACCTCCCGAAGATGACGCCGACGGTCGCCACCGCATCCGTCTTCCTGCTGCTGCTGAACGGCTCGACGGGTGCGATCAACCGCGGCCTCGCATCCATCGGCATCGACGGGCCCGACTGGCTGCTCGACCCGGACTGGGTGAAGCCGTCGATCGTGCTGATGACCATCTGGGGCGTCGCCGGCACGATGGTGATCTTCCTCGCCGCGCTGCAGAACGTGCCGAAGGAGCTCTACGAGGCGGCGTCGATCGACGGCGCCGGGCCGTGGGGCCGCTTCTGGCACGTGACGCTGCCGCTGATCTCTCCGGCGGTGCTCTTCAACGTGCTGGTGCTCACGATCGCGGCCTTCCAGATCTTCGATCAGGCCTTCCTGCTCTTCCATCGGACCACGGGGACCGGGTCGACGGATGCATCGCTGTTCTATGCGATCTACCTGTTCGAGCAGGCCTTCCGGCAGTTCAACTTCGGCTTCGCAGCCGCCATGGCGTGGCTGCTGTTCCTGATCATCCTCATCATCTCGATGATCCAGATGCGGGTCGGCAACCGATTCGTCTACTACGAGGGGGATGAGCGATGACCGCTTCGACCGACGTCAGCGCGAAGGCGGCCGCGGCTGCCCCGATGACCTCTGGCGACCTCGCGAAGGCGGCAGCCAAGCCCTCGCGCGATCGCGGGCCGCGGCTCTCGGCATGGGGCTGGGCCGGCCAGGTGGTGCGCTGGCTGCTGCTGCTGGGCTGCAGCGCGCTGTTCCTCTACCCGCTCGTGTGGCTGGTCTCCGCGAGCCTCAAGCCGCGTGGCGAGGTGTTCGACAACCGCCTGATCCCCGAGACCTGGGTGCCGCAGAACTACGTCGACGTCTTCAACGAGCTGCCGCTGCTCTCGTGGCTCGGCAACAGCGTGCTGATCGCCGTGCTGGCCGCAGGGTTCGTGACGATCGCGAGCGCCATGGTGGCGTTCGGCTTCGCTCGGTTCCGCTTCCCGGGCAGGAAGGTGCTCTTCGGTGTGCTGCTCGCGACGATGATGCTGCCGGGCGCGGTCACCCTCGTGCCGCAGTTCCTGATCTGGAACCAGCTGGGCTTCGTGGGCACGAACGTGCCGCTGTGGGGCGCCAACCTCTTCGGCTCGGCCTTCTACATCTTCCTGCTGCGGCAGTTCTTCCTCGGGCTGCCGAAGGAGCTGTTCGAGGCGGCGCGCGTCGACGGGCTGAGCGCGTGGGGGCAGTTCTGGCGCATCGCGTTCCCGCTGTCGCTCCCGTCGTTCGTCATCGTGTTCCTCTTCGAGTTCCAGGCGAGCTGGAACAACCTGCAGGGGGCGCTCATCTACCTGAACACCGGGTCGGCCGAGGGGTACACCGTGCCGCTCGGCATCGCCAGCGCGATGACGAAGTACGCACCGGAGTCCGGCGGGCACGGCGACTACCAGTACGTCATGGTCGCAGCGCTGATCGTGACGCTGCCGATGCTGATCCTCTTCGCCTTCGGGCAGCGCTCGTTCATCCACGGCATCGCCACCTCTGGCAAGACCGGCTGAGGCGGCACGCGAGAGCGGGGGAGGCCGAAGCCGCCCCCGCTCTCGTGTGCGTCAGGTGAGTGCCTGGCTCAGCCCTCGTTGACGTCGGCCGCCTGCTCGTACGCAGACATCGCCGCCTGCTGCGCCTCCGCGAGCGCGTCAGCCGGCGAGGACTCGCCGAGCAGGGCAGAGGTGACGGCGCTCTCGAGCTCGCCACGGATCTGCTGCCCAGCGGCCGAGCCGCCGAGCGAGGCGCCTTCTGCCGCGACGTCGTAGTAGACGTCGATGGCCTGCTCGAAGCCCTCGTAGCCGTCGGCCGCGGCATACTCGTCGCGGATCATCTCGTCGGCCGCGGGCGAGCCGGTGAACAGACCCGTGTTGATGCCGTTGCGACCCTCGTCCTCCTCGGTCGTCGCCGCGCGGGCGTCGGCAGCTGCGGTCCAGGCCTCCTCGCTGGTCAGCTCGAGCGCCCAGGCGCACGCGGCAGCCGGGTTCTGCGCGCCCGCCGGGATCACGAACGCCGATCCTCCGGTGGCGGAGAAGGGCTCGCCCTCGGTCGTCGTCATCGGGATGGCGCCGATCTCGACGTCGTCGGCGTAGGGCGTCAGCACGTTGAGGTACCACTGGTCGAAGACCGCGGCGCCGACGGTGTCGTTCGCATAGCTGTTGCCGTCGCCGAAGATGTCGATCGAGTCGACGAAGCCGCTCACCTCGGCGTAGCCGCCCTGCACCTCGTAGAGCTCCTGCAGGAACTCGACAGCCTCGACGTTCTCGGCGCGGTCGAGCGTCGGTGCGCCCTCCTCGTCGACGGTGCCGCCGCCGAACGCGAGCATCCACTGGTTGGCCTTCGGCACGCCCTGCGGGTCGAAGCCGACGCGCGTCACGCTGTTGCCCTCCATCACGGTCATCGCCTCCGCGGCGGCGATCATCGCCTCCTGGTCGCTCAGATCGAGATCCTCGGCGCTCACGCCGGCCTCTTCCATGACGCGCGCGTTCGTGAGGATGGCGGGCGGCTGGTAGAACTGCGGCACCGCCCAGATCTGATCCTGATAGGTGATGTCGCTCGTCACCTGCGGGTACCAGTGCGACTGCGGGTCGAGGTCGTTGGCCTCGAAGCACGCGTCGAGCGGCATGATGAGCCCCTGCGCGGCATAGGTCGGCACGAACTGGCGATCCATCTGCACGACGTCGGCCATGCCGCCCGAGACCGAGAGGGTGGTGAACTTCTGCGCGTCGAACGCGGTCTGGTCGAGCTCGACGGTGACGCCCTCGAGCGCTCCAGCCGCGTGATCGAGTCGAGCCTGCCCGACGTCATCGGTGTTCTCGAAGCCCCAGCCGCTCAGCGTGCCGGTCGGCTCAGCGCCGAAGTCGGCCTCCGCGGCAGGCGTGCCGCCTCCTCCGCAGCCGGTCAGCAGCAGTGCTGTCGCAGCCGCAGCGGCGCCAGCGGCGCCCAAGCGTGATCGCATGTCAACCCTCTCTCCTGCAGCGGTCACCATACGACCGCTCCTCTCGCGGACGGTACGCCCCTTTGTACCCCGCGGGTATCGGCCACTTCTCAGGTTCTCCTCCTCCGTCGACGAGCGCGGGCGGATGCGCGGCGTGCACGCGCAGGCGCAGACAGGTTAGGCTCGCCTTACTTCGGCACCGTGGTCCTCCACGATCGCCTGGCCCGACCGTGGAGCCCCCTCCTGCCTGACACCTCGACCGCACGACCGGATGCGAGCGCCGACGCGCTCGCTGCCGGCCGTCGCCGCACCGGTCGTCGCCGCAGCACCCGCACCCGCGTCCTCGCCGTCGTGGCGTCGCTCCTCCTGCTCGCGGCCTCGTCGGCGCTCAGCCTCTTCGTCGGCTCGGGCGACCTCTCTCCTCAGATCGTCCTGAACGCGCTCATGGGCGACGGGACCACCACCAACGACCTGCTGGTGCGCGACTACCGCGTGCCCCGCACGATCCTCGCCGTGCTCGCCGGGCTCGCGCTCGGCCTCGCGGGTGTCGTCATGCAGGCCCTCACGCGCAACCCGCTCGCCGACCCCGGCCTGCTCGGCGTCAACGCCGGCGCCTACTTCGCCGTCGTCGTCGGCACCGGCTTCTTCGGCGCAGGCATCGCATCCGGCCAGATCGTCTGGGGCGTGGTGGGCGCCGGCATCGCCGCAGCCGTCGTCTACCTGGTCGGCACGACCGGGCCGGCGGCGGGCACGCCCGTCAAGCTGGTGCTCGCGGGTGTCGCGATCGGGGCCGTCCTCTCTGGCTTCAGCCAGGCGATCACGTTCGCGAACCCCACGGTCTTCGACCGCGTGCGCTTCTGGTCGGCCGGCTCGCTGCAGGGCAGGCAGTTCGACAGCGTGCACGCCGTCTGGCTGCTCATCGTCGTCGCCGCAGTCGCCGTGCTGCTGCTCTCTCGCTCGCTCAACGCGCTCACGATGGGCGAGGAGGTCGCGAGAGCGCTCGGCACGAACATCCCGCTCGTGCGCGGCGTCGGCTTCGTGGCCATCACGCTGCTGTGCGGCGCCGCGACGGCGGCGGTCGGCCCGATCACGTTCGTCGGCCTCGTCGTGCCGTTCGTCGCGCGGTTCACGGTCGGCGTCGACCACCGCTGGATCATCGCCTTCAGCCTCGTGGCCGGTCCTGCGCTCGTGCTGCTGTCGGATGTCCTCGGTCGCGTGCTCGTGGGCAGCGAGCTGCCCGTCGGGGTCGTCACGGCGTTCGTGGGTGCGCCCGTGCTCATCGCGCTCGTGCGCCGCACGAGGATGCGGTCGCTGTGAGCGGCGCGAGCATGGCGCTGTGGCCCTCGCGCGTCCGGATGCTTCGCGGCCCCGCCGGGATCCGGCTGCTGCTCGACGGACGAGCGCTCGCGGTGTGCGCGGCGCTGCTCGTCGCGATCGCGGCGCTCTCGGCGCTCGCGCTCACCTTCGGCGACTCCGACCTCTCGGTGCCCCAGGTGCTCGCGGCGCTGCTCGGGCAGGGCGACGACAGCACCGTGCGCGTGGTGCGGGAGTGGCGGCTCTCGCGCGTGGTGCTCGCGATCGTCGGGGGGATGAGCCTGGCGATCTCCGGAGCGATCTTCCAGTCGATGACGCGCAACCCGCTCGGCAGCCCCGACATCATCGGCTTCTCGACCGGCGCCTACACGGGCGCGCTCGTGGTGACCCTCGTGCTCGGCGCGAGCGCCGCATCCGTGTCCGTCGGCGCCTTCATCGGTGGCCTCGCGACGGCGCTCGCGGTCTATGCGCTCGCCTTCAAGCGCGGAGTGCAGGGCTTCAGGCTCATCGTGGTCGGCATCGCGGTGAGCGCGGTGCTGAGCGCGGTCAACGCCTACCTGCTCGTGCGGGCGAGCCTCGAGCAGGCCGTGACGGCCGCCATCTGGGGCGCCGGCACGCTCAACGAGGCGCGCTGGCCGGAGGTGCTGCCGGTGATCGCGACGCTCGCAGTGCTGACGCCCGCGTGCATGCTGCTCTCGCGGCGGCTCACGGTGCTCGAGCTCGGCGACGACCATGCCCGCATGCTGGGTGTGCGGGCAGAGCCGACGCGCATCATGCTGCTCGTCGTGGGCGTCGGGCTCGTCTCGATCGTCACCGCGATCACCGGGCCCATCACCTTCGTCGCGCTCGCGGCACCGCAGATCGCCAAGCGGCTCGTGCGCGGCACGGGCCCTGCGCTCATGGCGTCGGCGCTCGTCGGCGCGCTGCTGCTGCTGGCGAGCGACGTGCTCGCGCAGCGCGTCATCGCGCCCTCGCAGTACCCCGTCGGCGTCATCACCGCGTGCCTCGGCGGCGCCTACCTCGTCTGGCTGCTCTCGCGCGGCATGAAGGAGCAGCGATGACTGTGCACCCCGCCGACGGCGGCTCCCGCCTCGAGGCCCGCGGCGCCTCGATCGGCTACGGCGACCGCCACGTGATCGACGGGCTCGACGTCGCGATCCCGGACGGCTCGTTCACGGTCATCATCGGCCCGAACGCGTGCGGCAAGTCGACGCTGCTGCGCTCGCTCGCCCGGCTGCTGCCGCCCACGCACGGGCAGATCGTGCTCGACGGCGACGACATCCGCTCGAAGCCCACGCGCGAGGTGGCCCGCACCATCGGCCTGTTGCCGCAGACCGCGATCGCACCCGAGGGCATCACGGTCGTCGACCTCGTGAGCCGCGGCCGGTACCCGCACCAGGGGCTGCTGCAGCAGTGGTCGGCGGAGGACGAGCAGGCCGTGCGCGCGGCACTGCAGGCGACGTCGACCGAGGATCTCGCGAAGCGTCGCGTCGACGAGCTCTCCGGCGGGCAGCGGCAGCGCGTCTGGATCGCGATGGTGCTCGCGCAGGAGACCCCGCTCGTGCTGCTCGACGAGCCCACCACCTTCCTCGACATCGCGCACCAGATCGAGCTGCTCGAGCTGTGCCGCCGACTGCACCACGAGGGGCGCACCCTCGTGGCCGTGCTGCACGACATCAACCAGGCCGCGCGCTATGCCACGCACCTGATCGCGATGCGCGACGGCGCGATCGTCGCCGAGGGCACGCCCGCCGAGGTCGTCACCGTCGAGCTCGTCGAGCGCGTGTTCGGCGTGCGCAGCCGCGTGCTCGATGACCCCGAGTCGCACACGCCCATGATCGTTCCCCTCGCCCACGGCGCCGTCTCGGCGATGCCGCAGGCCGCGGGCGACTGAACCCACCGAAAGGAAACCCATGACACTCCGCACTCGCCGCGCTCGCGCGGCCACCGCAGCGATCGCCGGCGCGCTGGCCATCGGCCTGCTCGCCGGCTGCTCGGCCTCCACGCCCGAGGTCTCCACAGAGCCCACCGGCAGCGAGGCGCCCGCGGGTGACGGCCCCCTCGCGACGGTCGACACGATGTTCGGCGCCGTCGAGGTGCCGCAGCCCGAGGACGGCGAGCTCACCGTCGTCGCGCTCGGCTGGTCGGATGCCGAGATGGCGCTCGCCCTCGGCGTCACGCCGGTCGCCGTCTTCGACTGGCAGGGCTTCGGCGCCGAGAGCAACGGCGTCGGACCTTGGGCGGCCGAGCTCTTCGGCGATGAGGAGCCGGTGCTCATCGAGCGCGGCGACGAGTCGCTCAACTACGAGCAGATCCTCGGCCTCGACCCCGACGTGATCCTCAACACCCGCTCAGGCAACGACGAGGCGGAGTTCACGAACCTCAGCGACATCGCCCCCACCATCTACGGACCCGAGGGCGCTGGTGCGTTCGCGACCGAGTGGACGGACCAGCTGACGCTCGTCGGCGAGGCGCTCGGCAAGGCCGACGAGGCGCAGGCGCTCATCGAGGAGGTCGAGGGCGAGATCACCGCGGCCGCCGAGGCCAACCCCGAGTTCGCGGGCCTGACCACGGCATCCGTCGCCAAGTTCGGCGACGCCTACGGCGCCTACCTCCCGGGCGACGGCCGCTTCGACCTGCTCGCAGAGCTCGGCTTCGAGAACAACCCGGCGATCGCCGACCTCGAGTCCTCCGGCTTCTTCGCCAATGCCTCTGCCGAGAGCGTCGCTGCCTTCGACGCCGATACGGCGGTCATCCTGCCCATCGGCTACACGCTCGAGGAGACCGAGCAGGATGCGCTGCTCTCGTCGCTGAGCGTCGTGCAGGACGGCCGGGCGGTCTTCATCGACCCCGCCTCCGACCTCGCCGGCGCATGGGGTGCGGCGAGCGCGCTCAGCATCCCGGTCGTGCTCGACGAGCTGGTGCCGCAGCTGGCGGAGGCCGCTGCGAAGCTCTGACCGCGACGTCTGCCATCTCGGCAGCGCCTCGAAGGGCGGGTGCGCCTCGGCGCCCCGCCCTTCGGCGTACCGTAGTGGCGGGCGAGCGCCCGGCCCCCGTAGCCCAATCGGCAGAGGCAGCGGACTTAAACTCCGCGCAGTCTGGGTTCGAACCCCAGCGGGGGCACGCGTCGCCCGGGCGGCCTCGGCCGCGAGGGGCTCAGAGCCCGACGAGCTCCTCGAGCGCGACCGGCGGGCGGCCGGTGAGCAGCTCGACGTCGCCGCTTACATGCTCGTTCTCGCCCGCAGCGATCGCCGTGTAGGTCGAGACCCAGGCCTCCACGCGCATCTCGCTCGCTCCCGTCGCCGCTCGCCAGCGACGGCCCTCCTCGACGGTCTCGTCGAGATAGCGGATGCGTCGGCCGGTCGCCGCGGTGAGGGTCGCGGCGATCTCGTGGAACGAGAGCGCTCGCGGCCCGGTCAGCTCGTAGGTGCGGCCGGCATGCGCTGCGGGATCCCGCAGGACGGCAGCTGCAGCTCGGGCGACATCGAGCTTGGCGACGGCCGCGACTCGGCCCTCTCCCGCGGGGCCCTGCACGGTGTCGTCCGCGCCCGGCAGCAGGGCGACGAGGTCGAGAGGGAAGGCGCTGCGCAGGATGGTCCAGGCCATGCCGCTCGCGCGGATCGCCTCCTCGGTCGCGAAGTGCGAGCGGCCGAAGGTGAAGGTCGAGGTCGCCGAGGCGCCCTGGGTCGACAGGTAGACGATGTGCTCGACGCCGGCGTCGACGGCGGCGGCGACGAAGCCGAGCTGCTGCTCGAGCCACTGGGGCTCCTCGTCGGCCGACACCATCAGCAGGGTGCGCACGCCGACGAGCGCAGCCCGCGCGAGCTCGTCGTCGCAGTAGGTGCAGGCCATGATCGCGGCGCGCGGCAGCTGCGGGGCCCTGGCCGAGTCGCGGGCGAGCAGCCGCAGCGCCGCACCGCCCCGTGCGAGCTCCTCTGCCGTCAGCCGCCCGACCGTGCCGGTCGCGCCGGTGATCGCGAGCTCGGGAAGCGCCGGCGCAGCGGCTGAGCGCGCGCCATCGGGCAGCGCTCCATCAGCCAGTGCGGGGGCCTCGGTCATGCGTGTCTCTCCTGGGTGGCTGGGGCCGGTCGACTCCCGAATGCTGGACTCTCGACGATACGACGCCGAAGCCGCTCGCCGTGCCGTGCGCGGGCTGCTTCAGGGAACCCTGCGTCAGCCCTCAGACCTCAGACCTCAGTAGGCTCGCGGCATGCGCGCACCCACCGGCCAGCAGTTCTCCCTCTCGGGCACCGTCGACGGCAAGCAGCTGCGCGCGACGATCACGGAGGTCGCTGCGGGGCTGCGCGAGCTCGTCTTCGATGGCGTCGACCTCGTCGAGCCGTTCCCGGAGGAGGCCCGCCCGGCCAAGGCGCAGGGCATCGTGCTGGCGCCGTGGGGCGGCCGCGTCGCCCGCGGCGACTGGCAGCTCGACGGCAAGCGCCAGCAGCTGGCCATCACCGAGCGCGACCTCGGCAACGCCAGCCACGGCCTGCTGCGCTTCGCGCCATACCGCGTGCTCGAGCACACCGACTCGAAGGTCGTGCTGCAGGCGACCATCCACGCGCAGACCGGCTTCCCGTTCCTGCTCGACACCTCCGTCACCTACGAGCTCACCGACGATGGCCTGCTCGTCACCCACGAGGCCGTCAACGTCGGGACGGAGCGGGCGCCGTGGTCGTGCGGCGCGCATCCGTATCTCTCCGTCGGCGACACACCGGCCGAGCGCCTCACGCTCACCGTGCCGGCAGCGCGCGTGTTCAACGCAGAAGGGCTCATCCCGACCGAGGAGACCCTGGTCGATGCGATGGATGCGACGGCGCCAGACCTGCGCGGCGGCCGTCGGCTGGCAGAGCTCGACATCGACCACAACTACTCCGGGCTCGAGCTCGAGGACGGCGTGGTCACCTCGTCGCTCATCGACGACACCGGCCGCGGGGCCGAGCTCTGGCAGGACTCCGCGTTCCCCTTCGCGGTCGTGTTCACGCCCCGCGACTTCCCGGCGGCCGTCGGCCCGAAGCACGTCGCCGCCGTCGAGCCGATGTCGGCGCCCGCGAATGCTCTCAACAGCGGCACCGGCCTCGTCTGGCTCGAGCCGGGGGAGCGCTGGGTCGGCCACTGGGGCATCGACCCGGTCGGCTTCTGAGGCGGATCCCCGCGCGCACCCATTGACGCCCCGCGCCGCATGGCATAGCGTCGCAAGGCTGTGCACCCCGCACGGCAGGCAGTCGAGAAGGTGGCGATCGTGAGCGTCAAGCGCGAACGACAGGCAGAGGTTCGGGATCACTCGAACCTCCCCACGCCATGCCCTCCGGCGCTCGCCGCGTAGCCCATCCGCTTCGCGTCCCGCACCGTCAGGGTTCGGGACGACGCCTCCTCGTGAGCGGCTGCCCGCACCCTGTGGCAGTCATCGCAACTCACAAGGAACAGGAACCATGGAGACCATCTCCAAGCGGCTCGTGTCGTGGGCGAGCATCATCGAGGACCACACCCTCGAGCAGGCTCGCACCGCGTCGCGGATGCCGTTCATCCACCCGCACCTGGCACTGATGCCCGACGCCCACCTCGGGCGCGGCGCGACGGTCGGGTCGGTCATCCCGACGCTCGGCGCCATCATGCCGGCCGCCGTCGGCGTCGACATCGGCTGCGGCATGATCGCCGTGCGCACCCAGCTGCAGCGCAGCGACCTCGAGGGTCGCGAGCTCGGCGAGCTGCGCCAGCAGATCGAGCGCAGCATCCCGCTCTCGGCGGGTCACGCCAACCGCAAGCTGCAGGCGACCGCCGAGCCGCGCATCGCCGAGCTCGAGCAGCTGGCGTCCGACGGCGACTTCGACCCCGCGTCCTACGCGAAGCAGTGGCGGCTGCAGCTGGGCTCGCTCGGCAGCGGCAACCACTTCATCGAGGTGTCGCTCGATGAGGCGGGAGCAGTGTGGATGTTCCTGCACTCCGGCTCGCGCGGGGTGGGCAACAGGATCGCCGGCCACCACATCAAGGTCGCCCAGCGCCTCGCGCAGCAGTGGTGGATCGACCTGCCCGACCCCGACCTGGCCTACCTCGTCGAGGGCACGGAGGAGTTCGACCGCTACATCACCGAGCTGCGCTGGGCGCAGCGGTTCGCGCTGCTCAACCGCGAGGAGATGATGGATCGCGTCGCGAACCAGCTCGGCCGCTTCGTCGGGGCCGAGATCCAGGAGCTCGAGCGCATCAACTGCCACCACAACTTCACCGAGTCGGAGCGCCACTTCGGCAAGCAGGTGTGGGTGTCGCGCAAGGGCGCCATCATGGCCGACGAGGGTCGGCCGGGGCTGATCCCGGGCTCGATGGGCACCGCGTCCTACGTGGTCGAGGGGCTCGGCAACCCGGTCTCGCTCAACTCGGCGCCGCACGGTGCCGGGCGCAGGCTCTCCCGCAGCGCCGCCCGTCGGGCCTTCTCCCGCGACGAGCTGCGCGCGGCGATGGTGGGCATCGAGTACCGCGACACCGACGCCTTCATCGACGAGATCCCGCAGGCCTACAAGCCGATCGACGAGGTGATGGCGGATGCGTCAGACCTGGTGCGCGTGCGGCACACGCTGCGTCAGATCGTCAACGTGAAGGGCGACTGACGGCTGACGCCTGACCTCGCACCTCTCCTGCGCCACCAGCGCGGAGGGGTGCGGGGTCAGCCGGTGTGCGAGGTGGCGATCAGCAGCACGACGACCGTGGCGATCGCGGCCGCGCCGAGCGCGACGCCGAGCATCGCGAGCACCGATCGCCAGGCGCGCCGCCCGTGGGCCGCGCGGATGCCGACGAAGCCGAGCGCGACCGCGCCGGCCGCGAAGGGCAGCGTGATGACGTCGCCGATCACCGGCACGAACGCGCAGGCGATCGCGATGATGCCGAGCACGAGCGACCACTCGCCGGCGCTGTCGCTCCAACGGTGGGGCGGCTCGGGTGCGCGCCCGGCGCTCACCCCGTCACCGGCGCTGGCTTCTCCGTCGTGGCCTCGGCTCGCACCAGCTCGCCGCGCGTGGCGCGGTAGGGGTCGAGCGCCTTCGTGTAGTCGACCTTGTCGGCCATCGCCCGCCTCGTCGATCGATCGGATGCTGCGCACCAGGATACGGCGGTCGGTCCTGCGCGCGGCTCATCCCCGTCGGAGACGCGGAGCGCGCTCGACTACGCGGGGTCGCCGGGCCGGAGCTCGCTGTCCTGCCCGGCCGCGCGCGCTCTGCGCCTCGCGTGCACGATGGCCTGGATCTCTGCGCAGAGGGCGAGCTCGGCGGGGTCGGGGTCTGCCGCGAGCGTTCCGGTCGGGTATCTCGCGAGGTCGTCGAGGAGCTCGCGAAGTCGCGTCGCCTGCTCTGAGCTGCCGGGGAGGGGATCGCCGACGGTCACAGCGCGCGTTCCCAGATGCCGTCGACGAGCATGACGACGATCGGGACATGCTGCTCATCTCGATGGGTGAGGCGGATGTAGGTGAGGCTCGGGACGTTCACGATGCGGGCCATCTGGATGTCGGACCGCTCGATCCAGGGCTGCAGCTGCGCGCGGTCGCGCACATGCACGTTGAGCTCGGCGAGGAGCTCGTCGATGGCGATGACGCTGTGGGCGTGGAGCGCAGGCTTCACGATGGGCACCTGCCGTGAGCGATGGGCGTCGCGGGCTGCGGATTCGGACATGTGTGGTCGTTTCGCTGTCCGCTGTCGGGAGCTTCGGCCTGCGATGCCTGGGGCGCGGGATGTGCGTGCATCGCGGAGCTCAGCCGGAACCCGTGTGGGGCTGAGGGTACGCGCTTCTCCGAGGTGCGCAAGGGGTCCATATGGCCGAGCCCGCTCTCATAGGCGCTGTTCACACCATTCGGAGCACCATCGTGGCGGCGGTCCCGCCGGGCGCTCGATACTGAGAGCATGACCACGAACTTCGACCGCGACGAGATCATCGCCCAGGTGACGGCCCGCCTGGCGGCCGCGCGCCCTGAGTGGGACGCCGCGGAGATCCAGCGGGTGGCGAGCGAGGAGCTCGACGCGATCTCCGACAGCCCGGTGACGGACTTCCTCACCGTGCTGACGGAGCGGGCGACGAAGAAGCGGCTCAAGCGGTCGTAGCGACGGCGTCGTGGTGGGCCCGGTGGGGCTCGAACCCACGACCAGCGGATTAAAAGTCCGACGCTCTACCGACTGAGCTACAGGCCCGTGCCTCCAGGGTAGTAGCGCGATCGGGCCGGGAGCGACGCCTGGCGCTCAGCGCTCGATCGCGTGGCCGGCCGAGGCGAGCGACTCGGTCGCGACGTCGATCGAGGTCACTGGCACGAGCAGCAGATCGGCCGTCGCCGTGCCGACGACGAACGCGCCGATGCCCGCCGCGGCGAGCGGCGCCAGCAGCGAGGCGGTCATGCCGGGCGCCTCGAGGCCGTGCGCGGTGCCGCCGGAGAAGAGCGCGACGAACCGCTCCGCGTCGCCCTCCCGAGCGCGTCGGACGAGCGTCACGCCATCAGGCGCCGCGACCCGCGCCATCACCTGGCCCGGGTCGGCCGCGCCCTCGTCACCCGTCTGCACGATGGCGAGCTCACCCGGCAGCACCGTGAGCCGCTGCGGCACGATGCGCACCTCGACCGAGATCGTCTCGTCCATGCGGCCAACCCTAGGCGCGGCCGCCGCTGTCTCGATCCGCGCCCATCCGCGCGTGGGAGACTTGCAACCCATGGCTGACGACTTCCACCGCCCCACCCGCTTCTCGAACGACTGGTTCGAGCGGGTGGAGGGCGACGTCGATCCGGTCGTGCGGCTCCAGCTCGCGAGCGAGACGGCGCAGGCGCTGCTCGCCCGCGTGCGCTCGGGTGCCGACCCGCAGGTCGTCGAGCGCATCCTGCAGGTCGCGCGCGAGGACGGCATCGACACCGTCGCAGAGCTCTGGTCGCACGCCCGCGCCCACTCGCTGCCCGGCACGCTCTGGCGGGTGCACCTGCTGCACGCGCTCGTGACGCAGCGCGCCGACGAGACCGCGCACCTCTACCAGGCGGGGGCGGATGCGCTGCACACGGCCGCGCCCGTCGTCGCGGGAGTGCCCGCCCCGGCGACGCCGGAGGAGCTGCGCTCGCTCTCGGAGACGATCCTGCGCGGCGTCTTCTCGGGCGACTTCGCGATGGCGCTCGAGCGCGCGGCGGCGTTCGCCACCGTGACCGCCGCGGGCGCCGTGCAGGTGGCGCACGCCGACGAGGCGACGAACCCGGAGCGCGCGAGCGACCGCACCCGCCTCGCAGCGCGCCTGACCGACATCGCCGCCGACCTCCTGATCAGCGCTCGCATGTGGCGGGCCGACTCGCTCGACTGAGCGGTCACCGAGGGCCGCCGAGCCGCCCACCGGCGCGCCCATTCCCGCGTTCGCGGTGAGCGCACCCGCCTGCGTGTCGGCTCGCGCCTCGGTACATTGGTGGGGCCGGGCCGCGTAACCCCGGGCTCCATTATTCGCCGCTGCGAGCGGCCTTCCGCCGAGAGGCGTTCGCGGCCCGGCACTCGCATGTCTAGGCCCCGCTTCGGCGCCGATCTCGCGCCTCCACCGAGGCCAGCGCAGCGGCCTCGACCGGCCCGCTGCCGTGTTCACCCGCTGTTCACCTGTGCGGGGCCTCGCCGCCACCCGGCTTCCCTAGCGTGATCTCCGGCGCGCTCGTTCGCGCCGAATCCAGGCCGCTGATGCGCCCTGCACCGAATCATTCCGAAGGGAACCATCCGTGAAGTTCACGAAGCTCGGCCGCGCTGCGGTCGTCGCTGCTGCAGGCGCACTCCTGCTCAGCTCCTGCGCTGCCAACGAGCCCGCCGCCACCGAGGCCCCTGCGGGCGAGACCGGTGGCGAGTCCACCGCTCCCGAGTCCACGCTCTCGGGCGACCTCGCCGGCGCCGGCGCCTCGTCGATGGGTGCTGCACAGGAGGCCTGGATCGCAGGCTTCCAGACGCAGAACGAAGACGTCAACATCACGTACGACCCCGCAGGCTCGGGCGCTGGCCGCGAGCAGTTCATCGCCGGCGGCGTCGCCTTCGCTGGCTCGGACGCCTACCTCGGCGACGACGAGCTCGAGGGCTCGTTCGGCGCCTGCGTCGCCGACACGCTGCCGGTCGACCTGCCGATCTACATCTCGCCGATCGCCATCATCTTCAACGTCGAGGGCGTCGACTCGCTCAACATGGACGCCGCGACGATCGCCCAGATCTTCTCGGGCGAGATCACCAACTGGAACGACCCGGCGATCGCCGACCAGAACCCGGACGCGACGCTGCCGGACGCCAACATCACCGCCGTGCACCGCTCGGACGACTCGGGCACCACCGAGAACTTCACCGAGTACCTCGCTGCGACGGCTGAGTCGGACTGGACCGAGGGCGTCTTCGAGACGTGGCCTGCCTCCTACGGCGGCGAGGGCGCACAGGGCACCTCGGGCGTCGTCGACGCGGTCACCAACGGCATGAACACGATCGGCTACGCCGACGCCTCGCGCGCCGGTGACCTCGGCACCGTCGCCCTGCAGGTCGGCGAGGAGTACGTGCCCTTCACGGCGGAGGCCGCAGCGGCCGCCGTCGACGCGTCGCCGCGCGTCGAGGGCCGTCACGAGGGTGACATCGCGGTCGACCTGGACCGCACGTCGACCGAGGCCGGCGTCTACCCGCTCGTCCTCATCTCCTACGCGATCGCCTGCACGGAGTACCAGGACGAGGCTCAGGCCGAGCTCGTCAAGGGCTACCTGAGCTACATCGCCTCGGCTGAGGGCCAGCAGGCCGGCGCCGAGAACGCGGGCAACGCGCCCATCTCCGACGAGCTGCGCGAGGAGATCCTCAGCGTCGTCGACTTGATCCAGTAATACTGGTTCGGAACCTCGCGCGCCGCTGACGGCGCGCACCGTCCGGCCGGGGCGTCTCATCGCCCCGGCCGGACCCATTCATCCGGTCCTCCGAGCTCGCAGGGAGCCTCATGACTACCGCTGCACCGGCTGCGCCAAAGTCCGCCGTCAGGAACAGGCCCGCCGACATCGTCTTCAAGGCGATCTCGACCACCGCGGGCGTGCTCATCCTGCTGGCGCTCGGTGGCGTCGCGATCTTCCTGGTCGCCCAGGCCGTTCCCGCGATCATCGGGCCGATCCCCGAGTCCGAGGGCTCGAGCTTCTGGACCTGGGTCTGGCCGCTGACGTTCGGCACGCTCTGGTCCGCGTTCCTCGCGATGGTGATGGCCGTGCCGCTCGCCGTCTCGATCGCGCTGTTCATCACACACTTCGCGCCCCGCAGGCTGGCCCAGTTCCTCGGGTACCTGGTCGACCTGCTCGCCGCCATCCCCTCGGTCATCTACGGGCTCTGGGGCATCACGGTGCTCGCACCGTTCCTGCTGCCCGGCTTCGCCTGGCTCGCGCAGAACCTCGGCTGGATCCCGCTGTTCTCCCCGCCCGCCTCCGGCACGGGCCGCACGATCCTCACCGCATCCATCGTGCTCGCCGTCATGGTGCTGCCGATCATCACGGCGCTCTGCCGCGAGATCTTCCTGCAGACGCCGCGCCTCAACGAGGAAGCCGCGCTCGCCCTCGGCGCCACCCGCTGGGAGATGATCACGATGGCCGTCCTCCCGCACGGCCGCTCGGGCATCATCGCCTCGTCGATCCTCGGCCTCGGTCGTGCGCTGGGCGAGACGATGGCCGTCGCGATGGTGCTCGCCTCCTCCGGCGCCGTCAGCTTCGTCCTGATCGGCTCGCAGAACCCCTCGACGATCGCTGCCAACATCGCGCTCCGCTTCCCGGAGGCGCACGGCATCACCGTCAACATGCTCATCGGATCGGGCCTCGTGCTGTTCGCGATCACGCTGCTCGTGAACGCCATCTCGCGCCTGATCATCGCCAAGACGACCGTCGACGGAGGTCGCTGAGCCATGACCACCACCATCGCTCCCACCCGCCAGGCCCAGAACCCGCTGACCGCGGGCCAGCTGCCCGCCTGGGCCCCCTGGGCACTGCTCGGCGTCTGCATCGCTGTCGGCGCCGCCGTCGCGGGCCTCATCGCCGGCGCATCCGGCTCCAGCTTCAGCATCGTCATCGTCGCGCTCCTGGGCTACGTGCTCTACCTGGTGGCCGTGACGGTCGTCAGCCAGCTCATCGAGGGCGGCCGCAAGGCCACCGACCGCTTCGTCACGGGGCTCGTGATCGGGGCCTTCCTGCTCGCGCTCGTGCCGCTGGTCTCCCTCATCATCACGGTCGTCGCCAACGGCCTGGCCCGCTTCGACATCGAGTTCTTCACGTACACGATGCGCAACGTGGTCGGCGAGGGCGGCGGCGTGCTGCACGCCATCGTCGGCACCGTGCTCGTGACCCTCTGGGCCGCGATCATCTCGGTGCCGGTCGGCATCTTCACCGCCATCTACCTGGTCGAGTACGGCAAGGGCGCGCTGGCGAAGGCGATCACGTTCTTCGTCGACGTGATGACCGGCATCCCGTCGATCGTCGCCGGCCTGTTCGCCTATGCCCTGTTCGCCCTGTTCGCGGGCGAGGGCGTGCGCAGCGGCTTCGGCGGCGCGGTCGCGCTCAGCCTCCTCATGATCCCCACCGTCGTGCGGTCGACGGAGGAGATGCTGAAGCTCGTCCCGAACGACCTGCGCGAGGCATCGCTCGCGCTCGGCGTGCCGAAGTGGCTGACGATCTGGAAGGTCGTGCTCCCCACGGCACTCGCCGGCATCGTCACCGGCGTCACGCTCGCCATCGCCCGTGTCATCGGAGAGACGGCGCCGCTGCTCATCATCGCCGGCTTCACGACGAACATGAACTACAACGTGTTCGACGGCCGCATGATGACGCTGCCGGTGTTCGCCTTCAACCAGTACATCAGCCCCGGAGTGCAGGAGCAGGCCTACTTCGACCGAGCCTGGTCGGCCGCTCTCGTGCTCATCCTCATCGTCATGATCCTCAACATCGGCGCGCGCGTCATCTCGCACTTCTTCGCGCCGAAGTCTGGAAGGTAACGCAGCATGTCCAAGCGCATCGAGATCAACGACCTCGACATCTACTACGGCGCCTTCAAGGCCGTCGAGGGGGTCTCCGTCGACATCGAGCCCCGCGCGGTCACCGCGTTCATCGGCCCCTCGGGCTGCGGCAAGTCCACAGTGCTCCGCTCCATCAACCGCATGCACGAGGTCATCTCGGGTGCATGGGTCGACGGCGAGGTGCTGCTCGACGGCGCCAACCTCTATGGCCAGGGCGTCGACCCCGTGAACGTGCGCCGCCAGATCGGCATGGTGTTCCAGCGCCCCAACCCGTTCCCGACCATGACGATCCGCGAGAACGTGCTGGCGGGCGTGCTGCTGAACAACCGCCGCATGTCGCGCAGCGACCAGGACGACCTGGTCGAGCGCTCGCTGCGGGGAGCCAACCTCTGGAACGAGGTCAAGGACCGCCTCGGCGTGCCCGGCTCGGGCCTCTCCGGCGGCCAGCAGCAGCGCCTCTGCATCGCGCGCGCCATCGCCGTCAGCCCCGACGTGCTGCTCATGGACGAGCCCTGCTCGGCCCTCGACCCGATCTCGACGCTCGCGATCGAGGACCTCATCGAGGAGCTGAAGACCGAGTACACGATCGTGATCGTGACCCACAACATGCAGCAGGCCAGCCGCGTGAGCGACAAGACGGCCTTCTTCAACATCGCCGGAACCGGCAAGCCGGGCAAGCTCATCGAGTTCGATGAGACGACGAAGATCTTCTCGAACCCGACCGTGCAGGCCACCGAGGACTACGTCTCGGGCCGCTTCGGCTGATCCGCGCTGGCGATCGTCCTGCTGAGCACCCTGCTCGCCGCCCCCGCGGCGCGTAGGGTGCTCGCATGATCGCACTGCAGGAGTTCCTCGAGCACGTCGGCCGCCGCGAGACGATCGTCGCCGGGTCACCGCACCACGCGCTCATGCACGACCTCGCGCAGGAGGCGCTGCGCATCACCGCTGCGCTGAACGGCGCCTACCGCAGCGCCGACGAGGTGCGCGAGCTGCTGGGCGAGCTCACCGGCCGGGCAGTGGATGCGTCGGTGACGGTGTTCCCGCCGTTCTACTCGGAGTTCGGCAAGAACCTGCACCTCGGCGTCGACGTCTTCATCAACATGGGCTGCCGCTTCCAGGACACCGGTGGCATCACGATCGGCGACGGCTCGCTCATCGGTCACGGCTCGACCCTCGCGACGCTCGACCACGGCGTCGATCCAGCGCACCGCGGCGACATGCAGCCCGCACCGATCGTGATCGGGCGCAAGGTGTGGCTGGGGGCCAGCGTGACGGTCGTGCCGGGGGTCACCATCGGTGACGGCGCGATCGTCGGCGCCGGTGCGGTCGTGACGAAGGACGTGCCTGCCGACACGATCGTGGCCGGGGTGCCGGCGCGGGTGATCCGCGAGACCGGCTTCCGCGCGTCGTAGGCGCTCGGCTCCTGCTGCCAGCCGTCCCGGATCGAGGACGGATGGGCGAAGCGTCACGCAGCAGAGGACGGATCGGTCGCTGCCACCCATCCGTCCTCTGCTGAGGACACCGGCAGCGGCGGATGCGCGGCTACGGCTCGCGCGGTGCGTGCGTCTCGAGGCCCACGAGCGCGGGCGTCTCGCCCGCCGAGATGTGCATGACGGTGAACTCGGCCGTGTGCAGCATCGACGCGCGGTGCGTGCGCTCCGACTCCAGCGCATCCGCCGCATGCACCACCGCGGTGACGATCTCGGGGATGACGGGCGCGTGGCTGCAGAGCACGGTGCCGCGGCGCTTGCGCACGGCCTTCGCGACGCGGCGCTCGATCGCGCTGCGCAGGCTGCCGTGGTCGAGCTCGTGCGCGTCCTGGCTGATCTCGGCGCGCGCCTTCGGCTCGATGCCCGTGAGGCGGCGCAGCGGCTCGACGGTCTGCAGGCAGCGCGTCGCGTCTGAGGTGAGGATGCGCGCGGGCGCGAAGGCCGCGATGCCCGGCGCCGCCTGCTTCGCCTGCCGCTCGCCCCGCGTCGTCAGCGCGCGCGACGCATCCGTGCCCTCCCAGTCGAAGGGGCTGGTGGCCTTCGCGTGCCGCAGCGCGATGATCGGGAAGGTCTCGGCGTGCCCGGCCGCGAGCCGCTCCTCGAAGCGCTCGATCACGGCGACGTCGTGGCGGTAGGAGCAGCGCTGCTTGGCCTCCGCGATCGGCAGCCACTCGAGCGCGAGGATCTCGTCGTTGGACGCGAAGCGCGACGCGGCGACCGCGGCCTCGGCCTCGTCGACCTTCGACTGCCAGTAGTAGACGACCTTGTCGCGGCCGTCGGGCAGCCGGTACTCGCTCTGCGGCAGGGGAGCGCCGAGCGCGATCCGAAGCCCCGTCTCCTCCTCGATCTCGCGCACGGCGCACTCCGGCAGCGTCTCGCCCGGGTCGAGCTTGCCCTTCGGCAGCGAGAAGTCGCGGTGCTGCGTGCGCTCCACGAGCAGCACGAGCACCTCGTCGTCGACGCGGCGCCAGACCAGTGCTCCGGCGGCGAGCACGGGGGCCGCGGCGCTCATCGCGACGACCGCTTCCTGCGCTGGATCTGGATCATGCGGTCGCGGTGCAGGTCGTCGAGGTGCGTGCCGTCCTCCGCCTCGAAGCGGCGCGTCCAGGTGCCGTCGGGCTCGCCCCACCAGCCCGCGGTCTGCGCCGACATCGCCTTGTCGAAGTGCTGCTGGATGTCGCGCATGTGCTCGGAGGAGGTGAGCTGGATGAGCGTCTCGACGCGCCGGTCGAGGTTGCGGTGCATCATGTCGGCCGAGCCGATGAAGACCTCCTCGTCGCCGTCGTTCCAGAAGACGAAGACCCGCGAGTGCTCGAGGTAGCGCCCGACGATCGAGCGCAGCACGATGTTCTCGCTCAGCCCCGGCACGCCCGGCTTGATCGAGCAGATCCCGCGCACCCAGAGCTGCACCTCGACGCCCGCGCGGCTCGCGCGGTACAGCGCGTCGATGATCTGCTCGTCGACGATCGAGTTCACCTTCAGGCGGATGCGCGCGCGGCGGCCGGCGAGCGCGGCCTGCGTCTCGCGCTCGATGCGGCTGAGCAGCCCCTTGCGCAGGTGCCTGGGCGCGACGAGCAGCCGCTGGAACGACTTCTCCTTGGCGTAGCCGGAGAGCTCGTTGAACAGGCGCGTGATGTCGCGACCGACCTGGTCGTTGTCGGTGAAGAGGCCGAAGTCCTCGTAGATGCGACTGGTCTTGGGGTTGTAGTTGCCGGTGCCGATGTGGCAGTAGTTGCGCAGCCTGCCGTTCTCGCGCCGCACGATCATCATCAGCTTGCAGTGCGTCTTCAGGCCCACGATGCCGTAGACGACGTGCACGCCGGCGCGCTCGAGCTGCCGCGCCCAGCGGATGTTCGCCTGCTCGTCGAAGCGCGCCTTCACCTCGACGAGGGCGAGCACCTGCTTGCCGGCGGCAGCGGCGCGGATGAGCGCGGCGACCACGGGCGAGTCGCCCGAGGTGCGGTAGAGCGTCTGCTTGATGGCGAGCACGTCGGGGTCGCCCGCGGCCTGCTCGAGCAGCGCCTGCACGCTCGTCGCGAACGACTCGTAGGGGTGGTGGACGAGCACGTCCTTGCGCGTGATCGCCTGGAAGAAGTCGGTCTCCTCGTCCTGGTCGGTCGGCAGGAACGCAGGCGAGGTGACGGGCACGCGCTTCGTGTAGTGCAGGTCAGGGCGGTCGATGCCGGCGACCTGGAACAGACCGGTCGCGTCCAGCAGCCCCGGCAGCTTGTAGACCTCGCTGTCGGTGATGCCGAGCTCGTCGACGAGCAGCTCGAGGGTGTCGTCGTCCATGTCCTCCGACACCTCGAGCCGGATGGGCGGGCCGAACTTGCGACGCGAGAGCTCGTGCTCGAGCGCCTTGATGAGGTTCTCGGTGTCGTCCTCGTCGATCGTCACATCCTCGTTGCGCGTGACGCGGAAGACGTGGTGCTCGACGATCTCCATCCCTGAGAACACCTCGTCGAGGTTGTTCGAGATCAGGTCCTCGAGGGGCAGGAAGCGCTGCGACGTGCCGTTGCGCGCGACCTCGACGAAGCGCGGCAGCACCGCCGGCACCTTGAGCCGAGCGAACTGCTCGTCGTCGTCGCCGGGCACCCGCACGCGCACCGCCAGGTTCAGCGACAGGCCGGAGATGTAGGGGAAGGGATGCGCGGGGTCGACCGCGAGCGGCATCAGCACGGGGAAGATGTCGTCGTCGAAGCGCTGCGACATGGTCTCGCGCTCGCTGTCGCTCAGCTCGTCCCAGCGCACGACGGTGATGCCTGCCTCGTGCAGGGCCGGCAGGAACGAGTCCTGCGTGCTGTGGGCGTGCCGCAGCTGCATGTCGTGCGCGCGCTGCACGATCTCGTCGAGCAGCTGCTGCGGCGCCATGCCGACGTTCGTGGGCACGGCGAGCCCGGTGGCGATGCGGCGCTTGAGGCCGGCGACGCGCACCATGAAGAACTCGTCGAGGTTCGAGGCGAAGATCGCGAGGAAGTTTGCGCGCTCGAGCAGCGGCGTCGCGGGGTCCTCCGCCATCTCGAGCACTCGCTGGTTGAACTCGAGCCAGGAGAGCTCGCGGTCGAGGAACCGGTCGGCGGGCAGGCCGTCCTCGGTCTCGACGCCCTGCATCTCTGCAGACCAGGCGATCTCCTCGTCGAAGTCGTCGCCGTCGAAGTCGGCTTCGTTGGCGTCGTGGAAGGTGCGCTCCTGCTCGAGCGTGCGGGCGGTGCGCTCGGGGCGCAGCTCCTCGATCGAGCCGGTGTCGGTCGAGCCGGTGTCCATCGCGCGAGCGTCGCTCGCAGTGCCGTCGGTCATGCCGTCATTGTGTCAACTGCGGGTGAACGGCGCGCGACGTCATCGCGCGTCGCTGCTGCCCGTCGTCGCAGCACGCTGCCACCGCACGTCGATCGCCCACTGCTCGAAGCCGGCTCGGCGATAGAGCGCGAGCGCCGCGTCGTTGTCGCCCTCGACGTAGAGGTGCGCCGTGGTCGCGCCGACCGCGCGCATCCGCACGAAGGTGGCCTCGAGCATCCGCCGACCGAGACCCGCGCCCTGCCGCTCTGGCGAGACGCCCAGCACGTAGAGCTCGGCGACATCGCCCTCGCCCTCGCCGGTCGCGGGCTTGACCCAGGTGAAGGCGTCGAGGCCGTGGTCGCCCGGCGCGACCACGAGGTTCGCGTCGTCGTGCCAGGGCTCGGCCAAGCGCGATGCCAGGTCGTCGGCGCTCATGCGGCCCTGCTCGGGGTGCGAGGCGAAGGCTGCGGCGTTGAGGGCGAGCAGGGCGGATGCGTCGGCCCGCTCGAACGCGCGGGTCCCATCGGGCAGGCGGTCGCTTCTCTCGCCCGCGGGCGGCACCGGCGCGCGCAGCTGCAGCAGCGTGCGCACCCGCCGCATGCCGAGCCGCTCGGCGATCGCGCGGGCGCCGGGCAGGTCGCCGTGCGCCCAGGCCTCGAGCTCGCCGAGCTCGTCGGTGACGCGCGCCGCGAGGGCGCTGCCGAGACCCCGGCGGCGGTGCGCGGGGTGCACGGCGAGCTCGACCTCGCGCTCGGCGTCGCTGACGACAGCGAGGGCCTCGGCGTCGCCGATCGCGCACCGGGCGCCGCGCCGCAGCTCGACGAGCGCCTGGTCGTTGAAGGGCGGCACGCCGTCAGCGGCGAGGCTCGCGGCGCCCAGTGCCTCGGCGAGTTCGATCGCGCGCGCAGCCTCCATCAGTCGTCCTCCCGCTCGAAGCGATAGCCGACCCCGCGCACCGTGCCGATGAGCCGCTCGAGGTCGCCGAGCTTGGCGCGCAGGCGCCGCACGTGCACGTCGACCGTGCGGGTGCCGCCGAAGTAGTCGTAGCCCCACACCTCGCTCAGCAGCTGCTCGCGCGTGAAGACCCGCGCCGGGTGCGCGGAGAGGAACCGCAGCAGCTCGAACTCCTTGTACGTCAGGTCGATCGGTTTGCCGTCGACCTTGGCCTGATAGCTCGCCTCGTCGATCGTGAGGCCGCTCGTCGAGACGGGCTCGGCGCTGCGCGCGGCGCTCGCGAGGGCGAGGCGGATGCGCGCCTCGAGCTCAGCGGGACCGGCGGAGTCGAGCACGATGTCGGCCACCGACCACTCGGCGGTGACCGCGGCGAAGCCGCCGTCGCTCAGCACCAGCAGCACGGGGGAGGGGTCGTGCTCGAGCAGGCGGCACAGGGCCTTCGCCGCGGCGAGCTCGACAGCGCCGTCGACGACGAGCAGGTCGCCCTCGGGAGCGCGCGCGGCAGCCTCCGCCGAGACCGGCAGTGTGCTCACGCGGTGCTCGAGGAGCTCCAGGCTGGGCAGCACGTCCTCGGCTCGGCGGGTGAAGACCACGACGTGCGCCATCCAACCTCCCGATCTCGATCCTAAGCCGGTCTGATACCCGCCGCGACCGCTCCGCCTGCGCGGCGGCGCATCCGACACCCCCAGGGCGCGCGCACCGCACCTGCGCCATGATGTTGGCCATGAGCACTGCAGGTCGGTCGTGAGCGACGACGCCGCCGTCAGCGGCGACGCTCCTTCCCGGGGCGTCGCTGGCGGCGCGCTGTCCTGGCGGTGGGCGAGCGTGTGGCCGGTCTGGCTGCTGGCAGCGATCGGCGCCGCGGTGGTCGGTGTGCTGCAGCCGAGCGACGGCATCGTCTGGCTGCCGATCGTGCTGGGCGCCTGCACGCTGGTCGCCTTCGGGATCCAGCTCGGTGGGCCGACGGTCCCGGGTCTCGTGGGGCGGCTGGCGTCGGCGATCTTCGGCTCGGTGGTGGTGCTCGCGGTGGCGAGCGCGATCCTCGTGCCGCTCACCGTGCTCTGAGGCCCCCGACCTGCCGCTCGTCCCCGGGCGGTGGCGTGCGCGAGGCGGTAGGATCGAGCCATGGATGCCATCCCCGTCGTCGCACTCGAGATCTTCTTCACCGGTCTGCTGGGCCTCGCGATGCTCGCGATCCTGGGCACCTCGTTCGTCGTCATCCGCAACCTCTTCCGGGGTCAGCGCTAAGCGATGCTCGAGCTCGACCCGACGCTCCCGGCCGAGCTGGGGCCGCTCCAGTGGCTGATCGGCACGTGGGAGGGCACCGGCGTCCTCTCCTTCCCCGACGGCGAGAGCACCGTCGAGCGCGAGTTCGGCCAGCGCATCTCGTTCGAGCACCACGGGCACCCCTACCTCAGCTACCAGGCCTACGCGTGGCAGCTCGACGACGAGCTGACACCGCTGGCTGCCGAGAGCGGCTTCTGGCGCCTCGCGCGCCCCTCGCACGAGGCAGACGCGGGGCCGGGCATGCTGCCGGCGCAGGGCGCGCCCGCGTTCGGCGACGCCGATGCGGTCGAGGGGCTGCGCCGCCCCGATGGTGCCTTCGACTTGCAGGCGCTCATCTCGCATCCGACCGGAGTCGCAGAGCTCTACCTCGGCACGATCGACGGCCCGCGGATCGACCTCGCGACCGACGCAGTCCTGCGCGGCGCGGGCGCCAAGGATCACAGTGCCTCCACCCGCATGTACGGCCTGGTCGAGAACCACCTGCTGTGGGCGTGGGATCTCGCAGCCCTCGGCCGCGGGCTCGAGAGCCATGCCTCGGCGCGCCTCGGGCGCCAGACGCGCAGCGAGGCGAGCGCGACGTGACCGCGCCCGAGCTGGCCTCCCGCATCCCCGACGCCGTGCTCGACGAAGCCTCCGGGCTGCCGCTGCACGTCGGCAACCCCGTCGCCGAGCAGCGCCGCCTGCTTGCCGGTGGGCTCGTGCTGCTGCCGCGCGACGTGCTGCGGCTGAGCGGGCCCGACACGCTGCCGTGGCTCGACTCGATCACGAGCCAGGCCGTCGAGCAGCTCGACGACGGCGCCTCCACCGAGACGCTCGTGCTGTCCCCGGTGGGCCGCATCGAGCACGTGCTGCGCCTGCTGCGCGAGGGCGACGCGCTCTGGGTGCTCGTCGACGCGGGCACGGGCGACGCGCTCGAGACGTGGCTGACGCGGATGCGCTTCTACAAGCAGGTCGAGATCGAGCGGCCGGAGGTGGTCGTCGTGGGCACCGCGGGCGTCGCCCCGCTCGCGCCGACCTGGGTCGACGGCTGGCCGGAGGTATCGCCGGGCGGCGCCCGCTACGGCGAGCCGACGGGCGAGCCCTGGGCGTGGTCCGAGGCCATCCTCACCCCCGACCAGGCGGCGGCGATCGCGCCCGACCGCTTCGTCGGCAGCCTGGCGGCGGATGCGCTGCGCATCGCGGCCGGGCGGCCCTCGCTCGCCGAGGTCGACGACCGCACGATCCCGCATGAGCTCGACTGGCTGACGACCGCGGTGCACCTCTCGAAGGGCTGCTACCGCGGGCAGGAGACGGTCGCGAAGGTGCACAACCTCGGCGCACCGCCCCGTCGCATCGTGCTGCTGCACCTCGACGGCAGCGAGAACGGCCAGGTCGCCGCCGGTGACCAGGTGCTGGCGGGCGACCAGGCGGTCGGGCAGGTGACGTCCTCGGCCGTGCACCACGAGCTGGGCCCCATCGCCCTCGCGGTCGTGAAGCGCTCGGCGCCGGCCGATGGCGACCTGGTGGTCACCGCGGCTGACGGGATCGCGGTCGCGGCGGCGCAGCAGCTGCTGGTGCCGCCGTCTGCCGGGCACGTCAACCGCCCTCCGCGCCTGCCGCGCCTCGGCGCCGTCAAGCGCCCGGCGCCCACCCCGTAGTCCGACGCCCACCCCGTAGGTCGAGGAGCGCGCGGCGCAGCCGCACGCGTCACGAGACCGAACCCGGAGCGGTACCCCTCCGGTTTCGTGACGGCTGCGTGCCTGCGGCGCGCGGCCTCCTCAACCTGCGGGGCTCTCTGTAGGTCGAGGAGCGCGCGGCGCAGCCGCACGCGTCACGAGACCGGACCCGGAGCGGCAGGCTTCCGGTTTCGTGACGGCTGCGTGCCTGCGGCGCGCGGCCTCCTCAACCTGCGGGGCTCTCCGTAGGTCGAGGAGCGCGCGGCGCAGCCGCACGCGTCACGAGACCGACCGCGCCCGCACGACGCCCATCCACAGCGCGCCCTCCCGACGAGCGCGCGCCCCCGAGCATCCGCTTTCCTCCGCTCATGCCCTACATGTACATCCTCCGCTGCGCTGACGACTCGTTCTACGTCGGCAGCACCTGGAACGCCGAGCGCAGGCTCGCTGAGCACAACGCCGGGACCGGTGCGAAGTACACGAAGCGACGACGGCCGGTCGAGCTCGTCTATGCCGCATGGTTCGACCGGATCGACGAGGCGTACGCCGCAGAGAAGCAGGTGCAGGGCTGGAGCCGCAGGAAGCGGCAGATGCTCATCGATGGGCGAGCGGATGCGCTCCCGGGCTCGGGGTCGCGGGCGCGGGCGCGGGAGGAACGCGCTCTGCCTCCCGGGGTGACGTAGGTCGAGGAGCGCGCGGGCGGAGCCCGCACGTGTCATGAGGCCGAACTCGTGAGGGGTGCGCTCCGGTTTCGTGACGGCTGCGGGCCTGCGGCCCGCGGCCTCCTCAACCTGCGGGGGCCTGCGGCCCGCGGCCTCCTCAACCTGCGGGGTGCTGCGGGGGCCTGCGGCCCGCGGCCTCCTCAACCTGCGGGACTGGGCGCGGGCGCGACCGCCGACCACGCGACCGTCAGCTCGCCCAGCCGCCAGCGCGCGGGGCCTCCGGTGACCGGCCAGCCCGCCGCGCGCATCCGCCCCGCCGTCGCCACCCAGCGCTGCACCGCGCCGAAGTCGGCCAGCGGCGCCTCGATCGCCCACGCCCTGTCGAGCTCCGCGAGCAGCTCGTGGATGCGCTCGCCCGGCACGTTGCGGTGGATCAGCGCCTTCGGGAGCCGCTCGCGCACGACCGACGGCGCCTCCATCGCGTCGCTGCCCAGCTCGTCGACCTTCAGCGCGATCGTCAGCGACCGAGGCCCCTCGGCGTCGAGCGCCACCCACGAGCACACGCGCCCCACCTCGTTGGACGTGCCCTCCACGAGCAGACCTCCGGGCCCGAGCCGCCCGAGCATCGTCGCCCAGTGCCCCGCGACCTCGTGCTCGTCGTACTGCCGCAGCACGTTCATCGCCCTGATCACCTGCGGCCGCCGCGGCGCCGGCACCTCGAAGCCGCCCAGCGCGAACGAGACACGGGCGTCGGATGCGATGGCGCGCCCATAGCGCGTCGGCCCGGCCAGGCGCGCCTCGGCGAGCTGGGCCGTCGCGAGCGCGACCCGCGCCGGATCGATCTCGAGCCCGAGCACCTCCACCGCGGGGTTCGCGCGCGAGAGCCGCTCGTGCAGCTCGAGGCTCGTCGTCGCGCTCGCGCCGTAGCCGAGGTCGACCACGAGGCAGCCGGGCACGCGCGCCGCAGCGTGCGCGGCGATCCAGCGGTCGACGCGCCGCAGCCGGTTCACGCCGGTCGTGCCGCGCGTGATGCGCCCCTGCGGCGTGCCCGCGACACTCGCTCCTGCGCTCCCAGCCCTGCCCACGGCATCCATTCTCCCGCCACGCGCGCTGACTATGCTGGCCGCATGACCGAGCGCACCCTCATCCTGCTCCGCCACGGCCAGTCCGACTGGAACGAGAAGAACCTCTTCACCGGTTGGGTCGACGTCCGTCTCACCCAGAAGGGCCAAGAGGAGGCGAAGCGCGGCGGCGAGCTGCTGCGCGAGCGCGACCTGCTGCCCGACGTGCTCTACACCTCGCTGCTCGCGCGGGCGATCCAGACCGCCAACATCGCGCTCGACGCGGCCGAGCGCTCGTGGATCCCGGTGCACCGCTCGTGGCGCCTCAACGAGCGGCACTACGGCGACCTGCAGGGCAAGGACAAGGCAGAGACCCTCGAGCAGTACGGCGAGGAGCGCTTCATGATCTGGCGCCGCTCGTTCGACACGCCCCCGCCGCCCATCAGCGACGACAACGAGTACTCGCAGGCCGACGATCCGCGCTACGCCGACATCGACGGCGAGGTGCCGAAGACCGAGTGCCTGAAGGACGTCATCGACCGCTTCCTGCCCTACTGGGAGTCGACGATCACCGAGGACCTCGACGCCGGCAAGACCGTGCTCGTCACCGCGCACGGCAACTCGCTGCGCGCGCTCGTCAAGCACCTCGACGGCATCTCCGACGACGACATCGCCGCGCTCAACATCCCCACGGGCATCCCGCTCGTCTACAAGCTGGGCGACGACAACATGCCGCTCGGCCCGGGGGAGTACCTCGACCCCGAGGCCGCCGCAGCCGGCGCCGCCGCCGTGGCGAACCAGGGCAAGCACTGAGCCGCTCGCACCGACGACGAGGGCCCCGCAGCGCAGCGCTGCGGGGCCCTCGTCGTCGGTCGTGCGACCGTCAGGTCACGAGGCGGGCTGCACCGGCTCCGATGCCAGCTCGGCCCGCGCATCCTCGTCGCCGACCCAGTCGCCGGTCGCGAGGTACTGCACCTTCTTGGCGATGCCGACCGCGTGGTCGGCGAAGCGCTCGTGGTAGCGGCTGGCGAGCGTCGCGTCGACGGTCGTGTGCGCCGCGCCCTCCCACTCGGTGCCGAGCACGTGCGCGAAGACGTCGCGGTGCAGCTGGTCGACGACCTCGTCGGCGTCCTGCAGGCGCTCGGCCAGCGTGAGGTCCTGCGTCTCCAGCAGGTCGCGCAGCATCTTGGCGATCTCGATGTCGCGCGCGCCCATCTCGGCGAAGGTCGGCTGCAGCGACTCGGGAACCACCTGCATCGGGAAGCGGTAGCGCGCGAGCATCGCGATGTGGCGGGCGAGGTCGCCCATGCGCTCGAGCGAGGCCGAGATGCGCAGCGCCGAGACGACGATGCGCAGGTCGCGCGCGACGGGCGACTGGCGGGCGATGATGTCGATCGCGAGCTCGTCGAGGGACGAGGCCTTGTCGTCGATCACCGGGTCGGTCGCGATGACCTGCTCGGCGAGCTGCACGTTCGAGTCGCCGAACGCGCGCACGGCGGATTCGATCGACACCACGACGTGGTTGGCGATGTCGACGAGGCGGTTCTGCACCTCGGCGAGCTCCTGCTGGAATACGTCGCGCATGCTTCTGCTCCTTGTGGTGTGCCTCGCTGCATCGGGGGGACCGGGCACGAGTCGAACTCCGAGTCTTCCCCGCTCAGGTTACCGCCGAGTGTCCATCGCCTGAACCTGTGGGGGCGGCAGTGCGGATGGGAGGTTCGCGCCGCGCCGCCCGGATACGATCGACAGGTGGATGCGTCCTGGTACGTGCTGCTCGCACTCCTGCTCGGCTTCGCGTTCGGTGCCGGCTCCGTGCATCTGCTGGGGCTCGCCGCGCAGCGAGGGCGCCAGGTGATGGCGATCGCGAGCGAGCCGATCCCCGACGGCATCGTCGCGATGGTCAACGTGCTCGAATCGGCGGGCATCGTCCTCGACGGCTCCAACCAGGTGATCCTGTCGTCGCCGGGCGCTGACGCCCTCGACCTCGTCGACGGCCGCGAGCTGCGCATGCGAGAGATGGCGGATGCGGTGCGACGCGTCTGGCGCACCGGGGAGTCGGAGGTGCTCGACCTCACCTACCGTCGTGGCCGCATCGGGATCGGCACCGAGATGCAGCTGCGCACGCGCGTCGCGCCGCTCGGCAACCGCTTCATGCTCGTGCTCGTCGCCGACCGCACGGAAGAGCTGCGGCTCGCGGGGGTGCGGCGGGACTTCGTCGCCAACATCAGCCACGAGCTGAAGACCCCGATCGGTGCGCTCGCGCTGCTCGCAGAGGCGATCGAGGCGGCAGCAGAGGATCCGGAGCGGGTGCGGGCGTTCTCGCAGCGCATGCAGGTCGAGGCCGACCGGCTCGGCCGCATGACCAAGGAGCTCATCGACCTCTCGCGCATCCAGGCCGACGACCCGCTCGAGGAGGCCGAGCGCTTCCCGATCTCGCGCATCGTCGACGTGGCGGTGGATCGCAACCACGTGCTCGCCGACGCCAAACGCATCCGCATCATGCCCCGAGTGCTCGACGAGGCCGAGGTGATCGGCTCGGAGGAGCTCGTCACGATGGCCGTGCAGAACCTCATCTCGAACGCCGTCCAGTACTCGCCGGAGGCCACGCACGTGGGCGTCGGTGTGCGCGTCGTCGACGACGTCATCGAGATCGCCGTGACCGACAAGGGCGTCGGCATCGCGGCGGAGGAGCAGGAGCGCGTCTTCGAGCGCTTCTACCGGATCGACCCAGCGCGCAGCCGCGTGACGGGCGGCACCGGCCTCGGCCTCAGTATCGTGAAGCACGTCGCCGTCAGTCACGGCGGCGAGGTCACGCTCTGGTCGCGCCCTGCTCAGGGCTCGACCTTCACCCTGCGGCTCCCCGCCGCGCACGCCCCTGTCCACAAGGAGACTGCATGACGACGCGCATCCTGATCGTCGAGGACGAGACGGCGCTCGCCGAGCCGCTGGCCTACCTGCTCGAGCGCGAGGGCTACGAGACGGCCCACGCGCCCGACGGCAACGCGGCGGTGCAGATGTTCGAGCAGCAGGGCGCCGACCTGGTGCTGCTCGACCTCATGCTCCCCGGTCGCAGCGGCACCGAGGTGTGCCGGCACATCCGCCAGACCTCGCAGGTGCCGATCATCATGGTGACCGCGAAGGACAGCGAGGTCGACACGATCGTGGGGCTCGAGCTCGGCGCCGACGACTACGTGACCAAGCCCTACTCGACCCGCGAGCTCATCGCGCGCATCCGCGCCGTGCTGCGCCGCCGCGCGGTCGACGAGGAGGGCGAGGACGACTCCGTGGTCGAGATCGGCCGCGTGCGGCTCGATGCCGACAGCCACACCGTGCACGTCGACGGCGAGGAGGTCGCGATGCCGCTGCGCGAGTTCGAGCTGCTCGAGTACCTGATGCGCAACGCCGGCCGCGTGCTGACGCGCGGGCAGCTGATCGACCGGGTGTGGGGCAGCGACTACTTCGGCGACACGAAGACGCTCGACGTGCACGTCAAGCGCCTGCGGGCGAAGATCGAGGAGGACCCCTCGAACCCGACGCGCGTCGTGACGCTGCGCGGGCTGGGGTATCGCTTCGAGCGCTGAGCCGCTGCTACTCGGCGACGGGCGCGAGCGTCTCGTAGCCGACGACCTCGGTCGAGATCGACGGCACCTCGAGGCCGACCGGCTCGGCGCCGTCAGCCGTGAACGAGACGTTGTGGAGCGATCCGAAGGTCAGCTCGCTCGGCGCGGGCAGCACCAGCTGCTGCTCGGGGAAGCCGTAGGTCGTGACGCCCTCCGCGACGCGCACCTGCTCGACCGCATCCTCGAAGCGCACCTCGACGAAGGTCGCCTCGCCGGCGTTCGTGAACGTGGTGGAGAGGCTCAGCGCGTCGCCGCCGGGCTCGCCGATGAGCATCGCGTTGTGGATCTCGACCGTGCCCGTCAGGCCCGAGACGCCGTCGGACGGGTCGTAGTCGATCGTCGTCGCCTGCGGCGTGAGGAGGTTGCAGCCGGTCGCTGCGAAGGCGACGACGACGGCTGCGGCTGCTGCGGCGGCGATGCGAGGCTGCACGGGGACCCTTTCGACAGTGACGAACGCCGATCAGGTGCGGGTGGCGCCGTCTGGATGAGTCTAGTACGGGCCGCTTCGCGCTCGCGAAGGGGCGCAGCCCGGCGCGAGAAGGGCGTGATTCAACCACGGTCGGCGGGCGCTGGCGAGCGACACGCTGTGATAAAATCAAGGTTCTGGCTATGACGAGGAGCATTCGATGAACTTTGAGGTCGGAGAGACAGTCGTCTACCCCCACCACGGCGCTGCGACGATCACCGAGGTCAAGGTGCGCAAGGTCAAGGGCGTCGAGATGACCTACCTCAAGCTCAACGTCGCACAGGGCGGCCTCACGATCGAGGTCCCCGCTGCCAACGTCGACATGGTGGGCGTGCGCGATGTGATCGGCGAGGAGGGCCTCGACCGGGTCTTCGAGGTGCTGCGCGCAGACTTCACCGAGGAGCCCACCAACTGGGCGCGCCGCTACAAGGCGAACGTCGAGAAGCTCGCTTCCGGCGACGTCATCAAGGTGAGCGAGGTCGTGCGCGACCTGAGCCGCCGCGATCAGGACCGCGGCCTCTCGGCCGGTGAGAAGCGCATGCTCGCGAAGGCGCGCCAGATCCTGGTCTCGGAGCTCGCGCTCGCTGAGAAGACCGATGAGGATGCCGCAGCCGCGCGCCTCGACGAGGCGCTCGCGCCCGCAGTCTGACGCACTCCGGTCGTCGCGCAGCGCGAGCTGCCGCAGCGATCCGGTGCAGGGCTGAGGCACCCGCTCCCCAAGGGCGGGTGCCTCTCTGCGTGCCTGCGCTACCTGCCGGTGACGATCATCAGGCGCACGAGGCCGACGAGCGTGCTCGCCATCGTGCCGGCGAGCCCCACGACGAGCAGTGCCACACCGCCGGCGCCGGTCACCATGAGCGCGAGGCCGGCAAACACGAGCGTCAGCGCGGCCAGCAGCCACACCAGCGTGCGCTCGCCCTCGCGGTAGAGGCGCTGCGCGTTCTGCTCTGTGACGGGCACCGGGAAGTTGAACGACCGCGGACGCGTCGAGATCCAGCCGACGAGCGCAGCCAGCGCGAGCGCCACGCCCGCGAGCCACAGCACGCTCGCCTTGCTGCCCCAGGCGTCGGGCTCGCCGCCCGGGCCGAAGTGCGTCGGGATGACGTCGGGCAGCGAGGGGTACTGCAGCACGAGCCACGCGGCGGTCGCGGCGCTGCCGAGCAGTGCGATGCCGCGCGTCACCCGCGTGAGCGCACCCGTGGCATAGGTGCGGGCGGGGCGAGCTGCTCGGGTCATCGCCCTCGAGCCTAGAGGCCGCCTCTCGAGCTGCGCGCGCCTCCGCACCGCCGTCGCCTCGCGCTCGCGGCCGTCCACCTAGGCTGTCGCTGTGACCGACACCGCCATCATCGTCGTCGCCGCGGGCAGCGGCACCCGGCTCGGCCGTGGCGTGCCGAAGGCCTTCGCCGAGCTCGCGGGCGCGACGATCCTCGAGCACGCGCTGCGTGGGCTCGCCGCATCCGGGTCCACCGCATCCGTCGTCGTGGTCGTGCCGGTCGGGTTCGAGGCGGATGCGTCGGCGATCGCCGCGCGCGCCGGAGTCGGCGCCGCAGTGGTCGCCGGGGGAGCGACCCGAGCCGACTCGGTCGCCGCCGGCCTCGCTGCGGCGGGCGACGCGCGCTGGGTGCTCGTGCACGACGCCGCGCGCGCCCTGACGCCGCCTGCGCAGGTCGAGCGCGTGCGCGCGGCGCTGCGCGAGGGCGCGCTCGCGGTCGTGCCCGTGCTTCCGGTCGTCGACACGATCCGCGAGGCGAGCGACGCGGGGCTCGGCGCGATCGTCGACCGCTCGGTGCTGCGCGCGATGCAGACGCCGCAGGGCTTCGAGGCGGCGGTGCTGCGACGCGCCTACGAGGCGGCGGCGGATGCGCGGGGCGCGTCGACCGACGACGCGCAGCTCGTGCAGGCCCTCGGCGAGCAGGTCGTGCCGGTGGCGGGCGACGAGCTCGCGTTCAAGATCACGACCGCGGCCGACGCGGATCGAGCGGCATCGCTGCTGGGCGAGCGGGGATCGGCGAAGGGGGCAGCGATGGACATCAGGACCGGCGTCGGGGTCGACGTGCACGGCTTCGGCGGCGACGCGCCGCTGCGCCTCGCGGGGCTCGAGTGGGAGGGCCAGGGGCTCGCCGGGCACTCCGACGGGGATGCCGTCTGCCACGCGATCGTCGACGCGCTGCTCGGCGCCGCCGGGCTCGGTGACATCGGAGGGCTCGTCGGCGTCGACGACCCGCAGCACGCCGGCGCGGCAGGATCGGTCTTCGTGCGGGCGGCGCTCGAGCTGCTGGCCGAGCACGGCTGGACCCCGGTGAACGTCTCGGTGCAGGTGCTCGGCAACCGGCCCCGCATCGGCACCCGCCGCGACGAGGCGCAGACGGCGCTGTCGGCGATGGTCGGCGCGCCCGTGAGCGTCTCCGGCACCACGACCGACGGGCTCGGCGCGATCGGCCGTGGCGAGGGCGTGCAGGCGGTCGCGACGGCGCTCATCCGCCGCGCGCACTAGCGCTCTCCCGCTCCCGCGGATCTGGTTGATCTCGGGCACGATGTAGGCGATCGTGCGCGGCAGCGCGACGGCCTCGAAGGCGACGATGGCGATGTATCCGCCGGTGATGCCCCAGGAGCCCACGAACGCCCACCGCGGGCCCAT
>NZ_FPEG01000002.1 GCF_900117395.1 Agrococcus sp. Marseille-P2731 | reverse complement strand
TCCGCACGGCGTGTCGAATTGACATGGTCCGAGAAGTGGTTATGATTGAGAAGTTGCCTCGGCGCTGATCCCTGATGGGGGGAAGCACGGGAGCGTCCGATCCTTGAGAACTCAACAGCGTGCACAATGTCATATGCCAAATTATTTACTCGTCCTGCCTTCGGGCAGAACGATTCCTTTGGATGAGACAGATTGTCAGTAGACAGTCTTTTTTGTCAGTTTCAAACTCGCTGCCGCCTGGTTTTTCTGGGTGGTATGCATCTTTTCTTTACGGAGAGTTTGATCCTGGCTCAGGACGAACGCTGGCGGCGTGCTTAACACATGCAAGTCGAACGATGAAGGAGGAGCTTGCTCCTCTGGATTAGTGGCGAACGGGTGAGTAACACGTGAGCAATGTGCCCTTGACTCTGGAATAAGCGCTGGAAACGGCGTCTAATACCGGATACGACCTTCGGAGGCATCTCCTGGGGGTGGAAAGAATTTCGGTCAAGGATCAGCTCACGGCCTATCAGTTAGTTGGTGAGGTAATGGCTCACCAAGACGACGACGGGTAGCCGGCCTGAGAGGGTGACCGGCCACACTGGGACTGAGACACGGCCCAGACTCCTACGGGAGGCAGCAGTGGGGAATATTGCACAATGGGCGCAAGCCTGATGCAGCAACGCCGCGTGAGGGACGACGGCCTTCGGGTTGTAAACCTCTTTTAGCAGGGAAGAAGCGAGAGTGACGGTACCTGCAGAAAAAGCACCGGCTAACTACGTGCCAGCAGCCGCGGTAATACGTAGGGTGCAAGCGTTGTCCGGAATTATTGGGCGTAAAGAGCTCGTAGGCGGTTTGTCACGTCTGCTGTGAAATCCCGAGGCTCAACCTCGGGCTTGCAGTGGGTACGGGCAGACTAGAGTGCGGTAGGGGAGATTGGAATTCCTGGTGTAGCGGTGGAATGCGCAGATATCAGGAGGAACACCGATGGCGAAGGCAGATCTCTGGGCCGTAACTGACGCTGAGGAGCGAAAGCATGGGGAGCAAACAGGCTTAGATACCCTGGTAGTCCATGCCGTAAACGTTGGGAACTAGATGTGGGGACCATTCCACGGTCTCCGTGTCGTAGCTAACGCATTAAGTTCCCCGCCTGGGGAGTACGGCCGCAAGGCTAAAACTCAAAGGAATTGACGGGGGCCCGCACAAGCGGCGGAGCATGCGGATTAATTCGATGCAACGCGAAGAACCTTACCAAGGCTTGACATATGCGAGAACGCACTGGAGACAGTGAACTCTTTGGACACTCGTATACAGGTGGTGCATGGTTGTCGTCAGCTCGTGTCGTGAGATGTTGGGTTAAGTCCCGCAACGAGCGCAACCCTCGTCCTATGTTGCCAGCACGTTATGGTGGGAACTCATGGGATACTGCCGGGGTCAACTCGGAGGAAGGTGGGGATGAGGTCAAATCATCATGCCCCTTATGTCTTGGGCTTCACGCATGCTACAATGGCCGGTACAATGGGCTGCGATACCGTAAGGTGGAGCGAATCCCAAAAAGCCGGTCTCAGTTCGGATTGAGGTCTGCAACTCGACCTCATGAAGTCGGAGTCGCTAGTAATCGTAGATCAGCAACGCTACGGTGAATACGTTCCCGGGCCTTGTACACACCGCCCGTCAAGTCATGAAAGTCGGTAACACCCGAAGCCGGTGGCCTAACCTTTTGGAGGGAGCCGTCGAAGGTGGGATCGGTGATTAGGACTAAGTCGTAACAAGGTAGCCGTACCGGAAGGTGCGGCTGGATCACCTCCTTTCTAAGGAGCATCTCGTCGGTTCGCCGGCGCAGAGCCACTTCGGTCGCCATGTCGATCGGTGGTCAGCTCATGGGTGGAACATTGACATTGGTGCTCGAGGGATCGAGCTCTGCTCAGTACGGCTGCTTCGGCGGTCTGGAACGGTGGGGTTCGGGGTTCTCGGGTGCATGCACGCTGTTGGGTCCTGAGGGACCGGACGGCGCCTTTTGGCGTTGGATGACCCTCGGACCGGCCGGTTGTTGCGCGTATGCGTTTCGATCGTCGGTACCGACCGTAAGTTGAGAACTACACAGTGGACGCGAGCATCTTAGATTCGGGCTTCGGCTCGAGTCTTGATGATCTATATAGATCATTGGTCGCCATCGTTTCGACGGTGGTGTCCTAACCAAAATACTCATGTATGTGGTCAAGTTTCTAAGAGCAAACGGTGGATGCCTTGGCATCTGGAGCCGATGAAGGACGTAGTAATCTGCGATAAGCCTCGGGGAGCTGATAAACGAGCTTTGATCCGAGGATCTCCGAATGGGGAAACCCCGCTGGGCAGCGTGCTGACCCGGTGACTCCCGCCTGAATATATAGGGCGGGTAGAGGGAACGTGGGGAAGTGAAACATCTCAGTACCCACAGGAAGAGAAAACAACAGTGATTCCGTAAGTAGTGGCGAGCGAACGCGGAAGAGGCTAAACCGATCGTGTGTGATAGCCGGCAGGCGTTGCACGATCGGGGTTGTGGGACATCTCAGCTGATCTGCCGATCAGCAAGCGTGACAGACCGCGGTAGGCGAAGGACTTGGAAAGGTCCATCACAGAGGGTGACAATCCCGTAGCCGAAACCGTGCGATGGCGCGAGGTTCATCCCAAGTAGCACGGGGCCCGAGAAATCCCGTGTGAATCAGCCAGGACCACCTGGTAAGCCTAAATACTCCCAGATGACCGATAGCGGACAAGTACCGTGAGGGAAAGGTGAAAAGTACCCCGGGAGGGGAGTGAAATAGTACCTGAAACCGTTTGCTTACAAACCGTTGGAGCAGCCCTAGTAGCTGTGACAGCGTGCCTTTTGAAGAATGAGCCTGCGAGTTAGCGATATGTGGCGAGGTTAACCCGTGTGGGGTAGCCGTAGCGAAAGCGAGTCTGAATAGGGCGATTCAGTCGCATGTCCTAGACCCGAAGCGAAGTGATCTATCCATGGCCAGGTTGAAGCGAGGGTAAGACCTCGTGGAGGACCGAACCCACTTAGGTTGAAAACTGAGGGGATGAGCTGTGGATAGGGGTGAAAGGCCAATCAAACTTCGTGATAGCTGGTTCTCTCCGAAATGCATTTAGGTGCAGCGTTGCGTGTTTCTTGCCGGAGGTAGAGCTACTGGATGGCCGATGGGCCCCAAAAGGTTACTGACGTCAGCCAAACTCCGAATGCCGGTAAGTGAGAGCGCAGCAGTGAGACGGTGGGGGATAAGCTTCATCGTCGAGAGGGAAACAACCCAGACCACCGACTAAGGTCCCTAAGCGCGTGCTAAGTGGAAAAGGATGTGAAGTTGCTTAGACAACCAGGAGGTTGGCTTAGAAGCAGCCACCCTTGAAAGAGTGCGTAATAGCTCACTGGTCAAGTGATTTTGCGCCGACAATGTAACGGGGCTCAAGCACGCCACCGAAGTCGTGGAATTCGTACAACAGCTCGGCAGCTTCGGCTGTCCAGGCGTACGGATTGGTAGGAGAGCGTCGTGTGGCGAGTGAAGCGGCGGAGGAATCCAGCCGTGGACGCCACACGAGTGAGAATGCAGGCATGAGTAGCGAAAGACATGTGAGAAACATGTCCTCCGAAAGACCAAGGGTTCCAGGGTCAAGCTAATCTTCCCTGGGTAAGCCGGGACCTAAGGCGAGGCCGACAGGCGTAGTCGATGGACATCAGGTTGATACTCCTGAGCTGACGAAGAACCGCCCAAGCCAAACCAGTAATGCTAAGAGTCCGAATCCTTGGACCGATCCCTTCGGGGTGACGTCCTTGGCCTAGCACTCGACCCTATGCTGGGGCGGCTAGCGTATTAACAGGTGTGACGCAGGAAGGTAGCAGAACCGGGCCGATGGTTGAGTCCGGGTAAGCCGTAGGGCGTGGGATAGGCAAATCCGTCCCACACATAGCCTGAGAGCTTTGCCGAACCCTAGAGGGAAGTCTGTGATCCTATGCTGCCAAGAAAAGCATCGACGCGAGGTTCAAGTCACCCGTACCCCAAACCAACTCAGGTGGTCAGGTAGAGAATACTAAGGAGATCGAGAGAATCGTGGTTAAGGAACTCGGCAAAATGCCCCCGTAACTTCGGGAGAAGGGGGGCCTGAGGCGTGACGGCACTTGCTGCCGGAAGCGTTTGAAGGCCGCAGAGACCAGTGGGAAGCGACTGTTTACTAAAAACACAGGTCCGTGCGAAGACGCAAGTCGATGTATACGGACTGACGCCTGCCCGGTGCTGGAAGGTTAAGAGGAAGGGTTAGCGCAAGCGAAGCTCAGAATTTAAGCCCCAGTAAACGGCGGTGGTAACTATAACCATCCTAAGGTAGCGAAATTCCTTGTCGGGTAAGTTCCGACCTGCACGAATGGCGTAACGACTTCCCAGCTGTCTCAACCGCGAACTCGGCGAAATTGCACTACGAGTAAAGATGCTCGTTACGCGCAGCAGGACGGAAAGACCCCGTGACCTTTACTACAGCTTGGTATTGGTGTTCGGTGTGGCTTGTGTAGGATAGGTGGGAGACTGTGAAGCTCGGACGCTAGTTCGGGTGGAGTCAATGTTGAAATACCACTCTGGTCACTCTGGATATCTAACTTCGAACCGTAATCCGGTTCAGGGACAGTGCCTGGTGGGTAGTTTAACTGGGGCGGTTGCCTCCCAAAAAGTAACGGAGGCGCCCAAAGGTTCCCTCAACCTGGTTGGCAATCAGGTGTCGAGTGTAAGTGCACAAGGGAGCTTGACTGTGACAGTGACAACTGGAGCAGGGACGAAAGTCGGGACTAGTGATCCGGCAGTGGCTTGTGGAAGCGCTGTCGCTCAACGGATAAAAGGTACCTCGGGGATAACAGGCTGATCTTGCCCAAGAGTCCATATCGACGGCATGGTTTGGCACCTCGATGTCGGCTCGTCGCATCCTGGGGCTGGAGTAGGTCCCAAGGGTTGGGCTGTTCGCCCATTAAAGCGGCACGCGAGCTGGGTTTAGAACGTCGTGAGACAGTTCGGTCCCTATCCGCTGCGCGCGTTGGAAGTTTGAGAGGATCTGACCCTAGTACGAGAGGACCGGGTTGGACGAACCTCTGGTGTGTCAGTTGTTCCGCCAGGAGCACCGCTGATTAGCTACGTTCGGGATGGATAACCGCTGAAAGCATCTAAGCGGGAAGCCGGCCTCAAGATGAGACTTCCATGCCTTCGGGCGAGAGGCTCCCAGCCAGACTACTGGGTTGATAGGCCGGATGTGGAAGTGGGGACTAACGACCCATGAAGCTGACCGGTACTAATAAGCCGATGACTTGATAACATATATATGAGCTTGCTGCTCGCGTCCACTTTGTGGTTCTCGATGTACGGTCGAGAACCGCAGCCCTCCACCCCGTGTGGAGAGCTGTGCAGACTGAAACATCAACAGTGTTTCGGCGGCCATAGCGAGAGGGAAACGCCCGGTCACATTCCGAACCCGGAAGCTAAGGCTCTCAGCGCCGATGGTACTGCAGGGGGGACCCTGTGGGAGAGTAGGACACCGCCGGACTTCTTTTGGAAAGGGGCCCCAGATTCGTCTGGGGCCCCTTTTTCCGTTTGTGCCACGAAGCGCGATGATGCGCCGCGTTCGGCTCACGCCGCTCATGCAGCGACGTCGCCCTCGCGCTCGAGGTGTCGTAGCCCCCGTGGTCGTGGCGGTCGCGGTCCGGTCGTCGATGCAGCGATCGCAGCGCGTGCGATCAGGCCGCGAGGGCTCGTGCCTCAGCCCTCGCGCGAGACGGCTGCGAGCACCTCCGGCCACCGCCGATCCAGTGCGCGTCCACCGAGCCTGACACCCAGCCATGTCGAGAGCGATCCGACGACGAGTCCCACGCCGAGGCTCACCCACGTCAGCCATGGGATCCACGCAGCTGCGATCGCAGTGCCGATGGCGGGCGCCCCGATGATGACGACCGCGAGCATCATGATGAGCGCGCCGAGCAGCGCCTGGCCACCGCCGGAGGAGCCCTTGCCGAACGGGCTCGCCTCGGGAGCCGGTGTCTGTCCCGGCATCCAGGGGCTGATGGCCGAACCCACGCCGATCACGAGCCCGGCAGTGCCGAGCGCTGCGCCGAGCGACGCCGGCAGCAGGTGCCAGCTGCCGGAGACCGCGGTGGACAGCACGCTCATCGCCACCAGCATGGGGGCGTAGAGCACCACCATGCCGAGCGCCCGTCCTGCGCGGTCCTGCGTCCCCGTGACGCCCGTCAGCACGTGCGTCGACAGGGCGGAGCTGTCGTATGCCGCGTCGAGCTGCGCCACCGACATGAGCACGATCGCGCCGAGCAGTGGCAGCAGCATCGGGCCGAGCTGGGCGAACGTGTCGAGAGCGGCCTGCTCCCGGGGATCGGCGGCCAGGTCGATGTCGATGTCCACGCCGTTGCCGACCACGAGGTTCATCGCGAGCACGAGGAGCGGCACGATCGCGACACCGATGACGTTGATGAGGTGGCGAGGGTCGCGGAAGCGGTAGCGCAGTCCACGTGCAGCGATCGCGCCGGCGGGCGATGCTGGCAGGAGGCGGTCGATCCAGGCGCCCCCTCGCACGCGGCCGCCGCCGCTGGATGCGATCGGCGCCGTCAGCCGGCTGCGGAAGTCGCGCGTCCACACGAGCCAGAGCAGGGCCACCGTGGCGATCGCGATCACGAGCTTGCCGACGGCCTCGAGCCAGCTGCCAGCAGCGAGCGCCTGCGGCACCGCCCAGGCGGAGCCGAGCGGTGTCCAGCCGAGCACCTGCGCGATCGTGCCGAGGACCGCGTCGAAGGCCCCGAGCGATCGCAACCCCTCGAGCAGGATGGCGACCACGATGCCCGCCGAGATGATCAGCACGCTGCCGAGCACGAGCGTGAGGTCTCGACCGCTGCGCGTCGCGAGCCGACGCGCGAGCGCTGCCGCCAGCGCACGGCCGGCGAGCAGGCAGGTGAGCAGCTGGAGCGGCAGCAGCGCTGCCCCTGCGATGAGGGCGAGGAGGTCGACGCTCCAGCCGATGAGCGTCAGGAGGAGCGCGACCGCGGTCGCGATGCCGCCGACGCCGATCGCTCCCGCGAGCAGCACTCCCGGCAGCAGCCGCCTGGCTGGCACGGGGAGCAGCGAGAACCGCTCGGGTGCGAGGGCATCATCGACGGAGACGAGTACGCTGGCCACCATCCACGCGACCACGAGCGCGCTGCCGAGGATCACCACCGCATCCGTCGCCGAGGCCGGGGCGAAGGTGCGCAGCGTCACCAGCAGCAGCGCGAGCAGGCCGAGCCCGCCGAGGGCGGCGAGCACCGAGAGCACGAGGGTCACGATCGCCCACGGGCTCCGGCCGAGGGCGCGGCCGAGCTGCCGGAGCCGCAGGCCTACGAGGAGCGCAGCCACGACAGGCTCTCCGCGTCGAGTGCCTGCGTGCCGACCAGGTCGAGGAACCGCTGCTGGAGCGACGCGCCCTGCCGCACCTCGTCCAGCGTGCCGGACACGAGCATCCGCCCCTGTGCCACGATCGCGACGCGGTCGCAGAGCGACTCGACGAGCTCCATGACGTGGCTCGAGAGCACGACCGTGCCGCCGGAGGCGACGAAGCCGCGCAGGATCTCGCGGATCGCCTCGCCGGAGACCGGGTCGACCGCCTCGAAGGGCTCGTCGAGCAGCAGCAGCCGGGGCGCGTGGATCAGCGCGCACGCCAGCCCGATCTTCTTGCGCATGCCCGCCGAGTAGTCGATCACGAGCGTCGAGCCTGCCTCCGTCAGGCCGAGGGCGGCGAGGAGCTCGCCGGCTCGGGCGGTGACGTCGGCCTCCGGCAGGCCGCGCAGCAGCCCGTGGTAGCGCAGCAGCTCTGCGCCGGTCAGGCGATCGAACAGGCGCACGCCGTCGGGCAGCACGCCCATGCGCGCCTTCGCCGCCGCAGGGTCGCGCCAGACGTCGACGCCCTCGATGAACGCGGTGCCCGCATCGGGGCGCAGGAGTCCCGTCGTCATCGACAAGGTGGTGGTCTTGCCGGCGCCGTTGGGGCCGAGCAGGCCGAACATGGTGCCCGCCGGTACGTCGAGGGACAATCGGTCGACGGCCGTGCGCTGCCCGAAGCGCTTCGTCAGCTCGCGCAGGGCGAGCACCGGCGGCGTCGCCGGCTGCGCCTGCGGCGGCACCGGGTGCTGTCGATCTGATGGGGCGGATGCGGGAGGCGGCTGATCGGGCATGGCACGATCATCTCGCCTCGGCCTGCGCGCCGGGTCCATGCCGCCACGCGAGGGCGCGGCGGCTCAGTGCAGGCGGCTCAGTGCAGGACGGCGTTGAGCTCGACGCCGCGGCCGTCTCGCGCGAGCACCTCGACAGCCCCGGAGGTCGAGTTGCGGCGGAAGAGCAGACCGGGGCGGCCGGAGAGCTCGACGGCCTTCACCTGCTCGCCGCTCGGCACCAGCGTCAGCTTCGTGCCGGCCGTGACGTAGAGACCCGCCTCGACGACCGAGTCGTCGCCGATCGAGATGCCGACACCGGCGTTGGCGCCGAGGAGCACGCGCTCGCCGAGCGCGACGCGCTCCTTGCCGCCGCCGGAGAGCGTGCCCATGATCGACGCGCCGCCGCCGATGTCGGTGCCGTCGCCCACCACGACGCCCTGCGAGATGCGGCCCTCGACCATGGAGGCGCCGAGCGTGCCGGCGTTGAAGTTCACGAAGCCCTCGTGCATCACGACCGTGCCCGGCGCGAGGTGCGCGCCCAGGCGCACGCGGCTCGCATCCCCGATGCGGACGCCGTCGGGCACCACGAAGTCGGTCATGCGCGGGAAGCGGTCGACGAGCTGCACCTGCAGGCCCGCCCGCTGCAGCTCGACGCGGTGGTCGCGAGCCCACTCCGGTGCGACGGCGCCGCCGTTGGTCCATGCGACGACCGGCAGCGCGCCGAAGATGCCGTCGAGGTTGATGGAGTTCGGGCGCACCAGGCGGTGGCTGAGCAGGTGCAGGCGCAGGTACGCGTCCTCGGTCGACGCGGGCGCCGCATCCAGGTCCACCTCGACGTGACGCGGCTCGAGCACGACGCCGCGGGTCGGTACCGGGCCGCCGAGGTCCTCGAGCCCACCGGCGCCGATCCACTGCGCGTCACCCGACGCGGAGCCGAGCGCGGGGGAGGGGAACCAGGCATCCAGCACCCGCCCCTCGAAGACGGTGACGAGCGCATGTCCGTGTGCGGGGCGAGCCATGCCTCAAGTCTAGGCTTGACCGCATGACCGCCCTCGTGCTCGACCCCACCGCATCCTCCGTCGATCTCACGCGCCAGCTCTGCGACATCGATTCGGTCTCCGACAACGAGGGGCCGCTCGCCGATGCGATCGAGGCGGTCGCCCGGGCGGCTGCGCACCTCGAGGTGACCCGGGTGGGCGACACGGTGGTCGCGCGCACCCAGCTGGGGCGCCCGCGACGGGTGGTGCTCGCCGGCCACATCGACACCGTGCCGATCAACGGCAACGTGCCGACGCATCCGCTCGTCGTCGATGGCGAGGAGCACATCTGGGGGCGGGGCACCGTCGACATGAAGGCCGGGGTCGCGGTCCAGCTCAAGCTCGCGGTCGAGCTCGTGGAGCCGAACGTCGATGTGACGTGGATCTGGTACGACCATGAGGAGGTCGGCGAGGAGCACAACGGGCTGCGCCGGCTCGCCGCTACGCACCCCGAGCTCATGCACGCCGACTTCGCGATCCTGGGCGAGCCCTCGAACGGCGCGATCGAGGGCGGGTGCAACGGCACGATGCGCGCCGAGATCCGCACGCGCGGCGTCCGCGCCCACTCGGCGCGCTCGTGGGTCGGGCACAACGCCATCCACGACGCCGCCGAGGTGCTGCAGGTCCTGCAGGACTACCGGCCGCGGGAGATCGAGGTCGAGGGGCTGCGCTTCCGCGAGGGGCTGAATGCCGTCATGATCTCTGGCGGCGTCGCGACGAACGTCATCCCGGACGAGTGCGTCGTGCAGGTGAACTACCGCTTCGCGCCGTCGCGCTCCGTCGAGGAGGCCACCGCGCACGTCGTCGACCTGTTCGACGGCTTCGACGTGCGCGTCGTCGACGCCGCGCCCGGCGCCCGACCCGGGCTCGACGCGCCGCTCGCGAAGGAGTTCATCGACGCCGTCGGCGCGGAGCCGCAGGCCAAGTACGGCTGGACCGACGTCGCCCGCTTCTCGGCGCTCGGCATCCCCGCCGTCAACTTCGGGCCCGGCGACCCGTCGAAGGCGCACGCGGATGACGAGTCGGTGCCCGTCGCGCAGATCGTCGCGACCGAGGAGAGCCTGCGCACGTGGCTCACGCGAGCCTGACCCAGGCGCGCGCGACGTCGCGGGAGCGCTGGTGGCTGTGGCCGCTCGCGCTCTGGCTCGTGTCGAGGCTCGTCAGCACGGCGTTCCTCGGCGCGTTCGCGGGCAGGCAGGAGGAGAGCTCGTGGACGCCGGCGGCGCCTGACCTGCTCGACTACTCCACCATGTGGGATGCCCACTGGTACTTCATCATCGCGATGTCCGGGTATCCGACCGAGCTGCCGCTCGACGACTCCGGCCACGTGGGCGAGAACGCCTGGGCGTTCATGCCGGTGTACCCGCTGCTCGCGCGGGCGCTGATGCTCGTCGGGCTGCCGTGGGAGGGCGCTGCGGTGCTGCTGTCGGTGGCCGCGTCGGCGGCCTTCGCGCTCGTCGCCTACCGCCTGTTCGGCGAGCTGGCTCCGGGCAGGGAGCGCTTCGCGCTCGCGCTCGTGCTGCTCTCGCCCGTCGCTCCCGTGCTGCAGCTCGGCTACGCGGAGGCGCTCTTCCTGCTGCTGCTCGCGAGCTGCCTGCTCGCGTGGCGGCTGCGCGAGTGGGAGTGGCTGTGGGTGCTGATCCCGATCATGGCGCTGACGCGGCCAGGCGGCCTCGCCTTCGCCTTCGCCCTCGGGCTCTGGTTCCTGGTGCGGTGGTTCCGCGATCGCGAGCGCTTCGCCGTGCGAGAGCGATGGATGCTCGTGGGGCTCGGGGCGTGGAGCGCGATGTGGGGATTCGGCTGGCTCATCGCCTGCACGATCGCGACGGGCAGCACGAGCGCCTACCTCGAGACGGAGCTCAGCTGGCGCTCGGCGTACGTCGGCAGGCAGGAGCTCGTGCCGTTCACGACCTGGCCGATCGGGCTCGAGTGGTGGTTCGGGGCTTGGTGGCCGCTCTGGCTCGCCGCCATCGTCGCGGTGGCCGTGGCGCTGCTCGCGGGGCCGTGGGCGAAGGCCGTCGCGATCGAGGGCAGGCTGTGGTCCATCGCCTACTTGGCATACCTCGCAGCAGTCTGGTTCCCGCAGTCGTCGACGTGGCGGCTGCTGATGCCGCTGTTCCCGGCTGCGCTGATCGTCGCCGCCGTGAAGCCCGCGTGGGCCAGGGCCGTCATCCTCGGTGCCTGCATCGCGCTGCAGCCGCTGTGGATCTGGTGCTGCTGGCACGTGGTGGGCCGCGACTGGACCGTCCCCTAGCACAACCGGCCCTGTGTCGAACGAGGTCTTCGCGTCTCCTGGACGTGAGATAATGCCGTCACAGGAACTGAAGGGGGAGCCGCATGGCCGCCATGAAACCACGCACCGGCGATGGACCGCTCGAGGCCGTCAAGGAGGGCAGGCTGATCGTCGTGCGCGTCCCGCTCGAGGGTGGGGGACGTCTCGTCGTCTCCGTGAACGACGAGGAAGCCGCAGCGCTGCACCAGGCGCTCGGCGGGGTCGTCGTCACCGCTTGATCATCGCGATCTGAGCGCGTCGTCCGATGATGGCCGACGAACGAGGGCCCGATCCGCGGATCGGGCCCTCGTTGCATCGCTAGACCGGCTCTGGCAGCCGCACGATCTGCAGCAGCCCGTCGCCGACGGGCGACACCGCCGCCCGGACCGCGTCCGAGGTCGAGAGCTCCTTGAGCAGCCCGCGGAGGTCGGCGACCTCGTCGCTGCGCTGCGCCGGGTCTGCCACGCGGCCGCCCATGAGGGCGTGCGCCACGAGCACCGAGCCGCCGACGCGCACGAGCGCGAGCGCGTGCTCGACGTACTCGAGCATGCTGGCGGGGTCTGCGTCGATGAGGACGATGTCGTAGCTCGCCTCGTTCATGCGGGGCAGCACGTCGCGGGCCTTGCCGGTGATGAGGCGCGCGCGGGTGACGGGGATGCCCGCCCTGCCGAAGGCTGCGCGCGCGTGCTGCTGGTGGTCGAGCTCGGTGTCGATCGACGTGAGCGTCGCGCCCGGCGCTCCGCGCAGCAGCCACAGGCCGCTCACGCCCGCGCCGGTGCCGACCTCGAGGATAGCGCCCGCCTGCGTGGCAGCGGCGATCGCGGCGAGCTGTGCCCCGACCGCGGGCGCGATGGGCGTGATGCCCAGCTCGACAGAGGCGTCGCGCGCTGCGGTGACCACCTCGTCCTCTGCGGCGAGGTCGTCGAGGTACTTGGCGATGAGCGGTGATGTCTGCACGGTTCCTCCGACGTCGAGCGTAGCGACCGCGGCGCATCCGCCCGTCGAGGGCTCGCCGCAGTCCTCGCTACCCTAGTGGGGTGTCCCTGGCAGGCATCACGCTCGACAAGCTCCTGATCATCGCGATCCTCGCGGCCGTCCTCATCGGCCCCGAGCGCTTGCCCCTGCTCGCCGAGAAGCTCGGCGGGCTCGTGCGTGGCCTGCGCGACCTGGCCGGCGGCGCGCGGGAGCGCATGCGCGAGGAGATGGGTCCGGAGTTCGACGAGGTCGACTGGAAGAAGCTCGACCCGAGGCAGTACGACCCGCGGCGCATCGTGATGGATGCGCTCAAGGACGATCCGGCACCTGCGCCACCGGGAGCCTTCGAGGCGGCCGCATCGCAGGCTGCGGTCGCGACCGTGGCGGGGCTGCCGAGCCGCGCATCCGGACCGATGCGGTTCGACGACGAGGCCACCTAGGCCACTGCGCGAGCGGCGCTGCTCAGCCGGTCGCGAGCGGCAGGCTCCTGCCGGCGATCGGTCGGGTGCCGCGCAGCGAGGCGGCGAGCGCCACGATCGCGGCCGCCGCGGGGTCAGCCGGATCGCTGGCGACGATCGGTGCACCCGCGTCCCCGCCCTCGCGCAGCGCGATCGACAGCGGGATGCGCGCCAGCAGCGGCACGTCGAGCCGCGCCGCGGCCTCGTCGCCCCCGCCCGCGCCGAAGAGCTCGAGCAGCGAGCCGTCGGGCTGCGGCAGCCCCGCCATGTTCTCGACGACGCCGAGCACCCGCTGCCCGGTCTGCCGCGCGACCTCGGCGGCCCGCTCGGCGACATCGGCTGCCGCCTTCTGCGGGGTCGTCACCACGAGCACCTCGGCGTGCGGCAGCAGCTGGCCGAGCGAGATCGCGACGTCGCCGGTGCCGGGGGGCATGTCGATGAGCAGCACGTCGAGGTCGCCCCACCAGACGTCGGTGACGAACTGCGCAAGCGTGCGATGCAGCATCGGCCCGCGCCAGGAGACGGAGCGGTTGCCCTCCACGAACATGCCGATCGACACGAGTCGCACGCCGTGCGCCTGGGGAGGCATCATCATGTCGCCCACGCGCGTGGGCCGCGCCTCGGTGCCGAGGAGCGCCGGGATGGAGTAGCCGTGCACGTCGGCGTCGATCACGCCGACAGCGAGGCCGCGCTGCGCGAGCGCGACCGCGAGGTTGGCCGTCACCGTCGACTTGCCCACGCCGCCCTTGCCGCTCGCGACCGCGATGATGCGGGTGAGGGTCTCGGGGCCGAACTGCTGCGGCCGCGAGCCGCGCAGCCGCTCGACGAGCGCCTGCCGGGTGGCCGGCGACATGACGCCCACCGACAGCTCCACGCGCTCGACGCCCGGGACCGACGCGGCCGCGCTGCGGACATCCGCCTGGATCCTGTCGGCGGCGGGGCATGCAGCGACCGTGAGCTCGAGCGCGATGCTCGCGACGCCCCCCTCCAGCGTGGCAGAGGGGATCATGTCGAGCTCGACGAGCGGCCGGCGGATCTCAGGGTCGATGACCTGCGCCAGGGCGTGCTGCAGCGCGGGATCGATGCGGTCGCTCACCGACGGCTCACGAGTCGCGATCGCTGCGCGGACCCTGCTCGCGGCGCTCGTCGAGGTCGTCGACGAAGGACTTGAGCTCTGCGCGGATGAACTCGCGCGTCGCCATGTCGCGCATCGCCATGCGCAGCGCCACCACCTCGCGCGCGAGGTACTCGGTGTCGTTGAGGTTGCGCTCGGCGCGCATGCGGTCCTGCTCGATCTGCACGCGGTCGCGGTCGTCCTGGCGGTTCTGCGCGAGCAGCAGCAGGGGAGCGGCGTACGAGGCCTGCAGGCTCAGCACGAGCGTCAGCAGCGGGAAGCCCTGCGACTGCGGGTCGAACTGCGCCTCTGCCGGCACGATCGAGTTGTACGTGAGCCAGAACCCGCAGAAGATCGTCATGCCGATCAGGAACGCGGGGGTGCCCATGCCGCGGGCGAAGGCCTCGGTGAAGCGCCCGAATCGATCCTTCGACTCGGGCAAGCGGATGCGTCGGCGCGCCTTGGGGCGGGAGAACTCGTCGTCGCGCTCAGCCATGCGGCGTCTCCTCCTGCGCACGCCAGTCCTCGGGCAGGATGTGGTCGAGCACGTCGTCGATCGTGACCACGCCGACGAGCCGACCTGCCGCATCCACCACCGGGACCGAGACGAGGTTGTAGGCGGCGAGCTGGCGCGTGACCTCGGCCGCCGAGTCGCTGACGAGGACGGGCTCGATCTGCTCGTCGAGCAGCGTGCCGACGCGCTCGTTGGGCGGGTAGCGCAGCAGCCGCTGGAAGTGCACCATGCCGAGCAGGCGACCCGTGGGTGCCTCGTAGGGCGGCAGCGTGACGCAGACCGCAGCGGCGAGCGCCGGCGCGATCTCGTGGCGGCGCATGAGCGCGAGCGCCTCGGCGACCGTCGCGTCGGAGGCGAGGATGATCGGCTCGGTCGTCATGAGCCCGCCGGCGGTGTCAGCGCCGAAGGACAGCAGCATCCTGACGTCCTCTGCCTCGTCGGGATCCATGAGGTCGAGCAGCGTCTCGCCGCGCTCGGTCGACATGTGACCGATGAGGTCTGCCGCGTCGTCGGGCTCCATCTGGTCGAGCACGTCGGCGACGCGGGAGTCCTCCAGGGCGGCGAGGATCTCGACCTGGCGATCCTCGTGCATCTCCTCGAGGATGTCGGCGAGGCGATCGTCGGAGAGGTCTTCCGCGACCTCGATCATGCGCTGCTGCGGCAGGTCGAGCATCGCCGAGGCGGCGTCAGCGGCCGGCAGCTCGTCGAGCGAGGCCAAGAGGTGCTCGGTGTCGTGCTCGGCGTCGAGCTCGTGCCGCACCTCGTGCCAACGAGCGAGCATCGTCGGGCCCTTGCCGAACGGGCCGACCTTGGGCTTGCGCAGGAAGAGCTCGTCGACCTCCCACTCGCCCGGGCCCTGCTCCGCGATCGAGAGGTCCTCGAGCGTGGCGTTCGAGCCGTCGCGGAGCGTCACGGTGCGGCCGAGGATGTCCGCCAGCAGCAGCCGCTCGCTGCCCCGCTGGCTGAAGCGGCGGTCGCTGATGGCCGAGGCGATCAGCTGGCCGCTGCCGATGGAGAGGACGCGACCGATCGAGAGGAAGACGCGCTGCCGCCCGCGGTCCTCGACGACGAGCCCGACGACGCGCGGCGACGCCTCCTGCCGAGGCACGGACACCACGTCGCGGACCTTGCCGATGCGCTCGCCCGCAGGATCGAACACACCCGCGCCCGCGAGGCGGGCGACGAAGACGGTGGGGGCGCTCATGGGCTCCAAGGTACCGCGCGAGGCCCGAGCGCGGCGCCTGGGGGGCGGCGCCGATCGGGCCTGACGCCCAGAGCGAACCGGGCGGTGGCGACGGAGGCTCGCGTGGAAGACTGGATGGGTGAGCATGTTCCAGCGATCCGCCCTCGGAGACCAGCAGCTGCCGAAGGGCGTCGTGGTCGCCTCGTTCGAGACCTACGACCAGGCCCAGGCGGCCGTCGCGAAGGTCTCGAGCTCTGACACCGAGCTCGCCGGTCTCGCCATCATCGGCAACGACCTCAAGCTGGTCGAGCGGATCGTCGGCCGCCTCACGTGGGGCAAGGTCGCCATGCGCGGCGCGCTGCGCGGTCTCGGCTTCGGCGCCTTCCTGGGCCTGATGTTCCTCGTCTTCGTGCCGGAGGCGATCGGCTCGGTGCTCGTCTTCCCGCTGCTCGGCCTCGCCTTCGGCATCCTGCTGGGCGTCGTGCAGCACTCCATCGTGCGCCGCAAGCGCGACTTCGCGTCGACGCAGCAGGTGCTCGCGACCCGCTACGACGTCGTCGCACCCCAGGAGATCTCGGGCCGCGCGATGCAGATCATCGGGCAGCGCGAGGCTGCGCAGCAGCCGACGGCCGCCCAGCTGCACACGGCGCCGCCGCCGCACGGCGACCCGCTCGCCCCGCCGCAGGGCACGGACGCCCCGCAGCAGCCGGAGGCGCACCAGCCCGGCGCCCCCGCGTCAGGCGATCGCGCCTGACGTCCGCGCCGCATCCGCGACCGCGTCGCTGACGAGGTCGAGCAGGGGCGAGGCGAGGTTCCACCGCTGCCACCACAGCGGCACCTCCACGGTGTCCTCCGCGAGCACCACGAGCGAGCCGTCGGCGACGCCGCGCTCGAACTGCCCGGGCAGCAGCATGCCCCACCCGAGCCCCATCTGCACCGCCTGCGCGAACTCCGCCGAGGCAGAGATGATGTGGCGCGGGGCCGCCGCGCGTGCGCCATGGCGCCGCGCGAACCGGGACTGCAGCGAGTCGTTCGCGTCGAAGTCGACGATCGGCGCGCCCTCCAGCGCTGCCCGCGTCAACCCATCCGGGAACCACCGGGCCGCGAACTCGCGCTGCGCGATCGGCACGTAGCGCATGCGCCCCAGCGGCGTCGAGAGGCAGCCCGCGACGGGCTCGCGCTGCGCCGTGACCGCGGCCATGACCGTGCCGTCCTGCAGCAGCTGGGCCGTGCGCTCCTGGTCCTCGCGATGCAGCTCGAAGGTCGCGGGCAGGCGCTCGGTGACGGCGATGAGCGCGGGCATGAACCAGGTGATGAGCGAATCGGCGTTGACGGCGAGCGGGATGCGCGGGGCGGGCGCGGCATCGCCGAGCGCGGTGCGCGCGTCGTGCTCGAGCACCGCGAGCTGGCGTGCGAGTCGCACGAGGGCCTCGCCCGCCTCGGTGGCGCGCACCGGCTTGGTGCGCTGCAGCACGATGCGCCCGACGCGCTGCTCGATGGCGCGGATGCGCTGGCTGACGGCTGAGGGGGTCACGCCGAGGGCGGCCGCGGCGCGCTCCAGCGTGCCCGCGTCCACGACGGCGGCGAGGGTGCGCAGGTGGTCGAGGGGCAGGTCCATGGCGAGAGCCTAGATGAAGCATCGCTGATGATGCTGCAGGAACCTTCGCTGGACTGCATCTGAGCGCACGCCTAGCGTTGAGCGCATGGACCAGGGAATCGTCGTGTTGCTGTCGGGCTTCGCGCTCTGCTTGGGGTTGATCCTGTCGATCGGCGCCCAGAACGCCGTCGTGCTGCGCCAGGGCCTGCGCCGCGAGCACGTCGGCATCGTGGTGGCGGTCTGCGTCGTGAGCGACGCGATCCTGCAGTTCGTGGGCGTCGCGGGCGTCGCCACGCTCGTCACCGCGCAGCCCTGGCTCGAGACGCTCGCGCGGTGGGCGGGCGCGGCGTTCATCGTCGGCTTCGCCGTGCTGAGCGCGCGGCGAGCGATCCGAGGCGGCGGCACGCTCGAGGCAGCGCCCGACGAGGCGGAGGAGGGCGAGCCGGCACCCGGCGGCACTACGGGCGAGGGTGCCGTCGCGACCCGCCGCCGCGCGCGCAGCGGTCGGATGGCGACGCTCCTCACGATCCTCGCCGTCACCTGGCTCAACCCGCACGCGATCGTCGAGACGACGGTCGTGCTGGGCTCCGTCGCGGCGACGCACGGCGACGACCGCTGGTGGTTCCTCGCGGGCGGCATCGCGGCCAGCACGATCTGGTTCGTGGCCTTCGGCTACGGAGCCCGGTTCCTCGCGCCGCTGCTGCGCACCGAGCGCGCCTGGCGCATCCTCGACGGCGGCATCGCCGTGATCATGCTCGTCATCGCCGTCACGCTCGTGCTCGGCTGACAGGCTCCGCTGCTGCGAGCGGATGCGGGGGTCAGCGCGCGCGCACCTCGCGGATCCAGGACTCGACCTCGCCGGCGGTGCGGGGGATGGCGCCGGAGAGGTTGATCGCGCCGTCGGCGGTCACGAGGATGTCGTCCTCGATGCGGATGCCGATGCCGCGGAGCTCCGCCGGCACGGTGAGGTCGTCGGCCTGGAAGTAGAGGCCGGGCTCGATCGTGAAGACCATGCCCTCGCGCACGATGCCCTCGTGGTAGAAGTCGCGCCGCGCCTGGGCGCAGTCGTGCACGTCGAGCCCGAGGTGGTGGCTCGTGCCGTGCACCATCCAGCGGCGGTGCAGCTGCTGGTCGGGCTCGAGCGAGACCTCGGCGGAGACCGGCAGGAGGCCCCACTCGGCGGTGCGACGCGCGATGACCTCCATCGCCGCGGCGTGCACCTCCTTGAAGACGATGCCGGGTCGCACGATGGCGAACGCCGCGTCGGCCGCCTCGAGCACGGCGTCGTAGATGCGTCGCTGCACCTCGCTGAACTCGCCCGAGATCGGCAGGGTGCGCGTGATGTCGGCGGTGTAGAGGCTGTCGACCTCGACTCCCGCATCGAGCAGCATGAGGTCGCCCTCGCGCACGGCTCCGTCGTTGCGGGTCCAGTGCAGGTAGCACGCGTGGTGTCCCGATGCCGCGATGGTGTCGTAGCCGACCGCGTTGCCGTCGAGCCGTGCTCGGCGGTGGAAGGCACCCTCCACGACGCGCTCGCCACGGTCGTGACGGGTGGCGACGGGCAGGTCGGCGATCACGTCGTCGAAGCCGCGCGCGGTCGCGTCGACTGCCGCCTGGATCTCGGCGACCTCGTGCTCGTCCTTGACGAGCCGCAGCTCGCTCAGGTCGCGGGCCAGCACGTCCCCGTCGGGATTCACCGTCGCGAGCTGCGCCTCGATCGCGGGGTCGGCGCCCGTCACGACGAGCACCTCTCCCTCGGTGGCGAGCGCGGACTCGAGCTCGTCGAGGTCGGCGACCTCGAGCCCGAGGTCGGCGGCGACGTGCTCGAGCGAGGGCCGCGGCCCCACCCAGAACTCGCCGATCGCCGGGTTGGCGTAGAACTCGGTGGTGCCGCGACCTGCCGGGCCTCGGAAGTACAGCGTCGCCCGGTGCGCCTCGGCGCCCTCGACGGGCTCGAGCACGAGCACCGAGTCGGCCTCCGCATCCGACCCCCACCCGGTGAGGTACGTGAAGTCGGGATGCGCGCGGAAGGGATAGTCGGTGTCGTTCGAGCGCACCTTGAGCCCGCCGGCAGGGATCACGAGCCGCACGCCAGGGTGCAGCGCCGAGATGCGTTCGCGGCGCTCTGCTGCGAACGCGGCGGCCGCGCGCGGTGCGGGCCTCGCCTCGGCGCGCTCGGCCCACCCCGTCTGGATGTGCTCCGTGAAGGCGGACGACGTCGGTGTCGTCGAGCGGTTGGTGGTGGCCGCTGCGGCGGCCTGCGTCGTCGTGGAGTCGCTGCTCATGCCACCAGTCTCGCACCGGTGCGGCGCGGATGCGTCAGTCGCCTGGCGCCGCCGGGTTGAAGTCCGAGTAGACGGCGGTGAAGGCGCCCAGCGTCTCGCCGTCGGCGTCGGGGCCGCGATCCTTGAACTCGGTCATCAGCTCGGCGAGCCGCCGCTGGAACTCCTCCCGGTGCTCGGCGTTGAGCTTCATGCCCATCCACGCCACGTCGATCTCGTCGGGGCCGAGGCCCTCGATCTGCTGCAGGAAGGTCTCGATGAGGATGGGGGAGATGTTGGGCACCGGCGTGCTCCAGGAGCGGCCGGTCGCGCGGTAGGGCACCTCGCGCGCGCCGCCGGTGCCGCTGCGCTCCTGCTCGGCGGCGAGGAAGCCGGTCTGCACGAGGGTGCGCACGTGGTGCAGCATCGTGCCGGGATTCATCTCGAGCAGCTCCGCGAGCTCCTTGTTGGTGCGCGCCTCGAAGGCGCACAGGCGCAGCACGCGCAGGCGCAGAGGAGAGCTGAGCGCGCGAGCCCTCGCCTGCAGCGTGGCGTCCGAGTCGTCCTCGCCGCTCTCGACCCCGGGGTGCTCTCGCTCGCCAGCCATGCATCGAGCATAGTGATTGAGGTTCTTCGATCGATGGCGCATACTGATTGGCATGTCCCAATCAGAGGTGCCGAGCGCAGCCGCCAGCGAGCCGATCGAGCCGCACCAGCCGACGGCGGTGCCGGGCGCGACCAGCGGCTCGCTGTGGCGCGACGGCAACTTCCTGACGATGTGGTCTGGGCAGGCGCTCGCCCAGGTCGGCTCGCAGGTGACCGAGCTCGCGATCCCCGTGCTCGCCGTGCTCCTCCTCCAGGCGAGCGAGCTCGAGGTCGGCCTGCTGAACGCCGCCGGCGTCGCCGCCTTCCTCGTCGTCGGCCTGCCGGCCGGGGCCTGGATCGACCGGATGCGCAAGCGCCGCGTGATGATCTGGGCGGATGCGGTGCGGGCGGCCGCGCTGCTGGCGCTCCCGCTGCTCTGGTGGGCGGGCTCGCTGCAGATGTGGCACCTCTACGTCGTCGCGCTCGTGGTCGGGGTCGCCACCGTCTTCTTCGACGTCTCGTACCAGAGCATCATCCCCTCGCTCGTGCGGCCGGGGCAGATCGCCGAGGCGAACGGCAAGCTCGAGGCCACCCGCGAGCTCGCGAACATCGGCGGGCCGGCGCTGGGCGGCTGGCTGATCGGCATCGTCAGCGCACCCTTCGCGATCCTGACGACCGTCGTGACCTACATCGCCTCGTTCGTCGCGCTGCTGCTGACGCGCGACCACGAGGAGCCGCGCGCCGCCGAGGACCGCGGCCCGATCCTCACCGAGATCGCGGAGGGACTGCGCTGGGTGTTCGGCAATCCGCTGCTGCTGCGCATCGTCGGCACGACCGGCATCTCGAACTTCTTCAGCACCATCTCGTTCACGATGCTCCCGATCTTCCTGCTGCGCGAGCTCGGCCTCACGCCGGCGGCGATGGGCGTGATCTTCGCGCTCGGCTCGATCGGAGGCCTGGCCGGCGCGGTCGCGACGCCCCACATCGTGCGCTGGATCGGTGAGGCGCGCGCGATCCCGGCGAGCGCCATCGCGTTCAGCGCGGTGGCCTGCATGCTGCCGCTCGCCGCGACCTTTCCGGCCGTCGCCTTCCCGCTGCTCGTCGTGCAGGGCTTCATCGGCAGCTTCACCGTGCTCCTCTACAACATCACCCAGGTCACCTTCCGGCAGCGCATCACGCCGCCGCGCCTCCTCGGCCGCATGAACGCATCCGTGCGGTTCTGCGTCTGGGGCGTCATGCCGATCGCGGCGCTGCTCGCGGGCGTGCTCGGCACCTGGCTCGGCGTCGTGCCGACGATGTGGATCGCCGCGGTCGGGCAGCTGCTGTCGGCGCTCTGCGTTGTGATCGGGCCGTTCTGGGCCATGCGGGAGCTGCCCGATGCGGACGCGCACCCGGCGCCGTGAGCCCTGCGGATGAGGGCCGGGGGAGCGGGTTCGCAGGCACGCCGTCCTACCCTGGAGGGATGAGAACAGCGCCGCGGCCGACCTTCGCCGAGTGGCGCGCCGCGACCGATGCAGCGTCGGGGGCGAGCGTCGCGGCACACGTCGAGGGCGATCACGTCGTGCTGCTCCACCGCTGGGCCAGGGCGGGAGCGCCGACGGTGGTGCTCGTGCACGGGCTCGGTATGGGGCAGCAGTCCTTCGGCATGCTGCGGGCGCAGCTGTCGCGATCGTTCGACGTCGTCGCGCTCGACCTGCCCGGCTTCGGGCAGTCACCCGAACCGGCCACCTCGCTGCCGATGGTGGAGCTCGCCGACCTCGTGGCCGCGGCGCTCGCATCCCTCGTGCAGACGCCGGCGATCCTCGTCGGCCACTCGATGGGCGCGCAGATCGTCGCCGAGGTCGCTGCGCGGCATCCCGCGCTCGTCGAGCGCGTCGCGTTCGTGTCCCCGACCGTGAACCCGGCCGAGCGCTCTGCGTGGCAGCAGGGGCTGCGCATGGTGCAGGACCTCAGGAACGACCCCCCGATCGTCATCGCCGTGGGAGCGCGGCTCTACCTGCGGGCAGGCCCGCGCTGGTACCTCCGCAAGCTGCGCACGATGCTCGAGCACGACCTCCGGACCCCGCTGCCGCACATCGTGCAGCCGGCGCTCGTGATCCGCGGCGATCAGGATCGCGTCTGCCCACCGGACTGGGCGCACGAGGTGGTGGATGCGCTGCCCGACGGGGCGCTGCGCACCATCGAGGACTGTGGGCACGAATCGATCGTCACGGGCGCCGACCGCCTGGCCGCCATCCTCGAGGAGTTCGTCGGATGAGCATCACGCCGCGGGAGGTCGCCGTCTGGGCGCGCGACTACGCCTTCGCCGCGCGCATGCACGTGCGGTCGACGCTCGACCCGCGCCCGCCGCGCCTGCGGGGCATGCCGGGCGCTCGGGTCCACGTCGTGCTCATCCCCGGCGTCATCGAGCGCTGGCCGTTCATGGAGCCGCTCGCTCGGCACCTGGTGGCGGCCGGTCACGCCGTGCACTTCCTGCCGGAGCTCGACCGGCACACGGTGCCCGTGCGCGAGGCGGCGGTGATCGTGGGTGCCGCGCTCGACCGGGTCGCCGCCGCGCATCCGCACGCGCAGGTCGTGCTCGTCGGGCACTCCAAGGGCGGGCTCTCCGGCAAGCGGCTGCTCATCGACCGCGCGGTGGAGCCGACCACGCCGCAGCCTGCCGGGCTGATCGCGCTCGCGACGCCCTTCGCGGGCTCGAGCCGGGCGAGGCTGCTGCTGCGGGTGCCGGCCATCCGCGAGTTCGACCCGACCGACGAGCGGCTGCTCGCGCTCGCGGCGGAGCGCGGCGCCGACCTGCGCATCCGCGTGATCCTGCCGGGCATCGACCCGCACATCCCCGAGAACCAGATCCCCGAGGGCGTCACCGGTGTGCGGCTGCGCGCGAACGGTCACTTCCGCCCGCTCGCGACGCGGGAGGCCGCGCGCGCCGTGCTGGCCGCGATCGACGAGCTGGTGCCCGCGCCCTCCGACCGCGACGACCTCGCCGCCCCTCGCCCCTGACGCCCGGGCGCTGATGCTCGTGGCGGGCTCAGCCGGTGCGGCGCAGCTGCACGACGACCGGGCGGTGATCGGTGCCCGAGTCGTCGAGGCCCGTCAGCACGCGGGCGGAGACGGGCGTCCAGTCGGAGGTCGCGACGACGTGGTCGATGTTGGCCCCCAGCCACGGCGGCGCCCAGGTCGGCCACGTGCCGACCGCGCCCGCGCCGACCGCCGATGCCGCGTCCCGGCACACGCCGAGGTCGCCCATGGTGCCGTCCGCGAGCGCTGCGCGGTGCGCCCACCAGTGATCGACGGTCGAGTTGAAGTCGCCGCCCATGATCACGGAGTCGGAGCCGTCGCAGAGCCCAGCGACGAACTCGAGGTCGGCGCGCCAGTTGCGCATCTGCTGCGGCACCGGCGCGACGGGATGCGTCGAGACGAACACCGGTCCGTCACCGTCCTGCGGGCGGGCGACCACCGTCGGCAGGGTGCGGGTGCCGCCCACCTCCTGGTCGGCGGTGTAGCGGCCGAGCTCGGCGGAGACGAGCAGCGTGGTGTTGAGCGCGCCGTAGGCGGGGGAGTAGCCGTTGGTGAGCACCCAGAAGCGCTTGTCCGCCGCTCGCAGCAGCTCGGCGACCGCGACGCCCGTCGTGAGGGTCGTCTCGGGCAGCATCACCGCATCCGCCCCCGTCTCGTCGATGATGCGGGCGATCTCGTCGACGCCCGGCTCGTCGCCGAGGGTGTTCCACGTGAGCACGACGAGGTCGTCGCCCGAGCCGTCGACCGACTGCGACGCGTCCAGCCCGCGCGAGACGTGGATGCCCGTGGAGACGAGCGCGAAGACGATCAGCAGCGAGACCACGCCCAGCACGAAGGGGCGCACCCGTCGCCAGCCGACGAAGCACAGGAACAGCAGCAGGAGCACGAGCGCGATGCCGACGACGCCGATGCGCATCGAGACGACCTGCGCGATCACGGGCGCCTGCTCGAGGCCGAGCGCCTGCGGCCACGCCGCGAGCGCCAGGCACGCGGCGATGACGATGGCGAGCAGCCAGCCGAGGATCGCGAGCACGATGCGAGCGTAGGCGATGCTGCCATGCGCGGGCTCTGCGCACCGGCGCGCGGCGGCCGTCGGTCGCCGCGCGTAGGCTGGCGCTATGGAACGAGATCGGGTGCCTGAGGCAGCAGCGGCGCCCGGTTCGGCGGCGGCGTGGGCTGCTGCGGCGGCGTTCGACTGGTCGGCCGCGGGCGCCGCCGATCTGCATGCGCACTCGCGCGAGTCAGACGGCACGGATGCGCCGGCCGACGTCGTGCGCGCGGCGGCCGCGGCCGGGCTGGGCGTCGTCGCGCTCACCGACCACGACACCGTCTCGGGCTGGGCTGAGGCGAGCGACGCGGCGCGCGAGGTCGGCATCGCGCTGCTGCCCGGTGTCGAGTTCTCCTCGCAGATCGGGCCGGCCAGCGTGCACGTGCTGGGCTACCTGCTCGACCCAGAGTCGGCGGCGTTCATGGGTGAGCGCGAGCGCATCCGCACCGAGCGGGTGACGCGGGCCGAGCGCATGGTGCACGCCATCGGTCGCGACTACCCGCTCACCTGGCAGCACGTCGAGGAGCACTCGGCGCCCGGCGCGACCATCGGGCGGCCGCACATCGCAGACGCGCTCGTCTCGCTCGGCATCGTCGCCGACCGATCGGCCGCGTTCGACGGCATCCTGCACTGGCAGGGCGGCTACTACCAGCCGCACCGGGCGCCGGCGCCCGAGGAGGCGATCAGGATCATCCACGACGCCGGCGGCGTCTCGGTGCTCGCGCACCCGGGTGCGCGCGGGCGGCCCGTCATGCACCTGGCCGCGCTCGGCGACCTCGCGGCCGCCGGCCTCGGCGGGGTCGAGGTCTGGCACCGCGACAACGACGACGCTGACCGGGCGCAGCTGCTCCGCGACGCCGAGCGGCTGGGACTCCTCGTCACCGGCTCGAGCGACTACCACGGGCTCGGCAAGCCGAACGTGCTGGGGGAGCACACCACCGACGGTGTCGCGGTGCCCGGCCTCGCGGCCCGTCGGTCGGCGGCCATGCCGGGCGAGACCAGCGCGTCCGCGGTGTGCGGCCGCCCGACGGGCGCGCCGGGCGCCGCGCGCTCCCCCTCCGGCGTCCAGGGTAGGAGGCGCCACTCACATGCGGGAGGCGCCACTCAAGCACGCAAGGCGCCACTCACATGCGGGAGGCGCCACTCAAGCACGCAAGGCGCCACTCACATGCGCGAGGCGCCACTCAGCGATGCAATGCGCCACTCACATGCGGGAGGCGCCACTCAAGCACGCAAGGCGCCACTCGAGCACGCAAGGCGCCGCTCGAGCGCGGGAGGCGCCGCTCGAGCACGGGAGGCGCCACGCGAACGCGGGGCGCCGCTCGGGCGCGGAGCGCGTCGCGCGCTCCGCGAGGCCGCCAAGGCGAACGGCCGCCCCGCGCATGCGGAGCGGCCGTTCACCGAGCACTGCCGGGGACGGAGCGCGTCAGTTCTGGGGGGCCTGCGCGGCCCCGCCGCCACCGGTGCGACGACGCCGACGCCGCCGCTGCGGAGCTGCGTTGCCGTCGTGGTGCTCGACCCCACCACCGTCGTGCGTGCCGCGGCCCTCGGGCTGCTGCGAAGCATCCGCCCCGCTGTCGCCGCCGGAGCGCCCGCGGCCACCGCGGCGCCGACGCCGCTGGCCCTCGGCGCCCTCGGTGCTGCGCTCATCAGTGCGCTCGCTGCCGCGCTCACCGGCGCGCTCACCGGCGCGCTCGCTGCCGCGACCGCCGCGCTCGCCACCCCGGGAGCGAGGTGCGACGCCCTCGCGCTTGGCCTCCTTGTGGGGCGGCGTCGTCGTGAGCCGGCCCTTCACCCCCTGCGGGATGTTGAGGTCGGAGTAGAGGTGCGGGCTCGACGAGTAGGTCTCGACCGGCTCGGGCTTGTTGAACTCCAGCGCGCGATCGATGAGCGCCCACTTGTGCAGGTCGTCCCAGTCGACGAAGGTCACGGCGATGCCCGTGCGGCCGGCGCGGCCGGTGCGGCCGACGCGGTGCAGGTAGGCCTTCTCGTCCTCTGGGATCGTGTGGTTGATGACGTGCGACACGTCGTCGACGTCGATGCCGCGCGCGGCGACGTCCGTGGCGACGAGCACATCCTTCTTGCCGGCCTTGAACTGCGCCATGGCGCGCTCGCGAGCCTCCTGGCTCATGTCGCCGTGCACGGCAGCGGCCTGGAAGCCGCGGTCGATGAGCTCCTCGGTGAGGCGTGAGGCGGCGCGCTTCGTGCGCGTGAAGACGACGGTCTTGCCGCGGCCCTCCGCCTGCAGGATGCGCGAGACGACCTCGTCCTTGTCGAGTGCGTGGGCCCGGTAGACGATGTGCTCGATGTTGGCCTGCGCGATCGTCTCGTCGACGCCGGCGGCACGGATGTGGAGCGGGCGCGACATGAAGCGGCGGGCGAGGCCGACGATGGCGTCGGGCATCGTGGCCGAGAACAGCATCGTGTGGCGCACGGCCGGCACCTTCGAGAACAGCTTCTCGACGTCGGGCAGGAAGCCCAGGTCGAGCATGCGGTCTGCCTCGTCGAGCACCATCTCCTTGACGTTCGAGAGGTCGAGGATGCGCTGCTGCACGAGGTCCAGGAGGCGGCCGGGCGTGCCGACCACGATCTGGGCGCCAGCCTTCAGCTGGTCGATCTGGCCCTCGTAGGCCTTGCCGCCGTAGATGGAGACGACCGTGGTCGGACGGTTGGAGGTGATGATCTCCATGTCCTCGGTCACCTGCACGGCGAGCTCGCGCGTCGGCACGACGATGAGCGCCTGCACGCCCGGCGCGGGCGTCTCGCCCAGCCGCTGCGAGAGGGGGAGGCCGAAGGCGAAGGTCTTGCCGGTGCCGGTCTTCGCCTGGCCGATGATGTCCTGTCCGGACAGCGCGAGCGGGATCGTCTGCTGCTGGATGGGGAAGGGCTCGAGGATGCCGCGGTCGGCGAGTGCCTGGACCATGTCGGCGTCGATGCTGAGATCTTGGAAAGTCAAGGGAGTGTTCCACCTGTTCGTATGCTCCGGCAATCCTAGCGGCGGCATGCGTCGGCGGGTTCCGAACCGCCCCTAGACTCCTTCCCGTGGTGAAGTGGTTCGATCGGACGCCGCGCGACGTGACGCGCCAGCTCCTCCGGCAGCACCGGGTGCCGGTCGTCGGCGACCGCGTGCTGCTCTCGGACGTGCGCCCTGCGCTCGTGCCCTTCGTCGGCCAGGCCCTCGGGCTCGAGCTCGAGCTGGTCGTGAAGTCGGGCCGCGTGCTCGACCAGGCGCCGACGCTCGCCGCGCGCACCGAGCTCGCCGAGGTCGTGCGGATGCACGCGAGCCGCGCGAGCGCCTTCGCGCGCATCCTCGAGGGAGAGGGCGTCGACCCCGAGGAGGCGATCCGCCCCTTCGTCGAGTCGATCCACCAGTTCTCCAGCGCGATCGAGGGCGCCGACTGGTACGAGCAGCTGCTGGCGATCCACGTCGCCTCCGGCCTGCTCGAGGACTTCTTCGTCGCGATCGTGCCGGGTCTGCCGGAGCAGGATCAGGACGCGATGCTGCGGGCGCTGCGCGGGGAGAGCGCGCATCCGCACCTCGTGCGCCTGCTGCGCGAGGCCATCGATGCGACGCCGCGGCTCTCCGACCGCATGGCCGTGTGGGGGCGCCGGCTGGTCGGCGACACCCTCTTGCAGATGTACCTCGCGGTCAACGGGCTCGACGAGACCGGTCGCGCGGTGCCGAGCCAGAAGCGGCTGGAACCGGCGTTCAACGACATCGTCGCCTCGCACACGCGCCGCATGGACGAGCTGGGGCTGACCGCCTGAGCGACCGCCGCCTGAGCGTCGGCCGGCGGGCCGCTGCGCGGACCTCGGTCCGGCGAGGACTCAGGCCTTGGTGGCGCGCAGCTGCGCGAGGTACTCGGCGTCTGCCCGCTCCCGGCGTGCAGGCAGCACCCGCGGCAGCACGACGCTCACGGCGAGCGCCGCGACGAGGCTGGCGAGCCACAGCCAGCCGTTGTCCGCACCTGCGCCCATGGCGGCGCCGATCGTCCACACCACGCCCGCGGCCGCAGCGGCTGCGAGCGGGTTGAGGAAGAGACCCACCCACTGGCGCCCCGGCAGCAGGTAGCGGGCCAGCAGCCCGATCGCCGCGCCCATCACCATGGGCACCAGCACGAGGATGGGGAGCATCAGGCCACGAAGCCGATCTTGCGCGTCGACTCGCTGCCGATCTCGACGTAGGCGATGCCCGTGCTCGGCACGATGTAGCGACGGCCCTTGGCGTCGTCGAGCACGAGGTGCCCGGAATCGAGGGCAGCGATCACGGTGTCCTCGATCTCCTTGGCAGCCTGTGCCGAGTCGAACGCGATCTCGCGCGCAGAGTCCTTGATGCCGATGCGGATGTCCATGCTCCTGAGGATAGCGACACGGATGCGGGCTGACGCGCCGTTGCGCGCCCGGCGAACGCGGATGTCGGCGGCCGTCGATACCGTGGCGCTGTGACCGATCAGACCGTGACCCTCGACGCCTCGCAGCGCGCCGTGCTCGCCCTGCCGGAGACCGCCTCCGCCATCGTCATCGGGGCGGCGGGCACCGGCAAGACGGCGACGCTCGTCGAGCTCGCGGCGGCGCGCCTCGGCGCTGGGCTGCCACCGGCAGCGCTGCTCGTCGTGGCGGGCTCGCGCCAGGCGGCGACAGCGCTGCGCGACCGCCTGGCGCACCGCACGGCGATCGTCACCCCCGGTCCGCTCGCCCGCTCGATGCCGTCCTTCGCGCACGCGGTCCTCACCGCCGCAGCGCTCGCCGAGGGCCGGTCGGCGCCGCAGCTGCTCTCGGGCGCCGAGCAGGATCGCATCATCGCCGCGATGCTCGCCGGGCACGCCGACGACGCCGAGGCGGGGGAGTCGAGCGGCCCGGCCTGGCCCGAGCACCTGGGGCTCGAGGTGCGCGAGCAGGCCGGCTTCCGGGCAGAGCTGCGCGAGCTGATGGCCGCTGCCGCCGAGCGCGGCATGGGGGCGGAGGCGCTGGCGCGAGAGGGCGAGAGCCGCGGCGTGCAGGAGTGGGTCGCAGCCGGCACCTTCATAGCCGAGTTCGACCGGCTGCAGCGGCTCGAGCGGCGCGGTGCAGAGGCGGTGACGGCGGCCTCGCTGCTGCGCCGCGCGGCCGCCGAGATCGCGGTGACGACCGTGCAGCTGCCGACGCTCGTGCTCGTCGACGACGCGCAGGAGCTCACGGAGGGCGCGGTCGTGGTCCTCGAGGCGCTGCGCGCGCGGGGCGCGAGCGTCGTGGCGTTCGGCGATCCCGACACGACCACCGGCGGGTTCCGCGGGGCCGATCCGGCGCTGCTCGGGGCGCTGCCGCAACGACTGGGCTTCGCCGCGCAGCCCGGGCATCGCCTCCGCCTCACGCGCGACCACCGGCACGGCACGGCGATCCGCGCGCTCGCCGAGTCCTCCGCCGAGCGCATCGGCACCGCGCGTGCCGGCGACCAGCGCGGGGCGGCGCCGGCGGGCCCCGCGGGCGACGCCGTCGAGCTGCGGATCGCCCCTTCCGTCGACGAGCAGGCGCGCCAGATCGCCCGGGTGATCCACGAGCGCCGCGCGCGCGGCGTGCGCCACGACGAGATGGCGATCATCGCCCGCACCGGTCGCGCCGCCTCCGAGCTCGCGTCGCTGCTGGCGTCGCTCGACGTGCCCGTCGCGGCTGGCGGTCCTACCCGGCTGCGCGAGGTCGGCGTGGTCGACGCGCTCGTGCAGGTGCTCGCCGTGGCGGCCGATCGGGTGCCGCTCACCGCTGCCCTCGCCGAGCAGCTGCTGCGCAGCGATCTGCTGGGGCAGGACGCGCTCGCGGTGCGCCGACTGAAGCGCGCGCTGCGGCACAGCGTCATCGCGGGAGGCGGCGAGGTCCACGTGCCCGGTGCCGAGCTGGTGCGCGAGGCGCTCGAGCAGCCGCAGCGGTTCGAGGGGCTCGCCGGTGCGCGCGCCGCCGTGGCCGCCGCGCGGCGCCTCGCGCGCATGATCGAGCGCGCGAGGCAGCTCGCGGGCGGCGAGACCCCGGCATCCGTCGACCAGGTGCTGTGGGCAGTGTGGGATGCCGCCGGTGTCGCCGAGTCCTGGCGATCGGCCGCGCTCGGCGGCGCGGGGGCGGAGCGCGCGCTGGCGAACCGCAGGCTCGATGCCGTCGTGGCGCTGTTCGACCAGGTGGCGCGGCTCATCGAGCGCCGCCCCGACGTCGACACGGGCGGCTTCGTCGACGCCTGGCTCGCCTCGAGCGTCGACGACGACTCGCTCGCCGCGAGGGCCGAGGGCGCGCGGGTCGCGATCGGCACCCCGGGGCAGTTCGTCGGGCGCGAGCTCGACACCGTCATCGTCGCCGGGCTGCAGGACGGCGTGTGGCCGAACCTGCGCCTGCGCGGCTCCCTGCTGGGCGCGAACCGCTTGACGGGCGACGAGACCGACGACGCTCGCACCGCCGTGCTGCACGACGAGCTGCGGATGTTCGTCAAGGCGGTCGCGACCGCGCGGCGCTCGGTGGTGCTGACGGCCGTCGAGAACGAGGACGAGCAGCGCTCCCCGTTCGTCGCCGGGCTCGAGCCGGTGCCCCCCTTCACCGATGGCTGGCACTCGCTGCGGTCGCTCGTGGGCCACCTGCGCCGTCGCGTCGTGACCGCGCAGGAGCCCACGGCGGCAGCAGCCGCCGCGGCCGCGCTGCGCCGGCTCGCCGAGCGGGGCGTGCCGGGGGCGGCGCCGGAGGAGTGGGCGGGCCTCGCCCCACTGACGAGCGTCGAGCGGCTCGACGCGCACGAACCGGTGCGCGTCAGCCCGTCAGCGCTGCAGACCCTCTCGGACTGCGAGGTGTCGTGGATCATCGGCCGCCTCGCCGGCGGCACGGGCAGCAGGGCGGCGGCGTTCGGCACGATCGTGCACGACGCCGTCGAGCGCGCCGATTCGACCGATCCTGCCGCGCTCGAGTCCGCCATCGACGCTCGCTTCCCCGAGCTCGCGCACGAGTCGAGCTGGGAGGCTGCGCGGCAGCGGGAGGAGGTGGCGCCGATGACCGCGGCACTGGCCGACTACTTCCAGGTGCTGCGCGGCGAGGGGTGGGTGATCGAGCAGGGTGACCGCGAGGCGCGCTTCTCGGTCGACCTCGACGGCGCGACCCTCTCGGGCTCGATCGACTGGCTCGAGCGCCACCCCGACGGCCGGGTGCGCATCGTCGACCTCAAGACCGGCAAGTCGATGCCGAAGGTCGTCCCCGAGCTCGGCAACCTGCAGCTGCGCGCCTATCAGCTCGCGGTGGCGCTGGGCGCGATCGAGGGCATCGCCGAGGGCGCGCCAACGCAGGCGCGGCTGCTCATGCCGAAGCTCTCGCGGAAGGACAAGCGGGTCGACTCCGACCCCTACGACGAGGTCGCGGATGCGTTCCGCGAGCACCTGCGCACGGCCGTCGACACGATGGGTGGCGCGAGCTTCTCCGCGCAGCCCGCCGTGCACTGCACCAACCGCTTCTCCTACGGCAGCTGCCGCATCCACGTCATCCCGGAGGTGACCGAGTGACCACCGCGATCGAGATCGAGACGGCCCTCGCCGAGGCGCGCGGCGGTGTTCCCCTGCCGCCGACGCCCGAGCAGATCGCGGTGATCGAGGCGGCCGACGAGCCGGTGCTCGTCGTCGCCGGAGCCGGCAGCGGCAAGACGCACACGATGGCGCAGCGCGTGCTGTGGCTCGTCGCCAACGGCAAGGCCCTGCCCGACGAGATCCTCGGGCTGACCTTCACCCGCAAGGCGGCGCGCGAGCTGAGCGACCGGCTCCGGAAGCAGCTCGAGCACCTGCACCGGGCCGGGCTCGTGCCCGAGGGCGCCGAGCATCGGCTGCCGCTCGTGCAGACCTACAACTCCTTCGCCAGCGCGCTGTTCCGCGAGTGGGCGCTGCTGATCGGGCGCGATCCCGAGTCCGAGGTGCTCACCGATGCTGCAGCGTTCCTGCTCGCCATGCGCATGGCGCGCGCATCCGACGACCTCAGGCTCGCGAGGCTGGGGGCGGCCGACACGATCGCGCGACGCGTGATGCAGCTCGCCGGCGAGCTCGGCGACCACCACGTGTCGACCGACGACGTGCGTCGGAGGCAGTACGCCGACGGCTTCGGCGCGCTCGGGGCGCTCCGCAACGCCGACGAGGGGGAGAAGCTCTCCGCCGAGCTCCGCAAGGCGCTGCTCAGCGACGTGGAGCGCGTCGGCGCGCTCGACCCGCTGCTCGACCTCGTGGACGCCTTCGACCGCGAGAAGCGCCGGCTCGGCACCGTGCAGTTCAGCGACCAGGTGCGGCTCGCGCTCGACGCGATCGAGGCGCACCCGGCCGCGGTCGACGAGCTGCGGGCGCGGCACCGCCACGTGCTGCTCGACGAGTTCCAGGACACCTCGGTGCTCCAGCTCCAGCTGCTGCAGCGGCTCTTCCACGGCACGCCCGTCATGGCGGTGGGCGACCCGAACCAGGCGATCTACGGCTTCCGCGGCGCGAGCGCCGGCACCCTGAAGCTCTTCGCCGACGGCCTCGAGGTGCGGCAGACGCTCTCCCTGTCGACCAGCTGGCGCAACGACGTCGCCGTGCTCGACGTCGCGCACGCGATCGCGCGCGGCCTCCCGCTGCAGCCGGGCGTGCCGGTCGACCCGCTGCAGCCGCGCGAGGGCGCCGGGCCGGGCGAGGTCGAGGTGCGCCACGTCGAGACCGTCGAGGACGAGGCCCGCGGGCTCGCCGCGTGGTTCCGAGCGCACGGCACCGGCGAGGGGCGCGGCACGAAGAGCGCTGCGGTGCTGGTGCGCTCCCACGCCGCGGGCGTCGAGATCGCGCAGGCGCTGCAGGCCGAGGGCATCGCGGTGACGCGCTCAGGGGGTGGCGGGCTGCTCGACGAGCCGGAGGTGGTCGACCTGATCGCGGCGCTGCGCGTGCTCGGCAGGCCGGAGGAGGGTTCGAGCCTCGTGCGCCTGCTGGCGGGCAGCCGCTGGCGCGTCGGCGTCGCCGATCTCGCGGCGCTCCAGCGGCATGCGCAGGCCATCGTGCGGCGCGGGCTGAGCGACGAGCAGCGCAGGGCGGATCGCGGCGCGGTCGCGGCCGAGGCGAGCGCGTCGATCGTCGATGCGCTCGACGCGGTCGTCGATGAGCGTCGACTGGACGGCGCCACGGAGGCAGGGCTGGCGCGGCTGCAGGAGGCCGGCTCAATGCTGCGCGCGCTGCGCGGGCGGGCGGGCATGCCGCTGCCGGAGCTCGTGCGCACGGTCGAGCAGGCGCTGCGCCTCGACATCGAGCTCGCGGCGAAGCAGACTGGCACGCACGATGCGCTCGACGCCTTCGCGCGCGAGGTGCAGGCCTTCGCCGCGGCAGATGAGCGCGGCACGCTCGAGGCCTTCCTCAGCTACCTCGAGGTGCTCGACGACGGCCGCGGGCCCGAGGCCCCGCAGCCGCAGCAGGCGCCGGGCGTGGTGGTGGTCATGACCATGCACGCCGCGAAGGGCCTGGAGTGGGATCTCGTCGCGTTGCCGCGGCTCGCGGAGGGCAAGGCGGAGAGCACACCGCTGGGCTGGCTCGACTGGGCTCGACTGCCCTACCCGCTGCGCGGCGACGCCGGGCTGCTCGCCTCGCTCGAGTGGCAGGGCCACCGCACCAAGACCTCGTACGCGAGGGCGCGCGAGCAGTACATCGGCGAGCTGCTGGCACACCAGGAGGCCGAGGGCGACCGCCTCTCCTACGTGGCGGTCACGCGCGCCAAGGAGGCGCTGTGGCTGTCTGCGGCGCAGTGGTACGGCAGCGCCAAGGGCGCGGCGAAGCCCAAGCGCCTGCTCGAGCAGGCGGCGCGCGCTCGCGAGGTCGAGCTGCTCGCTCCGCCGGAGAAGGGCACCGAGAACCCGCTCGGCGCGCGCACCGCGACCGTCACCTGGCCCGTCGATCCGCTCGGCGCTCGCCGCGACCGCGTCGAGCTCGCCGCGGCACTCGTGGCCGGAGCCGACTCGGAGGCGGCTTCGCCCTGGGACGACGCGATCGACCTGCTGCTGGCCGACCGCATCGGCACGGGCCTCGCGCTGCCGAGCCGCATCGCCGCATCCGGGTTCAAGGACTGGGCGGCGGATCCGGTGGCCGTGGCGCAGCAGATCGCGCGGCCGATGCCGCAGCAGCCCTTCGCTGCGACGCGGCTGGGCACGCTGTTCCACGGCTGGGTCGAGCGCCGCGACGGCGGCATCGGGCTCGGCGACGCGGTCGACGACGAAGCGCTGGACGAGGAGCTCGTCGGCATCGACGCGGAGCGCCTCGAGCGGCTGAAGCGCACGTTCCTCGCCTCCCCGTACGGCGACAGGGAGCCCGCGGAGACGGAGATCGAGATCCACCTGCCGCTCGCCGGCACGACCGTGGTCTGCAAGATCGATGCCGTCTACCGTGACGGGGACCGAGCCACCGTGGTCGACTGGAAGACCGGCCGGTTGCCGAGCGGGGACGCAGACCTCGAGGCGCGCCAGCTGCAGCTCGCGCTGTATCGCGCCGCCTACGCCGCGCACGCGGGGCTCGATCCCGAGCTGGTCGACGCAGAGCTCTACTTCGTCGAGCACGATCGCATCATCAGGCCGACGCGCATCGAGTCGCTCGCCGAGCTCGAGGCGCGGTGGTTGCGAGCGCAGCAGGCGGTGGCCGAGGCCTCGGCGATGCGCTGAGCCGTCAGCGCTGCGGTGCGGCCCCGTCGCTGTCCCGGTCCTGCAGCTGCTCGGCGGCGGCGTCTGCCGTGTCGCGCTCGGGCGCCACGTCGTGGTGCTCGACGACGTCGGTGCTCCGCTGCGACCGAGGAGCCTCCGCGGTGTCCCCGAGGTAGGCCTGCACGCCGGTCAGATCCATCGTCTCGAGTCGCTGCGGCGCGATCGCGGCACCCGGGTCGCTGTCGACGCGTGCGACCAGCCCCGCGAGCATCCCCTTCGCATCCTCGACGATGGCGGCGTCACCGCGGTCAGCGCCGTGCAGCAGCCAGCGCGCGATGTCCAGCTCCGCGTGCAGCATCGCGCGCTGGCGCACCTGGCGATCGCCGATGCCGCGTGCGGCCGCGTGCGCGTCGAAGGCGGCGTCGACGCTGCCGAACTCGCTCGAGCCGAGCAGGAACGCGAGGTCGCGCGCCGGGTCGCCCACGGCGAGCGCGTGCCAGCCGTCGATGCCGACCACCTCGGCGTCCTCGATGCGGAACGCGGGAGCCTGCAGGTCGCCGTGCACGAGCGCGGGCTTGAACTGCCAGAGCTGATCGTCGCCCAGCGCCGCCTCCCAGCGCTCGAGCAGCGGGGTCGGCACCGAGCCGGTCGCCGCCGCGCGGTCGAAGGTGTCGAGCAGGCGCGCACGCAGTGCCTGCGCGCTCTCGTGGGGGAGCCCGGCATCGGAGGCGACGGAGGTGGGCAGCTCGTGGAGCGCGGCGATCGCACGGCCGACGCTCTCGGCGAGCCCGGGCTTCGCTGGGGAGACGTCAGTGAGCCGCATGACGGTGCCGCCGAGGCGCGTGAGGACCGAGAGCGACGACTTCCCCGCATCCGTCGTGCCGAGCACGGTCGGCACCTCGAACGGCAGGCGCGAGCGGGTGGCGAGGGTGAGTGCCGCGAGCGCGCGCTCGTGGGCCTGCTCGCTGCGCAGCGCCGTGACCGATCGCGGCAGGATGACCTGCACGGTCGAGCCGTCCGCGAGCCGTGCCGCGACGACAGAGCGGTGCTCGTCGGAGCCATCCTCCGTCGCGCCGACGACGTCGAGGCCGGGCACGGCGGTGGTGGCGAGCGCGGCTAGAGTGAAGGGGTTCGAGCTCATGGATGCCAGGCTAGGCCGCACTCGCCGCAGTGGGGCCGCGCCACGCGACGGAGGTGACGTGCCCAGCACTACAGGCGGCCCCGAGGGCCCCGCAGCTCGATCGACGCAGTCGGAGGCGGTCGGCGCATGGGCGCCCGGCATCGTGCCCCCGCTCGCACGGTCGGGGCTCGACCGAGACCACGTCTCGCGCATCCTGCCCGACGCCGTCGACCGCGCGCTCGCCACGGCGTCGACGCGCATCATCGTCATCGCCGGCGATCGCGCGCCCGTGCGCGACGGCCGCCTCGTGCGCTTCGCTCCCGGTGAGCTGCCGCCGGATGCCGCGCCGGTGCAGCCGCCCGTCCCGCCGAGCTGGCTGGGCCGCCTCGCTCCCGCGGGCGAGGGGGAGCCAGGGGCGGTGATCCTCAGCCAGCTCGTCGCCGAGCCCTTCGAGGTCGAGGGCGCCGAGTGGCGCTCGCTGCGCGAGGTCGGCGCCGACCTCGATGATGCGGACGCGGGCGTGCTCGTGCAGGCGGTGGCGCTCGGCGTCTGGCAGCGCGAGAGCGCGCACAGCCCGGTCGACGGCCTGCCGACGGCGTTCGAGGAGTCGGGCTGGGTGCGCCGCTCGGCGAGCGGGTCGCCGCACTTCCCGCGCACCGACCCGGCGGTCATCGTCGCGATCCACGATGCCGCCGACGAGCGGATCCTGCTCGGGCACAACGCCGCGTGGCCCGAGGGCCGCTACTCGCTCATCGCGGGCTTCGTCGACCCGGGGGAGTCGCTCGAGGCAGCCGTCGTTCGCGAGGTGCACGAGGAGACGGGGCTGCGCGTCGTCGCGCCGCGCTACCTCGGCTCGCAGCCGTGGCCCTTCCCGCGCAGCCTCATGATCGGCTTCGAGTGCACTGCGCCCGACCCCGAGACGTTCGTGCCGGACGGCGTCGAGATCCTCGACGTGCGGTGGTTCACGCGCGACGAGCTGCGCTCCGGTGCCGTGCAGCTGCCGGGTCGCACCTCGATCGCCTCGTGGATCATCGAGGCGTGGCTCGACCGGTGAGCGAGGCCGTGCCGTCCGATGCCGCGCCGGCAGCGGAGCTCCCGGCCGGCGAGGTCACCGACGCCGACCGCATCCTCGCGGGTTTGGACGAGCAGCAGCGACTGGCCGCGACGACGCTCGGCGGCCCGGTGGCGATCCTCGCTGGCGCGGGAACGGGAAAGACGCGAGCGATCACGCACCGGATCGCCTACGCGGTCGCCACCGGCGAGCAGGCGGAGCACGCCTCGCTCGCGCTCACCTTCACCGCCCGGGCGGCGGGGGAGATGCGCACGCGGCTCGCGCGCCTCGGCGCCGGCGGGGTCCAGGCCCGCACCTTCCACGCTGCAGCGCTCGCGCAGCTCTCGCACTTCTGGCCGCGCATCACGGGTTCGCGCATGCCGGCCCTGCTGCCGCAGAAGGCCTCGACGCTGGCCGATGCCGCCGCGCAGCTGCGGCTGCGGCTGCCCACCGCGCAGCTGCGCGACGCCGCGGGCGAGGTCGAGTGGCGCAAGTCGCAGGCGATGACCATCGAGGACTACGCGGTGCAGGCGCGCATCCGCCCACTGCCCACCGGCATCGCGCCGGAGGCCATGATCGACCTGCACATGGCCTACGAGCGGGTGAAGGACGAGCGTCGCCAGATCGACTTCGAGGACGTGCTGCTCGCCACGGCGGGCATGATCGAGCGCGAGCCCGTGGTCGCCGACGAGGTGCGCTCGCGCTATCGCCACTTCACGGTCGACGAGTATCAGGACGTCTCGCCGATGCAGCAGCGCGTGCTCGCCGCCTGGCTGGGCGACCGCCGCGACATCTGCGTCGTCGGTGACCCGAGCCAGACGATCTACTCCTTCGCGGGCGCCGACGCGGCGAGCCTGAGCCGCTTCGTCCACGACCACCCCGATGCCGAGGTCGTGCGCCTCGAGCGCTCCTACCGGTCGACCGCCGCGGTGGTCGGCTGCGCGAACCGGCTCATGCGCGGTCGCGACGCCCTCACGCTCTCCGCAGCCTCCGGCGAGGCGGGCCGCGAGCCGAGCCTCGGTGTGCATGCCAACGACTCCGCAGAGGCGGCCGCGATCGCCGCCGCGTGCCGGGCCCAGGTGGATGCCGGTGCGGACGCGGGCGAGATCGCCGTGCTCATCCGCTTCCACGCGCAGTCGGGACTCATCGAGCAGGCGCTCGCGAGCGTCGGCCTGTCGTCGACGGTGCGAGGCTCGCAGCGGTTCTTCGAGATCCCGGTGGTCAAGCGGGCAGTGATGATGCTGCGCAGCGCGCCCGCAGACGATCGCCCCGTGTTCCAGGCCGTCACCGACATCGTGATGGGGCTCGGCTACCGCGCCCAGCCGCCAGAGACACACGGCGAGGAGCGCGCGCAGTGGGATGCGCTGCACGCGCTCGTCACGCTCGCCGAGGAGGTGGGCGGCACCGACCTGCCGGCGTTCGCCCGTGACCTGCAGCGCCGCGCGCAGACCGAGCACGAGCCCTCCGTCTCGGCAGTGACGATCGCCACCATCCACGCGGCGAAGGGCCTCGAGTGGCGGCACGTGCACGTGTGCGGGCTCGCCGAGGGGCTGCTGCCCATCTCGCACGCCACGACGCTCGCCGAGATCGACGAGGAGCGCCGACTGCTCTACGTCGCGATCACGCGAGCGCAGCGCACGCTGTCGTTCTCCTGGGCCAAGGGCTCCGGCCACCAGCTCAGGCAGCCATCGCGGTTCCTGGCCGAGATCGCTCCGCCTCGGGCAGGCGGGGGTCGCCGAGGTGCGAGCACGGCCGGCGCCGCCGGAGGGCGCTGACCGCGCCGTCGCGCTGCCGGATGCGCGCGCCCCAGCCCGCGGGCAGCGCACCCTCGCTCGCGCGGCGCAGCGCGCCCAGCACCGTCGCCACCGCCTGCGCAGCGGCGACCGGGCTCGCCTCCGGGGTGAGGTGGGCAGGCAGCAGCGTGTCGTCCCCCGTGATCGCGCAGCGCGCGCATCCGCCGCCCGCAGGCACGTAGGGGCCGATCTGCAGCCACGCGTCGCCGACGACGACCGGCAGGTGCGCGGCCCCGGACACGAGCAGCCGCTCGACCTCGCCGACCGGCAGTCGCCAGGGCGCCACCGGCAGCACGACGTCCTCGCCGGCGCGGTGGCCGGCGTCGCGCACGCTGCGGTGCAGCTGCTCGGCGAGTCGGATGCGCCCGCGCACCACGACGGGGAGGCGCGGCTGCTCGTCGACCACGGCCGCGTCGATCGTCGCGAGCAGCGCCTGCGCCTGCTCCTCGCCGATCAGCTGCGCCAGCTCGCGCGGCAGCACGCCGCGCGTCAGCGCGGCGATCGCGCGCAGGTTCGGAGCGTCGGCGTCGAGGTCGGCGATGCGCTCCTGCGCGCCGATCGCGATGCGGTCGGGGGAGGAGCGGAAGACGGCGAGGTGCGGATCGAGTCGGAGCATGGGCGCATGGTGCGCCATCCCCGCCGAGCGCGTCGCCGGCTCTCCACAGCCTGCGGCCTTCCTCGGGTCGGCGCTAGACGGGCTTCGGGTCGTCGTCGTCGGAGGAGCCTTGGTCCTCTGCGTCGCCCGCGGCGGTGCCGCCCTCGCCCGACTCGCGCTCGGCGTCGTCGAGCAGCTCCTGCAGGGCGAGGTCCATCTCGTCCAGCTCTCCCGCACCCTGCAGCCGCGCGATGACGCGCGACGGGTCGTCGATGTCGTCCGAGCCCGGCATCAGGTCGGGCTGGTCCCACAGAGAGTCGCGCACCTCGGCGCCCACCGCATCCGTGACCGTGCGCCAGAACGCCGCCGCCTCGCGCAGGCGTCGAGGCCGGATCTCGAGACCGACGAGCGTGCCGAAGGCCTTCTCCGCCGGACCGCCGGTGGCGCGCTTGCGGCGCACCGACTCGGCGATCGCATCGCGCTTCGGCAGGCGGGCGGTCGCCGCCTCCGTGACGGCGTCGACCCACCCGTCGATGAGGGCGATCGTCGTCTCGAGCCGGGCCAACGCCTCGAGCTGCTCCTGCGTCTTCGGCGGGATGAGCGCACCGCTCGAGAGCGCCTCGCGCAGCTCGTCGGGGTTCGTCGGGTCGAAGGACTCCGCGAGCTCCTCGAGGCGCTCGACGTCGATGCTGATGCCCTCGGCGTACTCGCGCACCGCGGAGAGCACGTGCAGGCGCAGCCAGCGCGCGTGGTGGAAGAGCCGGGCGTGGGCGAGTTCGCGCGCAGCCATCCAGATGCGCACCTGGTCGTCGGGGATCTCGAGCCCCTCCGCCACAGAGCGCAGGTTCACCGGCAGCAGCGCCGCGGTGCTCTCGAGCAGCGGGAAGCCGAAGTCGCCGCCGGCGACCGTCTCGCCCGCCAGCTGACCGACGACGTTGCCGAGCTGCATCGCGAACATCGTGCCGCCGACGTTCCGGAGGATCTTCTCGGCGCCGGCGAGCATGGCCTGCGCCTCCTCAGGAGCGTGCTCCTGCATGGCCCGGGTGAGCGCGTCCGCGATGCTGCTGGCGACCGGCTCGCTCATCTCCTGCCAGACGGGCAGGGTCGCGTCGACCCACTGCTGCCGCGACATCATGGTGATGGGTGTCGCCGCGCCGATCTCGGTCGTCTCGCTGAGCCACATGGCGGCGAGGTCAGCCGCCTGCTGGACGGCATCGCGCTCGGCCGTCGTCACCGAACCGGGGTCGCGCTGCACGACAGCACCCGCCTGCCGCGCTGCGGCCGACCAGTCGATGCCGTCCTCGCTGCGCGCGAGCGCGGCCTGCAGCTGCGCCATCAGGGCCTGCAGCTGGGCCGGGTCGGAGGGCATCCCGGCGGCTCCCGCGAGGCGGGATGGGTCGATGGGGCCATCACCGGAGAGGAACTGCTGCAGCATCTCGCGCAGCTCGTCCTCGGGGCGCCGATCTTCGGAGTCCTCAGGCATGCGACTACGCTATCCGCAGCATGTCTTCACCAGCCGGGAATCCGTCCATCCCGCCCTCCGCCGTCCGCGAACACCCGCCACACCGGCGCTTCCCGGATGTCCGGCCGCGGCGACTCCGCCGTGCCGGCTGGGGCGCGCTCACGGCCACGGCGCTCGCCTCGCTCGCGCTCGCGTTCGTGCCCTCGCCCTACGTCGTCGAGGTGCCGGGGCCGACCTACGACACGCTCGGCACGACCGATGCGGGACCGCTGATCTCGATCGAGGGCGCGGAGACCTTCCCCACGGAGGGCGAGCTCCACCTGCTCACGATCGCCTGGTACGGCAACCCGCAGCGCCCGCTGCGCTGGATCGACGTCGCGCAGGCCTACCTCGACCCGGCCGACGCGATCATCCCGATGGACTCGGCGTTCCCCGACGACGTCTCTGTCGAGGACTCGAACGAGGCGGGCCGCATCGAGATGCAGAACTCGCAGCAGGCAGCCGTCGCGGCAGCGCTGCTGCACGAGGGCCACGAGGTCGTGAGCGACGTGCGCGTCGCCGGGGTGATCCCCGATGCGCCCGCCGTCGGCATCCTGGAGGAGGACGACCGCATCCTGCGCGTCAACGGGCAGGCCGCCTACGACGTCTTCTCGATCCGGGAGGCCATCGCCTCGGTCGACGGGCCGTCGACCTTCGACATCGAGCGCGACGGCGAGCCGATGACGGTCGAGGTGACGCCGCTCGTCGAGGGCGACCAGCGCCTCGTCGGCATCTACCCCTCGAACGAGTTCACCTTCCCCTTCGAGGTCGACATCCAGCTGCCGAACGTCGGCGGCCCCAGCGCCGGCATGATGTTCGCGCTCGGCATCGTCGACGAGCTGACCCCTGGAGCCATGACCGCCGGCACGAGCTGGGCCGGAACCGGCACGATCTCGGCGCTCGGTGACGTCGGCCCCATCGGCGGCATCGTGCAGAAGCTGCACGGGGCGGTCGAGGCCGGCGCGACGCACTTCCTCGCGCCGGTGGAGAACTGCGGCGAGGTCAGCGGCCGCATCCCTGCGGGGCTGACGGTGTTCGCGGTCGACACGCTCGACGACGCGATCACGGCGATCGAGACGGTGGCGATGAACGAGGACACCTCCGGTCTGCCCACCTGCGGCAGCGGCGAAGACTCATAGCCTCGGCAGATACGATGGGCCGACCGCCACACTGAGCTCTGGAGCCCTACGACGTGTCTGCCAACGCCGAACGACCCACCGCAGCGACCACCGGGAGGCAGCGGCCGTCGCCGCTGCTGATCACCGTCCTGATCGTGGCCGCCATCATCGGCGCCTTCGTGCTGTTCTCGGGCTTCTATGCCGATGTCCTCTGGTTCGACCAGCTGGGCTTCGTGCAGGTGCTCCAGACGCGCTGGCTGTCGATCGCCACGATGTTCGCGATCGGCTTCGTCGCGATGGCCGTGCCGCTCGCGCTCGCGGTGCAGATCGCCTTCCGCTCGCGCCCGGTCTACGCCCAGCTCAACTCGCAGCTCGACCGCTACCAGGAGCTCGTCGAGCCGCTGCGCAAGCTCGTCATGTGGGCTGCGCCCGTCGCTCTCGGCCTCTTCTCGGGCGTCGCAGCCGCCTCGCAGTGGGAGACCGCGCAGCTGTGGCTGCACCGCCGCCCGTTCGGTGAGGTCGACCCGCAGTTCGGCCTCGACGTGGGCTTCTACATCTTCGAGCTGCCCTTCTACCAGCAGATCGTCGGCTTCGCGCTCGCAGTGCTCTTCATCTGCGGCGCCGCGACCCTCGCGACCGCCTACCTCTACGGCGCCATCCGCGTGACGGGCCGCGAGGTGCGCATCTCGCGCTCCGCGCGCATCCAGCTCGCCGTCATCGGCGCGCTCTACATGCTCGTGCTCGGCGTCTCGATCTGGCTCGGCCAGTACGCCTCGCTCGCGCAGACGTCGCAGGGCTTCCTGGCGACCGGCGCCGGCTGGACCGAGGTCAACGCCGCGATCCCCGGCGCGCAGATCCTCGCCGGCATCGCGGGCGTCGTCGCGCTCTTCTTCATCGTCACGGCGATCATCGGCCGCTGGCGCATCGCGATCGTCGGCACCGGCCTGCTGATCGCGGCCTCGCTCGTCGTCGGCGTCGCCTACCCGGCGATCATGCAGCGCTTCAACGTCGACCCGAGCGCCAGGACCCTTGAGGCCGAGTACATCCAGCGCAACATCGACGCCACCCGCTCCGCGTGGGGCGTCGACGAGATGGTCGAGACGGCGTCGGATGCGCGCACGGACGCTGAGCCCGGAGCGCTGCGGGAGGACGCGGAGACGACCGCGAACATCCGCATCATCGACCCCGCGCTCGTCACGGACGCGTTCGCGAACCTGCAGGAGTACCGCCAGTACTACGGCTTCCGCGACCAGCTCGACGTCGACCGCTACGAGATCGACGGGCAGACGCAGGACACGGTCATCGCGGTGCGCGAGCTCGACCTCTCCGGCCTGGACGAGGACAGCTGGTACAACCGCCACATCGTCTACACGCACGGCTACGGCGTCGTGGCGGCCTACGGCAACCAGCGCGGGCCCGAGGGGCAGCCGGTCTTCATGCAGGCAGGCATCCCGACCACGGGTGCCCTCGGCGACTACGAGCCGCGCGTCTACTTCGGCGAGTCGATGCCCGACTACTCGATCGTCGGCGCGCCCGGCAACCTCGAGCTCGACTACCCGCGCTCGAGCGAGGAGGGGAGCGGCAACGCCGAGACCACCTTCGCGGGCGAGGGCGGGCCGAGGCTCGACAACATCTTCAACCGGCTCGTCTACGCGCTGAAGTTCCAGTCCGAGCAGATCGTGCTCTCGGATGCCGTCACCGACGAGTCCCAGATCCTCTACGACCGCGACCCGCTCCAGCGCGTGGCAGAGGTCGCGCCGTGGCTGACGCTCGACAGCGACACCTACCCGGCGATCGTGGACGAGGAGCTCGTCTGGATCGTCGACGGCATGACGACCGCGTCGAGCTACCCCTACTCGTCGCACCGCTCGGTGCAGCAGGCGATCGCAGACTCGACCAACCAGACGCCGCCCATCGGCGACGTCATCAACTACGTGCGCAACTCCGTCAAGGCGGTCGTGAACGCCTACGACGGCTCCGTCACGCTCTACGCGTGGGATGCGGAGGACCCGATCCTGCAGGCGTGGAACGAGATCTACCCCGGCACGATCAGGCCGATCAGCGAGATGTCGGGCGAGCTCATGAGCCACGTGCGCTACCCGGCCGACATGTTCAAGCTGCAGCGCTCGATCCTCGGCGACTACCACGTGACGAACCCGGGGACCTTCTTCTCGGGCGACGACCAGTGGGCGACGCCGAACGACCCGACCGAGGGCTCCGCGGAGACGACGTCTCCGCTGCAGCCGCCGTTCTACCTCACCATGTCGGTCGACGGGCAGGACCCGGCGTTCACGCTGTACTCGACCTTCATCCCGAGGGACGGCCGCAACGTGCTCTACGGCTACCTGTCGGTCAACGCCGACGCCGGCGGCACCGCTGGCGAGGTCGCGGACAGCTATGGGCAGCTGACGCTGCAGATGCTGCCGAAGGACAGATCGATCCCGGGGCCGGGTCAGGTGCAGAACACCTTCGACACCGACGACGCGGTCTCGCAGCAGCTCAACCTGCTGCGCCAGGGCGCTTCCGAGGTCATCAACGGCAACCTCCTGACGCTGCCGGTCGGCGGCGGCCTGCTCTACGTGCAGCCGGTCTACCTGCAGTCCACGGGTGCGACATCGTTCCCGGTGCTCCGCAAGATCCTCGTGGCCTTCGGTGACGACATCGCCTTCGAGGACACCCTGGACGAAGCGCTCGACGCGCTCTTCGGCGGCGACTCCGGCGCGGAGGCGGGCGACTCGGGCGTCGACCCCGCCGCTCCTGGCGAGGAGGGCGAGGAGCCCGGCGAGGAGCCCGCGCCCGAGGGCAGCCTGCAGGCGCAGCTCGACGCCGCGGTGGAGGCCGCTGGCGCGGCGCTCCAGGAGCGCCAGGCCGCGTACGCCGAGAACGACCTGGTCGCGGCGGCGGAGGCCGACGAGCGGCTCACGGCGGCGCTCGCCGAGGCGCTCGAGCTCTCCGCGCAGATCCAGGGGGAGACGGGCGAGACCCCGGCACCCGAGGATCCTGCCGCTCCGGAGGCCTCTGAGGAGCCGCAGGAGACCACGGCGCCCTAGCGGATTTGCCCCGCGGCGCGAGGACTGGTAACGTCTCTTCTTGTGCCGCGGGGTGGAGCAGCTCGGTAGCTCGCCGGGCTCATAACCCGGAGGTCGCAGGTTCAAATCCTGTCCCCGCAACAAGAAGTCCGCGAACTGCGGCACACAGAAGAGGCGCCCGAGAGGGCGCCTCTTCTGCATCTCCGGCCAAGCAGGCCGGAGGCGGGCCTACCGGCTGCCGCCGTTCGCGCCCGACAGCTCCGGGCGGCCCTCGCTGGGCTGCACCACCACGAAGCCCGGGCCGTGGAACGCGAGCTGGAACGCCTCGCCGGAGCCGCCGCGCAGCATCGAGCGCATGTTCATGCTGTTCACGACCGAGGGGCTGAGGCTCGACGACCAGCACACGGCCGCGTTCGGGTCGACGAAGGTCGGCTGCCGCGAGCAGTCGAGCAGCAGCGGCTGCCCCTCGCACGAGATGCCGACCGTGCCGGTGCCCCCGACCTCGACGTTGAAGAGCCCGCCGGCCATGATGTTGCCGCTGCGCAGCATCTTGATGTCCCACTGCAGCTCGGGGTCGAAGGCGAGCAGGTTCTTCCCGTTGACCGACAGCCCCTCCTCCTCGAGTTGCACGGTGAACACGTTCGCCGCGTCGCGCGCGACGAACACCTCGCCCTCACCGCGCATCCGCATCAGGGACGTGCCCTCGCCCGTGACGAGCTTCTTCAGCATGCGGCCGGCGCCGGCGCCCTCGTGCTGGAACTCGATCTGTCCCTGATAGGCGACCATCGCACCCTTGGCGGAGAGCACGTCGCGACCGCCGGAGACGTTGATGCGGAGCATCTTGCTCGACTGCTTCACCCAGCGCTCGGTCGACTGGCGCTCCTGATTCGCCTCAGCGAACAGCTCTGATCTCATGCGTCCCCCTCCAGGGCTCGTTCGAGCCTGACGACCTTGCCGTCGAGCTCGTCTGTCCATCCGGGCCGGATGTCGGCCTTGATGACGAGGGAAGCGCGCGGCGAGTGCGCCAGCACCGCGTCGGTCGCGCGGCGCACGACGTCGAACACCGCGTCCCACTCGCCCTCGATGGTCGTGAACATGGCATCGGTGCGATGCGGCAGCCCGCTCTCGCGGACCACCTGCACGGCTGCGGCGACGGCATCGTGCACCGAGCCGTCGGGTCCGGCTGTCGCCGGTGCTACGGAGAATGCGACGAGCATCCTGCTCCCTTCGTCGCTCCGATCCTGACAGTGCGCCGTGCCCCGCACCACCCTGGTGTGCCAGAGTGGCGTCCCGGATGCCCGAAGGAGCGCACATGACCGAGAGCTACAACCGCCTGCAGGGCCGGGTGATCGGCATCGCCATCGCCGCGGCGCTCGGCGGATTCCTGTTCGGCTTCGACACCGCCGTCATCAACGGCGCCGTCAACGCCCTCGCCGGGGAGTTCGCGCTCGAGACGGGGTTGACCGGTTTCAGCGTCTCGTCCGCGCTGATCGGCTGCGCGATCGGCGCCTGGTTCGCGGGCACCGCGGCCAACCGCTACGGGCGCATCCCGGTGATGGTCGCCGCCGCCGTGCTCTTCCTCGTCTCGGCGATCGGCTCCGGCCTCGCCTTCGGGGTCTGGGACCTCATCGCGTGGCGCGTCGTCGGCGGCTTCGGCGTGGGCGCCGCCAGCGTGATCGCTCCCGCCTACATCGCCGAGGTCTCACCGGCTCGCGTCCGCGGCCGGCTCGGCTCGCTGCAGCAGCTCGCGATCGTGAGCGGCATCTTCACCGCGCTGCTGTCGAACGCCTGGCTCGCCCAGATCGCGGGCGGCTCCGCGGAGATCCTCTGGTTCGACATGCAGGCGTGGCGCTGGATGTTCATGGCCGAGGCGGTGCCCGCGATCGTCTACGGAGTGATGGCGCTGCGACTGCCGGAGTCGCCGCGCTTCCTCGTCGCGCGCGGCGAGTACGACAAGGCCTCGCAGGTGCTGCTGGACTTCACGGGGGAGACCGACGTCAACCTGAAGATCGAGCAGATCCGGGTCTCGCTCGAGCGGGAGGACCGCGAGTCGATGGCTGACCTGCGCGGCAGCTCCTTCGGCCTCCGACCGATCGTCTGGGTCGGCATCCTGCTGTCGGTGTTCCAGCAGTTCGTCGGCATCAACGTGATCTTCTACTACTCGACGACGCTGTGGCGCTCGGTCGGCTTCGACGAGTCCACAGCGCTCCTGACGAGCGTGATCACCTCCGTCATCAACATCGCGACGACGATCGTGGCGATCATGCTCGTCGACCGCGTCGGACGCCGCAAGATGCTGCTCGTGGGCTCGGTCGGCATGACGCTCGCGCTCGGCGCCATGGCGCTGGCGTTCTCCTTCGGCGAGCTGGCCACGGGTGCCGACGGCTCGCAGTCGGTGGAGCTCGGCCCGCCCTGGTCGATCGTCGCGCTGCTGGGCGCCAACCTGTTCGTGGTCTTCTTCGGCGCCACGTGGGGCCCGCTCGTCTGGGTGCTGCTGGGCGAGATGTTCCCCAACCGCATCCGCGCATCGGCGCTCGCGGTGGCAGCCGCGGCGCAGTGGGTGGCCAACTTCGCGATCTCGACCACGTTCCCGGCGATGGCCGACATCGGGCTCACCTTCGCCTACGGCTTCTACACCTTCTTCGCCGCCCTGTCGTTCTTCTTCGTGCTGTGGAAGGTGCCGGAGACGAAGGGCATGGAGCTCGAGGACATGCAGGGCTAGCGAGCGCCCAGAGGCTGGGGCAGCCCGTAGGGTTGGCCCCATGGGTGCGTCGGATGCGGTGGGGACGGCTGTGCTCCTGGCTGCTGCAGTGCAGTGGGCGCCGGGCGCAGACCCGGAGGAGAACCGGGAGCAGGCAGCGAGCTGGATCGACCGGGCGGCTGCGCGCGGTGCGCGGCTCATCGTGCTGCCGGAGTACTCGCAGCACTGCTCGAGCGACCTCGCGGCGACCGCGCCGGCCGTCGCTGAGCCGCTCGACGGGCCCTTCGTGGCGATGCTGCAGGAGCGCGCGACCGCGCACGGCGCGCTGGTGATCGCGGGCCTCGTGGAGCGTCTCGACGCGGGCGTCTCGAACACCGTCGTCGCGGTCGACGACCAGGGCATCCGCATCGCCTACCGCAAGGTCCACCTCTACGACGCCTTCGGCTCGAGCGAGTCGGACTGGCTGACGGCCGGCGACCCGGCGCAGAGCCCGGTCGTGGACGCGTTCGGCACCCGCATCGGCATCCAGACCTGCTACGACCTGCGCTTCCCCGAGATGACGAGGCGGCTCGTGGATGCGGGGGCCGACCTCATCGTCGTGCCTGCGGAGTGGGTGCGCGGCCCGCAGAAGGAGCGCCACTGGACGACGCTCGTCACGGCGCGCGCGATCGAGTCGACCGTGCACGTCGTCGCGGCGGATCAGGCGCCACCGCTGGGTGTCGGCTGCTCGCTCATCGTCGACCCGATGGGCGTCCCGCTCGCCGCGCTCGGCGACGAGGAGGGCATCGCCATCGCGCCCATCGACCCCGGTGCGATCGAGCGGACGCGGCTGCGCAACCCCTCGCTCGCGAACAGGCGCTACCGCGTCAGCTGACTCACGCGATCGTGGCCGACGCGCGGCCGGCTTCCTGGGCCGTGTGCTGCAGCTCGGCGCCCCTGAGCCCCGCGAGGCGCTCTGAGGCGTCGCGGAGCATGTCGTCGGACTTGCAAAAGGCGAAGCGCATGGTCGAGCGCAGGTCGCGCCGCGAGGGACGCGCGAAGGCCGAGAGCGGCACGCCGACGACGCCGACGAGCTCCGGCAGCCGCCGCGAGAGCGCGGTCGCGTCGTCGATGCCCAGCGGCGCCGCGTCGGCGAGCACGAAGTAGCCGGCGTTGGCGTCGTGGACGGCGAAGCCCGCGTTGCGCAGCCCGCGGGTGAGGATGTCGCGCTTGCGGGCGAAGGAGGCGACGATCGTGTCGTAGTGCTCGTCGGGCAGCCGGAGTCCTGCGGCTACGGCGGGCTGGAAGGGCGCGCCGTTGACGAACGTGAGGTACTGCTTGACGGCGCTGATCTGCGCGATGCGCTCGGGGGTCGACATCACCCACCCGATCTTCCACCCGGTGACCGAGAAGGTCTTGCCGGCCGACGAGATGGAGACGAGTCGCTCGCGCGCCGCGCTGAAGGAGGCGAGCGGCACGTGCTGGTCGTCGTAGACGAGGTGCTCGTAGACCTCGTCGGTCACGATGATCGCGTCGCGGCGCTCTGCGACCCGGATGATGTGCCGCATGGTCTCCTCGGTGAAGACCGAGCCGGTGGGGTTGTGCGGCGAGTTGACGATCAGCATCTTCGTGCGCGGCGTCGCGGCGCGCTGCAACCGCTCGATGTCGGGTTGGAAGTCCGGCGCGGCGAGCGGGACGGGCACGAGTACGCCGCCGGCGAGGGCGACGATCGCCGCGTAGGCGTCGTAGTAGGGCTCGAAGACGATGACCTCGTCGCCGGGCTGCAGGTAGGCCAGCAGCGTGGCGGCCAGGCCCTCGGTGGCTCCGGCGGTGACGAGCACGTCGCTGCGGCCGAGGCCGATGCCGTAGAACCGGCGCTGGTGCTCGATGATCGCGTCGATCAGCTCGGGGGCGCCCCTGCCCGGACCGTACTGATTGCGGCCGTGGTCGATCGCGTGCTTCGCCGCATCGAGCACGGCGCGCGGGCCGTCCTCGTCCGGGAAGCCCTGACCGAGGTTGAGGGCTCCCGTCTTGGTGGCGAGGGCGGTCATCTCGGCGAAGATCGTCGGCGCCAGCCGACCATCGGCACCGAGCAGTCCCGCACCCGCGGCGGCTCGCTGCCAGGGTGACTGCTCCATGATCCCGACGCTACCCGGTTCCCACAGGTTCCGAACGGCCGACATCGCGATCACGTAGGAATCGCATGGATTCGGGTGACACCGTAGAGGTCATGACGAACCCGTACGATCACGTGCCCAATCCGATGGCGCCCAGAGGTCAGCAGCAGCCGGCCCAGCAGCCCGGGCACGACCAGCAGGTGCCGCAGGGCCAGGGACCGACCGGCGAGCAGTGGCAGCGGTGGCAGGCGCCCGCTCCGTGGCCGACGCAGCCGCAGCCGCAGCCGCAGGCTGAGGAGCACGCCGAGCCGCAGCCGCAGCGCGATGCCGCCACGCAGGCATACGCGCCGATGTACTCGAACGGCGGCACCTTCGCGAGCGCGCCGAGCTACGGCCCGCCCTCCGCGCAGGGATCCGCGGCGGCGAGCGCTCCCAGCGCCGCCGAGCGCCCGCGCCGTCGCACCGGGATCGTCGCCGGGTCGCTCGTCGCGGCCGCTCTCCTGGGGGGAGCAGCAGGCTTCGGCGGGGGCGCGCTCGCCGGCAGCCAGCAGCAGCCGCAGACACAGGCGGCGCCGGAGGCCGGCGGCCAGGCGAGCGAGGCGGTCTCCGACTCGGGGACGGTCGCCGACGTCGCGGCCGCTGCCGGCCCATCCGTCGTCACCGTGCAGGCCGTCTCGCGCGCCGGATCGGGTGAGGGGTCGGGGGTCGCGATCGCTGCCGACGGCTACATCGTCACCAACAACCACGTCGTCACGCTCTCCGGCCAGACCGCGGATGCGACGATCACGGTCGAGACGAGCGACGGGCGCCTGCTGGCGGCCGAGATCGTCGGCACCGACCCGGTGGTCGACCTCGCTGTCATCAAGGTGGACGCCGATCTGCCCGTCGTCACCTTCGCCTCGAGCGACGACGTGCGGGTGGGTGAGACGGCGATCGCGATCGGCGCACCGCTCGGCCTGTCCAACTCGGTGACCGACGGCATCGTCTCTGCGGTCGACCGCGGCCTCCGCATCGCTTCGAGCGCCGCGCCCGAGGGGGAGGACGAGCAGCAGAGCGAGCAGTCGCCCTTCGGCTTCTGGCAGGAGAACGGCGCCCAGGCCGCGCAGGAGGAGATCTCCATCCCGGTGGTGCAGACGGATGCGTCGATCAACCCCGGCAACTCGGGCGGCGCGCTGCTGAACGCCTCAGGGCAGCTGCTCGGGGTGAACGTCGCGATCGCGAGCATGGGCTCGTCGGATGCCGAGACGGGCGGCTCGATCGGCATCGGCTTCGCCGTCGAGGCGAGCCTCGTGCAGCGCGTGGTCGACGAGATCATCTCGACCGGTGAGGCGACGCACGGTCTGCTGGGCGCCACCGTCAGCGACGTGACCGACGCCTCCGTCGGCAACGTCGGCGCGCAGGTGCAGGAGCTGAGCGACGGCGGTGCGGCAGCGGAGGCAGGCTTGCGGTCGGGCGATGTCATCACGAGCATCGACGGGCAGTCGGTCACCGGCGCGATCGACGCGACCGCGCAGGTGCGGGCGCACGCCGCCGGCAGCGAGGTCGCGGTGACCTACCTGCGCGACGGCCAGGAGTCCGAGGTGCAGGTGACGCTCGGCGAGCTGACCTGAGCTCGATCCGCGTGAGGCGGCGCAGCTGCGCCGCGAAGGACCGCCCGGGCTGACGAGGTCAGCCCGGGCGGTCCTGTCGTGATGGGCGGCTCTGGCGGCGGCGACTCAGCCGGCCTGCGGGCCCTGCGGCGACTGGTCGTCGCCGGCCGCCGCGTCCTTCGCGGAGCCGCGCTCCCGCAGCCGCCGCAGGCCGCCGCCGAGCCCGTCGCGCTCGATCTGGCGGGCCTGGTTGATGCGCTCGCCGAGGCTCGGCCGCACCTCCTTGATGCGAGGTGCGAGGTTTCCGTCGAAGGCGAGCGGCGCGGGGCCGAAGGCTTCGCGGGCGGCCTTCACGACCTGGCGGCCGAGGATGTTGTTGCCGACGCCGCCGATGACGGCTCCGATGCCGAACGGCATCGCGCGGCCGAGCATCGAGGCGCCGGTGTTGCGCGCCATGCGCCGCAGGAACGCGCGCCGCAGGAAGTCCACGACCTGGCCCATCGCCCCGGCCGGCATCGCCGAGGTCACGAGCTGGCCCCAGTAGGCGTTGCCCGGCACGCCGCCCCGGCCGAGCGCCTGCTCGGCTGCGCGCTTCACGAGCGACTGCCCGCCCGCGCCCAGCATGAGACCCATGACGAGGGCCTTCGCGCGCTCCTCATCCTCGATCGCGATGCCGTGCACCTCGGTGATGGCCTGGCCGAAGAAGGCGCTGGCCTCGAGGAAGCCGACGGTCTCGGCAACGGTGAGCCCGAGCGCGGCCGCGGTGCCGATGCCCGGCGCCACCGCGGTCGCGCCGACCGCGGCACCGCCGGTCGAGACGGCCGTGAGGTACTGCTTCTCGAGGCGCGCGATGACCTGCGCGGGCGTGAGCTCGGGATGCTTGCGGCGCAGCGAGCGCAGGTGGTTGATGACGAGCGGCCGCTGCACGCCGAGGATGCCCTCGAGCGACTTCATCATCCAGCCGAGATCCTCGTTCGGTTCGATCTCACCCATCGGTTCCCCCTTGCAATCGAGGTGCACGCCCCCCAGCGGCACCGAGGAGCATCCTCGCGCACCCAGCCCGGGAGCGCGCTGAGCGCGCGCGCGACCGACGTGGGATCATGGAGCCATGACGACGACAGGACCTGACACGGCAGGACCGGGAACGATCGGCGCCGGCGGCGGCACCGATGTGCTCGACCGCGAGCTCGAGAAGCTCCTCAACGAGGAGTCCGTGGAGGACGGCGACCACGATCGCTTCTCGCACTACGTGCAGAAGGAGAAAATCCTGCAGTCGGCGCTCTCCGGCAAGCCGGTGCGCGCGCTCTGCGGCAAGAAGTGGACGCCGGGGCGCGACCCCGAGAAGTTCCCGATCTGCCCCTCCTGCAAGGCAATCTACGAGAAGCTCCGCACCGACTAGTCAAGCCGGTGCGCCGGCCACCGGCGGCTCAGCGGAAGGCGGTGGGGATGGCTGGCTCGCCGCGGGCCAGGCGATGCGCATCCGCCGGCAGCTCCTCGACGGAGGCCGCATGCCTCGCACGGGCAGCTTCGACGCCCGTCGCGCCCGACCAGCGCTCGTCGATCTCGCCACCGGTGACGAGCTGGACCTGCAGCGCGCGCCCGCGCTCCAGCGCTTCCGCGGGGGCGACGCCGTCGCCGAGCAGCACGGTCTCCTCGACGGCGACGCCGTCGCGCAGCGTGCGCACGGCGACCTTCTCGCCGCCCTTCGAGGCCTTGTCCTCCGAGCGCTTCTCGACCCCGACCCATCCGCCGTCGTCGCCCTGCCGCGCCACGAGCTTGTAGACCATGCCTGCCGCGGGCGCTCCGGATCCGGTCACGACGCTCGTGCCGACGCCGTACGCGTCCACGGGGCTGGCCTGGAGACCCGCGATGGCGTACTCGTCGAGGTCGCTCGTGACGGTGATCCGTGTCTCGGTCGCGCCGAGCGAGTCGAGCAGCGCTCGCGCCTCGCCCGCCACCTCGGCGAGATCGCCGGAGTCGAGCCGGATGCCGCCGAGCCCGGTGCCCGCGACCTCGACGGCGGTGCGGATGCCCTGCTCGATGTCGTAGGTGTCCACCAGCAGCGTCGTGCCCACGCCCAGCACGTCGATCTGCGCCTGGAACGCCTGGGCCTCGGAGTCGTGCAGCAGCGTGAAGGAGTGTGCGGCGGTGCCCATCGTCGGGATGCCCCAGCGAGCGCCGGCTGCGAGGTTCGAGGTGGCGGAGAAGCCGGCGATGTAGGCAGCGCGAGCGGCGGCGATCGCGGCCTCCTCGTTGGCGCGCCGCGAGCCCATCTCGGCGATCGGGCGCCCCTTGGCGGCACGCGCCATGCGGGTCGCGGCGTTGGCGACGGCGGAGTCGTAGTTCAGCACCGAGAGCGCGACGGTCTCGAGCACGACCGCCTCGGCGAAGGAGCCCTCGATCACGAGCAGGGGAGAGCCGGGGAAGTAGAGCTCGCCCTCGGCATAGCCGCGGATGTCCCCGGAGAAGCGGTAGTCGGCGAGCCAGTCGATGAGCTCTGCCGAGACGACGCGCTTCTCGCGCAAGTAGCGCAGCTCGGGGTCGCGGAAGCGGAAGTCGGCGAGGCGCTCGAGGAACCGGCCGGTGCCGGCGACGACGCCGTAGCGGCGAGCACCGGGGAGGCGCCTGGCGAACACCTCGAAGACGGAGGGCCGGAACGCCGTGCCGCTGCGCAGCGCGGCATCGATCATCGTCAGCTCGTAGCGGTCGGTCATGAGCGCGGTGTCGGTCACGATCGCCAGCCTATGACGACGGCCTGCGCGAGGTGGTGCCAGCTCGGCCGCAGGCCGAGAGCGCCGGTAGCGTGGTCGGGTGCTGCACCAGATGAGGACCCTGCCCGACGGCGTCGAGCTGCGCGCGCCGACGCCGAACGATGCGCCCGCGTGGGCGATGTTCCTGGTGGAGGAGCAGCAGCGCACCTATGCGGGTCAGCTGCCGCGCGACTTCGCGCTGACCGGGCTCGCGCAGGCGAACGTCGTGGGGCTCGCGCGCGCCTTCGCCGAGCCGGGAGACGCGGTGCGCAGGATCGCGTGGCAGGGCGAGCGGATCGTCGGCGTGGCCTCGGCGAGCACTGCGCCCGCGGCATGGGAGGTCTCGCTCGGCTTCGTGCCGGCGCCCGCGGAGCGCGAGCTCGACCGGCTCTACGTCCATGCCGACATGCACGGCACGGGTCTCGGTGCCGTGCTCTACGACGCCGTCGTCGACGTGCGCCCGCACTACCTGTGGCTTATCGACGGGAACGACCGCGCCGCTCGCTTCTACGAGCGGCGCGGCTTCCGTCACCTGGACGAGCAGGTCGAGACGGGCCCGACATGGGGCAACATCCCGATGCATCGGATGCTGCGCGACTGATCAGCCGAGCAGGCCCTGCTCCTCGAGCCAGGCTGCAGCGATGTCGGCGGCCGGCGACTGCTCCTCGACGCTGCGGCGGTTGAGGTCGATGAGCACATCGGCGGTGAGCGCCGCGCTCACCTCGTCGATCGTCGCCTGCGCGGCCTCGTCGACGCGGTCGCTCACGACCGGGACGACGTTCGAGGCGAGGAAGAGTCCCTCGGTGTCCTCGAGCACGACCAGGTCGTTCTGCGCGATCGTCGGGTCGGCGGTGTAGACGATGGCGAGCTGGATGTCGCCCGACTCCAGCGCCTGGATGGTGAGCGGGCCGCCGCCGTCCTCGATCGGCGTGAAGCCGACTTCGATGCCGTAGACCTCGGCGAGGCCCGTCGGGCCGTTCGGGCGAGTCTCGGCCTCGGAGTTCGCGCCCATCGTCAGCGGCTCCTCGACGTTCGCGAGGTCGGCGACGGTGGTGAGGTCGTGCTCCTCGGCGAAGGCACGGGTGACAACGTAGGAGTCCTGGTCGCTGGCCTCGGCCTGGTCGAGCACACGGAGGCCCTCGGGCGCCGCCTCGGTCAGCGCGGCGAACACCTCATCGGCCGTGCGCTCGGCGGGCTCGTCCATCCAGTACTGCAGCAGCGGGCCGGTGTATTCGGGGAACACGTCGATCGAGCCCGACTCGATCTCGGGCATGTAGACCTCGCGCTGGCCGATGCGCAGCTCACGCTCCACCTCGACGCCGTCGGCCTCGAGCGCCTGCGCGTAGAGCTCGGCGATGATCTCGTTCGAGTAGTAGTCCTGCGAGCCGACGACGAGCGAGGTGCTCGTGCCGCTGGTCTCCGGGGTGGCCGCCTCGCCCGACTCCTCGAGCGGGTCGGCGCTCGCGCAGCCGACCATCAGCGTGCCGGCGGCGCCGAGCGCGGCGATCGAGAGCCCGGCCCTTCGGATGCGGTGGTTCATGTCGTGATCCTCTCTGTCGCACCCGATGGTGCGCGATGGGGTTCGGCGCGGCGCGCAGCCGCGGATTGGACGATGAGGAACAGGAGCTCGACCACGAGCGAGAGCAGTGCGACCATGATGGACGCCCCGAGCATCATCGGGTAGTCCTGCGTCTTGAGGCCCGCGAGGAGAGGGCGACCGATGCCGGTGTTCGAGATGTAGGCGGCGAGCGTCGCGGTCGAGACGACCTGCAGCGCCGCGGACCGCAGCCCGCCGATGATGACGGGGGCAGCGAGCGGCAGCTCGACGCCGGTCAAGATCTGGCGCTCCGTGAGGCCGATCGCCCTGGCGGCGCCGACGGTCGCGCGGTCGACGGACTCGACGCCGGCATAGGCGCCTGCCAGCACAGGGGGCAGGGCGAGGATCAGCAGTGCCAGGAACGGCGCCTCGAGACCGATGCCGAGCGCCAGCCCGAAGATCGTCAACAGGCCGAGCGTCGGCAGTGCCCGCGCTCCGCCGGAGATGGCGACGACGAGACCGCGGCCCTTGCCCGTGTGGCCGATGAGCGCGCCGATCGGGATGCCGATGACCGCGGCCGCGAGCAGCACGGAGCCCGAGAAGCCGAGGTGCTCGAGGATGCGCTGCCCGTTGTTGCCGGGACCCTGCCAGTTGGCGGGGTCGAGGATCCACTGGATCGCGTCGAAGAAGAGGTTCACGCGCGAGTCACCACCTTGCGCCACGGCATGAGCATGCGCGCGGCGAGCACGCACAGCGCGTCCAGCACGAGCGCGACCACCACCGTCAGCACGATGCCGGTGACGATGGAGGCGTCGATGCCGCGCTGGAAGCCATCGGTGAAGAGCGTGCCGAGGCTCGAGATGCCGATGATCGCCCCCACGGTGACGAGGCTCACGGTCGAGACGATCACGACCCGCAGCGCCGACAGCAGGACGGGACCGGCCAGCGGCAGCTCCACCCGCCAGAAGAGCGCCCAGCGCGAGTGCCCCGAGGCGACGGCCGCGAGCCTGACGTCTGCGGGCACCGACAGGAACGCATCCGCCGCGCCCCGCACGAGGAGCGCGCAGCCGTAGATGGTGAGCGCGGTGATCATGGTGGCGGGCGAGCGCAGTGAGAAGCCGAAGATCGGCGGGATGATGATGAAGAGCGACAGTGCGGGGATGGCGTAGAGCAGTCCGGTGCTCGTCAGCAACGGCGTGCGCCAGCGCGGGCTGCCGGCGGCGAGGCGCCCGAGCGGCACCGAGATGGCGAAGCTCAGCAGGATCGGCGGGATCGACAGCAGCAGGTGATCGCCCAGCAGCTGCCAGACGATGTGCAGGTTCTGGCTCAGCCAGTTCACCGAGCGGCACCCATCACGACTCGAGCACGCCCGTGGGCCGGTCGTCGCCGTCGACGACGACCTCGCGCCCGTTCACGGTGCGGATGCGGAGCGTGCGGCGGGCCGTCTCGGCGCCCACGAAGCTCGCGACGAAGTCGTCCGCGGGAGCCGCGAGGATCTCGGCGGGCGTGCCGCGCTGCGCGATCTCGGCGCCGGCACGCAGCACGACGACCTCGTCGCCGAGGGTGAACGCCTCGTCGATGTCGTGCGTGATGAACAGGATGGTCTTGCCGATGTCGGCCTGCAGCGTGCGCATCTCGGCCTGCAGCTGGTCGCGGACGATGGGATCGACCGCACCGAACGGCTCATCCATCAAGAGGATGTTCGGATCGGCGGCGAGCGCGCGCGCCACGCCGACGCGCTGCTGCTGGCCGCCGGAGAGCTGACCGGGGTAGCGGTCGGCCAGTGCGACGTCGAGCCCGACGCGCTCGAGCAGGCCGAGCGCAGCCGCGCGAGCCTCGCGGCGCCGCATGCCCTCGAGCATCGGCACCGTCGCGACGTTGTCGGCGACGGTGCGGTGGGGGAGCAGGCCCCCGGCCTGCAGCACGTAGCCGATCGAGCGGCGCAGCTTGACGCGATCCATCGAGCGCACGTCGACGCCGTCGATGCTGACCGTGCCGCTCGTGGGCTCGACCATGCGGTTCACCATGCGCAGCAGCGTCGTCTTCCCGCAGCCGGACGAGCCGACGAGGGCGACGACGCGGTGCGATGGCACCTGCATGCTGAAGTCGGCGACGGCGAGGGTGCCGTCGGGGTACTCCTTGCGCACGGAATCGAACTCGATCACGCGTGGCTCCTCCCGGTCGCCGTGGAGCAGACGATACCCGGAGGAACTGACAACGGGGCGCGGGGCGCACAGCGCGGCTCGGTCGGCGAGGTCGAGCGGCGCGCGACTAGGCTGGCCGACGTGCAGCGCCCGATCGGAGTCTTCGACAGCGGCGTCGGCGGGCTCACCGTGGCCAGGGCGATCATCGACCAGCTGCCGGCCGAGTCGATCACCTACATCGGCGACACCGCCAACGGCCCGTACGGCCCGCGCGAGCAGCCCGTCGTGCGCCACCTCGCGCTCGACGTGCTCGACACGCTCGTCGCCCAGGGCGTGAAGATGCTCGTGATCGCGTGCAACACGGCCTCGGCCGCCACCTTCGACATCGCGCGGGAGCGCTACGAGCTCGGCATGGGGATCCCCGTGATCGAGGTCATCCACCCCGCCGTGCGCGCGGCCGTCGCGCAGAGCCGGTCGGGGCGCATCGGCGTCATCGGCACCGCGGGCACCATCGGCTCGGGCGCCTACCAGCGCGCCTTCGCCGACGCGGGCGTGCCGCACGTCGCCGCCGCCGCCGCACCGCGCTTCGTCGAGTTCGTCGAGTCGGGCGTCACGACCGGGGACGAGGTGCTCGAGGCCGCACGCGACTACCTCGCGCCGCTCCTCGCCGAGGGTCCCGACACCCTCGTGCTCGGCTGCACGCACTACCCGCTGCTGGCCGGCGCGATCGGCTACGTCGCCGGGCCCGACGTGCGGCTCGTCTCGAGCGCCGAGGAGACCGCGGCCGACGTCTATCGCATCCTCAGCGATCGCGGCATGCTCGCGCGGCCCGATGCCACGCCGACCTACGCCTTCGAGGCGACGACCGAGGCCCAGGAGCCCTTCCTGCGCCTCGCGCGGCGGTTCCTCGGGCCAGAGGTCACGCACGTGGAGTTCACGCAGACCGGCGTCATCCAGCTGCCCGGTCGCATCGATTGAAGGAGGCCCCAGTGGGCATGGACAGCACCGTCGCGACCGGCGGCACGCGCAAGGACGGCAGGCACCTCGATCAGCTGCGCGAGGTCAGCATCGAGCGCGGATGGAGCGAGCAGGCCGAGGGCAGCGCGCTCGTCACCTTCGGCCGCACGCGGGTGCTGTGCACCGCATCCGTCATGCCCACCGTGCCCCGCTGGATGTCCGGCAAGGGCAAGGGATGGGTGACCGCGGAGTACTCGATGCTGCCGCGCTCGACCAACGAGCGGATGGATCGCGAGAGCGTGCGCGGCAAGGTCGGCGGCCGCACCCACGAGATCTCGCGGCTCATCGGCCGCAGCCTGCGCGCAGGGGTCGACATGCGGGCCCTCGGCGAGCTGTCGATCGCGGTCGACTGCGACGTGCTGCAGGCCGACGGCGGCACCCGCACCGCCGCGATCACGGGCGCCTGGGTGGCGCTCGCGGACGCCATCGCGTGGGCGCAGGCCGCCGGGCGCGTGGCGAAGAGCGCGAAGCCGCTGCTCGACTCGATCGCCGCCGTCTCGGTCGGCATCGTCGACGGGGCGCCCATGCTCGATCTCGCCTACACCGAGGACGTCAGGGCGGAGACGGACATGAACGTGGTCGCGACGGGCCGCGGGCTGCTCGTCGAGGTGCAGGGCACCGCCGAGGCCGCGCCGTTCGACCGCGCGGAGCTCGACGCGATGCTCGACATCGCGCTCGCCGGCACCGCCCGGCTCACGGAGATCCAGCGCGAGGTGCTGGGAGGCGCCGCATGAGCGTGACGGGATCGACGGGGCTCGAGCTCGTCGGGGGAGGACTGCAGGTCGTCGTCGCCACGCACAACCCGCACAAGGTCGAGGAGCTCGGGCGCATCCTCGCGCCGCTGCTGCCGGGCGTCGAGCTGGTGCCCGACGACGGGCCGGAGGCGGTCGAGGACGGCGACACCTTCGAGGCGAACGCCCTCATCAAGGCGCGGGCGGCGCATCAACGCACCGGGCTGCCGGCGCTCGCCGACGACTCGGGCATCGAGGTCGATGCGCTCGGCGGCGCCCCCGGCATCCACTCCGCGCGCTACGCGGGCACGCGCGACGACCGCGACAACCTCGAGCTGCTGCTGACGAACCTCGGCGACGGTCAGGATCGCACCGCCCGCTTCGTGTGCGCGGCAGCATGGGTCGACAGCGCCGGCGAGATCGTCGTGCGCGGCGAGTGGCAGGGCGAGGTCGCGGATGCGCCGCGCGGCGAGGGCGGGTTCGGCTACGACCCGATCTTCGTGCCGCACGACGGCGGGGGCAGGGCCGCGGGAGAGCTGACGGCGGAGGAGAAGGACGCGCTGAGCCACCGCCGCATCGCGTTCACCGCGCTCGCGGAGCGGATCCAGGCGAGCTGACGCCGGCTCGGCCTCCGGCTGGGCGAGCTCGCGCAGCGCGGCGCCGATGGGCTGGCGTGCTCGGCTCGGATGTGGCACGATTTCGGTATGCCGAAAGACGGTCGTGCGGGATGGCGAAGAGTGCTCATGAGCGCTCTGTGCGCGGGTGCGCTCGCGACCGTCGCCGGGTGCGCTCCGAGCGGCTCAGCCGCCGGGGACGTGCCGGAGGTCGGCGACGACCGCCCCCTCGTGCTCGCCACCTTCACCGTGATCGCCGACCTCGCCCGAGCGGTGGCCGGTGACGCAGCGCGCGTCGAGTCGCTCACGCGCGTGGGCGTCGAGGTGCACGACTACGAGCCCACACCTGGCGACCTCGTGCGCACCGAGGGCGCCGACCTGGTCGTGACCAACGGCATGGGCATCGACGACTGGCTGCTGACGCTCGTCGAGCGCGCCGATGCGCCGCACGTCGTGCTCAGCGACAGCGCCGACCCGATCGCGATCGACACCGGCCACTACGCCGGCAGCCCGAACGCGCACGCCTGGGTGTCGCCCGTCGAGGGCGCGCGCTACGTCGAGGCGCTCCGCGTCGCCATCGGCGACCTCGTGCCGCAGCAGCGCGCCGCGGTGGACGCGAACGCCGCGGCGGTGACGGCCGAGCTCGAGCGCCAGCGCGAGCGGCTGCGGCAGGGCGTCGCGGCGCTGCCGCCCGAGCACCGGGTGCTCGTGACGTGCGAGGGCGCCTTCAGCTACCTCGCGCGGGACGCCGGTCTGACCGAGGCGAGCCTCTGGCCGGTGAACGCGGGCGGCCAGGGCACGCCGCAAGCGATCGCCGAGGTGGCCGCCGTCGTCGAGCGCACCGGGGTGCCGACCGTCTTCTGCGAGTCCACCACCCATCCGGGCACCCAGGAGCAGATCGCCCGCACCGCCGGTGTGCGCTTCGACGGCGGGCTGCACGTCGACTCGCTCTCGCCGCCCGACGGCCCGGCGCCGACCTACCTCGCGCTCATCCAGCACGACATCGACCTCATCCTGGAGGGGCTGCGGCGATGAACGATCGCAGGAGCACGGGCGGGCGCGCAGACGGCGGCGAGCGGATGCGCGACACGGTCGCGCACGACGCGATCGTCACCGAGGGCCTCGGGGTCCGCTATGGCGAGGTGCGCGCGCTCTCGGGCGTGACCGTGCGCATCCGCGCCGGTGAGATCACCGGGCTCGTGGGCGTCAACGGCTCCGGCAAGTCGTCGATGCTGTCGGCCGTGCTCGAGCGCGTGCCGCACGAGGGGACCGTGCGGATCCTCGGACGCACCCCCGGCAAGGCCCGGCGCGCGGGGCTCGTGGCATCGGTGCCGCAGGCGGAGGCCGTGGACTGGGAGTTCCCGGTGACGGTGCGGGATGTCGTGACGACCGGCAGGTACGGGCGGATGGGCGTGCTGCGCATCGCGCGGAAGCCGGACCGCGAGGCGGTCGAGGAGGCGATCGCGCTGCTCGGCCTCGAGCACCTCGCCGACCGCCAGATCGGCGAGCTCTCCGGCGGGCAGCGGAAGCGCGCCTTCGTGGCACGAGCCATCGCGCAGGATGCGCAGCTCATGCTGCTCGACGAGCCCTTCGCGGGCGTCGACCGCACGAGCGAGGCGGCGATCGGTGAGGTCCTGCGTGGCCTGCGCGATCGTGGGCGCAGCGTCGTCATCGTGCACCACGACCTGTCCGGCGTCGCGGAGCTCGTCGATCGCGTGCTGCTGCTGCAGCGCGGCCGGCTGCTGCACCACGGGCCGCCCGCCGAGACGCTGACACCCGAGCGCATCGCCGAGGCATTCGGCGGCGGCCGGCCGGGTCGGGCCGACCTGGGCCAGTCCGAGATGCATCGGGTGGAGCCTGGCCCCGAGGAGCACGAGCGCTGATGGACGCGAGCCTCCTGGACGCGATCCTCGCGCCCTTCACCTACGCCTTCATGCAGCGCGCGATGCTCGTCACGCTCGTAGCGTCCGTCGCGTGCGCGCTGCTGTCGACCTGGCTCGTGCAGATGGGCTGGTCGCTCATGGGCGACGCGGTCTCGCACGCGGTGCTCCCGGGCGTCGCCCTCGCCTACATCCTCGGCCTGCCCTTCGCGATCGGCGCCGCGGTGTTCGGCATCGGCGCCGTCGCACTCATCGGCGGGGTCCGCGCCGCCACCAGGATCAAGGCGGATGCGGCGATCGGCGTGGTCTTCACCACCCTCTTCGCGCTCGGCCTCGTGATCATCTCGGTGACCCCATCCGACACCGATCTGCAGCACATCCTGTTCGGCAACGTGCTCGGCGTCAGCGACCTCGACATCGCGCAGGTGCTCATCGTCGGCGGCATCGTCTGCGCGACGCTCCTGATCCTGCGGCGCGACCTGACCCTCGTCGCCTTCGACGCGGGGCACGCGCACGCGATCGGGCTGCGCCCGCGCATCCTGCACGCCGTGCTGCTGGGGGCGCTCGCGCTCACGGTCGTGACGGCGCTGCAAGCGGTCGGCATCATCCTGGTGGTCGCGATGCTCGTGATCCCCGGTGCGACGGCCTCGCTCATCGCGGTGCGGTGGGATGCGCTGCTCGCCTGGTCGGTGGGAGTCACGGTCGTCGCGTCGCTCGTGGGCCTGATGGCGGCCTTCTGGCTCGACATCTCGCCCGGCGGCGCGGTGGTGCTGACGCAGGGGCTCGCGTTCGGGCTAGCGTTGCTCTTCGGGCCCCGTCGGGGCCTCGTGATGCGGTGGGCGAGAGCGAGGCGACATGCAGTCCACAGCGGCTGAGGACTACGTCAAGGCCATCTACCACCACACCGAGTGGCAGCCGGAGCCGGTGACGCCCTCGCAGCTCGCCGCGCGCCTCGGGCTCGCGAACTCGACCGTCACCGAGATGGTGAAGAAGCTGGCGGCCGCCGGCCTCGTGCACCACCGCCCCTACGGCGCGATCGAGCTCACGCGCGAGGGCGCGGCGCTCGCGCTGCGGCAGGTGCGGCGCCACCGCGTCGTCGAGACCTGGCTCGTCGAGCGACACGGCTACGAGTGGGACGAGGTGCACGACGAGGCCGAGATCCTCGAGCACGCGATGAGCGATCGGCTGCTCGACTCGATCGCCCGCTCGCTCGGCGACCCGGTGCGCGATCCGCACGGAGACCCCATCCCGACGGTCGACGGCACGGTGGTGCGGCCGGATGCGGTGCTGCTGGCGGCCGCGGAGCTCGGCCATGCGGGCACCGTGGTGCGCATCGCCGACGACGATCCGGCCATGCTGCGCTTCCTCGCCGAGGAGGGGGTCGCGCTCGACGCCACGCTCACGGTGCTGGGCCAGAAGCCCTACTCGGGCTCGATTCAGGTCGAGACCGCGCGGGGCACGGTCGACCTCGGCCCCGAGGTCGCGCGGTCGATCTGGCTGAGCGCCTGAGCGCGGCGGCGGCCCCGCTTCGCCGCTGACCGCGGAGCGCCCTGCTCAGCGCTCGAGACCGACGTCGTTCGAGCCGGAGAGGTCGAGCGTCTGCACCTGGTTGTCCGACGAGCCGTCGCGGATCTCGCGCTCGACCTCTCGGCGCGACTGGATCGCGTGCACGACGATGAAGATCACGGCGATGACGACGACGCCGATGAGCACGAGGTCGATGTACTCGGTGACGACCTCGGCGACGCCGGGGATGTGCGCGACGCCCCAGCCCAGCAGCGGCAGCCCGGCGCCCCACAGCACCCCGCCGATGATGTCGAGGCGGAAGAACAGCGGCCACGGCATGCGCCCCACGCCGGCGGCGACGGGCATGAAGGTGCGCACGATGCCGATGAAGCGGGCGATGATGACGGCAGCGGCGCCGTAGCGCACGAAGAAGCGGTTGGTGCGCTCGATGGTGCGATGCGAGAAGAGCCCGGACGATCGTCGTTGGAAGATCGGCGGCCCGGCCTTCTTGCCGATGTAGTAGCCCAGCTGGTCGCCGGCGATCGCGCACACCGCGATGCAGAGCATCACGAGCCAGATCGGCTGATGGATGACGCCGGTGAAGGAGAGCACGCCGGCGATCACGAGGAGCGTGTCGCCCGGCAGCAGGAAGCCGACCAGCAGGCCCGTCTCGATGAAGACGATCGCGCAGACGACGACGAGCGCCCAGGCGCCCGCGCCGGTGATGAGGCCCTCGATGTCGATGAGGAACTCTGATGGCAGCGGATGCACGCGCGTGCTCCTTCGCATAGTGCGTCGAGTGCGGGAGAGGGGACTTGAACCCCTACGCCACGAGGGCACAAGGACCTAAACCTTGCGTGTCTGCCAATTCCACCACTCCCGCGTGGTGCGATCAGGATACCGGCGGCGACCCACGCGGATGCGCAGGGTCTGCCAGGCTTGCGGCATGCAGATGCGCGCGCTGATCACCGGTGCCTCGGCGGGGCTCGGAGCCGAGTTCGCCAGGCGGCTCGCCGCCGACGGGTTCTCGCTCGTGCTGGTCGCGCGCGACGCCGAGCGGCTCGAGGCGCTGGCGGCGACGCTGCCGGTCGCGATCGAGGTGCTGCCGGCCGATCTCACCACCGAGGATGGCCTCGAGCTGGTCGCGGAGCGCCTGGCGGATGCCGCGCGGCCGGTCGACGTGCTCGTCAACAACGCCGGGTTCGCCGTCGCCGAGCCCTTCCACGCATCCGCCATCGCCGACGAGCGGCGCATGCACGAGCTGCTCGCGTGGGTGCCGACCCGCCTGGCGCACGCAGCGCTGCCGGGCATGCGCGAGCGCGGCCGCGGCGGCATCCTGAACGTCGCGAGCCTCGCTGGGCGGCTGCCGAGCGGCACCTACTCGGCGGCGAAGGCGCACGTCATCGCGCTGTCGCGGTCGCTCGCTGCGCAGTACCGCTCCGACGGCGTCGTCGTCACCGCGCTGCTGCCGGGCTTCGTGGCCACCGAGTTCCACGAGCGCATGGGCGTGGCCCCCACGAGCGTGCCGCGGGCGGGGTGGGCGGATGCGTCCAGCGTCGTCCGCGACGGGCTCCGCGGCCTGCGCACGCGGCGCGCGGTGGTCATCGCCGACTGGCGCTACCGCCTGGCCGCCCCGATCATCCCGTTCATCCCTGACCGCGTGGCCGCCTCCTTCGGCCTCGGCGGCCGCACGAGCTGACGGATGCGGGAGGGCGGCGCGATGGCAGCAGCGACGACGGAGACGATCGCGGTGCTCGGCGCGGGCGTCATGGGTGCAGGCATCGCGCGCGTCTTCGGCGCCGCCGGCCACCGCGTGCGCGTGTTCGACGTGCGCGCCCAGGCCGCGGCCGCCGCTGCCGCGTCGGCCGGCGCGTCCGCGCACGACAGCGTCGAGGATGCGGTCGCGGGCGCGACCATCGTGCTCGAGGCGGCGCCCGAGCGGCTCGAGCTCAAGCGCGAGCTCATCGCGCGCGTCGAGGCGGCCAACGCGACCGCGATCATCGCCTCGAACACCTCGTCGATCGCGCCCGACGCGCTCGCGGCGGGGATGCGCGAGCCCGCGCGCCTCGTGATCGCCCACTTCTTCAACCCGGCGGACACCGTGCCGCTCGTCGAGGTCGTGCCGGGGCCCGCGACGCCCCAGGAGAGCGTCGATCGGGTAGTTCGGCTGCTCGAGGGCTGCGGCAAGACCGCGGTGCCGCTCGCGCAGCAGGTCGAGGGCTTCATCGCCAACCGGCTGCAGGCGGCGCTCTACCGCGAGGCGATGCACCTCGTGGAGCTCGGCGTCGCGACCCCTGAGCAGGTCGACCTGGCCGTGACCGCGGGGCTCGGCCCGCGCTGGGCGCTCGCCGGCCCGTTCGAGATCATGGATCTCGGCGGGCTCGACGTCTGGGCGAGCGTGACCGACGGCGTCTTCCCGAGCCTCGGCGACGCATCCGCCGCGCCCGCCATGCTGCGCGACCGCGTCGCCCGCGGCGAGCTGGGGGCCAAGACGGGGCAGGGCTTCCTGCCGCGCGACCCCGAGGCGGCCGCGCGGTTCGCCGCCCGCCTGCGCGCGCTGATCGCTGCGCTCGAGCGCTGACGCGCCGAGGTCGCGTGCCGGGTCCTCCATGGTGCCGCACAGCCCGCCGTGCCAGCGTGAGGGACATGACTGAGCCCATCCGAGCCATCTACATCAACTGCACCCTCACCCCGTCGCCCGGCGACAGCCACACCGAGCTGCTGATCGAGGCGAGCGCCGACATCCTGCGCCAGCAGGGCGTCGAGGTCGAGGTGGTGCGCGCCGTCGACCACGCCATCGCGCCGGGGGTGCAGCCCGACATGACCGAGCACGGCGCGAGCGAGGACGCCTGGCCGGCGCTCTGGGAGCGCGTGCTCGCCGCGGACATCCTGGTGCTCGCGACGCCGATCTGGCTCGGCGACGGCTCGAGCGTCTACCGCCGCGTGATCGAGCGGCTCTACGCCCACTCGGGCGAGCTGAACGACGCGGGTCAGTCGATCGTCTACGGCAAGGTCGGCGGCGTGCTCGTCGGCGGCAACGAGGACGGCATGAAGCACGTCGCGCGCGAGGGCATCTACGCCCTGCAGCACATCGGCTACACGATCCCGCCGCAGGCCGACGCCGGCTGGGTGGGCGAGGCCGGGCCCGGGCCCTCCTACGGCGACGAGCAGGAGGACGGCTCGCGCGTCGGCTTCGACAACGACTTCACGAAGCGCAACATCACGATCATGGCGTGGAACCTGCTGCATCTCGGGCGGATGCTGCAGGCCGGCATCCCGAAGGAGGGCAACGACCGCAACGCGTGGGAGGACGGCAGTCGCTTCGGCTTCCACAACCCCGAGTACCGCTAGGCACGTCGCCCGCCAGCCCCTCGCAGCGCCTCGGCGCGCGAGGGGCTGGTGCCATGTGGGCGGCGACGTGCATGATGCCTGCATGCGCGTCATCGACTGGCTGCTCGAGCCCGACTCCGACCCGGCGATCCGCTGGCAGGTGATGGCCGACCTGCTCGACGATGGGGCGGATGCGGTGGCGAGCGAGCGCGCGAAGGTCGCGACCGAGGGCTGGGGCGCTGCGCTGCTGGCCGCTCGCGGTGCAGACGGGCAGTGGGCGGGCGGCGCGCACTTCCCGACGACGCAGCCGACGCTTCCCGGGCAGCCCTGGACCTCCACATCGCACGTGCTGACCGAGCTGCGGCTGCTGGGCGCCGACCCGGCGGATGCCGAGGTGCGCGCCGCGGTCGCCGACGTCAAGCGCGTCACCCGCTGGGAGTACGACGACGAGCCCTTCTTCGAGGGCGAGGTCGAGCCGTGCATCAACGCCGCCCTCGTGACGAACGCCGTCTACTACGGCGAGCTCGACGAGCGTGTCGTCGAGCGGCTGCTGGGGGAGCGGATGGCCGATGGCGGCTGGAACTGCGACCAGGAGCGAGGCAGCGTGCGCTCGTCGTTCGACACGACGATCGCGGTGCTCGAGGCGCTCGCGGCGGTCGAGGCCGTGCGCGACGACCCGCGGCTGCGCGAGGCGCGAGAGAGCGGCGAGGGCTACCTGCTCGAGCGGCACCTGCTGCGGCGCAAGACCACCGGCGAGGTGCCGAAGCCGAGCTACGTGCAGCTCGCCTTCCCGCCGCGCCACGAGTACGACGCGCTGCGGGCGCTCGAGCACTTCCGCGCCGTGGGCGCGGCTCCCGACGAGCGGATGCGCGAGGCGCTCGACCTCGTGCGCTCGAAGCGCCAGGACGACGGCACGTGGCACCTCGACGTGATCCACGGCGGCGACGCCGTGAACGACTACGGCGCGGTGGGCGAGCCGAACCGCTGGATCACGCTGCGCGCGCTGCGGGTGCTGCGCTGGGCGGAGGGCTGAGGAGCGCGCTCGCGTGCCCTGATGCGCCCCTCAGGCGAGGCGGCGGAGGTAGCGCTGCATCGCCGGCACGACGACGTCCGGTCGGTCGCGCTGCACCCAGTGCCCCGCTTCCGGCACCACGAGCAGCTGCGCGTCGGGGATGGTGTCGGCAGCCGCGCGCGCCGCGGCGAGCGGCACACCGGAGTCGTGCTGGCCGTGCACGATGAGCACCGGCATCGCCAGCTCCCCGACGCGCTCGCTGTACCTGGTCGTCTGGGTGCGCAGCCCCACCTCTGCCCGCTGCCATTCGGCGAAGACCTCGATGCCCGTGCCCCGGCGGCCTTCGGCGAGGATGGCGTCGAGCAGCTCCGGTGTGCGCTGCGCGGGGTCGCGCACGACGGGCCGCAGGCTCGCGTCGAGCAAGGCGCGGCTGCGCAGTGTGGCGCGAGTCCCGAGCGCGAGCAGGCCAGCGCGGGTGCTGAGCCAGGAGAGCAGCTGCACGGGCGCGGCCAGGCGCCCCGGCACGATCGTGCGCATGAGTCCGTAGCTGCCGAGCAGCATGAGGCCGGCAACCCGCTGCGGGTGGCCGAGCGCATGCCCGATGGCGAGCCCGCCGCCGAGGGAGAGGCCGCCGATGACGTAGTGCTCGAGCTGGAGCGCATCGATCAGCGCCGCGACGTAGCCCAGGAGTCGATCCTGCGAGGCCCGCCACGGAGCCCTGGTGCTGGCCCCGTAGCCGGGGTGATCGGGGGCGATCACACGATGGCCGGCAGCCGCGAGCTCTCCGCCGATGCCGCCCCACGAGAGCAGGGCTGAGTCCAGGCCACCGCCGTGCAGCAGCAGCACCGTCGGCGCCCCCGCTGCGGGTCGCGGCGATCCGGATGGCGGGGTGCCGGGCTGCCATTCGAGGTAGGACACGTCTCCCCACGGCAGTGCCACGGTGCGGCGGTCGTGGGAAGCGGGCTCGGGGATCATCGTCACCGATGGTATCCGCGGCGTGACTGGCCTCGAGCGGTGCCCGAGGAGATGCTCGCCGCCGTGCCGGGCTGCGGTCTGCTGCGGCCGTTCCTCGACGACCCCGAGGTCGAAGAGCTCTGGGTGAACCAGGGATCTCGCGTCTTCGGCGCTCGATGTGACCACGGCGACGACGCCGTGAACACCTCCGGCGCGGTGGGCGAGCCGAACCGCTGGATCAGGAAGCGTACGCTGCACCGGGCGGAGGGCTGAGCAGCGCCAAGTGCGCCTCGACGGCGGCGATCGCCTGCTCGAGGTTTCATGGCAGCGGTCCGCGCGCACATCCCGTGACGCGCGTGCGCCGCGCGAGGCTGTGGATCGTGCCCGCCGCGGGTTGCCGCGGCTCCGCTCACTCGCCCGGCGTACCGAGGTAGAGCAGGAAACCCCCGGGATCCCGCACCTGCGCAACTCGCTCACCCCACGGCATGAGCGCTGGCGCCGCGACGCTCGTGGCTCCCACCTCGAGCGCGCGGCGGTATGCATCGTCGGCGTCGTCGACGTAGATCCAGAGGGCCGCGCCCATCGGATCGCCCGGCAGGTCGTTGTCGACCCCGATGCTCACCGTCGACGCGCCGACGGTAAGCGCGACGTAGACCACGCGCCCGTCGGCTTCGAAGGCGTAGACACGTTCCGCGTCGAACGCTGCGACGTAGAACGCCTCGAGCCCGTCGAGGTCACGCGTCGAGAGGATCGGGAAGCTGCGCTGCACCGTCATGCGGGCACGCTACCTGTTGGGACGCCCGCCTGCTTCGCAGCGGTCGTGCCCGAGCTGCATCCTGTGCGCAGCAGCGATCAGGGAAGGGTCTCGCAGGCTCGACCGTCATCGTCGCGATCGAGGCCCGCGATGTCGCCGTACCTCGGGAACCAGTAGTCGAACCAGAGCTGCGCCGCTCGCTGGGTCCGGAAGTCGGAGCAGTTCACCGAGCTCGAAGGCGCCGGGCCCGGAGGGATGCTCGGAGCTGGGGGCGGAGGAGTCGGGCGAGGCGGTGGCGGCGGGCAGTTCTCCAAGCGCAGGGCTGGATCGGAGAGCGACGGCTTGCCCCCGAGCCCGGTGATGACGCTCACGCCGCGCTGATCGCGCTCGGCTCGCAGCATCGTCGCGGTCGGGGTGTGGCAGCGCGTCGGCGTCAGGTAGAGCGGCTGGCCAGTGGCAGCCGCGAGCACCGATCCTCCGAGCGCATCGGGGAAGTTCTGACCGGTCGTGAGCAGCATCCTCCCGTTCGGTGCCGTCCTGCTGAACGCGTCGTGGATGCGCACGGCGGTCTCGTAGCGGTCGCTGCCTGCATAGCGCTCGACCGAGGTGGCACCCGATCGACGCAGCGCCTCGACGGTCGCGGCAGAGACCGAAGCGGTGCTGCCGGCGACGCGCACAGGCCGTCCCTCGACGTAGGGGGCGACGCGCTGGCGCCATGCCTCGAGCTGGGCGGGCGTGGTGCCTCGCCAGTCGAGGATGATGCCGCCGTTCGACTGCCCGGCGACAGATCCCGCGACCAGGGCGTCGGGGAACTTGCCACCCGCGACCACCCAGATCTCGTCGAGGCCCTCGACCCGGTCGAGCAGCGCGAGCGCGGTCTCGAATCGGTTGCTGCCGGAGACTCGCTCGACGGTCGCGCCGATCTCCGTCTCGATAGCGCGTGCGACGCTCGATGAGATCGACTGCTGGTCCCCGACAAGCACCACGGTGTCGGGGGAGATCCGCTCGATCTCCTGCATCACCGTGGGCGGGACAGCGTCCCGTGTCGTGAGCAGCAGGTGCGCCTGCTCGGCAGCAGCGACCGGGCCGGCGGCGAGCGCGTCGGGGAACTTCGCCCCGGAGGCGAGGTAGACGGTTTCGCCCACCCAGGGGAGCGCCTGCGACATGGCTACCGAGGTCGCGTAGCGATTCGCGCCGGCGATCCTCTTGATCGAGTGGGCCTCTGCGGCCGGAGCGGGGGTGAGCGTGACGAGCGGCGCGGCCAGCAGCATCGCTGTCGCTGCGATCGCGATCGCGCGGGCGCGGATGCGCGGGCGGGTCTGAGTGCGAGGCATGGTGGCCTTCCACGGTGAAGGAGGAGGCGCTGGGGGAGACCGCCTTCGCTGAGCATACCTCGCGTCTGTGGGTCATCGCGCCGCAGCACGTCGATCGCGCTGTGGACAACTTCCGCGACGCTCCGCAGCGGTCGAGTTCACTGGCCCGCATGCAGCAAGCCGTCGCCGAGATCACCGCCAGCGTGCGGGCGAAGGTGCGTCGTGACGGGATCGATCTGGCAGGGTCGGGCGACCTGGCCGAGCGCTACGTGCGCGATGCGGTGCGCGCCTACGCCGAGCGGTCGCTGGGTGGCAGCCTGCCGATGCTGACGGACGAGCGGAAGGCTGAGCGCGATGTGCTCGCGGCCGTGTCCGGCTACGGGCCGCTGCAGCCCTATCTGGACGATCCCGACATCGAGGAGATCTGGGTCAATCAGGGTTCGCGCGTCTTCTGCGCTCGCGGGGGCGTGAGCGAGCAGCTGCCGCTCCGACTCACCGAGACCGAGGTGCGCGACCTGGTCGAGCGGATGCTCTCCACCACGGGCCGCCGCGTCGATCTCAGCTCTCCGTTCGTCGACGCGTCGCTGCCGGACGGCTCGCGCCTGCACGTCGCGAGCGGTGACGTCGCGCGCGGTGCGATCAGCCTGAACATCCGCAAGTTCTCGCGTCGGCTGGCGTCCTTGACCGCGCTCGTCGAGCGCGGGGCACTCAGCCAGCAAGCGGCGGCCTTCCTCAAGCAGGCGGTGCTCGCGGGCTGCAACATCCTGGTCTCAGGGCCGACGCACGCGGGCAAGACGACGATGCTGAACGCGCTGCTGGCGGCGGTGCGCCCGGGGGAGCGCGTCGTGACCGTCGAGGAGACCTTCGAGCTCGATCCTCCGGTCGACGACATCGTGGGGCTCCAGTGCCGCCAGCCTTCGCTCGAGGGCACGGGAGAGATCTCGCTGCGGCGGCTCGTGAAGGAGTCGTTGCGCATGCGGCCGGACCGGCTGGTGGTCGGCGAGGTGCGCGAGGCCGAGGCGCTCGACCTGCTGGTCGCCCTGAACTGCGGGGTGAGCGGCATGTGCTCGATCCACGCGAACTCAGCGCGCGATGCGCTCAGCAAGCTCACGACGCTGCCGCTGCTCGCGGGCCGCAACATCGACGTCGGCTTCGTGGTGCCGACGGTCGCGCAGTGCATCGACCTGGTCGTGCACCTGGCGATCGATGCGCGCGGCAATCGCCACGTCGTCGAGATCCTGGCGCCGACGGGTCAGGCGACGGCGGGTGTGATCGAGGCTTCGAGCCTCTTCGCGCTGCGTGGCGGACTGCTCGAACCCACGGGATCGCATCCCGCGCGGTCGGCCAAGTTCGCGGCGGTCGGGATCGATCCGACCGCGCTGCTCTCGAGGGGCAGCGCGTGACGTGGCTGCTGGGTGCGGCGCTGGGGCTCGGCCTCGTGCTCACCGCGAGCCCGTGGCTGTGGCCGCGGAGCGCACGCACCTCCGAACCGCGGCTCCGACCGAAGATGCTCGATCGTCTGACCCAGGCGGGGCTCGACGACGTGCCTCCGCTCGCACTCGCGCTCGTGTCGCTGCTGGTCGGCGCGCTCGCGGCCGGGCTGGCCCTCGCCTTCGCGCCGGTCGTCGCGGTCGCCGGTGCCGCGTTCGCGGCTGGCGCCACCGGGCCGCTGCTCGCCGTGCGCTGGCGCGCGAGGCGCCGGCGCTCCGCGCAGGCTGCCGTGTGGCCAGATGTGGTCGACCACCTCGTCTCGGCGGTGCGCAGCGGACTGGCGCTGCCGGATGCGGTCGCGCAGCTCGAGCACACCGGTCCCGACGTCACGCGCTCGGCCTTCGCCGCCTACGCAGCTGACCACCGCGCGACGGGCTCGTTCGGTTACGCGCTCGATCGGCTGAAGGCGAGGCTCGCCGACCCGGTCGCCGACCGCATCATCGAGACGCTGCGGATGGCGCGCGAGGTCGGGGGCACCGAGATGACGACGGTGCTGCGCGAGCTCGCGGCCTACCTCCGCATCGACCTCGCGACCCGCGGTGAGCTGGAGGCGCGCCAGACCTGGATCGTGAGCGCAGCTCGGCTGGGCGTCGTGGCGCCCTGGATCGTGCTGCTGCTCCTCTCCACCCGGCCAGAAGCCGCCCAGGCGTACACCTCGTCCGGCGGCTTCGCGCTCGTCGCCGGGGGTGCGGCGGTGACGTGGATCGCGTATCGCGTGATGCTGCGCATCGGAGCGCTGCCGACCGAGGCGCGGTGGTTCGCGTGAGCGCCGAGGTCGGCTGGAGCCTGATCCTCGGCACCACCCTCGGCTTCGGAGTGTGGATGCTGGTGAGCCTCGTGCCGCTCTTCCGTCGACCGCTGCTGCTGCATCGCGTCGCGCCGTACGTGCTCGACGTGTCCTCCGGCGCTCGCGACCTGATGGCCCGTCGCCGCATCAATCCGCTCGGCATCGTCGGCGTCGTCGCCTCGCCCGTCGGTGACCGCCTCACGCCCGTCGTGCACGCAGTGCTCGGAGCACCGGATGGCATCCGTCGTCGACTGCGCCAGGCGGCGGCTGTCGAGAGCGTCGGAGCATTCCGCGGGCGCCAGCTGCGCTGGGCCGTGCTCTGCGGTGCCGCGGGCACCGCGCTCGGCGTCGTCGGGGCGATGCAGGGCGGGCCCGTCGCGCTGCCAGCAGCACTCGGCGCGCTCGCTGCAGCCATCGGCGCGTTCGCGGTCGACTGGCTCGTGCAACGGCAGGCCAAGCGGCGCCTCGCGCGCATCTCGAGCGAGCTGCCCTCGATCCTCGAATTCGTATCGCTCAGCCTCGCGGCGGGTGAGGGACTCCAGGATGCGCTGCGCCGCGTCGGTGCCGCGGGCCAGAGCGCGTTGGGGCGCGAGCTCGCCGGAGTGGTGGCGGATGCGGCCGCCGGCTCGAGCCTGTCGAGCGCCCTGGCGGCGCTGTCGGAGGAGCTCGACCATCCGGGGGTGTCTCGATGCGTCGATCAGATGCGCGGGGCGCTCGAGCGCGGCACGCCGCTCGCGCAGACGCTGCAGGCGCAAGCGCTCGACGCGCGCGAGGCAGCGAAGCGCGCGCTCCTCGAGGCGGCGGGTCGCAAGGAGATCTCCATGCTCGTGCCGCTGGTGTTCGGCCTGCTCCCGACCACGGTCGCGTTCGCGCTCTGGCCCGGCATCCATGTCCTGCAAGTCGGATTCTGAAGGAGGAAGCAATGACAACGATCAGCAGACGGTTCTCTCGCGTGGTGGGGCGCATCCAGGATGAGGAGCGCGGCGACGTCCCCGGATGGGTGCTCGTCACCCTGATGACGGCGGGACTCGTGATCGTCATCTGGACGGTCGCCGGGCCCGCGCTCACGGGGGTGTTCGAGCAGGCGATCGCGCGGGTCACGAGCTTCTGATGCGCCTGGCCGACGAGCGCGGCTCGGCGGTCGCGGAGTTCACGATGGTGGCCGGGCTCCTCGTGGTGCTCGTGCTGTCGGTGCTGCAGCTGTCGCTCGCGATGCACGTGCGGGCGACCGTGACCGACGCTGCCGCCGAGGGTGCGCGGCATGCGTCACTCGTCGGTGCCGATGCAGCCGCAGGCGTCGATCGCACGCGTGCATTGATCACGACCGCAGTCGGCGCCGACTACGCACAGCAGGTGTCTGCTTCCCGGGGCGCCGTCGCCGGTCTCGACACGATCGAGATCCGGGTGCTCGCACCCCTGCCGGTGCTCGGGCTGCTCGGGCCGAGCGCGCTGGAGGTGACCGGTCATGCGCCCGTCGAGACGCTCGGATGACGGGCCCAGCGCACGCCGCGTCGTCGCACGCCTGCGCGACGAGGGCGGCTCGGCGTCGCTCGAGTTCTTGACCGTCGGCGTGCTGCTGCTCGTGCCGCTCGTCTACCTCGTGATCACGCTGGGGCAGATCCAGCACGCGGTGCTCGGCATCGAGGGCGGCGCCCGACACGCAGCCCGCGCGGTCGCGCAGGCCGGTGACCATGACGCAGGGCTCGCCGCAGCCGACCGAGCCATCGTGGTGGCGCTCGCCGGCGCCGGGATCGATCCAGTGGACGCATCCGTGTCGGTCGTCTGCGCGCCGAGCGCCGGCGACTGCTCGACAGCACGAGGCACCGTCACGGTGGAGATCGTCGCAACCGTGCCGCTACCGCTCGCCCCACCGCTCCTGGACCTCGATGTCGGACTGGGCGTGCCGATATCGGCGACGGCGATGCAGCCGGTCTCGGCGTTCGGCGGAGCACCGTGAAGCCCCGTTCGCGAGACTTCCGAGGCGCGGGCGCGTCGTGGCGACGGATGCGGGATGAGGAGCAGGGCTCCACGCTCGTCCTGACGATCGGCTTCGCGGCGCTCGCGCTCGCCCTCATCCTCGCGGTGACCGCGGCCACGAGCCTGCTGATCGAGCGCCGTCGACTCTTCACCGTGGCAGACGGCGCGGCGCTCGCGGCGGCGGAGGCATTCGCGCTCGAGCAGGTGCGGTTCGACGGTCAGTCGGCGACCCCGGAGCTCGCCGAAGCGGCCGTGGATCGCGCCGCCGCCGACTGGGTGGCCCGAGCTGCGAGCGACCTCGACGCGATCCAGGTGGTGGGCGCTGCTGCCGACGCGCGCAGCGCCACCGTCACCGTGTCGAGCGCCTGGAGGCCACCGGTCGTCTCCCTCCTGCTGCCGGAGGGCATCCGCCTCGACGTGACATCGACCGCGCGTTCCGTGTTCGTCGACTGACGATCGATACGCTCGCAGCGTGAGCAGCACGGAGCACCAGGCGATGCACCCGGACGCCGGGCGCGCTGCCGTCGGCTCCGCGCTGCGACCGGCGAGCGCCATGCCGCCTCGGCCGGCGGAGGGCGGTGGTGGCAGGGCGTGGGCGCTCGGGTTCCTCGCCTACATCCCGATCCCGTTCCTCGGCCAGCTGCTCGGCGGCGTCATCATGGCCGGCGCCGGCGCGAGCCAGCGCAAGCGGGCGGGTCTCGTCGGCGCGCAGGGCAGGCACGCCGCGAACTGGGGGATGACGTACGCGCTCCTCACGGTGCTGTGCGTCGTAGGCGCCGTGACCCTCGGCCTCCTGACGAACGTGCTGCCGGCGCAGCAGGAGGCGCTCAGTGCCAGCGCGCTCACGGTGCTCGGCGTGTGGCTCTTCGGTGTCAACCTCGCGCACGTGGTGATTTGCATCATCGGTCTGGTGCGCGCGGGACAGCTGCGCGAGTTCCGCTGCCCGATCGCGATCCCGTTCTTCCGCTGACCGGTCGTCGAGCCCGCGCCGCTACCCTCGCAGCATGAGCGAGATCGATCCGGAATCCTTCGACTACGACGCGGTCGCCGCGAGCCTGCCGACCGACGAGCCCGAGCGCGCGGCCGACGGGCTCAAGGCGCTCATGCAGAACCCGGCGTTCCGGCAGCTGGTCGGCCAGATCCAGGCGGGGGAGCTGAACGACGACGAGCTGCGCGACGAGGCGACCTCGATCGCGCACGACCTGGCCGCCCGCCAGGAGCTGCGCCGCGACGAGCAGTGACGCGCACGGCCCGCTCACGCTAGCCGGTTGCACGGCCGCTGGTCGCGCCGGCAGGCGCGAGCCGCTGGGTCACGGGAGCAGGCTGTCCACGATCCGGTCAATGGCCGCGTCGAGCGATACTCCGGTGCGCAGCGGCACGGTGAGGTGATCGAGCATCATGCCGTCGATGGCGAAGTGCATCAGGGCGATCTCGGTGCGACCTCCCGGGAGGCCCGCGTCGCCGTTGAACGCGACGTCCTCCTCGAACGCTCGCTGCCGCCAGGCGCCGAGCGTCGCTGCCACGGCCGGTCGCCGAGCTGCCTCGAGCCGCAGCTCGAAGAGCGCGAGCGCGACGTGCGGGTCGTCGGTCAGCCGCCGCACCACATCGCGCACGTACTCGACGAAGAGTGCGCGGTCGGGCGACCGCGCGGCACGCGCGGCCGCGAACGCGGGCTCGGGCGCCAGTCGCTCGCCGATGCGATCGACGAGCGCGGATGTCAGGTCGCTGCGGGTAGGGAAGTAGTTCGAGGCCGTGCCGCGTGGCGTGCCAGCCATGGCGTCGACGGCACGATGCGTGAGCCCGCGGGCGCCTGCTTCGGCGAGCACCCGGATCCCGGCGTCGGCGAGCGCGGAGCGGCGTTCGAGGTTTCGAGCCATGGGGTCAGCCTAGCGGGATCACGACATCTGTCGTACACTGAGTACGACAGATGTCGTGAATGGAGAAGCCATGCGAGCGCTCGTCTACTACGTCGCCGTCAGTCTCGACGGCTGCATCGCCGACCCGGACGGCGGCTTCGACGCGCTGCTCGGCGGCGGCGATCACGAGTCCGTGGTCCTCGGCGAGTACGCGGATGCGCTGCCCGCGCACGCGCATGCGGCACTCGGGGTCGAGCCGCCGCGCACGCGCTTCGACACGGTGCTCATGGGGTGGAACACGCTCATCCCGGCACTCGACGCGGGCATTGGGAGCCCCTACCCGCACTTGCGGCAGGTCGTTGCGACGCGGAGGCAGCGCGAGGTCGACCCGGCGATCGAGCTCACCGACGATCCCATCGCCACCGTCCGCAGGCTGAAGCAGGAGGACGGGCTCGACATCTGGCTCTGCGGCGGCGGCGAGCTCGCGGGCACGCTCCTGCCGGAGATCGACCGGCTCGTGCTGAAGCGTCATCCGGTCGTCTTCGGCTCCGGCATCCGCTTGTTCGGCGACACTGCCTTCGAGCCGCGCAGGTTCGCGCTCCACCGCACCCGCACCTTCGACTCGGGGGTCGCGGTGGAGGAGTACATCGCTCCCTCGTCACTGCCGCCGACCAGCTGACGGCGGGCAGCTAATCGCGAGCCTTCCGCGGCAGCCAGCGCAGCAGCGTCGCCGCGCCCGCGATGCAGAGGGCTGCGAGCCCGCCGGCCGCCCACGCGATCGACGCGACCGAGATGAGCAGCGAGATCAGCAGCGGCGCCGCGGCACCGCCCGCGTCGGTCGTGAGGCGCCAGGCTCCGAGGAACGGCGCGGGGTTGCGCGGATCGGCCAGGTCGGCGCCGAGGGTCATGAGGATGCCGGAGCCGAGCCCGTTGCCGAGCGCCATGAGCAGCGCTGCTGCCATGAACCATCCGACCGCCGCATCGACGTCGTGCGAGAGGGCCAGGGTCACGAACGAGGCCGCCATGAGCGCGAGCGAGGGCACGACGCTCCAGAGGCGGCCGAAGCGATCCATCACCCAGCCCGAGATGAAGAAGAGCGCGAAGTCGACGCCGCCCGCGACGCCGATCACGAGACCCGTCGTCACCGCATCGAGCCCGATCGAGATGGCCCACAGCGGCAGCAGCACGTTGCGCGCCTGCCGCGCGAGCGCCAGCATCGCGGCGCCGGCGCCGACCGTGGCGAGCACGCGGGCGTGCTGGCGGACGACGCTCCAGATGCCGGTGCGCTCCTGCTTCAGCTCCACCACGCCCGTCGTCGGCGGCGTGCGCTCGAAGACCGACGAGGGATCAGGCAGCACGATGAGCACCACGATCGCGATGATCGTGCCGAGCGCGCAGACGAGCCAGACGGCGCTCACGCCGAAGCCGAGCCCCAGCACCGCCGACCCGATGAGCGGCCCGACGAACATGCCCATGCGGAAGATGCCGCCGAGCGTCGAGAGCGCCCGCGCCCGGTAGCGCAGCGGCACGTAGGTGGTCATGAAGGCGTGCCGCGCGAGCGCGAAGACGGCGTGGCCGAGCCCCAGCACGAAGATGGCGGCGCCCAGCATCCAGACGGTGGTGGCGAAGTAGGCGATGGCGAGCGAGACGAGCACGAGCAGGCCAGCGCCGATCATCGTCGGCCGCTCGCCGAAGCGCGCCACGACCGATCCGCCGGGCAGGTCGCCCGCGAGCTGGCCGACGGTCAGCATCGCCGCGACGATCGCCGCGACGGCGAGCGTCGCGCCCAGATCGCCCGCGATGAGCGGGATGTAGGGGATGACCGCGCCCTCGCCGATCGCGAACGCGGCGGTCGGCACGTAGGCGGCGCCCGCGATCCTGCGCCACGGGAATCGCTCCGACTGGTCGATGCCGCTCACAGTGCGAGCCTAGGCACTGCGAGCCGACCGCGCTCGCGTCGGTAGGCTGGGGCATCATGGCCGATCTCGACATCGCCGGCGCCATCGCCGAGCTGCGCTCCACGTTCTTCGACATCAAGTCGGTGCTCGACGCCGAGCGCCTGCAGGCCGACATCGACCGGCTCTCCGAGGCGGCCGGCGCACCAGACCTGTGGGACGACCCGGAGGCCGCGCAGAAGGTGACGAGCGAGCTCAGCCACGCGCAGACCGACCTGCGTCGCATCATCGAGACCGAGCAGCGCATCGACGACCTCGAGGTGCTCGTCGAGATGGCGAACGAGGAGCGCGACGAGGCGACGCAGAACGAGGCGAAGAAGGAGCTGAAGGGCCTGCAGCGGATCATCTCCGAGCTCGAGGTGCGCACGCTGCTCGACGGCGAGTTCGACGCCCTGCCCGCCGTCGTCACGATCCGCGCCGGCGCGGGCGGTGTCGACGCATCCGACTTCGCCGAGATGCTGCTGCGCATGTACCTGCGCTACGCCGAGCAGCACAGCATGCCCGTGAGCGTCTACGAGACCAGCTACGCCGAGGAGGCGGGCATCAAGTCGGCCTCGTTCGAGATCAACGCCCCCTACGCCTTCGGCAACATGTCGGTCGAGGCCGGCACCCACCGCCTCGTGCGCATGAGCCCCTTCGGCGCGGCCGGCAAGCGCCAGACCTCGTTCGCAGCGGTCGAGGTCGTGCCGCTGTTCGAGCAGGTCGACGAGGTCGAGGTGCCCGAGACCGACATCCGCGTCGACGTCTTCCGCTCGTCCGGCCCCGGCGGCCAGAGCGTGAACACGACCGACTCGGCGGTGCGCATCACGCACATCCCGACCGGCATCGTCGTCTCGATGCAGAACGAGAAGAGCCAGATCCAGAACCGCGCTGCCGCGATGCGCGTGCTGCAGAGCCGCCTGATGCTCGTGCAGCGCGAGGAGGAGGCGGCCCGCAAGAAGGAGCTCGCCGGCAACATCGCCGCCAGCTGGGGCGACCAGATGCGCTCCTACGTGCTCGCGCCGTACCAGATGGTCAAGGACCTCCGCACGCTGCACGAGCAGAACAACCCCTCCGCGGTCTTCGACGGCGAGCTCGACGGCTTCATCGCCGCTGGCATCCGGTGGCGCAAGCGCCAGCAGCAGGAGACGGACGACTAGGAGCAGCATGGCTCGGCCCTACGACGGTCGCCCGCAGACCGGCGCCGACTACCTCGCGAGCCTCGACGACGGCCGCGTCGTCATCCACGACGGGCTGCCGGTCGAGCGAGTGGCCGAGCACCCGGAGCTCCGCGGTGTCGCGCACACGATCGCGTCGCTCTACGACACGATGCACGGCGACGCCGAGGGCGACGCCGAGGGCGACGGCGACGGTGGCGACGGACTCGTGCTCGTCCCGACCTCCGACGGCGCCGGCGTCACGCATCCGTTCTGGGTGCTGCCCCACACTCGCGACGACCTGCGGGCGCAGCGCGAGGCGATCCGCGCCTGGCAGCGCCGCACCCACGGCTGGGTCGGCCGCACGCCCGAGTTCATGGCGAGCGTCGTCAGCTCGATGGCCGCGCACGCGCCCTTCTTCGGCCGCTTCGAGCAGCAGGTGCGCGACATGTACGCCCGCGACCAGCGCGACGTCACGCACTACGCCCAGGCGCTCGTGAACCCGCCGGTCGACCGCGACCTGCCGCCGGACGAGGTGGCGGATGTGTTCCTGCACGTCGTGCGCGAGACCGACGAGGGCGTCGTGATCCGAGGTGCGAAGGCCGTCGTCACCGGCGCCGCCACCGCGCAGCGCCTGCTCGTCTCGCACTTCGGCGGCGAGGTGCAGACGAGCGACTTCGCGATCGCGGCCTCCGTGCCGGTCGGCACCCCCGGCATCCGCATCTACACGCGCGGCACGCCCGCGCGCGCCGACCAGCCGCTCGCCAGCCGCTTCGCCGAGCACGACGCGCTCGTGGTGTTCGACGACGTGCTGGTGCGCTGGGAGGACGTCTTCATCCGCGACCCCGAGACGATGCTGGCCTTCAACACCGGCGCCGTCGGCTGGAACGTGCGCCTCGTCTTCCAGGCCACCACGCGGCTCGAGGCGAAGCTCGAGCGCATCGCCGGCCTCGCGGTGCGCGCGACCGAGATCATGGGCACGAGCGAGCTGCGGGGCGTGCAGGCGGCGCTCGGCGAGCTGATCGCCTACCGCGACACGGTCGCTGCGCTGCGCGACGCCATGATCGAGCAGGCGGTGCCCTCCGGCGACTCGCTCGGGCCCGGGCCGCAGGCGGCGATGGCCTTCGCGGGCTACGGCCCCGACGCCTACAGCCGCATGCGCGTCACGCTGCAGACCATGCTCGCCTCGGCCTTCGCGCACCTGCCGGTGCCGCCGGACGCGCTCGGCACCGAGCACGTCTTGGCCGTCGAGCCGCTCCTGCGCGGCTCGGGTGGGGCGGATGCGCGGGAGCGCCTCGAGGTCATGGGCGAGCTGTGGGATGCGGTCGGCACGGGCTTCGGCGCCCGGCACGAGCTCTACGAGCGCAGCTACTTCGGGCAGGCCGAGCGCATGCACCTCGGGATCCTGCGCGCCGCGCAGGCGACGGGGCGCGTCGCCGAGTGGCAGTCGCGCTGACGCCGGCAGCCGGGGCGCATCCGCCGCCGCGCCGATGCGGTGCCGCGCCGAACGCATCCGGCCGCCGTAGCCTCGTCAGGTCATGATCCGCTTCGACGAGGTCTCGAAGACCTACTCCCGCAAGGCCCGCCCCGCCCTCGACGGCATCTCGTTGGAGATCCTCAAGGGCGAGTTCGTGTTCCTCGTCGGCGCCTCAGGCTCCGGCAAGTCCACGCTCATCCGCATGGTGCTGCGCGAGGAGACCCCCTCGAGCGGCGAGGTGCACGTCCTCGGTCAGCGGCTCAAGGCACTGCCCAGCCGCCGCGTGCCGTTCTTCCGCCGCAACCTCGGCGTCGTCTTCCAGGACTTCCGGCTGCTGAACAACAAGACGGTCTACGAGAACGTCGCCTTCACGCTGCAGGTCATCGGCCAGAGCCGCGGCTTCATCTCGGAGGCGGTGCCCGACGTGCTGAAGATCGTCGGCCTCGCCGGCAAGGCGAGCCGCCTGCCGCACGAGCTCTCCGGCGGTGAGCAGCAGCGCGTCGCGATCGCCCGCGCCGTCGTCAACCGGCCCCCGATCCTGCTCGCCGACGAGCCGACCGGCAACCTCGACCCATCCACCAGTGCCGGCATCATGGCGCTGCTCGAGCGCATCAACGAGGGCGGCACCACCGTGGTGATGGCGACGCACGAGGCCTCGATCGTCGACGAGATGCAGAAGCGCGTCGTCGAGCTCGACGCCGGCGTCATCATGCGCGACGAGGCGCACGGCAGCTACAAGCGCCACCTGGCAGAGCTCGAGGAGCCGGCGCTCGGCCTGGAGGAGATCGCGTGAGGCTCCAGCTGATCTCGCAGGAGGTCTGGAACGGCCTGCGGCGCAACCTCTCGGTCGTCGTCTCGGTCGTGCTGGTCACCTTCATCTCGCTCTCCTTCGTCGGCGCGGCGATCCTGCTGCAGCTGCAGATCAACCAGATGAAGGGCTTCTGGTACGACCGCGCGCAGGTCGGCATCTACTTCTGCGGGCCGGTCGACGCGACCGAGACCTGCACCCAGACCGCCGCGACCGGCGAGCAGGTGCAGGCGGTGCGGGATGTCTTGGAGAGCGGTGCGATCGCGCCCTACGTGAGCCACGTGGAGTTCGAGGACCGAGAGCTGGCCTACGAGCACTTCATCGAGCAGTTCGGAGGCACGGCGAGCGCGGAGTTCGCGAGCCCCGAGACCATGAACGAGGCCCTCTGGGTGCGGCCCTCCGCGCCCACCGATGCCGACCTCATCCGGGAGGCGACCTCTGCGCTCCCGGGGGTGCTCGAGGTGCGCGACCAGCGCGCGCTGCTCGAGCCGATCTTCCAGGTGCTGAACACCGCGAGCCTCGCCGCGATCGGCGTCGCTGTGCTCATGCTCGTGGCGGCGGTGCTGCTGATCTCGACCACGATCAGGCTCTCGGCGTTCTCGCGCAAGCGCGAGCTGGGCATCATGCGGCTCGTGGGCGCCTCGAACCGCTTCATCCAGACGCCGTTCATCATCGAGGGCGTCGTCGCGGCGCTGCTCGGGGCCGTGCTCTCTGCCGTGTCCGTGATCGCGGTCGTGCACTTCTTCCTGCAGGGCTACGTGGCGCCCATGCTGCAGACCATCGCCATCGTGACGGTGGAGGACGCGCTCGTCGTCGCGCCCGTTCTGATCGCCATCGGCGTGCTCTTCGCCGGCGTCGCGGCAGCGGTCGCGATCCGCAGGTACCTGAAGATCTGACGCACCCGCCTCCGGCGGCCGCCGCTGGGGTAGGCTGAACGGCTGCCCGCGCTGCGGGCGACCACAGCCGACACCGGGCCCATGCCCGACAGACACGACACCAGGAGCCACCCATGCCGCGCGAACAGGGTCACAAGGTCGTGGCGCAGAACCGCAAGGCGCGCCACGACTACACGATCGAGGATCGGTTCGAGGCGGGCCTCGTGCTGCGCGGCACCGAGGTGAAGTCGCTGCGGGCCGGCCGCGCATCGCTCGTCGACGGCTACGCCTTCATCGACGGGGGAGAGGCCTGGCTCGACGCCGTGCACATCCCCGAGTACGGCCAGGGCACGTGGACGAACCACCCGCCCCGCCGCAAGCGCAAGCTGCTGCTGCACCGCGACGAGATCGAGAAGCTGCAGGGCAAGGTGTCGCAGGGCGGCTACACGCTCGTGCCGCTCTCGCTCTACTTCTCCGACGGCCGCGCGAAGGTCGAGCTGGCGGTCGCGAAGGGCAAGCGCGAGTACGACAAGCGCCACGCGCTGCGCGAGCGGCAGGACAAGCGCGAGGCCGATCGCGCCATGCGCTCGCGCAACCGGCTCGGCGACTAGCGGCGCGCATCCGCCCCGTTCGACAAACGGGAGCGCAGTCGCTTGGATGGTCACGCCGGCAGGGTTCACCCAGGGCCCTTCGGTGGGAAGGTGAAATGCGAGTCGGCATCCTCACGTCCGGCGGCGACTGCCCCGGCCTCAACGCGGTCATCCGAGCGGCGGTGCTCACCGGCATGGTGCACCACGGACTCGAGTTCGTCGGCATCCGCGATGGCTATCGCGGCCTCGTCGACGGCGATGTGCGCGTCCTCAACCGCTCCTCCGTGCGCGGCACGAGCCGCATCGGCGGCACGATCCTCGGCACCAGCCGCACCAACCCCTACGACGGGCCCAACGGTGGCGCCGAGAAGGTCAAGCAGACGCTCGCGCGGCTCGGCGTCGACGCGGTGATGGCGATCGGCGGCGAGGGCACCCTCGCCGCGGCGAACCGGCTGGCCGACGACGGACTCCCGATCGTGGGCGTGCCGAAGACGATCGACAACGACCTCGACGCCACGGACTACACCTTCGGGTTCGACACCGCGGTGCAGATCGCCACGGAGGCGGGCGACCGGCTGCGCACGACCGGCGACTCGCACATGCGCTGCATGGTGCTCGAGGTCATGGGTCGGCACGTGGGCTGGATCGCGCTGCACACGGGCATCGCGACCGGCGCGCACGTCACCCTCATCCCCGAGCAGCCACGCTCGATCGAGTGGATCAGCGAGTACGTGCAGTCGGTCTACGATCGCCGTCGTGCGCCACTCGTGGTGGTGTCCGAGGGCTTCAAGCTCGAGGGCATGGACGAGGCGCACTCGCACAAGGGGCTCGACGCCTTCAACCGCCCGCGCCTGGGCGGCATCGGTGAGCTGCTCGCCCCGATGATCGAGGAGCGCACGGGCATCGAGTCGCGCTCGACCGTGCTCGGGCACATCCAGCGCGGCGGTGCGCCCAGCGGTGCGGACCGCGTGCTCGCGACGCGCTTCGGCCTCGCCGCGATCGACGCGATCGTCGCGGAGGACTGGGGCTCGATGGTGTCGCTGCGCGGCACCGACATCGTGCGCGTGCCGATGGCGGATGCGCTCGGCGACCTGAAGCGCGTGCCCGACCACCGCTACCGCGAGGCGGAGATGCTGTTCGGCTGACTCGACCGGCGGGAGGGCTTGCCGAGGTGCGCGCGCTCGCGCTATCGTGGTGGGCTGGCCTCGCCAGCGCGCCGGACGCATCCGGCATTGGGAACTCAACAGCGTGCGACTCGCACCACTCCATGGGGATGATCGGTTTCGACAGCGCCTCAGTCGGAGCGGGAAGCGGGTAGAGGATGCAGGGTTATCTCTTGAACGCTCCCTGCAAAACCATAGGTGCCAATGCAAAGCGCACCGACTTCGCCCTCGCTGCCTAAGCGAGCCTGAAGTCCGTCAGACCGGGGATGCTCTCTCCCCGGACCCTGGCGTCGTTTTGAGAGCTTGCTGCGCCGCTGCGTCACAGGGCGGCGCGGGACTTTCACTGTGACTGGGCTCGTCGACCTAGGTGCTCAGGACAAAGGTCGGAGCCGAGCAGAACGCCTTCCCTGAGCTGCACCCGGAGAAGCCGCACGGTTTGAGCGTTGGACGGGGGTTCGATTCCCCCCATCTCCACCATCGGGCCGAGTCGCACGCTGTTGAGAGCTCCCGCTCGCCTCCCAGTACGCTGGGGTCGTCCCCGACCCTGCGAGGAGGCAGAGCGTGAGCGAGTACAAGGTCACCGATCCCTACACCGGCGAGGTCGTCAAGGAGTATCCGACCGCGACCGATGACGAGATCCGCGCGGCGATCGATCGCGCGCACGCAGCCTTCCAGCCGTGGTCGCAGACCCCGATCGCCGAGCGCGCCGCGATCATCGTGAAGGCCGCCGACGCCTTCGCCGAGCGCTCGCGCGAGCTGGCCGAGATCATCCGCACCGAGATGGGCAAGCCCATCGACCAGGGCGTCTTCGAGGCCGAGTTCTCGAGCGAGATCATCCGCTACTACGCCGACAACGCCGAGGCCTTCCTCGCCGACGAGGTGCTCCAGGTGCGCTCCGGCGTCGACGCGCGCGTGCGCAAGTCGGCGCAGGGCGTGATCCTCGGCATCATGCCCTGGAACTACCCCTACTACCAGGTCGCGCGCTTCGCCTTCCCGAACCTCGTGCTCGGCAACACCGTCGTGCTCAAGCACGCGCCGCAGTGCCCGTCGTCGGCGACCGTGATCGCCGAGATCCTCGAGCAGGCCGGGCTGCCGGCCGGCGCCTACGAGAACGTCTTCGCGACCAACGACCAGATCGGCGAGATCGTCATCCCCGACCCGCGCGTCCGGGGCGTCTCGCTGACCGGCTCCGAGCGCGCCGGAGCCGCAGTGGCCGAGATCGCGGGGCGCAACCTCAAGAAGGTCGTGCTCGAGCTCGGCGGCAGCGACCCCTTCATCGTGCTGTCGACCGATGACATGGATGCGGTCGTCGAGAACGCCGTCGAAGCGCGGATGGAGAACTCGGGCCAGGCGTGCAACGCCTCGAAGCGCTTCATCGTCGTCGACGAGCACTACGACGCGTTCACCGAGAAGCTCGCGGCGGCGCTCACCGCGCTGCCCGTCGGCGGCGCGGACGACGAGGACGCGCTCGTCGGGCCGCTCTCGTCGCAGGCGGCGGCAGACAGGCTGCGCAGCCAGGTCGCCTCGGCGATCGACGAGGGTGCGCAGGTGCTGGTCGGGGAGCCGACGGCGCCCGGCGATACGCGCGTGGCCCCCGCGCTGCTCGGCGGCGTGACCTCCGAGATGGACGCGTACCGCGAGGAGCTCTTCGGGCCCGTCGGCACGGTCTACCGCGCGAAGGACGTCGACGACGCGGTGCGGATCGCGAACGACACGCCCTTCGGCCTGGGCTCGCGCGTGTGGTGCAGCGACCCAGAGCTCGCGCTCGCGGTCGCCGACCGCATCGACGCCGGCATGGTGTCGATCAACGGCGCCGGCGCCGAGGACTACGACATGCCCTTCGGAGGCACGAAGCGCTCTGGCTACGGCCGCGAGCTCGGCCCCCACGGCATGGAGGAGTTCATGAACAAGAAGCTCATCGTCGGCTGAGACCCATCGTCGGCTGCAGGCAAGCGACCGCGGGCGTCCTCGATCGAGGGCGCCCGCAGTCGTCCGTCGGTCAGTCGACGGTGCCCGTCATCGGCCTGCCCTCGGCCGCCCACGCGACCGTGCCGCCCGCGACGTTCACCGCATCCAGCCCCTGGTGCTCGAGGTAGGCGACCACCTGGCCGCTGCGCGCGCCGGTGCGGCAGATGATGGCCGCGCCGTCGGGCACCTCGTGCAGCCGCGCGAGCAGCTGGCTCATGGGGATGTGGATGGCGCCCTCGGCGTGGCCCTGCAGCCACTCGTGCGGCTCGCGCACATCGACGAGCGGACGGTCGGCGACCTCGGCGGGCGTGATCTCTCGCATGCATCGAGGCTAGCGAAGCGGGGATCGGGGGAGCATGATGCACGCATGGATGTCAGCACCTGCCTCTGGTTCGACGGACGCATCGAGGAGGCGGCGGAGTTCTACGTCTCGCTCCTGCCCGGCTCGTCGGTCGGCGCCGTGACGCGCTATCCCGACCCCAACCCGTTCCCGAGCGGCGCGCCGGGCGACGCGGTCACCATCGAGCTCACGCTCGCCGGCACGCGCTACATGCTGCTCAACGGCGGACCGATGTTCCCGCTCTCGGAGGCGGTCTCGATCGTGCTCGTCGTCGACGGGCAGGAGGAGGTCGACCGGCTGTGGGATGCCCTGACCGCCGACGGGGGAGCGGAGTCGCAGTGCGGCTGGTGCAAGGATCGCTTCGGGCTCTCCTGGCAGGTGATCCCGCGCCGCTACCTCGAGCTGGCCGCGGGCCCGAACGCCGCCGCGGTCGAGCAGGCCATGTCGCAGATGCAGAAGCTCGACGTCTCCGTGCTCGAGGCGGCTGCGACGGGCTGACGGCCCAGCCACCTGTGGGTCGACTGTGCGAGGATCCCCTCGACGCGTGACAGCCGCGCGCTCGAGAGGAACAGCCATGCAGCTCCGTCCCATCGCCGCCACCACGATCGTCGCAGCGTTCGCCCTCGGTCTCGCGGGATGCTCGATCAGCCCGCCCGCCGCCGATCCCGCCACCGAGAGCGAGTCGAGCGAGACCACGGAGACCACCGAGGGCATGGAGACCGGCGGTGCCGAGGAGGCCGAGGGCGGCGACGCTGCCGACGCGCCCGTCGAGGGCTGGCCGGCCGAGGTGCCCGTGCCGCCGGGCGAGATGCAGCAGGACGCCTCCAACGACAGCCAGACGGTCGTCGTCTTCCAGGTCGATGACGTCGCGGCAGCCGAGACCTACGCGGCCGACCTCGAGGCCGCGGGCTTCACGCCGATGGAGCAGGGCAGCCAGGAGATCGCGGGCGTCGTCGCCAACGTCTACCAGGGCAGCGGCCACATCGTCGCGGTCTCGACCGTCGAGGCCGGCGACATGGTGATGCTGAGCGTCGCGATCCAGGCCGTGTAGCACCCGGCGATCCGCGCCCGGTCAGCGGATGACCGGGCGCGGGTCGTCAGCTCGCGCGGCTCGCGAAGCGGGCGAGCAGCTCGTCGTGCAGCAGGCCGTTCGTCGCCAGCGCGGTGCCGTGCCAGGGACCGGGCTCACCGTCGATCGAGGTGAACCGCCCGCCCGCCTCCTCGACGACCGGCACGAGCGCCGCCATGTCGTACGGCTTGAGGTCGAACTCGCCGACGGCGTCGATCTTCCCCTCGGCGAGCAGCATGTAGCTCCACGCATCGCCGTAGGAGCGCGCACGCCACACGTCGCGCTGCCACGCGACGAGGTCGTCGATGCGGCCCGCGCCGTCCCATCCCTGGATCGAGTTGTAGGAGACGGCCGACTCGGCCGATGCCGTCACACCCGAGACGCGGATCCGCTGCGGCTCCGCGCCACCGGCCGCGAGCGTCCAGGCGCCGCCGCCCGCCGCCGCCCACCAGCGCGCGCCGAGGGCGGGCGAGGAGACCACGCCGACCACGGGCTGCCCGTCGACCGCGAGCGCGATGAGCGTCGCCCACACGGGAGCCCCCCGCAGGAAGTGCGCGGTCCCGTCGATCGGGTCGATGATCCACTGCCGGGCGCTGTCGCCCGCCTGCCCGAACTCCTCGCCGAAGATCGCGTCGTCCGGCCGCTCAGCGGCGAGCAGGTCGCGGATGCGCTGCTCGACCGCGCGGTCGGCATCGGTCACGAAGGTGGTGTCGGGCTTCGCGGTGATCTCGAGGTCGCGCGCGCCGAAGCGGTCGAGGGAGATGGCGTCCGCGGCGTCCGCGAGGCGCAGCGCGAGGGCGAGGTCGTCGTCGTAGCTGGTCACCATGCCAGCGTAGGCGCACTCACTCCTGGTGCCGCAGCTCGCGAGCGGCGACGAGCGTGCCGAGCAGTCGCTGCATCGAGTCGACGCGGCGGGGCTCCAATCGCCCGTCGGCCGCGGCGAGCGCGAGCTCGCAGTACCCCTCGCCGACGAGGTGGGTGCAGCCTCGCGGGCAATCCTCCGCGACCGCCGCGAGGTCGGGGAAGCCGCGCAGCACGTTGGCGGTCGCCACGTGCCCGAGCCCGAAGGAGCGCACGCCGGGGGTGTCGATGATCCAGCCCTCGCCGAGCTTGAACGAGACCGTCGACGAGGAGGTGTGGCGGCCGCGGCCGGTGACGGCGTTGACGTGACCGACCGCGCGGTGCGCGTCCGGCACGAGGGCGTTGACGAGCGTCGACTTGCCGACCCCCGAGTGGCCGACCGCGACCGTCGTGTGGCCGGCGAGCCGCTCGCGCAGCGCCTCGGCCGGCGGCTCGCCGAGCGACGAGCGCCACACCTCGATGTCGAGCCCGGCGAAGTTCGCCAGGAAGGGCTCGGGATCGGCGACATCCGTCTTCGTCATCACGAGCACCGGAGCGATGCCCGCGTCGAGCGCGGCGACCAGGTAGCGGTCGACCATGCCGGCGCGGGGCGGCGGGTCGGCCGAGGCGACCACCATCAGCATCACGTCGGCGTTCGCCACGATGACCCGCTCGATGATGTCGGCGTCGTCGGCAGAGCGGCGCAGGACCGTCGTGCGAGGCTGGATGCGCACGATGCGCGCGAGCGAGCCCTCCCCGCCAGTGGTGTCGCCCACCACGTCGACCCGGTCGCCCGCGACGATCGCCTGCTTGCGCAGCTCGCGCGCCCTGGCTGCCGTCACGACCGCCTCGTCGGGCTCGCCCACGCGCACCGCCAGCCGATACCGGCCGCGGTCGACGCCCGTCACGATGCCGGTGATGGCGTCGTCGTGCTCGGGGCGGTGCTTCGAGCGAGGCCGGTTCGCCTTCGGGTTCGGCCGCTCGCGCACGCTCGACTCGTCGTACTCCTCGTACGGGTCCTCGAAGTCCTGCATCCAGCTCATGCGGCCGTCGCCTGTCCCTCGAGCATCGCTGCCCACAGCTCGGGGAACTCCGGGATCGTCTTCGCGGTCGCGCCGATGTCGTCGACCTCGACGCCCGGCACGCGCAGGCCCACGACGGCACCGGCGGTCGCGATCCGGTGGTCGTCGAAGGCGCCCCAGCTGCCGCCGCTCAGCGTTGCGGGCTCGACGCGGATCCCGTCGGGCAGCGCCGTGGCACGCCCGCCGAGCGCCGTGACGTTGTCGACGAGGGCGCGGATGCGGTCGGTCTCGTGCCCGCGGATGTGGCCGATGCCCGTCACCTCGACGGGCTCGGATGCGATGGCGCCGAGCGCGACGATCGTCGGGGCGAGCTCGCCGGCCGCGTGCATGTCGAGGGTGGCGCCGGGGATGCGGCCGCCGACGGCCTCGACCGTCAGGCGACCATCCGACACCGTGCTCTCTGCACCGAACGCCGCCAGCAGGCTCGGCAGCATGGCGCCGACCTGCGTCGTCTGCGCCGGCCAGCCGTCGAGCACGACGCGGCCGCCGACCGCCACCACCGCAGCGAGGAACGGCGCGGCGTTCGAGAGGTCGGGCTCGATCTGCTCGTCGAGCGCGGCGATGGGGCCCGGCTCGACGCGCCAGGACGCGTCGCCGGTGCGCTGCGCGTCGACGCCCCGTTGGCGCAGCGCCTCGAGCGTCATCTCGATGTGGGGGATGGACGGCAGTCGGGTGCCGCGGTGCTGCAGCGCGAGGCCGCGGTCGAACCGGGGTGCGGCGAGCAGGAGCGCGGAGACGAACTGGCTCGACGCGCTCGCGTCGATCTCGAGCTCACCGCCCGCGATGCCGCCAGCGCCGTGCACCGTGAAGGGCAGGCGCGGCTCGTCGGCGTCGACGCGCACGCCGAGCCCGCGGAGGGCCGCGACCGTCTGGTCCATCGGGCGCTCGCGCGCGTGCGGGTCGCCGTCGAAGCGCACCGCGCCGTCGCCGAGCGCGGCGAGGATCGGCAGGAAGCGCATGGCGGTGCCGGCCAGGCCGCAGTCGATGTCGCCGCCGCCGGAGATCGGCTGCGGTGCGATGGCGAGATCGGGGCCGAACGCGCCGTCGCCCGGCACCTCGCGGATCACGGCACCGAGCGTGCGCAGGCCCTCGATCATGATGCTCGCGTCGCGGCTGCGGAGGGGTCGGTGCAGCGTCGAGGGGCCCTCGGCGAGCGCCGCGAGCAGCAGCGCGCGATTGGTGAGGCTCTTCGAACCGGGCAGCTGCACGCGGGCGTCGAGCCGCGCGGTGGCGGAGGGCGCGACCCAGGCACGTGCTGCGGGCTGGCGGGAATGCTCTGCGTGGCTCATCGGTTGCAATCTATCGGTCAGGAAGCGATCTGGAGGAGGTGCCCGTGGCCACAGCGACCCTCGAGGCGAGCCGCGCGACACTAGACTCGGCCGCGATGACGAGCGAACAGGGCCAGGCCAGTGAGCAGGCGCAGAGCAGCAGGCGCGATGACTTCGTCGAGCAGGCGATGCAGTACGCCGACCAGCTCTACGCCGCCGCGATGCGCATGACGCGCAACCCGGCGGATGCCGCCGACCTGGTGCAGGAGACGCTGCTGAAGGCCTACGCGGCCTACGGCTCGTTCAAGCAGGGCACCAACCTGCGCGCCTGGCTCTACCGGATCCAGACCAACACGTACATCAACCTCTACCGCAAGCAGCAGCGCCGCCCGTTCGAGGCGCCGCTGGATGACATGGAGGAGTGGCAGATCGGCGACGCCGAGTCGTTCACCGCCACGTCCTCGCGCAGCGCCGAGGCCGAGGCCATCCACCGGATGCCCTCGGGCATCGTGAAGGATGCGCTCCAGCAGGTGCCCGTCGACTTCCGCATGGCGGTCTACTGGGTCGACGTCGAAGGACTGAGCTATGCGGAGACCGCCGAGGTCATGGAGACCCCGGTCGGCACCGTCATGAGCCGGTTGCATCGCGGCCGCAAGCTGCTGCGCGGCCTGCTGGCCGACTACGCCCGCGAGCAGGGCATCGCGGTGCCCGACACCGCCGCGTCGGGCACTGCTGGGCAGGGCACCAAGAAGGAGAAGAAGCCGTGAGCGCACTCGACGAGAAGCAGGACTGCACGCAGGCGCGGGCCGCGCTCGAGGAGTACCTGCACAAGGAGCTCTGCGCCGAGGACGCCGCCGACGTGCGCGCGCACCTGGACAGCTGCGAGGAGTGCTCTGCCGAGCACCACGTGGGGGAGACGCTCACCGTCGCGCTGCAGGGCGCGTGCAAGGACCGCGCCCCAGAGGATCTGCGCGAGCGGCTGCTCGCGAGCCTGCGCGCCGCGAAGGCGCAGCACGGCTGAGGCGGGCGCCGTCGAGGTGCAGCACCCCTGAGGTGCAGCACCCCTGAGGTGCAGCGTGACTACGTGCCGACCGCCGTCAGCGTCGGGCGGCGTGCCGCATCCGCCATCTCGTCGAGCCGCGCGAGGGCCCTGCGGAGCGCGGTGCTCGAGGTGTGCGCGGTGTAGGGGAAGTACACGACCTCGACGCCGACGGCCGCGAACTCGCGCTCGAGGCGGAGCCCCTTCTCGGTGCCGCGCCAGTCGTCGCCCTTGAAGAAGTGCGTGAAGCCGACCTGGCGCCACGTGTCGAGCTTGTCGGGCACGGTCTCGACGTGCACGCGATCGACCCAGCGGATCGAGTGCACGATCTCGACGCGCTCGAGCGTCGGGATGACCGGCTCGATGCCCTTGACCTGGCGGAGCATCTCGTCGCTCACGACGCCTGCGACGAGCTCGTCGCACCGCTCGCTCGCGTGCCGCAGCAGGTTCAGGTGGCCGACGTGGAACAGGTCGAAGGCGCCGGCGGCGTACCCGATGCGTCTCGTCATGAGCGTTCTCCTTGCTGAGGTGCGTGCACGCGCTGCTGCGGTGCGCTGCTGCGGGGCGGGCGGCCGCCGAACGGCAGCCTGCGCTGCAGCAGCCGCGTGGCTGGATCCTCGACCCAGCGGTACAGGAGCAGGCTCGCGACGATCGAGACGCCGACGGAGCCCACGACTGCCAACCAGCCGACCGAGATCCCGATGGCCGCCATGGCGGCGGGGACTGCGGGCGCGATGAGGGGGTGGAACAGGTAGAGCGAGTACGAGGCGTTCCCGAGCGTGACGAAGGCCTGCGGAAGGCGCTCGAGCTGACGCTCAGCGAGCATCACGAAGATCAGCAGCGCTGCGATGACGACGATGCGGATGAGGCTGTCGAGCCGCGTGGGCTGCAGGATGGCGTGCAGCACGAGCACCCACGCGAGGCCTGCGGCGAACTGCACGGGCGATCGCCGCACCGCGTAGACGCCCACGACGAGGCCGAGGATGTAGAAGATCAGCCGCGGATCGAAGTAGATGAGGAAGGGATCGAACTCCGCGGGCCGCAGCAGCGCCGCGAGGGCGCAGAGGGAGAGGATGACGCCGGTGACGAGCACGGGCCGCCAGCGGATGATGAGGGCGAGCGCGAACACCACGGCGAAGAACGATTCGTACAGCAGCGTCCACGCGACGCCCAGGAGTGGCGCGATGTCGCCGTCGACGTTGACGGAGGGGAGCAGCAGGTAGGAGCGGGCGACCATGCCCCAGTCGAGCGCCGCGTGCAGGACCGCCGCGGGAGCGATGAGCAGCACTGCGAGCTTCACGGTCGTCGCGATCCAGTACATGGGCAGGATGCGGATGCCTCGACGCACCAGGTAGTACTTCCAGCCGTCCTTCCGTGCCTGGAAGCCGCGCGTCGCGACCACCGCGACGAAGCCGCTGATGGCGAAGAAGAGCTCGACCGCGCCGATGCCCCACACCGGCACGCCGGCGTCGAGCCGCTCGTGCGCGTAGAACAGCGAGTGGTGCAGGAGCACGCTGCCCGCTGCGACGAACCGGAGCGCCTGCAGACCCCGGAACTGACTGCGCGGGGATGCGACGGTGGCGATCGCCTGGACGGATCCGGTCACGACGTCGCCCCCTGCTCGCGGGAGTACTCGCGGTGCACATGACCCCACGCGGCCGTCATCATCCCGAGGCCGCGGTAGGCGGTGCGGAGCCCCCGCGCGTCGGCGACCAGGTCGCCCGAGAGCCGCCCCCAGCCGTGGCGCACCCATCCGGCGCCTGCCCGCGATGCACCGCCCAGCAGCCGCCTCGCGCGAACCGCGGCCCGCCGGGGCGAGCCTCGCTGGAGCCTGACCTCGACGTGGACCGCCGAGTTGCCGCCGTTGTACGCGCGCCGCATCGCCCACGAGCGGGTGACGCGCTCTGCCGGCACGGCGTCCTGCGCATGCGACTCGTCGCACCACACGATGCGCCCGCCCGCGGCGATCAGCTGCTTGGAGAAGAGCGTGTCCTCGCCACCGGCGAGCCCGAGCGTCGCGTCGAAGCGCACGCCGGCGGCGCGCGCCTGCGCCAGGTCGACCAGCAGGTTGCCGCACGCCGCGGCCTGCAGCTCGAGGCCGGTCGGTCGGCTGCGACGACGGAAGACGCCGGTCGCGAGCACCCACGGGTCGGCCTGCTCGCCGAAGATCGAGATGACCCGCCCCATCACCGCCGCTGCGCCCGTGCGACGCCAGGTCGTCACCAGCTCGCTGAGCCATCCGGGCAGCGGCACCTCGTCATCGTCGATGAAGGCGATCGCATCGCAGTCCCCGGCCTCGTCGAGCAAGCGGTTGCGCACGGCGGCGATGCCTGGCGTCGGCTCCACTCCGTACCGAACGGCCATGGGCGCCGAGCGCACGACGTCCCGTGCCGAGCCGGAAGGGTCGTTGTCGACCACGATCACGACGACCTCGAGCTCACCGGCGACCTCTGCGGCACGCGCTGGCATGGCGGCGAGGAGCGCCGCGAGCCGGTCGGGCCTGCGGAAGGTGGGGATGCCGACGGCGATCCTGAGCGTCATGCGCTCACCACCGGATAGGCGCTGCGGATGAAGCGCATCTTGCCGCCGACCTGGGGGATCTCGTCGACCATCTCGACCGCGAGCGGCACGAGCCCGCGGAGTGCGGTGGCCAGGCGCCGCTCGGCACCCGCGATCCCCGCGGCAGCCGTCTCGACGTCGGCTCCCGGGATGCAGCGCAGCGTGACCGCGCCGTCCTCTGCCTGGACGATCTCGAACTGCCGCACCGAGAGCGGAGCGTCGTCGAAGATGTGCCCGAGCGCGCCGGCGATCGCGGTGCCGTCCGGCAGTCGCACGGCATCCGAGGAGCGACCAGAGATCGCACCGAGGCGAGGGAGGCCACGCCCGCACGCGCAGGTGCCGCGCAGCCTCGAGCTGATGTCTCCGATGCGGTAGCGGATGACGGGGAAGACGCGGTTCGTCAGATCGCTCGCGACCACCGACCCCTCTGTCCCGTCGGGGACGGGAGCATCGTCAGCGCCGAGGATCTCGACCCTCCGGACGTCGGCGAAGATGTGCAGTCCGTCGTGCTCGGCGCACTCCCCGGCGAGCCACGGCACCTCCGCCGAGCGGTAGTGGTCGTGCACCGGTGCCCCCAGCGCAGCCTCGATCTCGGCGCGCGTGCCGGGCGTGAGCGGGGCGGCGGTGACGGCGATCGCCTGCGGGGGCTCGAGCGAGATGCCCAGCCGGTCGAGCCTGCGCGCGAGCTCGAGCACGCCACCGCCGTAGCCGATCAGGAAGCGGGGTCGCACGCGCTGCCACTGCCGTGCGAACGTCAGCACCGCGTCGTCGTCGAGGCGGAACGCGTCGAGCTGGATGTGGCGCGACGGCCACCACGAGAGGCGATGGCGGACGCGGTCGGCGCCCTGGTGCATGTGGCGCGTCAGGATCGCGCGGTCGTCCCAGGGCTGCACGCCCCACCACGAGAACAAGCGCCACTCGAGCGCGCGCGCAGGGAAGCGGAGGTCGCGCTGGATGTGGAGCGGGAGGCCCGTGCTGCCACCGGTCTTCGAGGTCGCGGCGGTGCGCTCGTCGGCCTCGTCGGTGGCGATCGCCGGCCCGTGCTCGCGCAGCATCGCCTTGTCGACGAGGGGGAGCGAGGAGAAGGCCTCGGGGTCAGCGAGGTCGGTCGGCCGGAAGCCGTGATCCCGGTAGTAGTCGCGGTAGAAGGGACTGTGCTCCATGGCGAACCGGGCGTGGTCGGCGGCGCGTCGCAGGGAGACCGCCTCGATCTGCTCGGGCGAGAGGGCGTCTGCACGCAGGAAGTCGTGGTGCATGGCGACGCTCGTCCGGCCCGCGACCGCGAGCTTCGCGCGGAACGCGGCCTCCGCAGCACCGATCATGCGCGCGCTCGCTTCGCTGCGATCGCGCGGCGGTAGGCGGCCGCGTGGTCCGCTGCGGTGCGCGCCCACTCCCGCCGCGTGAGGTCAGGCCGAGCCGCCTCGGGGATGTCACCGACCACCTCGAGCGCGTCGAGCAGCTGCTCGGCCTCGAGCTCGCCGTCGAACATGCGCACCCAGGGCTCGCCGACCTCCTGGGCGAGCGCCTCGTTGACCGCGTTGCGGGGCACGAGCACGGGACGGTCGAGGGAGAGTGCCGCCAGGACGCTGCCCGAGTTGTGCATGAAGCGGTACGCGAGCACGACGAGCTGCGCCTGCGTTGCGAGTCGCACGAGCTCCTCGTCCGACAGGAACCGGAGGCTCAGGTCGACGTTCGGGAGGCGCTCCGCGCGCGCCTCGAGCGTCTCGGCGAGCTCGGGCGTGGAGGGCCGCCCGCCGATCTCGAGGCTGAGGTCTGCTCGGTGCTGGGTGGCATCCGCGTAGGCGTCGACGAGCACGCCCACGTTCTTGTAGCGTCGCACGCCGCCGAAGGCGCCGATCCTGCCGCGCACCCGCTCCGCGCGGGGCTGGCTCGCGTACCAGTCGCGGTAGTGGCCGTGGGGGATGAGCGCGCTCGGCCGCTCGTCGAGCTGGGTCTCGGTGTTGAGCGCGATCAGGAGGTCTGCGTCGCGAGCGATCGCCGCGAGCAGCGCGGTCCTGAGTGGCCCGTCGTCGGGCAGCTCGACGTTGTGCACCGTGCGGACCACGGCGATCCGCCGAGATGTGCGCAGGCGCAGCCACAGTGCAGCGGTGAGCACGACCTTGCCGGCGGTCTTCCACCAGGTGGAGCCGTGCAGCTTGCCCTCCGGCCAGTGCCAGTGGAAGACGTCGTAGTCGCCGGTGAGCGCGCGGCGCCAGTCGAACCGCAGATGCTCGACCTCGTCGCTCGCCTGCAGCGCCTCGTCGAGCATCGTGATGTACGGATTGGTCGTCGACCGCGGGGCGCGGAAGGACTGCATCGTGCGGACGGCGGTCATGCCGCGTCGTCCAGCGCTCGCAGCGCGCGGTGCCAGCGGCTCGCCGCCGCCAGCAGCAGCAGCGCGTTCGCCGCCGCCAGCAGCGCGTAGATGGGGACGAACAGGGCAGGGACCCAGAGCAGCAGGAACAGGATGCAGAGCAGACCGTAGTCACCGGGGATCACGAGCAGCGAGTACGCCAGGGACGTGCCGCCGCGGCGCTCCTCGACGGGGATCTCCGGATGCTGCTGCCGGTGCAGGCGTCGGAGCAGGTCGACGGCGATCATGCCGAAGAAGAACACGCTCGCGACCACCGCGAAGGCTCCTGGCACGACCAGCAGCAGCGGGTCGAGGCCGGGGATGCGCGTCCAGGCGACGAGCACGGCGAGGTGGATCGAGACCGCCTTCGCGGCGTCGAAGACGTGATCGAGCCATTCGCCCGAGAGGGAGAAGGACCCGGTCAGGCGCGCGAGCTGCCCATCGGCGGAGTCGAGCGCGTAGCCGAGCACGAGCAGGCCGGTGATGAGCACCGATGCGAGCAGCGACGACGGCAGCAGCGCGATGGCCGCGATGCCGGCGAACGTGGCGACGGCGCTCACGGCGGTGACCTGGCTCGGCGTCATGCCCAGCACTGCGGCGGTCGCGGCGAGCGGCCGCCCCAGCGGCCGGTTGACGAATCGCGAGTACGCGGCGGCACCCCGTGACGACTTCTGCGCGCTGCGCAGCTGTGTCATGGTCTCGTTGATCGACACCCGTGCCTCCCCGACTCTCGTTGAGACACGATTCAATCACAGTGTTACGAAAGCGGCATACCTGTCTTCGCGCAAGATTCGCGCAGGCGGTGGACGACGCGCTCCCACGACCAGTGCTCCACGATGCTGGAGCGCGCGGCAGGCGACGGTGCGGCATCCCAGGCGGCGTCCACCGCTCCGCCGAGGACCGCGGCGCTCGCGGCGGGGTCGATGAAGCGCGCCGCAGCGCCCATCGTCTCCCGGTGCACGGGGATGTCGCTCACGAGCAGCGGGGCGCCGAGCGCCAGGGCCTCGAGCGGGGTCAGGCCGAAGCCCTCGTCGAGGGAGAGGCTGATCGCGAGGCTCGTGTGCCGGTAGAGCCACGCGAGCTCAGCATCCGTGAGACGCCCGGCGATCCGCACGGCGCGCGGGTCCGGCAGCGCCGCCAGCGCGGCCTCGAGGTCGCCCGTCACGCCCGAGTGCGCGCTCGAGCCGACGACGATGAGGGGAGCGGACGCCGAGATCCGCGCGCTCGCACCGGCGGCGGCGATGGCGGCTGCCAGGTTCTTGCGCACGTTCAGCCTGCCCACCGTCAGGGCGAAGGCGGCGAGGTCGCCCGCGATCTCGGGCCGCCGCGGCTCGGCATCGACGATGGCAGGTGTCGGGCCGAGGCCGATCGCTGCCACCGGCGCCAGGTGCGGTGCGATGCGCTCGATGCGCGCCGCCTCGGTGGCGGTCGAGGTCGCCACGACGCGCGCGCGACGCGCACTGGGCAGCATCGCGGAGAAGTAGGCGCGCTCCTTCGGGCTGAACCACTCCGGGTGATCGACGAACATGGCGTCGTGCACGAAGACTGCGCTGGTGCCGGTCAGGGGCGCGAAGTTGTGGGCGATGACCACGTCCGCGCCGCTGCTGCGGAGCTCCAGCGCGTTCGAGACGCCGTGCGGCCACAGCCGGGTGCGCATCACCCGCACCCCGGGTGGAAGGTCCTCCGTCGGCGCGTCGCGGCGCAGGGCGATCGCCAAGCGGTCCTCCGGGAAGGCTCGCGCCCACGCCAGCACGATCTCGCGCTGGACCGTCCGGTTCGCCGCCGGGCCATCTGCCCACCAGTATCCGTCGAAGAGCACCCGCATCCGACCTCCAGGTCGCGGCTTACACTACCCACGACCGGGATCGGCGATCGAGGGGATCACATGGATGGCCTGGCGATCGTCGTCGTGAGCTACGCGTCGAGCGAGCTCCTCGGCGAGCATCTGGTCACGACCGCGCGCGCGCTGCCGGAGGCCCGCGTCATCGTCGTCGACAACTGGAGCTCCGGCGCCGAGCGAGACGCGGTGACGGCACTGACCGAGCGCATGGGCTGGGAGCTCGTCGGCCTGTCGGACAACACCGGCTTCGGCGGCGGCATGAACGCGGGTGCCGCGCGAGCGTTCCAGCTCGGCGCGAGCGCCCTCCTCGCGTTGAACCCCGACGCGAGCATCGACCGGCAGAGCGTCGAGGCGCTCTCCGCTGCGGGCGACGAGCGGACGCTGCGGTCGCCGGTCGTGCGGAGCCCCTCGGGCCGCGTGTGGTTCTCGGGCCTCGACATCGACCTGGCCGACGGAGAGATCCGGCATCCGAAGCGCAGGGCCGAGCACCCGGAGGGCCGCCCGGTGCCCTGGCTCTCGGGTGCGTGCCTGTGGATCACGCGCGAGGTGTGGGAGCTCACCGGGGGCTTCGACCACGAGTACTTCCTGTACTGGGAGGACGTCGACTTCTCGCGTCGAGTGGCGGAGGCAGGAGGCTCGCTGATGGTGGTCGAGGACGCCGTCGCCCTCCACGACGAGGGCGGCACGCACCAGGGCAGGCGCCAACGCCCCGAGGCGAAGTCGGAGCTGTACTACTACTGGAACATCCGCAACCGGATGCGCTTCGCGACGGGGCACCTGGACGAGGCGGGCGTGCGCCGGTGGCAGCGGCGGGCGCTGCCAGCGGCCTGGGCGATCGTGATGCGCGGCGGCCGCCGGCAGCTGGTCCGTCCCGTGCCTCCGCTCCGAGCGCTCTGGAGGGGGCTGCGCGACGGTCGGAGGATCGCTGAGGAATCCCTGAGTCGGCGGGCCGCTCAGCGCCCATAGACTCACGGGACGGCCGAGGGGAGCCTCCGATGGAACAGCGCGCTTCCGCACGGCGGAGATGGATGGTGCTCGCGATCATCGCGGCGATCGCGATCGGCGTCGGCGTCGTCTGGGCGGTGATGGCATCGGCCTCGCAGCCGCCCGCGCCGGCCGAGACCTCTGCCGCCCCGAGCGCCCAGCCGAGCGGCGCGCCCTCTGAGCCTGCCCCGGCGGGGAGCGCGTCCGCAGCACCGACGGCGCCGCCCGCGCACACCGGTTCGCCGAACCCTGCCTCCGACTCTCCGATCGCCCCAGAGGCGGCGCCGGTCGCGCCCACCGAGGTGGCCGAGCAGGAGATCGCCGCAGACCAGCTCGTGCGGGTCTTGCTCGCGCTCGTCGAGCAGGTCGAGGGCGAGGCCCTGGCGCCCGGCGAGATCGCCGGTCCCGCTATACGGCTGACGATCGAGGTCGTCAACGACACGGACGCGGCGATCGATGCAGGCCTCATCGCGGTCAACACCTACTTCGGTGCCGAGCGCGCCCCTGGCAACTCGCTCATGCAGCCGGGTGGCGACCCCTTCGCCGGCAGCATCGCGCCTGGGCAGTCGGCTCGGGGCGTCTACCTCTTCGAGGCTGCGGATGCTGCGCTCGCCGATGTGCTCGTCGGCGTCGACGTGGTGCCGGGCCAGCCCACGTTCACCTTCCGCGGCGATCTGCGCTGACGCCCGAGCACCGCGCGGTCGCAGACCGCGCAGCACTGCTCGGCCGCGTCCTGTGCAAAAATGAAGAAAACACTGTTTGAAAACTGCAGTCTGCGCAAGGGTGCGGTTCATACAGTGGCAACGACCGCGCGATGACGTCCGGTCGCATGCCCGCCGTTCGGCGGATCGTCGATGGGGAGTCGCACCGTGGCATCGCAAGCAGAGATCGGATCCCGGTCGCCGGGATCGCCAGGCGTCCGGTTCGCCCAGCTGGGCATCGCCATCGCGGCAGTCGCCGCGCTGCTCGTCAGCACGCCGCTGACCCCCGCTGCAGCCGCGGCGCAGCCCGCAGCGCAGCTGAGCGTCGAGGGCACCGAGCAGGAGCTCACGGCTGCGGCGGCCGAGGAGGCCCAGCCGGTCACCTCCGATCCGCTGCCGACCGTGCAGATCGACGGCATCGTCTACGCGCAGGCCGTCGCTGCGAACCGCGTCTTCGCGGGCGGTCAGTTCGCCAGCGCGAGGCCGGCAGGCGCAGCGCCGGGCACGCAGCTGACATCGCGCTCGAACCTGCTCTCCTACAACCTGACGACGGGCGTCCTCGACACCTCCTTCGCTCCGCAGGTCAACGGCCGCATCATGGCCGCCGCCACCTCTCCCGACGGCCGGACGCTCTACATCGGCGGCTCCTTCACGCAGGTGAACGGTCAGGCGCGCTACCGCCTGGCGGCCTTCGACGTCGCGTCGGGCGCGCTGCTGCCGAACTGGCGGCCTGGCACCAACTCCACCGTCTTCGGCCTGGCCGTGACGGGCTCGGCCGTCTACGTCGCCGGCCAGTTCACCAACATCAGCAACACCACGCGCACCGGTGTCGCCGCGGTGCATCCGGCCAGCGGTGCGCTGCTGCCGTTCAACCCCGTGCACACGGGCGGCTACCTCGCTCGTGCGGTGGTCGTCTCGCCTGACGGCGCGAAGGTCGTCGCAGCCGGCTCCTTCCTCACCACGAACGGCTCGGACAACCCCGGCCGCGGCATGGCGGCGCTCGACGCCCAGACCGGCTCGAGCCTGCCGTGGGCCGTCAACAGCGTGCTGCGGAACGGCGGCAACAACGCTGCGATCTACTCCCTCGCCTCCGATGGCACGAGCGTGTACGGCTCGGGCTACGACTTCGGCGGGAACAAGCAGCAGGACGACTTCGAGGGCGCGTTCCGCGCGAGCTGGGCCGACGGGACGATGGCCTGGATGCAGGACTGCCACGGCGACACCTACTCGCTCGCACCGCACAACGGCATCCTCTACACCGCCGCGCACACCCACTACTGCGGCAACATCGGGGAGTTCCCGCAGCTCGACCCGTGGTACCTGAACCACTCCCTCGCCTTCGCCGCTGAGCCCAGTGGCCGCGCGATCACGCCGGACGTGTGGGGCTACCGCAGCTTCACCGGCAACCCGGCAGCCAAGCTGCTCCACTGGTACCCGATCTGGGGAACCGGCTCGGTCTCGGGCATCGGCCAGGCCGGCTGGAGCGTGGCGTCCGCGGGCGACTACCTCCTGTACGGCGGCGAGTTCACCAGCATCAACGGCGTCCGGCAGCAGGGGCTCGTCCGCTTCGCCGCGCGCGATGTCGCGCCGAAGGCGATCGGCCCGACCATCAAGGGCGGCGCTTGGCCGATCACCGCCTCCTCGTTCCGCGAGGGGGAGGCCCGGGTCGGTTGGCAGGCCAACTACGACGCCGACAGCGCGGAGCTGACGTACGAGGTGTTCCGCCAGGGCGTCGAGACGCCGCTGCACACCGAGACGGTCGCGTCCACCTATTGGGAGCGACCCCAGCTGCGCTTCTCGGATCGGACCGTGCAGTCGGGCCAGACCTACAGCTATCGCGTGCGCGCCACCGACCCCGATGGCAACTCGACGCAGTCCGACTGGACGAGCGTCACGATCGCCGCGCCGGGCTCGACTCCCGCGTACTCGCTCGAGATCCTCGACGACGACCCGGTCCACTACTGGCCGCTCGGCGAGCAGAGCGGTCCGACCGGCTCCGACTGGGCGGGCGGCAGCGACCTGACGCTCACTGCCGAGACGAGCAGGACCGCCGCCGGCCAGGCGACCGACGGCTCGACCCGTGCGACCTCGTTCTCGGGATCGTCGGGCTCCTACGCGAGCACTCGGGCCACCAGCTCCGGTGCGGACACGCTCTCGATCGAGGCATGGTTCCGCACGTCGAGCACCCAGGGCGGCAAGATCGTCGGCTTCGGCAACGCTGCGACAGGCAGCTCGTCGAACTACGACCGCCACATCTACCTCTCCGGCAACGGCACCATCACCTGGGGCGTCCACCCCGGTCAGGTGCGGACGCTGCAGAGCGCCGCCGGCCACAACGACGGTCAGTGGCACCACGTCGTCGGCACGCTCGACAGCACCGGCATGAGCCTCTTCGTCGACGGCGTCCGCGTCGGCGCGAGGAGCGACACGACCTCTGCCCAGCCCTACGACGGGTACTGGCGCGTCGGCGGCGACACCATCGACGGCTGGCCCAACGTCAACGCCCGATTCCTCGAGGGCTCGATCGCGGATGTGGCGATCTACGACCGAGCGCTCACTCGCGTCGAGGTCGACGGCCACCGCGTGGCCTCGGGACGCGCATCGACCGTGCCTGCGGCGCCGGCGGACGCCTACGGCGCCTCCGTGTTCGAGCTCGACCCCACGCTCTACTGGCGGCTCGGCGAGGCCAGCGGCCAGACCGCGAGGGATGCCGGACCCAACGGGATGCCGGGCTCGTACCTCCGCTCCGGCAGCGCGCAGTTCGGCTACGGCCAAGCGGGAGCGATCGCGGACGTGATCGACACCTCGCTCGGGTTCGCCTCGAGCAGGAACTTCTTCGGCAGCTGGACCGATCAGCAGATCGTCGCGAGCCAGACAGCGACGGCCAGCCCTGCCACCTTCTCGGTCGAGACCTGGTTCCGCACGACCTCGACCCGTGGCGGCAAGCTCGCCGGCTTCGGCAACAGCAACAGCACGGCGACGAACGCCTCGTCCTCCTACGACCGGCACATCATGATGACGCCGGGCGGCAATCTGCAGTTCGGGGTGTGGAACGGCAGCGCCAACGTGCTGGAGACCAGCGCGGCCTACAACGACGGCGGCTGGCACCACGTCGTGGGCCAGCAGTCGTCGAGCGGGATGCAGCTGTTCGTGGACGGGGAGCTCGCGGGCTCGAACGCCGTGACCACCGCCCAGCCCTACACGGGGTACTGGCGCCTCGGCGGCGACTCGACGTGGGTCGGCGATCCGTTCTGGGTCGGCAGCCTCGACGAGTTCGCGGTCTACGGCTCACCGCTGACGGCGGCGCAGGTGCGCGCGCACTACGAGCTGGCCACCGACGGTGTCGCGAACCAGGCGCCGACGGCGGAGTTCTCGGCGCAGGTGACCGGCCTGCTCGTCGACGTCGACGCATCCGCCTCGACGGACGTCGAGGGACCCGTCGCGAGCTACGCATGGGACTTCGGCGATGGCGGGAGCGCGACCGGTGAGACCGCTTCCCACACCTACGACGAGGCAGGCACCTACACCGTGTCGCTCACCGTCACGGATGCGAAGGGCCTCACCGACACGACCGACAGGGAGGTCAGCGTGGTGGGACCGAACGTCGCACCGGTGGCAGCCCTCAGCGTCTCGCTCGACGGCACCGCGGTGTCGGTCGACGGGGCCGGCTCGAGCGACCCGGACGGATCGATCGTGAGCTACGCCTGGGACTTCGGCGACGGCGGGACCGCGAGCGGCCAGGTCGCGACGCACGCCTACGAGTCGAGCGGCACGTTCGAGATCGAGCTCCTGGTCACCGATGACCGCGGAGCGACGGCGACGGCGACCGAGCAGGTGACGATCGTCGCTCCGAACCAGGCGCCGACCGCCGCGTTCACCGCCGTGGCCTCCGGCATGACGGTCGCGTTCGATGCGACGGGCAGCGCGGATCCCGACGGCTCCATCGTCGGCTACGCCTGGGACTTCGGCGACGGCAGCACCGCGACGGGTGCGACTCCGAGCCGCACCTTCGCGGTGGCGGACGAGTACGAGGTCACCCTCACCGTGACGGACGACGACGGAGCGACCGCGCAGGTGACTCGCTCGGTGACCGCCGGCACGCCCGTGCCCGATGACGCTGCCGCCTTCGACACCTTCACGCGCTCGGCGACGGGCTCGTGGGGCACGCCGGATGTCGGGCCCGCATGGACCACGCACCTCGGCAACGCCGCGTTCGGGGTGAGCAGCGGTCGAGGCTCCATCGCGCTCGCACCGTCGCACACGCGCGAGGCGCGGATGACGGGGGTGTCGAGCACCGACAACCTCGTCGAGGTCACGCTCTCCTCGGACACGGCGTCGGTGGGCGGCACGATGAGCGTCGACGTGATCGCGCGCCAGGTGGGTTCGTCGGTGTACTCGACGCGCGTGCGGCTCGAGCCGAACGGCCTGCTGCGCGTCTACCTGCTGCGTGACCAGGCGATCCTGCCGGGAGGCAACATGCTGCTGCCGCAGGCCTACGTCCCCGGTTCCGACATCCACATCCGCGTGCAGGCGATCGGGACAAGCCCGACCACCGTCCGCGCATCGGTGTGGCTGGGCGATGCGGCGGCGCCGAGCAGCTGGATGCTCTCGGCGACGGACACGACGGCATCGATGCAGGCATCGGGGTCGGTCGCGCTCCGAGCAGCGCTCAGCTCGGTCTCGACGAACACCACGCAGGTGCTCAGGTTCGACGACTGGCTGGTCCGTCAGGGGTGATCGGTGCGTCGACCGCATCGGTCGGGATGCGCGGCTGCGCGGCGAGCGCGTACAGCAGGGCAAGCGTGCCGTACGACGTGAGCACCGGGCTGAAGAGCGCATCCCACAGGCCCAGCAGCGTCAGCAGCACCAGGGGAGCGCTCGCGCTGCGATGCGCGAGCCTGCTCGCGGTGCCGAGCAGGCTCGCGACCGCGATCATGAGCACGACCGCGGCGCCGAGCGGGCCGAACCAGATCCACATGTCGCCGAGCACCGAGTGCACCTCGAAGTGACCGCCGAACATGTACGAATCGACGTAGCCGTTGTTCGGGTCGTACCCGAGCAGGTCCATCCCGGACTTCGCGAGCCAGACGTCGCTGGAGACGGGTCGCGTGCCGGAGCCGTAGCCGAGCGGCTCGGCGGCGATGAGCGAGACGGCGGCGCCGAGCTCGGGCCGCCCGCCCGTGATGAGCGATCCGGAGGTGTCGATCTGCGCTTCCGAGCGCTGCGCGGCGGCCTCGCCGAGGACGCCGTCGAGGATGAGCGCCTGCAGCAGCGTGTAGGCGGCCAGGCCGGCGATGGAGAGCCACACCAGGGTCAGGCGGGCGCTCGGCCGCGCGCCCGGCTGCGGGGCGAAGGTCTGCCACAGCAGCGCTGCGGCCGCGAGCAGCAGGAACGACGTCATCGATCGCGAGTCGGATGCCGCGGAGACGAGGGCGAGACCGGCCAGCACGACGATCGGCAGCACGCGCCCGCGCCACTGCAGCGACAGGCCGAGCACGATCAGTGCCACGGGGATGGCCAGCGTGTACTTCCACGGGTTCTCGGGGTGCGGGCCGAGCAGGGCCGCGTTCGCCAGCGCGCCGACGCCGTAGGCCACGGTCGTCCAGCCCGCGCCGATGCTGCGCCTGGCCCACAGGAGCATCCCGATGCCGCCGAGCAGCCCGAGCAGCTGCCCGCTCTGCGTGGCCATGAGCGTCGTGCCCACGGGTCGTGCGGTCTCCACGAGCGAGAGCGTCGCGCCCCAGACCAGTGCCAGCGCACCCAGTGCCATCAGGATCCGCGACCAGCGGTAGTGGCGGAGCGCTCCGAGCCAGACGGGTGCGAGCACCACGGCGACGATCAAGCCGACGCTGACGCCGAGCGCGACCTGGTATCGCATCGCTGCTGCGGCTGCTGCGAGCGCGGGGACCGCGACGGAGACGAGCGCGACGCGAGACTCCGCGGCTTGCATGAGCCCTCCTCGGCCGCGTGCGCGACGCGCACGTATGATGGCGCCATGATGCCACGTGGCGGTCTGCGATGAGCGCCAGGGCGCGCGTGGTCGTCGCATTGTCATACGAGCAGGACCCGGCGCGCTGGCGCGAGCGGCACGAGCGCGGCGAGGTGCTCGACGCCACGCCCTACGGCTACGAGCGGGCGATGGACCGCTTCGACATGGAGTGGACCCGCTCGCACCCCGAAGCGGCCGCGGTCGCGCGAGTGCGACGCGCTCTTGCCGGGCGCCTGGGCTTCGACCTGGTGCACGTGTGGCGCAATCGAGCGCTGCTGCGCTCGGCCGACGTGATCTGGACGCACACCGAGCGCGAGCACCTCGCGATCGCCGCCGTGCTGCGGGGACGAGGTCCGCTGGTCCTCGCGCAGTCGGTGTGGCTGTGGGACGCCTGGCCGCAGTGGGGCGCGTCCCGTCGGAGGCGCGTCGCGCGGCTGCTGCGCCGACATGCCGTCGAGGTGGTGCACTCCCGCGTCAACCTCGCGGACGCTCGCCGGGCCGTGCCGCGTCGCCGAGTCGAGCTCGTGCCCTTCGGGTCGGCGACGCTGCCGAGCGTGCGCGAGGACGCGTCCGCGCATCCGCCGCTCGTGCTGGCGGTCGGCAACGACGTCGACCGGGACTGGCCGCTGCTCGCGGCGGCCGCGGAGCAGCTGCCAGAGCGGCGCTTCCGCGTGATCTCCGGCAGTCGCAGCGCGCGCGCGGTGCGCTGGCCGCAGAACGTGGAGCACGCGACGACCGCCACGCGCGAGAGCCTCGTCGCATCCATGCGCGACGCCGCCTGCGTCGTGGTGCCGGTCAGGCAGAACCGGCACGCCTCTGGCACCACGAGCTGCATCGAGGCGCTCGGCGCGGGCCGCCCGCTCGTCGTGAGCGACGCGGGCGGGCTGGGCGACTACGTCGGTCGCGCTGCCCGCCTGGTCGAGCCCGGTGACCGGGAGGCGCTGGTCGGGGCCATCGCCGAAGCCCTCTCCGGCAGCGTCGCGCCCCCCGATGCCTCCACGGCAGCGGCTCGGGGACTGACGCAGGCCGACTACGTCGAGCGCTACGTCCTCATCACCCGCTGGCTCCTGGGTCATCCCTGGGACGCCTCGGTGTCGCGCTTCGCGCCCGTCCGCGACATCACGCCTCCTGCCGCTGCGGAGCGGTGAGGCGCTCGCGGTGCCGGGCGATGTAGATAGCGAACGGCACGATCTGGCACACGAGCAGCGCGACGGCGTTGCCGAGCGGCGGGCCCGCAGCACCCAGTCGCGGGGCGAGCAGCAGCGAGAGCGCGAAGCTGGTCAGGGCCATCGCGAGGGTCGGCACCACCTGGAACCGGATGCCCGGCTTGTCCATGATGAACATGCCGAGCGGGTAGACGCCGGCGACGCACATCACCATGGCGCCGAAGGCGAGCACGGTGAAGCCAGAGACATCGACCTGCCCATCGGTGATGAACGTGAAGATCGGATCCTCGAGCAGCCAGACCAGGACCGTGGCGACGGCCACTGAGCCCGCGAAGAGCCATGCCATCGGTGCTGGGCCGCGGCGGAGCTCGCCGAGATGGCGCTTCCGGGCGTACATCGGCCAGAGCGCGAGGCCGGCGGCCAGCACGAGACCGTTGAGGGCCAGGAAGACCTGCGCGACGACACCGTACTCCGCGACCTGCGCCGAGTCGCCGGACTGCGCGAGCACGTAGCGCTGCGTGCTGACGGCGATCGGGTAGGAGATGAGCTGCGCGAGCATCGGCCAGCCGACGTCCATCACCCGCACGCCCGGATGCCGGCGGAGGTGCGGCACCATCGCCGCCGCCCGAGGGATGAGGGGAGCGGTGCTGCGCCACGTGAGCGCGAGGCCGATCGCACTCACGATGAAGGAGGCGCCGTAGGAGGCCACCGCGAGGAAGCCGTGACCCGCACCCTCCGGCAGGCGCGTCAGCAGGAACACGCCGAGGAGCGTCAGCGGCGAGATCAGGCCCTGCAGCAGGATCACGTAGTGGTTGCGGCGCAGCCCGAGCATGATGCGCACCCAGATCCCGACCGGGATGCCCAGGCAGAAGACGGTCAGGCACGCCCAGGCGGCGAGCCCAGCGGAGGGCAGCGACCCCGCCTCGCCCAGCGCGAGTCCCCAGCCGCCGGAGACGAGCATCACCGTGTTCACCAGCATCAGCACGATCGCGAAGCCGATGACGATCCGGCCGACCGAGGTGAGCTGCGCCACGAGGGGCTCGTCGTTGCGCGGATCGTCGCTCGTCGCGACACCGTGCACGATCACGGCGCCCGCGCCGAGGTCGGTGAACGCGAGCATCGAGGGGAGCACGGTCAGGAGGGCGTAGAGCGCGTAGTGCTCGACGCCAGCGTCGCCGAGGATCAGCCTCGTCGTGAGCACGCCGCAGACGAGCGATACCGCCATCGTGACCGCCTTGGCCCCGAGGGCGAGCAGCGAGTTCACGCGGTGCGTTCGTCGTACGGGCTGCGGGCGAGCGCCACGCCGTTCAGCACGACGCCGAGCACGGGTGCCGGCGTCCCGTCGAACGCGACGATCGCCCTCCGCAGCACGTCGCGACGCGTGCGGTCCGCGCGGGCGACGAGCAGCGCCGCGTCGGCGGCCGGCGCCAGCCACAGCGCATCGCTCACCGACACGACCGGGGGCGTGTCGATGATGACGTACTCGTACTCGGCGCGTGCCGCCTCGAGCAGGGACCGCATCCTGGCGCTCGTGAGCAGCTGCCCAGGGTTGGGCGGCTTCGGTCCGCTGGGGAGGACGCGCAGGCGCTCGCTGCCCCACACCTGCGTCGCCTCGGCCAGCGTCGCGTCGCCCACGAGGATCGTCGTGAGGCCCACGGCGCCCTCGACGCCCGTCATGTGGGCGATGGACGGGCGGCGCAGATCAGCTTCGACGAGGAGCACGCGGCTGCCGACCTCCGCCAGCGTGAGCGCGAGACCGAGGCTCGTCGACGACTTGCCCTCGCCGGCGCCGGCGCTCGAGACGATGAGCACGCGGTGCGCGTCGTCCATGTCCACGTACTTCAGGGCCGCGGTCGTCTGTCGCACCGACTCCGCGATGCTCCCGGAGGGGTGCTGGCGGAGCGCGGCGATCGGTCCGCCACCGCCCGCGCGGCCGATGGAGCCGAGCACGGGCGCGTCCACCGCCTCCTCGAGCTCCTCGACACTGCCGATCCGGCTGCCGAAGCGGCGCAGCGCCAGAGCTGCGAGCACACCGAGGGCGAGGCCGGCGCCGCCGCCGGCGACGGTGTTCATGCGGGTGTTGGGCGCGATCGCCGACAGCGGCGCGCGCGCAGGTGAGATCACGGAGACGCGCACGGCGGGCTGGCCGTCCACGCCCTCGGGAGAGGTGTCAGCGACCGCGTCGGTGAACTCGGCCGCGATCGCATCTGCCGCCAGCCGCGCGCCCTCCGGCGTCGCATCCGTCACGCCGATCTCCAGCACCATCGTGTTCAGCGGCGCCTCGACGTCGGTGCGCGCTGCGAGCCGCGGCGCGGTCTCCTCGAGACCCAGGTCGTCGATGACGGGCTGCAGCACGATGGGGGAGCGCGCGAGCACGGCGTAGGTCTGCACGAGCCCCTGCACGTAGTTCGAGCCCTGCACCAGCTCGCTCGTGCTGTCGCCGCGGGCGGGGCTGATCATCACGGTCGTCTCGGCCCGGAAGCGCTCGTCCATCAGCTGCGAGGCGCCGTACCCGGCGATGGCGCCGAGCGTGCCGAGCACGACGATGATCAGCCAGTGCTTCAGCAAGGCCGTGACGTACTCATGCAAGGTCATCGTGTTGCCTCTCCCGTGGTCTCACCTCGCATTCTGCACTGTCCTTCTGGCTGACCTGCTCACGCTGTGGATAGATGCTCCCTCCGCGAGCCTTCCGGCCAGTCGCTCGTAGTCGTCCGCGACGTCCTCCCACCGGAAGACGCGCTCGGCGCGCTCGCGCGCCCGCAGTCCTCTGGCGATGGCGAGCGGCTCGTCGCGCTCCGCCGCCATGACCGCCTCGCCGAGCTGGCGCGGATCCAGGAAGCACCACGCGTCGTCGTCCAGCACCTCGCGGTTGAAGCCGACGTCGTAGGCGATCGTCGCGGTGCCGGCGCCCATGGCGCGCAGCAGCGAGGGGTTCGTGCCGCCGACGGAGTGCCCGTGGACGTAGGTGTACGCGTGTGCGTAGAGCGCGTCGAGCAGCTCCTGGTCCCACACGCCGCCGAGCAGGCGGATGCGCTCGTCGCCCTCGGCCGCCTCGCGCACGGCGCGGGTGTACTCGGCCGCATAGGGCGCGGAGCCGACGACCACCAGCGGCAGCGTCGCGCTGCTCGCTCGATACCCGCGCACGATCTCGAGCACGTGGTTCTCGGGCTCGAAGCGGGCCACGACGAGGTGGAAGCGCGCGGGCTCGAGGTCGATGGCAGTGAGCGGCGCCGTCGAGCAGTGGTGGAGCACCGGCGCGCCGTAGCGGATCAGCTCCGTGGGGGCGCCGAACTCCATCTCGTAGTACTCCGCGATGCCCGGGGCGTCGGCGATCAGCGCGTCAGCAGTGCGCACCGAGTGCGCCTCCGCCCAGCGGTAGTAGGCGCGCCCAGCGCCGCCCCACTTCGCGCGGCGCCACTCGAGCCCGTCGACGTGCACCGCGACGGGGATCCGACGCGCGCGCAGCAGCGACACGTACGGCGCGTTCGCCGCGTTGAAGACGAAGGCCGCATCGGGCCGAGGGCCCGTGAGCACGCGCGCGGTCGCGAAGCCAGACCTGCTGAGCGTCTCGAGCTGCTTCACGGGCAGCGACGGCAGGTGCACGACGCGCATCCCGAGGTGCTCGGTGATGTGCGGATGCGTGCGGTCGCCGTAGACGGTCACGTCATGACCGCGAGCGGCGAGCCGCGACCCGACCTCTTCGACAGCGGTCTCGAAGCCGCCGTAGGCGGCGGGCACCCCGCGGGTGCCGAGCATGGCGATGCGCACGGCGGGCTCCTAGTAGGCGCCGGAGGGTCGCAGGACGACCCTCGCGGTGCGGATGATGATCATGAGGTCCTCGATGACCGACCAGTTCTCGACGTAGCGCAGGTCGAGCTGCACGCTCTGCTCCCAGGTCAGGTCGCTGCGGCCGCTGATCTGCCACAGGCCCGTGATGCCGGGCTTGAGGTACAGGCGCCGCATCACGTCGCCGTCGTAGGTGGTGGCCTCGTGCGGCAGCGGCGGCCTCGGGCCGACGACGCTCATGTCGCCCTTGAGCGCGTTCCAGAACTGCGGCAGCTCGTCGAGGGAGTGCTTGCGCAGGAAGCCGCCGACGCGCGTGACGCGCGGGTCGTTGCGCATCTTGAACAGCGGGCCCGAGCCGTCGTTCTGCGCCATGAGGGCGGCGAGCTGCTGCTCGGCGTCGACGCGCATCGTGCGGAACTTGAGCATGTCGAAGGTGCGGCCGTCACGCCCGACGCGCTGCTGGCGGAACAGCACCGGCCCGGGGGAGTCGAGCTTGATCGCGAGCGCGATGGGCACGGCCGCGATGGCGACCGCGACGAGCGCGGCGCCGGCGACGGCGATGTCGGTGACGCGCTTCAGCACGTGCGTGCCGCCGTCGAAGGTGGGGATGCGCACGCGCAGCAGCGGCAGGCCGACGACCGGCCGGAAGGAGATGCGCGGCCCCGCGACCTCGGTGAGCCTGCTGAACAGCAGGAGCTCGGCGCAGGTGCCCTCGAGCTCCCGGCTGAGCAGCGTCGGGTAGTCGGCGTCAGCGTCGGTCTTGCTGGCGAGGATGACGGCATCGGCGCCGAGGCGCTCGGCAGTCGTCGCGAGCGACTCGCGTGCGCACAGGATCGGCACCGGCTCCCCGCGGAAGAGCAGCGGCGCACCGCCGTCGTCGTCCGCGACCGCGGCGCCCAGCACGCGGTAGGGGGCCGAAGCGAGGCTCTCGAGCCGTGCGAGCACGTGCGCGATCTCGTCGCGATCGCCGGCGAGGATGGTCCGCGGTGCGAGCTCGCCCGCGCGCCAGCGGGACAGCAGCCAGCGGCGCCACTGCCAGCGGCCGAGCAGCACCGCGACCAGGCCGGCGGGCATGGCGACGAGCAGCTGCAACCGGAGCGACGGCCAGTCGGTGATGAGGCAGGGGACGGCGAGCAGCCCGAAGGAGAGCGCGGTCGCGTGCACCACGCGGCGGTACTCGATCGCACCGGCACCAAGGATCGACGACTCGCGCGAGCGGAAGGCCGCCAGCATGATGAGCCACACCAGGGAGAGCGCGACGGGAGCGACGAGCCCGAGCGCAGGGCGCTGCAGATCCAGCGCCGAGGCCGGCAGGAGCCCGCCGAGCATGACGGTCGCCGTGATGACCGAGATCACCAGCGCATCCGTCGCCATCAAGCGCGCCCGTATGCGCCGCTCGGACTGCAGCCGCCGCGAGAGCGCTGCCGTCGAGCGCGGCGACTGGGCGCCAGGCAGCGCGAACACGCTCTGCTCGAGACCGCTGATCACTGTCGGAATCGTGACTCCGTGCACCATCACATCCGCTTCCCGCGGGCGACGAGAGCACCCGCCACCATTGCCATAACGTTGTTTGGTAACAGTATCAGCAAACTTGCTGCGGGCCTCTACAGGGCGTACGCAAGGATCCCCGCACGCTTTCGCGTGCGGGGATCCTTGGGTGCTGAGCGGTTCCTGAGGTCAGGTCCGGCGTCGGGCTCGATCAGCCGAGGGCGGACTCCAGGATGGTCGCGAGCTCGCGAGCGGAGCGCTTCGCCGAACCCGTCGCGGGGCTCGCCGACTGCGCCCGGCCGATGACGCGCAGCGTGCGGCCGTGCAGGTGGCGGGGGAGCGCGAAGTGGATGAACGGCCACGAGCCCTGGTTGAGCGGCTCCTCCTGGACCCACACGAGCTCGGCGTTGGGATAGCGATCCACGACGGCGTTAATCTCGTCGATCGGCAGCGGGTAGAGCTGCTCCACGCGCACGAGCGCGATGTCGCTGCGGCCCCGCTTCGCGAGCTCGGCCTTCAGGTCGTAGTGCAGCTTGCCCGAGTGCAGCAGCACGCGCTGCACCGATGCCGCATCCTGCACCTGCTTGTCGTCGATCACCGTCTGGAACCGACCGCTCGTGAAGTCCTCCACCGAGCTCGTCGCGTCGCGCAGCCGCAGCATCGCCTTGGGCGTGAAGATCACCAGCGGACGACGCGGGCGCGCGTAGGCCTGGCGCCGGAGCAGGTGGAAGTGGTTCGCCGGCGTGGACGGCCGGGCGATCGTCATGTTGTTCTCGGCAGCGAGCTGCAGGAATCGCTCGATGCGCGCCGACGAGTGGTCGGGGCCCGCACCCTCGTAGCCGTGCGGCAGCAGCAGGACGAGCGAGGAGTGCTGGTTCCACTTCTGCTCGGCCGACGAGAGGAACTCGTCGATGACGATCTGCGCGCCGTTCGCGAAGTCGCCGAACTGCGCCTCCCACAGCACGAGCGCATCGGGCCGCTCGACCGAGTAGCCGTACTCGAAGGCCATCGAGGCGTACTCGCTCAGCAGCGAGTCGTAGATCGACAGGCGACCCTGGTCCTCGCCGAGGTTCGCGAGCGGCAGCCACTCCTGGCCGTTGCGGCGGTCGTGCATGACGGCGTGGCGCTGCACGAAGGTGCCGCGTCGGGTGTCCTGGCCCGACATGCGCACCGGCGTGCCCTCGAGCAGCAGCGATCCGAGGCCCAGCAGCTCCCCGAAGGCCCAGTCGACCCCGCCCTCGCGGCTCGCCTTGACGCGCTTGTCGAGCACCTGCTGCACCTTCGGGTGCACCTTGAAGCCCTCCGGCGGGTTGCCGTGCGCGGCGCCGATCGCCTCGATGACGGATGCGTCGACCCCGGTGATCTCCGGCTCGCTCGCGACCGTCTCGGGCGCATCCGGCGTCACGACCGGCATCGAGCCGGTCGCGGCAGCGTGCGTCTCCATGAAGGCCTGCTCGAGCTTGCCCTGGAAGTCGGCCTGCGCCGCCTCGTACTCGTCCTTCGTGATGTCGCCGCGGCCGACGAGGTTCTCGGCGTAGAGCGTGCGCACCGAGCGCTTCTGCTCGATGAGCGAGTACATGAGCGGCTGCGTCATGGTCGGGTCGTCGCCCTCGTTGTGCCCGCGTCGGCGGTAGCAGATGAGGTCGATGACGATGTCGCGCTTGAACTCCTGGCGGTACTGGAAGGCCAGCTCGGCCACGCGGACGACCGCCTCGGGGTCGTCGCCGTTCACGTGCAGGATCGGCGCGTGGATGGACTTCGCGATGTCGGTCGCGTAGGTCGACGAGCGCGACTCCGACGGGGGCGTCGTGAAGCCGACCTGGTTGTTGACGACCAGGTGCACGGTGCCACCGGTCTTGTAGGCGCGCAGCTGCGACAGCTGGTGGGTCTCGAAGACGACGCCCTGGCCCGCGTTCGCCGCGTCGCCGTGCACGAGCACCGGGAGCACGGTGTGCTCGCCGTTGCCGAGGCGATCCTGCTTGGCCCGCACGATGCCCTCGAGCACGCCGTTGACGGCCTCGAGGTGCGAGGGGTTCGCGGCCAGGTAGACCGGCACGGTGGAGCCGTCGGCTGCGGTGAACTCGCCGGCGTTGCCGAGGTGGTACTTCACGTCGCCAGAGCCCTGGAATACGGCTGCGCCCTCGAACTCCTGGAACACCTGGCCGTAGGTCTTCCCGGCGATCGAGGTGAGCACGTTGAGGCGCCCGCGGTGCGGCATGCCGATCGCGACCTCGTCGAGTCCCGCCGCCGCCGCGCCGGCCAGCAGCGCGTCGAGGAAGGCGATCATCGACTCGGCACCCTCGAGCGAGAAGCGCTTCTGCCCGACGTACTTCGTCTGCAGGAACGTCTCGAAGGCCTCCGCCTCGTTGAGCTTGCGCAGGATGCGCATCTGCTCGTCGTGCGTGGGCTTGACGTAGGGCACCTCGAGGTGGCTCTGGAACCACTGGCGCTGCGAGGGATCGGCGATGTGCATGTACTCGATGCCGATGGTGCGGCAGTACGAGTCGCGGAGCACGCCGAGGATGTCGCGCAGGAGCGCAGAGCGCTTGCCGCCGAAGCCGCCGGTGACGAACTCGCGGTCGAGGTCCCAGAAGGAGAGGCCGTGCTGCTCGATCTCGAGATCCGGGTGCGTGCGCTGCACGAACTCGAGCGGGTCGATGTCGGCCATCAGGTGGCCGCGCACGCGGAAGGCGTTGATGAGCGTCGTGACGCGCGTCTGCTTCGAGAGCTCGTCCGCCTCCCGCACCGACACATCCGTCGACCACTTGATGGGCTCGTACGGGATGCGCAGGTCGGCGAAGATGTCCTTGTAGAAGTCGTGCTCGCCGACGATCATGGCGTGCACGATCTTGAGGAACTCGCCGGAGCCGGCGCCCTGGATGACGCGGTGGTCGTAGGTCGAGGTCAGCGTGACGGTCTTGCCGATGCCGGAGCTGGCGAGCGCCTCGGCGCTCGAGCCCATGAACTCCGCCGAGTAGTCGAGCGCGCCGACGCCGATGATGCAGCCCTGGCCGGGCATGAGGCGCGGCACCGAGTGCACGGTGCCGATGCCGCCCGGGTTCGTGAGCGACAGGGTCGTGCCGGCGAAGTCAGCGGCGCCGAGCTTGTTGTCGCGCGCCTTCTTCACGAGCGCCTCGTAGGCGGCGACGAACTCCGAGAAGTCCATCGTCTCGCAGCCCTTGATGCTCGGCACGAGCAGGGCGCGGGTGCCGTCGGGCTTGGGGATGTCGATCGCGATGCCGAGGTTGATGTGCGGGGGAGCGACCATCGCGGGCTTGCCGTCGATCACGTCGTAGTAGACGTTCTGGCTCGGGAAGGCCTTGAGCGCCTGCACCAGGGCGTAGCCGAGGATGTGCGTGAACGAGACCTTGCCGCCGCGTGTGCGGCGCAGGTGGTTGTTGATCACGATGCGCTGGTCGATCATCAGCTTCGCGGGCACCGTGCGCACGCTCGTCGCCGTCGGCATCGACAGCGACTTGTCCATGTTCGCGGCGAGGGTCTTCGGCATGCCGCGGAGCGTGGTGACGACGGGCTCGTCGGTCTGCTCCTCTGCGGGCTTCTTCGCCTCGGCGGCCGGCGCATCCGCCGGGACCGGCTTCGGGCGCGCGGCCTGCGCCGTGGTCTTCGCCACGATGCCGCCGTCGCCCTTCGCGGCGGGGGCAGGGGTCTCGGCCTGGCCCTCGGTGTCCTCCTGCGGCGCGTCCTGCGCTCGCTGGCCCTCGCCGGAGTCGACGGGCTGGTCGGGGCGCGACGTGGCGCGCACCGGCTTGCGGGGCGGGGCTGGCTGCGCGGGCGCTGCGGGCGCGGGCGCTGCTGCCGCGGGCGCTGCCGCGGGCGCTGCGGCGGGCGCTGCGGCGGGCGCTGCAGGCGCTGCTGCCTTCGCCGGGGTCGGCGCTGCGTCGCGGGCGGCGGGCTTCGGCGCCTCGCTCATGCCGGTCGCGGCACCACCGGCGTCACGCTGCTCCGCGTATCGCTCCAGGATGGGCCACCACGATCGTGCGACCGAGTCCCTGTCGTTGAGGAAGAGCTGGTACTGCTCCTCGACGAGCCACTCGTTCGCTCCGAAGTCGTTCTCGTCCGCAGGGCTGGACACGGTATCGATCGCCTCTTTCGATTCGTTCGGGCATGCCGCAGGCAGGTTGCGGCCACACTGGCATCAAGCATAGTGGCGAGCCGCTCTCGTCAGTGCGCCAGGCCGAGCTCCTGCAGATCCACTCCGGCCGCCTCGACGGCGAGCATCATGACCTCGCGCCGCCACACGACGCGCGGCTCGAAGCGCAGCACCATGCCCGCCTCAGCGGGGGTTCGGCTGCCCTTCGCCCCGTTGCACCTGGCACAGGCGGTGATGGTGTTGAGCCAGTCGGTGGCGCCGCCGCGCGAGCGGGGGTGGATGTGGTCGATCGTCGCGCCCGCGGCGTCGCAGTAGGCGCAGCGGCGGCGGTCGCGCTCGAGCACGCCGCGCCGGCTCCACGGCATGCGGTCGTAGAGCCGCGTGTGGGGGATCGGCACGTAGTCGTTGAAGACCACCACGCGCGGCACCGGCAGCTCGACGGAGTTCGAGCGGATCATGCCGTCCGCGGCGAGCATGATCTGCGCGCGCTCCTTGACGATGAAGGCGACGGCGCGCTGCAGCGAGGCGACGCCGATGGGCTCGAGCGTCGCGTTGAGCACCACCACCTGCGCAGTCATCGCTGTCTCCGCGACCATCGTGCCGCACTTGGGTGAACGGCGCCTGTCTGACCTGCCGACTACGGTGCAAGCATGACTGCGGCTGGTGACGTCGGCGTCGCCGCGCTCGACCGCGGCGCACGCGTCGTCGTCGCGACGCTCGCGGGCGGCCGGGCGTCGGATGCAGTGGTGCACGAGAGCGCGCACGTCGCCGCGGATCCGCGGCTGGCGGCACCTGGCGTCCGCATCGTCTGGCAGGACGCGAAGGCGATCGCGCCCGCCCTGCTCGACGCCGGTGTCGTGCTCGACCGCGTGCGCGACGTGCGGCTCGTGCACCGGATCCTCGTCGAGGCGCGCGCCCTCCCGGCAGAGGAGCGCTGGTCGCATCCGCTGCGCACCGACGCCGAGGGCCTCTTCTCGCTGGCGCCCGAGGCCGAGCCGCTCGACGCGCTCGCCGAGCAGCTCGAAGCGCAGGAGTCGGCGATCGGCGACGACCCCGGGTTGCGGATGCTCGCGGCCGCCGAGTCGATGGGTGGCGTGCTCGCGGTGGAGCTCGGCAGGCAGGGGCTGCCCTTCGACAGGGCCCGCCACGACGCGCTGCTCGTGGAGGCGCTCGGCGAGCGCCCGCCGGGCGCCGGCGCGAGCGCGAGACCGCGCCGCATGGATGCGCTGGCGGCCGAGGTCCGGGAGGCGCTTCAGGCGCCCTCGCTCAACCCGGACTCACCGCAGGAGGTGCTGAAGGCGCTCCGGCGGGCGGGCCTCGACGTCGCATCGACCTCGCGCTGGGAGCTCGCCGAGCACGAGCACCCCGCCGTCGCTCCGCTGATCGAGTACAAGCACCTCTCGCGCCTCCACACCGCCAACGGCTGGGCGTGGGCGCAGCGCTGGGCCCGCATCGACGAGCGCGGCAGGTGCCGGCTCGCGCTCGAGTACGTGCCCGGCGGCGTGGTCACGGGTCGCTGGGCGACGGAGGGTTCCGGCGCGATGCAGATCGCGCGGCAGATCCGCGGCGCGGTCGCGGCGGAGCCCGGCATGCGCCTCGTGGTCGCCGACGCCGCGCAGCTCGAGCCGCGCGCGCTCGCCGCGATCGCGCGCGACGAGGCGCTCGCCGAGGCCGGCCGCGGCACCGACCTCTATCGCGGGCTCGTCGACCGCGGGGTCGTCGACACGCGGCAGCACGCGAAGCTCGGCATGCTCGGCGCGCTGTACGGCGGGACGACGGGCGAGTCGGCGGCGGTCCTCCCGCGGCTCGCGCGCGCCTATCCGAAGGCGATGGGCGTCGTGGAGTCGGCGGCGCGGGCCGGGGAGCGGCGCGAGCGGGTGCGCACGTGGCTCGGGCGCACCTCGCCGCTGCCGCCGCGCTGGCGCGACGACGAGCGCGGGCTGCGGCAGGCGCGCGCGTGGGGCAGGTTCACGCGCAACTTCGTCGTGCAGGGCACCGCCGCCGAGTGGGCGCTCGCCTGGATGGCGGGCGTGCGCAGGGCGATCCGCGACGTCGACGGCGCCGCGCTCGTGTGCTTCCTCCACGATGAGGTGATCGTGCAGGTGCCGGAGGAGCGCGCCGAGGAGGTCGCGGCAGCGGTGCGCGAAGCGGCGGCGGAGGCGGGGAGGCTGCTCTTCGGCCGCTTCCCGATCGAGTTCCCGGTGCAGACGGCGATCGTGGGGGACTGGGGTCAGGCGAAGGACTGAGCGCCCGCCCCTCGCCGCCGCGGGCCTCGCCCAGCCGACCGGCCGAATACCCTGGAGGCATGCGATTCATCGACGACGTCCCCGAGCACGACCTGACCTACTCCGACGTCTTCCTGGTCCCCAGCCGCAGCGACCTCGGCTCGCGCATGAGCGTGGACCTCTCGCCCGATGACGGCACGACCGCCACCCTCCCGATCGTCGCCGCGAACATGAACTCGGTCACCGGCCCCCGCATGGCCTCGAGCCTCGCCCGCCGCGGTGGGCTCGCGGTCCTCACGCAGGATCCGCCGCTCGAAGAGACCATCGCCTCCATCGATTGGGTGAAGGCGCAGCCGATCGGCCTCGAGTCGCCGCACCTCGCGGGCCCGCAGGACGTCGTCGCCGAGGTGCTCGAGCGCGTGCCCGCGATCGCCGGCCACTGCGTCGTGGTCGAGGACGCCGACGGTGCGCTGCTGGGCGCCATCCCGGCGGAGCGGCTCGCCTCGGCGCTGCCGGACGCCGCGCTCGGGGACCTGCTGCACTCGCAGCTGCCGCAGCTCTCGCTCGCCGACGTCGCCGACGGCCGCGCGATGTTCGCCGCGCTCGAGCGCGAGGGCGTCTCGGTGGCGCCGGTCGTCGAGGGCGGCCGGTGCGTCGGCGTCGCCTCCCGCCTCGGAGCGCTGCGGCTCGACATCTACCGACCTGCACTGGACGCATCCGGACGCCTGAGCGTCGCAGCTGCCGTCGGCATCAACGGCGACCCGGGCGCGAAGGCCGCCGCGCTCGTCGAGGCCGGCGTCGACGTCATCGTCGTCGACACCGCGCACGGGCACCAGGGCGGCATGGTGCGCGCCCTGGAGGGTGTGCGCGCGGCGATCGGCGACGCGGTGCCGGTCGCGGCCGGCAACGTCGTCTCCTCCGACGGCGTGCGCGACCTGGTCGCAGCAGGCGCATCGATCCTGAAGGTGGGCGTCGGTCCCGGTGCCATGTGCACGACCCGCATGATGACGGCGGTGGGCCGCCCGCAGTTCTCCGCGGTGCTCGACACGGCCGCGACCGCGCTCGAGCTGGGCGCGCGGGTGTGGGCCGACGGCGGCGTGCGCTACCCCCGCGACGTCGCGCTCGCGCTCGCAGCAGGCGCGTCGAGCGTCATGGTCGGCTCCTGGTTCGCCGGCACGATCGAGGCGCCTGGTCGGTTGCAGCGCGACGAGCTGGGCCGGCTCTACAAGGAGTCGTGGGGCATGGCCTCCACGAAGGCCGTGGTGGGGCGCTTCGGCGGGCTCGACGCCTACGAGCTGGCGCGCAAGACGCTCTTCGCAGAGGGCATCTCGTCGTCCACGATCCTGCTCGACCCGCAGCGCCCGAGCGTCGAGGACCTCGTCGACATGATCACCTCCGGCGTGCGCTCGTCCTTCACCTACGCAGGCGCCTCATCGGTGCCGGAGTTCCGCGACCGCGCGCGCGTCGGCGTGCAGTCGGCGGCCGGCTACGAGGAGGGCAAGGCGCTGCCGGTCAGCTGGTGACGCCCGCGCCGCGGCGCGGCGGTGGTGCACGGGGCGATGCGGGGGCTGGGTTCGGTAGGATTCCCCGCGTGAACGACGACTGCAGTCATAGTCCCGAGCCGGATCCGATCCGCTGATGGACCTCATCCTCATCTCCATCGGCGTCATCCTGACGATCGGAACCGGCCTCTTCGTCGCCAGCGAGTTCGCGCTGGTGAACCTCGACCGATCGGATGTCGAAGCGCGCCGCGAGCGCGGCGAGAAGCGCCTCGACGGCACGATCAAGGCGCTCAAGCAGACCTCGACGCACCTCTCGAGCGCGCAACTGGGCATCACGCTCACGACGCTCCTGACCGGCTACACGATGGAGCCCGCGATCTCGCGGCTGCTGAGCCCCGTGCTCATCTCCTGGGGTCTCTCCGAGGGCGTGGCCGGCCCGGCCTCGAGCGTCATCGCCATGACCGGTGCGACGATCCTCTCGATGATCGTCGGCGAGCTCGTGCCCAAGAACCTCGCGCTCGCCAAGCCGCTCGGCACGGCGATCGGCGTCACGCCCTTCCAGCGCGCGTTCACCGCGATCTTCAAGCCAGCGGTGCTCGCGCTCAACGGCTCCGCGAACGGCATCCTGCGCTCGATCGGCATCGAGCCGAAGGAGGAGCTCTCCGGTGCCCGCACCGCGGAGGAGCTCTCCACGCTCGTGCGCCGCAGCGCCATGGAGGGCGCGCTCGACGCCGATGCGGCGACGCTGCTCTCGCGCACCCTGCGCTTCTCGGAGCTCACCGCCGGCGACGTCATGACGCCGCGCCCGCGGGTCGAGGCGATCGAGCGAGGCGACTCGGTCGCCGACCTCGTCACCCTGGCGCACGCGACCGGCTTCTCCCGCTTCCCCGTGATCGACGGCGACCTCGACGAGGTGATCGGCATCGCCCACGTCAAGCAGGCGATCTCGGTGCCCCGCGACCGCCGCGCCGACGTGCCCGTCGCAGCGATCGCCGAGGATCCGCACCGCGTGCCCGACTCGGTGCACCTCGACGCGCTGCTCTCCGACCTCAAGGAGAGCGGCTACCAGCTTGCGATCGTCGTCGACGAGTACGGCGGCACCGCCGGCATCGCGACGCTCGAGGATCTCGTCGAGGAGGTCGTCGGCGAGGTCTCCGACGAGCACGACCGCCTGCACGTCGACGTCATCCACGGGCCTGGCTGGACGACCTTCCCCGGCGAGCTGCGCCCCGACGAGCTGCGCGAGCGCGCCCGCATCGAGATCCCCGAGGACGGCCCCTACGAGACCGTCGGCGGCTTCATCATGGCCGAGCTCGGCAGCCTGCCGGTGGTCGGCGACACCGTCGCGATCGAGGGCGGCACGCTGCGCGTCGAGCGCATCGACGGCCGCCGCGTGGACCGCGTGCGCCACATCGCCGCATCCGATGCGTCGACCGAGACCACGGAGGTCGAGCGATGAACGACTGGCTGGGCATCATGTGGCTCGTCATCCTGCTGGTGGCGAACGCCTTCTTCGTCGGCGCCGAGTTCGCCGTCATCTCTGCCAAGCGCAGCCAGATCGAGCCGCTCGCCGACCGCGGCAACGCGGCTGCGAAGCTCGCGCTCTGGGCGATGGAGCACGTCTCGCTCATGCTGGCCATGTGCCAGCTCGGCATCACCATCTGCTCGCTGCTGATCCTGAACGTCTCAGAGCCGGCGATCCACCACCTGCTCGAGGGTCCGCTGTCCTGGACGGGGCTGGCCCCCGAGGTCGTCTCCGTGGTCGCGTTCGTGATCGCGCTGCTGATCGTCACCTACCTGCACGTCGTGCTCGGCGAGATGGTGCCGAAGAACGCCGCCTTCACGGTGCCCGACCGCGCCGTGCTGCTGCTCGCCCCGCCGCTCGTGCTGATCTCCCGCATCTTCAAGCCCATCATCTGGGTGATGAACGCGGTCGCCAACGGCATCCTGCGCCTGTTCGGCGTGCAGCCCGTCGACGAGGCGGCGAGCGCCTTCACGATCGACGAGGTCGAGACGATCGTCGAGACCTCGAAGCGCGAGGGGCTGCTGTTCGACCCGACCGGCGCCATCAGCCGCACCTTCGAGTTCACGGCCCGTCGCGTGCGCGACGTGGCGCTGCCGCTCGAGGACATCGTCACGCTCGCGCCCGGCGCGACGCCGACCGACATCGAGGCGGCGGTGCGCGAGCGCGGCTTCTCGCGCTACGTGGTGACGGATGCCGACGGCACCCCGAGCGGCTACGTGCACATCAAGGACGTGCTCGGGGCCGACGACGCGCACGCCGACCTGCCCGTGCCGGCGAAGCGCATCCGCCAGCTCGCCTCGATCTACCAGGACGCGGAGGTCGAGGACGCGCTCGCGCTGATGCGCTCGACCGGGGCGCACATCGCGCGCTCGTTCGACGAGCAGGGCGAGACGACCGGGCTGCTGTTCCTGGAGGACATCATCGAGGAGCTCGTCGGCGAGGTCCGCGACGCCACCAGGAGGCTCTTCTGAAGCCATCGCGCAGCTGGGCGTGGCTCGCCTTCGGCGGCGTGCACGCCCTGCTCGCGATCCTGAACATCCCGAGCGTCACCGACGCCTACGGCGACGTGCGCACCGTGTACCCGTTCTGGGTGCAGCAGAGCGTCGAGGGCGGCTGGCTCGGGATCGACGTCGAGTGGGTCTACCCGCTCCTGGCGTGGGTGCCGATCCTGGTCTCGAACGTCCTGGGCACGGATGCGCTGCCGCTCGTGTGGATGCTCATGGTCACGGCGCTCGACGCGGTCGCGTTCGCGCTGCTGCTGCGCATGCCCAGGGGACACGTGCTCGCGTGGGTGTGGCTGGGGCTGCAGGTCGCGCTCGGGCCCGTCGCGCTCGGCCGCATCGACACGGTCGCCGTGGCGGTGTGCATCATCGGCCTGGCTGTGCTGCGCCAGGGCAGGACGGGGTGGGCGGCCGCGGCCTTCACGGTCGCCGCCTGGATGAAGGTCTGGCCGGGCGTGCTGTACCTGGCGATGCTCATCGCCCGACGCGAGCGCGGCAGGATCCTGCTCGCCGGCGCGCTCGTGTCGGGGGCAGTGCTCGCGGTCGCCGCGCTGCTGGGCTCGGAGCACGCGCTCTCATTCCTCTTCCAGCAGGGCGACCGCGGCCTGCAGATCGAGGCGGTCGCCGCGACGCCGTTCATGTGGCTCGCGGCCTTCGGCGACGGCTACGTCTACTTCGACCGGCAGATCTACACCTTCCAGATCGACTACGACGGCGTCTCGCAGGTGGCCGAGCTCGCGACACCCGTGCTCGTCGCCGCCGTCGCCGCGCTCTGCGTGCTGGGCGCGGTCGCCGTGCGGCGCGCGCATCGGCACGAGGCGATCGTCTGGCTCGCGGTGGCCCTCGTGGCGGCGCTGATCGTGACGAACAAGGTCGGCTCGCCGCAGTTCGTGCTGTGGCTGACGCTGCCGGCGCTGCTGCTCGCCGAGGCGGGCGCGCGGCGTCACTGGATCGGCGTCGGAGCGATCGGGCTCGTCGCGCTGCTCACGCAGCTGCAGTTCCCGTGGACGTACGAGTGGCTCGTCGTCGCCGACCCGCTCGCGGTGCTGCTGCTGACGCTCCGCAACCTCGTGCACGTCGGCATCCTGGTGGGCGCGGTCGTCATGCTCGTGCGCGCCGCCCGCCGCGGCCCGTTCGCGCTCTCAGGCGATGAGCGACGCGAGCAGGTCGCCAACGCGGCCCGACTCGATGAGGAAGGCGTCGTGGCCGAAGCCGCTCTCGAGCACGACGGGTTCGGTGCCGGAGGTGCTCGTCGGGATGCCGGCGGCGAGGCGGCGCTGGTCGGCGACCGGGAAGAGCCGATCGCTGGAGATGCCGACGACGAGCGTCGGTGAGGTGATGCGCTCGAGCGCCGCCTCGACGCCGCCGCGCCCGCGGCCCACGTCGTGGGTGGTCATGGCGTCGACGAGCCGCACGTAGGAGCCCGCGTCGAACCGGCGGGTGAAGCGGTTGCCGTGCACGTCGAGGTAGGACTCGACCTGGAACCGCCCGCCGGCGAGCGGGTCGACGCTCGACTGCCACTCGCGCCGGAAGCGCTCGTTGAGCTCCTGCTGGGAGCGGTAGCCGAGCATGGCCATGCGGCGGGCGAGCGCGAGGCCGCGACCCGGACCGGCGTGCCCCGGCAGGTCGTAGAAGTCGCCGCCCAGCCAGCCTGGGTCGTTCGCGACGGCCTCGATCTGCAGCGTGTTCTGCGCGATCTGGTCGGCGGAGGTCGCTGCGTTGGAGGCGAGCAGGGCCGCGCTGCCGACGCGCTCGGGATGCGTGACCGCCCACTCGAGCGCGTGCATGCCGCCCATCGACCCGCCCACGACGGCGTGCCAGCGCTCGATGCCGAGCCGGTCGGCGAGCCGACGCTGCGCCTCGACCTGGTCGCGCACCGTGACGCGGGGGAACCGCGAGCCCAGCTCGACCCCGTCGGGCCCCAGCGAGGCCGGGCCCGTGGTGCCCTGGCAGCCGCCGAGCATGTTGGGCGCGACGACGAAGTGCCGGTCGGTGTCGATCGCGAGCCCGGGGCCCACGACCTCCTCCCACCAGCCGGCGGTCGGATGCCCGGGGCCGGCCTGGCCGCGCACGTGGCTGTGCCCGGTGAGCGCGTGGAGCACGAGCACCGCGTTGCCGCGGGTCTCGTCGAGCGTGCCCCACGTCTCGTAGGCGACAACCGCATCCGCGATCGTGCCGCCCGCTTCGACGTCGAGGTCGCCGATGCGGGCGAAGCGGCGCTCGCCAGGGTCGTCACCGGGCCGCCAGGCGCCGGTGACGGGCACCGGAGCGCGCTCGGAGCCGAGCCAGGCGCCCGGCGCCGAGCCGGGACCGGAGCCGAGCTCCGCGAGCCGAGCGGCGGGCACCCTGGAGGCCGGCTGCGCGTCGTCGCTCAGCTGCCAGTCCACGGGTGCCCGCCCTCTGCGTCGTCGGATCGCTGCTGCGGAGCGCCGGTCGTGCGCGCGCCGCTCGTTCCTGGGTTGCTGGTCAGACCGCCGCGCCCTCGACGGCTGCGGCCTTCGCCGCCGCTGCCTTCGCCGCTGCGGCCTCGAGGCCGCGGGAGAGGTCGGCGATGAGGTCGTCGGCGTGCTCGATGCCGACCGAGAGGCGCACGAGGCCCGGGGTGACGCCTGCGGTCAGCTGCTGCTCAGGGGTGAGCTGGGCGTGCGTCGTGGAGGCGGGGTGGATGACGAGCGAGCGCACGTCGCCGATGTTCGCGAGGTGGCTGAAGAGCTCGAGCGCCTCGACGAGGGCCTTGCCGGCCTCGACGCCGCCGACGAGCTCGAACGAGAGCACCGCACCGGTGCCGCGCGGGGCGATCTCGGTGCCGCGCTCGTACCAGGGGCTCGAGGGCAGGCCCGCGTAGTGCACGCCCGCGACCTGCGGGTGCGCCTCGAGGAACCGTGCGACGGCGGTGGCGTTCGCGACGTGGCGGTCGAGGCGCAGCGAGAGCGTCTCGATGCCCTGCAGCAGCTGCCAGGCGGAGTCGGGGGAGGCGGATGCGCCGACGTCGCGCAGGAGCGTGACGCGGGCCTTGATGATGTAGGCGATCGCGTCGCCGAGCGCCTCGGTGAAGGTGACGCCGTGGTAGGACTCGTCGGGCGTCGTGAGGCCGGGGAAGCGGTCGGACTTCGACCACTCGAAGCGGCCGCCGTCGACGATCGCGCCGGCGACGACGGAGCCGTGGCCGCCGAGGAACTTGGTCGCGGAGTGGACCACGATGTCGGCCCCGTGCTCCAGCGGGCGGATCAGGTAGGGCGTCGCGATGGTGTTGTCGACGATGAGCGGCAGCCCTGCCTCGTGGGCGACGGAGGAGACGCCGGCGATGTCGAGCAGGTTGATGCGCGGGTTGCCGATGGTCTCGGCGAAGACCGCCTTGGTCTCCGGTCGGATGGCGCGGCGCCACTCGTCGAGGTCGTCCTGATCCTCGACGAAGGTCACGTCGATGCCGAGCTTGCGCAGGGTGAAGTTGAAGAGGTTGTAGGTGCCGCCGTAGATCGACGAGGAGGAGACGATGTGGTCGCCGGCGCTCGCGATGTTGAGGACGGCGTAGGTCGTGGCCGACTGGCCGGAGGCGAGCAGGAGGGCGGCGCTGCCCCCTTCGAGCGCGGCGAGGCGCTGCTCGACGACGTCGTTCGTCGGGTTCATGATGCGCGAGTAGATGTTGCCGAACTCGGCGAGGCCGAACAGGCGCGCGGCGTGATCGGCGCTGTCGAACACGTAGGAGGTGGTGCGGTAGACGGGCGTGATGCGCGCGTTGGTGGTCGGGTCGGGCTGCGCGCCCGCGTGGACCTGCAGGGTCTCGAACTTCCAGTCGCTCATGGTGTCTCCTTGCTGAGGCCTGGCCGAGCCAGGATGAGGTCGTCGCACCAGCCTGCGGCGACGGGCGGGCGAGCGCCAGCCGGCCACGACGCGCGGCGTAACACTCGCCGTCGCGGACGGCTTGACTGGCGCGATCTGATCTCGTTTGCTTGCATGGCGCTATGAGCGAGAAGCGGATCATCGTCACGGGGGCATCGAGCGGCATCGGCGAGGCGGTGGCGCGGCATGCGGTCGCGCGCGGCTGGGAGGTGCTCGCGGTCGCGCGGCGAGCGGAGCGGCTCGAGGCGCTCGCTGCTGGCACCGGGTGCCAGACCTTCGTCGCGGACCTGACGGACGAGGCCGCTGTGGCCGAGTTCGCTGCGGCGGCTGCCGAGTTCCGGCCGACGGGGCTCGTACAGGTCGCCGGCGGCGCCAAGGGTGCTGCAGAGCTCGCCGAGACCACGATCGACGACTGGCGCTGGATGTTCGAGGCGAACGTCATCGGCACGAAGCGCGTGATCGACGCGGTGCTGCCGCTGCTGCGCGCATCCACCGAGCCCGGTCCTGACGGCGCTGCGCGCTACGCGGAGATCATGGTGGTGACCTCCATCGCGGCGACCGTCGCCTACCCCGGCGGCTCGGGCTACAACGCCGCGAAGTCGGCCGAGAAGCAGCTCGTCGACGTGCTGCGGCTCGAGCTCCACGGCGAGCCGATCCGGGTCATGGAGGTCGCGCCCGGCATGGTCTGGACAGAGGAGTTCTCGCTCGTGCGCTTCGAGGGCGACCAGGAGAAGGCGGATGCGGTCTACAAGGACGTGCAGGACCCGCTCTCGGCCGATGACGTCGCGCAGGTGATGACCGACATCCTCGCGCTGCCGGGCCACGTGTCGATCGACGAGACGATCATCAAGCCCGTCGCGCAGACGCACCCCTGGCGAGTCTTCAAGGGTCCGTTGCGCGCGAAGGGCTGACGGCGAGCGCGCCGCCGGGTCACGCGAGCAGGTCGCGGAGCGGAGTCCAGCCGATGGGCAGCGGGCCGCGGATCGCCGCGCGCTCGCGATCCGCGGCAGCCGACCAGCCCTGCGCGGCGGCTGCGCCGGGATCGGCGACCGCGCCCTGCGCGACCCGCACGCCGACGTCCTCGAGCGTCGCATCGGGCGCCGTGCCGCGCCGCACGCCGGCGCGCACGCTGAACGGCCGATCGGCCCAGCCGCCGCCGCGCAGGGAGCGGTAGTCGGCGTAGCGCGCCGGATCCGCGTAGTCCCAGCACCACTCCCAGAGGTTGCCGAGCATGTCGTGCAGCCCCAAGCCGTTCGGCTCCTTGCCGGCGACCGGCTGCGGCCCGTCGACGGCATCGATCGCGGTCCACGCGCAGCGCTCGAGCGGCGCCGAGACCGGTGCATCGCTGCCGGCGCGGCAGGCGTGCTCCCACTCGGCCTCGGTCGGCAGTCGGAAGCCGTCGGCGGATGGGTCCCATGCCACCCGCGCGCCCGTCAGGTCGTATGCGGGCGTGAGGCCCGCATCCGCCGACATGGTGTTGCAGCGCGCGATGGCCTCGACCCAGCGCAGGCCGTGCACGGGGATGCCGTCGTCGTCCGCGAGCGTGGTGCGCGCGAGGCGGAACGGCTGCAGGAGCACGACGCGCTCGGCGCCGGTGCGCGCGTCGCGCTGCCGGAGCTCGCCCCCGGGGATGTCGATGAGGTGCAGTGCTCAGCCCTCGACGGGGACAGCGCTCGGCACCGGCTCGGGATCGGCGAAGGCGAGCTTCGGCACCGCGATGAGGCCGACGGCGGCGATGAGCGCCGTGACGCCGCAGATGACCCAGACGACGATGTAGCCGCCGATGCTCGCTGCTGTCCCGATCGCGCCGACGGCGAGCACGATCGCGAAGATCGACGAGGCGAAGGAGCCGCCGATGGTCTTCGTCGTGTTCGTCATCGCGGTCGCGACGCCGGTCTGGCCGCGAGGCGCCGCGGCGGCCGCTGCCGCCGGCAGGGCTCCGACGAGCGCACCGGAGCCGAGGCCCGCGATGGCCATGCAGGCGAAGACCTGCCACACCTCGAGGTGGAAGGGCACCAGCAGCAGGTAGCCGACGCCGACGAGCGTCGCGGCGACGATGAGCAGCAGGCGCGGACGCACCCGTGCCGAGAGCACGGCGAGCGCCGCAGCGCCGACGATGAGCGAGAGCAGGTAGACGCCGATGAGGATGGATCGGCCGCTCGCGTCGAGGCCGAGCCCGTAGCCGAGCGCCGGGTCGGTGCCGGCGTAGGTGGCGAGCGGCGTCTGGGCGCCGAGCAGGCTGACGCCGACGAGTCCCGCGGTGAGCTGCACCGGCCACATCTCGGGCCGACGCATGACGCGCAGGTCGATCGCCGGGTCGTCCTTGCCGAGCACCCAGCGGGCGAAGGGGAGGAGCAGCGCGATGCCGATCGCCATGACCGCCCAGCCCCACCATGCCTCGGGGCCGCCGATCTTCAGGAAGGTGAGGCCGGAGGTGATGGTGAGCAGCGAGAGCGCGAGCAGCACGAACCCGCCGGCATCGAGCTCGCGATCCGGGAGCGGCTCCGACTCGGGAACGCCCCAGAGGATCGCGAAGAAGCACAGCGTCACCATCGCTGCGGGGAGCATCAGGGTGGGGCCCATCGCCTCGCCGAGCGCGCCGAAGGCGACGGCGGCCCCCAGGGCGCCGACGATGGCGCCGGCCTGCAGCGCGACGACGAGGAGTCCGGCGGCGCGGCGGGTGGCCGAGGGAGCGACGCCCGTGCGGCGGCCGCGGTCGAAGATGAGCGCCACCTCGAGCGGGAGCCAGACCGTGTAGGCGCCCTGCAGGGAGAAGGCGATGAGGTAGCTCCAGAAGTCGCCCGAGAACGCCATCCACCAGCTGGCGCCCGCGGTGATGGCGGTCGAGAGCAGCAGCATCTTCTTGTGGCCGTGCATGTCGCCGAGCTTCGCGAGCACGGGCACCATCAGCGCCGAGAGCAGCAGCTGCCCGGCTTCGAGCCAGTTGACGTCGGCATCGGTGACGCCGATGTGGCGAGCGATGTCGGGCGTGAGGGTCACGTAGTAGCCCTGCAGGACGCCGCTCGTGAGCTCGACGCACACGAGCCAGCCGATGAGTGCAAGAGGCACCGCGCGCAACGCTGTCACGGATGCATCATGGCACCAATGCGGCAGGAATCCTCACGTTGATCGCCCAGTCGGGCGAGGAGCGTCGCGCGGCGCGCGGCGCATCATGAGACCCCGATCGCGCTCGTTAGAACGGGTGGACGGCGCCCGGGTCATCCGGATCGGTGCCCCAAACCTCGATTCGTGCGCTCGGAAGACTGGCCCGACCTCTGGTGGTTTGTCGATGTAGGTCGTGCCGCTGGGGGAGGTGAAGGCGAAGACGCCGGGTGTGCGCTGCTCGACGTTCCATCGTCGGGCGCGGGAGACCTGCGCGCCCTCAAGAGTCTGGTGGCGGCTGCAGAGACGGGCGAGGTTGTTGGATGAGCGTTGAACCGACCCCCTGAAGCAGATACGCGCAGCAGTCATCTACGCCCGCATCTCGAGCGACCAGACCGGCGAGGGGTTGGACGTCACCCGGCAGCTGGAAGACTGTCACCGTATGGCGAAGGTCGCCAGCACAAGAGCTGCCGCGAACTCGTCTGTCGACGAGCCGTTGCCACCCCTCGCCGAACGACTCCCGAGTTACGTTGCAGATTCAAGTGAAGGCGCGCCGCTCCGCGCCGCGCCGCGCTTCGCTCTAGCTATGCTGGCGTCCAACCGACGAACGGAACCAGATGTCTGACCTTCCAGAGCTCGAGTCGACCGACACTTCACGGGATGTCGAGGACCAAGAGCTCGAGCTCGATATCGACGAGGCGGACGAGCTCGACGAACAGGGGGACGAGCCCGGCCTCCCAGTGGCGAAGCAGCGTCGGGAACTCCTCACGAGTGTTCTCGATTACAATTTGAATACGCTGTCTAACCTGGTTGCTTCCGACCAGATCGACCTGTCCCCGCGCTACCAACGGCGGGACCGCTGGAAGGCGGACCGTCAGTCCCGCCTGATCGAGTCGTTCTTCATGAACGTACCGGTCCCCCCGATCTTCCTCAACGAGGATGACTACGGCAAGTACTCCGTCATCGATGGAAAGCAGCGCCTCACGGCCATTCACGAGTTCATGCGCGGACGCCTGCGCTTGAAGGGGCTGAAGGTGTTCGAAGAGCTGAACGATAAGACTATTGATGACCTCGCGCCCAGTCTCCGCTCGATCATTGGCACACGAGCCAACCTTCGAGCTACTATCATCCTACGGCAGTCGGACAGGGAAGTGAAGTTTGAGGTCTTCCGGCGCCTAAATACTGGCGGTGTCTCACTCAACCCGCAGGAAATTCGCAACAGCACTTGGCCGGGACCGCTCAACGAGCTCTTGCTGGATCTCTCCGAGAACGAAACGTTCCGACGTATGCTCGGGATGGGTAAGCCCGCCACGTCGACGCTCTTCAAGGAAATGCGGGATGTGGAACTTGTCCTGCGCTTCTTTGCCTTCCGCGAAGATTGGGCGACCTTTACCGGCGGCATGGCCAAGCGACTCGATCGGTTCATGGCCGACAACCAACGTGCAAATAGCGCGGCCCTCGACGAGATGCGCGCCTCTTTCATCCGCACTCTCGAGACCGTTGAAGCCGTCTTCGGTGCTACAGCTTTCCGCCGGTTCAACCCAGATAGCAACACATGGAGGAAGCCCGTACTGGCGGCCCTCTTCGACGCGCAGATGTTCGCGGCCATGGCATGGGAGACCGGCGAGTTGGAGCCACATGCTCAGGCGATACAGGCTGGCTATCAAGACCTCTTCGCGCATCCGGAGTTTCGGCAGGCTATTGATGCCGCGACGAACACGCCCGCGAGATTCCGATCGCGGATCGAAATCATGCGACATCTGCTGCATGACACCGCGTCGTAAATGACTGCCGCGCTGGCCGGCTACCGAACTGCGAACGGTAACGTAATCGCATTGCTCAACCTAGAGCGAGGCTACAGCGACCCTCCCGCTACAGACGACCAGTCGGCAGTCGAAGGGCTCCGAGGCGGTTGCGTTGTGCTGATGGTGGCTGCCTTCGAGAACTATCTCAAGGAAGTCGTGGCGGAGCTTCTGGAAAGCATCAATTCTGCGACGCCATCCTGCGACTTCAATAAACTCCCCTCGGCGCTTCAGGCGCAAACGGTTTACACCGGTTTGCAAGCCGCAATGACAGCCAAGGCTTGGGATCCGGTCAAGCAGAGAGAGCATCGGCTTCCGGGCGTTATGCATGCTGTCACGCGAATCGCTCGGGGAGAGATCTTGAGCCAAGAAATCGCGGACACTGCCGGAAACCCCAACGCTGAGCAAGTCAAGTCCATGTTCAAGATAATCGGCGTTAGCGATCTCTTCGGCACAATCAAGTTCGACTTCGATTCCGCTTGGGGCAGCCCTACGGCGCAAACCTTCATCGCTGACAATCTCGATGCCGTTGTCCAACGACGCCACGTCGTTGCGCACACCGCGTCGATTCTTTCTACCTCGCGCAGCGACTTGCAAGAGTGGAATCGGTTCTTGCTGTGCCTGGTGACGACGTTGGACGCAACGCTCGAGCGCCACATTGCTCAGGTGATCGCCGACGCGCAGTAGGAGATGCACTCCCGTCAGGCGAGGTTGCAGACTTCTGTGAGCGACGCGCTGCGACACATTCCTTAGAGGTATCCGGCCTTCCGCAACGCAACCGCTCCGGCGTTGCTGACCTCTCCAACCAGTTCGCGGAACTCACGCAAGGCCACGACTTCGGCTCGGAACACGAGGGCCTGAGCGATCGTAGGATGAGTATCTCGGACGCTCGCTTCCAGCAAGGGGGTGCCATCGCCGCGGAAGACGGCGAATGTAGCGGTGTCAGCGTCGGGGAGGCGGGTGGCCGAGAAGTAGTCCCTGTGCTGCGATACGGGCGCGGGCGGTTGAACAGCGACCTCGATGCGCACGCCGCTAGAGTCGCCTGGCACGCGACGGTAGTTCTTGGGCGGCGGGTACGTTAAGCCGCCAGAATAGAACTGATGCCCGGCTCTCAGCGGGTCTCCCAAAGTCTTCTCACTGATTGCCTTCTCTAATGCCGCGCGAAACACCTCAATCAAGCGGAGGGTGATCGAGTCAATCTCCTGGTGTGGCAGTCCAGCTTCGCCGAGTAGCAGCGGACGCAAAGCCTCGATTTGTTGCTCAACGTCCGGGACTGCAGCAGTAAGCGTCTGATCCCTCACCATGCCGACAGTGTCGATCACGCGCTCACTTATGAACCGAACGAACAGTTCCGGCTGGCCTTCATCCGCTGCCTCAAGCGCGTCGATATAGTCAGCCTTCTGATCCGCGAATATGACCAGCGGAAGAGAGTAACTACGGTAGAGATAGAGAGAGGCCACCGCGCGGGCCACGCGCCCATTGCCATCGGCAAATGGATGAATGCAAACAAATGCGTAGTGCGCATACGCTGCCTGCAGTACGGGGTGCGCACGACGAAACTTCTCGCCGGTCAGCTCTTCGACAAGGCGTGCCATTTCTGGAGGGGTGTCCCCGGGTGGCGCGTAGGAGTGGATGACGCCGTCTTCGAGGCGGAGAGGGTTGTTCGGGTGCTCCTTGTATTTCCCCTTCGGCAGAGCCTGCTCCTGGGGGCCGACTCCGGTTATCACCGTGTAAGCGTCCTGCGACGCGGTGACGATCTCGTGAAGTTCCCTGAACCACAGTTGGGTCACTGGGTGGGCGCCAGTTGCAGCATCGAGGACATAGTCGTACGCTCGTACGGCGTCTGCAATGTGCTCGGCAACCGATTCTCCCTTCTGCAGTTTGATCTCCTGCCACGCCACTGACGACACTGCAACGCTGTAGGTGAATCCTCGATCAACCTGATAGAGGCCCTCAATAGCGCCGGTGTTCACGGCAGCCCAAGTTGTGGCGATCCTGGCAGCTTCTGCCGCCTGCTCTGCCGTGACCTCGCTCTTGAGCGCCTCGTGTTGCACCGCGTACCTATCCACCACGGTGCTTTCAAAATTTCTTTCCAGCCATGTGCCAAAACTGGGGAAGGGAGTATAAGGATTGATTCGAGGGCCGTCGACATCTCCGGTCGGTGCAGCGGCGTCATCTAGCATCAGTTGCCTTTCGACATGTTGTCGGAAGTCTACGCCGCCCGTGTGGAGGTGCCTTGGGACACCGGCCTCCGCCCCCGCGCCAATGGTCGACGAGTGCGTGGTCGCGTTTAGATTTGACGAAGTTGCCGATCTCGGTGGTGCCGCCGTCTGTCCCGGGGATGGTGTGGTCGAGGCCGCTGCGCTGGGCTGGTCGGGTGCAGCCTGGCCATCGGCAGTGCTGGTCGCGGGCTTGGAGGAGCTGCTTGAGCCGCTTCGAGGGGACGTAGGTGTCGACGGCGGTGACGTGGCCGGTGAGGGAGTCGGTGAAGAGCCTGGTCCAGGCGGTGGCGTGCTCGGCGAGGCGGCGCGCGGTCGCCGGGTCGATGGGTGCGCCGGTCGAGAGCCGTGCGATGCGGGATGCGCGGCTGCGGATGCGCCGACCCCGGCCGCCACGGTCGGGACCTGCGGGGTTCGCGCGCTCGTCCGCGGGGTTCGCGCGCTCGCACACGGAGCTCGCGCCCTCGCTCCAGGTGCGTGCGCCATCGCCGTCGATGTCGTCGCTGCTGCGGTCGTCGTCGTCCGTGTCGGTGAGGACGTCGGTGGGCATGATGATCGTCACCTCCGCCCGTATCGCGTCGAGCGTGGCGCCGGCGGGGTCGCCGGTGAGCAGCAGGTCGCACATGAGATCGGCCCGGAGCTGGTCGAAGGTGCGCGGGTCCTTGCCCTCGCCGCTGGCGTCGGCGGCGCGGAGGGTGGCCTTGGCCATCTGCGTGAGCCGGTCGTGGGTCGCGGCCACGAGCACGGTCGGGGCGATCAGCTCGAGCCGCGACATGCCGTCGTCGAGCTCCTTCTGGAACACACCCCGACGGTCACGGGCCGACCGGTGCCGGGCCGCGAGCGGCTGCTCGAGGTGCCGCTCGAGCTCGCGGCGCGCGATCGCGCGCAGGCGGCCGGGCGTGGTCTGCTCGGCGTGCCGTAGCAGCGCCTCCTCGAACGCGGCCCGGCCTGCGGGGTCCTGGATGGCTCCGCCGATCTCGGTGATCACGCCGACGTGGCCGCGGTGGATGCGCGCGGCACCCCACGCGTGCATCGTTGCCGGCCATGCGGCGACCTGTTCCATGGCGTGGCTGATGTTCGCCTCGAGGGTGCGGTCGCTGCGGCGCTCCATCAGCGCCAGCTCGCAGGCGACGTCCCGCATGCCGACGCCCGGGTCGAGGCGCTCCTCGAGCGCATCCTCGAGCGCGACGTGCCCGATGCCGGCGAGGAACCGGACCCGCATCGCCTCCAGGCTCGCGATCGCCGCATCGATCTCGACCACGGCACGCATCGCCGATTCAGCCACGTCACGACCCGTCACCGGCGCAGGAGCCACGGACGCGACCTCAGTCGCACGCTCATCAGCAGGCGCGGCCGCAGCCTCGTCGAGCGGGTGCGGCCCGCCGCGCAGCCACGTCGGGCCGTCGAAGAAGTCAGGCGCGAACGGCACCGGCACCCGATGCGGCGGCAGCATCGGCCCCGCCGGTGAGACAGCAGGCGCGGCGCCTGGACGCGCCGCGCCCACCGGGGCCGCCGGCCCCTGAGGCTGCACCGCATCCGTCGTCATGGGCGAAGTGTCACACCGGCCACTGACACGACGGGTGCCGCCGCCGGCCGCTGGCCACGGGCGTCGGCGGTCCCCGGTACGATGGATGCATGCCAACCCCCCACCCGTTCGTGATCTCTGCGCGCGCCATCGTGCACAGGCCGGGCGAGATGCGCGAGGTCATCACGACCGCGCCGTTCGGCGAGAAGGTCGGTGAGGGCCTCGCGGCCGTGCTGCCCGACCAGCCGGTCGAGCTCGTGCTGCGCCTCGAGAGCGTGCACGAGGGCATCCTCGCCACTGGCACCGCCGGTGTGACGGCCCTCGCGACGTGCGCGCGGTGCCTCACGGAGTTCGACCTCGACCTCCATGTCGACTTCCTCGAGCTCTTCGCGTATGATGGTGCGTCGGAATCCGACTACCTCGTGGTCGACGAAACAGTCGACATGCTTTCGGTGGTCAGGGACGCGGTTGTGCTGGCACTGCCGTTCCAACCGGTCGACCGACCGGACTGCTCTGGGCTCGACCCAGAGACAGGGGAGCGGCTCGAGCCGGGCACGGATCACGTGCCTGCGGAGGCCATCGATCCACGATGGGCTGCGCTCCAAGGATTCGCACAAGACGTAGCCGACGACCAGTCGGATGATGACGCCCAGGCGTCGAAGAAGGAGTGAGCAATGGCTGTTCCCAAGAGGAAGATGTCGCGGTCGAACACCCGTGCGCGCCGTTCGCAGTGGAAGGCCGAGGCCCCGAAGCTGGTCAAGACCGTCGAGGGCGGCAAGACCGTCTACAGCCTCCCGCACCGCGCGAAGGTCGTCGAGGACTCGGCCGGCACCCCGCTGTACATGGAGTACAAGGGCCGCAAGGTCGCCGACGTCTGATCCCTCTGACGAGGATCGCCGTCGCATGACGGACGCGGCATCGCCGGCGCACAGCCGACTGCTCGAGCAGCTCGGGGTCGACATCGACCCCGAGCTTCTCGCGTTGGCGCTCACGCATCGCTCGTGGGCCTACGAGCAGGGCGGCGTGCCCCACAACGAGCGACTCGAGTTCCTCGGCGACTCGATCCTCGGGCAAGCCATCACGATCGAGCTCTACCGTCGTCATCCGGCCGCGCCTGAAGGGCAGCTCGCAAAGCGCCGCGCGGGCGTCGTCTCGACCGTCGCTCTCGCAGAGGTCGCCCGGAGCATCGGCCTCGGCCAGCACATCCTGCTCGGCAAGGGCGAGGCGGCAAGCGGCGGCGCTGACAAGCCGTCGATCCTCGCCGACACGATGGAGGCGGTCTTCGGTGCGGCGTTCCTCAGCGCCGGGCACAGCGCATCCGCCGACCTCGTGCTGCGGCTCGTCGGCCCGCTGCTCGACGACCCGGGCCGCGCAGGCGCTGCGCTCGACCCGAAGACCGCGCTGCAGGAGGTCGCTGCCGCGCAGGGCCTGGGCGCGCCCGTCTACGCGATCGAGGCTGCAGGCCCCGACCACGCTCGCTCGTTCACCGCGACGGTGCTCATCGACGACGCCGCTGTCGGGACCGGCACCGGCACGAGCAAGAAGGTGGCAGAGATGGCCGCCGCGCTCGCAGCGCACCAGCAGCTGACCGCCGGCGCGCAGCAGCAGTGAGGCGCTGACGTGCCCGAGCTGCCAGAGGTCGAGGTCGTCCGCGCGGGGCTCGCCGGCGCCGTCACCGGTGCGCGCGTCGCTGCCGTCGAGGTCTTCGAGCCTCGCTCCATCTCGCGCCACAGCGGCGACGCCGCAGACTTCGAGGCAGCCCTCGTCGGCCGCACCCTCGAGGCGCCGGCGCGGCGCGGCAAGTTCCTCTGGGTGCCGATCGACCCGGCCACCAACGGGGGCAGGGCGGATGCGCTGCTCGCGCACCTGGGGATGTCCGGCCAGATGCTCGTGCGGGAGCCGGGCGCCCCGCCCGATCGTCACACTCGGATCCGGCTCGTGCTCGACCAGCCGGAGCACGGCCAGCTCGAGCTGCGCTTCGCCGACCAGCGCATCTTCGGCGGGCTCGCCGTGCGGCCGCTGCAGCACGCGGGGACGTCTGCGGCGGTGCCGGACCAGGCCGCGCACATCGCGCTCGATCCGATCCACCCCGACTTCGACGCATCCGCCGTCGCCCGACGCCTGCGGCTGCGCCGCCAGGGCGTGAAGGCTGCCTTGCTCGACCAGCAGCTCGTGTCAGGCATCGGCAACATCTATGCCGACGAGGCGCTGTGGCGCAGCCGGCTGCACTACGCGACGCCGGGGCAGCGGCTCACGCAGGCGCGGGCGCTGGGGCTGCTCGCCGATGTGCGCGACGTGCTCGACCAGGCGCTCGCCGAGGGTGGCACCTCGTTCGACGCGCAGTACGTGAACGTGAACGGGCAGGCGGGCTACTTCGAGCACTCGCTCAACGCCTACGGCCGCGGCGGCCAGCCCTGTCGGCGCTGCGGGGCGATCATGGTGCGCGAGGCGTGGGCGAACCGGGGCTCGACGCGGTGCCCGAGGTGTCAGCGGAGGCCGCGCGGCATCGCCGTCTGAAGCCGTCCGGAGCCGACCAGTGAGCCGGCCGCCGTAGGCTGGTCCGATGGTCTTCACCGGATTCGCAGCAGAGGCCTTCGCGTTCTACCGCGAGCTCGAGGCGCACAACGAGCGGGCGTGGTGGCTCGAGCACAAGCCGCGCTACGACGCGCACGTGCGTGCCCCCTTCGAGGCGCTCGCCGAGGAGCTCGAGCCCGTCGCGAGCACCGTGAAGGTCTACCGCCCCTACCGCGACGTGCGCTTCAGCCACGACAAGACGCCCTACAAGACGCGTCAGGGACTGTTCGCGCAGCGCGCGCCGGGCATCGGATGGTTCCTCAACCTGGACGCCACAGGGGTGTCGCTCGGCGGCGGCTTCTTCGGCGATGCCTCCTTCACGAAGGCCTACCGCGCCGCGGTCGAGGCCGTGGGGCCGGGGACCGAGCTCGAGGGCATCCTGCGAGCGCTCGAGGGCGCAGGTTACGAGATCGGCGGGGAGCAGCTGAAGACCGCGCCGCGCGGCACCGACCCCGCGCATCCGCGGATCGCGCTGCTGCGCTACAAGTGGGTCACGGCGCGACGCCACGTCGACGAGGCGGATGCGCTGGGGCCTGAGCTGCTGGACGCGCTGTTCGACACGGTCGACGAGCTGCAGCCGATGGTGGCGTGGGCGGCGGCGAACATCGCGCCGAAGCGGTGAGCCTTCGAGACGCGTGCGCCTGCGGCGCGCGCTCCTCAGGCAGCGAGGGTCACGCGTGCGCCTGCGGCGCGCGCTCCTCAGGCAGCGAGGGTCACGCGTGCGCCTGCGGCGCGCGCTCCTCAGGCGGCGAGGGTCACGCGTGCGCCTGCGGCGCGCGCTCCTCAGGCGGCTGAGGCGGCGGAGGGTCAGCCCAGGATGCGCTGCACCAGCGCCCGGCGCCACTGCTGGTCGAACGGCGGGTAGATCAGCCGCAGCGTGTCGATCGCGGTCGGCTTCGAGAGCACGGGCTTGCGGTGGCTGAAGGCCTCGAACGACGCCTTGCCGTGATACGCGCCCGAACCGCTCTCGCCCACGCCGCCGAAGGGCAGGTTGCCGGCGCCGACGTGCGCCACCGCGACGTTGACGCCCACCGCTCCCGATGAGGTCTCGCGCTCGACGCGACGCACCGCATCCGCATCTCGCGCGAAGACGTAGAGCGCGAGCGGCTTCTCGGCACCGCGCATCGCGTCGATGAAGCCGTCGACGCCGTCGATCGGCAGCACGGGCAGGATCGGGCCGAAGATCTCCTCCTGCATCGCCGGCGCGCCATCGGTGACATCGGTGAGGATCGTCGGCGCCATGTAGCGCGACGCCCCGTCGACCTCGCCCCCGGTCACGACGGTCGCCCCGCCCAGCAGGCCGGCGAGCCGCTCGACGTGGCGCTCGTTGACGATCCGGCCGAAGTCGGGGGAGGTGCGGGCATCGCCCAGCTGCTCGGTCGTCGCGCGCCGCAGCTCGGCGACGAGCTCGGCCTCGACCTCGCGATCGACGAGCACGTGGTCGGGCGCCACGCAGGTCTGGCCGGCGTTCAGCCACTTGCCCCACGCGATGCGGTCCGCGGCGACGGCGAGGTCTGCCGAGCGGTGCACGTAGACGGGGCTCTTGCCGCCCAGCTCGAGCACGGTGGGCGTGAGGTGCTTCGCGGCGGCCGCCGCGACGATGCGCGCGGCCGTGCCGTTGCCGGTGTAGAAGATGAGGTCCCAGCGCTCGGCGAGCAGCGCCGTCGTCTCGTCGACTCCGCCCTCGACGACCCGCACCGCGCGCTCGTCGAGGTAGGCGGGCACGAGCTTCGCGAGCAGCGCTGAGGTGGCCGGTGCCACCTCGCTCGGCTTGATCGCGACGGCGTCTCCCGCGGCGATCGCACCGATCGCGGGTGCGAGCGCGAGCTGCAGCGGGTAGTTCCACGGCGCGATCACGAGCGCGGCGCCGAGCGGCTCAGCGACCGTCTTCGCGAGTGCCGGCTGCAAGGCGAGCGGGGCGATGACGTGCGTCGGCGCCATCCAGCGGCGCAGGCTGCGCCGGGCGGAGCGGGCCTCCGCGACGAGCACCCCGATCTCGGTGAGGTGCGCCTCGATCTCGCTCTTGCCGAGATCGGCGGCGAGCGCTGCCTGCCACTGCGACACGTTCTGCAGCAGCATGCGCACGAGCGCGTCGAGCTGCTGCTCGCGATAGGCGCGCGGGCGGGTGCGACCGCTCGTGACCGCCTCGCGCAGCACTGCCGCGAGGCCGGCCACCTGGGGCGCGGCCCGCGGCGTCAGTGGGTCGGATGCAGCAGTGCCGCTGGGGCCGGAGGTCGCGTCGGTCTCGCTCATGGCCTCATGCTCGCAGGTCCTGCGCGCCCTCGACTGGGCGCCTCACTCGGGGGAGCGATCGGTGACGAGGCGACGCTGCCAGCCGCCCTCTGCCGCGACGGGCCGGAAGCCCAGCGCCTCGTTCACGCGCAGCATCGGGCGGTTCTCCTCGGCGTTCCAGGTGATGATGCGGGTTCGGTCGGGGTGCAGGCGGCCTAGCAGCAGCAGGTTCTCGGCCTTCACGAGCATGCCGAGGCGGTGGCCGCGGTGGTCGGTGAGCACGAGCGTCTCCTCCTGGAAGGCGGGCCTGCCGGGCTCCGGCAGCAGCAGCACGGTGAAGGCGACCGGCACGCCACTCTCGCGGTGCAGCGCGACCGCCTGCAGCGGCGTCTGGTGGGCTGCCTCGTACTGCCGCTCGACGCGCTGCAGCCGCGCGGCGTCCCACTGCTCCTCGTCGGTCTCGAGCCCCGCGCTCGGCGCGTCGGTGACCATGCGCGCGTAGAGCGCGGCCATGCCCTCCTGCAGCTCGGGCGGTGTCGGACCCTGCCACGAGCGCACCTCGTAGGCCTCGCCCGCGTGGGCCAGCGCGTCCGCCCTGTGTGCCTCGAGCGACGGCCGGGCCGCCTCGACGTCGAGCTCGGAGACGCGCTCGACCTGCTCGAGCGCGTAGCCCATCGACGCCAGCAGCCTCGCGGATGCGTCGGCCGCGATGGCCCCGGTGCCGCTGCGCGGGCTCATCGCCGCATCGTCATCGGCGGGGATGCGGTGGTCGGCCCACACCTGCACGGTCGTCGCGCCCAGGCGGGCGGCCTCGGCCTCGACGCGCTCGGCCATCGCTCGCCCGATCCCCTGCCCGCGCTCCTCCGGCACGACCCAGGCCGAGGCGTAGGCGACGCTCGTGCCCTCCTCGCGGCCCATCGAGGCGATGCCGCGGCCGACGTCGCGCCCGCCCGCCGAGACGAGCCAGCGACGCGTGATCGCATCCTCGCCCAGGCGCAGGCTCGCGATGACTTCCTCCACCGACGTGTCACCGCGCTCGTCGCCCCAGAAGTGCTGGGTGACGCGGTTGGCGGTGGCGACGTAGCGCGCGATGCGCGTGAGCGCCGGCTCGTCGAGGTCGTCCTCGGGCACCGTGATGGGCGTCCACTCGAGCTCCGGCGCGCTCATCGGGCGACCTTCCGCTGCCAGATGCCCTCGTAGGCGACCGGCACGAAGCCTGTGGCCTCGTTCACGGCGAGCATGTGGCGGTTCTCCTCGGCGTTCATCGTGCGGACGCGCGGATGCGTCGGGTGATGCCGGCGCAGCTCGACGAGGTTCGCGAGCTTCAGCAGCATGCCGAGGCCGTGACCGCGGTGCGCGCGGGTGACGATCGTGTCGTGCTGGCTGGCGACGTCGCCGCTGCCGACGAAGAGCGAGGTGAAGCCGGCCAGCTCGCCCGAGGCGCGGTCGCGAGCGACGACGGTGCGCATCGTGCGGCCGCCGGCGGTCTTCTGCCGCTCGAACTCGGCGAGGCGCTCATCGCTCCACACCTCGGCCTCGAGGGCCAGGCCGCCCACGGGCGCATCGACCGACATCGCCTCGTGCAGGGCGCGCATGGCGGGGCGGTGCTCGGCGGGTGCAGGGCCCGACCACGCGATCGTCTCGTAGCCGTCGGCGGCGGCGCGTGCCGACGCATCCGCCCAGCGCGCGTCGAGCGGGCGCTCGCCCCGCTCGAGCCCCCGCAGATCCGCGACGCTCATGCGATACACCTGCTCGAGCTCGTAGCCGCGGGCGATGAGAGCGGCCGCCTCCGGCTCATCGGGGTCGGCGCCGCCGAATCCGGTCGAGGCCATGACGGCACCGCTCGCGGCCGCGGGCGAGCCACCCATGAGGGTGGTGCGGCCGTGCTCCGCCGCGACGCGCTCGGCATCGTCGACGAGCGCCTCGATCAGGGCTCGCCGCGTCTCGGGGGCCAGGCTCGCCTCCGCCGCGACGCCGTGGTCGCCCACCTCTGTCGACTCGAGCATAGGCAGCCAGATGCTCGACGAGGCGATGATGCGCTCGCCATCGCGCACCACGCGCTTCCTGTGCTGCTCGGCATCCGACGACTGCCACGCGGCGAGCCGCTCCTCGAGCGTGAGGCTCGCGAGCCCGGGCCCGTAGCGCTCGACGCCGATGCGCTCGCCGTGCTCGTGCGCGGCGCGGAAGGCGGCACCGGCAGCGGTCTGCTCGCCAGCAGTGACGGGCAGGACGAGCTCGTCGATCGAGATGGAGTGCATGAGGGCTCTGCCGCTCACGCGAGGCACCGTGCCTGCGGGCAGCCTTGCAGAGTAGAACAGCGCGTGCCGCGCGCGCAACGCCGAACCGCCGGGCTACGGTGTTCGCAGCCACGAATCGGGAGCCGCATGCACCTCAAGACCCTGACCGTCAAGGGCTTCAAGTCGTTCGCGCGCCCGACGACCTTCCAGTTCGAGCCCGGCGTCACGTGCGTGGTGGGGCCCAACGGCTCCGGCAAGTCGAACGTGGTGGATGCGCTGGCGTGGGTCATGGGGGAGCAGGGGGCGAAGACGCTCCGCGGCGGCAAGATGGAGGACGTCATCTTCGCCGGCACCGCGACGACGGGGCCGCTCGGCCGCGCGCACGTCGAGCTCGTCATCGACAACGCCGACGGCGCGCTGCCGATCGAGTACGCCGAGGTGCAGATCTCGCGCACCCTGTTCCGCAACGGCGGCTCGGAGTACGCGATCAACGGCGAGTCGTGCCGGCTGCTCGACGTGCAGGAGCTGCTGAGCGACTCAGGGCTCGGCCGCGAGATGCACGTGATCGTCGGCCAGGGGCAGCTCGACAACGTGCTGCAGGCGACACCGACCGACCGCCGCGGCTACATCGAGGAGGCCGCAGGCATCCTCAAGCACCGGCGCCGCAAGGAGAAGACGCTCCGCAAGCTCGACGCCATGCAGGCCAACCTCACGCGGCTGCAGGATCTCACCGGCGAGATCCGGCGGCAGCTGAAGCCGCTCGGCCAGCAGGCGGAGATCGCGAAGGAGGCCGCGACCATCCAAGCGACCGTGCGCGACGCGCGCGCCCGCCTCATCGCCGCTGAGGTGATCGGGCTGCGCACGCAGCTCGACGCATCCGCCCGCTCCGAGTCCGAGCGCAAGTCGGAGCGCATCGTGCTGCAGGAGCAGCTCGAGCAGGCGCAGCTGCGAGCGAGCCGCATCGAGGCATCGATGATCGGCGACGACGTCGACCGCGCGCGCAACGTCGCGCACGCGCTCGAGCGGGAGCTCTCGCGGCTGCAGTCGCTGCACGCGCTCGCCGGGCAGCGGCTGGCGCTGCTCGAGGAGGCGCCGGAGGTCGGCGACGCCGCACCGCTCGTGACGTCCGACATGGTGCAGGCCGCGCGCGACGAGGCCACCGCAGTGCAGGGCCGGGTGGCGGATGCCGAGGGTCGCCTCGGCAAGGCGGCCTCGGCGACAGCGCTGGCGCGCGCCAACCTCGACTCGCTCGACGAGGAGATCGCCGCCCAGGCTGCGCTGGTCTCGAAGCACGACCTGGAGGCCGCAGGGCACCGCTCGAAGGTCGAGGTCGCGCAGTCGACGCTGGCCGCCCGCGAGGCGGAGGTCGTGCGGCGCGAGACCGCCCTCGCCAACGCCGAGCAGCGCCTCGCCGAGGCACGCGCGGTGGCCGAGGAGACGGGCGACGAGCAGGAGGTCGACGACGCCGAGTCGCTCTCGCAGCGGTATCGCGACGCGGACGACGCCCAGGCGCGGCTCTCGAGCGCGCTCGACGAGCGGCGCGACGCGCTGCACGCGGTCGAGCGCGAGCGCGATGCCGTCGCCGCGCGCACCTCGGCCCTGACGCTCGCGCTCTCGAAGGCCAACGCATCCGCCGGGCTCGTCGACGCGGGGCTCGCCGGCCTCGGCGGCCTCGTGGCCGAGCGGGTGAAGGTCAAGAAGGGCTTCGAGGCAGCGATCGCCGCGGCGCTCGGCACGCTCGGCGAGGCGGTGCTCGCGGAGACCCGGGAGGCCGCCGCCGCCGCCATCGAGCACGCGCACCGCGAGGGCCTCGGCCGCATCGAGGCGGTCGTCGGGGATGCTGCGCCGCAGGTGCTCGAGGTGCCGAAGCTCGAGGGGGCGGTGCACGCGCCGTCGGTCGTGGATGCGCCGGCGGGGGTGCTGGGCGTGCTCGCGCACACCTTCGTCGTCGACTCGCTCGAAGCCGCCCGGGAGGCGAGGCCCGCGATCGCGGCGCTCGAGCTCGGCGGGCCGGTGACGATGGTGACGCGGCGCGGCGACTACGTCAGCGACTACCTGATGCGCGGTGGCAGCGACGACGCGCAGTCGCGCCTCGAGCTGATCGCCGAGCGCGACGCGGCGACCGAGCGGCTCGACGAGCTCTCGACCTCGATCGAGCGAGAGGCCGGTGCGCTCGAGGATGCCCGGCAGGCGCACCAGCAGGCGAAGCGAGCGGCGGCGGAAGCGCTCGAGGCGCTGCGCGCGCACGACGCGGCATCGGCGGCGCGCGGCGAGCAGCGCAGCCGGGCGCGCGCGAGGCTGGAGTCGGCGTCGGGCGAGCACGAGCGCGCCGAGGCGGCGCTCGCGGAGGCGCGGCGCGGCATCGACGAGGCGCGGCGCGGTGTCGACGCTGCCGAGCTGGCCCTCGATCGCTTCGAGGCGAAGCCGCGGCCGATGCTCGACGCGTCCGCGCGGGAAGGGCTCTTGGCAGAGCTCGAGGCGGCGCGCGGCGGCGAGACCGACCTGCGCATCGAGCTGGAGACGGCGCGCGAGCGGGTGCGGGCAGAGCTCGCCCGTGCCGAGTCGCTCGCGCGCGACGTGGAGGCGCAGCGCGCCAGGGCCGAGGAGGCCGCCCGTCGCGCGGTGCTCCGCGAGCGGCAGCGCGAGCAGGCATCGCGCGTGCTCGCCGCCATCCCACCGGTGCTCGCGGTCGCGGAGCGCTCGGTGCAGCAGGCGCGGGCCGTGCTCGCAGAGCGCGAGGCGGCCAGGCGCGATCGCAACGAGGAGCTCTCACGGCTGCGGCGCGACGAGGGCGGGCTGCGCGAGCGCCTGCAGGAGCTCACCGAGCACGTGCACGTGGCCGAGATGGAGGCCTACGAGCAGCGGCTGCACCTGTCGAACCTGCTCGAGCGCGCCGGCAGCGAGCTGGGCCTCGAGGAGCGCGTGCTCGTGGCGGAGTACGCGCCGGAGGAGGGCTGGGATCGCAAGGCCGAGCAGTCTCGGCTGCAGGAGGCCGAGCGCAAGCTCGCGCGCCTCGGCCGCGTCAACCCGCTCGCGCTCGAGGAGTTCGAGGCGCTCGAGCAGCGGCACACCTTCCTCACCGAGCAGCTGGCCGACCTCGCCAAGACGCGCGCCGATCTCGAGCAGATCATCGCCGACCTCGACGAGACGATGCAGACGATCTTCGCCGCGGCCTTCGAGGACACGAGGGCGGCCTTCATCGAGGTCTTCCCGGTGCTCTTCCCGGGCGGCTCGGGCGCGCTCACGCTCACCGATCCCGACAACCTGCTGGAGACGGGCGTCGAGGTGACGGTGCGGCCGGCCGGCAAGAAGATCGACCGCATCTCGCTGCTGTCGGGCGGCGAGCGCTCGCTCGCGGCCGTCGCGCTGATGGTGGCGATCTTCAAGGCGCGGCCGAGCCCGTTCTACATCATGGACGAGGTGGAGGCGGCGCTCGACGACGCCAACCTCGGGCGCCTGCTGGCGGTCTTCGAGCAGCTGCGCGAGAGCAGCCAGCTGATCATCATCACGCACCAGAAGCGCACGATGGAGATCGCGGATGCGCTCTACGGCGTCTCCATGCGGCAGGACGGGGTCTCGGCGGTCGTCGGGCAGCGCACGGTGCGCGAGCCCGTCTCTTATAAACATCCTACGCTGCCGACGCAGACGAATGGGAGAAGAGCGGGGGGGGACGGATGAGTGAAAAAAAGAAAACAACATAAACGAAAGAGCAACAGGCAAAGGGTGTGAGAGGTAGGGNGGGCAGCGCACGGTGCGCGAGCGCGAGGCCGCGGAGGTCTAGCCGCCCTGGCGCGGCCGCCCGCCCCGGCGCGGCCGCACGCCCCGGCGCCGACGCCCCGCCCCCGCGCGGCCGACCGGTCGCGGATCGAGGACGGATGCGCAGATCCGTCGCGAGCAGAGGAGCGATCGCGCGTTCTCAGCGCCGCATCCTCGTTCCGTGACGTGCGGCGCGCGGCAGGCGGGATCGGTGAGCTGGCTCTACCCCTGCATGGCGCTGAAGACCTGCACAGCGCCGGTGCCGTAGATCGCGTCGAGCCCTGATTGGATGGAGCCGTCGTCGTACAGCACCCGCAGCTCGTAGTGCTCGCCGCTGGGGCCGTGGCCGAGGATGTCCTCGCGATCGAGAGCCAGCAGGTCGGCCTGCACGCCCGCGAGCTCCTCCTCCGTCAGCACGGTGGTGCTCTGCTCCACAGCGCGCGGCGACCAGGCGTCGAACGGCTTCGGCGGCGCGGTGACAGCAAAGGCCTCGCCATCCCACGTGCCGGTGACGGACGCATCCACCCACCGCGCGCCCTGCGCATCGTCGGCCTCGAGCGCCGTCCAGTCGAAGCCGATCATCGGCACGCCGCTGCAGATGGGCGGGGCGCTGGCGCCGACGTCACCGAGGCACAGCACCTCGCCCTCCGCTCCGTCCATCGCGAGCCCTGCTGCAATGACCGTTCCCGACGGCAGCGGTGACGGCAGCTCCGCGAGCCGCGCCTGCGCATCGGCCCCTGTGATGACGGGCGCCGCCGTGTCCATCGGCGGCTCCATGCCGGGCGAGCCGTCGCCGGCCGCCGAGGCGCTGTCGAGCAGCGCCGAGGTGACGAAGACGGAGCCCGCGCCGTAGACCTCGTCGAGCGCCGCCTGGATCGAGCCGTCGTCGTAGAGGACGTGCAGGGCGAGGATGCCCTGCTCGCCGACCAGCACGAGGAAGTCCGGCCGGTCGAGCTCGGACAGCTCGCGCTGCAGCGACTCGACGGTCGTCGCGTCCAGGTCTCCGACCGGCACCTCGGCAGCCGGCAGCGTGATGGCCGCAGCGCTCATCGGCTCGCCCGTCTGCGTGAAGGCGGATGCCTCCGCGTCGTAGGTGCCCGTGATCGCGACGCCCTGCGCCCAGCGCACGCCGCCGGTCTCCTGATGGTCGAACGCGTCCCAGTCCCAGTCGAGCAGCTCCGGCCCCTCGCACTGCGGCGGCGCCGACTCGGCGACGCCGCCGGCGCACAGGATCTGGCCGTCGCCCTGCTCCAGCACCGTGGCGACCGCCAGCACCTCACCCGCCGGGCTCGGCGTCGGCAGGTCGGCGAGGGATGAGGAGGCCGTGCCGGGCGCGGTCGGTGCTGGGCCGCCGGCAGATGCGCAGCCTGCGACACCGAGGAGGACTGCGGCTGCGATGCCGCCGATCGCGATGCTTCTCATGGCATCACGCTAGGTCGCGGCCGTGGCACGCGCATCCCAACCTTTCGCGCGACTCGCACGTCACGGCGACAGCTGCCGCGGGTGCGAGGATGGACGCGTGACCGATCGCGACGCGCTCTTCGGGCGGCTGCGCCGCTGGCCGGACGTCGAGGATCCGACGCTGCAGGCGCACGACGCCTCCGACGCGCTGATCCTCGACGAGGCCGCGAAGCTGCAGCGCGAGCTCGGCGAGGTGGTCGTGATCGGCGACCGCCACGGCGCGCTGACGCTCGGCGCCCTCGACGCCGGCGCGACGAGCGTGCGCGTGCACCAGGATCTCGTCGTCGCTGAGCGCGCGCTCGTCGCCAACGCGGCCGAGCTGGGGCTCGAGGGCTTCGCGCACCACCGCCTCGACGCATCCCTCGTCGACGGCGCGACGCTCGTGCTGCTGCAGCTGCCGCGCTCGCTCGACGCGCTCGACGAGATCGCCGAGCTCATCGCGACGCACGCAGACGAGCGCGTGCGCGTGATCGCCGGCGGCCGCGTCAAGCACATGTCGATGAGCATGAACGCGCTGCTCGCCCGCTCGTTCAAGCACGTGCACGCGAGCCTGGGCTGGCGCAAGTCGCGGGTGCTCCACGCCGAGGCTCCGCTCCGGCCGGGCATCAGCTGGCCCCGCAGTCGCACCCACCGCTTCGGCGACACCTCGCTGACCGTCGTCGCGCACGGCGCCGCCTTCGCGGGCACCGGCATCGACATCGGCGCGCAGACCCTGCTGCAGCACCTCGACGCCATGCCGGATGCCTCGCACGCGATCGACCTCGCGTGCGGCACGGGCGTGCTGGGCACCGCGCTCGCGCTCGCCCGGCCGGGCCTGCGGGTGCGCTCGACCGATGCCTCGGCCGCCGCCGTCGCCTCGACGATCGCGACGGCCGCAACCAACGGCGTCGCCGACCGCATCACCGCGACGCAGGCCGACGGCCTCGAGGGCGTCCCCGACGCATCCGCGCAGCTCATCCTGCTCAACCCGCCCTTCCACGTCGGCGCGGCCGTGCACACGGGCATCGCAGAGCGCCTGATCGCCGACGCCGGCCGAGCGCTCGCGCCCGGCGGCGAGCTCTGGTGCGTGTTCAACAGCCCGCTCGGCTATCGCCCGCTGCTCGACCGCATCGGAGAGACCCGGCAGGTGAGCCGCAACGCCAAGTTCACCGTCACCGCCACCCGGCGATGACCGGCGCGGCCGGGCGGCCCGTCGAGTTCACCGCGGTCGAGGAGGCGATCGACCGCGCGGCGCACCGCGTGCTCGATCGACGCGGCCTGCGCGGGCAGCCACCGGCGGGGCGCGCGCCCTCGCGCTCGCGCCGGGCGGCCGTCGAGCTGGCCGTCTTCACCCTCAAGCAGGGCTGGGCGGCCATCTTCGGCGGCCTGCTGCTGCTCTGCATCCTCGCCGCCCGCCTGTGGTGGCCGGACGACGCATCCATCGCCCGCAACGACGCCCTCACGATCGCCGCGATCCTCATCCAGGCGGCCATGCTCGCCCTCCGCCTCGAGACGCTCCGCGAGCTCTGGGTCGTCGTGCTCTTCCACGTCTGCGGCACGGTCATGGAGCTCTTCAAGACCGACGTCGGCTCGTGGGCGTACGAGGCCGAGGGCCTGCTGCGCATCGGCGGCGTGCCGCTGTTCTCGGGCTTCATGTATGCGGCGGTCGGCTCCTACATGGTGCGCACGATGCGCATGTTCGACCTCCGCTTCACGCGCTACCCGCCGCTCTGGGCGACGCTCGTCGTCGCGGCGGCCATCTACGCCAACTTCTTCACCCACCACTTCATCTGGGACTTCCGCTGGGTGCTCGTCGCCGCGGTGCTGGTCCTGTGGGGCGGATGCATCATGCGGTTCCGAGTGCTGCGCACGCACCTGCGCATGCCAGTGGTCGTCGCCTTCGCCCTCGTCGCCGTCGTGATCTGGGGCGCCGAGAACCTCGCGACGCTCGGCGGCGCGTGGCTCTACCCCGACCAGGTCGACGGCTGGCAGCCGGTCTCGGCGACGAAGATCGTCAGCTGGTTCCTGCTGATGATCCTGTCGGTCGTGCTCGTGACGCTCGTGCACCGGCCGCGGGCGCCGCAGCCGCGCCCGCCGCTGGCGGCTGCGTCGCCGCCGCCCAGCAGCGCAGCATGAGCGCCGAGCGATGGCCGGCGCAGTCGGCCGCGAACGTCGCGAGATCGGCGATGCCGAGGTGCCGCGCTCCCTTCCGCACCGCGACGTCGCCCAGCAGCAGCACGTCGGGGTCGCCCAGCCGCAGCGCGAGGTAGCCGACCGTCCACGGCCCGATGCCCTTGAGCGCGAGCAGCTGCGCCGTCATCACGAGCCGGTCGGATGCGCGGCTCACGTCGATCGCGCCGGTCGCGACCGCCTCAGCCGCCCGCCGCACCGCCGCCGTCTTCGCAGCCGGCCCGCGCAGCACCTCGGCGCCCGCAGCCACCTGCGCCATGGTCGGGAAGCAGCGGTCGATGCCGTCGCCGGCGAGGGCCGGGGGCAGGGCATCGCCGAGCGTCGCGAGCAGTCCCAGCTGCTGGGTCGCCGCGGTGACGGAGATCTGCTGGCCGACGATCGCGCGCACCAGCATCTCGTGCGGGTCGGCGCAGCCCGGCTGAGCGAGCGCCGGCTCCTCGGCGATCGCCGCCGCGAGCGCCGGCACGCCGTGCCGCGCCGCAGCCCACGCGAGCCGCTCGTCGGCCGCGCGCCGCGCATCCGAGCCCGTCACGTCGAACAGCTGCGCGAGGTCGGGGTCCGCGGTCGACGCCACGTCGCGGATGACGGAGGCAGCGGCGACGCGCGGCCCGGGCAGCGAGCGGCGATAGCCCTCGGCGGAGACCACCTCGACGCCCGGCACCGCGCGCGGCGCGAGCCACGCGAGCACACCGGACGCGCCGGTCACGGCCGTCGCCTGATCGACGACCGCCGCGACCGGGCCGACGGCCGAGGCCGCGGCGACGGCTCAGACCTGGTGGTCACCGCGCTCGTCGAGCTCGCGCTCGTCGAGGTTCTCGCCCTTGGCGATGCGGCGACGCACCTCCTCGAGGGCCTCGGGCTCCATGTCCTCGCGGGCCGCCTCGCGCAGCACGTCCTCGTGGAAGTCGGCGGCAGGCGCCTCCTGGCCACGCGCGTCGACGACGCTGAGCGTGCCGGTCTCGGTGTGCTCGACCCGCAGCGGGCGGTAGAACGCATTGCCCGTCGCGTCGACGATGTGGTAGTGCCCGTCGGCGCCCATCTCGGCCTCGGACGGGCCGAGGTGCAGCGACGAGTCGCCGGTGGTCTTGGCGTCCATGCGCAGCTTGACGAGCGAGGCGACCGTCGCCACGACCATGGAGGCGAGGATGACGATGAGCGAGTGCCAGGTCTCGATGTGGGGGACCCAGGTGATGCCCTCGCCGTTGTTGATGAACGGCAGGTCGTTCGCCTCCATGGCGTGGAAGACGAGCTTGAAGCCGATGAAGCCGAGGATCGCGGCGATGCCGTAGTGCAGGTACACCAGGCGATCCAGCAGACCACCGAGCAGGAAGTAGAGCTGGCGCAGGCCCATCAGCGCGAAGATGTTGCACGCGAAGACCAGGAACGGGTCGGTCGTGACCGAGAAGATCGCGGGGATCGAGTCGATCGCGAACAGCAGGTCGGTGGTGCCGAGCGCGATGATCACCATCAGGAACGGGGTGAAGTACTTGACGCCGTCGTGCGTGAGCGTCGCCTTGCCGCCGTTCCAGGTGTCGGTGACGTTGACGCGCTTCTTCAGCATCCTGACGACCAGGTTGTCCTTCTCGCCCGACTCGTCTTCCTTGCCGAACGCCTGCTTCCAGGCGACGAAGACGAGGTAGCCGCCGAAGATGTAGAACAGCCACGAGAACGACTCGACGAACTGCACGCCGACGACGATGAAGATGCCGCGCAGCACGATGGCGATCATGATGCCGATCATGAGCACCCGCTGCTGCATCTCCTTCGGCACCGAGAAGCGGCTCAGGATGATGATGAACACGAAGAGGTTGTCGATCGAGAGCGAGTACTCCAGCAGCCAGCCGGTGACGAACTCGCCGGCCTTCACGCCATCACCCATGAACCACAGCACACCGGCGAAGATCAGCGCGAGCGTGACGTAGACGACGACCCAGCCGGTCGCCTCCTTCATGGAGGGCACGTGGGGTCGCTTCACGACGATGAGGAGGTCGAAGATGAGGATGGCGACCAGGATCGCCATCGAGACGATCTCGAAGATCTGGTAAGCGGTCAAAGCGCGTGGCCTCTCGGAACGGGTGCGTGCATGGACGCGAACGTCTCTCCCGCGCTCATCGCGCCGCCGCGACCGGGCGCCGCAAGCGGATCCGTGATGACGATCGCGGCGTGACGGGATACTCCCCTTCGCCGAAGCACGAGTCTAGCCCCTGGCCACCTACCATGGAGCCATGGCAGCGAAGTGGTCTCTCTCCGGCGCCCTGCGGGGCATGTTCCAGCGCGAGACGATCACCGAGGAGACCTGGGACGACCTCGAGACGGCGCTCATCACGGCCGACTTCGGGCCCGACATCACCGAGCAGCTCATCGACTCGCTGCGCGCCGATGTCGAGCGCCTGATGATCGACGACCCGAGGGATCTCAAGCGCATGCTGCGCGAGCGGCTCGAGGAGCGCTTCGCCGAGTACGACCCGACGCTCTCGCTGAAGGAGCGCCCCGCGGTGATCCTGGTCGTCGGCATCAACGGCGTCGGCAAGACCACCACGATCGGCAAGCTCGCGCGCTTCCTGGTCGTGAACGGCCAATCGGTCGTGGTCGGCGCCGCTGACACCTTCCGCGCGGCGGCGGTCGAGCAGCTCGGCACCTGGGCGCAGCGCGCCGGCGTCGCGATCGTGCGGCCAGAGCGCGAGGGCCAGGATCCGGCATCCGTCGCCTACCAGACGGTCGAGGCCGCGAAGGCGCACGGGCACACGATGTGCATCATCGACACGGCCGGCCGCCTCCACACCAAGGGCGGGCTCATGGATGAGCTCGGCAAGATCAAGCGCGTGATCGAGAAGCAGGCCCCGGTCTCCGAGGTGCTGCTGGTGCTCGACGCGACGACGGGGCAGAACGGTGTCTCGCAGGCGCAGGCGTTCATCGAGTCGGCGGGCATCACCGGCCTCGTGGTGACGAAGCTCGACGGCAGCGCCAAGGGCGGCTTCATCCTGGCGGTGCAGGAGCGCACCGGCATCCCCATCAAGCTCATCGGGCAGGGCGAGGGCATCGACGACCTGACGGGCTTCACCCCGCACGTCTTCGTCGAGCAGCTGGTCGGCTAGCCCGCGCCCGCCGGTCGAGGAGCGCCGACCGGAGGCCGACGCGTCATCCCGCAGGTCGAGGAGCGCCGGCCGGAGGCCGACGCGTCATCCCGCAGGTCGAGGAGCGCCGGCCGGAGGCCGACGCGTCATCCCGCCGGTCGAGGAGCGCCGGCCGGAGGCCGACGCGTCACCCCGCAGGTCGAGGAGCGCCGGCCGGAGGCCGACGTGTCACGAGACCTCAGTCCGCCGTATCCGGCTGCGTCAGCGGCCCCACGATCGTCAGCCGCCCGTCCTCGATGCGCGCCTGATCCTCGGTGATGACCGTCGCGTGCGCGCCGCGCACCCAGAGCAGCCCGCTCGCGTCGCCGCGCCCCGCGTGGCCGACGATGCCGAAGTCGCTGCCGGGCAGCCGCCTGCCAGCGGTGCCAGGGTGCGCCGAGAGCAGCTCGGGGGTCGCGACCGCGACGGTGCCGGTCTGCACCGAGCCGTAGGCGCTCAGCACGATGGGCCCCCAGGTCGCGTGCAGCCGCCGCACGAGGTCGGCGTCGATGTCCTCGCCGGCGACCATGATGCGCCGCAGCCGCGGCGGGCGCTCGCCCGAGCGCTCGAGCTCGTCGAGGATGCCGGTGAGCTGCCGCGGGGAGGCGGAGAGCACCGAGACGAAGCGCTCGCGGATGATGCGGATGCGGTCGGCCGCGGGCGTGTGCGCCGCGCTCACGAGCGTGGCGCCCGTCAGCAGCGCCATGCCGAGCAGCTGCAGTCCGGGACCGCGGTGCGGGGGAGCGCAGGCGAGCACGATGTCGGTGCCCTGGATGCCGAGGCGATCGTGCAGTCCGGCGAGCTGGCGGAGGCCCTGCACCCCCATCGCGCCCTGCACGTGGGGGGTGATCGTGCCGGAGGCGGTCTTCGACGGCAGCACGATGCGCGCGCGGTGGCGGGTGCGTCCGAGGCCTGCGCCGTCGCTGGCCGCCCACTCCATGATCTGGTCGGCGGATGCGGTGGGCCCCGGGTGCCACGAGGGCACCTCGCCGTCGTGGATCAGCAGCGCGTCGCGGGGGACCGCCCGCCGGAAGTCGTCGAGCGCGCGCGGGCTGATCGGCATGACGTCGAGGCCCAGGCGCGAGACGGCGAGCAGAGCGATCTCCATCGCGGGGCCCGGGCAGGAGACGACGACCGGCAGCGGCTTGCGCTGCAGCGGTCCGACGTAGAGCACGGCGGCGACCCCCTCGGCGGAGCGCCACAGCTGGCGGAACGTGGTGCTCCAGGAGTCGACGACCAGGCCGACGCGGTCGCCGTGCACCCGCGAGGCGTGGCGCGCGAGCGCCGTGATGGTGAAGCCGTAGGTGCGCACGCTGTGCCAGAGCGACCGAGCGTGCGTCGGCGGCATGCCTCGGAGGCGCATGCAGTCTCCCCTCTGCGGTGACGGAACCAGCATGGCAGGCCGCCGGTAGACTGACCTCACCATGGCTGCGTTCGGTTCACTCTCCACCCGCCTCACCGAGACTCTTGCGAAGCTCCGCACGAAGGGCAAGCTCTCGGCATCGGACGTCGACGGGACGGTCCGCGAGATCCGGCGTGCGCTGCTCGACGCCGATGTGGCGCTCGAGGTGGTGAAGAGCTTCACCGCCGCGGTGCGCGAGCGAGCGCTGGGCGCGGAGGTCTCCGACGCCCTCAACCCCGCGCAGCAGGTGGTGAAGATCGTCAACGACGAGCTCGTCGGCATCCTGGGTGGCGAGACCCGGCAGCTGCAGCTGGCGAAGCAGCCGCCGACCGTCATCATGCTCGCCGGCCTCCAGGGCGCTGGCAAGACCACGCTCGCCGGCAAGCTCGCCAAGCACCTGCGGGGCAAGGGCCACACGCCGCTGCTGGTCGCCAGCGACCTTCAGCGCCCGAACGCCGTCACGCAGCTGCAGGTCGTGGGCGGCCAGGCCGGGGTGCAGGTCTTCGCGCCCGAGCCCGGCAACGGCGTCGGCGACCCGGTGAAGGTCGCGCGAGACGGCGTGGCAGAGGCCAAGCGGCGGCAGCACGACATCGTCATCGTCGACACGGCCGGTCGCCTCGGCGTCGACGCCGACATGATGCGTCAGGCCGCCGACATCCGCCGTGCCGTCCAGCCCGACGAGGTGCTGTTCGTCATCGACGCGATGATCGGTCAGGATGCGGTGGCCACCGCGAAGGCGTTCCAGGAGGGCGTCGACTTCACAGGAGTGGTGCTCACGAAGCTCGACGGCGACGCCCGCGGTGGCGCGGCGCTCTCGATCCGAGGCATCACCGGCAAGCCCATCATGTTCGCGTCGACCGGAGAGACGCTCGACGACTTCGAGCCCTTCCACCCCGACCGCATGGCGAGCCGCATCCTCGACCTGGGCGACATCCTCACCCTCATCGAGCAGGCGCAGAAGGCCTTCGACGAGGATGAGGCGCATCGCTTCGCTGAGGCGATCGCGACCGACGGCTTCACGCTCGAGGACTTCCTCAAGCAGATGCAGCAGCTGCGCAAGGCCGGCAACTTCAAGCAGATGCTCGGCATGCTGCCGGGCGCGAAGGGCATGCGGGAGGCGATCGACTCGTTCGACGAGGGCGAGCTGGTGCGGACCGAGGCGATCATCCAGTCGATGACGCCGCAGGAGCGCAAGCAGTCGAAGCTCCTCAATGGCTCGCGCCGCCTGCGCATCGCGCGCGGCGCGGGGGTGACGGTGACCGACGTCAACCAGCTCATCGCCCGCTTCGAGCAGGCGGCGAAGATGATGAAGACCGTCGCCAAGGGGGGCGTGCCCCAGATGCCGGGGATGGGGCCGATGCCCGGCATGCGCCAGCCCAAGAAGGCGACGCCCAAGGGCGGCAAGCAGCAGCGCAGGTCCGGCAACCCCGCCAAGCGCGACGCCGAGCCGGCCGCGCCCGCTGCGCCGCAGGGCAGCGCGTTCGGCGCGCCGAAGCCCGAGGGCGCGTTCGGCGAGCTCTCAGGCGCTGAGCAGGAGACCTTGCAGCGCATGCTCGGCAACCGCTGACGCCGCAGGCGCTCGCGCTCGGCTGGTCGTGCGACCCGGTGTCGCAGCGCGCTTGCGCATCCCGGCCGGGGTTAGGTTAGGCTTGCCTTATCTGACACGCGGGACCGCTCGGTCTCGCCTGACCCGGTCGTCCAGCGGCTCGGGGTCGGATCATCGCTGATCCTCACATCCAAGGAGATTCCCATGCCCGCGAAGCGTTCCATCGCCGCGCTCACGCTGCTCGCCGCCTCGGCAGTCGTGCTCGCCGGATGCTCGGCCACCTCTGCCACGCCGGCCGAGACCACCGAGACCGCGGCGCCCGCCGCGGCCGCCATCGAGGTCGAGGACAACGCGGGCACGCAGACGGTGCCGGCAGCGCTCTCCTCCGTGGTGGCGCTCGACAACCGCACCTTCGAGACGCTCTCCGACTGGGGCGTGGAGCTCTCGGCGGCTGCGGTCGCGCTCATGCCAGACACCATCGCCTACACCGAGGACGACTCGATCGTCGACATCGGCAACCACCGCGAGCCGAACCTCGAGCTCATCGTCGCCGCTGATCCCGACCTCGTGATCAGCGGCCAGCGCTTCTCGGATCGCGACGCCGACATCGCCGCGCTCGTCCCCGAGGCGACGATCCTCCAGCTCGAGCCGCGCGAGGGCGAGCCCTTCGACGAGGAGCTGCGCCGCCAGGTGACGGTGCTCGGCGAGGTCTTCGGCAAGCAGGCGGAGGCCGAGCAGCTCGTGGCCGACTTCGACGCCGCCATCGCTCGCGCCGCCGAGGCCTACGACGCCTCGCAGACCGTGATGGCCGTCACCACCACCGGCGGTGAGATCGGCTACCTCGCGCCGTCCGTCGGCCGCACCCTCGGTCCGATCTTCGACGTGCTGGGGCTGACCCCCGCGCTCGAGGTCGACGGCTCGACCGACGATCACCAGGGCGACGACATCTCTGTCGAGGCCATCGCCGACTCGAACCCCGACTGGATCCTCGTGATGGACCGCGACGCCGCCGTGGGCGCCGACGACCCGGCCTTCTCGCCGGCCGCCGACATCCTCGAGAGCTCCGAGGCGCTCGCGGGCGTCACCGCGGTGCAGGACGACAACCTCGTCTACATGCCCGCCGACACCTACACGAACGAGAGCATCCAGACCTACACGGAGTTCCTCGACGCGTTCGCCGACGCCCTCGAGGGCGCAAGCTGAGCCAGCGACCGACGCGGCGGCGGAGCCTCGACGGCTCCGCCGCCCGCGGCCGTGCACGACGGAGAGCATGACGATGGGTGAGGGATGACGGCCACAGCGCTCGAGGCGCGCACGCGCAGCAGGCGGCAGCTGCTCGACTGGCGGCTGCTGCTCGGCGTCGGCGTGGTCGGCGGGCTGCTCGTCCTCTCGCTGATGACGGGCGTGTACGACGTCGTCGGCGCAGAGGACGGCGGCGAGATGTTCGGGATCACGCGCATCCCGCGCACGATCGCCCTCGTGCTCGCCGGCGCCGCGATGGCGATGTGCGGCCTCGTGATGCAGCTGCTGACGCAGAACCGCTTCGTCGAGCCCACGACGACCGGCACGACGGAGTGGGCGGGGCTCGGCCTGATGACCGTCATGATCCTGCTGCCGAGCGCAGGCATCCTGCCCCGGATGGTGGGCGCCGTGCTCGCCGCCTTCGTCGGCACCATGGTCTTCTTCCTGTTCCTGCGGCGCGTGTCGCTGCGCGCATCCCTCATCGTCCCGATCGTCGGCATCATGCTCGGCGCCGTCGTCTCGGCGGTCTCGACCTTCATCGCGCTGCAGACCGACATGCTGCAGAGCCTCGGCGTCTGGTTCGCCGGCAGCTTCACCTCGGTGCTGCGCGGGCAGTACGAGTTCCTCTGGATCGTGGCGCTCGTCGCGGTCGCCGTCTTCGTCGTCGCCGACCGCTTCACGGTCGCGGGGCTCGGCGAGGAGATCGCCACGAACGTCGGGCTCGACTACCACCGCGTGGTGCTGCTGGGCGCCGGCCTCGTCGCCGTCGCGACAGGCGTCGTGACCGTGATCGTCGGGAGCCTGCCCTTCCTCGGCCTCATCGTGCCCAACATCGTCTCGATGATCCGCGGCGACGACCTGCGCAGCAACCTGCCGTGGGTGTGCCTGCTCGGCATCGGCATCGTCACCGCGTGCGACCTCGTGGGGCGCACGATCATCGCGCCCTTCGAGGTGCCCGTCTCGCTCATCCTCGGCGTCGCCGGAGCCGTCGTGTTCGTCGCCCTGCTCCTGCGGCAGCGTCGTCGTGGTTGAGCTGAGCCGCATGCGCCGCGCGCCGAGCACGGCGCGCCAGACGAGCCCCCAGCGCACCTCCGCCGCGCTGCCGACGCTCGCCGCCAGGCGCCGCTACGCCATCGTGCTCATCACCCTGATCGTGCTCTCGGCGGCGTTCGCGCTCGGCCTGCTGGCGTGGGACAACCCCATGCCGTTCGGCACCGACGGCTTCTGGCGCATCGCCGAGATGCGCATCACGAGCGTCGCCGTGATGGCCGTCGTGGCGCTCTGCCAGGCGGTCGCGACGGTCAGCTTCCAGACCGTGACGAACAACCGCATCATCACGCCCTCCATCATGGGCTTCGAATCGCTCTACGCGGCCGTGCAGACCTCCGCCGTCTACTTCTTGGGCATCTCCGGCATCGTCGCGCTGCAGGGGCTGCCGCAGTTCGTGCTGCAGATCGCGCTCATGGTCGGCTTCTCGCTGCTGCTCTACGGCTGGTTGCTCTCGGGGCGCTACGGCAACCTGCCCGTCATGCTGCTGATCGGCATCGTGATCGGCGGCGGCCTCGGCTCCGTCTCCGCGTTCATGCAGCGGCTGCTGACGCCGAGCGAGTTCGACGTGCTGAGCGCCAGGCTCTTCGGCAACGTGTCGAACGCCGACCCCGCCTACCTGCCCGTCGCCATCCCGCTGTGCCTCCTGGCGGCCGGCGCGCTCTGGTCCCGCGCCCGCACGCTGAACACGCTCGCGCTCGGCCGCGACGTCAGCATGGGTCTCGGGCTGGGCCACCGCGCGCAGACCATGCAGGTGCTCTTCCTCGTCTCGATCCTGATGGCGGTCTCGACGGCTCTGGTCGGCCCGATGGTCTTCCTCGGCTTCCTCGTCGCCACGCTCGCCTATCAGGCGGCCGACACCCACGACCACCGGCGCATCCTGCCCGTCGCCGTGCTGCTGGCGTTCGTCGTGCTGAGCGGGGCCTACTTCATCATGCGCCACGTGTTCTACGCGCAGGGCGTCGTCTCGATCATCATCGAGCTGATCGGCGGCAGCGTCTTCCTCTTCGTCATCCTCAGGAAGGGACGGCTGTGATCACCCTGCAGGACGTGCGCAAGCACTACAGCGACGAGGTCGCGATCGGGCCCGTGACGCTCGAGATCCCGAAGGGCGGCATCACCGCCCTCATCGGCCCCAACGGCGCGGGCAAGTCGACGCTGCTCACGATGATCGGCCGGCTGCTGGGCCTGGACGCGGGCACGATCGAGATCGCCGGCTACGACGTGGCGCGGACCAAGTCGAAGGACCTCGCGAAGGTCGTCTCCATCCTGCGCCAGGAGAACCACTTCATCACCCGCCTCACCGTGCGGCAGCTCGTGGCGTTCGGGCGCTTCCCGCACTCGAGCGGGAGGCTGACGACGCGCGACGAGGAGCTCGTCAGCGAGGCGATCGACTTCGTCGACCTCGGCGCGCTCGAGCACCGCTACCTCGACGAGCTCTCCGGCGGGCAGCGGCAGCGGGCCTACGTCGCGATGGTGCTCGCGCAGGACACCGAGTACGTGCTGCTCGACGAGCCGCTCAACAACCTCGACATGCGGCACTCCGTGCAGATGATGCGACACCTGCGACGCGCGGCCGAGGAGCTCGGACGGACCATCGTGCTGGTCGTCCACGACATCAACTTCGCCGGACACTACGCCGACCGGATCTGCGCCGTGAAGGACGGCAGGGTGGTCGAGTTCGGCACCGCCGAGCAGATCATGGACGACGAGGTGCTCACGCGCGTCTTCGACACCCCGGTGCGGGTCATCGACGGCCCGAGCGGGCGGCTCGCGGTCTACTACTGAGCGAGCCCGAGCGGAGCGGTCAGAGCTCGATCGAGTACATGCGGGAGCCGTGCTCCTTCGTGTACCCGAGGCTGGCGTACAGCCCGTGCGCGCCCGAGGGGTTCTCGGTGTCGACGTCGAGCACCGCGGCGTCCATGCCGGAGTCGACGAAGGCGCGCATGCTCGCGGCGAGCGCGGCGAGCGCCGCCTTCCTGCCGCGGTACGCCCTGCGCGTGCCGAGCAGACCGGTGTAGCCGAAGGAGTAGCCGCGCACGGGGAAGTCGACCTCGAAGCGGTCGCTGATCGCGTAGGCGACCACGAGCGGCTCGCCCGCTTCGAGCGCGGCGCGCGTCGCCGCATCCGTCTGCTCGTCCGCCAGCAGCGCGGCGACGTCGGGCGCGTCGTCCACGACGACGAACGTCCACTCGGGCGCGAACTCGCTGCGACCGTTCGTCCACTGCTCGGGCGTCTGCGGCTCGCTGCCCCAGTGGTCGCGGAACGCGTCGTTGTGCGCGAGTCGGGTGGCCTCGTCGACCTCTGGCGAGAAGGGCACGAGCCGCAGCGATCCCGTCAGCTCGACCTCGGGGATGGGCGGGACGTCGGATGCGTCGGCCGAGCCGGTCGGCAGCGTGCGCTTCAGGTCGGAGAAGTAGCGGCGCGGCTCGAGCCCGGCATGCAGGTACAGGCGGTGCTTGGACTCGGGGGCGTCGTCATCGGCGAAGGCGCCGATGCGCCCCGGCAGCTCCTTGCCGGAGGCCGCCAGGATCTGCCGCGAGCGCGCGAGCTGCCACGCGAAGACCTCGCGACCGATGCCCTCGCCGCGGCGCGTCGGGTGGACCCCGCCGAAGGCGAAGGCGCGCACGGTGTTCGTGTCTCCCGGGAACGAGCTGACGAGGGCTGCGGCCCGCAGCTCGCCCTCGTCGTCGAAGCCGAGCAGAGAGTCGTGCTCGAGGTCTCGCCAGCTCGCGCCGAGCTCCTCACGCGTCTCGTCGACCGTCTCGCGGTAGGGGGCGCCGTCAGCCTCTGCCATCGCGTTGTTGAGCGCGGCCAGCGCGGTCGCGTCCTCGATGGTCGCGGGTCGCCAGGCGAGGCCGCCGGCGGTGATCGGGGGCAGGGTCTCTGGCGCCTGCGCGCGCTCTGCGATGGGGGAGAGGTGGGCCACGCAGCAAGCGTAGAGCGCGGCGCCGTCGAGGTCGAACTGCAGCATGCCGCCCCGTCGTAGGCTCGAGCCATGACGCATCGACCCACTCGCATCGGCGTGCAGCTCGCGCCGCAGCACACGACCATGCAGGCCACGATCGACGCGGCGAGGCGGCTCGAGGAGATGGGCGTCGACGCCGTCTTCGGCTGGGATCACTTCTTCCCGCTCTCGGGCGAGCCCGACGGCCCGCACTTCGAGGCGACCGCGCAGCTCGCGGCGTGGGCGGTCGCGACGGAGCGCGTGCAGATCGGCCCGCTCGTGTTCTGCAACTCCTACCGGAACCCCGACCTGCTGGCCGACGTGGCGCGCACGATCGACCACATCTCCGGCGGCCGCTTCATCTTCGGCATCGGCTCCGGATGGTTCGAGCGCGACTACGAGGAGTACGGCTACGAGTTCGGCACCGTCGGCTCCCGCTTGAACGACCTGGCCGCGTCGCTGCCGCGCATCCGTGAGCGGTGGTCGAGGCTCAACCCGCCGCCCGTCGGCTCCATGCCCGTCCTGATCGGCGGCAAGGGCGAGCAGAAGACGCTGCCGATGGTCGCCGAGCACGCTGACATCTGGCACTCCTTCGTCGGCCCCGACGAGCTGCCGCACAAGCTCGACGTGCTGCGCGCCGCGTGCGAGGCGCGCGGCCGCGACATCGCCGAGATCGAGGTCTCGAACGGTGCGAGCGTGCGGGACGGCGTCGGCGGCGTCGGCTTCGAGCGCCTCGACGCGCTCCACGCCGCCGGCACGAGGCTGCTCACGATCCCGCTCTCGGGCGACGACACGCCCGACGGCTACGGGCTCGACCGGGTGCAGGCGTTCCTGGACTGGCGCGACCGCAAGAACGACGAGCGCTAGGAGCGCATCGCCTCGATGATCTCGGCGAGCACCGCCGGGTGGCCGCCGCGGTCGAACGCCGCGCGCTGCTGCTCGGCGGAACCGCCGCGCTCGAGCACGCGGCCGGCCGCCGCGAGGGATCGCGTCGCGCCGAGGTCCTCGGCGATGGGGGCCAGCCGCTCGATCGCCTCGCCGATCGCGTCGCGCACCGGCTGCAGCGTGCCGCGCTCGTCGACGATCGCGGTCGCCGCGAGGCCGTCGCGCGCAGCGCGCCACTTGTTCTCGCGGACGAGCCACGAGGGCAGGTGGCGCTGCGGCTCGCCGTCGTCGAGCGCTCGCGACGCCTCCTCCATCAGGCAGTGGATGAGCGCGGTCACGCCGGCGAGGTCGTCGATCGACGGAGCGCCGTCGGCGACGCGCATCTCGACCGTTCCGATCGCGGGGGAGGGACGGACGTCCCAGCGCAGTTCGCCGATGTCCTCGATGACCCCGGCCGCGAGCATGTCGCTGAGCGTGCGCTCGTACTCGCCCCAGTCGACGAGCATCGGAGGCAGCCCGCCGGTGGGCAGCTGCTGGAAGAGCATCGTGCGGTGCGAGGCGAAGCCGGTGTCGAGCCCCTGCCAGAACGGGCTCGACGCCGACAGCGCCAGGATCAGCGGCAGGCGGTCGAGCATGGTGCGCATGAGCGGCACGACCTTCGCCTTGTCCTCGACGCCGACGTGGTTGTGCACGCCGAAGATGATCAGGCGGCGGCCCCAGTCGCCCGCCTTCTCGATCACGCGCGCGTAGCGCGGATCGTCGCCCTGCGTCTGCTCGCGCCAGCGGCTGGTGGGGTGCGTTCCGGTGCCGACGAGCGCGAGCCCCATGCGCTCCGCTGCATCGCACGCGGTGTCGCGCATCGTCCGCAGCTCGTCGACGGCGGCGTCGGTCGAGGTGTGCACACCGGTGATCAGCTCGATCATGCCGGTGAGGAACTCCTTGTCGAAGCGCTTGTCGTCGATCGAGGCGAGCAGCTCCTTCGCGTGCGGTGCGATCTCGCCCGTCGACGGGTCGACCAGCGCGAGCTCCCACTCGATGCCGAGCGAGGAGCGCGGTGAGGCGGCGAACTTCATGGGTGAAGCGTAGGGCGTGCGCCTGCGTGGCGCGCGCGACGCCAGGAGATGTGCCAGAATGGGGGGTCGAGCACGCGCCCGACCCTCTATCCGGCGCGCGACGCTCACCGAGCTTTGCGGGTCGCGCATCCCCACACGCGCAGGCCGCGGTGCACTACGAACACACAAAAAGCAGGAGAACTGTGGCAGTCAAGATCCGTCTGAAGCGCTTCGGCAAGATCCGTGCGCCCTACTACCGCGTCGTCGTGGCCGACTCGCGCACCAAGCGCGATGGCCGCGTCATCGAGGAGATCGGGAAGTACCACCCGACCGAGAACCCCTCGCTGATCGACATCGACAGCGAGCGCGCGCAGTACTGGCTCGGCGTCGGCGCGCAGCCGACCGAGCAGGTCACCGCGCTGCTCAAGCTCACGGGCGACTGGGGTCGCTTCACGGGCGAGGGCCCCACGGAGAGCCAGGTCAAGGCTCCCGAGGGCAAGCGGTCGTTCGAGATCGACGCGGCCAAGAAGCCCGTCCTCAAGCCCAAGGCTGAGAAGCCGGCTGAGGCGCCCGCTGCTGCGTCGACCGACGCCGAGGAGGCGCCCGCTGAGGGTGCCGCCGAGGCCGAGAAGACCGAGGACTGAACATGCTGCGCGATGCGCTCGAGCACCTCGTCAAGGGGATCGTCGATCGCCCTGACGATGTGCGCGTGGGCTCGCGCGACACGCCGCGCGGCGAGGTCCTCGAGGTGCGCGTGCACCCCGAGGACCTCGGCCGCGTCATCGGGCGCGGCGGTCGCACCGCTGGTGCCCTGCGCACCGTGATGGGTGCGCTCCCCGGAGGACGCCGCGTCCGCGTGGACGTGGTGGACACCGATCGCTAGGCCGGCCGTGCCCGCGCGCACCCAGGTGCGCGTCGGGCGGCTCGCCAGGGCCCACGGGCTCAAGGGCGCGATCAAGATCGAGCTCTACACCGACGACCCCGGTCGACGCTTCGTCCCGGGCGCGCGGTTCGCGCTCCAGGTGCCCACGGCATCGAAGTGGCACGGCAAGTCGATCGAGCTGCTCGAGCTCCGCGTGTACAACGGGAGCCCCGTCGCCTTCTTCGAGGGCGTCACCGACCGCACCGAGGCTGAGTCGCTCGTGAAGGCGGTGCTCTGGGTCGAGCACGATCCGACCGAGCTGCCCGTCGAGCCCGACGCCTGGTACGTGCACCAGCTCGCGGGTCTCGAGGTCTGGCGCGATGACGAGCGCATCGGCCGCGTCGTGCGCGTCGACCCGATGCCGGCGCAGGACATGCTGATCGTCGACGTCGCCGGCACCGAGATCATGGTGCCCTTCGTCAAGGCGATCGTGCCGGAGGTCGACCTGCGCGCCGGGCGCCTGACCGTCACGCCGCCGCCGGGCCTCTTCGAGGAGCTCGACAGCGCCCCGGCGGAGCAGGCCGCGCAGCCGGCCGCCCCGGAGGCCGAGGTCGCCGACGACGACGCATCCGACGCATCCGCATCGCCCGACCGGGGCTAGGCCCGTGCAGATCGACATCGTCACGATCTTCCCCGAGTTCTTCGGGGTGCTCGACGTCTCGCTGCTCGGCAAGGCGCGGCGCGATCAGCTGCTCGCCCTCGGCGTCCACGACCTGCGCGACTGGACCAGCGACCGCCACCGCACCGTCGACGACACGCCCTACGGGGGCGGCGCCGGCATGGTGATGAAGCCGGAGCCATGGGGCGCGGCGCTCGACGCGCTGCTCGGCGAGCCCGCCGCGGGCGACAGCGGTGACGACGGCGAGCAGGCGGATGCCGTGGTCATCTTCCCGACGCCGGCGGGCGTGCCGTTCACCCAGGCGCTCGCGCGCGAGCTCGCGAACGAGCGGCGACTCGTGTTCGCGTGCGGGCGCTACGAGGGCATCGACGCGCGCGTGGCCGACTACGCCGCGACGCGCGCCCGCGTGCTCGAGGTGAGCCTCGGCGACTACGTGCTGAACGGCGGCGAGGTCGCGGCGATGGCGATGATCGAGGCGATCGGCAGGCTCGTGCCCGGCGTGGTCGGCAACCCCGAGAGCCTCGTCGAGGAGAGCCACGAGGCCGGGCTGCTCGAGCATCCCTCGTACACCAAGCCGCAGGTGTGGCGCGGTCTCGAGGTGCCGGCGGTGCTGCGCAGCGGCAACCACGCGCACGTCGCCGCCTGGCGTCACGAGCAGTCGCTCGAGCGCACGCGCCGCGTGCGGCCCGACCTGCTGCCCGACGACCAGCGCTGACGCGCGCGTCGCCTGCCCTCAGCGAACACCCCGACGGTGCACCGCGCGGCTCGCTAGCCTCTGAGCATGGCTTCGAGCACAGCTCCGCGGAGCGCGGACCGACCTCCTCGGCACTGGGCGCTGCGCGCTGGCTTCTGGGGGTTCGCCGCCTCGATCGTCGTGCTGCCGGCCTGGATCATGTTCGGCCGCGGCCTGGCGGGGGCGCCACTGGGCGACGCGCTGCTGCTGCAGGCGTTCCTCGGCCCCGGGCTCGCGATCATGATCGCGCTCGTCGTCGGCGCGACCTTCGCCCGCAAGGAGGTGCGCGGTCCGCGCGCGGTCGCGTGGCGCGATCTGCGGCTCGTGGGGCCATGGCTCGCCGTGATCGCGCTGGTCGGCCTGACGGTCGTCGACTCCGCGGGTGGTCGTGAGGGCAGCGCGCTCACCGCGTGGTTCGGCGGAGGCTGGCTGACGGCGTCGAACTCCTTCACCGCCATCGGCATCATGGTGACGATCCTCGGCGGCGTCGTGCTGTTCTGGCTGCAGGTGCTCGAGCTGGGGCGCGAGACCCGCAGGCGCGTCGAGCGCGTCGTCAACGACCTGCAGGCGCCGCTGCTCGAGCAGCAGGCCCGGCAGGCAGACGCGAGCTTCTCGTCGCTCGACGGCCCGCAGACGGGTCGCGTCATCCGCATGGAGGACGACGAGCGGCCCTGACGCGGCGCGCCGACCGAGCCGTTGGTGCGGACCGCTCGCGTGTGGCAAGATAGGTCGTTGGTGCCACGTGCGGTCCCGCCTGCGAGGGCGGCCTCTGCCACAGGGGAGCGAACGCAGGGCACCGTCTCCAGATACCTATGACGCGGTCGACCTGTGGCGGCTGCAGAGAGCGATACCGCCATGCACATCCTCGACAAGGTCGACGCAGCCAGCCTCCGCACCGACGTCCCCGACTTCCGCCCCGGCGACACCGTCAAGGTGCACGTCAACATCATCGAGGGCTCGCGCTCGCGCGTCCAGGTGTTCCAGGGCGTCGTCATCGGCCGCTCGGGCCACGGCGTGCGCGAGACCTTCACGGTCCGCAAGGTCACCTTCCAGGTCGGCGTCGAGCGCACCTTCCCGGTGCACTCGCCGGTGATCGACAAGATCGAGCTCGTCAGCCGCGGCGACGTGCGCCGCGCGAAGCTCTACTACCTCCGCGGTCTCCGCGGCAAGGCAGCCAAGATCCGCGAGAAGCGCGACAACTGACGCTCTGCGAAGGCGGGGTCGGCGTGATGCCGGCCCCGCCTTCTGCGTTCGTCGCCGAATCGTGATGCGACGCGCGCGCACGGCAGCGGAGCGGCGCCGCTGCGCGCCTACACTTGGTGAGGCGAAAGGGCTGGGATGACGGACACGGTCGAGGCCGGCAGGGCTGGCCGCGGCGACGGCGGATCCCGCGGCGGGCGAGGGGTGCTGCTGTTCCTGCGCGACATCGTCGTCATCTTCCTCATCGCGCTGCTCATCTCCTTCCTGGTGAAGACGTTCCTGATCCGGCCGTTCTGGATCCCGTCCGAGTCGATGAACGACACCCTCCAGGTCGACGACCGCATCATCGTCAGCCTGCTCACGCCCGCGCTGGTGCCGGTCGAGCACGGCGACGTCGTCGTCTTCGAGGATCCGGGCGGCTGGCTGCCCGAGCAGGAGCACGAGCCGGAGACCGGGGTCGCCGGCGCGGTCGACTGGTTCCTCACCTTCGTCGGCCTCGCGCCGGAGGACGACCACGGCTACCTCATCAAGCGCGTGATCGGCCTGCCCGGCGACACCGTCGAGTGCTGCAACGACTTCGGTCAGCTGCTCGTCAACGGCGTGCCGATCGATGAGCCCTACCTGCGCCTCGACCAGGACGGCCAGCCCGCGAGCTCGACGTCCTTCGAGGTCACGGTGCCGGAGGGGCACCTGTGGGTGATGGGCGACAACCGCAACCACTCCGGCGACTCGCGCGCGCACATGGATGCGCCGGGCGGTGGCTTCGTGCCGCTGCAGTCGGTGGTGGGCCGAGCCATCGTCGTCTCCTGGCCGCTCGAGCGGTGGGCGTGGCTCGACAGCTACGAGCAGTCGTTCGTGGGCGTCGAGTCGCAGGGCGCCGACACCGAGGTGATCCAGCCGCAGGCGGTGGCGCACTGATGCCGGCGACGCCGACACTCGAGGTCGAGCGTGCGCTCTGGGCGGATGCGCCGCACGTCATCGGCATGGACGAGGTCGGTCGGGGAGCACTGGCGGGTCCCGTGAGCGTCGGCGCCCTCGCGCTCCGGACCGACTGCGGTGCGTGGCCCGAGCACCTGCGCGACTCGAAGACGATGACGCCGCTGCGCCGCGCATCCACTGCCCCGCTCGTGCGCGAATGGGGTGTCAGCGCCGTCGGCCACGCCTCGAACGACGAGATCGACCGCTTCGGCATCATGGTCGCGCTCGGGCTGGCCGGCAGGCGCGCGCTCGTCGGCCTGCACGCGGCCGGCATCGACGTGCCGACCTCGGCGATCCTGCTCGACGGCACCTTCGACTGGCTCGCGCCGGCGCTGCGCACCCCGGTGCGCACGGTGCTGCGCGCGAAGGCCGATCGCGACTGTGCCTCGGTCTCGGGCGCCGCGCTGGTCGCGAAGGTCGAGCGCGACGGGCGGATGGTCGAGGCCGACGGGGTGCACGCGGGCTACGGCTGGGCGTCGAACAAGGGCTACGGCTCTGCCGCCCACATGAGCGCGATCAGCGAGCTCGGCCCGACGCCGCTGCACCGCCGCACCTGGCTGCACGCCGCCTGAGGCGGACGCAGAGGCCGCGTGCGGCCCCGTCCCGATGCAGGGCCTTAGGATGAGGGCGTGGAACCCGAGGACATCGAGGACTACGACCGCGAGGTCGAGCTGGCCCTCTTCAAGGAGTATCGAGACGTCGTCGGCATGTTCAAGCATGTCGTCGAGACCGAGCGCCGCTTCTACCTCGCCAACGACGTGAAGATCACCCGGCACGACGCGGGCACCGACTTCTACTTCGAGCTCGAGCTCACCGACGTGTGGGTGTGGGACATCTACCGCTCCGACCGGTTCATCAAGTCGGCCCGCGTGCTCACGTTCAAGGATGTGAACGTCGAGGAGCTCGCCTCCCGCGACCTGGAGCTGCCGAAGGACCTCGCGATCGAGGAGTGATCGGCGGGTCGGCGCCGATGCGCTGACCGCTCGGTGCGTGCGCGACCCCGTGCTGGCGGCCGCCTGACGCGTCCGCGCTGGAGTTCTCCACAGCGCCGTCCTGCGCTGGCACGCGTGCCCGCGCGCATCCGCTTTCCTGCGCTCATGCGAGCGAAGGATCAGCTGGGCCTGGACGGCGAGGCCGCGGCGAGCGTGCACCTCGAGCGCGCAGGGATGCGCATCATCGACCGCCGCTGGCGCTGCGCGCACGGCGAGCTCGACATCGTGGCGCTCGACGGCGACACCCTCGTCTTCGTCGAGGTGAAGACGCGGCGCGGGCTCGCCTTCGGCCACCCCTTCGAGGCCATCACGCCGAGCAAGGTGCGACGCCTGCGCATGCTCGCGGCGCTCTGGCTCGAGGCCACCGGGCAGCGCGGGCCCGTGCGGCTCGATGCGGTCGGCATCATCGCGCCGCTCGGGGGAGCGTGGCGCGTCGAGCACCTGCGGGGCATCGCGTGAGCGGCTTCGGGCGGGCGCAGTGCGTGGCGCTGCGCGGGCTCGCGGGCATCGGCGTGCAGATCGAGGTGCACGCCTCAGCCGGCCTGCCGGCCGTCATCATCGTCGGGTTGCCGGGGCCGGCGGTGCAGCAAGCGCGGCATCGCACGTGGAGCGCCATCGCGCGGATGGGGCTGAGCGCGCCGCGCGGCAAGGTCGTCATCAACCTGACGCCGGCGTCGCTGCCGAAGACGGGCACGCACTTCGACCTCGCGATGGCCGTCGCGGTGCTGCGCGCGAGCGGAGTCGTGCCGCAGGACGACGGCGAGACCGCGCTGCTGGGCGAGCTCGGCCTCGACGGCCGGCTGCGTCCCGTCGCGGGCCTGCTGCCGCTCGCGCGAGCCGCGGCCGAGGCCGGCATGACGCGGCTCGTCGTGCCGAGCGCCTCCGTCGACGAGGCAGCGCTCGTCGCGGGGCTGCGCGTGCTGGGTGCGCCGAGCCTCGCCCACGCCGCAGCACTGCTGGGTGCCGAGGTCGATCCCGAGCCGGTCGAGGCGGTGCCCACCGAGCCGGTGCCCGAGCGCGCGCACGCCGCGCTCGACCTGGCGGAGGTGATCGGCAACCGCGATGCGGTCGATGCGCTCGAGGTCGCGGCCGCCGGGGCGCACCACCTGATGATGGTCGGCCCGCCCGGGGCGGGCAAGACGATGCTGGCCATGCGCCTGCCCGGCATCCTGCCGCCGCTCAGTCACGAGCAGGCGCTCGAGGTCGCGTCCCTCCGATCCCTCGCCGGCGAGGCGGTGCCTGCGACGCTCGACCTGCTGCCGCCGTTCGAGCATCCGCACCACACGGCCACCGGCGTCGCGCTCGTCGGCGGCGGCTCCGGCACGATCCGGCCGGGCGCTGCTGCGCGGGCCTCCCACGGCGTGCTCTTCCTCGACGAGGCGCCGGAGTTCCCGCGCGCGGTGCTCGACATGCTGCGCCAGCCGCTCGAGTCGGGCACGATCACGATCGATCGGGCGTCGGGCAGTGCCACCTTCCCCGCTCGGTTCCAGCTGCTCCTCGCAGCCAATCCGTGCCCCTGCGGCCTGTTCGGCAGCGGCGACTGCACCTGCGCGCCGCAGCAGCGCCGGCGCTACTTCGGCCGGCTCTCCGGCCCGCTGCTCGACCGGGTCGACCTGCAGGTGCGCGTCGACCGCGTCGCGCCGGCGATCGATCGCGGCTCGGGCGCCGGCTCGCGAGACGCCGAGGGGCGCTCGACGGCGGATGCGGCGGCGCGCGTCGCCGAGGCACGGGCACGGGCCGCGCGGCGCCTGGCGGGCACCGCATGGACGGCGATGGGCCACGTGCCCGGGCCCTGGCTGCGACGCAGCCTGCCCCTCGATCCGCGGCTGCTCGCTCCGCTCGAGCGTGCGCTCGAGAGCGGAGCGCTCACGATGCGAGGCCTCGACCGCACGGTGCGCGTGGCCTGGACGATGGCCGACCTCGACGGGGCCGCGACTCCCACGACCACCCACATCGGCCGCGCGCTCGCGCTGAGGAAGGGGATCCCCGCATGAAGGCGTTCCGGCTCGACCTGGAGCTCGTGCGCGCAGCGGTGAGCGCCACGCTGCCGCTGCGCGCCGCGGCCGATCAGCATCCGGGCGTCGCACCCGCCACGGGTGCCCGCACGGCATCCCTCGACAGCACCGGGCACGGTTCGCTCGACGACGCCGCGATCATCGCTCGCTTCGCGGCCGGGGCGTGGACGGTGCTGCCCGAACCGGGCGACGGCGTCGCAGGGCAGGTGCGAGCCCTGCTCGGCGACGTGCGCTCGCTGGACATGCTGGTGGATGGCGCGAGCGCCGCGCAGTGGGCCGAAGCGCTCGACGACCCCGAGGTCGCGCGTCGGGTGCCGGAGGCGCTGGCACGCTGGCAGCCCCGGCTCGGCGCTGAGCGGATCCTGGCGGCCTTCTCGCAGGGCGCGCGGCACGGGCAGCGGCTGCTCACGCGTGCCGACGAAGCGTGGCCGACAGCGCTCGATGACCTCGGACCGCACGCGCCGTCGGCGCTCTGGGTGCGCGGCGACCCAGCTGCACTGGTCGGCTGCAGGCGGTCTGCGGCGCTCGTCGGATCGCGCGCGTCCTCCGGATACGGGGAGCTCGTCACGGGGCAGCTCGCCTCCGGTCTGGTCGACCGGGGCTTCGCGATCGTGTCGGGAGGCGCCTACGGGATCGACGGCACCGCGCATCGAGCGACGATGACGAGCGGCGGCACGACGGTCGCGGTGCTCGCGGGAGGCCTCGACCGCTTCTACCCGGCAGGGCACGACGAGCTGCTGCGCCGGATCGAGGCCACCGGGTGCGTCATGGCGGAGTCCCCGAGCGGCGTGCCCCCGACACGGTGGCGCTTCCTCGCGCGCAATCGCCTGATCGCTGCGCTCGCGAGCGCGACGGTCGTGGTCGAGGCCGGGCATCGCTCGGGGTCCATCAACACCGCCGGCCACGCCGCTGCGCTCGGTCGTCCGCTCGGCGCGGTGCCGGGGCCGGTGACCTCTGGAGCGAGCACGGGATGTCACCGCCTGCTGCGCGAGTACGGCGCCGCCGTCATCGAGAGGGCTGAGCACGTCGTCGAGCTGGTCGATGGCACTGCTGGCAGCGACGATGCGCTCGACCTGACGACGGGCGAGGAGCTGCGCGTGCTCGACGCACTGAGCTCGCGAGCCGCTCGAGGAGCGGACGAGCTGGCGATCCGCACCGGCATGGCGCCGCGCGAGGTGACCGCTGCGCTCGCCCTGCTCGAGCTCGCCGGCCGGGCGGCGCAGCGGGGGAGCGGCTGGGTGCGCGCGGCGCGGGCAGCCGGCTGAGCGGCGCGGCTAGCCTGGAGGCGTGAGCTTCGGCATCCACCCCGCGCCCTCCGCCGTGATCGCGCACCTCAGCGACACGCACCTGCTCGCAGGCGGCGCCCCCTTGGCGGGCCTCGTCGACACCGAGCACCATCTGCGCGCCACCGTCGAGCGCCTGCGCACCGCGGCGAGCGATGCCGATGTCATCGTCGTCTCCGGCGACGTCGCCGATCTCGGCGAGAGCGGGGCCTACGAGCTGGCGCGCGAGATCATCGAGCCCGTCGCCGCCGAGCTCGGTGCCCCGGTCGTCTGGGCAGCGGGCAACCACGACGAGCGCGCACCGATGCGGGCGGCCCTCGGTCTCCCCGGGGCTGCGGGCGACCCCGTCGACCTCGTCGCGGAGGTCGGGGCGCTGCGCATCGTCTCGCTCGACACGAGCCTGCCCGGTTGGCATCACGGCGGCTTCGACGAGGGGCAGGCCGAGTGGCTGGTGAGCGCCCTGGCCGATCCGCCGCCTCTCGGCACGGTGCTCGTGATGCACCACCCGCCGCTGCCGTACCGCAGCAGGCTCATGCGGCTGCTCGAGTTCCGGCACGAGGAGCAGCTCGCCGCAGCGCTCGGTGACGCCGACGTGCGGGTGATCCTCTCCGGCCACCTGCACGTCAACGGCTCCGGGACCTTCGCCGAGATCCCGGTCGTGCTGGCAGGGGCGACGAGCTACGCCGACGACCTGGGGGGACCGCCGCCCGCCATGCACGGCATCGACGCGACGCAGTCGTTCAACCTGATCGAGCTCTACCCCGACTCGATCGCGCACTCGGTGGTCCCGGCGCTGCCGCACGAGTCCCGCGAGACGCTGCCGGCACACATCGTCGAGCAGGTGCTGCTCCTCGATCCCGCCGAGCGCATGGAGCGCTTCAGCAGGAAGCCCGACTGATATGCGGCTCGCCGACGCCGTCGAGCAGTACCTCGCTCATCTGGAGCGGGAGCGCGGCTACTCGGCGAACACCGTCCGCGGCTACCGCGGCGACCTCGCGAGCCTCGCTGAGCACTGCCGCGCCACCGGCGTCGCCGACGCCGATGCGCTCGACATCGAGACGCTGCGGCACTGGCTCTACTCGAGCGCCGAGGCAGGCGCAGGTAAGGCGACGATCGCCCGGAGGAGCGCCGCGGCACGCGGTCTGAGCCGATGGATCGCCGCGCGCGGGGGCGTCGACACCGCCGGTCGCCTGCGCACCCCGAAGCGCGACCAGCACCTGCCCAGGGTGCTCTCGCGCTCGGCGATCGACAGCATCCTGGGCACGCTCGACGAGGCAGCCCGCGAGGGCGACCCGGTCGCGCTGCGCGACCGCGCCGCCATCGAGCTGCTCTACGCATCAGCGCTGCGCGTGAGCGAGCTCGTCGGGCTCGACATCGACGACGTCGACCTCGAGCGGCTCACCGTCCGCGTCATCGGCAAGGGATCGAAGGAGCGCGTCGTGCCCTTCGGCAGGCCGGCGCTCGACGCGCTGCTCGACTGGCTGCGCATCGGTCGCCACCGGCTCGCGAACCCGGCGAAGGCGCATCCGGCGCTCTTCCTCGGCGCGCGCGGCGGGCGCCTCGGGCAGCGGCGCGTCCACGAGCTCGTCACCGCGCTGCTGGAGGAGGCACCAGGTTCGGGGCCGCACGGCCCGCATGCGCTGCGCCACACGGCGGCGACGCATCTGCTCGACGGGGGCGCCGACCTGCGCGCCGTGCAGGAGATGCTCGGCCACGCGAGCCTCGGCACGACGCAGATCTACACGCACGTCTCGCTCGAGCGGCTCACAGCGGCCTACCGCACAGCCCACCCGCGCGCCTGACGCCCGGCCTTCGCCCCGCCCATCGGCAGCAGCACCGGCCGCTCGACCCCGAGCAGGTCGAGGGGGTCGACGTACTGGCCGTGGAGCCGCGCCCCGAGGTGGAGTCGAGCCGAGCCGGGGGCGTGGCCCGCGAGCAGCACGCCGATCTGCTCACCGCGCGCCACCGCATCGCCGGCCGAGACCGTCGGCTCGACCGGCTCGAAGCTCGACACCAGGCCACCCGCGTGCTCGATCGAGACGACCGGGCGACCGGCCACGGGCCCCGCGAAGCGCACCACCCCCTCCTGTGGAGCGAGCACCGCGGAGCCTGCGGGTGCCGCGATGTCGATGCCGCGGTGGCCGGGGCCGTAGGCGGTCGCAGGCGCATCGAAGGCTCGCGCGACGTCGCGCGATTCGACCGGCCATGCCCACGGGGCCAGCGCGAGCACGAGCAGCAGGGCGAGGATGCGGGACGCAGTCGGGAGCATGGCCCGATCGTGCCCCGTCAGCGGTGTCCGCGCGCGACCGCCGCGAGCACCGGTGGAGAGCGGCGAAGCATGTAGCATGGGAGGGCATCGTCTCTGCGATGACTTCGCGCGCCCATCGCGACACCACCTCCATCGGTCCATCGGCTCGAGCCCCGTGCTCGAGCGGGTGGCGGAGGCGGGTCAGGGCGCCAGGGGCTCGGCCACCGGCCGCGCCGACAGAACCGCAACACAAGAAGGAGGCGGCCATGGCCGTCGTCACCACTCGCCAGCTGCTCGACAGCGGCGTGCACTTCGGGCACCAGACCCGACGCTGGAACCCCAAGATGAAGCGCTTCATCTTCACGGAGCGCTCCGGCATCTACATCATCGACCTGCAGCAGTCGCTCGCGCACATCGACCGCGCGTACGACTTCGTCAAGGAGACCGTCTCCCACGGCGGCAGCGTGCTCTTCGTCGGCACCAAGAAGCAGGCGCAGGAGTCGATCGCCGAGCAGGCGACGCGCGTGGGCCAGCCCTACGTGAACCAGCGCTGGCTCGGTGGCCTCCTCACGAACTTCAACACGGTCTCGAAGCGCCTGAGCCGCATGAAGGAGCTCGAGGAGATCGACTTCGACGACACGACGCAGGGCTACACGAAGAAGGAGCTGCTGCTCAAGAAGCGCGAGCTCCTGAAGCTGCAGAAGTCGCTCGGCGGCATCCGCAACCTGCAGCGCACCCCTTCGGCCCTCTGGATCGTCGACACCAACAAGGAGCACCTGGCGGTCGACGAGGCCAAGAAGCTCGGCATCCCGATCATCGCGATCCTCGACACCAACTGCGACCCCGACGACGTCCAGTACCCGATCCCGGGCAACGACGACGCCATCCGCTCGGTCGCGCTGCTGACGAAGATCGTCGCGGACGCCGCAGCCGAGGGCCTCATGCAGCGCCACGGTGGTGGCGACGCCGCCGCTGAGCCCATGGCCGAGTGGGAGCGCGAGCTGCTCGAGCAGCAGGACGCGGCGCCGGCTGAGGCCGCCGCTGAGCCGGCCGCCGATGAGGCCGCTGCCGAGGAGCCCGCCGCTGAGGCTGCACCGGCTGAGGAGGCGCCCGCCGCTGAGGAGGCACCGGCCGCTGAGGCCGAGGCACCCGCTGCCGAGGAGACCCCCGCCGAGACCACCGAGGACGTCACCGCGTCCGAGTCCAACTAAGGAGCCGCTGGATGGCAAACATCAGCATCGCCGACCTCAAGATGCTGCGCGAGCAGCTCGGCACCGGCATGAGCGACACCAAGGCCGCCCTCGAGGAGGCCGGTGGCGACGTCGAGAAGGCCACCGAGATCCTGCGCCTCAAGGGTGCCAAGGGCAACGCCAAGCGCGCTGACCGCTCCACGAGCGAGGGCCTCATCGCCACCGCTCAGGGCGAGGGCGCGGTCACGATGATCGCGCTCGCGTGCGAGACGGACTTCGTGGCGAAGAACGACAAGTTCATCGCCCTCTCGGAGCGCGTGGTCGCCGCGGTCGCCGCCTCCGGCGCCGCCGACCTCGAGAGCGCCCTCGCGGCGCCCGCCGAGTCGGGCACCGTGCAGTCGATGATCGAGGAGCAGGCCGCCACGATCGGCGAGAAGCTCGAGCTGACGAAGGTCACTCGTGTCGAGGGCGCCGAGCACGCCGTCTACCTGCACCGCACCTCGAAGGACCTGCCCCCGCAGGTCGGCGTGGTCGTCGCCTACTCGGGTGACGACGCGGAGACCGCCCGCGCGGTGGCGCAGCACATCGCGATGTTCGACCCGCGCTACGTCACCCGCGACGAGGTGCCGGCCGCCGAGGTCGACAAGGAGCGCGAGCTCGTCACCGAGATCGCTCGCGGCGAGGGCAAGCCCGAGGGCGCCCTGCCGAAGATCATCGAGGGGCGCCTGACGGGCTTCTTCAAGCAGATGGTCCTGCTCGACCAGGACTACGCGCGCGACAACAAGCAGTCGGTCGCCAAGGTGCTCGAGTCGGCCGGCCTCACGGTCTCCGGCTTCGCGCGCTTCAAGATCGGCGCCTGACCAGCACAGCACGTCGCGAAGGGCCGGGGGAGACCCCGGCCCTTCGTCGCGCCCGGAAGGATCGCGGTAGGCTTCTGCACGGTCCGCGCTCGGGCCGCGACCCCTCTGGAGGAGCCCACATGCCAGCACAGCCGCGCCGTCGAGTCCTCTTGAAGCTCTCGGGCGAGGCGTTCGGGGCTGGCAGCCTCGGGGTCAACCCCGATGTGGTGCAGGCGATCGCCCGCCAGATCGCCGATGCGGCCGCGACGGTCGAGATCGCCATCGTGGTCGGCGGCGGCAACTTCTTCCGCGGCGCCGAGCTCAGCCAGCGCGGGATGGAGCGCGGCCGCGCCGACTACATGGGCATGCTCGGCACCGTCATGAACGCGCTCGCGCTGCAGGACTTCCTCGAGCAGGCCGGTGCAGAGACGCGCGTCCAGTCCGCGATCCAGATGACGCAGGTCGCGGAGCCCTACATCCCGCGCCGCGCGGAGCGCCACCTCGAGAAGGGTCGCGTCATCATCTTCGGTGCCGGCGCTGGGCTGCCCTACTTCTCCACCGACACGGTGGCCGCGCAGCGTGCCCTCGAGATCGGTGCCGACCAGGTCCTGGTCGCGAAGAACGGCGTCGACGGCGTCTACTCCGCCGACCCGAAGCACGACCCGGCGGCGACGCGCTACGAGGAGATCACCTACCAGGATGCGCTGGTGCGCGGCCTCAAGGTCGTCGACTCGACCGCGTTCAGCCTCTGCATGGACAACCGCATGCCGATGCGCGTGTTCGGCATGGACGGCGATGGCCAGCTGCGCCGCGCGATCCTCGGCGAGCCCGTCGGCACGCTCGTGCGCGCCTGACGCGCGCGGGCGCAGATAGACTCGACAGCGACGGAAGGAACCACGTGATCAGCGATGTTCTGGCTTCGGCCAAGGAGAAGATGACGCAGTCCATCGAGGTCGCGAAAGACGACTTCCAGACTGTCAGCGCCGGGCGAGCGAACCCAGCGCTGTTCCAGCGACTGAACGTCGAGTACTACGGCTCGCCGACGCCGCTCGTGCAGCTCGCGTCGTTCCAGCAGCCCGATGCGCGAACGCTCGTCATCACGCCGTTCGACAAGACGGCGCTCAAGGACATCGAGCGCGCGATCGTCGCGGCGCCCCACCTGGGCGTCTCGCCCTCGAACGACGGCAACATCGTGCGCGTCGTGATGCCGGAGCTCACCGAGGATCGCCGCAAGGACTACGTGAAGATCGTCAAGGACAAGGCGGAGCAGGCGCGGGTCGCCGTCCGCAACGTGCGCCGACAGGCCATGACCGACCTCGAGAAGCTCAAGGGCGAGGTCGGCGACGACGAGATCTCGCGCGCCGAGAAGGAGCTCGAGGGCAACACCAAGCAGGCCATCGACGGCATCGACGAGGCGCTGAAGAAGAAGGAGTCCGAGCTCCTCGAGGTCTGACCGAGGGTTCGGAGGGCGACGCATGCGACGCGAGCATCGAAGCGCCGCCGAGATCGAGGCGCAGATCCAGGCGCAGATCCACGCCGCCCGAGAGCAGATCGAAGCAACGCGCGAGCGGGTGAACAAGCGCACCGGGCGCAACCTGGCTGCGGCAGTCGGCATCGCGCTCGTGCTCGGCGTGGCGCTGCTGGTGAGCCTGCTCTTCGTGAAGGTGCTCTACATGGTCTTCGCGACCGTGCTGGTCGGCTTCGCGCTCTTCGAGCTGGCCAGCGCGCTGCGCTTCGCCGGCAGGGACGTGCCGAGGGTGCCGCTCGTGCTGCTCGGCTCGGCGATCATCCCGGTCACCTGGTACTTCGGCGCCGCAGGCATGTGGTGGTCGACCCTCGCCGCGATCGGCATCGTCGCCCTCGTGCGCGTCGTCGAGCTCTCCGACCCGTCGACGCGCACCGGATCCGCGGCCGTCTTCGCCGATGTCAGGGCCGGCGCCCTCTGCATCGCCTACGTCGCGGTGCTGGGCGCGTTCACCGTGCTGCTCACCGTGCAGGAGGACGGGCAGTGGTGGATGATCGCGATGATCGCCATGACCACGGTGATCGACACGGGCGCGCTCGCTGCGGGCGTCTGGCTCGGCAAGCACAAGCTCGCACCGCGCATCAGCCCCGGCAAGACCTGGGAGGGGCTGCTCGGCGGCGCGGTGCTCGCGATCGCGGCCGGCATCGCGCTCTCGGTGTGGCTGCTCGGCCAGGAGTGGTGGTTCGGCATCATCCTCGCGCTGCTGCTGGTCATCAGCGCGACCGTCGGCGATCTCGCGGAGTCCATCATCAAGCGGGATCTGGGCATCAAGGACATCGGCTCGTTCCTGCCGGGGCACGGCGGATTCCTGGACCGCCTGGACTCGATCCTGCCCAGCGCGGCCGTCATGATGGCCCTGTTCCAGATCACGCACGCATGAACTCCCGGTCGCCGCTGGCATGATGGAGACGATGAGCACGTTCCCGAGAGCCCGACGGTCGCAGCCGGGCTACGACATCGAGCAGGTCGAAGACTTCCTCGAGGACGCTCGGCGTGCCTACGCGACCGATGCTCGCGCAGCCACGGCGATCGACTCCGCTGCGATCCGCCGCACCAGCTTCACCATGCAGAAGGGCGGCTACTCGCCCGCGCACGTCGACGCGGCGCTCGAGCGCCTCGAGGAGGCCTTCGCCCGTCGCGAGCACGAGCGGGGCATCCTGGAGCACGGCGAGCAGGAGTGGTACGCGAAGGTGCGTCAGCGGGCGCAGGATGCGCTCGGTCGCCTCCAGCAGCCCGACGGCGAGCGCTTCCGCCGGGTGAGCCGCATCTCGCGCGGCTACCGGATGCCAGAGGTCGACGCCTTCGCTGCGAGGATCGCCGACTACCTGCAGGACGGCCCCGAGATCACCGCGCGCGAGGTGCGCACGGTGCAGTTCGACGCGCAGTTCGGCGGCTACGACGAGGACGAGGTCGACGCGCTGCTCGACACCGTCGTGAGCCTCATGCTGGCGGTGCGCTGACGGGAGGAGGCCTCGGCTTCGTTACCGTTTCGTGATAACCTCGCTCCTCGTGTTCACCCGCTCCGCCACCGCATCCGCGCGCAAGACGCGCACCCGCGGCGTGCTCTCCGGGCTCTCGCTGCTCGCCGCCGCCGGATTCGTGCTCGTCACGCTCACCGCGACGCCGAGCCCGCAGGTGATGGCAGACCCCATCGAGCTGCCCAGCGAGCAGCGTCCCGAGCAGGCGATCGGCGAGATCACGGGGGAGCAGGCGGCGCTGGTCCGCGACGAGATCGTCGTGCACACGCCGACGCCGACGCCCACGCCTACGCCGACGCCCACGCCCGAGCAGGCAGCTGCTGCAGCGCCCGCCGCCGGCGGCAGCGCTCCCGCGGCGGCCTCCATCGTGATCCCGCGCGCGGTCGCCCCTGATCCGGGCAGCGCACAGGCTGCGGCTCGCGAGATGGTGCTCGCCCGAGGCTGGGGCGAGGATCAGTACGCGTGCCTCTACAACCTGTGGCAGCGCGAGTCGAACTGGAACGTCTACGCGCAGAACCGCTCGAGCGGCGCCTACGGCATCCCGCAGTCGCTGCCCGGTTCCAAGATGGCGACGGCCGGCGCTGACTGGCAGACGAACCCCGTCACGCAGATCCAGTGGGGCCTCGGCTACATCCAGGGTCGCTACGGCACGCCGTGCGGCGCCTGGGGCCACTCGCAGTCGGTCGGCTGGTACTGATGCCGGCGCGCCGGCCCAAGCGCCGCGCGCAGCCGTACGTGCCGCTCGACGTCGACCGCCTCATGCACGGGGCCCTGCGCGTCGAGCATCGCGCATCCGGCGACTGGCACGTGCAGCCCATGGCTGCGACCAGCGCGGTGAAGGACTACGCGTGCCCCGGATGCGGTGGCACGGTCGCGCAGGGCACGGCGCACGTCGTGGTGTGGCGCGCGGACTCGATCTTCGGCGAGCGGGCCATCGAGGATCGTCGGCACTGGCACAGCGGCTGCTGGCGCGCCAGCTGAGCGCGACCCGCGCGGGGCGTCAGCGAGAAACGGCCGTCACTTCGCATCCTGCCGAGGGATGACGACCTCTTTCAGGATGAGCTGGATCGCGGCGGCCACCGGGATGGCCACGAGCGCGCCCAGGATGCCGAGCAGCGTGCCGCCGATGAGCGCGGAGAGCACCACGACGACGCCGGGGACCTTGACGGCCCGGTTCATGATCTGCGGGCTGATGAAGTAGGCCTCGAGCTGCATGTACACGAGGTAGTAGATCGCGACCGGCAGCGCCGTCTGCGGCCCGTCGAGCAGCAGCACGAGCAGCGAGATGAGCACGGATGCGGAGATCGTGCCGACCAGGGGGATGGTCGAGGCGATGAGGGCGATGAACGCGTAGACGCCCGCGAGGTCGGAGCCGACGATCGAGAGCACGATGAACGTCAGCACGCCGTTCAGGACGCCCAGCGCACCCTGTCCGAGCACGAAGCGACCGACCGACTGCATGACCTGCTCGGCGATCTCGATGAACTTCGGCCGCGAGGACGCCGGCACGAGCCGGTACATGCCCGACTTCAGCGACGGCAGCGAGCCCGTGAAGTAGAGCATCAGCACCACGACGATGAGCACGCCGCCGAGCGCGAAGGCGAGCTGGCCCACGCCGTTGATGATCGCCGTCGCCATCTCCGCCACGAAGGGCGGCAGGGTCGACCAGGTCTCGAAGTCCGTGAGCGCGCCCTCGAGCTGCTCGAGGGTCGCGTCGATGTCGAACTGCGGGAAGGTCTCGTTCATCCATGCCACGAAGCCCTCGAGCGCACCGCCCTCGATCTCGGAGATGACCGACTGGATGAGGATGGTGAACTGCGCGACGATCGTCGGGATGATGAGCCACGTCGCCCCGGCGAGGACCGCGAGGATCAGCACGAAGACGATGAGCACCGCGCCCCAGCGCGGCACGTTGCGCTTGGCGAGGAACTGGATGACGGGCTCGATGCCGAGGGCCAGGAAGATGCCGGCGAAGGCCCAGACGAGCACCGTGCTGATCTGGCCGATCGCGGCGCCGATCGCGATGGCCAGCAGGACGCCGAGGCCACCGACGAGCCCGAGCAGAAAGCCGTTGCGGATCTTCACACCTGGAATCCTAGGGTGCGCAGGACGGGCCCTCGGTCAGCCGCGCGGCAGTGGGATGGCGCCAGGCGGGACGGTTCCGGTACCCTGGAGGCTTGCCTGCCGGGCCCGGCGCACATCCACGGCGCCTCGATCTGCTCGGCGAGCGTGAAAGGACCTGCTTCTCGTGCGATACATCCTCGCGGCCGTGAGCCTCGTGATCTCGCTGGTCCTGCTCGGACTCGGCATCGGCCAGCGCACCATCTGGGCTCCACCGGAGACGATCGTCGCGCAGCTCGAGCAGCCCACGGACGCGCAGCTGCTCTACCTCTCCGGCGAGACGATGAACCAGCACGACGGGCGCCAGACCGTGTCGATCTCCGGCAGCGGCGCCGTGACGGTCGCCGTCGGTCGCGACCACGACGTGCTCGGTTGGATCGGCGAGAGCCAGCACGCCGTGGCGGAGCTCGGCGAGAGCGAGGAGCTCGTGCTCGCCGAGGAAGCTGGTGACAGCGAGGCCCTCCCGACGATCGCGGGCAGCGACCTGTGGATCGAGGAGTACGCCGGCGACGGCGAGGTGCGGTTCGAGATCGACCTGCCCGTCGGCTTCGCGATGCTGGTCCAGGGCGAGCCGGGCGCGGCCGCACCTGCGGATGTCCGCGTCGAGTGGCCCTTCGACGCAAAGACGCCGCTCTTCGGCCCCCTCATGACGGCGGGCTTCGTGTTCCTCGCCCTGGCGCTCGTGCTCTTCCTGCTGGCGCTCGGCCGGCACCGCCGCCGGCGCGGCCCGCAGCGCCGCTCGCACCGGGAGCTGACGCGCGCCGAGCGCAGGCAGCTCCAGCGCGATGCCCGCGAGGGCCTGCCGCTACCGGAGCGCGGGGTCACCGCGGCGCCCGAGCGCGACGCGCTCGAGGCACCGGATGTGTCGGCCGAGCCTGCAGCATCTCCGCCGGAGGGCGCATCCACCGATCGCACCGACGCTGACGGCGCGCCTGAGGGCGACGCTGCGGTCGGCGATGGTGAGGATGCGGCCAAGCGCACCGGCGAGGGCAAGGCCGAGCATCGTGCCGCCCGCACCCGTCGCCGCTTCGGGATCGTGGCCTTCCCGCTGCTCGCGTCCATCGCGCTGACCGGCTGCGGCCCGCAGTACTGGCCGAGCCCCGAGCCGAGCGAGACGGCCGCGACGCCGACGCCGTCGACCCTCGAGGAGGCGCTGCCCCAGGTCGCGCTCACCGAGAACCAGTTCGAGCGCGTGCTCGACGAGACCCGCGAGGTGGTCGCGGCAGCCGACACCGAGCTCTCGGCCGAGACCGCGGCTCGCCGCGTCGCTGGCCCCGCCCTCGCGGCGCGCACCACGAACTACGAGGTGCGGAGCCAGAACGACGAGCTGCCTGCGCTCCAGGGCATCGCCGACGGCGAGGTGCAGCTGCTGCTGCCGCAGCAGACCGAGGTCTGGCCGCGGACGGCGATGGCCGTGGTGGCGTGGGAGGACGGCGCGCAGGCGCAGTCGGCGCTCGTCTTCCAGCAGGCGGATGCGCGCAGCGACTACCGCCTCATCTACCAGATGACCCTCGCATCCGGCGTGCAGCTGCCCGCCGTCGCGAGCCCGACGATCGGTGCCGCGAGCCTCCCGCTCGACACGCCGCTCCTCGTGCGCCGCCCCTCCGAGATCACCTTCGCCTACGCCGACATGCTGATCAACGGCGACGACTCCAGCTACGCCTCCTGGTTCCGCCAGGAGGGCGATGCGCTGCGCGAGCAGTTCGGTCGCGACTGGAAGGACGAGCAGCGGGAGCTGCCGGAGTACGAGCTGACCAACCTCGAGTGGAGCTGGGACGACGACGAGCAGCCGCCGCTCATGCTGGTCGCCAACGACGGCGGCGCGCTCGTCGCCACCTCGTTCAACGAGACGCAGCGCACGACGCCCAACGAGGAGGGCGTCGAGATCAGCACCGCCGACGGCGCCGGCATCCTCGCGGGAGTCGAGGCGTCCGAGACCGGCATCGACACGACGTACCAGCTGCAGGTGCTGTTCGCCGTGCCCCCGGCTGACGCGCCGGAGGGCGCCGAGATCCAGATCGTGGGCTACGCGCAGACCCTGCTCGACGCATCGGAGGTCCCAGGATGACGAACCCGCACATGCCCGCATCGATCGCCGGCGCGGTCGACCTGTCGGCGCTCGCCGCCAAGCACGCGCAGCCCGCTGCGCAGCCGCAGCAGTCCGCCTCGAGCGGGGGAGCGCCCGGCGTCGTGATCACCGTCGGCGACGCCGATCTGCAGACGCTCGTCGAGCTGTCGACGCGCGTGCCCGTGATCGTCGCGATCGTCGCCGAGTGGAGCGAGCCCAGCCAGCAGCTCGTGCCGGTGCTCGAGCGCCTCGTCGAGGCGCAGCGCGGCAGGCTCGTGCTCGCCAAGGTCGACGGCGAGAGCAGCCCGCAGATCGCGCAGGCCTTCCAGGCGCAGTCCGTGCCGACCGTGGCCGCCGTCATCGGCGGGCGCCCGGCACCCCTGTTCACCGGCGCGCAGCCGGAGGAGCAGGTGCAGGACGTGCTCGCGCAGGTGCTCGAGTTCGCCGCCCAGCAGGGCGTCACCGGCACCGTGCCCGTCGGTGACGCAGAGGCAGACACCGAGGGCGCCGAGCCGACGCCGGATCCGGTGCCGCCGCTGCACCAGGAGGCCTACGACGCGATCGACGCGGGCGACTTCGACACGGCGATCGCTGCGTTCGAGAAGGCAATCGCGCAGAACCCGCGCGACTCCGATGCGATCGCCGGGCTCGCGCAGGTGCGTCTGCTCGCACGCCTGCAGGGCCGAGGCGCCGACGAGATCCGCGCTGCAGCCGCTGCGGTGCCGACGGATGCCGATGCGCAGATGCTCGTCGCCGACCTCGACCTCTCCGGCGGCCACGTCGAGGACGCCTTCCTGCGCCTGCTCGACCTGATGGGCTCGCTCTTCGGCGACGAGAAGCAGCAGGTGCGGCTGCGGCTGCTCGACCTGTTCGAGATCGTGGGTGTGGACGACCCGCGGGTCGCGGCTGCGCGCAAGCGGCTGACGACGCTGCTCTACTGAGCACGCGCCGGCCCGTAGGTCGAGGAGGCCGCGGCGCGCAGCGCCGCTGCCGTCACGAGACCGGAGGACGCGTGGTGGCTCCGGTCTCGTGACGCGAGCGGCTGCGCCGCGCGCTCCTCGACCTGCGGGTGACGCGAGCGGCTGCGCCGAGCGCTACTGCTTCGGGCGCAGGATGAGGCCCGCGAGCGGCGGCACCGTGATCGTCGCGGAAGCGGGTCGCCCGCCCCACGGCTCGTCGACCGCGTGCACCGCGCCGAGGTTGCCGACGCCGGAGCCGCCGAACTCGAGCGCATCCGAGTTGATGACCTCTTCCCACGCACCCGCGAACGGCAGTCCGAGTCGATAGCCGTCGACTGGACGCCCTGAGAAGTTCACGATCGCGGCCACGGGATCCCCGTCGGCGCCCCAGCGCAGGAACGCCACGAGGTTGTCGGAGGAGTTGCCGCCGTCGATCCACTCGAAGCCACCCGGCTCGTTGTCCCGCAGCCAGAGCGCTTCGGTGTCGCGGTAGACGCGGTTCAGCTGCGACACGAGCGACATGAGCCCGCGGTGCACCGGCTGGTCCAGGATCCACCAGTCGAGCCCGCGCGCCTCGCTCCACTCGCTCGGCTGCCCGAACTCCTGCCCCATGAACAGCAGCTGCTTGCCGGGATGCGCCCACATGAAGGTCAGGTAGGCGCGCACCGAGGCGAGCTTCTGCCACTGGTCGCCGGGCATCTTGCCCACGAGCGAGCCCTTGCCGTGCACGACCTCGTCGTGGCTGATCGGCAGCATGAACTGCTCGGAGAACGCGTACAGGAACGAGAAGGTCAGGTCACCGTGGTGGTGCGAGCGGTACATCGGGTCGACCGCCATGTACTGCAGCGTGTCGTGCATCCACCCCATGTTCCACTTCAGGCCGAAGCCGAGCCCGGATGCGTCGGTCGGCTTCGTCACACCGGGCCAGGAGGTCGACTCCTCCGCGATCATGACGATGCCGGGGCACCGACGGTAGACCGTCGCGTTGGTCTCCTGCAGCAGCGAGATCGCCTCGAGGTGCTCGCGCCCGCCGTGGATGTTCGGCAGCCACTCGCCGTCGTTGCGCGAGTAGTCGAGGTAGAGCATCGAGGCGACGGCGTCGACCCGGAGCCCATCGATGTGGAACTCCTCGAGCCAGTAGACGGCGTTCGCGACCAGGAAGTTCTTGACCTCGGGACGGCCGAAGTCGAACACGTGCGTGCCCCAGTCGGGCTGGTCGCCGCGGCGCGGGTCCGGGTGCTCGTAGAGCGCCTTGCCGTCGAAGCGGGCGAGCGCCCACTCGTCCTTCGGGAAGTGCCCGGGCACCCAGTCCATGAGCACGCCGTAGCCGGCGCGGTGCAGCCGGTCGATCAGGTAGCGGAGGTCGTCGGGGTGGCCGAAGCGACTGGTCGGGGCGTAGTAGCCCGTCACCTGGTAGCCCCACGAGCCGCCGAAGGGGTGCTCGGCCAGCGGCATGAACTCGACGTGCGTGAAGCCGGTCTCCTCGAGGTGCTCGATGAGCGCGTCCGCCATCTCGCGGTAGCCGAGCCCGGGGCGCCACGAGCCGAAGTGCAGCTCGTAGACCGACATCGGCACGTTGTGCTGGTCGCGCTCAGCGCGCGCGCGCATCCAGTCGTCGTCGCTCCACGCGAAGCGGCTCGTGCCCACCTTCGACGCGGTCGCCGGCGGCACCTCGGTGTAGCGGGCCATCGGGTCGGCGCGCGTCACCCAGCCGTGGTCGGTGAGGATCTCGTACTTGTACGCGCTGTGCTCGAGGTCGCCGGGCACGAAGAGCTCCCAGACGCCGGAGGCGCCCATGGTGCGCATCGGGTGCGAGCGGCCGACCCAGTCGTTGAAGTCGCCGATGACGCGCACGGCGCGAGCGTTCGGAGCCCAGACGGCGAAGGAGGCACCCAGCACGCCGTCGTGCTCGCGCAGCCGCGAGCCCAGCACCTGCCAGACCTGCTCGTGCCGTCCCTCGCGCCACAGGTGCAGGTCGAGCTCGCCGATCGTGGGGGAGAAGCGGTAGGGATCCTCCGACTCCCACGCCCCACCATCGCTGTAGCTCGTGCGCAGGCGGTAGGGGCGGATGGGGCCGGTCACCTCGGCCTGCCAGAGGCCGTGCCCGAGGTGCTCCATCGGCACCTCGTCCTGGCCGGTCGCCGTCTCGACGAGCACGCTCACGCCGGCGGCGAGGTGGCGGACGGCGCGCACGACGTGCGCTTCGGGCGCCGCGGCCCCGGTTGCCTTCGTGCCGGAGGCCGCCGTGCTGCCCGGATGTGCCCCGAGCCAGTCGTGCGGCGCGGGGTGCGATCCGTCAGCGAGCTGCTGGATGGTGTCGGTGTCGAGCATCATGCCCCCGATCGTCGCACGCTGATGACGTGCACCGGCTCGACGAACGCGTCGAGCCGCACGAAGTTGTGGTCGCTCCACTGCCAGGTCTCGCCGGTGATCAGGTCGTGCGCCTCGAAGGCATCGCCCGGGCGCAGCCCGAGCTTCGTCAGGTCGAGGTGCACGGTCGTCTGGCGCGCGGAGTGCGGGTCGACGTTCGCGACCACGAGGATCGTGTCGTCCTCGCCCGTCTGAGTGAACCGCGCATCCACGTGCTTCGAGTAGACGAGCACCGCGTCGTCGTCGGACCAGTGCACGTCGAGCGCCCAGAGCTGGCGGATCGCCGGGTGCTCGGCGCGGATCTCGTTGAGCTTCGCGATGTAGGGCGCGATCGTGGTGCCGTTGCGCTCTGCGCGCTGCCAGTCGCGCGGCCGGTACTCGTACTTCTCGTTGTCGATGGCCTCCTCGGCGCCGGGCCGGGCGACGTCCTCGATCAGCTCGTAGCCGGCGTACATGCCCCAGGTGGGCACCGCGGTGGCGGCGATCGCCGCCCGCACCTTGAACGCGGGCACACCGCCGAACTGCAGGTACTCGGTGAGGATGTCCGGCGTGTTCACCCAGAACGCGGGCTTGAACCACGCGGCCTGCGTGCCGGTGACCTCGCGCAGGTACTCCTCGAGCTCTGCCTTCGTGTTGCGCCAGGCGAAGTAGGTGTACGACTGCTGGAAGCCGACCTTGCCGAGCGCCTGCATCATCGCGGGCCGTGTGAAGGCCTCGGCGAGGAAGACGACGTCCGGGTGCTTCGCGTTCACCTGCGCGATGACGTGCTCCCAGAACCACAGCGGCTTCGTGTGCGGGTTGTCGACGCGGAAGATCTCGACGCCGCAGCCGACCCACTGCTCGATCAGGCGCAGCACCTCGGCGACGATGCCGGCGGGGTCGTTGTCGAAGTTGACGGGGTAGATGTCCTGGTACTTCTTCGGCGGGTTCTCGGCGAACGCGATCGAGCCGTCCGGCAGCGTCGTGAACCACTCGGGGTGCTCGGCCACCCAGGGGTGATCCGGTGCCGCCTGGAGCGCGAGGTCCATCGCCACCTCGAGCCCCGCATCCGCCGCCGCCCGCACGAATGCGCGGAAGTCGTCGATGGTGCCGAGGTCGGGGTGGATGGTGTCGTGGCCGCCGTCCTTCGAGCCGATCGCCCAGGGGCTGCCGGGGTCGCCGGGCTGCGGGGTGAGCGTGTTGTTCGGGCCCTTGCGGTTGACCTCACCGATCGGGTGCACCGGCGGCAGGTAGAGCACGTCGAAGCCCATGGCCTTCACGGCCGGCAGTCGCTTCGCGGCGGTCGCGAAGGTGCCGCTCTGCCATGTGCCGTCCTCGCGCTGCACGGCGCCCTCGGAGCGCGGGAAGAGCTCGTACCAGGCGCCCACGCCGGCGCGCGTGCGCTCGACCTTGAGCTGCAGGGTCTCGGATGCCGTGACGAGCGAGCGGGGCCGGCTGCGGTCGATCGCCGCGAGGGTCGCGGGGTCGTTGACCGCCGCCCAGCGCTGCAGCACGGGCGCGGAGGTGCTCGCGAGGGCCTTCGCGGCGCTCGTGAGCACCGCCGCGTCGGCGGCGCTCGCCTCGCGCGCGGCGCGGGCGAGCAGCTGCGAGCCCATGGTCGCCATGAGCTCGGCGTCGATGTCGGCGGCGATCTTGATCTCGGCGTTGTGGTGCCAGGTGGCCCACTCGTCGGCCCAGGCCTCGACGTGCCAGCTCCAGGTGCCCTGCTCGTCGACGAGCGCGAGCGCCTCGTACCGGTCATGGCCGTCCTCCAGCGGTTCCATCGGCACGCGCTGCGCGCCGCCCGAGGGGGAGCGGAGCACGAGCGTCACGCCGATGCGGTCGTGACCCTCGCGGAACGCGGCGGCCGAGAACGGCACCACGTCGCCCACCACCGCCTTCGCGGGGAAGCGGTCGCCGGGCTGCTGCGGATGCAGGTCGAGCACCGGGATCCTGCCGGAGCGGATGTCCTTGGGGAGTGCTGGTTCGTTCGCCACGGCACCAACCTACCCACGGCCCGCTGGGTGTGCATCGGGTGTCGTGCGCCGCCGCTAGGCTCGTGCGCGTGAGAGCGATCCGCAAGTTCACCGTCCGCACCTCCCTGCCCGAGCGCCTCCGCCGGCTCGAGACCATCGCGTCGAACCTGCGCTGGTCCTGGCACGAGCCGACTCGCGAGCTGTTCCGCGAGATCTCGCTCGACGGCTGGCGGGCGACCGGTCACGATCCCGTGCAGCTGCTGGGCCTGGTCGGCACCGAGCGGCTCGAGCAGCTCGCCGCCGACGACGCCTTCGTCGCGCGCGTGGACGCGATCGCCGACGACCTCGACGACTACCTCTCGCAGGCGCGCTGGTACCAGTCGCTCGAGGACGCGCCGGAGTCGATCGCCTACTTCTCGCCCGAGTTCGGCATCACGAGCGCGCTGCCGCAGTACTCGGGCGGCCTCGGCATCCTCGCCGGCGACCACCTGAAGGCGGCGAGCGACCTCGGCGTGCCGATCATCGGCGTCGGCCTCTTCTACCAGGCCGGCTACTTCAAGCAGGCGATCTCGGGCGAGGGCTGGCAGCAGGAGACCTATCCGGTGCTAGACCCCGACGGGCTGCCGCTGACCATCCTGCGCGACCCCGACGGCACGCACGCCACCGTGGCGCTCGCGCTGCCGGGCGGTCGCACGCTGCGCGCGCGCATCTGGCAGGCGACCATCGGCCGCGTGCCGCTGCTGCTGCTCGACACGAACATCCACGAGAACGACAGCGATCTGCGCGGTGTCGCCGACCGGCTCTACGGCGGCGGCGGCGAGCACCGCCTGCAGCAGGAGCTGCTGCTGGGCATCGGCGGCGTCCGCGCCCTCGCGGTGCACGCAGAGCTGACCGGCGCGCCGGCGCCCGCTGTCTACCACTCGAACGAGGGTCACGCCGGGTTCCTCGGCATCGAGCGCATCTCGCGCCTGATCGCCGAGGGCCTCAGCTTCGACGAGGCGCTGCAGGTCGTGCGCGCCGGCACCGTCTTCACGACGCACACGCCGGTGCCCGCCGGCATCGACCGCTTCGACGTCGAGCTCGTGCGCCGGCACCTCACCGGCGACCTCGTGCCAGGCGTTGACGTCGAGCGCGTCCTGGCGCTCGGCCGCGAGGAGGATCCCTCGATCTTCAACATGGCGCAGCTGGGCTTCTCGCTCGCGCAGCGCGCGAACGGCGTCTCGAAGCTGCACGGGAAGGTCTCGCGCGGCATGTTCGCGAGCCGCTGGCCGGGCTTCGACGCGGCAGAGGTGCCCATCACCTCCGTCACCAACGGCGTGCACGCGCCCACGTGGACCTCGCCCATCCTCAAGCACCTGGCGGAGCGCGAGCTCGGCACGCTCGACACCACGCGCTGCGACTGGGGCTCGGATGCGGTCTCGGACGAGACGCTGTGGTCCGTGCGTCGCGAGATGCGCGCGGCGCTCGTGCAGGAGGCGCGCGAGCGCACCCGGCTGAAGCACGAGCGCAACGAGGGCGTCGCGCCCTCGTGGGTCGACGGCCTGCTCGACCCCGACGTGCTGACGATCGGCTTCGCGCGGCGCGTGCCGACCTACAAGCGGCTCACGCTCATGCTCCACGACCGCGAGCGGCTGCGCTCGCTGCTCACGCACCCCGAGCGCCCGGTGCAGCTCGTGATCGCCGGCAAGTCGCACCCCGCTGACGAGCAGGGCAAGGCGCTCATCCAGGAGCTCGTGCGCTTCTCGCAGGAGCCCGACGTGCGCGGCCGCATCGTGTTCCTCGAGAACTACGACATCGCGATGGCGAAGTCGCTCTACCCGGGTTGCGACGTGTGGCTCAACAACCCGCTGCGCCCGCTGGAGGCGTGCGGCACCTCCGGCATGAAGGCCGCGCTCAACGGCTCGCTCAACCTCTCGATCCTCGACGGCTGGTGGGAGGAGTACTTCGACGGCCAGAACGGATGGGCGATCCCCTCCGCGCACGAGCACATGGGTGCGGAGCAGCGCGACGCCGTCGAGGCCAACGCGCTCTACGAGCTCATCGAGCACCAGGTGGCGCCGCGCTTCTACGACCGCGACGAGCGCGGCCTGCCGCTGGCGTGGATCGCCTCGATCCGCCACACGCTCGCGACCCTCAGCCCGGAGCTCTCGGCCGAGCGCATGCTCGCCGAGTACGTCGGCCGGCTCTACGCACCCGCGGCGAAGGCCGCGCGCCTGGCGGCTGCGGACGACGCTCGCGCCGGCCGTGCCTTCGCGGCATGGACGACGCGGATGCGCGACGCGTTCGGGCGCGTCGAGGTGCGCCACATCGAGGCCGACGGCGTCGACACGCCGCCGGTCGTCGGTGACGACGTGCGCGTGCGAGCGTTCGTCGAGCTGGGCGAGCTGCAGCCGGAGGACGTCACGGTCGAGGTCGTCGCGGGCACGATCAGCGAGGAGGGCGAGCTGCGCCGCGCCCGCCGCTTCCCGCTCGAGCCGGTGCGCGCCGAGGGCGCCGCGCATCGCTTCGAGTCGGCCATCGCGCTGCCGATGGCGGGCACCTTCGGCTACACGGTGCGCGTCGTGCCGCGCCACGAGATGCTCGCGTCGGACGCCGAGCTCGGCCTCGTCGCCTACGCCAAGGGCTAGCGCAGCGAGCCGGCACGACCGGAGCAGCAGCGCGAGGGCCGACCCTCGACGAAGGTCAGCCCTCGCGCTGCGATGCGCCTGACGGTGCGGACACCGGCGCGCGGTAGCGCATGACCGTCGCCAGCGGCGCGCCGGCGGCCGGCACACCGTGCACGGCGTAGACGCGCATGCTCATCGCGGGCACCAGCACCCGCTCGCCCGGGGCCACGCGCTCCTCGTCGTGGTGGTCGGCTGCCGAGTCCCAGAGCAGCTCGAGCTCGGTCGCGCCGTCCGGCTCCGGTGTCGTGATGAGCGAATCGCGCGGCGAGCCGTGGAAGATCACGAGCACGCGCGAGTACGCCTCCTCGATGGGCGTCGACTCGGCCAGCATCTGCATGGTGCGGTCCTGGGAGTGGTCCCAGTCGTCGATGGTCATGTGGAGGCCTGCGCCGTTGAACCAGTCGAGGCGGGACGAGCCGGCGACGCGCTGCTCGGTCTGGCCGTACTCGAGCGGCCGCAGCGCGGGGTGCTCGCGCCGCAGCTCGAGCAGCCGCCTGGTCTGGGCGAAGAACGCGTGCTGCCAGTCCTTGCGGTCCCACCGCATCCACGTCAGCGCCGAGTCCTGGCAGTAGGCGTTGTTGTTGCCGCGCTGGGAACGGCCGAACTCGTCGCCCATCGTCAGCATCGGCACGCCGGCGGAGACGAGGAGGGTGCCGAGCACGTTGCGCATGGACCTGCGCCGGTCGAGCTGCACGGCGAGATCCTCGGTGCGGCCCTCGACGCCGTGGTTGAACGAGCGGTTGTCGTCCGCGCCGTCGCGGTTCTCCTCGCCGTTGCCCTCGTTGTGCTTGCGGTCGTAGCGGGTGAGGTCGGCGAGCGTGAAGCCGTCGTGCGCGGTGATGAAGTTGACGCTCTCGAGCGGGCCGCGCGCCGAGGCGAACAGCCCTTCGGAGCCCGAGACGGCGTGCGCGAGCGGACCGACGCCGGTGGAGCCGTCGCCGCCGTGGCGGAAGGAGCGCAGATCGCTCAACCAGAACTGCCGCACGGTGTCGCGGTAGCGGTCGTTCCACTCGCTGTAGCCGGCGGGGAAGCGGCCCGTCTGCCAGCCGTCGGGGCCGACGTCCCAGGGCTCGGCGATCATGGTCGCGGTCTGCAGCTGGGGGTCGTCGAGGATCCGGCGCAGCAGCGGATGCTCGGGGTCGAAGGCCCCCTCGGCGTCGCGGCCGAGCACGGGCGCGAGGTCGAAGCGGAAGCCGTCCACCTGCAGCTCTCGGTGCCAGTAGCGCAGCGAGTCGACGACGAGCTCCTGCGCGGCCGGCAGCGAGGCGTCGAGGGTGTTGCCGCAGCCGGTGTAGTCGATCATGTGCCCCGCCTCGTGCACGCGGTAGTACGAGGCGTTGTCGATCAGCCGCAGGCTCGACGGCGGGCCGCCCATGCCCTCCTCGGCGGTGTGGTTGTAGACCACGTCGAGCGCCACCTGCAGGCCGGCCTCGTGGAGCAGGCGCACCATGCCCTTGACCTCGCGCAGCACGCCGCCGGTGCCATCGAACTGCGCGCGCCTGGAGGCATACGCGCTGTGCGGCGCGAACCAGCTGAGCGTGTTGTAGCCCCAGTAGTTCACGCGACCCTGCTGCAGCAGCCGCTGCTCGGAGACGAACAGGTGGATCGGCAGCAACTGCACCGTCGTGACGCCCAGATCCTGCAGGTAGGCGATGGTCGACGGATGCGCGAGGCCCGCGTAGGTGCCGCGCAGCTCGGCGGGCATGTGCGGGCTGAGCTTCGTGAGGCCCTTGACGTGGGCCTCGTAGATCACTTGCCGGTCGAGGGGGATCTCCGGGCGCTGCACGCCGCCCCAGTCGAAGTCGTCGCTCACGACCGTGGCGCGGTGCTGGCCGTGGGGTGTGCGCACGATGCCGCGCGCGTGCGGCGGGACGGCGTTGCGGCTCGTGTCGAAGGCGTGCGTGGGCCCATGCGGCCCATCGACGCCGACGGCGTAGGGAGTGCCGAGCTGCAGCAGCTCGGTGTCGACGGTGAAGTCATCGCCCACCCGCTCCATCGGCAGGCGCTCGAGCAGCCAGTCGGGGTCGTCGCGGTCGAAGACCCGCAGCTCCATGCTGGTCGCGTGCTGCGAGAAGACCGTCAGGCGGTGCCCGATCGCGGTGCGCTCGAGGCCGCGGGCCACGCGCGCCGACTGCGGCTCGGCCGCCGCAGCGACCGGGCGCGAGAGGTCGGTCACATGCTGCTGGGCGTTCACGCGCCCTAGGGTATGGGACCGTGCACCTGTTCGATCACGCCGCGGCGACGCCCATGCGCGCCTCGGTCCGAGAGGCGCTCGCGAGCGCCGAGCCGCTCGCGAACCCCGCCTCCACGCACCGCGAGGGCCAGCGTGCCCGCGCCGTGCTCGAGGACGCGCGGGAGCGGCTGGCGGCGACACTCGGCGCGCATCCGACCGAGGTCGTCTTCACCTCCGGCGGCACGGAGTCGATCAACCTGGCGCTGAAGGGCTCGTGGTGGGCGGCCACCGCGGCCTCGGGCGCGGCCGGTCCGCTCGTCGTGCCCGTCGGCGAGCACCACGCGACGCTCGACGCGGTGGAGTGGCTCGAGCGGCAGGGCGCCGAGGTGCGCTGGGTGCCGATCGACGCGAGCGCGGTGACCGACCTCACCGCCTTCCGCGCGGCGCTCGCGGACGCGCCCACGGCATCCGTCGCCACCATGCTGGTGGCGAGCAACGAGCTCGGCTCGCTGCAGCCGATCGACGAGGCGGCGGATGCGTCGGCGCGCGCGGGCGTGCCGCTGCACCTCGACGCGGTGGGCGCGTTCGGCCACATGCCGCTGCGGTTCGCCGACACGGGCGCTGCGCTCATGAGCGTCGCGAGCCACAAGCTCGGCGGACCGCACGGCGTCGGCGCGCTGGTCGTGCGTCGCGACGCGCGGCTGCACGCGCTGCACCACGGTGGCGGCCAGCAGCGGGGGCTGCGCTCCGGCACGCAGGATGCGCTCGGGGCCTCGCTCTTCGCGCTCGCCGCCGAGGAGGCGCTCGCCGAGCTCGAGAGCGAGGCGGCGCGCCTGCGCGCGCTCACCGATCGCATCCTGGGTGCCGCAGCAGGGCTGCCGGGCGTGCGGCTGCTCGCGGCGGCAGAGCGGCTGCCGGGCATCGCGCACCTCGTCGTCGAGGGCGCGGAGGGGGAGTCGCTGCAGTTCCTGCTCGACGAGGCCGGCTTCGCCGTCTCGAACGGCTCGGCATGCTCTGCGGGGGTCGCGCGCGAGTCGCACGTCGTGCGGGCCTGCGGGGTCGAGGGGGTCGCCCCGCTGCGCCTCTCGCTCGGGTGGACGACGACCGAGCGCGAGGTCGATGCGCTGCTCGCGGTGCTCCCGGCCGCGGTCGAGCGGGCCCGCGCGCTCGCGGGCTGACGCGGCCCGGCCCGGCTCAGGCGCGCGAGCGCCGCGGCAGCTCGACGAGGATCGCGGCCGCGATCGCGCCGGCGAGGTCGGTGAGGAGGTCCGAGAGGGTGTCCTCGTAGCCGACGCGGATGGTGTCCGTGATGAGGGCGTGCCCGGCCCACTCGCCCAGCTCCCAGAGGAAGCCGAGCAGCAGCACCGCGGTGCTCGTGTGCAGAGCGCGGCCGAGGGCCTCGCGCCTCCCGCCGCCGACCGGCAGCATCCGGGTGCGCAGCATGATCTCGCGCGCCAGCAGCGCCAGCACCGCCCCGCACGCCGCGTGCGTGACGAGGTCGAGCCACGGCACGGCCTCGTAGGCGCCGGTGGCCGCCCACCAGGCGGCCGCGAGCAGCACGGCCTGGCCGATGAGGTCGGTCGCCGTCGGCATGCGCGCGAAGCGGAGCGCCATCGCACCGCCGAGCGCGAGGAGCATGGCGGCAGCCGCCGGGCCGCCGGCGACCGCCCAGCACAGCGGCACGGAGGCCGCGGCGACGAAGCGCAGCACGTCGCCCGTCAGCCAGCGACCCTGGTCGGCGAGCCAGCGGCGGGCGGGCGTCGAGCCTGCCTCGGCTCCGCTCACGGACGCACCCGGCGGCGCGAGCCGATCAGGTCCGGCCCACCGACCCGCAGCACCCAGCGCCTGCCCGGCGAGCCGCCGACGGCCCAGTTGCGGCGGAACGTGCGCATGGCGATGCGGATGCGGTCGCGCGCCGCGCTCGGGCTGCGGAAGATGCGGCCCTCGGCGCCGACCGTCAGCGACGCGTCGAATCGCAGCCGCGCGCGCGGGCCGAGCCGCATGGTCAGGTCGAGATCGTCGTGGACGGCCGGGTCTGCCCGCTCGACGAGAGCGGCCACGCGCATCCACGAGCTGCGGCGCAGCGCCATGTTCGAACCCCACAGCGGCACGTTGGCGATCGCCGCGCGCGCGGCGACGAAGGTGCCGAGGGCGTAGGAGACGCTCGCGACGGTCGTCCAGCGCGGCGACACGTCGTGGAAGCGGCCGGGCCCCGTGAGCCCCTCGAGCAGGGGATCGGCGGCGAAGGCGTCGCTGATCCGCTCGACCCAGTCCTCCGGCACGACGGAGTCGGCATCGCAGCGGGCGATGACCTCGCCGGTGGCCTCGTCGTAGCCGCGCGCGGCAGCAGCGGGGATGCCGCGCGTCGGCTCGGCGACGACGCGCGCCCCGGCGGCGCGCGCGACGGCGGCCGAGTCGTCCGTGCAGCCGTTGTCGACCACGATCACCTCGTGCGGCGGCACGCGCTGCGCGGCGAGGCGCTCGAGGCAGCGGCGCAGGGCCGTCGCGTCGTCCAGCACGGGGATGACGACCGAGACCCGCACACCCTGGTGAGCTCCCGCATCCGTCACGTCGTCAAGCATCCCACGCGGCGCTGTGTCCAGCGGCGAGCGCGGCCGCGGCGCCTCGCGCCGCGTCGGTACCCTGGATGCGGCGGAGGGGGAGCGCATGAAGGTGCTGGCAGCCATGTCGGGCGGTGTCGACTCGGCGGTCGCCGCTGCGCGCGCGGTCGAGGCCGGGCACGAGGTCGTCGGCGTGCACCTGGCGCTCAGCCGCATGCCGGGCACCCTGCGCACCGGCAGCCGCGGCTGCTGCACCGTGGAGGACGCGATGGATGCGCGGCGGGTCGCCGATCGCCTCGGCATCCCCTTCTACGTGTGGGACTTCTCGGAGCGCTTCCACGCCGACGTCGTGCAGGACTTCGTCGACGAGTACGCCGCGGGGCGCACGCCGAACCCGTGCCTGCGCTGCAACGAGAAGATCAAGTTCGAGGCGCTGCTCGATCGCGCGGTCGGGCTCGGCTTCGAGCGCGTCGTCACCGGCCACTACGCGCGGGTCGAGCACACCCAGGCGGGGCCGGAGCTGCATCGCGCGGCCGACTGGGCGAAGGACCAGTCCTACGTGCTCGGGGTGCTCACGGCCGAGCAGCTCGCGCACTGCTGGTTCCCGCTCGCGTCGACGCCGACTAAGGCCCAGGTGCGCGCCGAGGCCGCCGAGCGCGGGTTCCTCCTCGCGCAGAAGCCCGACAGCCATGACATCTGCTTCATCCCCGACGGTGACACGCGCGGCTTCCTGGCCGAGCGGCTGGGCTCCGATCCGGGCGAGATCGTCGATCGGGACGGCGCAGTGGTCGGCAATCACGACGGCGTGCACGGCTACACGGTCGGGCAGCGCCGCGGGCTCTCGCTCGGCGTGCCGTCACCGGACGGGAGGCCGCGGTTCGTGCTCGAGGTGAAGCCCTCCTCCCGACAGATCGTGGTCGGGCCGAAGGAGGCGCTCGCCGTGTCGCGCATCGCCGGCAGCCGCATCTCGCACGCCGGCGCGCCGCATCCCGGACTCGAGGCCGGGCTCGAGGTCGAGGTGCAGATCCGCGCGCACGCCGACCCGGTGCCGGCGCGTGCCCGCATGCTCGGCGACGAGCTCGTGATCGACGCGGGCGAGCCGCTGACCGGTGTCGCGACGGGGCAGTCGGCGGTGCTCTACGAGGGCACGCGCGTGCTCGGCCAGGTGATGATCGACCGCACGGTCGCCGCTGATGCGGTGCCCGTCGAGCCGATGGTGGGAGAGGTCGCCACCGCGCGGTAGCTGCGCCCCGACGGGCACCGCGGCGCTGGCGGCGGGGGCCTCAGTGGTGCCCGTGGTCCTCGATGGTGAGTCCGTGCTCGCCGTGCGGCACGGCGAAGCGGCCGGCCTCGGTGCCGGCGAACGCCATGGTCGCGACGACGGCGACGACGGCGGATGAGAGCACCAGGGCCAGCAGCGCAGGCAGCGGCCGCGGCTCTGCGCTCGATCGGGCACGGCGACAGAGGATCGGCGCCGCGACGAGCGCGAGGGCCGTCTCGGCGAGCATGGGCCACGCGGGCAGCGCGGTGGCGGGTTCTGCAGCGAGGGCGAGCACGCCGACCCACACGGCTGTCGGGGCGATGAGCGCCAGGAGCGCGAGCAGCGGCGATGCCGATCTGCCGCGCAGGACGAGCACGGCCGCGACGGCCTGCCCGACACCTGCCGCGAGCAGCGGTGCGCCGAGCCACGGCACGGAGCCGGCACCCACCGCGAGAGCGATGAGTGCCGACCCGAGAGCGAGGATCGCTCCCGCCATCCGCAGCGCGGCGGCCATGTCGTATCGGCTCAGACCGCGTGCGAGGCGCGCGTCGAGCGGTCGAGGGCGAGGCCGGTGCCGAGCAGCACGATCGCCGAACCCAGGTGCAGGAAGTGGTCGGCCGTGTTGAGAGCCAGGATGTTGAAGGCCGTGCCCACCAGGAAGAAGCCGACGATGCCCACCAGCAGGTAGACGGCGCCGACGGTGACGTTCGTGCCCTTCGCGGCCGGGGTGCTGCGCAGGCCGGCGATCAGCAGTGCGGCACCGATGGCGAGGTGCACGATGTTGTGCAGGTGGTTGACCTGGAAGACGCCCAGGAGCAGGCCACCCTCCTCACCGGCGAAGTTCGAGCCTGCGACGAAGAGTCCGAGGACGCCGACGAGCAGGTAGACGGCGCCGAAGATCGTGGCGACGAGGCGGTTGGGGGACTGAGTCATGACTCCTCATTTCTGTGCTGGCCGTTTCCGGCGTGCGCGCCGCGATGGCGCTCAGGGTGTCGGACGAGGTTCGGAGCCCTCGGCGACCCGGATTGGCCCTCTGCTGGGAAACGCTGGCGAGATCGACAGCGAGTGCATAGGAACACTGGGGTACAGACTGCCCTGTGCTCCTGAGTGCAGAATGAAGGCATGGTGGGAATCGAGGCGGAGATCGTGCCGGACGATGCGAACGCGCGGGCACAGGCGCTGCGCGAACGGATCGAGCAGGCGAGCGCCGGCTACTACGACCGCGACGCGTCGACGATGTCCGACGCCGAGTACGACGCGCTCGTCCGCGAGCTCGACGCGCTCGAGCGAGCGCACCCAGAGCTGCAGAGCCAGGACTCGCCGACGCAGACCGTGCAGGGCGGCGCTTCGAGCGGCTTGCCGACGATCGAGCACCGCGAGCGGATGCTGAGCCTCGACAACGTCTTCTCGCTCGACGAGCTGCGCGAGTGGTGCGCGAAGGCGCAGGCCGCCGCTGGCAGGGCCGTCCCGTGGCTCACAGAGCTGAAGATCGACGGGCTGGCGATCGCGCTGCGCTACGAGCGCGGCGTGCTGACATCGGCGGCCACCCGCGGCGACGGGCGAGTGGGCGAGATCGTCACGCCCAACGCCCTGCGCGTCGCGGGCGTGCCAGAGCGCCTCGCGGGTGAGGGACATCCGCCGCTCGTCGAGGTGCGCGGAGAGGTCTTCATCCCGGTCGAGGCGTTCGAGCGGCTGAACGCGCTGCAGGCGGCGCTGCGAGGTCGCTCGATCGAGGAGGATCGCGCGAAGTGGGAGCGCAGGCCCGCCGCGACGCGTGGGGACTTCGACGAGGAGCGGGCGGCCGAGCGTGCCGCGCGGCGCTTCCCGGCCTTCGCGAACCCGCGCAACGCGGCCTCCGGCGGGCTGCGGCAGCAGCTGGAGAAGAAGACGGGGCTCGAGCGAGAGGCCGGCGAGGAGCGCATCGCGGCGCTCGCGATGTACGTGCATGGCTTCGGGGCCTGGCCGGATCCACCCGTGGCTGCGCAGAGCGAGATCTATGGGCTGCTGGAGGGGTGGGGACTGCCGACGAGTCCCCACGTGCAGGTGCTCGAGGCGGTCGACGAGGTCGTGGCGTACGTCGAGCGCTTCGGCGAGCGCCGCCACGATGTCGAGCACCAGCTCGACGGCATCGTGGTCAAGGTCGACGAGCTCGCCCTCCACGACGAGCTGGGGCAGACCTCCCGCGCGCCCCGCTGGGCGATCGCCTACAAGTACCCGCCGGAGGAGGTGCACACGAGGCTGCTCGACATCGTCGTGAGCGTGGGCCGCACGGGTCGCGCGACGCCCTACGCCAACATGCAGCCCGTGCAGGTCGCCGGCTCCGTCGTGCGGCAGGCGACGCTGCACAACCAGGACGTGGTGCGCGTCAAGGGCGTCCTGATCGGAGACACGGTCGTGCTGCGGAAGGCCGGCGACGTCATCCCCGAGGTGCTCGGCCCTGTCGTCGAGCTGCGCGACGGCAGCGAGCGCGCGTTCGTGATGCCCTCGGAGTGCCCCGAGTGCGGCACGACGCTTCGCCCGATGAAGGAGGGCGACGTCGACCTCCGCTGCCCGAACGCGCGCTCGTGCCCCGCGCAGGTGCGCGGCAGGGTCGAGCACATCGGCTCGCGCGGCGCGCTCGACATCGAGGCGCTCGGCGAGGTGACCGCCGCCGCGCTGACGCAGCCCACGGTGCCGACGGCACCGCCGCTCGTGACGGAGGCGCGGCTCTTCGAGCTCACGATGGAGGAGCTCGTGCCGATCGAGGTGGCCGTGCGCGACGCCGAGACCGGCGAGCCGAAGCTCGACGAAGCCGGCGTGCCGGTCGTGCGGGCGCCGTTCCAGCGCGTCGAGCTGAGCTACCCGCCCGGTGCAGAGGAGCTGACGCCCGCGGAGCGCCGCAAGGCGGGCATCCGCAAGGACCACCGGGTCCTGCACCCCTCGGCGCAGGCCACGACGCTGCTCTCCGAGCTCGAGGCGGCGAAGACGAAGGACCTCTGGCGCCAGCTCGTGTCGCTCAACATCCGCCACGTCGGGCCGGTCGCGGCACGCGCCCTCGCCGACTGGTTCGGGTCGCTCGAGGCCATCGAGGCGGCATCCTCGGCAGAGCTCGCAGAGGTCGAGGGCGTGGGCCCGATCATCGCCGACGCGGTCGTCGAGTGGCTCGCGGTCGACTGGCACCGCGAGATCGTGCAGTCGTGGCGCGCCGCGGGTGTGCGATTCGCGACTCCCGGTCACCCAGGCCCCGGGGCCGCCGCAGAGCGTGGCGGGGTGCTCGCGGGCATCACCGTCGTGGCGACGGGCACCCTCGAGGGCTACACGAGGGACGAGGCGCAGGAGGCGATCATCAGCGCAGGCGGCAAGGCCGCCTCGAGCGTGTCGAAGAAGACCGACTTCGTCGCCGCCGGCCCCGGCGCCGGCTCGAAGCTCGGCAAGGCGGAGGCGCTCGGCCTCCGCATCCTGGACGCCGAGGGCTTCCGCATCCTGGTCACCGAGGGCCCCGGCGCCCTCCCAGCTCCCGAGGAGGCGTGATGGATGCCATCGACATCCTGACCGAGTCGTTCTCGCGCGTGCCGGAGTCGGCGCGTCGCGCGGTCGAAGGGCTGACGCCCGCGCAGCTGGCGGAGCCGCCGGCGCCGGGCGCGAACACCATCGGCTGGCTCGTCTGGCACCTCGCACGCGTGCAGGACGCACAGGTCGCTGACGTGGCGGGCACGGAGCAGGTGTACGTCTCCCGCGCGTGGGGGCCGCGCTTCGGCGTCGAGACGGATGCGTCGGACACCGGCTACGGGCACGACGCGGCGGCGGTGCGCGCGGTGCAGCCGGAGTCGGCGCAGGCGCTGCTCGACTATCTCGACGCGGTGCACGCGGCGACGCTCGCCTACCTCGGCACGCTGTCGCCGGACGATCTGGAGCGCGTCGTCGATGACGCCTGGGATCCGCCCGTGACGCTCGGCGTGCGGCTCGTCAGCGTCATCGACGACGACGTGCAGCATGCCGGCCAGGCCGCCTACGCGCGCGGGCTGCTCGACGCGTGATCACCCGCCTCGCGATCGAGGGCTACCGCTCGATCCGCTCGCTCGCCGTCGACCTGGCGCCGCTCACCGTCATCACCGGCGCGAACGGCTCGGGCAAGTCCAACCTCTACCGGGCGCTGCGCCTGCTCGCCGACTGCGGGTCGGGCCGGATCATCGGCTCGCTCGCGAGCGACGGCGGCCTGGAGGCAGTGCGCTGGGCGGGGCCGGAGCGCGGCACGCGCCCTGGCCTGCGCGCGCAGGGCACCGTGCGCGGTGGCGCGGTCGCGCTGCGCCTGGGCGTCGCGACCGACCACCTGGGCTACGCGATCGACCTGGGGCTGCCGGTCGCGCAGCACAGCGCCTTCGACCGCGATCCGGAGATCAAGCAGGAGCACGTGTTCGTGGGCGCCGATCCTCGACCGGCGGGCACGCTCGTCGAGCGCAAGCGCGGTCTCGCGCGCGTCGCGAGCGGCAGGGCATGGACGGAGCTCGCGCGCGGTCTGCACCCGTGGGCCTCCGTGCTCGACGAGTTCGCGGGCCACACCGAGGCGGCCGAGCTCGCGGGCGCCCGGCGCATGCTGCGCAGCTGGCGGTTCCACGACGCCCTGCGCACCGACGCCACGTCGCCCGCGCGCCAGCCGCAGGTCGCCACGCGCGCCTCGCGCCTCGACGACGACGGCGCCAACCTGGCGGCGGTCCTGCAGACCGCGATCGAGCAGGGCTCGGGGCGCGAGCTCGAGCGAGCGATCGACGACGCCTTCCCCGGTTCGCGGCTGGAGCTGGGCGCTCCCTCCGCTGACGGCCGCATGCAGGTCGCGCTCGAGCAGCCAGGCGTCCTCCGCCCGCTGACGGCGGCTGAGCTCTCCGACGGCACGCTGCAGTACCTGCTGCTCACCGCCGCGATGCTCTCGGCCGAGAAGCCGGAGCTCATCGTGCTGAACGAGCCGGAGCGCAGCCTGCACCGCGACCTGGTCCCGGCGCTCGCCGAGCGCATCCGCAGCGCGGCTGAGACGACGCAGGTCATCGTCGTGACCCACCAGGCCGATCTCGCGGAGGCGCTCGGCGGCACGCGCATCGAGCTCGAGAAGCAGATGGGGGAGACCATCGTCTCCGGCCGCGAGGGGCTGCTCGACCAGCCCTCGTGGCACTGGCCGACTCGCTGACCCGGGGCCGGCGCCGATCCGGCACGAGTAGCGTGCGACCATGACGGACGACCAGCACGCTCAGGACCAAGCACTGCAGACCGACGGCGCGCGACGCCAGCGGGTGCAGACCGCGTTCGGCGACCTCCTCACCCTCGACGGCGGTGACTCGCTCTCGCCCTGGAGCGACGTCTGGAGCGCCCACGTGCACGGGGGCCCGGAGGACGTCGCGGCGGTGGTGAAGCAGACCTGGCGCGAGCCCGAGCCGCTCGAGGCGTGGCAGCGCACCCTCGTGGCCAGGGGCATCCGCACCGTCTCACCGCTGCTGCCCACCGTGCTCGTCGGCGATGGCGACGAGGCCGAGCGCTGGGTCGCCTACCCGCGGCTCGCGGGGCGCGAGTGGGACGGGGGGATCGCGGACCTCGCGGCCGCGGGCCGGCTGCTCGGCGAGATGCACGCCGCCTCTGAGGGGCTCGCGATCGACGGCTTCGCGCCGTTCGAGTGGGGGAGCGACGAGCGGGCCTCGATCGATGAGGACATCGCCGCCATCCGAGAGTCGGCGGCCGCGCACTGGCCCTCGGCCGACGTCGAGCGATGGGTCGACCAGCTCGACGGATTCGCCGCGATGCTCGAGCGCGTGCGCGGCGCCGACGTGCCGCAGTGCCAGGTCTCGCTCGATCACCGCGCAGCCAACCTGCTCTTCGACGAGGAGGGCGCGCTCATGCTCGACCTCGAGAGCGCGGCGCTCGCCCCGCGCATCCTCGACCTCGCCGTCGCCGCGCTCCTCTTCCCGCTCGAGCACGCCGGCTCGGGCGGCAGCGCACTCGGCAGCGAGGAGTGGGCGGCGTTCCAAGGCGCATACCTCGACGCGTGCCCGCTCAGCCGCCAGGAGCGCGAGCTGTGGCCGGCGGCGCTCACCTACATGAAGCTCGAGTGGGGCACCTGGCACCTGACGCAGGGCGTCGAGGCGGAGCCCGAGGGCAACCTGGGGTACCTCGAGGATCTGCTGACGCTCGACGAGCACGCGCGCTATCCGCTCGGGAGTGCTTGACCCTCACACGGTGTGAGGCGGGAGAACAGGAGCATGCTGTCGATCGGAGCCTTCGCCGACCTGGGTCAGGTCAGCGTGCGGATGCTGCGGCACTGGGATGCCGTCGGCCTCCTGACGCCGGCGCACGTCGATGCCTGGTCGGGGTACCGCAGCTACGCCGCGGAGCAGCTCGACCGCCTGCATCGCATCGTGGCGCTGCGCGATCTCGGCTTCGGCATCGAGGGGGTGCGCACGCTGCTCGACGAGGGCGTGGCGCCCGAGCGGCTCGAGGAGCTGCTGCAGCTGCACAGGGCGTCGGTCGAGCAGGAGCACGCCGTCGCCACCGCTCGCCTCGCCGAGGTCGAGCGGAGGATCACCCGCATCCACGAGGAGCAGGACATGACCGAGATCGAGATCGTCACGAAGCCGCTGCCGGGAGTCCGGCTGGCGTCGCTCAGCGTCGTCGTCGAGCAGCCGCAGGAGACCGCCGCGCACGTCGAGCGCATCTTCGCTGAGGCGCAGGCGCGCATCGAGGCGGTGGGCGGTTCGCTCGCGACGCCGATCGCCGTGTACGACGCCGACGAGCGCGGCATGCGCGTGATCGCCGGCTACGCCATCGAGCGCGAGGTCGAGGGGCTCGACAGCGTCGAGCTCCCGGCGGCGCCGATCGGTGCCTGCGCGGTGCACCTGGGAGCCATGTCGGGCATCCGCGACTCGTGGGAGGCGCTGCACCGCGGCCTCGAGGCGCGCGGCATGCGGCCGAGCGGCGCGGCGCGCGAGCGCTACGTGCGCGCTGAGCCCGACGACGACCAGTCCGGTTGGGTGACAGAGCTGCAGCTGCCCGTCGTGCGCGCCTGACCTCCGGTTGGGCGTCGCGCGAGGAGGCTCCTAGGGTGGAGCGCATGCTCGCGGCCCTTCCCTCAGACGACGCCCCGACCGGTGCGCGGTCGCCGAGGCTCGTCTTCGTGCACGGCTCCGGGCATGCCGGTGCCGCCGCGTTCCCCGCGCAGGCGGCCGCGTTCCCCTCTGCCACCTTCCCGGTGCTCGCGGGCTACGGCGACGAGGCGCCCGCGGTGGGCGACGTGGCCGCCTCGGCGCAGGCGATCGCGATGTCCTCGACCGACGCGGAGGCGGTCGTCGGCTTCAGCTACGGAGGAGTGGTGGCGGCGATGGCGGCATGCATGGAGCAACCGGCTGCGCTCGTGCTCGTCGAGCCGGCGCTATTCCAGCTCGCGAGGGATCGACCCGCGACCGCTGGCCTCATCCAGCGCCTGGAGCCCATCTACCTCGACGCCACGCTCACCGACGCGACCTTCGAGCGTGCGCTCATGCGCGCGCTCACGGGCGAGGACGTCGGTGCGGCGGCGACGGCGGATGCGCTCCGATCGTCGCGCAGGAGCCGGCTGCACGGCGCACCGTGGCGCCACGCCGTGGACCCGGCCTGCCTCGCGGAGACCCGCATGCTCGTGCTGACGGGCGGCTGGAACGAGGAGTACGAAGAGGTGGCAGCCGCGCTCGTCGCGCTCGGCGCCGAGCACGCGGTGCTCACCGGCCATGGCCACCGCGTCGTCGACCATCCCGACTGCTCGGACCGCATCCGCACGTTCGTCGCCGCCGGCTGACGCCGTCCGACTGCTCGGACCGCATCCGCACGCTCGTCGCCGCCGGCTGACGCCGCGCGGGGTGCTCCCGTCACCCCGGCCCGCTCACCGCTCCGCCCGCTCAGAACAGGGTCGCCGCCGAGTCTGTGACGGCCCGCAGCGGCTCGCTCGTCGACGCCAACTGCTTCGCGCGCGGCGGGGGAGCGGCGAGCCCGGTGCCGGCCGTCGTGCGCACGGGCGCCAGGCGATGCTGCCGCAGCAGCGGCCTGGTCTGCTCGCGCAGCCACTCGCGATACTCGCGCTTCGCGTAGGCGCCGCGGCCGTAGACCCGCCCGTAGAGCGGCATGAGGTGCGGATGCGCCTCGCGCAACCACCCGAGGTACCACTCGCGAGCCCCGGGACGCAGGTGCAGCGCGCTCGTGATGGCGCTCGTCGCTCCGGCCTCGGCGATCTGCGCGAAGGCCCGCTCGAGGTGCTCGGGGGTGTCGGTGAGGCCGGGCAGCACCGGCATGGCGAAGACCGCGCAGTCGAGCCCCGCCTCGCGCACGGCGCGCACGGTCGCGAGCCGCGAGCGCGTCGTCGGCGTGCCCGGCTCCACCTGCTGCTGCAGCTCGTCGTCGAAGATCGCGATCGACATCGCCACCGAGACGGGCACATCGCGCGCGATCGCTGACAGCAGCGGCAGATCGCGCCGCAGCAGCGTGCCCTTCGTCAGGATCGAGATCGATGCGCCGTGCCGCGCGAGCGCGCGCAGAACGCCGGGCATGAGCTGGTATCGGCCCTCAGCGCGCTGGTAGGGGTCGGTGTTGGTGCCCAGCTGCACGGCATCGACAGTGCGACGCGGGCCGGCGAGCTCGCGCTCCAGCACCTCGACGAGGTTGGCCTTCACCACGATGCGCGAGTCGAAGTCGGCGCCCGCGTCGAGATCGAGGTAGGTGTGCGTGTTGCGCGCGAAGCAGTAGCGGCACGCGTGCTGGCAGCCCCGGTAGGGGTTGATCGTCCAGCTGCCGCCCATGAAGCCATCGCCCGGCACGCGGTTGAGCGCGCTCTTCGCGGTGATCTCGAGGAACGCGGCCCCGTCGAAGTCGGGTGTCGGCCACTGCTCGAGCACGCTCGAGCGCTCCTCGAGCCCAGGCAGCGCGTCGGCGTCGACGTGCGTCGCGGTCTGCCCTTCCCATCGCATGGCTCCATTCGAACACACGTTCGATCACTACGCAAGCGCCGCGGCGCAGCCGGTTAGGGTGCTGAGCGTGGGAGTGCGCGATCGGATCCGGGCGCTGCGCGCGGTGCTCTGGTCCGCCTGCATCGTGGTCGGCTTCACCGCGCTGCTCACGCGCGCGCTGCGGCGCCCCGTGGCTGCCTGGCTCGAGCTGCCCGCCCCGCAGGGGCCGTGGGCGCTGCTCGCCGCTGCCGCGCTCGTCGCGACGCTCGGTCTCGGGGGAGCCTCGCTCTGGCACGCGCTGATGCTGCGCAGGCTCGTGCGCGTGCGGCCCGTCGACGTGGCGATCGCGCTGCTCGGGATCGGGATGCTGCTGCTCGCGGTCGCGATCGGTGTCGCCGCGGGCATCGAACCCGCGCTCGCTCGCGCGATCCTGCTGCTCGCCCTGCCGCTCTGGGTGGCGGGCCTCGCGGCTGCCACGCTCGCGATGGCCATCTTCCTGCACCTGCGCCGGAGCCGTCCTCCTGCGACCGCGGCAACGGTGCTGATCCTGGGAGCGGGGCTGCGAGGGCGCGAGGTCGGACCCCTGCTCCGTCGCCGCGTCGAGCGTGGCGCGCAGCTCTGGCGCGCATCCCTCGCCGCGAGACCGGGCGCCCGCATCGTCGTCGCCGGGGGTCAGGGGCCCGACGAGGTGCGCACCGAGGCCTCGGCGATGGCCGACCACCTCGTCCACCAGCTCGGCGTGCCTCGTGCCGCCATCGACCTCGAGGAGGCTTCGACCACCACCCGCGAGAACCTCGAGCTCTCCCGCGCGCTCGTCACCGGGCCCGGTCGCGCGCCGCTCGCGGTCGTGACGAGCGAGTACCACGCGCTCCGCACCGCCGGGCTGCTCGCTCGAGCGGGGATCGCGGGGACGGTGGTCGGGGCGTGGACCCGGCCCTCCTACCGCCCGGGTGCCATCGTGCGAGAGGCGCTCGCGGTCGCCGCTGAGCGTCGCTGGTGGTGCCTCGGCATCGCGCTGGCGCTGTGGGCGCTCGCGGGCTGGGTGCTGCTCGGCCGACCGTAGGATTGGACGACCACCGCCCACGACAGACGGAGACGCATGTCCGAGATCACTCGCGAGGAGGTCCAGCATCTTGCTGGGCTCGCTCGCATCGCGCTCACCGATGAGGAGGTCGCGAGCCTGACGATCGAGCTGTCGCAGATCGTCGACGCGATCGCAACCGTCCGCGAGGTCGCCGGCGACGACGTGCCCGCGACGAGCCACCCGGTGCCGATGGCCAACGTGCTGCGCGCCGACGTCGTCGGCGAGACGCTGTCGCACGAGCAGGCCTTCGCCGGTGCGCCCAGCCATGACGGCATGCGCTTCCGCGTCTCCGCGATCCTCGGCGAGGAGCAGTGATGAGCGACCTCACGCGTCTCGCGGGCCACGAGCTCTCCGGCCTGCTGGCCTCCGGCGAGGTCTCGAGCGTCGAGGCGACGCGCGCGCACCTCGACCGCATCGCCGCAGTGGACGGCGAGATCCACGCCTTCCTGCACCTCAACGAGGGTGCCCTCGAGCAGGCTGCCGCGATCGACGCTCGTCGTGCAGCGGGCGAGCAGCTGCACGAGCTCGCGGGCGCGCCGGTGGCCATCAAGGACGTGCTGTGCACGGTCGGCATGCCCTCGACCTCGGGATCGAAGATCCTCGAGGGCTGGATCCCGCCGTACGACGCGACGGTCGTCGCGCGGCTGAAGCGGGCCGGCATGGTCGCGCTCGGCAAGACCAACATGGACGAGTTCGCGATGGGCTCGAGCACCGAGCACTCGGCCTACGGCCCGACGCGCAACCCCTGGGACACCGATCGCATCCCGGGCGGCTCCGGCGGCGGCTCCGCGGCCGCGGTCGCGGCCTTCGAAGCGCCGTTCGCGCTCGGCAGCGACACCGGCGGCTCGATCCGCCAGCCCGCTGCCGTCACCGGCACGGTCGGCGTCAAGCCCACCTACGGTGGCGTCAGCCGCTACGGCGCCATCGCGCTGGCGTCGAGCCTCGACCAGGTCGGCCCCGTCACCCGCACGGTGCTCGACTCGGCGCTGATCCACGACGCGATCGGCGGCTTCGACGGCAACGACTCGACCAGCCTCGACCGCGCGTGGCCGTCGTTCACCGCGGCCGCACGCGAGGGCGCCGCGACCGGCAGCCTCGCGGGGCTGAAGGTGGGTGTCGTCAAGGAGCTCGACGCCGAGGGCATCGCGAGCGATGTCCAGGCCCGCTTCCAGGAGACGGTCGCCGTGCTGACCGAGGCCGGGGCAGAGGTCGTCGAGGTCTCCTGCCCGTCGTTCGACTACGCCGTCGCGGCCTACTACCTGATCCTGCCCGCCGAGGCATCGTCGAACCTGGCGCGCTTCGACTCGGTGCGCTTCGGGCTGCGGCTCGAGCGGCCGGGGCAGACCGTCGAGGACGTCATGGCGGCCAGCCGTGAGGCCGGCCTCGGCCCGGAGGTGAAGCGGCGCATCATCCTCGGCACCTACGCGCTCTCTGCTGGCTACTACGACGCCTACTACGGCTCGGCCCAGAAGGTCCGCACGCTCATCCAGCGCGACTTCGACGCCGCCTTCGAGCAGGTCGACCTGCTCATCAGCCCCGCGGCCCCGACGACCGCCTTCAAGATCGGCGAGAAGATCGACGATCCGCTGGCGATGTACGTCAACGACATCACCACGATCCCGGCGAACCTCGCCGGCATCCCCGGCATGGGGCTGCCGATGGGACTCGGCGACGACGGGCTGCCCGTCGGCCTGCAGCTGCTGGCCCCGATGTTCGAGGATGCGCGGCTCTACCGCGCGGGCTCGACCATCGAGGCGCTCCTCGCCGAGCGGTGGGGCGGCATCCTGACGACCAAGGCGCCTGCCCTGCGAAGCGCCGAGAACGGAGCAGCACGATGAAGGCCAAGCTGATGGACTTCGACGAGGCGCTCGAGATGTTCGAGCCGGTGCTCGGCTTCGAGGTGCACGTCGAGCTGGGCACGAGGACCAAGATGTTCTCGGCCGCGCCGAACCCGGCGCACCCCGACTTCCACGACGTGGAGCCGAACACGCTCATCGATCCGCTGAGCCTCGGCCTGCCCGGCAGCCTGCCGGTGACGAACGAGCTCGCGGTGCGCTACTCCGTCTCGCTCGGGCTCGCGCTCGGCTGCGAGATCGCCGAGTCGTGCCGGTTCGCTCGCAAGAACTACTTCTACCCCGACGTGCCGAAGAACTACCAGATCTCGCAGTACGACGAGCCCATCGCCTTCGAGGGTCAGGTCGAGATCGAGCTCGCGAGCGGTCGGCAGATCACCGTGCCGATCGAGCGCGCGCACATGGAGGAGGATGCGGGCAAGCTGACGCACGTCGGCGGCTCGACCGGCCGCATCCAGGGCGCCGAGTACTCGCTCGTCGACTACAACCGCGCTGGCGTCCCGCTCGTCGAGATCGTCACGAAGCCGATCTTCGGCGCGGAGCACGACGCCCCGGAGGTCGCGAAGGCCTACGTCGCGGCGATCCGCGACATCGTGCTCTCGCTCGGCATCTCCGAAGCGCGCATGGAGCGCGGCAACCTGCGCTGCGACGCGAACGTGTCGCTGCGGCCGCGTGGCCAGGAGAAGCTCGGCACGCGCACCGAGACGAAGAACGTGAACTCGATGCGCTCGGTGGAGCGCGCGGTGCGCTACGAGATCCAGCGGCAGGCGGCGATCCTCGCCGACGGCGGCACGATCACGCAGGAGACGCGCCACTGGCACGAGGACACCGGTGCGACGAGCCCTGGCCGGCCCAAGTCGGATGCCGACGACTACCGCTACTTCCCAGAGCCCGACCTGCTGCCGGTCGCGCCGAGCCGCGAGCTCGTCGAGGAGCTGCGCGCGCAGCTGCCCGAGCAGCCTGTCGCCCGCCGCCGCCGCCTGAAGGCGGAGTGGGGCTTCACCGACCTCGAGTTCCAGGACGTCGTCAACGGCGACATGCTGCACCTCGTGGATGCGACGGTCGCCGCGGGTGCCACGCCCCAGTCGGCGCGCAAGTGGTGGACGGGAGAGATCGCCAGGGTCGCCAACGAGCGCGGTGTCGAGGCGTCGACGCTCGTCGAGCCCGTGCACGTCGCCGAGCTGCAGCGCCTGATCGATGAGGGGACGCTCACCGACCGGCTGGCGCGGCAGGCGCTCGAGGGCGTCGTGGCGGGCGAGGGCAGCCCGGCAGAGGTCGCCGAGGCGCGCGGCCTCAAGGTCGTCACGGACGAGTCAGCGCTGGTCGCGGCCGTCGACGAGGCGCTCGCAGCGCAGCACGACGTGCTCGAGAAGATCCGCGACGGCAAGGTGCAGGCGGCGGGAGCGGTCATCGGCGCGGTGATGAAGGCGATGCGCGGCCAGGCCGACGCGGCACGCGTGCGGGAGATCGTCCTCGAGCGCGCAAGCAGCTGAATCGGGCGCTCCCAGGAATCTCCCATGAATGCGCGTAGGCTTGACCCCGGCTTCCGCCACCGTGGGGGCCCAGCGGAGTAAACCCTTGCACCGCTGCATGAGAGAAGGGACCACACACATGGGCATTCTCGGTTGGATCGTTCTCGGCCTCCTCGCGGGGGCCATCGCAAAGCTCATCCTCCCCGGCAAGCAGGGCGGCGGCTGGATCGTCACCCTGATCCTGGGCGTCGTCGGCGCACTGCTCGGGGGGTTCCTCGGATCGGTGCTGTTCAACGCTCCGCTCGAGGACTTCTTCTCGATCCAGACCTGGCTCCTCGCCATCGGCGGCTCGATCATCGTCCTGCTGATCTGGGGTCTGATCACCAAGAACCGCGGCCGCACGAACGCCTGACGTTCGGCAGCAGCCAAAGGAGGGCCGCCCGAGAGGGCGGCCCTTCTGCGTGTCCGGGGGACGCGCGTGACCGAGCGGCCCGGCGCGACTACTGGTTCGCCCGCACGCCCGCGATCGCCGCGAGCTCGTCGAGGTGCTCGAGATCGCCCATGTCGAGCGTCTGCAGGTACACGCGCTCCACGCCGTCGGCCGCCAGCGTGCCCAGCCGGTCCTCGACCTCTGCGCGGGTGCCGGCGATGCCGTGCTCGCGCAGCTCCGCCGGCTCGCGCCCGATCGCTGCGGCGCGCCGGGCGAACGCGGCCTCGTCGGCGCCCACGCACGCGACCAGGGCGACCGATCGCACGACCGGCCGCGTCCGCTCCGCGCGCTCGATGGCTTCGTCGAGCGCCGCGAACAGGGGCCGGATGCGGTCGAAGGCCGGGAAGGAGAGGTTGTGCTCGTCGGCGAACTCGGCCGCGAGCCGCGGGGTGCGCTTCGCGCCGAGACCCCCGACGATCACCGGGATCCGCTCCTGCACCGGCTTCGGCAGGGCGGGGGAGTCCTCGAGCGAGTAGTGGTCGCCCGCGAAGGAGAATCGAGCGCCAGCAGGCGTCTCCCACAGCCCCGTGACGATCGCGAGCTGCTCCTCGAGCAGGTCGAAGCGTCGCTCCGGGAAGGGGATGCCGAACGCGGTGTGCTCCTGCTCGAACCAGCCGGTGCCGAGGCCCAGCTCGATGCGGCCGCCAGACATCGCGTCCACGTTCGCGACCTGCACCGCGAGGATGCCGGGGAGTCGATACGTGACGGAGGAGACGAGCGTGCCGAGCCGGATCGTCTGCGTGTCGCGCGCCAGTCCTGCCAACGAGGTCCACGCATCCGTCGGGCCGTAGCCGGGGTCGCCGTCGCCCATGCGCAGGTAGTGGTCGGAGCGGAAGAAGCCGTCGAAGCCGAGCTGCTCGGCGCGCAGCGCGATCGCGAGCAGCTCATCGTAGGAGGCGCCCTGCTGGGGCTCGGTGAAGATGCGGAAGTCCATGCCCCCAGCCTAAGGAGCGCGCGCCGCATCGCACCCGTGTCGTGGATCACCGACAAGCCGCGCGCGTCGCGACCGTCGAGGTGCCACCATCGGCGCATGGACTACGGCTACATGCTCGGCTACTGGAAGGCCGGCCCGCCCGCCGGTGCGCTCGACGCGGTGCAGGAGGCCGAGCGCCTCGGCTTCGACTCGGTGTGGACGGCAGAGGCCTACGGCTCGGATGCGTTCACGCCGCTGGCGTGGTGGGGCGCGGCGACGTCGACCATCAGGCTCGCGACCGGCATCGCGCAGCTCTCGGCGCGCACACCGGCATCGACCGCCATGACGGCGATGACGCTCGACCACCTCTCCGGCGGCCGGGTGATCCTCGGGCTCGGCATCAGCGGCCCCCAGGTCGTCGAGGGCTGGTACGGCCAGCCGTTCCCGAAGCCGCTCGCGCGCACGCGCGAGTACGTCGCGATCCTGCGCAGCATCATGGCCCGGCAGGCGCCGGTCGAGGCGGCCGGGCCGCAGCTGCCGCTGCCTCGCACGGGCGAGGGCACGACGGGGCTGGGCAAGCCGCTCATGTCGACGCTGCACCCGGTGCGCGAGCACATCCCCATCCACCTCGCCGCCGAGGGGCCGCGCAACACCGCGCTCGCCGCCGAGATCGCCGACGGCTGGCTGCCGTTCCTCTTCGCGCCGTCGAACGACGCCGACGCGAGGGCGCTGCTCGCCGAGGGCTTCGCCAAGCGCGACGCCGCCCTGCCGAGCGCCGAGGGCTTCGAGGTGTCGGTGCCCGTGCCGATCGTCGTCGACGACGACGTCGATGCCGCCGCCGACCGACTGCGCCCGATGATCGCGCTCTACGTGGGCGGCATGGGCGCGAAGGGTGCGAACTTCCACTTCGACGCCGTCGCGCGGCTGGGCTTCGAGGCGGAGTGCCTGCAGATCCAGGAGCACTACCTCGCCGGGCGCAAGTCGGACGCCATCGCTGCGGTGCCCATGCGACTCATCGACGAGATCGGGCTCGTCGGGCCGGTCGAGCGGGTGCGCGACGGCCTCGCTCGCTGGGAGGAGTCGGTCGTCACCCGCATCCTGGTGCAGGGCGACATCCACGCGCTCCGCGCGGTCGCGCAGCTGCGGGGCTGAAGCCTGCGCGCTGCGCGGGCTCCTCGGCGTTGCAGGCAGGCCGTGCGCCGGGCGGTCCGTACGATCGTCCGGTGCAGATCGACTGGGACAGCTGGGGCGGCGACGTGCTCTCCGCGGAGGCGAAGGCAGCCAGGGCTCCCGTGCCCCCGAAGCGCGTGCCGGCGGAGCGCGGGCTCGTCGTCGAGCGCCACGACGGCTACGTCGGCGCGGTCGTGCGGGTCGAGTCCGGCAGCGTGCACCTCGAGGATCGGCGCGGCGCGGTGCGGGCGTTCCCGCTCGGCCGCGGCTTCTTCATCGACGGCGTCGAGGTCGAGCTCGTGCCGGCCGCTGCGAAGCAGGCGGGGCCGACGCGCACCGCCTCCGGCTCACGTGCCGTCCAGGGGCTGAAGGCCCGCGTCGCCCTCCCCAGTCGGATCCTCGTCGAGGGCGTGCACGACGCGGAGCTCGTCGAGCAGGTGTGGGGCCACGACCTGCGGGTCGAGGGCGTCGTCGTCGAACCGCTGCACGGTGCCGACGACCTCGCAGCCATCGTCGCCGAGTTCGCGCCGACGCGGCAGCGTCGGCTCGGCATCCTGCTCGACCACCTCGTGCCGGGCTCGAAGGAGTCGCGGATCGCCGGGGCCGTGACGAGCGGACCGCACGGTGCGCACGTGCGCATCGTCGGGCATCCGTACATCGACATCTGGCAGTCGATCAAGCCCGCGCGCCTGGGCATCGCGGGGTGGCCGGATGTGCCGAAGGGGGAGGACTGGAAGCGCGGCACGCTGCGCAGGCTCGGGATGCCGCACGAGAGCCAGGAGGACGTCGGTCGGGCGTGGCAGCGCATCCGCTCGCGCGTGCGCGACTGGAACGACCTGGAGCCGGAGCTGCTGGGCCGCGTCGAGGAGCTCATCGACTTCGTGACGGCGCCGTAGGCACGCCGCCGGTCGAGGAGCGCCGCGCGCAGCGCGACGCAGCCGCCGGTCGAGGAGCGCCGCGCGCAGCGCGACGCGGCTGTCGGTCGAGGAGCGCCGCGCGCAACGCGACGCGGCTGTCGGTCGAGGAGCGCCGCGCGCAGCGCGACGCAGCTGTCGGTCGAGGAGCGCCGCGCGCAGCGCGACGCGTCACGAGACCAGCTACCCGATCGGCGCCACCTCGGTGAACGCCCCCAGCTTCGGGTCGCGCCCATCGCCCGACGATCGCCCGGTGAACCGCCGCCCGAGCCACGGCAGCACGAACTCGCGGTAGTAGCGCAGGTCGCGCCGCCCCTCGGCCGTCGTCGCCGCGGCGAGGTCGCGCCAGCTCTCCGGCGCGTCATGGCCGAGCGATCGCAGCACGTTGCGCGCGACGTGCGCGTGCCCAGCGGCGTTGAGGTGCAGCCGGTCGACCGACCAGAAGCGCGGGCTGCGCAGCTCGGGGTCGGCCCAGTTGTCGACGTAGGGGGCGTCGAGATCGCCGACGTGCGCGCGGAAGGCGCGCGAGAGGGCGTCGCCGCGCCGCTGCATCACCGCGCCGATCGGCATCACCTCGCTCGGGTTGCCGCCCGAGAGCAGGATCGGGCGGATGCCCTGGGCGGCGATCCGTCGTGCGGCCTCCGCCAAGCGGGCGCCCACGTGGTCGATCGAGACGCGCGGCCGCAGGATGTCGTTGCCGCCGCCGTTGATCGAGATGGCGTCCGGCCGCATCGCGATGGCCGCGTCGAGCTGCTCGTGCAGGATCCCCGCGAGCTTGCGGCCGCGGATCGCGAGGTTGGCGTAGCGCACTGGCCGGCCCTGGGAGGTCGCGAGCCCCGCCGCGACGAAGTCGGCCCAGCCGCGCACCGAGCCGTCCGGCAGCTCGTCGCCGACGCCCTCGGTGAAGCTGTCGCCGACCGCGACGAACGAATGGATCTCCTGCACCGAGCCAGCCTACGCTCGCGAGCGCGTCGACTAGGGTGTGGGATGACACGGGAGTCCGGTGCGCCGGGCTGAGAGGAAGACCGCAGTCTTCGACCGTCACACCTGATCTGGATCATGCCAGCGCAGGGAGACACTTCACCCGTGCCATCACCTCCACGTGAAAGGCACAGCATGTCTGCAACCACTGCACCCACCACATCCACCGCGCGCCCCAAGCGCACCAGCCGCTGGCGGGTCGTCGACATCGTCGTCGCCGCCGTGCTCGGCGTCGCCACCGGCCTCCTGTTCGTGCTCTGGAACGGCGTCGGCGGCGCCTGGTTCGGCGCGATGGACGCCTTGACGCCCGGCTTCGGCGGTCTCGCCGTGGGCATCTGGCTCATCGGCGGCGTGCTCGGCGGGCTCATCATCCGCAAGCCCGGGGCGGCGCTCTTCGTCGAGCTGCTCGCCTCGACCGTCTCGATGCTGCTCGGCAGCCAGTGGGCGATCGAGACCGTCTACGCGGGCATCGCGCAGGGCCTGGGCGCGGAGCTCATCTTCCTGCTCTTCGCCTACCGCCGCTTCGGCGTCGTCGTCGCGATGCTCGCGGGCATCGGCGCTGCTATCGCAGCCTGGACCCTCGAGCTGTTCACCTCCGGCAACCTCGCCATGAGCGGCGAGTTCCTCGCGATCTACCTCGGGTGCCTCGTCGTCTCCGGCGCGCTCCTCGCCGGCCTCGTGGGCTGGTTGCTCACCCGCGCGCTCGCCGCCACCGGCGTGCTCGACCGATTCGCCTCGGGACGGTCGCGGCGCGCGTGACCGGATCGCGCATCCGTGCGCGCGCCTGGGGCTGGCAGCATGCCGGCCGCAGCGCGCCGGCGCTCGCCGGGCTCGACCTCGACGTCGAGCCCGGCGAGCGCGTGCTGCTGCTCGGGCCCTCGGGCGCGGGCAAGTCGACGCTGCTGGCGGCGCTCGCCGGCGTGCTCGGCGGCGACGAGGAGGGCGACGAGTCGGGTGAGCTGAGCGTCGATGGCGCCCACCCCGCGAGCCGTCGCGGCCTCGCGGGGCTGGTGCTGCAGGATCCGCAGGCGAACACGATCATGTCCCGCGTCGGCGACGACGTCGCCTTCGGCTGCGAGAACCTCGCGGTGCAGCGCGACGAGATCTGGCGGCGCGTGCACGATGCGCTCGAGGCCGTCGGGCTCGACGTGGCGCTCGATCGATCGACCGCTGCGCTCTCCGGCGGCCAGCGCCAGCGCCTCGCGCTCGCGGGCGTCATCGCCATGCGGCCGGGGTTGATCCTGCTCGACGAGCCGACCGCGAACCTCGACCCCGCCGGGGTCGTCGAGGTGCGGGATGCGGTGGCGCGCGTCGCCGCGCAGACCGGCGCGACGCTCGTGGTCGTCGAGCACCGCGTCGAGACCTGGCTGCCGGTCGTCGACCGCGTCGTCGTGCTCGCTGCTGGCGGTGGAGCGGTGGCCGACGGCTCGCCGACGAGCGTGCTCGACGCGCACCGGGAGCAGCTCGCCGACGACGGCGTCTGGGTGCCGGGACTGCCGGTGCAGGTCGCGCGCGGCGAGCGTCGAGCTGGGCCGGCACTGCTCGAGCTCGACGGCGTCCGCTCCGGTCGCGGCGGCGTGCCGGTGCACGAGGCGGTCTCGCGCGAGATCCGGGCGGGGGAGTCGCTCGTGATCACCGGGCCGAACGGCGCGGGCAAGTCGACCCTCGCGCTCACGCTCGCGGGGCTGATGCCTGCCGTCGAAGGGCACGTCTGGGCGACCGGCGCGCTCCGAGAGGCAGACGCGCGTGCAGCGGACCTGCCGGACGATGCGCGCGGCGCCGCCTCGCAGCGCCAGCCGCTCCGCGAGGTTGCGCCGATCCGTTGGCGTCCCCGGCAGCTCGCGACGCGCATCGGCACGGTCTTCCAGCAGCCCGAGCACCAGTTCGTCGCAGCCAGGGTGCGCGATGAGATCGCCGCGGGTCTCCGCGCCCTCGGGCAGCCGGGGCCCGCCATCGAGCGGCGCGTCGACGGCTTGCTGGCCGCGCTGCGGCTCGACGCGCTCGCGGACGCCAACCCCTTCACGCTGTCGGGAGGCGAGCAGCGGCGGCTCTCCGTCGCGACCGTCCTCGCCCCCGCCCCGAGGGTGATGGTGCTCGACGAGCCCACCTTCGGGCAGGATCGCCGCACCTGGCAGGAGCTCGTGCGGCTCATCGCATCGCTCGTCGACGTGCAGGGCTGCGCGGTCGTGGCGGTGACGCACGACGCCGACGTGGTGCGCGTGCTCGGCGACCGCACGCTGCGGCTGGGGGCGGCATGACGGCCACCCTCCAGCGACCGACCGCGCTCGAGCGCGTCAACCCGGTCACGCCGTTCCTCGCGGCCGTCGTCTACTCCATCCCGATGCTGCTGACCATCGACGTGGTGTCCGCAGCGATCGCGCTCGGCGCCTGGCTCGTCGTGCTCGCGCTCGCCGGCATCCGACCGCGCACGGTGCTGCGCCGCACGTGGCCGCTGCTCATCGCCGCGCCGCTGTCGGGGGTGAGCATGCTGCTCTACGCCGAGCCCGGCGGGCGCATCCACGCGCAGATCTGGATCGCGATCATCAGCGACCAGTCGATCGAGCTCGCGCTCGCGATCGTGCTGCGCGTGCTCGCCATCGGCATGCCGATCCTCGTCGCGCTCGTTGGCGTCGACCCGACGCGCCTCGCGGACGGCCTCGCGCAGGTCGCGCGGCTGCCCCACCGCTTCGTGCTGGCCGCGCTCGCGGGCGTGCGGCTCTTCGGCGTGCTGGGCGAGGACTGGCGCCAGATCTCCCTGGCCCGCCGAGCGCGCGGTCTCGGCGACACCGGCGCGATCCGGCGCGCGCTGCAATCCGCGTTCGCGCTGCTCGTCGTCGCCCTGCGGCGGGGCGGCACGCTCGCGACCGCGATGGAGGCGCGCGGCTTCGGGGGCCCCGAGCGCACCTGGGCTCGGCCCTCGACCGTCGGCAGGGCCGACGCCGCACTCCTGCTGCTCGTGGTCGTCGTCACCGCGCTCGCGATCGGCGTCTCGCTCGCGACCGGGGCGTTCCGGCCCGTCTGGCAGGGGGCGTGGTGATCACGATCGTCGACGGGCGCTCCGGCTCCGGCAAGACCCAGCTCGCGGCGCGCCTGGCTGCCGAGACCGGTGCGCGCGTCATCCACATGGACGACCTCTACGCGGGCTGGCACGGCCTGGCCACCGGCTCGCGCCTGCTCGAGCGAGGCATCCTCACACCCCTCTCCGTCGGTGAGCGGGCGACCTGGCGCCAGTGGGACTGGGCGGCGGGCGACTGGGGCGCAACGCAGTCGGCGATGCCTGGCGAGCAGCTCATCGTCGAGGGCTGCGGCTCGCTGACCATCGAGAGCCGACGCCATGCCGACCGGGCGATCTGGCTCGAGGCGCCAGAGGCAGTGCGGCGATCGCGTGCGCTCGACCGCGACGGCGACGACTCGTGGTGGCAGCTGTGGCGCGAGCAGGAGGACGCGCACATCCTCGCGAACGCGCCCGCAGCGCTGGCCGACGAGGTGCGCACGACCGCCTGAGCAGGAGCCCACGAGCGCAGGCCGTAGGCTGGCGGCCGGCATCGCACCGGTGCCCGAGAGCTCGAGGAGGCACCGTGCCCATCCTGACCAAGGCGCTGCAGAAGACCGCACCCGACCAGCCCTACCGGGTCGCTCAGATCGAGCGGCGCGATCCGCGCCCGCACGACGTCGTCATCGCCATCAAGGCGGCGGGCATCTGCCACAGCGACATCCACACCATCCGCGACGAGTGGGGGAGCGCGCCGTTCCCGCTCACCGTGGGTCACGAGATCGCCGGCATCGTCGAGGCGGTCGGCGACGCGGTGACGCGGCACGCCGTGGGCGACCGCGTGGGCGTGGGCTGCATGGTCGACTCGTGCGGCGAGTGCGAGCAGTGCCTGGCCGACCAGGAGCAGGACTGCCTGAACGGCCAGGTCGGCACCTACGCCTCGGTCGACCGCGACGGCACCGTCACGCAGGGCGGGTACGCCGAGACGATCGTCGTCGACGAGCGCTTCGTGCTCTCGATCCCGGAGGGGATCGAGCTCGATGTCGCCGCACCGCTGCTGTGCGCCGGAATCACCCTCTACTCGCCGATCGACCGCTGGGGCGTCGGCGAGGGCACGCGCGTCGCGGTCATCGGCCTCGGCGGCCTCGGCCACATGGGCGTGCAGCTCGCCGCCGCGAAGGGCGCAGACGTGACGGTCCTGTCGCGCTCGCTCGCGAAGGAGGCGCTCGCCGCCGAGCTGGGTGCGACTCGCACGGTCGCGACAGGCGAGGAGGACTGGGACGCGGAGCTGCGGGGCACCTTCGACGTCATCCTGAACACTGTGAGCGCCGACCTCGACCTCGACCGCCACCTGCGGCTGCTGAAGCCGCACGGGGCCATGGTGAACGTCGGCCTGCCGCCCGCGGCGCAGTCGATCAAGATCGGCTCGCTGATCGGCGGCGGCAAGGTGCTCGCCGGCTCGAACATCGGCGGCATCCGCCAGACGCAGGAGATGCTCGACTTCTGCGCGGCGCACGGCATCGGTGCGGTGATCGAGACCATCGGCGTGACGGAGGTCGACGAGGCCTATGACCGCGTGGTCGCGGGCGACGTGCGGTTCCGGTTCGTCATCGACACCGCGACCTTCGCCGAGCAGGAGGCCGTGGCCACCGAGTAGCAGGCGCGCGGCCTCGGCCGGGCCCTCAGGCCCAGCCGAGGCGGTGCAGCTGCTCGTCGTCGATGCCGTAGAAGTGGGCGATCTCGTGCACGAGCGTCGTGCGCACCTCGCCGCGCAGCTCCTCGAGCGTCTCCGCCGTCTCGACGTGCGGCAGGCGGTAGACCATGATGCGGTCGGGCAGCTCACCGAGGCCGTAGTTCCCGCGCTCGGTGATCGCGACGCCCTCGTAGAGGCCGAGCAGGTCCTCGTCGGGATGCTCGTCCTCGACGAGGAAGACCACGTTCTCGAGCCCCTCGACCATCTCATCGGGCAGCTCGTCGAGCACCGAGGTCACCAGCTGCTCGAAGTCGTCGTGCTGCATCTCCACGGCTCCATCCTCCCGCACGCGGGGCCCCGGACCCGGAAGTGAGGCAAGCCTAACCCGGTGGTAGCGTCGAGAGCATATGGCTACCGATCCTCGCCCACCGCGCCCGTCCCGCCCGCAGCACGTCCTGGAGGTGCTCGCGAGCGAGCGGATCGCGCCGAGCATGGTGCGCGTGCGCCTCGGGGGGCCCGGCTACGCGACCTTCGCGCCGAACGAGTGGACCGACGCCTACGTGAAGCTCATCTTCGTCAAGCCGGAGCTCGGGCTGCAGCCGCCCTACGACCTGGTGACCCTGCGCGAGACGCTCGCCCCTGAGGATCTCCCTGTCACCCGCACCTACTCGGTGCGCGAGGTGCACGACGACGGGATCACGCTCGACTTCGTGGTGCACGGCGACGAGGGCTTCGCCGGGCCTTGGGCGGCGGGCGCGCTGCCCGGCGACACGATCGCGTTCCACGGCCCCGGCGGCGCCTACGCCCCTGATGAGACCGCCGACTGGCACCTCTTCGCGGGCGACGAGTCGGCGCTGCCGGCGATCGCGCGCGCGATCGAGTCTCTGTCGGCGGAGGCGCGGGGCATCGCCGTCGTCGAGGTGCGAGACGCCTCGGAGGAGGTCGCGATCGCCACGCCCGCGGGCGTCGAGCTGCGCTGGCTGCATCGCGGCGAGCCGCGCGAGGAGACCATCGGCCTGCTCGCCGAGACGGTCGCAGCGCTCGAGTGGCCCGAGGGCCGCGTGCACGCGTTCGTGCACGGCGAGCGCGAGTCGATGAAGGCGATGCGCGACGAGCTGTTCAAGCGGCGCGGCCTCGAGCGCGCGCAGGTCTCGCTCTCCGGGTACTGGGCGCAGGGCCGCACCGAGGACCGGTTCCAGGCAGAGAAGCGCGAGCCGATCGGCGTCGTGCTGCCGCCCGAGGGGTGAGCGCCGTGGCGGGCGAGTCGTCGGAGGGCAGTGCGGATGCCGCGGCCGGGGCCGCGATGGAGGCCGCGATCCTCGAGCTGCTCGCCACCCGCCGCGCGGGCGCCACGATCTGCCCGAGCGACGCCGCTCGTCGGGTCGGTGGCCAGGATCCAGCAGCCTGGCGCCCGCTGATGGACGACGCGCGCGCCGCCGCTGCCCGACTGGTCGCGCGGGGCGAGGTGGTCGTCACGCAGCGCGGCGAGCCGACCGATCCCGCGCTCGCACGCGGACCCATCCGCATCGGCCGCACGAGCGGCGACGATCGGGCGCCCGGCGTCGACTGAGCAGCGCCGCGACAGCGCCGCGACACGAGAGAAGGCCCGGAGGAGATCCTCCGGGCCTTCTTCTGGGTGAGTAACGGGACTTGAACCCGCGACATCCGCCACCACAAGGCGGCGCTCTACCAACTGAGCTATACCCACCATGTGCGCTCGAAGCGCAACCAGGAAAGTGTACGACATCCTGCGACCAAATGCCGCATCGGGCGTCGCTGGTGTCACTCGGGCAGCTGCGAGCCGAATCCCTCCACGACCTGCGCCGAGATCTGCTGGAGCTCCTCGCTCGCGCGACCCGGCGCATCCGTGAACACCGCCTGGCGGTAGTAGCGCAGCTCGCGGATCGACTCGAGGATGTCGGCGAGCGCTCGGTGGCCGCCCGCCTTCGCCGGTGCCTGGAAGTAGGCGCGCGGGAACCAGCGGCGCGAGAGCTCCTTGATGCTCGACACGTCGATCGAGCGGTAGTGCAGGAAGCCATCGAGCGCCGGCATGTAGCGCGCCAGGAACATGCGGTCGGTGCCGATGGTGTTGCCTCCGAGCGGTGCAGAGCGCTCGAGGGGCACGAAGCGCTGCACGTACTCCAGCACCTCGAGCTCGGCCTCTGCGAGGCTCACGCCGCCGGCCAGCTCCAGGTCGAGGCCGCTCGTCGCATGCATCTGCCGCACGAAGTCGCCCATCTGCGCGAGGGCGGCGTCGGAGGGCTTGATCACGATCTGCAGTCCCGCATCGAGCACCTCGAGCTCGAAGTCGGTGACGACGACCGCGATCTCGACCAGCTCATCGACCGTGGGGTCGAGGCCCGTCATCTCGCAGTCGATCCAGACGATCCGATCACTCACAGCCACGGGGCGAGTCTATGCGCCGGGCCGGCCCAGCGCGGCGAAGAGCTCGTCAGCGTCGACGTCGGCGAGCGTGCCGATCGTGCGCTCGGCGGGCTCGGGCGCCTCGACGAGCTGCGTGGTGAGGAACCACAGGCGAGCGCCGGCCGCGATGACCGAGCGGGCACCGGGGTGCGAATCCTCGAAGGCGATGCTCGCGGAGGCCTCGGCCTCGAGTCGCGCGATCGCGGTGCCGTACGGCTCCGGGTCGGGCTTGTCTCGCGTGACGTCGTCGCGCGTGATGGCAAACCTAAGCGCACCGGCGGGTGCCGCGTCCAGGAGCGCCTGCGCGTTCAGGCGCGTCGCGTTGGTGACGAGGGCGGCGGGGATGCCGTCGGCGGCGACGCGCTCGAGGAGGGCGAGGCTGCCCGGCAGCCACGGCACGTCCTGCCGCACTCGCTCGGCGACGGCCGCAGCGACGGTCGCGATGATCGTCTCGCTCGAGACCTGCGCGCCCCGGTCGCGCATCCGCGCAGCCCATTCGGCCATCGGGCGCCCCGTCGTCCAGTGCGCATCGGCCGCGGTCCAGTCGATGCGGTGCTGCCGGGCGAAGGCGCGCATCTCCTCGTGCCAGATCGACTCCGAGTCGATCAGGGTGCCGTCCATGTCGAACAGGAGTGCGCCGGTCATGCGCTCAGCCTGCCATGGCGATGAGAGACGCATCACGGCACGCGTGTGCGGACGCGCCCCCGGCAGGAGTCGAACCTGCGACCAAGAGATTAGAAGGCTCCTGCTCTATCCGCTGAGCTACGGGGGCACGCGGCGCCACAGGTCGATGCTACCGACTGAGCCCAGCGAACGATCGTAGGCTGGTCGGATGCTCCGTACCCTGACGCAGACCGCCGGCGGATCCGAAGAGCTCACCGGCGTCGCCGGCTGGGCGGTGGGGCTGATGGATGCCATCGGTGCGCCGGGCGCGGCCGTCGCGATCGCGGCCGAGAACCTGTTCCCGCCGATCCCGAGCGAGATCATCCTGCCGCTCGCGGGCTTCTCCGCGGCGCAGGGCAGCTTCACCGTCGCCGAGGCGATCATCTGGACGACGATCGGCTCCGTCGTCGGTGCGCTCGCGCTCTACCTGCTCGGCCGCCTGCTCGGCCACGAGCGGCTCGCGGCCATCGCGCGCAAGATGCCGCTCGTGCGCGCGAGCGACATCGACAAGACGACCGCGTGGTTCGCGAAGCACGGCTGGAAGACCGTGCTCTTCGGCCGCTTCCTGCCGATCTTCCGCAGCTTGATCTCCATCCCCGCGGGCATCGAGAAGATGCCGGTCCTGCTCTTCCTGGGCCTCACGACTCTCGGCTCGGCGATCTGGAACACGATCTTCATCATGATCGGCTTCACCCTCGGCATGAACTTCCACATCATCGAGCCCTACATGGAGGGGCTGCAGTGGCTCGTCATCGGTGCGGTGGTCCTGGTGCTGGTGATCTGGGTCGTGCGACGCATGCGGCTGAACACGGCAGAGGGCAAGCACCTGTTCCACGGGGAGTGACGGCGCAGAAGTTTTCTCGAGAGATCGGGAATGCCGGTCGGCGGCGCGGGGTTGTTCAATTCCGAACGACTTCCGACGGACCCGAAAGGCCCTTCCCCATGCTGCAGAACATCCCCGGCTACCAGCCCGGCACCTACGTCATCGACGGCTCGCACTCCAACGTCACCTTCTCGGTGCGCCACATGATGGTCGCCAAGGTGCGCGGCGAGATCGAGGGCCTCGAGGGCACGATCGTGCTCGGCGAGGACCCCGAGGCCTCGACGATCACCGCGACCGTCGACCCGTCGACCATCAACACCAAGAACGCCGACCGCGACACGCATCTGCGCTCGAACGACTTCTTCGCGATCGACGAGCACCCCGAGTGGACCTTCGTGTCGACCGGCGCCCGCGCCGAGGGCGACGACCTGTTCATCGACGGAGACCTGATGCTCCGCGGCGTGACGCAGCGCGTCTCGATGCTCGTCGAGTTCGGCGGCATCGGCCCCGACACGTGGGGCAACACCCGCGCCGGCGCTTCGGCCCGCACGCGCATCAAGCGCAGCGACTTCGGCATCACCTGGAACGTCGCGATCGAGACCGGTGGCGTCATGCTCTCCGACGACATCGACGTCGAGATCGAGATCTCTGCGATCCAGCAGGCTCCCGTCACCGTCTGAGCTGACGGCAGCACGAGCGGGGTCGGGGCGAGCGCCCCGGCCCCTTCGGCGTTCGTGGCGGATGAGGATCAGGGCCCGGTGAAGCAGGCGAAGGCATCCTCGAGCGCCCAGAAGGTGCCGATCGGAAGCATCGTCGTGCCACCGGGCAGCAGCCGGCGCGCCTCGAAGGCCGAGCCGGTCGCCGAGTCTGCGCGGGCGATGTAGCCGAGGGCGAGACCGGATGCGCTGGTCACGCGCCAGAGGTCGTCGCGCACCCGACGGGTCGTCACGTGCGCCGCCGACGGCGCCGCGCGTCGCTGGCTGGTGGTCATGATGGCCATCGCGATCCCTTCTTCGGAGAGTGGTGCTGTCGTCCTGCACCTGCGACGCTACGGCCGGCCACCCACACGCGACCGGACTGGCGCAGCACCCTCGGCGGCGTCCTCCCGCGACGCGGTCGAGCAGGAGCCGTTCGGGCCGTGCTCTGGCTGCGGGGCGAGTTCTCCACAGGGGGCGAGGGTCGCAGCCCCCGTCGTCGACGTCGCGCGGCATCCTCCGGGGCATGAACGATGCAATCACCGTCGTCGGGCAGCTGGGAGCTGACCCGACGCTGAAGTCCATCAACGGCGACAGGGTCGCCGAGTTCCGCCTGGCCTGCACGAGCCGCCGCAAGGATGGCGACAGCTGGGTCGACGCGCACACCAACTGGTACTCCGTGGAGGCGTGGGGCGGCTTCGCCGAGCACGTCGGCGCGTCGTTGCAGAAGGGCGACCTCGTCATGGTGCTCGGCAGGCTCAAGATCGACCAGTGGGAGGCGGGCGAGAAGCGCGGCACGAGCGTGAAGATCCGGGCCGAGCACGTCGGGCACTCGCTGAGGGTCGGGCCGGCCCTGCGGCAGCGCAAGCCGAAGCCGGTCGAGAGCGCCGACTCCGCCTACCTGCCACCGGAGGACGGCCACGCAGAGCACGACCACGAGCGCGGCGAGCCGACGTGGTCGACCTCCATCACGAGCGGCTCGGGCACGATGGCGGGATACGGGACCTAGGCTGGAGGGGTCCCTGTCGGTCGGTGAAGGAGGGCGCGTGCGCCGGATCGCAGCGCTCGCCGTGCTCGCATCGCTCGTCCTCGCCGGCTGCTCGGCCGCACCGCAGCCCGGCCCCTCGGGCGAAGCGGACGGCCCGACGTCAGCGGCGCCTACCACGACTGCCCCCGGCGAGCCGGGCGAGCCGGGGCAGCCCGATCCCGAGCTCGACGCCTTCCGAGCCTCGCTCATCGGGCACACCCCGCTCGATCCCGACTCGCTCGTCAACGCGGTCGAGGGCGCGGGCTTCGAGCGATCCGCCATCGAGCGCACGCGGGAGGTCGATTCGCTGGGCGCCCCCGTGACGTTCCTGGAGATCGCCGTGCGCCTGGAGGATGCGTGCCTCGTCGGCCAGGTCGGCGATGGCGAGTCGTCGGCCGTGCGCACGGCGGTGCTGGGCGGCGGGCGGTGTCTCGTCGGTGACGTGATCGCCCTAGACTGAGGGCATGGCCGAGTACATTTTTTCGATGGTCCGCGCCCGCAAGACCGTGGGCGACAAGGTGATCCTCGACGACGTCACGACCGCGATCATGCCCGGCGCCAAGATCGGCGTCGTCGGGCCGAACGGTGCAGGCAAGTCGACGATCCTGAAGATCATCGCGGGGCTCGACACCCCGTCGAACGGCGACGCCAAGCTCTCGCCCGGCTACTCCGTCGGCATCCTGATGCAGGAGCCTGAGCTCGACGAGTCGAAGACGGTGCTCGAGAACGTGCAGGGTGCGTTCGGCCACCTCACGGCGAAGATCGAGCGCTTCAACGAGATCTCGGCCGAGATGGCCGATCCCGACGCAGACTTCGATGCGCTCATGGCTGAGATGGGCACGCTGCAGGAGGAGATCGACGCGGCTGACGCGTGGGATCTCGACTCCCAGCTCGAGCAGGCGATGGATGCCCTGCGCTGCCCGCCCGGAGACTGGCCCGTCACGAACCTCTCCGGTGGTGAGCGCCGCCGCGTGGCGCTGTGCAAGCTGCTGCTCGAGAAGCCCGACCTGCTGCTGCTCGACGAGCCCACCAACCACCTCGACGCCGAGAGCGTGCTGTGGCTCGAGCAGCACCTGGCGAAGTACCCCGGCGCCGTCATGGCCGTCACGCACGATCGGTACTTCCTCGACCACGTCGCGGGCTGGATCTGCGAGGTCGACCGCGGCCGCCTCTACCCCTACGAGGGCAACTACTCGACCTACCTCGAGAAGAAGGCCGAGCGCCTCCAGATCCAGGGCAAGAAGGATCAGAAGCTCGCGAAGCGCCTCTCCGAGGAGCTCGACTGGGTGCGCTCCAACACGAAGGGCCGCCAGGCGAAGTCGAAGGCACGCCTCGCCCGCTACGAGGAGATGGCGACCGAGGCCGAGCGCACCAAGAAGCTGGAGTTCGACGAGATCCAGATCCCGGCCGGCCCTCGCCTCGGGTCGATCGTGCTCGAGGCCAAGGGCATCGAGAAGGGCTTCGACGACCGTCAGCTCATCGAGGGTCTCTCGTTCACGCTGCCGCGCAACGGCATCGTCGGCGTCATCGGCCCGAACGGTGTCGGCAAGACCACGCTCTTCAAGACCATCGTGGGGCTCGAGCCGCTCGACGGTGGCGACCTGAAGATCGGCGACACGGTCAAGCTCAGCTACGTCGACCAGGGCCGCTCGAACATCGACCCGAACAAGAACCTCTGGGAGGTCGTGTCCGACGGGCTCGACTACATCCAGGTCGGCAACGTCGAGATCCCCTCGCGCGCCTACGTCAGCAAGTTCGGCTTCAAGGGTCCCGACCAGCAGAAGAAGGCCGGTGTCCTCTCCGGCGGGGAGCGCAACCGGCTCAACCTTGCGATGACGCTCAAGCAGGGCGGCAACCTGCTGCTCCTCGACGAGCCGACGAACGACCTCGACATCGACACCCTCTCGAGTCTCGAGAACGCGCTGCTCGAGTTCCCCGGCTGCGCCGTCGTCATCACGCACGACCGGTGGTTCCTCGACCGCATCGCCACGCACATCCTCGCCTACGAGGGCACGGAGGAGACCCCGGCCTACTGGCACTGGTTCGAGGGCAACTTCGAGGCGTACGAGGAGAACAAGGTCGAGCGCCTCGGCCCCGACGCCGCGAAGCCGCACCGCTCCGCGTACCGCAAGCTCACGAGGGACTGATGCGACTGCCGGTGCCCGTGCGGGTCCGCTGGTCGGATCTGGACGCGTACGGGCACGTGAACAACGCGGCGCTCCTCACCCTGCTCGAAGAGGCTCGCGTCACGGCCTTCTGGGCCGGGGGGCCAGAGGGATCGCCGACGACCGCGATCATCGACGCCGGCCCCGGTGCGACGAGCGTGACCGTGATCGCGCGCCAGGAGGCCGAGTACCTGGCGCAGATCCCGCACCATCGCGAGCCGATCGTCGTCGACATGTGGATCGGCCGGATGGGCGGCGCATCGATGGACGTCTGCTACGAGGTGCTCTCGCCCGACCAGTCGACGGTGTACGCCCGAGCGCAGACGACGGTGGTGATGCTGGATGCGTCCACGGGCACCCCGCGCCGCCTCTCGGCGGGGGAGCGGGCGGCGTGGGAGCCGTTCCTCGAGGAGCCGATCGCGTTCCGGCGGGGCGGCGACCGGTAGGACCTCGCGCGAGCGCACTGGCTAGGCTTGAGGAGCAACGACGCCACCCCTCAGCGAGGAGCTCCCCATGACCGACACCGTCGTCGAATCCACCGAGCAGTCCGGCCCGACCGCCATCCCGCACTGGATCGCGGGCGCCCGCCGCGAGGGCAGCGGCCGCACCGCGCCGGTCTACAACCCCGCGCTCGGCACGGTGGTCTCCGAGGTGGGCCTCGCGAGCGCCGATGAGGTGAGCGAGGCGATCGCGCACGCGAGGGCCGCCTTCCCGGCCTGGCGCGACCTCTCGATCGCGAAGCGTCAGGCGATCATGTTCCGCTTCCGCGAGCTGATCGTGCAGCGCAAGGACGAGCTGGCGACGATCGTGACGCGCGAGCACGGCAAGGTCCACTCCGACGCGCTGGGCGAGATCGCCCGCGGCATCGAGGTCGCGGAGCTCGCGACCGCGTTCCCGCTGCTGACGAAGGGGGAGTACTCGGAGAACGCCTCCTCGGGCGTCGACGTCTACTCGCTGCGCCAGCCGCTCGGTGTCGTCGGCATCATCAGCCCCTTCAACTTCCCCGCCATGATCCCGCTGTGGTTCGCGCCCGTCGCGCTGGCAGCGGGCAACACCGTGGTCGTCAAGCCGAGCGAGAAGGACCCATCTGCTGCGGTGTTCATCGCCGAGCTCTTCCAGGAGGCCGGTCTGCCCGACGGCGTGCTCACGGTCGTGCACGGTGACAAGGAGGCGGTCGACACGCTTCTGACGCATCCTGACGTCGAGGCGATCTCGTTCGTCGGGTCGACGCCGATCGCGGAGTACGTCTACAGGACCGGCTCCGAGCACGGGAAGCGGGTGCAGGCGCTCGGCGGCGCGAAGAACCACATGCTGGTGCTGCCGGATGCCGACCTCGACGTGACCGCGGACGCAGCGGTCAACGCCGGCTTCGGCTCGGCGGGCGAGCGCTGCATGGCGATCTCGGTCGTCGTGGCGGTCGACTCGATCGCCGACGAGCTCGCGGCCAAGATCGCCGAGCGGATGGGCGGCATCCGCACGGGCGACGGCACGCGCGACAACGACATGGGACCGCTGATCACCGGCCAGCACCGAGACAAGGTCGCCGGCTACATCCAGACCGCGTCCGACGACGGCGCCGACGTGCTGGTCGATGGCCGCGACCCCGAGGTGGACGGCGACCCGAACGGCTTCTGGCTGAAGCCGACGCTGATCGACAACGTGCCCACCGACTCCACCGCCTACAAGGAGGAGATCTTCGGGCCGGTGCTCTCGATCGTCCGCGTCGCCAGCTACGAGGAGGGGCTCGAGCTCATCAACGCGAACCCCTACGGCAACGGCACCGCGATCTTCACGAACGACGGGGGCGCCGCTCGGCGCTTCCAGAACGAGGTGCAGGTGGGGATGGTCGGCATCAACGTGCCGATCCCCGTGCCGGTCGGCTACCACTCGTTCGGCGGCTGGAAGCGCTCGATCTTCGGGCAGGGCAAGGCCTACGGCAAGCACGCCTTCGAGTTCTACACGCGCGAGAAGGTCGTCACCAGCCGCTGGCTCGACCCGAGCCACGGCGGGCTCAACCTCGGGTTCCCGCAGAACTAGGCGGGCGCATCCGGCACCCGCACGAGCGTGCCCGCCGGGCCGAGCCGACGCAGCAGCGTCAGTGCTCGGCCCGGCGCAGCGCCATGAAGAGCGACGTGCCGAAGGTCCCGGTGGCGGGGTTGATGTCGTCGTCGACGAACCGGCCTTCCACCGACATGCCGATGCGCTCCGCGACCCGGCGGGACGCGACGTTCTCATCGTCGAGCTGCGCCGTCACCCGGTGCGCGCCGATGGCGAGCGCGAGCTCGAGCGCGGCCGCAGCGGCCTCGGTCGCGAAGCCCTTGCCCTGCGCCTCGAGCGCGACCATCCAGCCGAGCTCAACCTGCCGGGCGGCGAGGCTCGTGATGCGCACCATGATGTCGCCGATGAGCCTGCCCTCGTGCTCGATGCCGAGCTGCACGGCATCGCCGTCGCGCAGGAAGACGGGCGCGCCGCCTGCCGTCCACGCCATGAGCTCTGCCTCGGTCTGGTCACGGCTGTAGGTCCAGCGGCGCTGGCCGGGCGCGTTGCGATAGCCGCGGACCGCATCGATGTCGGAGGGCGCGAGCGTCCGCAGCACGAGCCGCTCGGTGCGCAGCGGCAGCGCCTCGCGCACCGCGCGCATCCCCGCCGCGGGCGCGATCGGCTGCACCTTCGCGGGGCGCTCGCTCACGAGGCGCTCGGCTCCTGCGGCACCCGCACCATGCCCTCCTGGGCGACGGTGGCGACGTGCGTGCCGTCGGCGGCATAGATGTGCGCCCGGCCGAGCCCGCGCCCGCCACCCGACGAGCTGGTCTCCAGCTCGAGCAGCAGCCACTCGTCGACGCGCACCGGCCGATGCCACCAGAGCGCGTGGTCGAGGCTCGCGGCCTTCAGCCCCGGCGTCGTCCACGCGGCGCCGTGCATGCGCACGATCGGCTCGAGCATCGCGTAGTCCGAGAGGTAGGCGAGCGCCGCGCGATGCAGCGCGTCGTCGTCGGGCAGCCGGTCCTTGGCCCGGATCCAGACGTGCTGGTTGCCGTGCCGCGGCCGCTCGGGATCCGGCAGGTAGATGGGTCCCTCGACGTGGCGGATGTCGAACGGACGCGCGATGACGGCCCGGGCCTGCGGGTGGCCGGCGTAGGCGGCGAGCAGCTCCTCAGAGCTCGGCAGCTCGTCGGGCGATGGCAGCCCCTGCGGCATCGGGTGCTGCGAGCTGGGGCCCTCGTCGAGATCCTGGAACGACGAGATCATCGACATGATCGGCACGCCACGCTGGTAGGCCTGCACGCGACGCGTCGAGAACGAGCGGCCGTCGTGGATGCGCTCCACCGACAGCGTGATCGGGTGCTCGACATCACCCGGTCGCACGAAGTAGCCGTGCACGGAGTGGATGCTGCGGTCGGGCTCGACGGTGCGCTGCGCGGCGACGACGGCCTGCGCCATGACCTGGCCGCCGAAGATCCGCCCGTAGGGCATCGGGTGGCTCGCGCCGGTGAAGATGTCCTCGGAGGTGCGGGCACCCGTGTCGACGAGCGACAGGGTCTCCAGCAGGATGCGGATGCTCTCGGTCACGACGGTCCTCTCGACGAAGCTCGAGCCACGGGGGCCGCTCTAGTCTAGAGATCGCATGCACTCCATCCTCTCCCTCGACGAGCGCGCCCGCGCCGACCTCGTCCTCCTGCTCGACCGCGCCGCCGTCTTCGGCGACGGCACCGTGCGGCTCGCCGCCGACGGGCCGGTCGCGCTGCTCACGACGCCCATGACCGCATCCGCCGGCTTGCTCGACACCGGCCCGACGGTGCTCGTCGCACGCGCATCCCGCATGCGCGAGCCTGCGAGCTTCGACGGGGTGGTGGCGCTGCCCCCACTGCGCGACGCGCTGCGCGAGGGTGCAGACATCGAGGTGCCGGATGCGGTGGCGCGGCCCGCTTGGGCCGCGGTCTCGCCGCCGCAGGGCGGTTGGGCGCACACCGGCGACGTCGAGCCAGCGCGGGTGCGTGAGCTCGCGACGCAGGCGGCCGCCGACGTCGAGGCGGCGCTGCCGCGCTCGCCGGGCGAGGCTGTGCGGCGCAGGGCCGAGCGCGCCGTCTGGGGTCGCGCCGTCGACCCGAGCGGCCTGACCGCGGGCCAGGCTGCGGCGCTCGTGGCGATGCGGTTCCTGGGGGATGCGCCGGTGCGCGTGACCGAGGCCGGCGGCTGGATGCGCGCCTCGGGTCGCGCAGGCGAGGTGCTCGCCCGCTAGAGGGCGGCTCGCTCCTTCGCGAGGGCCGCTCGCTTCGAAAGCGCCGCGCCTCGCAGCAGCGCGATGGCGCAGGCCAGGGCGAGCAGGATGCCGGGAAGCGCGAACAGGACTGAGCGCCAGCGGCCCGTCATCGCGAACAGCACGCCGGCGAGCGCGAGCATCAGCACGCCCACAGCGAGGCCGGAGATCGCGAGCCATCGCACGGCGCGCCGTGCCGCGGAGCGCGCGGCGGGATCCTCTCGGCTTCGACGGCGCTCTCTGCTGAGCAGCACGGCGCCGACGCCAGCGAAGACGAACCCCGGGAGGGCGAGCACGAGCCATCGGCCGCGACCGGACATGGAGAACACGGTGCCGCCGATGAGCAGCAGGAGGACGCCGATCGCCAGGACAGCGATCGCGAGCATGAGCGGCCACGGCGACCGAGACTGCGGCGGGCGCTCAGAGTTCACCTCGGGCTGCGCCTCCGCGACGAGCTCGCGCGGCGTGCCGAGCCGGGCGAGCACGGCACGGATCTCCGCGCGATCCTCGACGGCGTCGTGCAGGTGCTCGCGGATCTGGCTGACGAGCTGCGCTCTGCGCGGCTGCGGCAGCATCGCCGCCTCCAGATCGAGCTGCTCGAGGTAGCGCTGCGCCTCGAGGGGCAGCGGAGTGGGTTGGTGCATGATCATCCCTCGCTCGGGTGCAGGATCGAGTGGACGGCGCTCGTGAAGGCCGCCCAGTCGACGCGGAAGGCCGCGAGCTCCTCGCGGCCGGTGGCGGTGAGCCGGTAGTAGCGGCGTGGGCGCTCCGTGTCGGAGACCACCCAGGTGCTCTCGACGGCGCCTGAATCCTGCAAGCGCGTCAGCAACGGGTAGACGGTGCCCTCGCTCGCGACGAGCTCGAGCGCCGAGAGCTCGCGCACGATCTCGAGCCCGTAGCGGTCGCGCGATTCGAGCAGCGCCAGCACGACCGGCCCGAGCACGCCCTTGCGCAGCTGCGGCGCCGCGGAAGAACCTTCGCCGCTCACCATGTCAGGCACCATACCTTGCGATGCACAGTATGGGAAGGGTCAGGGTCGCGCGCGCTCGATCAGCTGCAGCAGGCCCGCAGGCACGATCTCGAGCTCGGGGTCTTCGAACCGCTCGGAGGCGAGCCACCAGACCGGGTGCCCGGCGTCCGTCGCCGACGGCAGCGCCGCATCCGTCGACAGTCGAGCGGTGAAGACGTGCACCAGCTCGTGCAGCTCGCGGCCGGCGAATCGCAGGCGGTGCTCGAGGGTGCCGAGCGGTGCCACCTCGAGCGCATCGGCTCCGAGCTCCTCCCGCAGCTCGCGCGCCACGGCATCCGACGCAGCCTCGCCCTCATCGATGCCGCCGCCCGGCGGCCGCACCAGCGTGCGAGGACGGCCGGCCCCAGCGGAGCCGGGCTCGACCGCGCTCGTCACGAGCATCGCGCCGTCAGCTCGCAGGATGACCGCGATCGCGATGTGGCGGGCGCTCACCGGTGTCGGCTCACGTCACGACGCTGCGGCACGGGGAGCCGTCACAGCACGTCGAGGCCGGGGATCGCCGCGAGCTCCTTCGCGAGCCCGCCGCCGTTCGACGACCACACCCACGGGTGCATCGAGCGCGTCTCCGCGTGCTTGCGTCCACCGGCGAGCACGGCCTCCTGCGGCGAGAGCTCGCGGATCGCGACCGCGTGCACCGAGGTCGGATGCGCGTTCGCGAACTCGCCGTAGATCGCCTCGTCGTGCTGGCCGTCGTCGCCGACGAGCAGCCACGTGATGTCGGGGAACTCCTTGGCGAGCCGCCGCAGCTGCTGCCGCTTGTGATCCTGACCTGAGCGGAAGAAGCGGTCGTGGGTCGGCCCCCAGTCGGTCAGCAGCATGCTGCCGGACGGGTAGAGGTTCCGCGAGAGGAAGCGGCTGAGCGTCGGGGCCGCGTTCCACGCACCGGTGGAGAGGTAGACGAAGGGGCTGTTCGGATGCTCGTTGGCGATGCGCTCGTAGAGCACGGCCATGCCGGGCACCGGCTGACGACCGTGCTCGTCGAGCACGAACGCGTTCCAGGCGGCGAGCAGCGGGCGGGGGAGCGAGGTGACCATCACGGTGTCGTCGATGTCGCTGACGACGCCGAAGCGGGTCGTCGGGTCGACCACGAAGACGGGGGCGACGACCGGCACGGAGCCGGCGACGCTGAGCGTGACCTCCTGCCAGCCCGGCTCGAGGCGGAACGGCACGATGGCGTCGACCAGACCGCCGCGGTCGGCGATCACGACGTGGCGCTCGCCATTGGCCTCGAGGGTCACATCGATGTGGTTGAGCGCGATCGAGGTGAACGAGCGCCAGCCGCGCACGTTCTCGTAGTGCACGCTCTGCTCCTTGCCGGGCTGCACGAGCAGCACGCGGGCGAGCACCCGCACCCAGCCGTCGCCGCCGTACCCGGGGTAGGCGACGATCGCGGGCAGACGGCCGGCGCGCAGCGCGTTCGCCTCACGGTGCTCGTGCACCCAGTCCTCGATGCGCGCAGCGGTGTGCTTGATGGGTTCGGGGATGCGCGAGAGCGGATCGAGCTCCTCCATGCGTGACCTCCCGAGCCGTGGACGCCCCTCGACCCTACTGGCTGTCCGCTATGCGGGGTTGAGCGGCGCGATGAGCTCGACGCCCTGCTCGCGCACGTTGCCGACCCGCGACCCGACGACGTGCACGCTGAGGCCCGCCACCGCATCCGCGGCCTCGGCCACGACCGCCTCGAGGGCGGCCTCGCCGTCCTCCGTCGGGTCGAGCCACGCATCCCGCATCTCGGGCGAGACGACCACCGGCATGCGCTCGTGGATCGCGGAGAGCTCGCCTGCAGACGCGGTCGTGAGGATCGAGGTCGACAGCAGCCAGGCGCCGTCGGGCCGCTTCCACCAGGCGTACAGGCCCGCGAACGAGATCGGCTGCTCGCCGTGGATGTAGTGCGGGGTCTTCGCATCGTCGTGCTTCTGCCACTCGAACCACCCGTCGGCGGGCACGAGGGCTCGCCGCTCGCGCACGGCGTCGCGGAACATCGGCTTCGACGCCGCCGTCTCGCTCCGGGCGTTGAAGGCGCGCGCGCCGACCGAGACGTCGTCGGCCCAGGCGGGCACGAGGCCCCAGCGCGCAGCCTCGAGCCGCCGCGTCGGCGGTGCATCGTCGCGCGGCTGCGGCTCCACCACGATCGGCACCGACGAGGTCGGTGGGATGTTCCAGCTCGGCTCGGGCAGATCGGCGCCCGTCTCATCGATCTCGAACAGCGCGACCAGGTCGCTCGCAGGGCTCGCCATCACGTACCGTCCACACATACCCGCGATGCTCCCACCGATCGGTGCCGGATGCGACAGGATGGCGACATGAACGATCGAAGCTCCCCGGCGCCCTCGGTGACCGTGCGGAACGAGCCGGTGCAGGCGCGCGCCGCCCACCGGATCGAAGCCCTGCTGGATGCCGCTGCGGCCGTCGTGGTCGAGCACGGCATCGAGCACCTCACGACCGCGCTGGTCGCCGAGCGTGCCGGCGCCTCGATCGGCACGGTCTACCGCTACTTCCCCGATCGGGTCGCGGTGCTCGTGGCGCTCGCGGAGCGCAACCTGGAGCGCATGCGGCTCGCGATCGAGCGTGTGCTCATCGTCGACCACCCGTCGTGGCCGGAGGCGATGGACGCGATCGTCGGCGCGATGGTGGAGACGTTCCGCGAGGTGCCGTCGTTCCGCATGCTCCGCACGGGCGAGGGGCTCGACCTCGGGCCTCAGCACCGCGAGGCCGTGGCCCCGCTGTTCGTCGACGACATGGTCGAGTACCTGCAGGAGCGCTGGGGGATCGAGACCGACGCCGAGCAGCGGCAGCGCCTCGAGCTCGGCATCGGCGGGCTCGACGCGCTCGTCACCTACGCCTTCCTGCACGATGCAGACGGCGATCCTCGCTACCTCCAGATGGGCGTGCAGCTCGCGCAGGCGCAGATCGGCGAGCTCTTCCCCACCGAGCGACCGGCGACCGCCCAGCGCTGATCGTCAGCTGGCGGCGTCCTCGTCATCGTCGTCGACCATGTGGCGCGCCTCGAAGCGCCCGATCACGCGCTTGGCCGCCCACACCAGCAGGATGAACGCGGCGACGACCGCGACCATGATGTAGCCGGCGCCATGCAGCTGATCGGCCAGCTCGCGATAGGTGCCGCCCGCGAGCCACCCGGCGGAGGCGTAGGCGGCCGCCCACACGACGCATGCCGGGATCGTCCAGGCGAGGAACCGTCGGTACGGCATCGCGGAGGCGCCGACGATGAGCGGCACGAGGGAGTGCGCGACCGGCAGGAAGCGCGACAGGAAGATGGCTGGTCCGCCGCGGCGCGCCAGATAGCGCTCCGTGCGACGCCACTGCGCGGATGCCTTCGGCCACCGTCGCGCGAGCCAGGTGTCGATCTTCGGCCCGAGCCAGTGCCCGATGGCGAAGCCGATCGACTCGCCGGCCAGGGCGCCCACCACCACGGCGCCGATGAGCGCGAGCCACCAGGGCCAGGCCTCCACTGCGAGCGCCGCGACGATCACGATCGTGTCGCCGGGCACGACGAGCCCGAGCAGCACGCTCGTCTCGAGCATCATCGCGATCCCGGCGACGATGGTGCGCAGCAGCGGATCGATCGAGGCGACGGCGTCGAGGAAGCCGCCGATGATGTCGTCGATCACCGCTGGCTCACGCTCGGCGCCGCGCGCCTCTCGTCGAGCTCGCGCTGCCACTGCTCGGCGCGGGTGGGGAGCGCGAGTCGCGGGCCGTCGATCCAGCTCGTGACGGCACGGATGCCCCGAAGCGCGTTCGCGAGCCAGACCTCGCACCCCTCCAGCTCAGCGGGCGTCGCGCGCTCCTCGCGCACCTCGATGCCCTCGCTGGCAGCGATCTCGATGAGCACAGCCGCCGTCACCGACGGCAGCAGCGGGACGCTGCCGGCGGGCACGCACAGCACGTCGCCACGCCACCACAGCAGCGCCGACCAGGTGCCCTCGGCGACGAGCCCGCCGACGGTGATGATCGGCTCCGCCTCGAGGCCGATGCGGGCCACCTCCTCGGCCTGCAGAGCGGCGAGCGCGACGAGGTCCGGGCCCTTCCGCTGCGGCAGCGTGCGCGGGTCACGCCCCGCTGTCACGGCGGTGACGCGCATCGACGGTGCAGGAGGCGTCCTGATCCGCAGTCGGATGCCGTCCGGAGCGAGGTCGAGTCGCGGAGACCAGCGGCCGAGCGCCGGCACGTGCTGTGCCGCGGCCGCGGCCGCCACCAGGGCGTCGTGACCGTCGCCGCCTGCCGCTGCCACGGCATCCGCGAACCGCCGATGGTGCCGCTCGAGGGCGAGCACCCGGCCGTCGTCGACGAGCCAGGAGTCGGCCGCCGAGGTCGCGGCGATGGGCGCTGCACTGGGCGAGAACCCCGACGGCGTCCACGCGAGCGAGACGGGTGCCTCAGCGGCCGCGAGCGCCGGCGGAGCGGGCCGCCCCCGGTCCCGCACAGCCTCGGTCCCGCTCATAGGATCGACCCTATGCCAGCGACCTCTGTGCTGCTCCTGCCGCACCTCGGCGCCCGCTGGGCGACGCCGGTCGAGGCCACCCCCGAGGCTGCCTTCGCCGCGCTCGAGGCCCGCGGCGGCGACGTCGTCTGGCTCGACTCCTCGTCGAGCGGCGCGCACGTCATCGGCGTCGGCGCGCACTCGCTCGTGGTGCGCGGCGGCCGCGCGACGCTCGACGGCGAGCCGGTCGAGGGTGACGCCGTGGCCGCGCTCGAGCACGCCCGCACGCGGCTTCCGGGCGCTTGGGTGGGCTGGTTCGGCTACGAGTCGGGGGTGCGGATGCTGGGGGTCGCGGCCGAGCCGGACGACGCGGGAGCGGGTCGGTTCCCCGAGGCGGCGTGGCTGCTGCTCGATCGCTGGGTGGTGTCGGTGGACGGCAGCGCGCAGCTGCAGTCGCGCGAGGGACAGCCCTGGGAGCTCGCGCGTGCGCCGGAGGCCACGGTGCGCGGGGAGCTGCGGGCCGAGGACCGCATCGACGCCGAGCTGCTGCGCTGGCGCGACGAGGATGCCGCGTACGCCGAGAAGGTCGAGCGCTGCCGCGAGCACATCCGCGAGGGCGACTCCTACGTCCTGTGCCTGACGACCGCGATCGAGGGGCCGCCGATCGACGCGATCGCGACGCACGCGAGGCTGCGGGCCGCCAGCCCCGTGCACCACGGCGGCCTGCTGCGGATCGCCGGCGTCACGGTCTCGAGCGCGAGCCCCGAGACCTTCCTGCACGTCGAGGGAGGCGTGGCGACCACCCGCCCCATCAAGGGCACGCGGCGCCGGGGCGACGCGGCCGGCGTGGTCGGCGGCGCCGATGACGCGGCGCTCGCGCTCGAGCTCTTCGAGAGCGAGAAGGAGCGCGCCGAGAACGTCATGATCGTCGACCTGTGCCGCAACGACCTGCAGCGCGTGAGCGAGCCCGGCTCGGTCGAGGTGACGAGCCTGCTCGAGGTTGAGACCTACCCCACGGTGCATCAGCTCGTGTCGACCGTGCGCGGGCGACTCCTGCCGGGTCTCGGCCCGCTCGACGCCGTGCGGGCGCTGTTCCCCGCCGGTTCGATGACGGGGGCGCCGAAGCGCCGCACGGTCGAGCTGCTGCGGGCGCTCGAGGGCGCGCCGCGGGGCGTCTACAGCGGATGCTTCGGACTGGTCGCGGGGGACACGTGCCACCTAGCGATGGTCATCAGGAGCGTCGTCGCCGACGGGCACGGCACGCACATCGGGGTCGGCGGCGGCGTGACGGCGCTGTCGGATGCGACGTTCGAGGTGGAGGAGCTGCACGTGAAGGCCGCAGCCGTGCTCGCCGCGCTCGTGCCGCGCTGAGCGCCGGCGAGTGCATCGCCCACCACCGCGCGGTGGCGCGGCAGGATCAGGCCTGCAGGCCCTCCGCGAGCTCGACGAGCTCGTCGAGCTCGACCGTCCAGCCGGCGGCGAGGGAGCGCAGCGCCTCCCGGCGCGTCGAGTCGTCGCCCTCGAGCGGGAAGCCCGACTCCACCAGGTGCACCTGCGCGCACCCGTCGATCTCCGCGAGCGTGATCTCGACCGACGAGGCACGGCCCGAGAGGATGCCCTCGGCCCACTCGAAGGCGAAGCGCCGCTGGGGCTCGACGTCGAGGACGCGGGCGGCGAGCACGACCTCGCCCGTCCAGGCGAAGCGGCCGAGCGCGCCGGGAGCGACGCCTTCGGGGAAGGCGGCGATGTCGCCGAGCCACTGCGCGAGCAGGTCTGGCTCCACCAGGCATCGCCACACGGTCGCGACCGGCGCATCCACCGAGACGATGCGCGTCACGCGCGATGCGGGTACGTCGACCGTCGCAGGCGGGTTCTCGAACTCCGGCACGCACACCTCCTCGACGCTCCTCGACGATTGTGGCACGACGCGCGCCTGGCTGGTCGCGCCTAGACTGGAGAGCCGGTGCAGCCGCCGACGGCTGACCCCACCCAGGAGCATCAGTGACCGACGAGACCTACGACTTCGCCCGCATCGAGCAGCGCTGGCTGCCCGTGTGGGAGGCCCTGCGACCCTTCGCCACGGACGACGAGACCGACGCGCGCCCGCGCAAGTACGTGCTCGACATGTTCCCGTACCCCTCGGGCGACCTCCACATGGGTCACGCCGAGTCCTACGCCTACGGCGACGTGCTCGCGCGCTACTGGCGACAGCAGGGCTTCAACGTGCTGCACCCGATCGGATGGGACTCCTTCGGCCTCCCCGCCGAGAACGCGGCGATCCAGCGCGGCATCGACCCGAAGGCCTGGACAGCGGCGAACATCGAGCAGCACAAGCGCTCGATGCGCAAGTACGCGACGGCGTTCGACTGGGACCGCATCCTGCACACCAGCGACCCCCAGTACTACAAATGGAACCAGTGGCTGTTCCTCGAGCTCTACAAGGCCGGCCTCGCGTATCGCAAGCCCTCCAACGTCAACTGGTGCCCGAAGGATCAGACGGTGCTCGCGAACGAGCAGGTCGTCGACGGTGCCTGCGAGCGCTGCGGCACCCCCGTCGTCAAGAAGAAGCTGACGCAGTGGTACTTCAAGATCACCGACTACGCCGACCGCCTGCTCGACGACCTGAACCAGCTCGAGGGCCGCTGGCCCGAGAAGGTGCTGCGCATGCAGCGCAACTGGATCGGGCGCTCCGAGGGCGCTGAGGTCGAGTTCGAGATCGAGGGCCACGCGGGTCGCGTGCCCGTCTTCACGACCCGGCCCGACACGCTCTACGGCGCCACCTTCCTGGTCGTCGCGCCCGACTCCGACCTAGCGGCAGAGCTGGCTGCGGGTGCTGACCCGGCGGTGCGGATGCGCTTCCAGGCCTACCTGGACGACGTCGGCCGGATGACGGAGATCGACCGCCAGAGCACCGAGCGCGTCAAGACGGGCGTCGACCTCGGGCGCTTCGCGACCCATCCGCTGACGGGCGAGCGGATGCCCGTGTGGGCCGCCGACTACGTGCTGGCCGACTACGGCCACGGCGCGGTCATGGGCGTGCCCGCGCACGACCAGCGCGACCTCGACTTCGCGCGCGCCTTCGACCTGCCGGTGCGCGTCGTCGTCGACACGAACGCCCCCGTCACGGGCGTCATGCCGCAGATCCCGCTCGACGACGAGGGCAACGCCGTCTGGCCGGAGGAGCAGCCGCCGCTCGACCCGAAGTCGACCGGTGAGGCGCTCACCGGTGACGGCCGCATGATCAACTCGGGTGAGCTCGACGGCATGTCGAAGGCGCACGCCATCAGCCGGATGGTGCAGCTGCTCGAGCAGCGCGGTGTCGGTCGCGCCGCGAAGACCTACCGCCTGCGCGACTGGCTCGTGAGCCGTCAGCGCTACTGGGGCACGCCCATCCCGATCATCCACACCGCAGACGGGCAGGAGGTGCCGGTGCCGCTCGAGCAGCTGCCCGTCACGCTGCCCGACTCCGACGGGCTCGACCTGAAGCCGAAGGGCACGAGCCCGCTCGGCGCGGCCGAGGACTGGGTGAACGTGCCCTCGCCGATCGACGGCAGCCCCGCCAAGCGCGACGCCGACACGATGGACACCTTCGTCGACTCGTCCTGGTACTACCTGCGGTTCCTCAACCCGACCGACGACACGCAGCCGTTCGACCGCGCGCAGGTCGAGCGCTGGGCCCCCGTCGACCGCTACGTGGGCGGCGTCGAGCACGCGATCCTGCACCTGCTCTACGCGCGCTTCATCACGAAGGTGCTCTTCGACCTGGGGCACGTGCCCTTCACCGAGCCCTTCGAGTCGCTGCTCAACCAGGGCATGGTGATCCTCGACGGCTCGAAGATGTCGAAGTCGAAGGGCAACCTCGTCACGCTCTCGGAGGAGCTCGAGCAGTTCGGCGTGGACGCGGTGCGCTTGACGATGTCGTTCGCCGGCCCGCCGGAGGACGACATCGACTGGAAGGACGTCAGCCCGACCGGCTCGCAGAAGTTCCTGGCGCGCGCGTGGCGGCTCTCGATCGAGCAGCTCGCGAAGCCCGGGACCGACCCGAAGCCCGGCGACCGTGCACTGCGGCGCGAGACGCACAAGTTCTTGGCGGATGCGCCGGGCCTCGTCGAGGCGCTGAAGTTCAACGTCGTCGTCGCTCGCCTGATGGAGCTGACGAACGCGACCCGCAAGGCGGTCGACTCGGGTCCCGGTGCCGCGGACCCCGCGGTGCGAGAGGCGGTCGAGACGATCGCGCTCGGCCTCTCGCTCTTCGCGCCGTACACGGCGGAGGACATGTGGGCGAACCTCGGCCACGAGCCCTCGGTCGCGAACGCGGGGTGGCGCGAGGCCGATCGCTCGCTCATCAAGGAGCAGACGGTCACGGCAGTCGTGCAGGTGAACGGCAAGGTGCGCGACCGCATCGACGTGGCTGCAGACATCACGGATGCGGAGCTCGAGGCCGCGGCGCGCGAGCTCGCGGGCGTGCAGCGAGCTGTCGGCGACGCCGAGATCCGCACGGTCATCGTGCGCGCGCCGAGGCTCGTCAACCTCGTCATCTAGCCACTTCCGCCGGCTGCCCTTCGACTCGGTGTGCGCCTGCGGCGCGCACCGGCTCAGGATCCGCCGGTCCGCGCCCTCCGGGCGTCCCTGTCGGCTGAGCCGGTCCGCGCCCTCCGGGCGTCCCTGTCGGCTGAGCCGGTCCGCGCCCTCCGAGCGCTGACCGTGTCGAAGCCCGCCGTCCACAGGCGCGCCCGGCGCACTGACGCGGCCCGCCGCATCCGCCCTACCGTGCCCGGATGGCCGGAACGGATGCGCGCTGGCGGCTGGGGGCCGGGGCCGCCGTGCTGCTCGTGCTCGGCGCGGTCGCCGGCGGTGTCGCGCAGCGGATGGTGGCGGACGCGCAGCCCGACGCGATGCTGCCCTCGCCCGTCGCGACCGCCACCGCCGACCTCGTCGTCGACGTGCAGGGCGCCGTCGATCGGCCCGGCGTCTATCGGCTGCCGCAGGGCTCGCGCGTGCTGGACGCGCTGGCGAGGGCTGGCGGCACCGGTGACGACGCGGCAGCCGGCGCGCTGAACCTCGCGCGGACGCTCGTCGACGGCGAGCAGCTCATCGTGCCGACGCTCGACGAGCAGGCGGCGGCGTCCGAGGCGGCTGCCGCGGGCGGCGGCACCTCGGGTGTCGGGACAGGGCCGGGCGGTCTGGTCTCGATCAACCGCGCCGATCAGGCGGCGCTCGAAGCGCTGCCCCGGGTGGGCCCCTCGCTCGCGATGGCGATCATCGCGCACCGCGACGAGCAGGGTCCCTTCACCGACATCGCGCAGCTCGACGACGTCTCGGGCATCGGTCCCGCGCTGCTGGCGACGCTCACGCCGCTGGTGACGCTGTGACGGGCGGGCGCGGCTGATGCGCGACCTGCGGCTCGCCCTGCCCGTCGCGATCGCGTGGGCCGTGCTGGCCGTCCTCAGCGCGCATGCCGCGCTGCTGGGTGCCGCGGCCGCGGTCACCGGGGGAGCCGCGGTGGCGTGCTTGGTGGTCGCGCACGTCGCTCGCCGGCGGCTGCCGAGCTTCGCCGTCGACGTCCTGCGCACGCTCGCGCTCGGCATGGGCCTCGCGTGCCCGCTGCTCTTCGCCGGCGACGGCGTCGTGGCGAGCGGCTTCGAGGCGTGCGACGAGCTGACGCTGCTGCTGCTCGGTCAGGCGGCGCCGACGGAGGTGGTGGTGACCGGGTGCGCGGCCGATGGTGCAGAGCGGCACGCGCTGCGCAGCGCGATGCTGCTGCGGGGGCCGGATGCGCCGCTCACGATCGGCGGCACGGCGAGGGGTCCCTGCGACGCCTGGCTCGACGGCTCCCGCTGGCTGCTCACCTGCAGCGAGCTCGAGCTGACCGAGCCGGCGGCGTGGGCAGCCTGGGCAGGACCGCTGCGCGACGGGCTGCTGCAGGCCTCTGCACAGCTGCCGGGTGTTGGCGGCGAGCTGCTGCCGGGCCTCTCGATCGGCGACGAGCGGCGGGTGAGCCCGCAGCTGCGCACGGCGATGCTGGACACCGGGCTATCGCACCTGACCGCGGTCTCGGGTGCGAACTGCGTCATCGTCGTGGGTGCGGCGTTCCAGGGTGCGGCGGCGCTCGGCGCGCGCCGCCCGGTGCGGGTGCTCGTCGCGGCGGTCGCGCTCGCCGCGTTCGTCGTGCTCGTGACGCCGGAGCCCTCCGTCGTGCGCGCCGGTGCGATGGCGTCGATCGGGCTGCTCGGCATCGTCACCGGGCGCCGCGCCGGCGCGGTTGCGCTGCTCTCGCTCGCGGTGCTCGTCGTGCTGCTGCTGCAGCCGCACCTCGCGACCAGCGCCGGCTTCGCGCTCTCGGCCCTGGCGACGTGCGGCCTCATCGTGCACGCGCGGCCCATCGCCGCAGTGCTCTCGCGGGCGCTGCCGACGCCGATCGCGGCGCTCGTCTCGGTGCCCATCGCCGCGCAGCTGTGGTGCATGCCGGTGCTCGTCGGACTCGATGCGCGGGTCAGCCTGGTCTCGGTGCTCGCGAACCTGCTGGCCGGCCCAGCGGCCCCCATCGTCACGATCGTGGGCCTGGCCGCGTGCCTGGCCGCGCCGCTCGCGCCCGCTGTCGCGATCGGCCTCGCGTGGGTCGCCTGGATCCCCGCGGCGTGGATCGCCGAGGTCGCGATGCTCGCCCAGCAGCTCCCAGCCGCGCAGATCCCGTGGCCGAGCCCGCCCTGGGGCGTGCTCGCCGCATCCGCGATGCTCGCCCTCGTCACGCTCGGGCATGCACGCGCACGGCTCGCGCGCGGCATCGCGGCGGCGCTCGTGCTCGGCGCCGCGGTGGGGCTCGGAGCAGCGTGGCCGGGCATCAGGCTCGGCTCGCTCGCCGACTGGCGCGTGGCGCAGTGCGACGTCGGGCAGGGGAGCGCGACGCTCGTGCGGCACGAGGGTGCGACCGTGCTCATAGACACGGGCGAGGACCCGGCGCTCGTGCAGCGGTGCCTAAGCATGCTGGGCGTGCAGCGCGTCGACATGCTGGTGCTGACGCACTTCGACGTGGATCACGCGGGCGGCTCGCCCGCGCTGGTCGGTCGTACGGGGCTGCTCGTGCACGGACCGCTCGACGACCGCGCCGGCCCGGTGGTCGACGAGCTGGTGGCAGCCGGCGCCTCGGCGCACGAGGCGCGGCGCGGCGACGCCTGGCAGGTCGGCGGCATGCGCATCGAGGCGCTGTGGCCCGTGGGCGAGGCCGAGCCGGGCAACGACGCGAGCGTCGCGGTCTCGGTCGACTGGCCCGGCGAGGCGGGTGCTGCCGACGCGATCGAGCTCGTGGTGCTCGGCGACCTGGGTGCGCAGTCGCAGTCGCGGCTGCTGCGGGCGGGAGTGCCTGCGGCGGCGGCGGTCGTCGTGGCGCACCACGGCTCGGCCGATCAGCTGCCTGCGCTCTATCGGCGCATCGGCGCCTCGGTCGGCCTCATCGGCGTGGGTGAGAACGACTACGGCCACCCCACGGATGCGGCGCTGCGACTCGTGCAGGAGACCGGCGGTGTGCCGCTGCGCACCGACGAGCGCGGCACGATCGCGCTCGCCGTCGACGAGGACGGTGTGCGGATGTGGTCGGAGCGCTCAGGATCGTCTGCCGCGGAGTCCGGCGGGGTGGGCGGCCCGCCCTAGGCTGGTGGCATGGCAGCGAGCATCCCGAAGATCAGCTGGGAGCAGGTGTCGCCTGCCCCCGTCGTGCTGGTGTTCGGCAAGGAGTCGTTCCTCGCCGACCGTGCCCTCCAGCGGCTGCGGTCGCTCCTCGTCTTGGAGGATCCAGAGCTCGAGGTCTCCGACCTCGACGCCGGGCAGTACACCGATGGCGCGCTCGAGCTGATCGCGAGCCCGTCGCTGTTCGACGAGCCGCGGCTCGTCCGCGTCGAGAACGCCGTGAAGGCGACGGATGCGTTCATCGCCGATGCGCTCCGCTACCTGCAGCAGCCCGTCGACGGCACGACCCTCGTCATCCGCCACGACGGCTCGACCGTGCGCGGCAAGAAGCTGCTCGACGCGATCCGGGCGATGCCCGGCGCGATCGAGGTGATCTGCCAGCCGCTCGGCAGGGGAGACATGCTGCCCTTCGCGCGCAACGAGCTGCGCCTGCTCGAGCGCGAGGCGACGCAGGGCGCCGTCGCGGCGCTCGTCGACGCCTTCCACTCCGACGTCGCCGAGCTCGCGAACGCCATCCGGCAGGTGGCGCTCGACACCGAGGGCCCGGTGACCGAGCAGGTCGTGCGCACCTACTACGCGGGCCGCGTCGAGACGACGGCCTTCGCGGTGGTCGACGAGGTGATCGCCCGCGACACGGCGAAGGCGCTCGTGACGCTGCGGCAGGCCATCGCCACCGGTGCGGATCCCGTGCCGATCGTCGCGGCGTTCGCGATGCGCTTCCGGCAGCTGGCGAAGGTCTCGGGCGTCTCAGGCGGCGGGCCGCAGGCCGCGCGGCAGCTGGGCATGCAGGACTGGCAGCTGACGAACGCCCGCCGCGACCTGCAGCACTTCAGCGACGCGAGCCTGTGCGACGCGATCGAGGCGATCGCGCACGCCGACCACGCGGTGAAGGGCGCCGAGCGCGACGCGCACTACGCGGTCGAGCGCCTCGTGCGCCAGGTGGCGTCGCGCAGCGCGGCCTGATCGCCGCCGACCCCCGCTCGCCGCCGACACCCCGTCTCCCACCACGGCGCGGCGCGCTCCACGCCTGAGTGGCGTTTCCTGCACCTGAGTGGCGCTTCCTGCGCCTGAGTGGCGCTTCCTGCACCTGAGTGGCGCTTCCCGCACCTGAGTGGCGCTTCCTGCGCTTGAGTGGCGCTTCCGGCGCTTGAGTGGCGCTTCCCGCGCCTGAGTGGCGCTTCCCGCGCTTGAGTGGCGCTTCCTGCGCCTGAGTGGCGGCTCCCGTCATCGAGAGGCGGTTCGAGACGTCGAGTGTCACCATCGCGTGAGGACGGGCCTCTACGCCATCTCGGCATCGGGCGGCGGTCCGCATGCAGTTAGCGAGCCCGGCCACGTGTCGGAGCCGCCGCTCACCTGCGGGAGGCGCCGCTCACCTGCGGGAGGCGCCGCTCACCTGCGGGAGGCGCCACTCACCTGCGGGAGGCGCCACTCACCTGCGGGAGGCGCCACTCACCTGCGGGAGGCGCCAATCACCTGCGGGAGGCGCCAATCGGGGGCGCAGGCAAGGTGCCGCTCGGGGCGAAGCGCAGAAGAGGGGACCCCTCGCGGGGTCCCCTCAGCGCGCGCGGCTCAGATCAGAGCGCGGCGACCTGCTTCGCGATGGCCGACTTGCGGTTCGCGGCCTGCTTCTTGTGGATGACGCCCTTGGAGACGGCCTTGTCGAGCTTGCGGGCGGCGACCGAGACCTTCTCCTGCGCCACGGCTGCATCGCCAGCGGCGATGGCCTTCTTCGCCTCGCGCACAGCGGTGCGGAGCTCGCTCTTGATCGCGCGGTTGCGGTCGGTGGCCTTCTGGTTCGTCAGAATGCGCTTGATCTGCGACTTGATGTTCGCCATGGTGTCCTGTTCTGGTTCGTACGAGTGATTGGCGGCGGCTTCTGCTCACCAGAGCCCGCCGCGACCCGCCCTCGCGCGCAGGACGCGCAGAAGAAGGGGAAGCCAACGAACGATGCTACCAGCGCCCGGACGCCCCTCGCAACGCGAGCCACCGCATCCGCTGTGGAAGAATGGGACCTTCCACACCGCGCGCACTTCGCGGCCCCGCCGAGCCTCCAGATGAGAAGGACCCGTGAGCCCCCGAGCGACCAAGGCACTCGAGCCTGCCGCGACCGACCCGGCGCAGATCCGCAACTTCTGCATCATCGCGCACATCGACCACGGCAAGTCGACGCTGGCCGACCGGATGCTGCAGCTGACGGGCGTCGTCGATGACCGCTCGATGCGCGCCCAGTACCTCGACCGGATGGACATCGAGCGCGAGCGCGGCATCACGATCAAGTCGCAGGCCGTGCGCATGCCGTGGGAGCTCGACGGCGAGACCTTCGCGCTGAACATGATCGACACCCCCGGCCACGTCGACTTCACCTACGAGGTCAGCCGCTCGCTCGCCGCCTGCGAGGGCGCGATCCTGCTGGTCGACGCCGCGCAGGGCATCGAGGCCCAGACCCTCGCCAACCTCTACCTGGCGATGGAGAACGACCTCGAGATCATCCCGGTGCTCAACAAGATCGACCTGCCGGCAGCCGACCCCGAGAAGTACGCGGCCGAGATCGCCGGCCTCATCGGCGGCGACCCCGCTGACGTGCTGCGCGTCAGCGGCAAGACGGGCGAGGGCGTGGATGCGCTGCTCGACCGAGTGGTGCGCACGGTCCCCGCGCCGGTCGGCGACGTCGACGGCCCCGCCCGCGCGATGATCTTCGACTCCGTCTACGACTCCTACCGCGGCGTGGTCACCTACGTCCGCATGATCGACGGCAAGCTGTCGCCGCGCGAGCAGGTCATGATGATGTCGACCGGCTCCAAGCACGAGGCGCTGGAGATCGGCGTCTCGAGCCCCGAGCCGAAGCCCTCCAAGGGCCTCGCGGTCGGCGAGGTGGGCTACCTCATCACGGGCGTGAAGGACGTGCGCCTGTCGAAGGTCGGCGACACCGTGACCTCGGTGCGGGGGCCAGCGACCACCGCGCTGCAGGGCTACGCCGACCCGAAGCCGATGGTCTTCTCGGGGATCTACCCGATCGACGGCAGCGACTACCCGGTGCTGCGCGAGGCGCTCGACAAGCTCAAGCTCTCGGATGCCGCGCTCGTCTACGAGCCCGAGACCTCGGTGGCGCTCGGCTTCGGCTTCCGCTGCGGGTTCCTCGGCCTGCTCCACCTCGAGATCATCAGCGAGCGCCTGCGCCGCGAGTTCGACCTCGACCTCATCGCCACCGCGCCGAGCGTGGTCTACCAGGTGCGCACCGAGGATCGCTCGCTGCACATCGTCACGAACCCGAGCGAGTTCCCCGACGGCAAGATCTCGTCGATCGTGGAGCCCATGGTGCGCGCCACGATCCTCGCGCCCAAAGACTACGTCGGCGCGATCATGGAGCTCTGCCAGACGCGGCGCGGCACGCTCAACGGCATGGAGTACCTCTCGGAGGATCGGGTCGAGCTGCGCTACCGGCTGCCGCTGGGCGAGATCGTCTTCGACTTCTTCGACCACCTGAAGTCGCGCACGCAGGGCTACGCCTCCCTCGACTACGAGGTCGACGGCGAGGAGGAGGGCGACCTGGTGAAGGTCGACATCCTGCTGCAGGGCGAGCAGGTCGACGCCTTCAGCGCGATCGTGCACCGCGAGAAGGCCTACGCCTACGGGGTGCTGATGGCCGGCAAGCTCAAGGACCTCATCCCGCGCCAGCAGTTCGAGGTGCCCATCCAGGCCGCGATCGGCGCGCGCATCATCGCGCGAGAGACGATCCGAGCGATCCGCAAGGATGTGCTCGCCAAGTGCTACGGCGGTGACATCACCCGCAAGCGCAAGCTGCTCGAGAAGCAGAAGGAGGGCAAGAAGCGCATGAAGATGGTCGGCCGCGTGGAAGTGCCCCAGGAGGCGTTCATCGCCGCCCTCTCGAGCGGCGAGACGAAGAAGGACGCGAAGTGACCAAGCCCCTGCGCGACCGCGCGACCAACTACGGCTCCGTGGGTGCGACCGCGCACTTCGACTTCCACCGCTTCCCGCCGAAGGGCTTCGAGGTCGTGCAGCTGCGCAGCCGCATCGGCCACGGCCGGCCCCGCTACGACGCAGCGGTCGCGGCGCTGCGCACCTGGAAGATCCAGCGCCTCGCCGGCATCGAGGTCGACGTGGTCGGCACCGAGGAGGGCACGGTCTACCGCCCGGTCGGCTTCGAGGGCACGGAGGCCACGAGGGCCGCGAGCATCGAGCCGCTGCAGGACTTCGGCCCCGACGGCGAGCCCTTCCTGCAGCCGGGCGACTCGATCGACCAGCGCATCCGGGTCGCCGGCGTCCAGGTGCACGCGCCGATGCGCGTCATCGCGGTCGAGGAGGAGGAGAGCACGCACGGCGTGATCATCGGCTCGCTCGACGGCCACCCGCTCGCGGGCGAGGAGCGCTTCACGGTCGAGATCGCAGAGGACGAGACGGTCTTCCTGCACTTCCGGGCCATCGTGCGGCAGGACGCCTGGTGGGCCAAGCTCGGCGCCCCCTTCGCGCGGGCGCTGCGGCGCCGCTACCACGACCGGTTCATGGATTCGCTCCGGTCCATCGACGTCCGCTGACCGTGGGACGGCTGCCTGAGGGCGACGCCGCACCCGCCGACGGCCGCCTGCCGGCCGGCACGCGGAGCGATGCGCCGTTCGGCGCCTACATCCACGTGCCGTTCTGCTCGGTGCGCTGCGGCTACTGCGACTTCAACACTTACACGGCCGACGAGCTGCGCGGCGCGACCAGGGCGGGCTACCCGGCCGATGTCGCCGCCGAGATCGCGCTCGCTGCCGGCGTGCTCGGCGAGCTCGGGCCGCTGCGCCCGATGCAGACGGTCTTCTTCGGCGGCGGCACCCCGACGCTGCTGCCCGCGGGCGACCTGGTCGCCATGCTCGGCGCGGTGACGGATGCCTTCGGCCTGGCCGAGGGCGCGGAGGTCACCACCGAGGCGAACCCCGACTCGATCGACGCCGCGGGCCTGCGGCAGCTGCGCGAGGGCGGCATCACGCGCGTCTCCTTCGGCATGCAGTCCGCGGTGCCGCACGTGCTCGCGGCGCTCGACCGCACGCACGATCCTGAGCGCGTGCCGCTCGTCGTCGAGTGGGCGCGCGAGGCCGGGCTCGAGGTCAGCCTCGACCTCATCTACGGCGCTCCGGGGGAGTCGCTCGGGGACTGGCAGCGATCGCTCGACGCCGTGGTGGCGATGCAGCCGGATCACGTCTCCGCCTACGCCCTCATCGTCGAGGACGGCACGGCGCTCGCCCGGCGCATCCGCCGCGGTGAGCTGGCCATGCCCGACGACGACCTGCAGGCGGCGATGTACGAGGCCGCGGATGCGACGCTCGGCCGAGCGGGCTACTCCTGGTACGAGGTGTCCAACTGGTCCCGCGGCGACCGCGTCGCGCGGCACAACCTCGCCTACTGGCGCGGGCACGACTGGTGGGGCTTCGGTCCGGGCGCGCACAGCCACGTCGGCGGCGTGCGCTGGTGGAACGTCAAGCATCCGGCGGCGTACCGCGACCGCCTGATCGCCGGAGCATCGCCAGCGCTCGCGCGCGAGGTGCTCGACGACGAGACGCGCCGCGTGGAGCGCGTGCTGCTTGAGTCGCGCATCGCCGAGGGGCTGCCGGTCGAGGCGCTCGAGCGCGAGGGGCGCGTCGCCGTGGCCGGCCTCGTCGCCGATGGCCTGGTGGACGGAAGAGCCGCCCTCGCCGGCCGGGTGATCCCGACGCTGCGAGGGCGGCTCCTCGCCGACGCGGTGGTGCGCCGGCTGCTTCCCTAGGGCTACTGCACGATCCGCCAGTTGAACGGGTAGCGGTAGGAGCCGCCGGCGTTGACGCGCATGGCGCCGATGATCGAGAAGATCACCTGCAGCAGGCCCGGCACCCACCAGAGCGCCAGCAGGATGAACCCGATCCCGACGATGCTGAGGATCGTGCCGAGGACGAGCAGGCCGAGCGTCGCGATCGTCATCAGGATGCCGAAGTTCAGGGCCTCCTTGGACTCCTGCCGTGCGAAGGCGCTGCGGTCCTTGTAGATCAGGAAGACGATCAGCGGGCCGATCCAGCCGCCGTAGCCGCCGGTGACGATCGTCGACAGGCCGGAGAGGTGCCCCCACATGCCGGCGTTCTTCTCGTCGGTGGGCGACATCGGCACCGACGCGGGGTACTGCGGCTGACCGGGAGCGCCGTACTGCGGCTGACCGTACTGCTGCTGGCCGGGCTGGCCGTAGGGAGGCTGGCCAGGCTGGCCGGGCTGGCCGGGCTGGCCAGGCTGGCCGAAGGGCTGCTGCGGACCGGCGCCGGGAGCGCCGTGACCGGGCTGGGCGTAGCCCGAAGGCCCGGGCTGGCCGTAGGAGGGCGCGCTGCCCGGCTGGCCGTAGGAGGGCGCGCTGCCCGGCTGGCCGTAGGAGGGCGCGCTGCCGCCCTGGCCGGAGGCGGGCGCCTGGCCGGGCGAACCGGGCTCGCCGGCACCGAACTGGCCGGCTGCGGGCCGCTGCCACGACTGCGCTCCATCGATCGAGCCGAACGCGGGCTGGCCGGGCGCCGTGGGCCCGGCATCGCCGGCCGAGCCGAACTGCGCGGGCGCGGCCGGGTCGACGGCGGGGGAGGAGAACGACTGCGCGGGCTCACCGACGCCCGGCGCAGCGGGTGCGCTCGGCGCCGCGTGCTGCTCGTCGGTCACGGCGAAGCCGTCGACGGGCGGCTCGGTGCTGGCCGGCCGCTCACCGTTGCTCGACAGCTCAGCGTTGCTCGACTGCTCAGCGGGATCGCTGCCCTCTGCGCGGGGGGCGTTGGGATCAGACATGGCGTGCCTCTCATCGATGGTCATCGCAGCGCACCCGGGTCGCGCTGCTGGCACCATTCTGCGCCCATCCGGCTGTGCATCGCATGATCGTGACGACGAGCGGTAGGATTGGCAGTCAGCAGTCGAGAGTGCCAGGGGGATCGGGACCCCGATCGCCTGCGGAGGAGAGGAGCGCGGATGGTCTCGGATCGCGGCCTCGAGGTCCTCCGCGCGATCGTGCAGGACTACGTCGCCATGCGCGAGCCGGTGGGCTCGAAGTCGATCGTCGAGCGCCACGCGTTCGGCGTCTCCGCGGCGACCATCCGCAACGACATGGCCCTGCTCGAGGAGGAGGAGCTCATCGCGGCTCCGCACACGTCCTCCGGTCGGGTCCCCACCGACAAGGGCTACCGCGTCTTCGTCGACCGCCTCCAGCGCATGCAGCCGCTGACGCACGCGCAGCGCGTCGCGATCTCGCGCTTCCTCGATGACTCGATCGACCGCGACGACGTGCTCGATCGCACCGCGCGGCTGCTCTCGCAGCTGACCAACCAGGTCGCCCTCGTGCAGGTGCCGATCCGCCGCCACGCCGTCGTGCGCCGCGTCGAGCTCGTCGCGGTCGCCGAGCACCGGCTGCTCGCCGTGCTGATCCTCGACTCCGGTCGGGTCGAGCAGCGAGTGCTCGACGCGCAGCAGCGCATCGACCCCGACCAAGCCACCGCGCTCGGCCGTGCCTACACCGAGACCATCGGCGAGCTCGCGCCCGCAGACGCACTCAAGCGCCTCGCCGGTGCCACCGGATCCGCCCCCGGCTCGCTGCGCGCAGCGACCGGTGCCGTCGCGCAGGCGCTCACCGAGATGCTGCAGGCCGGCGGCGGCGACCGGATCGTGATGGCGGGCGCCTCGCACCTCGTGCGCGAGGAGCGCGACTTCCACGGCACGGTGACACCGGTGCTCGACGCGATCGAGGAGCAGGTGACGCTGCTGCGCCTCTTCGACGAGATGGGCGTGGAGGGCGAGATCGCGACCCGGATCGGCCGCGAGCTCACCGGCCCGCTGGGGGAGACGGCCGTGGTGGCCTCGACCTACAGCACCGGAGGCTCCGAGGGCCACATCGGCGTGCTGGGCCCGACCCGCATGGACTACGCAGGAAACATGGCCGCGGTGCGCGCAGTGGCGCGCTACCTCACGCGGCTGCTGAGCGAGGACTGAGTGACAGATCACTACGAGACCCTCGGCGTCGCGCGCGACGCCGGTCAGGACGAGATCAAGAAGGCCTATCGCCGACTGGCTCGCGAGCTGCACCCGGATGTGAATCCGAGCGAGGATGCCTCCGAGCGCTTCAAGGACGTCACGCACGCCTACGACGTGCTCGGCGACCCGCAGTCGCGCGCGGAGTACGACCGCGGACCCGCGGCCGGTGCCGGCGCCTTCGGGTTCGGCGACATCTTCGAGCAGTTCTTCGGGGGTGGTGGCGGCCGCTCGAGCGGACCGCGCTCGCGCAGGCAGCCCGGGCAGGACAGCCTGCTGCGCGTCGACCTCGACCTCGCCGACGTCGTCTTCGGCGTGCACCGCGAGCTGCGCGTGCAGACCGCGGTGCTCTGCCAGACCTGCCAGGGCGCGGCCACCGAGCCCGGCACGAGCCCGGAGCGCTGCCTGCAGTGCGGCGGCTCCGGCCACGTGCAGCGACAGGTGCGCTCGCTGCTCGGCAACGTCGTCACGAGCCAGCCCTGCGGCGTCTGCCAGGGCTACGGCACCGTCATCCCGCAGCCCTGCCACACGTGCGCGGGCCACGGCCGGGTGCGCTCCGAGCGCACCATCCCCGTCGACATCCCGGCCGGCGTCGACACCGGTCTGCGCATCCAGCTGCCCGGTCAGGGCGAGGTCGGCGAGGGCGGCGGCCCCGCTGGCACGCTCTACCTCGAGGTGAACGTGCGGCACCACGACGTCTTCAGCCGCGATGGTGACGACATCCTCGGCACGCTCGAGGTGTCGATGCCGGACGCGGCGCTCGGCGCCCGCGCGACCGTCGAGAGCATCGACGGCCCCGTCGAGGTCGAGGTGCGCGCCGGCACGCAGTCGGGCGACGTCATCACCGTCGGCGAGCGCGGCGTCACGCGGCTGCGCGGCGCCGGCCGTGGCGACCTGAAGCTCGGCGTGCAGGTGCTGACGCCGACGAAGACCGACCGCCGCACCGAGGAGCTGCTGCGCGAGCTCCGCGAGCGCACCAAGGCGCCCGGGCCTCAGCTCTCGCAGTTCAAGCAGGGCCTCTTCGCCAAGATGCGCGACCGCTTCCGCCTCTGATGGCGCACTGCTACTGGCACGACGCGCTCGAGGGCGCGACCCCCGGCGACCTCGTGACGCTCACGGGCGACGAGGCGCACCACGCGGCCGTCGTGTCGCGGATGCGACGTGGGGAGCGAGTCCTCGTCAGTGACGGCAGGGGCGTGCTCGCCGAGGGCGTGATCGACCGCGCAGAGCGCGACGGGGTCGACGTCGTGCTGCAGCACGTGCAGGAGGTGCCGGCGCCCACGCCACGCATCGGCCTCGCGCAGGCGCTCGCCAAGGGTGACCGCGCCGAGCTGGCCGTGCAGGCGTCGACCGAGCTCGGCATCGACGCGATCGTGCCGTGGCAGGCGCGGCGCAGCGTCGTGCAGTGGAAGGCCGATCGGCGCGAGAAGTCGCTCGAGCGCTGGCGCAAGGTGGTGCGCGAGGCCGGCAAGCAGGCGATCCGCCCCCACCTGCCCGAGGTGGGCGACGTCGTCGACGCCGCAGGGCTCGCGGCCCTGGCGGAGGAGTGGCAGCTGGTCGTCCTCGATCCCGCCGCATCCGTCACCATCGCCGAGATCGCGGTCGAGCGCGACGTGCTGCTGGTCGTCGGGCCGGAGGGTGGCATCGAGGCGGCAGAGCTCGAGGCGCTCGCCGCCGCCGGTGCCATGCAGGTGCGGATGGGCGACCACGTGCTGCGCACCTCGACCGCGGGCCCGGCGGGTATCGCCGCGCTCTCGGTGCGGCTCGGACGCTGGTGACCGGCACTCGCGGCAGCCGCCGTCGAGCGGCGCGAAGGTAGGCTGAGCGGCATGGCTGACACGACAGTGTTCGAGAAGATCATCGCGCGCGAGATCCCTGCGGAGATCGTGCTCGAGAACGATCGCATCATCGCGTTCACCGACATCCACCCGCAGGCGCCCATGCACGTGCTGGTGGTGCCGAAGACGCCGCAGTACCGCGACGTCGTCGAGCTGAGCGCCGGCGACCCGGACCTGCTGGCCGAGATGGTCCAGGCGGCGCGCGCGATCGCTCGTGAGCGCGCCGACGGCGACTTCCGCCTCGTGTTCAACACCGGCGAGCTCGCCGGACAGACCGTGTTCCACGCGCACGCCCACGTGCTCGCGGGATCGCTCGGAGAGGGTTCGCTTGCCTGACGACACGCAGTCGATCGAGATCGACGGCATCGAGATGGTGCGGCTGCTGGGGCCGCAGGATCGGCTGCTCACGCGCCTCGAGCACGAGCATCCGGAGGTCCGGGTGGCGGTGCGCGGCAACCTCGTGACCCTGACGGGCCCGGAGGAGGAGGTCGCGGTCGCGACGCGCCTCGTGCAGGAGCTCGTCGACCTGGTGCGGCAGGGCACCGACCTGACCGGCTCCGAGGTCGGAGAGGGCTCGCGCATCCTGCGCCAGGACCCCTCGCGCAGCCTCGCCGACGCGATCGGCGAGGTGATCCTGACCTCGAAGGGCAAGTCGATCCGCGCCAAGACCGAGGGGCAGCGCTCCTACGTCGAGGCGATCGAGGAGCACACGATCGTCTTCGGCATCGGCCCGGCAGGCACCGGCAAGACCTACCTGGCGATGGCGAAGGCAGTGCAGGCGCTGCACCGCAAGGAGGTCAGCCGCATCATCCTCACCAGGCCCGCGGTGGAGGCGGGCGAGCGGCTGGGCTTCCTCCCCGGCACGCTCACCGACAAGATCGACCCCTACCTGCGGCCGCTCTTCGACGCGCTCAACGAGATGATGGATCCCGAGCTGCTCCCGAAGCTGCTCGCGACCGGCGTCGTCGAGGTGGCGCCGCTCGCGTACATGCGCGGGCGCACCCTCAACGACTCCTTCATCGTGCTCGACGAGGCGCAGAACACGAGCCCCGAGCAGATGAAGATGTTCCTCACCCGCCTCGGCTTCGGTTCGAAGATGGTCGTGACGGGGGACTCGACGCAGGTCGACCTGCCGGCGGGCACCTCCGGCCTGCAGGTGGCGAGCCAGGTGCTCGGCCGCATCGACGACATCCACTTCGCCACCCTCACGAGCGCCGACGTCGTGCGCCACACGCTGGTGGGCGCCATCGTCGACGCCTACACCGAGCACGACCAGCGGCAGATGGCCCGCGAGGCGCGAAAGCCGCACCCGCAGCAGCGCAGCGGCCGCGGACGGCGCAGCTGATGGCGATCGACCTGCTGAACGAGTCGGGCGCCGAGGTCGACGAGGCGCAGCTCCTGCGCCTGGTCGCCTTCGACCTCGAGAAGCTCTTCGTGCACCCCGACGCCGAGGTGTCGATCGCACTCGTCGACGTCGCGACGATGGAGCAGCTGCACGTGCAGTGGATGGATGAGCCCGGCCCGACGGACGTGCTCTCCTTCCCGATGGACGAGCTGCGCCCCGGCTCGCCCGATCGCATGGCGCCGGCCGGACTGCTCGGCGACATCGTGCTGTGCCCGGAGGTCGCGGCAGAGCAGGCTCGCGAGGCTGGGCACGACGTCATGACCGAGCTCCGCCTGCTGACGACGCACGGCCTGCTGCACCTGCTGGGCTTCGACCACGCCGAGGCCGCCGAGCGCGACGAGATGTTCGCGCTGCAGGACAAGCTGCTCGCCGCCTTCGTGGCGCACGGCGGCAGCGGCACCGAGGCGCGCTGATGTTCGAGACCGTCCTCTTCATCGTCGCTGCGCTGCTCGTCGCGTTCGGCGCCTGGCTGGCCGCGTGCGACGCGGCGCTCGGAGTCGTCTCGCGCGCCGAGCTGCAGGAGGCGGCGAAGCAGTCCCGCCGCGGCCGCGCGATGCTGTCCATCGCCGACGACCTGCGCAGCCACATCATGACGCTGCAGTTCGGCCGCATCATGTGCGAGACCGTCGCGGCGGTGCTCATCACGCTCGCGGTCGACTCGCTCGTGGTCGAGTGGTGGATCACCCTGCTCGTCGCCGGCGGCGCGATGATCGTCATCTCGTTCGTGCTGGTCGGCTCGAGCCCTCGCGCCGTGGGCCGGGCGCACGCGATCGGCCTGCTCCGCGCATCCGCCGGCTTCATCCGCTTCTGGCGGGTGCTCACGGGCCCCATCGCCTCGCTCGTCGTCACGGTCGGCGACAAGGTGACGCCGGGTCGACAGCGCGAGACGGCCTTCGGCACCGAGGCGCAGCTGCTGTCGATGGTCGACGCCGCTGCCGAGAGCTCGGTGCTCCAGGACGACGACCGCGAGCTGATCCACTCGATCTTCGAGTTCAACGCGACACTCGTGCGCGAGGTCATGGTGCCGCGCCCCGACATGATCGTGGTCGAGCGCGAGACGACCGCGAAGGATGCGCTGCGGCAGTTCCTCGACAACGGACTGTCGCGCATGCCGGTCGTGGGGGAGTCCACCGACGAGATCGACGGCATCCTCTACCTGCGCGACGTGGTGCGCAGCAGCACCTGGCGGCCGGACGCGAGCGAGACGGCTGCGGATCTCGCGCGGCCCGCGATCCTCGTGCCCGAGTCGAAGAAGGCCGACGACACCCTCGCGCTCATGCAGTCCGAGCGCGTGCACGTGGCGATGGTCGTGGATGAGTACGGCGGCATCGCCGGGCTCGTGACGCTCGAGGACCTCGTGGAGGAGCTCGTGGGCGAGATCCACGACGAGCACGATCGCGGTGCGCTCGCGGCCGTCGAGGCGGGGGGCGGCGTCTGGCACGTCTCCGCACGCCTGCAGATCGACGAGCTGGGCGACCTGTTCGGGTTGAGCCTCGACGACGAGGATGTCGACACGGTCGGCGGTCTCATGCAGAAGGAGCTCGGCCGCATCGCCGAGGTGGGCGACATCGTCACCCACGAGGGGCTGCGCATCGAGGTGCGCTCGATCGATGGCCGTGGCCGCAACGCGGGCGAGATGGCGGTGCAGCGCATCGCAGAGCCGGCAGCGCTCGCCGATGCCGAGGGGGCAGCATGATGCACGACGACCAGCACGACAGCGGCCGCGCCGCCCAGGAGGCCGCGGAGCGCGCCGAGCGGCACCGCAGCGGCTTCGTGACCTTCGTCGGTCGCCCGAACGCCGGCAAGTCGACGCTGATGAACGCGATCGTCGGCGAGAAGATCGCGATCACCTCGTCGAAGCCGCAGACCACGCGCCACGCGATCCGCGGCGTCGTACACCGCGACGACGCGCAGCTCGTGATCGTCGACACCCCGGGCATGCACAAGCCGCGCACGCTGCTCGGTCAGCGCCTGAACTCCGTCGTCAAGGCGACGCTCGGCGACGTCGACGTCATCTGCCTGTGCATCCCCGCCAACGAGGCGATGGGCACCGGCGACCGCTTCATCGACCAGCAGCTCGAGGGCTTCCCGCGGGCCAAGAAGATCGCGGTCGTGACGAAGACCGACCTGGCATCGAAGCAGGCGGTCGCGACGCAGCTGCTCGCGGTCTCCGAGCTGCGCGAGTGGGATGCGATCGTGCCGCTCTCCTCGGTCGCCGGCACTCAGCTCGACGTGCTCGTCGATCAGCTCATCGAGCTGCTCCCGGTGGGGCCGCCGCTCTACGAGGCCGAGACGACCACAGAGGAGTCGATCTCGGTCCGCATCGCCGAGCTGATCCGCGAGGCTTCGCTCGAGGGCGTGCGCGACGAGCTGCCGCACTCGATCATGGTGACGATCGACGACATCGTGCCCCGCGAGGGCCGCGACCTCACCGACGTCTACGCCAACCTGTGGGTCGAGCGCGACAGCCAGAAGGGCATCATCATCGGCAAGGGTGGCTCGCGGCTGCGCCAGGTCGGGGCGGATGCGCGTGCCGAGATCGAGCGCGTGCTCGGCACGCAGGTGCACCTCGACCTGCGCGTGAAGGTCGCGAAGGAGTGGCAGGGCGACCCGAAGCAGCTCGGCCGCTTCGGCTTCTGAGCGCACCCCCGCTGGTCGAGGAGCGCGCGCCGCAGGTGCACCCCCGCTGGTCGAGGAGCGCGCGCCGCAGGTGCACGCCCGCTGGTCGAGGAGCGCGCGCCGCAGGCGCACCCCCGCTGGTCGAGGAGCGCGCGCCGCAGGCGCACGCGTCACGAGACCCACGCAGCGTGCACTCCATCCAGCGGATGATTCACCCCGCGTTCCCGATCCCATGGCGCCTCGGCCCCATAGCCTGACAGGCATGCCCGACCTCGCGACCGACACCGTCGAGCCCGTCGGCGAGCGCCCTCCGCGCCGCCCGTGGATCGACCGGGGCGCCCTGCGCGCCGATGCCATCCTCGCGGGCGTCACGCTGCTCGTGCTCGCCATCCCGACGCTGCTGCTGATGGTCGTGCTGGTCGACGGGGGCGGGCAGTGGGCGATCTCGACCGTCGTGACCGTCGCGATCGCCGGTGCGATCCTGCTGCGTCGCACGCGCCCGGTGCTCGCGCTCGCCGCGCTGACCGCGCTGGCCGTCGTGCACGTGGCCATTCACGCGTGGATGTTCCCGGTCTGGTTCGGCGTGCTCGTCGTGCTCTACTCCGTCGGCCGCTTCAGCCGCTGGCCCGGCAGGCTCGCCGGCTTCGGCCTCGCGTTCGTCGCCTCGCTGCTCGCGGCCTACTGGCTCGCGGTCGAGACCTCCACGCAGGGCGTCGACACGGTGCTCGGTGCGCTCGACGTGATGGTCTTCCTCTGGATCCCGCCGATGCTCCTGTTCAGCGTCGCGATCCTCACCGGCTGGGGCGTCGCCGCCGTCGACCGCAGCACCGCCGCGACCGAGGTGGCGCAGGTCTCGCTGCAGCGCGCCGACCAGGAGGAGGAGCGCGCCGCCCTCGCCCGCGACATGCACGATGTCGTGGCGCACTCGCTGGCGGTCGTCATCGCGCAGGCGAACGGCGCGCGCTACACGCAGGATCCCGCGGCGAAGGACGCCTCGCTCGAATCGATCGCCGGCACGGCGAAGGCCGCGCTCGGCGACGTCCGGCTGCTGCTGGCGCAGCTGCGCCACTCCGAGGCGCCCGACCCCGTCGCATCGATGTCCGACGTCGACTCGTTGATCGAGCGGATGCGCGGCAGCGGCCTCGACGTCCGCGTCACGCACGAGGGCACCGCGGCACCGCTGCCGCGCACGGCCGACATCGCCGCCTACCGGATCCTGCAGGAGGCGCTCACCAACGCCCTCCGGCACGGCGACCGCGCGCAGCCCGTGCTCGTGCGCCTGCGCGGCGTCACCCTCCCAGGTGGCGTCGGTGGCATCGTGGTCGACGTGCACAATCGACTCCAGGCCGCCCCGGGCGACCCCGGCCACGGCGTGCGCGGCATGCACGAGCGCGCGCGGCTCGCCGGTGGTGACGCGTGGACGGGCATCGAGGACGGCTGGTTCCGCGTGCGCGCCTCCTTCCCGGCGGGCGCCGCATGATCCGGGTGCTCATCGTCGACGACCAAGCGCTGTTCCGCGGCGGCATCCGGATGCTCGTGGAGTCGCAGGCGGACATGACGTGCGTCGGCGAGGCGGCCGACGGGGCGCAGGCCGTGCGGCTCGCGCAGGAGCAGCAGCCCGACGTGGTGCTGATGGACGTGCGCATGCCTGTGCTCGACGGGATCGGCGCGACGGCGCGCATCGTCGCCGCGCAGCCGCGCAGCCGCGTCGTCGTGCTGACGACCTTCGACCTCGACGAGGCGGCCGCGCGCGCGATCCGCGCCGGCGCATCCGGCTTCATCCTGAAGGACGCGGAGCCTGAGCTCGTGCTGGCGTCGATCCGGACGGTGCACGCCGGCAACGAGGTGATCGCGGCGAGCGCGACGCGAGAGCTGTTCAAGGCCTTCGGCGCCCAGCGTCGCGCCGCACCGCTCGCGTTCGCCGAGCTCACCGACCGCGAGCGGCAGATCTTCGGGCTCGCCGCGAAGGGGCTCTCCAACACCGAGATCGCGCGCGCCGAGTTCGTCTCCGAGGCGACGGTGAAGACGCACATCTCGCGGATCCTGACGAAGCTGGGGCTGCGCGACCGCGTGCAGCTGGTCGTGTTCGCCTACGAGCACGGGCTCACGGGCGAGCGCGCCTGATCGCTCGAGCCATGCAGGTCCTCGAGTCCGGCCCCGCCGACGCGCCGCCGCTGCTGCTCTTGCACGGCGGCGGAGTCGCCGGGTGGATGTGGCAGCCCCTGCTCGAGCGCCTCGGGAACCGCGTTCGTGCGATCGTGCCGGACTTGCCCGGTCATGGGGGCAGCGCATCCACCGACTACGCGTCGCACGAGGGCGCCGCCGACGCGCTCGAGCGCGTGCTCGAGGAGCGCGCGCCCGGTGGAGCGACCGTGCTCGGCTTCTCCCTCGGTGCGCAGCTGGCGGTGCTGCTGACCGCTCGGCGACCGGAGCTGGTCACCGACGCGGTCGTGGTGAGCGCCCAGGCGAAGAGCATCGCGATGCCGCAGGTGACGCTCGCGATGCTCGCCGCGGCTGCGCCGCTCGCGAAGTGGCGACGCTTCGCGCGGCTCCAGGCCAAGGAGCTGTTCGTGCCCGACGAGCTGCTGGCGGACTACCTCGAGGGCAGCGCTGCCATCTCGAGGGCGACGCTCGTGGCGAGCGTGGGCGAGAACCTGCGCTTCAGGGTGCCGGAGGGGTGGGCTCGCGCGCCGGAGGCCGCCGATGCGCCGCCGACCGCGCTGGTGGTCGTGGGGAGCGAGGAGCGCGCCGTCATGCGCGATTCCGCGACGGTGCTGCATGGCAGCCGCGCGGGCAGTGAGCTGCTGCGAGTGGACGGCGTCGGCCATGGGCTGCCGTTGCAGCAGCCAGGGCTGCTCGCCCTGATCCTCGAGCAGCGACTGGCTGCGCGCGACGGCGGCTCCGGTCCGGCTCATCCGCTCGGATGACGCCGTTCCGACCGCAGCGTGACGATCGCGAGGCCGCGCATCCGTTGACTGGGAGCATGCACACCAACGCACTGCCTCCGCACGCCGCATCGGCCCCGGCGCTCACGACTCCAGCGCTGGCGCTCCGCGGCGCCACCAAGCGCTACGGCTCGGGCGGCGCCGCCGTCACCGCGCTCGACGGCATCGACCTGGAGATCGCTCCGGGCACCCTCACCGCGATCATGGGGCCCTCCGGCTCCGGCAAGTCGACCCTGCTGCACCTCGCCGCTGGCCTCGACGTGCCGAGCTCCGGTGACGTCGTGATCGGCGGCACCTCCGTCGTCGGTCTCGACGACGACGCGCTGACGTCGCTGCGGCGAGACCGCGTCGGCGTCGTGTTCCAGTCCTTCAACCTGGTGCCGAGCCTGACCGCGCTCGAGAACGTCGAGCTGCCCTCGCTGCTCGCCGGCCGCCGGCCCGACAGCGCCCGCATCGGCGAGCTGCTGCGCGACCTCGGTGTCGACGGGCTCGAGCGACGACGCCCACACGAGCTCTCCGGCGGTCAGCAGCAGCGCTTCGCCATCGCCCGCGCGCTCGCGCAGCGACCGGCCGTCGTGCTCGCCGACGAGCCGACGGGAGCGCTCGACACCGTCACGTCGATCGAGGTGCAGGAGATCCTCGTGCGCCAGGCGGCCGCCGGACAGGCGATCGTCGTCGTGACCCACGATCCTGCAGTCGCCGCGCGCGCCGAGCGCGTGGTGCTGCTGCGCGACGGCCACATCGACGGCGACCTCCCCGCGACCGACGCGGCGACGATCGCTCAGCGCATGCTCGCGGCGGCAGCCCGATGAGCGCGCCGTCGACGAGCGCCGCCGCCCCGCCCGCAGCCGGCGCAGCCGCTGCCACCTCGCCCCGGCACCGCACCGATGGCGCCTCCCGCACCGGCCTCGGCCTCGCGCTGGCCGTGTCCATCCTCGCCGCCGCGTTCGGCACGGCCCTCGCGACGCTCATGGAGCACGCCGCCCTCGCGCTCTACGGCGAGGCGATGATCGCCGGCAGCGCGACCGCGCGCATCATGCTCGCGATCGCGGCCCTGCTGCTCATCGGTGTCTCGGTCGTCGTCGGCGCCATCGTCGCCCGGCAGGCCTTCACCGGCGCGGTCGAGGATCTGCGGGGTGAGATCGCCCTGCGCCGCCTCCTCGGCGCCTCGTCCCGCACCGAGCGGCGACGCGTGCTGCGCGGCTTCGTCGTCGTCGGACTCGCGGGCGCGCTGGTCGGCTGGCTGCTCGGCCTGCTCGCGGCGCGAGGCGCTGGCGAGCTCATCTCGCTCCTGGGCGAGCGCTTCGACCTGCGGGACATGCCGATGGTCGAGCCCTGGGCGACCGTGCCCGCGCTCGCCGTCGCAGCGGCCGCCGTGCTCTCGGCATGGCTCGCGACCCGGGACGTGCTCGCGGTCTCGCCGCTCGAGGCGCTCCGCGGTGCCGGCGTCGACGTGGAGACCACCGCGCGGCGACGTCGCCTCGGTGCTCGTGTCGCCCTCGTCGCGGGAGCGCTCCTGCTCGCCGCAGCCGTCGCGCTGTCGCCGCTGTCGCCCCTCGCCGTGCTGGTCGGCTTCGCCGGCGGCATCGTGTCCGTCACCGGCATCATCGGGCTCGCCCCGGCGATCGCCCCACCGCTCGTCGCGCTCGCATCGCGAGCCTTCGGCCGCGGCGTTCCCGCGCGCGCCGCGGCTGGCACGCTCGCGACGCATCCGGGTCGCACCGCTGCGCTCGTGCTCTCGCTCTTCGCGGGTGCCGCCGTCGTCACGATGATGGTCACGGCCGGCACCTCGCTCACCACGGCAGTCGTCTCGATCGAGCGCAGCCCCGAGTTCCGGGCAGAGCTGCAGGCGATCTACGGGGGAGTGACGGGCATCATCACGGGCATCGTCAGCTTCTCCGCGGTGCTCGCGGTGCTCGGCTTCGTCGCTGCGATGCTGCTGTCGGTGCGGCGCCGCACGCGTGAGATCGGGCTGCTGCGCATGCTGGGCCTCCGCCGCGGCCAGACGCGCACCATGCTGCTCGCCGAGGCGGGCTCGATCACGATCGTCGCGGTCGTGACGGGCTTCTGCGTCGGTGCGCTCTACGGCTGGATCGGCACGCAGTCGCTCGTCGGATCCATCGGCGGTGTCGTCTCGACGGCGCCGACCATCCCCTGGCTGCTGCCCGTGTCGCTCATCGTCGGAGGCCTCGCCGTCGCGCTCGCCGCGAGCCTGCCCGCGGGCGCTCGCGCCGCATCCGTGCCTCCGCTCGCGGCGGTCGCGACCGACTGAGCGGATGCTCCGGCGGCAGAGGGTGGGTGTAGTCTGATCGCCATGCAGAGCGTGCTGCTCCTTCGTCGCCGCGGCGAGGCCTGACTCCGGGCTTCCTCGTCGCGGAGGCTGTCCTGCCCGGACCATGGAGCGAGCGACAGGAGCGATCGATGAAGAACATGCAGCAGCCGAGCGGGATGCCGGCGCACCGCTACACCCCCTACCACGAGCAGATCTCGGTCGACCTCCCCGACCGCACGTGGCCCTCGAAGCGCATCGAGCGCGCACCGCGCTGGTGCGCGGTCGACCTGCGCGACGGCAACCAGGCGCTCATCGACCCGATGACGCCGGATCGCAAGCTCGAGATGTTCCAGCTGCTCGTGCAGATGGGCTACAAGGAGATCGAGGTCGGGTTCCCCTCGGCGAGCCAGACCGACTTCGACTTCGTGCGCAAGCTGATCGACGAGGGCCTCATCCCCGAGGACGTGACGATCCAGGTGCTGACGCAGTGCCGTGACCACCTCATCCGACGCACCTTCGAGTCGATCGACGGCGCGCACCAGGCCATCGTGCACATCTACAACTCCACCAGCGTGCTGCAGCGCGACGTGGTCTTCCGCTCCGACCGCGAGGGCGTGAAGCAGATCGCGGTCGACGGCGCGAAGCTCTGCCTGGAGCTCGAGGGCATGCTGTCGGGCACCCGGGTCTTCTACGAGTACAGCCCCGAGTCGTACACGGGCACCGAGCTCGACTACGCCGTCGAGGTCTGCAACGCCATCATCGAGACCCTCGACGCGCGCCCCGAGCGACCCGTCATCATCAACCTGCCCGCGACGGTCGAGATGGCGACGCCCAACGTCTACGCCGACTCGATCGAGTGGATGCACCGCAACCTCGCTCGCCGAGACTCGGTGATCCTGTCGCTGCACCCGCACAACGACCGCGGCACCGGGGTCGCGGCGGCCGAGCTCGGCTACCTGGCGGGCGCCGACCGCATCGAGGGCTGCCTCTTCGGCAACGGCGAGCGCACCGGCAACGTCGACCTGGTCGCGCTCGGGCTCAACCTGCTGACGCAGGGCATCGACCCCGAGATCGACTTCTCCGACCTCGACCACGTGCGCCGCGTCGCCGAGCACTGCAACCAGCTGAAGGTGCACGAGCGCAGCCCCTGGGCGGGCGACCTCGTCTACACCGCGTTCTCCGGGTCGCACCAGGATGCGATCAAGAAGGGCTTCGAGCGGATGGCCGAGGAGGCCGAGCGCGCCGGCAAGAGCATCGACGAGATCACCTGGGCGGTGCCCTACCTGCCGATCGACCCGAAGGACGTCGGGCGCAGCTACGAGGCCGTCATCCGCGTGAACTCGCAGTCGGGCAAGGGTGGCGTCGCCTACCTGCTGAAGTCGGACCACGGGCTCGACCTGCCCCGCCGGCTGCAGATCGAGTTCTCGAACACCGTGCAATCGCGCACCGACAGCGAGGGCGGCGAGGTCTCGAGCGACGAGATCTGGCGCATCTTCGGCGACGAGTACCTGCCCTCGCACGGCGGCGGCGAGCAGCGCGACGGCGACGAGGGGATCGCCTCGCAGTGGGGCCGCTTCGAGCTCGTCGGCTTCTCGACGAGCTCCTCGGACGACGGGGAGACGCAGCTGACGGCGCGCCTGCGCGACGGCGAGTTCGTGCGCGAGGTCTCGGCGACGGGCAACGGCCCGATCGACGCCGTGCTCACGATGCTGCGCGCCGAGGGCGTCGCGGTCACGCTCACCGACTACGTCGAGCACACGATGAGCGCCGGCTCCGACGCGACGGCCGCGAGCTACATCGAGCTCGACGTCGACGGCGCGACGGTGTGGGGCGTCGGCCTCGACCCGAGCTCGACGTCTGCCTCGCTGCAGGCGATCGTCTCCGGCGTCAACCGCGGCCTGCGCATCCACGACCGTCGGGCGCTGCCCGTCGGCTGAGCGGGCCGAGCGACCGCGATGCCGACCTACCGTGACGAGGGCGTCGTCCTCCGCACCCACTCGCTGGGGGAGGCCGACCGCATCGTCACGCTGCTGACGCGCGAGCACGGCAAGGTGCGCGCCGTCGCGCGCGGCGTGCGGCGCACCTCGTCGCGCTTCGGCGGACGGCTCGAGCCGTTCATGGTCGCCGACCTGCAGCTGGCGGTGGGGCGCAGCCTCGACATCGTCACGCAGGCGGTGACGCTCGGCTCCTACGCGCCCGTCATCGTGAGCGACTACCGCGCCTACACCGCGGCGACCGCGATGGTCGAGACCGCCGATCGGCTCACCGACGACGACGGCTCCAGGCAGCAGTACCTGCTGCTCGTCGGGGCGCTGCGCAGCCTCTCGCGCGCCGAGCACGACCCCTCGCTCACGCTCGACTCGTACCTGCTGCGCGCGCTCTCGATCGCTGGCTGGGCGCCGTCGTTCGGCGACTGCGCCGTCACCGGCGAGCCGGGCCCGCACCGCGCGTTCGTGCCGCAGCTCGGCGGCATGGTGGCCGACCACTCGGCGCCGCCCGGGTCGCTGCGCATCGACGCCGCGACGCTCGAGCTGCTCGGCGCGCTGCTGACGGGCGACTGGGCGAACGCGGAGGCGAGCGTCGACGGCGTGCGCAACCGCGCGTCCGGCGCCGTCTCCGCCTACGTGCAGTGGCACCTCGAGCGGGGCCTGCGCAGCCTGGAGTACGTCGACCGGGGCGAGCGGTGACCGAGATCGAGCGCAAGCCCGTCGACTGGACGGGGGAGCAGCCGCCCCAATACCCGCGCGGCAGCGTGCCGAAGCACGTCGCGATCATCATGGACGGCAACGGGCGCTGGGCCAACCAGCGCGGGCTCACGCGCACGCAGGGGCATGCCGCAGGCGAGGCGGTGCTGCTCGACGTCGTCGCCGGTGCGCTGCAGGCAGGCGTCGAGCACCTCTCCGTCTACGCCTTCTCGACCGAGAACTGGAAGCGCAGCCCCGACGAGGTGCGGTTCCTGATGGGCTTCAACAAGGACGTGCTGCGCCGTCGGCGCGACCAGCTCGACGCGTGGGGCGTGCGCGTGCGCTGGGCGGGCAGGCGGCCGCGGCTCTGGCCGAGCGTGATCCGCGAGCTCGAGGAGGCTGAGCGCCGGACGGCCGGCAATCGCACCATGACGCTGCAGATGTGCGTGAACTACGGCGGCACGATGGAGATCACGGATGCGGTGCGCTCGATCGCAGCGGACGTCGCGTCGGGCAGGCTCAAGCCCTCGAGCGTGACCGACAGGCTCGTGCGCAGCCGCATGTACAACCCAGACGTGCCGGACGTCGACCTGTTCATCCGCTCCTCGGGCGAGCAGCGCATCTCGAACTTCCTGACCTACCAGGGCGCATACGCCGAGATGGTCTTCCTCGACCGGCTCTGGCCAGACTTCCGCCGAGCCGACCTGTGGCACGCCCTCGACCTCTACACCGGCCGCGACCGCCGCTTCGGCGGCGCGGTCGACAAGCCGACGCCGTAGCCCGCCCCGTCCGTAGGTCGAGGAGGAACCCCGTAGGTCGAGGAGGCCGCGGCGCCCAGCGCCGCTGCCGTCACGAGACCGCAGGGGTCGCGAGGATCCGGTCTCGTGACGCGTGCGGCTGCGCCGCGCGCTCCTCGACCTACGAGTCGTGACGCGTGCGGCTGCGCCGCGCGCTCCTCGACCTACGAGTCGTGACGCGTGCGGCTGCGCCGCGCGCTCCTCGACCTACGGGGTGAGCCGTTCGCGCCAGGGGTGGTCGTCGGCGAGCCGGTCGACCAGCCACGCGCGCGCTTCGTCGTCGAGCGCCGGCAGGGCCTCGTCGAGCCAGCCGATGTCGGCGTGCTCCGCGGCTGAGTAGGCCAGCACGATCTGGGGCTTGGCATATCGGATGCCGCGCGACTCGATGAGCGCGTCGGCCAGCGGCATCGTCACGGCCGTGTCGCGACGGAAGCGCCAGGTCTCGCTGTCGCTCGGGTCGAGCAGCACCTCGAACTCCCACAGGCTGTAGGCGCTCCGCCGCAGCCAGATGCTCGAGGTGCCGATGGGCAGCACGTCGGAGTCGTGGGGCAGCAGCGGCTTCAGCGCGCCCTGGAAGGCGCTCCAGAGCTGCCACTTGCCGCCCAGCCAGCCGCGCAGCAGGCTCAGCTCGCTGCGGGGGATCACGATGTCGATGTCGCCGTGCGGGCGCGAGGTGCCGGTCACGGCGTCGATCGCCCAGCCGCCACCGATCCACCAGGTTCCCGAGTAGCCGTCGAGCAGCTCTGCCGCGTCGGCGGGCCATCGCTCCGCCCATGCACCGTAGAGCTCGAGCTGCTCATCGCTCTGCATCGGACCTCCTCGCCAGGCTCGCCGGGCGCGCACGCCCATCCAGGAGCCTAGCTCAGCGTTCCATGCGCCATCACTCCGCGGCGGCGATCCACCCCGGCACGAGCCGACGCCACGGCGACGTGCTCGCCTCGATAGAATCGAGGTTCATGTGCCGCACCCCAGCCAGGGGCGCACGGCCGATCGCAAGGAGCACCCGTGGTCCAGAACCGTCTCGATGCCGTCATCAACCTCGCGAAGCGCCGCGGGTTCGTGTTCCAGGCGGGCGAGATCTACGGCGGTTCCCGCTCCGCGTGGGACTACGGGCCCCTCGGCGTGGCGCTGAAGGAGAACATCAAGCGCCAGTGGTGGAAGACCTTCGTGCAGGGCCGCGACGACATGGTGGGCCTCGACTCGTCGATCATCCTCCCCACTGCCGTCTGGCACGCATCCGGGCACGTCGCGACCTTCACCGACCCGCTCGTCGAGTGCCTGCAGTGCCACAAGCGCCACCGCCAGGATCACCTCGAGGAGGCGTACGAGGCGAAGAAGGGCCGCGCCGCCGCCTCGATGGAGGAGATCACGTGCCCCGACTGCGGCACGACCGGCAAGTGGACCGAGCCGCAGATGTTCTCGGGCCTCATGAAGACGAACCTCGGTCCCGTCGACAGCGAGGCCGGCCTGCACTACCTGCGCCCCGAGACCGCGCAGGGCATCTTCACGAACTTCCTCAACGTCGTCACCGTCTCGCGCAAGAAGCCGCCGTTCGGCATCGGCCAGGTCGGCAAGGCGTTCCGCAACGAGATCACGCCCGGCAACTTCATCTTCCGCACGCGCGAGTTCGAGCAGATGGAGATCGAGTTCTTCACGCACCCCGATGAGGCGCCGGAGTGGTTCGACGCGTGGGTCGAGGCGTGCTGGGCGTGGTTCCTCGACCTCGGCATCGACGAGGCGAACATGCGTCGCTTCGACGTGCCGGAGGAGGAGCGCGCGCACTACTCGGCGGGCACGATCGACTTCGAGTACCGCTTCGGCTTCCAAGGCTCCGAGTGGGGCGAGCTGATGGGCGTCGCGAACCGCACCGACTTCGACCTCTCGTCGCACTCGAGCGCCTCCGGCAAGGACCTCGTCTACTTCGACCAGGCCTCCGGCGCGAAGTACACGCCCTACGTCATCGAGCCCTCCTTCGGCCTGACGCGCAGCATGATGGCCTTCCTCGTCGACGCCTACGACGAGGAGGAGGTGCCGAACGCCAAGGGCGGCACCGACACCCGTACCGTGCTGCACCTCGACCCGCGCCTCGCGCCCGTGAAGGTCGCGGTGCTGCCGCTCAGCCGCAACGAGCAGCTCTCGCCTCTCGCCCGCGACATCGCGGCCCGCCTCCGCAGGCTCTGGGCGATCGACTTCGACGACGCCGGCGCCATCGGCCGTCGCTACCGCCGTCAGGACGAGGTGGGCACGCCGTTCTGCGTCACGGTCGACTTCGACTCCCTGGAGGACGGCGCGGTGACGGTGCGCGAGCGCGACTCGATGCAGCAGACCCGCGTCAAGGTCGAGGAGCTCGAGGCGCACCTGGCGCAGGGGCTCATCGGAGCTTGAGCGCGGTGACCAGCACGCGGCCGGCGCTGTCGATCGGGCCGATCGCCCTCGACACGCCGGTCGTCCTCGCGCCCATGGCCGGCATCACGAACACGGCGTTCCGGAGGCTGTGCCGCGAGTACGGCGCGGGGCTGTACGTGAGCGAGATGATCACGACGCGCGCCCTCGTCGAGCGCACACCGGAGACGATGCGGCTCATCAGCCACCACCCCTCGGAGTCCCTGCGATCGGTGCAGCTCTACGGCGTCGACCCGAAGACGGTCGAGCAGGCTGTCGCGATCCTGGTCGACGAGGACCGCGCCGATCACATCGACCTCAACTTCGGCTGCCCCGTGCCCAAGGTGACGCGGCGCGGCGGCGGTTCGGCGCTGCCCTGGAAGCGCGACCTCTTCGCCGCGATCGTGCAGCGCGCGGTCCAGCGCGCCGGCGACATCCCCGTCACCGTCAAGATGCGCAAGGGCATCGACGACGACCACCTCACCTACCTCGACGCCGGTCGCATCGCCGAGGATGCCGGCGTCGCCGCGGTGGCGCTGCACGGCCGCACGGCGGCCCAGCACTACTCGGGCACGGCCGACTGGGCGTCGATCGCGAAGCTCAAGGAGGCCGTGACCTCGATCCCGGTGCTCGGCAACGGCGACATCTGGCAGGCAGAGGATGCGCTGCGCATGGTCGAGCAGACCGGCGTCGACGGCGTCGTGGTCGGGCGCGGCTGCCTCGGCCGCCCGTGGCTGTTCGGCGACCTCACCGCCGCGTTCGACGGCAGCGACCGGCGCTACCGGCCCGACCTCGGCCAGGTGGCGCATGCCTTCCGTCGTCACGCCGAGCTGCTGGTCGAGTTCTTCGACGAGGAGGATCGGGCCTGCCGCGACATCCGCAAGCACGTGGCGTGGTACTTCAAGGGCTACCCGATCGGCGGCGACGCCCGCCGCGCGCTCGCTGCGGTCGAGTCGCTCGCGCAGCTCGACGAGCTGCTCGGCGCGCTCGACCATGCCTCGCCCTACAACGCGGAGGGCGTCGAGGGCCAGCGCGGCCGCGCGGGCAGCCCGCGCAGGCCCGCGCTGCCGGACGGCTGGCTCGACAGCCCCGAGCTGAGCCCCGCGCAGCGCGAGGCGCTGATCGAGGATGAGAGCGACACCCGAGGTGGTTGACGCGCGGGGGTACGACGCGCACGACGCCGAGCGCCGGCTGCCGGAGGTGCACCGCTCCTCGCGCACTGACTTCGCGCGCGACCGCGCACGGCTGCTGCACTCGAGCGCCTTCCGCCGGCTCGGCCAGAAGACGCAGGTGCTCTCGCCGACGATGGGCTTCGACGACTCCCGCACGCGCCTCACGCACTCGCTCGAGGTCGCGCAGATCGGCCGTGAGCTCGCGGTCTCGCTCGACCTCGACCCGGACGTGGTCGACACCGCGTGCCTCGCGCACGACATCGGGCATCCGCCCTTCGGCCACAACGGCGAGAAGGGCCTGAACGAGTGGGCGCTCGCCATCGGCGGCTTCGAGGGCAACGCGCAGACCCTGCGGGTCATCACGCGGCTCGAGCCGAAGGTGATCGGGGACCGCCCCTTCGGGCTGAACCTCACGCGCGCGAGCGTCGATGCCGCGTGCAAGTACCCGTGGCCGGCCGCGACCGACGTCCACGACGCATCCGGCCGCATCAAGTTCGGCTACTACGCCGACGACCGCGATGCCTTCGAGTGGATGCGCGAGGGTGCGCCGCAGGGGCGGCCGAGCATCGAGGCGCAGGTCATGGACCTGGCTGACGACATCGCCTACTCGGTGCACGACTTCGAGGATGCGGTGGTCGGCGGCTACGTCGACGTCGCGAAGCTGCAGAGCCGGGTGGGGCACGACGAGCTCGTGTCGATGATGCTCACGTGGGTGGGGCCGGAGTTCACGCGCGACGACCTGCTCGGCGCGTTCGACCGCCTCGACGACCTCGAGACCTGGCTGCGCAGCTTCGACGGCTCGCGCGAGGACCACGCGCGGCTCAAGAACCTCACGTCGAAGCTCATCGGGCGCTTCGCGAACGCGGCGGTCTCGCGCACGCGGGAGGCGCACGAGGGTCCGCTGGTGCGCTTCGGCGGCACGGTCGAGGTGCCGCGCGAGGTGCGTGCCGAGATCGCGGTGCTCAAGGGCACGGCCGCGAGCTTCATCCTCGCCGAGCGGCGCCAGCCGATCTACGCCAGCCAGCGGCGCGTGCTGCAGGAGCTCTGCGACGCGCTGCTGCGCATCGGCCCGTCGGCGCTCGATCGCGTGCACGCCGACGACTGGGAGGCCGCGCCCGACGAGGCCGCGCGCGCCCGCGTGGTCGTCGACCAGGTCGCCAGCCTCACCGACCGCGGCGCGTTCGCCTGGCACGAGCGCTACGTCGGGGACTGAGGCGATCGTGGCAGGGCGGATCCGACGGAGCGACATCGACGAGCTGCGCGCTCGCATCTCGATCGTCGACGTCGTTGGTGAGCACGTCACGCTGAAGTCGGCGGGTGTCGGCAGCATGAAGGGGCTGTGCCCGTTCCACGACGAGCGCACGCCCTCCTTCCACGTGCGGCCGGCCGTCGGCCGCTACCACTGCTTCGGCTGCGGCGAGGATGGCGACGCCTTCCAGTTCGTGATGGCGACGGATCACACCTCGTTCGCCGAGACCGTCGAGCGCTTCGCAGCCCAGCTCGGCTATACGCTGCACTACGAGGACGGCAAGCCGCAGGAGGAGACGAGCGGACGGCTCAGGCTCCTGGAGGCCAGCCGTGAGGCGGAGTCCTACTTCCAGGCGCAGCTGCTCACGCCCGCGGCGGCGCTCGGCCAGCAGTTCCTGGGGGAGCGCGGCTTCGACCTCGCGGCTGCCCAGCGCTTCGGCGTCGGGTTCGCGCCCGCCTCCTTCGACGCGCTGAAGCGCCACCTGCGCGGCAAGGGGTTCAGCGAGGCCGAGCTGCTCGGGGCCGGGCTCCTCAGCGAGGGGCAGCGCGGCAGCTACGACCGCTTCCGCGGCAGGCTCATGTGGCCGATCCGCGACGTCGCCGGTGCGACCGTCGGCTTCGGTGCGCGACGGCTCTCCGACGACGACAAGGGCCCGAAGTACCTCAACTCACCGGAGACGCCGATCTTCAGGAAGAGCCAGGTGCTCTACGGCCTCGACCTCGCCAAGCGCGAGATCGCGAAGGAGCATGAGGCGGTCGTGGTGGAGGGCTACACGGATGTGATGGCCTGCCACCTCGCGGGCGTCACGACCGCGGTCGCCACCTGCGGCACGGCGTTCGGGGTCGACCACATCAAGGTGCTGCGCCGCGTGCTGGGCGACGTGTCGACGACCGACACGCGCTCGCTCGGCCGGGTGATCTTCACGTTCGACCCCGACGAGGCGGGCCAGAAGGCCGCCGCGCGCACCTTCGCCGAGGAGCAGCGCTTCGCTGCGCAGACCTTCGTCGCCGTGCCGCCTGAGGGGCTCGACCCGTGCGACCTGCGGCTCGAGCGCGGCGACGACGCGGTGCGCAAGCTCGTGCAGCAGCGCCGCCCGCTGTTCGAGTTCATGCTGCGGCGGATCGTCGCGGAGCACGACCTCGAGACGGTGGAGGGCCGGGTCGCGGCGATGCGGCGGGCCGCACCGGTGCTGCAGTCGATCCGCGACCGCGCGCTCGCGGACGGCTACGTTCGCACCGTCGCCGGCTGGTTGGGCGTCGCACCCGAGGAGGTGCAGCGCGCGGTGCGCCAGGCCGGGCCGCGCCCGACCCCGACGTCTCCCGGGGCCGCTCCCGAGCATCCGCCCGCTGACGTCGCGCTGCAGCAGCTCGCGCGCGACCCGGCGTCGCGGATGGAGCGGGACGCGATCGCGGCGATGCTGCAGCAGCCGCAGGTGCTCGGCAAGGATCTGGCCGCGCGCGGCGCCTCGGCCTACGTGTCGAACCCCTCGCTCGCCGTCGTGCGCGACGGCGTGCTCGCCTCGCTCGACGCGATCGACGCATCCGACTTCTCCGAGCGCGTGGCCGACACCGTGCCGGCCGAGATCGTGCCGCTCGTGCGCACCCTCGCGATGGCGCCCATCCCGCAGTCGACCGCCGACGGCGTCACCGCCTACGTGCGAGGCATCGTGTCGTCGCTCGTGGACCGCGACATCCTGCGGCGGAAGGCAGAGCTGCTCGGCAGCCTGCAGCGCATGGGGGTCACCGATCCCGAGGCCTCGAAGCGCATGCAGGAGCAGCTGATGGAGCTGGAGCGCGAGCGGCGCACGCTGCGCTCGGAGTGAGGCGCCGATGCCCCGCGCGAGCCGGGGCATCGGCCGCCGGTCAGGGCACCAGGAAGTTGATCTGCAGGTGCTCGATGATCACTTCGTCGATGTGGTCGATGCCGCCGGTGCCCGCGGGGCACATCGCCATGATCGAGCTCGTGGTGCCACCCGACTGGAAGTTGCGGGCATACCAGGCCTTCGCCGGGTCGCCCTCGACCTCCTGGACGATCGAGAGCATCTCGACGGCAGCGCCCTGCGATGCCGAGCGGTCGAGGGTGAAGACGTCCGGATCCCAGTCATCGGGGGAGGAGCTCGACAGCAGGGCGAGCGTCGCTGCCGAGCTCTCGGCCTCGTCGGTCGAGTCGCTGTCCGCGGCGCCCTGGTAGGCCCAGAAGGTGCAGCCGGTCGCCGTCTCGACGACGCTGATGGTCGGGCCCGCCGGGAAGTCGGAGTCGGGCTGCACCTCGAACGCGTCGTCGGTGATGATGCTCGTCTCCCAGCCGCCGACCGTGCCGGGCGGGAGCTCGGTGCCGATCGCGACGAGCTCGGGGATGTCCCCGGGGGCTGCGGATGGAGCGGCTGAGGCCGACGGCGTGGGAGCCGCTGAAGTCTCCGTCGGCGCGCCGCTCGGCGCGGCCGTCGAGGTCGGCGCGCCGCTGGGCGCGCTCGTCGGCACGGCGGGCGGTGTGATGCAGCCCGTGAGGGCGAGCGAGGCGCAGGCCGTGAGCAGCAGCAGGGGTGCGCCTAGGGCGCGGCGGGGAGAGTTGGGCATGCGGTGCTCCTGTGGCGGTAGGCGACCCTGTCTTGCGTCGCAGGCTATCGCGGCAGTCTGCGAGTGTGACCCGGGCCCGCGAGTGATGCTACGATTGACGTCGCTCCCGCAGCGATCCTCGATAGCTCAATTGGCAGAGCAGCCGGCTGTTAACCGGCAGGTTGATGGTTCGAGTCCATCTCGGGGAGCGACAGGCCCTCACCCTTCGGGGTGGGGGCCTTCTTCGTGCGCTCGTGCGGGTCGCCGTCGTGGCCGAGCGCCGCCTCCCGACAATCCTTCGACGGATCTGTGACGAATCATCCCCCGGTGTCGTCTCAGGATGTACGGCCGCGGGCCGGAGGAGGAGACGGATGTCGAAGCGATCGACGATGCTGCAGGTGGATGTGCGACGGGGCGGGGCGGTGCACCTGTGCCCACGGGCGGGCACGCTGGTCGCCGCGTGCTGCGGCCGGGGCGTGCTGGAGCTGCCCGAGAACGATCGGATCACGGAGGACGCCGGGCTGGTCACCTGCCGTCGCTGATGCGCTTCGCCCGCGGTGGTCGTGCCGGCGCGGCAGCAGGAGGTTCGGCGCTCAGCCCTCGAGGTCGTCGACGCCCGGCAGCCAGGCGTTGCCCGCGCCACCCCACTTGTTGCGCTTGATGGCCTTCTGCACGCCCTTCGTGCCGAACGCATCCAGCCGGTCGGCGTAGAGGATGCCGTTCAGGTGGTCGAACTCGTGCTGCAGGATGCGAGCGAGCCAGCCGGAGGCTTCGAGCTCGTAGTGCTCGCCGCGCTCGTCCTGCGCGCGCAGCAGGGCTCGCTCGCTGCGCTTCAGCGCGAAGCGCTCGCCCGGGATGGAGAGGCAGCCCTCCTCCTCGTCGTCGTCGGCGACACCGAGGGGCGGGGAGGAGATCCAGAGCTCAGGGTTGGCGGCGACGCCGCGAGTGCGCACCCCCTCCTCGTCGGTCCAGTCGTAGACGAACAGGCGCGAGCCGATGCCCACCTGCGGGGCCGCGAGGCCGACGCCGGGCGCAGCCTCCATCGTCTCGAACATGTCCTCGACGAGCGTCGCGAGGCCCGCATCGAAGTCGACGACGGGTGCGGCCTCGCGGTGCAGCACAGGCTCGCCGGTGATGCAGATGGGCAGAACGGTCATGTCCTCCAGCGTATCGAGGCCGTTGGGCAGTACGGTCGTCGCGTGCTGTTCACCGCGCTCGACGACCTGGCGGCCGAGATCTCGCTCACGCCCATGCAGGCCCTCGGGATCCCGGTCGCGATCGTGGGCGCCATCTTCCTGTCGGTCGGCACGCAGTTCCAGCACCGCGGCGTCGGCGACTTCGAGGGCGGCGACCAGCGCGGAGCGCACCTCGGCGGCTCTGCGCTGGTGCGACTGCTCAAGAACCGAGCGTGGGTGGTCGGCACGCTGCTGCTCGGCCTGGCGATCGTGCTGCAGCTCGGCGCGCTCGCCCTCGCGCCGCTCATCGTGGTGCAGCCGCTGGGCGCCGTCGCCCTCGTCGTCACCGCGATCCTCAACTCCCGCCTGGCAGGCATCAAGCTCGACCACCGCACGATCCGCGCCATCGCGCTCTGCCTCATCGGCATCGGCATCTTCGTCACGGTCGCGGCGATCTTCGCGATCGAGCGGCCGATCCGCGATCAGCAGCTGCTCACCGTGCTGTCGCTGCTGGTCGTCGCCCTCGTGGGCCTGGGGATCGTCTGGTGGATGTACCGCGCCCGCGCCAACGCGATCTTCTACATCGTCGCCGCTGGCGTGCTCTACGGCTTCGTCGTGACGCTCTCGAAGATCGTCATCAACCGCGTCATCTCCGGCAACTTCGACTGGTTGACGATCGTCTGCGGCGTCGCCCTGGTCGTCGCCATGCTCGTCGGCAGCTACGCCGTGCAGCTGGCGCACGCATCCGGCCCGCCCGACCTCGTCATCGCCGGTCTCACCGTCGTCGACCCGCTGATCGCCGTGCTCATCGGCGTCACCGTGCTCGGAGAGGCGGCTGCGACGCCGCCGTGGGCGATCATCGTCTTCGCCGGCGCCGGTGCCCTCGCCGTCCTGGGCGTGTTCCAGCTCGCACGGCATCACCCACAGATCCGGACGCCCCTGGCGCCCGAGGAGAACAATGACTGAACGCCCCCTCCGCATCCTCATCGCCACCGACACCTTCGCGCCCGACGTCAACGGCGCGGCGAAGTTCACGACGCGGCTGGCAGCGCGCCTGACGGCGCGGGGGCACGAGGTGCACGTGGTGGCGTCTGCGCTCGGCCGCGGCAAGCAGGGCACGAAGGTCGAGGAGCACGAGGGTCAGCGGTTCTCGGTGCACCGCCTGCGCTCCCTGCTCTACCCGGGGCACGAGTGGCTGCGCTTCGCCGAGCCGTGGCGGATGTTCCAGAACGCCGCCTCGCTGCTGGATGCGCTCAAGCCCGACGTCGTGCACTTCCAGTCGCACATCATCCTCGGCCGTGCCTTCTCGACCGAGGCGAAGAAGCGCGGCATCCGCGTCGTCGGCACGAACCACCTGATGTTCGAGAACCTCATGGATCACTCGAACATCCCGAAGGTCCTGCAGGACCAGGCCGTCGACCGGCTCTGGCGCGACGCCGCAGCGGTGCTCGAGCGCTGCGACGTGGTCACGACCCCCACCCGTCGCAGCGCCGACTACCTCGAGCTGAAGACCGGCCTGCGCGGCGTGCACGCGATCTCCTGCGGCCTGCCCGGCGACGAGTACAGCCCGCACCCGGTGCGCCAGCGCGGCGGCATCGTCTTCGTCGGCCGCGTCACGAGCGAGAAGCGCCTCGAGACGCTCGTCCGCGCCGCGAGCCAGCTGCCCGAGGATCTCGCCTGGCACCTCGACATCGTCGGCGGTGGCGATCAGATCGACGAGCTGGCCGCGCTCGCCCGCCAGCTGCACATCGCCGACCGCGTCACGCTCACCGGCTTCGTCTCCGACGCGGAGCTGCGCGAGCGCCTGCGGGGCGCAGAGGTCTTCGCGATGCCCTCGACCGCCGAGCTGCAGTCGATCGCCACCATGGAGGCGATGGCCACCGGCCTGCCCGTCGTCGCCGCCGACGCGATGGCGCTGCCGCACCTCGTCACGGACGGCGTCAACGGCTGGCTGTTCGTGCCCGACGATGCCGCCGATCTCGCGCAGAAGCTCGAGCGCATCCTGCGCCTGAGCGATGAGGAGTACGCGAAGTACCAGCAGCACAGCCTGCAGATGGTCGCGCCGCACGACATCGAGGCGACCATCACGGCCTTCGAGCGCCTGTACCGCGGCGAGCAGATCGCGGACCCCGATACGCACGTGGAGATCGCCGACTAGGCTCGGATGCCGGGCCGCAGGGCCCACGGGGCGGTAGCTCAGCTGGTCAGAGCAGGGGACTCATAATCCCTCGGTCACGGGTTCAAGTCCCGTCCGCCCTACGTGAACGCTGCACCGACGCCGCACCTCGCGATCGACCTCGAGCGGATGCAGGCGAACATCGCCCGCGTCGCCGAGGCTGCCACGGAGCGCGGCATCGCGCTGCGGCCGCACGCGAAGACGCACAAGACCGTCGAGATCGGCCGCATGCAGGTCGCGGCTGGCGCCCATGGGCTCTCGGTCGCCACGGTCGGCGAGGCCGAGGTCTTCGCAGCAGCAGGCCTCGACGACCTCTTCATCGCCTATCCGCTCTGGATCGACGCCGCGAAGGCCGCGCGGCTGAGCGCGATGACCGCGCGGGGCGCGTCGGTCTCGATCGGCGTCGACTCGGTCGAGGGTGTCGCGCGATTGGTGCACGCTGGTCTCGCGGGCCGGGTGGCGGTGCGGGTCGAGGTCGACGCGGGGCACCACAGGTCCGGATGCGCGCCCGCCGCCGCGGGAGAGGTCGCGTCGGCCGCGGCGCGGGCAGGTGTCGACATCGAGGGCGTCTTCTCGTTCCCGGGGCACGCGTATGCGCCCGGCGCGCGAGAGCGTGCCGCGCGCGATGAGGCTGAGGCGCTGCGGGTGGCTGCCGACTCGATGCGGGCGGCGGGGGTGCCGCCGCAGGTCATCTCCGGCGGCTCCACGCCGAGCTTCGCGGCCGCCCTCGAGATCGACTCGCCCGTCACCGAGCTCCGCCCGGGGGTGAGCGTCTTCGGTGACGCCCAGCAGTGGGAGCTCGGCACCATGGCGCCGGAGCACGTCGCGCTGACCTGCCACGCGACCGTCGTGTCGCATGCCGGCGGTCGCCTGGTGCTCGACGCCGGCTCCAAGGTGCTCGGCCCCGACCGCGCCGCCTGGTCGACCGGGCACGGCCGCCTGCTCGACCACCCGGAGGCGCGCATCGTGCAGCTGAGCGAGCACCACGCCGTGGTCGAGCTGCCCGGCGTCACGACGGCAGCGCTCCCGGCGCTCGGCAGCGTCGTGCGCGTCGTGCCGAACCACGTCTGCACGGCCGTCAACCTGGTCGACGAGCTCTTCGTCTACGACCGAGGCGACGATGCAGATCCTTCCGCGCGCTGGAGCGTCGCTGCGCGAGGGCGCAACACCTAACGACGTGCGCTAGCGGATGGCTGCGCCGATCGTCTCCGCGAGCTGCAGGATGCCGTCGCCAGCGTCGGGCTTGCCCTCGGCGTCCATGGCGAGCAGCGGCACCCGCGTCGCGCCGGCCTCGCCATAGGCGGCCGCGAGCTCGCGCACCTGCGCGACCGACGCATCCGCTCGGATCTCGCCGAACTGCACCACCTCGAACGGCCGGTCGGCACCGGCAGCCGCGCGCGCCTCGCCGATGATGCCCAGTGCCTCTCGGGTGCCCTCCGGTCCGCGGTCGCCGACGAGGATCACCCCGTCGCCGAGCTCGCCCGCGAGCGCGAGCGTCTTGGGGCGCTCGGCACCCATCAGCACCGGCGGCGCCGCGTCGAGCCGCCACCGCAGCTGCACGCGGTCGAGCTGCACGTATCGCCCGTCGACGCTCACCTCGTCGCCTGCGAGCAGCGCACGCAGCGCTGTCGCGTACTCCCGCAGCAGCGTCAGCGGCGACGCCGCGCGCACGCCCGCCTGCCCCATCCAGTCGAGCACGCCGTGGCCGATGCCCGGCATGAAGCGCCCGGGGAACATGCGCTCGATGGTCGCGATCTCCATCGCCGCGAGCCCGACGTTGCGCAGCGGCACGGGCAGCAGGCCGATGCCGACCCGCATGACTCCTGTCGCCGCCAGGATCGCGGCAGCTGGCGCGACGCCCGACTCGGCGAAGCAGTCCTCCCAGAGCCAGAGCTCGTCGACTCCCGCGGCCTCTGCGGCGCGCGCGGCAGGCAGCATGCGCTCCGGTGCCAGGTCGGGAGGGAGGATCAGGCCGAGAGCGGGGGATGCGTCCATGCGGCCGACGCTACACGGGCGCGCCCACAGCGCGGCTCGTCAGCGCTGATCGCTACGCTGGATCCATGACCGACGCCCTCGTGACAGCACCCGACGACGCCCAGCGCGAGACCGCCCTCGCGCAGCTCGAGGCGTTCCGCCGCAAGCGCGACCAGACCGTGCGCGCACCGCAGGGCGCGCTCGCGCTCACCACGACCGCGTGGGTCGCTGAGCCGACCGAGGTCGAAGGGGTGCCCGGCACCTGGGCGCCCGCGCCCACGGGCGACGGCCTCCAGGTCACGGCGGATGCGTCGGCCGAGATCGTCGTCGACCGCGAGACCGTCGACGGTGACGCGATCGCCTACAGCCAGAGCTCGATGACGCCCAGCTCCGTGCGCTTCGACGACCGGCGCACGGGCACGGTGATCGGGCCCGACTTCAACGGGCGCTTCGCGCTGCGGGTGTGGGACGCCGAGGCCGCCGACGAGCGCGGCTTCACCGGCATCTCTGCGTTCGACCACGACCCTGCATGGCAGAAGCACGGCACCTTCGAACCGGTGGAGGGTGGCGTCGCGTTCGAGTACGGGAAGTCGCAGGGCGGGTCGCTGCGCACGGCGCTGTCGCCCGGGCGCATCCGGTTCGAGCACGAGGGCGAGCAGGTCGAGCTCGTCGCGCTGCCCGACGGCGACAGCCTGCAGATCGTCTTCGCCGACGCGACGACCGGTGAGGAGACCTACGACGTTGGCCGCTTCCTCTTCGTGCGCCCGCGGCAGGACGGATCGGTCGACCTCGACTTCAACCGGGCGATCATCCCGCCGTGCTCCATGAGCGACCAGTACAACTGCCCGCTGCCGCCGGCCGGCAACCGGCTGCCGTTCGCGATCCGCGCGGGGGAGCAGCGGCCGACGTACGCCGAGTAGGGTCTCGTGACGCGTGCGGCCTGCGGCCGCGCGCTCCTCGACCAGCGGGTGCCGCCGCTCCTCGATCCGCGACGGCGTGCTGCCGAACCACAGCCTTGTCGTTCCTCAGCCGCATGTGGCACACTCAGGATGTCTCGAACACCGTTCGACCGATGGGGAAGTCGCATCGAACGAGGGAGAGACGATGACTGCTGCGAACACGCTCAGACGACGTCCCGCGATCACCACGGGGGTCGTCTGGATCCACGCGTCCCAGCGCGCCCTGCGAACCCACCTCGAGTGGGCCGTCGGCCACGCCGTCGGAGATGCGCTGCGCTTCGTCTGGCAGCCGCAGCCGGCGGAGCCCGGCATGGAGCGCACCGAGGTGCACTGGTCGGGCCCCGTAGGTACCGGCGCATCGATCACCTCCGCGCTCGCAGGCTGGCGCGACGTGCGCTTCGAGGTGACCGAGGACTCCGCGCCCGGTTGCGACGGCATGCGCTGGATGCACACCCCCACGCTCGGCATCACGGGGCAGCGGATCGACGCAACCGGCTCGCTCGTCGTCCCGGAGGAGCGGATCCGCGGAGCCATCGAGGCCGCCGGACCAGACTCGCGCGCCCTCGTCGCCGCGCTGGACGATGCGATGGGCGGCGCGTGGGATCGCGAGCTCGAGGCCTACCGCCGCGCCTCCGACGGCTCGCCCGTCATCGCCCTGCACCGCGTCGGCTGACCACGCGTCGGTCGAGCGCCGCGTCGGCGGTCGCCGACCCCACAGACAGCTGAGGGCCCCGCTGCGTACAGCGGGGCCCTCGGCCATGCCTGCGCCGAGCAGACGGAGGTGCGCGGTTCAGACGGAGCGGATGGCCACCACGGCGTTGTGCCCGCCGAACCCGAACGAGTTCGAGATCGCCAGCTGCGGGCCCTCGCCGAGCGGGATCGGCGTCGGCGCGATCTGCAGCGGCGCATCCGGATCCTGCTCCGTCACGTTGATGGTCGGCGGCGCAGAGCGCTCCACGAGCGCGAGCGTCGTGAAGACCGCCTCCAGCGCGCCGGTGCCGCCCAGCAGGTGCCCGTGCGCGGCCTTCGTCGCAGAGACCGGGATGTCGCGCACGCGCTCGCCGAAGATGCGGTGCAGCGCGCGCACCTCCGCCACGTCGCCGACAGGCGTCGACGTCGCGTGCGCGTTGATGTGCGTGACGTCGTCGGCCGTGGCTCCGGCAGCACTGAGGGCGAGCTCGACAGCGCGGCTCGCGCCCTTGCCCTCCGGCTCGGGTGCGGTGATGTGGAACGAGTCCGCGGTCACGGCGCCGCCGGCGAGCTCTGCGTAGATCCGGGCGCCGCGCGCGAGCGCGTGCTCCTCGGTCTCGAGCACGAGCGCCGCTGCGCCCTCGCCCATCACGAAGCCGTCGCGCGTGATGTCGTAGGGCCGGGATGCGGTGGCAGGGTCGTCGTTGCGACGCGACAGGGCCTGCATGGAGGAGAAGGAGGCGAGCGTGATCGGGTGGATCGCCGACTCGCTGCCGCCCGCGATCACCGCGTCGGCGAGCCCTGCCTGCAGGTGCTCGTAGGCGTTGACGAGGGCCTCGGTGCTCGAGGCGCACGCGGAGGCGACGGTGCGTGCGTAGGCACGCGCCTCGAAGTGCATGGAGATCGCCGCAGAGGGCGCGTTCGGCATGAGCATCGGCACGGTCATGGGCATGACGCGCCGAGCGCCCTTCTCGCGCAGGGTGTCCCAGGCGTCGAGCAGCGTCCACAGCCCGCCGATGCCGGTCGAGAAGTCGACGCCGAGGCGCTCGGGCTCGATCTCGGGCGAGCCCGCATCCGCGAACGCCTCCTTGGCCGCGATGAGGGCGAACTGGCTCGAGGGGTCGAGCCGCTTCCAGACCGGGCGCTCCAGCACCGTGTCGGGCCGCACCTTCGCCTCGGCGGCGAAGGTGACGGGCAGCTCGTACTGGTGCACCCAGTCGTGCTCGAGGCTGCGTGCGCCGGATTCGCCGGCGAGCAGCGCCTCCCAGCTCTCGCGCGCGGTGCCGCCGAGCGGCGACGTCGCACCGATGCCGGTGATGACGATCTTCTTCGTCATGCCTGTCCTCCAAGATGCCGCGTGCGGCCGGTCACCCGGCCGCACGCGATCGCAAGAGCGGTCCTCAGGCCTGTGCGCCCGTGATGTAGTCGACCGCGTCCTGCACGGTCTTGAGGTTCTTGACCTCGTCGTCGGGGATCTTGACGTCGAACTTCTCCTCGGCGTTCACGACGATCGTCATCATCGAGATCGAGTCGATGTCGAGGTCGTCGGTGAACGACTTCTCGAGCTGCACGTTCTCGGTCGCGATGCCGGTCTCGTCGTTCACGAGGTCGGCGAGCCCGGCGAGGACCTCGTCCTTGGTGAATGCCATTGGGTGTCTCCTTCTGATGGATTGGACGGGATGAGTCTAAGGGAGCACGACGACCTGGGCGCCGTACACGAGCCCGGCGCCGAAGCCGATCTGCAGCGCGAGGCCGCCCGAGAGCTCCGGCTGCTCCTCGAGCAGGCGGTGCATCGCGAGCGGGATGGAGGCCGCCGAGGTGTTGCCGGTGGTCGCGATGTCGCGCGCGATGGCGACCGTGTCCGGCAGCTGCAGCTGCTTCGCGAACTCGTCGATGATGCGCATGTTGGCCTGGTGGGGGATGAACGCTGCGAGGTCGCCGGGCTCGAGGCCAGCCGCCTCGAGCGCTTCGCGCGCCTTCTTGGCCATCTCCCACACCGCCCAGCGGAAGACCGTCGGACCGTCCTGCCGCAGCGTCGGCCACGCCGCGCCGTCACGCATCGACCCGAGCGTGTTGGTCATGCGGATGGTCTCCCAGTGGGAGCCGTCGGAGCCCCAGACCGAGGGGCTGATGCCCGGCTCGTCCGCTGCGCCGATCACGACCGCACCGGCGCCGTCGCCCAGCAGGAAGCTGATCGACCGGTCGGTCGGGTCGACGACGTCCGAGAGCTTCTCGACGCCGACGACGAGCACGTGCTCTGCCATGCCGCTGCGCACGAGCGCGTCGGCCTGCGCGACGCCGTAGGCATACCCGGCGCACGCCGCCGAGATGTCGAATGCGGGCGCGGGGGTCGCGCCGATGCGCTCGGTGAGCAGCGCAGCCATCGACGGCGTCTGCACCGTGTTGCTGATGGTCGAGATGATCACGGCGTCGATCTGCGATCCCTCGAGCCCTGCGCGCTCGAGCGCTTCGCGAGCCGCCGCCTCTGCCAGGTCGACGGCCTCCGAACCGTCCGACACCCGGGCGCGGGTGATGATGCCCGTGCGCTGCCGGATCCACTCGTCCGAGGAGTCGATCGGGCCGACGAGCTCGTCGTTGGGCACCAGGCGGTCGCCGCGCGCGGCGCCGACCGAGAGGATGCGCGACCCCGCGCGCGTGGGAAGGCTCGTGATCTTGCTCATGCTGCCGCTCCGGTCTCCAGCAGCGCTGCCGCTGCCTCCAGGTCGTCGGGGGTGGTGATGCCGACCGAGGGTACGCCGCGCAGGCCGCGCTTGGCGAGCCCGGTGAGCGCGCCAGCGGGGGCCAGCTCGACGATGCCCGTGACGCCGGCGTCGGCGAAGGCCGCCATGCACAGGTCCCACCGCACCGGGCTCGAGACCTGGCCGACGATCAGCTCGAGGTACTCGACGCCGGATGCGACGGTGCTGCCGTCGCGGTTCGTCCAGAGCGTCGAGCTCGGGTCGGTCGCCGTGGTCGCCGCCGCCTTCGCGCGGAAGCGCTCGACAGCCGGGGCCATGAAGTGCGTGTGGAAGGCGCCGGCCGTCTGCAGCGGGATCACTCGGGCGCGCTCGGGCGGTGCCTCGGCGAGGGCTGCGAGCGCGTCGAGCGCTCCCGCGACGACGATCTGGCCGCCACCGTTGTAGTTGGCGGGCTGCAGGCCGAGCTCGGCGAGGCGCGCTTCGAGCACCGCTTCGTCGGCACCGAGCACCGCCGCCATGCCCGTCGGGGTCTCGGCCGCCGCATCCGCCATCGCGCGCGCTCGCTCGCCGACGAGCGCCATGGCGCTCTGGGCGTCGAGGACGCCGGCTGCGACCGCAGCGGTGATCTCGCCGACCGAGTGGCCGGCGAATCCCGCGGCGCGAGAGGCATGCTCGCCGAGCGCATCGAGGGTCAGGATGCCTGCGGCGACGATGAGCGGCTGCGCGACGAGCGTGTCGCGGATGGTGTCGGCGTCGGAGACCGTGCCGTGCTCGACGAGGTCGATGCCGGCGGCGTCGCTGAGCGCGCGCAGGCGCTCGGGCACGCCGGGGAGCTCGAGCCAGGGGGAGAGGAAGCCGGGCTTCTGCGAGCCCTGGCCTGGGGCGACGATGACGATCACTGACTCATCCTCCCACCGCGCCACTGCCTCGGGCGGCATGCCCCTTGGCCTGTCGCTGGGCCCGATCGCGGCTCGCGTCGTGGATGGAGCCGAGGATGATCGCGGTGTGCAGCGCGAGCGCCTCGCGCGCCCCCGTGGCGTCCCAGCCGATGATCTCGCTGATGCGCTTCAGGCGGTAGCGCACGGTGTTCGGGTGCACGAAGAGCTCGCGGGCGGTGGCCTCGAGCGACCTGCCCGTGTCGAGGTAGCAAGCCAGTGTCACGAGCAGATCGCTCGAGTGGTCGCGGAGCGGCTGGTAGATGCCGCGCACGAGCTCGGTGCGGGCCAGCGGGTCGCCGGCGAGCGCCCGCTCGGGCAGCAGGTCATCGGCGCGCACCGGCCTCGGCGTGCGGCGCCAGGCGTCGGCGACCGCGAAGCCCGCCAGCGCCGCCTTCGCGCTGCGCGCGGCCTCGACGATGCCCGGCACGGCCGGACCCAGCACGAGATGTCCCTCGCCGAAGCCCTCCGCCAGCTGAGAGGCGATCGCCAGGAACTCGATGGGGGCGTCTGCGGTCTCGTCGTTCTCGGCTGACCTGCCGATCACGACGACGAGCCGCGTGCCCTGCACCCCGACCAGCACGTCGCATCCGGCGTGCCTCGCCTTGCGGCGGACGACGTCGACGTCGAGCGTGCGCGGGGCCAGCCCGACGAGCACGGCGCACTCGCCGCGGCCGTGCCACCCGAGCGCTGCGGAGCGGCTCGGCAGCTCGTCGTCGTGCTCGCCCGTGAGGATCGAGTCGACGACGAGCGCTTCGAGCCGCGCGTCCCAGAGGCCTCGCGACTCGGCGGCGCGGGCATAGACGTCGGCGGCGGCGAAGGCGATCTCGCGCGAGTAGCGCAGGATCGGCTCGCGCATCGCCGGGTCGGCGTCGCCGATGCGCTCCTCGAAGACCGCCACCACCGTGCGGATCAGCTGCAGCGTCTGCTGCAGGCTGACGCTGCGCAGGAGCTCCCTGGGCGCCGCCGCGAAGACGTCGGCGGCGATCCAGGGCTGCGCCTCAGGGTCTTCGTGCCAGGCGATGAAGGAGGTGATCCCCGACTGCGCGACGAGTCCGACCGCGCTGCGACGAGACGGCGGCATCGTGCGATACCAGGGGAGGCGGTCGTCGAGCGCCCGTGTCACCTGCGTCGAGAGATCGCCGGAGATGCGCCGCAGCCACGCGAGCTGCTGCGCCTTCAGGGTCTCCTGCTCCGTCAGCGTCAGCGCCTCAGGCGTCGCCACCGGCAGTGCCGGAGACGCCCGCGTTCACGTCGTGCAGGCGGTACTTCTCGATCGCCTGCTGCACCATGCCGAGCGGCACCTTGCCCTGCTTGGCGAGCGCGTCGAGGGCGCGCACCACGACCGAGTGGCTGTCGATGGTGAAGAAGCGGCGAGCGGCAGCGCGGGTGTCGGCGAAGCCGAAGCCGTCGGCGCCGAGCGTCGCGTAGTCGCCCGGCACCCACTCGCGGATCTGATCCGGGACCGCGCGCATGTAGTCGGTCGTCGCGATGAACGGGCCCTCGGCCTCCGACAGGCGCTGCGTGACGTAGGGCACCTTCGAGTCGGCCTGCGGGTGCAGCCAGTTGTGCTCGTCGGCGGCGATGCCGTCGCGGCGCAGCTCGCTCCAGGAGGTGACCGACCAGATGTCGGCCGAGACACCCCAGTCGCTGCCGAGCAGCTCCTGCGCGTGGTGCAGCCATGGCAGGGCGACGCCCGAGCCCAGCAGCTGCACCTTGATCGGGTGGTGGTCGCTCACCGAGACGCGGTGGATGCCGCGGCGGATGCCTTCGACGTCGACGCCCTCGGGCTCGGCGGGCTGCACCATCGGCTCGTTGTAGACGGTGAGGTACGTGATGACGTTCTCAGGCTGCTCGCCGTACATGCGCTCGAGGCTCATCTGCACGATGTGCGAGATCTCGTAGCCGTAGGCCGGGTCGTAGGCCAGCACGGCGGGGTTCGTCGACGCGAGGAGCGGCGAGTGGCCGTCCGCGTGCTGCGTGCCCTCACCGGCGAGCGTCGTGCGACCGGCGGTGGCTCCGATGAGGAAGCCGCGCGAGAGCTGGTCCGCCGCCGCCCAGATGGAGTCGCCCGTGCGCTGGAACCCGAACATCGAGTAGAAGACGTAGATCGGGATGAGCGGCTCGCCGTGCGTCGAGTACGACGTGCCGGCGGCGGTGAAGGCCGCCATCGCGCCGGCCTCGTTGATGCCGACGTGCACGATCTGGCCGTCGGGCGCCTCGCGGTACTTCAGCAGCAGGTCGCGGTCGACCGAGGTGTAGTTCTGGCCCTTGGGGTTGTAGATCTTCGCCGTCGGGAAGAACGCGTCGATGCCGAAGGTGCGCGCCTCGTCAGGGATGATCGGGACGATGCGGTCGCCCCAGCCCTTGTCGCGCAGCAGGTCCTTCAGCAGCCGGACGAACGCCATCGTCGTGGCGACCTCCTGCTTGCCGGAGCCCTTCTTGGGCATGTCGTAGGTCTTCGCCTCCGGCAGCGGGATGATCGTGTGCTTCGCGCGGCGCTCCGGCGTGAAGCCGCCGAGCTCGCGGCGGCGCTCCAGCATGTACTGCACCTCGGGAGCATCCGTGCCCGGGTTCCAGTACGGCGGGTGGTACGGGTCGGCCTCGAGCTGCTTGTCGGAGATGTCGAGCTGCATGGCGTCGCGGAAGTCGCGCAGGTCATCGAGCGTGAGCTTCTTCATCTGGTGCGTGGCGTTGCGTGCCTCGAAGCTCTTGCCGAGGCCGTAGCCCTTGATCGTCTTCGCGATGATGACGGTCGGCTGGCCCTTGTGCTCGGTGGCTGCCTTGTAGGCGGCGTAGACCTTGCGGTAGTCGTGTCCACCGCGCTTCAGCGCCCAGATCTCGTCGTCGCTCAGGTGCTTGACCATCTCGAGCGTGCGCGGGTCGCGGCCGAAGAAGTGCTCGCGCACGAACAGCCCCGACTCGGCCTTGTAGGTCTGGAAGTCGCCGTCAGGCGTCGCGTTCATGAGGTCGCGAAGGGCGCCCTCGTGGTCGTTGTCGAGCAGCGAGTCCCACTCGCGGCCCCAGACGACCTTGATGACGTTCCAGCCCGCGCCGCGGAAGAACGACTCGAGCTCCTGGATGATCTTGCCGTTGCCGCGCACCGGGCCGTCGAGGCGCTGCAGGTTGGCGTTGATGACGAAGTTGAGGTTGTCGAGGCCATCGTTGGCCGCGAGCTGCAGCGCGCCGCGCGACTCCACCTCATCCATCTCGCCGTCGCCGAGGAACGCCCAGACCTGCGAGTCGGCGACGTCCTTGATGCCGCGGTTCGCGAGGTAGCGGTTCGCCTGCGCCTGGTAGATCGCGTTGATGGGGCCGAGGCCCATCGAGACGGTCGGGAACTGCCAGAACTCCGGCATCATGCGCGGATGCGGGTAGGAGGGGATGCCGTCGGAGGCCTTCGACTTCTCCTGCCGGAAGGCGTCCATCTGCGCCTCGGTCAGACGGCCCTCGAGGAACGCGCGGGCGTACATGCCGGGGGAGGCGTGGCCCTGGTAGAAGATCTGGTCGCCGCCGTCGGGGGCGTCCTGGCCGCGGAAGAAGTGGTTGAGGCCGACCTCGTAGAGCGCAGCCGACGACGCGTAGGTGGAGATGTGACCGCCGACGCCGATGCCGGGCGCCTGTGCGCGGTGCACCATGATCGCGGCGTTCCAGCGGATCCAGCGGCGGTAGGTGCGCTCGAGCTGCTCGTCGCCGGGGAACTCGGGCTCGTCCTCCGCGGCGATGGTGTTGAGGTAGTCGGTCGTGGGCACCATCGGCACGCCCAGGTGCAGCTCCTTCGAGCGCTTGAGCAGGCTGAGCATGATCTCGCGGCCGCGCTGCGGACCGTGCGCCTCGACCAGCTGGTCGAGCGACTCCTGCCACTCCGCGGTCTCGCTCGGGTCTGCGTCGTTCGTGTGGCCCGAGTAGGGGTCCTGGTCGTTCAGCACCGAAGCTCCTGACGTCGATCTGGAGGCGCGCCTGGGTGTCGGCGCCCGCATCCTCCACCCTATCGACCGCGGGTGCCACGATGGGTGCACCTACGAGCACCTGCAGAGAGGACGCGCATGGCACTGCAGATCGGCGACCAAGCCCCCGACTTCACGCTCACCGACCACACCGGCGAGGCGGTCACGCTCTCGGAGCTGCGCGGCACCCCGGTCGTGCTGGTCTTCTACCCCCTCGCGTTCACCGGCCGCTGCACGGGGGAGCTGTGCTCGATCAGGGACGAGCTGGCCGACTTCGAGGGCGCGAGCGCGAGGGTCTTCGGCGTCTCGGTGGATGCGGCGGCATCGCTCGCGGTCTTCCACGAGCAGGAGCGCCTCGGGTTCCCGCTGCTGAGCGACTTCTGGCCGCACGGTGCGGTCGCAAAGGCCTACGACGCCTTCCTGCCCGAGCGCGGCGTCGCGACGCGAGCGACCTACGTGATCGACGCCGACGGCAGGATCGCGGCGCACTTCAGGGTGAGCCCCTCAGAGACGCGCGACATGGCGGCCTATCGCGAGGCGCTCGCGCGGCTCCGCTAGCGGTGGGCGGTGCCGGGCTCGAACCGGCGACCCCTTCGGTGTAAGCGAAGTGCGCTACCAGCTGCGCCAACCGCCCCTTCGGCCATCCTGCCACCCGTCCGGGACGCCCGCCGCGCATCCCTAGGATGGAGCGCATGACCAGCGTCGCCGATGTGCAGCTGGCGGTGGAGTCGCTCTGGCCCGCCGCCACCGCAGAGGACTGGGACGCCGTGGGGCTCGTGGCCGGTGATCCGGCCGATGGCGTGCAGCGCATCCTGCTCGCCGTCGACGCCGTCGGCGCCACCGCCGCCGAGGCGGTCGAGCGCGGCGCGGATCTGCTGCTGGTGCACCACCCGCTGCTGCTGCGCGGCGCGACCAGCGTCGCCGCCACGACGCCAGCCGGGCGCGTCATCACGCGGCTCGTGCGCGAGCGCGTCGCCCTGCTCGCCGCGCACACCAACGCGGACGCCGTCGACAGGGGCACGAGCGGCGAGCTGGCCTCGATGCTCGGCCTCGTCGACGTGCAGCCGATCGTCGTCAACCGCGTCGACCCCTCCAAGGGGCTCGGCCGGGTGGGCGATCTGCCCGAGCCCGTCGCGCTCCGCGACCTGGTCGAGCGGCTCGCCGGACTCGTGCCGGCCGTCGCGGGAGGGCTGCGCGCCGCGGGCGATCCGGAGCGCCCGGTCGCGCGCGTGGCGATCTGCGGGGGCGCGGGCGACTCGCTGCTGCGCGAGCCCGCGGTCGCCGCCGCCGACGTCTACATCACGAGCGACCTGCGCCACCACCCCGCGTCGGATGCGCGCGAGCGTCATGAGGCGGGTGACGGTCCCGCGCTCGTCGACGTCTCGCACTGGGCGAGCGAGTCGCTGTGGCTGCGGCCGGCGGCCGAGCAGCTGCGCCAGGCGCTGCCCGGCGTCGACGTCATCGTGAGCGAGATCAGGACAGACCCATGGGACTTCGCGGTCCCGCAGGAGGAGCAGGCATGGCACTGAAGGCGACCAACCAGGATCAGCGGCGGCTGCTGACGCTGCAGGAGGTCGACACGCGCATCGTGCGGCTCACCGGCAAGCTCAAGGCGCTGCCGCAGACGAAGCGCATCGACGAGCTCGATACCGAGCTCATGCGGCTCGATCGCACGGTGCTCGAGCGCCTCGGCGAGCACGACGACATCGGCGCTGATGTCGCGCGCATCGAGAACGACGTGCAGACCGTCGAGGCGCGGCTGCAGCGCAACCGCGACCGGCTGCCGGCGATCACCGACGCGAAGGTCGCGACGGCGACCGAGCACGAGATCGTCACGCTCGAGAAGCGGCGCAGCGACCTCGAGGACCTCGAGCTCGAGGCGATGCAGCGCCAGGAGGATGCGGCGGCTGCGCTCGCCGCCGCACGCGAGGCCGCCCACAGCGCGCGCTCCGAGCGCGAGCGACTGGCGGGCGAGCGCGACGTCGAGGCGGCCGGGCTCCAGGGAGAGCTCGAGCAGGCGCGCGCCGAGCGCGGCGATCGCGCCGCGACGGTGCCTGCCGAGCTGCTCGCGCTCTACGACCGCCAGCGCGAGCGCTACGGCATCGGGGCCACCCTGCTGCAGCACCGCACGTCCACGGCGTCCGGCGTCGAGCTCACCTCGTCCGAGCTGCACGAGATCCGCCAGGCCGGCGAGGACGACGTGCTGCTGGATCCGAACTCCTCGGCGATCCTGGTGCGCACGGAGGAGAGCGGGATCTGAGCCGCGCAGGATCCCGCCTCCCGAGCGGGCCCGAACCCGCCCCGCAGGGCCCCTGCGCGACATAGCATCGTCGTCAGGGGGTGCCGCATGGAGGTCGTCGAGGTCGCCGACGAGGCGGGCCTCGCCGCGTTCCTCCGGCTCGGGCGCGAGACGCACGGCGGCCGCTCCGTGCCCCTCCTCGAGCGCACCGTGCGAGCCTGGTTCCGGGGCAGCGCCCCGCATCCGCACCGCATCACCCTCCTGCTGGCGCGCGACGGCGACGAGCACGTCGGCCGGGCGATCGTGCACCGCGACGATCGGCTCGATGCCCGGTTGCACGCCCGCGCGCTCGTGTTCGGCGCGCTCGCGGCGCCGGACGCATCCGTGCTCGCCACACTGCTCGACGACATCGAACGACGCGCGCGGGCGGCCGGGGCCGACGAGCTCTTCGGCCCGGCACAGCTGCTGCCGAACCAGTCGGGCGGTGTCATCACGACGGGCTTCGAGGAGCGCGCGTTCCCCGACGCCCCGTGGAACGCCGAGTGGCTGCCGGAGGCGCTCGAGGCCCGCGGCATGTCGCGCTGGTACGAGGGCGACACCTGGCTGGTCGACGTCGTCGACGACGACGGGCCGAGCGTCGCGGAGCTCGACGCCGCCGGCATCCGCATCGACGAGGTGACGCGCGCTGGCCTGGGGCGCGGGCTGCGCGCGCTGCTGCCGCTCCTCAACGACTCCTTCGCGCTGCTGCCCTACTTCACGCCGTTCACCGCCGCCGAGCTGCGCGCGCAGTTCGCGGGGCTGTGGCTGCTGCACGAGCCCGGCCTGTTCCTGATCGCGCGCGACGAGCAGGAGCACCCGCTCGCCTTCGTCCTCGCCGTGCTCGACGCGACGCCGCTGCTGCAGGCGTCCGGGGGTCGCCTGGGCGCTCGCGAGCGGTGGCAGCTGGTCACGAGCCGCAAGGGCCTGCGGCCGGATGCGGTGCTCGTGATCCAGGGCGCGAGGCCGGATGCGCAGGGCAAGGGCATCGTCTCGCTCCTGAGCCGTCGCCTGCACGCGAACCTCGCCGACATCGGCTGCCAGCGGCTGCGGTCGACCCCGGTCGGGCGGCAGAACCCCGGGTCGGCGCGGCAGTTCTCGCGCTTCGGCGGGCGGCCGCTGCACGCGACCGCCTACTACCGGAAGCGCCTCGAGGACTGATCGCGGTATCCTGCGAGGAGCGAATCGGTCGGCCAGGCGGTCGCGTCATCGGTCGCAGCAGCCCTCGGGGTGCGGCGGACGGTGCCGAGGAACGTCCGGGCTCCACAGAGCAGGGCGGTGGATAACGTCCACCCGGGGCAACCCGCGAGCAAGTGCAACAGAGAGCAGATCCACCAGCCGGCGCCCTCGGGCATCGGCAGGCCAGGAGTGAAACGGTGGGGCAAGAGCCCACCAGCGTGGCGTGCGAGCGCCGCGGCTAGGCAAACCTCGCCCGGAGCAAGACCAGACAGCGGATCACGGGGCTGCTCGTCCCATCCGCGGGTAGGTCGCTAGAGGGCTGCAGCAATGCATCCCGTAGAGAGATGACCGTCCACGACAGAACCCGGCGTATCGGCCGGCCGATTCGCCCTCACCGCGACGCGCTGCTGCCGGCGCGCCGTCAGACGCCGCGCGCGAGGGCGGCGGCGCCGATGATGCCGGCGTTGTTGCGCAGCATCGCGGGCACGATCGGCGTCTGCAGGTCGAGCAGCGGCAGGAAGAGGTCTGCCGACTTCGAGACCCCGCCGCCGACGACGAAGAGGTCGGGGGAGAAGAGGAACTCGAGGTGGCTGTAGTAGCGCTGCAGGCGCTGCGCCCACACCTCCCAGCTGAGCTCCTCGCGCTCGCGCGCGCGGTTCGATGCGCGCGTCTCCGCGTCGTGCCCGTCGACCTCGAGGTGCCCGAGCTCGGCGTTCGGGATCAGCGTGCCGTTGTAGATCAGCGCGCCGCCGATGCCGGTGCCGAGCGTCGTCATGATGACGAGGCCCGAGGCGTCCTTGGCCGCGCCGTAGTGGTCCTCGGCGAAGCCCGCCGCATCCGCGTCGTTCACGAAGTGGATGTCGCGACCGAGCGCCCGCTCGAACAGCTGCTCGGCCTCGAGGCCGATCCAGGCCTTCGAGACGTTCGCGGCGCTCATGGTGCGGCCGTGCCGCACGATGGCCGGGAACGTGACCCCGATCGGCGTCGTCTCCTCGATGTCGAGGCGTCCAACGAGCTCGACGACGGCGTCGCGGATCGCGTCCGGCTCGCCACCCGCGGGCGTCGGCACCTTCACGCGATCGCTGAGGAGCTCGCCGCTGTGCACGTCGACGAGAGCGGCCTTGACGCCCGTCCCGCCGATGTCGACTCCGACTGCCTTGTGCTTTGACTTCGCCACGCGGTCGATCCTGCCATGGAATCGGTTCCGTCGCGGCGCTTCGCGGTGACGGGGTGCTGGCAGCCTCAGGCGGAGGGCAGCGTGAGGATCTCGGCTCCCGACTCGCGCACCACGATCGTGTGCTCGAACTGGGCGGTGATCGAGCGATCCTTCGTCACCACCGTCCAGTCGTCGTCCCACATCTCCCACTCGTGCGTGCCGAGCGTGAGCATCGGCTCGATGGTGAAGACCATGCCGGGCAGGATCTCCGCGTCGAAGCGATCGGTGTCGTAGTGGGGGATGATCAGCCCGGAGTGGAACGAGGTGCCGACGCCGTGGCCGGTGAAGTCGCGGACCACGCCGTAGCCGAAGCGCCTCGCGTACATCTCGATCGTGCGCCCGATGACGTTGACGCGGCGCCCCGGCACGACGGCCTTGATGGCTCGACGCAGCGACTCCTCGGTGCGCTCGACGAGCTGCGTCACCTCGTCGGAGGCCTCGCCGACGATGAACGTGCGGTTCGAGTCGCCGTGCACGCCCTCCTTGAAGGCCGTGATGTCGATGTTGACGATGTCACCGGCCTCGAGCACGGTGTCGTCCGGGATGCCGTGGCACACCACCTCGTTGACGCTCGAGCACACCGACTTCGGGAAGCCGCGGTAGCCGAGGGTCGAGGGGTAGGCGCCGCGGCTCGTCACCGCCTCGTGCCCGATGGCGTCGAGCTCGTCGGTCGAGATGCCCGGCCGCACTGCCGCGCCGACGGCCGCGATCGCATCCGCGGCGATGGTGCCCGCGGCACGGATGCGCTCGATCGTGGCGTCGTCGTAGACGTCGCCGCCGGTGTGCTTGGCCGGAGCGGGCTTGCCCACGTACTCCGGCCGGGTGACGGATGCGTCGACCCGACGGAGGGGGCCGACGCGGCCGGGGATGAGGTGGCCAGCGGCGTCCTTCGGCATGCGCTCAATCCTAGGGACAGCGGAGCGCCGGCAGCCCGCACCTGGGTGCTGGCAGTGCACCGGCTCCGAATCGCGATCAGGTGCCGTCCATAGGGTCGAAGCATGGCTGATCAGTACACGTTCCAGGACCCGACTAAGCTCTACGCCGACATCACCACGCGGGCGATCTCGCAGGAGGGCCCCGGGCTCGACTCCGAGATGCGCGACACGGCCGACCTCGGCGAGCACACCTACCGCGGCTCAGGCAAGCTCGAGGGTCGCAAGGCCCTCATCACCGGCGGTGACTCCGGCATCGGCGCCGCGACGGCGATCGCGTTCGCGCGCGAGGGCGCCGACGTCGCCATCTCCTACCTGCCGGAGGAGGAGAGCGATGCGCAGCGCATCGTCGCCCTGATCGAGGAGGCGGGCCGCACCGCGGTCGCGATCCCCGGCGACCTCACCGACCGGGCGTACTGCTCGGAGCTCGTGCGCACGACCGTCGAGCGGCTCGGGGGCATCGACATCCTGGTCTCGAACGGCGGCAAGCAGCAGTACGTCGAGCGCCTCGAGGACCTCTCGGACGAGCAGTTCGACGAGACCTTCAAGACGAACGTCTACCCGCTCTTCTGGCTGTCGAAGGATGCCGTGCCGCACATGCCGCCCGGTTCCTCGATCATCGCGACCTCGTCCATCCAGGCCTATCAGCCCTCGGAGCACCTCGTCGACTACGCGACCACCAAGGCCGCCATGAACACGATGAGCAAGGCGCTCTCGCAGCAGCTGGCCCCCCGCGGCATCCGCGTGAACGTCGTGGCCCCTGGCCCCGTGTGGACGCCGCTGCAGACGGCGGGCGGCCAGCCCACCGAGGCGCTGCCCGAGTTCGGCGAGCAGACGCCGCTCGGGCGTGCTGGGCAGCCGGCCGAGCTCGCCCCAGCGTTCGTGTTCCTCGCCTCGGCCGAGTCGAGCTACGTCGTCGGCGAGACCCTGCACGTCAACGGTGGGATGCCGACGCCATGACGAGGAGCGCCGCCGTCGGCACGCAGCTGCGCTGGGACGGCGGCGCGCCGGTGCGCGTGGCGCTCGACGAGCGCGATCCGGAGGGCTACGCCGATCTGCGCACGTACGCGCCGATCGGCGACGGCCGGACGATCGCGCTCGTCGCGCGCGACGGCAGCATCGATTGGCTGCCGCTGCCCGCGATCGATTCACCGCCCGCCTTCGCCGCCCTCCTCGACGCCGAGGCGGGTGGGCGCATCGCGCTCGCGCCCGTCGAGCCGCACGAGGTCGAGCGGCGCTACCTGCCGGGCACCAACGTCCTGGAGACGACGTTCTTCACGGCGAGCGGTGTCGTGCGCGTGACCGACGCGCTGAACACCGGGCAGTCCGGGCGCCTGCCGTGGTGCGAGCTCGCGCGGCGCATCGACGGTGTCGAGGGCGAGGTCCAGCTGTGCGGCGAGATCACCCCCGGCACGCTGCTGGGCGCGGCATCGCCGTGGGCGAGCGACACCGTGCACGGCGTGGTGCTGCGGCTCGACGGGCTCTCGCTCGCGCCCCGCGTCCTCGGGCACGAGGCGCTCGAGACCGGGCCCCGCGGCGTCGTCGCTCGCTTCCGCACCTCGCCTGGCTCGCGGCACTTCCTGGGGCTCGTCGCCACCGATGAGGAGCCGCTCCTGCTGCCCGACCCGGCGTCGATGGATGCGGGCATCGACCGCACGATCGCGTCGTGGACGCGCTGGTCGGAGTCGTGCGACTACAGCGGCGAGTGGCAGGAGGCCGTGCATCGCAGCGCACTGCTGCTCAAGCAGCTCATCTACGGGCCGACCGGGGGGATCACGGCCGCTGCGACGACCTCGCTCCCGGAGTCGCTCGCTGGGGGCAAGAACTGGGACTACCGCTACTCGTGGGTGCGCGACACGGCCTACTCGCTCTCCGTGCTCCTGCAGCTCGGCGCGACCGAGGAGGTGCACGGGGCCATGACCTGGCTGCTGCGGCTGCTCCGCGGGCAGGACGACGCGACGGCCGTGCTGCACGGGCTCGACGGCAGCGTGCCCGGCGACGAGGTGACCGAGCACGACGTGCCAGGCTGGCGTGGCGCGCAGCCGGTGGTCTCCGGCAACCGCGCGGCCTCGCAGCTGCAGCTGGGCGTCTACGGCGACGTGTTCAACATCGTCGCGATGTACGTCGACGCGGGCAACGTGCTCGATGCCCCGACCGGGCGGTTGATGGCCGAGATCGCCGACCTCGCTGCCGACAGCTGGCGCCGCAAGGACGCCGGCATGTGGGAGCTCGAGGTGGATCAGCACTACACGACCTCGAAGCTCGGCTGCTGGCACGCGCTGGAGCAGGCGGCGCACCTGGCTGAGCTCGGGCAGATCCCCGGTGACGCGAAGCGCTGGCGCTTCGAGGCCGACGCCATCCGCGACTGGGTCGAGGAGCACTGCTGGTCGGAGGAACGCGGGGCGTACGTCTGGTACCCCGGCACCGATCGGCTGGACGCGTCGATCCTCCTCCACGCGATCAGCGGCTTCGACCGCGGCGAGCGGATGCGTCGCACGCTCGACGCGCTCGACGGCGAGCTCGGCGAGGGGCCGCACCTCGTGCGCTACTCGGGCGCGGGCGACGAGGAGTCCTCGTTCGTCGCTTGCTCGTTCTGGATGGTCGCGGCGCGTGCGCACTGCGGGCAGGTCGACATGGCGCGGGAGCGGATGGAGCTGCTGCTCGCGGAGGCGCCGAACGACGTCGGGCTGCTCGCCGAGATGCTCGACGCCGACACGGGCGCGTTCCTCGGCAACCTGCCGCAGGCGCTCAGCCACCTGGCTCTCGTCAACGCCGCGCTCACCATCGACGACGTCGAGCACGGAGGCGCGCCGAGCGGACAGCGGGCGGGGCGAGGCTAGCGCCGGCGGCGACGAGCGCACAGAGCAGTGGCGTCGCCGCGTCCCGCTCGCCGGGGCCGGGAGGTCGTGCGCCTACACTCGGGAGGCATGAACGCTGCCGAGTACTGGTACAACCTCGAGACCGGAGTGGTCGAAGAGGGCATGGTCTCGCCCGGCTACGACCGGGCCGGGCCCTTCGCCTCGCGCGACGAGGCCGCACGAGCACCGGAGATCATCAAGGAGCGCTCGCGCGCCTGGGCCGCGGAGGACGCGGCCGAGGACGACTGACACGTCACCTCTGCCGGTAGAGAAGCGCGCGCCGCAGGCGCTCGCGTCTCGAGACCCAGCACGCGCACGCCTCAGGCCGCCGCGAGGACCTTCCGCAGCGTCCGCAGGTTGCGCGTCGTTGTCGAGTCCTTCCCGGCGCCGCCCTTGCCGCGCCCCGCGCGCTCCGTGGCCTTCGCGAACCCGCTCGTCAGCGTCGTGCCCTTCGGATTCGACCAGTAGAGCACGCCGTCGCCCGCCGCGGTCGCCTCGTTCGGTGCGGTCTCGATGCGTGCGAGCGCATCGGCGACGCCGGGGTCGAGCTCGAAGATGACGTAGGGCGTGTGCTCGTCGTCCTCGCCGTGCGGATAGGCCGCCACGGCCGCGGCGAGGTCCTCGACCCCGATGCCGAGCACCCGGATGCGCCTGCCGTACCGCGCCTCCAAGGCGCGCTCCGCCGTGCGTGCGGCACCCGCCGCATCCGACGCCGTCACCACCGCGTTGCCGCTCGCGAGCACCGTGGAGACGTCGCCCAGCCCCGCATCAGCCAGCAGCGCGCGCAGCTCGGCCGAGCGCACGGTGACGCCGCCGACGTTGACGCCGCGCAGCAGCAGGGCGACCCGCACGGCTACTCGTACTCGTGCTCGCGCGCTGGGTAGACGCCGCTCGCGACATCCTCGCGGAACGCGATCGCGGCGGCCTCGAGCGTGGCGCCCAGCTGCGCGTACTGCTTCACGAACTTGGGGATGCGACCGGTGGTCATGCCGGCCCAGTCGCTCCACACCAGCAGCTGGCCGTCGCAGTGCGGGCCGGCGCCGACCGACAGCGTGGGGATGCGGAGCGCCTCGGTGACGGCCCTCGCCGACTCAGAGGGCACCATCTCGAGCACCACCGCGAAGGCGCCCGCCTCCTGCACGGCGACCGCATCGCGCATGAGCTGCTCGGCGCCCGCCTCACCGCGACCCTGGATCACGTGGCCGCCGAGGCCGTGCTCCGACTGCGGGGTGTAGCCGACGTGCCCCATCACCGGGATGCCCGCCTCGACGACGCGGCGGATCTGCTCGGCCGTGCGCTCGCCGCCCTCCATCTTCACCGCGTGCGCGCCCGTCTCCTTCATGAAGCGGATCGCGGTGTGCAGCGCCTCGCGCGCGTTCACCTCGTACGAGCCGAAGGGCATGTCGGCGACGACGAGCGCGCGCTTCGCGGCCCGCGCGACGGCGCGCGTGAGGGGGATGAGCTCGTCGACCGTGACGGGCAGGGTCGTGTCGTAGCCGAAGACGGTGTTGCCGGCCGAGTCGCCCACGAGCAGGAAGTCGATGCCCGCGGCGTCGAAGATCTGCGCCGACAGGTAGTCGTAGCTGGTGAGGCCCACGATCTTCACGCCATCCTGCTTCGCCCGCTCGAAGTGCCTGATGCGCACGCGCTTCGGCCCGCTGCTCGCGCCGCCGTAGGGCGCTGCGACCTCCTGGGGCTCACCGGGCGCGGTCGGCATGCTCTCGTTCATCGCCATGTCCCGAGCCTAACCCGCAGCGCGCGCCCACTAGCCTGATGAGAGGCAGAGAGGGGCCGGGATGGACAAGCAGCAGGACTTCGTGCTTCGCACGATCGAGGAGCGCGGCGTCAAGTTCGTGAGGCTGTGGTTCACGGATGTCCTGGGCTCGCTGAAGTCGGTGGCGATCGCCCCGGCAGAGGTCGAGGGCGCGTTCCTCGAGGGCATGGGCATCGACGGCTCGTCGATCGAGGGCCTCTCGCGCTCCTCGGAGGCCGACGTCATCGCGAAGGCCGACCCCTCGACCTTCCAGGTGCTCCCGTGGCGCGGTGAGGTCGATCCGACCGCCCGCATGTTCTGCGACATCTACACGCCCGACGGCGAGCCCGCCGCCGCAGACCCGCGCCGCGTGCTCAAGCGCACGCTCGCGAAGGCCGCCGACCGCGGCTTCAGCTTCTACACGCACCCCGAGTGCGAGTTCTACCTGCTGAAGTCGGCCGACGTCCAGCATCCCGAGCCCGTCGACCGCGCCGGCTACTTCGACAACGTGCCCGGCGGCACCGCCCACGACTTCCGTCGCGCGAGCGTGCGGATGCTCGAGGACATCGGCATCTCGGTCGAGTTCAGCCACCACGAGGCCGGCCCCGGCCAGAACGAGATCGACCTGCGCTACGCCGACGCGCTGTCGACCGCCGACAACATCATGACCTTCCGCACGATCGTCAAGGAGGTCGCGATCTCGGAGGGCGTCTTCGCGACCTTCATGCCGAAGCCCTTCGAAGGGCACCCCGGCAGCGGCATGCACACGCACATGTCCCTGTTCGAGGGGGAGCGGAACGCCTTCCACGACCCGAGCGGCAAGTACCAGCTGTCGAAGGTGGGCCGCCACTTCGTCGCCGGCCTCCTGCGGCACGCGCCCGAGTTCACGGCCGTCACGAACCAGTTCGTCAACTCCTACAAGCGCCTGTGGGCCGGCGACGAGGCTCCGAGCTTCGTCAGCTGGGGCCACAACAACCGCTCGGCGCTCGTGCGGGTTCCGCTGTCGAAGCCGAACAAGGCGCAGTCGGCGCGGGTCGAGTACCGCGGCCTCGACTCGGCGGCGAACCCCTACCTGGCCTTCTCGGTGCTGCTGGCAGCTGGGCTCAAGGGCATCGAAGAGGGCTACGAGCTGCCCGACGAGGCGATCGAGGACATCTGGCAGCTCTCCGACAAGGAGCGCAAGGCCCTCGGCTACACGCCGCTGCCCACGAGCCTCGACGCGGCGATCCGCGCCATGGAGGAGTCGGAGCTCGTCGCCGAGACGCTCGGGGAGCAGGTCTTCTCCTACTTCCTGCGCAACAAGCGCGAGGACTGGCGCCGCTACCGCGACCAGGTGACGCGCGTGGAGCTCGAGTCGAACCTGCTCTCGCTCTAGCCCATGCGCATCCCATCGCCGCGCACGCGGCTCGCGCGGCTGGGATACCGCGAGCCCGACAGGGCAGAGGCGCTGCTGCAGGAGCTGCCGGAGGAGCTGCAGGACGCGGCCGAGGAGTGCGCGCGCACCGCTGACGCCGACACGGCGCTGCAGATGCTCGTGCGCTTCGTGCGCGCCGGGATCGATCTGTCGGATGTGGTGGGCGACGACGCGGGGCGGGCGTCGCTCCTGCGCGTGCTCGGCGGGTCGCTCGGGACGGCCGAGCACCTCGAGCGCCACGCGGAGGACTTCGACGTCGTCCTGCGCCCCCAGCCGCCGCGCGAGGCCGCCGAGTATCGCGACAGCCTGCTCCAGGCGGTCGCGGTCCGTGACGGCGCATCCACCATGCCGCAGGCCGAGGCCGTCGGAGCGATGCGCTGCCGCTACCGCCGACATTTGGCAGAGCTCGTCGCGTGGGATCTCGCGCTCGAGGACCCGAAGGAGCGCGTGCAGGTGGTCTCCGCCGCCCTCGCGGACCTCGCCTCCGCCGCCCTCGACGCCGGCCTCGCCATCGCCCGTGCCGTCGCGCGCGAGCGCTTCGGCGCCGACGCCGACCTCGTGCGGCTCGCGGTCATCGGCATGGGCAAGACCGGCGCTCGCGAGCTGAACTACGTCAGCGACGTCGACGTCATCTGGGTGCACGCCGTCGCCGACGACGCCGAGCTCGACGAGACGCGCGCGACGCAGATCGCGACGCTGCTGGCGCGCGAGACCACGGCCGCGTGCGCGGCCTTCCAGAAGGCGCCGCCGCTGTGGGAGGTCGATGCGAACCTCCGGCCCGAGGGCAAGGACGGCGCGTTGACCCGCACGCTCGCCTCGCACGTGGCCTACTACGACCGCTGGGCGAAGTCGTGGGAGTTCCAGGCGCTGCTGAAGGCGCGGCCGATCGCGGGCGACGAGCACCTCGGTGCTGCCTACGACGGCGCCGTGCGCGCGAAGGTGTGGGAGTCGTCGAGCCGGGACGGCTTCGTCGAGTCGGTGCAGCGGATGCGCGAGCGCGTCACCGAGCACATCCCCGCCGACGAGGTCGACCGACAGCTGAAGCTCGGCCCCGGGGGCGTGCGCGACATCGAGTTCACCGTGCAGCTGCTGCAGCTCGTCCACGGCGCCGACGACGAGTCGCTGCGTCAGCGCGGCACGCTCGAGGCGCTCGACGCGCTCGCCGCCCGGGGCATCGTCGGGCGCAGCGACCGGGACGAGTTCAGCGACCACTACCGGTTCCTGCGCATGCTCGAGCACCGCATCCAGTTCTGGCGCATGCGGCGCACCCACCTCATGCCGATCGACGCCGACGACCAGCGCAGGCTCGCCCGCACCGCGCGGCTCGAGAGCGCCGACGAGCTCGCGAAGCGGTGGCAGGCGGTGCGCCGGGCCGTGCGGACCTTGCACGAGCGCATCTTCTACCGCCCGCTGCTCGGCGCCGTCGCCTCGCTCGACCGCGACGACGTGCACCTGACGCCCGAGGCCGCGCAGCGACGCCTGCGGGCATCCGGCTACGTCGACCCGAAGGGCGCGCTCGCGCACATCGGCGAGCTCACCGGCGGCGTCTCGAGGCGCTCGCAGATCCAACGGCTGCTGCTGCCGGTGCTGCTCGGCTGGTTCGCCGAGGGTGCCGACCCCGACATGGGTCTGCTGGCGTTCCGCCGCCTGAGCGAGGCGCTCGGCGACAGCCCGTGGTTCCTGCGCATGCTGCGCGATTCGCCCGTCGCGGCGCGGCGCCTCACGAACCTGCTCTCGTCGTCGCGGCTCATCGGCTCACTCATGGAGCGCCTGCCGGAGGCCGCGTCCTGGCTCGACAGCGACGAGCAGCTGCGGCCCAGGAGCGAGGAGGCGCTGCGAGAGGAGACCGCGGCGATCCTGCGGCGCCACGAGGGCGATGCGGATGCGGTGCAGCGGGCACTGCGCGGCCTCCGGCGCCGCGAGCACCTGCGCGTCGCGACCGCGAGCGCCCTGCAGCGCATCGACGAGGCGGGCGTCGGGGCCGCGCTCACCGCGATCGCCGCCGCGCTCGTCGACGCGGCAGTGACGCTGCACACGCCCGAGGGCCTGCGGTTCGCGATCATCACCATGGGCCGCACGGGCGGCCGCGAGATCGGCTTCGGCAGCGATATCGACGTCATGCACGTCGCGCGCGGCGACGACGACCCGATCGCGGCCGCGACCGTGGTCGTGCGCAAGGTGCAGGAGACGCTCGCCGATCCCTCGCTGCCGTTCGAGCTGGATGCCGGGCTGCGGCCCGAGGGTCGCCAGGGCCCGCTCGTGCGCACGGTCGACAGCTATCGCGCCTACTACGACCGCTGGTCAGAACCGTGGGAGGCGCAGGCGCTGCTGCGCGCGCGACCCTTCGCGGGCGACGCGGAGCTCGCCGATGAGCTGATGGCGATCATCGACGAGCGGCGCTACCCGGCTGACTTCCCTTCGTCGTCGGTGCGCGAGGTGCGCCGCATCAAGGCCCGGGTTGAGACCGAGCGCCTGCCGCAGGCCGCCGACCGCCGTCGCCACCTGAAGCTGGGCGACGGGGCGCTGAGCGACGTGGAGTGGCTCGTGCAGCTCCTGCAGCTGCGGCACGCCGGCCGCGAGCCGAGCCTGCGAACGCCCTCCACGCTCGAGGCGCTCGGCGCCGCGGCGCGGCTCGACCTCCTCGCCGACCGCGACGCGCGCGTGCTGCGCGAGGCGTGGCTGCTGGCCACGCGCATCCGCAACGCCCTCGCGCTCTCGCGCGCCCGCTCGATCGACCTGCTCCCGGAGGATCGTGGCGAGCTCGAGGCGGTCGCTCGGCTCGTGGGGCTGCCCTCGGGCTCGGCAGCGGCGCTGGAGGAGCAGTACCTCGCGACCACGCGTCGCTCCCGTCGCGTCTTCGACCGCGTCTTCTACGAGGGCTGAACCAGGTGCTGCGCCGCGTCGCGCCCTAGGCTGGCGCGATGTTCTTCATCTTCGGCTTCGGCAGCAAGGAGCACGAGCTCGGTGCGGGTCAGACGCGCACGTGCGGCCGCTGCGGGAACACGACCGTGTGGAACCGCCTTCGCACGGCGAAGCAGTTCACGCTCTTCTTCATCCCGATCGCCCGCTGGGGCCGTCGCGAGCTCGAGGTCTGCACCATCTGCGGCAACGCCGTCACGGTCTGAATCGGCCCGCTCGACGCGCCCAACCGCGAGAGAGGTGCACCCATCGGTCGTCGCACACGCGTGCAGGCAGCAGGTGCGTGCACATCTGCCTGACGCGACCAGCGCGGGGGAGAGGCGCGAGGCAGGGATGAGCCGGCCGCAGAGCGGTGGGGGACGAGAGAGCGGGGCCGGATCCCCCCAAGAGATCCGGCCCCGCCGTGTGTGTGCGTCAGACGCAGCGCGTCTCGTCAGACCCCGTAGTAGAGCTCGAACTCGTAGGGGTGCGGGCGCAGCGCCATCGGCAGGATCTCGGTCTCCCGCTTGAAGGAGATCCAGGTGTCGATGAGGTCCTTGGTGAAGACGTTGCCCTCGAGCAGGAACTCGTGGTCATTCTCGAGCGCGACGAGCGCCTCCTCGAGGGTGCCGGGCACCTGGGGGATGTTCTTCGCCTCCTCGGGCGGCAGCTCGTAGAGGTCCTTGTCGACCGGCTCGTGCGGCTCGATGCGGTTCTTGATGCCGTCGAGGCCGGCCATCATCTGCGCCGCGAACGCCAGGTAGGGGTTCGACGCCGCGTCGGGGGCGCGGAACTCGATGCGCTTCGCCTTCGGGTTCGACCCGGTGATCGGGATGCGGATGGCCGCCGAGCGGTTGCCGGCCGAGTAGACCAGGTTGACCGGCGCCTCGAAGCCCTTCACGAGGCGGCGATAGGAGTTGATCGACGGGTTCGTGAACGCGAGCACCGCGGGAGCGTGGGCGAGCAGGCCGCCAATGTACCAGCGGGCCGTGTCGGAGAGGTTGCCGTAGCCGTTCTCGTCGAAGAACAGCGGCGTGCCGTCGAGCCACAGCGACTGGTGCGTGTGCATGCCGGAGCCGTTGTCGCCGAAGAGCGGCTTGGGCATGAACGTCGCCGTCTTGCCCCACTGCTCCGCGGTGTTCTTGACGATGTACTTGAAGGCGAGGATCTCATCCGCGGCCTTCACCATCGTGTTGAAGCGGTAGTTGATCTCGGCCTGGCCGCCGGTGCCGACCTCGTGGTGGCTGCGCTCGACCTGCAGGCCGATCGCCTCGAGCTTGAGCACGATGTCGTCGCGAAGGTCGGCCTGCTTGTCGACGGGGGAGACGGGGAAGTAGCCGCCCTTGAACGGCGTCTTGTTGCCCAGGTTGCCGCCCTCCTCGACGCGACCGGAGTTCCAGGCGCCCTCCTCGGAGTCGACCGCGTAGAACGACTGGTTCGACTTCGTCTCGTAGCGCACGTCGTCGAAGACGTAGAACTCAGCCTCGGGCGCGAAGAACGCGGTGTCGGCGATGCCCGTCGATGCGAGGTACTGCTCGGCCTTGTGCGCCACCTGGCGCGGGTCGCGGTGGTAGATCTCGCCCGTGCGCGGGTTGTAGATGTCGAAGATCATCACGAGCGTCTTCGCGTCGCGGAAGGGGTCGATGTAGGAGGTCGTGACGTCGGGGATCAGCTGCATGTCCGACTCGTGGATGCTCGCGAAGCCGCGGATCGACGAGCCGTCGAAGAGCTGGCCGACGCTGAAGAACTCCTCATCGACCGTCGAGGCGGGGATGTTGAAGTGCTGCTGCACACCGGGGAGGTCGGTGAAGCGGATGTCGAGGAACTGCACCCCCTCGTCCTTGATGAAGGCGAGGACCTCGGAGGAATCCTTGAACATGCTGCTCCTTGACGTGCGTTGGGGGTGGGCGGATGCCGTGACCTCGACGCTACGCGAGAGCGGTTGCCCTACCGTGACGCCGATGTTTCAGCGGTGTTACGTCAGCGTGGGCGGCCGGGCCGAACTCGGCGGGGGTCGATCCCCTTGGGGATCGGCAGGCTGGTCTGGCCGAGCGAGGTGAGGCGGTTGGCGACAGCCATGACCTCTGCGCGCGTGAGGGTCTTCTTGAGGCGGCGCATCGACTTCGTCAGCTTGCGCAGCTCGAGGGACGACTGCGGCCCGATCTCGAGCACGTGGATCGGCACGTTCGGCACGATGCGCTTCACCTTGCGCTGCTCCTCGCTCAGGATCCGCGCGACCCGATCCTTGGGGCCCTCCGCGATCAGCACGACACCGGGCTTGCCGACGGCTCGATACACGGCATCCTGCGTCTTCGGGTTGACGCCCGTGGGCATCTCGCTCGTGTTCCAGTTGCCGCGCAGGCCGTTCTTCAGCACGGCACCGACAGCGCCGGGGCGGCCCTCGATCTGCGCGAAGGCGATCTTCTCGGCGCGCCAGGTGAGGGTCATCATCATCAGCATCAGGCCGATGAGCACGCCCGAGATGATCCACAGGACGAGGAACAGCGTGTCCTGGCGGAAGACGATCGCGAGCGTCGTGATCACGGCGATCGGCCCGAGGAAGGCGAGCGCCATGAGAGGCAGCGCCTTCTTGTCGTTCTCATGGGTCATCTTGTAGATGGACCACATCGTCTTGAGCCTGCCGGGCTCCTTCTCGCTGTCGCGTGCCATGCCATCAGGATACCGGGGCGCGGTGCCAGCGCTCTCCACAGTCGCAGGCCCCGCCAGCGCCCGGGGCTCGGATGCGGTGGCATGGTCGGCCCCGTGAGTGACGAGGGTGCGCAGATCGCCGGCCATCCGCTCGTGCGGGCGCTGCGGCGCGACGCCGAGCGCGAGGTCTGGGTGGCCTCTGACGGACCGGGCGGCGACGCCGAGGGCGTCGAGCTGCACCGGAGCCTCCCTGGCGCCGAGTCGGTCCTCGCGAGAGAGGTCGAGGCGCTGGTCGCGGCCGGGCATCCGCATGTCGTGCCCATCCTCGACCTCGCGACCGACGGCGGAGCGGTGCTCGTGCGACCGCTGCTGCCGATGAGCCTCGCCGACTGGCTCATCCAGCGGCAGGCGCCGGCTGCGGGGGAGGCGGTGACGGCCCTCGCGCCGATCGCTGCGGCTCTGGGGTCGCTGCACGCGGTCGGCGCCAGCGCGGGCGGCTGCTCCGCGGCCGACGTGCGCCTCGACGGCGACGGCGCCCCGATGCTGCTCGGGGAGGGCGCGCGGATCGAGACCACGCGCCCGACGCAGGCGTGGCTGGAGTCGAGCGACGGCGTGGCCTCCGACGTAGACGGCTGGCGCCGGCTGGCGAGAGCGATGCTCGAGATGAGCGGATGCGCGCTGCCGGCGGAGGTGGAGGCGGCTCTGGTCGCGCGTGACATGGCTGGCGCAGGAGCCGCGCTCCTGGCGGCGTGGTCGGCGCTGCCGCTGACGCTGGCGCCCTCGTCCTCGGCGGAGCCCTGGGGCTCGGCGAGCGCCCGGAGGGCCGCGCAGCCGAGGCAGGCGGTGCGGATGCGCGACCGCGGTCGAGGTGGCGCCGTCGACGCGCTGCTGTCGCGCCTCGCGTTGGCGGCAGAGCGGCTCGTCGAGCGGGGCGGGCCGCGAGCGTCGAGGATCGCTGAGGGCGCGAGGGCCGTGCGGCCGAGGTTCTGGGTGGTCGCAGCGATCGGGGCTGTCGCCTCGGTGGTCGCTGCGATGCTGCTCTGGCCCACCGCGAGCGACGAGTCGTCGCCGTCTGCGGCCTCGCCCGCGGCCTCACCGACGGGCGGCCCGGAGGTGATCGCGGCGGAGCGTCCTGCGCCCGAGGCGACGCCGGTGAGCGATGCGGCTGGGTCGCAGCCCGCTGCGGCGGACCTCGTACCCCCTGTCGACGCCAACCCGGAAGCCGCCGTCGCCGCGGTAAGCACGCTGCTGGCCGAGCGCGAGTCCTGCCTCGCAGCCGGGGATGCTGCATGCCTCGTCGCCCTGCACGAGCCGGGCAGCCCGCAGCTGACGACTGCGGAGCCGTGGCGGATGCCCGATGACGGCACGCTCGAGCTCGTGCAGCGCCTCGGCGACGCCTGGCTGCTGCGGGTGGTGTCCGAACGCAAACCGGCCTCGGTGCTCGCGATGAGCACCGAGGCCGGTTGGACGCTGCGTGACGCCTGGGCGGACTAGACCTCGAACTGACCCGACTCGAGGCGCGCCTTGACCTGACCCAGGTAGCGGGCCGCGTCTGCACCATCGATGATGCGGTGGTCGTACGAGAGCGCGAGGTACACCATCGAGCGGATGCTGATCGAGTCCTGGCCGTCGACGGTCACCACGACCGGGCGCTTGACCACGGTGCCGACGCCGAGGATCGCGCGCTGCGGCTGGAACACGACGGGCGTGTCGAACAGCGCGCCGCGGGAGCCTGTGTTGGTCAGCGTGAACGTGCCGCCAGCCAGCTCGTCCGGCTTCAGCTGGTTGTCGCGCGTCCGCTTGGCGAGGTCGGCGATCTCGGCCGTGAGCTCCGAGATGCTCTTGGAGCTCGCGTCGCGGATGACCGGGGTCAGCAGGCCGCGCTCGGTGTCGACCGCCATCGCGAGGTTCTCGGTCTCGGGGTAGGTGATCGTCTGGCCATCATCCGTCGCGTTGATGAGCGGGTGCGCCTTGAGCGCCTGCACGGCCGCCTGCGTGAAGAACGGCAGGAAGGTGAGCTTGTTGCCGGTCTCCTGCTGGAACGAGGCCTTCTTCGCCTCGCGCAGCTGCGCCACCTTCGTCACGTCGACCTCGACGACCGTCGTGAGCTGGGCGAGGGTCTGCATCGACTCGACCGCACGCTTCGCGACGACCTTGCGGAGGCGCGACATCGGAGCGGTCGTGCCGCGGAGCTCGGAGACCTCGACCTCGGCCGGTGCGGCTGCGGGCGCGTCGGCCGCCTGCGCGGGCGACGTCTCGGCTGCCGCGAGCACGTCCTCCTTGCGGATGCGACCCCCGACGCCCGTGCCCTTGAGCGCGCCCAGGTCGACGCCCTTCTCGTTGGCCAGCTTGCGCACGATCGGCGTGACGTACGCGCCCGCCGAGGTCGACGGCGCCGACGCGGTCTGCGTGGCCGCCTTGGGCGTCTCGGTGCCCGGCTGCACGGCCTTGGGGGCCTCCGCCTCGGGCTGCGCAGCCTTCGGCTGCGCCGGTGCGGCGTCCTGCTTCGGAGCGGGCTCTGCGGCCGGCTTCGACTCCTCAGCGGCCTTCGACTCCTCGGCGGGCTTCGACTCCTCCGCAGCTGGGTCCTTGGCCGCCTCGGGCTGCTCAGTCGAGGGAGCGGCAGGCTCGGGCTGCTCCGCCGGCGTCGCGTCCTGCGACTGCGCGGATCCGGACGACTCGGCGGGGGGCTCGTCGGTCTTGGCGTCGTCGGATGCCGGGGCTGCGCCGCCGGACTGGCCGCCGACTCGGGCGATGACCGCGCCGACCTCGACGGTGTCGTCCTCCTGCGCCAGGATCTCGGTGATCGTGCCGGCGATCGGGGAGGGCACCTCGGTGTCGACCTTGTCGGTCGAGATCTCGACGATCGCCTCGTCGACGGCGATCTCGTCGCCGACGGCCTTCAGCCAGCGCGTGATCGTGCCCTCGGTGACGCTCTCGCCGAGCTCGGGCAGCGTGATGTCCTGCCCTGCTCCGCCGTCGGCCGACTGCGCAGCAGGCTGCGCGTCCTGAGCGGCCTGCTCGTCGGCCTCGCGCGAGGGCGACTCCTGCGCCTCGGCGGCCGACTCCTCGTCGGCCTCCTGCGCGGGTTCCGCGTCAGTGGCGTCCGTCGCCGCCTCGGTGGCGGTCTCGTCCGGGGCTGCCTCCTCAGCGGGAGCAGCCTCCTCGGCGGGGGCTGCCTCCTCGGCAGAGCCACCCTCGGCCGGCGCGTCGCCCGCGTCGCCGACGCGCGCGATGACGGCGCCGACCTCGACCGTGTCGTCCTCGCCGACGAGCAGCTCGGTGATCGTGCCGGCGATCGGGGAGGGCACCTCGGTGTCGACCTTGTCGGTCGAGATCTCGACGATGGCCTCGTCGACGGCGATCTCGTCGCCGACGGCCTTCAGCCAGCGCGTGATCGTGCCCTCGGTGACGCTCTCGCCGAGCTCAGGGAGCTTGATGTCAGTCATGGTTCTGTCTCCTGTGGCGTTCGATCAGATGGCGTGCAGCGGAGCGCCGGCGAGCTTCATCATCGTCTCGCCGAGTGCCTCGTGCTGGGTCGGGTGCGCGTGGATGAGCTGCGAGACGTCCTCCGGGTATGCCTCCCAGTTGACGATCAGCTGCGCCTCGCCGACGAGCTCGCTCACGCGGCGGCCGATCATGTGCACGCCGACCACGGGGCCGTCCTTCAGTCGGACGGCCTTCACAGAACCGGTCGTGCCGACGATCTCGCTCTTGGCGTTGCCGCCGAGCGAGTACTCGTAGCTCTCGACCTTGTCATCGCCGAACTGGGCCTTGGCCTTGGCCTCGGTGTAGCCGACGGACGCGATCTCGGGGTCGGAGTAGGTGACCTTCGGGATGTTGACGTCCTCGACCATGCGCGGCTCGAGCCCGCCGATCTCCTCGGCGACGAAGATGCCGTGCTGGTAGCCGCGGTGCGCGAGCTGCAGGCCGGGGACGATGTCGCCGACGGCGTAGACGCCCTTGACGCTGGTCTCGAGGCGGTCGTTGACCGTGACGAAGCCGCGGTCCATCTCGACCCCGACCTCTTCGTAGCCGAGGCCCTGCGTGACGGGGCCGCGGCCGACCGCGACCAGGAGCAGGTCGGCGTCGATCGTCTCGCCGCTCTCGAGCGAGACGTGCACGCCGGAGTCGTCCTGCGTGACGCCCGAGAAGCGGGAGCCGAGCTTGAACTGGATGCCGCGCTTCTTGTAGGCGCGCTCGAACTGCTTCGAGACCGACTCCTCCTCGTTGGCGACGAGGTGGGGGAGGCCCTCGATGATCGTGACCTCGGCGCCGAAGGCGCGCCAGACGCTCGCGAACTCCACGCCGATGACGCCGCCGCCGAGGATCGCGACGCGCTGCGGGATCCAGTCGAGGCGGAGCGCCTGCTCGCTCGTGATGACGTTGCCGGTGATCTCGAGGCCCGGGAGGGTCCGGGAGTAGGAGCCGGTGGCGAGCACGATGCTCTTGCCGGTCAGCGTCTGCTCGCCGACCTGCACGGTCGTGGGCGACGTGAGCTTGCCCTCGCCGGCGATGACCTCGATGCCCTTGGCGCTGATGAGGCCCTGCAGGCCCTTGAACTTCTTCGAGACGATGCCCTCGCGGAACGCGGTGACGCGTGCGATGTCGATGCCCTTGAGCTCGGCGTCGACGCCCGCGTGGCCGGCAGCGCGCACCTCGTCGGCGACCTCTGCCGAGTGCAGCATCGCCTTCGTGGGGACGCAGCCCTTGTGGAGGCACGTGCCGCCGAGCTTGTCCTTCTCGACGATGGCGACGGTCTTGCCGAGCTGCACGGCGCGCAGCGCCACGGCGTAGCCCGCGCTGCCTCCGCCCAGGACGACGATGTCAAAGCTCTGATCGGACACGCACTTGCTCCTTATGAGTCTTCGTTGTCACGCCGGTGGACGCGACGGTGCACGGCAGTTCCTGCCTATGACAGCCTAGTCGGATCGCCTGGAGGAATCAGGGTCACTCGGCCGATCGCGACATCTTGGACAGGGTGCGCAGCAGGCCGCGGACGGCGACGCCCGTCGATCCCGACGGCGTGAAGCCGAACGGCGAGCCGGTGTTGGTCGACGGGCCGGCGATGTCGAGGTGCGCCCACGGGATGGGCGAGCCGTCGCGCTCGCCGATGAACTCCCGGAGGAACGCGGCCGCGACGAGCATGCCGCCGGCGCGGTTGCCGACCTTGGCGTTCATCATGTCCGCGACGTTCGAGTCGAGCATGCCGCGCATCTCGTCGGGGATCGGCATCGGCCAGACCTGCTCGCCGACCTCGCGGGAGGCGGTGAGCACCGCTTCCACGAAGGCCTCGTCGTTGCCCATCACACCGCTGACCCGGTCGCCGAGGGCGATCACCTGCGCGCCCGTGAGCGTCGCGACGTCGATGATCGCGTCGGGCTGCGCCTCGCTGGCGAGCACGAGTCCGTCAGCCATGACCAGGCGACCCTCGGCATCCGTGTTCGTCACCTCGACGGTCGTGCCGCCGCGGAGGGTGATGACGTCGTCGGGTCGCGTCGACGTCGAGGAGACGAGGTTCTCGGCCAGGCAGAGGTGGGCGGTGATGCGGATCGGGAGCTGGAGCGCGGCGGCTGCGGCGGTGACGGCGTAGACGGTGGCGGCGCCCGTCATGTCGTACTTCATGTGCTGCATCGAGGCGGCGGGCTTGAGGGACAGGCCGCCGGAGTCGAAGGTGATGCCCTTGCCGACCAGCACGATGTGGCGGGTGGCGTTCTCGGGCGCGTGCTCGACGGTTACGAGCCGCGGCGGGCGGCTGGAGCCCTGCCCGACCGCCACCAGTCCGCCGAAGCCCTCGCGGCGGAGGCGATCCTCATCGCGCACGACCACGCTCAGGCCCGTCTCCTGGGCCTCGGCGACGACGCGGTCGGCGAAGTCGACGGGGCTCAGCAGGTTCGGCGGCGTGTTCGAGAGGTCGCGCGTGCGCCAGACCGCCTGTGCGGCGATGCTGGCGCTCTGGACGGCGTAGGCCGTGCACTCGGCGTCGCCCGCGACGACGGCGATCTCGCGCACCTGCGGCGCATCGTCCTCGAGCGGGCGGACCGAGTAGCGGTAGGCGCCCATCGCGGCGCCCTCGAGCACCGCCTGCACGTCGTCGCCATCGCTCACCGGCAGCGAGATCGCGACCGAGGTGATGCCGCGCAGCGCGCGGATCGCGGCACCCGCCACCTCTCGCAGGCGATCGCGGGTGACGGTGTCGCCGAGGCCGACGAAGGCGATCCTGCGGCCGTCGACGACGGCGCGGGTGACCTGCTCGCGCTTGCCGGTGATGCCGAGCGCGTCGAGCAGCTCGGGGTCGAAGCCGGTTGCGGAGGGGGCCTCACCGGCGAGCACGCCGTGCACGGTCAGCTCGGCGGTGGCGTCCTCGGTGCTGGCGATGATGGAGAGTGCGGGGAAGGGCATGGGTCACGAGGATACCCGCGTCGTGAGCCTCACTAGGCTGGAGGGGTGTTCGATCCCCACGAGCTGACGCTGCCCCTCGAAGCGCTGGAGACGGTGCCGCGCGGCCTCGATCTGGTGATCGCCATCCACGGCTTCGTCGACGCGGGCGCTGCCGCCGAGGCCGCGGCAGCCGCCATCCTCGACACCTTGCCCTACCGCGCGATCGTCGAGTTCGACACCGATCTGCTGATCGATCACCGCTCGCGCAGGCCGCGGATCCTCTTCAACGAGGACCGCATCGACGAGTACCTGCCGCACACGCTCACGCTGCTGCAGGTCGAGGACGACGCCGGCGCGCCCTTCCTGCTGCTCACGGGCCCCGAGCCCGACTGGATGTGGGAGCGGTTCACGGATGCGCTGCTCGAGCTGCACACGCAGCTCGAGGTCGCCACCACCACGATCATGACGTCGATCGGCATGCCCGTGCCGCACACGAGGCCGCTCGTGTCGACCGTCTCCGGCAATCGTGCGGAGCTCATCGAGCAGTACTCCGCCTGGCGCCCCGTCTCGTCGGTGCCGGCATCCGTCATCCACCGCATCGAGCATCGCCTGCAGGACGTCGCGCCGGTCACGACCTTCACCGTGCTCGTGCCGCACTACGTCGGCGAGTCGGGCTCGGCCGGACCGGCGCTCGCCGCGCTCGAGGGCGTGACGAGCGCGACCTCGCTCGCCTTCCGCACCGAGGAGCTCCGCCAGGCGGATCGAGAGTTCCAGCAGCTGGTCGCGCAGCAGATGGAGACGAACGAGGAGCTCCAGCGCATCGTGCACACGCTCGAGGCCCGGTACGACGCGTTCATGGCGCAGTCGTCGGTGCGCTCGCCGCTCACCGATGAGGACGGCACCCTGCCGAGCGCCGACGAGATCGCCGAGGAGCTGGAGCGCTACCTGCAGCAGCGCGGTCGTCCGGGGGCGGATCCGCTGGCATGAACAGCGCCAGATCCTGGTTCGTCTGGGGGATCGGCGCGATCGCCTACATCGTCGCCGTCCTGCACCGCTCCTCGTTGGGCGTCGCGGGACCCGCTGCCGCTGAGCGCTTCGAGGTGCAGGCTGCCCTGCTCTCGACCCTGGGCGCGGTGCAGGTCGGCGTCTACGCGGCCATGCAGATCCCGGTCGGTGTGCTGCTCGACCGCTTCGGCCCGCGCATGCTCATCGCCTCCGGCGCCGCCGTCATGGTCGTCGGTCAGTCCATGGTGGCGCTCGCCGACGACCTGCCGCTCGCGGTCGCCGGTCGCGTGCTGCTCGGCATCGGCGACGCCGCCACCTTCATCTCGGTGATCCGGCTCCAGGCGGGCTGGTTCTCGGGGCCGATCCTCGCGCAGATGTCGCAGTGGACGGCGGTGTGCGGTCAGCTCGGCCAGCTGCTCTCGACCGTGCCCTTCGTCTGGCTGCTCGCGCAGGTCGGCTGGACGCTCTCCTTCGGCACGCTCGCGGTCGTCGGCGTCGTCGTGCTCGCGCTCGTGCTGCTGCTCGTGTTTGACTCGCCGCCCGGCGGCACGCCGCCCACGGGCACGATCGACCTGCCGGAGGGCTGGTGGCCGCGGCTCCAGACCGCCTTCCGCCAGCCGGGCACCAGGCTCGGCTTCTGGACCCACTTCTCGCTGCTGTCGACGACCAACGTGTTCCTCCTCATGTGGGGCTTCCCGATGCTCGTCGAGGGCCTCGGCTTCGCCCCTGCGCAGGCGGCGGGCTTCATGTCGATCGTCGTCTTCACGGGCATGGTCGTGGGCCCCCTGCTCGGCATCACGACCGCGCGCTTCCCGCTGCGCCGGTCCACGCTCGTGCTCTGCATCGTCGGCCTCGTCATCGCGGCCTGGAGCGTCGTGCTCATCTGGCCCGGGCATCCGCCCACCTGGCTCGTCATCGCGCTCGTCGTCGTGCTCGGCATCGCCGGCCCGGGCTCGACCGTCGGCTTCGACTTCGCGCGCACCTCGAACCCGCTGCGCCTGCTGGGCTCCGCCAACGGGGTCGTCAACATCGGGGGCTTCATCGCGGCCTTCGCGATCATCCCGGTCGTCGGCATCGTGCTCGACGTCGTGCACACCGTCCGCGTGCGGGCGGGCGAGGCGGTCGGCCTCTACGACTGGGACGGCTTCCGCATCGCCTTCGCCTTCCAGCTCGTGATCCTGGTGCTCGGCTTCGCGATGGTGGTGCGGATGCGTCGCATCACGCGGTCGAGGCTGCGCGACGAGGGCATCGAGGTCGCGCCGCTGTGGCAGGCGATCGCGAACCGGATGCGTCGCCGGGGCGAGTAGGCAAGTCCGGAGGGGACCCGGGCCCGTACCTGGACGATCGGGGAATGCCTATGCCACATCCGGCGCTATACTGTCAAGACCGACCCAGTCGAGACCGGCGCCAAGCGCAGGACTTGACTTGGGTCCTTCGACTGCCCTCAGTCCGACTGCACCGAGTCTGGGCGCCCGAGACCGACCGGAGGCCGCATGCCAGCCAAGGACACCACCAAGACAGCGAGCCGCAGCACCGCAGCGGCTGCCGCTGACGCCACGCCCGAGGCGACGACGGCTGCCGCCACGAAGCAGGCTGCCGCGAAGAAGGCGCCCGCCGCCTCTGCCGCGGCGAAGACCGCTGCCGCGAAGGCGCCGACGAAGACGACGGCCGCCAAGACCGCTGCCACCAAGCCTGCTGCGAAGGCGGCCGCCGCGAAGACGACGGCCGCGAAGACCACGGCTGCCAAGACCACCGCGGCGAAGACGACCGCTGCGAAGGCCAAGGCCGCCGCTGCCGAGGCATCGACGGCGTCGACGGACGAGTCGGCGCCCGCGAAGGGTGCGGCGAAGAAGGCTCCCGTCAAGCGCACCACGACGCGCCGCAAGGCTGCCGACCCGGTCGAGGAGGCGCAGGCCGAGGAGACGCCCGAGGAGGTCGAGACCGAGGAGGACGAGGAGAAGGTCCACGTCGAGAAGCTCCCGACCGGCGCGCTGCGCCTCTCGGGTGACGACGACGAGCCTGCTCCGACGCAGATCACGGGTGCCACCGCCGACCCGGTCAAGGACTACCTGAAGCAGATCGGCAAGGTCGCCCTCCTCAACGCTGAGCAGGAGGTCGACCTGGCGATGCGCATCGAGGCGGGCCTGTTCGCCGAGGAGAAGCTGTCGATCGACGGCGACGACCTCGACTGGCAGGTCAAGCGCGACCTGACGCGCATCGCTCGCGACGGCCAGCGCGCCAAGAGCCACCTGCTGGGTGCGAACCTGCGCCTGGTGGTCTCGCTCGCCAAGCGCTACACCGGTCGCGGCATGCAGTTCCTGGACCTGATCCAGGAGGGCAACCTGGGCCTGATCCGTGCGGTCGAGAAGTTCGACTACACGAAGGGCTTCAAGTTCTCCACCTACGCCACCTGGTGGATCCGTCAGGCGATCACGCGTGCCATGGCAGACCAGGCTCGCACGATCCGCATCCCCGTGCACATGGTCGAGGTCATCAACAAGCTCGCCCGCGTGCAGCGCCAGATGCTGCAGGACCTCGGCCGCGAGCCGAGCCCGGAAGAGCTGGCGCGCGAGCTCGACATGACCCCTGAGAAGGTCATCGAGGTGCAGAAGTACGGCCGCGAGCCGATCTCGCTGCACACCCCCCTCGGCGAGGACGGCGACAGCGAGTTCGGCGACCTGATCGAGGACACCGAGGCGGTCGTGCCGGCGGACGCCGTGGGCTTCACGATGCTGCAGCGCCAGCTTGAGTCGCTGCTCGACTCCCTGTCCGAGCGCGAGGCCGGCGTGATCCGCATGCGCTTCGGTCTCGGCGACGGCATGCCGAAGACGCTCGACCAGATCGGTGACACGTTCGGCGTCACGCGCGAGCGCATCCGTCAGATCGAGTCGAAGACCATGGCGAAGCTGCGCCACCCCTCGCGGTCGCAGCAGCTGCGCGACTACCTGGAGTGAGCCGGGCGGCACGCGCCGTCACGCTTCGTCACGAGGCCCCTCGGAACATCCGAGGGGCCTCGTGGCGTTCTAGGATGTGTTGATACCCCCGAGAAGGAGCGCTCATGCCTCGTCCCCGCACGTCCCTGTCCCGACTGGCACCGATCGCCGCGCTCGCCGCCGCATCCGTGGCCCTCGTCGGGTGCTCGACCGGCGGCGAGCCCGGCGCCGAGGAGACGGCATCGACGGGACTGTCGATCGAGCAGGTGCAGGAGGCGGGCGTGCTCGTCGTCGGCACCGAGGGCACCTACTCGCCGTTCTCCTTCCACGAGGGCGGGGCCGGTGAGCTCACCGGCTATGACGTCGAGATCATCACCGCGGTCGCCGGGGAGCTCGGCGTCAAGGTCGAGTTCGTCGAGACGCAGTGGGATGCGATCTTCGCCGCGCTCGACGCGGGTCGCGTCGACGTCATCGCGAACCAGGTCTCCATCACGCCGCAGCGCCTCGAGCGCTACGTCTTCAGCGCGCCCTACACCTACTCGCCGGGCGTGCTGATCGTGGCCGAAGGCAGCGACATCGCGTCGTTCGAGGATCTGGAAGGCCGCACGAGCGCGCAGTCGCTCACGAGCAACTGGGCGACGATCGCGACCGAGGCGGGGGCCGACGTCGAGGAGGTCGAGGGCTTCGCGCAGGCTGCAGAGCTGCTGCGCTCCGGCCGCGTCGACGCGACGATCAACGACCGCCTCACCTACCTCGACTACGTGCAGTCGCAGGGTGGGGAGACGGGTCTCGTCGACGTCGCCGAGACCGAGGAGACGAGCGAGAACGCGCTCGCCTTCCGCGCCGGCAGCGACTCGCTCGTGACCGCGGTCGACGAGGCGCTCGTCGCGCTCGCCGAGGACGGCACGCTCGCAGAGATCTCGGAGCGCTACTTCGGCGAGGACGTCTCGCAGCCGTGACGCTCGCCCGCACCGTGGCGGCGGCCGCGGCTCCCGGCGCGGCCGCGTAGGCTCGCCGCGTGAACTGGCAGCTGATCCTCGAGTCGATCGGGCCGATCGCGCTCGGAGCGGTGGCCGGGACGATCCCGCTCGCGGCAGCGTCGTTCGTGCTCGGCCTGCTCATCGCGATCGGGCTCGCGCTCGCGCGCATCTCCGGCATCGCGTGGCTCTCCGGCATCGCGAGGGCCTACATCTCGGCGATCCGTGGCACGCCGCTGCTCGTCCAGCTGTTCGTCATCTTCTACGGCATGCCGCAGATCGGCATCACGCTCGACCCGTGGCCGAGCGCCATCATCGCCCTGTCGATGAACGTCGGGGGCTACGCGGCCGAGATCATCCGCGCCGCGATCCTGTCGATCCCGCGAGGGCAGTGGGAGGCGGCCTCGATGATCGGCATGTCGCGCGGCCAGTCGCTGTGGCGCATCGTGCTGCCGCAGGCCGCCCGGGTGTCGGTGCCGCCGCTGTCGAACACGCTCATCTCGCTCGTGAAGGACACGTCGCTCGCCTCCGTCATCACGATGACCGAGCTCTTCCGCGTCGCGCAGCGCATCGCCGCCCCGAGCGGTGAGTTCCTCACCATCTACATCGTGGCGGCGGTCGTCTACTGGTTCATCTGCCTGGCGCTCGCCGCCGGCCAGGACCGCCTCGAGCAGAAGCTGGATCGCTATGCCGTCTGACCTGCTCCTCTCGGCCCGCGGGCTGCACAAGTCGTTCGGCGACAACCACGTGCTGCGCGGCGTCGACCTGGACATCGCGCCGGGCACGGTGCACGCGCTCATCGGCCCGTCCGGCTCCGGCAAGACGACGGTGCTCCGGTCGCTCAACGGCCTCGAGTCGCCTGAGGCCGGCACGCTCCGGATCGGAGAGGTCGAGCTCGACCTGTCGAAGCCGCGCACCCGCCGCGAGCGAGCGGCGCTGCACCGCGCATCCGCCATGGTCTTCCAGCAGCACCACCTGTTCCCGCACCTGACGGTGCTGGGCAACGTCACGATCGGTCCCATCCGGGTGCAGGGCCGCGACCGCGACGAGGCGAGGGCCGACGCGCTCGCGCTGCTGGAGCGCGTCGGGCTGCGCAAGAAGGCGGATGCCTTCCCCTCGTCGCTCTCCGGGGGCCAGCAGCAGCGCGTCGGCATCGTGCGCGCGCTCGCGCTGCAGCCCTCGATGCTGCTGTTCGACGAGCCGACGTCCTCGCTCGATCCCGAGCTCGTCGGCGAGGTGCTGGCGGTCATGACCGAGCTGGCGGGCGAGGGCTGGACGATGGCCGTCGTCACGCACGAGCTCGGCTTCGCTCGTGAGGTCGCGGATGAGGTGTCGTTCTTCGACGAGGGCGTGGTCGTCGAGCGGGGCACCCCCGATGAGGTGTTCGGCGCGCCGCGCCAGGAGCGCACGAAGCGCTTCCTGCAGCGGCTGCAGGGCCCGTTCGGGCGCTAGCCGCGGCCCGCGAGAGCCGGCCGCCGGGCCGACGAGGAAGCGGCCCGCCCCGGATGGGGGCGGGCCGCTTCACTGTGCGATCGACGGGTCAGCGCTCGTTGAGCTTCTCGGACTCGTCGTGCCACACCTTGGCGAGCGGCTGGAGGGCCTCGCGGTGCTTCGCGGCGTGGTGCGCGCAGAAGAGCAGCGTGCCGCTCTCCATCGTCGCGCGCACGTACGCCTGCGCTCCGCAGCTGTCGCAGCGGTCGAGGCCGCCCAGCGGTGCCGTCGCCTCATCGACTTCGAGCGTCGTGGTCTGGATGTCGTTCACGTTGCCCTCCTCACTCTTGCGTTGCATCCATCGTCGCATGTCTGGGTGACAGAACCCGGTGATTCCGCCCGCGGTTCGCCAGCGGCGCAACGCCGGACGAGCCGCGTGGCCTGCGCCGGCGCGGGCGCGGTCGGCCATAGGCTGGCAGGCGCGCTCGCACCGACATCGTCGCTGCTCGAGCGCCTTCGACGCAGGAGATGGGGGATCGGTTGGCGAACGCTGGATCCGACTACTCGGCACGGCACCTGACCGTGCTCGAGGGTCTCGAGGCCGTGCGCAAGCGCCCCGGCATGTACATCGGATCGACCGACTCGCGCGGCCTGATGCACTGCCTGTGGGAGATCATCGACAACTCGGTCGATGAGGCCCTCGGCGGACACGGCACCGAGATCACGGTGGTGCTGCATGCCGACGGCTCCGTCGAGGTGCGGGACCGCGCGCGCGGCCTGCCGATCGACGTCGAGCCGCGCACCGGCCTCACCGGCGTCGAGGTCATCTTCACCAAGCTGCACGCCGGGGGCAAGTTCGGCGGGGGCGCCTACAAGTCCTCCGGCGGACTCCACGGCGTCGGCGCATCCGTCGTCAACGCCCTCTCTGCCCGCCTCGACGTCGAGGTCGACCGCGAGGGCGCGACCTGGGCGATGTCCTTCCACCGCGGCGAGCCGGGCGAGTTCCTCGATGAGGGCGAGCCCTCGCCCGATGCCACCTTCGTCCCGTTCACGGATGCGTCGAGGCTGCGCAAGGTCGGCAGGGTCGCGAAGGCGGTCACCGGCACCCGCGTGCGCTACTGGGCCGACCCGCAGGTGTTCACGAAGGGCGCTGAGTTCCTCGGGGAGGAGCTCGCGCGCCGCGCCCGGCAGACGGCCTTCCTGGTGCCGGGGCTCGGCATCCAGATCATCGACGAGCGCGGTGACGAGCCGGTCGTGCACGACTTCCGCTACGACGGCGGCATCAGCGAGTTCGCCGAGTACCTGGCGCCCGACCCCGCGCTGACCGCCACGTGGCGGCTGACCGGCGAGGGCGACTTCCAGGAGACGATCCCGGTGCTCGACGAGGCGACCGGGCACATGGTCACCCGCGACGTCGAGCGCACCTGCGAGGTCGACATCGCGCTGCGCTGGGGCACCGGCTACGACACGGTCGTGCAGAGCTTCGTGAACATCATCTCGACGCCGAAGGGCGGCTCGCACCTGGCCGGCTTCGAGCAGTCGCTGCTGAAGCTGATCCGCGACCAGGTCGCGGCGAACGCCCGCAAGCTGAAGGCCGGCAACGACCGGATCGAGAAGGACGACGCGCTCGCCGGGCTCACCGCGGTCGTGACGGTGCGGCTGCCGGAGCCGCAGTTCGAGGGCCAGACCAAGGAGGTGCTCGGCACCCCCGCCGTGCGCCAGATCGTCGCGCAGGTCGTGCAGCGCGAGCTCGCCGCGATCCTCACCTCGTCGAAGCGCGACGAGAAGGCGCAGGCGGGACAGCTGCTCGAGAAGGTCGTGAGCGAGATGAAGGCGCGCATCTCGGCGCGCTCGCTCAAGGAGACGGCGCGTCGCAAGAGCGCCCTCGAGTCCTCGTCGCTGCCGGTCAAGCTCGTGGACTGCCGCTCGAACGACGTCGCGCAGACCGAGCTCTTCATCGTCGAGGGCGACAGCGCGCTCGGCACCGCCAAGCCCGCGCGCGACAGCGAGTTCCAGGCGATCCTGCCGATCCGCGGCAAGATCCTGAACGTGCAGAAGGCGTCGATCGGCGACATGCTCGGCAACGCCGAGTGCGCGGCGATCATCCAGTCGATCGGGGCGGGCTCCGGCCGCTCGTTCGACCTCAGCCAGGCGCGCTACGGCAAGGTCATCATGCTGTCGGACGCCGACGTCGACGGTGCGCACATCCGCACCCTGCTGCTGACGCTCATCCACCGCTACATGCGGCCGCTCATCGACGAGGGTCGCGTGTTCGCGGCCGTTCCGCCGCTGCACCGGGTGCTCGTCAAGCATCGCGGCAAGCCCGACGAGGCGGTGTACACCTACTCCGACGCTGAGCTGCACCGCACGCTCGCGCGCCTGAAGAAGGCGGGCAAGACCTGGCACGAGCCGCCGCAGCGCTACAAGGGCCTGGGCGAGATGGATGCCGACCAGCTGGCGGAGACGACGATGGATCGCTCGCGCCGGACGCTGCGACGCGTGACCATCAGCGATGCCGAGCGCGCGAGCGAGGTCTTCGAGCTGCTGATGGGCAACGAGGTGGCGCCCCGCCGCGACCTCATCGTCTCGAGCCAGATCGATCGCGACCGCATCGACGCCTGAGTCGGCGCCGCTGGCCGGCGAAGCTCGCCCGGGCGTGACGCTCAACCGGTGAGGCGGTCACGCGACCGGACCATTCGCTCGGCAGGCGGAGTGGCCGGTTGGCGGTCGTCGTGGCGCGTCGGCGTGCTGCTCGGCCTGTGGCCGTCATGGCGCCCAGGCCCGCGGCTGCCCTCGAAGCCGCAGTTGTGCGGCGCCCGGTCACTCCGCGAGCGACGGCGCGGGCGGCGAGCCGAGGCGCGAGCCGATCGCACCGATCGCGCCGTCGATGGCGAGGCCCGAGCCTGCGCGCGGTGAGCCGCCCGGCGGCAGCTGGCGCTGCGAGCCGTCGCTGCCGACGGCGAGCGGCACGGGCCCGGCCCACGCGAGCGACAGCCCGACCTCGCCCTTCAGCAGCCGGTGCGCCTGCACGCCGCCCGTGCCGCGGCCCTTGGCCGGGAACTCCGACAGGTCGGAGACCTTCACGCGCGGCTCGTCGAGACCCGCGAGCGTCTCCGCCGCCTCGGTGACCGTGACGACCTCAGCGCCCTCGTCCACCGCGCCCGCGAACCGCACCGTCGCATCCCCCTTGAGCCCGATGCCCTTCATGCCGCTGGCGCCCGGCCCCTGCGGGTTCACGGCGCTCGCAGAGAATCGCAGCAGCTGCGCGTCGCTCGTCACGAGCACGATCCATGCGTCGTCGGTCGCGGGCGCGATGCCCACCACCCGATCGCCGGCCTTGAGCGAGATGAGGAGCTCGCGGTCGCGGTCGCGCAGCTCGGTCGGCCGCACGCGCTTGACGATGCCGCCGGCCGTGGCGACGAGCCACGGCACGGCCTCGCCCTCGGCGGGGGCGGCGAGATCGATGAGGCCGACCGCCTCCTCGCCGCGCTCGAGCGCACCGAGGTCCTTGACCTTCACCCCGGCGGTGAGCCCGACCGACGCCGGGGGCACCGACGGCAGGTCGGCGGGCGTGAGGCGCAGCACGGCGCCCGAGGAGGTGACGAGGCCGAAGGCGCCGCGCGTCGTCGTCTCGATCACCGAGCGGATGGCGTCGTGGCGGCTGCGGCGCGACGGCACGGGGATCGGCTCCTCGCCGTCGACGCGCACGACGCGGCCCGTCGCCGAGAGCAGCACGCGCGTCGGGCTGTCGGCGATCTCGAGGCTCGCGGCGAGCTTCGCCGCGGAGGCCCGGCCGCTCGTCGCCTGCTGGCCGTTCGCCTCCGTCAGCAGCGTGCGCCGCGGAGTGCCGAACCGCTCGGCGACCTCGTCGAGCTCCTCGGAGACGACGAGGTGCAGCGCGGCCTCCGAGCCCAGGATGCGCTCGAGCTCGGCGATCTGCGCCTTCAGCTCGTCGCGCTCGGCCTCCAGCTCGATGCGGCTGAACTTCGTCAGCCTGCGCAGCCGCAGCTCGAGGATGTACTCGGCCTGCGCCTCCGAGAGGTCGAAGATGCCCTGCAGCCGCCCGCGCGCCTGCTCGCCGTCGTCGGAGGAGCGGATGACCTGGATGACCTCGTCGATGTCGAGGATGGCGATCAGCAGGCCCTCGACGAGGTGCAGACGATCGCGCTTGCGCGCGAGGCGGTACTCGCTGCGTCGGCGCACGACGGAGACGCGGTGGTCGAGGTAGACCTGCAGCAGCGCCTTGAGGCCGAGCGTCTGCGGGCGTCCCTCGACGAGCGCCACGTTGTTGATCGAGAAGCCATCCTCGAGCGGTGTGAAGCGGTAGAGCTGCTCCAGCACGGCCTCGGGGTCGAAGCCCGTCTTGATGCCGATCACGAGCCGCAGGCCGTGCTTGCGGTCGGTGAAGTCCTGCACGTCCGAGAGGCCCTGCAGCTTCTTCGCGACGACGCCGTCCTTGATCTTCTCGATCAGCCGCTCGGGGCCCACCTGATAGGGCAGCTCGGTGACGACGATCTGGGTCTTGCGGCCCTGGCGCTCGATCGAGGTGCGCGCCCGGGTGCGGAACGCCCCGCGGCCTGACTCGTAGGCATCCCGGATGCCGTCGAGCCCGACGATCACGCCGCCGCCCGGCAGGTCGGGCCCGGGCACGTGCCGCATGAGGTCGGTGGTGGATGCGCTCGGGTGCGCGAGCAGGTGCTTGGCCGCCTGCACGACCTCGACGAGGTTGTGCGGCGCCATGTTCGTCGCCATGCCCACCGCGATGCCGCTCGCGCCGTTGACGAGCAGGTTGGGGTAGGAGGCCGGCAGCACGTCGGGCTGCTGGTACGAGTTGTCGTAGTTGGGCACGAAGTCGACGACGTCCTCGTCGAGGCCCTCGGTGAGCGAGAGGCCCGCGGCTGCGAGCCGCGCCTCGGTGTAGCGGGCAGCTGCGGGCCCGTCGTCGAGCGAGCCGAAGTTACCGTGCCCGTCGATGAGCGGCAGGCGCAGGCTGAACGGCTGCGCGAGGCGCACGAGCGCGTCGTAGATCGCGGTGTCGCCGTGCGGGTGCAGCTTGCCCATCACGTCGCCCACGACGCGGGCGCTCTTGACGTGCCCCTTCTCGGGGCGCAGCCCCATCTCCGACATCTGGAAGAGGATGCGGCGCTGCACGGGCTTCAGCCCGTCGCGGGCGTCGGGCAGCGCGCGAGCGTAGATGACGGAGTACGCGTACTCGAGGAACGAATCCTGCATCTCGGCAGCGACGTCGATGTCGTCGATGCGCTCAGCGGCGTCGGAGGCGGGTGTGGCAGTCATAGGCTGACGGAATGCTACCGACCAGGGCGCCAGGATCCCGGAGCCTTGCCGACGTTCTGCGGAGCTCGTCGCTCGCGATGCGCGGCGAGCAGAACCCTCTGGGGCTGCCGACCGTGACGGGCGCCGTCGTGCTGCTCGTCGACGGACTCGGTGCCGCGCAGCTCGGCCAGCGAGCCGGCCACGCGCGCACGCTCTCGACCGCCGGCGGAGGCTCGTTCGACGCGGGCTTCCCCTCCACGACCGCGGTGGCTCTCGCGAGCCTCACCACGGGCGCGCTCGCGGGGGAGCACGGCCTCGTCGGCTACGACGCGCTCGTGCCGGGGGAGGGCGTGCGCAACCAGCTGCGCGACTGGGGTGGGTCGATGGATCCCGCGCTCTGGCAGCGCATGCCCACCCTCTTCGAGCAGCAGCCGCAGCAGCCGTCGATCGTGATCTCGGAGCCGAAGCACGCGACGAGCGGCTTCACGCACGCCGTGCTGCGCGGCGCGGAGTATCGCGGCGGCCGCACCATTGCCGACCGCTTCGCGCTCGCCGAGCGGGCCGCGCGCGAGCGCGCCCTCGTCTACCTCTACGTGCCAGAGCTCGACCGCCTCGGCCACGAGCACGGCTGGCAGAGCGACCGCTGGGTCGGCGCGCTCGAGCAGCTCGACGCCCACGTACGCGAGCTCGTCGCCGCGCTCCCTCGCGGTACCGGTCTCGTCGTCACCGCAGACCACGGGATGGTCGACGTCGACGCATCCGGGCACCTCATCGTGCCCTCAGAGCTCCACGGCGGCATCGCGCACGTCGCGGGCGAGCCCCGCTGCCTGCAGCTGCACCTGGCCGACGGTGCGACGGCGGATGACGTGGCGCACGCTTGGCGGGCATGGCTGGGGGACGCGGCGTGGGTCGCCACGCAGCAGGACGTGGTGGAGGCGGGCTGGCTCGGCACCGTGCACCCGGAGGTCGCGCCGCGGATCGGTGACGTGTTCATCGCGGCCAGGGGTCGGCGCGCGATCTACTTCGACGAGTCCGACCCCGCCAGGGGCATGCTCGGTCAGCACGGCTCGCTCACCCCGGACGAGCTGCGAGTGCCGCTGCGTCGCTTCGGCGCCTTCGCCTGAGCCCCTCGCGGACCGGACATCCAGGTGCGCGCACCAGGATGGGCTGATCACCGAGGAGAGGGAACCACCATGCGCAGATGGCTCATCATGACGATCGCGACCGCCGTCGTCGGCTTCATCAGCCGACGCATCGCCGAGCGCCGCGGCCGCGGCGGCCACCCCCGCCGCTAGGCGTCGCTCCGCCCGGGGCTCGTCCAGCGGCGAGCGCTGAGGTGTCGCACAGTGCGGAGCGGGTGATCTGCTCGCGAGGAGGCGACATGGCACGCGCACTGCGCCGCACGCACGCAGCGATGCTGTCCGCGGCTCTCGCCGCCGCGGTGCTGGTCGGCTGCACCCCAGCCCCGCCCGGCCCGCTGCCGCTCGAGCAGCAGCAGATCGACGCGGTCTTCGCCGCGAACGGCGGCGCCGTGGGTGAGCTCACCGTGGGTGAGGCGCTCGCGCTCGCGCCGGAGGGCACGATCGGCATGATCGATGCGCGCGTGGCCGCGGGCGTCGGCTCGGCGCAGTCCGTCATCGACGGCGCCCCAGGACCGGAGTTCGCGCAGTGGGTCGTCGTCGGCCTGTGCGGCTACCCGCAGGCCGTGCCGTCGGTCGAGCTGGCGGCAGTGCCGCCGGAGGACGTCGAGGCCATCGTGCCGGGCTGGAACCTCGTGTGCGACGGCGTCGGCGATGACGGCGAGGGCGACGGGCTCAGCTGAAGCGCACGACCTGCCGGATCGCGCGGCCCTCGGCCAGCGTGTCGAGCGCCTCGTTGAGCCCTTCGAGCCCGATCTCGGCCGTCACGAGCGACTCCACCGGCAGCCTGCCCTCGCGCCACAGCTGCTCGTAGCGCGGGATGTCCCGCGAGGGCACCGCGGAACCGAGGTAGGAGCCCACGACCGTCCGCGCCTCAGCCGTGAACGTCAGCGGCGACAGCGATGCGCGAGCGTCTGGATGCGGCAGGCCGACGGTCACGGTCGTGCCGCCGGGCGCCGTGAGGGCGAACGCCGTCTCGAAGGCCTTCGGGTGACCCGCTGCCTCGATGACGACGGGGGCGCGGAGCCCCTGCCCGATCGCCTCGTCGGGCGAGAGCGCGAGGTGCGCGCCCAGCGCTCGTGCCGCGTCGAGCTTGGCGGGCACCGCATCCACGCCGATGACCCTGCCGAGCCCGAGCGACGCAGCGGCCAGCAGCGCCGCCATGCCCACACCGCCGAGCCCCACGATCACGATGTCGTCGCCGGCGCTCGGCTTGCCCGCGTTCACGACAGCACCGCCGCCGGTGAGCATCGCGCATCCGAGCACCGCAGCGACGTGCGGCGGCACGTCGGCGCCGACCGGCACCACCGAGCGGCGATCGAGCACGGCGTGCGTGGCGAAGGCGGAGACGCCGAGGTGGTGGTGCACCTCGATGCTGCTGCCGTCCTCCGCGACCTCGTGCAGTCGGCGGCCGCCGCCCAGCAGCTCGCCGGCGGCGTTGGCGGCGCTCCCGCGCTCGCACGGCAGCCGGCCGTCGGTCGCGCAGGCCGCGCACTCGCCGCAGCGCGGCAGGAACGTCGTCACGACCCGGGTGCCGATCGCGATGTCGTGGACACCGGCGCCGACCGCCTCGACGATGCCCGCTGCTTCGTGCCCGAGGAGCATCGGGACGGGCCGGGGCCTGGCGCCCTCGACGACCGAGAGGTCGCTGTGGCAGAGCCCGGCAGCCTCGATCCGCACGAGCACCTCGCCGGCGGCGGGTGCGTCGAGCTCGAGGTCGACGAGCTCGAGCGGCTGCGTCGTCGCGAAGGGGTGCTCGGCGCCGATCGCCCGCAGCACGGCACCGCGGATGCGCATCAGCGGCCGTCCCACCCGTCGACGGTGCCGTCCGGGCTCGCCTCGCGGATCACGAGCGTGCAGTCCTTGCCGCCGAAGCCGTCGTCGAGCAGGCGCTGCAGCTGATCGCGGATCAGCGTCGCCGCGGGCACCTCGACGCCCGCGGCCGCAGCGCCGGCGACCGCGAGCTCGACGTCCTTGTGGCAGAGCATGGCCGAGAAGGAGGCGTCGAAGTTGGCGTTGGCGGCGGCCCCTGGCACGACGCCCGGCACCGGGTACCAGGTGCGCACCGCCCACGAATCGCCGGAGGAGACGCGGGCGACGTCGAAGAAGGACTGCGCGTCGAGGCCGAGGTGCTTCGCGAGCGTCGCGCCCTCGGACATCGCCAGGATCGAGACGCCCAGCATCATGTTGTTGACGAGCTTCGCGGCGATCCCGTGCGTCGCCTCGCCGACGGCGAGCACGTTGCCGGCCATGGGGGTGACGATCGCCGTCGCGGCCTCGACGTCGGCGCTCTCGCCGCCCAGCATGAACGCGAGCGTCGCCGCCTCGGCGCCTTGGATGCCGCCGGAGACGGGGGAGTCGACGAAGCGGAAGCCGCGCGAGCGCGACTCGCTGTGGCTCCAGGCGGAGGTCTCCAGGTCGACCGTCGAGGTGTCGAGGATGAGCGTGCCTGGCGCTGCGTGCGCGAAGACGCCGCCGTCGCCTGCGAGCACCGCGCGCACGTGCTCGCCCTTCGGCAGGCTGAGGATGACGACCTCCGCCCCGTCGACCGCTTCGCCCACCGAGCCGACGGGCACGATGCCCCGGGCGCCGGCAGCCTCGCGGAAGGCGTCGACGACGTCGAACCCCCGCACCTCGTGCCCCGCGTCCACGAGGTGTGCGGACATCCGGCTGCCCATGTTGCCGAGGCCGATCCAGGCGATTGACGTCATCGTCGTTCCCTTCCGAAGGTGTGGTTCCGAGGCTATCCCGAGACGACCGAGCGGGCGGCGAGGAAGCCCTCGTCGCCCGCTCGGTCGCAGCTGCCGCTCAGACGATCAGAGCGTGCCCTTCTCCGCCAGCAGTCGCTCGCGATCCTCGTCGTCGACGTCGTGCAGCGAGATGCCCTTCGTCTCCCGCAGCGCCAGGACGGCGACGAGCGTGATGGCGCACGCGACCACGATGTAGATCGCGACCGGGATGTAGCTGCCGAAGGCGCTGAGCAGGGCGGTCGCGATGATCGGCGCGAGCGAGCCGGCGACGATCGAGGTGACCTGGTAGCCCAGCGAGACGCCCGAGTAGCGCATGCGCGTCGGGAACAGCTCGGCCATGATGGCCGGCTGCCCCGCGTACATGAGCGCGTGGAACGCCAGCCCGATGATGATGCCGAGCAGGATGACGATGTCGTTGCCGGTCTCGAACATCGGGAAGGCGATGAATCCCCAGGTCGAGCCCAGGAGCACGCCGGCGAGGTACATCGGCTTGCGGCCCACGACGTCGGTGAGTCGACCCACGATCGGCACGAAGATGAAGTGCGCGATGTGCGCGATCGCCATCAGGCCCAGGATGCGGGAGACGTCGTACTCGAGGTAGGTCCGCAGGTACACGATCGAGAACGTGACGACGAGGTAGTACAGCACGTTCTCCGCGAAGCGCAGGCCCATCGCCGTGAACACACCGCGGGGGTAGCGCTTGAGCACCTCGAGCACGCCGTAGGACTGCGCCTTCGACTCGGCGACCTCGTCGCGCACCGCCTGGAAGATCGGCGCATCCTCGACGCGCGTCCGGATGTAGTAGCCCACCGCCACGATCACGACGGAGAGCCAGAACGCGATGCGCCAGCCCCATGCGAGGAAGTCGTCGTCGGAGAGCGTCCACTGCAGCACCAGCAGCACGACCGTCGCGAGCAGGTTGCCGGCAGGCACGGCGGCCTGCGGGAACGACGACCAGAAGCCGCGCTCCTTGTTGGGGGAGTGCTCCGCCACGAGCAGGACGCCGCCGCCCCACTCGCCGCCGACCGCGAAGCCCTGCGCGAAGCGCAGCAGCACGAGCAGTGCAGGAGCCCAGTAGCCGATCTGGGCGAACGTGGGCAGGCAGCCCATCAGGAAGGTGGCGACGCCGACCAGGATGATCGCGACCTGCAGCAGCTTCTTGCGACCGAACTTGTCGCCGAAGTGACCGAAGACGATGCCGCCGAGCGGGCGCGCGATGAAGCCGACGCCGTAGATGAGGAACGCGTTGATGATGGCCGCGTACGGGTCGTCCGACGGCGGGAACATGATGAGGTTGAAGACGATGGTCGAGGCGGTGGCGTAGAGGAAGAACTCGTACCACTCGACCACCGTGCCGGCCATGGCGGCGGTGACGACGCGGCCGAGACCCTTGCGGTCGTTGTCTCTCGCCGCGCCGTTGACGGACTGTGTCATGCCTACCTCCTTGTAGGTGCACGGGACTGTGCCAGGGAGCAACCTAACATGACGATTCGTTCAGGTGGGCGGCGACTCGTCCGTGGACGCGAGCGATCGATCCTGCCGCACAGCAGGAGAGGAGGGCGCCCTCTCGGACGCCCTCCTCTCCTGCTGTGCGGCTGCGGTGCTAGTCGTCGGAGCGCGAGCCGAAGACGATCTCGTCCCAGCTCGGCATCGATGCGCGGGACCCGCGCTTGCGGGTGCCGACTGGCCCCGTGCCGTTGGCGCGCTGCGGGCGCTCGGCCTCGGCGGCGGGCTCCACGATCGGCTGCTGCTCGGGCTCGACCGGGGCCGGGCCGGATTCCGCGGTGCGGAGCGCCGCCTCGCGCTCGGTGCGGCGGCGGCGCAGGGCGTCGAGCAGCTCGGCGGTGTGGTTGGGCTGCGTGGATGCGGCGGGACGGTTGATCGCGGCGGCCTGCACGTTCTCGGGCTGGCTGCCGACCTCGCCGCCGCGGCGGCGCAGCCACGGGTTGTCGGCCTTCGTCGGCTCCTTGGGACGCTCGGGGGCGCGCTCGTTCGTGCGCTCGCTGGCGCTCTGCTCGGTCGCTCGCGACGACTCGACAGCCTGCTCCAGCCCGACGCCGGGCTCGACGGGGGCCGGTGCGGAACGCGCGGTGCCGCGCTGGATGCGGAAGGCGTCGGAATCGAAGCGGCCCGTGTCCCGGCGCGCGGCGTCGGGCGTCGCGCGCTGCGAGATCGGCGGCGCGCCGCCGTCCTCCGCCGGTGCGGGCGTCGGCGCAGGAGCTGCGTCGGGTGTCGTCGGCCGCTGCTGCCGGTCGATGGCGCGGAGCCGCGGGACCAGCACGCTCGTCGCGTCGCCCGTCTGGCTCAGCGACGTCGCCTCCTTGCCGCGCGGCGTCAGCGTCGCCTTCTTGGGCTCGTAGCCCCACAGGGCCTCGTGCTGGATCGCCTCGGTCGTGAACCGGAGCCGCACCGACCACGCGCCGCCGTCGCCGTCCTTCCAGGCCGACCAGGAGCGGTCGGTCGCGCGCAGGTCGTCGAGGCGCTCACCGATCGCGGCACCGAAGGTCGTCTCGCCCGCGAGCGGGTCGATGTCGCCGGACGCGACCGGGATGGAGAGCGCGGAGTCGAGCACGTGCTCCCGCTCGGCGACCACCGGTCCCTCGAAGCGCTCGATGTACGCGAGCTCTTCGCCCGTCGTGGACGCGACCTCCTCGGCGGTCATGCCGCCGCGGATCAGGGACTGGATGTCGCGGGGCCTCGCCTTCCGCTCTCTCGCGGGGATCGCGGCTGCCGGCCTGCGGTGCTCCGGCAGGGATTCGACGGGCACGCGGAAGCGCTCGCCGGACTCGGATTCGAGGATGAGCACGTCGTCCTCGACGCCGATGACGCTCAGCTGCTGCATGATTCGTCGGTCCTTCCTGGCGTGGTTGTCGGGTCTTGTCAGCATCGCACGCAGGGAGCGCTCTGAGCGGGAATGCGGCGGGCGCGCCGCGCGTTCCGTTCGGTGCACCCACCCGGTGCGCACCCGCTCGTTGGGGTACAGAGCGCGGGGTACAAACGCTGTTCAGATATCTGATTTGCTACCCCCGCTCGATTCGTGCAGAATGTGCGCCGACGACGCTCACTCACTCCCAGCAAGGAAGCCCTGATGGCCACGGATTACGACGCCCCGCGCAAGACCGACGATGAGAACGAGTCGATCGAGGCGCTGAAGGAGCGCGTGCCGGCGAAGAGCGTCGCCACGGATGACGACGCCGACAACCCCGGCAGCTTCGACCTCTCTGCAGCAGACCTCGCGGACGTCGAGCTCGACGTCGTCGTGCTGCCCCCGCAGGAGCACGAGTTCACGTGCGTCAACTGCTTCCTGGTGAAGGATCGCCTGCAGTTCGACCACGACACGAAGCTCGGCCCGATCTGCCAGGAGTGCGCCTCCTGAGCTAGGCGCTGCGCTCCGCGGTGCGCTGCGCCGCCGTGATCGCCGCGGCGAGCGCCTGCGGGCGCCGCGTGCTCACGACCCACGTGGGAGTGGGATCCGCCTCGTCCGCGACCGGCACGCGCACGAGCGACTTGATCCACGGCGAGATGACGTGGTGGGCGGCCGGATCCCAGCCCGAGCGCATCGCGGTCCGTGCCTCGACGCCCTCCAGAGCATCCGCGGTGCCTAGGTGCTCGACGCCGATCCGGGCGCGGCCGGCTCGCAGCACGCCGTCGCGCAGCTCGATCACCGGCGCGCCCAACCAGAGCGCGAGCATGATGACGGCGTAGAGCGCTGCGGCGACCCCGATGCCGATCTCGATGCCGACGGGCAGGAAGACGAGCAGCGACGCGGGCACGATGAGGAGCAGGACGAGCGGCAGCCACCACGAGGGCACGAGCCGCTCGCGGTGCGAGGGGGCGGATTCCATGCCTCCATCATCTCGCGCCGCCGAGGCCGGCCGAGCGCCGGTTCGCCGCGAGCGTCAGCCTCGGCTAGCCTCGACTGCGATGGAGCAGGTCGAAGTCCTCATCACCGGATCGCCGGTGCCCGCCTACGCGCACCCGGGGGATGCCGGTGCCGACATCCATGCCGCCGAGGCGCTGACGCTCGAGCCCGGTCGGCGCGCGCTGGTCGCGACGGGCATCGCGATCGCGCTGCCGGAGGGCTATGCCGCCTTCGTGCACCCGCGCAGCGGCCTCGCCGCCAAGCACGGCATCACGATCGTCAACGCGCCGGGCACGGTGGATGCCGGCTACCGCGGGGAGATCAAGGTCAACCTGCTCAACACCGGCAGCGAGGCGCACAGGATCGAGGTGGGCGACCGCATCGCGCAGCTCATCGTGCAGCGCGTCGAGCGAGCTCGCTTCATCGAGGTCGAGCGACTGCCGGGATCGGACCGCGGCGAGCGCGGGCACGGGTCGACGGGGCTCGGCGCCACGCCAGAGGGGATCGCACGATGACGGACACGACAGACGACCAGCAGCTGCCCGAGGACGAGGAGCTCGTCGAGAAGAGCGCTCCCGAGGATCGCTCGGAGCTCGGACCGCTCGATGAGGGCGAGGCGCCCGTGCGCCCCTACGTCGACCTCGGTGGGCTGCGGATCGTGCCCCGCCCGGGCATGCAGATGCGGCTCGAGGTCGAGGAGAAGACGAAGCGCATCGTCGCCGTCACGCTCGAGCACGAGGGCTCCACGGTGCAGCTGCAGCCGTTCGCGGCGCCGCGCAGCGAGGGGATCTGGGGGCCGGTGCGCGAGGTGCTCCGATCGCAGCTCGAGCGCCAGGGCGCCACGGTCGAGGAGACGGCGGGCCTGCTGGGCCCAGAGCTGCGGGCACGACTGCAGAGCGGCCCGGACAGCATGCCGCGCGCCGTGCGCATCATCGGCGTCGACGGCCCGCGCTGGATGCTGCAGGGACTGATCGGCGGCCAGGCTGCGATCGACGACGTGCAGGCGGCAGCAGCGATCGACCTCTTCCGCTCCACCGTGGTGTGCCGCGGTGTGGAGCCGATGCCGCCCCGCGAGCTGATCCCGCTGCGCGCGCCGAAGTCGGTGTGACGGTGCCGCAGGAGCCCGGCGAGTGCGACACCGCGCATCCGGAGCCCGAGCCGTCGTTCTCGGACCAGGTGGGCGCGGCGATCCGCGGCTCCAAGCTCGGCCAGCTGGACCCGGGCGCGAAGCCCTCGGCGAACGCGCTGCTGGGAGCGATGGGCGGTGTCCGCGGCCTGCTCGAGTCGCTGCTGCCGGGCATCCTCTTCCTCGTCCTCTACACGGTGACCAAGGACGTCGGGCTCTCGGTGCTCGTGCCGCTCGCGGTGTCTGTCGTCTTCGTCGCCGCACGCGTGCTGCAGAAGGGGCAGCCTGTGCTCGCCTTCGCGGGCCTGATCGGCGTCGGCATCTCGGCGGCGGTCGCCCTCATCACCGGTCAGGGCGAGGACAACTTCCTCTGGGGCTTCACGGTCAACAGCATCGTGGTGCTCGTGCTGCTGCTCAGCATGATCCTGCGGCGGCCGCTCGTCGGCATCATCGCCGGCGCGCTCACGGGCACGCCCTACGCGTGGCGCACCGAGCGGGCGAAGCGCACGGTCGCCTGGCGCGCCACGATCCTCTGGCTCGTCGTCGTGGGCGCGCGACTCGCGGTGCAGGTGCCGATGTACCTCGCCGCCAGCCAGGGCACGCCTGGCGCCGTCGAGGCGCTCGCCGCGACGAAGCTGCTGATGGGCGTGCCGCTCTACCTCGCAGCGCTGTGGGTGACGTGGCTGATGGTGCGCGCGGTGCTCGGGACGGCGGATGCCGAGGCAGCGCCCGACACGCCCGCCGCGTAGGCGGGGCCGCGGATCCGATAAGATATCTTGACGTCAAGATATCTCGACCGGATGCCGCCCGAACAGGTCGCGCCCGGCATACACTCGAGGCGCAGCCAGCGCATCCCGTGAGACCTGAAGGAGTCACGATGGCGAACCCGAACAGCTTCGACAGCAAGAGCTCGCTCTCGGTGGGTGACACCGAGTACACGCTCTATCGGATCGACAAGGTCGCGGGCCATGAGCGCCTGCCGTTCAGCCTCAAGGTGCTGCTCGAGAACCTCCTCCGCACCGAGGACGGCGCGAACGTCACGAAGGGCCAGATCGAGGCGCTCGGCTCGTGGGACGCCTCGGCGGAGCCCAACGTCGAGATCCAGTTCACGCCGGCGCGCGTGGTGATGCAGGACTTCACCGGCGTGCCCTGCATCGTCGACCTCGCCACCATGCGCGAGGCCGTGGCCGAGCTCGGTGGAGACCCGACCAAGATCAACCCGCTCGCCCCGGCAGAGCTCGTGATCGACCACTCGGTGATCGCCGACCTGTTCGGCACGCCCGACGCGTTCGAGCGCAACGTCGAGATCGAGTACCAGCGCAACGGCGAGCGCTACCAGTTCCTCCGCTGGGGCCAGACGGCCTTCGACGACTTCAAGGTCGTCCCGCCGGGCACCGGCATCGTCCACCAGGTGAACATCGAGAACCTCGCGAAGGTCACCTACGCCCGCGAGTTCGGCGGCGAGCTCACGGCATACCCCGACACCGTCGTCGGCACCGACTCGCACACGACGATGGTCAACGGCCTCGGCGTGCTCGGCTGGGGCGTCGGCGGCATCGAGGCCGAGGCCGCGATGCTCGGCCAGCCCGTCTCGATGCTGATCCCGCGCGTCGTCGGCTTCAAGCTGACGGGCGAGATCGCCACGGGTGTGACGGCGACGGATGTCGTGCTCACGATCACGGACATCCTGCGCAAGCACGGCGTGGTCGGCAAGTTCGTCGAGTTCTACGGCACCGGCGTCGGCGCCGTGCCGCTGGCGAACCGCGCCACGATCGGCAACATGAGCCCGGAGTTCGGCTCGACGGCAGCGATCTTCCCGATCGACGATGTCACGCTCGACTACCTGCGCTTCACGGGCCGCTCCGAGCAGCAGGTCGCGCTCGTCGAGGCCTACTCGAAGCAGCAGGGCCTCTGGCACGACCCCGAGGTGGAGCCGACCTTCTCGGAGTACCTCGAGCTCGACCTGAGCACCGTCGTGCCCTCGATCGCAGGCCCGAAGCGCCCGCAGGACCGCATCGAGCTGTCGAACGCGAAGGCGCAGTTCTCGAAGGACATCGTCGACTACGCGACGGCCTCGACGTCGCAGGACATCGTCGACCTCGAGTCGAAGCACTCGTTCCCGGCCTCCGACCCGGGTGCCGTCCCGGGCGAGGAGGACCACAGCACGCGCGAGGTGCACATCAGCAGCGGCAGCCGGACCACCGGCATCCCCGCTGACCTGTCGAACCCCGTCGAGGTGACGACACCGGCCGGCGAGACCTACACGCTCGACAACGGTGCCGTGACGATCGCGGCGATCACCTCGTGCACGAACACCTCGAACCCCTCCGTGATGCTCGCCGCGGGTCTGCTGGCGCGCAAGGCGGTCGAGCAGGGCCTGACGGCGAAGCCGTGGGTCAAGACGACGCTGGCGCCGGGCTCGAAGGTCGTCACCGACTACTACGACAAGTCGGGCCTGACGAAGGATCTCGACGCGCTCGGCTTCTACACCGTCGGCTACGGGTGCACGACGTGCATCGGCAACTCGGGTCCCATCATCGAAGAGGTCTCCGCAGCGGTCAACGAGCACGACCTCGCGGTCACCGCGGTGCTCTCTGGCAACCGCAACTTCGAGGGTCGCATCAACCCCGACGTGAAGATGAACTACCTCGCGTCGCCGCCGCTCGTCATCGCCTACTCGCTCGCAGGCACGATGGACTTCGACTTCGCGAGCCAGCCGCTCGGCAAGGGCAAGGACGGCCAGGACGTCTTCCTCGCCGACATCTGGCCGACGGCCGAGGAGGTGCAGTCGACGATCGACTCGTCGATCGACACCGCGATGTTCGACAAGCAGTACGCGGCGGTCTTCGACGGCGACGAGCGCTGGCAGAGCCTGCCGACGCCCGACGGCGACGTCTTCGAGTGGGACGCCGAGTCGACCTACGTGCGGAAGCCCCCGTACTTCGACGGCATGACCATGGAGCTCACGCCGGTCGTCGACATCCAGGGCGCTCGCGTGCTCGCCGCGCTGGGCGACTCCGTCACGACCGACCACATCTCGCCCGCCGGCGCGATCAAGGCCGACAGCCCGGCAGGCCGCTACCTCACGGAGCACGGCGTCGACCGCAAGGACTTCAACTCCTACGGCTCGCGTCGCGGCAACCACGAGATCATGATCCGCGGCACCTTCGCGAACATCCGCCTGAAGAACCAGCTGCTCGACGGCGTCGAGGGCGGGTTCACGCGCGACTTCACGACGGCAGACGGCGAGCAGGCAGCGATCTACGACGCCTCGCAGCACTACCAGGAGCAGGGCACCCCGCTCGTCGTGCTGGGCGGCAAGGAGTACGGCTCGGGCTCGAGCCGCGACTGGGCCGCGAAGGGCACGAACCTGCTGGGCGTCAAGGCGGTCATCACCGAGTCGTTCGAGCGCATCCACCGCTCGAACCTCATCGGCATGGGCGTGGTGCCGCTGCAGTTCCCAGCCGGTGAGTCGTGGGCCTCGCTCGGGCTCGACGGCACCGAGAGCATCTCGATCTCGGGCCTGACCGAGCTGAACGAGGGGCGCACCCCGAAGACCGTGCACGTCGTCGCGGAGCCGACCGAGCACAGCGCCGAGGGCAAGCAGACCGTCGAGTTCGACGCGATCGTGCGCATCGACACCCCCGGTGAGGCCGACTACTACCGCAACGGCGGCATCCTGCAGTACGTGCTGCGCTCGCTGGTCTGATCCAGCGCGCGAACGGCCCCGCCCCCTCGTGGAGCGGGGCCGTTCGCGCGTGCGGCAGTACGATGGAGGGATCATGGCGATCCTCGAACAGATCACGGGCCCGCGCGACCTCGACCGGCTCGCGCCGGCCGAGCTCACGGAGCTGGCAGCAGAGATCCGCGCGTTCTTGATCCGCGAGGTCTCCCGCACCGGTGGGCACCTGGGTCCGAACCTCGGCGTGGTCGAGCTGACGATGGCCATGCACCGCGTCTTCGACTCGCCCCAGGACGCCTTCGTGTTCGACACGGGCCACCAGTCCTACGTGCACAAGCTGCTCACCGGACGCAAGGACTTCTCGCGCCTTCGGCAGCGCGGCGGCCTCGCCGGCTACCCGCAGCGCTCCGAGAGCGAGCACGACATCGTCGAGTCGAGCCACGCATCCTCGTCGCTCTCCTGGGCCGACGGCATCAGCCGAGCCTTCGACATCACCGGCCAGCACGACCGCTCGGTGGTCGCGGTCGTCGGCGACGGCGCGCTCACGGGCGGCATGACGTGGGAGGCGCTCAACAACATCTCCGACGACAACCGCCGCAGGCTCGTCATCGTGGTCAACGACAACGGCCGCTCGTACGCGCCGACGATCGGCGGCATGGCGCGCTTCCTCAACGGTGTGCGCACCCAGCAGTCCTACCGTGCGCTGCGCGGCACCTCCGAGCGGTTCTTCTCGCACTTCGGGCACCCCGGCCGCGCGGTCTACCGCGGCGTGCGCGGCGCGACGCACGGCTTCCTCTCGCGCTTCGCGAACAACGAGGCGCTCTACTCGAACCTCGACATCAAGTACCTCGGCCCGGTCGACGGCCACGACCTGAAGGCCCTGCAGGAGGTGCTGACGCAGGCGCGCGACTACGGCTCGCCCGTGATCGTGCACGTCATCACGCAGAAGGGCCAGGGGTTCGATCCGGCGATCAACGACGAGGCCGATCAGTTCCACGCGGTCGGCCAGATCGATCCGGAGACCGGTGAGTCGATAGCCAGTGCCGGGCGCCCGTCCTGGACCTCGGTGTTCGCCGACGAGCTCGTGTCGCTCGCGCGCGCCGACGAGCGCATCGTCGGCATCACTGCGGCGATGCTGCGGCCGACCGGCCTCGACCGGCTCGCCGCGCTCGACCCGTCGCGGGTGCTCGACGTCGGCATCGCCGAGCAGCACGCCGTCACGACGGCTGCCGGCCTCGCCTACGGCGGGCTGCACCCGGTGGTCGCCATCTACGCGACCTTCATCAACCGCGCCTTCGACCAGGTGCTGATGGACGTGGCGCTGCACCGCGCGGGCGTCACCTTCGTGCTCGACCGGGCCGGCGTGACGGGTCCCGACGGCCCGAGCCATCACGGCATGTGGGACCTCGCGCTGCTGCAGTTCGTGCCGGGCATCCGCCTGGCTGCCCCGCGCGACGCCGCGCGCCTCGAGGAGGCGCTGCGCGAGGCTGTCGCCGTCGACGACGCGCCCACCGTCATCCGCTACCCGAAGGGCTCGGTGCCGAACCAGCTCGATGCCCTCCGCCGCACCGAGGACGGCGTCGACGTGCTGCTCGAGGCGCCACACCGCGATGTGCTGATCGTCGCGATCGGCTCGTTCGCGCACCTCGCGATGGATGTCGCGCAGCGCATCGAGGCGCAGGGCATCGGCGTGACCGTGGTCGACCCGCGCTGGGTCGTGCCCGTCGCGACGTCGATCATCGATCTCGCCCGCGAGCACCGGATCGTGATCACCCTCGAGGACGGCGTGCGGGTCGGCGGCATCGGCACGCGCGTGCGGCAGGACCTGCGCGCCGCCGGCGTGGACACGCCCGTCGACGAGCTCGGTCTGCCGGATGCGTTCATCGACCACGCGGAGCGCGGCGAGATCCTCGACGACGTCGGCCTCTCGGCGCAGGTGATCGCGCGCAACATCGTGCAGCAGGTGCTCGGCACCGGCCGCGTGCCGATCGCGCGCCCGATCCCCGGCGAGCAGGAGCTGCGGCTCGATGCGCAGGAGGCGGACAGCGAGGCGTCGCCGCGCCCCGCCAGCGACTGACGTTCTCCACAGCCGTCAGCCCTCGCGGTGCGCCGGGTGCGGCGGATGCGGTTGCCTGCGGCGCATGGACGACGAGACATCGCGCGCACGCCGCGCAGACCTGGCCCCTCACGACTCGCCCGACGATGAGCTCCTCGACGACATCGCCGCGCTCGTGCAGCACGGCATCGTGCCGCGGCTGTGGATCTTCGTCGTCGAGGCCGACGGCTCGCTGCGGCGCGACCTGCAGCAGATCGACGGCATCCCGGTCTCGCCGGATGCGCACGCGGTGCTGGCGCTGCGCGGCATCCTCGGCTACCTCCTCGGGGACGACGAAGACGTCGTCTTCGTCATCGAGCGGCCTGCGGGCGCCGAGCCGAGCCCCGACGACTGGGCGTGGCACCACGCCATCGTCGCCGCTGCTCGTGGCCTCCCGGTCGCGCTGCGCGGCGTGCTGCTCGCGCACCGCGCAGGGGTCGCGGCGATGGGATGAGCGCGAGCGCCGGGAGGAGCGCGAGCCTCGCCGCGTACGCTGGCGGCATGACCTGGCTGCGCTCGCCCGATGCCCACGACGACAAGCGCTCCATGGGCGTGCTGGGCGTCGTGACGGGATCGGCGCGCTACCCGGGTGCTGCGGTGCTCGGCGTGGAGGCGGCGTGGCGGACGGGCATCGGCTACGTGCGGCTCTGGGCTCCGCGACGCGTGCAGGACCTCGTGCTCGCGCGACGACCGGAGACCGTCTGCCACGCGCTCGACGAGGCGCCGTCGGGCGTCGACGCCTGGCTGCTCGGCTCCGGGCAGGATGCGCGCGAGCGCGACCCGGCGCTGCGGTCGCTCCTGCTCGAGGCGCTGGGCGGGGCAGCGCCGTGCGTCGTCGATGCCGGAGCGCTCGACCTCGTCGCGGGCCACGCGGGGCCGACCGTCGTGACGCCCCACGACGGTGAGCTCGCGCGACTGCTGGGGGTCGACCGGGATGCGCTCGGTGATCGGGCCGCCGCTGCGCTGCGCGCGGCTGCGACGCTCGACGCGGTCGTGGTCGCCAAGGGCGCCCCCACCCTGGTCGCCGCGCCCGACGGCACGACGGCATCCGTCGACGCCCGAACCCATCGGCTCGCGACCGCCGGCACCGGCGACGTGCTGGGCGGCGTGCTCGGGGCGCTCGTGGCCGCGAACGCGGGAGCGGCCGCGGACCCGGCAGCGCTCGCGTCCATCAGCGCGGATGGCGTGCGGCTGCACGGGGAGGCGGCGGCGCTCGCCGCGGCAGGCGATCGGCCCATCACTGCGCTCGACGTGGCCGAGCACCTGCCACAGGCGATCGCGGAGCGTCTGCGCCAGCGCTGAGCGCGTGGGCCGGCGCAGCCTGCGTCACCGCTCGGTGACTCCCCGGAGGAAGCCGGTCACGAGCAGCTCGCGCACGCGCGGCAGGAGATCGGCGCCGAGGACGTCTCCGTCGACCTCGAGCAGGCCCGCGATGGCCGCGACCAGCTGACCGATCGCGAGCTCTCCGTCGCACGCGCCGACGAGTGCGGCCAGCGCGGTGTCGACCGACAGGGTGCGGCCCAGGCCGCCACCCTGCCGCAGCTCGATGACGGTCGGGCCCGCGGCACCCGGCAGCTGGTGCCGCGCCTCCGTCACATCCGGCGACACCACGAGGTGCGCTGCGGTGAGCGCCTCGTCGTCGAGTGCGGCAAGCGCTGCGGCATCGGCGAACGCGGACGCCAGGTGCGCTCCCACGTGCTCGAGCTGCACGGGGTGGCCGATGCGCTCGAAGCGCTCGAGGCTGGGTGCGCCGCCGTGCTTGCGCAGCGCGAGCCAGCCCATGCCGATCTCGCGCACCCCGCGAGCCTCGAAGTCGTCCAGCCAGGCGTCGAGCAGTCGATCGTGATCGGCGTCGCGGGGCAGCGTGCCCCCGTCGCGCAGCCACAGCTCGGCGTAGCCGACGGGGCTCAGCGCATCGCGCTCGATGGCCCAGGCGTCGACGTCGCCGCCCTCGCTCCACCCTCGCGCGCGCTCGAGGCCGGTCGTGTCGCCGACGGTCTCCCAGTTGCCCAGCAGGCGAGCCTGGCCGCCCTCCACCAGGTGCTCGGCGAGGCCCGCCACCACGGCAGCCATGAGCGCGTCGCCGGGCTCGCCGCCGTCGCGGTACTCGTACTCGGGCACGCCAGCGGTGCGCGGCGTGATGACGAAGGGCGGGTTCGAGGCGATGAGGTCGAATCGCTCACCCGCGACGGGCTCGAAGAGCGAGCCGAGCCGCAGCTCGATGCCGTCGACGCCGTTCAGCGCGGCGGTGAGCTCGGCGAAGCCCAGGGCGCGCGCAGAGATGTCGGTCGCGACGACGCGCTCGGCGATGCGGCGCAGGTGCAGCGCCACGATGCCGCAGCCGGTGCCGAGGTCGAGCGCCTGGCTGCAGGGCTCGAGGGGGAGGAGGTGCGCGAGCGTGCGAGCCGCACCGCCGACGCCGAGCACGTGGTCGGGGCGCAGCGGCCAGAGGCCCGCCAGCTCATCGAGATCGCTCGCGATCCACCAGCTGCCCTCGCCGAGCGCGTCCGCGTAGTCGTGCGGGCGGATCGCCATCAGCGGCGCGACGGTGCCGCCGCGGCGCTCGACGAGGCCGAGCGCGATCGCGCCGTCGACACCCAGCTGCGGCAGCGCATCCGCCAGCGCCGCCTCGTCGACGGCGTCGCCGAGCCAGAGCGCTCGCACGAGGGTGGACAGCGGCCCCGGCCGGCGCAGTGCGGCACGGCGTGCGGGGTGCGCGATCATGCGGGTGAGCGCTGCCGCCGCGCTCTCGCCCACGAGTGCCGCGACGCCCTCGCTCGTGAAGCTCGCGGCTGCGAGATCACGGGCGAGGGCGTCGGTGAGGGAGCGGTCGAGCATCCTGCCAGTCTGCCCGACCGGGGCACGTCGCGCTGGCGCGCGCCGAAGCGGCTCAGGCCTTCGGGCCGGCGATCTGCGGCTCGTGGAAGGTGCCGCCGAACGCGCGCTGCGATGCGCCAGAGCGGTCGAGGTAGGGCGTGATGCCGCCCATCTGGAACGGCCAGCCGGCACCGAGGATCATGCAGAGGTCGATGTCCTCAGCCGCCTCGACCACGCCGTCGTCGAGCATCCGCTTGATCTCGTCGGCCAGGCCGTCCTCGATGCGCAGGCGCAGCTCGTCGGCCGACAGTCGCACCGCGGCGGCGGGCGTGTGCTTCGCGACGATCTTGCGGGCGCGCTTGTCGATGCCCTTGACCTCGCCCTTCGCATCCTTGTCGAGCAGGATGCCCTGCTCGGCGAGCTCGTGGAGCGCCTTCGACTCGAAGAAGCGCTCCGGGAATGCCGCGTGGTGGGTGTCGAGCACGTGCGCGCCGACCTTGAGCCCGACGAGGTCGAGCAGCACGAACGGATCCATCGGGAAGCCGAACGCGCGCTGCGCCTCGACGACATCCTCGAAGCTCGCGCCCTGCTCGACGGCGTGCATGGCCTCGCCGAGCAGCTTGGCGAGGATGCGGTTGACGACGAAGCCGGGTGTGTCGCGCGTGATGACGGCCGTCTTCTTCAGGTCCTTCGCGACGCGCATGGCGGTCGCGAGCGTCGCGTCGTCGGTCGACGGGGTCTTGACGACCTCGATGAGCGGCATGACCGCGACGGGGTTGAAGAAGTGGAAGCCGACGAGCCGCTCCGGGTGCGTCAGCGCCGAGGCCATGGCCTCGATCGACAGCCCGGAGGTGTTGGTCGCCAGCACAGCCTCGGGCCGCAGGTGCGGCTCGACCTCGCGGAAGACCTGCTGCTTCACGCCCAGCTCCTCGAAGACCGCCTCGATCACCCAGTCGCAGTCGGCGAAGTCGGCCTTGTCGACCGTGCCGGTGATGAGCGCGCGCAGGCGGTGCTGCTCGTCGGTCGAGATGCGGCCCTTGTCGGCGAGCTTGTCGATCTCGCCGTGGATGCCGGCGACCGCCGCGTCGACGCGCCCCTGATCGAGGTCGGTGATGAGCACCGGCACCTGCAGCCGGCGCACGAAGAGCAGCGCGAACTGGCTCGCCATCAGCCCGGCACCGATGATGCCGACCTTGGAGACGGGCTTCGCGAGCGCCTTGTCCGGTGCGCCCGCGGGGCGCTTGGCCCGCTTCTGCACCAGGTCGAAGGCGTAGATCGACGCGACGAACTGGTCGCCCGGGATCAGCTCTGCGAGCGCCGCGTCCTCGGCGGCGAAGCCTGCCTGGCGGTCGTTCTTGCGCGCGAGCTCCATGATGTCGAGCGCGCGGTAGGGCGCGAGCGGCACGGTGCCGAGCTTCTTCTCGAGCGCCTCCCGCGCGATCTTCAGCGCGATCGGCCACTTGACGGTGCGCTCGAGCGTGCCGGGCGCGTGCTTGCGCTCGACCTTCTTGCCGCCCAGCACCTCGTCTGCCCACCGCAGCGAGGCCTCGAGGTAGTTCGCCGGGCCGAAGATCGCGTCAGCGATGCCGAGCTCGAAGGCCTCCTGCGGCTTGAGCACGCGGTTCTGCTTGAGCGGGTTCTCGATCACGACCTTGAGCGCTCGCTCGATGCCGATGAGGTTCGGCAGGATCGTGGCCCCACCCCAGCCGGGCACGAGGCCCAGGAAGGTCTCCGGCAGCGCGACGGCGGGGGCAGCCGAGCTGATCGTGCGGTAGTCGGCGTTGAGCGCGATCTCGAGGCCGCCGCCGAGCGCGAGGCCGTTGATGAACACGAATGTCGGCACCGGCGCCTGGTGGAGGAGGCCGAGCGCCCGGTGGCCGAGCTTCGGCAGCTCGGCTGCGGTCGCGCGATCGGGCAGCGCCGTCACGTTCGACAGATCGGCGCCGGCTGCGAGGAAGTAGGGCTTGCCCGTCACGGCGATCGCATCGATCTCGCCCTTCGAGGCGCGCGAGCGCTGCGCCTCGAGCACGTCGCCGTACTCGAACAGGGTGGCCGGACCGAGCGTCGTCGGACGCGTGTGGTCGCGGCCGTTGTCGAGCGTGACGAGGGCGATCGTCCGGCCGGAGGCCAGCCGCACGTCGCGCACGAGGCTGTGCGTCACGACCTCGTCGAACTCGGCTGCTGCGAGCAGCGGGAACTCGTCGCGGAGGCTCATCGGTTGCCCTTCCCAAAGCGCTTGTGGTGCGGGTTCTCCCAGATCACGGTGCCGCCCTGGCCCAGCCCGACGCACATCGCGGTGACGCCGTAGCGCACATCCGGGCGCTGCTCGAACTGGCGGGCCAGCTGCAGCATCAGGCGCACGCCCGAGGAGGCGAGCGGATGGCCGATGGCGATCGCGCCACCGTAGGGGTTGATGCGCGAGTCGTCGTCGTCGAGGCCGAAGTGGTCGGTGAACGACAGGATTTGCACGGCGAACGCCTCGTTCAGCTCGAACAGGCCGATGTCCTCGATCGACAGGCCGGCCTTGCGCAGCGCCTTCTCCGTCGAGGGCACGGGGCCGATGCCCATGATGTCGGGGTCGACGCCCGCGAACGCGAACGACACCATCCGCATCTTCGTCGAGAGGCCGAGCTCCTTGGCGGCCGACGACGAGGCGACGATCGACATCGTCGCGCCGTCGTTGAGGCCGGATGCGTTGCCGGCAGTGACGCGGCCGTGGTCGCGGAACGGGGTCTTCAGACCCGCGAGGCCCTCCATGGTCGTCGCCGGGCGCGGTGCCTCGTCGGCGGTCGCGAGGCCCCAGCCCGACTCGGACTGCGTCGCGACGGGGATGAGGTCGGCATCGATGTGGCCAGCGGCGAGCGCAGCGGCGTACTTCTGCTGCGAGCGCATCGCGTAGCGGTCGGCTCGCTCCTTGGTCAGGTGCGGGAAGCGGTCGTGGATGCGCTCGGCGGTCTTGCCCATGTTCAGGGCATCCATCGAGACGAGCTTCTCGGCGACGAACCGCGGGTTCGGGTCGGCGTCGAGGCCCATCGGGTGCCGGCCCATGTGCTCGACACCGCCGGCGATCGCGACGTCGTAGGCGCCGAAGGCGATGCCGCCTCCCACTGCGGTGACCGCGGTCATCGCACCGGCGCACATGCGGTCGATGGCGTAGCCCGGCACCGTCACCGGCAGGCCGGCGAGCATGCCGACCGTGCGCCCGAGGGTGAGGCCCTGGTCACCCGTCTGCGTCGTGGCGGCGATGGCCACCTCGTCGATGCGGTCGAGCGGCAGGCTCGGGTTCCGCTCCAGCAGACCGGTCAGTGCCTTGACCGCGAGGTCATCAGCACGGGTGCTCCAGTACATGCCCTTCTCGCCCGCTCGCCCGAATGGGGTGCGGACGCCGTCCACGAACACGACGTCGTCGTTGGCCACGATGCCTCCTGATAGGGGTGATTGCGGCACCAGTGTAGGAAGCGCCCGCCACCGGCCGCTCGGCGCTTGCCGCTTCCTACGAGTCGGGGTCCGAGGGCTCCGCCGGGGCTTGGTCTGCCTCTACAAATGCGGCAGCGATCCTCTGTGCAGTCGCGGCAACCTGCCACTCGCGTGCGTCGCGCTCCCGCAGCACGCTCGCCACCGCATCCGCAGTCGGCTCGGTGGGCTCCCACGCGACCCGCCGCAGCGTGTCGGGCATGAGGAGGTTCTCGGCCGGCATCGAGAGCTCGGCGGCTACCTGCTGCACGACGGCGCGCGCAGCCTTGAGGCGCGCGTCGGCGCTCGGGCGCCGCCCCTTCCAGAAGCGCGGGGGCGGCGGCTCGTCGGAGCGGACGCGGAGCTGCGGCAGATCCTCGGTCGAGCGGCCGCGCTCGATCGCCGACCACCAGCGGTCGAGCTCGCTGCGGCTCGCCCTGCCGGAGAAGTCGCGCCGCGCGGCGAGGCGGCTCTTCGACTGCAGATCGGCGGTCGCGGCCGCCAGCAGCGAGCGGTCGGGCACCAAGCGGCCGGGCGCCGTGTCGGTCGAGCTCGCGAGCTCGTCGCGGGCGAGCCACAGCTCGCGAGCGACGGCGAGCTGGCGGCGGTCGCGGATGGTGTGGACACCGGAGAGCCGACGCCACGGCTCCTCGGCCGGTGGCTTCGGGAGGCGCTCGAGCGCGTAGGCGAACTCCTGCTCGGCGAGCTCCTGCTTGCCCTGCTCCCGGAGCTCCGCCGCCAGCGCGTCACGCGCATCCGGAAGCACCTCGACGTCGAGGGCGGCGTACTCGAGCCAGGACTCGGGGATGGGCCTGGTCGACCAGTCGCTCGCACCGTGCTCCTTGCGGAGGCGCAGGCCCACGAGCCGCTCGGTGACGGCGGCGAGGCCGACGCGCTCGAAGCCCGCGAGGCGCGCCCCGAGCTCGGTGTCGAACAGGCGCGCGGGCTCGAGGCCGACCTCGCGCAGGCACGGCAGGTCCTGGCTCGCGGCGTGGATGATCCACTCCTCGCCGCCGATCGCCTCCTGCAGCACCGACAGGTCGTCGAAGGCGGTGGGGTCGACGAGCACCGTGCCCGCCCCGCGGCGATGCAGCTGCACGAGGTAGGCGCGTGCCGAGTAGCGGAAGCCGTTGGCGCGCTCGGCATCGACCGCGACCGGGCCGCTGCCGTCGGCGAGGCGCTCGGCAGCTCGCGCCAGCTCGTCGGCATCGACGATCACGTCGAGCGGCCCCTGCGCCTGGGCGAGGGGCAGCTCGGGCTCGACGTCGGCGGGCGCCTGCGCCCCGGCGTCGTGGGTCGCAGCGGCCGGGTCAGCCACGAGTGCGCCGATGGGCGTCGAGGCCGGTCGCACCAGGCTGCACCGAGAGGCCGGCGATCGCGCAGAGCATGTCGGTCCAGGCGGTGAGGTGGGCGCCGAAGTCGTGGCCCGTCGGCGACCAGGAGGCGCGCAGCTCGATCTGCGCGCCGTCGCCCTGGGCCGCGAGCTCGCCGAAGCCGCTCGAGAGGATCTTCGTCGCGGTGCCCGACTCGGAGTGGTACTCGGCGCCGCGCTGGTCGAGCGCCTCGATCAGGTAGGTCCAGGTGACCTCGGCGAGGAACTCGTCAGCCGCGATCTCGCGATCCTGCGTCGCCTGCGTGAAGCTGACCACCCGGAAGTCGCCGCCCCACGCCTCCGGCTCCTCGGGGTCGTGCATCAGGATGAAGCGGCCGGTGCCGATGTCGGAGTCGCGGCCGTGCGCGGGCACGCCCACGTCTGCGGCGATCGCGAACGAGTGCGGGGCGATGCGCCCGGGCGCAGGGATCTCTCGGACCGAGAGCTCGCTGCGCAGCTCTGCGCGGCGCAGCTGCTCGACGGCAGCGCGGAACGCCTCCGGCTCGGGGGCGGGTGCTGCACTGCTCGTGTCCACCTGGAAAGACTACGATTCCAGCGTGATGCAGGGAGCGAGGCGCGCCGCCGCGGCAGAGCGGCGCGGAGCACGGTCAGCACCCGATCCGAGGCGTGCGCGGCCGACGCTGACGCGGCCGGCACTGATCGCCGGCGGCGTCGTCGCGGCCGGCGCCGCGCTCGCTGTCACCGGCATGTCGGCGGTGCTCGCATCGATGCTGGTGACGCCGCCGCGCGCACAGCTCGACGACATCCGCATCCTCGGCCTCGGCGAGCGCACCGTGCGCCTCGGGCTGACGCCCGACACCGTGCTGCCCGGCACCTATGCGCTGTGGGTGGGGCAGCGGATCGCAGCGCTCGGCGCCGTCGTCTCGAAGGACGCGGAGGGCGTCGAGCGCTCGATCGACGAGCGCTCGCGGTCGCTGCTCGAGGGCGTCGCGACCGCGCGGTGGTCGGGCTATGCGCTGTTCGAGCCCGAGCAGGTGACGGATGAGGTGGAGACCGTGGACGTCGGCACGGAGCTCGGTCCCGCCCCGGCCTGGATCATGGGCGACCAGGAGGCCACGACCTGGTGCGTGCAGGTGCACGGTCGCGGCGTGACCCGCCACGAGACGCTGCGTGCTGCGCCCATCTATCTGCGGCGCGGCATCCCCGTGCTCGCCGCCTCGTATCGCAACGACACCGAGGCGCCGCCGAGCAGGCGCAACAAGTATCGGCTCGGCCTCGACGAGTGGCGCGACATCGACGACGCGATCGGCATCGTCGCGCGCGGTGCGCAGCGCATCGTGCTGCACGGCTGGTCCATGGGCGGGCAGATCGCGCTGCAGGTGGCCCGGCGCTCGCGCCATCGCCGCCGCATCGCGGCTGTCGTGCTCGACTCTCCCGTGGTGGGCTGGCGGCCGACCCTGCTGCTGCAGGTCGCGCTGGTCAAGATGCCCGCCTGGCTCGTCGACACCGCGGTGGGGCTGCTCGAGTCGCCCGCGGCCGTGCTGAGCGGCAGCCGCAGCCTCGACTTCGACGAGCTCGACAACGTGCTGCACGCAGACGCGCTCTCGCAGCCGATCCTGCTGCTCCACTCGGCAGACGACGGCTACGTGCCGCCGGATGCCTCGCGGCAGCTCGCGGCAGCCCGGCCGGATCTCGTCGAGTACCACGAGTGGCGGCAGGCCCGGCACACGAAGCTCTGGAACCTCGACCGGGCGCGCTACGAGACCGAGGTGGGCGACTGGCTCGATGCGCGGGGGATCGGCGCGTTCGGCTGACGGGCTTCGAGACGCGTGCGGCCTGCGGCCGCGCGCTCCTCAGCCAGCGGGGCGGCTCGTGCGGCCTGCGGCCGCGCGCTCCTCAGCCAGCGGGGCGGCTCGTGCGGCCTGCGGCCGCGCGCTCCTCAGCCAGCGGGGCGACTCGTGCGGCCTGCGGCCGCGCGCTCCTGAGCCAGCGGGGCGTCAGACGGCGACGTGGGCGCGCAGCTGGCGCTGGATGCGGCCCAGCATGCCGACCATGCCGCGCAGGCGCAGCGGCGAGACCACCCGGTCGAGGCCGAGCTCGCGCGGGAAGTCGCTCGGCACCTCGAGCGCTGCCTCGAGGCTGACGCCTTCCAGTCCGTGCGCGAGGATCGAGGCGAAGCCGCGCGTCGTCGGCGCCTCCTCCGGCGCGGTCGCGTGCACGTGCACCACGCCGCCCTCGACCTCGACGAAGAGGAACACGGGGGACTGGCACTCCGCCACCCGCTCGAGCAGGTCGGGGTGGTCAGCGAAGCGCTGCGGCAGCTGCGGCAGCTCGTCCGAGAACTCGAGCAGCAGCTGCAGGCGGTCCTGCTCCGCCATCGCGTGGAAGTCTGCGACCGTCTGCTGCAGCGCGGGGGTCAGCGTCATCGGGCGCGCGCCTCTCCCGGCTCAGCGCCGACCGCGATCGGCACGCCGACGAGCGAGCCCCACTCCGTCCACGAGCCGTCGTAGTTGCGCACCTTCGGCAGCCCCAGCAGGTGCGTGAGCACGAACCACGTGTGGCTCGAGCGCTCGCCGATGCGGCAGTAGGCGATCACGTCGTCCGCTCCGCGCAGCCCGGCGCCGTCGAGGTAGATGGCCTCGAGCTCGGCGCGAGACCGGAAGGTGCCGTCCTCGTTCGCAGCCCTGCCCCAGGGCACGCTCGCGGCGGTCGGGATGTGGCCGGCCCGCAGAGCGCCCTCCTCCGGGTACGCGGGTGCGGTGGTGCGCTCGCCCGAGTACTCCTCGGGGCTGCGCACGTCGACGAGCGGCTGGCCCAGGTGCGCAAGGACGTCGTCGCGGAACGCCCGGACCGTCGCGTCGTCGCGCTCGACGAGCGGATAGTCGACGGCGGCGCGCGTCGACGCCTGGCGCGTCAGCTCCCTGCCCTCCGCGATCCAGAGGTCACGACCGCCATCCATGATGCGCGTGCGCTCGTGGCCGTACAGCGCGAACACCCACAGCGCGTACGTCGCCCACCAGTTCGCCTTGTCGCCGTAGAACACGACGGTCGTGTCGCGACCGATGCCCTTCGAGCCGAGCAGCGCCGCGAACGCCTCCGGCGAGAGGTAGTCGCGCTGCACCGGATCGTTCAGGTCGGTGTGCCAGTCGATCTTGACGGCGCCGGGGATGTGCCCGACCTCGTAGAGCAGGACGTCCTCGTCGGACTCCACGATCACGACGTCGGGGTCGTCGAGGTGCGCGGCCACCCACTCGGTCGTGACGACGCGATCGGGTGCGGCGTACTCGCTGATCCGGGACTCGGAATCGGGCACGGTTCCTCCTTCTGCGCGGCGGTGTGGTGGATGACGCCTCAAGTAGGCTCATCGGGGCAAACGCCATCCTCCCATCGAATCTTCCGCGCGATCCGATCGCGCAGCCAAGGAGTCCGCATGCCAGCACCGATCTCGCTCGTCGAGCGCAGCCCCGAGGTGAGCGCAGAGCAGATCGTGGCGAGCCTGGTGCCGCCGCCGCAGTTCGACGGCGCGACGTTCGAGTCCTATCGCCCCGACCCCGCGCATCCGTCGCAGGCCGAGGCGCTCGAGCGCATGCAGGAGCTGGTCGAGGCGTGGACGGCCCCGAAGCGCGGCGGCCTGTTCAAGAAGAAGGCGCCGGAGGTGAAGCCCGGCATCTACCTGGACGGCGGCTTCGGCGTCGGCAAGACGCACCTGCTCGCCTCGCTCTGGAAGGCGATGCCGGGGCCGAAGCGGTTCGGCACCTTCATCGAGTACACGGCGCTCGTCGGAGCGCTCGGCTATGCCGAGACGGTGCGGCAGCTGCAGAGCTCCCGCATCATCTGCATCGACGAGTTCGAGCTCGACGACCCGGGCGACACGATGGTGATGACCCGACTGCTGGGCGAGCTCGCCGCCGGCGGCACGAAGCTCGCGGCGACGAGCAACACCCCGCCGAACGCGCTCGGAGAGGGCCGCTTCGCCGCTGCCGACTTCCTGCGCGAGATCCAGGCGATCGCCGACCGCTTCCAGATCATGCGCATCGACGGCGACGACTACCGCCAGCGCGACATCACCGGCAGCGCGCCCACGGTCGAGCCGGATGAGCTGGAGGCCGCCCTCGACGCGATCGGTGGCACCGTCGCGCTCGACGACTTCGACGCGCTCGTCTCGCACCTCTCGCACGTGCACCCCTCGCGCTACGTCGGAGTCGTGCGGGGCGTGGATGCGCTCGGCCTGCGCGGGGTGCGGACGCTCACCGACCAGAACGACGCGCTGCGCTTCGTCGCGCTCGTCGACCGCCTGTACGACGCGCAGGTGACGATCAGGTCGAGCGGCACCACCTTGTCGGAGGTCTTCAGCGAGGACATGCTCGGCGGCGGATACCGCAAGAAGTACCTGCGGGCGATCTCACGCCTCGTCGCGCTCGCGAACGAGTAGCAGGCGGGCTCAGCCCTCCGCGTCGGTGCGACGCAGGTACTCGGCCGCGTTCTGCGCCTGGATCGCCGCCGTCTCGACCGGCGGGTAGCGGCGGCTGAGCACCGCGATGTAGACGGCGCCGATGACTGCGGCGATGAGCGAGCCGGTCAGCACGCCCAGCGTGCCCTCGACGATCAGCTCCTCCGCCGTCCGGTGGGCGAGCTCGTTCATGAGCAGCGACACCGTGAACCCGATGCCGGCCAGCAGGCTGATGCCGATGAGCTCCGGCAGTCGCACGCGCTCCGCCTTCGGCACCCGCAGGGCCGCCTGGCCGATCAGGCCGGCGATCGTCACGCCGAAGAGCTTGCCGACGGGGAGCGCGATGACGATCGCCCAGAAGACCGGGCTCAGCTCGCCGATGCCGACCTGCGGGATCGCGACAGAGGCGCTCGTGAAGGCGAACAGCGGCAGCACGATGCCGTTCGTGAACGGCTCGAGCTTCTCGCGCGCCGACTCCGCCGGTGCGGGTGCGAGCACGAGCCCGAGCAGCACGCCCGCGATGGTGGCGTGGATGCCGCTCGAGGCCACGAGCCACCAGGTGACGGCAGCGATCACCACGAGCGCGATGCGCAGCGGCCAGCTGCCGCGCTTGCCGCGGTAGATGCGCCCGAGCATCCAGAACGCCGCGATGCCGACCGCGGCGAGGCCGAGGTGGGGCAGCGAGACCGACTCGGTGAAGAACACCGCGATGAAGAAGATGCCGATCAGGTCGTCGATGACGGCCAGCGCCAGCAGCAGCGCTCGCACGCTGGAGGGCAGTCGGCGGCCGAACAGGGCCAGCACACCGAGCGCGAAGGCGATGTCGGTGGCCGTCGGGATGGGCCAGCCCTGCGCGCCGTCCGCCCCCGCGACGTTGAAGTAGATGATGGCTGGGAGCGCGACCCCGCCGAGCGCGGCGATGGTCGGCACCGCCGCCTTCGAGACCGAGTTGAGGTCGCCCTGGGTGAACTCGTAGCGCAGCTCCACAGCGACGACGAAGAAGAAGACGACGAGCAGCCCGTCGGTCACCCAATGCGCGGCAGAGAGGTCGAGGCCGAAGATCGTGAAGGGCAGGTGCGCGTGCTTGAGGTCGTCGAGCGCGGGTCCGAGCCCGGTGTTCGCGATCACGAGACCGACGATGGCGGCGCCGAGCAGCAGCATCGCCGAGACTTGCGGGTTCCGGATCCACGACAGCTTCATGCCGCCATCCTCCCACCGGGATCGCTGCCGCTCGCACCGCGGGCAACACGCGCGAAACACGACTGCCGCATCCGTAACGACCTGGAAACGAAGGCGGCACTGGCGGCGAAACCCGCACGGAGGATGCTCGGCGTATCCCCGCAGGTCCACACCCCCAAGGAGCACCCCCCATGCCCGAAATCGATGCAGGCAGCATGGCCTTCGGCGTCGTCGCGACAGCCCTCGTGCTGTTCATGACGCCAGGCCTCGCGTTCTTCTACGGCGGCCTCGTGCGCTCGAAGAGCGTGATCAGCATGATGATGATGTCGTTCGGGGCCATCGGCCTCGTGGGCACGCTCTGGATCCTCTACGGCTACAACATGGCGGCCGTCGAGTCGCCGATGGCCTTCTCGGGCAACCCCTTCAGCGACTTCGGCCTCGCCACGATGGCGGCGGGGGAGAGCGCGAACACCGACTTCATCGGCGTCGCCTACGGCTCGACCTTCGCGATCATCACCGTCGCGCTGATCTCCGGCTCCATCGCGGACCGCGCGAAGTTCGGAGCCTGGATGCTGTTCGCCGGTGTCTTCGCGACGCTGGGCTACTTCCCGATCGCCGCGTGGGTGTGGGGTGGCGGCTGGGCCTTCTCGCTCGGCGAGATGCTCGGGCTGCCTGACGTGATCGACTACGCCGGCGGCACCGCCGTGCACATCAACGCCGGCGCCGCTGCGCTCGCGCTCACCTTCGTGCTGGGCAAGCGCCACGGCTTCACGAAGGGTGCGCACAAGCCGCACAACGTGCCGTTCGTGATCCTCGGCGCGAGCATCCTGTGGTTCGGATGGTTCGGGTTCAACGTGGGGGCGGAGTGGCTGAACGGCCTCGGCAACGCCGGGCTCATCACGCTCAACACCATCGGTGCGACCGCGGCCTCGATCTGCGCCTGGATGCTGATCGAGAAGCTCAAGGACGGCAAGCCCACCTCGGTCGGCGCCGCCTCCGGCGCCGTCGCCGGGCTCGTCGCGATCACCCCCGCATGCGCCAACCTCACGCCCGGCTGGGCGCTGCTGCTCGGTGCGCTCTCTGGCGCGATCTGCGCCCTCGCCGTCGAGCTCAAGTTCAAGCTCGGCTTCGACGACTCGCTCGACGTCGTCGGCATCCACCTGGTCGGCGGCATGCTCGGCACGGTCTACCTCGGCTTCTTCGCGACCGAGACCGGCCTGTTCCTGGGCGGCGGCGTCGGCCAGCTGATCGTGCAGGTGCTCGCATCGGTGGGCGTCATGGTCTTCGCCTTCGTGGTCGCCTACGTGATCGGCTTCGCGATCCAGAAGACGATCGGCTTCCGCGTGACGGACGAGGACGAGCTGGCCGGCATCGACCAGATCGTGCACGGCGAAGAGGCCTACGAGTACGAGCTCGAGCGCTCCTGAGCATCGCTCGCGTCGCTGGGCGACGCACAAGAGGGGAGGGTCGGCCGCGTGCCGGCCCTCTTCGGCGTCGCACGGATGCGGAGCAGGGCATTGGCAGCGGCGGCTTCGGGTGCGATCGTGGAGGCATGCGGGATCGAGATGCATCAGTGGACGTCAGGTCGTCGGACGGCAGGAGCCTGCTCCTCGGCGCAGCGGGCGGGATGCGCTCGCTGACGCCGCTCGCGGTGGTCGTGCTCTCGTCGACCTCGGGCGGCGAGGACACCGACTGGCGGGGTTGGCCCGTGCTGCGGCATCGCTGGGGACGCGCGCTCGTGGTGCTCGGCGCTGCGGCCGAGCTCGTCGGTGACAAGCTGCCGATCACCCCGTCACGCCTCTCGCCGCCCGCGCTCGTGGGGCGCGTCGCGGCTGCCGCCCTCGCGGGGGCGGCGCTGGCGTCGAGCGAGGGCCGAGCGGCCCGGCGCGGTGCCGCCGTCGCGGCGGTCGGCGCTGTCATCGGGGCGTTCGGTGGCTTCTGGGCTCGCGGTGCCGTCACGGAGGCGTCAGGCGCACCGGATGCCGCGATCGCCGTGCTCGAGGACGTCGCTGCGATCGCGATCGCCCGCAGGGCGACGGCCGGCTGAGGACTGCAGATGCTCGCTCTCGAGGGGCGGCGCGATGCGCCGGGCGCTGCTGAGTGAGAGGATCAGGGCCGGCATCTCGCGATGCCGGCCCTGATGGTGGGCGATGCGGGACTCGAACCCACGACCTCTTCCGTGTGAAGGAAGCGCGCTACCAACTGCGCCAATCGCCCGTCTCGCGTCAGAGCTGTGCTCCGTGCGGACCGCACAAGTCTGCCACATCTCGCGGGCCGCTCGTGCCACATCCGCCGCGGTGAGGGCTGGGCGCGGGTCGATTTGGCACCGGCCCCATGCATGGGTATAGTCATTCGAGTGCTCAGCGATGAGCCCCGCGGATGTGGCGCAGTGGTAGCGCATCACCTTGCCAAGGTGAGGGTCGCGAGTTCGAATCTCGTCATCCGCTCGACAGCAATGTCATGAGAGTCAATCTCACACCACCTGGTGGGGTGGCCGAGTGGTGAGGCAGCGGCCTGCAAAGCCGTCTACGCGGGTTCGAATCCCGTCTCCACCTCGAACACACCGCAAGGGCGATTGGCGCAGCGGTAGCGCGCTTCCCTGACACGGAAGAGGTCACTGGTTCGAACCCAGTATCGCCCACCACGAAGCCCCCGGTCCTGCCGGGGGCTTTCTCGTGCCGTCAGCGGGTGCGCGCCCAGACTCCCTCGACCAGGCCGAACTCGACCCATCCGCCGCCCGCCGTCCTGCCCGGGAGCCGCACGGAGCTCAGCGCCCTGCCTGCACGGACGAGTGCGGTGCTGACCTCTCGCCGCGCCGCCCACCGCCGCAGATCGAGCGGATCCGGACCGCAGGCGTGGAGCTCTGCGAGCACTTCGGCGATGTCGGCGGCGGTGTAGACGGAGTGCTGCGTGGGATGGTCCATCTCCGAAGCGTAGGCCCGGGGGAGTCCGCCACGCGTGCCCGGGGACGCGGCCTGTGCACGAGCTGGGCACCCGTGCACTTGGTGGGGTACACGCGCTAGCCTCGCCGTGTGATGGCTTCCGCACCGACGATCGAGCTCGGCAGCCGCTTCGCCCGCGAGCTGCCGGAGCTGGCCGTGCCGTGGCAGGGGGCGCCCGCGCCGGCGCCGTCGCTGCTGGCGCTCAACGCGCAGCTCGCGACCGAGCTCGGGCTCGACCCCGAGAGCCTGCGCAGCCCCGAGGGGCTCGGGCTCCTCCTGGGCACCGCGGTGCCGCAGGGCGCCTCGCCCGTCGCCCAGGTCTACGCGGGGCACCAGTTCGGCGGCTACTCGCCCATCCTGGGCGACGGGCGCGCGCTGCTGCTGGGCGAGCTGTCCGACGGTCAGGGCGGCCTGCTCGACCTGCACCTGAAGGGATCGGGCCGCACGCCGCTGTCTCGCGGCGGCGACGGGCTCGCCGCGGTCGGACCGATGCTGCGGGAGTACGTGATCAGCGAGGCGATGCACGCGCTCGGGATCCCGACGACGCGCGCGCTCGCCGTGGTCGCGACGGGGCGCGACGTGCGCCGCGAGGAGCTGCTGCCGGGCGCTGTGCTGGCGCGCGTCGCCGGCAGCCACCTGCGCGTCGGCAGCTTCCAGTACGCCAGGGCGACCGGGGACCTGGCGCTGCTGCGCCGCCTCGTCGACCACGCGATCGCTCGCCACGCGCCGCATGCCGCGGGCGCCGAGCATCCGCCCCTCGCGCTGCTCGAATCGGTGATCGCGGCCCAGGCGGGCCTCGTCGCCCGCTGGATGCTCGTCGGCTTCGTGCACGGGGTCATGAACACCGACAACATGACGATCTCGGGCGAGACGATCGACTACGGGCCGTGCGCGTTCATGGAGGGCTTCGACCCCGCGACGGTGTTCAGCTCGATCGATGCGCAGGGCCGCTATGCCTATGGGAACCAGCCGGCCATCGCCCACTGGAACCTCGCCCGGCTGGCCGAGACCCTGCTGCCGCTGCTCGCGGACGAGCAGGAGGAGGGGATCGCCATCGCGATGGAGGCCCTCGACGCGTTCCCGGCGCGATACCGAGACGCCTGGGTCGCCGGGATGCGCGCGAAGCTCGGCCTGTCGGCAGCGGTCGACGACGCCACGGTCGCCGAGGTCGCGGATGCGCTCGTCGCGCTGCTGGAGTCGGAGCGGACCGACCTCACCTCCGCCTTCCGCGCCCTCGGCTCGGCCGCGCGCGGGCGGCCGGATGCTGCCCGCGACCTGTTCCTGCACCGCGATGCCTTCGACGCCTGGGCGGCGGGGTGGTTGCCGCTGGCGCCTGATGCGGATGCGATGGACCGGGCGAACCCCGCCTACGTCCCTCGGAACCACCTGGTGGAGGAGGCGCTGGCCGCCGCCACGGATGGTGACCTCGACCCCTTCGCCCAGCTGGTGGACGTCGTGACGCGGCCGTTCGACGAGCGCCCGGGGCTCGAGCGCTACGCGGCGCCGAGCCCGGAGCGCAGCTTCCGCGCCTACCGCACGTTCTGCGGCACCTGAGCCCCGTCCCGGCGCGAGCAGGGCCAGGAGCCACCGCCAGCCGGTGTCGTCGGCACGCTGACCCGGCGCGATCTACGATGGTCGAGTGACCACCGGATTCGATCTCTTCACCGACCGTGCCATCGTCGCCATGCGCGTCGACGGCGAGCTGCAGGATCTCGCACGCGAGGTGAGCGAGACGCAGACCGTCGAGTCGGGGCGCGTCGAGCCGGTGACGATCGACAGCCCCGACGGCCTCGACATCCTGCGCCACTCCGCGGCGCACGTGCTCGCGCAGGCCGTGCAGCGGGTGAACCCGGAGGCGCGGCTCGGCATCGGTCCGCCGGTGCAGGACGGCTTCTACTACGACTTCGACGTCGCTGAGGCGTTCTCGAGCGACGACCTGAAGGCGCTCGAGAAGGAGATGCAGCGCATCGTGAAGGCCGGCCAGCGCTTCGTGCGCCGCGCTGTCACCGACGACGAGGCACGCGCCGAGCTGGCCGACGAACCCTACAAGCTCGAGCTCATCGGCCTCAAGGGCGGCGCCGACAAGGCTGCGGAGGGCGCATCCGTCGAGGTGGGCGCCGGCGAGCTGACGATCTACGACAACGTCGACCCGAAGACGGGCGAGGTGCAGTGGAAGGATCTCTGCCGCGGCCCGCACCTGCCCTCGACACGCCTGATCGCCAACGGCTTCGCGCTCACCCGCGTCGCTGGCGCCTACTGGCGCGGCAAGACCGACCTGCCGCAGCTGCAGCGCATCTACGGCACCGCATGGCCCTCGAAGGACGAGCTGCGCGCCTACCAGCAGCGCCTCGAGGAGGCCGCGAAGCGCGACCACCGCAAGCTGGGCCGCGAGCTCGACCTCTTCTCGTTCCCGGATGAGATCGGCAGCGGCCTCTCCGTCTGGCACCCGCGCGGCGCCATCGCGCGCGGCGAGATGGAGCAGCACGCTCGCAAGCGCCACATCGAGCAGGGCTACAGCTACGTCTACACGCCCCACATCACGAAGCAGGACCTCTTCGCCACCTCCGGGCACCTCGCGACCTACGCCGAGGGCATCTGGCCGCCCATCCACATGGATGAGGAGCGCGACGAGGCGGGGAACGTCACGAAGCAGGGCGTGGACTACTACCTCAAGCCCATGAACTGCCCGATGCACATCCTCGTCTACAAGGATCGCGCGCGCAGCTACCGCGACCTGCCGCTGCGGCTCGCCGAGAACGGCACCGTCTACCGGAACGAGCTCTCCGGCGCGCTGCACGGCCTCACTCGCGTGCGCGGCTTCACGCAGGACGACGCCCACCTGTTCGTCACGCCCGAGCAGCTCGAGGAGGAGACCACGAAGGTCCTCGAGTTCGTGCTGTCGCTGCTGGGGGACTTCGGCCTCACCGACTTCCGCCTCGAGCTGTCGATGCGCGACGACGAGAAGGCGAAGTGGATCGGCGACGAGGCCATCTGGGAGACGGCGACGGATGCGCTGCGGCGCGTCGCGCGCTCGTCCGGCCTCGAGGTCGTCGAGGAGCCGGGCGAGGCCGCCTTCTACGGGCCGAAGATCGACCTCAAGGTGACCGACGCGATCGGCCGCTCCTGGCAGCTCTCGACCGTGCAGCTCGACTTCAACCTGCCGGAGCGCTTCGACCTCGAGTACACCGCCGCCGACGGCTCGAAGCAGCGGCCCATCATGATCCACCGCGCGCTCTTCGGCTCGATCGAGCGCTTCTTCGCGATCCTGCTCGAGCACTATGCCGGCGCCTTCCCCGTCTGGCTCGCTCCCGTGCAGGTCGTGGCCGTGCCCGTCGCCGAGGACTACGCCGACTACCTCGAGGAGATCGCGGCCAAGCTGCGCGCCAAGGGCGTGCGCATCGACGTCGACCGCTCCGACGAGCGCATGCAGAAGAAGATCCGCACCCACACGCTCGCGAAGGTGCCGTTCCAGCTCATCGCCGGCGCGACCGACAGCGAGGCCGGCAGCGTCTCGTTCCGGTTCCGCGACGGCACGCAGGACAACGGCGTGCCCGTCGACGAGGCCATCGCGCGCATCCTCGAGGCCATCGAGACGAAGGCGCACGTGTGAGCGAGCACGGGCACCGCCACGGCGACGATCCCGCGCGCGACGAGCCCGCCGAGCGGGCCGCGCTCCACCGCGACGCGCTGCCAGGCTTCGTGCCCGCGCCCGAGCAGGATGCGCCGCTCGTGGCCGAGCACGCGTGGGGCGCCCCGACGCAGATGTCGAGCGAGCTGGCAGGGGTGCCCGACCACTTCCAGCGGCTGTGGACCCCGTACCGCATGGTCTACATCCAGCAGGGGCAGATGCCCGAGGAGGACGCCTGCCCGTTCTGCCGCGCGCCGGAGCTCAGCGACGATCAGGGGCTCATCGTGGCGCGCGGCGAGACGTGCTTCGTGCTGCTCAACCTCTACCCCTACAACACCGGCCACATGATGGTGTGCCCGTACCGGCACGTCGGGATGTACGACCAGGCGACCACCGAGGAGGTCGCCGAGATGGCCGTCCTCACGCAGACGGCCATGCGCGTGCTCTCGCAGGTGACCCACTGCCAGGGCTTCAACATCGGCATGAACCAGGGGCGCATCGCCGGTGCCGGCATCGCCGACCACCTGCACCAGCACATCGTGCCGCGCTGGAGCCTCGACTCGAACTTCTTCCCGATCATCGCGAAGACGAAGGCGCTGCCCATCCTCCTCGAGGACATGCGGCGCGACATCCAGGCGGCCTGGCCGGCCTGACAGCATGCCGCGCCCAGCCCGGCGCGGCCAGGAGAGAGACGCACCATGGCAGAACCCACCACCGGCACCGCACGCGTCAAGCGCGGCCTCGCCGAGATGCTGAAGGGCGGCGTCATCATGGACGTCGTCACCCCCGAGCAGGCGCGCATCGCCGAGGACGCCGGGGCCGTCGCCGTGATGGCGCTCGAGCGCGTGCCCGCGGACATCCGCGCGCAGGGCGGCGTCGCCCGCATGTCCGACCCCGACCTGATCGACGCCATCAAGGCAGAGGTCTCGATCCCCGTGATGGCGAAGGCCCGCATCGGCCACTTCGTCGAGGCGCAGGTGCTTGAGGCGCTCGAGGTGGACTACATCGACGAGTCCGAGGTGCTGAGCCCCGCCGACTACGCCAACCACATCGACAAGTGGCCCTTCACGGTGCCCTTCGTCTGCGGCGCCACGAACCTGGGGGAGGCGCTCCGCCGCATCACCGAGGGCGCGGCGATGATCCGCTCGAAGGGCGAGGCCGGCACCGGCGACGTCTCGGAGGCGACCAAGCACATCCGCACCATCTCCGGTGAGATCCGTCGGCTGCAGACGCTCGCGAAGGACGAGCTCTACGTCGCCGCGAAGGAGCTGCAGGCGCCCTACGAGCTCGTCGCCGAGGTCGCCGAGCGCGGCGCGCTGCCGGTGGTGCTCTTCACCGCTGGCGGTGTGGCGACACCCGCCGATGCCGCGCTCATGATGCAGCTCGGCGCCGACGGCGTCTTCGTCGGCTCCGGCATCTTCAAGGCGGGCGAGCCCGAGCGGCGCGCAGCGGCGATCGTGCGGGCGACCGCCGCGTTCGACGATCCCAAGGCGATCGCGGATGCGTCCAGGGGGCTCGGCGAGGCGATGGTCGGCATCAACGTGGCCGACCTGCCGGCGCCGCACCGCCTGGCGGACCGCGGCTGGTAGGGGTGGACGGCGGGCGCCGCACGAGCGGCGCGCCGCGGGTCGGCGTGCTCGCGCTGCAGGGCGACGTGCGCGAGCACGCTGCGGTGCTCGCGGCGCTGGGCGCGCAGGTCGTGCTCGTGCGCTCGCCCGCGCAGCTCGCGGCCGTCGATGGGCTGGTGCTCCCCGGCGGCGAGTCGAGCGTGATCGACAAGCTCGCGCGCTCGTTCGGGCTGCGCCGGCCGATCGTCGATCGATTGTCCGCCGGCATGCCCGCCCTCGGCACGTGCGCCGGCCTCATCCTCCTCGCCGACCGCATCCTGGACGGTCTGCCGACGCAGCAGAGCTTCGGCGGCCTCGACGTCGACGTGCGGCGCAACGCCTTCGGCAGCCAGGTCGACTCCTTCGAGGCGCTGCTCGACGCGCCGGCGATGGGGGAGGCGCCCTTGCACGCCACCTTCATCCGGGCGCCGGCGGTCGAGCGCGTGGGCGCGAGCGTCGAGGTGCTGGCGAGCGTCGGCGATCGCGTCGTGGCGGTCGAGCAGGGGGCGCTCCTCGGCACGGCCTTCCACCCCGAGGTCGACGGCGAGCTGCGCTTCCACCGCCGCTTCCTCGCGCATGTCGCCCGCGTCACCAGTGTGTGATCTGATGCACCGGTGACCAGTGCGCTCAGTCGGATCCCGTGGCAGGCGATGTGGATCGTCCTCGCCGTCATCTGGGGCTCATCGTTCCTGCTCATGAGGCTCGGGCTCGATGCCCTGCACCCGATGCAGATCGCGGCGCTCCGGGTCGGCATCGCTGCGATCACGCTGCTCGTGCTCGTGGCTGCGACGCGCACCAGGCTGCCGGGGGATCGGCGCACCTGGGGGCTGCTGAGCCTCTGCTCCTTCTTCCTCACGGCACTGCCCTTCACCTGCTTCGTGGTCGCCGAGACGCGCATCTCCTCGGCGGCGGCGGGGCTCGGCAACGCGATCTCGCCGGTCGCGACCGTGCTGTTCGCGCTGCTGCTGCTGCTGCCGAGCGATCGGCTGACGCCGCGCAAGCTCACCGCCGTGCTGCTGGGGCTCGCCGGCGTCGTGCTCATCGCGCAGCCGTGGAGCGCCGAGGGAGGCCCCGACCTGCTCGGCTTCGGCATCGCGGTGCTCGGCGGCGTCTCGTACGGCATCGGCTGGACGCTGAACCGCCGCCTGCTCGCCGGCACGGAGGTGCCGGGCATCGCCCATCCCACCGCCCTCATGATCACCGGGTTCCCGATGACGCTCGTCGCGCTGCTCGCCACCTGCCTCGTCGAGGGCTGGTCGCCGGTCGCGGTGCACGGCGACCCCGAGACGCTCTGGTCGTCGCTGCTGGCGGTCGTCGCGCTCGGCGCGGTCGGCACCGGCGTCGCCTACATCCTGCAGTTCGAGGTGGTGCGCGCCGTCGGTCCCACGGTCGGCGCGACCGTCACCTACCTGATCCCGGTCGTCGCTGTGACGCTCGGCGTGCTGGTGCTGGGGGAGTCGCTCGGCGTGTGGCAGGTGATCGGGGCGGTCGTCGTCATCGGTGCCGGCGTGCTCGTCGGGCAGCGGCCGAAGGCGAAGGCCGGCGTGGCTGCTCCGGCCTGAGGCCGCCTGCGCGCTCGGAGACCCGCTCGGCCGCGACGCGCGGGTGCTCGACCTGCCTCCCCCCTCTCCCCCCGCAGAGTTGCAGTGAGTGGCGCCAAGACCTTCGAATCCGGGGCCACTCACTGCAACTCTCGGACAACCGCGCCCGCTCGCGCCGGCCGTGCTTGGATCGTGACCGTGCAGCTCTACTCGGCCCAGCCCATCCGCGCCCTGCTGCAGATCGCAGGCGATCTGCTCGCGATCGCGATCGTCGTGCTCTCGATCTGGATCTCGCAGCTCGTGCGCGAGGCGATCGCGTCGCTCGGCGTGCTCGGCACGCGCATCGAGGATGCCGGGAGCGGCTTCTCGACGAGCCTGCGGGACGCGGGCGAGGCCCTCGCGCAGGTGCCGCTCGTGGGAGAGGGGATTGCGCAGCCCTTCCGCGACGCCTCGGTGCCCGCCGACGAGCTCGCCGCCGCGGGCGTTTCGCTGCGCTCGGGCGTCGACACGCTCGCGACGGCGGTCGGCACGGCGCTCTGGCTGCTGCCCGTGCTCGTGGTGCTGCTGCTGTGGGTGCTGCCGCGCGTGCGCTCTGCCGTGCGAGCAGGCGCGACGGGCAGGCTCGCCCGCTCGCGGGAGGGGCGTGATCTGCTGGCGCTCCGTGCGCTCGTCGGGCAGCCGACGGCGCGCCTGCTCGCCGCCGTGCCCGACCCGGTCGGCGCGTTCCGCGAGGCGGATGCCGCGGGGCTCGAAGCGCTTGCGGCGATCGAGCTGCGGTCGGCGGGGGTGCGCGCCTGAGCGGCGCCCCGCACGCGCAGCGCCAGCGAGCAGCGCGGCGGCGCGCATAGGATGGGGCGTCCCCGTCCCACGACCAGGAAGCACCATGTCCGGACACTCCAAGTGGGCGACGACGAAGCACAAGAAGGCCGTCATCGACGCCCGTCGTGCCAAGTCGTTCGCGAAGCTCATCAAGAACATCGAGGTCGCAGCCAAGATCGGCGGCGCCGACATGAGCGGCAACCCGACCCTCGTCGACGCCGTGCAGAAGGCCAAGAAGACGAGCGTGCCGAACGACAACATCGATCGCGCCATCAAGCGCGGCGCGGGGCTGACGGGTGAGTCGATCGACTACGCCACGATCGTCTACGAGGGCTACGCCGCGAACGGCGTGGCGCTCATGGTCGAGTGCCTCACCGACAACAAGAACCGCGCCGCGGCCGAGGTGCGCACCGCCATGACGCGCAACGGCGGGACGATGGCCGACCCCGGCTCGGTCGCCTACAACTTCAACCGCAAGGGCGTCGTCTCGGTCACGAAGACCGAGGGCGTCACCGAGGACGACATCCTGCTCGCCGTGCTCGACGCGGGGGCGGAGGAGGTCACCGATCAGGGTGGCGGCTTCGAGATCCTCTCCGAGGCTGGCGACCTGGTCGCCGTGCGCACGGCGCTGCAGGACGCGGGCATCGACTACGACTCGGCCGACGTCGAGTTCGTGCCGAACCTCAAGGTCGAGGGCGATGCGGAGACGGCCCGCAAGGTGTTCCGCCTCATCGACGCGCTCGAGGACAGCGACGACGTGCAGAACGTCTACGTCAACCTCGACGTGCCGCCTGAGGTGCAGGCGCAGCTCGACGAGGACGACGAGTAGCCGCATGCCCATGCGCGTGCTCGGCGTCGACCCGGGCCTGACGCGCTGCGGCGTCGGCGTGGTCGACGTCGAGCACCGCGTGCCGAGCCTCGTCCACGTCGAGGTGCTGCGCTCGGGCGCCGACGAGGCCATCGAGCAGCGGCTGCTGCGCATCGCCCGCGGTGTGGAGGCCGCGATCGACGCGCATCAGCCGGAGCGCATCGCGCTCGAGCGCGTGTTCGCGCAGGCGAACCTGCAGAGCGTCATGGGCGTCGCGCAGATCTCGGGCATCGTGCTGCGCGCCGCGGCCGAGCGCGGGATCCCCATCGCGCTCCTCACCCCGACCGAGGTCAAGGCGGCGGTGACGGGCTATGGCGCCGCCGACAAGCGCCAGGTGGGCGAGATGGTGCGCAGGCTGCTGCGGCTCGACGTGGCGCCGAAGCCCGCTGATGCGGCCGATGCGCTGGCGATCGCGATCGCCGAGGGATGGAAGCCGCGGATGCCCGTGGCCGGCGGCAGCGCCGTCACGCCCGCTCAGCGCGCCTGGGCAGCGGCAGAGTCCGCGGCGCGCGCGTCGAAGCCGAGGGGCACGGCAGGCGGCAGAGCCGCGCGTCGCTGACGACGCGGTGCGAACGACCTACTGCTGGGTCTTGCGCTGGCTGAGTCGCCACATGACGGGCGGCAGCGAGAAGCCGATGAACTCGGCGGCAGCGCCTGCCGCGAAGAGCGCAAACTCGAGCCCGGGCGTCTCGAACGCGTAGCCCATGAGCAGGAACCCGCCGACGACGAAGATGATCGCCAGCACGAAGCTCAGCACAGTGGTGACGTTCATGGGACTCCGTTTCGCGGTGCCGGGTGGCGAGGGCGGGAGCCGGAGCTCCAGCGGTTTCGCCCGCAGGGGTGTGCCACCCACCGTATCGCGTGGTCGACGCCTAGGCTGACGTGGTGATCTCCAGGCTCGACGGCACCGTGCTCTCCGCCCGCGGGCAGCGGCTCGTGGTCGGCGTCGGCGGCATCGGCTACGCCGTCGCCGTGACGCCGCAGACCTCGCTCACCGCCGCTGCCGGGCGCGACGTCGCGCTGCACACGCACCTGGTGGTGCGCGAGGACGAGCTCTCGCTCTACGGCTTCGAGTCTGAGGCCGAGCTCGAGGCCTTCGAGCTGCTGATCGGTGTCTCGGGCGTTGGCCCGAAGTCTGCCCTCGGCGTGCTGGCGCACCTCTCGCCCGACGCGCTGGCGCGCGCGATCGACGAGCAGGACGAGCGTGCCTTCAAGGCGGTGAGCGGCATCGGCCCGAAGACCGCGAAGCTGCTCATCCTGCAGCTGAGCGGCAAGCTGGCGGCGCCGGCCGCGCAGGCGACGGCCCAGGGCTCGGATGCGCGAGCCGACGTGCTCACGGCCCTCACGGGGCTCGGGTGGCCCGAGCGCACCGCGGTCGACGCCATCGAGCGCGCCGCCGTCGCCGCGCCCGACACCGTCGGCACCACCGGCGCGCTGCTGCGCGCGGCGCTGGCGATCCTCGGACCGGGGGCGCGACAGTGACCGACCCGCTCGTGGGCGCCGGCGCATCGCCGGACGAGCTCGCCTTCGAGGGCGCGCTGCGGCCGACGAGCCTCGCCGACTTCGTCGGCCAGCCGAGGGTGAAGGGGCAGCTGCAGGTGCTGCTGCAGGCCGCTCGGCTGCAGGACCGCGCGCCCGACCACATCCTGCTCGCCGGCCCACCCGGGCTCGGCAAGACGACGCTCGCCACCATCATCGGCGCCGAGACCGGGCGACCGATCCGCTACTCCTCAGGCCCCGCGATCCAGCACGCCGGCGACCTCGCGGCCGTCCTCTCTGCGCTCGTGCCGGGCGAGGTGCTCTTCATCGACGAGATCCATCGCATGTCGCGCGCCGCGGAGGAGATGCTGTACCTCGCGATGGAGGACTTCCGCATCGACATCATGGTCGGGAAGGGCGCTGGCGCGTCGTCGATCCCGCTCGAGCTCGCACCCTTCACGCTCGTCGGCGCGACCACGCGCTCCGGCATGCTGCCCGCGCCGCTGCGGGACCGCTTCGGCTTCACCGCGCACCTGGAGTTCTACGAGACCGACGACCTCGAGCGCGTGCTCGTGCGCTCCGCTCGGCTGCTCGAGGTCGACCTCGTGCCGGCCGCGCTCGCCGAGCTCGCCGGTCGTTCGCGCGGCACGCCCCGCATCGCGAACCGGCTGCTGCGTCGCGTGCGCGACTGGCTGCTCGTGCACGCCGGCTCGAGCGACATCGACGGGGTGCAGGCGGCGCTCGAGCTCTACGACGTCGACCCCGCGGGGCTCGACCGCATCGACCGCGCCGTGCTGCACGCCATCGCCCATCGCTTCGGCGGGGGACCGGTCGGGCTCTCGACGCTCGCCGCGGCGATCGGTGAGGAGGCCGACACGATCGAGTCGGTCGTCGAGCCCTTCCTGGTGCGCGAGGGACTGATCGGGCGCACGCCCAGGGGGCGTGTCGCGACGATCGCTGGGATGCGGCACGCGGGCGCCGACACGGCGGTCGGACCGAGCGGGGCGACGACACTCGACGGGGTATGATGGGCCCTTGGTGCTGCGACCATCGGTCCTGCGACCATCCGTCCTGTGCGCAGCTGCGCTGGACGAACCACCCCTGAGAGGCCCCTTCAGACGATGCTGTTCCTGCAGACGACCGCCACCGCCCAGCAAGGGTTCACGTTCGACCCCCTGACGATCATCATGCTGGTCGTGCTCGCGGCGATGATCTTCTTCATGTTCCGCAGCAACAAGAAGCGCAAGGCGCAGGCTGCTGAGCTGCAGGACCAGATGGTGCCCGGCGCCGAGGTCATGACGAACTTCGGCCTCTTCGGCGAGCTGCGCGAGATCGACACCGAGCGCAACGAGGCGCTCATCGAGATCGCTCCCGGCACGATCGTGCGCGTGCACCGCCAGACCCTCGCCCGCGTCGTGCAGGACGAGCCGGTGCTCGACGACGCGGTCGACGAGACCGGCGAGGCCGACGAGCCCCGCGACCGCGCCTGAGTCGTGGCCAAGGCTCGTACCCGGGGCGCGCGCGCCCTCGTCTGGCTGGTCGTGCTCATCGCCGGCTTGACCGGCGCGAACCTCGCGGCAGTGCAGTGGGGCGGCGGCTCGTGGATGCCGCAGCTCGCGCTCGACCTCGAGGGCGGCACGCAGATCGTGCTGGAGCCCCGGCTCGCTGAGGGCGAGTCGATCTCGCAGGAGCAGCTCGACCAGGCCGTCTCGATCATCCGCCAGCGCGTCGACGCCTCCGGCATCTCGGAGACCGAGATCACCACGCAGGGTGGCCGCAACATCGTCGTGGCGCTGCCCGGCGAGCCCGACGCCGCCACGCTGCAGCGCATCCAGGCGAGCGCCAAGATGGAGTTCCGCCCGGTGCTGGCATCCGCGGCCGCGAACGCGCCCGGCGCCACCCCGGCACCCACCGAGGCCGACCCCGAGGCCGAGGCCGAGGCATCCGCCCCCACCGACGCCTGGGATCAGGCGTGGATCACGCCCCAGGTGCAGGCCGACTTCGACGCCTTCCAGTGCTCCGACGTCGACCCGACGCAGGTCGCCGACCCGACGAAGCCGTTCCTCACGTGCTCGAACGACGGCACGGCACGCTTCATCCTCGGTCCCGTGGCGGTCGACGGCGCCAACATCGCAGACGCGGGCGTGTCTGCCGCGACCAACTCCCAGGGCCAGGCGACCGGCGGCTGGGCCGTGAACCTCGAGCTGCAGGGCGACGGCCCGTCGAACTTCGAGGACGTGACGCGAGCGATCACCGGGCTGCCGGAGCCGACGAACCAGTTCGCCGTCGTGCTCGACGCGACGGTGCTGCTGGCCATCACGTCGAACGCGATCATCACGGACGGCAACGCGCAGATCACCGGAGGCTTCACGCAGGATGGCGCGCAGAGCCTCGCGGACCAGCTGCGCTTCGGTGCCCTGCCCGTGAGCTTCCAGGTGCTCTCGCAGGAGACGATCTCGCCAACGCTCGGCGCGAGCCAGCTGCAGGCGGGCCTCATCGCCGGCCTCATCGGCCTGCTGCTCGTCATCTTCTACTCGGTGCTGCAGTACCGCGCGCTCGGCGTCGTCGTGGTCTTCTCGCTCCTCGTCGCCGCGATCCTCAGCTACCTCGTCGTGACGTTCCTGTCGAGCACCGAGGGCTACCGCCTCTCGCTCGCCGGCATCGCGGGCCTCGTGATCTCGATCGGCATCACCGCCGACTCGTTCATCGTGTACTTCGAGCGCATCCGAGACGAGCTGCGCGAGGGCAAGCACCTGAGCTCCGCGCTCGAGACGGGCTGGAAGCGGGCCTTCCGCACCATCCTGATCTCGGACGCGGTGAGCTTCCTCGCGGCGGTCATCCTGTTCCTCCTGTCGGTGGGCAACGTGCGCGGCTTCGCCTACACGCTCGGCATCACGACCTTCATCGACATCATCGTCGTGGCCCTGTTCACGCATCCGCTGCTGCGCATCCTGTCGCGCACGCGCTTCTTCTCCTCCGGCCACCGGCTCTCGGGCCTCGACCCGCAGGCGCTCGGCGCCGTCTACCGCGGTCGGGCGAAGTTCCGCACGCCGACCCTCGAGGGCAAGGGCGCGACCTCGGCCAAGGAGGCGCAGCGGCGCCAGACCATCGCCGAGCGGAAGTCCGCTGCTGCGACGACGGGCAAGGAGTCCTGATGGCATCGCTCACCACCATCGGCAACGAGCTCTACACGGGGGAGCGCTCGCTCCCCGTCGTCCCGCGGCGCAAGATGTGGTTCATGGTCACCGCGATCATCCTCATCGTGCTGGCGCTCGGCACCGTCGTGCGCGGCGGCTTCGTCTTCGGCATCGAGTTCACCGGCGGCAGCGAGTTCCGCGTGGCGGAGCTCGAGGCGGCCACGACCGAGGGCGCGACCGAGGTGGTCGAGTCGATCGTGCCCGGCAGCGACTCGCGCGCTGCGACGCTCGGCACCGATACGGTGCGCGTGCAGACCGACGTCGTGACCGAGGAGCAGGCGGCGGAGATCCGCGCAGCGCTCGCCGAGGAGTACGGGGTCGAGACCGGCGACGTCGCGTTCTCGTTCATCGGCCCGTCGTGGGGCCAGGACGTCTCGCGCCAGGCGCTCCTTGCGCTCGTCGTCTTCCTCGCGATCGTCTCGGTCGTGCTCGCGGTCTACTTCCGCACCTGGAAGATGTCGCTCGCCGCGCTCGCATCGCTCGGCTTCGACCTCCTGGTGACGGCCGGGGTCTACGGCATCATCGGCTTCGAGGTGACGCCGGCCGCGGTGATCGGCTTCCTGACGATCCTCGGCTACTCGCTCTACGACACCGTCGTGGTGTTCGACAAGGTGCGCGAGAACACGGCGCCGGGCTCGAGCGGCACGATGCTCGGCCAGATCAACCTGGCCGTGAACCAGACGCTGGTGCGCTCGATCAACACCTCGATCGTCGCGACGCTGCCGATCGCCTCGATCCTCTTCATCGGCGCCTTCGCGCTGGGTGCCGGCACGCTGCGCGACATCGCGCTGGCGCTGTTCATCGGCACCATCGTCGGCACCTGGTCGTCGATCTTCGTCGCCGCTCCTGTCTATGCTCAGCTGCGGCAGAACGACGAGATCGGCGAGGAGCAGGTGAAGGCCAAGCGCGACCAGGGCGCGGTGGTCTGAGCCGGCGCAGCCCGAGGGGAGGAGCAGCATGAGCGAGGCACAGCCCAGCGGAGGCTTCCGCACGCTCCTGCCGTTCCTCTTCTCGCGGTCGCACCGCGCCGGTGCGATCGACGAGCTCATCCGCTCGGTCAAGGCCCAGCACCCGAAGGCCGACACGGGGCTGATCCAGCGCGCCTACATCATCGCCGAGGAGGCGCACCGAGCGCAGTACCGCAAGTCGGGCGAGCCCTACATCACGCACCCCGTCGCCGTCGCGCAGATCCTCGCGGATCTCGGCATCGGTGCGATCACCGTCGCGGCGGCCCTGCTCCACGACACCGTCGAGGACACGACGTACACGCTCGAGCAGTGCCGCGCCGACTTCGGCGACGAGATCGCGATGCTGGTCGACGGCGTCACGAAGCTCGACAAGCTGAAGTACGGCGAGAGCGCGCAGGCCGAGACGATGCGCAAGATGGTCGTCGCGATGTCGAAGGACATCCGCGTGCTGGTGATCAAGCTGGCAGACCGCCTGCACAACGCGCGCACCTGGGGCTTCGTCTCGGGCGAGTCGGCGCAGCGCAAGGCGCGCGAGACGATCGAGATCTACGCACCGCTCGCGCACCGCCTCGGCATCCAGACCATCAAGGTCGAGCTCGAGGACCTCTCGTTCGCGGTGCTGCAGCCCAAGGTCTACCTCGAGATCAAGAACCTCGTGGATGCGCGGGCGCCCGAGCGCGAGCGGTACCTCGACGACGTGGTCGCGGCCCTCAGCGAGGACATGAAGGCGGGCCGCATCCGCGGCCGCATCGCCGGGCGCCCGAAGCAGTACTACTCGATCTACACGAAGATGCAGGTGCGCGGGCACGACTTCACCGACATCTACGACCTCGTGGGCGTGCGTGTGATCGTGCCGTCGGTGCGCGACTGCTATGCCGTGCTGGGCGCGATCCACGCGCGCTGGCAGCCGATGCCTGGCCGCCTCAAGGACTACATCGCGACACCGAAGTTCAACCTCTACCAGTCGCTCCACACGACGGTGATCGGCCCGCGCGGGCACCACGTCGAGATCCAGATCCGCACCGAGGAGATGCACCGGCGGGCCGAGTTCGGCGTCGCGGCCCACTGGAAGTACAAGCAGGGCGGCAGCGGCAGCAGCAGCGGTGGGCAGATGTCGTCGACCGACATGGCGTGGCTGCAGCACATCAACGACTGGCAGGAGGAGACGACCGATCCGGGCGAGTTCCTCGACTCCCTGCGCTTCGAGATCGGGGCGAAGGAGCTCTACGTCTTCACGCCGAAGGGCAAGGTCATCGGCCTGCCGGCCGGGGCCACGCCGATCGACTTCGCCTATGCGGTGCACACGGAGGTCGGCCACCGCACGATGGGCGGCAAGGTCAACGGGCGCCTCGTGCCGCTCGACACCAAGCTCACCACCGGCGACATCGTCGAGGTGCTCACCTCGAAGAACCCCGACGCCGGCCCCAGCCAGGACTGGCTCTCGTTCGTCACCTCGCCGCGCGCCCGCAGCAAGATCAAGCAGTGGTTCCAGCGCGAGCGCCGCGACGAGGCCGTCGAGGTCGGCAAGGAGGCGATCGCGAAGGCGATGCGCCGGCACGACCTGCCGCTGCAGAAGCTCATGGGTCGGGATGCGTTCGCGCAGGTCGCGGCGCAGCTGAAGCACGAGGACGTCACGGCGCTCTACGCGGCGGTGGGCGAGGGGCACGTCTCGACGCAGTCGGTGCTCGAGAAGGTCGTGGCGATCATCCGCGCGGAGGAGGGCAGCGGCGACGACGCGCCCGAGCCCATCATCCCGAGCAGGGCTCCGCGCCCGCCGTCGAGCGCATCCGGGGTGCTCGTGCGCGGTGCCGACGACATCCTCGTCAAGCTCTCGAAGTGCTGCACGCCCGTGCCCGGTGACGACATCGTGGGCTTCGTGACGCGTGGTCAGGGCGTCAGCGTGCACCAGCGCAGCTGCCCCAACGTGCAGGGCCTGCTCGCGGAGCCCGAGCGCATGATCGAGGTCGAGTGGGCGCCGGTGTCGAAGGGCCTGTTCCTCGTCAACATCCAGGTCGAGGCGCTCGACCGCTCAGCGCTGCTGAGCGACATCACGCGGATCCTGAGCGAGCACCACGTCAACATCCTCTCGGCGAGCGTGCACACGGGCACCGACCGCTTGGCGATCAGCCGCTTCTCCTTCGAGATGGGCGACGTGACGCACCTCGACAACGTGCTGAACGCGGTGCGCCGCATCGACGGCGTCTACGACGTCTACCGCATCACGACCGGCTGAGCCGGCCGGCTGAGCGCGATGAGCTCGGCGTCGAGCACGTCGGGCGAGAGCGCGTGCTCGATGGCCAGCACGACCGCACCGCGGACGCCGGCGTCGCCCTTCGTGGCGCTGGCGGCGATCTGCAGGTGCTCGGTCGCGAGCGGCAGCGAGCGCCGGTAGACGACCTCGCTGATGCCGGCGTGCAGCTCGTTCGCGGCGCCGGCGAGCCGTCCCCCGACGACGATGACGGATGGGTTGACCAGGTTCACGACCATCGCGAGCACCTCGCCGATCGCGCGCCCGGCATCCCGCAGGACCTGCGCGGCCTCGATCGAGCCCTGCGCGGCGAGCTCGACGACCTCGCCCGTGCTGGATGCGTCGACGCCGAGCTCGCGCAGGCGGGCAGCGATCGCGGGCCCCGCGGCGACGGCCTCGAGGCATCCCTGGTTGCCGCAGCGGCAGGGGGCCGTCGATCCCGGCACGCGCACGTGCCCGAGGTCGCCGGCCGTCCCGCGCGCGCCGCGCTGCAGGCGACCGCCGGAGATGATGCCGGCGCCGATGCCCGTCGCGACCTTCACGAGCAGGAAGTCGTCGGTCTCCGGCCATGCGGTGCGCTGCTCGCCGAGGGCCATGATGTTCACGTCGTTGTCGACGAGCACGGGGCATCCGAGTCGCTCGCGCAGCCATCCGGCCACGTCGAAGCGGTGCCAGCCCGGCATGATCGGCGGGCTGATGGGCCGGCCGGTCGCGTGCTCGACGGGGCCGGGCAGGCCGATGCCGACCGCGACCACGTCGTCGAGCGCGCGACCCTGCTCGGCGACGAGCGCGAGCGCGGCCTCCGCGACCCAGCCGAGCACCGCCTCCGGACCCTCGGAGACCTCGAGCTCAGCCCGAGCGGCGGCGATGCCGACACCGCTGAGGTCGGCGAGCTCGACGATGACGTGGGTCGCGCCGACGTCGACGCCGACCACCAGGCGCGCGCTCGGGTTCAGCGCGAAGAGGGATGCCGGCCTGCCGCCGGTCGAGGCCGCGTCGCCGACGGGGGCGACGTAGCCCAGGCTCATCAGCGTGTCGATGTGGAGCGCCACGGACGACCGCGCGAGCCCTGACTCGCGCGCGAGCTCGGAGCGGGTGCGAGCCCGCCCGTCGCGCAGCAGGTCGAAGATCTCGCTCGTTCGCATGACGATCAGTGAAGCACACGAGTCGACTTCCGACACGCCGTACGCAACTTTTGCCAGCAGTCGACAAAAGTGCTGAAGGTGTGTCACAGTAGCGCCGTGGACGAAGACGTCAAGACAACCGCCGCGGGCACCCGAGCGATCGTGCTGCGCGCTGAGGGCATCGTGCAGTCGTTCCTCGGCACGACCGTGCTGCACGGGATCGACCTCGAGCTGCGCAGGGGCGAGGTGCACGGGCTCGTGGGCGAGAACGGCGCAGGCAAGTCGACGCTGATGAAGATCATCGCGGGCGTGCACCAGCCGGACAGAGGCTCGCTCGAGCTCGACGGCGAGGCCATCAGCTTCTCCTCGCCGCTGCAGGCGCAGCGTGCGGGCATCGCCACCGTCTACCAGGAGTTCACGCTGCTGGTGGATCGGACGATCGCCGAGAACATCTGGCTCGGCCGCGAGCCGCGGCGCGGCCCGCTGGTGGACCGCGCCCGCATGCTGCGCGACACGCGCGAGCTGCTCGCGACCATCGGCGTGCCCGACCTGGACCCCTCGCTCCCGGTGCGCCAGCTCTCCGTGGCAGAGCAGCAGGTCGTCGAGATCGCGAAGGCCGTGAGCCTCGACGCCAAGGTCATCTCGATGGACGAGCCGACGGCCGCGCTCGCCGACCACGAGGTGGCGCTGCTCGCGCGCATCATCCGCAGCCTCACCGACCGCGGCATCGCGATCCTCTACGTCTCCCACCGGCTGCGCGAGATCTTCGACCTCTGCAGCACGATCACCGTGCTGAAGGACGGCGAGCTCGTGGGCACGTGGCCCACTGCCGAGCTCGACGAGCGCACGCTCGTGCGCCGCATGGTCGGCCGCGAGCTCTCCGCCTTCTTCCCCGACCCGGTCGCCGGCACCGAGCCCGGCGCGCCGATGCTCGAGCTCGAGGCCGCCGGCAACGACTTCGTCGACGACGTCTCGCTCACCGCTCGGGCTGGCGAGATCGTCGGCATCGCCGGACTCCAGGGCGCCGGACGCACGGAGCTGCTGCACGGCATCTTCGGCGCCGACCCCTTCACGCGGGGCACGATGCGGGTGGACGGCAAGGCCTTCCGGCCGCGCTCGCCGCGCCACGCGGTGCGTGCCGGTCTCGCGCTCATCACCGAGGACCGCAAGACGCAGGGCCTCTCGCTCAACCTGACGGTGCTGCAGAACGCGCTCGGCGTCGTGCGCGCGGTCTTCCCGTCCCGCGCGGCGGCAGCGCGCACCGCCATGCCTGCCTCGCTCGCCGAGCTCGAGCTCGTGGCGCGTGGCCTCGACCAGGAGGTGCAGTTCCTCTCGGGCGGCAACCAGCAGAAGGTCGTGCTCGCGCGATGGCTGGCGGTGGCACCGGGTGTCGTGCTCCTCGACGAGCCGACGCGCGGCATCGACGTGGGTGCGAAGTACGGCGTCTACGAGGTCATGCGACGGCTCGCCGCCTCCGGCGTCGCGATCCTGATGGTCTCGAGCGAGCTGCCGGAGGTGCTCGGCATGAGCGACCGCATCCTGGTCATGCGGGACGGCAGGCTCGCGGGCGAGCTGCCCAGGACATCGAGCGAGGAAGACGTGCTGGCGCTTGCGACCGGCGCCGACGAGGAGGTCGCGGCATGACCGCCATCACCGGCACCAGGCCCGTGCGTCGCACGCGCATCTCGACGACGGCCATCGTCTACATCGTGCTCGTGGGCGTCATCGCCCTCAGCGCCGTGCTCGTCGCTGCCGCCGGGAAGTCGTTCTTCACGGGCGGCACCCTCACGAGCATCCTGACGCTCATGTCGATCCTCGGCTTCGTCGCGATCGGGCAGACGCTCGTGATCATCTCTGGCAGCCTCGACCTGTCGGTGCCCTACGTGGTGAGCACCGCATCCATCGTCGGCGCGGGCATCATGGCCCAGGGCACCGGGGGCATCGTGCCCGGCGTCGCCGCCGCGCTGTTGGTGTCCGCTGCGATCGGCGCCGTCAACGGCTTGATCGTCACGAAGCTGCGCGTGCACGGCTTCATCGCCACGCTCGGCGTCGGGCTCATCATCTCCGGCTGGCTCGGCACGAGCTTCCAAGGCTCCTTCGGCTCGGCTCCGCCCGAGTTCCGCCTGCTCGGCGCGACCACGATCGCCGGCGTGCCGCTCTCGACCATCATCATGCTCGTGTGCGCGGGGCTCGCGGCACTGCTGCTGCACCGCACGGCGCTCGGGCACCACATCTACGCAGTCGGCGGCAACGCCCACGTCGCACGGCTCTCGGGCGTGCGCACGCAGGTGCCGGTCGTCGTCTCGCACATCCTGTGCTCGACCCTCGCGGGCCTCGCTGGGCTCCTGCTGCTCGCGCGCACCTCCGTCGGCAGCCCGACGATCGGCTCGCAGGGCGGCTACGACCTCATGTCGATCGCCGCGGTCGTGCTCGGCGGGACGCTGCTCGCCGGCGGCTCGGGCGGCGTGCTCGGCACGATCGGCGGCGTCGCGATCTTCGCGGTGCTCGACCACACCATGGGTGCGCTCGAGGTCAACCCGTTCTTCAAGGACTTCGTGCGCGGCGCCGTCATCATCGTGGCCGTCGCCCTGTACGCCTGGCGCAGCCTGCAGCGCCGACCACCGAGGTTCCATGGGAAGGGGGCGGCATCATGACCGCGCTCGCTCAGCGCTCGCCGTGGCAGCGCTTCGTGTCGGCCCTCGCGACCCCCGGCGGCGCCGTCTTCGTGCTGCTCGTCGTCCTGCTGATCGCGGCCTCCGTCGCGAACCCGCGCTTCGCGGAGCCCGACCAGCTCGTGCGCTTCCTCGCGCGCACCGCTCCGATCGCCATCGCGGCGATCGGCCAGTTCTTCGTCATCGTCTCCGGCGAGTTCGACCTCTCCATGGGTGCGGTGATCGCCGCGCAGGTGGTCATCGCCGGCAACATCATCGGGCAGGACGAGGCGATGATCCTGCCCGGCCTGGCGCTGATGCTGCTCGTCGGCATCGGTGTGGGGCTGCTGAACGGGGTGCTGACCACGATGGCCAAGGTGCCGAGCTTCATCGTCACGCTCGGCATGATGCTCGCGCTCTACGGATTCGTGCGCTTCCTCACCGGCGGCGCCGCGACGGGCAACCCGGTCGACAGCTTCCGCGAGATCGGCCGCGGGCTGCTCGGCGACGTGCTGCCGTACTCGGTCATCATCCTCGTGGTGCTCGCGGTCGGCGCCTGGCTGCTGATGCGCTCGCCCTTCGGCCAGACGCTGCTCGCCGTCGGCGACAACCCGGTGGCGGCGCGCCTCTCCGGCACGCGCACGACTCGCGTGAAGATCTCGGCCTTCGTGCTCTCGTCGCTCGCGGCGACCGTGGCGGGGATCCTGCTCGTCGGCTACGCCGGCGTCCACCCCAGCATCGGCTCGGGCTACGAGTTCCAGGCGATCACGGCCGTGGTGCTCGGCGGCGCCGTGCTCGGCGGCGGGCGCGGCTGGGTGCTGTCGGCCGCGGCCGGCGCCATCGCGCTCGAGCTGCTGTTCACGGTGCTGAACCAGATCGGCATCGACTCGACCTGGCGGCCGAGCGTGCAGGGCATCATCATCATCCTCGCCGTCGCCCTCGGCGCCGTCGCCTGGCGCACGGCCCGACGGCCAGCCTCGGTCAGCCGCTCCCAGGCGGCGGCCGAACCAAACCCGACTCCAACCCCGACTCCAACCCCAACACCAGGAGAGCAATGATGCGCAAGCACAGCAAGGGCCTCATCGTCGTGGCCCTCGGCGCCGCGATGACACTCGCGGCCTGCAGCACCGACGGGAGCGTCGACCCCTCGGCGGCTCCCGAGAACACGGAATCGGCACCCGCCGAGACCGAGGCCTCGAGCGGCGGCGAGTGGTTCGAGCAGGCCGTCTTCGACGAGCAGTTCGAGCAGCGCTCCGCGACGTTCGAGGGCGACCCCGAGACGCCGTGGCTGCAGTACATCGACGGCCCGATGACGGACACCTCCGAGTGGCAGACCGACGAGGCGATGCACGCGTGCTTCGCCAACGCATCCATCTCGAACCCGTGGCGCCAGACCGGCTTCATCACGATGCAGGAGCAGTTCAAGGTCCTCCAGGAGGAGGGCGTCATCGAGACGCTCGAGGTGCGCGACGCCGGCGACGACGACAACACCCAGATCGCCGACATCGACTACTTCATCGGTGAGGGCAACTGCGACATCTACATCATCTCGCCGAACTCGACGGCTGCGCTGACGCCCGCCGTGGAGCGCGCCTGCGAGACCGGGCGTCCCGTGATCGTCTTCGACCGCGGCGTCGACACCGACTGCGCGACCACGTTCATCCACCCGATCGGTGGCTACGCCTGGGGCATCGACACCGCTGAGTTCCTCATCGACAACCTCGAGGAGGGCGACACGGTTGTCGCGCTCCGCATCCTCCCGGGCGTCGACGTGCTCGAGCACCGCTGGGCAGCAGCCGAGCAGCTGCTCACCGAGGCGGGCATCACGGTCGATGACTACTTCACCGGCGCTGACCCGACCGAGATCAAGAGCATCATCACGGATGCGCTCTCGAGCGGCGACGTGCAGGGTGTCTGGATGGATGCCGGTGACGGTGCCGTCGCCGCCATCGAGGCCTTCGAGGACGCCGGCGCCGAGCTCCCGGTCATGACGGGCGAGGACGAGATGAGCTTCCTCCGCGCATGGCAGGAGCGCGACATGACGGCGCTCGCGCCGGCCTACTCGAACTTCCAGTGGCGCACCCCGCTGCTGGCAGCCGAGATGATCGCCAACGGCGAAGAGGTGCCGAGCGAGTGGGTGCTGCCGCAGACGCCGCTGGACGCCGACGCGCGCGACGAGGCCATCGCGGCCAACGAGGGCATGCCCGACGGCCACTACGCGCTGTTCGGCGGCGCCGACCTGCCGACGTACCCCGGCCCGTGGCAGGACCGCTAGTCGTCGCCTGACCGCGACCGACCGTTGACCGGCCGGCCCTCGCGCATCGCGCGGGGGCCGGCCGTCACCACCCGTCAGTCATCGCTCATCCGAGGCAGCGGCATCCGCAGCCCGGGAGGGGCCGCCGCCGCGCGCCATCGCGGCACGGCATCGCAGAACGGAGGCGCCATGCGCCCGATCGGCATCAACACCTGGGTGTGGCAGTCGCCGCTGCACGACCAGACCGCGCCCGAAGCGGTGGCGCACGTCGCCGAGCTCGGATTCGACGTCGTCGAGCTGCCGCTCGAGCAGGAGGGTGACCTCACCGCTGCGGCGGTGCGCCCGCTGCTCGAGGAGCACGGCCTCGCGGCCTGCGTCGTCGGTGCGATGGGGCCCGAGCGCGCCCTCGTCGCCGCAGACGCCGACACCGTCGCCGCGACCCAGCGCTACCTGCGCGCGTGCATCGACTTCGCCGCGGACATCGGAGCGAGCAGCGTCTGCGGTCCCTTCACCGCGCAGACCGGGCGCACCTGGCGCATGGACGCCGAGGAGCGCCGCAGCATCATCGCCGACCTCCGCGAGCACCTCGCGCCCGTCGTCGAGCACGCCGCCGACCGCGGCGTCACGATCGGCATCGAGCCGCTCAACCGCTACGAGACCTCGATCATCACCACCGTCGCGCAGGCCCTCGACGCGCTCGAGCCGCTGCTCGGCGAGCACCTCGGCCTGGCGCTCGACACCTACCACCTCGGCATCGAGGAGCGCTCGAGCGCCGATGCCATCCGCACTGCCGGCAGCGCCATCGCGCACGTGCAGGTCTGCGGCAACGATCGAGGCGCCCCCGGCGGCGACCAGACCGACTGGCCCGGGATCCGCGCCGCGCTCGACGACGTCGACTACCGCGGCCCGCTCGTCATCGAGAGCTTCACCGCCGAGAACGCGGCGATCGCCGTCGCCGCCTCCATCTGGCGCCCGCTCGCGACGACGCAGGACGACCTCGCCCGCGACGGGCTCGCGTTCCTGCGCGAGCTGGAGCGCTCGTGAGCGCCGCGCCCGGCACGGGCACGCTCGGCGTCGCCGTCCTCGGCACGGCCTTCATGGGCCGCGCCCACTCCTCGGCGTGGCGCAACGTCGGCGCGGTCTTCCCCGACACGCCCGCCATCGCCATGCGCGTGCTGTGCGGCTCCGATCCGGAGCGCACCCGCGTCGCTGCGCAGAGCCTCGGCTGGCAGGAGGCGGCCACCGATTGGCGCGCCGTCATCGCGCGCGACGACGTGCAGATCGTCGACATCTGCACGCCCGGCCACCTGCACGCCGAGATGGCGACCGCGGCGCTCGAGGCCGGCAAGCACGTGCTGGTCGAGAAGCCGCTCGCCACCGGCCTCGCGGAGGCGGAGCGCATGGTCGCGGCCGCCGAGGCCGCCGCGGGCGTGGCGATGCTCGGCTTCAACTACCGACGCGTGCCGGCGCTCGCGCTCGCGCGGCGCCTCGTCGCCGAGGGGCGGATCGGCGAGGTCCGCACCGTCCGCGCCGCGTACCTGCAGGACTGGCTCGTCGATCCCGCCGCACCGATGACCTGGCGCCTGCGAGCGGAGACGGCCGGCAACGGCGCGCTCGGCGACCTCGGCTCCCACGTCATCGACCAGATCCAGACGATCACCGGGCAGCGGGCGGTCGGCGCCCGCGGCACGCTCCGCACCTTTCAGCGCGAGCGTCAGGGGCCGGATGGGCTCGAGCCCGTCACGGTGGACGACGCGGCATGGGCGCAGCTCGACCTCGATAGGGGAGCGGTCGCCTCCCTCGAGGTCTCGCGCGTCGCGACGGGCAGCAAGAACGGCCTCACCATCGAGGTGCACGGCACCGACGGCGCGCTCGCCTTCGACCTCGAGCGGCTCAACGAGCTCGTCGTCACCGACGGCCGCGACGCCTGGCCGTCGCGCGTGCTCGTGACCGAGCCGACGCATCCGTACCTCGACGCCTGGTGGCCGCCCGGCCACGTCCTGGGCTGGGACTCGACCTTCACGATGCAGGCCGCCGACCTGCTGCGAGCCATCGCGGCAGGGCGCGCGCCGGAGCCGTCGTTCGCGGACGGGCTCGCCGTGCAGCGCGTGCTCGACGCGGTCGAGCGCAGCCACGCGGCAGACGGTGCGAGGATGCCGCTGGAGCACCACCGATGATCGAGATGAGGATGCCATGACCCGCCCGTTCACGCTGTTCACCGGCCAGTGGGCCGACCTGCCGTTCGAGGAGGTCGCGCGGCTCGCGGGCTCGTGGGGCTTCGACGGGCTCGAGATCGCGTGCTCCGGCGACCACCTCGACGCATCGCGCTGGGACGACGAGGCCTACGCGGCGTCGCGCCGCGAGATCTTGGAGCGCAACGGCCTGCAGGTGTGGGCGATCTCGAACCACCTGAACGGCCAGGCGGTGTGCGACGACCCGATCGACTTCCGGCACGAGGCGATCGTGCGCCCGCACGTCTGGGGCGACGGCGACCCCGAGGGCGTTCGGCAGCGCGCGGCGAAGGAGCTGCAGGACACCGCTCGGATGGCGCGAGCACTGGGCGTCGACACCGTCGTCGGCTTCACGGGCTCCTCGATCTGGCAGTACGTCGCGCAGTTCCCGCCGGTGCCCGACAGCGTGATCGACGACGGCTACCGCGACTTCGCCGACCGGTGGAACCCCATCCTCGACGTCTTCGACGAGGTCGGCGTGCGATTCGCCCACGAGGTGCACCCGAGCGAGATCGCGTACGACCACTGGTCGACGGAGCGGGCGCTCGACGCGATCGGCCGCCGGCCGGCGTTCGGCATCAACTGGGACCCGAGCCACATGGTCTGGCAGGGCATCGACCCGGTCGGCTTCATCTCGGACTTCGCCGACAGGATCTACCACGTCGACTGCAAGGACACGCGGATGCGCATGGGCGGTGGCCGCAACGGCATCCTGTCGTCGCACCTGCCCTGGGGTCACCCGCGTCGCGGCTGGGACTTCGTCTCGGCAGGGCGCGGCGACGTGGCGTGGGGCGATGCGTTCCGCACGCTCACCGCGATCGGCTACGCCGGCCCCATCTCCATCGAGTGGGAGGACGCGGGCATGGACCGGCTGCAGGGCGCACCGGAGGCGCTGGAGGCGCTGCGGCGCTTCGAGTTCGAGCCCTCGACCGCGCGCTTCGACGCGGCGTTCTCGAGCGAGCGCGACGCCTAGTCGGCCCGCGCACGAGCGAGGGCCCAGCCGTCTGCTGACGACTGGGCCCTCATCCGTGCCACGCGGGCGGGCGGATGCTCAGCCGGCGGCTGCGACGACCTCGAGCCACGAGCGCTTCGTCTCGAGCTCGGCCTCGAGCTCGGCCTTGCGCTTGGCGTCCTCGGCCTCGGCGATCTCAGCCTCGAGCTTCTCGATGGCGTCCTCGAGCTGACCCGCGAGGCCCTCCGAGCGCGCCTTGCGCTCGGGGTTGTGGCTCTTCCAGTGCTGCTCGTCGAGCTCGCGCACGTGCGTCTCGATCTTGCGCATGCGGTCCTCGACCTCGCGCAGCGACTCGCGCGGCACGCGACCGATCTCGTCCCAGCGCTGCTGGATGCTGATGAGCGCGTCGCGGGCGGCGGTGCGGTTCGTGATCTCGAGGATCGGAGCGGCCTCCTCGAGCAGCGCCTGCTTGGCCACCAGGTTCGCGGCGAACTCCTGGTCGTCCACCGCGGACTGCTCGGCCTTCGCCTGGAAGAGCACGTCGCCGGCTTCCTTGAACTCGGCCCAGAGCGCGTCGTCGATCTTGCGACCGGCGCGGCCAGCGGCCTTCCACTGGTCCAGCAGCGTGCGGTAGGCGGGGATGCCGTCGACGCCCTTGGGCGCGAGCGCCTGGGCCTGCTCGACCAGCGCCTGCTTACGCGCGCGGACGTCCTTGTGCGACGCATCCAGCTCGGCGAAGAACTTGCGCCGTGCCGTCTCGAGCGTGCTGCGGGCGTCGCGGAAGCGCTTCCAGAGCGTGTCGGCCTGGCTCTTCGACAGGCGCGGTCCGTCCTTCTGGAGGCGCTGCCACTCGGCGAAGAGCACGTCGACCTGCTGCATGGTCTGCTTCCACTGCACGTCGGCGAGGTCGCCGGCGGCCATGCGCTCGATCGACTCCACGACGCGGGTGCGCTCGGCGAGGGCCGCCTCGACCTCTGCCTTGCTCGCGGCCTGCTGCTTCGCCTCGAGCTCGCCGAGCTCGCCGCGGAGCGCGTCGAGCCGCGTGAGCAGCGAGGGGATGTCTCCGACCGCGTTGGCGATCGTGACGCTCTGGTGCAGGTGGTTGGCGGTCTTGGCGACGTCGCGCGCGCTGGCGCCGCCGCGGACGCGCTGCTCGAGCAGTCGGACCTGGCCCTCGAAGTCGGCGAACTTGCGCTCGAAGTAGGCGAGCGCCTCCTCGGGCGTCACGTCGGGGAACTGCCCGACGACGCGCCAGTCGTCGCCGTCCTTGACGGCCACGGTGCCGGCGGCGTCGACGCGGCCGAGGCCGCGCTCGATGACCGTCTCGCCGATGGTGGGGCCAGCGGGGGCCTCGGTGGTCTCGGCAGCCGGCTCGGCGTCCGCGGTGCTCTCGGCAGCGGGCTCCGCGCTCTCTGCGGGGGCGTCCTCGCCCTCGGCGGGAGCCTCGGCGCTCTCGGCGGCAGCCTCGGCGCTCTCGGCGGGAGCCTCGGTGCTCTCGGCGGGCACGTCGGAGGTCTGCTCCGCGAGTTCGGGAGCGGTCTCCTCGGCGGCGGGCTGCGCGGCGTCGGATTCGGTGGGCTGGGTGTCAGGCATGACGAAGTCTCTCGTACGAGGGGACGGGCAGGTCGAGCCTAGCGCGGTGGACCTGATGCAGGGGGCCATCGCTGGCCTCTGCGCGGGTGGACTACTGCAGGACGAAGTCGTCGATGGTCACGGGCTCGGTCGGGGCGCCGTCCGGAGCGTCGTCGACCGTGCCCTTGGCGATGACCTGCTCCTGCAGCTCGTCGAGCCCGCTGGTGACCTGCCCGATGACGGTGTAGCCGCCGGCTGCGTCGGAGGGGATCGTCGTGTCGCCGTAGACGATGAAGAACTGGTGCCCGTTCGTCTCCGCGTTGCCCCCCTGGCGCGCCATCGCGATCGTGCCCTCGACGTAGACGTCGTCGGCCGGCGCGTTCTCGATCGGTCCGTACATGTAGGAGGGGTCACCGGCGCCCGTGCCGTCGACCGAGCCGCACTGCAGCACGCTGAAGCCCGGGCTCGTCGTCAGGCGGTGGCAGGTCTTGTCGTCGTAGTAGTCCTGCTGCGTGTCCTGCAGCACCGCGGAGACAGCCTGCGGTGCGGCGGCGCCGTCGAGCTCGACCTCGAGCGCCACGCCGTTGATCGTCAGCGTGCCGGTCCAGCTGCGCTCCTCGGCGAGCGAGGGCTCTGGGACGGTCGACTCGGCGGCGGGCTGCGAGGGAGCTGCGGTGTCGCCGGGCGCTGCGCTGTCGGTGGGCGCCGCGGTCTCGGCCGGGTCGGCGGGCGGCTGGGTCACGGCGATGATGCCGATGCCGCCGAGCAGCACGACACCGGCGAGCACGCCGCCGATGATCGAGTCGCGCGCCTGTCGACGCTTCCTGCGCTCGTGCACGGACTGGCGAGCGCGATAGTCGCGGACGCGCCGCTCCTGCTCCTGCTTGGTGACCACGGATTCTCCTCAGGGACCTGCCACGCGGACTTCGCCGTCCGGGACGGGAGCGCGGCCGGCGTTCAGGCTACCGGCTCGGGTGCCCCCGGGCCGTCAGCGACGGGGCGCGTCAGTGGTCGCGCCTAGCATGGAGGCATGGCCAGGGGGACGACAGCGCCGCTCGCGGTGCGCATGCGGCCCACGAGCCTCGACGAGGTGGTGGGTCAGCGCCACCTGCTCGGCCCGGGCTCCCCGCTGCGCCGGCTCGCCGCATCCGGCGATCGCGCGAGCGGTCAGAGCGTGATCCTCTGGGGACCGCCGGGAACGGGCAAGACCACCCTCGCCCAGTCGATCGCCCACACCTCCGACCGCCGCTTCGTCGAGCTGAGCGCGGTCAGCGCCGGGGTGAAGGACGTGCGGCAGGTGATGGAGGACTCGCTGAACCAGCGCGACCTCTTCGGCCAGTCGACGGTCCTCTTCCTCGACGAGATCCATCGCTTCACGAAGGCGCAGCAGGACGCGCTGCTCCCGGGGGTCGAGCAGGGCTGGGTCACGCTCATCGCGGCCACGACCGAGAACCCCTCCTTCAGCGTCATCAGCCCGCTGCTGTCGCGCTCGCTGCTGCTCACGCTCGAGCCGCTCGAGGATGCCGACATCGGCGCGCTCGTCGACCGCGCGATCGCCGATCCGCGCGGGTTCGACGCGGGCATCGTGCTCGAGGACGACGCGAGGGCGCAGCTGATCCGGCTCTCGTCCGGCGATGCCCGCCGGGCGCTCACGGCGCTCGAGGCCGCCGGCGCGCACGCCCTCGAGGCCGCGGAGACGGGAGCCGTCGACCGCGACGACGGCGACGACGCGACGGCGGATGCGCCGGTGGCGGTGACGGCGGAGGCCCTGGCGAGCGCGGTCGACCGGGCGCTGCTGCGCTACGACCGCCAGGGCGACGAGCACTACGACGTGATCTCCGCCTTCATCAAGTCCGTGCGCGGCTCCGACCCCGACGCGGCGCTGCACTACCTCGCGCGCATGATCGAGGCGGGGGAGGACCCGCGCTTCATCGCTCGCCGGATCATCGTGCTCGCCGCCGAAGACGTCGGGATGGCGGACCCGCAGGGGCTCGTCATCGCGACGGCCGCCGCGACCGCGGTGCAGATGATCGGCATGCCGGAGGGGCGGATCCCGCTGGCCGAGGCGACCGTCTACCTCGCGACCGCGCCGAAGTCGAACCGCTCCTATCGCGGGGTGGACGCGGCGATCGCCGATGTGCGCGCCGGCGACTTCGGCCGCGTGCCCATCCACCTGCGCGACGGGCACTACCCGGGCGCCAAGCGGCTCGGGCACGGGAAGGGCTACCGCTACGCCCACGACGCGCCGCACGGTGTGGCCGAGCAGCAGTACCTGCCCGACCCGCTCGTGGGCCGCCGCTACTACGAACCCGGCGCGCACGGCTTCGAGCGCGACGTGGCCGCGCGGCTCGAGCGCATCCGCAGGATCCTGGCCGGAGACCGCTGATCTGCTAGGCTCTACGACGGCCCTCTCGGCAGCGTCATCGTGCTGCGGGCCCGCAACCCTCCTTAGGTCGCGGCACTCCGCCGCGACAGCCGCTCGCGCGGCAGCGACTCAGCGAAGGAAGTCATGTCCACGAAGTCCCGTTCCCGTTCGAAGGTGCGCCTCTCGCGCGCCCTCGGCGTCGCCCTCACCCCGAAGGCGGCCCGTTACCTCGAGAAGCGTCCCTACGGCCCCGGCCAGCACGGACGCACCAAGCGCAAGGCTGACAGCGACTACGCCGTCCGCCTGCGCGAGAAGCAGCGCCTGAGGGCCCAGTACGGCCTCCGCGAGGCGCAGCTCCGCATCGTCTTCGCCGAGGCCCGTCGTCAGCGCGGCCTGACCGGTGAGAACCTGGTCGAGCTGCTCGAGATGCGCCTCGACGCGCTCGTGCTGCGTGCAGGCTTCGCCCGCACCACCTCGCAGGCCCGCCAGATGGTCGTGCACCGCCACATCATGGTCGACGGCCAGCGCGTCGACCGTCCGTCCTTCCGCGTGAAGGAGGGCCAGACCATCCACGTGCACGAGCGCAGCGAGGGCATGGAGCCCTTCCAGGTCGCAGCAGCCGGCGGTCACGCCCAGGTGCTGCCCCCGGTGCCGCCGTACCTCGATGTGCAGCTCGACCGCCTGCAGGCTCGCCTCGTGCGTCGCCCGCAGCGCGCCGAGGTGCCGGTCGTCGCCGACGTCCAGCTCGTCGTCGAGTACTACGCAGCCCGCTGATCCAGCGAGCGTGAGGAGGGGTCGCCAGGTGGCGGCCCCTCTTCGTCGTTAGACTGACACCCGCCCTGTCGCCGATCCGGTGCGGGGCTCGAGACACGAGGGAGATCCGCTGTGAAGAAGCTCCTGTTCCTGGCCATCGGCGTCGTCATCGGCGTCTTCGCTGCCCGTCGCATCGAGGAGACCGAGAAGGGCAAGGCGATCCTCGACAACGTCGACGACCGCACGCGCGAGTTCACGGATGCCGTCAAGGACGGCTACCAGGCTCGCGACCGCGAGCTGCGAGGCGAGTGACGACACCCGATCCGAGCCCGGGCGCGCTGCGCCCGGGCTCGTCAGGCCCCGTGCGGGGCTGGAAAGACCAGAGCTAGATGCAGACCGCAGAGATCCACCGCCGATTCCTCTCGCACTTCGAGCAGCGCGATCACACGATCGTGCCCTCGGCGTCGCTGGTGAGCGACGACCCGGCGATCATGTTCACGATCGCCGGCATGGTGCCCTTCATCCCGTACCTGTCGGGCCGGGTGCCCGCACCCTGGCCCCGCGTGGCCGACGTGCAGAAGTGCATCCGCACCAACGACATCGAAGAGGTCGGCCGCACGCCGCGCCACGGCACGTTCTTCCAGATGGCGGGCAACTGGTCGTTCGGCGACTACTTCAAGCGCGAGGCGATCGACTACGCCTGGAAGCTGCTGACCGGCTCCGAGGCCGACGGCGGCTACGGCTTCGACCCGAAGCGCCTCTGGGCGACGGTCTACCTCACCGACGACGAGGCCGAGCGCCTCTGGCTCGAGGTCACCGACATCGATGCCGACCGCATCCAGCGCCTCGGCCTCGAGGACAACTACTGGATGACGGGGCAGCCCGGCCCCGCCGGTCCCGACTCCGAGATCTTCTACGACCTGGGCCCCGACTACGGCCCCGAGGGCGGCCCGGCGACCGGCTCCGACCGCTACGTCGAGATCTGGAACCTCGTCTTCATGCAGGACGAGATCGCCGACGTGCGCTCGAAGACCGAGTTCACGATCGTGCGCGAGCTGCCGAAGAAGAACATCGACACCGGCATGGGCCTCGAGCGCATCGCGTTCCTGAAGCAGGGCGTGCAGAACATGTACGAGATCGACCAGGTGCGCCCGGTGCTCGATCTCGCGAGCGAGCTCTCCGGCCGGCGCTACGGCGCCGAGCACGAGGACGACGTGCGGATGCGCGTGGTCGCCGACCACGTGCGCTCCTCGCTCATGCTGATGGGTGACGGCGTCACGCCCGGCAACGACGGCCGCGGCTACATCCTGCGCCGCCTGATGCGCCGCTCGATCCGCGCGATGCGGCTCCTCGGCGTCCACGAGGCGACGTTCCCGACGCTCTTCCGCGCCAGCTATGACGCGATGTCGGCCGCCTACCCCGACCTCGACCCCGCGTTCCCGCGCATCGAGCGACTGGCGATCGCCGAGGAGGAGACCTTCCTCAAGACGCTCGAGTCGGGCTCGACGGTGCTCGACCTCGCCATGTCCGACGTGCGCAAGGCATCCGGCCAGGTCGTGCCCGGCAAGACCGCGTTCCTCCTGCACGACACCTACGGCTTCCCGATCGACCTGACGATGGAGATCGCCGAGGAGGCGGGCCTCGAGGTCGACCGCTCGACCTTCGAGTCGCTCATGAGCGAGCAGCGCACGCGCGCGAAGGCCGACGCGAAGTCGCGCCGCCGCCAGCTGGCCGACCTGTCCGTCTACTCCGAGCTGCGGGGCAAGGGAGAGACCGCCTTCCTCGGCTACGACGAGCTCGAGGCCGACGGCGAGATCATCGGCATCATCGCCGACGGCGCGCAGGTCGCATCGGCCGGGATCGACCAGGAGGTCGAGGTCATCCTCACCGCCACGCCGCTCTACGCAGAGGCGGGCGGTCAGGACAGCGACCAGGGTCGCCTCGTCGGCGCCGGCTTCGAGGCGGAGGTGCTCGACGTGCAGCGCCCGGTGCAGGGCCTCATCAGCCACACCGTGCGGGTGACGAGCGGCGAGATCGCCGTCGGCGACGTCGCGCACGCGGTCGTCGACCCGCTCTACCGCCGCGGGGCCAACAAGGCGCACACGGCGACCCACCTCGTGCACGCGGCGCTCCGCCAGCTGCTCGGGCCCGACGCCGTGCAGGCCGGCTCGTACAACAAGGCCGGCTACATGCGCCTCGACTTCTCCTGGTCGAGCCCGCTCTCGAGCGACATGCGCCAGGAGCTCGAGGGCATCGCCAACGCGGCGATCCGCGACGACCTGCCGGTCGAGACGCGCGTCATGGCGCTCGACGAGGCGAAGGCGCTCGGCGCCATGTCGCTCTTCGGCGAGAAGTACGGCTCGAGCGTGCGCATGGTCGACATCGGGGGGCCCTGGTCGCGCGAGCTCTGCGGCGGCACGCACGTGGGCGCCTCGAGCCAGATCGGCCTGCTGTCGATCACGAGCGAGTCGAGCGTCGGATCGAGCGCGCGGCGCGTCGAGGCGGCCGTGGGCGCAGATGCGTTCGACCAGCTGGTCGCGGAGCGCACGCTCGTGAGCGAGCTCACGTCGATGCTGAAGACGCCGAAGGAGCAGCTGCCCAGCCGCATCCAGGAGATCGTGGCGTCGCTCAAGGCGGCCGAGAAGCGCATCGCCGAGTTCGAGTCGAGGCAGCTCGCCGGCCGCGTGCAGCCGATCGTCGACGCCGCGCAGCGCGCGGGCGACGTGCTGCTCGCGAGCGCCGACCTGGGGGCCGTCGGCTCGCAGGACGACCTGCGCTCGCTGGCCGCTCAGGTGCGCGAGCGCCTCGGCTCCACGCCCGCAGTGGCCGCCATCGGCGGCACGATCGACGGGCGCCCCGCGATCGTCGTGGCCACCAACCAGGCGGCTCGCGATGCGGGCGTCGCGGCAGGGCCGCTCGCCAAGGCGGCAGCCTCGGTGCTCGGCGGAGGCGGCGGCGGCAAGCCGGACATGGCGCAGGGCGGCGGGCAGGACGCGAGCGCGATGCCCGCGGCGCTGGCCGCCGTGACCGACGGCGTGCGGCGCTGAGCGGGCACCCGGGCGAGAGCGGAGCGATGCGGAGAGGCGTGCGGATCGGCGTGGACGTGGGCAGGGCCCGCGTCGGCGTCTCGCGCTGCGACCGCGACGGTCTGCTCGCGACGCCGGTGGAGACGATCCAGCGCGCGTCGACCGAGCCCGTGGCGCGCCTGGCCGAGATCGCCGCCGAGCTCGAGGCCGTCGAAGCGGTGGTCGGCCTGCCGATCTCGCTCTCGGGCGGCGACACGCCCAGCACGCAGGACGCGCGCGAGATGGCCGCGATGCTCGCGGCGACGATGCCGGTGCGGCTCGTCGACGAGCGACTCTCGACCGTGACCGCCTCCGCGGGCATGCGCGCATCCGGCAAGTCGACGCGCCAGCAGCGCGCCGCCATCGATCAGGCGGCCGCGGTCGTCATCCTGCAGCACGCGCTCGACAGCGAGCGCGCCGCCGGCCGCGCGCCGGGGGAGCTGCTGAGCAGCGGCGAGCACGCCGCGGAGCGAGAAGAGGACTGACCCATGGCCGGACGTCGCGAACGCGCGCGCCAGGAGCGCAAGGTCAAGATCCGCAGGATCGTCATCGCCTGGAGCATCGTGCTCGTGGTGGTCGCCGGTCTCGTGGTCGCGGTGACCTGGGGCGCGGGGCAGCTCAGGGAGCGCCTCGCCAGCGCAGAGGACTACCCGGGGCCGGGCACCGGCGAGGTCGTGGTGCGGATCGAGCAGGGGCAGAACGGCTACGACGTCGCCGCGACGCTCCTCGAGGAGGACGTCATCGCGAGCAGCGAGGCGTTCACCGACATCCTCGTCGAGGACTCCACGATCCAGCTGCACCCCGGCGCCTACCGGGTGCAGCAGCAGATGTCGGCCCAGGGCGCGCTCGACGCGATCCTGGACCCGGCGAACAAGGCCGAGCTGCGCGTCACCGTGCCCGAGGGCTACACGCTGCCGCAGGTGTTCGAGCGGCTCGAGCGCGACCTGGGGATCCCGCAGGCTGAGTTCACACAGCTCGCCGGCAACTTCGCGCAGTTCGACCTGCCCGATGATGCGATCTCGCTCGAGGGCTGGCTCTTCCCGGCGACCTACACCTTCGACGAGGGCATCACCGCGGCGGGCGTGATCGAGGCGATGGTGGCGCGCATGCACCAGGCGCTCGACTCCCACGGCGTCGCGGACGCCGATGCGCAGCGCGTCCTGACCTTCGCAGCCCTCGTGCAGCGCGAGGCGCGGTTCGCCGACGACTTCGGTCGTGTCGCGCGGGTCTTCCAGAACCGCCTCGACATCAACATGGCGCTGCAGTCCGACGCCACCGTCGCCTACGGCACCGGCAACCTGCACGTCGTCACGACGACGGCAGAGGAGCGCGCCGACGCCTCGAACCCGTACAACACCTACCAGCGCACCGGCCTGCCGGTCGGGCCGATCGGTGCGCCGGGCGACCAGGCGATCACCGCGGTGCTCGAGCCGACGCCGGGACCGTGGCTGTACTTCGTGACCGTCGACCCGAACACGGGCGAGACGGTGTTCTCGGAGACCTACGACGAGCACCTCGTGGCCGTGGAGCGGTTCCAGCAGTTCCTGCGCGACAACCCGGGCTGGGGCGGCTGAGGTGGCGGCGGCCGTGCGCGGCGCCGAGCGCCGGCTCGCGGTCGTCGGCTCGCCGATCGAGCACTCCCTCTCGCCGGCGCTGCAGGGCGCAGCGGCGAGCGCGCTGGGCCTCGCCTGGGCCTATGAGCGCCGCCTGGTGGCGCGAGGCGAGCTCGCGGGCTTCGTCGATGTGCTGGACGGCGGGTGGCTCGGTCTCTCGGTCACCGCACCCCTCAAGGAGGAGGCGCACGCCATCGCGCGCGTCGTCGACCGGCGCGCCGAGCTGACCGGCGCCGTCAACACGCTGCTGCTCGACGGTGCGGGCGGTCCGCGAGGCTGGAACACGGACGTCGGGGGCATCGTGCGGGCGTTCGCGGATGCGGGGCTCACCACGGCGGCGACGGGAGCCATCGTGGGCGGCGGCGCGACGGCGCAGTCGGCGCTCCTCGCGCTGCAGGAGCTCGGCGTGCGGCAGGTGACCGTCGCGCTGCGGAGCGCGGCGAAGGGCGAGCGGATCACGAGCCTCGGCGAGCGCATCGGCGTCGAGGTGCGGCTGCAGGGACTGGGCGCCGAGCTGCCGGCCGTCGATGCGGCCGTCTCGACGCTGCCGGCCGATGCCGATGTCGTGCCGGTGTTCGCGCATCCGCCCACCCGACTGCTCGACGCCGACTACGCGCGGGCCGAGGGGTCGCGGTTCGCTGAGCTGCCGGCCGCGCAGCACATCGACGGCCGCGAGATGCTGCTCGGGCAGGCCGTGCTCCAGGCGCGCATCTTCGCGCTCGGCGCGAGCGAGTCGCCGCTGCCGGACGAGCGGGCGGTCGTCGCCGCCATGCGCGCTGCGCTCGTCGAGGCGGGGCGGGCACGGGCGTCGGATGCGGTGGTCAGGTCGGCATCGGCGGGTCTGGAAGAATCGTAGGCATGCTGCGCTGGCTGACCGCCGGGGAGTCCCACGGCCCCGAACTGATCGCGATCCTCGAAGGGCTGCCCGCGGGCGTGCCCATCACCGCCGAGCAGATCCAGGCCGACCTGCAGCGGCGGAAGCTCGGTGCAGGGCGTGGCGCCCGCATGAAGTTCGAGCAGGACGCGCTGTCGATCTCCGGTGGCGTGCGCCACGGGCTCACGCAGGGTGGCCCGGTCGCGCTGCGCGTCGGCAACACCGAGTGGCCGAAGTGGATGGAGGTCATGGGCGCCGCCCCCCTCGAGGGCGAGCTCACCGGCGCGCGCGCGGCGAAGCTCACGCGCCCCCGGCCCGGCCACGCCGACCTGGTCGGCATGCAGAAGCACGACTTCGACGAGGCGAGGCCCGTGCTCGAGCGCGCGAGCGCCCGGGAGACGGCTGCTCGTGTCGCGCTCGGCGCCGTCGCTCGAGCGTTCCTCGGCGAGCTGGGCGTGCGCCTGGTGAGCCACACGCTGTCCATCGGGCCCGTGCGCGTGCCCGAGGGCGCCTCGCTGCCAGTGCCGGATGACGTCGACCGGCTCGACGCCGACGAGCTGCGCTGCAACGACCCAGAGACGAGCGCGGCGATGCTCGCCGAGGTCGAGGATGCGCGGCGCTCCGGCGACACGCTCGGCGGCATCGTCGAGGTGCTCGCCTACGGCCTGCCCTCCGGCCTCGGCTCCTACGTGCACTGGGATCGCCGGCTCGACGGGCGCCTCGCGCAGGCGCTCATGAGCATCCAGGCGATCAAGGGCGTGGAGGTCGGCGACGGCTTCGAGACCACCCGGCGCCGCGGCAGCGTCGCGCACGACGAGCTGCTCGTCGGCGACGAGGGCACGCACCGCGAGACCGGCCGCGCCGGCGGCATCGAGGGCGGCATGACCACCGGAGACGCGCTGCGCGTGCGCGCCGGCATGAAGCCGATCGCCACGGTGCCCCGCGCCCTGCGCACCATCGACACCGCCACCGGCGATGTCGCGCAGGCCCACCACCAGCGCAGCGACGTCTGCGCGGTGCCCGCCGCCGGCGTGGTCGCCGAGGCGATGGTCGCGCTCGTGCTGGCGGATGCGGTGGTCGAGAAGTTCGGCGGCGACTCGGTCGCCGAGACCCGCAGGAACCTCGAGGCCTACGTCGCGGCGATCCCCGCGAGCCTGCGCACCGTCGCGACGCCGTCCACCCAGCCGTGACCAGCGGGCATCCGCGCCCCGGCGACGAGGCGAGCGCGACCCCGCCCGTCGCGCTCATCGGACCGATGGCGGCAGGCAAGAGCTCGATCGGTCGCAAGCTCGCCGCGCGCCTCGGGCGCACCTTCGCCGACACCGATCGTCTGGTGGTCCTGGAGCACGGGCCGATCCCCACGATCTTCGCCGAGCGCGGCGAGGCCGTCTTCCGCCGCTGGGAGGCGGAGGCGGTGCAGCGGGCGCTGACCCCCGGCACCGTCGTCGCCCTCGGCGGCGGCGCGGTGCTCGACACCGACACGCGCGAACTGCTGCGCGAGCAGGCGACCGTCGTGCTCGTCACGGTCGACGAGCGAGCCGCGGAGCGCCGCATCGGAGGCGCCGGCCGTCCGCTGGTCGCCGACGGCATCGCGGCCTGGAGCCGCATCGCCGCGGAGCGCGACCCGATCTACCGCGAGCTCGCGGAGGTCACCGTCGACACCTCTCGCACGCCCATCAGTCGCCTCGTCGACGAGCTCGAGGACTGGCTCGTCGCGCGCGAGCGGTGACCCGCATCCCGAGCCCTCGGCTCGAGCCGCGAGCCTCGAGCCCACACCGAACCCCGATCAGACCAGGAGCATGACCATGACCACCATCCGCGTCCAGACCGAGGCACCCTACGACGTGCACGTCGGCAGGGGCATCCTGGTGGATCGCCTGCTGGAGCAGCTGGGCGACGCGCAGCGCCTGCTCGTCGTGCACCAGCCGGCGATGTCGCGCATCGCCGACCACCTCAAGGCCGAGCTCGGCATCGAGGTGCTGCTCGCCGAGGTGCCCGACGCCGAGGAGGCGAAGCGCATCGAGGTCGCGCAGTTCCTGTGGCAGATCATGGGGCAGGCCGAGTTCACCAGGACGGATGCGGTGCTGGGCCTGGGCGGCGGGGCCGTCACCGACCTGGCGGGCTTCGTCGCCGCCACGTGGCTGCGGGGCGTACGCATCGTGCAGGTGCCGACGAGCGTGCTCGGCCTGGTCGACGCCGCCGTCGGCGGCAAGACCGGCATCAACACCGAGCAGGGCAAGAACCTCGTCGGTGCCTTCCACCACCCCGCCGCGGTGATCGCCGACCTCGAGCTCGTCGACTCGCTGCCGCGCAACGAGCTGCTCACCGGCTTCGCCGAGATCGTCAAGGCGGGCTTCATCGCCGACCCCCGCATCCTCGAGCTGCTCGAGACCGATCTCGCGGCGACCACCGACACCTCGACCCCGCAGTTCGCCGAGGTGGTCGCGCGCGCGATCGAGGTGAAGGCGCGCGTGGTCGCGAACGACTTCCGCGAGGCGGGGGAGCGCGAGTTCCTGAACTACGGCCACACGCTGGGACACGCGATCGAGCACACCGAGCGCTACCGCTGGCGGCATGGCGCCGCCGTGTCGATCGGCATGGTGTTCGCCGCCGAGCTGTCGCGGCTGGCCGGGCGCCTGCCGGAGAGCGTCGTCGACCGGCACCGCGGCATCCTCGACTCGCTCGAGCTGCCGATGACCTATCCGGTGGGCCGGTGGCAGACGCTCCTGGGCACCATGCGCAAGGACAAGAAGACCCGCGGGTCGATGCTGCGGTTCGTGGTGCTCGACGACGTCGCGAAGCCGAGGATCCTCGAGGGGCCCGACGAGGGGCTGCTGTTCATGGCGTACCAGTCGCTCGCCGACTGACGCAGGCTCGCCGTCGCCGCGCTGGCACTGGCGCGTTGTGGGCGGTGCGTGCCAGGTTGCTCTCGAGCGCTCGCACGGAGCGGGCCCGACGAGAGGGGCGCACTGTGGCGCACGGCGACATCACACACCTCGAGATCCCGGTCGGCGACCTGTCCCGGGCCACCGACTTCTACTCGAAGGTCTTCGGCTGGCAGATCGCCGAGGCCGCGGGCTACGAGGGCTATCCCATGTGGCAGGCTCCGAACGGCGTCTCCGGCGGCGCGCTGACCGCGCGGGAAGACGGCTTCACGCAGCCGCGGTCGGTCATCGAGGTCGATTCGATCGATGAGACGCTCGCGCTCGTGCAGGAGCTCGGCGGCACCGTCACCCACCCGAAGGGGGCCGTCAGCGAGTCGAGCTGGTACGCCGTCTTCGTCGATGCGGACGGCAACAGCATCGGCCTGTTCGAGGGCGAGATGTAGGGCAGCGGGCTGGTCTGGCACCGCGGCGAGCGCAGCCGAGGTGCCAGACTGGCCGCATGCGCATCCTCGTCCTCAACGGGCCCAACCTCGGCAGGCTCGGCACCCGTGAGCCCGAGGTCTACGGCACGGCGACGGTGGCCGACATCGCGCCGCTCGTCGAGGCTGTCGGCACCGCCGAGCATCCGGTCGAAGCGGATGTGCGCCAGACCGACGACGAGGCGACGCTCGTGGGGTGGATCCACGAGGCTGTCGACGCAGCCCTGCCGGTGATCCTGAACCCGGCCGCGTTCACGCACTACTCGTACGCGCTGCGGGACGCCTGCGCGCAGCTGCAGGGCGTCGCGCCGCTGGTGGAGGTCCACATCTCCAACCCGCACGCGCGGGAGTCCTTCCGTCACGCATCCGTCGTCTCGGGTGTCGCGACCGGCGTGATCGCCGGCTTCGGGCTGCGGGGCTATGCGCTCGCCGCGGCCGCCATCGTCGCCGCCTGAGACCGCCCACCGCGCGCCCGCTAGACTCTCCTGTCGGCGCAGTGTCCACGACTGGCCATGCCCACGACGGACTGCTTGCCCCCACGGCTCTCACGGAACGGATTCGCCTCATGGCAACCACGAACGACATCAAGAACGGCGCGGTGCTCAACCTCGACGGCCAGCTCTGGACCGTCATCGAGTTCCAGCACGTCAAGCCCGGCAAGGGCGGCGCGTTCGTCCGCACCAAGCTGCGCAACGCTCGCAGCCAGAAGACCGTCGACAAGACCTTCAACGCCGGCACCAAGATGGAGTTCGCCACCGTCGACCGCCGCGACTATCAGTACCTCTACAACGACGGCCAGGACTTCGTGTTCATGGACAACGACACGTACGAGCAGCTGCAGATCCCGGCCGCCACGGTCGGCGACGGCGCGAAGTTCCTGCTCGAGAACGGCACCGCCACCATCTCCATGCACGAGGGTGAGGCGCTCCAGGTCGAGCTGCCCGCATCCGTCGTGCTCGAGATCACCTACACCGAGCCGGGCCTCCAGGGCGACCGCTCGAGCGCCGGCACGAAGGCCGCGACCGTCGAGACGGGCGCCGAGATCCAGGTGCCGCTGTTCGTCGAGCAGGGCACGCGCGTCAAGGTCGACACCCGCGACGGCAGCTACCTCGGCCGCGTCAACGACTGACGTGGCGACCCCCGAGAAGGCGAGCGAGACCTACCCCTCGCGCCGCAAGGCCCGCAAGCACGCCGTCGAGGTGCTGTACTCGGCGAACGCGCGCGACGAGTCGCCGATGACCGTGCTGCGCGACACCGCCGACCGGCTCGGCTGGGCCTCGCACGGCTGGTTCGAGTTCGCGCGCGAGCTCGTGGCGGGCGTCGCGGACGACACCGACGCGATCGACGAGCTGATCGCTTCGTCGAGCGAGCACTGGCCCATCGACCGGATGCCGCGCACTGACCTCGCGATCCTCCGCGTCGGCACGTGGGAGCTCGAGCACGGCACGGCGCCCACGAGCGTCGTGGTCTCCGAGGCCGTGCACCTCGCGAACGAGCTGTCGACCGACCGCTCGGGCGCGTTCATCAACGGCGTGCTCGGGCGCATCGCGGCGCAGCGGGGCTGAACCCGGCGGCGTTGGCGGGGCCCGTCGCGGGTCGGCGCCGGTCGCGCTGACGGCGAGGGCGCTGGCGGCGGCGTGACCGCTGACCCGCTCGTCTGGGACGCGCAAGCTCTGGCGCTCGCCCGATGATGAACCCTGTCGGTGGGCCGTGTGACACTTCGCCCCATGACGACGGATGGGACGAGGCGCCAGGACGCCAAGGCCCCCGTGCGTGTCAGTGGCCCGTGTGACACTTCGCCCATGACGACGGATGCGGTGCGGCAGCAAGGGCCGGAGGGTGCGGTCGGTGCGGCGAGCTTGGGTGCCGCGCCTGCTGCCTCGCCGGGTGCCTCGCCGCCGGCGCCGACGCTGCCGCCGCATCGGGTGCCGGTGCCGTTCGCTCCGGACTTCTTCGACGGTCCGACGTGGCTGCGCGGTGGGCCGCACCCGCTCGACGAGCCAGTGGTCCAGGCGCACGCGGCGCGCGATGACGATGCCAGCCGATCGGCTATCGCCGGGATCGAGTCGGTTGCCGTTGAGGTCGAGTCGGTGCCTCCTGCTCTGGTGACGGGTCGTGACGTGGCGGAGTCGGCGATGCGTGCGGTGGTCGAGATCGATGCGGCGATCGCGAGCCTGGAGGCGATGCGGGTCCGGTTCCTCGCCGGCATCGGGCACGTCGCGGTCGAGGATGCGCTGGAGGAGCGCCTCGACCCGGGCGTCGGCGTGCGGGACGTCGCGTGCGAGCTGGCGCTGATGGAGCGCCGCAGCGACCGCACCCTCGAGGCCGACATCAGCCACGCGATGGAGCAGGTCGCCGCATGGCCGGCGACGATGCACGCGTGGGGCGAGGCGCGCATCCACCGCGGCCACGTCGGCGTGATCACCGAGATCGGCGGGGCCATCCAGGACCCCGCAGGCCGGGCCGCGTTCGAGGAGGCGCTGCTACCGCACGCCGAGCAGACCACGCCGGGCCGTCTCCGCGCGATCGCGCGCCGCGAGCTCGAGCGGCACCTGGAGCAGCCGCTCGCGGCCCGGCATCGGTCGGCCAGGGATCGTCGGGGTGTGTTCCAGAAGGAGCTCGACGACGGCATGTCGCGACTCGAGCTGATCGCCCCGACCCTGCTGGTCGCGGCTGCCCACGACCGCCTCACGCAGATGGCCAAGGCCACCCTCCGCGCCGCCGACGCCAGCGGCGAGGGCAAGGACCCGCGCACCTTCGACCAGCTCCGCGCAGATCTCATGTGCGACCTGCTGCTCACCGGCGACCCCGCCGGCGCCACGCTCGAGGCGATCCGAGCCGACGTCACGATCATGATGCCCGCCGACGTGCTCGTCGGTGTCGACGAGCGCGACACCGGTCTGCGTCACAGCACCGCGGTCGCGCGGCTCTCCACCGGCGCCCCCGTCGACCCCGAGACCGCTAGGCGGCTCGCCGAGCGCGCGACCGCCTGGACGCGCCTGTTCACCGACCCCCTCACCGGCCACGTCACCGCCGTCGACACCTACGTGCCCTCCAAGCGACTCAAGCAGCTCCTCCGAGCCAGAGACCAGCACTGCAGATGGCCAGGCTGCAGCCAGAGGGCACACCGCAGCGACCTCGACCACACCATCCCCTGGACCGACGGCGGCACCACCGACACCGGCAACCTCGCCCACCTCTGCAGACGACACCACACCCTCAAAGGCGCACAGCTCTCCGGCGCCAGACGCTGGAAGGTCCACCAGCGCTCGCCCGGCGTACTCGTCTTCACGTCACCCACCGGGCAGACCTACGTGGATGAGCCGCCAGAGATCGGGCCAGTGTTCCACGAGCGCGAACCGGAGCGTGAACCGGAGCCGCAGCTGTGGGGCATGCAGGTCGGCGAACCCCCGCGGCCGTTGCCCTTCTGACTCGGCTCCTCGGAGACTGCACGACGAGGTAAGGTGGAAGGGATCAGACAACCTTGAAGCCCGTCCTGTGAGGCGGAGAAGGGAGTCGCCTTGACTCAGCACAGCCCCGTCGTGCGCACCGTCCTCGGCCCTGACGAGATCGCCAGGGCACTGACGCGCATCGCGCACGAGATCCTCGAAGCCAATCACGGCTCCGACGACCTCGTCATCCTCGGCATCCCGACGCGCGGCGTGCACCTCGCAGCGCGGCTCGCGAGCCGCCTGAGCGAGATCACCGGGGAGGACTTCGACGCCCGCACCGGCGCGCTCGACATCACGATGCACCGCGACGACCTGCGCGACCGCCCGACGCGCGCGTCGCACCCGACGCGCATCCCCGCATCCGGCATCGATGACAAGGTCGTCGTGCTGGTGGACGACGTGCTCTACTCGGGCCGCACCATCCGCGCCGCCCTCGACGCGCTGGCCGACTTCGGCCGGCCGCGCGCCGTGCGCCTCGCGGTGCTCGTCGATCGCGGCCACCGCGAGCTGCCGATCCGCGCGGACTCGGTCGGCAAGAACCTGCCGAGCGCGCGCAGCGAGCACGTCTCGATCCTCCTGCAGGAGATCGACGGCGAGGATGCCGTCGTGATCGAGGGCGGTGCGGCGTGAAGCACCTGCTGACCGCGGCGATGCCCCGCGACGAGGCGATCGCCCTCCTCGACCTCGCCGAGGACATGCACCAGATCCAGGATCGCGACGTCAAGAAGCTGCCAGCCCTGCGCGGCCGCACCGTCGTGAACCTCTTCTTCGAGGACTCGACCCGCACCCGGTCATCCTTCGAGATCGCCGGCAAGTGGCTCTCCGCAGACGTCATCAACGTCTCTGGCAAGGGCTCGAGCGCGTCGAAGGGCGAGTCGCTGCGCGACACCGGCCTGACGATCGCAGCCATGGGGGTCGACGGCGTCGTCGTGCGCTCCGGAGCCTCGGGAGCTCCGGCGCTGCTCGCGGAGTGGATCGGCCGCCCGGTCGTCAACGCCGGCGATGGCACGCACGAGCACCCCACGCAGGCGCTGCTCGACGCCTTCGCGCTCCGGCGCCGCATCCACGGCGCCGCATCGCGCGGCAAGGGGCTCGACGGCATCTCCGTCGCGATCGTCGGCGACATCGCGCACTCGCGCGTCGCCCGCTCGAACGCGCTCCTGCTGCCTGCGCTCGGCGCCGAGGTCACGGTCGTCGGGCCGCCGTCGCTCCTGCCGCCGGCCGCCTCCGACGGCACGCGCCTGGGCGTGCGAGCCGAGACCAGCCTCGACCGGGTGCTCGGCGAGCGGCCCGACGCCCTCATGCTGCTGCGCGTGCAGCTCGAGCGCCAAGCAGGCAGGATCGCGCCAAGCGCCGCCGAGTACATCACCGGCTGGTCGCTGACCGACGAGCGGCTGGCGCGCATCCCAGGCACGCAGATCATGCACCCTGGCCCGATGAACCGGGGTCTCGAGCTCTCCAGCCGCGCGGCAGACAGCGACGCGTCGACGGTGCTCGAGCAGGTGACCGCGGGCGTGTCGGTGCGCATGGCCGTCCTCTACGCGCTGCTCGCATCCGACCAGGGAGGCTCCCGATGACCACGAAGCACAGCGAGCGCGGCGGGGCAGGCGAGCGCAGCGGAGCCATCACCCTCCTGCGGGGCGCCTCGATCATGGGTGGAGAGGTGCGCGACCTCGCGATCCGCGATGGCGTCCTCATCGACCCGGCATCCATCGACGACGACGCTCGTGACGCGGTCGAGGTCGTCGACGCATCCGGCCTCGTCGCACTGCCGGGGCTCGTGGACCTGCACACCCACCTGCGGCAGCCCGGTGGCGAGCAGGCGGAGACCGTGGCGACGGGCGTGCGGGCGGCGGCCGCCGGCGGCTACACGTGCGTCTTCGCGATGGCGAACACCAGCCCCGTCGCCGACACGCAGGCCGTCGTCGAGCAGGTGCATCGCCTCGGCCTCGAGGCCGGCCTCGCGACCGTGCGCCCGATCGGCGCCGTCAGCGTCGGCCTCGCGGGGGAGCGGCTGGCCGACATGGGCATGCTCGCCGGCAGCGCCGCGCGCGTGACGGTCTTCAGCGACGACGGTCACTGCGTCGCCGACGCAGAGCTCATGCGCCGGGCGCTCGAGCACGCAGCCTCGCTCGGCGCGGTCATCGCGCAGCACGCGCAGGACCCTGCGCTCACGCGGGGCTCCGTCATGCACGAGAGCCCGCTGGCGGCCGAGCTGGGCCTCACCGGCTGGCCGTCCGTGGCCGAGGCTTCGATCGTCGCCCGCGACGCCATGCTCGCCGAGGCGACCGGTGCGCGGCTGCACGTCTGCCACGTCTCGACGCTCGAGACCGTCGAGGTCGTGCGCGCGGCCAAGCAGCGCGGCATCGCCATCACCGCAGAGGTCACGCCCCACCACCTGCTGCTCACCGAGGAGCTCGTGCGCAGCTACGACGCGCGCTACAAGGTCAACCCGCCGCTGCGCGCGGATCGGGACGTGCGCGCCCTGCGCGAAGCGCTCGCCGACGGCACGATCGACATCGTCGCCACCGACCACGCGCCCCACGCGCCAGAGGCCAAGCAGGCGGCGTTCGCGGATGCGGCCTTCGGCATGGTCGGGCTGGAGACCGCGCTGGGTGCGGTGCAGCTCGCCATGGTCGAGACGGGCCTGCTCGACTGGGCCGGCGTCGCGCGCGTCATGTCGACGGCGCCCGCCGAGATCGGGCAGGAGCCCGGCTACGACGCGCCGCTCGAGGTCGGATCGCGCGCGCACGTCGTGCTGCTCGATCCCGCTGCCCGTCGCATCATCGAGCCCACCGCCCTGCGCGGCCGCTCGGCGAACTCGCCGTTCCTCGGCGTCGAGCTGCCAGGCAGCGTGCTGCACGTCTGGCACGGCGGGCGCCGCACGGTCGCCGAGGGCGAGCTGCAGCTCGAGGAGGCCGCACGATGAGCAAGGAGACCTTCGCGCTGCTGTGCGCCGCATTCGTCGCGCTCGTCGCCGCGCTCGTGGCGCTGGGCATCTGGCGACGCCGCCGCCGGCAGCGCGACATACTCGCGCCAGAGGGCTGGAGCGAGCGGGTGCTGCCCACCCTCGTCGTCGAGGCGCTGTACGTCGCGACCACCAGGGCCGGCGACCCCTACGACCGCGTCTTCGCGCACGGCCTCGGCTTCCGCGGGCGCACCCGGCTCGCGATCGACGGCGACGGCGTGCAACTGCTCGCCGACCGACGCGAGGTGCGCATCCCGGCCACGAGCATCCGCTCGGTCGAGCGCGCCACCTGGACCATCGACCGCGTCGTCGAACCCGGCGGGATCATCGTGATCGCCCACCGGCTCGGCGCCGACGTCGACACCTACCTGCGCGTCGTCGGTGACGACGCGCCCGCGTTCGAGGCGCTCAGCGCACTCGCTCGCCACGAGAAGACCACCACTGCAGGGGAAGGGACGACCCCGTGACCGACATGACATCCGCCGGTGCCGCGCGCACCGCATCCGCAGCCCTCGTGCTCGAGGACGGCACCATCTATCGCGGCAGCGCCTACGGCGCCACGGGCCGCGCGCTCGGCGAGGCCGTCTTCGCCACCGGCATGACCGGCTACCAGGAGACGCTGACCGACCCGAGCTACGCGGGCCAGATCGTGGTGCAGACCTCGCCGCACATCGGCAACACCGGGGTGACCTCCGAGGACGACGAGTCGGCCCGCATGTGGCCGGCGGGCTACGCGGTGCGCGCTGCGAGCCGCATCACCTCGAACTGGCGCTCGGAGGAGCCGCTCGGCGCACAGCTCGAGCGCGACGGTGTCGTCGGCATCGCCGGCATCGACACCCGCGCCGTCACGCGTCGCCTGCGGGATGTCGGCGCCATGCGCGCCGGGGTCTTCTCCGGCGAGGCGCTGACGACCGATGCGGCGATGCTCGCCGAGGTGCGGGAGAGCCCCACCATGGCCGGCCGCAGCCTCGCCGCCAGCGTGAGCACCCGCGAGGCCTACCGCCTCGAGGCGGTCGGCGAGTCGCTCGGCACGCTCGCCGTGCTCGACCTCGGCGTCAAGACCTCGACGCTGCGCTACCTGCGCGAGCAGGGCTTCGACCTCGTGGTCCTGCCGCAGGACTCCACGCTCGCCCAGGTGCTCGCGCACGACCCGGTCGCGGCGTTCTACTCGAACGGCCCCGGCGACCCGGCGGCCTCCGACGACCAGGTCGAGCTGCTGCAGGGCGTGCTGCGCGAGGGCCTGCCCTTCTTCGGCATCTGCTTCGGCAACCAGCTGCTCGGCCGCGCGCTCGGCTTCGGCACCTACAAGCTGCCCTTCGGCCACCGCGGCATCAACCAGCCCGTGCTCGACGTCGCCACCGGTCGCGTCGAGATCACGAGCCAGAACCACGGCTTCGCGGTCGACGCCACGATTGGCGAGGAGCTCACGAGCCCCGCGGGCTTCGGTCGCGTCGAGGTGAGCCACTACTCGCTCAACGACCGCGTCGTCGAGGGCCTCCGCGCGCTCGACATCCCCGCGTTCAGCGTGCAGTACCACCCCGAGTCGGCCGCAGGGCCGAACGACGCCCACCACATGTTCGAAGAGTTCCGCCAGATGGTCCTGGCGCAGAAGGGGGCGCAGGCCTGATGCCCAAGCGCGACGACATCAACTCCGTCCTCGTCATCGGCTCCGGGCCGATCGTGATCGGGCAGGCGGCCGAGTTCGACTACTCCGGCACGCAGGCATGCCGCGTGCTGCGCGAGGAGGGCGTGCGCGTCATCCTCGTCAACTCGAACCCGGCGACGATCATGACCGACCCCGACTTCGCCGACGCGACCTACATCGAGCCGATCACACCAGAGGTGATCGAGACGATCATCATGAAGGAGCGCCCCGACGCGATCCTGCCGACGCTCGGCGGTCAGACTGCGCTCAACGCCGCGATCGCGCTGCACGAGCAGGGGATCCTCGAGCGCCACGGCGTCGAGCTGATCGGCGCGAAGGTCGACGCGATCCAGCGCGGCGAGGACCGCATGCTGTTCAAGCAGCTCGTGCTCGACGCCGGCGCCGACGTCGCGTCGAGCGTCATCGCGAAGTCCGTCGACGATGCGCTCGCCTTCGCGGGGGAGTACGGCTATCCCGTCGTCGTGCGCCCCTCGTTCACCATGGGCGGCCTCGGCTCCGGCTTCGCGCACGACGAGGCAGAGCTGCGCCGCTTCGTCGGCGACGGCATCCACTCGTCCACGATCGGCGAGGTGCTGCTCGAGGAGTCGATCCTCGGCTGGAAGGAGTACGAGCTCGAGCTCATGCGCGACACGGCCGACAACACGGTCGTCATCTGCTCGATCGAGAACGTCGACGCCGTCGGCGTGCACACCGGCGACTCGATCACGGTCGCGCCGGCGCTCACGCTGACCGACAAGGAGTACCAGCGGCTGCGCGACATCGGCATCGACATCATCCGTCGCGTCGGCGTCGACACGGGTGGCTGCAACATCCAGTTCGCCGTCGATCCGACGACCGGCCGCATCATCGTCATCGAGATGAACCCGCGCGTCTCGCGCTCCTCGGCGCTCGCCTCCAAGGCGACGGGCTTCCCGATCGCCAAGATCGCCGCGAAGCTCGCGCTCGGCTACCGCCTCGACGAGATCCCGAACGACATCACGAAGGTCACCCCGGCCTCCTTCGAGCCCGCCCTCGACTACGTCGTCGTCAAGGTGCCGCGCTTCAACTTCGAGAAGTTCCCGGCGGCGGATGCGACGCTCACGACGACCATGAAGTCGGTCGGCGAGGCGATGGCGATGGGCCGCACGTACCCGCAGGCCCTCCAGAAGGCGCTCCGCTCGCTCGAGAAGAAGGGCTCCTCCTTCCACTGGGAGGGCGAGCCCGGCGACGCCGCCGTCCTGCTCGAGACCTCACGGATCCCGACCGACGGCCGCATCGTCACGCTGCAGCAGGCGCTGCGCGCGGGTGCGACGATCGAGCAGGCGCACGAGGCGACGGGCATCGACCCGTGGTTCCTCGACCAGATGGTGCTCATCAACGAGGTCGCCGACGAGATCCGCCTCGCCGGCGGCGGTCGGGGCCCCCTCGACGCCGAGCACCTGCTGCTGGCCAAGGAGCACGGCTTCTCGGATGCGCAGATCGCGCAGCTGCGCGGCGTGGCAGAGGCCGAGGTGCGCGAGGCGCGCTGGGCCGCCGGCATCCGCCCGGTCTACAAGACGGTCGACACCTGCGCGGGGGAGTTCCCCGCCGAGACGCCGTACCACTACTCGAGCTACGACCTCGAGACCGAGGTCGTGCCCTCCGACCGCCGCAAGGTGATCATCCTGGGCTCCGGCCCGAACCGCATCGGGCAGGGCATCGAGTTCGACTACTCGTGCGTGCACGCGTCCTTCGCGCTCGCCGACGCCGGCTTCGAGACCATCATGGTCAACTGCAACCCGGAGACTGTCTCGACCGACTACGACACGAGCGACCGGCTCTACTTCGAGCCGCTGACGCTCGAGGACGTGCTGGAGATCGTGCACGCCGAGTCGGCTGCCGGCGAGCTCGTCGGCGTCATCGTGCAGCTCGGCGGCCAGACGCCGCTCGGCCTCGCGCGCGGCCTCGAGGCTGCCGGCGTGCCGATCCTCGGCACCACACCCGACGCGATCGACGCGGCCGAGGAGCGGGGGCTCTTCCAGCGCATCCTCGACGAGGCGGGGCTCGTCGCACCGCGCAACGGCACGGCCACCACCGAGGACCAGGCGATCGCGATCGCCGAGCGCATCGGCTACCCCGTGCTCGTGCGCCCCTCCTTCGTGCTCGGCGGTCGCGGCATGGAGATCGTCTACGACACCCCGAGCATGCACGGCTACTTCGACCGCATCGCATCCGCAGGCATCATCGGGCCCGACCGCCCGCTGCTCGTGGACCACTTCCTGGACGACGCGGTCGAGATCGACGTCGACGGCATCTACGACGGCGAGGAGCTCTTCGTCGGCGGCATCCTGGAGCACATCGAGGAGGCCGGCATCCACTCCGGAGACTCCTCCTGCACGCTGCCGCCCGTGGGGCTCGGCCGCGCGCAGCTGCGCGAGATCCGCGACGCGACGCTCCGGATCGCACAGGGGCTGGACGTGCGCGGACCCATCAACGTGCAGTTCGCCTACGCGACGGGCGTCCTGCACGTCATCGAGGCCAATCCGCGCGCGAGCCGCACGGTGCCCTTCGTGGCGAAGGCGCTCGGCACCCCGATCGCCAAGGCGAACGCGCGCGTGCTCGCGGGCGCCACGATCGCCGAGCTGCGGGCCGAGGGCATGCTGCCAGAGCGCGACGGCACGATCCTCCCGATCGACGCACCCGTCGCCGTGAAGGAGGCCGTGCTCCCGTTCCGACGCTTCCGCACCGCAGACGGCCGCATGGTCGACTCGCTGCTGGGCCCCGAGATGCGCTCGACGGGCGAGGTGATGGGCATCGACCGCGACTTCCCGACCGCGTTCGCGAAGAGCCAGGCGGCTGCCTACGGCGGCCTGCCCACGAGCGGCACGGTCTTCGTGTCGCTCTCGGACCGCGACAAGCGCCAGGCCGTGCTGCCGATCCACCGCCTCCAGCAGCTGGGCTTCCGGATCGTGGCGACGGAGGGCACGGCCGAGGTGCTCGCGCGCAACGGCATCCGCGTCGAGACGGTGCGCAAGCACTCGGAGGCGGCCGCCGCCGGCAACCAGGAGCCGTCGATCGTCGACCTCATCGACGCGGGTGAGATCGACATCATCATCAACACGCCCACGGGCGGCATCGCCCGTGCCGACGGCTACGAGATCCGCGCGGCGACGGTGGCGGCCGACAAGGCGCTGTTCACGACCGTCTCGCAGCTGGGCGCCGCGGTGGCGGCGGTCGAGGCCTCGCGCGAGCCCTTCGAGGTGACGAGCCTGCAGGAGTACCACGCGCGGCGGTCGGCGTGACCTTCCTCGCGCGCCTGCGCGCATCCGTCGCCGAGCACGGCCCGACGGCGGATGGCGCGGCGCCCTCGAGCCTGCTCTGCGTCGGCATCGACCCGCACCGGGCGCTGCTCGAGCAGTGGAGCGCATCGGGCGGGGCAGGCTTCGCTGCGGATGCGGCGGGCGCCGAGCGGTTCGGCCGCACGGTCGTCGAGGCGGCCGTCGGGCGCGTCGCGGTGATCAAGCCGCAGGTGGCGCTGTTCGAGGCCTTCGGGGCCGCGGGCATGCTGGCCCTCGAGCGCGTGCTCTCGGATGCGCGCGCGGCGGGGCTCCTGGTCGTCGCGGATGCGAAGCGGGGCGACATCGGCTCGACCAACGCGGGCTACGCCGACGCCTGGCTGACCCCGGGCTCGCCGCTCGAGGCCGATGCGCTGACGGTGAGTCCCTACCTCGGCGTCGGGGCGCTGCAGGGGGTGCTCGAGACTGCGGAGCGCGCGAGCAAGGCTGCGATCGTGCTCGCTGCGACCTCGAACCCGGAGGCGGCGCAGCTGCAGCTCGCGCGCCTGCCCGACGGGCGCACGGTGGCCGCCTCCGTCGCAGCCGCGATCGTCGAGCGCAACGCGCGCACGGGCGCCGGGCACGGACTCGTCATCGGCGCGACCGTCGACCGCGGCGCCTACGGGATCGAGATCGACCCCTCCACACCGATCCTGGCACCCGGCTTCGGCGCGCAGGGCGCGCAGCTGTCCGAGCTTCGCGCGCTGTTCCCTGCGGATGCCCTCGTGCTCGCGAGCGTGAGCCGCAGCATCCTGCGCGCCGGACCGGCGGGGCTCGCTGCGGCGATCGACGCGGCGGGCCGCGAGCTGCGCGACGCTCGATGACGGCGCTGCCCGACCCCGGCGCCGCAGGCAGGGCCGCGGTCGAGGCGCGGCGCGCCCGTGCAGCGGTCAAGCGCGCGCTCGCCGCCGGCCAGCGCGGGCCACGCGACGTGGCCGAGCGCGCCTGGCACGAGCCCGGCAGCCCCGAGGCGCGGCTGCGCGTGACCGAGTACTTCGCGAGCCTCCGCGGCATGGGTCCTGCGCGCGTCGATGCGCTGCTGTCGACGCTCGGCATCGCGGCCGGCAAGCGGCTCGGCGGGCTCGGCGGTTTGCAGCGCGAGCGCGTTCGCGGTTGGCTGGACGGCGTGGATCCATCGCGTCGCCCCCGTCTCATCGTGCTCGCCGGCCCGACCGCTGTCGGCAAGGGCACGGTCGCGCAGTACGTGCGCGAGCACTTCCCGCAGATCCGGCAGTCGGTGAGCGCCACGACCCGCGCTGCGAGGCCGGGCGAGATCGACGGCGTCCACTACGCATTCGTCTCCGATGCCGACTTCGATCGGATGGTCGACGAGGGGGAGTTCCTCGAGTGGGCGAAGGTGCACAACCACGCGCGCTACGGCACGCCGCGCTCGAGCGTGCAGGCCGCGCTCGACGAGGGCTCGTCCGTGCTGCTCGAGATCGATCTGCAGGGCGCTCGGCAGGTGCGCGAGTCGTTCCCTGATGCGATGCTGCTGTTCCTGGCGCCGCCGTCGTGGGACGAGCTCGTGCGCAGGCTCGTGGGCCGCGGCACCGAGACCGAGTCGGAGCGCGAGCGTCGGCTCGAGACTGCGAAGGTCGAGCTCGCGAGCCAGCCGGAGTTCGACGCGACCATCGTGAACGCCGACGTCGCGGCGGCAGCGCACGCGGTCGTGGAGCACATCCTCGCCGCGGAGGCACAGGCGGTCGCGGGCGAGGTGCGCTCGACGGATCGGTGACGCGCGCACCTCGGCGGCGATAGCATCCTGCTCGAGGACGACCGCGAGGAACCGCGCTGCGCGACGAGCGCGAGGCGACCGGGACCGGTCTTGGCTGAGGACGATGGATGAGTGCAGACGGGATGCGGGCGAGCCGCGACGGGGGTCCGCCGGCGACCGCCGCTCGTGAGCTGCTGGACCCGTTCCTCGAGCGGCTGCCGGTGACCGGTGCATCGATCTCGGTGGTCGCCGACGCCAGGCGATCGACGCTCGCCGCGAGCGATCGGACCGCGGCTCGGCTCGAGCAGCTGCAGTTCGAGCTCGGGGAGGGACCGCACTGGCAAGCGGTGCGCAGCGGCAGAGCGGTGCTCGTGCCCGATGTGAACGCGAGCGGCTCGGGATGGCCGGTCTTCGACGCTGCCGCGAGCGAGCTCGAGGTCGGTGCCCTGTTCTCGATCCCGATGAGCGTGGGCGCCGTCGTGGTCGGCGTGGTCGACCTCTACCGCGCCTCACCGGGGATCCTGAGCACGGGCGACGTGCTGCTGGCGCGTTCCCTCGCGGTCGGCCTGGCGAGCGAGGCGCTGCAGATCGCCGCCCGCGTGGCTGCGCAGGAGCACCCGCTCGACGGCGCACTGGCACCCGAGCTCCGGCGGGTGGTGCACCAGGCCACGGGGATGCTGCTCGTGCAGCTCGACGTCACGGCCACCGAGGCCTTCGCGCGGCTGCGAGCGCACGCCTTCGCGACGGGTGCGCCGCTAGAGTCGATCGCACAGGATGTGGTGGCGCGGCGACTCACGCTCGACGAGCCGCCTGCAGGCGCGTGAAGCGCTTCGACGGAGATGGTGGATGGGGTGTGGATGCGATGGCGGGATCCTCGAGGGAAGCCAGGCTCAACTCCGCGTTCCTGGAGCTGACAGAGCAGCTGACGTCCGACTACGACGTGGTCGAGATGCTGCATGCGCTCATGGGGGAGTGCCTCCAGCTGCTGGATGTGCAGGCGTGCGGTCTGCTGCTGAGCGATGGGCAGGGCCACCTCGAGCTCGTGGCCTCGACGAGCGAGGCTGCGGCCTTCGTCGAGATGATGCAGCTGAACGCCAGCGCGGGACCGTGCGTCGAGTGCTTCTCCACCGGGCACGCGGTGTCCGTCGAAGACATCGAGCGCGTCACGGAGGGGTGGCAGGAGTTCCACGACGCCGCCCTCCAGCACGGCTTCCACTCAGCGCACGCCGTGCCGCTGCGCGTTCGCTCGGAGGTGATCGGCGCGCTGGGCCTGTTCCGCACACACGTCGGCGGCTTGAGCGAGGCAGACGGCGGCATCGCGCACGCGCTCGCGAACATCGCATCGCTCGGCGTGCTGCAGGAGCGGCTCGCCGAGGGCGCGATCGTGGCGCAGCAGCTGCAGCGCGCGCTCGACAGCCGAGTCGTCATCGAGCAGGCCAAGGGCGTGGTCTCCGCCTCCGTCGACGTCGATGTCGAGGAGGCGTTCGCGATGCTGCGCGCCCACGCGCGCCGCACGAACACGACCCTGCGCGACGTCGCCCAGGCCGTGGTGGCGCGCGAGCTGCGCCTCGCCCCGGGTGCACGAACGCGATGAGCCCTGCGCGCTGAGGCGCGACACGGCTGCTCCTGTGCTTGACGGCGGCCCCGCCCTGTGCCGAGAATGGCGCACGAGCAAGATGCTCTCCAGACCTCGGAGCATGTGTTGCCGGCGAGGAGCCGGCTCGATGCGAACGAGGCGACCATGGAGACCCCCCTGCACATCCTGGCCCTCGTGCTCGCCATCATCGTGCTGGCTCAGGTGCTCGTGCTCCTCGCCTGGCTGGGGGTGAGGCTCTTCGCCGCGGCGCGGCGACGCGCGCAGCGCTCCCCGTCGGCTCGAGCGAAGGGCTCGATCGGCGAGCCGGGCTGACGACTTTCCTCCAGCGCCGCTCGACGCAGGCCCCAGCGGGGTAGACTGATCTCTTGCGCGCTCTCGCGCACGAGCTTCGCGGGCCGCGTCCCGCATCCGTCACCCACCGCTCCAGGAGGCACCCATGGCCAGCAAGGGCATCATCAACCCGCCGATCGACGAGCTGCTCGAGAAGGTGGACTCCAAGTACCAGCTGGTGATCTTCGCCTCGAAGCGCGCGCGCCAGATCAACGACTACTACACCGACATCCACGAGGGCTCGATGTTCGACAACGTCGGCCCGCTGGTCGACTCGACCATCGAGGACAAGCCGCTCTCGGTGTCGCTGCACGAGATCCACCAGGACAAGCTGGTCCTGACCAAGGACGAGGCAGCCTCCGCCTGATGCGCGTCGTCGTCGGGATCTCCGGCGGGATCGCGGCGTACAAGGCTGCGCTCGCCATTCGCGAGCTGGTGCAGGCCGGGCACGACGTGCACGTCGTGCCCACGGCATCCGCCCTGCGCTTCATCGGGCGCCCGACGCTCGAGGCGCTGAGCCGCAACCCCGTCACGGACGAGGTCTTCGACGACGTCGCCAGCGTGCGCCACGTGGCGCTCGGTCAGCAGGCAGACCTGATCATCGTGCTGCCCGCGACCGCGAACACGCTCGCCAAGCTCGCGCACGGCCTCGCCGACGATCTGCTCGGCACCACCATCCTCGCCTCGCGCGCGCCGCTCGTGCTCGCGCCCGCGATGCACACCGAGATGTGGGAGCAGCCGGCCGTGCAGGCGAACGTCGCCACGCTGGTCTCGCGCGGCGTCACCCTGGTGGGCCCCGTGGCGGGCCAGCTGACGGGCGCCGACTCGGGCATGGGCCGCATGGCCGAGCCCCACGAGGTGGTCAGCGCCGCCCTCGCCCTGGTCGACGGAGGCGCGTCGCAGCAGGGCACCGCCGCTCGCGGAGCGCTCGCGGGCCGCACCGTCGTGGTCTCCGCCGGAGGCACGCGCGAGCCCATCGACCCGGTGCGCTTCCTTGGCAACCGCTCGAGCGGCGCCATGGGCGTCGCCGTCGCCACCGCCGCGCGCGACGCCGGCGCTGCGGTCACGCTCGTCGGCGCCAACCTCGACGTGCCCGTGCCGACGGGCGTCGAGCACGTCTCGGTCGAGACCACGGCGCAGCTCGCCCAGGCGATGCAGGCGCTCGCTGACGCAGACGTCGTCGTGATGGCCGCAGCGGTCGCCGACTACCGCGTCGACGAGGTCTCCGCCGGCAAGCGCACGAAGGAGAGCTGGGGCGAGACACCCACGCTGCAGCTCGCCCTGAACCCCGACATCCTCGCGCAGCTCGCGCAGCGCGAGCGCACGAACCTGGTGGTCGGCTTCGCCGCCGAGACCGAGGCCGACGACGCAGCCCTCCTCGAGCGCGGTCGCGCGAAGCTCGCCCGCAAGGGCGCCGATCTGCTGGTGCTCAACCGCGTCGGCCACACCGAGGGCTTCGGCGACGTGCGCACCGCCGTGCGCGTGCTCGACGCATCCGGCATCGTCGCCGAGAGCCGCGGCGACAAGGTGTCAGTGGCCCGAGACATCATCGACGCGATCGCGGCCCGACTGGCCGCGCACGACCGCAGCAACCCGACCGAGGAGCCCCGTTGAGCCTGCGCCTGTTCACCTCCGAGTCGGTCACCGAGGGCCACCCCGACAAGATCTCCGACCAGATCTCCGACGCGGTCCTCGACGCGATGCTCGCGCAGGACTCCGAGGCGCGCGTCGCCGTCGAGACGCTCGTCACCACCGGCCTCGTGCACGTCGCCGGTGAGGTGCGGACCTCCGGCTACGTCGACATCGCGTCGCTCGCGCGGAAGACGATCGTCGACATCGGCTACGACTCGAGCGAGGTCTCGTTCGACGGGCACTCGTGCGGCGTGACGGTGTCGATCGGTGAGCAGTCGCACGAGATCGCGACCGGCGTCGACACCGCGGTCGAGGCGCGCGACGGCTCCGTCGACCCGCTCGACCGCGACGGCGCCGGCGACCAGGGCATCATGTTCGGCTTCGCGACCGATGAGACCCCCTCGTTCATGCCCGCGACCGCGTGGGCAGCGCACCGGTTGGCCGAGCGCCTCGCCGCCGTGCGCCGCGAAGGCACCATCGAGTGGCTGCGACCCGACGGCAAGACGCAGGTCACGATCGGCTACGACGGCTTCACGCCCGTCTCCGTCGACGCCGTGCTCGTGTCGACGCAGCACGCGCCGGGCGTCACCAACGACGAGATCCGCGCCGCCGTGATCGAGCACGTGATCGACCCGGTCGTCGCCGACCTCGGCCTCGACGCATCCGGCATGCGCACGATCGTCAACCCCTCCGGCTCGTTCCTCACCGGCGGCCCCAAGGGCGACGCGGGCCTCACGGGCCGCAAGATCATCGTCGACACCTACGGCGGCGCAGCCCGGCACGGTGGCGGCGCCTTCAGCGGCAAGGACCCCTCGAAGGTCGACCGCTCCGCGGCCTACGCGCTGCGCTGGGTGGCGAAGAACGCCGTCGCCGCCGGTCTCGCCTCGCGCCTCGAGGTGCAGGCCGCGTACGCCATCGGCATGGCGCAGCCCGTCGGCGTCTACGTCGAGACCTTCGGCACCGGCACGGTCTCCGACGAGGCGATCCAGGCGGCGATCCTCGAGGTCTTCGACCTGCGGCCCGGCGCGATCGTGCGCGACCTCGACCTGCGCAAGCCCATCTACCGGCAGACGGCCGCCTACGGCCACTTCGGCCGCGAGCTGCCCGGCTTCACCTGGGAGCGGCTCGACCGCGTCGACGCCCTGCGCGCCGCAGCGCGCCTCTGACGACCGTGAGCCCGGCGCCGGGCGCGACGCGCTACGCGCAGGTCGTGGTCGACTCGCGCCTGCCGCAGCTCGATCGGCTCTTCGAGTACCGCGTGCCACCCGGCCTCGCGGGCGTCGAGGCGGGGGTGCGCGTGCGCGTGCCGCTGCGCGGCGACCGGCAGGCCACCGGCTGGGTCGTCGAGACGACGGGTGAGCGGGTGTGGGAGGGCGAGGTCGCCGACGTCGAGCAGGTGGTCTCGCCGGTGCCCGTGCTGCAGCCGGAGGTTTGGCAGCTGGCGCGCGCCATCGCGGATCGCGCCGCGGGCGGCGCCGCCGACGTGCTGCGACTGGCGATCCCCGGCCGGCAGGCGCGCGTCGAGAAGCAGTGGCTCGCCGCTGAGCGCGCGCCGCTGCCCCCGCTGCCGGAGGCGGCCGAGGGGGCCGAGCACGCCGCGCTGCCAGGGCTCGTCGAGCAGCGTCGGCGGATCGCGCTGGAGTGCGCGGGCGGGGTGGCGGCGGTCGGCGAGCCGAGCGCCGACCACGACGCCCTCTGGGTGGGTCGGTGGGCGATCGCGCTCGCCGGGCTCGCGCGGCAGGCGATCGAGCGCGGCGAGCAGGCGATCATCGTGGTGCCCGACCACCGCGACCAGCGCCAGCTGCGCATCGCGCTCGAGGCGTCGGTCGGGCCAGAGCGCGTCGTCGAGCTCGACGCGCGGCAGAAGAACCCCGAGCGCTATCGGGGCTTCCTGCGCTGCATCGACGGCGATCCCATCGCGATCATCGGCCCGCGCTCCGCGGTCTACGCGCCGGCGGCCAGGCTCGGGCTGCTCGTCATCTGGGAGGACGGCGATCCGCTGCTGTCGGAGCCGCTCGCTCCCTGGGTGCACGCGCGCGACGCCGCGCTCGTGCGCCAGGGGCAGTCGGGCTGCGCGCTCGTGCTCGCCGGTCACGCCCGCTCGACCGACGCCGAGCGGCTCGTCGAGCTGGGCTTCCTCGAGCACGAGCGCGCCGGCAGCCACCGGGTTCGCGTGCTGCCCTCCGCGCTCACGGACGACGGCCGCCGGGTGCCGGCCGCCGCGTTCCAGGCAGCGCGCGAGGCGCTCCGAGACCGACCGGTGCTCGTGCAGGTCGCCCGGCCGGGCCACGCGCCGGGCCTGCGCTGCAGTGACTGCGGCTCCCGCGCTCGCTGCAGCGCGTGCGCCGGGCCGCTCGGCCGGCGCTCCCGCGGCTCCGCGCCCGCCTGTCGGCTGTGCGGCCGGCTGGCCGCTGGCTGGCGCTGCCCCGCCTGCAAGGGCCAGCAGCTGACCGAGGTGGGCCGCGGCTCCTCCCGCATCGCCGAGGAGCTCGGCCGGGCGTTCCCCGGCATCCCGGTGGTCGTCGCCGATGGCGAGCACGAGCGCCTCACGATCGACGCGCGCCCGCGGCTCGTCGTCGCCACGCGCGGCGCTGAGCCGCTCGCGGACGGCGGCTACGGCGCGGTGGTGCTGCTCGACGGCGACACCCTGCTCTCGCGCGAGGGGCTGCGCGTGGGCGAGGAGGCGGTGCGGCAGTGGGCGACGGCGCGCGCGCTCGCCGCCGATGGCGCGGCCGTCGTGCTGACCGGTGCTGGCGGGCCTGCGGCCGCAGCCATCACCGGCGACACCACGGTGCCCTTCGCCAAGGCCGAGCTCGCCGAGCGCAGGAGCCTGCGGTTCCCGCCCGCGGTGCGCACCGCATCCGTCGTCGGTCACCCGGATGCGGTCGCCGATGCGATCGAGGCGCTGGGCGCGGTCGAGCACCTCGACGTGCTCGGGCCCGTGCCGGTGCCGGCGACCGTGCAGGGGGTCCGCGAGGGTGAGCTCGAGCGAGCGATCGCGCGCTTCGCGTTCGCCGACGGGGCGCTCGTCGCCGGCATCGCGCGCGGCCGCGTGCTCGCCGCGGCCGCGCGCCCGCGCAAGCCCGGCGCACCCGCCCGCCTCCGCATCCGCTTGGATGATCCTGAGCCGTTCGACGGGCTGTGACCCGGGCGAGCGCCCGATCCAGAGCCCGCACCGCCACCCCCGACACGAAGGAACCATGCGCATCGTCTTCGCCGGCAGCCCGGCAGCAGCAGTCCCCAGCCTCGAGGCGCTCGCCGGGCGGCACGAGATCGCCGCGGTCGTCACCCGAGCGGCCTCGCCGCAGGGCCGCAAGCGCGTGCTCACGCCGACGCCGGTCGCCGAGGCCGCGCTCGCGCTCGGCCTCGACGTGATCGAGGCGAACCGGCTCGACGCCGCGACGACCGAGCGCATCACGGCGCTCGCCCCCGAGCTGGCCGTCGTCGTCGCCTACGGCGGGCTCGTGCGAGAGCCGCTGCTGTCGGCACCGCCGCACGGCTGGATCAACCTGCACTTCTCGCTGCTGCCCGACTACCGCGGCGCTGCGCCCGTGCAGCGCGCCCTCATCGACGGGCGCCGCGTCACCGGCGTGAGCGTCTTCCGGCTCGTCGAGCAGCTCGACGCCGGCCCGGTGGTGCGGATGCGCGAGGCGGACGTCCCGGAGGGCGCGACCGCGGGTGCGCTGCTCGGGCAGCTCGCCGAGCTCGGTGCCCAGGAGCTGCTCGCAGCGGTCGACGCCATCGCTGCCGGCACGGCGGTCTTCGAGGAGCAGGTCGGCGCGCCGAGCCTCGCGCCCAAGCTGTCGCTCGAGGACGGCGCGCTCGACCTCGCGCAGACCGCGCCCTCGGTGCTCGACCGCTGGCGGGGCGTGACGCCGGAACCGGGCGCGCACGTGCTGCTCGCGGACGACAGCGGCACCGCGGAGCGCGTGAAGCTGCTCGCCCTCGCGCGCTCGGGTGCCGAGCCGCTGGCGCCCGGCGTCGCGGCGGTCGCGGGTCGCACCGGCATCGTCGGCACGGGCAGCGCACCGCTCGAGCTGCTCGAGGTGCAGCCCGCCGGGAAGCGACCGATGTCCGGTGCCGATTGGCTCCGGGGCCGCGGGGGCGCCGCGCGCTTCGCGCTGCCCACGACCGCGCAGGAGGCACGCGCATGAGCAGGCCCGACCCGAGGCTCGTCGCCCGCGACGTCGTGCTCGACGTCGAGCGCGACGACGCCTACGCCAACCTGCTGCTGCCGCAGCGCATCCGCGACGCGGGACTCAGTCCCGCCGATGCGGGCTTCGCCACCGAGCTGGCCTACGGCACGCTCCGCTGGCAGGGGCAGCACGACGCGCTGATCGCCGATGCCGCCGGCCGCCCGGTCGCCGAGATCGACGCCGAGACGCTCGCGACGCTGCGCATCGGCTCGCACCAGCTCAGCCGCATGCGCGTGCCCTCGCACGCCGCCGTGCACGAGACGGTCGCGCTGCTGCGGCACCACCGGGGCCGCGCGGGCTTCGCCAACGCGGTGCTGCGTCGGCTCTCCGAGGTGCCTGCCGAGCAGCGCCTCGCCGCGATCACCGAGGGCCTCAGCGCCGACGAGCGCCAGGCGCTCGAGAGCGGTCATCCCGCGTGGGTGCTGCGGGCGCTGCGTCGTTCGCTCGAGCGCGAGGGCGCGGCAGACGAGCTGCCGGCGCTCCTGGCCGCGGACAACGACCCGCCGGCGGTGCAGCTGGTGGCCCTGCCCGGCCTCGCCGAGCCGGCCGCGCTCGGGCTCGAGCCGACCGCGAGCCCGATCGGCCGCGTCGCTCCCGCGGGCGACCCGGCGCGCGTGGCCGAGATCGCCGACGGCACCTGGAGGGTGCAGGATGCGGGCAGCCAACTCGCGGCGCTGGCCCTCACACGGGCGCGCCCGGCCGCCGCGGGCGAGCGCTGGCTCGACCTGTGCGCCGGCCCCGGCGGCAAGGCGGCGCTCATGGCCGCGGAGGCCGCGCTCGCAGGCGCCGCCCTCGAGGCCAACGAGGTGCTGCCGCACCGCGCGAAGCTCGTGCGCCAGGCGGTGCGCGCCGTCGAGGCCGCCTCGCCGGCACTCGACTCGCGCGTCGTGACGGGCGACGGCCGCCGCTACGGCCGCGGCGACACGGCCGGCGCCTTCGACCGCATCCTGCTCGACGCGCCGTGCACGGGGCTCGGCGCGCTCCGCCGCCGCCCCGAGGCGCGCTGGCGCAAGCAGCCCGGTGACGTGCCTGCGCTCGCGGGCCTGCAGGCCGAGCTGCTCGAGGCATCCGCCCGTGCCCTGAAGCCCGGCGGCATCATCGCCTACGTCACCTGCTCGCCGCACCTGGCAGAGACGCGCGCGGTGGTCGACCGCGCGGCGGCGCTCGGCCTCGTGCCGCTCGACACGCGCGCCGTGGTGCGCGAGCTCTCGCCGGGCATCGCACTGGGGGAGACGGGCGACGCCGTGCAGCTCTGGCCGCACCGCAACGGCACCGACGCGATGTTCATCCAGCTGCTGACGACGGCGGATGCGGCGGCGGACACCGCGGCACCCGCAGGTCGATAGGCTGGAAGCCATGGTCAGGATCCACCCCAGCATCCTGTCGGCCGACTTCGTGAACCTCGAGCGAGACCTCGAGCGGATCGCGAGCGCCGACGGCGTGCACCTCGACGTCATGGACGCGCACTTCGTGCCCAACCTCACCTTCGGCCTGCCCATGGTGCAGCGCATCGCCGAGGTCACGAGCCTGCCGATCGACGTGCACCTGATGATCGACGACCCCGACACCTGGGCGCCGCAGTACGCGATCGACGGGGTCGACTCCGTCACCTTCCACGCGGAAGCCACGCGCGACGCGGTCGCCCTCGCCCGCGAGCTGCGCGCGCGCGGCACCCGAGCGGCCATCGCCCTCAAGCCCGGCACGCTCGTCGACGACGTGCTCGAGCACCTGCGCGAGTTCGACATGGTGCTCGTCATGACCGTCGAGCCCGGCTTCGGCGGGCAGTCCTTCATGGGCGAGATGATGCCGAAGGTCGAGGCGCTCCGCGGTCGCGCGAAGGAGCTCGGCATCGAGCTCGCGCTGCAGGTCGACGGCGGCATCACGGCCGACACGCTGCCGATCGCGGCGGCGTCGGGGGCCGACGTCTTCGTCGCCGGCAGCGCCGTCTACGGGCACGCCTCGCCCGCCGACCGCATCGCCACGCTCCGCGACGCCGGGAGCGGCGCCTTCGACACCGGGCGCATCGACCTGCGGGCGATCAGCCGCGGCTCGGCCGGCAGCAGCGCCGCCGGCGGCGCCACGACGGGTAGCCTGGGAGCGTGAAGACCTTCGACGAGCTGTTCGGCGAGCTCGAGCGCACCGTCGCGGACCGCCGCGAGGGCTCGCGCACCGTCGAGCTCGTGGACGCGGGCGTGCACGCGATCGGCAAGAAGATCGTCGAGGAGGCCGCAGAGGTCTGGATGGCCGCGGAGCACGAGACCGACGAGGACACCGCGCTCGAGATCTCGCAGCTGCTGTACCACCTCCAGGTGCTCATGGTCGCGAAGGGCCTCGCGCCCCAGGACGTCTACCGACATCTCTGACGCGCCGCCCAGCCCCACCGGCACCGACCGTCAGACCTGAAGGAAGCAATGCTCAAGATCGCCGTGCCCAACAAGGGCTCGCTGGCCGAGACGGCCGCCTGGATGCTCGACGAGGCCGGCTATCGCGGCCGCCGCGACAGCAAGGAGCTCATCGTCGTCGACGCGCGCAACGAGGTGGAGTTCTTCTTCCTCCGCCCGCGCGACATCGCGACCTACGTCGGCTCCGGTGCGCTCGACGTCGGGATCACCGGGCGCGACCTGCTGCTCGACTCCGGCTCGACCGCCGTCGAGATCGAGCCGCTCGGCTTCGCCCGCTCCACCTTCCGCTTCGCGGGTCCCGCTGGCCGCTTCGGCTCTGCGGCCGAGCTGCAGGGCGTGCGCATCGCCTCGAGCTACACCCTGCTCGTCGAGCAGCACCTCGCGTCCATGGGCATCACGGCAGAGCTCGTGCGCCTCGACGGCGCCGTCGAGTCCGCCGTCCGGCTCGGGGTGGCGGATGCGGTGGCCGACGTCGTCGAGACCGGCGCGACGCTGCGCGCTCAGGGCCTCGAGGTCTTCGGCGACCCGATCCTCACGAGCGAGGCCGTGCTGATCTCGAACGGCGGCGACCACCCGGGTCTCGCGACGCTCAAGCGCCGGATCGACGGCGTCATGGTCGCGCGCGACTACGTGATGGTCGACTACGACATCGAGCGCTCGCGCCTCGACGCCGCGACCGCGGTCGCCCGGGGCTTCGAGTCGGCGACCGTCAGCCCGCTGCAGAAGGAGGGCTGGGTCGCCGTCCGCGTCATGGTCCGCCGCGACGACACCAACCAGATCATGGATGCCCTCGCCGACGCAGGCGCGCGCGCGATCATCGTGTCGCGCATCCACGCCGCACGCATCTGAGCCGCCGAGACAGGAGAGTCCCGATGCTCGCCACCCGAGTCATTCCGTGCCTCGACGTCGCGCACGGCAGGGTCGTCAAGGGCGTGCGGTTCCAGGGCCTCACGGACCAGGGCGACCCGGTCGAGCTCGCCGCGCGCTACGCAGAGCAGGGCGCGGACGAGCTGACCTTCCTCGACGTGAAGGCGACCGTCGAGGATGCCGGCACGATGCTCGACGTGGTCGAGCGCTGCGCCGAGCAGATCTTCATCCCGCTCACGGTCGGCGGCGGCGTGCGCAGCCGTGACGACGTCGCGCGGCTGCTCGCCCACGGCGCCGACAAGGTGGGCGTCAACTCCGCCGCGATCCGCGACCCTGGGCTGATCGATCGCATCGTCGCCGACTTCGGCTCGCAGGTGCTCGTGCTCTCGCTCGACGTCCGCCGGGCCGCGATGCCGAGCGGCTTCGAGGTCACGACGCACGGCGGCTCCCGCGGTGCGGGCCTCGACGCCATCCGCTGGGCTGAGGAGGCCGTGTCGCGAGGGGTGGGCGAGCTGCTCGTCAACTCGATCGACGCGGACGGCACGAAGCAGGGCTTCGACCTCGAGCTGCTGCGCCTCGTGCGCGCCGCCGCCACCACGCCGGTGATCGCCTCCGGGGGCGCCGGCGAGCCGGCGCACTTCGCGCCGGCGGTCGAGGCGGGGGCGGATGCGGTGCTCGCGGCGAGCATCTTCCACACCGGGCAGTGCACGATCGGCGAGGTCAAGGAAGCGATGCGCGAAGCAGGGGTGACGGTCCGATGAGCACAGACAGCATGCCGCAGCTCAAGAAGGACGCCGAGGGCCTCGTGGCCGCGGTGATCCAGGACGACACCACGGGCGAGGTGCTCATGGTCGGCTACATGGACGACGAGGCGCTGCGCCGCACCGCCAGCGAGGGCCGCGTGACGTTCTGGTCGCGCTCCCGGCAGGAGTACTGGCGCAAGGGCGACACCTCCGGCAACACGCAGGTGCCGCGCTCGATCGCGATCGACTGCGACGGCGACGCGGTGCTGATCCGCGTCGACCAGTCCGGCCCCGCATGCCACACCGGTGCGCGCTCGTGCTTCTTCACGCCCATCCAGATCCAGGTGCCGGCGTGACGGCCGAGCAGCGGGGCGCGCAGGCCGACGCGCACGCGAGCGCCCGCACTGCCTTCGACGCGCTGCTCGCCGAGCACCGCGTCGTGCCGGTCGTGCGCGAGGTGTTCCTCGACGCCGAGACGCCCGTCGGCGTCTACCGCCGCCTCACCGGCGGCCGCGCCGGCAGCTTCCTGCTCGAGTCGGCGCAGCAAGGCGTCTGGAACCGCTACTCCTTCGTCGGCGTCGCATCCTTCGGCCAGCTGACCGCCGATCGCGGCACGGTCTCGTGGCGCTCCGAGCACGTCTCGGCCGAGCGCCTGCTCGGCGACGACGCGCCCGAGGGCGGGCTCGCGACGGTCGAGCACGTGCTGCGCCGCTGGGCGACCCCGCGCATCCCCGGCCTGCCTCGCCTCACGAGCGGGCTCGTCGGCCACATCGGCTGGGAGGCGGTGCGCGAGATCGAGCGGCTGCCGCACGCGCCGGCGCGCGAGGTCGACGTGCCCGCGATCGCCATGCAGCTCGTCTCGACGATGGTCGTGCTCGACCACCGCACGGGCAGCGCGCACCTCGTGGCCAACGTGCTGAACGACGGCGCAGGCGCGGATGCGCTGTGGCGCGACGCGCAGGCGCGGCTCGATGCGCTGGAGGAGCAGCTGACGGCGGCTGCGCCCGGCTCGATCGCCGTGCTCGACCGCGAGGCGCAGCCCGAGGCGACCGCCCGCGTCAGCGCCGACGAGTTCCGCGGCATGGTGGATGCCTCCAAGCGCCACATCGTCGACGGCGACGTCTTCCAGGTCGTGCTCTCGACCCGGTTCGACCTGCCCACCGACGCAGCTCCGCTCGAGGTGTACCGCGCGCTGCGGGTGCTGAACCCCTCGCCCTACCTCTACCTGCTGAGCCTGGAGACGGCCGATGGCGAGCCCTACGCCGTCGTCGGGTCGAGCCCCGAGGCGCTCGTGACCGTCCACGACGGCCGTGCCACGATGCATCCGATCGCCGGCAGCCGGCCGCGCGGGGCCGACGCCAACGCCGATCGCGACCTCGCCGACGACCTGCTCGCCGACCCCAAGGAGCGCAGCGAGCACGTCATGCTCGTCGACCTCGCCCGCAACGACCTCTCGAAGGTGTGCCGGGCGGGCACGGTCGCGGTGACCGAGCTGATGGCGATCGAGCGCTTCAGCCACATCATGCACATCGTCTCGACCGTCGAGGGCGAGATGCGGCCGGATGCCTCCGCGGTCGACGCCTTCCGCGCGACCTTCCCGGCCGGCACGCTCTCCGGGGCGCCGAAGCCGCGGGCGCTCGAGCTGATCGACGAGCTCGAGAGCGCGCAGCGGGGCGTCTACGGCGGGGTCGTCGGATGGCTCGACCTGGCGGGGGATGCGGATCTCGCGATCGCGATCCGCACCGTCACCATGCGCGACGGCGTCGCCCACGTGCAGTCCGGCGCCGGGCTCGTCGCCGACAGCGATCCCGAGACCGAGCTGCAGGAGGTGCGGAGCAAGGCCGCGGCGCCGCTGCGAGCCGTCGCGGTCGCATCCTCGATGCGGAACACCCGCGACGCGCAGGCCGGCACGTGACCAGGCTCGTCGCGCGCGGCCGCTCGATCGCCGCGGTCGGCCTGCTGCTGGCCGCAGCGCTCGGGCTCCTCGCCGCGACGCAGCCGTGGGGGAGCGTCGAGCTCGTCGACGGCCGCACGCTCGCGGCAGCGGGGCAGCAGCTCGCCCCTGGGCTCACCATGACGTCCTTCGCGTGCGCCGCGCTCGCTCTCGTGCTGCCGCTCGCCGGCCGCATCTGGCGCTGGGTGCTCGGGGTGCTCGCGCTGGTGCTCGGCGGCGCGGCGATCGCGACGACGCTCGGCGCGCGCGGCGAGGTGCCCACCGCGCTCGACGCGCTCGTGGCTGAGGCCACGGGGCTCGCCGGTGCCGGGCACGCCTCCGAGGTCGTGCGGCTGACGGCGAGCGGCTGGCCGGACGCCGGGCTCGCGGCGGGGGCGCTCGCTGTCGCCGCGGGCGCCTGGGTGCTCGCCACGTCGCACCGGTGGCCGGCACGCGCCGCCCGCACGGCCCGCTACGAGCGCGGCGGATCCGGGCTCGCATGGGATGTCATGGACGACGGCGAGGATCCGACTCGGTAGACTGGACCCGTGGCGCGCCAGTGCGCCCTGAGATCGACCCGAGGAGCATCGTGAACGCACGCAACGGCATCAGCGAGGACCACTCCACCCAGCTGCACGTCGCCGACTACGACCCGCGATTCGTCGACCCGGGCCACGGCGACTCGAAGGCCGCATGGATCAGCGTGATCGTCATGCTCATCGCCGTCTCGGCCGGCACGCTGTTCTTCTTCCTCGACATGCCGATGCTCGTGTGGGCCTCCGGCGCCCTGCTGCTCGTCGGCGCCATCCTGTGGCCGATCCTGGTCAAGGCCGGACTCGGCCCGCAGGACCACTGAGCGTGCTCGACGCGCTCACAGAGGGAGCGCTCGAGGACGCCGCTCGGCGACGCGAGCAGGTCTCGCTCGATCGCCTCGAATCGCTGGCGCACGCCGCCCGGCAGCCGCTCGACGCCGTCGCGATCCTCGCTGCGCAGAAGCCCGGTTCCGACGGCCCGCACATCATCGCCGAGGTGAAGCGCGCGAGCCCCTCGAAGGGCGCGCTCGCTGACATCCCGGAGCCCGCAGCCCTGGCCGCCAGCTACGAGGCGGGCGGCGCGAGCGTGATCAGCGTGCTGACCGAGGAGCGACGCTTCCTCGGCAGCCTCGACGACCTGCGCGCCGTGCGCGAGCGGGTCGGCATCCCGGTGCTCCGCAAGGACTTCATCGCCGACGAGTACCAGCTGCTCGAGGCGCGCGCCTTCGGGGCCGACCTCGCGCTGCTGATCGTCGCCGCGCTCACGCCGCAGCGGCTCGCCCAGCTGCACCGCTTCGCCACCGACCTCGGCCTCTCGGTGCTCGTCGAGGTCCACGACGAGCGCGAGATCGATGCTGCACTCGAGGCCGAGGCACGCATCCTGGGCGTCAACACCCGCGACCTCAAGACCTTCACCATGCATCCGGAGCGCTTCGCCGAGCTGCGCGCGCGCATCCCGGCCGGTACCGTCGCGGTCGCAGAGTCGGGCGTGCGCAGCGTCGACGACGTCGCCCGCTACCGGCGGGACGGGGCGGATGCGGTGCTGGTCGGCGAGGCGCTCGTCACCGACGGCGACCCCGAGTCGCGCGTCGCAGAGTTCGGGAGGGCTTCATGACCGCTGACACCGCATCGCTCCGCGACCACCGCGGACCCTGGTTCGGCGACTTCGGCGGGGTGTTCATGCCCGAGCCGCTCATGGCCGCCATCGACGAGCTCGCCACCTGCTACGAGGAGTGCAGGACCGATCCCGCGTTCCAGGCCGAGTTCCAGCGCCTCTCGCGCGACTACACCGGTCGCCCCTCGCTGCTCACCGAGGCGTCGCGGCTCAGCGAGCGCGCGGGCGCGCGCATCCTGCTGAAGCGCGAGGACCTCAACCACACCGGCAGCCACAAGATCAACAACGTGCTCGGCCAGGCGCTCGTCGCCCAGCGGCTCGGCAAGACGCGATTGATCGCCGAGACGGGCGCGGGCCAGCACGGCGTCGCAACGGCGACGGCGGCTGCGCTGTTCGGCATGGAATGCGTCGTCTACATGGGCGAGGTCGACACCGAGCGCCAGGCGCTCAACGTGGCCCGGATGCGGCTGCTGGGCGCGACGGTCGTGCCGGTGACGAGCGGTTCGCGCACCCTCAAGGACGCCATCAACGAGGGCCTCCGCGACTGGGTGGCCAACGTCGACACCACGCACTACCTGATGGGCACGGTCGCGGGCCCGCACCCGTTCCCCGAGATGGTGCGCGACTTCCACCGGGCGATCGGCGACGAGGCCCGCGAGCAGACGATCGCCCTCACGGGCGGCCTGCCGGATGCGGTGCTCGCGTGCGTGGGCGGCGGCTCGAACGCCATGGGCATCTTCCACGCCTTCCTGGACGACGCCGATGTGCGCCTGATCGGGCTCGAGGCCGCCGGCGACGGCGCCGACACCGAGCAGCACGCGCTCTCGATCGAGCGGGGCGCGCCGGGGCTGCTGCACGGCATGCGCACCTACCTGCTGCAGGACGAGGACGGGCAGACGCTCGAGTCGCACTCGATCTCGGCCGGCCTCGACTACCCGGGCGTGGGCCCCGAGCACGCGTGGCTGCACGACCTCGGGCGCGCCGAGTACCTGCCGGTCAGCGACAGCGAGGCGATGGAGGCCTTCCTCGCCCTGACGCGGGCCGAGGGCATCATCCCCGCGATCGAGTCGGCGCACGCCATCGCCGGCGCCCTGCGGCTCGCCGAGGAGCACCCGGGCTCGACGCTGCTCGTCTCGCTCTCCGGGCGCGGGGACAAGGATGTGGCGACCGCCGGCCGGTGGTTCGAGGTGCTCGACGAGGGAGCGCAGCAGCAGTGACCGAGCTGGCACACGAGCACGCGACGGAGGCGGCCCCGAGTCGCACCGAGCGCGCCGTCCGCGACGCGGGCAGCCGCGCGCTCATCGGCTACCTCCCGGCCGGGTACCCGGATCTCGAGACCTGCGTCGAGGCGGTCGTGGCGCTCGCCGACGCCGGCTTCACGGCGATCGAGCTGGGCGTCCCCTACAGCGACCCGGGCATGGACGGCCCGGTGATCCAGGCGGCGACGCAGGCGACGCTCGCCCGCGGCTTCCGCCTCGACGAGCTCTTCACCGCGATCGAGGCCATCACGGCCCGCACGGACGTCCCGATCCTGGTGATGACCTACTGGAACCCGGTGCTGCGCTACGGCGTCGAGCGCTTCGCCGAGCGGTTCGCGGCTGCGGGCGGCGCGGGCCTCATCACGCCGGACCTCACCCCGGAGAACGCCGGCGAGTGGCTCGCCGCGGCAGAGCGGCACGGCCTCGACCGCGTCTTCCTCGCCGCGCCATCATCCTCCGACGCGCGCCTCGACGCCGTGATCCAGGCGTCCCGCGGCTTCGTCTACACGGTCTCGACCATGGGTACGACGGGCACCAGGCAGGATGTCGACCAGGCGGCGAGCGCGCTCGCCGACCGCATCGCGGCGCGCTCGGCTGCGCTCGGCCGCGACACGCTGCGCTGCGTCGGCGTGGGCATCTCCACCGGCGACCACGTGCGGCAGGTGCTCGACTACGCCGACGGCGCGATCGTCGGCTCGGCCCTCGTGCGCGCGCTCGGCGACGGGGGCGTGCCCGCGGTCCGCGAGCTCGCCGCGTCGCTCGTCCTGGGTACACTCGACGACGGCCCAGCAGCCCCGGCCTCGCCGGCCTCAGCACGAAAGGGCACCTCAGCGTGACCAGCCTCTTCCAGAGCATCCCAAGCCCCAGCCCCGAGTGGCAGCAGGTCCCCATCGGCCAGTGGCTGGAGGCGATCGGCGTCATGCCGCTCATCCAGGGCTCCGTGCTCGGCGCCGTGCTCGTCGGCCTCGTGCTGGGCGTCATCATCACGGTCGTGGTGCTCGCCATCTGGCTGGTGCGCGGCACGCTGACCCGCAAGGACGCCCTCTGGACGCTCGCGATGAGCCTGCTCTTCGGCGTCGCGGTCGGCTTCCTGCTCCGCATCGTCGGGCCCGGCTGGGGCATCCAGACCTATGCGCTGTGCATCCTGGCCGGCATCCTCATCGCCACGGTGCTCACCGGCTTCCGCCTCCGCCAGCGCGGCGTGGAGTCCGGCTACGTCATCGACATCGCGGTCTGGGCCGTGCTCCTCGGCATCGCCGCCGCGCGCGTCTTCCACGTGGTGACGCATCCCGACGACTACTTCGGCGCTGGCCGCGACCCGATGACGGCCTTCTACATCTGGGAGGGCGGCATCGCGATCTTCGGCGCCCTCATCGGTGGTGCGGTCGGCATCTGGATCGGCTGCCGCTTCACGGGCCTGCGCTTCTCGACCTTCGTCGACGCGCTCGCACCCGGCCTGCTCATCGCGCAGGCCTTCGGCCGGCTCGGCAACTGGTTCAACCACGAGCTCTTCGGCCAGCCGACCGACCTCCCGTGGGGCCTCGAGATCGAGGCGACGAACCCCTCGTTCCCGGTCGGCCTGCCCGCCGAGACGCTCTTCCACCCCACGTTCGCGTACGAGATCGTCTGGAACCTGCTCGGCGCCGCCGTGCTCCTGTGGCTCGACCGCAAGCGCGACGTGCAGTGGGGACGCCTGATCGCGCTCTACCTCATCTGGTACGGACTGGGCCGCTCCGTCTTCGAGACCATCCGCCTCGACCCGTCAGAGCTCCTCCTCGGCATCCGCACGAACGTCTGGATGGCCTTCCTCGCGATCGCGATCGGCGCGATCGTCTGGGTGGTGCAGACCAGGCGGCACCCGGGGCTCGAGCCGTCGCCGTGGATGCCGGGGCGCGAGCCCGGTGCCGAAGAGGGCGTAGACTCGGAGACCTACACGGATCTCCCCGAGTCCCGCACCCAGGACGATGCAGAGGATCCCGCCGCACAACCCGCGGCCGCAACCACGTAGCACCGCGCGCTCCCCAGCGCGCTTGCGGGCCGACGGTGTCCCGCTCCGAACGCAAGCAGCACAGCACAGGAGCATGATGCGTACCATCAGCGATCGCTCGAACGGAGCCTTCACCTCGCGGGACCTCGGCCTGCCGGACGCCTCCGGGATGTACGACCCGAGGCACGAGCGCGACTCGTGCGGCCTGGCGATGGTCGCCACGACGCGCGGCACGGCGGGCCACGACATCGTCGCGCTGGCGCTCGACGCCCTGCGCAACCTCGAGCACCGCGGCGCGGTCGGCTCGGACGCGGGCACCGGTGACGGCGCCGGCATCCTGACGCAGATGCCGGATGCGTTCCTGCGGGCCGTGGTGGGCTTCGACCTGCCAGCGGCGGGCACCTACGCGGCCGGCCTCGCGTTCCTGCCGCTGGACGTCGTGGAGCGCGAGCGCGTCCAGGACCGCATCTGGGAGCTCGCCGGCCAGGAGCGACTGCGCGTGCTCGGGTGGCGCGAGGTGCCCACGGCACCCGAGGCGCTCGGCACGCTCGCCCGCGCGGCCATGCCGGCCATCCACCAGCTCTTCGTCACGGGCGCCAACGGCCCGACGACCGGCATCGAGCTCGACCGCCTCACCTGGCGCCTGCGCAAGCGCATCGAGCGCGAGCTGGGGGAGTACCTGCCGTCGCTGTCGAGCCGCACCATCACCTACAAGGGCATGGTGACGACGCTCCAGCTCGAGCCCTTCTACCCCGACCTCTCCGACGAGCGCTTCCAGACGAAGCTCGCGATCGTCCACTCGCGCTACTCGACGAACACCTTCCCCTCCTGGCCGCTCGCGCAGCCGCTGCGCATGATCGCGCACAACGGCGAGATCAACACCGTCGAGGGCAACCGCAACTGGATGGCGGCGCGAGAGTCGCAGCTGGCGAGCGAGCTGCTGGGCGACCTGCGGCCCCTCAAGCCCATCGTCACGCCCGGCATGAGCGACTCCGCCTCGTTCGACGAGGTGCTCGAGCTGCTGACCCTCGCCGGCCGCTCGCTGCCGCACGCCATCGCGATGATGGTGCCCCCGGCGTGGGAGAACCAGCCGGACATGCCGCAGGAGCTGCGCGACTTCGCCGAGTACCACTCGCTGCTCATGGAGCCGTGGGACGGCCCGGCGGCGATCAGCTTCACCGACGGCTCGCTCGTGGGCGCCACGCTCGACCGCAACGGCCTGCGCCCTGGCCGCTGGCTCGAGACCTCGGATGGGCTCGTCGTGCTCGCCTCGGAGACGGGCGTGCTGCCGATCGAGCCGAGCCGCGTGGTGCGGCGAGGCCGCCTGCAGCCCGGCGTGCTCTTCCTGATCGACACCGAGGCAGGGCGCATCGTGCCCGACGACGAGGTGAAGCGCGACCTCGCCGGCATGCAGCCGTGGGGCGAATGGCTCGAGTCGAGCCGCATCCACCTCGCCGACCTGCCCGAGCGCGAGCACGTCGCGCACACCGCCGCCTCGGTCACGCGCCGCCAGCGCACCTTCGGCTACACCGAGGAGGAGGTGAAGATCCTCATCGCCCCGATGGCGAAGACCGGCGCTGAGCCGCTCGGCGCGATGGGCTCCGACACCCCGATCGCCGTGCTCGCCGAGCGCCCGCGGCTGCTCTTCGACTACTTCACGCAGGCCTTCGCGCAGGTGACGAACCCGCCGCTCGACTCGCTGCGGGAGTCGATCGTGACGAGCATGACCATGGGGCTCGGCCCCGTCCGCAACCTGCTGACGGCGACGCCCTCCCACGCGAGCCAGATCATCCTCGACTTCCCGGTGATCGACAACGACGCCCTCGCCAAGATCCGCTCCATCGACCGCACCCCCGGCTCGCGCCGCACCGTCGTCGTGAAGGGCCTCTACCGCGTGGATGCCGGGCCGGACGCCATGGAGGCGCGGCTCGCCGAGATGTGTCGGGAGGTGGACGAGGCGATCGTCGACGGTGCGCAGTACGTCATCCTCTCCGACCGCGACTCGACCGACCAGCTCGCCCCCATCCCGACCCTGCTCATGACGAGCGCCGTGCACCACCACCTGATCCGCGCATCCACGCGCATGCGCGTCGGGATCGTCGTCGAGGCCGGCGACGTGCGCGAGGTGCACCACGTCGCGCTGCTGATCGGCTACGGCGCGAGCGCCATCAACCCCTACCTCGCCATGGAGACGGCCGAGCAGCTCGCGCTCTCCGGCCAGCTGGGCGCCGACGTCGAGACCGCCGTGCGCAACCTCATCAAGGCGCTCGGCAAGGGCGTGACGAAGATCATGTCGAAGATGGGCATCTCGACCGTCGGCTCCTACGGCGGCGCCCAGGCCTTCGAGGCGGTCGGACTCTCGCAGGAGCTCGTCGACCGCTACTTCACCGGCACGCACTCGCCGCTGGGCGGCATCGGCCTTGCCGTGATCGCCGAGGAGAACCGGATGCGGCACCGCGCCGCCTACCCCGACGAGCGCGCGCCGTTCGCGCACGAGCGGCTCGCGACGGGCGGCGAGTACCAGTGGCGCCGCGACGGCGCGCCGCACCTGTTCAACCCCGAGACGGTCTTCAAGCTGCAGCACGCGACCCGCACGGGGCGCTACGAGGTGTTCCAGGACTACGCGCGCCTCGTCGACGACCAGGCGGTGGAGCTGAAGACGCTGCGGGGGCTCATGCGGTTCCGCACCGACGTGACGACGCCGATCCCGATCGACGAGGTCGAGCCGATCAGCGAGATCGTCAAGCGCTTCTCCACCGGCGCGATGAGCTACGGCTCCATCTCGCAGGAGGCGCACGAGACGCTGGCGATCGCGATGAACCGCCTGGGCGCGAAGTCGAACACCGGTGAGGGTGGCGAGGACGTCGACCGGCTCCTCGACCCCGAGCGCCGCAGCGCGATCAAGCAGGTCGCCTCCGGGCGCTTCGGCGTGACGAGCATGTACCTCACGCACGCGGACGACATCCAGATCAAGATGGCGCAGGGCGCGAAGCCCGGCGAGGGCGGGCAGCTGCCGCCAGGCAAGGTCTACCCGTGGGTGGCGCGCACTCGGCACGCGACCGCGGGTGTCGGCCTCATCTCGCCCCCGCCGCACCACGACATCTACTCGATCGAGGATCTCAAGCAGCTGATCTTCGACCTGAAGCGCGCCAACGCATCCGCTCGTGTGCACGTGAAGCTCGTCTCGCAGTCTGGCATCGGCGCGGTCGCCGCGGGCGTCGCGAAGGCCAAGGCCGACGTCGTGCTGGTCTCCGGCCACGACGGCGGCACCGGTGCGAGCCCGCTGAACTCGCTCAAGCACGCGGGCACGCCGTGGGAGATCGGTCTCGCCGAGACGCAGCACACGCTCATGATGAACGGCCTGCGCGAGCGGGTGAGCGTGCAGGTCGACGGGCAGCTGAAGACCGGCCGCGACGTCATCATCGGCGCGCTGCTGGGGGCCGAGGAGTTCGGCTTCGCCACGGCCCCGCTCGTGGTCTCCGGCTGCATCATGATGCGCGTCTGCCACCTCGACACGTGCCCGGTGGGCGTCGCGACCCAGAACCCGGCGCTGCGCGAGCGCTTCACCGGCAAGCCGGAGTTCGTGGTGCAGTTCTTCGAGTTCCTCGCGCAGCAGGTGCGCGAGCAGCTGGCCGAGCTGGGCCTGCGCACGATCGACGAGGCCATCGGGCGCTCCGACCTGCTCGACATCGACCCGGCGGTCGAGCACTGGAAGGCCGCGGGGCTCGACCTCGCGCGCGTGCTCACACCACCGGCAGCTGCGCAGGGCGCCCCCCGCCGGATGACCGAGCAGGACCATGAGCTCGAGCAGCAGCTCGACACGAGGCTGCTGCCAGAGCTCGAGCGAGCGCTCGACGCGGGGGAGCGGCTCGTGCTCGACCTCGACATCGCGAACACCGACCGTGCGCTCGGCACGATGCTCGGCAACGCCGTCACGCTCCGGGCCGGCGCCGCAGGGCTCGAGCCCGGCACCGTCGACCTGACGCTGCGCGGCTCGGCCGGCCAGTCGCTCGGCGCCTTCGTGCCGCGCGGCATCGCGCTGCGGCTGCACGGCGACGCGAACGACTACGTCGGCAAGGGGCTCTCCGGCGGACTCATCACCGTGCGGCCGCCGGCTGACGCCGCGCTCGTCGCCGAGCACAACGTGATCGCCGGCAACGTCATCGGTTACGGCGCGACGAGCGGCGAGCTCTACCTGCGCGGGGTCGTCGGCGAGCGCTTCCTGGTGCGCAACTCCGGCGCGACCGCCGTGTGCGAGGGCGTCGGCGACCACGCGCTCGAGTACATGACGGGCGGCACCGCCGTCATCCTCGGCCCGACCGGGCGCAACATCGGCGCGGGCATGTCCGGCGGCAGCGCCTACATCCTCGACCTCGACCGGCGCCTGCTCAACCAGGACTCCTTCCACCAGGGCGAGCTGCGGGTCGACCCGCTCACCGAGGAGGACGCGATCGAGCTGCGCGCGATCCTCGAGCGGCACGTCGAGCTGACCGGCTCCGCGGTCGCCGAGCGGCTGCTGGCCGAGGGGCTCGCGCGCTTCTCGAAGCTCGTGCCGCGCGACTGGGCCATGGTGCGAGACATCAGGCTCGATGCCGAGCAGCAGGGGGTCGACCCCGACTCCGACAACATCTGGCGCAAGATCCTGGAGGTGACCGGTGGCTGATCCTCGTGGATTCCTGAAGGTGACGGAGCGAGAGCTTCCGAAGAAGCGACCCGTGCCCGTCCGCATCCTCGACTGGCGCGAGATCGGCGAGCCGGGCGACAAGGCCGTGCTCAAGCGGCAGGCGGGGCGCTGCATGGACTGCGGCGTGCCGTTCTGCCACCAGGGCTGCCCGCTCGGCAACCTCATCCCGGAGTGGAACGACCTCACGTGGCGCGGCGAGGGCCGGGCCGCGAGCGACCGCCTGCACGCGACGAACAACTTCCCGGAGCTCACCGGGCGCCTGTGCCCCGCGCCCTGCGAGTCGTCGTGCGTGCTGGGCATCAACCAGCCCGCCGTGACGATCAAGTCGATCGAGCAGACGATCGCCGACGAGGCCTTCGCGAACGGCTGGACCGAGCCGCACCCGCCCGCCCGGCTGACCGGCAAGACGGTCGCCGTGGTCGGCTCCGGCCCCGCGGGGCTCGCCGCCGCGCAGCAGCTGACGCGCGCCGGCCACACCGTCGCCGTCTACGAGCGCGACGATCGCATCGGCGGGCTCCTGCGCTACGGCATCCCCGACTTCAAGCTCGAGAAGCGCACGCTCGAGGCGCGGCTCGCCCAGATGCAGGCGGAGGGCACGCGCTTCCGCGCCGGTGTGGAGATCGGCCGCGACCTCAGCTGGGAGGACCTCGCGGACCGCTTCGACGCGGTCGTCGTCGCGACCGGTGCGCCCGAGGCCCGCGAGCTCGAGATCCCCGGGCGCGAGCTCGCCGGCGTGCACCTGGCGATGGAGTACCTCGTGCAGCAGAACCGCGCGGTCGCCGGCACCCAGGTCGCCAACCAGATCACCGCAGCCGGCAAGCACGTCGTGGTGCTCGGCGGCGGCGACACCGGCGCCGACTGCATCGGCACGGCGCACCGCCAGGGCGCCCTCTCGGTGACGAACCTCGCGATCGGCGTGCAGCCGCCCAGCGAGCGGCCCGAGCACCAGCCCTGGCCGGTGCACCCGAACCTCTTCGAGATGCAGTCGAGCCACGAGGAGGGCGGCGAGCGCCACTACCTCGCGTCGACCGTGGAGTTCGTGTCGAACGCTTCCGGCGAGGTGCGCGCGCTCCGGATCGCCGAGACCGAGATGGTCGACGGCACCCGTCGACCGAAGGCCGGCACCGAGCGCGAGATCCCCGCGGACCTCGTGCTCCTCGCGCTCGGCTTCACGGGGGCGGATGCGTCGATCGGCGACGCGCTGCAGGTCCCGTTCGAGCGCGGCCTGCCGCAGCGCCGCGCTGACTTCTCGACCGACAGGCCCGGCGTCTTCGTCGCCGGCGACGCCGGCCGCGGCGCATCGCTCATCGTCTGGGCGATCGCCGAGGGCCGCGCAGCCGCAGCCGCCGTCGACACCTACCTCGAGGGATCGAGCGAGCTGCCGGCGCCCGTCAAGGCGACCGATCGTCCCTTCATGGCGGCATAGGCGGCGCGCCAGCGAGATCTCAGGTGCGACGCGCGGGCGCTCGCCTGGCAGGATGGAACCGTTCGTGCCGAACCCACCCAGGCGGCGCGATGACGAAAGCGAGTGACTGTGAGACGAGCCAAGATCGTCGCGACGTGGGGGCCGGCCCTTGCCGGCTACGAGAGCACGAAGGCCGCGATCGCGGCCGGCGTGAACGTCGCGCGCATGAACCTGAGCCATGGAGACAGAAGCGTGCACGAGGAGGTGTACGCGAACATCCGCCGCGCCTCCGACGAGCTGCGCATGCCGGTCGGCATCCTGGTCGACCTGCAGGGCCCGAAGATCCGGCTCGGCAAGATCCCCGGCGGCCCCTTCGAGCTGACCGAGGGCGAGCGCTTCACCATCACGACCGAAGACATCGAGGGTGACGGGCAGCGTGCCGGTACGACGTTCAAGGGCCTGCCCTCCGACGTCAAGCCCGGTGATCCCCTCCTCATCGACGACGGCCGCATCGCGCTGCGGGCCATCGAAGTGACCGACACCGAGGTGGTCGCGGAGGTCGTCGTCGGCGGTCCCGTCAGCTCGAACAAGGGCATCAACCTGCCCGGCGTCGCCGTCAACGTGCCGGCGCTGAGCGAGAAGGACGAGTCCGACCTGCGCTGGGCGCTCGACCTGGGCGCCGACATCATCGCGCTCTCCTTCGTGCGCGATGCGAGCGACATCGAGCGCGTCCACGAGATCATGGCGGAGGAGGGCAGGAAGCTGCCCGTCGTCGCGAAGATCGAGAAGCCGCAGGCGGTCGAGAACCTCCCCGGCATCATCGACGCGTTCGACGCGATCATGGTGGCGCGCGGCGACCTCGGCGTCGAGCTGCCGCTCGAGCAGGTGCCGCTGGTGCAGAAGCGAGCGGTCGAGATGGCGCGCCGCTGGGCGAAGCCGGTCATCGTCGCCACCCAGGTGCTGGAGTCGATGATCGAGAACCCGCGCCCGACCCGCGCAGAGGCGAGCGACTGCGCTAACGCGATCCTCGACGGGGCGGATGCCGTGATGCTGTCGGGCGAGACGAGCGTCGGCAAGCACGCCATCACCACGATCAAGACGATGGCTCGCATCATCGGCGCGACCGAGCAGGACGGCCTCGCGCGCATCCCTCCGCTCGGCACCAAGCCGCGCACGCAGGGCGGCGCCGTGACGCTCGCGGCGCTCGAGGTGGCGGAGTTCGTCGATGCCGCCGCGATCGTCGTGTTCACCGAGTCGGGCGACTCCGCCCGGCGCATGTCGCGCCTCCGCACGCAGATCCCGACGTTCGGGTTCACGCCCGACCCCGAGATCGAGTGCCGGATGCAGATGGTCTGGGGCATGCAGACGCACCTCGTCGACCGCGTCATGCACACCGACGAGATGATCGCCCAGGTCGACGACGTGCTGATCGGCAAGCAGCTGATCGAGGTCGGCCAGAAGGTCGTCGTGGTCTCCGGCATGCCGCCGGGCACCTCCGGCTCGACCAACGACATCCGCGTGCACCGCGTCGGCGACGTGCACGCCGAGGCCGCGCCCGCCTATCACGGCAAGCGGCGCATCGAGGTCCTGCACTCGGCGCCGGCGCCCACCGAGGGCTAGCGCCCTCCGGTCGCGAGACGGCAGCGGCCCGCCCCTTCTTGGGGCGGGCCGCTCTGGCGTACCGGTGGTGGGACTCGAACCCACAATCCTTGCGGAAGCGCAGTTTGAGTGCGCCGCGTCTGCCAGTTCCGCCACACCGGCCCGGGGCACGGCAGAGCCGCGCCCGTTCCGAAGACTAGGCTAGTGCTCATGAACGACGACCTCTTCGCCGAGCCCGAGCTCGACGCTGCTGACGCGCCCATCGCCACCACCGCTCGCACGGTGCTGGTCGTCGAGGACGAGTCGCTCATCCGCCTCGACATCGTCGAGACCCTGCAGGCCGCGGGCTACGACGTGATCGGCGAGGCCGGCGACGGCGAGCGGGCCGTCGAGCTCGCCACCGCGCTGAAGCCCGACCTGATCGTCATGGACGTGAAGATGCCGAAGATGGACGGCATCACGGCGGCAGAGAAGATCGGCGCCGCGAAGATCGCCCCCGTCGTGCTGCTCACCGCCTTCAGCCAGAAGGAGCTCGTCGAGCGTGCGGGCGAGGCCGGCGCGCTCGCGTACGTCGTCAAGCCCTTCACGCAGAACGACCTGCTGCCCGCGATCGAGATCGCGCTGGCGCGCTGGGAGCAGATCCGCACGCTCGAGTCGGAGGTCGCCGACCTCGCCGACCGCTTCGAGACCCGCAAGCTCGTCGACCGGGCGAAGGGCCTGCTCAACCAGCGCATGGGGCTGGCTGAGCCCGAGGCCTTCCGCTGGATCCAGAAGGCGTCGATGGATCGCCGCCTCACGATGGCAGAGGTCGCGCAGGCCGTCATCGAGCAGCTCGACCCGAAGAAGAAGTAGCGCGCGCAGCCCGCCGGCGCCGCCACCCAGCGCCGGCCCTCCCGCCCGCCCGCCTCCTCCCGCGCCAGAGTGGCGCCCCCCCCCGCGTGTGAGTGGCGCCTCCCGCGTGTGAGTGGCGCCTCCCGCGTGTGAGTGGCGCCGCCCGCGTGTGAGTGGCGCCTCCCGCGTGTGAGTGGCGCCTCCCGCGTCTGAGTGGCGCCTTCCGCGTCTGAGTGGCGCGTCCAGGGCGTGAGTGGCGGCGTCCGCGTGTGAGTGGCGCCTCCCGCGTGTGAGTGGCGCCTCCCGCGTGTGAGTGACGCCCCCGCGTGTGAGTGACGCCCCCGCGCCCCGAGTGGCGCCTCGATCCCGGCGCGGGTCCTCCACAGCCAGGCGATGCGCGACAGTCGGTGACAGTTCGCATCCCGCACCATGCCACGCATGGAATCTCCCCACGGGTTCACCGTCAGCGCAGGCCTCGACCGCGGCTACAGTGCCGCGGAGCTCCGTTCGATGGCATTCACCTCGCCCGCCCGAGGCGTGCGCATCACCGCTGCGATCGGCGACGCAGCACGGGCGCTCTTCGAGGCGGTTCGCGTGCTCGCCATCGACGACCAGTTCTTCTCGCACACCACGGCGGCTCGCATCCATGGCATGCCGCTGCCCGCCCGCTTCGAGACCGAGGGCACCATTCACCTGGCCTCACCGACCGGGCGCGCTCGCATGCAGCGGCCCGGCGTGGTCGGTCATCGGCTCAAGTCCGAGACCCTCGAGATCGACGGGCTGAGGGTCGAGTCGCGTCCCGACACGTTCGTGCATCTCGCAACCATGCTGACGCTCGAGGAGCTGGTCGTCGTCGGTGACTGGCTGGTCTCACCCAAGCGACGGGCGCCGCTGACGATCGATGAGCTGGCGGATGCGCTGCGTCGCTACGAGGGGGCACGCGGGCTCCACCGCGCGCGGCATGCTCTCTCGCTCGTTCGGGTCGGGTCAGAGTCGCCGCGCGAGACTCTCGTGCGTCTCCTCGTCATCCGATCCCTGCCCGAGCCGACGCTCCAACATCGAGTCTTCGACGCGTCCGGCGCCTTCATCGCGCGCCTCGACCTGTCTTGGCCGAGCCTGAAGCTCGGCATCGAGTACGACGGCGAGCACCACACCGAGCCCCTGCAACGAGCTCGGGACGAAGCCAGACTCGAGAAGCTGCGCGCGGCCGGATGGCACGTCATCACCGTCACGAAGGAGCACCTGGTCGACGGCGGCGCGCGCCTCCTAGCCGAGATCGTCGCCGCGCACCGACGTTCCGCGGCATGGACTGCCGCGTGAACCCGGCCCGCGACCTCTCTCCTTCGGCGTGCACTGCCATGCGGGCGCGAAAGGTGCCACTCGGGCGCGGAACCCGCCACTCAGGCGCGGGGGCCGCCACTCGTGGTGCGGGAGGCGCCACTCGTGGTGCGGGAGGCGCCACTCAGGTGCGGGAGGCGCCGCTCAGGTGCGGGAGGCGCCACTCAGGTGCGGGAGGCGCCATCCAGGTGCGGGAGGCGCCATCCAGGTGCGGGAGGCGCCACTCAGGCGCGGGAGGCGCCAGTCGGCGCTGGACGCGGTCAGCGCGTCTTGATGAAGTTCGTGATGCGGATGGTCGAGGCGCGGCGGCCCTCGTCATCCCTGCAGACGACCTCGTGCACCGTCATCGAGCGCCCGAGGTGGAGGGCCGTGCACTCAGCCGTCACCCATCCGCTCTGGATCGATCGCGTGTGGGTGGCGTTGAGGTCGGTGCCGACGGCATAGCGGCCCTCGCCAGCGTGGATGTTCGCGCTCACGGAGCCGAGCGTCTCGGCGATGACGCAGTAGGCGCCGCCGTGCACGTATCCGACCGGCTGCTTGTTGCCCTCAGCGGGCATCCGCGCGATCGAGTGCTCGGCCGAGAGCTGCACGAACTCGATGCCCATCGCCTCGGCCAGCTGGCCGCCCGGCTTGCCGTCGCGGCGCTCGAGCAGCGCTCTCGTCGCGTCGTCGATGTCGGTGGGCAGGGTCATCCGGTCTCCGCTCGGTCGGTGCGGTCGGCAGCCGTGTCGGTCGTGCGGGCTAGGCTGACTGCCGTGTCGGACACGAAGCCTACCCTCATGGTCATCGACGGGCATTCGCTCGCCTTCCGGGCGTTCTTCGCCCTCCCGCTGGAGAACTTCGTCAACTCGGAGGGGCAGCACACGAACGCCATCCACGGGTTCCTGTCGATGCTCCTGAAGCTGCTGCAGGACCACAAGCCGACCCACCTCGCGGTGGCGTTCGACATCTCTCGCTTCTCGTTCCGCACCCGGGAGTACCCGGAGTACAAGGGCACGCGCGACGAGACGCCCAAGGAGTTCAAGGGCCAGGTGCCGCTGCTCGAGGAGGCGCTGCACGCGATGGGCGTGCGCACCATCTCGAAGGAGGACTACGAGGCCGACGACATCCTCGCGACACTCTCGGTCGAGGGGCCGAAGGCGGGCATGGATGTGTTCGTCGTCTCGGGAGACCGCGACACCATCCAGCTCGTGAACGAGCACGTCACCCTGCTCTACCCCTCGGTCCGCGGCGTGTCGGAGCTCAAGCGCTACACGCCGGAGACCGTGCGCGAGCGCTACGGCATCGAGCCGGAGCAGTACCCGGAGATCGCGGCGCTCGTCGGCGAGACCAGCGACAACCTGGTCGGCATCGACAAGGTGGGCGAGAAGACCGCCGTCAAGTGGATCACGCAGTACGGCACCGTCGCGAACCTGCTCGAGCACGCCGACGAGATCAAGGGCGTGGTCGGCAACAACCTGCGCGAGCAGCGCGAGCGGGCAGAGCGCAACCGGCGGCTCAACAAGCTGCTGACGGATGTCGACCTCGGGGTCTCGCCGGCAGAGCTGGAGCGCGGCAAGGTCGACGAGGCGGCGCTGCGCGAGGTCTTCCAGCGGCTGCAGTTCCGCACGCTGCTGGACCGCGTCCTGAAGCAGGAGGGCAGCGGCGAGGCGTCGGCGTCGCTCGAGCCCGAGGTCCACGCGCCCGCGGTGCAGAAGCTGGTCGACGAGGAGCTCGACCTCTGGCTCGAGCGCGCGACGGGCATGGTCGCCGTCTCGATCGCGCCTGACGGGCTGGGTGGCATCGCCGGCTTCGGCGTCGCGACCGAGGGCGCGAGCGCCTACGTGCCCTACAAGAGCGGCACGAGCGACTACGACGGCTTCGTCGCCTGGCTCGCCTCTGACGCGCCGAAGGCGCTCCACGACGTCAAGCTCGCCATCAAGGCCCTCGACCGCGCCGGGCTGCAGCTGGGCGGCGCAGCGCACGACACGCGCGTGGGCGCATGGCTCGCCACGCCGACGGCACCGCCGAAGACGTTCGAGCTCGACTGGCAGACCGAGGCGCTGCTCGGCGCCCCGCTCCCGACGCCGGACGCGAACCAGCTCGTGCCGGAGATCGCACCGGAGGAACTCGGCACGGTCGCCTGGCTCACGGGCGAGCTCGCGCGCATCCAGCGGCCGCGCCTCGACGAGGGCACGCTCGGTGTGCTCGACGACATCGAGCTGCCGCTCATGCCGGTGCTGTGCCGCATGGAGCGCCAGGGCGTGACGATCGACGCCGCGGTCCTCCAGCGCATCCTCGACCAGATGCGCGAGCAGGCCGCCGGCCACGCAGAGGCCGCCTACGCCGAGATCGGCCACGAGGTGAACCTCGGCAGCCCGAAGCAGCTGCAGGCGGTGCTCTTCGAAGAGCTCGACATGCCGAAGACCCGTGCGACGAAGACGGGCTACTCGACCGACGCGCAGGCGCTCGCCGACCTGCAGGAGACCAACCCGCATCCGTTCCTCGGCCTGCTGCTGCAGCACCGCGAGACCACGAAGCTCGCGCAGATCATCGAGACCCTGCAGCGCGCGATCCAGGACGACGGGCGCATCCGCACCCGCTACGACCAGACCGGCTCGGCATCGGGCAGGCTCTCGTCGAACGATCCCAACCTGCAGAACATCCCTGTCCGCACCGAGGTGAGCCGCGAGATCCGCTCGGCCTTCGTGCACGGGGAGGGCTTCGAGACGCTGCTCACGGCCGACTACTCGCAGATCGAGATGCGCATCATGGCGCACCTCTCGGGCGACGAGGGGCTCATCGAGGCGTTCCTGTCCGGGGAGGACCTGCATCGCTTCGTCGGCAGCCGCATCTTCGGCGTCGACCCCAGCGAGGTCACGGCGCTGCAGCGCGTGAAGGTCAAGGCGATGAGCTACGGCCTCGCCTACGGCCTGAGCGCCTTCGGCCTCTCGAAGCAGCTGCGCATCACCCAGGCCGAGGCCAAGCAGCTCATGCTCGACTACTTCCAGCGCTTCGGCGGCATCCGCGACTACCTGCGGGGCGTCGTCATGCAGGCCAAGGAGGACGGCTACACGACCACCATCTACGGTCGCCGTCGCCCGTTCCCCGACCTCACGTCGTCGAACCGCGTGCTCCGCGAGAACGCCGAGCGGCAGGCGCTCAACTCGCCCATCCAGGGCTCGGCGGCCGACATCATCAAGCGCGCGATGCTGGCGATCGACCGCCGCATCATCGACGAGGGCCTCGGCTCCCGCATGCTCCTGCAGGTGCACGACGAGCTCGTGTTCGAGGTCGCCCCCGGCGAGCGCGAGGCGCTCGAGGCGATCGTGCGCGCAGAGATGGGCGGCGCTGCCGAGCTCTCCGTGCCGCTCGAGGTGCAGGTCGGCGTCGGGCCCAACTGGGACGCCGCGGCTCACTAGTCTGATGGCATGACGTCTGACGCACTCCAGTTCGGCCTGTTCGTCCCGCAGGGTTGGCGCCTCGACCTCGTCGACATCCCGCCGGCCGAGCAGTGGGGGCGGATGCGCGAGGTCGCGCAGGCGGCCGACGCCGGCAGCTGGCACTCGGTCTGGGTCTACGACCACTTCCACACCACGCCGCAGCCCACGCAGGAGGCCACGCACGAGGCCTGGTCGCTCATGGCCGCCCTCGCGGCATCCACCCATCGCGTGCGGCTCGGGCAGATGTGCACCTGCATGGGCTACCGCAACCCCGCCTACATGGCGAAGGTCGCCGCGACCGTCGACGTCATCTCCGGTGGTCGCCTCGAGTTCGGCATCGGCGCCGGCTGGTACGAGCACGAGTGGCGCGCCTACGGGTACGGCTTCCCGGGCGTCGGCGACCGCATCTCGGCGCTCCGCGACGGCGTCCAGATCATCCAGCGGCTGTGGGCCGAGGGCGAGGCCTCGATCGAGTCCGAGACCTTCACCGTCGACGGCGCGATCTGCCAGCCGCAGCCGCTGCAGGTCGGCCGCGACGGCAAGCCGCGCATCCCCACCTGGATCGCCGGAGGCGGCGAGAAGCGCACCCTCCGCTACGCAGCGAAGTGGGCGGACGCCACGAACTTCGGCGGCAGCCCGGAGCAGTTCGCGCGCAAGCGCGACATCCTCCACGAGCATCTCGCGCGCGAGGGTCGCGATCCCGCGGAGGTGCGCCTGACGTCCAACCTCAACGTCGTGGTGCGCGACACCGAGGCCGAGGCGCAGCGCGTCGTCGAGCGCGTGAACGCGCGGGCGGATGCGGCGATGCCGGCAGCGCATGCCGGCACCGGCTTCTCGGTTAAGGGCGCGGTCGTCGGCACGCCGCAGCAGGTCATCGACCACGTCGGCGCGCTGCGCGAGGCGGGGCTCGGCACGCTCATCGCCTACATGCCGGACGTCGCCTACGACCGCGCCGGCATGGAGCTGTTCGAGCGCGAGGTCATGCCCGCGCTGGCCTGACGCGCGCCGGCCCCGGGCGGCCATAGGCTGGTGGCATGACAGACGAGAACGTCGGCGCACCGTCGCGCCCCCAGTCCGACATCGATCGCATCGCCGAGGACTACGTCCACCGCGCGGCCGTCCTCAACCCCGAGCTCAACGTCTGGACCGGGCTCGAGGGCGACAAGGCGGGTTACGGCGACTACTCGCCCGAGGGCCGCGAGGCGATGGCGTCGCTCGCCCGCGACGTGCTCGCGCGACTCGAGGCGGCGCAGCCGGCCGATGACATCGACTGGGTCACGAAGACCGACCTGGCGCGCGAGCTGCAGCTCGAGCTCGACATCGACGCCGCCGGCTGGGGCGACCGCGACCTCAACAACCTCGCGAGCCCCGCCAGCTCGATCCGCGACATCTTCGACCTGATGCCGACCGCGGGCGAGCAGCACTGGGACGACATCGCCCAGCGGATGCGCAACGTGCCCGGCGCGATCGACGGCTACATCGCCTCGCTCCGCGCCGGCATCGCGAACGGCAACACGCCGGCTGCGCGCCAGATCGACAACGTGCTCGAGCAGCTCTCCGACTACGGCACCGGGCGCGGCTTCTTCCACGACTTCGCCGCTGGCGCGAAGGCGGGGGAGTCGGAGCTGCCCGAGTCGCTGCGCCGCGACCTCGCTGCTGCCGCAGTGGAGGCGACCGACGCGCACGAGCGCTTCGCGACGTTCCTGCGCGACGAGCTGGCGGCATCCGCCAACCCCGTGGACGCGGTGGGCCGCGAGTTCTACTCGCTCATGTCCCGCCGGTTCCTGGGCGCGGAGGTCGACCTCGACGAGACCTACGCGTGGGGCATCGAGGAGCTCGACCGCATGCGCACCGAGCAGGAGGCGATCGCGCACGAGATCAAGGCCGGCGCGACGGTGCAGGAGGCGATCGAGTTCCTCGACGGCGACGAGAGCCGCAAGCTGCACGGCACCGACGCGCTCAAGGCGTGGATGCAGCGCACGAGCGACCAGGCGGTGGAGGAGCTGGGCCGCACCCACTTCGACATCGCCGAGCCGATCAAGGCCCTCGAGTGCATGATCGCGCCGACCGAGACGGGCGGCATCTACTACACCGGCCCCGCGGACGACTTCTCGCGCCCAGGCCGCATGTGGTGGTCGGTGCCCAAGGGCGTCACCGAGTTCGACACGTGGCGCGAGCTCACGACCGTGTACCACGAGGGCGTGCCCGGCCACCACCTGCAGATCGCGCAGCAGACCTACAACCGCGGCGAGCTCAACCTGTGGCGCCGCGCCTTCGCCGGCACCTCCGGCCACGCCGAGGGCTGGGCCCTCTACGCCGAGCGCCTGATGGAGTCGCTCGGCTACCTCGACGACCCGGCCGACCGCCTGGGCATGCTCGACGGTCAGCGGATGCGCGCGGCGCGCGTCGTGCTCGACATCGGCGTGCACCTCGGCAAGCCGCGCCTCGACGGCACGGGGGAGTGGGACTTCGACTACGCCTTCGACTTCATGCGCCAGAACGTCAACATGAACGAGCCGTTCGTGCGCTTCGAGGTCAATCGCTACTTCGGCTGGCCGGGCCAGGCGCCCTCCTACAAGATCGGCCAGCGCATCTTCGAGCAGATCCGCGACGAGGCGGCCGAGGCCGAGGGTGACGCCTTCGACCTCAAGCGCTTCCACATGCGCGTGCTCAACATCGGCGGCGTGGGGCTCGACACCCTGCGCCAGGCGGTGCTGCGCGGGGCGTGAGCGCGCTCGAGGCCGCGGCGGAGCTGCGCGAACCGGTCGATCACTTCGACCAGCTCGCGCAGCTCGAGCGCGCGGCCCTCGGCGCGCACGCAGGCGAGCCGCTCGCGCACTGCGATCGCGCGCACGCCGAGTCGCTGCGCCTGCGGGCCGCGCGACCCATGGCGGAGCGCGCCACCGGGCTGCTCGGCAGGCTCAGGGCCGGCAGGGCCGCCCGAGAGCACGAAGCGCGCATGGAGGCGTGGGATGTGGAGGTCGACGCGCTCGAGGCAGAGACGGAGGCCGACATGGGCCGCTGGCGCGCCCTGAGCGAGCCGGCGTTGATCGCGGCGGCGACCGCAGACCGCGACGCGGCGATCCGATCGCTCGTCGAGCGCGGCCTCTTCGACGCGGACCTGGGCGAGGCGATGTGCGCCGAGCCTCTGGGCACCATGCTCGTGCGATCGGCGCTCGCGCACGACTGAGCCGGTCCCGACCCGCCGCGGCCGCGTGGCGACGCTCGTGCCAGCCGTGTAGGCTTGGCAGGTCACTCGTGTGGTGACGAGACCAATCCGAACCGCCGCGGCGCATCCGCATGCCCGTCGGCCCGATACCCCCTACAAGGCACCTTGAACTCTATGACCACTGCAACGACCACGGCTCCCAAGCAGGTCGCCGTGAACGACATCGGCTCGGCCGATGACTTCATGGCCGCCGTTGAGAAGACCCTGAAGTTCTTCAACGACGGCGACCTCATCGAGGGCACCGTCGTCAAGATCGACCGCGACGAGGTCCTGCTCGACGTCGGTTACAAGACCGAGGGCGTCATCCCCTCGCGCGAGCTCTCCATCAAGCACGACGTCGACCCCACCGAGGTCGTCGAGGTCGGCGACACCGTCGAGGCGCTCGTCCTCCAGAAGGAGGACAAGGAGGGTCGCCTGATCCTCTCGAAGAAGCGTGCGCAGTACGAGCGCGCCTGGGGCGATGTCGAGCGCATCAAGGACGAGGACGGCGTCGTCACCGGCACGGTCATCGAGGTCGTCAAGGGCGGTCTCATCGTCGACATCGGCCTGCGTGGCTTCCTCCCCGCCTCGCTCATCGAGCTCCGCCGCGTGCGCGACCTCACGCCGTACCTCGGCCAGGAGATCGAGGCGAAGATCCTCGAGCTCGACAAGAACCGCAACAACGTCGTGCTCTCGCGCCGCGCTCTCCTCGAGGAGACGCAGTCGGCATCGCGCGGTGCCTTCCTGCAGTCGCTGCAGAAGGGCCAGGTCCGCAAGGGCGTCGTGTCGTCGATCGTCAACTTCGGTGCGTTCGTCGACCTGGGCGGCGTTGACGGCCTCGTGCACGTCTCGGAGCTCTCGTGGAAGCACATCGAGCACGCCTCCGAGGTCGTCGAGGTCGGCCAGGAGGTCACCGTCGAGATCCTCACCGTCGAGCTCGACCGCGAGCGCGTCTCGCTGTCGCTCAAGGCGACGCAGGAGGACCCGTGGCAGATCTTCGCCCGCACCCACGCCATCGGCCAGGTCGCACCGGGCAAGGTCACGAAGCTCGTCACCTTCGGTGCGTTCGTGCGCGTCGCGGACGGCATCGAGGGCCTCGTGCACATCTCGGAGCTGTCGGCGAAGCACGTCGAGACCGCTGACCAGGTGGTCTCGGTCAACGACGAGGTCTTCGTGAAGATCATCGACATCGACCTCGAGCGCCGCCGCATCTCGCTCTCGCTGAAGCAGGCGAACGAGGGCGTCGACCCCGACGGTGCCGACTTCGACCCGGCGCTCTACGGCATGCTCGCCGAGTACGACGAGCAGGGCAACTACAAGTTCCCGGAGGGCTTCGACCCCGAGACGAACGAGTGGAAGGAAGGCTTCGACACGCAGCGCGAGGCTTGGGAGGCCGAGTACGCCGCAGCGCAGACGCGCTGGGAGGCGCACAAGGCGCAGGTCGCCGCTGCTCGCGACGCCGAGCTCACCTCGAACGACGCTCCCTCGGGCGCGCAGTCGTTCGGTGGTTCGACGGAGGAGTCGGGCGCGGGCACTCTCGCCGACGACGAGGCGCTCGCCGCACTGCGCGAGAAGCTCACCGGCTCCGCCGAGTAAGCACCGCATCCACGAGCGGGCCGCACCTCCGGGTGCGGCCCGCTTCGCGTTGCGCGAGCGGTCGAGCGCGCCCCGGTGCGAGGATCGACGCATGCTCGCTGACGACTCGCTCACCCGTGCCCTCGACTACGCCGACCGCTGGCTCGCGTACCGGCGGTGGCGGCTGCGCGTGCCGGGCGTGCAGGCCGCCGTGCGCATCGGCGGCGAGCTCGTCCTCGACACGGCGCACGGGGTGGCGGATGCGTCCACGCACGCGGCCCTGACGCCGCAGCACCGCTTCCGGATCGCCTCGCACTCGAAGTCGCTCGCGGCGCTCGCCGCCATGCGGCTCGTCGACGAGGGCCGGCTGCGGCTCGACGATGCGGCTGAGCAGCACGTGCCGGCGCTGCGCGACACCGACGCTGGTGCGCTCCTCGTGCGCGAGCTGCTCTCGCATGGCAGCGGTGCGACCCGTGATAGCGACGACGTCTCCTTCTGGCGCCTGGAGTCCGACTTCCCGGACGCCGACCGACTGCTCGCGATCGCGCGCGCCGGGGTCGCGCGCCTGCCCGCATCCGCCGAGTTCAAGTACTCGAACATCGGGTTCGGCCTGCTCGGGCTCGTGATCGAGCAGATCACGGGCCGCCCCTACGTCGACGCGCTCGAGCAGCTGGTCTTCGCACCGCTCGGCCTCGACGCGATCGCCGGTGACGTGAGGACCGGCGATCGCGGCGAGGGGGAGGGAGCGCCGCTCGTGGCCGGTCACTCGGCGCTGCACTCGAGCGACGAGCGCACGGTGCTCGGCAACCCCTCGACGGGCGCGCTGGCCGCGGCGACGGGCGCGGTCTCGACGGCGGCGGAGCTCACGGATGCGCTGCGCGCCGTGACCGATGCCGATGACCGCCTGCTGGCGGCGCCGACGCGGCGCCGCATGCGGCAGCGCCAGTGGTCGACCTCGCGCCCGGGCGTCGACTCCGGCTACGGGCTCGGGCTCATGCTGCGCACGCTCGACGGGCGCGAATGGGCCGGGCACGGCGGCGCGTGGACCGGCCAGGCGACGCGGACGCTGGTCGACGCGGAGCGCGACATCGTCATCAGCGTCTTCGCCAACGCCATCGACGGGCCGGCGGAGGAGCTGGCGATCGGTGTCGCCGGCATCGTGCAGACCGCGGTCGATGCGGCCGAGCAGACCGGGTCGGGGGCGGATCAGGAGCAGCTCGCGCTGGCGCGCTCGTTCGAGGGCACGTTCGCGAGCATCTGGGGCCGCATCGACGTCGTGGAGCTGGGCGGCCGGCTGCTGTGCATCAACCCGACCGCGCCCGACCCGCTGCAGCTCGCGGACGTGCTGGAGCCGCTCGACGACGAGCGCGTGCGCATCATCGCGTCGACCGGCATGGGCGCCGGCCGCGAGATCGCGACCGCGGAGCGGGATGCCGCGGGTCGCGTCGTGCGGTGGCGCGGCGCGATGCACATGGAGCGGGTCGAGGGGCCGATCAGCTGAACCCGGCTGCGACGGCTGAGCCGGCGGTCGGCCGTCAGTCCGCCGGGAGGCGGTCGGTCGCTGGCCGCAGATCGGCGTTCCGACGCTTCCTGGCCGTGCGCCAGATCGACCAGCCGAGCAGGCCGAGCAGGGCGAGCGCGAGCAGCACCAGGACGGGCGCGACGATCGCCAGCAGCGACATCCCGATGGCGCCGACGTCCTCGATGGTCGAGACGATCGGAGCGGCGGCGCCGACGGTCGCCGCGTTCGCTGCGGGGCGCATGGCGGTCTTGCCGACATGCACGGTGAGCGCGATGATCGCGCCGACGACGATCGGCACCCACTGGTTCGACGCGAAGAACGCAGCCGGGTCGGTGACGGCGACGGTCGAGGCGGTGGAGGAGGAGCCGAAGACGAGCCCGCCCGCGGTGGGGCGCACGATCGTCTGCAGCACGTCGTTGACGCTGTCGACCGCCGGGATCTTGTCGGCGACCACCTCGACGACGAGCAGTACGGCGAGGATGCCGAGCACCCACCAGCTCGAGATCCACGCCCAGCCCTCCGGCAGTGCGAGGGCGTCGGGGAAGAAGCGGTTCGCGAGGCCGATGACCAGCATGGGGATGTAGGCGTTCATGCCCGCCGCGGCGGCGAGCCCGGAGCCCGTCAGGAACTCGAGCATGGCGACTCCTCCTCCCGCGGTGCGGCGCACCGCCTGCCGCGATGCTAGCCGTCCCCGCGGGGAGCACGATCCGCGGCCCGCGGCGCGATACGGTCATCCCATGAGCGCGGGCGGCAGGACGGGTCGCACGGCGCACGTGCGGACCGACCGGACGCGCGAGCGCGCGACCGCCGTGAACCAGCTGCTGCTGGCCGCGGCGTGCCTCGCGGCGTGCGGCCTCGTCGTCGTGCTCGACGAGCTGCAGGACGGCGAGACGCTCTTCTTCGGGGTGCTCTCCCTCTTCACGCTCACGATCGTCGCCCTCGTGGTGCCGTGGAACCGCATCCACCCCCGGTGGGTCGCGCTCGTGCCGATCGGTGACCTCGCCGCGATCTTCCAGCTGCAGCTCGGGCAGCCGGAGGCCCAGCTGTGGCTGCTGTGGATGGTGCCTGCCACGTGGCTCGCGACCATCGGAGGCTGGCAGGGGCTCGCCGTGGGCGCGGCGGGGCCGAGCGTGCTGTTCTGGGCGGTCACCTCGATGCACGAGGGGTTCACGAGCGCCGTGCAGATCGTGCTCGGGCCGCTCGCGATCTCGGTCGCAGCGATCGTCGCGTTCGTCGCCGCGCGCCGTGCCGCAGCGCAGCGGGTGCTGCTGGACGAGCAGGCGGAGTACCTGGATCACGCGGTCGAGCGCGCGCGCCGGCAGGAGGACGCCGTGAGCGAGCTCCTCGACGCCGTCGACTTCGGCGTCGTGCGCATCGGTGCGGACGGCTCGATCTCGATCGAGAACGACGCCCACTCACGACTGAGCGCCGTCGGCGCGGAGGGCCAGCTCTTCGACGGCGACGGGGAGACGCCCATCGAGCCCGCGCAGGCGCCCCTCGCGCGCGCCAGGCGCGGCGAGACCTTCGAGAACGCGCTGCACTGGCAGGGCCCGCCGGGCGAGGGCAGGCGCGCCATGCAGTCGACCGCCCGCAGGCTCATCGACGTCGATGGCACCGATGTCGGCGCGATCCTGGTGACGCGCGACGTGACGGCAGAGCGGATGGCGGTGTCCATGCGCGACGAGCTGGTCGCCTCGGTCTCGCACGAGCTGCGCACGCCGCTGACGAGCGTGCTCGGTCACCTCGACCTCGCGCTCGAGGATCCGGGCGTGGGCGGGCAGGCGCGACGCAGCCTGGAGATCGCGGAGCGCAACGCCTCGCGCCTGCTCGTCATCATCGGCGACGTGCTCGCCGCGACCGCCGACGGGCCCGGTCGCTTCGACGTGCGCCCCGTCGAGGAGGAGCTCTCGCGCATCGTGCTCGCCTCGGTCGAGTCGCTCGAGCCTCGCGCCGGCACGCGCGGCATCCGCATCGACACCTCGGGCGTCGAGCACACCGTCGCCGCCATCGACCCCATCCGCATCCGTCAGGTCGTCGACAACCTGGTGGGCAACGCCGTCAGCTACCACACGGGCGACGGCCTGATCGAGGTGGGCGTGACGAGCGACGACAAGCACGCGTGGCTCGTCGTCCGCGACGACGGGCCGGGGATCTCGGAGGAGGCGCTGCCGCGGCTGTTCGAGCGCCGGTTCCGCGGCGCGGCCGCGAGGTCGAGCCGGCCGCACGGCAACGGGCTCGGGCTCACGATCAGCCGCGACCTCGTGCGCGCGCACGGCGGCGAGATCACCGTGCAGAGCCAGCTGGGCTCCGGCGCGACCTTCGTCGTGCGGCTGCCGCTCGGCATCACGGGAGTGAGCGCATGAACCTCGATCCCGGCACGGTCACCCTGCTGACCGCGATCGTCGTGCACGTGGCCGGCGGCGTCTTCGTGCTGGAGACGATGCTGCGCAAGGACGACCGTGCCGGTCGCGTCTGGGCGCTCGGCTTCATCGCGGGCATGGTCGCCACCGAGGCCTACGTGCTGGACGCGGTGACCGAGGCAGGCTGGTGGCCCCTGGCCGTCGGCAACGGCGCCTGGGTGACGGGGCTCGGGCTGTTCTGGATCGGCGTGCGCGTCTACAACGGCAAGCGGGGCAGGAGCGCAGGGGTGGTTGTCGCGGCAGCCGCCCTGCTCACCTGCGCCGCCGTGCTGCTGGAGGGGCTGACGACGCCCCCGTGGCGCGCCGAGTGGGTCATGTTCGCCGCGAACGCCGCCATGGCAGCGCTCGCCGCCATCGAGGCGGTGGGCGGCGCGATGCGCCACACGCGCTCGGCGCTCGGCTTCGCCAGCGTGCTCGCCGCGGCGAGCGCCTTCCAGGTCGCGCGCCTGATCGGCTCGCTCGCACTCGGTGCGCGCAGCGATGCCGAGCCCTGGATGAGCAGCACGGTCGCCGGCCTCGCGATCATCGGGCTCGTCATCGTCGCCGCGATGACCACCTCCGTCCTGCGCGCCGAGCAGGTGCGGCTGCGCGGCACCGAGGACTCCTCGCTGATGGCCATCGCGCCTGACGGCGTCCTGCTGCTGCCCTCGTTCGTGCGAGTGCTCGGAGGCCGCCTCATGCGGGCCAATCGCCGCGCCGAGCTCTTCGCTGTGCTCGTGATCCGCATCGACTCGCTCGCTCGCATCGCGACGGCCTTCGGCGCCGACGAGGCCGAGCACGTCCGCCAGTCCGCGCGGGCCGCGGCGCGCCGGCTGTCGCCGACCACCGCGGCCCTCGGCACGGACGATCGGGGTGCGCTCCTGCTCGCGTTCCAGCCCTCCTCGCCGGCCGACGCGCGGCAGCTGGCGGCGCGCATGCACCGGGCGATGCTCGACCAGCTCGCCACTGCCGGCGTGCCGGTGGTGCCGCCGATCGGCATGGGCGTGAGCCTCACGAGCATCTCGGGCTACGACCGCGACGTGCTCCTGGATGCCGCTCGGCTCGCGGCGAAGCGCGCGATCGCGAGCGACGACGTCACGGTGGTCGTCGCAGGCGAGGACGACGACGAGGATGCGTCAGCCCGCGACGGGCGGGCGCGCGAGCGGTAGCGGGCCCGGGCCGGCGAGCCGCCGGACGCGCGGCGCGCAGCGCCCGTCAGGACGTGCGGCGATAGCCGACGCCGCGGACCGTCTCGATCCAGCGCGGGTCGGAGGGGGACTCGCCGAGCTTCCTGCGCAGGTTCGCGACGTGCACCTCGATGGCTCGCGCGTCGTGCTCGCTCAGGTAGTGGTCGGGCTCGCCGCGCTCGCCGCGCAGCATGCCGGCGAGCTGCATCTTGCTGACGACGCGTCGGCCCGAGCTCAGCAGCATCCGCAGGATGTCGAACTCGCTGCGCGTGAGCTCGACCTCGGCGCCGTCGAGCTCCACGACGCGCGCACCGGACTCGAGCCGCAGGCCACGGTGCTCGAGCGCGCTGTCCTCGTGCTCGAGCTCGCTCCACGGCACGGAGGAGACCTGTTCGACGGGCGCTGGCATCGTCGCCGTGGGGCTCGCGCCGCCGCCGCTCGCCGGGTGCGGGACGCGCTCGGCCTCGGCCACAGGCGGCAGCGGAGGCGACGGGTGCGTCGACGCGATGACGCGGGGGCGCCGCATCATGGCCTCGATGCGGGCGCGCAGCTCTCTGGGTCGGAACGGCTTGACGATGTAGTCGTCGGCCCCGGTCTGCAGGCCGACGAGCGTGTCGATCTCGTCGCCGCGCGCGGTGATCATCACGATGTAGGCGGTGCTGATCGCACGCACCTGGCGCGCGGTCTCGAAGCCGTCGATGCCAGGCATGTTGACGTCGATCGTCACCACGATGGGGTCGTGCGCGCGCACGAGCTCGACCCCGCTGGCGCCGTCAGCGGCCGAGTACACCTCGAAGCCGCCCTGCGTCAGCACCTGCGCAAGCAGCTCTCGAATGTCTTCGCCGTCCTCGATGACGACTGCGACGTCCTCAGCCATGTGGTCTCCCCGCCTCTGCCGCGCGCCGCGGTCTCGCTCGGTGCGCGCAGGGTCATCCTAGCGACGAGTCATGCGCGCTCCCCGTGCCACACTCGGAGCATGCCCCTCGTCGCGCTCACCGGCGGCATCGCCTCCGGCAAGTCCACCATCGCCCGCCGGCTCGCAGCGCACGGCGCGGTCGTGATCGACGCCGATGCGCTCGTGCGCGAGCTGCAGCAGCCGGGCCAGCCGGTGCTCGCCGAGATCGCCGCGGCCTTCGGCGATCACCTGGTGCTCGCAGACGGCTCGCTCGATCGCGCCGCGCTCGGCGCCGTGGTCTTCGGCGATGCCGACGCGCGAGCGCGCCTGAACGGCATCGTGCACCCGGCGGTCGCCGCCGAGTCGGCGCGCCGCTTCGCGGCGGCGCTCGAGCGCGACGCGCAGGCGGTCGTGGTCTACGACGTGCCGCTGCTCGTCGAGGCTCGCAGCGACGACCCGTGGGACCTCGTGGTGGTCGCGCACGCCCCTGCTGCCTCGCGCATCCGCCGCCTCGTGGAGCTGCGCGGGCTCGGTGAGGCGGATGCGCGGGCGCGCGTCGCGTCGCAGGCGAGCGATGCGGAGCGGCTCGCCATCGCGGACGTCGTGGTCGACACCGGGGGCACGATCGAGGAGACGCTCGCGCAGGCGGATGCGCTGTGGGAGCGGCTCACCAGCGATCGTGTGGGTGGCCGCTCGTAGGCTGGGGCCATGGAACCGACCCGTGCCGTCAGGCCCTTCGAGGTCATCAGCGAGTACACCCCCTCCGGTGACCAGCCGAAGGCGATCGCCGAGCTCACCGCCGCGCTGAACCGCGGCGAGACCGACGTGGTGCTGCTGGGCGCGACGGGCACCGGCAAGAGCGCCACGACGGCCTGGTTGGTCGAGCAGGTGCAGCGGCCGACGCTCGTGCTCGCGCACAACAAGACGCTCGCCGCGCAGCTCGCCAACGAGTTCCGCGAGCTGCTGCCGAACAACGCCGTCGAGTACTTCGTCTCGTACTACGACTACTACCAGCCAGAGGCCTACGTGCCGCAGACCGACACCTTCATCGAGAAGGACTCCTCGCTGAACGCCGAGGTCGAGCGCCTGCGGCACTCGGCGACGAACGCGCTGCTCTCGCGGCGCGACGTCATCGTGGTCTCGACCGTCTCCTGCATCTACGGCCTCGGCACGCCCGAGGAGTACCTCGAGGCGATGGTGGCGCTGCAGGTCGGGATGCGCATCGACCGTCAGGCGCTGCTGCGGCGCTTCGTCTCGATGCAGTACCAGCGCAACGACGTCGCCTTCACGCGCGGCACCTTCCGGGTGCGCGGCGACACCATCGAGATCATCCCGATGTACGAGGAGCACGCGATCCGCATCGAGCTGTTCGGCGACGAGATCGAGGCGATCTCGACGCTGCACCCGCTCACCGCCGAGGTGCTCGAGACGCATCAGTCGATCTCCATCTTCCCCGGCAGCCACTACGTCGCCGGCACCGACCGCATGCACAAGGCGATGGACCGCATCCGCGACGAGCTCGACGCTCGCCTGAAGGAGCTCGAGCGCGAGAGCCGGCTCCTCGAGGCGCAGCGCCTCCGCATGCGCACCTCCTTCGACCTCGAGATGATGGAGCAGATCGGCTTCTGCTCCGGCATCGAGAACTACTCGCTGCACATCGACGGCCGCCAGCCCGGGGAGCCGCCGCACTGCCTGCTCGACTACTTCCCGGACGACTTCCTGGTCGTGATCGACGAGTCGCACGTCACCGTCCCGCAGATCGGTGCCATGTACGAGGGCGACGCGAGCCGCAAGCGCACGCTCGTCGAGCACGGGTTCCGGCTCCCGAGCGCGCTCGACAACCGGCCGCTGAAGTTCGGCGAGTTCCTCGAGCGCACGCCGCAGAAGGTCTACCTCTCGGCCACGCCGGGCAAGTACGAGATGGGGCTGGCCGGCACGGTGGTCGAGCAGATCATCCGCCCGACGGGCCTCGTCGACCCGCAGCTCGTCGTGAAGCCCACGAAGGGCCAGATCGACGACCTCCTCGAGGAGATCCGCGTGCGCGCCGAGCGCGACGAGCGCGTGCTCGTGACCACGTTGACGAAGAAGATGGCGGAGGAGCTCACCGAGTACTTCACGGAGGCGGGCGTGCGCGTGCGCTACCTGCACTCCGACGTCGACACCCTGCGCCGCGTCGAGCTGCTGACGCAGCTGCGGCAAGGGGTCTACGACGTGCTCGTCGGCATCAACCTGCTGCGCGAGGGCCTCGACCTGCCGGAGGTCTCGCTCGTGTCGATCCTCGACGCCGACAAGGAGGGCTTCCTGCGCTCGTCGACGTCGCTGATCCAGACGATCGGTCGCGCCGCCCGCAACGTGTCGGGCGAGGTGCACATGTACGCCGACCGCATCACCGACTCCATGCGGCTCGCGATCGACGAGACCGACCGCCGTCGCGAGGTGCAGGTCGCCTACAACCTCGAGCACGGCATCGACCCGACGCCGCTGCGCCGGCGCATCGCCGACATCACGGAGGTGCTCGCTCGCGAGCAGGCCGACACCGACGAGCTGCTCGAGGGCACGCGGCGCGGGGCGCCGACGCCGCGGCTCGCGAAGGACCGGTCCTCGATGGACGGGCCGACGCAGCTGGAGTCGATCATCGCCGACCTCACCGCGCAGATGACGGAGGCGGCGGGCGAGCTGAAGTTCGAGCTGGCCGCGCGCATCCGCGACGAGCTGCACGACCTGAAGCGAGACCTGCGCCAGATGCGCGAGGCGAGCTGACGCTGGCCCTCTCGGTCCGCCGCCCGCCTCACGCCGAGGCCCGTCCGGGGCTGAGGCGGCGGGCCGGCTAGCGGCGCCGCACTAGTGGCGCCGCAGCCGCGAGAACGCGCCGAGCACGCGACGCTCCGAGTCGATCAGGTAGCGCTCGAGCTCGGCGGCCGCCGCCTCGGGGCCCTGACCTTCGAGCGCTTCGAGCACCGCGCGGTTCTTGGCGACGAACGGCCGGTGCAGCGCCTCGGGATCGTCGATGGCGAGGAACGCCAGCCGCAGCTCGGCGGCCAGCTGATCGTGCGCGCGCGCGAGGCGCGGGCTGTCCGCGAGGGAGACGAGCGCGATGTGGAAGCTCATGTTCGCGCTGCCCACCGCGGGCCAGTCCGCCCCGGCCTCCGCACGCTCAGCGCGATCGAGCGCGGCGCGCATGGCCGCGACACCGGGGTGCAGGGCTGAGGCGTCGCGCAGCACCCCGCACTCGATCAGCCTGCGGGCGCGGTAGATGTCGACGACGTCGGCGGTGCTGGGCGACGCGACCGAGACCCCTCGGTGCGGCACGTGCTCGACGAGCCCGAGCTGCGCGAGCACCCGGAACGCCTCGCGCAGCGTGTTGCGCGAGACATCGAGGCGCTCGGCGAGCGCCGCCTCTGAGAGCCGCTGGCCCGGTGAGAAGGCGCCATCGATGATCTGCACGCGCAGCACGTCGGCCAGCGTCGTGCCCGGCAGCGTCGCGCTCGGATCGCTCATGCCCCGATCGTATGCGCGCCGCAACACAGCCGAAACACATCCGCCCTATGTTGTTGAACAATCGTTGCAACGCCGTTCTACGAAAGCTAGGCTCAGGACCGCGCCTCCCGCGCATCCGAGCCCTTCGATGGAGATGGGAATCCCGATGACCGACGCACCGCAGCAGTCCAGCACTGCAGAGCAGCCATCGAAGGCCAAGGCCAAGGCGTTCGCCAAGAGCCGCAGGGGGCCGATCCTCGGCGCCATCTTCCTCATGGCGACCTCGGCCATCGGGCCGGGCTTCATCACGCAGACCGCCACCTTCACCGCCCAGCTCGGCGCCGCCTTCGCCTTCGCCATCCTCGTGTCGATCCTCATCGACTTCGCGGTGCAGATGAACATCTGGCGCATGATCACCGTCTCTGGCAAGCGGGCGGGCGACCTCGCCAACCAGGCGGTGCCCTACTCGGGGCACGTGCTCGCAGTGCTCATCATCATCGGCGGCCTGGCGTTCAACATCGGCAACATCGCCGGAGGCGGGCTGGGGCTCAACGCCCTGCTCGGGCTCGACCCGAAGATCGGCGGCCTGCTCACCGGCGCCCTGGCGATCGGCATCTTCCTGTTCAAGAAGGCGGGGCCAGTCGTCGACATCGTCGTCATGGTGCTGGGCATCGGCATGATCGCCATGACGCTCATCGTGGCGATCGCCTCGCAGCCGCCCATCGGCGAGGCCCTGCGCCAGACGATCGTGCCCGACGAGATCAGCTTCGCCACCATCACGACGATCGTGGGCGGCACCGTCGGCGGCTACATCACCTATGCAGGCGCGCACCGCTACCTGGAATCGGGGTTCGTCGGCCCCGACCACGTGCAGGGCGTGCACCGAGCGTCGATGCAGGGCATCCTCGTCACCGGCATCATGCGCTACGTGCTCTTCCTCGCCATCCTCGGCGTCGTGGCATCGGGCGTCACGCTCGACCTCGCCGGCCAGGCGGCCAACCCCGCCGCCCAGGCCTTCGGCCACGTGCTGGGCGAGGCCGGCCTGCGCATCTTCGGCTTCATCTTCTGGGCGGCGGCCATCACCTCGGTGATCGGCGCAGCCTTCACCTCCGCGACCTTCATGTCGGTCTTCTCGAAGCGGCTGGCCGGTGGTTGGCCGCTGCAGGTCGCGACCGTCGCCTTCATCGTCGTCTCGCTCGTCGTCTACCTGCTCATCGGCACGGCGCCCGCCGCACTGCTGGTCTTCGTCGGTGGCTTCAACGGCCTGATCCTGCCGATCGGGCTGACGATCTTCATGTACATCGGCTGGTTCCGGTCGAAGGACGTGCTGGGCGGCTATCGCTACCCGCGGTGGCTGCTCATCATCGGCACGATCGCGACCCTGCTGAGCTTCTGGATGGGCGCCAACTCGATCGGCCCGATCTTCGCCTTCCTGGGGGTCGGGGCATGACCGTGATCGACCTGAACTCCGACCTGGGCGAGAACGTGCCGGAGCGGATCGTCGGCGACGACGAGGCGATGCTGCGCATCGTCACGAGCGCGAACGTCTCCTGCGGCTTCCACGCCGGGAGCCCCGAGGGCATCGCGGCGACGCTGCGAGCGGCGGTGGAGCGGGGCGTCGCCATCGGCGCCCACCCCGGCTACCGCGACTACCCGAACTTCGGTCGCGTGGAGGTGGAGATCGACTCCGCGACGCTCCAGGCCCATGTCGAGTACCAGCTCGGTGCCCTGCAGGCGCTCGCAGGTGCAGCTGGCGGCCGTGCGGTCTACGTGAAGCCGCACGGCGCGCTGTACAACACGATCGCCCGCGACGAGCGGCAGGCGAAGGACGTCGTCGCGGCGATCCGGGCCGTGGACCCGTCGCTCGTGCTGCTGGGGCTCGCGGGGGGTGTCGTGCTCGACATCGCTGAGCGCGTCGGGCTCGCCACCGCCGCGGAGGCGTTCGCCGATCGCGCCTACACGCCGACGGGGCTGCTCGTCTCCCGCACCGAACCGGGCTCGGTGCTCCACGACCCGGCACTCGCGGCCGCGCGGATGGTGCGGCTCGCGCAGGAGGGCGTCGTCGAGGCGATCGACGGCACCGACGTCGCGGTGCGGGCCGAGTCGATCTGCGTGCACGGCGACAGCGCCGGTGCGATCGCGATGGCGAGCGCCACGCGCGAGGCCCTCGAGGCCGCCGGGGTGACGATCGCGCCGTTCGCGGGGGAGCGCTCGTGACCACCCGCGCGTCCGCTGCCCGCGCATCCGCCACTCGCGCATCCGCGTCGCAGACCACGGCGGGGCGAGATGCTCGAGCGCGCTACCGGCTGGGAGCCTCTGAGGCGACGAGCGGGATCGCGCACGGCCTCGTGCAGGCGAACCTGATCGCCGTGCCGGCCGACTGGGCGTTCGAGACCCTGCTGTTCGCGCAGCGCAACCCGAAGCCGTGCCCGGTGCTCGAGGTGCTCGAGGCGGGCCGCGTCGAGTCGCGGCTCGCGCCCGGCTCCGACATCCGCACCGACATCCCCCGCTACCGCATCTGGCGCGACGGCGAGCTCGCGGAGGAGACGACGGATGCCTCGGCGGCCTGGGAGGAGCATCCCGACCTGGTGTCGTTCCTGATCGGGTGCTCGTTCACGTTCGAGGCCGGTCTCGTCGACGCGGGCATCCCCATCCGCCACCGGGAGCTCGGTCGCAACGTGCCGATGTACCGCACCAGCACGGCCTGCGAGCCGGCCGGCAGGCTGCATGGCGACATGGTCGTCTCGATGCGCCCGATCCCGGCGTCGATGGTGGCGGATGCGGTGACGATCTCGGGCAGGTTCCCCGCCGCGCACGGCGCGCCGGTGCACATCGGAGACCCCGCCTCGCTCGGCATCGCCGACCTCGGCAGCCCGGAGTTCGGGGACGCGCCTGCCCTCCTCGATGGTGACGTGCCCGTCTTCTGGGCCTGCGGCGTCACCCCGCAGGCCGCGATCGTCGCCTCCCGGCCGCCGTTCGCCGTGACGCACGCGCCCGGCTCCATGTTCGTGACCGACGTGCCCGACGCCGCGTACGCCGCATGACGAGGGTGCTCACCGCGGCGGACACCGCGCTGCTGCTCGAGGCGGCCGATCTCGACGAGTCCATGCGGCTGCTGCCCGCGCTGGCCGAGGCGGCGCTGCCCGGGGTCACCGAGCTCGTGCCCGCAGCCCGCACCATCCTCGTGCGGTTCGATCCGACCCTGGTCTCCGCCGCCGCGCTCGCCGAGCGCCTGCTGGCCGTCGAGCCTGCCGCGCCGCGCGCGCAGAGCACCGACGCTGTCGCGATCCCGGTCCGCTACGACGGCGAGGACCTGGCAGAGGTCGCAGCGCTGCTCGACGTCGGGATCGAAGAGCTCGTCGCCCGACACCAGGCCGCGACGTGGACGGTCGCCTTCACCGGCTTCGCGCCCGGCTTCGGCTATCTCGTGGGCGACGACACGCTGTTCGACGTGCCGCGCCGCGCATCGCCCCGCACGCGCATCCCCGCCGGCTCGGTCGCGCTCGCCGGGCGGTTCTCGGGCGTGTACCCGAAGCAGAGCCCCGGTGGCTGGCAACTCATCGGTCGCACGGATCTCGCGATGTGGGACCTGGACCGGCAGCCCGCTGCGCTGCTGAGCCCAGGCACGACGGTGCGGTTCGAGCGCATCGAGCGCGAGCTGCTGGAGCACCCGGCGGTCGAGCGGGCAGTCGTCGACGCGCCCCACGCCGTCGAGGTCCTGCGGCCCGGGCTGCAGCTGCTGGTGCAGGATCTGGGCAGGCCGGGGATGGCCGCACAGGGCGTCGCGGCATCCGGCACCGCCGACCGAACTGCGCTGAGGGAGGCGAACCGGGCGGTCGGCAACGCCCCCGGCGAAGGTGCGCTCGAGCTGGCAGGTGGGGGAGCGATGCTCCGCTTCCGCGGGGCTGCGGTGATCGCGCTCGCCGGAGCGCTCGTTGACGCCTCGCTGCACCCAGCGCGGCGGGCTTCCCACGAGGCGACGGATGCCGAAGGGCCGGGCACCCAGATCGCCGTCGAGCCCGGTCGGGCGATCGCCGTCGAGGACGGCGACGAGCTGCGCATCGGCGCCGCGCAGGACGGGCTGCGGATGCTGCTCGCGATCCGCGGCGGCGTGGCGCTCGATGCGGTGCTCGGCAGCCTCGCGACCGACACGCTCGCGCAGCTGGGCCCCGAGCCGCTCAGCGCAGGCGACGTGCTGCCGCTCCACGGTCCAGCCAGGGGCATCGCCGCCGTCGAGCACATCCGCGCACCTCGCATCCCGATGCCGATCGCAGGCGAGACCGTCGAGCTCTCGATCGTGCTGGGGCCGAGGGACGACTGGTTCACGCCGGCGGCGCTGCGCACCCTCGTCGAGCAGGAGTGGGAGGTCACGCCGCGCTCGGATCGCGTCGGCGTGCGGCTGCACGGGGCGACGCCGCTCGCACGTGCGCGGCTGGGCGAACTCGAGAGCGAGGGAGCGGTCACCGGCGCGATCCAGGTGCCGCCGGACGGCCAGCCCGTGCTCTTCCTGCCCGACCACCCGCTCACGGGCGGCTACCCGATCATCGGTGCGGTCGTCGACCGCGACCTCGACCTCGCGGGCCAGCTCCCGCCGGGCGCCCGCATCCGCTTCCGCATCGCCGAGCACCCCGCCTGCGAGCACCCCGCCGAGCAGTCCGCCGGCACGCCCATCGTCTGACACAGACCGACTGACAGGAGCGATCGTGCAGAAGATCCTCATCGCCAACCGCGGCGAGATCGCCGTCCGCGTCGCACGAGCATGCGCAGAGGCCGGCTACCGCTCGGTCGCCGTCTACGCCGACCAGGATGTCGACGCCATGCACGTGCGCCACGCCGACGAGGCGGTGGCGCTCGGCGGCACGACCGCTGCCGAGACCTACTTGAGCATCGAGTCGCTGCTCGACGCCGCGCGCACCGCAGGCGCCGACGCCGTGCACCCCGGCTACGGCTTCCTCTCGGAGAGCGCAGCCTTCGCGCGCGCCGTCGAGGAGGCTGGCCTCACCTGGATCGGGCCGAGCCCGGAGACGATCGAGGCGCTCGGCGACAAGGTGACGGCGCGCACGATCGCGCTCGAGACCGGTGCACCGCTCGCGCCCGGCACCGACCGGCCGCTGGCCGACGCCTCCGAGGCCGTCGCCTTCGCGCGCGAGCACGGCCTGCCCGTCGTCGTGAAGGCCGCGTTCGGCGGCGGCGGGCGAGGGCTCAAGGTGGCGCGCACGATCGACGAGGTCGCGGATGCGTTCGACTCGGCCACGCGCGAGGCCGTCGCGGCGTTCGGGCGCGGGGAGTGCTTCATCGAGCGCTACCTCGAGCATCCGCGGCACGTCGAGGCCCAGGTGCTCGGTGACGGGCGCGGACGCGTGGTGGTGGTCGGCGATCGGGACTGCTCGCTGCAGCGCCGCAGCCAGAAGCTCGTCGAGGAGGCCCCCGCCCCCGGCCTCACCGACGAGCAGCGGGCGCGCATCCACGCCGCCGCGCGCGACATCTGCGCGGCGGTCGACTACCGCGGTGCCGGCACGGTCGAGTTCCTGCTGGGCGCGGACGGCACCATCTCGTTCCTGGAGGTCAACACGCGGCTGCAGGTCGAGCATCCGGTCACCGAGGCCGTCACGGGCGTCGACCTCGTGCGCGAGCAGCTGCGCATCGCCGAGGGCCTCGGGCCCTCCTTCACCGAGACGCCGACTCCGGTGGGCCATGCCATCGAGCTGCGCCTGAACGCCGAGGACCCGGGCCGCGGGTTCCTGCCGAGCCCCGGGCGCGTCGAGACGCTCCGGGTGCCCGCCGGCCCTGGCATCCGCTGGGATGCGGGCGTGGAGGCCGGTGACACGGTGGAGGCGGCCTTCGACTCGCTCGCCGCCAAGCTCATCGTGCACGCCGCCGACCGCGACGCCGCCCTGGTGCGCATGCGCAGGGCGCTGGGCGAGCTCGAGGTCACCGGGATCGCGACCGTCGCTCCCTTCGCCGAGGCGCTGCTCGAGGAGCCCGCGTTCTCGACGGCGGGCTTCGCCGTCTCGACCCAGTGGATCGAGGCGACGCTCATGCCTCGGCTCGAGCTGCAGTCCAGGCCGGCCGCGCATGCGCCCTCCGGGCTGCGACGCGTGCCGATCGAGGTCGACGGGCGGCGCGTGGTGCTGGGGCTTCCGGATGCGCTGCTCGGCATCGCGGCAGGGGCGGTCCCGCAGGCGGCCGCCAGCGCGCCCGCGCCGGACGAGCGCGCGCTCGTCGCGCCCGTGCCCGGCTCCCTCGTGCGCTGGCTGGTGGCGGCGGATGCGGCCGTCACCGAGGGGGAGGAGGTCGCGGTCCTCGACGCGATGAAGATGGAGACCCGCGTGCTCGCGCACCGCTCCGGCACCCTGGAGCAGCTCGTCGCCGTGGGTGCGAGCGTCGCCGTCGACGAGGCCATCGCCCGCATCGCGGGGTGAGCCCGCCGCGAACACCGGCTCGCGTGTGGGTGGCCGAACGTAGACTCATCGGGTGACATCCACGACCACCTCCACCCCAGAGCTGCACGTCCGCGGCGCGCGCGAGCACAACCTCAAGGACGTCGATCTGCGCATCCCGCGCGACGCCCTGGTGGTGTTCACCGGCCTGTCGGGATCGGGCAAGTCGTCGCTCGCGTTCGACACCATCTTCGCCGAGGGGCAGCGTCGCTACGTCGAGTCGCTCTCCGCGTACGCGCGGCAGTTCCTGGGCCAGGTCGACCGGCCCGACGTCGACTTCATCGAGGGCCTGAGCCCGGCCGTCTCGATCGACCAGAAGTCGACCAACCGCAACCCGCGCTCGACGGTCGGCACGATCACCGAGGTGTTCGACTACATGCGCCTGCTCTGGGCCCGCATCGGCGTGCCGCACTGCGCGGTCTGCGGCGAGCGCATCCAGCGGCAGACCGTGCAGCAGATCGCCGACGAGCTCATGGAGCTGCCGGAGCGCACCCGCTTCCAGATCCTCGCGCCGGTCGTGCAGCAGAAGAAGGGCGAGTTCGCCGACCTGATCCGCAACCTGGTCGCCACCGGCTACTCGCGCGCCGTGATCGACGGCGAGCTCGTGCAGCTCGCGGAGGCGCCGGCGCTGAAGAAGCAGAACAAGCACGACATCTCGGTGGTCGTCGACCGCCTCGTCGCCGATCCCGAGGGCCTGTCGCGCCTGACCGACTCGCTCGAGACGGGCCTGCGCCTCGCCGACGGCCTCGTGACGATCGACTACGTCGATCTCGACGAGCAGGACGCGCAGCGGCGCCGCACGTTCAGCGAGAAGCTCTCGTGCCCCAATCGCCACCCCGTCACGCTCACCGAGATCGAGCCGCGAACCTTCTCGTTCAACGCGCCGTTCGGCGCGTGCCCAGAGTGCGCAGGCATCGGCACCCGCATGGCCGCCGACGCAGACCTCGTGATCGCCGACGACTCGCTCTCCATCCGCGAGGGAGCGATCCTGCCCTGGACGCAGTCGGGCAAGGGGCTCTACACCTACTTCGAGCGGCTGCTCAAGGGCCTCGCCACCGAGATGGGCTTCTCGCTCGACACCCCCTGGGGCGAGCTCGACGACGACGTGCGCAAGGTCGTGCTGCACGGCACCGACGGCAACGTCATGGTGCAGTGGCGCAACCGCTTCGGCAGGCAGCTGAAGTACGCATCCGGCTACGAGGGCGTCATGCCCTACATCCAGCGGAAGCACTCCGAGGCAGACAGCGACTGGGTGCGCGCCAAGCACGGCGAGTACCTGCGCGAGGTGCCGTGCCCCGAGTGCGGCGGCGCCAGGCTGAAGCCCGAGGTGCTCGCCGTCACGGTGCACGGCAGCTCCATCTCGAGCGTTGCCGACATGAGCCTCACCGACGCCCACCGCTTCATGGACGAGCTCGACCTCGACGACCGCGAGGCGATGATCGCCGCCGCGGTGCTGCGCGAGATCCGCGCGCGGCTCGACTTCCTCATCCGGGTCGGTCTCGGCTACCTCTCGCTCGCCCGCGCGGCCGCGACCCTCTCCGGCGGCGAGGCCCAGCGCATCCGCCTCGCCACCCAGATCGGCGCCGGCCTGACGGGCGTGCTGTACGTGCTCGACGAGCCCTCGATCGGGCTCCACCAGCGCGACAACCGGCGCCTGATCTCGACGCTCGAGGCGCTGCGCGACCTCGGCAACACCCTGATCGTCGTGGAGCACGACGAGGACACCATCCGCACCGCCGACTGGATCGTCGACATCGGCCCCGGCGCCGGCGAGCACGGCGGCGAGGTCGTGCACTCCGGCAGCTACGAGTCGCTGCTCGAGAACGAGCGCTCGCTCACGGGCGCCTACCTCTCCGGTCGCGAGTCGATCCCGGTGCCCGCGACGAGGCGGCCGATCGACCCCGACCGCATGCTCCGCATCGTGGGGGCACGCGCCAACAACCTGCAGAACGTGGATGTGGACATCCCGCTCGGCGTGCTCGTCGCGGTCACGGGTGTGTCGGGCTCCGGCAAGTCGACGCTCGTGAACGACATCCTCCACAAGGTGCTCGCCAACGCGCTGAACGGCGCTCGGCAGGTGCCGGCGAAGCACACGCGGGTCACCGGGCTCGACCACCTCGACAAGGTGGTGCACGTCGATCAGGGACCGATCGGCCGCACGCCGCGCTCCAACCCCGCGACCTACACGGGCGTGTTCGACAAGATCCGCAACCTGTTCGCCGAGACGGCGGAGGCGAAGGCGCGCGGCTACCTGGCCGGCCGCTTCTCGTTCAACGTCAAGGGCGGCCGCTGCGAGGCGTGCCAGGGCGACGGCACGCTGAAGATCGAGATGAACTTCCTGCCCGACGTCTACGTCGAGTGCGAGGTGTGCCACGGCAAGCGCTACAACCGCGACACCCTCTCGGTGCACTACAAGGGCAAGTCGATCGCCGACGTGCTCCAGATGCCGATCGAGGAGGCCGCCGAGTTCTTCAGGCCCATCTCCTCCATCCACCGGTTCCTCAAGACGCTCGTGGACGTGGGGCTCGGCTACGTGCGGCTCGGCCAGTCGGCCACGACGCTCTCCGGCGGCGAGGCGCAGCGCGTCAAGCTCGCCACCGAGCTGCAGCGCCGCACCTCCGGCCGGGCGATCTACGTGCTCGACGAGCCGACCACGGGTCTGCACTTCGACGACGTGCGCAAGCTGCTCGAGGTGCTCGACGGGCTGGTGGAGAAGGGCAACACCGTGCTGACGATCGAGCACGCGCTCGACGTCATCAAGAGCGCCGACTGGGTCATCGACCTCGGCCCCGAGGGCGGCTCAGGGGGCGGCACGATCGTCGCCACAGGCACGCCGGAGGAGGTCGCGGAGGTGCCGGGCAGCTACACGGGCGGGTTCCTCAAGGAGATCCTGGGCGCGGGCGTGCGATGACCGACGGCGCGGCGCCCACGCCTGCGGGCTCGCCTCGCGCGGAGTCCCGCACCGTGGCCTACAAGCCCGCTCCCGGCACCATCCCGACGACGCCGGGCGTCTACCGGTTCCGCGACGAGCACGAGCGCGTGCTCTACGTGGGCAAGGCGAAGAACCTGCGCCAGCGGCTCGCGAACTACTTCCAGCCGCTCGGCACCCTGCACGAGCGCACGCGTCGCATGGTGCTGACGGCCGTGCGGGTCGAGTGGACGATCGTGGCGAGCGAGTTCGAGGCGCTGCAGCTCGAGTTCACCTGGATCAAGGAGTACGAGCCGCCCTTCAACGTGCAGTTCCGGGACGACAAGTCCTACCCGTACCTCGCGGTGACCATGGGCGACGACGTGCCGCGCGCGCTCATCACCCGCAACCGGAACATGCGCGGCGCGCGCTACTTCGGGCCGTACACGAAGGTCTGGGCGATCCGCGAGACGCTCGACCTGCTGCTGAAGGCGTTCCCGATGCGCTCATGCAGCCAGTCGGTGTACGACCGCGCGGAGCGCTCTGGGCGCCCGTGCCTGCTCGGCGACATCGGCAAGTGCTCCGCACCGTGCGTCGGGCGCGTCACGCACGCCGAGCACCGCGCGACGGCCCGCGACCTGGTCGCGTTCATGAACGGCGGCGACCAGGACTTCGTCGATCGCGTGCGAGAGGAGATGCAGCGGGCGAGCGCCCGGCTCGAGTTCGAGCGCGCGGCGCGGCTCCGCGACCAGCTCGCGGCACTGGAGATGGTGCTGGAGCGCACGAGCGTCGTGCTCTCGGATCACGTGGACGCCGACGTCTTCGGGCTCGTGCACGACGAGCTGAGCGCGGCCGTGCACCTCTTCGCCGTCCGCGGGGGACGCATCCGCGGCACCAAGTCGTGGGTCGTGGACACCGAGATCGACCTCACCGACAGCGAGCTGGCCACGCAGATCCTGCGCATCGCGTACGACGGGGGCGACCCGCCGGCGCGCGAGGTGCTGCTGCCGAAGCAGCCCGACGCACCCGACGTCGTCGAGACCTGGCTCACCGATCGCCGCGCCGACCACGGGCTGACCGGCCGGGTCGCGGTCCGCGTCCCGCAGCGCGGGGAGAAGCGCAAGCTGGCCGACTCCGCTGCGGTGAACGCCGCGCACGCGCTGCAGGTCGCCCGCACGAAGCGCACCAGCGACTACGTCACGCGCACCCAGGCGCTCGCCGACCTGCAGGAGGCGCTCGGCATGAGTGACGCGCCGCTGCGCATCGAGTGCTTCGACGTCTCGCACCTCGGCGGCACCGGGGTCGTCGCCTCGATGGTCGTCTTCGAGGACGGCCTGCCGCGAAAGGATCAGTACCGCAAGTTCGCGATCGCCCAGACGACCGACGACACCGACTCGATCCACCAGGTGATCACGCGGCGCGCCCGCTACATCGTGGAGGGGGATCCGGAGGACACCGGCACACGCTTCGCCTACACGCCCCAGCTGCTGCTCGTCGACGGCGGTCGGCCGCAGGTGCAGGCCGCGAAGCGCGCGCTCGACGAGGCGGGCGTGCGCGGGGTGGCGCTCGCCGGCATCGCCAAGCGCCTCGAGGAGCTCTGGCTGCCCGACGACGAGTACCCGGTGATCCTGCCGCGCACGAGCGAGGCGCTCTACCTCGTGCAGCGGCTCCGCGACGAGGCCCACCGCGTCGCGATCAGCTATCAGCGCCAGAAGCGCTCGAGCGCGATCGAGACCGAGCTGAGCGGCATCCCCGGCCTCGGCCCAGGTCGGGTGCGCGCGCTGCTGAAGCACTTCGGCTCCGCGAAGCGCGTCCGCGCGGCGAGCCCGGAGCAGCTGCAGGAGGTGCCTGGCGTCGGGGGTGCGCTCGCAGTGGCCATCGCGCGATCCCTCAGCGCGGATACGATGGGTGCTCCAGCCGAGCGACAGGGACCAGCGTGAACGCCAGAGAGATCGTCATCATCACCGGGATGTCCGGTGCTGGTCGCACGACCGTCGCGAACGCGCTGGAGGATCTCGGCTGGTTCGTCGTCGACAACCTGCCGCCGACGATGCTCCGCGCCCTCGTGCGCACCGCGGCCACGAGCGCCTCCACCGAGGCGCGGCTCGCGATCGTGGTGGACGTGCGCGGTGGCGTGCTCTTCGACGACGCGAAGCGATTCGTCGAGATGCTGCGCGCCGAGCACAGCGTGCGCGTGCTGTTCCTGGAGGCGAGCGACGCCGAGCTCGTGCGCCGCTACGAGCAGGTCCGCCGGCCGCACCCGCTGCAGGGCGACGGCACGATCCTCGACGGCATCCGCATGGAGCGCACCCGCCTCGAGCCGCTGCGCGGCATGGCCGACGACCTGCTCGACACCACGGGCCTCAACCCGCATCAGCTCACGACAAGGGTCGGCGAGCGCTTCGCGCCCGGCGGCGAGCTCGAGGTCACGCTGACCGTGATGAGCTTCGGCTTCAAGTACGGGCTGCCGGTCGACGCCGACCTGGTCGCCGACATGCGGTTCCTGCCGAACCCCTACTGGAACCCCGAGCTGCGCGGGCACAACGGCACCGAGGCCGTCGTCTCCGACTACGTGCTGCAGCAGGAGGGCGCGGCGGAGTTCGCCGACAGCTACGTCGAGGCGCTGAAGCCGGTGCTGGCCGGCTTCGCGCGCGAGAACAAGCTGCACGCGGTGCTGGGCGTCGGCTGCACGGGCGGCAAGCACCGCTCGGTCGCCATGGCCGAGCACCTGGCGAAGCGGCTGTCAGGCACACACGGATTGCGCGTCGCGGTGAAGCACCGCGACCTGGGGCGCGAATGACGAGAGGAGCAGGCGTGGCATTGACCGACGACGTCAAGGAGGAGCTCGCGCGGGTCCGCGTGACTCGGCCCCAGACGAAGGCGGCCGAAGTCGCGACGCTGCTGCGCTTCGCGGGCGGTCTGCACGTGATCTCGAACCGCGTCGCGGTCGAGAGCGAGCTCGACTCCGCGGCTGCGGCGCGGCGGCTCGCGAAGAGCATCCTCGAGCTCTACGGCGTGCGCGCCGAGATCGCGAAGATCTCCTCGTCGACGAACCGCACGAGCGGTGCCTACCTGGTGCGCGTCATCGCCGAGGGCGAGACGCTCGCTCGGCAGACAGGGCTCATGGATGCGCGGCGTCGTCCCGTCCGCGGCCTGCCGAACAAGGTCACCACGGGTTCGCTCGAGGATCTCGCCGGCATCTGGCGCGGCGCGTTCCTCGCGCAGGGCTCGCTGTCCGACCCCGGCCGCTCGGCGGCGCTCGAGGTGGCGGCCCCCGGCAACGAGGCGGCGATGGCGCTCGTCGGCGCCGCCGGGCGGCTCGGCATCCCCGCGAAGTCGCGCGAGGTGCGCGGCGCCCACCGCGTGGTGATCCGCGAGGGCGAGCCGATCTCGCGCATGCTCACGACCATGGGCGCGCTCGAGACGGTGCAGGCGTGGGCAGAGCTGCGCCAGCGCCGCGAGGTGCGCGCGACCGCGAACCGACTGGTCAACTTCGACGACGCGAACCTGCGGCGCAGCGCCCAGGCCGCGGTCGCCGCGTGCGCCCGCATCGAGCGCGCGCTCGAGATCCTGGGGCCGGAGGTGCCCGAGCACCTGGCCTACGCCGGTCGCCTGCGCCTCGAGCACCGGGATGCGAGCCTCGACGAGCTCGGCCACGTCGCTTCGCCCACCATGACCAAGGACGCCGTGGCCGGCCGCATCCGCCGCCTGCTGGCGATGGCCGACCGCGCCGCGCAGGACCAGGGGATCCCCGGCACCGAGGCCGCGGTGCCGGAGGACATCGACGCGTGAGCGCCGCTGCCGCACAGCCCTTCGCCCTGCCCACGGCAAGGTGCCGTGGCTAGGATCAGCATGACGAATCGGCGCGCCCGGCGCGCACGAGAGAGGAGAGCCTCCTATGGCCGTCTACACCCTTCCTGACCTGCCGTACGACTACGCGGCGCTCGAGCCCCACATCTCAGCGAAGATCATGGAGCTCCACCACGACAAGCACCACAAGACCTACGTCGACGGTGCCAACACCGCCCTCGAGAAGCTCGAGGCCGCGCGTGACGCCGACGACTTCGGCGCCGTCAACAAGCTCGAGAAGGACCTCGCGTTCCACCTCGGCGGGCACACGAACCACACCATCTTCTGGAACAACCTGTCCGGCGACGGCGGTGGCGAGCCCGAGGGCGAGCTGCAGGCGGCGATCACCGAGTTCTTCGGCGGCTTCGGCAAGTTCCAGAGCCACTTCAGCCAGAACGCCACCGCGATCCAGGGTTCCGGCTGGTCGGTGCTCGCCTGGGACTCGGTCGGTTCGCGGCTGAACATCTTCCAGCTCTTCGACCAGCAGGGCAACGTGCCCGTGGGCACGCAGCCGATCCTCATGCTCGACATGTGGGAGCACGCGTTCTACCTGGACTACCTCAACGTCAAGGCCGACTACGTCAAGGCGTTCTGGAACATCGTGAACTGGCAGGATGCGCAGGCCCGCTTCGACGCGGCGAAGTCGCAGACCGCCGGCCTCATCGTCCGCTGATCCACCCCAACGTCACCATGTGACCGGGGCTCCGGGCACTGCGCCCGGGGCCCCATCCCACCCCGACAGTCAGGAACACCCCTATGACTCTGAAGGTAGCCGTCAACGGCTTCGGTCGAATCGGCCGCAACTTCGTCCGCGCAGCGCTTGCCCAGGGCGCTGACATCGACGTCGTCGCGGTCAACGACCTCACGGACAACAAGACCCTCGCCCACCTGCTGAAGTACGACTCGGTCTCCGGTCCGATCGACGCGCCGGTGAGCTTCGACGAGGGCACCATCACGGTCGGCGACGACACGATCCGCGCGCTCGAGGAGAAGGACCCGGCCAACCTGCCGTGGGCAGACCTCGACGTCGACGTCGTGATCGAGTCCACCGGCCGCTTCACCAAGGTCGAGGACGCATCCGCCCACCTCACCGCAGGCGCCAAGAAGGTCATCCTCTCTGCGCCCGCGAAGGGCCCGGCCCCCACGTTCGTGATGGGCGTGAACCACGAGTCCTACGACCCCGAGAACGACCACGTCATCTCGAACGCGTCGTGCACCACGAACTGCCTCGCGCCGCTGGCGCAGGTGTTCCACGAGCACTTCGGGATCCAGAGCGGCCTCATGACGACCGTGCACGCCTACACGGCCGACCAGAACCTGCAGGACGGCCCGCACAGCGACCTGCGCCGCTCGCGCGCCGCCGCCCTCTCGGTCATCCCGACCTCCACGGGCGCGGCGAAGGCGATCGGCCTCGTCATCCCCGAGCTCAACGGCCTGCTCGACGGCTTCGCGCTGCGCGTGCCGACCCCGACGGGCTCGATCACCGACCTGACGATCTCGACCCGCGACGGCCTCACGATCGAGGAGATCAACGCGGCCTACAAGGCGGCTGCCGAGTCGGGCCCGCTCAAGGGCTTCCTGCAGTACACGGAGGACGAGATCGTCTCCGCCGACATCGTCGGCAACCCGCACTCGTCGATCTTCGACGCCGGCCTGACCCGCGTGCTCGGCAACCAGGTCAAGGTCTCGTCCTGGTACGACAACGAGTGGGGCTACTCCTGCCGCCTCGTCGACCTCGCGCTGCACGTCGGCTCGAAGCTCTGACACCCATGACGATCCGCACGCTCGAGTCGCTCGGCGACCTCGCCGGGAAGACCGTCCTGATCCGCTGCGACTTCAACGTGCCGCTGCAGGACGGCCGCATCGCCGACGAGGGCCGGATCGTCGCATCGCTGCCCACCCTTCGCGCCCTGCTCGAGCAGGGCGCGAAGGTGGTCGCGATCTCGCACCTCGGCCGCCCGAAGGGCGCGCCCGAGGCGCAGTACTCCCTCGCTCCCGTCGCGGACCGACTGGGCGAGCTCCTCGACGCCGAGGTCGCCTTCGCGACCGACACGGTGGGGGAGGACGCCGGGCGCGTCCGCGCCGCGCTGCAGGACGGGCAGTTCGCGCTGCTCGAGAACCTGCGCTTCAACCCCGGCGAGACGAGCGAGGACGCCGATGAGCGCGCCGCGTTCGCCGCGCAGCTCGCCGACGGCGCCGATGCCTTCGTCTCCGACGGCTTCGGCGTCGTGCATCGCGAGCAGGCGAGCGTGTTCGAGATCGCCGCGGCGCTGCCGAGCGCCGCAGGGCTGCTCGTCGAGCGCGAGCTCGAGGTGCTCTCGCGGCTCACCGAGTCGCCCGAGCGCCCCTATGCCGTCGTGCTCGGCGGCTCCAAGGTCAGCGACAAGCTGGGGGTCATCGAGCACCTCCTGCCGCGCGTCGACCGGCTGCTCATCGGCGGCGGCATGCTCTTCACCTTCCTCAAGGCGCAGGGCCACGGCGTGGCCTCCAGCCTGCTCGAGGAGGATCAGCTCGACCGCGTGCGCGTCTACCTGCAGCGCGCGGAGGAGCTCGGCGTCGAGCTGCTGCTCCCGACCGACGTGGTCGTCGCATCCGCCTTCTCGGCCGATGCCGAGCACGAGACCGTCGCTGCGGACGCCATCGAGCAGTCGCGCTTCGGCGAGCAGGGCATCGGCCTCGACATCGGGCCCGACTCCGCCGCCGCGTTCGCCGACGCCATCCGCAGCGCCACGACCGTCTTCTGGAACGGGCCCATGGGCGTGTTCGAGATGGAGGCGTTCGCGGCGGGCACCAAGGCCATCGCGCAGGCGCTCACCGAGACCGACGGACTCGCCGTCGTCGGCGGCGGCGACTCCGCGGCCGCGGTGCGGCAGCTGGGCTTCGCCGACGACGCGTTCGGCCACATCTCGACCGGCGGCGGTGCGAGCCTCGAGTTCCTCGAGGGCGCCCGCCTCCCAGGACTGGAGGCACTCGGATGGTGACCGCGCAGCGCGCAGACCGCATCCCGCTCATCGCGGGCAACTGGAAGCTCAACCAGGATCACCTGCAGGCCATCGCGCTCGTGCAGAAGACCGCGTGGGCGCTGCAGGACGGCAAGCACGACCACGCCGCCGTCGAGGTCGCGGTGTTCCCACCGTTCACCGACCTCCGCAGCGTGCAGACGCTCATCTCGGCAGAGAAGTTCGAGCTGCGGTTCGGCGCGCAGGACGTCTCGCAGCACGAGTCGGGCGCCCACACGGGCGAGGTGTCCGCCGCGATGCTCGCGAAGCTCGAGTGCGGGTACGCGATCGTCGGCCACTCCGAGCGCCGCCAGGACCACCACGAGACGGATGCGCTGGTGGGCAAGAAGGCGGCGGCAGCGCTCGCGCACGGCGTCACCCCGGTGATCTGCGTCGGCGAGACGGCCGAGGACCTCGAGCAGCACGGCGCATCCGCGGTGCCGGTGCAGCAGCTGCGCGACGTGCTCGCCGAGCTGCCGGCTGCCGGCGAGATCGTCGTGGCGTACGAGCCGGTCTGGGCCATCGGCTCCGGCCAGGCGGCGACCGCGGAGCAGGCACAGCAGGTGTGCCAGGCGCTGCGCCAAGCCATCGCAGAGGTGCGCGGCGACGAGGCGGCCGCCTCGACCCGCATCCTCTACGGCGGCAGCGTCAAGTCCGGCAACATCGCCGGCTTCATGCGCGAGCCCGACGTCGACGGCGCGCTCGTCGGCGGAGCGAGCCTCGACGCCGCGGAGTTCGCCGCGATCGCGCGGTTCCGCCAGCACGTCGGCACCTGATCCGAGCGGCCGATTCCCGGTCGGCTCGTCGCCCAGCGCGCAACGCGCGGGATCCCGACGGGCCGCCCGGGAATCGCTGCGATAGGATGCTCGTTGGACTTTGCCGTGGGCTGCCGAGAGCGCGCTCACGGAGTCGGCTTCGGCCGAGGAATCGAGAAGAGGGCTAGTGGAGATTCTCCAGATCATCATGCAGGTGATCCTCGGTATCACTTCGGTGCTGCTGACGCTGTTCATCCTGCTGCACAAGGGTCGCGGAGGCGGTCTCTCCGACATGTTCGGCGGCGGCGTCGGCTCGTCGATCGGATCGTCGGGTGTCGCGGAGCGCAACCTGAACGCGATCACCGTCGTCGTGAGCCTCGCGTGGGTCGCGTCGATCGTCGTGCTCGGCCTCATCACCAAGTTCGCGGGCATCTGATGGCCTCCGGAGGAAGCGCGATCCGCGGCTCCCGCGTCGGCGCGGGCCCCATGGGCGAGCAGGACAGGGGCTTCCACGCCGAGCGCGTGGCGATCTCGTACTGGGATGCGATGGGCAACGAGACCGTCCGCTACTTCGCGGCCGACCTGCCCGACGACGAGGTGCCAGACGTGATCGACTCGCCGTCGACCGGCCTGCCCGCCGGCCGCGACAAGGAGAACCCGCCGCAGGTCGCGAAGAACGAGCCCTACAAGACGCACCTCGCCTATGTGAAGGAGCGGCGCACGCCCGAAGAGGCGGTGCAGCTGCTCGACGAGGCGCTGCAGAAGCTGCGCTCAGCAGAGGGCCGCGGCTAGCGGCTCAGCCGCCCCGACTCAGCGGCCGTCCTCCTCCAGGAGGGCGGCCGCTTCGTCGTCCAGCAGCAGGAGAGTCTCGACACGCCCGGCCGCTGCGCTCGCGGGAGCCTCGGCCGGGCCGGCGCCGCTGCGCACGAGCGCCACGGCCTCCGCCTTGTCAGCACCGGCGACCACGAGCCACACCCGATCGGATGCGTTGACCGCGTCCACGGTGAAGCTCAGCCGCGTGGGCGGCGGCTTGGGGGAGTCGGTGACCCCGATGACCGCGATGCCCGACTCGTGGACCCCCGGCAGCCCGGGGAAGAGCGACGCGATGTGCGCATCCGGCCCCATGCCCAGCAGCGTCAGATCGACCCGACCGAGCGCGCGCAGCAGGCCAGTGCCCGCGGCCGCCGCGTCGTCGAGCGGCGTGCCGTCGTCCGCCGGCAGCTCGCGCACGTTCGCTGCGGGGATCGGCACACGGTCCAGCAGCGCCTCCCTGGCCTGCACCGCGTTGCGGTCGGGGGAGTCGGCCGCGACGTAGCGCTCGTCGCTCCACGTGATCACGACCCGCTGCCAGTCGATGTCGCGGTCAGCGAGCGCCTCGAGCAGCGCAGTGCCGACCGAGCCGCCCGTGACGGCGACGGTGGCGCTGCCCTGGGCCTTCACGAGCTCCTGCAGCAGTGCCGTCAGGCGGTCGGCGGTCTGCGCGACGAGCGCAGCGCGGTCGGCGTGGACGATGACGCTCATCGGTGCTCCCGCACGATCTCCTGCAGCACCTGCCGGTACATGTCGTCGGCGTCCAGCTTGCGCAGCTCCTCGGCCAGCTGGTCCTCGAGTCCCCGGGTCGAGAGCGCCACGTGGTGCTCGGGCTGGCCCGGCTGCCGCAGCATCCCGACCGAGTCGCGCAGGCGCGTGAGCGACGAGGCGCCGCTGTCGCGCTCCAGCGCGACCGAGTGCAGGCCGCTCGAGCCGGTCGGGGTGTCGCCCGCCTCGGTCGTCTCGATCGGCACGCCGAGCCGCAGCCGCAGCCACGCGGCCATCAGCTGCACGCTCGGGTTCGCCAGGTCGCCGGCGACGACGCCGGAGTGCACCGGCTCGAAGGGCGGCTGGTCGAGCAGCGCGGCCATGTGGGCGCGCCAGTTCGTCAGCCGCGTCCACGCGAGGTCGGTGTCGCCGGCGGCGTAGCAGGCGGCCAGTGCATCGATCGCTGCGCGGGGGTCGCGCTGCTTGCCGGAGTCGGTGATGCGCCGCTGGGAGATCTGGCCGAGCTGCGACGCCGAGGGGGTGTCGGGCATGAAGCTCGGCCACCACGCCACGACGGGTGCATCGGGCAGCAGCAGCCCCTGCACGATGCCGAGCAGGTGCGAGCCGAGCTCGCCGTAGCACTGCAGCAGCACGACCTCGCTCGCGCCCGCGTCTGCGCCCACGCGGATCTCGGCGTCCAGCCGCGGCTCCTCGCCGGCATTGACGTGATCCGGGTTGCGGGAGACGACGATGACGCGCATGGGGTGCTCGCGCGACGCCTGGTTGGCGGCGCGGATCGCCTCCTCCTCGCCGCCGATCTGCGTGTGGATGACGAGGGTGAGGACCCGGCCGAGCGCGACGACGCCGCCCTCCTCGCGGATCTCGAGCATCCGCCGCTGCACCTCTGCGGTGTTCGTGCGTGAGAGTCGGATGATCACGGTCGCCTCCAGTGCCTGCCGTCGCGGTCGAGCAGCTCGTGCGCGCCGCGCGGGCCCCACGAGCCCGGCTCGTACTGCTCCACCGGGCCGCCCTCGGCCTCCCAGTGCGCCTCGATCGGGTCGAGGATCTTCCAGGAGAGCTCGACCTCCTCGTGCCGCGGGAACAGCGGCGGGTCGCCGAGGAGCACGTCGAGGATGAGCCGCTCGTATGCCTCGGGGCTCTCCTCGGTGAACGCGTGGCCGTAGCCGAAGTCCATGGTCACGTCGCGCACGTGCATCCCGGGCCCCGGGACCTTCGAGCCGAAGCGCATCGAGACGCCCTCATCGGGCTGCACGCGGATCACGAGCGCGTTCTCGCCCATGGTGCGCAGGTCGGAGTCGCCGAAGAGGTACTGCGAGGCGCGCTTGAAGACGATCGCGATCTCGGTCACGCGGCGCCCGAGGCGCTTGCCGGCACGCAGGTAGAAGGGCACGCCCGACCAGCGGCGCGTGTCGACCTCGAGCTTGATGGCGGCATAGGTCTCGGTGCCGGAGTCCGGGCGCATGCCGTCCTCCTGCAGGAAGCCCTTGACCTGCGCGCCGCCGTGCCAGCCGCCGGCGTACTGCCCGCGGGCGGCGGCGTGCTCGAGGGGGAGCGGCACGCGCGCGGCGCGCAGCACCTTCTCCTTCTCGACGCGCAGGTCCGCGGCGTCGAAGGAGACCGGCTCCTCCATCGCCGTGAGCGCGAACAGCTGCAGCAGGTGGTTCTGGATCACGTCGCGCGCGGCGCCGATGCCGTCGTAGTACCCGGCACGCCCTCCGACGCCGATGTCCTCGGCCATCGTGATCTGCACGTGGTCGATGTGGTTGGCGTTCCAGATCGGCTCCCACAGGGCGTTCGCGAAGCGCAGCGCGAGGATGTTCTGCACCGTCTCCTTGCCCAGGTAGTGGTCGATGCGGAAGACGCTGTCGGCGGGGAACACCGATTCGACGACGGCGTTGAGCTCGCGCGCGGAGGCGAGGTCGTGCCCGAACGGCTTCTCGATCACCACGCGCCGCCAGCGATCCCCGTCGCCCTCGGCCAGGCCCGAGCGCTTCAGCTGCTGGGTGACGAGCGGGAAGGCGTTCGGCGGGATCGAGAGGTAGAACGCGTGGTTGCCCATCGTGCCGCGCGAGGTGTCGAGCTCTGCGAGCACCTCGGCGAGCCGGTCGAAGGCCGCGTCGTCGTCGAAGTCACCCTGCACGAAGCGGATCCCCTCGGCGAGCTGGCGCCACACCGACTCGCGGAACGAGGTGCGGGCGTGCTGCTGCACGGCCTCGCGCACGACGTCGGCGAACTCCTCGTGGCTCCACTCGCGACGGCCGAAGCCGACGAGGCCGAAGCCCGGCGGCAGCAGGCCGCGGTTGGCGAGGTCGTAGACGGCAGGCAGCAGCTTCTTGCGCGCGAGGTCACCCGTGACGCCGAAGAACGTGAGCGCGTTCGGACCGGGGATGCGCGTGAGGCGCTGGTCGGAGGAGTCGCGAAGCGGGTTCTGCCCGGCCGCGACGGCGGCCGCCGGGGAGGGGGCGTGCGCGTCCTGCGCCGCCGAGCCCTCCCCGGCCGTGGCCTCGGTCATCGGGCGGCGGCGGCGAGCAGCCGCTCGAGACCGTCGTCGAGCTCGTCGAGCGTGAGCGTCAGCACCGGCCGACCGTGCTCGGCGAGCACGCTCGCGTCGCCGGCGGCCTGCGCCTGGATCAGCTGCCCGAAGGTGAAGGGCCTGCCCGGGATCTCGAGGTCCTCGTGCGGGGTGCCGAGCAGCTGCAGGAAGACGCCGTTCGGCGTGCCGCCCTTGTGGTACTGCCCGGTCGAGTGCAGGAACCGCGGACCCCAGCCGAAGGTGACCGGGCGGCCGGTGCGCGCCGCGAAGGCCCTGCGCAGCCGCTCGAAGCGCGGCTGGCCGATGCGGTCGAGGTAGGCGTGGATCGCGAGGTAGCCGCCGTCGCCGAGCTGCGCGAGCAGTGCGTCGATGGATGCGTCGACAGAGTCGAGCGCGACGGCCGCGGTGCCGCGCACCTCGATGCCCGCATCGACGGCGACCGGTGCCGCGGGCGGCTGCAGGTCGTCGAGCAGGCCGCGCGCGGCGATCTTCGCCGACTCCACGTCGGGCTGGTCGAAGGGGTTGATGCCGAGGATGCGACCGGCGACGGCCACGGCGAACTCCCACACCAGCAGCTGCGCGCCGAGCGTGCCCGCGACCTCCACCTCGCCCTCGGCGACCTCGCGGGTCTCCTGGGCGGAGCCGACGAGCCGCACGACCTGCAGGTCGGCGAGGCCGGCGGCGAGCTCAGGCGCATCGCGCTCGAGCACGATCGGCAGCACGCCGACGCCCTCCTTGCCGGTGGACTCTGCGATGAGCTGCTCGGCCCACTCGCCGAGGCCCACGATGTGCGTGCCATCGGTGACGATGCCGGTCTTGTCGCGCAGCGGCCGAGTTGCCGCGATGGCCGCGGCGAGCTGCAGACCGGGGTTGTCCTCCGAGTCCTCGCTGATCTCCGGCAGCGCCGCGATCGCCTCGTCGATGAGCTCGCGCACGTCGACGCCGGCGAGGCCGCACGGCACGATGCCGAACGCGGTCAGCGCGGAGTAGCGGCCGCCGACGTTGGGGTCGGCGTTGAAGACGCGGTAGCCGGCGCGACGGGCGTCGCCGTCGAGCGGCGAGCCGGGATCGGTGACCACGATGATGCGCTCGGTCGGGTCGATGCCCGCCTCGCGGTAGGCCGCCTCGAAGGCGCGGCGCTGGCTGTCGGTCTCGAGCGTCGAGCCCGACTTCGACGAGACGACCAGCGCCGTGCGGGAGAGGCCGTCGCGCAGGGCGCGGCGCACCTGCCCGGGCTCCGTCGAGTCGAGCACCGTCAGGTCGACGCCCTCGGTGCGCGTGATGACCTCTGGCGCGAGCGACGAGCCACCCATGCCGGCGAGCGCGATGCGGTCGACGCCGCGCTCGCGCAGCTGCTTGCGCAGCGCCTCGACGTCGTCGACGATGCCGCGCGTGCCTGCGGCGGCCTCGACCCATCCGAGCCGGACCGATGCCTCGGCCTCTGCTGCCTGGCCCCACAGGGTGGCGTCGCCGGAGACCAGTCGGCCAGCGACGCCGTCGGCGACGAGCTGCGGCACGACTCGCTCGATCGCCTCTGCAGCCGCGCCAGAGGCGTGGATCGAGAAGGTCATGCTCCCGCCTCCGCGTGCTCCATGTGCTCCTGCACCGTCTGCACCAGCTCTGCCCACGAGGCGTCGAACTTCTCGAGCCCCTCGGTCTCGAGCTGCTCGACGACCTCGGTGTACGAGACGCCGATCGCGTCGAGCGCGTCGAGCACGTCCTCGGCAGCCTCGAAGCCGCCGGAGATCGCGTCGCCGCGGACCTGCCCGTGGTCGGCGAGCGCCTCGAGCGTCTTCTCGGGCATGGTGTTCACCGTCTGCGGTGCCACGAGCTCGGTGACGTAGAGGGTGTCGGGCAGCGCCGGATCCTTGACGCCGGTCGACGCCCACAGCGGCCGCTGCGCGGTGGCGCCGGCGGCCAGCAGCGTCTCGGCGCGCTCGGTGGCGAAGGCCTCCTGCCACACGCGGTAGGCGAGGTGCGCGTTCGCGATGCCGGCCTTGCCCTTGAGCGCCGCGGCCTCGTCGGTGCCGATGGCCTCGAGGCGCTTGTCGATCTCGCTGTCGACGCGCGAGACGAAGAACGAGGCGACCGAGTGGATCTTCGACAGGTCGTGGCCCGCCTGCTGCGCCCGCTCGAGGCCCGTGAGATAGGCGTTGATGACGTCGCGGTAGCGGTCGAGCGAGAAGATCAGCGTGACGTTGACGCTGATCCCCGCACCGATCGTCGCGGCGATGCCCTCGAGCCCCTCCTGCGTGGCGGGGATCTTGATGAGCACGTTCTCGCGGCCGACCCGCTCGTGCAGCATCGCCGCGAGCTCGACGGTGCGGGCGGTGTCGCGCGCGGCACCGGGCTCGACCTCGATGGAGACGCGGCCGTCCACGCCGCCCGACTGGCGGTAGACGTCGGCGAAGATGTCGCACGCATCCGCCACATCGGTCGTCGTGAGCGAGGTGATGACCTCGTCGACGTCGGCACCGCCCGCGGCGAGCTCGCGCACGGATGCCTCGTAGGTCTCGCCCGCGGCGATCGCGTTCGCGAAGATCGTCGGGTTGGTCGTCACGCCGACGACGTTGCGCTCGGCGATGAGCTCCGCGAGGTTGCCGCTCGTGATGCGCTGGCGCGAGAGGTCGTCGAGCCAGATGCTGACGCCGGCGTCGCTGAGCGCCTGGGTGTTCTCGTTCATATCCTTGCCTCCTGGCTCGCTCAGCGAGCCGATTCGATGGATGCGCGAGCGGCCTCGACCACGGCCTCCGCCGTGAAGCCGAACTCGCGGAACAGGGTCTTGTAGTCGGCGCTGGCCCCGAAGTGGTCGATCGCGACCGTGCGGCCGGCGTCGCCCACGATGCGGTGCCAGCTGAGCGCCGAGCCCGCCTCGACCGAGACGCGCGCCGTGACGGCGGCCGGCAGCACCGACTCGCGGTACTCCGCCGACTGCTCGGCGAACCACTCGAGCGAGGGTGCCGCGACCACGCGGGCGGCGATGCCCTCCGCGTGCAGCTGCTCGCGGGCCTCGAGGGCGAGCTGCACCTCGGAGCCGGTCGCGATCAGCAGCACGTCGGGCGTGCCGCCCTCTGCCGACACCCCCTGGGCCTCGGCGAGCACGTAGGCGCCCTTGGCGACGTTCGAGGCCGCCGCGAGCGTGTCGCCGGTGGCCTCGCCCTCGCCGCGCTCGAGCACCGGCAGGTTCTGGCGCGTCAGCGCGATGCCGACCGGCTTGTCCCGCCGCTCGAGGATCGTCTTCCACGCCCACGCCGTCTCGTTGGCGTCGGAGGGCCGAACGATCTCGAAGCCGGGGATCGCGCGCAGCGTCGCGAGCTGCTCGATGGGCTGGTGGGTCGGTCCGTCCTCGCCGAGCGCCACCGAGTCGTGGGTCCAGACGTGGATCGGGTGCACCGCCATGAGCGCGGCGAGGCGCAGCGCCGGGCGCTGGTAGTCGCTGAAGATCAGGAAGGTGCCGCCGTACACGCGGGTGGGGCCGTGCAGCACGATGCCGTTGAGGATCGCGGCCATGGCGTGCTCGCGGATGCCGAAGTGCAGGGTGCGACCGCCGGCGGAGGCGTCGGGCCAGGCGCTGGTGCCGTGCTCGACCGGCGCGAAGGAGCCCTTGCCCTCGAGCGTCGTGTTGTTCGACTCGGCGAGGTCGGCCGAGCCGCCCCAGAGCTCCGGCAGCACCTCGGCGAGAGCGTTGAGCACCTTGCCCGAGGCCGCGCGCGTCGACACCTCGGTGCCGGCCTCGAAGAACGGCAGCGCCGACTCCACGCCCTCGGGCAGTGCGCCGGAGAGCAGGCGGTCGAGCAGCGCCTTGCGCTCCGGGTTGGCGCTCGCCCATGCGTCGAAGCGCTCCTGCCAGGCGCCGCGCGCCGCCTCGGCGCGCGAGGCTGCGTTGCCGCGGGTGTACTCGATGACGGCGTCGTCGACCTGGAAGGACTGCTCCGGGTCGAAGCCGAGCAGCTCCTTGAGCCCGGCGACCTCGTCGGTGCCCAGCTTGGATCCGTGGATCTTGCCCGTGCCCTGCTTCGTCGGCGCGGGCCATCCGATGATCGTCTTCAGGATGATGAGCGAGGGCTTGCCGGTCTCGGCCTTCGCCTGCTCGATCGCCGCGTGCAGCGCCTCGACGTCCTCGACGTAGTCGTCGGCGGTCGGGTGGTCGCCCTGGCGCCACGAGACCTCGAGCACCTGCCAGCCGTAGGCCTCGTAGCGACCCTTGACGTCCTCCGTGAAGGCGATGTCGACGTCGTCCTCGATCGAGATGGCGTTCGCGTCGTAGATCGCGATCAGGCGGCCGAGCTGCTGGTGGCCGGCGAGCGAGCCCGCCTCGCTCGTGACGCCCTCCTGCAGGTCGCCGTCGCCGGCGATCACGTAGGTGTAGTGGTCGAAGGGGCTCTCGCCCTCAGCGGCGGCCGGGTCGAGCAGCTCGCGCTCGAAGCGCTGTGCGTAGGCGAAGCCGACGGCGGATGCGAGGCCCTGGCCGAGCGGGCCGGTGGTGATCTCGACGCCCTTCGTGTGGCGGTACTCGGGGTGCCCGGGGGTCAGCGAGCCCCAGGTGCGCAGCGACTCGATGTCGTGCTTCTCGAGGCCGGAGCCCGTCAGGTAGAGCTGGACGTACTGCGTCAGCGAGGAGTGGCCGACCGACAGGATGAAGCGGTCGCGGCCGAGCCACGCGTCATCCGCGGGATCGCGGTCCATCACCTTCTGGAAGAGCAGGTGCGCGACCGGGGCGAGGCTCATCGCCGTGCCGGGGTGGCCGTTGCCGACCTTCTCCACGGCGTCTGCGGCGAGGACACGCGCGGTGTCGACTGCCTGCTGGTCGTTGGTGGTCCATTCGAATGCCAAGGAGGCTCCTTCATCGGGCAGCCCACGCCATCGGCGGGCCGCTGCGGGACAGACGTTGCGACCCCTCCAGCATAGTGAGCACGTGCATCCGGGCGCGGGTCCGAACCCGCAGCGTGACGCCGCGCGTCCGATAGGATGGAGGCTGGCTCACGGCCCCTGACCTCGTCTGAACGGATCCCGCTGCATATGTCGAACACGGCTTCGCCCGGCGTCACCACGCCCGCGGACGAAGGGCAGCAGGCATCCCGGTTCGCCGTCAAGGCGAAGGCCTACGTCGCGCTGACGAAGCCGCGCGTGATCGAGCTGCTGCTCATCACGGCGCTGCCGACGATGTTCCTCGCTGCCGGCGGCGTGCCGCCGATCGGTGCGCTCGTCGCGACGCTCATCGGCGGGTTCCTGAGCGCAGGCAGCGCCAATGCGTTCAACATGATCCTCGACCGCGACATCGACCGGGTCATGCGCCGCACGCAGCAGCGCCCGCTCGTGACCGGCACCCTGTCGGTCGCCGAGGCGCGCGTGTTCGCGTGGACGCTCGCGGTCGTCTCGACCGCCGTGCTGTGGGTGTTCGCGACGCCGCTCGCCGCTGGGCTGTCGGTCGCCGCCATCGCCTTCTACGTCCTGATCTACACGATGCTGCTCAAGCGCCGCACCGAGCAGAACATCGTCTGGGGCGGCATCGCGGGCTGCTTCCCGGTCGTCATCGGCTGGGCCGGTGTCACCGGCACGCTCGATTGGCCCGCGTGGATCCTCTTCACGCTCGTCTTCCTCTGGACGCCGGCGCACTACTGGCCGCTGTCGATGAAGTACCGCGACGACTACGAGGCGGCGGATGTGCCGATGCTGGGTGTCGTGCGCGGCAAGCAGATGGTGGGCATCCAGGTCATCCTCTACGCCTGGGCATCGCTCGCGTGCACGCTGCTGCTCATCCCGGTCGCGGGCATGGGGCTGCTGTACTCGGCCATCGCGGTGATCGCGGGCGCCTGGTTCATCGGGGAGTCGCACGCGCTCTACGGCCGCGCGATCGCCGGCGCCTCGGAGCTGCGCGCGATGCGCGTCTTCCACGCCTCGAACACCTACCTGACGCTCATCTTCCTCGCGGTCGGCGTCGACCCGCTGCTGCCCTTCTAGTCGACGCGCTGGGCCCTGCGGGCGCGCAACGGCTCAGTGACCAGGCCAGCTCCTCGAGCCGCTCTGCGCGCGCAGCGCGCAGAGCGCGTCGAAGGGTCAGTCGCGCAAGGCCGGTCCGACCTCCCACTTGAACCCGCGGTGCGACCCCACGAACCCCAGTCGCTCGTAGAATCGGTGCGCATCCGGCCGCTGCTCGTCCGACGTCAGCTGCACGAGCGCGCTCCCGGTCGCCACCGCCGCGGGCCCCATCGCCCACTGCATCATCGCGGTGCCGAGCCCGGCCGCGCGGTGCTGGGCGCCGACGCGCACTGCCTCGATCTGCAACCGCGTCGCGCCGCGGCGCGCGAGCCCGGGGATGCGGGTGAGCTGCATCGTGGCCGCGAGCTGCCCCTCGGCGTCGATGGCGACGACGAGCTCGTTCGACGGCTCGGCCAGCACCTCGGCGAGCGCAGTGATGTAGCGGGTCGCCGGCGAGGCATCCGGCGTCTCACCGCGAGCGGCCGCGAGCTCGTCGTCGACCAGCAGCGCCACGAGAGCCACGAGATCCGCGTGGACTCCGCGCCGGAGGACATAGCCCGCACGCGACGCTCGAGGCAGTTCCAGCGCGCAGGGGAGCTCGAGTGCGGCGAGCACGATCAGACCCGGTCGAGCATCTGCAGCAGGCGGCCCTCGCGCAGCGCCCAGGGGCTGACGTCGAGCGACTTGATGCCGAAGGCTCGCATCGCCTCCGAGAGCACGATGCCGCCGGCGATCACCTGGAAGGTGCGATCGGGGGTGATGCCCGGGAGCGCGGCGCGAGAGTCCGCATCCATCTTCGCGAGCCGCGGCAGCCAGTCGTCCAGCTGCTTGCGGCTCAGGACGGCGCGATCGGCGTCGCCCACGCCCGGCATCAGGTTGCCGGCGAGCCGGGCGAGCGATCGGATGGTCTTCGACGAGCCGACCACGTGATCGGGCCTGCCGAAGGGCTTGACCTGCGAGACCGCGTCGTCCAGCACGCTCTTGGCGTACATCCGCAGCGCGCGCTGGTCGATGAGCGACGGCGGATCGGCGTGGAAGAACCCGACCGTCGACCGGCCGGCGCCGAGCGGCACCGAGATGGCGACGTCGGGCTCCTCATCCTGCCCACTGGCGATCTCGAGCGACCCGCCGCCGATGTCCAGCAGCAGGATGCGCCCCGCCGACCAGCCGAACCAGCGGCGCACGGCGAGGGAGGTGAGGCGGGCCTCGTCGGGGCCGGAGAGGATGTCGAGGCTGACGTCGGCCTCGCGCTCGATCCTGGCGATGACCTCCTCGCCGTTCGCCGCCTCCCGCAGCGCGCTCGTCGCCATCACCACGAAGTCGTCGAGGCGCTCGCCGCGAGCGATCTCGGCGCACTCGCCGATCGCAGCGAGCAGCGCGGCGACGCCCTCGTCGTCGATGGCGCCCTGATCGTCGAGGTAGCGCATGAGCCGCAGGGTCAGCTTGTGCGAGCGCTGCGGCACCGGCCGGCCGCCCAGCCGCACATCGACGATGAGCAGGTGCACGGTGTTCGAGCCGATGTCGAGCACGCCCAGGCGCGCGCCGTGCTGCACCGCGCCGATCGAGCCGTCCTCCGGCCTCTCGCTGCGCGGCGTGGGCCGGGGGAGTGCGCGCGTCATGCGCCCGATCTTGCCAGCGCGCGGCTGTCGTCGCGCGGCTCGGCGGCCTCGGCGGAGGGGCGCAGCGAGAGCACCACCGCGACGCCGAGCGCCGTCGTGATCACCGAGAGCACCATGTGGATCCCGACGAGCAGGATCGGCAGGCCGGTGCGCGACTGCACGATGCCCACCACGATCTGCACCAGGATCACGCCGAGCAGCGCGAGCGACCAGCGCAGGTGCGCGCGAGGCCCCCGGGCGGCTGCCGCGACCACCACCCCGAGCACGAGCGCCAGCAGCGCGTAGCCGGGCCAGGCGTGCACGTGCTGCATGACGGCCGGATCGAGGCCGTTGCGGGCGGCGCCGCCGTCGCCCGCGTGCGGGCCGGAGCCGGTGGTGAGCACGCCGACGACGATCACGACGGCGAGCACGACCGTCGTGAGGTGCACGAGCATCGTCTGCCACCGCGGCGCGACCTTCGGGCCACGCGCCCCGGCCACCACCTTCCAGGTGAGCACCGCGGCGAGCGCCACCAGGATGACGGAGATGAAGAAGTGGATGCCGACGGTGTCGGGGCGCAGCTCCATCCAGACCACGACGGCGCCGATGAGCGCCTGGAGGATGGACAGGCCGAGGATGAGCGCGGCGAGCGTGACGACGGTGCGTCGGGCGTGCTGCCGGATCGCGAGCACGAGCATGATGAGCGCGACGACCACCACGACGCCGCCCCAGACGCGGTTGCCGAACTCGATCACCCCGTGGATGCCCTGCTCGGGCACGGGCACGAACGAGCCCGGCACGCAGTTGGGCCACTCGGAGCATCCGAGCCCCGAACCGGTGAGCCTGACCGCCCCGCCGGTCCCGACGATGACGATCTGCGTGACGAGGGTCGTCCAGGCCGCGACCATCAGGCTGCGCGAGCGCGTGAGCACAGTGCACCTCTCCTGCCGTTCGCGATAGGATCAAGGGGAGCCCATCGGCTCCGAACCCCCGTGCCGCGAGCAGCGGCGAGGCATGTGCGAAGGCCCTTCCAGTATGGCCTGTTCGCGAGGGTTCGAGGGTCGCGCGGAATGCCGTGGAGCACCGCCGGGTTATAGATGTGAAGCGTAGAGAGGGGGAGCTGATGTCCGACGTCCTGATCGACCGGCCCGAGCTCGAGAGCCTGGGGCAGTACGAGTTCGGGTGGCATGACTCCGACGAAGCCGGAGCCATCGCCAAGCGAGGACTGAGCGAGCAGGTGGTCCGCGAGATCTCCGAGCTCAAGAGCGAGTCCGACTGGATGCTCGAGCGCCGGCTCAAGGGCCTGCAGCTGTTCGAGCGCAAGCCGATGCCGACGTGGGGTGCCGACATCTCCGGCATCGACTTCGACAACATCAAGTACTTCGTGCGCTCCACGGAGCGCCAGGCGCAGACCTGGGAGGACCTCCCGGAGGACATCCGCAACACCTACGACCGCCTCGGCATCCCTGAGGCCGAGAAGAAGCGGCTCGTCTCCGGTGTCGCCGCGCAGTACGAGTCCGAGGTCGTGTTCCACTCGATCCAGGCCGACCTCGAGGCCCAGGGCGTCATCTTCATGGACACCGACACGGCGCTCAAGGAGCACCCCGAGTTCTTCGAGGAGTACTTCGGCACCGTGATCCCTGCGGGCGACAACAAGTTCGCCGCGCTGAACACGGCGGTGTGGTCGGGCGGTTCGTTCGTCTACGTGCCGAAGGGCGTCCACGTCGAGATCCCGCTGCAGGCCTACTTCCGCATCAACACCGAGAACATGGGCCAGTTCGAGCGCACGCTCATCATCGCCGACGAGGGCTCGTACGTGCACTACATCGAGGGCTGCACGGCACCGATCTACTCGTCCGACTCGCTGCACTCCGCGGTCGTCGAGATCATCGTGAAGAAGAACGCCCGCGTGCGCTACACGACGATCCAGAACTGGTCGAACAACGTCTACAACCTCGTCACGAAGCGCGCGATCGCCGAAGAGGGCGCGACGATGGAGTGGATCGACGGCAACATCGGCTCCAAGGTGACGATGAAGTACCCGTCGATCTACCTCGTGGGCGAGCGCGCCAAGGGCGAGACGCTCTCGGTGGCCTTCGCAGGCCCCGGCCAGCACCAGGACGCCGGCGCCAAGATGGTCCACATGGCGCCGTACACGACGTCGTCGATCGTCTCGAAGTCGATCGCCCGCGGTGGTGGCCGCGCCGGCTACCGCGGCGAGGTCCGCGTGGACGCCAACGCTCACCACTCGGCCAACAGCGTCGTCTGCGACGCGCTGCTGGTCGACACCATCTCGCGCTCCGACACCTACCCGGCCATCGACATCCGGGTCGACGACGTGGTGCTCGGCCACGAGGCGACCGTGTCGAAGGTGAGCGAGGAGCAGCTGTTCTACCTCATGTCGCGCGGCCTCGAGGAGACCGAGGCGATGGCGATGATCGTGCGCGGCTTCATCGAGCCGATCGCGCGCGAGCTGCCCATGGAGTACGCCCTCGAGCTCAACAAGCTCATCGAGATGAGCATGGAAGGATCCGTCGGCTGATGACTGCGACTGACACCACACCGAACCACCTGGTGCCGGCCCACCTGGCGACCGCCGACCCGGCGGAGCGCTTCGTCCCCATCCAGACGCGCTCCGAGCGCCCGACGTCCTTCGATCCGGCTGACTTCGGCACCCCCACGGGGCGCGAGGTGAACTGGAAGCTCTCCGACACGAAGCGCCTGGCGCCGCTGTTCGTCGACGAGGAGACCGAGACGGGCGACGCCTCCGGCATCGACTACGACCTCGCGGGGCTCGAGGCACGCGGCCTGCTCGTGGCCTCCAGCGGCCTCGAGGCCGCCGTCCGCGGCGAGGTCTTCCGCCCGGAGGACGTCGTCAGCGCGATCGCGTGGAAGCGCTGCGAGGACGCGCTCCACATCCGCCTGCCAGAGGGCGAGGTGCTCGCCGAGCCCGTCATCGCCCGCCTGCACGGCACGGGCGCCGACCGCCACGCGAACGCGCACATCGTCGTCGAGGCCATGCCCGGCTCGGTGAGCACGGTGGTGCTGCACCACTCGGGCTCGGCGCAGTACGCGCAGAACCTCGAGATCATCGTGCGCGAGGGCGCTCGCCTGACGCTCATCTCGGTGCAGGACTGGCAGGACGACACCGTCCACGCCGCCGCGCACCAGGCGGTCGTCGGCGACGGCGCCTACCTGAAGCACATGGTGGTCTCGTTCGGCGGCGGCGTCGTGCGGGTCAACCCGTCGATGCGCCTCGCGGGTCACCGTGCCGAGGGCGAGATGTTCGGCCTGTCGTTCTCGGATGCGGGACAGCACATCGAGAGCCAGGTCTTCATGTACCACGAGGGCGTGGAGACGCGCGGCGACGTGCTCTACAAGGGCGCCCTGCAGGGCACGGGCGCACGCTCGGTGTGGATCGGCGACGTGCTGATCGGCAGCGACGCGACCGGCACCGACAGCTACGAGAAGAACCAGAACCTCGTGCTGACCGACGGTGCGCGAGCCGACAGCATCCCGAACCTCGAGATCAAGACCGGCGACATCGCCGGTGCCGGTCACGCCTCGGCCACCGGCCGCTTCGACGACGAGCAGCTGTTCTACCTGCAGTCGCGCGGCATCGACGAGGAGGAGGCGCGTCGCCTCGTGGTGATCGGCTTCCTGATGGAGATCGTGCAGAAGATCGGCGTGCCCGAGATCGAGGAGCGCCTCGCGGAGGCGATCGACGAGGAGCTGCGCCGCGGTGCAGGCCTCGCGCCGGCGTCGAAGGCTGGCGCATGACCGCACAGCGCGCGTGCGGTGTGCAGGACGTCGCCGTGAGCTCGGCTGTGAAGGTCGAGCTCGATGGCGTCGCGATCGCCATCGTGAAGGACTCGGCCGGCGACATCCACGCGATCGGCGACACCTGCACCCACGGCGAGATCTCCCTCTCCGAGGGCTTCGTCGAGGGTGACGCGATCGAGTGCTGGGCCCACGGCTCGCAGTTCGCGCTGAGGACCGGCGTGCCGCAGAACCTCCCGGCGTACGAGCCCGTGCCGGTCTTCCCCGTGACCATCGACGGCGACGACGTGCTCGTCGACGTCAAGAACCCACTGACCCTGAGCTAGAGCAGACCCCGTCTGCGTCGCGGCTGCCGCCGCGAAGGAAGGAAGCGCGATGAGCGTCCTGGACATCAAGGACCTGCAGGTCTCGATCGAGACCGAGCAGGGCAAGAAGGACATCCTGAAGGGTGTCGACCTGACCATCAACTCCGACGAGATCCACGCGGTCATGGGCCCCAACGGCTCTGGCAAGTCGACCCTGGCGTACACGATCGCCGGGCACCCGCGCTACACCGTCGAAGGTGGATCGATCACGCTTGACGGCGAGGACGTGCTGGAGATGAGCGTCGACGAGCGCGCCCGCGCCGGTCTGTTCCTCGCCATGCAGTACCCGGTCGAGATCCCCGGGGTGACGGTGTCGAACTTCCTGCGCACCGCGAAGACGGCGATCGCAGGCGAGGCACCGCGCGTGCGCGAGTGGATCGGCGACGTGCGCGGCGCGATGGAGAAGCTGCGCATGGATTCCTCCTTCGGCGAGCGCAACGTCAACGAGGGCTTCTCCGGCGGCGAGAAGAAGCGTCACGAGATCCTGCAGCTCGAGCTGCTCCGCCCCCGCTTCGCCGTGCTCGACGAGACCGACTCCGGCCTCGACGTCGACGCGCTGCGGATCGTGTCCGAGGGCGTCAATCGCGTCAAGGGCGAGACCGGCCTCGGCGTGCTGCTGATCACGCACTACACGCGCATCCTGCGCTACATCGAGCCCGACCACGTGCATGTCTTCGTCGACGGCCGCGTGGCTGAGCAGGGCGGCCCCGAGCTCGCCCACCGCCTCGAGGAGGAGGGCTACGATCGGTACCTGAAGGCAGGTGTCTGATGGCGCTGATCGAGGTCGAAGCAGCGAAGTTCGACGCGCTCACAGAAGCGCTGAAGGATGTCGTCGACCCTGAGCTCGACGTCAACATCGTCGACCTCGGGCTCATCTACGACCTCGCCTGGGACGACGAGCAGGATGCCCTCGTCATCTCGATGACGCTCACCTCGGCCGGCTGCCCGCTGACCGACGTGATCGAGACCGAGATCGCCGAGAAGCTCGACGGCCACGTCGAGCAGTTCCGCATCAACTGGGTGTGGATGCCCCCGTGGGGGCCCGAGCGCATCACCGAGGATGGTCGCGAGATGATGCGGGCCCTCGGCTTCACGATCTAGCGCATGCAGCCGGTCGACTGGATCGTCGCGCTCTACACCGCGACGATCCCGGTCGGCGGCGGCCAGGAGCTGCTGCTGCGCGAGGTCGTCGGCAACGCCTTCGGCCTCGCGAGCGCGCTCGGCGGCATGCTTCGCCGCGCCTGGGCGTGGCCCGTCGGCATCGTCGGCAACGTGCTGCTGCTGACCGTCTTCCTCGGCACGCTCCTCGACCCGGCGCACGAGATGCCCGCCCTGCTCGGCCAGGCCGGGCGACAGGTGATGTTCATCGCCGTCGCGATCTACGGCTGGAGGCGCTGGCGGCAGGCGCGCTCGGCGGACGGCCAGATCGTGCCCCGCTGGGCCTCGTGGCGCCAGCGCGCGGTGCTCGTGATCGTGCTCGTGGTCGGCACCGTCGCGATCACGCCGCTGTTCCGCATCCTCGGCTCGTACGAGCCGGTCTGGGCCGACGCCTGGACCTTCGTGGGCTCGCTGCTGGCGACCTACGGCATGGCGCGCGGCTGGACGGAGTTCTGGCTCGTCTGGATCGCCGTCGACATCGTCGGCGTGCCGCTGCTGCTGAGCGCCGGCTACTGGGCGACGGCCGTGATGTACGCGTTCTACGGCGCCTTCACGCTCGTCGGCTTCATCGTCTGGTCGCGGGCGCGCCAGAAGCCCGCCGTCGAGACCCTGCTGCCCGATCCGCGGGTGGCAGCGGTCGACGACTGAGCGCGTCGACCGCCGCGCGCGCTAGCGGTCGCGATCGTGGCGCGGCTTGCGCTGCGGCCTGTCGTCACGGCCGCCGCGGCCACCCTCGCGCCGGCCCGTGTCGGCCCGGATGTCGATCGGCACCCCGAGGATCCGGGTCTTCGAGAGCTTCTCGAGCTGCGACCGATCGAGCTGGGGCAGCTCGACGAGCGTGAAGTCGAAGTTGATCTGGATCCTGCCGAAGTCATCGCGGCCGAGTCCGCCCTCGTTCGCGAGAGCGCCGACGATCTGTCGCGGCTCCACACCGCGGCGGCTGCCGACCGCCAGGCGGTAGGTCGTCGCATCGGACGGGCCGCGTCGCGATCGGCGCTCGCCGCCCTCGTCGCTGGCGCGGGCAGGCCGGTCGCTGCGCTCCGGACGGTCGGTCCGCGCGGCGCGGGAGGCCTGCAGGGCGCGATCCGCCTGCTCGTCGAGCAGCAGGGGAGTGTCGCCCTGCGCCACCACGGCGAGCGCGGCAGCGACGTCCTCCTGCGGCACGTCGTGGTGCTCGACGTAGTGGGCCACGATCTCGCGGAAGCGCTCGATCCGGTCGCTCTGGCCGAGGGCCGCCGTGATGGCGTCGTCGAAGCGCGTGAGCCTGGTCGAGTTGACCTCGTCGGCGCTCGGCATCGGCATGATCGTCACGGTGCTGCGTGTGGCCTTCTCGATCGTGCCCAGCATCCGTCGCTCGCGCGCCGTGACGAAGCTGATCGCGTCGCCCGTGCGGCCTGCGCGGCCGGTGCGGCCGATGCGGTGCGTGTAGGACTCCGTGTCGATCGGCAGGTCGTAGTTGATGACGTGGCTGATGCGCTCGACGTCGAGGCCTCGTGCCGCGACGTCCGTGGCGACCAGCACGTCGAGGTCGCCGGAGCGCAGCTGCTCGATGGTCTTCTCGCGCTGCGGCTGAGCGACGTCGCCCGAGATCGCGGCGGCGGCGTAGCCGCGTGCGCGCAGCCGCTCCGCGACCGTCTCGGTCTCGTTGCGCGTGCGCGTGAACACGATGGCGCCCTCGAACGGCTCCACCTCGAGCACCCGGGTGAGCGCCTCGAGCTTCTGCTGGTAGGAGACCATCAGCGCGCGCTGGCGGATGCTGGGGGAGCTCGACGCGCCGGAGCGCACCGTCACCTCCGCGGGCTCCCGCAGGTGCTGCTGCGAGATGGCGCGGATCTGCCGCGGCATCGTCGCCGAGAACAGCGCGACCTGCTTCTCGGCCGGCGTCGCCTGCAGGATCTGGTCCACGTCCTCCGCGAAGCCCATCCGGAGCATCTCGTCGGCCTCGTCGAGCACGACGTGCGTCAGGCCCGAGAGGTCGAGCGTGCCCTTGGCGAGGTGGTCCATGATGCGGCCGGGCGTGCCCACCACGACGTGGACGCCGCGACGCAGCGCCGACAGCTGCACGCCGTAGCCCTGCCCGCCGTAGATCGGCAGCACGTGGACGCCGCCCAGGTGCGCCGCATAGCGCTCGAAGGCCTCGCAGACCTGCACGGCGAGCTCTCGCGTGGGCGTCAGCACGAGTGCCTGCGGGCTCCGCTTCGCCACGTCGACGGCCGCCAGCACGGGGAGCGCGAAGGCTGCGGTCTTGCCGGTCCCCGTCTGCGCGAGGCCGATCAGGTCACGACCGGAGAGCAGCACGGGGATGGTCTCGGCCTGGATCGCCGAGGGCGTCTCGTAGCCGACGTCGTCGAGCGCGCGCAGGATGCCCGGCGGCAAGCCGAGGCTCGCGAAGGTGATCCGCTCGCTCTCGGCGGTGGGTGCGTCGGTGTGCTGCTCGTCAGTCATGACCGCAACGCTACGCGGTGCGGGCGTCGTCCGTCGACGGATGCGCCGGCCGACGCGGCCGAGAGGGCGGCAGCGGGTGCGGCCGGCGTCAGTCGGCCGAGCGGTCGAGCGCTCGAACGCCCGCCCATGCCGCGGGCAGCGCCGCGGCGGCGATCGCCCACTTGACGAGCCCGCCGACGATGAACGGCAGGAAGCCCACGCTCAGCGCGCCGGCGAGGTCGACGGGCGTGCCGAGCGCAGCGAGGACCGCGGCCATGTAGGGGACGCCGAAGGCGAACGGGATGAGGCTCGCGAGGCCGAACAGCGCGACCGCGAGCACCGGGCGGCGATCCCAGCGGCGCTCGGCGAGCCAGCCGACGACGGCCGCGGTCGCGATGAAGCCGATGATGAAGCCGAAGCTCGGCTTGCCGATCGCCGCGATCGAGCCCGTGAAGCCCGCGAAGACCGGGGCGCCGGCGAGGCCGAGCGCGAGATATCCGACCATCGCCGAGACGCCGCGGCGGAAGCCGAGCGCTGCGGAGACGAGCATGACGCCGAGCGTCTGGCCCGTGATCGGCACCGGCCACATCGGGATCTCGACCTGCGCGAGCGCCGCCACGACGGTCACACCGGCGACGACGAGCAGGAGGTCCTTCGCAAGGGTGCGCTGGCCGACGAGGGCGTCGGCCAGGACGGTGCGGCGGGTGATGGGCACAGCGGCAGCGGTCATGGCCACAGCCTATGACGGTGCGATGGAAGCGAGCGGCATCTGGCTGACGAGTCGTCGCCGCGCATAGCCTGACCCCATGAGCGATCTCACCTCCAAGGCCACCGCACTGCTGCGCATGCACGACGAGCTCGTCGTGCTGCCGACCGTCTGGGATGCGTGGTCCGCCCGCGCCGTCGTCGACGCGGGGTTCGCCGCGATCAGCGTCGGCAGCCACCCGCTCGCCGAGTCCCGCGGGCAGGGGGACAACGAGCAGATGGCGCTCGACGAGGCGCTCGAGGGCGTCGCCCGCATCGCGGCGGCGGTCGAGGTCCCCGTCTCCGCAGATCTCGAGTCGGGCTACGGCACCCCCGCGGCCGAGCTCATCGACCGGCTGCTGTCGGCGGGTGCCGTCGGCCTCAACATCGAGGACACCGTGCACGCCGAGGGTCGCATGCGCGAGCCGCAGGAGCACGCCGACTACATCGCCGACATGCGCGCCGCTGCGGACGCGGCCGGCGTGGAGGTCGTCATCAACGCCCGCACCGACGCCTTCGCCCGCCCGCAGCTGCTGGCCGGCGCCGACCCGCTGGAGCAGGCGATCATGCGCATGGAGCTGTGCGAGCAGGCCGGGGCGCGCTCGCTCTACCCCGTGATGCCGCCGAGCGCAGAGGCGCTCGCCGCGATCCTCGAGCGCGTGACGCTCCCGGTGAACGTGACCGCGCATCCGATCTCGGGCGCCGTCGTCGGCGACCTCGCCGCCATCAGGGCCAGCGGAGCGCGCCGCGTGACCTTCGGCCCGCTGCTGCAGGCAGCGCTGACGGACACCATCGACGAGCTCGTGCGCGCCTGGCGGTGAGCTGCGGCGCCCACCGCTGATAGGCTGGACGGCTGGCCCGCTCATCGCGTGCCGAACCCCCACCCCCGTCACGAGAGGCTTGCGCGCGCATGATCGCTGTGTCCGGCTTCGAGCTCTCCATCGGCCCCCGCACCCTGATGAGCGACGTCTCGTTCCGCATCTCGGCCGGGGACAAGATCGGCCTGGTTGGTCGGAACGGGGCGGGCAAGACCACGCTCACGAAGGTGCTCGCCGGCATCAGCGACGACCGCGACGGCCACACCGCCGTCGGCACGATCGACCGCAGCGGCGAGATCGGCTACCTGCCGCAGGATCCGCGCTCTGGCGATCCCAAGCAGACCGCGCGCCGGCGGATCCTCGATGCTCGAGGGCTCGGCGAGATCGTCGAGGGCATGCGGATCGCGAGCGAGCAGATGGGCGAGGGCGGCTCCGTCGCCGATGATGCCATGCGTCGCTACGGCCACCTGGAGGATCGCTTCCTCGCGCTCGGCGGCTACGCGGCCGAGGCCGAGGGCGCGGCGATCGCCTCGAACCTGCAGCTGCCGGACCGCATCCTCGACCAGCCCCTCGAGACGCTCTCCGGCGGCCAGCGCCGCCGCATCGAGCTGGCGCGCATCCTCTTCTCCGGCGCCGACACGATGCTGCTGGACGAGCCCACCAACCACCTCGACGCTGACTCGGTGGTCTGGCTGCGCGAGTTCCTCAAGGGCTACCAGGGCGGTCTGATGGTGATCAGCCACGACGTGCAGCTGGTCGAGGAGACCGTGAACCGCGTCTTCTACCTGGACGCGAACCGCCAGGTCATCGACATCTACAACATGAGCTGGAAGCTGTACCTGCGGCAGCGCGAGGCCGACGCGGAGCGTCGCAAGCGCGAGCGCGCGAACGTGGAGAAGCAGGCCGGCCAGCTCGAGCTGCAGGCGGCGAAGATGGGCGCGAAGGCGTCGAAGGCAGTCGCCTCCAAGCAGATGGCGAAGCGCGCAGAGCGGATGCGCGCTGGGCTCGAGGACGAGCGCGCGGTGGATCGGGTCGCCAAGCTGCGCTTCCCGAAGCCGGCACCGGTGGGCAAGACGCCGATCATGGCGCGCGACCTCTCGAAGTCCTACGGCTCGCTCGAGATCTTCACCGCCGTCGACCTGGCCGTCGACCGCGGCTCGCGCGTCGTGATCCTGGGCTTCAACGGTGCGGGCAAGACGACGCTGCTGCGGATCCTCGCCGGGGTCTCGGAGAGCGACACGGGAGAGATCGAGCGCGGCCACGGCCTGCGGGTCGGCTACTACGCCCAGGAGCACGAGACGCTCGACGTGGAGCGCAGCGTGCTGCAGAACATGGTGACCGCGTCGCCCGAGATCACCTCGACCGAGGCGCGCCGCGTGCTCGGCTCGTTCCTCTTCACGGGTGACGACGCCGACAAGCCGGCTCGCGTGCTCTCCGGCGGCGAGAAGACGCGGCTCTCGCTCGCGATGCTCGTCGTCTCGAGCGCCAACCTGCTGCTGCTCGACGAGCCGACGAACAACCTCGATCCCGCGAGCCGCGAGGAGATCCTCGGGGCGCTCGGCGCCTACGAGGGCGCCGTCATCCTGGTGAGCCACGACGAGGGCGCCGTCGAGGCGCTCGACCCCGAGCGCGTGCTGATCATGCCCGACGGGACCGAAGATCTCTGGAGCCCGGAGTACCTCGAGCTGATCGGGCTGGCCTAGCGCCATGGACGAGCCGACCGGCTGGCTCGCGGTCGCTCGCGATGCGTTCTCGAGCATCGGCATCCTCGCCTTCGCGATCTCCGGGGCGCTGCTCGCCGTCGAGAAGCGCATGGACTTCGTCGGCATGGCGGGGCTCGCGGTCGTCACGGCCACGGGCGGTGGCATGCTGCGCGACGTGCTCATCGGCGCGACGCCCGTCGCGGCGCTCGTGGACTGGTGGATGCCGCTGGTCGCGCTCGGCGGGGCACTGCTCGTGTGGGTGCTGCACCGGTGGATGGCGACGCTCACGAAGCCGGTGCTCCTCTTCGATGCCATCGGGCTCGGCATCTTCGTGGTCGAGGGCGCGAGGAAGGCCATCGAGCTCGGGGTGAGCCCGGTGGGCTCGGCGATCGTCGGCATGCTCGCCGGCATCGGCGGTGGCATCCTCCGCGACGCGCTCGCCAACGACATCCCCGCCGTCTTCCGCCGCGATTCGCGCCTCTACCTGCTGCCGGCCCTCGTGGGCTCGAGCGCGGCGGCGGCCGCCAGCGCCCTCGGGTACGGCCAGTGGTACGTGCTCGCGATCATCGCGGCGTGCGTGTGCGCGCTGCGCATCGCGAGCGAGCTGCTGCACTGGCGCGTGCCGGCGCTGAAGACCGAGGCGATCACGATCATCCGCGACTGAGCGAGCGGGCCGGAGCGCCGCTCGGTGAGCCGATCAGCGCAGATCGAGGATGTCGTCCTCGATGTCCGAGTCGGTACGACGCACGCGCTGCGGGCGCTCGACAGGGGAGGCCGATCGCAGCTCCTCGCGCATGCCCCACGCGACCGCCGCGAAGCCGCCGAGCGCGAAGACGAACCACTGCAGCGTGTACGACAGGTGCGGCCCCTCGTCGAGCACCGGCCGGCTCGCGATCGCCACGTCCGCCGGCGCCGCCCCGCCCTCGCTCACCAGCAGGCCGTAGGCGCCGGTGTAGGTGGTGTCGGCGACGCCCCGCCGCGCGAGCGAGTCGGCGATGGAGGGCAGGTCGACCGAGGCGATCTGCCCCTCTGGCGCGCCGCGCCCGGCGATCTGGCCCTCGTTCGGGCGCAGTCGCGCGACCACCGTCGTCGGACCGACGGGCGTCGCGGGCTCGGTGACGGGCTGCTCCGCGCCAGAGGCCTGGTCGATCCAGCCGCGGTCGACGACGAACACGGCGCCGGTCGTGGTGCGGAACGGCACGACGACGTCGAAGCCCACGTCGCCTCCCCGCCAGCGCCCTCGGAGCAGCAGCTGCGCATCCGTCACGTACTCGCCCTCGAGCTCGACGGGCGTCCACTGCTGGTCGGGGTCGAAGGCGCTCGGCTCCGGCAGCACCGCCTCGAGCGGCGCGGCGTCGCGGTCGTAGTTGGACTCGAGGCGGTCGATGGCCGTCAGTGCCGTCTCGCGCCGATCCCACTGCCACATGCCGAGCAGGCAGCAGACGACCGCGAACACGAGGGCAAGGGCGAGGTAGCCGAGCCAGCGAGGCTCGCGGAGGAGGCGCAGCATCAGGCGACCCGCTCGACCGTCTCACCGAAGGGCGTCACGACGGTCGGGAACCCGCGCGACTCGAGCCACGCGGCGAGCGTGTCGCGGTGGGCCTCGCACGCCGCCCAGGTCTTCACCCGGTCGGCCGAGTGGATGCGCGGGTTGCGCCAGTGGACGGCGTGCGCTGCATCCGCCGTGCAGCCCGCCGACGAGCACGGCGCCGTCGCCTGGCCGCCGCCGAGCATCGAGAGCAGGCTCACGGCTGCTGGCCCGGCTGGCTCGAAGGCCCCGGCGGCAGCGCGTTCGGCACCTCGATGCGCTCCGGCTGCTGATGGGTCGGCACGCTGCCGATGACGACCGCGAAGTAGGGGATGAAGACGGCGAAGAACGCCGGGATCAGCTTCCACCACTCGGGCACGATGAAGAAGATGCCGAGGCAGGCGACGCGCACCAGCATGAGCAGGAAGTACAGCCGGAATCGCCGCTGACGGTCTTCGTCGGGCGACATGGGGAGATCGGTGAGCGATCCGGCGCTCTCTCGAGAGCCGCGCTTCCGAACTCTGTCGTTCCAGGTTCTGTGCTCTCGCATGGCGTCCACAACTCTACGCCTGGGCGCCCACTCGGTCGCTGTGCCTGAGCGATGGATCGCGCCCTAGGCTTGCAGGCATGACCTCTCGCACCGTGCTCGTCACCGGCGGCAACCGCGGCATCGGCCGCGCGATCGCCCAGGCCTTCCTCGACGCCGGCCACCGCGTCGCGATCACCTCGCGCGACGGCTCCGGGCCAGAGGGCGCTCTGGCGGTGGCCGCGGACGTGACCGACAGCGCCTCGATCGATGCGGCGTTCACGACCGTCGAGGCCGAGCTCGGCCCGGTCGAGGTGGTGGTGGCGAACGCCGGCATCACGCGTGACACGCTGCTGATGCGCATGAGCGAGCAGGACTTCTCCGAGGTCGTTGACACGAACCTGACCGGCGCGTTCCGCGTCGCGCAGCGAGCCTCGAAGGGCATGCTGCGCGCCAAGTGGGGCCGCGTCGTGCTCATCTCGAGCGTCGTCGGCCTCTACGGCGGACCCGGCCAGGTCAACTACTCGGCGTCGAAGGCCGGTCTGGTCGGCATCGCCCGCTCGATCACGCGCGAGCTCGGCGCGCGGGGCATCACCGCCAACGTCGTCGCCCCCGGGTTCATCGAGACCGACATGACGGCCGAGCTCGACGAGGCGACGCAGGCGGAGTACCGGAAGGCGATCCCGGCCGGCCGCTACGCCTCGCCCGAGGAGGTCGCGAACGTCGTGCGCTGGATCGCGAGCGACGAGGCCGCTTACATCTCGGGCGCCGTCATCCCCGTCGACGGCGGCCTCGGCATGGGCCACTGACGGCCTGCGTGGACGATCGACGACCGAGCGCCGACCCGAGAGCCGCCATGGAGTCTCGCCACCTCAGCATCGTGGTCCGTCGAGCGCCCGCCGAGGTGTGGGCGTTCGCGGGCAGCGACGAGCACCTGCCCGAGTGGGCCGCGGGTCTCGCCGCTGGTGCGCTGCGCCGCGAGGGCGACGAGCTCGTCGTCGAGTCGCCCATGGGAGAGGTGCGCGTGCGCTTCGCGCCGCCCAACGACCTCGGCGTCTTGGACCACGACGTGACGCTGCCGGACGGCGCGGTGGTGCACAACCCGCTTCGCGTCCTCGCGCATCCGCTCGGGGCTGAGGTGGTGTTCTCGCTGCGACGGCTCGACGGCGTGAGCGCAGCGGCCTTCGAGGCGGATGCGCGGGCGGTCGCCGCCGACCTCGAGCGCCTGCGGGCCCTGCTCGAGGCCTAGGCGGCTACCAGCGCAGCGCGGCGCCCGGCAGCAGCGGGAGGATCTCGCGGAAGTCGGGCACGTCGACGACGTGGCTGGCCTGCTCGCGCACGATCTGCTTGGCGCAGAACGCCACCGAGATGCCTGCCGCGCCCATCATCAGCAGATCGTTGGCACCATCGCCGATCGCCACGACGTGGTCGCGCGGCACGCCGAGGTTGAGGCGCAGCGCCTCCAGGGTGTCGCGCTTCGCCGCGCCGTCGATCACGGGGCCGGTCGAGCGGCCCGTGAGGCGCCCGTCCGCCACCTGGAGCCGGTTCGCGCGAGCGTGGTCGATGCCGAGCGAGCCGGCGAGCGGGTCGAGCACCTCGTGGAAGCCACCGGAGACCGCGGCGATCACGCCTCCGCGCTCGTGGATCTCGGCGATGAGCTCCGGCACGCCGTCGGTCACGGTGATCTGCTGCCTGGCGTCGTCGATGACGGAGATCGGCAGTCCCTCGAGGATCAGCAGGCGCTCGGCGAGCGATGCGGCGAAGTCGAGCTCACCGCGCATCGCGCGCTCGGTGACCGCAGCGACGTGGCGCTCGGCGTCCGGCCCCACGGCGCGGGCGAGCACCTCGATGACCTCGTCGCGGATGAGCGTCGAGTCGACGTCGGTGACGACCAGCAGCGAGGCGGCCGTCACAGCGCGATCTTCGTGCCCTTCGGCACCGTGACGATGCCGGAGGCCGAGACCGAGAACCCGCGCGAGCGGTCGAGCTCGTGGTCCACGCCGACCTGCACCCCCGGGCCGAGCTCGACGTCCTTGTCGATGATCGCGCGGCGCACCACGGCACCGGCGCCCACGTGCACGTGGTCGAAGAGGATCGCGTCGGAGACGGTGGCCCCGGCGTCGACGACGCACCACGGGGCCACGACGCTGCGCACGATGGAGGCCCCCTGCACGACCGAACCAGAGCCCACGATGGCCTCGTTGACGTCGGCGGCCCGGCCCCACGCATCCCTCGTGAACTTCGCCGGCGGCGCGTTCACGATCTGCGTGTAGATCGGCCACTCGCGGTTGTAGAGGTTGAAGATCGGCAGCGCCGAGATGAGATCCATGTGCGCGTCGAAGAACGACTCGATGGTGCCGACGTCGCGCCAGTAGTACTTGTCGCGCTCGGTGGCGCCGGGCACGGTGTTGTTCTTCAGGTCGTACATCGCGGCCTCGCCGCGCTCGACAAACCACGGGATGATGTCGCCGCCCATGTCGTTGCCCGAGTCCTCGAGCGCGTTGTCGGCCGTGACCGCCTCCACGAGCGCGTCGGCGTCGAAGACGTAGTTGCCCATCGAGGCGAGCACCTCGCCGGGGCCGACGACGAGGTCGGAGGCGTCGGCCGGCTTCTCGTGGAAGGCGCGGATGAAGCCGGGCTTCTCGTCGTCCTCCTCGATGACGCCGAACTGGTTGGCGAGCTCGAGCGGCTGGCGGATGCCCGCCACGGTCGCGCGGGCACCGGAGGCGATGTGCGCCTCGATCATGTCGCGGAAGTCCATGCGGTAGACGTGGTCGGCACCGACGACCGCGACGATGTCGGGCTTCTCGTCGACGAGCAGGTTGAGCGACTGGAAGATCGCATCGGCCGAGCCCTGGAACCAGCGCTTGCCCGTGCGCTGCTGGGCGGGCACGGAGGCGACGTAGGAGTTCAGCATGTTCGACATGCGCCACACCTGCGAGACGTGGCGGTCGAGCGAGTGCGACTTGTACTGCGTCAGCACCACGATCTGGCGGAGCCCCGAGTTGATGAGGTTCGAGATCGCGAAGTCGATCAGGCGGTACGAGCCGCCGAAGGGCACTGCCGGCTTGGCACGGTCTGCGGTCAGCGGCATCAGCCGCTTCCCCTCGCCGCCTGCGAGCACGATGCCGAAGACCTTCTTGTCCATGCCCCACACCCTAGGGGTCCGGCCTGATCGTCCGCCGAAGGTTCCACAGCCGTGTCGACGTCGCTCGCGTACTGTGATGCCATGCGCGTCGACCTGGTCACCAAGGAGTACCCGCCCGCCATCTACGGAGGCGCCGGCGTGCACGTCACCGAGCTCGTGAAGGCGCTCCGACGCTCGATCGAGGTGCAGGTGCGCTGCTTCGGCGAGCCGCGCGAGGAGGCGGACACGACCGCCTACGACGTGCCGGATGCGCTGCGGTCGGCGAACGGTGCGCTGCAGACGATCGCGGTCGACCTGCAGATCGCGGACGCGGTCGAGGGGGCCGACGTCGTCCACTCGCACACCTGGTACGCCAACGAGGCAGGCAGGCTCGCGCAGGAGCTGCACGGCGTGCCGCACGTCGTGACCGCGCACTCGCTCGAGCCGCTGCGACCGTGGAAGGCCGAGCAGCTCGCCGGCGGCTACCGCATCTCCAGCGACATCGAGCGGCGGGCCTACGAGGCTGCTGATCGCGTCATCGCCGTCTCGAACGGCATGCGCGCCGACATCCTGCGCTCCTATCCCTCGCTCGACCCCGACAAGGTCGTCACGATCTACAACGGCATCGACCTGGAGTCCTGGGCACCGAACCACGACGCGGACCGCGCCCGCGAGCTCGGGCTCGACCCCGCGCATCCGTCGGTCGTCTTCGTCGGGCGCATCACGCGCCAGAAGGGCCTGCCGCACCTGCTGCGCGCAGCCCGCGCCCTGCCGGAGGACGTGCAGCTGATCCTGTGCGCCGGCGCACCGGACACGCCCGAGATCATGGCAGAGGTCAAGGCGCTCGTCGCCGAGCTGCAGCAGACCCGCGAAGGCGTGGTGTGGATCGACGAGGTGCTGCCGCGCGAGGACCTCTGCGCGCTGCTCACCCACGCGACGGCCTTCGTCTGCCCGAGCGTGTACGAGCCGCTCGGCATCGTGAACCTCGAGGCGATGGCGTGCGGCGCCCCCGTCGTCGGCAGCGGCACCGGTGGGATCCCCGAGGTGATCGAGGACGGCGTCACCGGCTTCGTCGTGCCGATCGACCAGGTGCAGGACGGGACCGGCGCGCCCACCGATCCCGAGCGCTACGAGGCCGACCTCGCCGACGCGCTCGCGCGCATGGTCGCCGACCCCGAGGCGGCGCGGCGGATGGGCGAGGCCGGTCGGGAGCGCGCTCGCGCGCACTTCGACTGGGGCCAGATCGCAGAGCAGACGCAGGAGCTCTACGCGACCGTCATCGCCGAGCGCGGCGCGCCGCGCTGACGCCGCTCGCTCGGTAGGCTCGCATCCATGGCCAGCGTCCTCGAGCTCACCGACGTCTCCTTCGTCAGGAACGGCACCCGCATCCTCGACTCGGTCTCCTGGACGGTGGACGAGGCAGATCGCTGGGTGATCCTGGGGCCGAACGGCGCCGGCAAGTCCACCATCCTCCAGCTCGCCGCGGCGAACACCCACCCGAGCGCCGGCACCGTCGAGGTGCTGGGGGAGCGGGTCGGCAAGGTCGACGTCTTCGAGCTGCGCACCCGCATCGGGCTCGCCGCGACCAACCTCGCCCGGCGCATCCCGGCGCAGGAGCGCGTCGGCGACGTCGTGCTGACCGCCGCCTACGCCGTCACGGGCCGCTGGCGCGAGCGCTACGAGTCCTTCGACCTGGAGCGCGCGGCAGAGGTGATGGAGGCCTGGGACCTGGCAGGCCTCTCGACCCGCACCTTCGGCACGCTCTCCGACGGTGAGCGCAAGCGCGTGCAGATCGCCCGCGCCGTGATGACCGACCCTGAGCTCATGCTGCTCGACGAGCCCGCCGGCAGTCTCGACCTGGGTGCTCGCGAGTCGCTGCTCGAGTCGCTCGCCGACTATGCCTCGAGCGAGCTGGCGCCCGCGATCGTCATGGTCACGCACCACGTCGAGGAGATCCCGCCGGGCTTCACGCACGCCATGCTGCTCGCAGACGGGCGCATCACCGCGGCCGGCCCCCTCGCCGAGGTGCTCACCGACCAGCACCTGAGCGACACCTTCGGCGTGCCCCTCCAGGTGCGGCAGGAGGCGGGCCGCTGGAGCGCCCGCGCGAAGCACTGACCTGATACAATCGTCTGTCGGCCCGCACGCTGGCCGAAGACTTTCCGCGCCCGAGCGAATCCAAGGATGACGATGAAGACCGAGACCCACCCCGACTACCAGACGATCGTGTTCCGTGACCTCGCCTCGGGCGAGACGTTCCTCACGCGCTCGACGCTGAAGAGCGACAAGACGATCGAGCTCGACGGTGAGACCTACCCGGTGCTCGACGTCGAGATCTCGAGCGCCTCGCACCCGTTCTACACGGGCAAGCAGCGCATCATGGACTCGGCCGGTCGTGTCGAGAAGTTCAAGAACCGCTACAAGGGCTTCGGCGGCTGATCCCACCGTCTCCGCGAAGGGCGCCCGGCTTCGGCCCGGCGCCCTTCGTCGTCTCCGCTCAGCGCTCCACCGCGCGCAGGGGCCAGCCGCGGCCAGCGCTGAACGCGGGGTCGGTGCGGCGGCGGAAGCCCTCGAAGTCAGCCGCCTGCTCGTCGGCCCACGCGGCGGTCATGTCGTGGAGCGAGATCGGATCGATGCGCAGCTCGGGGAACCGCGCGGCCATCGCCTGGGCGACCCGACCTGCCGCGATCGCGTCAGCGCTGGCGTCGTGCGCGTCGATGAGCTCCACCCCATAGACCTCGGTCGCGACCTGCAGCGTGCGCTTGCCCTTGCGGAACCGGTCGAGGCGGCGGTCGAGCACCATCGGATCGATGACCGGCCGAGCCACGAGCGGCTCGTGCCCGTGCCGACGGCACTCGGCGTCGAGCAGCGAGATGTCGTAGGCGGCGTTGAACGCGCACACCGCGAGCCCCTGCGCGAAGTAGCCGGCGAGCACGTCGCGGATCTCGCAGACGGACCCCGGTGCCTCCGCGCCCTCCGCTCGCGCCCGCTCGCTCGTGATCCCGTGGATGGCGATCGAGCCCTCGGGGATGTCGACGCCCGGGTCGATGATCCAGCTGCGCTCCTCGACGACCGTGCCCGTCGCATCCAGCACGCCGACGTAGGCCGTCACGATGCGCGCCTCTGCCGGGTCGACGCCGGTGGTCTCGAGGTCGAACACGACGAGCCGATCGATCCAGCGATCGGGAGCATCGGCGCTGACCGCCAGGATGGGGCGGTGGAGGGGGCGATGCGTCTGCGTCTCGGCCATGCCGCCACGCTAGCCGGGGCCGCCCACGGCCGCGGGTAGGCTCGGCGGGTGGCTGAGGATCATGGAGGCGGTGCGCGCGGACGCAGGCGCGCTGGCGCGCGCGAGCCCATCGAGTCGCCGTACCGGGCGCTGCTCGGGGCGCTGCCGAGGCGCGAGCGCGAGCTCGACGTCGACGGCGTGCGCACGTCGGTCTTCGAGTACGGCCCCGAGGATGCGCCCGCGGTCGTCTTCGTGCACGGCTTCCGCGGCGACCACCACGGCCTCGAGCCGGTCGCGGCACACCTGCCGGGATTCCGCATCATCGCGCCCGACCTGCCGGGCTTCGGTGCCTCGGATGCGCTGGAGCACGCCACGATCGACGCCTACGCGTCGTGGTTGCGCGCATTCGTGCGCGCGGTGGCGCCGGAGCGCCCCGGCCGGCGGCTGACGGTGCTCGGGCACTCGTTCGGCTCGATCGTGGTGGCGCACGCCGCGGCCCGGGGGCCGGATGGGGCGCCAGGCCTCGGCGGCGCTGCCATCGTGCTCGTCAACCCGATCGCCACGCCCGCGCTCGCCGGCGCCAACAGGCTCGGCTCGCTGCTGGCCCTCGGCTACTACCGCGCCGCAGCCGCGCTGCCGGAGGCCGCCGGCCTCGCCGTGCTCGGCGCTCCGCCGATCGTGCGCGGCATGAGCGCGTTCATGGCGAAGACCCGCGACCCGGCGCTCAAGCGCTGGATCCACGACCAGCACGACCGCTACTTCTCGCGCTACGCCTCGCGCCGAGCCGTGCTCGAGGCCTTCGAGGCATCGATCCGCCACACGGTCGGCGAGGTCGCCTCGCGCATCGCGCAGCCCGTGCAGCTGATCGCCGCCGACCGCGACGACATCACGCCGCTCGCGCACCAGCATCGGCTCCGCTCGCTCTTCCCCGACGCGCGCCTGGCGGTGCTCACGGGCGTCGGCCACCTCGTGCACTACGAGCAGCCGCGGCAGGCGGCCGCCATCATCCGCCGCTTCGTCGCCGAGCTCGCCGATGCCGCTGCGCCTGAAGCGGACGAGCGCTAGCCGTGCGCATCCTCTTCGACTGCCGCTACGTGCGGTTCCCTCGGCACGACGGCATCTCGCGCTTCTCGGCAGAGCTCGTCGCGGGCCTCGCGCGCGACCACGAGGTCACGATGCTCGTGAGCGACGAGCGGCAGCTGTCGATGCTGCCGGAGCTCCCGCACGTGCTCGGCCCCTCGCCGACCGGCCCGCTCGAGCCCCTGACGGCCTGGCGGCTGCGCCGCGTGCCGGCCGACATCGCCTACTCGCCGATGCAGACGATCGGCTCGATCGGCCGCGCCTGGCCGCTCGTCACCACCGTGCACGACCTCATCTACTACCGCCACCCGATGCCGCCGCACGACCTGCCGGCACCGGTGCGGCTCCTCTGGCGGCTCTACCACCTCTCCTTCGCGCCGCAGCGGATGCTGCTGAACGGCGCCGACGGCGTCGTCACCATCAGCGAGAGCACGCGCAGGCTCATCGCTCAGCACCGCCTCACGCGCCGCCCGGTCGCGATCGTGCCCAACGCCGCCGAGCCCTTCGGAGCGCCCGTCGAGCACGACCGGCCGCCGACCGGGCGCCTGGTCTACATGGGCTCCTTCATGCCCTACAAGGACGTCGAGACGCTCGTGCGCGCCGCGCGCCTGCTGCCGGAGCACGAGCTGCACCTCTGCAGCCGCGTCGACGCGGCGACGCGCGACCGGCTGACGCAGCTCGCCGCGGGCGCATCCCTCGTCTTCCACGACGGCGTCAGCGACGAGGAGTACGCCGAGCTGCTGCGCAGCGCGACCGCGCTCGTGCACGCGTCGCGCGAGGAGGGCTTCGGCATCCCGCTGCTCGAGGCCATGGCGCTGGGCGTGCCGGTGGTGGTCGCCGACACCCCGATCTTCCGCGAGGTGGGCGGTGACGCGGCGATGCTCTTCGAGGTCGGCGATGCGGATGCGCTGGCGCGCGCCGTGCGCACGCTCGAGGGGGAGTGGGCGGCCAGGTCGCGCGCCTCGCGGCAGCAGGCTGCGCGCTTCAGCTGGCGCGACTCGGCGGAGCGGCTCGGCGCGTTCCTCGCGGAGGTCGCGGCGTCGGCGTCGCGGCGCGCCCACCCGTAGGTCGAGGAGGCCGCCGCGCGGAGCGCTGCTGCCGTCACGAGGCCGGAGCCCGGGTCTCGTGACGCGAGCGGCCTGGGGCCGCGCACTCCTCGACCAACGGAGGCGCGCTCCTCGACTAACGGAGGCGCGCTCCTCGACCGACGGAGGCGCGCTCCTCGACCGACGGAGGCGCGCGGGGGTCAGAAGGGCGCGACGAGCGCGTCCGCGATCGCCGTCAGGGTCTCGCTCGTGCCACCCTCGACGCGCACGGCAGAGCGCGCATCCCACTTCGTCTCACCGCGGTTCACGATGACGATCGGCACATCCTCGCGACGCGCCACCTCCAGCAGCCGCGTGCCCGAGTTCACGACCAGCGAGGTGCCCGCGACGAGCACGACCTCGCCGGCGGCGATCACGTCGCGCGCAGCGGCGAACACCTTCGGCGGCACGAGCTCGCCGAAGAACACCACGTCGGGCTTCAGCATGCCGCCGCACACGGGGCACACGGGCACCTCGAAGCGCTGCGAGGCGTCGATCTCGACGTCGCCGTCCGGCTGCAGCCGCACCTGCTCCGGCACCACGATCCAGGGGTTCCGCCGCTCGATGTCCTCGGCGATGCGCTGCCGGTCGTAGGTGCGGCCGCAGTCGAGGCAGGAAACCGTGTGCATCTGACCGTGCACGTGCACGACCTCTCGCGACCCGGCACGCTCGTGCAGGTCGTCGACGTTCTGCGTCGCGATGCCCGTCACCAGCCCCGCCTGCTCGAGTCGCGCGAGCGCCCGATGGCCGTCGTTCGGGTGCACGGAGACGAACCGCCGCCACCCCAGGTGGCTGCCGGCCCAGTAGCGCCTGCGGGCATCCTCGCTCGAGCGGAAGGTGTCGAACACCATCGGCGTGCGGCGCGGTGCACCCTCGCCTCGGTAGTCGGGGATCCCGGAGTCGGTCGAGATGCCAGCACCGGTGAGCACCGCGATGCGGCGTCCCCTGAGCAGGTCGATCGCTGTGTCGAGCACGGCTCCAAGCCTAGTGCGCCGGTAGCCTCGAGACGGTGGAGCCGGCGCAGCCGGTGGCGGGGGAGCAGCGCATGCAGATCATCGAGATCGACAGCCTCGACGACCCTCGCCTCGAGGACTACGTCGGGCTCACGGACGTCGCGCTGCGCCGCCGCACCGAGCCGGAGCGCGGGCTCTACATCGCGGAGTCGCAGACCGTGCTCGAGCGAGCGCTGCGGGCCGGCCACCGGCCGCGCTCCGTGCTCGTCGCGCCGCGATGGCTGCCGCAGGTCGAGGCGATCCTGGCCCAGACGCTGCCCGCCGACGACGCCGTGCCCGTCTTCGTCGGCGAGGAGCCCGTGCTCGAGCAGCTGACGGGCTTCCACCTGCACCGCGGCGCGCTCGCGTCGATGGAGCGCCCGGTGCTGCCGGATGCGTCGGCGCTGCTCGCGCAGGCGCGTCGCGTCGTTGTGCTCGACGGGCTCGTCGACCACACGAACGTCGGCGCCGCCTTCCGATCCGTCGCCGGCATCGGTGCCGACGCGGTGCTCGTGACCACGACCTGCGCAGACCCGCTCTACCGGCGCAGCGTGCGCGTCTCCATGGGCACCGTGCTGCAGGTGCCGTGGACCCGGATCGACTCGATCGAGTCGGCCGCACCGGTGTTCCGCGCCGCGGGCTTCGAGACGGTGGCGATGGCGCTGCGGGACGACGCCGTCGACCTGGCCGACTACGCTCGCGCACCTGCCGAGCGCATCGCCCTGCTCTTCGGCTCCGAGGGCCCCGGCCTCGGCCGCCGCGCGCTCGCCGCCGCCGACCGGGTCGTGCGGATCCCGATGCACCACGGCGTCGACTCGCTCAACGTCGCGGCTTCGGCCGCCGTGGCGATGTGGGCGCTGCGGGGCGAGGCATGACCACCGCCGTGACGGCCGCCTCGCAGCGCCGCCGCCGCACGCATCCGCTCGTCGTGCTCCTCCGATGGCTCGTGGTGCTGACGCTCATCGCCGCCGTCATCGCCGCGACCGCCATCGCGTTCGCGCCGGCCCCGCGGGTCGGCGCGACGCCCCTCGCGCTGCCAGCACCCGCAGGTGAGCCGGCCACGATCACCTGGCCGGAGGGCACCGCGCGCGCCGCCGGCTTCGCCGTCGCGGGCGTCGACGGCTCGGCTGAGGCCTGGGGCGAGGCCGAGGCCGTGCCCATGGCGAGCCTCACGAAGCTCATCACGGCGCTCGTGGTGCTCGAGGCGCACCCGTTGAGCGGCAGCGACCGCGGCGCGGAGGTCACGCTGGGCCGCGCCGACATCAACGCCCTCGGCGCGGCCGTGGCGGAGGCGGCGCCGACCGTGCCGGTCTTCGACGGCATGGTGGTCGAGCAGCGCGACCTGCTCGAGTGGTCGCTCGTCGACTCGGCGGCCAACGCCAGCTGGTCGCTCGCCAACTGGGCCTTCGGGTCCATCGAGGCCTTCGTCGCGGCGGCGAACGACTGGGCCGAGCGCAACGAGCTCGACACGACCGTCGTCGCGGACCCATCCGGCCTCGAGCTCGAGAGCCGTGCGAGCGCCGCCGACATGGTCGAGCTGGGGCTGCTCTCGGTCGCGCACCCGGTCGTGCTCGAGACCATCGGCATGGCTCGCGTCGACGTGCCCGGCGGCAGCGCCGCGAACACCAACCCGATCCTCGGCGAGGGCTTCGTGGACGGCGGCAAGACCGGCACGCTGTTCGTCTCCGGCCGCAACCTGCTCGTCACCGCAGAGCGCGACATCGAGGGCGAGCCCAGGCGGATCGTCGCGGTCGTGCTGGGCGTCGTCGCGCAGGACGACCTGAACGCTGCGACGCTCGCACTCGTCGACAGCCTCTGGGACGACTTCGGCACGACCGAGGTGCTGCCAGAGGGCACGCCCGCGATCGAGTACCGCGCGCCCTGGGGTGCGAGCGTGACGGCGGCCACCGTCGCGCCGCTGGCGTCGGACGCGTTCGCCCAGCACCTGCCGGCGGCCGCGCTCGAGCTGCAGGGCAGTGGCGACATCGAGGTCGGAGGCGCGCGCGGCGAGGTGGCGTCGGTGCGGGTCACGGACGCCTTCGGCGCGGTGACGCAGGTGCCGGTGCGCACCGAGGGCATGCTCGCCGGGCCCGACATCGGATGGCGCTTCGCGCATCCGGCCGACGTGCTCGGCTGGTACCTCGGCTAGGGAGCGATCGGCTCCGGTGCCGAGGGCGGCTGCACGGGGCCCGGCGCCGGCCGCTTCGGCGAGATGCTGTCGCCGGAGGACTGCCCACGCAGACGCCGCACGATCCACGGCGCCAGGTGCTCGCGCGCCCAGTGCAGATCCTCCATGCGCACCTGCTGCCGGGTGCGCGGCGGCAGCGGCTCGGGCGCCATCGGTGTGAGCTCGTGCTGCACGCCGAGCGCGTCGAGCACGAGGATCGCGATCGCGTGGTGCCCGTAGGCGGAGAAGTGCAGCCGATCCGGTGCCCACATCTGCGGCTGCTGCAGGTGCCGCGCCGACCACATGTCGGCCATGACGGCGCCGTGCTTGGCTGCCACGCCGAAGAGGTTGGCGTTGTAGATGCCGACCTTGCCGCGGATGCTGCGCAGCACCGGCGTCATCGCGATGTCGGGGCCGTTGAACAGCACGACCTGTGCGCCGCCCGCACGCAGTCGGCCGACGATCGCGTCGAGCCGCGCGGCGAGCACGTCGGGGTCGCCGCTCGGGCGGATCAGGTCGTTGCCGCCCGCCGAGATCGTCACCAGGTCGGGCTCGAGCGCGACGGCCGTCTCGAGCTGCTCGGACTCGATCTGCGCCAGCAGTCGCCCGCGGATCGCGAGGTTCGCGTACTCGAAGTCGGGGCGGGTGCGGGCGAGCTCCTCGGCGACCCGGTCGGCCCAGCCACGCACGCCGTTCGGCAGGTCCGGCTCCTCGTCGCCGACGCCCTCCGTGAAGCTGTCACCCAGCGCGACGTACCGCGTGTACGGGTGCTCCATGCCCGGATGCGGCAACACGATCGGCGAGGTCGAGGGATGATCTGCTGGCTGCTGAGGGTCGGGGTGCTCATGCATGGCCCCCATCCTGCCGTGCCGTGGCGCGTGGGAGCCACATGGGACGATGGATGCGTGAGCAAGCAGGACGGGTCGAACCGGCTGGTCTCGGGCCCGGAGGTCGACGACTCGACCGCGACGATCCTGCACGTCGACCTCGATGCCTTCTTCGCATCCGCATCGCTGCTCGCAAGGCCCGATCTCATCGGGAGGCCCGTCGTGATCGGGCACGACTCGAGCCGATCCGTCGTCACCGCGGCCACCTACGAGGCGCGCAAGTACGGTGTCCACTCGGCGATGCCGATGTCGCGGGCGCTGCGGCTCTGCCCCAACGCGGTGATCCTCGAGCCCGACTTCTCGCTCTACTCGCGCCTGTCGAAGCAGGTCATGGCGATCCTCGACGACACCTCGCCGGAGGTCGAGCGGCTCGGCATCGACGAGGCGTTCGTGGGCATCGGCGGCCTGCGGCGCCTCTCGGGAGGCGCGAACCGCATCGGCGCAGAGCTGCGGGCGCGCATCCGGCGCGAGACCGGGCTCGTCGCCTCGGTGGGTGCGGCCAGCACGAAGTACGTGGCGAAGCTCGCATCGTCGCGCGCGAAGCCCGACGGACTGCTGGTAGTGCCGGCAGATGCGGTGATCGACTTCCTGCACCCGCAGCCGGTCTCGGCGCTGTGGGGCGTCGGGCCGAAGCAGCAGGAGCGCCTCGCCCGCTATGGCCTCCACACGATCGCCGACGTGGCGCACACCTCGCAGGAGCGGCTGAGCGCCTGGTTCGGCGAGGCCACCGGACGCCACCTCGCAGCGCTCGCGTGGGGGCGCGATCCTCGCACGGTCGAGGAGCGGGAGCACGAGAAGTCCTTCGGCCACAGCCACACCTTCTCGCGCGACATCACCGATCGCTCCGAGCAGGAGGGAGAGCTCCTGCGGCTCGCGACCGGCGTCGGGCGACGCCTGCGCGATGCGGGCGTGCAGGCGCGCACGGTCACGCTCACGGTGCGCTTCCACGACTTCCGCACCATCACGCGATCGCGCACGCTGCCGGAGGCGACGGACGTCACGCGCGTCATCGTCGAAGCGGCCTGGTCGATGCTCGAGCAGCTGGGCGAGATGCCGCCCGTGCGGCTGCTGGGCGTGCGGGCGAGCGCGGTGCAGGACGCGAGCGACCACGGCCTGCTGTGGGACGACACCGAGACCTGGGGGAGCGCGGAGCGCGCCATGGACGCGGTGCACGACCGCTTCGGCGCCGCCACCGTGGTGCCGGCGAGCATGCTGCGCCGCGAGCGGAAGCGCGACGATACGGGGCCGTCAGGGGGCGACTGAGTCAGCGGCGCCCGAGCCACCGCTCGACGGGGATCGAGCCCTGCTGGTTGGGCGTGAGGATCCAGATGATGGCGTAGGCGCCCCAGCCGACGACCGGGAGCGCGAACAGCAGCAGCATCAGCACCCGCACGAGCCACACGTTCAGGCCCAGCTGTCGTGCGAGCGCACCGCAGATGCCGCCCAGGAGGCGAGCGGGCCCGCGACGGAAGCCGCTCGAGCGGATGGCGTTGAAGATCGACATGCCGACACGCTAGCCCGCCCACCTGGGCGCAGACCTGCCCGAGGACGGGAGCGACCCGCCCGGGAACGGGAAGAGGCCCGGAGCTGCTGCTCCGGGCCTCTCACTGTGCGCGAGGGGGGACTTGAACCCCCACGCCCTAATACGGGCACTAGCACCTCAAGCTAGCGCGTCTGCCATTTCCGCCACCCGCGCAAGGTGTCGGACCACTTGGTGGACCAAGAGAAGACATTACCACGACGTCGAGGCCCACGACGACCACCGCCCGCCCACTAGCCTTGGCTGGTGACCGATGGACTGACTCGCACCGCGCGCATCGCGAGGGACCTCATCCGCTTCGACACCCAGAACTGGGGCGGCGGGCGCTCGAGCGGCGAAGCGGATGCGGCGGCGTACGTCGCCGAGGTGCTGGCGGCCATGGGCGTGCAGAGCGAGACCTTCGAGTCGGCACCCGGCCGCGCGAGCGTCGTGGCGCGCGTGGAGGGCGAGGACGCGAGCCTGCCCCTGCTCGTCGTGCACGGCCACCTCGACGTGGTGCCGGCGGATGCTGCCGAATGGAGCGTGGACCCGTTCGCGGGCGAGATCCGGGACGGGCTGCTCTGGGGCCGCGGCGCCGTCGACATGAAGCAGATGGACGCGATGATCCTGGTCGCGCTCGAGCGGATCCTCGCGAGCGGCCGCAAGCCCCGCCGCGGCCTCGTCATCGCCTTCTTCGCCGACGAGGAGGCGGGCGGCGCCTACGGCGCGCAGTGGCTCGTCGAGCACCACCCGGAGCTCTTCGAGGGCGCCACCGAGGCGATCAGCGAGGTCGGCGGCTACTCGATCGACATCGGCGGTCAGCGCGCCTACCTGCTGCAGACCGCCGAGAAGGCGCTGCAGTGGATCCTGCTGCGGGCCCGCGGAACGGCCGCCCACGGATCGCAGCACATGCGGGACAACGCCGTCACGAAGCTCGCCCGCGCGGTCGCGGCTGTCGGCGCCCACGAGTTCCCGGTCGAGCTGACCGACACCACGCGCGGGCTCATCGCCGGCATCGCCGAGATCCTCGACGTCGAGGCCGACGACCCGGATGCGGTGGCGGAGCGGACCGGCACGGTCTCGCGCTTCCTGCGCTCGAGCCTGCGCCACACGGCGAACCCCACCATGCTCGATGCCGGCTACAAGCACAACGTCATCCCCTCGGTCGCCGAGGCGCGCATCGACGTGCGCCCGCTGCCGGGTCGCGAGGCAGAGGCGATCGACGCGATCCGCGCCATCGTCGGCGACGAGATCGAGGTCGAGCTCGTGCACGGCGACATCGGGCTCGAGCACCCCTTCGGCGGCGAGCTCGTCGAGGCGATGACCGCCGCGATCGGCCGGCACGACCCGGGCGCGCCCGTGCTGCCCTACATGCTCTCGGGCGGCACCGACAACAAGTCGCTCGCCGCGCTCGGCATCGCCGGGTACGGCTTCGCACCGCTGAGGCTCACGCCCGACCTCGACTTCGCCGCGATGTTCCACGGCGTCGACGAGCGCGTGCCGCTCGACGCGCTCGAGTTCGGCACCGACGTGCTCGAAGACCTGCTGCTGACCTACTGAGGTTCTCTTCCACCATGGACTGGCTGATCGCGATCATCCTCGGGGCGCTCCAGGGCGCAACCGAGTTCCTGCCCATCTCCTCGAGCGCGCACCTGCGCATCGCCGGGCTCTTCCTGCCCGGCGCCGAGGATCCTGGGGCCACCTTCACCGCCATCACGCAGATCGGCACCGAGCTCGCCGTCGTGATCTTCTTCTGGAAGGACATCACCCGCATCATCGGGAAGTGGTTCCAGCAGTTCTCGGGCAAGGTCGACCGGAGCGACCCCGACGTGAAGATGGGCTGGCTCGTCATCCTCGGCACGATCCCGATCGTGATCGCGGGCGTGCTGTTCCAGGACCTGATCCGCGACCAGCTGCGCAGCCTCTGGATCACCGCGACCGTCCTCATCGTCTTCGGCATCATCCTCGGCCTCGCCGACATGCTGGGCCGCCGGGTGCACACGCTCGAGACCACGACCTACCGGCACGGCGTGCTCATCGGCCTCGCGCAGGTGCTCTCGCTCATCCCGGGCGTCTCGCGCTCGGGCGCCACCGTCACGATGGGTCGCGTGCTCGGCTACGAGCGGCCTGCCGCGGCGAAGTACGCCTTCTTCCTCGCCGTGCCCGCCGTCTTCGGCGCGGGCATCTACGAGACCGCCCAGGCGCTGAGCGAGCCCTCCGCCATCGGCCTGGGCTGGGGACCGACGATCCTCGCGACCCTCGTCGCCTTCGTCGTCGGCCTCGCCGTCATCAGGTGGCTGATGGACTGGATCTCGCGCCGCAGCTTCCTTCCCTTCGTCGTCTACCGCATCGCGCTCGGCATCCTGCTGCTCATCGCGCTGAGCGCCGGCTGGATCGAGGCGCTCTGATGCGCAGCTGGGAGCGTGCCGAGGTGCCCTCGTTGGCTGCGCTCGGCCACGGCGAGGGCGAGGCGCCGAGCGTGCACGACGTGCGCACCGACGCTCGAGCGGTGCTGCCGAGCGGGCCCACCGCATCCATGTACACCTGCGGCATCACGCCCTACGACGCCACCCACATCGGGCACGCCTTCACCTATCTCGCGTTCGACACGCTCACGCGCGTGTGGCTCGACGCGGGCATCGACGTGCGCACGGCGATGAACTCGACCGACGTCGACGACCCCCTGCTCGAGCGCGCGGCGCGCGACGGCGTCGACTGGCGCGAGCTCGCCGAGCGACAGCAGCAGCTGTTCCGCGGCGACATGGAGGCACTGCGGATCCTGCCCCCGGACTCCTGGGTGGCGGTGACCGAGCGGATCCAGCCGATCGCCGAGGCGGTCGGGCGGATGCTCGAGACCGGTGACGCGTACCGGGTCGAGACGCCGGGGGTCGAGGGCGACGACGTGCTCTTCGACACCACGCGGCAGCGACGCTTCGCCGTCGGCGAGGGCAGCAGGACGGACGCGGCGCAGATGCTCGAGCTGACGCGCGAGTTCGGGGGAGACCCGGACAGGCCGGGGAAGCGCTCGCCGCTCGACCCGCTGCTGTGGCGCGCGGCGCGCGTGGGTGAGCCCGCCTGGGATTCACCCGTCGGGCGGGGTCGACCGGGCTGGCACGTCGAGTGCACGGTGATCGCCATGGAGGAGCTCGGCGCGCCGTTCACCATCGCTGCGGGCGGGCGCGACCTGCGATTTCCGCACCAGGAGCTGCAGGGCCACCACGCCGTCGCGCTCGGTGCTGCGCTCTTCAGCGAGGCGCGCATGAACGCGGGGCTGGTCGCCTACGAGGGCGAGAAGATGTCGAAGTCGCTCGGCAACCTCGTCCTCGTGTCACGCCTGCTCGAGGAGGGCGCGCGCCCCGCGGCGATCCGCCTGGCGCTGCTCGCGCACCACTGGCGCGGCGACTGGGAGTGGTTCGCGCGCGACCTGGAGGACGCCGAGGCGCGGCTCGATCGCTGGCTCGCGTGGTCGCGCGTGCCCGATGACGACCCCTCGCTCGCCGAGTCGATCGTGCCGTGGCTTCGCGTCACCCTGCAGGACGACCTCAACACGCCAGCGGCGCTGCAGGCCGTCGACGCCTTCGCCCTGCGCGCGCCAGCCGACGAGGGCAGCCTCGCGGCGATCGACGCGCTGCTGGGCATCGACCTGCGCGGCATCGACCCGCGCTAGGCGCCAGGCGCGCCCTCGCGGGGCTCGTCGTCATCGCCGGGCGTCTGCTCGCCCTGCGGGGCCGGGTCCTGACCGTCGGCAGTCGGCACGCCGGCGTCCGGGGCGTCGGCATCCGGCGTGTCGTCGGCCGCGGCGCCCGTGCCCGCATCCGGTGCTGACTGCGGGGGAGCCGCGGGCGCGCGCCCACCCTGGCGCGGCTTGCCGTTCTGGTCGCGCAGGAAGCGCTCGAACTCGTGGGCGATCGCCTCGCCGGACGCCTCGGGGCTCTCGACCGCGTCGCGCTGCTCCTCGAGCTTGCCGATGTAGGCGCGCATGTCGTCGTCGCGCTCGGTGATCTCGTCGATGCCGCGCTCCCACTCGCCCGACTGCTCGGGCAGGTCGCCCAGCGGGATGGTGACGTCGAGCATCTCGGAGAGGCGGTCGAGCAGCGCCACGACGGCCTTCGGGGCCGGCGCGTTGTGCACGTAGTGCGGCACCGACGCCCAGAGCGAGGCCGTCTGGATGCCCGCCTCCTGCGCGAGCAGGCCGAGGACGCTCATGATCCCCGTCGGGCCCTCGTACTCGCTCTGGAGCACGCCGAGCCTCGCCTGCAGCTCGCGACTGTCGCTCGTCGTGGTGGTGGCGATCGGCCGGGTGTGCGGCACGTCGGCGAGCATCGAGCCGACGAAGACGATCGCGTCGACCTCGCATCCGCGCGCGATTTCGAGGAACTCCGCCGCGAACGCGGTCCAGTTGCGGCTCGGCTCCGCGCCGACGAGCGCGTAGATCTCGCCCTCGTTGCCGGTGGAGACGTCGAAGCCGGCATCGGCGGCGAGCGACGTCTTCTCGGAGGGCCGCGTCGGCGCATAGGCGATCGTCGCGGGCCACTGCAGCGCGCGCGTGCCGTCGTCGAGCGTGCGCACGACCGGTCGGTGCACGCCGAAGTCGACGAACTCGTCGGGCTCGATCTCGTCGAAGGCCTCGAGCCCGCAGGCCTCGATGAGCCGCTTCACGGCACTGCTCGATGCGTCCCCGGCATCGGTCCAGCCCTCGAAGGCGATGACCATGATGCGGCCCTCGATCGGTCCTCGTGCCACTCGCGGCACCTCCTCACGTCGAAGGCCCACTCTACGGGCCTCCGGGGCGGTCTAGGCTTGCTCGGTGACCTCGCCTGCGCCTGCTCCCGCCGTCGACGCCGTGCTCTTCGACATGGACGGCACCCTCATCGACACCGAGCCCCAATGGATGGCGGCGGAGGCGCGACTGGCGGCCGAGCACGGCATCCCGTGGGGTCAGGCAGAGGCCGAGGCGCTCGTCGGCGTCGACCTGTGGGACGGCGCGCGCACCTTCATCGCGAAGGGCGTCCCCATGGAGGCGGACGCGATCGTCGCTCGCCTCGTGGGCGAGGTGCTGCAGACGCTCGGCGACGACCTGCCGGCACGACCCGGTGCGATCGAGCTGCTGCGCGAGCTGCTCGAGGCCGGCATCCCCGTGGCGCTCGTCACCATGTCGACGCGCGAGATCGTCGACCGCGTCGAGGCCGCGCTCGCCGACCGGCTCGGCCGCCGGCCGTTCGCCGCCACCGTCGCGGGCGACGAGTGCGAGCAGGGCAAGCCGCACCCGGAGCCTTACCTGCGCGCGCTCGAGCTGCTCGGCGCCGATGCCGCGCGGTCGGTCGCCGTCGAGGACTCGATCAACGGCGCCCGCAGCGCGCTGGCCGCCGGGCTCGTCACGATCGGCGTGCCGCACGCCGTCGACGTGTCGCAGCTCGAGGGCGTCGTCCACTGGCCGACGCTCGCCGGGCGCAGCGTCGCCGACATCGCCGCGAACATCGAGGAGGCCCGCGCATGATGGGCAAGACCGGCCCGTTCCAGTGGGGCGACGTCGTCCAGATCACTGGGCCGAAGCAGAAGATGCACACGATCGTGCTGACCGAGGGCAAGCAGTTCGGCACCCAGCGCGGCGCCATGCCCCACGAGGAGTTCATCGGGGTCGACGATGGCTCGCTCATCACGGTGGGCGGCGTCGAGCACCTGGCGATCAGGCCGCTGCTGCACGACTACGTGATGTCGATGCCGCGGGGCGCGGCCATCATCTACCCGAAGGACGCAGCGCACATCGTCGGCTTCGCCGACATCCACCCCGACCTCACGGTCGTGGAGGCGGGCGTCGGCTCCGGCGCGCTGTCGCTCTGGCTGCTGCGGGCGCTCCACGGCACGGGCAGGCTGGTCTCCTTCGAGCGCCGCGAGGAGTTCCGCGACGTCGCCGAGGCGAACGTGGCGGGGTTCTTCGGGGAGCGGCCCGGCAACTGGGAGACGGTCCTCGGCGACCTCGCCGAGGAGCTGGGCGAGCACGTGCCCGACGGGGAGGCCGACCGGGTGCTGCTCGACATGCTCGCGCCCTGGGAGTGCGTGGACGCGAGCGCTCGGGCGCTGCGGCCCGGCGGGCTCATCCTCTGCTACGTCGCGACCGTCACCCAGCTCTCGCGGGTGGTCGAGGCGATCCGCGCCGACGGCCGCTTCACGGCCCCGAAGTCCACCGAGACGCTCGTGCGCGGCTGGCACGTCGAGGGCCTCGCCGTGCGACCCGACCACCGCATGGTCGCGCACACGGGGTTCCTGATGACGGCGAGGCGCGTGGCCGACGGCGTCGAGCTGCCCTCCTTCCGACGCCGCGCGGCGAAGGCCGAGTTCGCCGACGCCGACATCGAGGCGTGGACCCCCGGCGCCCTCGGCGACAGGGTGCCGAGCGCGAAGCGCGCCCGTCGCGCGCGGCGCGACGCGGTGCGACAGGCGGATGCGATCGCGGCGGGCACCGCATCGCCCGACGCCGCAGCAGAGGTCGCCGCCGACAGCCCGGGCGACGACTCGCCGCGGGTAGACTGAGCCAGTCCCCGACCTCGAAAGGCATCGCTGTGCGCACACGCCCTCTCTCGATCGCCGCGCTGCTCGTCGCAGCTGCCGGCCTCACCGCCTGCGGAGCACCCGCGAGCAGCCTCGACGGCTGCGAGCCTGCGCTGGAGCCGGGCAGTGCGTCCAACCAGGTGCAGGTCGAGCGCGGGGAGGGCGCGCCCACGGTCGAGTTCGACCTCCCGCTCGTGAGCGCCGGCAACCAGGTCTCGCACTCCGGTGGCGAGGGCGCGCGCGTGGAGGCCGGCGGTGTCGTCGACGCGCAGTACGTCGTGTACTCGGGCAAGACGGGCACCGAGATCACCAGCTCCTACCAGTCCGCTGACGCGATGGCACCCGCGGCCGAGCCGCTGCGGCTCTCGGCGGGCGGCGACACGACGCTCAGCCAGGCCGTCTCCTGCGCGGCGCCGGGCTCGAGCGTGGTGCTGACGACGACCATCGAGGAGCTCTTCGGCGCCGGTGCGACCTCTGCAGAGATGGACATCGCACCCGCCGACACCGCGGTCGTCGTGCTCGAGGTGACCGCGGTGCACCCGGGCCGCGCCGAGGGCAACGCCCGCCCCGGTCAGCAGGGCATGCCCGCCATCACCCTCGCGACCGACGGCACTCCCGGCGTCACGTTCCCCGGCGGCCCCGCTCCCGCGGAGCTCACCGTCATGCAGAGCATCCAGGGCACGGGCGATGAGGTCGCCGAGGGCGACAGCGTGCTGGTGCACTACACCGGGATCATCTGGGAGACGGAGGAGGTCTTCGACTCCTCGTGGGAGCGCGGCACCCCCACGGCCATGACGATCGACGACGCCAACCTCATCCCCGGCTTCGTGGACGCGGTCGTCGGGCAGCCGATCGGCAGCCAGGTCGTCGTCTCGATCCCGGAGGAGCTCGGCTACAGCGACCCGGCGACGCGCCCCGCGTCGATCGGCGAGGGCGAGCACCTGCTGTTCGTCATCGACATCCTCGCACCGCTCGAGCCCACCGCCGGCTGATGACCCGCATCGAGGCCGAGGAGCGGCAGTTCTCGCTGCTCCTCGCGCTCGTGGACACGGGCGTCGGCTTCACGAAGCAGGAGCTCTTCGCGCGCGTCGCCGGCTACCAGGGCCAGCCGCACGGCGATGCGCTGGAGCGCATGTTCGAGCGCGACAAGGATGCACTGCGCGAGCACGGCATCGTCATCGACGTCGTGCAGCCACCGGGGGACGACAGCAACCAGGAGGCGCGCTACCGCGTGCTCGACGGCGTGCTCGGAGACCCGGCGGAGCTGCAGTTCGACGCCGAGGAGCGCGACCTGCTCGACCTGGCGCTGCGCGTCTGGCACGAGGGCGGCCTCACCGAGGAGGCGCAGCGTGCAGCGCTCAAGCTGCGCGCCGACCCCGAGTTCCGCGGCGGGCTGCCGCTCGAGCGCACGCCGGGACGCACCGCGGCCGTGCTGCAGGCCCGTCAGCGGCCGCGCGAGAGCGCCTTCCAGGCGCTGAAGCGCGCTGCCGACCGCCGCCGCGAGGTCGTCTTCGACTACCTGAAGCCCGGCGAGCGCGCACCGCGGCTGCGCACGGTGCAGCCGTGGGCGACCTTGCTGTTCCGCGGGCGCTGGCTGCTCGTCGGCCTCGATCTCGGCGCCGAGGACGCGCGCACGTTCCTGATGCAGCGCATCACCTCGCCCGTGCGCGACCGGGCCGCGAAGCAGCCGTTCGAGGCACCGGCCGACGCGGCGGAGTCTGCGCTCGCCAAGCTCGAGGAGATCTGGGCGAGCGCGTGCGTCGGCGTGCACGCCGTGCCGGGCAGCGATGCCGACATCCGCCTGCGCCACCGCCGCGACACCGTCGAGGATGAGGGCCTGCTCGTCGTCCACCACGCCGATCGGCACCTGATCGCCGACGAGCTCACCGGCTTCGGGAGCGACGTCGCCGTCGTCTGGCCGGCCGAGCAGCGCGAGCTCGTGCGCCAGCGGCTCGAGCGCATCCGCGACGCGCACGCCGACACCGACGAGCGCGCTGCCGCAGCCGAGCGGGGGAGCACAGCATGAGCCTCGGTCGTGCAGAGCGCGGCATCGGACTGCTGCTCTCGCTCATCCAGTACGTGGCCGCCTCCGGCTCCGTCACCGTCCGCGAGGCGGCGGCGCACTTCGGCGTCCCGGAGCAGCGGATCCGCGAAGCCGTCTCCCGCGTGTTCATGTCGGGCGTCCCGGACGGCGCCGGCGACTTCATCCGCTTCGACATCGACTTCGACGCCTTCGAGGAGCACGACACCATCTCGGTGACGCTGCGGCCGGCGTTCGAGGACGAGACCGTCCGCCTCTCGCCGCGCGAGGCGAGCGCGCTCATCGCCGGCCTCTCGCTCGTCGCCGGCTACACCGATGCCGCGCCCGGGCGCGTCGCCGCCCTGCGCGAGAAGCTGCGGCGCGCGGCCTCGCAGGGCGCCGCGACCGTCGCGGTCGAGACGCTCGCGGTGCCGCTGGCGGCGCAGCGCATCCGCGACGCCATCCGCGATCGCACGGTGCTGGCGCTCGACTACCGCAAGCCCGACGAGGGCTCGCAGCGCCGCCGCATCGCCCCGATCAAGCTCGACCTCCACGAGGGCCAGGTCTTCGTCGAGGCGGCCGACCTCGACCGGCAGGGCATGCGCACCTTCCGGCTCGACCGCATCGAGGCCATCGAGGCGACCCACGACGCGTGGCCGGATGCGCTGCCCGCGCACGAGCGCGCGGTGTCGGGCACGGCGCAGATCGTGGCGACACGGGCCGCGGCAGCGATGCTCGCCGACTACGCCACCTCCGACCCGGTCTCGGTGTCGGGCGACCGCGTGCGGCTCGACATCGAGGTGTGGAGCGAGGCGAGCGTGCTGCGCGCCGTCGCCGGATGCGGCGGAGACGCCGAGATCGTCGCGCCGGAGAGCCTGCGTCAGGCGATGCACCGCTTCGCCGTCGAGGCGCTCGCGCAGGCTGCTGGCGATGAGGCGCGGTCACCGCACGCCTGACGGAGCCGCCGAGCGCTCGGCACGATAGGATGGGTGACGACCGAGACTTGGGTGAGGGGCGAACATGGGTGGTTTCTTTAGCAATGCGGCATCGCATTGGTGGATCATCCTCATCATCGTCATCCTGGTCTTCGGCGCTGCCAAGCTGCCCGCGCTCGCGCGGAGCGTCGGCCAGTCGGTCAACATCCTGAAGAAGGAAGTCAAGAACGGCAGCTCGGAGGACCCGACCGCCGACGACACGGCCTCCAGCACCGACCGGAAGTAGCCGATGGCCCGCGACGGGCGCACGGCCGACCGGAAGCGGAGTCCAGAGGCCCGGATGCGGCTGACGGAGCACCTGCGCGAGTTCAAGCGCCGCTTCTACATCTCCGGCGCCGCCATCCTCGCTGCAGCGATCGGCGGCTTCTTCCTGGCAGCACCCCTGCTCAAGCTCTTGAGCGCGCCACTGCTCGATCTGCAGGCCTCGGGCCTCGACGTCGAGCTCAATATCACGAACATCACGCAGTCGTTCGACCTGCAGATGCGCATCGGCTTCCTGCTCGGGCTCATCATCGCCAGTCCCATCTGGATCTGGCAGCTGCTGGCGTTCGTGGTGCCGGCGCTGCGCACGATCGAGCGCCGCTACGTGTTCGGCTTCGTCGGCGCCGCCGTGCCGCTGTTCGTCATCGGCTGCGCCACGGGTTGGTTCGTGCTGCCGCGCATCATCCGGCTCTTCGTCGGCTTCGCGCCCGAGGGCTTCACCGCCTTCCTCGGCGCGACCGACTACTGGGACTTCTCGCTCAAGCTGGTCTTCGCCGTCGGCGTCGCCTACGTGCTGCCGGTGGTGGTCGTCTTCCTGAACCTCGCGGGCGTCGTCTCCGGCCGGAGCATCCTCAGGGGATGGCGGTGGGCGGTGCTGACGGCCACGCTCTTCGGCGCCTTCGTGACGCCGGCGGGAGAAGTGCTGAGCATGTTCGTCATCGCCGTGCCGATGGTGGTGCTGTACTTCGCCGCCGCGGGCATCGCGCTGCTCGTCGACCGCCGCAGGGCGAAGCGCGCTGCCAAGGCGGATGCAAGGATGGACGCATGAGGACGGCGCGGTCATGACCATCGCCACCGAGGCGTTCGCGAAGGCGATGCCCTTCGGCCTCGACCCCTTCCAGCGGGAGGCGTGCGAGGCGATCGAGGACGGCTCGAGCGTGCTCGTGGCTGCCCCGACCGGTGCCGGCAAGACGGTGGTGGCCGAGTTCGCCATCCACCTCACCATGTCTGCCCCGACGGGCCGCGTCTTCTACACGACGCCCATGAAGGCGCTGTCGAACCAGAAGCATCGCGAGCTCACCGAGGTCTACGGCAGCGCATCCGTCGGCCTGCTCACCGGCGACACGAGCATCAACGGCGACGCGCGCATCGTGGTGATGACCACCGAGGTGCTGCGCAACATGCTCTACGAGGGGCGCGACCTCACGCAGCTCGAGTACGTGGTGATGGATGAGGTGCACTACCTCGCGGACCGGTTCCGGGGCGCGGTGTGGGAGGAGGTCATCATCCACCTGCCGCGCCACGTGCGCATGGTGTCGCTCTCCGCCACGGTCTCGAACGCCGAGGAGTTCGGCGCCTGGCTCGACGCCGTGCGCGGCGACACGCGCGTGATCGTCTCCGAGCACCGACCCGTGCCGCTCGACGCCCACGTGCACATCCGCGGCCGCTTCGTCGACCTCTTCGACTCGAAGAAGGGCGAGGAGACGCACAGGCCGAGCCGTGAGCTGCAAGAGCTCGCGCGCGGCACCGACCTCGCCGACTCCGCCTCGCACGGGCACCGCGACCGCGGCGGGCACAACCGGCACCGCTCGCGAGGCGGGCCTCAGCGCGGCGGACAGCGCCGTGGCGGGCAGCGCGACGGGCAGCCATGGCGCGGTGGCGGCCCGCAGCGCGTCGACCGGGTCGCGCTCATCGAGCAGCTGGACGAGCGCGAGATGCTGCCGGCGATCGACTTCATCTTCTCCAGGGCCGGATGCGACGCGGCCGTCAGGCAGGTCGTGGACGGCGGGGTGCGCCTCACCTCGCCGGAGGACCGCGCCGAGATCCGCGCGATCGTGGACGAGCGCACGCGGCTGCTCGACGACGCCGACCTGGGCGTATTGGGCTACTTCGAGTGGATCGACGGTCTCGAGCGCGGGGTGGCCGCGCACCACGCCGGCATGCTGCCGGTGTTCAAGGAGGTCGTCGAGGAGCTCTTCCGCGCCCGCCTGCTGAAGGTGGTGTTCGCGACCGAGACGCTCTCGCTCGGCATCAACATGCCCGCCCGCACCGTCGTGCTCGAGCAGCTCGAGAAGTTCAACGGCGAGGCGCGCGTGCGCATCACGCCGGGGGAGTACACGCAGCTGACCGGTCGTGCCGGTCGCCGCGGCATCGACACCGAGGGCCATGCCGTGGTGATCTGGAGCGGCAAGCTGCAGCCGGTGGAGGTCGCCTCGCTCGCCTCGCGCCGCACCTATCCGCTGCACTCGAGCTTCTCGCCGACCTACAACATGGCGGTGAACCTCATCGACCGGCTCGGCGTGCCGGGGACCCGCGAGGTGCTCGAGACCTCGTTCGCGCAGTTCCAGGCCGACCGCTCGGTCGTGCAGCTCGCGCGGAAGGTCGTCGACCAGCGGGCGAGCCTCGCGGGCTACGCCGAGTCGATGTCGTGCCACCTCGGTGACTTCTCGGAGTACGCGCGCCTGCGCCGCGAGCTGACCGACCTCGAGCGCGACGCGCAGCGCCCCGGTCTCAGCCACGGCGAGCACGACCGCATCCAGAAGCAGCTGAAGTCGGTGCGCGCGACGATGCGACAGCACCCGTGCCACGCGTGCCCCGAGCGCGAGTCGCACGCCCGCTGGGGCGAGCGGTACTGGCGCCTGCACCGCGACGTCGAGAAGGCCGAGCGCCAGATCGCGCGTCGCACGGGCGCCGTCGCGGAGCGCTTCGACCGCATCACCGAGATCCTGCGCGAGCTGCGCTACGTGGAGGACGGCGCCGCGGGCGCGAAGATCGCGCCAGCGGGAGACGTGCTGCGCCGCATCTACGGCGAGCGCGACCTGCTGGTCGCCGAGAGCATCCGGAACGGCCTGTGGAGCGGGCTCGACGCAGCCGGGCTCGCGGCGCTCGCGTGCGCGCTCGTGTTCGAGGGCCGCCGCGACGACGGCATGCTGCCGGAGCGGATGCTGCCGAAGGGCGCGTTCCTCGACGCGCTCGACGTCACCCATGCGCTCTGGGCGCGGCTCGACGACCTCGAGCGCGCGCACGGTCTCCCCGGCTCGGAGCCTCCCCAGACGGGGCTCACGCTCGCGATGCACCGCTGGGCTCGCGGCTACCCGCTCGAGGGCGTGCTGCGCGACACCGAGCTCGCGGCCGGCGACTTCGTGCGGTGGACCAAGCAGACGATCGACGTGCTCGAGCAGATCGAGCACGTCGCGCCGAAGCGCCTCTCGCGCACGGCTCGCGATGCGGTCGCGGCGATCCGCCGCGGCGTGATCGAGGCATCGGGGTCCGCGCTGTGATGCGCTGCGCATCCTGCCCCCGTCATGTCGGCGAGCGCTCGGCGAGCAGGCTCGCGCGGTGACGCTGCGGAGCAACCCCATCAGCGGGGCCGGGATCCAGCCGCGCGCGCGGCGCACGCGTGCGCGCGGGCCGCTGCCGAGCCCGTACGCGTGGGGCGCGGCGATCCTGGCCGGCGCGATCCTGCCGTTCGCCTTCCAGCCCTTCGACTGGTGGGCGCTCGTCGTGCCGGGCGTCGCGCTGGCGATGCTGGCGCTCCGCGGGCGCTCGCTCGGTGCGTCCTTCGCGCTCGGCTTCACCACCGGGCTCGTCTTCTTCCTCGTCCACATCCAGTGGATCACCGTCTACCTCGGTCCGGTGCCGCTCATCGCGCTGACGGTCTGGATGGCGATCTGGTGGGGCCTCGGCGGCATGGCGATCGCACTCGGCTGGCGCTGGGGCGAACCGCGGACGCCGGGGCCACTCGGCGCCTTCCTGCTGCTGCCGCTGCTGCTCGGCGCGCTCTGGACGCTGCGCGAGTCGCTGTCGTCGTCGGTGCCGTGGGGAGGGTTCGCATGGGGGCGGCTCGCGCACTCGCAGGCGTCGAGCCCGCTGGCCGACACCACGAGCTGGGTGGGCTTCTCGGGCCTGACGTTCCTGCTCGCCGTCACGTCAGCGCTCGTCGCGCAGCTCGTCCTGCACCACCGCACGATGCTGCGGCGCAGGCTGACCATCGGCGCGCTCGCCCTCATCGCCCTCGTCGCGATCCCGGCGTTCCCCGTGCAGCAGACCGGCAGCATCCGCGTCGGTGCCGTGCAGGGCGACAGCGAGGCGGGCCTGCTCGCGCCGCGCATCCCTGGCGAGATCCTCCAGCAGCACATCGACGCGACGCGCGAGCTGTCGGGCGAGGAGCTCGACCTGCTGGTGTGGCCCGAGAACGCGGGGGAGTTCTACGCCGACGAGACGGCGTCCACGATCGCCGCGCTCGACCGCGTCACGACCGAGCTCGGCGCGCCGCTCGTCGTCGGCACCGTCACCCGCGACGGTGACGACGCCTACAACGCGCTGCTGCAGGTGGAGGCGGGTGAGGGGGCGGTCGCGGAGTATCGCAAGCGGCATCCCGTGCCGTTCGCCGAGTACCTCCCGCAGCGCGAGCTCTTCGCGCCCATCCTCGACGCGCTCGGCTTCCTCGAGCTCATCCCGCGCGACTTCTCGATCGATCCCTCGAGCGCCAACGCCTTCGACGTCGCGGGCACGGTCGCGGGCCTCGCCATCTGCTTCGACATCATCGACGACTACCTCGCGCGGGAGATGGTGCTGGAGCACGGGGCCGAGATCATCCTGGCGCCGACGAACAACGCCGACTTCGGCGAGGGCTCTGCGGAGAACGTGCAGCAGCTCGCCATCGCGCAGCTGCGGGCGGTCGAGGCCGGACGCGCGGTCGTCAACATCTCCACGGTCGGCACGAGCGCGATGGTCGCACCCGACGGCACCATGATCGATCGGCTGCCGCAGTACGCTCCAGGGACGATGCTCGAGGAGCTGCCGCTGTCGACGACCGTGACCCCCGGCATCCGTCTGGGAGCATGGATCGACTGGGCGCTGTGCCTCGGCGGCGCTCTCGCGCTCGCCGGCCTCGGGGTCGTGAACGCACTGGAGCGAAGGAGAGCGGATGCCTGACGTGATGATCGTCGTGCCGACCTACAACGAGGTCGAGGTGCTCGAGCGCACGGTGGGCCGCCTGCGGCAGTCGGTGCCGCACGCAGAGCTCGTGATCATCGACGACGGCAGCCCTGACGGCACCGGCGAGCTCGCCGACCGGCTCGCGAAGGCCGACGCCGGCACGCTCGTCATCCACCGCACCGCACGCGGGTACCGCTCCGCCGTCATCGAAGGGATGCGCTTCGCGATGTCGCGCGGTGCGACGCGGGTCGTCGTGACCGACGCCGACGGCTCCTACGACGCCGACGGCCTGCCGGAGCTGCTCGCCCTGTCGCAGTCCGGCGTCGATCTCGTGATCGGCTCGCGCTTCGTCGAGGGCAGCGACGTGCGCAACATGGGCATCAGGCGCCGCTGGGCGGCGCAGATCGGCAACGCGTACGCGCGCGCGATGCTCTCGACGGGGGTGAAGGACCTCACGAGCAGCCTGCGGGTGTATCGCACCCGCATCCTCGAGCAGCTCGACCTCGATGCGATCCAGGTCGACGCGTACGCCTTCCAGATCGCCCTGGCCGTGCGCGTCGCGCAGGCGGGCGGCACGATCGCGGAGGTGCCCATCGGCTTCATCGAGCGCGCCGTCGGCAGCTCGAAGATGCGCGTGCTCGAGGAGCTCGGCACCCTCGGCGCCGTCACCAAGTGGGGCCTCGCGGGTGTGCGGGCCCTCCCGAAGCCGCCGCGCTGACCTGCAGCTCAGCGGGCCGAGGGGAGCAGGGGGAGTGCCAGGTCGCAGCGGTCGGTGACCAGGCCGTCGACGCCGATGTCGAGCAGCTCCTGCATCTCGGCCGGCTCGTTGATGGTCCAGACGTGCACCTCGACGCCCGCGCGCTGGAACGCCGCGACCGACCGCTCGGTGACGATCTCGATGCCCTTGTGACGACGTGGCACCTGCAGCGCCACGACCGGCTCGAGGATGCGTCGGAGGCGCCCGTGCAGGCCGAGGCGCTGCGCGGCGAGCGCGCGCACGACGATCGCCTGCGATGCGCTCGTCGCGACAGCGGGCAGCAGCTCCTGCGCCTGCTTGCGGCGACGCTCCGAGAACGAGGTCAGCAGCACCCGGTCGGCGGCCTTGGCCTCGACGACCGCGCGGACCGCCGGCACCACCGCGGCATCCGACTTCAGGTCGATGTTCCACTTCGCGTCGGGGAGGGCGAGCAGCGCCTCGCGCAGCCCCGGCACCGTCTCGCCCTGGCCCAGGTCGACCGCGCTGAGATCCTTCCAGAGCATCTGCTCGATGACGAGGTCTCGCCCCGCCACTCGGTCGAGCGCAGGGTCGTGCGCCAGCACGGCGACGCCGTCGGCGGTCGCGTGCACATCGGTCTCGAGGAACGTCGCACCGGCATCCACTGCCGCGATGAACGCCATCATCGAGTTCTCCGGCGCACCGAGGGCGAGGCCGCGATGGGCCAGCACCCTCGGCGGCGCCGGGGTCAAGAACCTGCTCACGCCTGCGAGGACCGGCCTTCGTCGGACTCGCCGGACTGGCGGTTCGGGTCCACGGGCGGTGCGTCCACCTGGTTCGGGTCGATCTCCACCTGCGGTGCGTCGGCCTTCACCTCGCGGACGGTCTCGAGTGCCTCGTCGTAGGCGGCGCTCGGCGTCTCGTCGGCCAGCGACGTGGTCGAGGAGACGGTGTCGATGCGTCCCGCGTCCTTCGGGTCGATGCCGCTCGCCTGCAGCGTCTCGGCGATCGAGGGGACCTCGACGTCGGACACCGAGTCGGCCTGGAAGGTCTCGTCGAGGATCGACGCCTCGGCGCGGTCGGACGCGTGCTTGCTGGCCTGCTTCTGGAACGGCACCTCTGCTCGGCCCTCGAAGAAGCCCTTGCCGACCTGCTGCAGCGCGTCCGTGAGCTCCGAGGGGATGATCCAGAGCTTGTTCGAGTCGCCCTCGGCGAGCTTCGGCAGCGTCTGCAGGTACTGGTAGGCGAGCAGCTTGTTGTCGGCATCGCCCTCGTGGATGGCGGCGAAGACGCGCTCGATGGCCTCCGACTCACCCTTGGCGAGCAGCACCTGGGCCTCTGCGTCACCCTTGGCGCGCAGCACCTGCGCCTTGGCCTGACCCTCGGCCCGCAGGATCTCGGACTGGCGCAGACCCTCGGCCTCGAGGATCTGCGACTGCTTCGAGCCCTCGGCCGTCAGGATGGCGGCACGACGGTCGCGCTCGGCGCGCATCTGCTTCTCCATCGAGTCCTGGATGGAGTGGGGCGGGTCGATCGCCTTCAGCTCGACGCGGCCGACGCGCAGGCCCCACTTGCCGGTGGCCTGGTCGAGCACGTTGCGGAGCTGCCCGTTGATGGTGTCGCGGCTCGTGAGCGCCTCTTCGAGGTTCATGCCACCGACCACGTTGCGGAGCGTGGTGGTCGTGAGCTGCTCGACGGCCGACAGGTAGTCAGCGATCTCGTAGGTCGCGGCGCGCGCGTCGGTCACCTGGAAGTACACGACCGTGTCGATGGAGACGACCAGGTTGTCCTCGGTGATGACGGGCTGCGGCGGGAACGACCGCACCTGCTCGCGCATGTCGACGTGGTACGAGACCCGGTCGATGAACGGCACGAGGAAGTTGAGGCCCGGCTGCAGCACCTTGTGGAAGCGACCGAGTCGCTCGACCACTCCGGTGAATCCCTGCTTGATGATCCTGATCGACCTGAAGAGCGTGACGAGCACGAACAGGACGACGAGGACCACGACGACGAGCAGGAAGGCTCCGAGGATGAATTGTCCGTCGAACGGCATGTGATGGCTCCTCTATCGCTGTGCGGGGACGACGATGGCCGTCGCCCCCTCGATGGCTGTGACGACGATGCGCTCGCCGACGTCTGGATCTCGCGGCTGCACCGCGGGGGAGAGGCGGGCGGTCCAGATGTCGCCGTTCGACAGCGTCACCTCGCCGGCGCCGCGCAGGAACGAGCGAGTGACCTCGCCCGGCATGCCCAGCAGCGCCTCGATGCCCTGCTTGTTGACCTCGCCGGATTCGTGGAGCCGGTTCAACAGCTTCGGCCGCACCAGCAGCAGCAGCAGCAGCGCGGCCGCGGCCGCGATCAGCACCTGCGCCCACGGCGGCAGCCCGGTGATGCTCGCGGTGAGCCCCACGACCGACGCCAGCCCGATCATCAGGAACGTGAACTCGAGCGTCACCATCTCGATGATGAAGCACACGAGCGCTACGACGAGCCACGCGATCCATGCGTACTGGGCGAGATCCACGTCCCCAGCATATGGAGGGGAGGCTGGACGCCGCGGAGACTCGCGCACCAGTAGGGTCGACGGGAACGAAGGAGCTACCGTGTCGGAGACCCCCCCAGCCGCCCTCGCACCCGGATCGCTGACCGGGCGCACCGCGCTCGTGACCGGCTCGAGCCGCGGCATCGGCGCCGCGACCGTCGCCCTGCTGGCGAGCGCCGGAGCCGATGTCGTCGTGAACTACCGCGCCAAGGCTCCGCGCGCCGAGAAGGTCGTCGCGGCCGCTGAGGCACAGGGCGTCGAGGCGATCGCCGTGCAGGCCGATCTGACGGACGCCGCGAGCCTCGCCGCCATGTTCGAGGCCGCTCGGGCACGCTTCGGCGGGCTCGACATCCTCGTCATGAACGCCTCCGGCGGCATGGAGAGCGGCATGGGCGAGGACTACGCGATGCGGCTCAACCGCGACGCGCAGGTCGCGCTGCTCGATGCGGCGCTCGAGGTGCTCGAGGACGGCGCTCGCGTCGTGTTCGTCACCAGTCACCAGGCCCACTTCATCCGCACCACCCCGACGATGCCGGAGTACGAGGCCGTCGCCCTGTCGAAGCGCGCGGGCGAGGACGCCTTGCGGGAGCGGATCCCGGCGCTCGCCGAGCGCGGGATCGAGCTCGTCGTGGTCTCCGGCGACATGATCGAGGGCACCATCACCGCCACGCTGCTCGAGCGCGCCAACCCCGGGGCGATCGCGAGCCGCCGCGAGGAGGCAGGCAAGCTCTACGACGTGGACGAGTTCGCGCGCGAGGTCGCCCTCGCGGCGGTCGAGCCGGTGCCGGCCGACAGCACGCGCCTCGTCGGCGACGTCTCGGGCTTCGGAGACGCCGAGGGCACTCAGAGCACCGGAGCGGGTGCCTGATGCGCGCGGAGGACATCGAGCAGCTCGTCTCGCTCTCGCGCCCCGCGGTGCACCCGAGCGGTGCCTTCGCGGTCGTCGCGACCTCGCGGCCGAGCCTGCGCGCCAACCGCAACGTCGGCCAGCTCTGGCGGGTCGACCTGCGCGACGGCGCGCGCCGCCGGCTCACGGGCGGCACCGCCGACCGCACGCCCCAGCTGACGCCGAGCGGCGAGACCGTGCTGTTCGTGCGCGGCGACGCGGATGACACGCCGCAGGTCTGGGCGATGCGCGTCGAGGGCGGCGAGCCCGTGCAGGTGACCGCTGAGCGCGGGGGCGTGGTGGAGTTCGCCGTCTCACCCACCGGCGACCGGATCGCCTTCACGGCGACGGTCGTCGAGCCGGGTCGCTACGGCACGGTCGACGGCGTCGCGGCGACCCAGGAGTCGCCGCGCCTCATCACCCGCAACCGCAGCCTCGCGAACGGCATCGGCAGCCTCGTCGGTCGCCACGTGCACCTCTTCGCCACCGAGCTGCCCGATCTCGACGCCGAGCCGCACTACGCGCGCGCCGCGCATCCGCACGACGACGAGTCGACGCGCGACGACGCTGCGGCCGCTCCCGAGGCCGTCCGGCTCAGCCACGGCGAGTTCGACCACTCGGCGCCGGCGTTCTCGAGCGACGGTCAGCGCGTGCTCTGCATCACCGCGCGCCACGACACGCGCGACGACGACCTGCTGAACGCGGTCGTCGAGTTCGACGCGACGGTCGAGCAGGGCGAGCCGCACACCGTGCTCTCCTCGCGCGCCGGCCTGAGCGTCAGCCAGGTGCTCTCGACCCCCGACGGCGGCTACGTGCTGCTCGCGAGCAAGGTGGGGGAGTCGGGGCGGGACTTCGTCGCACGCTCCACGCAGCTCTTCGTGCTCGAGCACGCCGGCTCGCACCCCGAGGAGGTCACCGAGGAGACCTCGGTCGACCTCGGCGAGCCCTCGAGCCACGCGACCGTCGTCGACGACGGCGTGCTGGTGCAGGAGCGCCGGCGCGGGCGCAACCGCCTCGTGCACGTCACGGGCGGCGGCACGAAGGAGCTCATCGGCGGCGACCTCGAGGTCATCGGCCACGGCGTCGGCGAGGGCGTCACGGTCGCCACCGTCCACACGCCGACGTCGATGGGCGAGGTGGCGGTGCTCGACGACCGCGGGCTCACGGTCCTCACCGACTTCGGGGCGCCGCTGGCCGAGGCCGGCGTCGTCGCCCCGACCGAGCACGAGTTCACGGGCCGCGACGGCGCGACCGTGCACGGCTGGGTGTGGGTGCCGGAGGGCGAGGGCCCGCACCCGGTGCTCCTCAACATCCACGGCGGCCCCTTCGCGCAGTACGGCGTCGGCGTCTTCGACGAGGCGCAGGTCGCGGTCGAGGCGGGCTACGCCGTCGTGCAGTGCAACCCGCGCGGCTCCGCCGGCTACGGCCGCGAGCACGGCCTCGCGATCAAGCAGCGGATGGGCACGGTCGATCTGCACGACGTGCTCGACTTCCTCGACGCGAGCCTCGACGCGCATCCGCAGCTCGACCGCGAGCGGCTCGGCATCATGGGCGGCTCCTACGGCGGCTACCTGACGGCCTGGACGATCGCCAACGACCACCGCTTCACCGCTGCGGTCGTCGAGCGCGGGTTCCTCGACCCGGTGTCGTTCGCGGGCACCAGCGACATCGGCTGGTTCTTCTCGGGCGAGTACACGGGCGACGACGCGGATGCGGTGCGCGCGCAGTCGCCCATGGCCCACGTCGACGCGGTCAGGACGCCGACGCTCGTGGTGCACTCCGAGCACGACTGGCGCTGCCCGCCCGAGCAGGGGCAGCGCTACTTCGCGGCGCTCAAGCGCAACGGCGTCGAGACGGCGCTGCTGCTCTTCCCCGGTGAGGACCACGAGCTGACGCGCGCAGGCCAGCCGCGGCACCGGCTCGAGCGCTTCGAGCACATCCTCGCGTGGTGGGCGAAGCACCTGCCGACGCCGAAGAACCACGCCTGAGGCAGCACGCCCCTGCTTCCGGACAGGATGAGGCCGTGACCGACGACGCGCGCCCTGGTGGCATCCGCCGCTCGGCGCGCGTCGTCTGCGTCGACGACGATGGTGCCGCGCTGCTGCTCCTGCACCACTGGAGCGCGCCGGGCTTGCCGCCTCGGTGGCTGACCATCGGCGGCGGCATCGAGCAGGGAGAGTCCGAGCGCGAGGCGGCGCTGCGCGAGCTGCTCGAGGAGACCGGCCGCGCCGCGCCGCCGGACGAGCTGCTCGGCCCCGTGCGCCACCTGCGGCAGCCCACGCCGCCCGGCCATCGCTACGACGCGCTCGACATGACGACCTTCGTGTGGCGCACCCCGCGGTTCGAGGCTGATGCCTCGGGTCGCGAACCTGGGGAGCTCGCCTCGATCGTCGACGAGCGCTGGTGGCGGGCCGACCAGATCGCGACGAGCGACGACGCCTTCGACCGCGAGGACGTCGCTGGCACGCTCGCGCTGCTCGACGGAGCGTCACCGCCGGCTGGTGCGCGCGTGCGGGTGCGCGCCTCCAAGTGGGACGGGACTCGGCACTGGGAGCACGACGCGGTCGTGCTCGGCAGCGACGCCGAGGGCGTCTGGCTGGGTGCGCCGGGCGACTCGACCACATACTGGCGACCCGGGCTCGAGGCCTTCTCGGGCGTCGAGCCGATGCTGACGCTCGTGCCGCACCGGCCGCTCGCGATGCTCGAGGGCACCTGGGCGCTCGTGCACTGGTTCACCGGCAGCCCCGCCGAGCTGTACATCGACGTCGCGACGCCGCCCGCGCTCATCCGCCGCGCCGACGGCTGGGTGCTGGAGTACACCGACCTCGACCTCGACGTCGTGCGGGATCCTGCCAGCGCCGCGCGCATCGACGACGAGGACGAGTTCGCGCTGCACGCCGAGCGGATGGGCTACCCGGCATGGGTGCACGAGCGCGCGCAAACGACGGCGGCGGCGCTGCTGCTGGCGGCGCAACGGGGAGCGGCGCCGGGCGAGGCATCACGAGCCCACTGGATGACGGTGCTCGGCACCCGCCTCGACCCCGCCTGAGCGGTCGCCGGCCAGCGGCGGCCGGCCAGCGGCGGCCACCCGGCTCAGGTCACGAATCCGCTCGCCTCGTCGACCGCCCGCACCACTGCATCCCGCCCCGCCTGGTCGAGCAGGCCGAGCTCGTGCAGGATGCGCGCAGCCTCGTCGTAGGAGGAGTGGAAGCGGATGCCCGCCGCCTCGAGCTCGGCGCGCGCTGCGCCCTCGACCGGCACGACCTCATGGATCAGCACGGCAACGACGAACTCGGGCCCGCGCCGCAGCATCTCGGCGCCGACCAGCGCGTCTGCCTGGCCGCTGTCGCCGAGGAACATGAAGCGGCACTCCGGGAACAGGGCACGCTCGCGCTCGAAGTTCTGCAGCTTGCGCTCCTTGATGGAGGCCTTGGTGAAGAGGTTGAGGATCGAGCCGCCCAGCACCGCATGCGGCGGCAGGCCGAGCCCCGACAGGGCGTTGCGGGTGTACTGCTCGACGAGCCCGCGCGGACCCTCGGGGCGCGCGGTGACGAATGTCAGGTCGCCCGGGCGCGAGGGCTCGGCGGCGCGACCATCGTCGAGCGCGGTCAGCAGCTCGACGACACCCGGGTAGACGGTGCCGTGCGGGTAGCGGCGCTCGTGGAGCATCGCCTTGAGGGTGTCGTCGATGTCGCACAGGATGCGCAGGTCGTGCGAGGGCTCGGATGCGGCTTCGGCCGCGATGTGCGCGAGCACGGCGTCGCGGTCGGCGGGGGTGAGTCGCTCGAAGACCACGTGCTCGAGGTCGTGGCTGTCGCCCGTGGCGTTCAGCAGGTACTTCATGTCGCGGAACGGCTCGCCGGTGAGCGAGAGCAGCATCGACCGGATGCCCGCCGACACCACCTGGCTCTGCGGCAGTCGTCGCAGCGCGTGCACGATGCGGGCGCGCATGGCCGGGCTGAGCTCTGCGGCGCGCTCGACGCACAGCAGCTGCACGAGCTCGCGCCGCTGCTCGCGGCGCCAGAGCCCAGTGACGGCGTTGCCGCAGATGGCATCGACCGCCTGCTCGACGTCGATCTGCTCGAGCACGGCCTCGAGCTGGCCGCGAGGCGCGGATCGGAGCCTCTCCATCGCGTCTGCTGCCTTCACGAGAACGATCTTGGCACCCGCACCCTGAGCGCACCCCTGTCGATGCGAGCGTCGAGCCGCGAGACGCGCCCCGCCGCGTCACCGTCGAGCTGCACCGGCAGCAGTCCATCGACGGCTGCGAGCGTCACCCGGCGAGCGGTGCGGTGCTGCAGCACGCCCTGCGCACGGGCGATGCCGGCTCCGGCCGCGGCGATGCGGCCCCAGTGCGCGAGGCGACGGGGGCTGACGGCCGCGATGTGCAGGAGCCCGTCGTCGAGGCGCGTGCGCGGCAGCACCTCGAAACCCGCGGGGATGCGGGCGGCGTTGTGCACGAGCACGCTCCACGCATCCGTCGTCTCGCCCTCGCCCTCGTCGAAGCTGCCACGGACCGAGAAGCTCGGGCTCGCCAGACGCCGCGCGCCGATGGCGATGTAGGCCGCCCAGCCGAGACGGCGCTTGTCGCGCAGCGAGGCGGCCTCGACGGCGAGGGCATCGTTGCCGACCCCGGCGACGACGAGGAACGCCCGCTCGGGTTCGGGCTGCGACTCGAGCGCGGCACCCGATGCCCCACCGCCGACGGATCGGACGAGCGACACCCGTCCGAGGTCGATCGCTGCACTGCTGCCGGTGCCGTGGCCCGCGGCGTCGCCAGCCACCGCGATGCGCGCAGCTGCCGCGCGGTCGCGCAGCGGCAGGCCGAGGTTGCGCGCGAAGAGATTGGCGGTGCCGGCGGGCATGACGCCGAGCGGCGTGCCGGTGTGCGCGAGCACGGTCGCGACCTCCCGCACGGTGCCGTCACCGCCGATGGCGACCACCGCATCCGCCCCGCTGCTGAGCGCCTGGCGCGCCTGCGGCCCGCCCGGTTCCGCGAGCGTCGTCGGCACGACGCGCGCGTCCGCGCCGCTGACCGCGACCTCGCGCAGCACGGCATCGACCGCGCGGTCGAAGCCGCGGGCGGTGGGGTTGCCGATGACGACGAGCGAGGGCACGGGGCAAACCTAGTGCGGCGCGCAGCTCAGCGCCGCGGCGCTGCCCTCAGGGCATCGACGGGCGCAACGTCAGGAAGGAGGCGAGCCTCGCGATCTCATCGCCGACGGCGTCGGCGAGTCGCGCGCTCGGCGGTGCGTCCCAGTGGATGCGGTGGACGCGCAGCACCCCCGCTTCGCGGTCGGCCTTCGCGTCGACCTTGCCGACGAGCCGGTCGCCGTCGAGGATGGGCAGCGCGAACGCGCCCCAGCGGCGCTTGGCGACCGGGGTGTACTGCTCGAGCGCGTAGTCGAACGCCCACAGCTGCGCCATGCGCTTGCGGTCGGCGACCAGCCGGTCGAGGGGCGACAGCAGCACCACGCGACCGGAGAAGCCCTCGGCGGTCGCGCTCGGATCGAGCCGCCACTCGCCGCGCACGCCCTCGATGCGCACTGCCTCGCCCTCGGCGCCCAGGTGCGTCGCGCGGGCGATGCCGCAGGAGCGCAGCCAGCGACGCCGCCAGGTGGCCCACGCGCCGTCGAGGCTGGGCTGCCCGCCAGCGCCATCGAGTGGCGGGAGCACCCGCTCGGCGAGATCCCAGAGGCGCATGGTGCCGCGCCGCTCGGCGACCGTCGCCTCCCCGCGGATCTGCAGCAGCTCGAGCATCATCGCGACGTTGCGGTCGGTGTTCCAGCCGCTGGAGCGATAGGGCACCTCGGCGGCATCGTCGATCTCAGCCTGGGGGAGCGGCCCCTCCTCTCGCAGCTGCTCGAGCACGCGATCGCGGAACGCACCGTTCGCCTCCAGCCACGTTCGCGCGCTCTCGTGGATCGACGTCGGGTCGCGCCCGATCGCGCACAGCCAGGGCAGGTCGCGCGTGGCGCGCAGGCCGATGGCCCAAGCCTCCATCGGGTGCCGATGCGGACCGAGGTGCTCGACGACGCTGCGGTCGAGCTCGACCGCCTCGCGCACGTCGCCGAACGACAGGCTCGGGACGCGCGTGTGCGCGATGTGCTCGGCCGACGGGGCGACGATGTCGGTCGGGTTCAGCGCCAGGAGCGTCAGCTGCTCGATCACGTCGGGCAGGTCGTGCGTCTCCCTCGCAGTGCTCGGCGCATCCAGCAGCTGCGCCCGCACGGCGATGCGCCGCGCCTCCTCGACACTGAGCGTGCGGACCTCGCTGCCTGTCATGCGGCGATGCTACGCATCGCCACCCACACCCGTCTGCGGGGTGAGCACGCCATGCAGGCTCGTCCGGGTCGCGCAGCCGACCAAGCGCCGGCGCGCTGTGCGCGCCGAGCTGCACTGCCGCATCCCAGACCCGGCGAACGCTGCCCGCCGTGCCCGCTGCTCCATGGCGACGGTGCCAAGATGTGAGCATGTCTGACACCTGGAGCTTCGCGACGCCGCGTCCCGAGACCGTGCTCGTCAAGGCGGGCCGCCCGCAGCACGAGCCGGGCGCGCCGCTCAACGAGCCCGTGACCTTCGCCAGCGCCTTCGTCGCCGGCGGCGACCTCGAGTACGCGCGGTACGGCAACCCGACCTGGACGGCGCTCGAGGAGGCCATCGGCAGCCTCGAGGGCGGCGAGTGCATCTCGTTCGCGAGCGGCATGGCCGCGGTGAGCGCCGTCATGCACCTGGTGCCGAGCGGGGGAGCGGTCGTGGTGGCGCGGCACTCCTATCAGCACACGCTCGCGCTGCTCGACGATGGCGCGCGCTCCGGTCGCTACGAGGTGCGGCGGGTGGATGTCGCCGATGCCGACGCGGTCGAGGCGGCGCTGCCGGGCGCCGCGATGGTCTGGCTCGAGTCACCTACGAACCCGGCCCTCGAGGTGGCCGACATCGCGCGCCTGACCGCCGCCGCACGGGCTGCGGGCGTCATGAGCGTCGTCGACAACACGTTCGCGTCGCCGCTGCTGCAGCGGCCGCTCGAGCTCGGCGCCGACCTCGTCGTCCACTCCGCCACCAAGCTCATCGCTGGTCACAGCGACGTCGTGCTGGGCGCCGTCGTCGCGCGCGCGCCCGAGGTGGCAGAACGCCTCCGCCACCACCGCGGTCTGCACGGAGCGATCCCCGGGCCGATGGAGGCCTTCCTGGCGCTCCGCGGTCTGCGCACGCTCTCGGTGCGACTCGAGCGCGCCGCGTCGAACGCGCGCGAACTGGCGCGCAGGCTGGCGGATGCACCGGGTGTGCTCGAGGTGCGCGACCCCGGCTTCGGCACCGTGCTCGCGATCGTGCTCGCCGATGCTGCCGCGGCCGACCGCGTCGTCGAGCGCGTGCGCGTCTGGATCCCCGCGACGAGCCTCGGCGGCGTCGAGTCGCTCCTCGAGCGTCGCCGACGCTGGGCGACAGAGGCGCCGACGATTCCCGAGGGCCTCATCAGGCTCTCGGTCGGCATCGAGCACATCGACGATCTCGCCGAGGACCTGCTGGCCGCGCTCGCCTGATCCCGGCGGACCCGCTCGACCTCGAGCACCCGGCGCACGCGCGGGGGAGCGGTCGTCGGCGTCAGCCGGAGAAGGCGGCCTGAGCGCTGCGCAGGTCGGGGAAGCGGCCCAGCGAGACGCCTGCGCCGTCGACCGCGAGGTACTCCTCGAGGCTCTCCTCGACGAAGCCGAGGAACGTCGTTCCCGTCTCGTCGTGCCGGCTGGCGACCCAGAGACCGTTGCCCGGCGAAGCCCAGGTGAGGCCATGCGGAGCGGTGACCACGTCGTGCTGGGTGGTGCGGACGGTGAGGGCGGTGAGGGCGTCGGAAGCGTTCTGCGTGCGGATCGGTGCCAGCGTGTCAGTCATCTCAGCTTCCTCGTCTCGTTCATTTAGTTCGTCGATCGAAATGTATCACGATCGAACGGTATGCTCTGAACGGAACCTGAGAAGATCCCGAGCACCGACTGCCGAGGGGAGGGCACCATGACCGAGGACGACCGATCGAGGGCGGCCTCTGGCTACTGGTACCCCGAGCACGAGGTGCCGACCAGTGTCGACGTGCTCAACCAGCTGCGTCGGTACCGCACGGCCGAAGCAGCGATGCGCGCTCGCACGCGCTCGTCGATGGGCATGGGTGAGACGGATCTGCTGGCGCTGCGGCTGCTGCTGCAGTCGCAGCGCAACGGCGAGCTGCTGCGACAGCGAGACCTGGGAACAGCCCTCGGACTCGCATCGCCGTCGGTGACGGCGCTCGTCGACCGGCTCGTGCGCAGCGGCCACGTCCGCCGCGAAGCGCATCCGGATGACCGGCGCGCGACGGTGGTCGTGCCGACCGTGGACACCGATGATGAGGTGCGCGCCACGCTCGGGGCGATGCATCGCCGGATGATCGACGTCGTCGACGGACTGGACGACGATGCGCGGCGCACGGTGGCGAACTTCTTCGAGCGGATGGTCGTGGCGGTCGAGCAGGTCGACGAGCATGAGGCGCCCGTCATGGCGCCGATCCGAGCGGACTGACCGCCGAGGCGTCGCGATCATGACACGTGATGCGCAGCGACCGTCGCTCCGGATCCTGCTGCTCCTCGGCGGGGCCGTCGTGCTGGCAGGATGCGCAGCGCAGTCTGCAGGGACGCCCGAGCCCGCAGCCACCGCAGCGAGCGACCAGGCCTGCGCCGCGCCGGTGATCGCCGGCCCGGCGTCGAATGCGCCGCTCCGACCCGGCGAGCGGGTCGAGCTCACGATCGAGAACCTCGCACCGTTCTGCGCAGACACGCCGCGAATGACCGATAACGCGAACGACGAGCCCGTCGACGCCTTCGATGTGGTCTGGGTCCAGGGTGATCGTCGAACGGTCATCGACGTCGTGCAACCGACTGACGGAAGTCCGTTCACCGTCGACATCACGGTGCCTGCTGACGCTGCAGCTGGTGCGGCATCGATCCTGATCGGCACCGCAGCACTGCCCGTCGAGGTTGCAGCCGCACGCTGAGCAGGCCCGCTTCGCCTTCGATGCGAAGCGCCGATAATGCACATTATGTCGGATCATTGCAGGCAGCCCCTCTCTCGCAGCATCGATTCCCTAGTCGCCGCCCGACCTCTGGGCCGGAACGCGCCACTGACAGCGGCAAGCCGACTAGCGTGAGGCAGCGAGGGGGCACGATGCGCTGGCGAAGCATTGGCGGCATGGCAGCCCTCGTATCGGTGGTCGCGGCGACGCTGAGCGGGTGCTCGCCGTACCAGGGCGTCGCGTGCGCGCAGCCAGCGCCCTCGACCGCGGACGGCGACGGCGGTGATGTGGACACCTGGATCCCGGTGCCGAACGATCACTCCAGCTTCTTGGTGCCGCCGACGATTCCATACCCCGGCGGCAATCCCGCGTCGATCTCGCTCGAGGACGCTTACGGCGACTTCCTCGAGTACCCCGTCTCGGAGGCGGCGGCGTTCGAGGGCCAGGGGCACGACGCGCCGTTCCGTGGCGAGCACACGTGCACGGTCGAAGAGCGCCAGTTCGCACCAGGTCTGGCGGCGACGGCGTTGCTCGTCCGCGATCCGGCCACCGGCTTCCGTCCAGAGTATTGGTACGGGATCCTCGCCCTGACGCGCGGCGGGACATCGCCGTCCCAGCCTGTCGTCTCCGGCACCGGGGCCGACGCGATCACGTACAGGCTCGACTTCACGCGGTCCTTCGTCGGCGACGATGCGGAGGCTGCCGCAGTCGCGTTCCTCGGCGGCGACGAGGCCGACCTGGCTCTGGACATCATCGAGACCTTCGAACCGATCGCCCCGGATGCCCCCCTGGCTCCGCTCGACTGGCCGACTGCCAATGGCACCGCAGTCGTGGGTCTTCCCGGAGGATGGTCGGTCTCGACCGACGCGTCGGCGCCCGGCGTCGACGGCACCTGGGTCAACGACCTGACGTTCGCGAACCCCGATGGCGTCTCGCGATTGCGCTACGTCGACGGCCTCCCGCCTCCTAGCTCGCCCGCTGAGGAGTTCGGCGTGGTGTGGCAGTGGACGATCGATGCCGGCGGGCACTCCGGCGTCGGCTGGTGGGAGCGGCACGGCGACGCGATCTACGCGATCGTCGCGCTCTCCGACCCGGAGCCTGGCCAGCAGCCGGTGCCCGCCATCGCCTCCGGCGGCGGCTGGGTGCGCATGCACCTCCTCGGTGATGTAGAAGGCGTGCCATGGGCCACCGGATTCGACTCGGTCGAGGCGGCCACCGCATACCTCGCGGAGCGCGAGTCCGGTCCGGTCGCGGCTCCGCTCGCGGCGATCGAGTTGACCGGCAACCCGGTCGGTGTCGCACCGTAGCCACTCCAGGACCCGGCCTCCCTGAGGCGACCAGAGGTGATGCGCGCGCTTGAGCGCGATCCGGCGAGCCGCGGTGCGACGGTCTGATACGTTGCGGCACGCCGATGTCGGAGGAAGACGTGCGCACCTTCGTCAGTGGCTGGGAGAGCGTCGCGGCGAGCCCGCTCTTCGGCTCGGCGCGGATCCTCAACGTCGAGGAGGGAGACGGCGACGTCGTCGCCATCGCCGCCGTCTGGTCGGCCGGGGAAGGGCGTCCGGGACTTCTGGAGCCGATGGGGGTCCATCAAGATCACCGCGGCCACGGACATGGGACAACGGTGACCCGTGGAGCTGCAGCTGCCCTCCGCGAACTCGGGGCGTCGAGCGCGATCGTCTGCGCCGAGAGCGCGAACGTCGGCGCGATCGCAACGTACGTGGCGGCTGGATTCTCGGCGAGAGCAGAGGTCGCCGACTGGCTTCGCGAGGACTGAGCAGGCGCCCAAGCGCTTGAAGGCGAGGGCTGCTTCGACAGATCTACGGCAACGCCGCTGCAGCGCTCGGCCACTGGGCAGGGCAGTGCGGCATGCCAGCGCCAGCGATCAGATCGGGCCTGACGGCGCGACTGTGCGGCGAGCTCGTCAGCTCTTGACGACCCCGCCGCTGTGGATGAGGCGGACCTCCACGCCTCCGCCCAGCGCCACCTGTGGGTTCGTCCCGGCGATCATCAGTGCGTCGTCCCACGTGGGAGCGTCGATGACATAGATGCCCGCCACCACGGAGCGATCGTCGAGGAACGGGCCCTCGGTCACGCCGGCTGCACGGATCGAGCGCGCGAGATGCCGTGGAGTGAACGCGTACGCGGCCCGCAGCGCACGGGACTCGGCGAGGGCTCGCCCGTGGGCGTCCGGGACCGCGAGGTCGGCGTCTGAGGCGTCGACAGCATGCGCGGAGTCCTGCGCGTAGATGAGGACGGCGAACTGGGGCATGGTGCTTCCTTTCGATGAGCTGTGCGGTGAACGACGTCGACCGATCGCGATCAGCGGTCGACTTCCTGCAGATGCACGTGGAGTGTCCGCAGGGCTGAGACGTGCCCGTCGCCGTCCTGGATCACGGAGCGGGGATTCGGGAGAGCCGCTGACAGTGCGTGCGCGTGCTGCACAGGTATGACTCGATCCCGCGACCCGTGGACGACGACGACCGAGGCGGCGCAGTCGTCGAGCGAGAAGCCCCAGGGCTGCACGAACGCCATGTCGTCGTCGATGGCGCCGTCCGAACCGTGTCGTTGCGCCGCGTCGGTATCGGTGACCAGGGCGTGCCACGAGCCCCCGAGCGCGTCGTAGTCGGCGTCGACGAAGCTCGACGGCTCGAAGGTGTCAGGGTGGGCGGTGCGAGCGGCGAGCCCTGACGCAGCTGCTTGCAGCGCTGAGGCGTCTGCCATCCCGACGAACCACTCGTCGTCCGCGGAGAACGGCGCGATGCAGCCGAACGTCAGCACGTGGCTCACACTGCTGGGGCGGGCCGCTGCGGTCGCGATCGCATGGGGGCCACCTCCCGAGAAGCCGACGACGACGACATCGTCGAGGCCGAGCACGTCGAGCAGCCGGGCGACTTGGCTCGTCGCGTCTGCGACGCTCCGACCCGGACGTCGAAGCGCACCTCCGTACCCGGGCCTGGCGACGCTGATCACGTCGCGGCCCGCAGCCGTCGCCGCATCGACGACGGGTTGCAGCAGCCCGCCGGTGTGCGGCGTGCCGCCGAGCCACAGCACGACGCGCGACAGCGCGCCGGCCGCCGCGGTCGCGTGCACGACCGAGCCGGGCAGGTCTCGCTCAAGGATGCGCATGTGCAGCATTCGAGTCGAGCAGAACGGCCTCGTGGAGATAGGACTGCCGCTCACGATCCGATGGCGCAGCGGCTGCGGCGGTGCGCAGCGCTGCGGCAGCCTCCCCGGTGCGATCGAGCCGACGCAGCATGTCGCCCCGCACCGCCGCGAGGAGGTGGTGCCCGGCGAGTGCGAGCGCGACCGTCTCCAGCAGCTCGAGCGCCACGGCGGGGCGGCCTGCGTTCGCGACAGCGATGACTCGATTCACGGTGACGAACGGTGAGGGATCGAGCCGCTCGAGGAGCTCATACATGTTGGCGATCCGTGCGTGGTCGATCTCTCCGTACGCGCCGATCTGGAAGGGGCGGACGTACTCCGCAGCGATGGCGGCACGCACGAGGTGCCGTCCCCCCGGCACGCGCGCCTGTGCGGCACGCTCGAGCGCGACATCGAGGATTCGCAACCCCTCATGCGCCGCCTCCTGATCCCAGAGCTCACGGTCCTGGCGCTCGAAGGGCACCGAGAGCCCCTCGGCAGACGTCCGCGCCGCACGGCGGGAGTGCTGCAGCAGCAGCAGCGCGAGGACACCGTTGAGCTCGAGCCACTCAGCGGAGTCGGACGGGAAGAGCTCGCAGCACAGCCGCGCAAGCCGGATGGCTTCCGCGGCAGCCTCGGACCGTGCCGTCGGATCGGCATAGGCGAGCGTGAACAGGCCAGACAGCACCTCGCAGACGCTCTCACTCCTGGCGGACATCTCTGCCGGTCCAGGCACCCGGTACGCGATGCCCGCATGCTTGATCTTGGCCCGCGCCCGTACGAGCCGCTTCTGCATCGTCTCCGGTGAGACCGCGAAGAGGATCGCGAGCTCGTCGACCGGCACGTTCAGCACCGTTCGCAGCGTCAGTGCCGCCCGCGCCTCCAGGGTGAGAGCCGGATGGCATGCGGTGAAGATGAGCTGCAGACGCTCGTCGCCACGGGGAAAGGCGACACCCGACGCGACCTCATCGAACACGTCCGGCAGCTCGTGCTCGAGACGAGCGAGGGCTCGACGCTCGGCGCTCTCGTGACGGACGAGATCGATGGCACGGCGACGCGCGACCGTCGTCACCCATGCCGCCGGGCTGCGTGGGACGCCATCTCGCGGCCACCGATCGAGTGCACGGGCCAGCGCGTCCTGCACCGCGTCCTCGGCGATCGTCCAGTCGTTCACCGTGCCGATCACGCTGGCCAGCACCCGCCCGTACTCGAGCGACGCGACGCGACGGACCGCATCCGACGCCGGAGCGTCGGCGGCGCCGACGCTCCGGCTCTCGATGCCGTCAGGCATCAGAGCGGCCACACCGGTCGCACCTCCACCAGCCCGAATCGCGCCATGGGATGCGCCGCGGCGATCACGATCGCCGCGTCGAGGTCTTCAGCCTCGACGATGTCGAAGCCGGCGATCCACTCGCGGCTCTCGGTGAACGGCCCGTCTGCGACGATGCGCTCCCCGCCGCGAACGCGGACCGTGGTCGCATCCTCGACCGGCCGCAACCGATCGCCCAGCACGTACGAGTCGGACGCCTGTAGCGCCTCGACCCACTCCCCCACGTCGTCGTGCTCCGCGTCGTAGGGCTCCCCAGTCGGGTCATTGCAGATGAACAGCACGTAGCGCATGATTCTCCTTCGAGTTCGTTCGATCCTGACACCAGTACGACGACTCGGGCAGGCCGCTGAGGACACATCGCGATGATCGCGATCTACGACCCGTTCCCGTCAGCCGTCGTCCTGATCCGATTCCCGGCGTCGTCCCAGACAGTCCCGTCGAGGAGCTCTCTGACGATGTCGAGATGGCCGACGTGCGCTGCATCGTCGTTCAGCACATGCATGAGCACGCCACGGACCGTGTGCTGCCGGTAGCCACCCCACGCGCCCTCCGGCCACCACCCGGGAGCATCCTCACTCGATCGGCCGCGCACCGCGGCGCATGCGTCGCTCGTCTCCCGCGTCACACGCTCCAGCAGCGCAGGGAACGGCACGATCGGATCGTTGTCCCACACCCCGCGCTCATCGAGCTCGACCGCGTTGCCGCCGATCACGTTGTGCAGCCAGAAGCGGGTCGAGGCGTGCACGTGACCGACCAACCCCGCGATCGACCAGCCCGACGGTGCGGCCGTCGCTCGCACCTGCGCCTCGCTCAGACCAGCGACCGAGCCGGCGATCCGGCCCAGGCTGGCCTCGATCCAGTCGAGCAGCTCATCCGTCACCGGGTCTCGCAGCGCCTCGTAGCTCGCCATGCGTCCTCCTCATCATCGGTTCGAGGCAGGCACCACCGCACCGCCTCTACGACCATGACGTCGCGCCTCGGCGCTCGAGGACACCCAGACACCGATGGCCCTGTCCTCCAGATGTCGTCGCGTGCGTCGAGAGATTGCAGGGACAACCGACGAAGGGACCACCACGATGCGGCACATGATCCTCATCTACTCGAGCGCCAGGAGCGAAGCAGCCCTTCGCGCCGATGCCCACGACGCCTTCCGGGCGGCACACGACGGCCTCATCGACGAGCTCGCGGCCTCCGAAGAGCTCCTCGACACGCATGAGCTCTCCCTTCACGGAGCGAAGGTCGTGCGCACGGGCGACGAACCCTCCGTCACCGACGGTCCGCACATGGGAGCCACGGAATGGGTGGGCGGCTACTACCTCGTGGATGTCGCCGACGAGGGCCGAGCACTCGAGATCGCGGCACGCTTCGTCGAAGCGCGCTACGCGAGCGTCGAAGTGCGACGCGTCAGGTGACGCAGTCAGTGCGAGCGCACGGCCGGCGCTCGCGACTGCTCAGACTCTCGCTCGACCACGAACCACCCGAGCACCTCGACCTCCCGTTCCCAGTCGAGCGCCCACGCCAGGTAGCCGGCGCGGTCACGCTCGAGATCTGGGGGCGCCTCGAGTCTGACGGTGCGGTCGATAAGCGTGACGAGCAGGACGCGCTTCCCCGTCGCTCGGACCTCGTGGGGTGGAACCATCGCGCGGATCGCAACGGACACGGTCGAGGCCATGTGCTTCACGGCTGCGTCCCCGACCGCGAAGTGCCTTCGCCCACCGGCGAACGGGGTCGGAGCGGCAGTCGACTCAGGGGCGGCCGCGTCGGTGACGATCAAGACCGCGGACGTGGCTTCACCAGCCGGAAGGAGGAGTTCGTCGAACAGCATGGCGACGTACCCGTCGCCTGAGCGCGTGCGGCCCAGCTGCGACTCCCACAGCATGTCTGCGAGCGACCATGGCAGGAGGTCGCCCGCTGCACCTTCGGCGATCGCGATCTCCACGATCTCCTCCACTCGCATGGGGCAACGAGCCAAGCTGGAACCGGGCTCGAGGCCTGTCCTGCTCCTTCCGGCCTCTCTCACGCCTCGCTCAGTGCGTGAGGAAGAGGCCCCACGCTCGGTGCGCCGCTTCCGGCGCTTCTCTCGCCGACGTTGCAGCCACGCCTGCATCAGAGCGATCGGCATGTCGAGGATCGACAGGAGGAGCTCGACCCAGGGCATGGCGCTCAGCGTAGGTCACTCGTGCGGCTCCGTCTTCAGTCTGGTCGCCGGAGTCGCGACGTTTTTCATGACGGGTGGCAGGAGAGACTACGTGCGCCGCTCGTGGCGCACCGGCTTCAGCCGGTCCGCGGCGTCGGTGGCGGGCATCCACTCGCACTCGAAAGATCCGCGGTAGCCGAAGAGGAACCCGAATCGGTCGTTCGTGACCTCCAGGTCGATCTCGAAGCGCGAGGTCGACTCGTCCCAGCGCTCGCGCAGCAGCGCCCGGCCGCTCGCGAGCATCGGGAACGCGAACGACACCGGTCCCTCGTGGAAGCGCTGGGCGCCGGATCGCAGCTCGAGTCCACCGTCGTCGTCGGCCCGCAGCTCGAGGTCGACGGCCAGGTGCTGGTGCGTGCCGAGGTAGTCGATGATGCGCCCGTGGTCGAGGATCATCGTCGCGTCGAAGCGGCTGGGGGTGCGCCCGACCTCGTACTCGCGCACGAAGGTCACCGTCTCGCGGCCAAAGGGGTCGAGGTAGGGGAAGCACTCGATCGTGAACGGCACATCCGTGCCCACCGTCGGCACGAGGATGCTGCGCAGCCTGCCGATCTCGAGGAACGGCACCGTCCACCACGGCCCTCGCCGGATCTCGCGCATCACACCGCGACCGATGCAGCCCTCGCCGGAGTCGAGCCCCACGCCGAACCGCCGCTGGAGCATCGGATGCAGTCGCTGGAAGTCGGCGCCCATGGCCCGTTCGAAGATCGACGTCACTCCCCCACGCGCCTCTCGGCACTCCCGCTGGGCGACGGCAGTGCCGCGAGCGACGCCGGCGCATCCTGCAGGTGATCGGCGCGACGCCGCCCACCGGCTGGCGAGCGGCGGCACCGCGCTGCTCTCGGCCGCTCCGGCATCCAGACCCACAGCACGCTGCGCAGCGGCCAGCGTTCGGGCTCCTCGCCCCGCTCGAGCCAGATGCGCAGTCGATCGAAGCTCCAGGCCGTCACCCAGCCCAGCAGCGGTCGGGCGACGAGATCCACGAGCCGGCCGAGCCCCGGCTCGAAGTCGTATCCCGTCGAGAACACCACGGCGTCGCCGTCGGGTGCGTAGCGCCAGTACCCACGACCCGAGCGGATGGGCGACACCGGGTCGGCGGTGGCGAAGCAGAGCGCCGACGTGCGGGTCCCGCTCACCCCGGTGCGCTCGCCGATGGAGATCCCGACGCCGCGAACCGTGTGCCACGGAACGCGGCGCGTGTAGTCGAAGCGCATCCCGTCCTCACCGTGCCCGGTCGGGGTGATGGAGCTGAAGCGAGCGTCCCAGCGGGCATGCTGCCCGGGATCCTGCGTGCGCTCCCACACGTCGTCCAGGCTCGCGCGGATGCGCGCCTCGACGTAGATACCGCTGCCACCCATGGCTCGACTCTAGGAGCAGACGCGCCCGAGGCGCGGCACACGAGCACCCGCGTCGACGACGACGGCCAGCCACCTGCATAGCCTGGGTGCTCCTCCGCTTCCCGAACGAGAGCCACCAGTGCCCCAACACCACCCGTCCTCGCCCTCGAAGGACACCGCGCCGCAGATGCGCCCCGACCACTACGACGAGTTCGCCGACGGATACGACCAGGCCAACGCGAGCAGCCTCTTCAACGCGCACTACGAGCGCCCGGCGATGCTCGAGCTCGCCGGCGAGGTGCGCGGGCACCGGGTGCTCGACGCCGGCTGCGGCTCGGGGCCGCTCGCCCTCGCGCTCAGGGAGCGCGGCGCGGCAGTGACCGGGTTCGACGGCAGCCCCGCGATGATCGAGCTGGCCCGTCAGCGGCTCGGCGCGTCGACGCCGCTCTCGGTGCTCGACCTGGCAGCGCCGCTCCCCTACCCCGACGCCGCCTTCGACGACGTCATCGCCTCGCTCGTGCTGCACTACCTGGAGGACTGGTCGACGCCGCTCGCCGAGTTCTTCCGCGTGCTCGCACCGGGTGGCCGCCTGCTGCTCTCGGTGAACCATCCGACCGGCGCCGCGATCGGCGAGCCCGGCGAGGACTACTTCGCGACCCGGCCTTACACCGACCGCTACGACTTCGCGGGCACCGCCGCCGACCTGACCTTCTGGCACCGGCCGCTGCACGCGATGTCGGATGCCTTCGCGGCCGCGGGCTTCCGCATCCTGCGCATCAGCGAACCGCGACCAGCCGCTGACACGCCGCCCGAGCTGCTGCCCCCACGGCTTCGCACCGGCGAGCGCACCGCCTTCATTGGGTTCCTCATGTTCGTGCTCGACCGCCCCTGACGCCAGTCCTGGCGGTCAGCCGCCGCCGCTCAACCGCGCTCGACGTTGCCGAGGATCCGCTGCACCGCCACCTCGATCACCACGCGATCGGGGTTCGGCCGCGGCTGTCGGTACCGCACGGCATAGCGCCGCACCGCTTCCGCGACCCGCTCGGGATCGTCCGAGACGGTCGCCGGGCCCTCGATCGTGCTCCACCATCGGCCTTCGACCTGCGAGATCGCGACACGGCTTCCCGGATGCGCGCGCAGGTTGCGCGCCTTGTAGCTCGATCCCGAGGTGATGACGCGCACGAGCTGGCGCTCCGCGTCATAGGTCGCCCCGACCGGGACCTGGTGGATGGAGCCATCCGGGCGCGGCGATGCCAGCATGCAGAGCCGCCGCTCCGCCCAGAACTCATCGAAGCCGACCCGTTCCGCCTGTCCGTCCACCGGACGAGCGTACTGTGGGCGCCCACGAACCGATGGCGGAACGGATGGAGGCCGCGATGCTGCGAGCGATCGCACCGGGTGTGCACGTGCATGAGAGCGAGTTCCTGATGAGCAACACGGTCGTGGTCGAGGGCGACATTGGCGTGCTGCTCATCGATCCGGGGATCACGACCGGCGAGCTCGAGGATCTCGGTCGTGACCTGCAGGATCTCGGCAAGCCCGTCGTCGCCGGCTTCTCGACGCACCCGGACTGGGACCACGTGCTCTGGCACGAGAGCTTCGGCGACGTGCCGCGCCTGGGCACCGCAGAGTGCGCGGCGTCGATCGCCGAGCTGCGCTCGCACGACGACTGGCCCGCGATGATCGCGGAGGGCCTCCCGCCCGAGTACGCGGACGAGATCCCGATGGCGCTGCTCGGTCGGATCACCGGTCTCGCCGAGGGCACGGCGCAGATCCCCTGGGACGGCCCGACCGTCCGCATCCTCGAGCACCGCGCGCACGCGCCCGGCCATGCGGCCCTGCTCATCGAGGGGGCGCGCGTGCTCGTCGCCGGCGACATGCTCTCCGACATCCTCATGCCGTTCCTCGACCTCGACGCACCCCATCCGATCGATGACTACCTCGACGCGCTGACGATGCTCGAGGGCCAGGCGGATGCGGTGGAGACGGTCGTGCCCGGGCACGGCGCGGTGGGTGGCTCCGAGCACTTCCGGACCCGCATCCAGCTCGACCGGGCCTACGTCGAGCGGATGCGCGACGTGCTCGACACCGCGGATCCGCGGGTCTCCCCCGGCGCTCCGCTCGAGTGGCTGCCGGACGTGCATCGGTGGCAGGTGCAGCGGCTCACGGAGCGCGGCGTCATCGGCGAGCGCTGAGCGCGACGGGCGATCGATCCTGGCCGCGATGATCGGGCGCTCGCCCGGCGCATCGCGCACACTCGGAGGCGAAGGAGGACGCCGTGATCGCCATGCTCAACCGCCCCGTCGACCACATCGACGAGCGCCTCGCCGACGAGCTCGATGTCGACGCGCTCGCACGCAGCCTCGGCACCACGGAGCATCACCTCCGCCGGATGTTCGCCTCGCTGGCGGGCATGCCGCTGTCGGAGTACATCCGTCGGCGGCGCATGGCGACCGCCGCTGCCGAGGTGCTGGCCGGCGACCAGCTGCTCGGCATCGCCGTGCGATTCGGCTATGGCTCGACCGAGGCATTCGGTCGGGCGTTCCGCGCCGTGCACGGCATCTCGCCGGCGGATGCCCGCCGCGACGGCGGTCCCCTCCGCACGCAGCCGCAGCTGCGATTCCATCTCACCGTCGAAGGAGCCACCCCCATGCACGTCCGCATCACCGACCGGCCCGACTTCCGACTCATCGGCCACGCCGCCCGCGTGCCGCTGATCCACGAGGGCATCAACCCGCACATCCAAGCGCACATCGCCGCCCTGCCCGTGAGCGAGCACGAGCGCCTCAAGGCGCTCAGCGACACCGAGCCGGCGAGCCTGCTGCAGGTGAGCGCCGACGTCGATCCGGACGACGCCGAGGGCAGCGAGCTCACCTACCTGCACGGGGTCGCCGTCACCGAGCAGCGCGCGGTGCCCGACGACCTCGACGCGATCGCGGTGCCCGCCGGCACGTGGGCGGTCTTCCGGACCGAGGGCCCCCATCCCGCCGCACTCCAGTCGGCTTGGGCGGCGACAGCGACCGAGTGGTTCCCCTCGAACCCCTGGCGGCTGCGGCCCGGCCCGTCGATCGTCGCGGTGCTCGAGCGCGCGGCCGACTTCAGCACCGCCACGTGCGAGCTGTGGCTGCCGATCGAGCGCGCCTGAGCGCTCCTCGGGTGATCGGGCGGATGACCCGCCTCACCACGCGATGTCGGCCAGCGTCCTGATGGGTCTCGGCTCGCGCGGTCGCACGGTGCCGTCGCCCGTCGCGCCGGAGCCGGGGATGCCGCTGAGGTCGAGCCCCGTGCGCGCGGCGAGGTCGGCGAGGCTCACCTCGAAGGTCGCGAAGCCCTCGAGGTAGGCGGAGCGCACATCGTCGACCTCCTGCGCGAGCAGGAACGCCTTCGCGCGCAGCGCATCCGCCACCCGGTAGACGACGATCTTCCAGTGCTCGCGCGGCAGCTGCACGAGGTCGCGGTAGTGCGGGTCGTCGTCGGCGAGCACGGGGCCGGCGAAGACGCTGATGCGGCGCTCGACGAGCGTCTCGAGGCTGAGGACGCCGAGCTCGAGCTCGCCCCAGACGCCGCCTCGGCTCGCCTGGTTGAAGCCGGCGAGCTGCGGCGTGATGTTGGTGAAGCAGAACGAGTCGGTGTTGGCCTGCTTCGCCTCCTCCAGCGTGCCCCACAGCAGGTCTGCCCTGCGCGCCAGGTGACCGCGATCGAGGTCGTTGTCGGCGTAGACCACCTCGCCCGTCTGCTGCTCGGCGGGCAGTCGCTCGTCGAGGAAGAAGCGTCGGGCGCGCGGGATGCCGGGCAGCATGCGCAGCCCGTCGACGTTCCACGCGACCGAGCGGGCGAGCCGGCGCTCGGGGTGCATGGTGACGCTGAAGTGCACGTAGTCGAGCACCGGTGCCGCGCCGTCGGCCGCGGCCGCCAGGCGCGGTGCTGCGACCTCCTCCCCCAGGAACCCGGGGTCGTAGCCGAGCGGCGCGGCGATGCCGGCGCGCACCGGCGTCGGCTGCAGCGCGCCGCCCTCGCCCTGCAGGGTCAGCGTCATGCCCAGCGGGTCGCCGTCGGCGGCGGCGAAGCCGAGCTCCTCGTACACGCCGGTCGCCTCGGGGCTCGCGAACAGCCCGACGATCGCCTCGGCCGGCGCATGCTCCCGCACCCAGGCGACGAGCCGCTCGACGATGGTCGACGCGATCCCCTGCTCCGACGCATCCGGTCGCACCATGACGTCCTGCACGTACCAGTAGCGCACGCCGTCGCCCACGAGGCGGCCGACGCCGACGACGCGATCCCCGTCCAGCGCGACGACGCCGCGCAGCGAGCCGGCGAGCGACGCGGGCAGGCTCGCCCAGTCGAAGTGGTCGTCCCAGCCGACCGACTCGGCGACCGCGCGCTGCTCGGCGGCGGTCGGGACGCGCTCCTCGAAGGTGATCATCGGCTCCCCCATCGTCGGTGGTGCGCTCCCGCTCGACAGTGCCTGCACCGCGCCCATCCTGTCCGAGGCGCGTGAACTCAGCCTGTGCACAGCGCCCGGTGCGAGCGTGAGCCCATGGACACCGACACCCAGCTGCAGACCGTCACCGACATCATGCGCTCGACGCGCATCGCCTCGCTCGCCTACGTCTCGAAGACGGGCGACCTGGTCTCGACGCCGATGGGCACGCAGGACTTCGAGGAGCCCGGCACCGTCTGGTTCATCACCGAGCGCTCGACCGACAAGGTCGAGGCCATCGCTGCCGACCCGCGCGTGAACGTGCACTACGCCGGCAAGGAGGGCTGGGTATCGCTCGCCGGCACCGCGCGCTTCGTGGACGACGTGGCGAAGCTGCGCGAGCTGTGGGATGCGTCGGCCGGCGCCTACATGTCCGGCGGGCCTGAGGATGCGGACAACGGGCTCATCGAGGTCACCGCGAGCTCGGCGGAGTACTGGGACTCGCCCGGCACCGTCGCCGTCGCGGTGCAGTTCGTGAAGGGCCTGGTGTCCGACGCGCAGCCCGACATGGGCGATAGCGGCATCGTCCGGCTCTAGCGGCGCGGCGTCACGCCCTCGGCGCGAGCCGCACGCGCTGCGCGAGCTCGCTGCCGGGGGCGGCGAGGCGATCGACCGTCTCGAAGATCGCCTGCTGCATGGCGGATGCGGCTGCTGACGCTGTGACGTCGGTGCGACGGGCGAGGGTGACCGTGCGCGTGAGCTGCGGCCGCACGAGCCGCGCGCTGCGCAATGCCGGGCGGCCGATGCCGACCATCGCCGGCACCACGGCGACGCCGACGCCGCGCTCGACGAAGCGCAGGACCGCATCCATCTCGGCACCTTCGACCGCGATCGTGGGCGTGAGGCCCGCGGCGGCGAACGCTGCGTCGGTCGCGACGCGCAGGTCGTAGCTGCGGTTGAAGGTGACCTGCGGCATGCGGGCGAGCTGCGCGAGCGTCACCTCGCTGAGCGGCGCGTCGTCGGCCGCCGAGACCACCACGAGCTCCTCGGAGAGCAGGGGCACCAGCTCGGTCGCCGGGGCGGGTGCCTGCGCGCCTCGCGTGACCACGAGGGCCAGGTCGAGAGCGCCCTGGTCGAGCGCCTCACCGAGCGACCGCGACCCGGCCTCCGTGATGTGCAGCTCGATGCCAGGATGCGCGGCGCGGAACGCCGCGAGCACGTCGGCGACGAGCGAGACGCACAGGGTCGGCGTCGCGCCCAGGCGCACGCTGCCGCGGCGCAGGCCGGCGAGCGCGTCCAGCTGCGCGCGGGCGCTCTGCGCGTCACCCAGCATGCGCCGCGCGATCGGCAGCAGCACCTCCCCCGCGGCCGTCAGGCTCACCCCCGACGGTGCCCGCCGCAGCAGCTCGGTGCCGAGGTCGGCCTCGAGCGCCCCGATCTGCCGACTCAGCGACGGCTGCGCGACGAAGAGCTCGGCCGCAGCCCGCGTGAAGCTGCCCACGCGCGCCACGGCTTCGAAGGAACGGAGGTGCTCGAGCTTCATCCTCATACGATACCGGCATCGCGCCTACTCGATCTATGCATTGGACGCATGACGCACGCGCTCGTAGCGTGGGAGCATGACCGCACCGCACGCATCCGAGCGCCTCCTCTCCACCTCCGTCCTCGTCATCGGCACCGGCGGCGCGGGCCTGCGCGCCTCCATCGAGCTCGCCCAGCGCGGCGTGCAGGTGCTGGCGGTCGGCAAGCGCCGCAAGCACGACGCACACACGACGCTCGCCGCCGGTGGCATCAACGCCGCGCTCGCAACCATGGATCCCGAGGACTCCTGGCAGCAGCACGCCGCCGACACCCTGCGCGAGTCCTACTTCCTCGCCGACCCTGCGATCGTCGAGACCGTCGCGCAGGGGGCCGCCCAGGGCATCGAGGAGCTCGAGCAGTGGGGCATGCCGTTCGCCCGCGAGGAGGACGGGCGCATCTCGCAGCGCTTCTTCGGCGCGCACACCTACCGGCGCACCGCCTACGCCGGCGACTACACCGGCCTCGAGCTGCAGCGCACCCTGATGCGCCGCGCCGCCGAGCTGCAGGTCGAGATCGTCGACACCATCTACATCACCCGCCTCCTCGTCGCCGATGGCACGATCTTCGGCGCCTACGGCTTCGACGTCGTCGATGGCACCCCCGTGCAGATCCACGCCGACGCCGTGATCCTCGCCGCCGGCGGCCACACGCGCATCTGGCGCCACACCTCCTCCCGCCGCGACGAGAACACCGGCGACTCCTTCCGCCTCGCGGCGCTCGCCGGCGCGCGCATCCGCGACGCCGAGCTGGTGCAGTTCCACCCCTCCGGCCTGCTCGAGCCCGATGACGCTGCGGGCACGCTGGTCTCGGAGGCTGCGCGCGGCGAGGGCGGGATCCTGACGAACGCGCTGGGCGAGCGCTACATGGAGCGCTACGACCCCGAGCGCATGGAGCTCTCGACGCGCGACCGGGTGGCGCTCGCGGGGTACACCGAGATCGCCGAAGGCCGCGGCACCGAGAAGGGCGGCGTCTACCTCGACGTCTCGCACCTGCCGCGCGAGCAGATCCTGCAGCAGCTGCCGCGCGTCTACCGCACGCTCATCGACCTGCAGATGCTCGACATCACCACCACGAAGATGGAGATCGCCCCGACGGCGCACTACTCGATGGGCGGCGTCTGGGTCGCGCCCGACGACCACGGCACGGGCGTCGACGGGCTCTACGCGATCGGTGAGGCCTCGTCGGGCCTGCACGGCGCGAACCGCCTCGGCGGCAACTCCCTGATCGAGCTGCTCGTCTACGGGCGGATCACGGGTGCGCACGCCGCCGACTACGTCGCCGCGCGCACCGAGGTGCGCCGCGACCCGAGCGCCGTCGAGGAGGCGCGGAGCGAGATGCGAGGGCTGCTGCGCGAGGAGGGCACGGAGTCGGCTCGCCGGCTGCAGCGCGAGATCCGCAACACCATGAGCCAGCACGCCGGCGTCGTGCGCACCGAGGAGGGCCTGCGAGCCGGGCTCGCGGCGCTCGACGCGATCGAGGAGCGCGCCCAGCACGTGACGGCGCATCCCGACATCGCGGGCTTCGACGACCTCGCGCACGCCTACGACCTGCTCGGCTCGCTGCTCGCCGCGCGCGCCACGCTCGAGTGCGCGCTCGAGCGCCGCGAGACGCGCGGCTGCCACAACCGCGCAGACTTCCCCGAGCAGGATGAGTCGCTGCGCGGCAACTTCGTCTGGTCGCCGAGCACCGGGGTGGCGTTCGAGCCGCTCGCGCCCGCCCCCGAGAGCTTCCGGGCGCTCGCCGAGGCGCAGCTCGACGACTCCGTCGACGGCAAGCTCGTCGAGTGACCGAAGGCGCGGCTGCGCGGTCGTGCCGGGCCTCCGTGCCCGGCGCGACGATCGCCCCAGGTTCGACTGGCAGGCTGAAGCCATGCGCACCGAACTTCGAGCGCGCCTGCTGACGGCGCTCTCCGGCGACCCGGAGGGCACGCCGCGATGGATCCGCGAGCTCGCCGAGGGCGACGATGCGGGACACTTCGCCGAGGACGGCGCGGCCTGGACGGTGCACGGCAGCATGGCGACGCTCGTGGCCGGCATCCGCGCCCTGCTGCTACAGGCGCTGCACCCGGGTGCGATGGCGGGCGTCCACGACTGGTCCTCCTACCGCGAGGATCCGCTCGGGCGCCTCGCCGGCACCGTGCGCTGGGTCGTCTGCGTCACCTACGGCTCCACCGAGCAGGCCGCGCGCGAGACGGCGCGGGTGGGGCGGCTGCACGCCCGCGTGGCCGGCAGCTACCGGGACGGCGCGGGTGCCGAGCGCAGCTATCGGGCCGACGACGGCGGCCTCGCGGCTTGGGTGCACCTGGCCTTCACCGACGCCTTCCTCACCTGCCAGCAGACCTGGGGTCCGCCGACGCGAGGGCGAGGGCCCTGCCGCCGAGCGGGGTCGCGGCGGATGCGCGACGCCAGCATCCCCGGCGGTGCCGATGCGTACGTGGCAGAGTGGGCGGTCGCCGGCCGCCTGATGCGCGTCGACGATCCCCCGGCGACGGCGGACGAGCTGCGAGGGCGGCTCGCCGGCTACCTCAAACGGGGCGAGCTGCGCGGCGACGAGCGCGTGCACGACGTCGTCGCGTTCCTGCGCCGGCCGCCGGTCGGCGTCGAGGGCGCCGCCGGGCTCGGGTACCGCCTGCTCTTCGAGGGCGCGGTCGCGACGATCCCCGCGCCCTACCGCCGCCTGCTCGGGGTGCGGCGCTCACCGCTGCCGGTCGTGACCGCGACCCGCGCGGTGCTCTGGATCGCCGGACGCGCGCTCGCCTCGGGCGACGGTCGACGAGCCCAGGACTGGGCACGCCTGCGCCTGCGTCGCCTCGAGGCGCAGCGGGCTGCCTGAGGCGTCGCGCCCCGCTCAGATCCTCCGCACCTCGAGCCTGAGGCCGGCCGCTCGCAGCCGCTCGACGAGCACGTCGCCCATCGCGAACGCGGGGGTGAGCACGCCGCCCTCCGCGCTGCAGCGCTCATCGTCGACGGCGAGCGCGAGGGCGGCCTCGCCGAGCATGATCGAGGTCGCGGCGTAGCCGGGATCGCCGTCGGCAGCGACGAGCGCCGCGTAGCGCGCGCCGCGCTCCGTGCGCGTGGTCGTCTCCACCTCGAAGGAGCCGGCTGCGCGGCGCTCCTCTGAGGGCCCCTCGCCCGGTGACGGCAGCACCGCGTCGAGCGCGCGACGCACGCTCGGGAGTGCCATCGCGACCGTGAGCGCTCGCGTGCCGGCGGCGACCGCCGCCGCGGCCAGCCGCCCGCGCACGCCCGGCCCGGTCGCGACGACCTCGCGGTAGCGGAACCGCTCGCCGTAGGCGCCGCCGCGCAGCGCGGTCGAGCGGCGCACGAGCCTGGTGTTGTACCCGGCCATCACGAACGGTGCCGCCCACTCCCCCGTCTCGACGTCGAGGAAGGGTCGCGAGACGTCCCGCTGGCCCGGCGCGATCCTGGCAGGCGCGGTCGCGCCCGCGCCATCCACGCCGACGGCGAGCGCCGCCGGGTCGTCGAGCACGGCGGCGAGCGCCGGCTCCTCGCGCACCCGCTCGAGCTGCGCCCGCAGCGAGTCGATCGTGCCCCCGCTGATGCCACCGGAGAGCCGCCGCACGCGCAGCGTCGTGTCGGTCAGCGCACCCGCGCCGTCCGCGGCGGCTCGCTCGTGCAGCAGATGGACGGCGAGGTCGGAGGGGACCGAGTCGAAGCCGCAGGACACCACGATGCGCGCGCCGCTCGCTTGAGCCCGATCGTGGCTGCGCTCGACGATGTCGCGCACGAAGAGCACCTCGCCGGTCAGGTCTGCGTAGTGCGTGCCCGCGTCCGCGCAGGCGTCGACGAGCCCGGCGCCGTAGCGCAGGTAGGGGCCGACGGTGCTCGCGACCACCGCAGTGCGGGCAGCGAGCGCGCGCAGGCTCGCGTCGTCGTCGCTGTCCGCCACCACGAGCGGCCACGCCGCGGCGACGGGCGGCAGCTGCGCACGCACGTGCTCGAGCCGCTCGGGCGAGCGCCCGGCGAGGCCGATGCGCAACCCGCTCGGCGCGGACTCCGCGACGTGCGCCGCGACGAGCCTGCCGACGAAGCCGGTCGCACCGAACAGGACGAGGTCGAGATCGCGAGCGCTCATCGCGCCATCGTCCCCCATCCCCCGTCGCCCGGCTCCCAGGTTCGACACCCGGGCGGCAGGACTACGCTGATCGAGCCAGGACGGCGCGATCCCTGCGACTCCGTTCCCGGCCCGAGCACAGGAGGCAGCCATGCCCAGCACTCGCACCACGATCTCGGCGCTCCTCGTCGTCGCCGCGCTCGCCCTGACGGGCTGCGCCGCTAGCGAAGGCCCTGCTGACAGCGCGCCAGCAGCGAGCGAGCCCGCGGCCTCCGGCAGCCCGGACTCGCAGCCGGCCGACGAGTCCTCAGAGCCCAGCACCGACTCGGAATCGGACGACGCAGCTGCCCCCGCCGCCACCGCGCTCACGGGCATGGTCGGTACGGCCGAGGACCCCGAGGCCTATGAGATCCAGCTCCTCGACGCAGACGGAGCGCCCGTCACGACCCTTCCAGCGGGCGACTACACGCTGACCTTCGACGACCGCTCGCAGCTGCACAACTTCCGCTTCAGCGGCCCGGGCGACGTCGACGTGGCGACGGAGGTGGCGGGCACGGACGACTCGACGGTCGAGATCACGCTCGTGGCAGGCACCTACAGCTTCGTCTGCGACCCCCACCCCGGCTCGATGTCGGGCCAGGTCGAGGTCACCGGCTGAGCCGCACCTCGAGCACAGCCCAGCCGCGCGCGGGCAGCGCCAGGCGACCATCGCCCAGCTCGCCCTCCCCGGCGACGACCGTCGACGCATCCGCCGCAGGCACCGTGACGGGGGCGTCGTCGAGGTTCAGCGCCGTCACGAGCCCGGCCTCGCCCGTCGCGGTGCGCAGCACGAGCGCCAGGTTCGCCACGTGCACGACATCGGTGCGCGCCGTCGTCAGCCACGGGTTGCGGCGTCGCAGCGCCAGCAGCTCGCGGTGCACGTCGAGCGAGCGGCGAGCGGATGCGTCCAGCTCCTCCGGCCGCGGCGGCGCGGCGGGGAACTCGGGCCGGATCGCGTCGTCGCCGCCCAGGCGCTCCTCCTTGACCGCCTGCCAGCCGTACTCGTCGCCGGCGTAGATGGCAGGCGTGCCGGCGACGGCGAACAGCACCGCGAGCGCGTGCGGCACCAGCGCCGGGTCGATCGCCGAGGCGATGCGCGTCACGTCGTGGTTGCCGACGAAGGTCGCGGGCACGAAGTCGCCGAGCAGCGCGTTGCCCCGCTCGATGGCGTGCTCGAGCTCGAACAGGTTGCGGTCGGCGATGCCGTGCCAGATGCCCTGCCACAGCTCGTACTGCGTGAGCGAGTCGATCGTCGACTCCCGGACGATGCCGGCGTAGTCGCCGTGGATCACCTCGCCGAGGAACCAGGCATCAGGGTGCCGCTCGCGCACGCGCGGCAGCACCCTCGACCAGAAGCCGCTCGGCACGGCGTAGGCGGCGTCGAGCCGCCAGCCGTCGGCGCCGCGATCGAGCCAGTGGCTGCAGACGTCGACGACGAGCTGCTCGACCGCGGGCGAGTCGTGGTCGAGCTCGACGAGGGCGCCGTGACCCTCGAAGACCTGCACCTCGCCGGATGCATCACGACGGAAGAGGGCGGCCTCCGGCGCGCTCGCGTCGGCCTGCGCAGCGAGGAAGGCCGGGTGCTCACGACCGACGTGGTTGAAGACGCCGTCGAGCAGCACTCGGATGCCCCGATCGTGGGCGGCGGCGATCAGCCGGTCGAAGTCGCCGTCGTCGCCGAGCCGCGGATCGATGCGGAAGTGGTCGACGGTGTCGTAGCCGTGGGTGCTGCTGGCGAACACCGGGCCGAGCGCGATGCCGTTGAGGCCGAGCCCGATGACGTGGTCCAGCCACGCCTCCAGGTGCGGGAGGCGATGCGCGACCTCGGTCGGATGCTCGTGGTCGCGGATCGGCGCACCGGTGAAGCCGAGGGGGTAGACGTGCCACCACATCGTGCTGAAGCTCCAGTGCTGGCCATCGTTCCGCGCATCCGACATGCACCCATCCTGCCCGGCCGAGATCAACGCGCCCTGTCATGCTGGAGCCATGGACACTGGCAGCCGCACGATCGTGCTCACGGGCGCATCCGACGGGATCGGTGCCGCCGCCGCGCGCCAGCTGGTCGACCGCGGGCACCGAGTGCTGCTCGTCGGCAGATCACCGGAGAAGACCGCCGCCGTCGCGCGTTCGCTGGGCGCCGAGCACTGGACGGCGGACTTCGCGAGGCTCGACGAGGTCGCCGCGCTCGCCACGGCGCTGCGCGGCGCCACCGACCGCATCGATGTGCTGGCCAACAACGCGGGCGGCGTCTTCGGCCCGCGCAGGATCACCACCGACGGCAACGAGCTGACGTTCCAGGTGAACCACCTCGCACCCTTCCTGCTGACCCAGCTCCTGCTCGAGCCGCTAGAAGCCGGTGCAGGCATCGTCGTGAACACGGCGAGCTCGGCCGCGCGCCTGCTCGCGCGCCCCGACCTCGACGACTTGACCGCGACGCGCGGGTACACCCCCGCCCGCGCCTACGGCACCGCGAAGCTCGCGAACATCTGGCACGCGCGCGGGCTGCTCTCGCGCTACGGCGAGGCGGGCATCCGACCGGTCTCCTTCGATCCCGGCAACGTCCGGACCGGCTTCGCGACCGGTTCCTCGAGCGTCCTGCGGCTGGTCTACCGGACGCCGCTGGCCCGCCTGATGCTCATGAGCCCGGAGCGAGGCGGCGCGAACCTGACGTTCTTCGCCGACGGCGCGCCGGGCACGACCTGGCAGCCCGGCGCCTTCTACTCGCAGACGAGGCTCGCGACGGCCGAGGAGACGAATCCGCTCGTGCACGCGGACGGGCTCGTGGACCTGCTGTGGGAGCGCAGCGAGGCGCTCGTCGCCCCCTGGCTCGGCTGAGGCCGCTCTCGTGGCGACTCGACTGCTGCTGCTCAGCGACACGCACCTGCCACTGCGCGCGAAGGCGCTGCAGGAGCAGGTCTGGCGACTCGTCGACGAGGCCGACGTGGTGATCCACGCCGGCGACTGGGTGGATGCCGCGCTGCTCGACGAGCTGAGCGACCGGGCCCGGCGCCTGATCGGCGTCGCGGGCAACAACGACGGGCCAGAGCTCTGGTCGCGGCTCGGCGAGATCGCGAGGGTCGAGCTCGAGGGCGTGCGCTTCGCCGTGATCCACGAGACCGGCAGCGCCACAGGGCGCGAGCGCCGCTGCGACGCCCGCTTCGGGCGCGAAGCCGAGACGCCGTCAGACGTGCTCGTGTTCGGCCACTCGCACATCCCCTGGGACACGACGACCGAGTCGGGGCTGCGCCTGCTGAACCCCGGCTCCCCCACCGATCGCAGGCGTCAGCCCGTCGGCACCGTGATGACCGCGGTCGTCGACGCCGGGGCGCTCCGTGACGTGGTGCTCGTCCCGACGCCGCGCTGACCCCGGTCGGGCCGACGCCGACCCCGGTCGGGCCGACGCCGACCCCGGTCGGGCCGACGCCGGCCTCGGGCGGGCCGACGCCGGGACCCGGCGGTAGTCTCTTGGGGGACAACGGCGATCGAGTCGGAGCAGCGGGAGGCAGTCGTGCACGGAGCGGATCCGCTTGCCCCCGGCCGGATGCTCGCGGAGCGCTACCGCATCGGGCCGCTGCTCGGGACGGGCGGGATGTCCTTCGTGCATCGCGGCACCGATGTCGTCCTCGGCCGCGACGTCGCGATCAAGGCGCTCGTCCACGGCTCCGCCGATCCCACGGAGCGGCAGCGCGTGCAGGCCGAGATCGACGTGCTCGCGGGACTGAGCCACCGGGCGCTCGTGACGCTCTTCGACGCGGGGAGTGCCGCTGCCGATGGAGTCTCCTTCACCTATCTCGCGATGGAGCTCGTCGACGGCCCGACGCTCGGCACCCGCGCGGCGCTCGGCGCGATCGCCCCGAACGACATCGCGACCATGGCCCGTGATCTGGCCGAGGCGCTCGTCGTGGTGCACGCGGCCGGCGTCGTGCACCGCGACATCAAGCCCGCCAACGTGCTGCTCGCTCCGACGCCCGTGCCGGGGCGGGAGTTCGACGCGAAGCTCGCCGACTTCGGCATCGCGACGCTCGTCGACGGCACTCGGCTCACAGCGACGGGGACGGTGCTCGGCACCGCCGCCTACCTGAGCCCGGAGCAGGCGACGGGCGCGCGCGTGGGGCCGGCCTCCGACGTCTACTCGCTCGGTCTCGTGCTGCTCGAGTCGATCACCGGCCGACGCGAGTACCCCGGCCCGCTCATGGAGTCGCTCACCGCGCGGCAGTCGCGCGACCCCGTCGTCCCCGGTGCCATCGGCTACCGCTGGAAGTCGCTGCTGGCCGCGATGACGGCTCGCGATCCCGAGGCGCGCCCCTCGGCTCCCGAGCTCCTCGAGCTCCTGGCGGACGCCGGGGGCGCGGCAGCGCTCCCCCTCGCCGACGGGCGGGATGCCGGGGCGACGGCGCCGCTCGTCGGTGACGCCGGCGCCACCGCGCCGCTCGTCCGCGACGCCACGACCACCGCGGACCTCGTCCTCGACGAACCGGCGGTGGGCCGCCGGCGCGCGCGACGAGGCTGGGTGCTCGTGGGCAGCATCGCCGCCGGGCTCGCGCTGCTCGTGACAACTGCGGTGCTCGGGCTCCAGCAGCTCGCGGCGCCCGTGACGAGCGATCCCCCGAGCGTCGCAGAGACCCCGGTCGTGAGCGATCCGCCGGTGCAGACGACCGAGCCTGACGAGGAGCCCGCGGAGTCGGCGACGACACCGCCCGCTCAGCCCGCGCCGCTGCCCGCGGTGATCGAGGAGGGCGGGCAGGAGCCCGCGGCGCCGAGCCAGGGCAATGGGAACGGCAGCTCGGGCAACGGGAACGGGAACGGGAACGGCAACTCGGGGAACGGCAACGGCAATGGCTCGGGGAACGGGAACTCCGGGAACGGCAATGGCAGCTCGGGCAATGGGAACGGCAACGGCAACGGCAACGGTTGAGCCGACGCGCGGGCGAGCGAGATCCAGGCGATGATCGCCGTCCCACTTGCACACCTGCGCCGCAGGATCGCGACCCTAGGATCAGAGCATGGACGCCGCTCCTCGCATCGTGCTCGCCGCCGCACCGACCGACGTGCGCGACCGCAGCCGAGGCGAGCGCTGAGCACGCGGCACGACGTGCACCTCTCTCGCTCGCTCGCGACGACCGCCGGCGCCGTCTACGGCACCACCGCGCTCCTCGGCGTGGGGCTGGCGACCGGGCTCTGGCGCAACCGCCGCAACCGCTGGATCCACCACGTCGGCTACATCGCCGCCGTCACCCTCACCGCCGGCACGGTCGTGACGAGCCTGCGCACCGACCGCATCCGGGCTGCCTGCGCCGCCGTCGCCCTCGTGCCGCTCGCCATCCTCCCGCGCGTCTCGACGCGGTCGCGGCGACACCCCGTCATCGCCCTCGCCGCAGCGCCTTGGCTCGCTGCCGCCATCATCCGCAGGACCAGATAGGAACCCGATGGAGCTCATCGACGCAATTCGCCGCCGCCGCACGACGAACGGCCCGTTCCTCCCCGATCCCGTCAAGGAGGAGCACCAGCGCCTGCTCATCGAGCTGGCGGGCAGGGCCCCCTCGCAGCTGAACAGCCAGCCGTGGCGCTTCGTGATCACGGAGGACCGGGCGAAGATCGAGCAGGTCGCCGCGATCAGCGGTGCCAGCATGACCGAGGCGATGTCGAACGGCACCTTCTTCGAGCGGTACAAGCGCTACTTCCGCTTCTCGCAGCAGGAGATGGACGAGCGCCGCGACGGCATGCTCTTCGACCGGTTGCCGGCGCCGCTGCGCCCGTTCACGAGCCAGGCGATGACGCCGCGCGGCCAGAAGATGATGAACGCGCTGCGCGTTCCGCAGACGCTCGGCGAGGAGAACCGCAAGCTCGTCGCCGGCGCTCCCCTGCTGCTGGCGGTCATGCTCGACCGCGAGGAGCACCGCCCGGGCGAGCTCTCCTCATTCTACTCGCTGTTCAGCATGGGCGCCGCGATGGAGAACGTGTGGCTGACGACGGTCGAGCTCGGCCTCGGCATCCAGTTCGTCTCGTTCCCGATGGAGGTGCCCGGCCAGTGGGAGCGGCTCATCGAGCTGTTCAAGGTGCCCGACGACCTCGAGCTGATGGCGGTGTACCGCATCGGCTACGTGCCGGAGGATCGGCGCCGTCCGCGCATCGACTGGTCGAGCTCCGAGCGCAAGCGGCCCTCGCAGATCCTGTTCCGCGACACGTGCCAGACGCCGCAGCAGGGCTGGGACGACGTGCCGCCGCCGCACGCGCACTGACGCGGGGAGGCTGGGGATGACCGCAGCGGAGGACGACGCGGCGATCGAGCGGGCGAGCGCCCTGCTGCGGTCGACCGCGGCGACGCTCGCGGAGGCCGGTGCCCGCGATGAGGCGCTCGCGCGCTACGAGGAGCCGAAGCCGGTGCTCGGCGTCGTGCCGCGCAGGCCGACGATGCGCCCACTGGGCCGCGCGTGGCGGCTCGGTGCACTGCTGCTGACCGCGGAGGGCTCGATCTGGGCGACGGGCATCTCGACGCGCGTGGCAGAGCCCGGCCGACCGCAGCACCACACCGCGTCCGTCGAGATCCGGCGGGCGTACCGGGCGGCGGCGATCCAGGGCGGGTTCCCGATGGGCGAGACCGTGAACCACGGCATCACGCCGATCGCGCTCGACGAGACGCTCGTCGCCGGGCCCGGGCCGCTGATCGTGCACGGCGGACGCGCGTGGGTGCGCTGGGGCCGGGATGCACCCGTCGAGCTCGAGCGCTACCTGGCCGACCTCGCCGAGCTGCTGCTGCATCCGCCGCAGGGGACGTAGGCGGCGGCGCAGGCACTGCGCTGCGCTGCGCCACAGTGCTGGCAGGATCGGAGGCATGTCTGCCGATGCCGCTGCACCCTCCCCCTACTTCGTCGCGCTGGGCGGCGGCCGCTACCGGCCGACGGAGCAGGCGAGCGGCGCCTGGCAGCCGGGTGAGATGCACTTCGCGCCCCTCGGCGGGCTGCTGACGCACGCGGTCGAGCAGCATCGCGCCGCGGCGGGCGGCGCTCCCCTGCTGCTGACGCGCATGACCTTCGACATCCTGGGCTTCCTGGCGCTCGACGAGACGGAGGTGCGGGTCGAGACCCGCCGCCCCGGCCGCACGATCGAGCTCACGGAGGCCACCGCATCCATCGCCGGTCGCGATGTCGCGGTCGCCCGCGCCTGGCACAGCGTCGCGATCGACACCACTGCAGTCCAGGGCGGCGCGGCTGCGCCGCTACCCGCGCCCGAGGGTCTGCGAGCGGCGGACTTCGCCAAGGGATGGGGCGGCGGCTACGTGCGATCGGTCGAGCTGCGGGAGACGGGCGAGGGCACGCCCGGCCGCAACCAGGCGTGGCAGCGCACCGGGCACCCGCTGGTCACGGGCGAGCGGGTCGCGCCGATCGCCCGATGGATCGGCCTCATCGACGGGGCGAACGGCATCGCCGTGCGCGAGCGGCCCGACCAGTGGATGTTCCCGAACCTCGACCTGACGATCCACCTGCACCGGCAGCCCGAGGGCGAATGGGTCGGCTTCGACACGACGGTCGTGTTCGGGCCGAGCGGTCAGGGCATCACGTGCACCGAGCTGCACGACGAGCGCGGCCACGTCGGCCGAGCCTCGCAGACCTTGACGGTGCGACCCGCCTGATCCCCCTGCTCCCGCTGGTCGAGGAGCGCGCGGCGCAGCCGCACGCGTCATGCGCGCTGGTCGAGGAGCGCGCGGCGCAGCCGCACGCGTCATGCGCGCTGGTCGAGGAGCGCGCGGCGCAGCCGCACGCGTCATGCCCGTTGGTCGAGGAGCGCGCGGCGCAGCCGCACGCGTCACGAGACCCCGCAACCGGTTCGCCCGTCGCCCGGCCCTCGTTGGTCGAGGAGCGCGCGGCGCAGCCGCACGCGTCTCGAGACCCGGTCCGCGGCTTGTTCCCGCCTCTCGATCGCCCGCCTCCGATGTCAGTGGTGCGTGGTGTGATGCACCCATGAGCGACGATGGCTTCGACTCCCGGAGCGCCGACCCTGAGGGCGTCGATGCTGGCGGTTTCGATGCCGCTTCGGGCGGCGCTGACTGGCCCGCCGCCATCGACGCCGACGCCTACATCGCCGCCGTCCGCGCCGGGGCGGTCGACCCGTACGGGCAGTCGGCGGATGAGCTGCAGGGCTCGCTCGACGCGTACGACCGGGAGTGGACGGCGCGGCTGCTGGCGCTGTCGGATGTCGAGCTGGATGCGGTCGTGACGGGCCGGATGGCGGTGCCGCAGCTGCCGGGCCCGGTCGAGTCGGAGCGGACGGCGCGGCTGCGTGCGGAGGCAGCGTATGTGGGCCGGGTGCGGGCGCTGGAGGTGCAGGCGGCGCGGCTGGAGGCGGCCAAGCGTGAGCTGCTCGCGGACCGGTTCGCGCGACTGCTGGCCGAGCCGGGCTCGTTCGAGACGAACCTGCGCGAGGCGGCCTCGGTGCTGGCGGTGGAGCTGCACCTGTCGGATCGTGCGATCGAGCGGCGCATGACCGACGCGTGGCAGACGGTCACTGAGCTGCCGCTGGCGCACGACGCGCACCGCGCGGGCCGCATCACGGCCAGCCACCTGCGCGCGATCGTGACCGCGACCGAAGCGCTCCGCCTCGACGCTGCGGTCGAGCCCGAGCAGCGGGCGCTGGTCGAGCAGGAGCTCGTCGCGGTCGCCGAGACGACCACGCCCGGGCAGCTGCGCTCCCGCGCACGCCGCATCGTCGACCGTGTCCTGACGGCGCCGCTGCAGCAGCGGTACGAGACCGCGAGTCAGCAGCGGGCGGTATCGCTGCACGACGCGGGAGACGGCATGGTCGATCTCTGCGCACGCGTGCCCGCGGCGCTCGGCGCGGCCGCGTTCGCACGGCTGACGGACGCCGCCCGCGGCAAGGCGAAGGACGACCCGCGCAGCTTCGAACAGTTCCGCGCCGACGCCTACCTCGAGCTCCTCCTCACCGGCCACACCCCGCAGGACCTCGCCGGCGTCAACGGCATCGCCGCGACGATCATCGTCACCATCCCCGCCACCGCCCTCCTCCACGACGACGCCGACCGCCACGACGGCAACGACGGCGCCGACGGCACCGGCAACGGCACCGACGGCCGCGGCGGTGATGCTGCGCCGGGGCTGCGGTTCCCGGCGATGCTCGAGGGCGACATCCTCGTCGACACCGCCACCGTCCGCTCCCTCGCCGCCGACACGATCACCTGGGAACGGCTCTTCCTCGACCCCGTCACCGGCGTACCCGTCACCGTCGACACCTACCGCCCCAGCCGCGCCATGCGGCGCTGGCTGCGCCGCCGCGACGGCCACTGCCGCTGGCCCGGCTGCAGCAACCGCGTCAGCAGCACCGACCTCGACCACACCCAAGACTGGGCCGACGGCGGCCCCACCACCCTGTCCAACCTCGCCAGCCTCTGCCGCCGCCACCACACCATGAAGCACGCCACCCGCTGGACCGTCCAACAGCTCGAAGACGGCATCCTCGAATGGACCAGCCCCCTCGGCACCACCCTCCACGACGAACCCCAACCCCAAGGACCACGCTTCACCAACACCAGCCACGACGACACCCCCTGGGGCACACCCACGGCGGCCGAACCCAACCTCGCCAACGCACCACCAGTGACCCTGCCCTTCTGACACCCGCCCTCGCACTGCCGAGAGGCGTGCTCGGTCAGTCGGCGCGCTCGCTCAGTCGGCGTGCTCGGTCAGTCGGCGTGCTCGGTCAGTCGGCGTGCTCAGGCGGCCAGACGACCGCGAAGCGCTCGAACACGATCTCGTCCGTCTCCGACCAGGTCTCCCCGCGAGCGGCAGTCGTGCGCTGCCAGTAGCGACGGTGCTCGCGCTTCCAGGAGTCCACCGAGCCGTCATCCTCGCCCTCATCTGCCGCGAATGCCGGCTCGACGCTGTCGAACGTGCCGATGCGCAGCTCGGTACTGCGCATGACGATCCGCGGCGTGCCGTGCCCGTCGCAGGCGATCCAGTGCGAGCCGATGCGAGGCAGCTGCTCGCCATCGGCGATGAAGTCGGCCACGAGTGACGAGGTCGCTCGCTTTCGCCCGCTGAGCACGATCTCGAGCAGCTCGTCAGCCAGGCGCTCCGAGTCGCCGAAGCGCTCCACCGTGTGCTCTGCCGCCGCACGAACCGCCTCGGGGTGCGCGGCCGCATACGCCTGCCACATGGCAGACGCAGCGGTCCTGTCGGGATCGGCTGCGGGCCGTGGGGTCAGCGGGCGGATGTCAGCAGAGGCGTCGTGCACACCCGCCATCGTGCCACGCCGGTAAGGTCTGACATCGCGCCCGCGTCCTGCCGCGACGCGGCGTGCGCCGACGCCGCAGACGACCGGAGTGCCCATGGACCTGACGCCCCTCAACGACATCCTCGACGCCATCAGCGGCGTCATCTGGGGGCCGTTCCTGCTGATACCGCTGCTCGTCGGCACCGGCCTGTACCTGACCATCAGGCTGGGTGGCCTGCAGTTCGTCAAGCTCGCCGCCGGCCTGCGGCTCGGGCTCGGCAAGGACAAGGACCAGGGCGCCGAGGGCGACATCTCGCAGTTCCAGGCGCTCACGACCGCGCTCGCCGCGACCGTCGGCACCGGCAACATCGTCGGCGTCGCGACCGCCCTCGCGATCGGCGGCCCTGGCGCGCTGTTCTGGATGTGGGTCACGGGGCTCGTCGGGATGGCCTCGAAGTACACCGAGTCCTACCTGGCGGTGCGCTTCCGCACGACCGACGAGGTGGGCGAGAAGTCGGGCGGCCCGCAGATCTACCTGCAGCGCGGCATCAAGGGTCCGCTCGGCAAGGTGCTCGCCCTGGCGTTCACGATCTTCACCGTCGTCGCGTGCTTCGGCATCGGCAACATGACGCAGGGCAACTCGATCGCCTCGAACGTCGAGCACAGCTGGGGCGTGCCGACCTGGCTGACCGGCGCGATCCTCACGGTGCTGACGCTCGTCGTGCTGGTGGGCGGCATCAAGTCGATCGGCAAGGTCACCGCCGGCTTCGTCCCGGTGATGATCGTCTTCTACGTGCTCGCAGGCCTCTACATCTTGGCGGCCAACGTGGGCCAGCTCCCGGCCGCCTTGGCGCAGATCTTCGGGCAGGCCTTCAGCGGCACGGCCGCGGTGGGCGGATTCGCCGGCTCGGTGCTGATCATCGCCGTGCAGATGGGCGTTGCTCGCGGGCTCTTCTCCAACGAGTCGGGGCTCGGCTCGGCAGCGATCGCCGCCGCCGCCGCGAAGACCACCCACCCCGTGCGGCAGGGGCTCGTATCGATGACGCAGACGTTCATCGACACGCTCATCGTCGTCAGCATCACGGGCCTCACCATCATCGTGACCGGCGTCTGGGACGACATCGACACCGCGACCGGTGAGCAGCTCAGCGCTGCGCTCATGACGGGGCAGGCATTCTCGAACGGACTGCCGGGCGAGTGGGGCCACTGGGTCGTCACCATCGGCCTCATCATGTTCGCGTTCTCGACGATCCTCGGGTGGTCCTACTACGGCGAGCGCAACGTCGAGCGCCTCTTCGGCCGCCGGCTGGTGATGCCGTTCCGCATCGTGTTCGCGCTCGTCGTCTTCGTGGGCTGCACGATCTCGCTCGACACCGTCTGGAAGTTCTCCGACATCGCGAACGGCCTCATGGCCCTCCCCAACCTGATCGGACTGCTCATCCTGTCCGGGCTCGTGGCGCGCGAGACGCGGCATTACCTGCGACACGATGCCAAGCTCGAGGCGACGAGGGACGAGATCGAGGCCTTCATGGCCGATCAGCCGGGCTGGGCAGACTGGAAGGCCGGCGATCGCATCGGCACCTCGCGCATGGACCTGTCGAAGCTGCGGGCCGACACGACACGAGGGGACTCCTCCCCCTCGACGTCGTTCTAGGACACCGTTATGGTGGTGGAGGCCCCTGGTCGTACCCGCATACGCCAGGCGCCATCGCCGCTGGCGGCTCCTCTCCCCGTCGAGTCGCCAGCGGCCCCTCGCCCGTCGCTCCTCGATCGACCGCCCGCCGAGCGGTGCGGGCGGAGCACCTACTGCTCGAGCGCCTCGACGATCGCTGCTTCGACGTCGGCGAAGTCCTGCAGCTCGAGCCGCTGCCCGTCGAGGAAGAAGGTCGGGGTCTGGGTGACACCCGCGGCGACGCCGGCTTCGAAGTCGAGCGCGATGCGGTCTGCCGTCGCCTCCGCAGTGACGGCCTCGTCGTAGGCCGTCAGATCGAGGTCGAGCTCCTCAGCGAAGGAGCGGAACAGCGCAGCCGCGTCGCCCGTGCCTGCCCACTCGGACTGCGTCTCGAGGATGCGCGCGTGCATCGCCTCGAACTCGCCCTGCTGCGCCGCGGCCTCTGCGGCCGCCGCAGCCGGCACCGCGTTCGGGTGGCTCGACAGCGGGAAGTAGCGGACGGCGAAAGTCACCTGACCCTCGTAGCGCTCGCGAAGATCCTCGATGACCGGGTGGAACTGCCCGCAGGTCGGGCACTCGTAGTCGAAGAACTCGACGAGCTCGGGCGCACCCTCACCCGCGTCGTTGAGCACGTGGGTGCTCTCCTCGATCAGCTCGACCTCGGTGGTCTGCGAGCCTGAGCTCTCCCACGGTCGCACCACCAGCAGCGCCACGGCGATGATGAGCACGAAGGCTCCGACGACGGCTGCGATGCTGACGGCTGCGTTCTTCGACATGCCTCCAGGCTATCGAGGCGCCGCGGCGCACCCCACCGGGCACGGGTAGCCTCGGCCTCGTGGAGCTCGAGTTCACCGCCGTCGCAATCGAGTGGCGCGGCCCTGCCCCCTTCGTCTTCCTGCCGGTGCCGCCCGACGAGTCCGAGATGATCCGGGAGGCCGCCGCAGAGCTCTCCTACGGCTGGGGCGTGATCCCGGTCGCCGCGTCGATCGGCGACACCGACTTCACGACCTCGCTCTTCCCGCGCGCCGGCGCCTACCTCCTGCCGATCAAGGTCGCGGTCCAGCGCGCCGAGGGCGTCGGCGTCGGCGACGAGCTGAGCGTGCGGATGCGCTTGGGATGACGGGACGGATGCGCCGCGGTCGCTGAGCGCGCACGTCAGAGGTGCCGAGTACGATCAGCGGCGCCTGCGGTGGCGAGCATCGCGGCGGAGGGAGCGTCATGGAGTTCGCGGCACGCATCGGCGCCATCGCGGCAGATGCATCGAAGACCACGGAGCGCCTCGTGCATCGGCTCGCGAAGCCCGCCGCCATCGCGCTCGCCCCCGTGCTGCTGCGGCAGGGCAAGCAGCTGCAGCGCGATCTCGTGTGGCTCCCCGAGCCCAAGGGCCAGCGCCACGGCACCGTGCTGCCCGCGAGTGGCGCGGGCGAGTCCGAGCGGCCGCCGCTGCGCCTGCTCGCCATCGGCGACTCGACGGCCACGGGCGTCGGCGCCGAGCGCCTGGAGGACGGCCTCGTGCTGCAGTCGGCGGCGCGACTCGCGCGGCACTTCTCCCGGCCCGTCCAGTGGCGCATCGTCGGCCTCGAGGGATCGACGGCGGCGCAGGTGCTGGAGCGCCACCTCCCGGAGGTCGACGGCGAGTGGGATGCGATCCTGCTGCTGGTGGGCGCGAACGACGCGCTGCAGCTCGTCGGCCGCGGGGCGTTCGGCACGACGATCCGGCGCCTCGTCGCCGGGCTGGGCGAGCACCTCTCCCCCGGCGGCGTCATCGGCATCACCGGCACCCCGCAGATCGACACGTTCGTGTGGCTGCCGCAGCCCATCCGCTCGCTCATCGGCGGGCATGCCCGCACGCTCGACGACGAGCAGCAGCAGATCGCTGCGGCCGACGCGCGCGTGCTCCACCTGCCGACGCCCGCGATCGTCGAGCCGCGGCAGCACGCTGCCGACGGCTTCCACCCCTCGGCGGCCGGCTACGACCTCTGGTCGAGCGTCGTCGCTCCGCGCGTGGCGGCGGCACTGGAGCGCTCAGCGCGGTGGCGCGAGCCCGCGCCTCGAGCGTCGGCACCGCAGGTCTCGGCGCAGGAAGAGGCTGGCCCTGTGCGCCACGGCATCGTGCCGCCCTACCTGCTCGAGCATCTCGCCGGGGCCCACCTCTCGACCGCGTCGATCGTGGCAGAGCGCACCCTCGGGCTCGACCGCGACATCCGCATCGAGCGCGAAGCCCACCCGCGCCCGCACCCGGGGCTGCTGCCGGATGCCCCGGCGCGCGTCCCTGGCGAGCGGCCGACACCGCACCGCGTCATCAGCGACGCCGCGGGCTCGACGACCCTGCCGGGCACGGCGGTGCGCTCCGAGGGCGACGAGGCGACGGGCGACGCGGCAGCCGACGAGGCCTACGAGGGGCTCGGCGCCTCGTGGGCGATGCTCATGGAGGCGTTCGGCCGCGACTCGCTCGATGGCGAGGGCATGGCGCTGCTGGCGACCGTGCACTACGGCAGGCAGTACGCGAACGCCTTCTGGGACGGCACGCGCATGGTGTTCGGCGATGGCGACGGCGAGATCTTCGCCGGGTTCACGCGAGCGATCGACGTCATCGGCCACGAGCTCGGGCACGGCGTCATCTCGTCGACCGCCGACCTCGTCTACCGCGACCAGCCGGGGGCGCTCAACGAGTCCATCGCCGACGTGCTCGGCTCGCTGGTCAAGCAGCACGCGCTCGGGCAGAGCGTCGACGAGGCCGACTGGTTGATCGGATCCGGCGTCTTCACCGACCGGGTGCAGGGCGTCGCGCTGCGCTCGATGGCAGCGCCCGGCACCGCCTACGACGATCCGGCGCTCGGCAAGGATCCGCAGCCGGCGCACATGCGCGACTTCGTCGTCACCCGTGACGACCTGGGCGGCGTGCACATCAACTCCGGCATCCCCAACAAGGCGTTCCACCTGGCCGCGACCGCGATCGGCGGCCGGGCCTGGGAGGCTCCCGGGCTCATCTGGATGGACGCGCTGACGAGCGGTCTCTCCTCCACCGCCGACTTCGCGACCTTCGCTGCGGCGACCATCGACGCCTCCGTGGCCCGCTTCGGTGACGACGCGGCCGAGACAGGGGCGGTGCGCACGGCATGGGCCGCGGTCGGCGTGACCGAGAGCGAGACGACGCCGGATGCGGTGGTCGACGACGAGGTGCGGCTCGCCCGCACGGGCGGGATGCTCGGTCGCACGCGCGCTGCCGTGCTCGAGCTTCAGGTGATCCCCGGCGGGGATCGCGATCAGCTCGACACGCTCGTCGCCTCCGGAGTGCTCGAGGAGCTCGAGGAGCAGACGCTGCCCGACGCCCCGCTGTGGCGGGTGACGGTGGAGACGAAGTGCGACGTGACGGTCGCCGAGCCCCTGCTGCCCGAGGAGGTGCTGGCGCTCTTCCGTCGGCTGCTCGAGCTGGGAGACGAGCCGGCCGCCTCCTGAAGCCCCGAGCCTCGCCACCTCACGCCCGCGAGCGGCCGAGGGTCTCGGTGCCGAGCACGACCAGCCACGGGGCCGCGGTGATCACCAGGATGCCGACGATGAACGCCGCACCGCCCGCCACCACAGCGACCCCGAGCGCCAGGACGGCGAGCGCAGCGACCAGCAGCACCGCGTCCAGCGGACGCACCCCGCCCGACAGCGCCGCAGCGATCGCGAAGTGGATGATCAGGAACACGGCGACCGGCACTGCGGTGACGGCGACGGCCCCGGTGTAGCCGACCGCGGACTCACCCTCGATCACGTAGGCGGCGACGTGCAGGCCCGCGCCCACTGCTGCGATCGCCCCGAACACGAGCATGTGGCCGTAGCCGAAGAGGAACGTCGAGCGCGGCCGACGGTGGAGCATCTCGCCGAAGGGCGCCGCGAAGTAGAGCCACCACATGCCGAAGGTCAGCACGGTGCCGGCGCCCACGATCACGATCGCGTCGACCGACCAGCCCTGTCGCTCGATGACGGGCTGCACGGCGGCGATCGTGCCGAGCACGCCCTCGCCGAGCGTGATGATCGCCAGCAGCCCGTAGCGCTCGGCGATGTGGTGCGGATGCCACGGCGTGGGCGTCCCGCGCTCGGCGACGAGCGGGCCGCCCAGCTCGACCGCGTAGAGCGCACCGGCGTGGAGTGCTGTCGGGAGCAGCTCCAGGTGGGCGATGGCGAGGGCGACCCAACCGAGCTGAGCGAGGAGGATGCAGCCGGCGTAGGTGAGCGCGGTGCGCCGCAGCTGCGGGTTCTGGAGCGCGAGGCGCACCCACTGCACGAGCATCGCGACGCGCATCACGACGTACCCGGCGACCATCACCCTGTTGTCGAGGTAGTGGCCCTCCTCCAGGGAGTGGAAGACATCCGAGAGCCCGAGCGCGAGCACCACGACGCCCGTCATCTGCAGCATCGTGGTGAGGCGGTACCACCAGTCGTCCGTGTCGAACGCCGACGCGAACCAGGTGAAGTTGATCCACGCCCAGGTGATCGCGAAGACGGCGAAGGCGAAGCCGCTCAGCGCAGCACCGACGTGCCCGGCCGCGAACGCGTGCGCAGCGAGGCCGCCCGCGATGCCGAACGCGGCGACGAAGGCGAGGTCGAACAGCAGCTCGAGCGGAGTGGCAGCGCGGCCGGGCTCGTGCGGGTCCCTTCCGAGCATCGGCACCAGGCGGCGGGTGGACGCGAGGACGGACATGGCGGTCCCTTCTGCAGCGGTGCCCGGCTGCGGTGCACGGGCGTGCAGGAGTGTACTCGCGCCGACGGCTCCTGCTAGCCGCGGGACGCGCGCATCGCCGCCTCGCGGATCTCGACGATGTAGGGCGCGACGACCTGCTGGCTCACGCGGCAGTCCGCGACGAACACACCGTCGGACCCGGCCGCGAGCCAAGACCGCAGCTGCTCGAGGTCGTCGAGCGTCTCGATCACCGCGGCGTCGGCACCCAGCCCGCGGCCCAGCGCAGCGAAGTCGACCTGGTCGATGAGCATCGGCGCCTCCGCGACGCCGCGCACCGCGTACTGGTGCACCTCGGCGCCGTAGGCGGCGTCGTTCACGATCACGACCACGGCACGCCTCGCGGTGCGGATGACGCTGTCGAGGTCGGCGAGCCCCATGAGTGCACCGCCGTCGCCGCTGACGAGCACGAGCGTCGACTCCGGGCGCGCGGCCGCAGCGCCGACGGCGCTCGGGAAGCCGAGGCCGATCGTCTGGAACGCGGTGCCGACCATGAGCAGTCGAGAGGGGTCGGGGACGGACAGGTGCGTCGGCGCCCAGCCGATGAAGTGGCCGCCGTCCTGCACGATCACGCGGTCGGCAGGCAGGATGCGCTCCAGCGCGTGGAAGAGGCTGCGCGGGTCGAGCCGGCCGTCGGGAGCGGCGACGTCGCCGGGCTCGCGCTCGAGGTGGATGCCGGAGACGTCGCCGAAGCCGGCCGCGTCCCAGCGGGCGTCGGCACCCGCTCCGTCGCCGTCCTCCGCGTCGAGCAGCGCCAGCAGCGCCTCGGTCACGAGCCGCGCGTCCCCGCGCACCAGCTCGTCGACCCGCGGGCTCGTCGGAGCCTCGACCACATCGACCTGCAGCACGCGAGCCCCGGGCGCGAAGGCATCGCCGAAGCGCAGCTGGAACTGGTTGAGCCCCGCACCGACCACCAGCACGACATCCGCCAGCTCGATCGCCACCGCGGCGCGCTCCGAGGCGAAGCCGCCGCAGATGCCGAGGTGTCGCGTTCCAGGCTCGAAGATGCCGCTGCCGAGCGCGCTCGAGGCCGTGCGCGCCCCGAGCCGTGCCGCGAGCGTGCGCAGCGCATCCGCCGCCCCCGCGACGTGCGCGCCGCGGCCGGCCAGCACGAGCGGCCGCTCCGCGGCGGCGAGCACCTCGGCGACCTGCGCGAGCTGCTCGCCGTCGAGCGAGACGAACGCGGCGTCGGCGGACGGCAGCGCGTCGGCGCGCTCGCCGTCGCCCTCGAGCGCCGCGTGGCCGATGTCGTAGGGGATGGCGAGCACCACCGGCCGCCGCTCCACGAGCGCCATCTCGGCAGCGCGTCGCGCAGCAGCGCGGGCGTCACCGCGGCCGACCACGATGGTGGCGGCGCCGACCGCGGTCGCGACGGCGGCCTGGTCGACGTCCCAGGGGCGCGGGCCGCCGGTGGGCTGATCGCCGACGACGAGCACGAGCGGGATCCGCGCCTGTGCGGCCTCGGCGAGCGACGTGAGCGCGTTCGTGTAGCCCGGCCCGTAGGTCGTGGTGGCGACGGCGAGCCGGCCGCTCGCGCGGTAGAAGGCGTCGGCGGCGGCGACGGTCGCGGTCTCGTGGCGCACGGTGATCAGCTGCATGGCGCCGCGTCGCACCACCGCGTCGAGGAACCAGGCGTTGCCGTTGCCCATCAGGCCGAACACGTGCGTCGCGTGCTGCTCGAGCTCGGCGGCGATCGCGGCAGAGATCGTGACGGATGCGTCGGGCAGCGTCGAGGCGGCAGGGGTTGCGGCAGGGGTTGCGTCAGGCATGGGTGCGCTCCAGAGGGGCAGGAGGCCCGGCGGCGCGCTCGGCGACACGGCACGGAACCTCGTCGATGGGGTCCATGTGTATCGCGCGCGACTGCGCGTGGTCCCATTTGTCGAGACCGGCGCGTGAGCGCCTGACCTCGTGAGGATACCGAACGATCGGTCAGGCGCGGAAGGTGTCGCGCGCCGCCGTCGGCAGACCGAGCTGGGCATCGTGCGGATGCGCGCGCAGGTGCTCGCGCATGAGCGGGATGGCGAAGTCGACCGACCCGCGCGCCGGCGCGACGATGATGCCCGCGTCCAGCAGCCGCGCGCGCTGCCGCCCCGCGGTGCCGGGCGAGGCACCCATCCGCTCGCCGACCTCGGCCGTCGAGGCAGGTCCGTCGTCCTCCGCCATGGCGAGCAGGTAGTCCCGATCGCGGCTCGAGAGCCCGCGCAGCGCCGGCACGATCACGCTCTCCCCCATCGCCGCGTGGGCGACCTCGACGGCGTGCTGCACCGCATCCGTCGTGATCTCCTCCGTCGAGGGCGTGTACTCCCAGGCGCGCGCGCCGATCGACTGCACGAGGTAGGGGTAGCCCTGGCTCGCGCGCGCCGCGCGCTCGAGCGCCTGCTCACCGATCGCGCGACCGCGCGTGCGCACCGGCTCGGCCAGCGCGGCGCGCGTCTCGCTCAGCGTGAGGGTGTCGAGCCGCACCTGCTGCGCACGACGGAAGAAGGTGAGCCCGTCGGCGTCGAGGGCTGCCGCGATCGAGGCGGGCACCCCTGCCGCGACGATGGCGATACGACGATCCTCGCGCATCAGGTGCTGCACGGCGATCGCGATGCGGCGCAGCTGGTCGAGCGACTCCTTCGCGACCTCGTCGAGCGAGACGAGCACGCCGGCGCCGCGCTCCTCGCCGAGCTCCACGAGCCGGGCGAGCATGCTCTCGAGCCGTGGCTCGCGCTCGTAGCGCTCCTTCACCTCGGTGCGCAGCCCGCCGACCTGCGGCACGGTGAGCCCCGTCACCTCACGGGTGCGCGCCTGGGGATCCTGCTCCTGCAGCATGGCGGGCAGCCGGTCGTGCTCGAGGCCGTCGATGAGGCCCGCGTGCAGCGTGCCGTGCACGACCGTCCAGTCGCGGGCGAGCGCGGCATCCTCGACCGCGTTGAGCAGCACGGTCTTGCCGACGCCGCGCATGCCCGTCACGAGCGCGGCGCGATAGGGCGACCACGCGCCGAGGCCGAAGACCTCACGCCACTCGTCGAGCAGCGCGTCGCGGCCGGCGAGCATGGGAGGCGAGATGCCGAAGCCGGGCCGGAACGGGTTGTCGTGCACGCGCCCACTCTGCCACTGCCGTGGGCAAGCACCGCCCAAGCAGCGGTGAGCCGTGGAACGATGGGGGCATGCCCTCGACCCCGATGCCTCGCGCGCTGCGGCTCGGGTTCGCGATCGCGGGCGCCGGGCTCCTGCTGAACCTGCTGGCCGCAGTGCTGATCGGGCTCGAGATCGGCGACGCCCAGCTCCTCGACACCGCGCGCGTCGTGCTGATGTGGGCGATGCTGCCGCCCATCGCCATCGCCCTCGTGCGGCTCGGTGCCCTGCGCCACGCGGCGGGCGTCTGGCACGTGCTCGCCGTGCTGCTGTGCTGGCTCGGCGACGGCCTCGGCGCGTCGACGGGCGTCACCATCGTCCTGCTCGCGGCCTTCCTGCTCGGGCACATCGCCTACCTCGCGGCACTCTGGCCGACGCGCAGGCGCTCGCTCGCCTTCGGCCCCGCGGCGATCGGCTATGCGGTCATCGCCGTGATCGCGGGCGGCATCACCGCCGCGAACGCCGGTGCCCTCGCCGTGCCCGTGCTGCTCTACGCCCTCGTGCTGGCGGCCATGGCGGCCTTCGCCGCCATCGACACGCCAGGCCTGCTCGGCGGCCTGCTCTTCCTCGTCAGCGATCTCGTGCTGGGCCTCGGGCTGTTCGTCCTCGACATCCCCGACCCGTTGCGCACCTTCGCCGTGCTCATCCCCTATCTCGGCGCGCAGATGCTGCTGGCGGTCAGCCTGCAGCAGCGGCTCGGGCTACATGCCGCAGTGCCGTCGCGTCGAGCATCGACCGCTGCGCGCGTGCCATCAGGGTATTACCGCACCGACTAGCAATCATCAGGGACACAGGCTGGACTTCTGGCCTGCTGCCTGGTGAGATCGAAGCCATGCAGACCCTCGGCATCCTCGGCGGCATGAGCTGGCACTCCACGATCGAGTACTACCGCGCCATCAACGAGCGCGTCGCGGCGGAGCGCGGCGGCCATGCCTCAGCGCGCATCCTGCTCTCGAGCCTGGACTTCGCCGAGATCCGCGACTGCCAGCTGCGCGAGGACTGGGCCGCGGCCGGCGAGCTGCTCGCCCATGAGGCGGCCACGCTCGAGCGCGCCGGCGCATCCTCGATCGCCATCGCGACGAACCTCATGCACAAGGTCGCCCCCGAGGTCGAGTCGCGCATCCGCGTGCCGCTCGTGCACATCGGCGATGCCGTCGCGGATGCCGCGGGCCGGGTCGGCGCGCGCACGCTCGGCATCGTGGGCACCCAGTGGGTGATGTCCGAGGCGTTCTACGCCGAGCGGCTGCGGGCGCACGGCATCGTCGCCATCGTGCCGCCGGCGCCCGCGCAGGTCGAGCTCGATCGCATCATCTTCGACGAGCTCACCCGGGGCGTGGTGACGGATGCGTCGCGGGCGGTCTACCGGGAGGCCTTCGCCGCGCTCGTGGCCGAGGGCGCAGAGGCGATCGTGCTCGCGTGCACCGAGATCATGCTGCTGGTGACCGAGGCCGACGCCGAGGTGCCGCTGCTCGACTCCTGCCAGGCGCACGCCGGTGCCCTCTCGCGGATCGCGCTCGGCGACATCGCGGCCGACGCTCTCGCGCCTCGGGAGACCGCAGCGGGGCGCTGAGGCAGCCTCGCCTCCGCCGGCGACGACGCCAGGTCAGCGAGCGGTCTGCTCCCAGCGCGTGCGCATCGCCTCGATGACGGTGCTGACGGCGGGCACCCGCTCGGCGCCGTGCCGGTACCGGAGCGAGACCGTGCGCCCCGAGCGGTCGGCGAGCGGCGCGACCACCACGTCGTCGCGAGTGAGGACCCGCAGCGCCATCGACGGCAGCAGCGTGACCGAGCCGGTCGCGGCGACGAACGACTGCGCGGCGACGAAGTCGTCGGTCTCGAACTGGATCGTGGGCGCGAAGCCCGCGTCGGCCGCGAGCGACTCGAGGTGCGAGCGGCAGCGCGTGCAGCCGCCCACCCAGTCGGCGCCGGCGAGGGCCGCGATGTCGACCGCCCCTCCCCGCGCGAGCTCGTGGTCGGCGGGCAGCACGACGGATGTCGCGTCGAAGCCCAGCTCGATGCGCGCGAGCTGCACGTCGTCGTGCAGCTCGTCGTACTCGAAGACCACCGCGACGTCGGCATCGCCGGCGAGCACCGCCTCGATCGCCTCGGGCGGCTCGAGCTCGATCACGCGCGCCGTCAAGCGCGGCACCGCGAGCCGGGCAGCGGCGATCGACCGGGGCACGAAGTCGGCCAGCGCCGACGGGAAGGCCGCGATCGTGACGCTGCCGGCGCCCTCGGCGAGCGAGAGGAGCTCGGCCTCGGCGGAGGCGAGCAGGCCTGCGACGCCGTCGGCGTGGCGCAGCAGCCGCTCGCCCGCCTCGGTGAGGGTGACGCCGGTCGAGGAGCGCAGCAGCAGGGCCTGCCCCACCTCGTCCTCGAGCAGCCGGATGTGCTGGCTCACCGCAGGCTGCGTCCAGCCGAGCGCACGCGCTCCGCCCGAGACGGAGCCTTCGCGCGCGACGGTGCGGAAGATCAGGATGCGTCGCGGGTCGAGCTGCATGGTTCAAGCATGCCGCACTCCGGCTCGGCCGCGGCGCTGACCTGCCGCCCTGCGCGCACGGGCCGGTACGGTGGGCGCATGAGCGACGAGCAGAGCGCGATCGAGATCGTGCACAACCCCGAGGCATCCCGCTACGAAGCGCGCATCGACGGCGCGCTCGCCGGCTTCGCGGACTACGTCGACGGCGACGGCATCCGCTCCTTCACCCACACCGAGGTCGACCCCGGCTTCGGCGGCCGCGGCGTCGGCTCGCAGCTCGTCGACGACGCGCTGCGGTCCACGATCGCCGAGGGCAGGCGCATCCGCCCGATCTGCTCGTTCGTGGTCGCGCGCGCGGAGGCCGACGAGTTCGCCGCGCACGTCGCAGAGCGCTAGCGCGAGCTAGCCCGGCGCGTCGCCGAAGTCGCCCGCAGCGAGCGCCTCGATGGCGGCGATCGCGGCCGTCGCCTCTCGACCCGTCGCCTCGAAGCGCGCGATGGAGCCCGCGTCGAGGCCGAGCGCCAGCACGCGCAGCATGCTCGTCGCGTCGACGCCGTTGACCGTGACGCTCGCGTCGAAGCCGCTCGCCGTGCGCACGAGCTCGGCAGCGGGGCGCGCGTGCAGGCCGTGCTGGTTCTGCAGCACGATCTCGGTCGAGGCGCGCTCCTGCGCCGCCGATGCCGAGGCGTCTTCTGCGCCGCGAGCGAGCGCATCCGGTGCCGCCGCGACCGTCCCCTGGTCCTCCGCCGCGGCGACGACGGCCGCGAGGTCGGCGCCGGACTCCGCCGCGACCGCGGCAGCGACGGCGCCTTCGACGATCGGTGCATCGGCGATGCGGATGCGCTCAGGATCGTCGGCGAAGTCGAGCGCGGTCTCCGTCGTCAGCACGGCGGAGCCGAGGTCGCACAGCACCACCACCCCGTCGCCCGATTCGGCCTCGAGGAGCCCGGCCTGCACCGCGTCGAAGCTCGTGCCGATGCCGCCGTCGTCGGTGCCGCCCGCGGCGACGAGCGCGACCGACGGCGCCATCTGCGCGGCGAGCTCGACGACGCCCTCCGCGATCTTCACGGAGTGCGAGACGATCAGCAGGCCGACCGTCACTGCGTGTCCGCAGCGGCGCGCAGCATGAGCGCCGTCGACTCCGCCCCGGGGTCGCGGTGGCCGATCGCGCGCTCGCCGAGGTAGGAGGCGCGGCCCTTGTGGGCGACGAGCGGCTCGGTCGCGACTGCTCCCTCGGCCGCGGCCGTCGCCGCCGCCTCGAGCGCTGCGCGCACGTCGTCACCGGCCGCGGAGGCCGCGTCGACGGCCGGTGTCCAGGCATCCACCATCGTCTTGTCCTGCAGCTCGGCCTTCCCGCGCGCGACGATCCCGTCGCGGGCGGCGCCGAGCACCTCCACCAGGCCGGCAGCGTCGAGGCTCTGGCGATCGCCCGCCGCCATCGCGCCCTTGAGGAAGGCGGTGCCGTAGAGGGGGCCGGCCGCCCCGCCGACGGTGGAGATGAGCGTCGTGGCGACGAGCTTCAGCACCGCGCCGGGGGTGGCCCCGGCGTCGAGGGTGTCGAGCTTGCCGAGCACGGCCTGGAAGCCGCGGTCGAGGTTCTCGCCGTGGTCGGCGTCGCCGATGGCGCGGTCGAGCGAGGTCAGCTCAGCCTTGCGCTCGGCGACGCGGGCGGCGATCGTCTCGATCCAGCGCCGCGTCCATGCGCCGTCGAGACCGCTCTCGCCCGCCACCTCAGCGGCCCCAGCGGAGCGCCGCGGTCTGCACCGGGGCGTCGTACAGGTCGAGCAGGTCGTCGTCGAGCTTCAGCAGCGTGATCGAGACGCCCTGCATCTCGAGGCTCGTGACGTAGGAGCCCACGAGCGAGCGCGCGAGGGTGATGCCGCGCTCGGCGAGCACCTCGGCCGCCCGGCGGAAGACGATGTAGAGCTCGGACTGCGGCGTGCCGCCCATGCCGTTCACGAGCAGCATCACCCGGTCGTCGGTCACGAGCGGCATGTCCTCGAGGATCGGCTCGAGCAGGCGGTCGACCAGGCGGTCGGCGGGCTCCAGCTGGATGCGCTCGCGGCCGGGCTCGCCGTGGATGCCGATGCCGATCTCGACCTCGTCGTCGGCGAGGTCGAAGCTCGGCTCGCCCGCGTGCGGCACGGTGCAGGGCGCGAGCGCGAGGCCCATCGTGCGCACCTGGCTGTTGACGCGCCGGGCGATCTCGGCGACCTGATCGAGGGTGTCGCCGCGCTCGGCGGCCGCACCCGCGATCTTCTCGACGAGCAGGGTGCCCGCGACGCCGCGTCGGCCTGCCGTGTAGAGGGAGTCCTTCACCGCGACGTCGTCGTCTACGATGACCGACTGCACCTCGATGCCCTCCGCGAGGGCCAGATCGGCGGCGGTCTCGAAGTTCAGCACGTCGCCCGTGTAGTTCTTGACGATGTGCAGCACGCCGGCGCCGGCGTCGACCTGCCTCGTCGCCTCGACGATGGGGTCGGGCGTCGGCGAGGTGAACATGGCGCCGGGCACCGCCGCGTCGAGCATGCCGAAGCCCACGAAGCCGGCGTGCAGCGGCTCGTGGCCGGAGCCACCGCCCGAGACGAGGCCGACCTTGCCGGCGACGGGCGCATCCGCCCGCACCACGACGAACGGCGGATCGACGACGACGCGCACCAGATCGGGATGCGCGGCGGCGAATCCCGCGACGCCTTCGTCGACGGTCTTCTTCGGATCGTTGATGAGCTTCTTCACGGTTGGCCTCTTCCTCGCGGTGATCCGGCGCCGGTGCTCCTGCGCCATCGGTGCATCACTGGTGGTACGACACGCTCACGCTACGCCCAGGCGGCTCGGAATTCGACGCGATCGAGAAAAGCGCGCCCGGTTGGCGCCATCGGCTACCCGGCGTGGTTAGGGTGTGCGTACCACCCGAGCGGGCGGTCCGGGCAGAGCGGCCCGGGAACGAGAAAGCAGGAACCTGTGGATGTGAATCTCGGGCTGGTATTCCTCTCTGAGCTGGTCGGCACGGCAATGCTCGTCCTCCTCGGCTGCGGCGTCGTCGCGAACGTCGTGCTGAAGGGCAACAAGGGCTACGGCGGCGGCTTCCTCATGATCAACTTCGGCTGGGGCCTCGCCGTCTTCGCCGGTGTCGTCGTGTCGGCCTACTCCGGCGCCCACCTCAACCCTGCCGTGACCTTCGGTCTCCTGTCCCGCGACCTGGCCACGGGTGTCGACTACAACTGGGCCGCGCTGCCCGTCTACCTCGGCGCGCAGATGATCGGCGCCTTCCTCGGCGCCGTGCTCTGCTGGCTGGCCTACAAGCAGCACTTCGACATCGAGGAGGACCCGGCGAACAAGCTCGGCACCTTCTCGACGGGCCCCGGCATCCGCAACAGCGGCTGGAACCTCGTCACCGAGATCATCGGCACCTTCGTGCTCGTCTTCGTGGTCATCGGCTTCGGTGCGCAGGGCGCCGACGCCGAGCTGGGCTCCCCCGCCGGCCTCGCCGCCCTTGGAGCGCTGCCCGTCGCGCTGCTCGTCGTCGCGATCGGCGCATCGCTCGGTGGCCCGACCGGCTACGCGATCAACCCGGCCCGCGACCTCGGCCCGCGCATCGCGCACGCGATCCTGCCCATCAAGGGCAAGGGCTCGAGCGACTGGAGCTATGCGTGGGTGCCGGTCGCCGGTCCGATCATCGGCGGCATCATCGCCGGACTCGCAGCACCGGTCCTGATCGCCACGCTCGCAGCGGCCTGATCGGAGAGGAGGAGGGGGTGCGCCCCCTCCTCCTCCCTTTCGACCCCACCAGCAGACAGCACCATCCACCATCCAATGAAGGAGTCACGGTGAACGACTACGTCATCGCCATCGACCAGGGCACGACCTCGACTCGCGCCATCCTCTTCGACCACGCCGGCACCATCGTCTCAACCGGCCAGCTCGAGCACGAGCAGATCTTCCCCCACGCCGGCTGGGTCGAGCACGACCCGGCTGAGATCTGGAACAACACGCGCGAGGTCATCGGCCAGGCGCTCTCGAAGGCCAACGTCACGCGCCACAACGTCAAGGCCATCGGCATCACCAACCAGCGCGAGACGGCGGTGGTCTGGAACAAGAACACCGGCGAGCCCGTCTACAACGCGATCGTCTGGCAGGACACCCGCACGCAGAAGATCGTCGACCGACTGGCCGACGGTGACACCGACCGCTACAAGGCGAAGGTCGGCCTGCCCCTGGCGACCTACTTCTCCGGCACGAAGATCGTCTGGATCCTCGAGAACGTCGACGGCGCACGAGAGGCTGCCGAGGCCGGCGACCTGCTCTTCGGCACCACCGACACGTGGGTGCTCTGGAACCTGACGGGCGGCGTCAACGGCGGCGTGCACGCGACCGACGTGACGAACGCCTCGCGCACGCTCTTCATGGACCTCGAGACCACCACCTGGAACGACGACATCCTCGCCGACTTCGGCGTGCCCAGGTCGATGCTCCCCGAGATCAAGGCTTCGTCGGGCGAGTTCGGCGTCGCCGCCTCGGAGTCGCTGCTGCGCGAGACGCCCATCACGGGCATCCTCGGCGACCAGCAGGCCGCCACCTTCGGACAGGCTGCCTTCGACACCGGCGAGGCGAAGAACACCTACGGCACGGGCAACTTCCTCATCTTCAACACGGGCACCGAGATCGTGCACTCGAAGAACGGGCTGCTCACCACCGTCGGCTACAAGATCGGCGACGAGCCCACCCACTACGCGCTCGAGGGATCGATCGCCGTGACCGGATCGCTGATCCAGTGGCTCCGCGACAACCTGGGCATCATCAAGGACGCGCCGGAGGTCGAGACGCTCGCGAAGCAGGTCGAGGACAACGGCGGCGCCTACTTCGTGCCCGCCTTCTCCGGCCTGTTCGCGCCGTACTGGCGGCCGGATGCGCGCGGTGCGCTCGTGGGCATGACGCGGTACGTCAACAAGGGGCACATCGCGCGCGCTGCCCTCGAGGCCACGGCGTTCCAGACCGCCGAGGTGGTCGACGCGGTCAACGCCGACTCGGGCGTGGACCTCACGGAGCTCAAGGTCGACGGCGGCATGATCGCCAACGACACGCTGATGCAGTTCCAGGCCGACCTGCTGCGCGTGCCCGTCATCCGCCCGGTCGTCGCGGAGACGACCGCCCTCGGCGCCGCCTACGCCGCCGGCCTCGCGGTCGGCTTCTGGGGTTCGCTCGACGAGCTGCGCCAGCAGTGGCAGGAGGATCGCCGCTGGGAGCCGCAGATGGATCAGGAGTCGCGGGACCGCACGTACCGCAACTGGAAGAAGGCCGTGCAGAAGACGCTCGACTGGGTCGACGACGACGTCGAGTGAGCTGCACCGGTCGCGCGAGTGACCGGGTGAGCGTCGGAGGGGGTGGCCGCGGCCGCCCCCTCCGTCGTGCGCGAGCTCAGGTGGCGCGAGCGGCCGGATCGCTCAGCCAGATGATGGCGGCGAAGATCACGACGATCAGCAGCGCGACGCGCGCGGTCGAGACCGCCAGCACGATCGCCGCCCACCAGTCGTCCTCGTCCGAGAGCCTGCCGCGCGCGACGGGCTGCTTGGCAGAGATCGCCACCGCGATGGCGATCACGTCGAGGCCGACGAGCATCGAGATGAAGCCGTAGCGCAGGCGCTGCTGCTCCCCCGTGCGCGAGGCGCGTCCGGATGCGTGGGGCTCGGCCACGTTGGCCACCGGCAGCAGGGCGCGCATCCAGCCGTCCAGCCACCAGCCCAGCACGATGAGCCCGAGGATCAGCAGGAGCAGCGCGGCCCGCGTGACGGCCTCGTCGGCCCCCGTCGCCGCCTCCTCCCATGGGTTGGCGGCGATGCGCTCGCGCAGCGCGGGCACCGCACGGGCGTAGAGCGCCGCAGCAGCTGCCGCGTAGCCCAGCAGCACGACGAGGATGGTGAGCGGATGCCGCATGCGGACGAGCATCCAGGCGACGACGAGCGCGGCACCCGCGGTGAACTCGACGGCGTCGAGGGCGCCGTAGGTCGTCGCGCCGAACAGGGTGGTCGACTGCATCAGCACGAGCACGGCGGTCGCGGCGGCGAAGAGCACCAGGCAGTAGACGGCCGCGACGCGGTAGCCGCGGGACGCCGGAGCGACGAACGCGGCGAGCAGCAGGAGCAGCACCCCGATGCTGCTGAGCGTGAGCGAGGGCGACAGCGCCGGCGGGTGGTGGAGCAGCAGCGGCAGCGCGTAGCAGGCCAGCAGGCCCCCGACGGCGAGCGCGACGAGCAGCAGGGAGCGGGAGGCGCGATCGGCCCAGCGCAGCGGCCACGTGTGCCACACCTCGTCGCCGGACCAGGTGGTCTGGCGCTGCGCGCGCGGGATCTGCGCGTCGGTCACGCCATCAGCTCGCGGCTCGTCGCCAGGCGGCGAGCGTGCGCGCGGCCGCCCCGGAGTCGATCGCGGCCGCCGCGACGACGAGCTCGTCGGCGATCCGCTCCTTCATCGGGCGGTCCTTCTGCCGCGGGTCGCCGTCCAACCGCCAGGCCACGAGCGCCGCGGCCGCGTTGAGCAGCACGATGTCTCGCACCGGCCCGGGCTCGCCCTCGAGCGTGCGGCGGAGGACCTCGGCGTTGTGCTCGGGCGAGCCGCCTCGCAGGTCGTCGAGCGAGGCGCGCGCGATGCCCAGCTCGCGCGGGTCGATGTCGTGCTCCACGACGTCGCCGCGCGACACCTCCCACAGCTCGGAGTGCCCGGTGGTGGTCAGCTCGTCGAGCCCGTCCTCGCCGCGCACGACGAGGGCCGTCGCGCCGCGCGTGGCGAAGACGCCGACGAACTGCTCGATCACGTGCTTGTCCGCGACACCGACGAGCGAGACCTCCGGCCTGGCCGGGTTCACGAGCGGGCCGAGGTAGTTGAAGACCGTCGGCACGCCCAGCTGCTGCCGCACCGGCCCCGCGTGCCGGAAGCCGGGGTGGAACCGCGTCGCCCAGGCGAACGAGATGCCGGCCTCCTCGAGGATCCGGCGCACTCGCGCCGGGTCGTCGTCGGCCGGCACGAGTCCCAGCGCGTCCAGCACGTCCGAGGCGCCGGATGACGACGAGACGGCCCGGTTGCCGTGCTTGAGCACCGGCACGCCCGAGGCCGCGACGACGATGCTTGCGGTGGTCGAGATGTTGACGGTGTGCTGGCGGTCTCCGCCCGTGCCGACGATGTCGACCACGCGCGTGTCGCCCGGCAGCGGCACCGCCGCCTCCAGGATCGCGTCGCGGAACCCGACCAGCTCCTCGGCCACGACGCCCTTGGCGCGCAGGGCGATGAGGAAGCCGGCGATCTGCGCCTCGGTCGCGCTGCCTGCCACGACCTCGGCCATGGCCCACTCCGCCTGACGGATCGCGAGGTCCTCGCCCTCCAGCAGCGTCTCGAGCACGACTGGCCAGGTCAAGAGGCGATCCATGGCCCAAGCCTATCTTTTCGCGGCACGCTGTCCGTCGGGTCGAGACCGATCCGTACTGTCACTAGGATGGGTGACGTGTCCACTACTGCGCTCTCCACGTCGCCATCATCGGCGCCGATGATCAGGCGGCCGAACACCGTTGCGGTCGGCACCATCGTCTGGCTCGGCAGCGAAGTCATGTTCTTCGCAGGCCTGTTCGCGATCTACTTCACGCTCCGCTCGATGTCTGGCGACCTGTTCGCGACCGAGGCCGAGAAGCTCAACGTGATCTTCGCGACGATCAACACCACGATCCTCCTGGCCTCGAGCTTCACGTGCCAGGCGGGCGCCAACGCGGCGGAGCACCACCAGGCGCGGAGGACGGGCACGGCGCTCCAGTTCTCCCGGTGGGGCATGATCGAGTGGTTCTACCTGACCTACGCGATGGGCGCGGTCTTCGTCATCCTGCAGGTCTTCGAGTACCTCGAGCTCATCCACCACGGCGTGACCATCGGTGCGAACTCCTACGGCTCTGCCTTCTACATCACCACCGGCTTCCACGGCCTGCACGTGACGGGTGGGCTCTTCGCCTTCCTGTTCGTCATCGGGCGTGCGTATGCGGTGAAGCGCTTCGGTCGCAAGGAAGCGACCAGCGCGCACGTCATCTCGTACTACTGGCACTTCGTCGACGTGGTCTGGATCGGCCTGTACCTCGTCATCTACTGGCTCAAGTAACGGTTGGGTGAATTGACCTTGGCAACACGCAAGAAGACCGGCCGCAGGCACCCGCTGGCGAGCGCTGCGCTGCTGATCATCGGGCTCGTCGCAGCAGGCGGCGCGTCCGCAGCGGTGAGCACCGTGGCGAACGCAGAGCCCTCCGGCGCAGCGGCGCACTCGCAGGCGCTCACGATGCAGGACGGCGCGGAGCTGTTCCGCGCGAACTGCGCCTCGTGCCACGGCCTGAACGCCGAGGGCACCGAGAACGGTGTCAGCCTCATCGGCGTGGGCGCGGCATCCGTCGACTTCCAGGTGATGACGGGCCGCATGCCCATGGCGTTCCAGGGGCCGCAGGCGCTGCAGCGCGACCCCCAGTTCACGCAGGAGCAGTCGGACGCGATGGGCGACTGGATCGCCTCGCTCGCCCCCGGTCCCGAGCGTCCCTCCGACGAGCTGCTCGACACCGCGCAGGTCGACGACGAGGGCGTCGCCAACGGCGGCGTGCTCTTCCGCATCAACTGCGCCATGTGCCACAACGTCGCCGGCGCCGGCGGTGCCCTCACCGAAGGCAAGTTCGCGCCGAACCTGCACGACATCGACGCCGCGCACATCTACGAGGCGATGCTGACGGGCCCGCAGAACATGCCCGTCTTCAACGACAACAACATCTCGCCCGAGGAGAAGCGCGAGATCATCGCGTACCTGCACTACCTGGATGAGAACCCGTCTCCCGGCGGCTTCGACCTCGGCGCCCTCGGCCCGGTGTCGGAGGGCCTGTTCATCTGGATCTTCGGTCTCGGCGGCGTCGTCGCGATCACGGTCTGGCTGACGTCGAGGCCGAACTGATCCATGGCGCAGGACACAGAGAGGAACAGCATGTCGGCTGATGACCAGTCGGCTCCGGGCCGCCCCGGCGCTGAGGACCACGACGTGGTCGTCTTCGACCGCGGCGCAGCCATCGAGCAGTCGGACGCGTTCGAGAACCCCGGCCTGCCGCCGCACCGCCCCCGCCAGACGGATCTGCACCCGCACAAGGAGCGTCGCGCGGAGCGCCAGGTCGTGGGCTGGTTCCTGCTCTCGATGCTCGGCTCCGTGCTCGCGATCGTCGCGTACATCGCCGTGCCGATCGAGGAGGGCGACATGGCGAGCGTCCGGGCGAACAACCTGTTCCTCGGCCTCGCGATCGCGCTCGCGCTGCTCGGCGTCGGCTTCGGCGCGATGCACTGGGCCCGCCAGCTCATGAGCAGCCACGAGGTCGTCGAGGAGCGCCACCCCACGCGCGGTTCGGTCGCCAGCCGCACGCGCGCCGTCGAGATCTTCAAGCTCGGCGACGAGGAGTCCGGCTTCACCCGTCGGTCGCTGATCCGCAACACGCTCATCGGTGCCGTCGCGCTCATGCCGCTGCCCGCCGTCGTGCTCTTCCGCGACCTCGCCCCGGCCCAGGACGCGCCGCAGGCGATCGCGCACACCATGTGGCGCGAGGGCATGCGCCTGGCGCTCGACCCGACCGGCACGCCGATCAAGGCGTCGGACGTCACGGTCGGCTCCGCCTTCCACGTCATCCCCGAGCCGCTCAAGGAGATCGGGCACAACGAGGGCTACCTGGACCAGAAGGCCCTGGCCGCGGTGCTGCTCGTGCGCGTGCCGGTCGACCGCCTGGAGATCCAGCCGGGCCGCGAGGACTGGTCGTACGACGGCATCGTCGCGTACTCCAAGATCTGCACGCACGTCGGCTGCCCGGTCGCCCTCTACGAGCAGCAGACGCACCACCTGCTGTGCCCGTGCCACCAGTCCACGTTCGACGTCACCCAGCACGCCAAGGTGATCTTCGGGCCGGCGAAGCGCCCACTGCCGCAGCTGCCCATCACGGTCGACGACGAGGGCTTCCTCGTCGCTCGCCGCGACTTCACCGAGCCCATCGGCGCATCGTTCTTCGAGCGCCTCCACCACGTCGACGAAGAGGGCCACGTGCCCCTGTCGGCAGCTGAGACGGAGACCCGCGCATGACCGCCACCGCACCGCGTCCCTCTCTGACCGCGAAGGCGTCCAACTACCTCGACGAGCGCACCAGCATCTCGTCGATGGTCTCGGCGCTCGGTCGCAAGGTCTTCCCCGACCACTGGTCGTTCATGCTCGGCGAGATCATCCTGTACTCGTTCGTCGCGATCCTGCTCACCGGCACCTTCCTGACGTTCTTCTTCGAGCCCTCGATGACCGCCGTGCACTACGAGGGCTCGTACGTGCCGCTCAAGGGCGTCGAGATGTCGGCGGCCTACGCGTCGACGCTCAACCTCTCCTTCGACGTCCGCGGCGGCCTGCTGATGCGCCAGGTGCACCACTGGTCGGCGCTGCTGTTCATCGCCGCCATCGGCCTGCACATGCTGCGCGTGTTCTTCACGGGCGCCTTCCGCAAGCCGCGCGAGATCAACTGGGTCGTCGGCTTCATCCTCTTCATCCTGGCGCTCGCCGAGGGCTTCACCGGCTACTCGCTGCCCGATGACCTGCTGTCGGGCAACGGCCTCGCGATCATCAACGGCATGGTGAAGGGCATCCCGGTCGTCGGCACCTGGATCTCGTACCTGCTCTTCGGCGGCATCTTCCCCGGCCACGAGATCGTGCCGAGGCTCTTCGTGCTGCACATCATGCTGCTGCCGGCGCTCGTGATCGCCTTCATCGGCATCCACATGGTGCTGCTGATCGTCAACAAGCACACCGACTTCGCCGGCCCCGGCAAGACGAACGACGTCGTCGTCGGCGCGCCGATCATGCCGCTCTTCGCCGCCAAGGCGGGCGCGTTCTTCTTCATCGTCTTCGGCGTGCTGGTGGTGATCGGCTCGACCTTCACGATCCTGCCGGTCTGGGAGTACGGGCCGTACGACCCGTCCCCCGTCTCTGCAGGCACCCAGCCGGACTGGTACATCGGGTTCGCGGACGGCGCGCTGCGCCTGGCACCGGGCCTGGAGTCCGAGATCCTGGGGCTGACGCTCTCCTGGAACATCCTGCTGCCGATCGCGGTGCTGGGCCTGTTCATCGTGCTGGTGATGTTCTACCCCTTCATCGAGGCGTGGATCACGGGCGACAAGCGCGAGCACCACATCGCCGAGCGCCCGCGCAACAACCCGACGCGCACGGCCATCGGTGCCGCCGGTGTCTGGTTCTACGCGATCCTCTGGGCCGCCGCCTCCTCCGACCTGATCGCGACGCACTTCTCGCTCAACGTCTTCCAGGTGACCTGGGCGCTGCAGGCGATGCTCATCGTCGGCACGGTGATCGTCTACTGGCTCACGAAGCGCATCGCGATCGGCCTGCAGAAGAAGGATCGCGAGATCCTCCTCCACGGCTACGAGTCGGGCAACATCCGCCGACTCCCCGGTGGTGCCTACGTCGAGGTGCACGAGCAGCTCGACGAGTACCAGTCGTGGAAGCTCAAGGCCTACGAGAGCTACGAGCCGGTCATGGTGCGGCCGAACGCCAAGGGCCGGATCACGGCAGCCACGCACGCTCGTGCGGCGTTCTCGCGCTGGTTCTTCGAGGACCGCATCGCCCCGATCACCCGCACCGAGATCGAGGCCGTGAAGCACGACCACCACTGACGCCGCTCGGCGTCACGACGAGGCAGGGATCCGGATCACCGGGTCCCTGCCTCGTTTCAGTTTTGAAGGAATGCCCGAGGCGCCTGCGCGTTGACCTGCGGTGGAGAGGACATCATGAGCATCGAGTTCGGAGCACACACCTTCGCCGCGGTCCCCGCGGTCGACGGGAAGCCCATCCCGCACGCGCAGGTGCTGCGCGACGTGGTCCAGGAGGGCATCGCCGCCGATCGCGTCGGGCTCGCGTTCTTCGGCATCGGGGAGCACCACCGCGAGGACTTCGCCGCCAGCGCCCCCGAGATCGTGCTCGGCGCGCTCGCCTCGGTGACCGAGCGCATCCGCCTCGGCACCGCCGTGACCGTGCTGTCGTCGAACGACCCCGTGCGCGTGTTCGAGCAGTTCTCGACGCTCGACGGCATCTCGAGCGGTCGCGCCGAGATGATCGTCGGCCGCGGCTCGTTCGTCGAGTCGTTCCCGCTGTTCGGCTTCCGGCTCGAGGACTACCAGGACCTCTTCGAGGAGCGGCTGGAGCTGCTCGCCGCGCTCGTGCGCGAAGAGCCCGTGACGTGGTCGGGGCGGCTCCGCTCGTCACTGACCGAGCAGTCGGTGCATCCGCGCTCGCAGGCCGCCGAACTGGGCGGCCGGATGCCGGTCTGGGTCGGCGTCGGCGGCTCGCCCGAGTCGGTCATCCGCACCGCGCGGCACGGGTTCGACATGATGCTCGCGATCATCGGCGGCAGCCCCGCGCAGTTCGCGCCCTTCGCCGGGCTCTACCGGAAGGCGATGGAGCAGTTCGGTCACGTGGGCGCCGACGGGTCACCGCTCGGGCGGGTGGGCATGCACTCCCCCGGCTTCGTCGCCGAGACCGATGCGGAGGCCAAGCGCACGCTCATGCCGCAGTGGATGGTCTACCGCAACCGGATCGGCCGGGAGCGCGGGTGGGGCGATGCGACCGAGCGCGAGTTCGACGCGCAGCTCGAGGAGCACGGCGCGATGTTCGCCGGCAGCCCGGAGACCGTCGCGCAGAAGATCGTCTGGGCCGTGCAGACCCTCGGCGTCGAGCGCTTCGACCTGAAGTACGACTCGGGCACGAGCCACGCGGACAACCTGCGCTCGATCGAGCTGTTCGGCACCGAGGTCATCCCGCGCGTCCGCGACCTGCTCGACCAGCGATCGGCGAGCGTGGGCTAGGCGAGGATCGCCTCGGCGCGCTCGAGCAGCTGCTGGGCCGCCGAGGCGCCCCGGTCGTCAGGGCGGCCGGCGTTCGCCAGCGCGTGACCGAGCAGGTGCGTGGCTGCGATGGCCCGCACCCGCTGATCGTCGAGCCAGCCGGCCTCGAGCTCGTCGGCGAAGGCGGCGAGGGCCCGAGCGGCGGCAGCCGACGGCGCGCGCTCGATCGACGAGACCACCACGTGGCCGAAGAGCGCGCCGCGGTCGTCGGCGGGATCGCCGAGACCCGCGGTGTCGATGTCGAGGATGCCCGTGATGACGCTCGGATCCTGCTCGTCGACGAAGACCTGGCCGAGGTGCAGATCCCCGTGGATGGTCACGGGCTTCGGCACCGGCGTGGCGCCGTAGCGCTGCGCGACGAGCGCCGCGAGGCGCGCCGTCTGGCGGGCGAAGACGGGCGCGGTCTCCTCCATCCGCTCGGCGTACCACTCGACGCGGCGCGCGAGCGACTCGCGCGCGCCGACCGTCACGGGCACGCCGGCCACCTGCTGCGTGAGCTCCTCGAGCCCGCGCGCGAAGCGGACGCGGTCGATGCGCTCGAAGACGTCGATCGCGGGCACGCCCGGCAGCTCGCCCAGCAGGACGAGCCCGGCGTCCGAGAACCCGAGCGAGCGCGGCACCCGGATCCCGGCGGCCGCGAAGCGCTCGTGCAGGTCGTGGATGGTGCTCGCGAGCGAGGGGTGCACGACCTTCGCGAACCAGCTGTCGGTCGCCGTGTCGACGCGCAGCACCGCTCGCTTGCCCGGCCGGTACGCCTCCATGCGCAGGCTCGCGCCCTCGGCGGCGATGCCGAACTTCGCCAGCACCACACCGGCTGCCTCCGGGTAGGACACGGCGGGCAGCGACGGCAGCGAGGGATCCTGCGGGTAGACCCACGCGGTCAGCCTCCGGCCGGATGCGTCGGCGAGCTCGACCGTGTGCTCGTCGGTGGGCGCGCTCGGCGAGGTGTTCACGTAGATGGTCACGCGCTCGATCGCGTCCTGCTGGGTGCGCACGCCGCAGGAGAAGCCGATGATGAAGCCCTCGTTGACCGGCTCGACGTCCTTCTGCACGAAGTCGACGAGCTCGCGGCCGCTCGCGGCGAGGAGCCGCGTGAGCACGGCGGCGGCATTGTCGAGCATGGGCACCATCCAACACCCCTGCGCCGCATCCGACGGCATCGCCGCGCGTATCGTGGAGTCATGCGCTGGCTGGGACGACTGATGGCCGAGCAGCAGGACTCCTGGCTGCAGGTGCTGAAGGTCGTCGTCGCGACGGCGCTCGCCTGGTTCGCCAGCCAGCTGCTGCTGGGGGTCGAGCTGCCGATCTTCGCCGCCATCGCCGCGCTGCTCGTCGTGGCGCCGAGCGTGAGCCAGTCGGTCGGCAAGGGCATCGACCGCTCGCTCGGCACGCTCGGCGGCGTCGTGCTCGCGTGGTTGGCGAGCCTCGTGCTGCCGCCAGGGCCGCTCGTGGTGCTCGCCGTGACGGTGCTCGCCATCGTCGTCGCCCGGGTGCTGCGACTCGCACCCATGGCGGCGAACCAGCTGCCGATCAGCGCCATGATCCTGCTCGCGCTCGGCGCCGGCTCCGGCCCGCTGTTCGGCTTCGAGCGCATCGTCGAGACCGTCATCGGCGCCGTGATCGCGCTCGTCATCAACCTCGTCGTCGTGCCGCCGGTGCACCACGAGCCCGCCGAGCGCGCGATGCGCGAGCTCGCCCACGCGATCGCCGACGCCTACGAGCGGGTCGACCGCTCCCTGGTCGCCGGCGCGCCGAGCGAGCACCTGCTCGAGGACGCGAGGGGGCTGCGCAGCAGCGTGCAGGCCGCGCGCTCCGCCATGGACGCGCTCGAGGAGTCGACCCTGCTGAACCCGCGCGCCCGGCGGCTGCGCGAGCGGCTCGAGCGCGACGAGCGGCTGCTGCTGACGCTCACCGTGCTCGCGAACCGCGTGATCGGCATGTCCCGCTCCATCGCGGACCGCCTGGACGCATCCGTCGCCGACGACCCGACGGTGCGCCGCATCGGCACGGAGGCGCGCAGGATCGCCCACGAGGTGCGCGCGCTCGTCGACCGGCAGGCGCTCGACGACGGCCGCACGACCACGATGCCGCGACTCGATGGCGAGCTGCTGACGACCCCGATCGAGGTGCCTGCGCCGCATCCGCTGCACTGGGTGCTCATCGGCGCCCTGCTGGAGGACCTGCGTCAGGCGAGGGAGTCGCTCGCCGAGGGTGAGGCCGTGTAGGGCACGAGCCACTGCAGCCGCCAGAACTCCTCCGCCGTGAGCTCGAACGAGTGGGTGTCGATCGACACCGAGCGCCGGACCTGATCGGGGTCGAGGTGCGGTCGGGCGAGGATCGTGACGGCCGGCTGGCGCAGGAGCGTCGACTTCCCGTAGTGGATCGCGATGATGTCGGCGGTCGCAGGCGTGTCGGAGACCACGTAGGCGCTCGCGAGCAGCCGCGAGCGACCGAGCATGCGCCAGGAGAAGTGACGCCCGGCCCACGCGGCCTCGGCGATCACCTCGCGATCGCCCTTGTCGGGGCGGTGGTACTCGTAGACCTCGCGCAGCTGCAGGGGCGAGTTGCGCACCAGCTCGAAGCTGACCCGCGGGTTCTTGCGCGCCTCATGCGTCCAGTACGGGAACGTGGTCGCGCGGATCGCCCAGGTGCCGCGGAGCAGCCGAGCGAGCTCGGCGGGATCGGCGACGCGTGACATGCCCTCAGGATAACCACCGGATACGCTCGCGTCATGGCGAACCACGACCTCGAGCAGGCGATCCGTGTGGCGACCAGGGCCTACGACGGCCGCGTCGATCGCCAGGGCGAGCCCTACGTGGCGCACGTGATCCGGGTGATGCTCGCGGTCGACACCGATGACGAGCGCACCGTCGCGCTGCTGCACGACGTCTTCGAGTGGGGCACCATCACCCTGCGCGAGTTCGCCAGCGCCAAGTTCCCCAAGCGCATCGTCGACGCGGTCGACGCGCTCACGAAGCGACGCGGCGAATCGCTCGCGGAGTACGTCGAGCGCGTCCAGGCATCCAGGCTGGCCACCACCGTGAAGCTCGCCGACCTGCGCGACAACGCGCTCGAGTCGCGGCTCGACGCGCTGCCGAGCAAGGCGGTGCGCAAGCGGCTCGTCACGATGTATCGCGAGACCGCCGAGCTCATGGGCGTCGACCTCGACGAGCTCTGCGGCCGCCGGGTCGTCTGAGGCGCTGCTACCAGATGCCCCACGGCCGCCGGCGCACGCGGCGCTCGATCGGCAGCAGCACCCGCAGGAACAGTCGATAGCGCTGCTCGTCGAGCACGAGGTCGTGGCTGGGCAGGTGGTCGACGATGGGCCCGAAGAGCCGCTTGAAGATGCCGGGCCCGTGCATGCGGTGCGACTCGTCGTCCGCCAGCCAGGACGGTGGGGTCGCATAGGTGTCGTAGACCTCGCGGCCGTGCTCCTTGAACCACTGCATCGCCGTCCACCGCATCAGGTGGGCCCCGCCGCGGATCGCGCGGTCGGGGACCGAGCCGCCGTCCTTCGCGAGGGCGTAGCGCCCGAAGCCGATCATGAAGGCGGATGCCTGGGGCCCCTCGTGCGCGCCGTCGTAGCCGAACCAGAAGTGGCCCTGGCCGCGATCGCAGAGCTCGCCCCAGAGGGTGCGGTAGTAGTCGTAGGGCTTCATGGTGGCGACGCCCTTGCCGCCGGCGACCGTCTGCATCAGCTCGTACATCTGCCGGAAGGTCTGCTCCCCCGGCTCGACCTTCTCGACCCGGTAGCCGTGCTTCACGGCGTTGCGGATGTGGTTGCGCAGCTTCTTGTTGAAGCCGGCGAAGATGTCGTCGACGGGCGGGGTGAGGTCGACGAGCACCGTGTGGATGTTCTGCTGGACGGTGTTCACCGCGCGGAAGCCGGCGGCGGCGAGCGCGTCGCGGCGCTCCTGCGTGTCGAGCTCGTAGGGCTCGACCTTGACGGCGTACACGCCCCTCGTGACGTCCTCGCGGGCCGCGCGCAGCGCTTCCGCGATGCCCGGCAGGTCGTCGAAGGCAGCGCCCGGGCCGAGCGGCAGGTACCAGAAGCGGCCGGCGAGGCTGCGGTGCTCGAGCGCGAGCACGTGCACGGTCGTGGCGGCAGCGGTCGCGCTCGCCTGCGCCTCGAGCACGAGGAAGACGGGGTGCAGGCGCTCGGTCGACTTGAGCCGCGCGTAGGCGAGCCCCTGCGTCCACTGCCCGCCGTCGGGGTTCGCCTCGACGCGGGCATCCCAGTCGGCGAGCTCCTCCTGGCGCGCGCGGCGGATCGTCCATCGGGCGGTCATCGCTGCCTCCTCATCGCTCACTCGCTCGCTCATCGCAGCGCATCCGTGCCGGGCTTGATGCGCCACTCGACGCGACGCACCGCGCGCTCCCAGAGGTTGTGGCGGGCGCCTCGCAGCACGATGTCGAAGGACGGCAGGTAGCTCACCACGGGGCCGAACTTCTTCTTGAACTGCCCCACCCCGTAGTACCAGTGGGTCTCGTCCTCCATGCTCTCGGGCTTCGGGGTGCCGCAGAGGTCGAACGCTGCCTTGCCATCGGCGGCGGCATCCTGCATCGCGCGCCACAGCAGCAGCGCGGCACCGCCGGCGATCGCGCGGGAGGGGCGAGAGCCGCCGTCCTTGTAGACGGCCGTGCGACCGGCGAGCGTCACGAAGATCGCCGCCTGCGCCTCGGCGGAGTCGTCGTCGTAGCCGAAGTAGAAGCGACCGTTGCCGGTCTTCGCGAACTCGCCCCAGAACAGCCGGTAGTAGGCGTACTCGCGCATCGCCGCGACGCCCTTGCCGCCGTTGATGGTCTTCAGCAGCTCGTAGAAGCGCTCGAACTCGTGCTCGGTCGCGTCGTGCGCCTCGATGCGCTCGATGCGGTAGCCCTTGTTCTCGGCACCGCGGATCGACGATCGCAGCTTCTTCTGGAACTGCATGATGAGATCGTCACCGAGGCTCAGGTCGAGCACGACGGTGTGCGTGAGCAGCTGCATGTCGCGGCTGCGCACGGCGCCGGTGGCCTGCATGCGCTCGATGAGCTCCGGGCTCCGCAGCAGGTGCGGCTCGACCTTGATCGCCAGCAGCCCCTGCTGCCGCATGCCGAAGGCGCGGATCGCTGCGACCATGCCCTCCAGGTCGTCGGTCGTCGGCCCGAGCGGGATGTACCAGTAGCGACCCAGCCACACGGTTCCCTCGTGGGCGAGGGCATAGACGGTCTGGGCTCCCTCGAGGACGAGGAAGCGCGGCGTCAGCCGGTCGTAGCGCTTGATCTCGCCCATCGCGCGGGCGCTGGTCATGATGCCGCCGTCGGGGTTCTGCTCGATGAGCGAATCCCAGCTGGCGATCTCGTCGTCGGTCGCGAAGCGGACCGCGGTCGTCTGCGCGCCGGTCATCGCAGGGTGTCCGGCCCCTTCGTGATGCGCCACTCGACGCGGCGCACGACGCGCTCCCAGAGCCGGTGGCGCAGCGGGTGCAGCACGAGGTCGAACGACGGGAGGAAGCTGGAGATCTCGCCGAAGCGCAGCTTGAACTGGGCGAGGCCGTGGAAGGGGTGGGTCGGGTCGTCGGCGCGCTCCGGCGGCGGCGTGCCGGCGAGGTCGAAGGCGAGCTTGCCCTCGGCGATGCAGTCCTGCATGGCCGTCCACAGCAGCAGCGCCGAGCCGCCGTTGATCTTGCGGTCGGGGCGCGAGCCGCCGTCCTTGTAGACGGCGGTGCGGCCGGCGGTGGTGACGAAGATGCCGGCCTGCGGCTCCTCGCCCTCGTCGTCGTAGCCGAAGTAGAAGCGGCCGGTGCCGCGCTCGGTGAAGCTGCGCCAGAAGGCGTCGTAGTACTCGCGCTCGCGCATGCCGGCCATGCCCTTGCCGCCGGCGACGGTCAGCATCATCGCGTGCATGCGGTCGAAGGTCGCCTGGCTCGGATCGGCCCGCTCGACGCGGTAGCCCTTCTTCGTCGCCCCGCGCACCTGGCGGCGGATCATCTGCGAGAACGAGGCGAACAGCTCCTCCTCGCCCATCGTCAGGTCGAGCACGACCGTGTGGGTCATGACCTGCATGTCGCGGCTGCGCTCGAGGCCCAGCGCGACCAGCTCGTTGCTGCGCTCCGGTGTGCGCTCGAGGTGCGGCTCGACCTTGACGACCAGCAGGCCCCGCTCACCCAGCGCGAACGCGCGCAGCCCGGCGATGACGGCCGCCATGTCGGTCGCGGTCGGCCCCATCGGCAGGTACCAGTAGCGCCCGAGCGACACCTTCCCCTCGAGGGCGAGGGCGTGGATGCGCTCGGTCGCGCCGCCGGCGACGGGCGCGTCGATCACGAGGAAGACGGGCTCGAGCCCGTCGAACCGCTTCGTCTCGGCGAACGCGAGCGACTGCACCATGTGCCCGCCATCCGGGTTCGCCTCGATGAGCGCATCCCACTCGGCGATCTCGTCGGAGGAGGCGCGGCGGACGGAAGCTGCAGTGGGCATGGAACCTCTCGGTCTGGCGGAGCCCCCAGCCTACGACGCGGCCTGCGGGGCGGTCGTCGGCTCGCCGCGCAGGTCGCGCACCAGCAGCGTCGCGCCCACCACGGCGACCGGCGTCGCCACGACGGCGACGCCCGGCACGAGCAGCAGCAGGTAGGCGACCATGCCGAAGCCCAGCGAGCGCCAGGAGCGCGTGCGCAGCAGCTCGCGCCGCTCCTCGAGCGTCAGGCCCCTGGCGTCGCCCGCGTAGCCGGTGAGCTCCCTGGCGAGCGCTCGGCCGCCGAGGAACGCGCCGAGCACGAGGCCGAGGACGGTGCCCACCACCGGGACGAGGCCGACGACGAAGACCACGAGGCCCGTGCCGATCGCCATGCCGATCAGCACGACGGCATCGCGCAGGCCCTTGCCGAGCGACGCCCAGAAGCCGCGCTCCGCGGCAGGCTCGAGGCCGCCGAGGCGCTGCTCGACCGCGCGCGAGATGCGCTCGTAGAAGGGGTCGCCGACCGCGAGCGTGACCGCAGCGAAGGTCAGCACGCACAGCACGACCACGCCGACGATGAGCCCGAGCGCGAGCGCGCCGCGCAGCAGCTCTGCCCACACCGCTCCCCAGCTGTCGGCGAAGGGCGTGAGCCAGGCAGCCCATCCGCCCACCTGGAAGCTGAGGAAGATCACGAGCGCGAGCATGAGGCTGCCGACGATGAGCGCCGGCACCGCCCCGAGCGCCATGAGCCCGGGGCTCGTCGCCCACGTGCCGAAGCCGCGCAGGAGCAGGGCAGCGCCCGCGAAGAGCTCAGAGATCCGATGCCGCATGCGCCCATGCTGGCACGACTGCCCGCACGCTCGGCGAGCGGGCTGCCGGGCGCCCGACACGATCCGCGTCGATACGATCGCCAGGTGCCCGCCTCCGCCCAGCCAGCAGCTGCGCGCCCGGCGCACGCGATCGCGGTGCTGCTCGCCGCCGTGCTCTGGGGCACGACGGGCACCGTCGCCCACTTCGCGCCGGCAGGCGCTGATCCGCTCGCGATCGGCCTCGCGACCTTCGGCATCGGCGGGCTCGTGCTCGGAGCGATCTCTGCGCGGCGCGTGCTGGCCGTGCTGCGCGAGCGCCGCCACCTCGGATGGGTGCTCGCCGGCGCGGTCGGCGTGGTGCTCTACCCGGCGTCCTACTACCCCTCGATGGCGCTCGCCGGCGTCGCGGTCGGCAACGTCGTGGCGCTCGGCTCCGGACCGATCTTCGCCGCGCTGCTCGAGTGGATCATCGAGCGGCGCCGGCCCGACCTGCGCTGGGCGATCGCGACGGGTGTGGCGTCGATCGGCATCGTGCTGCTCGCTGCGGGCGGCGGCCACGGTGCCGACGGGGCCACGGGCGCGGTGGCGGATGCGTCGCTCGCGCCCGTCGGCGTCGCGCTCGCGCTCGTGGCCGGGTTCGGCTACGCGCTCTACGCCTACGCCGGGGCGCGGCTCATCGCCCGCGGCGCTCCCTCCTCCGGCGCGATGGGCGCGCTGTTCCTCGTGGGTGGGCTCGTGTGCCTCCTCGGCCTCGCGGTCGTCGGGCTCGGCCCGCTCGTCTCCCCCGCCGGGCTCGCGACGATCGGCTACCTGGGGCTCGTGCCGATGGCGCTCGCCTACCTCCTGTTCGGCTACGGGCTGCGCGTGCTCGCCTCCTCCACCGCCACCACGATCGCGCTGCTCGAACCGGTCGTCGCTACCGTGCTCGCGGTGCTCATCGTGGGCGAGCGCCCTGGCCCGATCGGTTGGCTGGGCCTCGCGATCGTCGCCGCCGGCATCGGTCTGCTCTCTGTGCGCCGACCGCTTGACGGGCGACGATCGCGGAGTACGGTCGGATCCACGAGGCTGACGACGATCACGACGAAGGAGGCGAGGATGCCGAACCCGCGCATCAAGGACGAGGAGCTCTACGAGAAGCTGCGCGACGAGGGCAACTCGAAGGAGAAGTCGGCGAGGATCGCGAACGCCGCGGCTCGCGACGGGCGCTCCGACGTGGGCGAGCGCGGCGGCGACGCGGAGTCCTACGAGGATCGCACCGTCGACGAGCTGCGGCAGCGGGCGAAGGAGCTCGGCCTCGAGGGCTACTCGAAGCTCAAGAAGGATGAGCTGATCGACAGGCTCCGCGACCACTGACGCCGAGAGCCGCCGACGAAGGCGGTGGAAGGGGGCCCGGGTGCCGGATGCGACGCGCGGGCGCGACGAGACGCCGGAGGAGCGAGCCGATCGCAACTTCGCCGACATCCTCCAGGAGCTCCGGGTGGTGCTCACTGGCACCCAGCTGATCTCCGGCTTCCTCCTGGCGGTCGCGTTCCAGAGCGGCTTCGCCGAGCTCGACTCTGTCGAGGTCGCCCACTACCTGGTGCTCGTGGCGATCGCGGCGCTCGCGACCCTGCTGGGCATGACGCCCGTGGTGGTGCACCGCCTCCACTTCGCGCGGCGCATGAAGGCCGACGTCGTGCAGGTCGGCAACCGCTTCCTGCTCGCGACCCTCGTGGTCGTCTCGGCGCTCGTCGTCGGGGTGACCGCCTTCATCTTCGAGGTGGTCGTCGGTCTGACGGCCGGCACGTGGGCCGCGGGCGGGACGCTCCTGGTCGTGGCGGCGCTGTGGTCGCTGGCCTGGAGCCTGCGCCGCGCCGGGCACGACGACTGAGGCCCTGACCCCGGCCCCCGCGCCGCGCTGCTCCCCCGTGTGTCGCCGCGTTACCGGCGGCCTGGTCGCCGGCGCCACCCCGGTGCGACGCTGAGGCGAGGGCACAGATGGGGGGCTTCGATGACGGCGCACTGTCGCGGCGAGCACGCGTGGGACGGGATCAGCACGGTCGACCTCGAGCGGCCCTCGAGCCGCAAGTGGAGCCTGCACCCCGGGACGATCGGGGCATGGGTGGCGGAGATGGACTTCGGCACCGCGCCGCCCGTGCGCGAGGCGCTGCGGCGCGCGATCGACGACGACGTGCTCGGCTACCTCTCCCCCGCGACCGCCGCGGCGCTCGGCGAGGCGACTGCCGACTGGCAGGCCGAGCAGTTCGGCTGGCACGTCGACCCCGAGCGGGTGCACGCGGTCTCCGACGTGATGGCCGCGCTCGGCGTCGCCGTCGAGGAGTACTCCCCGGCGGGCTCGGCCGTCATCGTGCCCACGCCCGCCTACATGCCCTTCCTCACCTACCTGCAGACCCTCGGTCGCGAGGCCGTGGAGGTGCCCGGCGTCGTGGTGGACGGTCGGTGGCAGCACGACCTGGACGGCATCGACCGCGCGTTCGCCGCCGGAGCGCGAACGCTCGTGCTGTGCAACCCGCACAACCCGACCGGCACCGTGCTGCCGCGCGCAGAGCTCGAGCAGATCGCCGAGCTCGTCGACCGGCACGGCGCGCGTGTCTTCGCCGACGAGATCCACGCCTCCATCCGCTTCGACGGCCGCGAGCACGTGCCCTACGCCTCCGTCTCGCCCGCCGCCGCTGACCATGCGATCACCGGCACGAGCGCCTCCAAGGCCTGGAACATCCCCGGGCTCAAGGCCGCGCAGCTCATCACCTCGAACGCGGCCGACCAGGCCGTCTACGAGCGCTTCGGCTTCGCAGTCGTGCACGGCGCCTCGACGCTCGGCGTCATCGCCTCGACCGCCGCCTACCGAGAGGGCGGGCCGTGGCTGCGCGAGGTGTGCGCCTACCTGGAGCGCAACCGCGACCTGCTCGGCGCGCTGCTCGCGGAGCGGCTGCCCGGGGTGCGCTGGCACCCGCCCGAGGCGACGTACCTCGCGTGGCTCGACCTGCACGAGCTCGCGCTCGGCACCGACGCCCCCGCGACCCTGCTGCGCGAGCGCGCTGGCGTCACCCTCACCGACGGCGCTCGGTGCGGCGTCGGCTTCGAGCAGCACGTCCGCCTCGTGTTCGCCACCCCCGCGCCCGTGCTCGAGGAGGCGGTCGACCGCATCGCGTCGGCGCTGTCGCCCATCGCAGCAGGAGCCGGCCGATGAGCGAGCGCGCGTGGGCCTTCGAGACCCGGCAGATCCACGCCGGCGCGATCGTCGACGCGGAGGCCGGCGCCCGCGTCACGCCGATCTACCAGAGCGCCGGCTACGTCTTCGACAGCTTCGACGACGGGGCGGAGCGGTTCGCGGGGCGCAGCGCGCAGCGCGCCTACTCCCGCAACGACAACCCGACGAACGTCGTGGCGGCGCAGCGCATCGCCGATCTGGAGGGCGGCATCGACGGCGTGCTGGTGGCGAGCGGGCAGGCCGCCATCGCGGCGGCGCTCGCCGCGCTCGCCCAGGCCGGCGACCACGTGCTCACGACCGACCGGCTCTACGAGGGCACGCGCGAGATGATGCGCGGCGTGCTGCGGCGCCAGGGCATCGCGTTCGAGGCGGTCGCGCTCGGCGCCGACGAGGAGACCTGGATCGCCGCGGTGCGACCGGAGACTCGCGCGATCTACGCGGAGTCGATCGCGAACCCGCTCGGTGAGGTGGCCGACCTCGCGCTGCTCGGTCGCGTGTCGCGGCGCACGGGCGTGCCGCTCGTCGTCGACAACACCGTGGCGACCCCGTTCCTCTGCCGCCCCTTCGAGCACGGCGCCGCCGTCGTCATCCACTCGACGTCGAAGTGGCTCAGCGGCCACGGCTCGGTCATCGGCGGCGCCGTGGTCGACGGCGGCACCTTCGACTGGTCGGCGGCGCCCGAGCGCTTCCCGCACCTGCACACCGCGCGGCCGCACGGCGCACCGTCGTTCGCCGAGCGCTTCGGTCGTGCCGCCTACGTCGCCTACCTGCGCTCGGTCGTCGTCCTCGAGCAGGGCCCGAGCTTCCCCGCCACGAGCGCCTTCCTGCTGCTGCACGGGATCGAGACGCTCTCGCTGCGCATGGAGCGGCACGTCGCCAACGCCCTCGCGGTCGCGACGGCGCTGCGCTCGCACCCCGCCGTCGCCCGCCTGCACTACCCCGGCGTCGACGACGGGCAGGCGGCCGTCGTGGCGCGGCTGCTGCCCGACGGCGCGGGCTCGATCGTCTCGATCGAGCTCGCGGGCGGGGTGGAGGCGGCGCGCGCCTTCCTGGACGGGCTGCGGCTCGTGAGCCAGATGACGCACATCGGCGATGTGCGCACGCTCGCGATCCACAGCGGCAGCACCATCCACGGCAAGCTCGAGGAGGCCGAGCGGCGCGAGCTCGGCATCACGCCGGGGCTCGTGCGCATCTCGGTGGGCCTCGAGCGCGCCGAGGACATCGTGGCCGATCTCGTGCAGGCCCTCGAGGGGGTCCCGGCATGAGCCTGCGCTACTCGTTCGAGCTGTTCCCGCCGCGGGATCCCGCCGCGTCGCAGCGCGTGGACGCTGCGGTCGACGCCTTCGTCGCGCTCGCGCCCGAGTTCGTCTCGGTCACCTTCGGCGCCGGCGGCTCCACCTCTCGGCACTCGCTCGCCGTGCTGCAGCGCCTGCTCGACGGCGGCGCGAACCCGATGGCGCACCTGACCTGCACGGGGCTCGGCGTGGCCGAGACCGCCACGCTCGTGCGGCAGTTCCTCGACGCGGGCGTCACGCGCTTCCTGGCGCTGCGCGGCGACCCGCCGCGCGACGGCGCCCCCATGCCGCGCACCTCGCTGCAGTCGGCCTCCGAGCTCGTGCAGCTCATCCAGCGCATCGAGTCCGAGCGCGTGCCCTACGCAGAGGTGCGGCTGCCGGGGCTGCGCGCATCCTCCCTGTCTGCACGGCGCGCGGCCACCGAGGTCGCCGTCGCGGCATTCCCGAACGGTCACCCCGGTGCGGGGGTGCACCGCTCGGACATCGACGCGCTGCTCGCGAAGCAGGCCGCGGGCGCGACGATGGCCATCACGCAGCTCTTCTTCGATCCCTACGACTACGCCCGCTTCGTCGAGCTCGCCCGCGCGAGGGGCGTCACGATCCCGATCGTGCCCGGCGTCACCATCCCGACCTCGCACCGGCGGCTCGTGCGCTCGGCGGAGCTCGCCGGCGAGGGCCTGCCGCGCGTGCTCGCGGAGCGGCTGGAGCGCGCGGAGCCGGAGGATGCGGTGCGCATCGGCGTCGACGCGGCGGTCGCGCTCATCACGGCCCTCGCGGAGCACGACCCGCCGGGCGTGCACCTCTACACCTTCAACGACCACCGACCGGCGATCGACGTCCTGGAGGGCGTCGGCGCACTGCCCCTCAGCAGCACCGCAACGACAGGAGCATCATGACCAGCACGACTCCGCAGCCCTTCCCGGGCGGCACCATCCTCGGCTACCCGCGCATCGGCCGTCACCGCCAGCTCAAGCGAGCCCTCGAGGCGCATTGGCGCGGCACGCTCGACGACGCGGCCTTCCACTCCGCTGCCGCCGCGAACCGCCTCGAGGACCTCGAGCGGCTGCGGTCGCTCGGGCTGCGCGCCGACGACGCGTCGATCCCGGTGGAGGCCGCCCACTACGACCACGTGCTCGACGCCACGCTCACCTTCGGCGCCGTCCCGCCGCGGCTCCGTGGGCGGCTGCCCGAGGGCCTGGCCGGCGAGTGGCTGCTCGCCCGCGGTGACGCTGACGACGCCCCCCTCGAGATGACGAAGTGGCTCGACTCGAACTACCACTACCTGGTGCCGGAGCTCGACGCCGAGTCGATGTTCGCGCTCGCAGACCGCCGCATCGTCGACCGCTTCATCGAGGCTCGGCAGGCAGGCGTGCACGGGCGCCCGGTCGTCGTGGGCCCCGCGACGTACCTCGCGCTCGCGAAGGCGACGGGGATCCGTCCCATCGACCTCGCCGACCGGCTCGTGCCCGCCTACCGCGCGCTCGCGGAGGCGCTCGCGGAGGCGGGGGCCACCTGGGTGCAGCTCGACGAGCCTGCGCTGATCGCCGACCTCGACAGCGCGAGCCTGGAGGAGCTGCAGGCGGTCGCGCGCGCCGGTGCCGAGGCGGTCCGCGCCGCGGGGCTCTCCGTGCTGCTGCACGTCGGCCACGGGGATGCCGCGGGCCGCGTCGAGCCGCTGGCCGACGCCGTCGACGCGCTCGCGGTCGACCTGGTCCGGGGCGCGGCGCCCGACACCGCGGCGACGCCGCTCATCGCCGGTGTCGTGCACGGGCGCAACGTCTGGCGCACCGACCTCGACGCCGCCCTCGAGCAGCTGCAGGAGCTCGCGACCCGCGGGCCCGTCTCGGTCGCGACGAGCACCGGGCTCCTGCACGTGCCGCACGACCTGGGCGCTGAGGGGTCGCTGCCGCCGAGGCTTCGATCCTGGCTGGCCTTCGCCGATCAGAAGGTGCAGGAGGTCGTGGTGCTCGCCGCCGCGCTCGCCGGCACGGTCGACGAGGCGGCCTTCGGGGCCGCCCGCAGCGCGGTGCTGGATCGCGCCGCCGCGCCCGGCGTGCGCGATGGCTCGGTGCGGCAGCGACTGGCCTCCCTGCCCGCCGACGCGCGCGAACGCGCGGCCTACGCGCAGCGCGCGCCCGTGCAGCAGGAGGCGCTCGGCCTGTCACCGCTGCCCACCACGACGATCGGATCGTTCCCGCAGACGAGCGAGATCCGCGCCGCGCGTGCGCGTCACGCGAGGGGCGAGCTCGGGGCTGCGGAGTACCGCGACACGCTGCGGGCCGAGGTGCGCCGCGTCATCGAGCTGCAGGAGGAGCTCGGGCTCGACGTGCTCGTGCACGGAGAGCCGGAGCGCAACGACATGGTGCAGTACTTCGCCGAGCACTTCGAGGGCTTCGCGGCGACGCAGCACGGATGGGTCCAGTCCTACGGCTCGCGCGCGACTCGCCCCTCGATCCTGTGGGGCGACGTGTCCCGAGCAGCGGCGTTCACCGTCGAGTGGATCGCCTACGCGCAGTCGCTCACCGACCGCGTCGTGAAGGGCATGCTCACCGGCCCCGTGACGATCCTCGCCTGGTCGTTCGTGCGCGACGACCAGCCGCTCGGGGAGACGGCGGACCAGGTGGCGCTCGCGCTCGCCGACGAGATCGCCGATCTCGAGGCGGCAGGCATCCGCATCGTGCAGGTGGACGAGCCGGCGCTGCGCGAGCTGCTGCCGCTGCGGCGCGAGGCGAGGCCCGACTACCTCGACTGGTCGGTGCGCGCCTTCCGGCTCGCGACGGCTGGCGCGCGGCCCGAGACGCAGATCCACACGCACCTCTGCTACTCCGAGTTCAACACGGTCGTCGACGCGATCGACGGCCTCGACGCCGACGTCACGAGCATCGAGGCCGCGCGCTCGGGCATGGAGGTGGTCGGCGCGCTGGTCGACCACGGCTTCGGTCGGGGCATCGGGCCGGGCGTCTACGACATCCACTCGCCCCGCGTGCCCGCCGCGGAGGAGCTCGATCGCCTCCTGCGCACGGCGACCGAGGGCATCCCCGACGGGCTGCTCTGGGTGAACCCGGACTGCGGCCTGAAGACCCGCGGCTACGACGAGACCGTCGCGAGCCTGCGTGGCCTGGTGCAGGCTGCGCGTCGGGCGCGGGAGGCCCTCGCGCGCGTGTGACGCCGTGTTGCACCGGAGCGTGCGGCCACGGACTCCATCGGCTTGGCTAAGAGCAGCACCAAGCACAACTTATGGAGGCCATCGTGAACCGCACCACCCACCGGCACCGGGCAGCGCTCGCGCTCGCCCTCGCATCCGCCATCGCGCTCACCGCGTGCTCGGCGAGCGAGGCGAGCGCGCCGCAGCCCGGCAGCGACGGCCCGACGGCCGGCGGCACCCTCACCTACCTCGAGCACCAGGCCTACACCTCGCTCTACCCGCCGAGCGCCGGCTTCTACCCGAACGGTGCGCTCGTCAACAACCTGACGGCACGGCTGCTGCACCAGGACCCGGAGACGCTCGAGCTCGAGCCGTGGCTCGCCACCGCGCTGCCGGAGGTGAACGAGGACGCGACCGAGTACACCTTCGACCTCCGCACCGACGTCACCTACTCCGACGGCACGCCGCTCACCGCCGAGAACGTCGTCGCCAACCTCGACCTCTTCGGGCAGGGCGACACCGATCGGGCGCTGATCGTCAGCGAGGCCATCAACAACTACGAGCGCGGCGAGGTCGTCGACGACGACACGGTGCGCTTCCACTTCAGCGCCCCGGCTCCCGGCTTCGCGCAGGCGGTCTCGACCATCAACTCGGGGCTGCTGGCGGATGCGTCGCTCGAGCTCGACAGCGAGGGCTTCGGCCCCGGGAACGCCCAGCGGATCATCGGCGCTGGACCGTTCACCGTGGCGTCCGAGCAGCTCGGGACCAGCATCCGACTGGCGGCGCGGGAGGACTACGACTGGGCGCCGCCCTCCGCCGCGCACCAGGGCAGGCCGCTCGTCGACGCCGTCGACGTCGTGATCGCCCCCGAGGACAGCGTGCGGATCGGCTCGCTCACCTCTGGCCAGGCGCACATCGCCCGGCAGGTGGAGCCGCAGCACGAGGCGCAGGTCACCGCGGCGGGCCTCGAGGTCGTCGCGGCCCAGACCAACGGCGTGAACAACGGCCTGAGCCTCCGCTTCGACCACCCGCTGCTGTCCGACATCCGAGTGCGGCAGGCGATCATCGCCGGCATCGACCGCCAGGAGGTCGTCGACTCGATCTTCTCGGCGGAGTACCCGCTCGCGACCTCGTCGCTCAGCCGCACGGCGCTCGGCTACGAGGAGCAGGCGGATGCGTATGCCGTCGACCGCGAGCGGGCGAACGCGCTGCTCGACGAGGCGGGCTGGACGCTCGGCTCCGACGGCATCCGCACGCGCGACGGCGAGCGGCTGCACCTGGTCGTCAACGAGGCGCTGCCGCAGCCGCGCTCGCGCGACGTAATCACGCTCATCTCGCAGCAGCTGCGCGAGATCGGCGTCGAGCTCGAGCTGTTCCAGGGCGACCAGGCCGCGCAGACGGCTGCCTCCAGCGACATCGAGCAGATCCAGATCTACCACTCGATGGTCGGCCGAGCCGACTTCGACGTCATCAAGAGCCAGTACTCGATCGACAACCGCAACACGCTCGCCAACCGCGATGCCGACGGCGAGCCGATCGACGCCGAGCTCGAGGCGCTGCTGCAGCAGGTCGCCTCCGAGCCCACCGCCGAGGGGCGCGTGACAGCCTCCGCCGCGGTGCAGGCGCACCTGACCGAGCAGGCCTACGTGCTGCCGCTCTTCGAGGAGCCCCAGGTCTACGGCCTGCAGCCGGTCGTGCACGGCTTCGAGACCGAGTCGGTCGGCCGCCCGAGCTTCGCGGGCGTCTGGCTCGAGGACTGACGTGGCGCTCCCCTACCCCCTCCGGCGCACGGGCCAGGCGGCGCTCGTCGTGGTCGCGACCTTCGTGCTCGCGTTCCTGCTGCTGCAGGCGCTGCCTGGCGACGCCATCGTCGCCCGCTACGCCAGCCCCGAGCTCGGGCTGAGCGCCGCCCAGCTCGAGGAGCTGCGCGCGGCGTACGGTGCCGACCAGCCCGTGTGGCTGCAGCTGTGGCAGTCGGCGGCAGGCTTCCTGACGGGTGACCTCGGCACCTCGCTGCAGAGCGGCGCCGACGTCGAGGCGCTCATCGTCACGGCGCTGCCCTCGACGCTCACGCTCGCCTCGCTCGGCCTCGTCACGGCCGCGCTGCTCGCCGTCGGGATCGCGGTCGTGGCGACCTTCGGCGGCGCCGAGTGGCTGCGGCGCGCGTTCCGCTCGCTGCCGCCGCTGTTCGTCTCGATCCCGGTGTTCTGGCTCGGCATCGTGCTGCTGCAGGTCGTCTCCTTCCAGCTCGGACTCGTGCCGGTCATCAGCGCGAGCCCGGCGGAGGCGCTGGTGCTGCCGGTGCTCACCATCGCTGTGCCGATCGCCGCGCCGCTCGCCCAGGTGCTCATCCGCAGCATCGACGACGTGGTCGCGGAGCCCTTCATCGCGGTCGCGCGGTCGCGCGGCGCGGGCACGGCGTGGCTGCTGCCCAGGGAGGTCGCGCGCAACGCGCTGCTGCCGACCCTGACGATCGCCGGCGTGCTCTTCGGCGAGCTGATCGCGGGAGCGGTCGTGACGGAGACGGTGTTCGCCCGCAGCGGTCTCGGCAGGCTCACGCAGGAGGCCGTCGCCACCCGCGACATCCCGGTGCTGCAGGCCATCGTCGTCGTCTCGGCGATCGGCTTCGTCGCCATCAACCTGATCGTCGACCTCGTCGCGCCGGCCATCGATCCGCGCCTGCGCAGGGCGGTGCGCGCATGAGCGCCATCACCTCCGCCCTGCTCCCCCGCCGCGTCGACGCGACGCCCGCGCGGCGGCTGCCGGCCCTCACCCTCGTGCTCGCGGTCGCGGTCCTCGTCGTCGCGCTCGCGTGGGCGATCGTGCCGTGGCTGTTCACCGCCCAGGACCCGGTCGCCGGCGTCGCCCTCGATGCCCTGCAGGCGCCGAGCGCCGCACATCCCTTCGGCACCGACGCAACGGGTCGCGACGTGCTCGCGCGCGTCATCTTCGGCGCCGGCAACTCGCTCTCCGGCGCCGCGGTCGCGGTGCTCGTGGGGCTCGTGGCCGGCACGGGCATCGGCGTGCTCGCGGGATCGGTCGGCGGCGTCGTCGAGGAGGCGCTGATGCGCGTCGTCGACGTGCTGCTCGCCATCCCCGGCCTGCTCCTGTCGCTCAGCGTCATCGTGCTGCTGGGCTTCGGGGTCTGGAACGCCGCCATCGCCGTGGGGGTCACCTCCATCGCGGTCTTCGCCCGGCTCGCGCGCTCGCAGGTCGTGCGGGTGCGCCGCAGCGACTACGTCGAGGCCGCGTTCGGCTCCGGCGGCTCGTTCCTCGCAGTGCTGTGGCGCCACGTGCTGCCCAACTCGCTCGGCGCGGTGCTCGCGCTCGCGGCGCTGCAGCTCGGCAGCGCGATCCTGCAGATCGCGACCCTCGGCTTCCTCGGCTACGGCGCGCCGCCGCCCACGCCTGAGTGGGGCCTCCTCATCGCGGAGAGCCGCGACTACGTCGCCACCGCCTGGTGGCTCACCACCCTGCCGGGGCTCGTCGTCGCGGCCGTCGTCCTGTCGGCCAATCGCGTCGCGGCAGCGATCAGAGAGGCAACAGCATGAGCGCCCTGCTCACGATCGACGACCTGGCGGTCTCCTACCGCACGCGCGGCCGGCCGCGCACGGCGGTGCACGGCGTCAGCCTCGAGCTGCAGCGCGGCGAGGTGCTGGCGCTCGTCGGCGAGTCAGGCTCTGGCAAGACCACCATCGGGCAAGCGGCGATCGGTCTGCTGCCGAGCGGCGGGCGCGTCGAGCGCGGCGCCGTGCGGCTGCACCTGGCGGGTGGCCCGGTGGATGTGACGAGCCTGCCACCGCGCGCGCTCCAGCAGCTCCGCGGCGCACGCATCGCGCTCGTGCCGCAGGACCCGGGCACCTCGCTCAATCCCGTGCAGACGATCGGCGCATCGGTCGCCGCGCCCCTGCGCATCCACCGCTGGGGCACGAGGGAGGCGATCCGGCGTCGCGTCGTCGAGCTGCTCGAGCGCGTCGGGCTCGACGACCCCGAGCTGCGCGCGACGCAGTACCCGCACGAGCTCTCCGGCGGCATGCGGCAGCGCGCGCTCATCGCGGCAGCCGTGGCGCTCGAGCCCGACCTGATCATCGCCGACGAGCCGACCAGCGCCCTCGACGTCACCGTCCAGCGGCGCATCCTCGACCTGCTCGACGAGCTGCGCGGCGAGCTGGGCTCGAGCGTGCTGCTCATCACCCACGACCTGGCGGTCGCCGCCGAGCGCGCCGACCGCATCGCGGTGCTCCGCGCGGGCCGGCTCGAGGAGCACGGCGACACGCGTGCCGTCCTCCGGGACCCGCAGAGCGACTGCACGGCAGTGCTGCTCGCCGATGCGCCGGCGCTCTCCGACGCCTCGCCGCGGGTGCCGCTCGTGGCGACCGAGCCGCTCGTGACGATCGACGGCCTCGTGCACGAGTACGGCGCGCGCTCGGCGGGCAGGGCAGGCGGGGCGGGCAGGGGTGCGGATGCGCTCCGCGCGGTCGACGAGGTCGGGCTGCGGATCGCGCGCGGCACCACGCACGCCCTCGTCGGCGAGTCGGGCTCCGGCAAGACGACGATCGGCCGAGCGCTCGCAGGCTTCCACGCGCCCACGGCCGGCACCATCCGGATCGGCGACCTCGACGTGCTCGCCGAGCGCGGCAGCCGACGGCTGCGACGAGCCGTGCAGCTCGTCTCGCAGAACCCCTATGCCGCACTCGACCCACGGCGCACGATCGGGCAGACGATCGGCGAGCCGCTGCAGAACCTGCCGGCCGGCCACGGCGGCGTGCGAGCGCGCGCCGCGCTCGCGCAGCGCGTCACCGCGGCTCTCGGGCAGGTCGCCCTGCCCGCCGAGATGGCCGACCGGCTGCCGCGCGAGCTCTCCGGCGGGCAGCGGCAGCGCGTCGCGATCGCCAGGGCGCTCATCATCGAGCCGGAGGTCGTCGTGCTCGACGAGGCGGTCTCCGCCCTCGACGTCACGGTGCAGTCGCAGATCCTCGACCTGCTCGAGCACCTGCAGCGCGAGCTCGGCCTCACCTACCTGTTCATCACCCACGACCTCGCGGTCGTGCGCCGCATCGCCGACACCGTCACGGTGCTGCGCCGCGGCCGCGCGATCGAGACGGGCACGGCGCAGCAGGTGCTCTCGAGCCCCCAGCACGACGACACGCAGGCGCTGCTCGACGCAGTGCCGGCACCCGAGTGGCTGCGGGACGCCCGCCGCGGCCAGCACGCTCGGGCAACCCTCACCGGGCAGCTGGAGGTGGCGTGATGGCGCCGACGATCGGATTCTTCACCCGCGTGCTCGACGATGCGGATGCCGCGGAGCGCTACCGCATCGCGCTCGGACAGATCGAGCTCGCCGAGCGGCTCGGCTTCTCGTCGGCGTGGGTGGCGCAGCACCACCTCGACGGCGCCGAGGGCGGCCTGCCGTCGCCCTTCGTGCTGCTCGCGGCAGCGGCCGCGCGCACGTCGAGCATCGGGCTCGGCACCGCGATCCTCACCCTCGCCCACGAGCATCCGGCGCGGGCGGCCGAGGATGCCGCGGTCCTCGACGCGATCTCCGGTGGCCGCGCGCAGCTCGGGCTCGGCACGGGCGGCAGTCCGCACACGCTCAGCGCCTTCGGCGAGGATCCCGAGCACCGCAGGGCGATCTACGACGCCAAGCTCGTGCGGCTGCGCTCGCTGCTCGCGGGCACGGCGGATGTCGCGATCTACCCGCCGCCGTCCGCGGGGCTCGAGCGCCGGATCTGGCAGGCGACCTTCTCACCCGAGGGCGCGAGGGCGATCGGCGCGCAGGGGGACGGCCTGATGCTCTCGCGCGTGCAGCCGGTCCCCGCCGGCCATGTCGGCGAGGTGCCACCGCGCGTGTGGGAGGTGCAGCGCCCGCTCGTCGACGCCTACCTCGAGGCGCTCCCCGCGGGCGTCGCGCCGCGCATCCTCGCCTCGCGCAGCGTCGTGGTCGTCGACCGCGCCGACCGGCGCGCCGTGCGGGCGCGCGCCGAGGCGGGCATCGGCCGGCAGATCGAGCAGCTGCACCGCATCGCACCCGGCTCCCTCCCGCTCGACGAGCTGCTCGTGCGCAGCGAGACGCACCTCGGCACCGCCGAGGAGGTCGCCGAGTCGCTCGCCGCCGACGTGATCGCCGCCGGCGCCACCGAGGTCTCGATCCAAGCGCACTCGGTCGACCCCGCCGCATCCATCACCCACCGCTCGCTCGAGCTCTTCGCCACGGAGGTCGCGCCGGCGCTCGGCTGGCGCGTCGGAGCCCCAGGCCGCGCGCGCACCACCGAGGAGGCACGCCATGTCGCGTGACGTCATCGACCATCTCGCCGAGATCGCCGCGGGCTCCCCGCTGGACGCGATCCGCAGGGCGCGCCCCGACGCCAGGGAGCACGCGCAGCAGAGCTTCCTGGCCCTGCTCGAGCCTGCGCAGCCGGGCGAGCTGCGGCTGGTCGACCGCTACGCGGTCGCGGCCTACGCCGCGCTGCTGCACGACGAGCGCTCGCGCGCCGCGGCCTTCTACCTCGAGCTGCTCGCCGACGAGGCCGAGCCCGGGCTCGTCGCGGCCGTGCGCCGTGCGGCCGAGGCGGGCCGCGCATCCGGACCCTACGGCGACTACCGCGAGAGCGCACTGCGCAGCGAGGCGGTCGCCGGCCCCGCGGCCGCGATCGAGCGCGGCGTCATCGGTCCCCGGCTCGCCGCGGCGCTCGAGCACGCGCACCTGCTGGTGCTGCACCCGCGCGACGCCCGGCCCGAAGCGCTGCGCGCGCTCGTCGCGGCCGGCTGGGGTGCCGACGCGATCGTGTCGCTCAGCCAGCTCGTCGCCTTCCTCTCCTTCCAGCTGCGGCTCGTGCACGGGCTCCGCGTGCTCGCGGCGACGCCCGCGGGCGCCCAGCTGGCCACCCGCGCATCCGCAGAAGCCACCGCATGACGCACATCACCGACCACCCGGACCTCCGCCGCCCCGACGCGTTCACGCAGCGAGGCCTCGGCTGGGTGCCGTGGGCGCCGCCCGTCGCAGAGCGCGACCTCACGGAGGCGCAGCGCGAGGCGCTCGTCGAGCCCGGGAGGGCTGCGAGCCCCTACTTCCGGCTGCTCGCGCGCGACCCGGAGGCGCTGCGTGCGCGCACGCTCACCGATCTCGACATCTTCGGCAACGAGCACGGCGGGCTGCCCCGCTGGGAGCGCGAGCTCTCGGCCACCGCGACCTCCCGCGTCAACGGCTGCGTCTTCTGCGCCTCCGTGCACGCGCGAGCGGCGTCGCGGCTGTCGGGTCGCACCGAGGATGTGCAGCGCCTGCTCGACGAGGGCGTCGGCGCTCGCGTCGACGAGCGCTGGGACGCGATCGCGGATGCCTCGGCCGCGCTGACGACGACGCCGTCGTCGTTCGGCGCGGAGCACGTCGAGCGCCTCCGCGCGGCGGGCCTCGACGACGCCGCCATCGTCGACCAGCTCAGCGGCGCCGCGTTCTTCAACTGGGCGAATCGGCTGATGCTGTCGCTCGGCGAGCCGGAGGTGGTCTGATGGGCGTGCCGACGGTGCTCGACCACGTCGTGCTCGCCGGGCCGGAGCTCGGCGCGATCGTCGACGGCTTCGAGCGGGCGACCGGCGTGCGCGCCGCGGCGGGCGGCAGGCACCCGACCGGCACCGCGAACGCCCTGGTCGCGCTCACGCACCGTGGCGCCCGAACGCGCCAGTACCTCGAGCTCATCGGGCCTGACGCCGAGGCGGGCTTCTCGGCGGACGAGGTGCCGAGGTTCGGCATCGATCGCCTCGCGGCCGAGGGCGTCGACTCGCAGGTCGTCAGCTTCGCCATCGCACCGGCGTCGCTGGAAGCAGCGGTCGTCGACGCCCGCGCCGCCGGCTTCGCCTACGGCGATCCCGAGCCGCTCTCGCGCGCGACGCCAGACGGGCGCGAGCTCGCGTGGCGCCTCGCGCTGCCCGAGGACGAGCGCCGCCCGCCGTTCCTGATCGACTGGGGCGCCACGCCGCATCCGGCGCTCGAGGCGGCACTGCCGACCATCGAGCTCGTCGCCCTGCGGCGCCTGGCGCGCGACCCCGCGGCGGAGGCGGCGCGCTTCGCGGCGCTCGGCATCGAGGTGGGCGACGGGAGCGGTGCGCTGCAGGTCGTCGGCTCCGAGGCCGACGGATTCGAGCTCGAGGTGGCGGTCGGCGAGGGCACGATCGTCATCCGCTGACGGCGCGATCGATGCCTGATCGTGACTCGCCCAGATCGCGCTGTGGTTCTGCCCTGAGTAGGCTGGGCATCAGTCGAACCTGAGGAGTCACCGATGTCCGACATCACATTCCAGCTGCTGGCCATCGGCCTCTACTTCGCGGCCATGATCGCGATCGGCGTCTACGCCGCGCGCAAGACCAAGAGCCACGAGGACTACATGCTCGCGGGGCGCGAGCTGAGCCCCTTCACGGCCGCGCTCTCCGCCGGCGCCTCCGACATGTCGGGCTGGCTGCTCATGGGTCTGCCGGGCGCCATCTACGCCGCCGGGCTCATCGAGGGGTGGATCGCCATCGGCCTGACGATCGGCGCCTACCTCAACTGGAAGCTCGTCGCCCCGCGACTGCGTGCCTACACGGAGGTGTCGAACAACTCGATCACCATCCCGAGCTTCTTCGAGAACCGCACCCGCGACCGCTCGCGCCTGCTGCGCATCGTCTCGGCGCTCATCATCCTCATCTTCTTCACGTTCTACGTCTCCTCCGGGATGGTCGCCGGCGGCGTCTTCTTCGAGTCGTCCTACGGCTTCAACTACGTCTGGGGCATGGTGCTCGTCGCCGGCGTCACGCTGCTCTACACGCTCTTCGGCGGCTTCCTCGGCGCATCGCTCACCGATGTGGTGCAAGGCATGATCATGCTGATCGCGCTGATCACGGTGCCGGTCATCGCGTTCTTCACGGTCGGCGGCCTGCAGGGCGTGCAGGACGGCATCGCCGACTCGGGCGTCGAGCTCACCGGGCTCTTCCCGGCCGACCTGAACGGCCTCGTCATCCTCGGCATCGTCTCCTCGCTCGCGTGGGGCCTGGGCTACGTCGGCCAGCCGCACATCATCGTGCGCTTCATGGCGCTCAAGAGCGTGGCGGCGGCGAAGCCCGCTCGTCGCATCGGCATCTCGTGGATGATCGTCTCCCTCATCGGCGCGGTCTCCTCCGGCTTCATCGGCATCGCCTACATGCAGCAGGCGGGCACGCTCGACATCAACCCCGAGACCGTCGTGCTCGCGATGTCGCAGGCGCTCCTGCACCCCTTCGTCGCCGGCCTCGTGCTCGCGGCCGTGCTCGCGGCGATCATGTCGACGCTCTCGAGCCAGCTCATCGTGACCTCTTCGGCGCTCGTCGAGGACCTCTACCAGGTGTTCTCGAAGGGCAAGCCCTCGCAGCGCGTGCTCGTGCTGCTGGGCCGCGGCTGCGTGCTGCTCGTCGCCCTCGTCGCCGGCATCATCGCGCTCGACCGGTCCGGCACGATCCTCGGCCTCGTCGGCTTCGCCTGGGCGGGCTTCGGCGCCGCGTTCGGGCCGATCGTGCTGCTGAGCCTCTACTGGCGCAAGCTCACCAACTGGGGTGCGCTGGCCGGCATGATCGTCGGCGCGGCGACCGTCTTCATCTGGGACGCGATCGAGAAGGGCACGGGCATCGAGTTCTTCACGCTCTACGAGATCCTGCCCGGCTTCCTCTTCAACCTGATCGTCGCGGTGGTCGTCAGCCTCGTCACCCTGAAGAACGGCACCGCTGACGACGTCGCCGGCGTCGACGAGGAGTTCACCCGCACTGGCGCGATCGTCACCCAGAGCACCTCGCGCGGCGCGAGCGACGCGGACGCCGACGCGACCGGCGCGCCCGCGAGCGCTGCCGACCGCTCAGACGTGCCCTGATCTTCATCTGATCGACGCCTGCCGTTCGCCGGCAGCCAGGAGGCGCCGCGATACCCTCGAGGTTCGCGGCGCCTCTGCGCGTGCAGGAACCCAGGGGGGCGACGTGAGCGAGACCACAGTGGGGGTCCTGGCACGAGGGCACCTGGCGCCGCCGCCGCGGACGCTGCTCGACGTGCTGCGCACGAGCGTGCTCGCGCATCCGGATGCCTCTGCGCTCGAGGACGCCGAAGGCGCCCTCTCCTACCGCGAGCTCATGGCCGCCGTGATCCGCACCGCAGCCCGCCTCTCGCTCGAGGGCGTCCGCCGCGGCGACCGCGTCGGGGTGCGGATGCCCTCCGGCACCCGGGAGCTGTACATCGCGATCCTGGGCATCATGGCAGCGGGCGCCGCCTACGTGCCCGTCGACGCGGACGACCCGGAGGAGCGCGCGCAGCTCGTCTTCGGGGAGGCGCGCGTGCGCGGCGTCGTGACCGCCGGCGGCCGCTATGCCCCGGCCGCACTGCCCGCCGGCGGAGGGGCGCACGACCACGACGCCCCCGCGACCGCGCTCTTCGAGGGCGCTCCCGCGCATCCGAGCACCGCGGGGCTGCCGATCCCGACCCAGCCGACGCCCGACGACGATGCCTGGGTCATCTTCACCTCCGGCTCGACGGGCACGCCGAAGGGCGTCGCCGTCAGCCACCGCTCGGCCGCCGCGTTCGTCGACGCCGAGTCCCGCGTCTTCCTGCAGGACGAGCCGATCGGCCCGGGCGACCGGGTGCTCGCCGGGCTCTCGGTCGCCTTCGACGCCTCCTGCGAGGAGATGTGGCTCGCCTGGGCGCACGGCGCGTGCCTCGTGCCCGCGCCCCGATCGCTCGTGCGCAGCGGCATGGACCTCGGTCCGTGGCTGACGCTGCGCGGCATCACCATCGTCTCGACCGTGCCGACCCTCGCGTCGCTCTGGCCCGCGTCCTCGCTCGAGAACGTGCGGCTGCTGATCTTCGGCGGCGAGGCGTGCCCGCCGGAGCTCGTCGAGCGGCTCGCGACCGAGGGCCGCGAGGTCTGGAACACCTACGGCCCGACCGAGGCGACCGTCGTCGCGTGCGCTGCGCGGCTCGTGCCCGGCGAGCCCGTGCGCATCGGTCTGCCGCTCGACGGCTGGGACCTCGCCGTGGTCGACCAAGCCGGCGCGCCCGTCGCCGACGGCGAGACGGGCGAGCTCATCATCGGCGGCGTCGGGCTCGCGCGCTACCTGGATCCCGCGAAGGACGCCGAGAAGTACGCCCCGCTCCCCTCCCTCGGCTGGCAGCGCGCGTATCGCTCCGGCGACCTGGTGCGCTTCGATCGCGACGGCCTCTTCTTCGCCGGCCGCGCCGACGACCAGGTGAAGGTCGGCGGGCGCCGCATCGAGCTGGGCGAGATCGAGGCGGCGCTGAGCGCGCTGCCGGGCGTGCGGGCTGCGGCCGTCGTCGTGCAGCAGACGGATGCGGGCAACCAGGTGCTGGTGGGATACCTCGGCTGCGACGTGGCCGGGTTCGACCGCCAGGCGGCGAACGAGCGGCTACGCGAGGCGCTGCCCGCCGCGATCGTGCCCGTGCTCGCGCTGCTGCCGGAGCTGCCGGTGCGCACCTCCGGCAAGGTCGACAAGCGGGCGCTGCCGTGGCCGCTCGAGGAGCAGGGCGCGTTCGACGACGACTCCGGCGCCCCGGGGCTGACGTCGCTCGCCGCCGACTGGCAGGCGGTGCTCGGGCTCCCGGCCACGGACGAGGACGACGACTTCTTCGCCCTCGGCGGCGGCTCGCTCGCCGCGGCGCAGCTCGTGACGCGCATCCGCCAGCGCGACCCGGAGTTCACGGTCGCCGACATCTACGCCTACCCGCGCCTGGGCGCCATGGCGGCAGCGCTCGCGGCACGGACCACGACCGCCGCGCGCGGCCTGGCATCGACGCACGAGATCGTGCGCACGCCGCGCAACACGCAGTGGATCCAGACGCTGCTCGGCGTGCCGCTGTTCATCCTGAGCGGCATGCGCTGGCTGCTCGCGGCGCTCACCGCCTCGACGCTGCTGCAGGCGTGGAGCGGCTTCGACGCGCTGCCGAGCGCGCATCCGCTCGTGCTCGTCGCCGGCCTCGCGCTCTTCGCGACACCCTTCGGCCGGATGGCGATCGCCGTCGTCGCCGCCCGCACGCTGCTCGCCGGCCTGCAGGCGGGCGACTACCCGCGCGGCGGCAGCGTGCACCTGCGGCTGTGGCTCGCCGAGCAGGTCGCGCAGCAGGCGGGCGCCGTCAGCCTGGCGGGCGCGCCTTGGGTCACCCTCTACGCCAGGGCGCTCGGCGCACGCATCGGCGACGACGTCGACCTGCACTCGGTGCCGCCCGTGACCGGCATGCTGCGCGTCGGTCGGGGCGCCTCGATCGAGCCGGAGGTCGACCTCACCGGCTACTGGATCGACGGCGACCTCGTGCGCGTCGGCGCGATCCGCATCGGCGCCCGCAGCGCCGTCGGGGCGCGCTCGACGCTCGCGCCCGGCACCCGCATCGGCAAGGGCGCCGTGGTCGAGCCCGGCTCTGCCGTCTTCGGGCGCGTGCGCTCCGGTGAGCGCTGGTCCGGCTCCCCCGCCCGCCGCGTCGGCTCGGCGAGGTCGTGGTGGCCTGAGGAGCGCCCGGCGCGCTCGAGGCAGTGGGCCTGGGCCTACGGGCTCTCCGCGATCGCGCTCTCGCTCATCCCCCTGCTCGCGCTGCTCGCGGGCGCCGCGGTGCTCGCCGCCGGCATCCGCGGAGCCGACGACCTGGGCGAGGCAGCGCTGCGCTCGCTCGCTGCGCTCGTGCCGGCGACGCTCGTCGCGGGCGTCGTGCTCGCCGGGCTCATCGTGCTCGTCGTGCGGCTGCTCGCGGTCGGCCTGACCGCCGGCGTCTTCCCGGTGCACAGCGCGAGCGGCTGGCGCGTGTGGGCGACCGAGCGCCTGCTCGACCTCTCGCGCACGATCCTGTTCCCGCTCTACGCCTCGCTCGCGACACCGGCGTGGCTGCGCCTGCTCGGCGCCCGCGTCGGGCGCGACGCCGAGATCTCGACCGTGCTGCTCATCCCGAAGATGACGACGGTCCACACCGGCGCGTTCCTCGCCGACGACACACTGGTCGCCTCCTACGAGCTCGGCGGCGGATGGGTGCGCATCGCCCACGCCGAGATCGGCGAGCGCGCCTTCCTCGGCAACTCCGGCATGGCCAGCGCCGGCAACCGCATCCCGAACGACGCGCTCGTCGCGGTGCTCTCGGCAGCGCCGCGGAAGGCGAAGAAGGGCTCGTCGTGGCTGGGCTCGCCCCCCGTGCGCCTGCGCCGCACGCCGGTCGAGGTCGACGCGGCGCGCACCTACGCCCCCTCGCCGTGGCTGCGCATCGCCCGCGCCCTGTGGGAGCTCGGCCGCATCGTGCCCGTGCTCGTCACCGTCGGCATCGGCATCGGCGTGATGGGCGCGCTGCTCTGGATCGTGGATGCCTGGGGCGGCCTGGCAGCGGTGCTCCTGAGCGGCGTCGTGATGCTCGGCGCCGGCGCCATCGCCGCCGGCATCAGCACGGCCGCGAAGTGGCTGCTGATCGGCCGCATCAAGGCGGGCGACACACCGCTGTGGTCCTCGTTCGTGTGGCGGAGCGAAGTCGCGGACACCTTCACCGAGATGGTCGCGGCCCCGTGGTTCGCGCAGTCGGCGGCCGGCACGCCCGCGCTCGTCTGGTGGCTGCGCAGCCTCGGCGCGCGCATCGGCCACGGCGTCTGGTGCGAGAGCTACTGGCTGCCGGAGGCCGACCTCGTGACGCTCGCCGACGCATCCGCCGTGAACCGCGGCTGCGTCGTGCAGACCCACCTCTTCCACGACCGCATCATGTCGATCGACACGGTCGAGCTCGAGCGCGGCGCGACCCTCGGGCCGCACAGCGTGATCCTGCCGGCAGCGCGCATCGGCGAGCACGCGACCGTCGGCCCGGCGTCGCTCGTGATGCGCGGCGAGCTCGTCCCCGACCGCAGCCGGTGGAGCGGCAACCCGATCGGCCCGTGGCGCGAGGTCACCGTCGCCGACTACCACGCGGTGAGCACGTGAGCCCGTCGAAGGGCGCGCCCCGCGGTGGCGAGCCCTACGCACCCGGCTCCGGCGACCTCGCCTGGAGCGCCCGGCACTACGACCTCGAGCTGCAGTACCGCATGGCGAGCAACCGCCTCGACGCCGTCGCGCGCATCTCGGGCCGGGCCGCGCACGAGCTCACCGAGATCTCGCTCGACCTCGTCGGCCTGCGCGTCAGCAAGGTCTCGCTCGACGGCGAGCGGCGCACCGCGCACGCCCAGCGCCCCGGCAGGCTCGTCGTGCGCCCGTCCGCTCCCATCGCGGCAGGCCAGGCGTTCGAGCTCGAGATCGCCTACGCCGGCACCCCCGCGCCGCGCCGCACGCCCTGGGGCCTCGTCGGCTGGGAGGAGCTGGAGGACGGTGCCATCGTCGCCTCGCAGCCGACCGGCGCCCCCACCTGGTACCCCTGCAACGACCGCCCGAGCGACAAGGCGACCTACCGCATCCGCGTCACCACCGAGCAGGGCTACCGGGTCGTCGCGACCGGAGCGCTCATCGAGGAGTCGACGCGGTCGGGCCGCAAGACCCGCACCTTCGAGTGCCGCACGCCCGCCGCGACCTACCTGACCACCGTGCAGATCGGCCGCTACATGCGCAGCGCGACGACCGACGCGCAGGTGCCGGTCATCGCCTACTACCCGGCGGCGCTCGAGCACCGCGTGCGCGCCGACCTCGATCCGCTGCCGCGCATGCTCGCCTGCTTCGTCGAGCGCTTCGGCCCCTACCCCTTCGACGACTACACGGTGGTCGTGACGGCAGACGACCTCGAGATCCCGCTCGAGTCGCTCGCTGGCGCCGTCTTCGGCGCCAACCTCATCGACGGCAGGGGCGGCGAGGAGCGGCTCATCGCCCACGAGCTCGCGCACCAGTGGTTCGGCAACAGCGTGGGGCTGGCCGGCTGGCAGCACATCTGGCTCAACGAGGGCCTGGCCTGCTATGCCGAGTGGCTCTGGGCAGAGGCCGCGGGCACCGGGACGACCGATGCGCTCGCCCGCGAGCACCACCAGCGGCTGCGACGCCTGCCGCAGGACCTCGTGCTCGGCGACCCCGGCCCGACGCTGATGTTCGACGACCGCGTGTACAAGCGGGGCGCGCTGCTCGTGCACGCGCTGCGGCTCACGCTCGGCGACGTGCGGTTCTTCGGGCTGCTCCACGATTGGACGGCGCTGCACCCCCACTCGACCGTGACGACCGCCGACTTCCGCGCGCTCGCCGCCAAGGTTGCCGCAGAGCCGCTCGACGCGCTGTTCGACGCCTGGCTGCTCGAGACCGCGTTGCCGCCGCTGCCGGCCGCAGGCGCGCGCACGGGCGGCCGGCGCGCGCGCCGCGCGCGCTGACCGGGCGCTCAGCGGCGCTGCACCTCGAGCGCCAGGCTGACGACCAGACCGGCCTCGGCCAGCGCATCGCCCTCGAGCACGACGTCGTGCACGGCGTAGCGCCGTGCGCTGCCGGGCGCGGATGCGGTCAGGCCGTCGCCGGTCGACTCGAGCAGCACCGCGGCCGGGTCGACGCGCAGCCCCCGCCCGTCCGCCTTCAGCACCGCCTCGACCTGGGTCCAGCGGCGCAGCGGGTCCGCGGGGCCGGTGAGCAGCGCCCGCAGCGCTTCGACGCGCGCTGCCGGCGCCTCGCGCGGCTCGGCGTCGATGCCGACGCGCAGCCCCCGCGCGGCCGCGACCACGTGCCGCGCCCCGCTCGCAGGGCCGACGTGCGAGAGCGAGACGCCGATGCCCCGCGCGGCCGCCGGCGCCATGACGACCGGTCGCCCGTGCGCGCCGCCGCAGTCGGGGCAGCGCTGCGCGATGACGACGGCGGATGCGTCGTCGACGCCCGCGAGCTGGGCGACGATCGCGCGCAGCGCGTCGTGCGCCGCCGATCGGTCTCCGCGCACGTGCGCGACCACCGCATCCGCCACCCGCATGGGCCAAGTCTGGCATCGGGCCGCCGCGCTGGCGCCGGTATCGGTTTCGCAACGTTCTCCACAGCGCGACCGCTGCCCCCACGGTCGATCGCCGCTGGCGGGTAACCTGCGGACGCAGCGCTGCACGGTGGAGTGCGCGCACAGAGGAGTCACGATGCCCGTGCGACCCGCCCTGCCCGGGCGCCCTGCGGTGCCCGAGCGCCCTGCGGTGCCCGAGCGCCCTGCCTCGCCCGTGCTGTCCGGGCACTCCCGATCGCCCTGGAGGCAGGCAGCGCTGGCGCTGGTCAGCGCAGCCGCCGTGCTCGGCAGCCTGCTCGTGGCGCCGCTGCCGAGCGCGTCGGCGTCGACCGGCACCGCTGCCGAGATCGGCGCAGCCGCGCCCGCGGCATCGACGCCGACCGCGATCGACGCGTGCCTGATGCGCTCGGCGATCGTGCCCGTCGACGTGGATCCCGCCGGCGACCCCGCCGTCGCGCGGACCGCCGCGATGCGCACGCTCCAGCATGCGCTGCTCACCGCCGGGGAGAGCGAGCTGGCCGGTGCCGAGCCTCGCCACGACGCCGCCGGCGAGGTCGTGGGCCTCGACGTCGTCGAGACGCAGCCGGGCGCTGCCGCTCGCCTCGCAGCGGCCGTCATGCCGGCGCTCCCCGCCGACGCGCGCGGTCTCGTGCAGGCAGCCGACGTCGTGGTCGTGGGGCGTGCCGAGCAGCCGCTGCGGGTCCTCTGCGACAGCCTCGACCGCGTGCTCGCCACGACGGGGGCCGCCGAGGGCGTCGTCTCGGCAGCCATCGACCACCGCGCGGGCTCGCTGCGCATCGGGGTCGACGCCGCGACGCTCGCGCGGCAGGCGCCCGCTGCGCGCGGCTCGATCCAGCGACTGCCGGAGGCCACCGAGGGCGAGGCCGCAGCGCCGGCCGCCGCCGAGCTCGTCACCGCGCTCGGCCTCGAGGCGCTCGCGGTGCCGATCGAGCTCATCGCCGACCGCGCCGACACCGCCGTCAGCCGCCTGCACGACACCGACGGCTGGGGTGGCGGCAACGCCGTGCGCGTCGGCGCAGGCGGCGGCCTCCTGGGCCTCGCCTGCACGACGGGCTTCGCGGTCCGCCTAGCCGACGGCGCCCCCGCCGTCATGAGCGCCGGCCACTGCCCCGGCCGCAGCGGCGGCAACGGCATGGCCGTCGTGAGCGGCCACGCCTCGGCGCTCTGCGGCACGGGCAGCGGCGCACCCATCGGCACCGTCTCGCAGAACCTCCTGACGAGCTCGAGCCGGATCGACACGATGGTCATCCGCACGGCCGCCGCGCGGCCGACGATGTGGCGCGGCAGTGCCTGCCTGGGCTCCGGCGAGGCGCCCGTGCACGGTGCCACGCTGATCGGTCCCGGCCAGCGCGTCGACTTCTCGGGCGCGCGCCAGGGCGAGCGCACCGCGACCCGCACGTCGGAGCCCGCGGGCTGCTTCGACTTCGGCTACTGGGCCTGCTCGATCTACCGCGCGACGTCGAGCGCGCCGGCGACGAGCGCCGGCTACGCGTGCCTGCCGGGTGACAGCGGCGGGCCCGCCTTCCGGGCACGCCCCGAGGGCGGCGTCTTCGCGCTCGGCATCATCTCCGCCTCCGGCTACGACGTGGGCATCAACCGGTGCAGCTGGGTCGACATGGAGACCGCCCTGCGGGCCAGCGGCGCGACGATCATGACCGACGCCTCGCTCACCATGCCGACACCCTCCCGCCTGGCCGGCGTCAATCGCTTCGACACCGCGGCGCTGGTCTCCCGCCAGGGCCACCCGAGCGGCGCGACCGAGGTGTGGGTCGCGAGCGGCCAGGGCTTCGCCGACGCGCTCGGCGCCGGGGCGGCTGCCGCGCACCGCCGCGCTCCGCTGCTGCTGACCGCGAACGGCTGGCTGCCCGATGCGACGAGGGCAGAGCTCGAGCGGCTGCGCCCCACGCGCATCGTGCTGACCGGCAGCACCGCGTCGGTCTCGGCGGCGGTCGAGGAGGAGCTCGCGGAGATCGCGCCGGTGCGGCGCCTGGGCGGCGCGAACCGCTACGAGACCAGTGCCGCCATCGCAGCGTTCGCCTTCCCCGACGGCGCGCCGACCGCGTATGTCGCGAGCGGCCGCCTGTTCGCCGACGCGCTCGCCTCTGCCCCAGCGGCCGCGCGCGCTGCGGCACCCGTGCTCATCGTGAACGGCCTCGCGGGCCGGGCGGCCGACCCGGCGACGCTCGGGGTGCTCGACACCCTCGGCACGAGCCGCGTGATCCTGGTCGGCGGGCTCCCGAGCGTCAGCGCCGAGCAGAGCGAGGCGCTGCGCGAGGGCCGCACGCTCACGCGCATCCAGGGCAGCAACCGCTACGAGACCGCAGCGCTCGTGAACCGCGCCTTCGGTGCCACGCCTCCGGCGCTCTACGTCGCGAGCGGCCAGGACTTCCCCGATGCGCTCGCGGCGGGCGCCGTGGCGGGCATGCGCGGCGCCCCGCTCTACCTCACGCCGAGCACCTGCCTGTCGCCGCACATCCTCGACGCCCACACGCGGCTCGGCGGCCCCGGGGTCTGGCTGCTCGGCAGCCAGACCACCCTGTCGCACGACATCACCCGCCGCGAGCTCTGCTGACCCAGCCCGCACCGGCCCGGTGCACACCGGCAGCGGGCGCGGGCGTGATAGGACTGCAGGCGTGGATGCGCCCGACCAGCACAGCACCGAGATCTCCTACGACGAGCAGCGATACCCCGCTCGTCCCCGACGCCTGCGCCCGCGAGATCAGATCCGCGGTGGCAGCCTGAGGCGGTTCAGCAACGATCCGCGCACGGCGAACGCCTCGAACCCCTCCTACGTCGAGTGGCTCGTGCGGCAGTCGATGCTCAAGGATGCCGACGTGCTCGGCCGGCAGCTCTCCGGGCAGCCGTCGATGTGGCGCAACCCCTACGCCCGGCCCGACGCCCGCCGGGCGATCGGCGTCACCGACGTCTGGTTCACGGCCTACCCGATCTCGTTGATCACGCGGCCCGGCCAGTCCTTCCTCGAGGCGCTCGGCGACGACGCGCTGTGGGCCGCCTTCGAGCACATCGGCATCACCGGCCTCCACACCGGCCCCGTCAAGCGCGCCGGCGGCATCACCGACTGGCGCGAGACGCCCAGCGTCGACGGCCACTTCGATCGCATCAGCACGCAGATCGACCCCGCGTTCGGCGACGAGGAGGCATTCCGACGCCTCTCCGACGTGGCGGATGCGCATGGCGGCAGCGTCATCGACGACATCGTTCCAGGCCACACGGGCAAGGGCGCCGACTTCCGGCTCGCCGAGATGGCCTTCAAGGACTACCCCGGCATCTACCACATGGTCGAGATCCCGCCGGAGGACTGGCACCTGCTGCCCGAGGTGCGCGAGGGGCGCGACGCCGAGAACCTCGACGCCGCGAGCGAGCGCGAGCTGAGCGACCGCGGCTACATCATCGGCGAGCTGCAGCGCGTCATCTTCTACATGCCCGGCGTGAAGGAGACCAATTGGAGCGCCACGGCGCCGGTGCTCGGCGTCGACGGGGTGCAGCGCCGCTGGGTCTACCTGCACTACTTCAAGCAGGGCCAGCCCTCGATCAACTGGCTCGACCCGACGTTCGCCGGCATGCGCCTCGTGATCGGCGACGCGCTGCACTCGCTCGGCGACCTCGGCACCAGTGCGCTGCGCCTCGACGCCAACGGCTTCCTCGGCGTCGAGAAGAGCGCCGAGGGCCTGCCGGCGTGGTCCGAGGGTCACCCGCTCTCGCAGGCGGCGAACCACATCATCGCCGGCATGGTGCGCAAGGTGGGCGGCTTCACCTTCCAGGAGCTCAACCTCACGATCGAGGACATCCGCGACACGAGCGCGGTCGGCGCCGACCTGTCCTACGACTTCGTCAGCCGGCCCGGCTACCACCACGCGCTGGCGACCGGCGAGACCGAGTTCCTCCGCCTGACGCTCATGACCTCGCTCGAGCTGGGCGTCGAGCCCGTCGGCCTCGTCCACGGCCTGCAGAACCACGACGAGCTCACCTACGAGCTCGTGCACTGGGCGACGCGGCACCGCGACGACGTCTACCCCTTCCGCCACGAGGAGATCACGGGCGGCGAGCTCGCCGAGGTCATCCGCGCAGAGCTGACGGAGGCGCTGACGGGCACCGCCGACTACAACCGGGTCTTCACGCAGAACGGCATCGCCTGCACCACGACCTCGCTCATCGCCGCGACGCAGGGCTTCGAGCACCTCGACGACATCACCGAGGAGGCGATCCCCGGCATCCGCGACGCCCACCTGCTGCTCGCCAAGTACAACGCCTGGCAGCCGGGCGTCTTCGCGCTCTCGGGCTGGGATCTCACCGGCATGCTGACGGTGCCGGCCGACGAGGTCGCCGAGCTCATCGACTCCGGCGACACCCGCTGGATCGAGCGCGGCGCGCACGACCTGCTCGACGCATCCCCGGACGCCGTGACCTCGGCGGCGGGCATGCCGCGCGGCCGCTCGCTCTACGGCTCGCTGCCGGTGCAGATCGAGCAGCCCGACTCGTTCGTCAACGGGCTGGCCGAGGTGCTGACGATCCGGCGCGAGGAGGGCATCGCGACGGCGACGCAGCTCGACGTGCCGCACGTCGCGCATCCGGGCATGCTCGTGCTCGTGCACCGCCTCGACGACGGCGACCAGAGCGCCGAGGATGCGCGGATGCAGGTGACGGTGCTCAACTTCTCGCGCGATCAGGTCGAGGGCACCGTGCACTCCGAGGCGCTGCCCACGCAGTGCGAGGTGATCGACGCCGCCAAGGGCGAGAGCATCGGCACCGTCGACGACCTGCACAGCTTCAGCGTCAGCCTGCCGCCCTACGGCGGGCTCTTCCTGACGATCGAGCCGCTCGCGCAGGAGCGCTGACCCGGGGATGCGCGCCGAGCAGATCACCGACCCGATCGCCTATCACGGTGAGGGCCCCTGCTGGTCCGAGGGCTGGGGCGGCCTGCGCTGGGTCGACATGCTCGCCGGCGACATCCTCTCGTTCGGCGAGGGCGGTCGCGTCGAGCGCCGGCACGTCGGCACGGTCGCGGCGGCGGTGCGGCCTCGACTCGGCGGCGGAGCGGTCATCGGCGTCGAGCGCGGCTTCGCGCTCGAGGAGCCCGACGGCTCCGTGCGGGCGCTCCGGGAGCTGTGGTCGTCGCCGACGGTGCGCATGAACGAGGGCGGGTGTGACCCCGACGGTCGGTTCTACTGCGGCTCGATGGCCTACGACCAGACCAAGGGCGCCGCATCCCTCTACCGCCTGGATCCGCTGGGCGAGGTCGAGCGGGTGCTCGCGGGCGTCACGATCTCGAACGGCCTCGAGTGGAGCCCTGACGGTTCGCTCGCCTACTACGACGACACCGAGACGGGCGCGATCGCGGTCTTCGACTACGACGCGCGGCGGGGCCTGACCGGTCGCCGCGCCTTCGCGACGCTCCCCGATGACGGCGCGCCCGACGGGCTCACGGTCGATGCCGAGGGATGCGTCTGGGTCGCGGTCGCGAACGGCGGCGCGGTGCTGCGATACCGGCCCGACGGCGTGCTCGACGGTCGCGTCGAGCTGCCGGTGACGAAGGTGACCGCCTGCACGTTCGGCGGCGACGACCTCGATCGGCTCTTCATCACCACCTCGCAGGAGGACATCGACGTCGAGGCCGAGCCCGAGTCGGGTGCGCTCTTCGTCGTCGAGCCCGGTGTCACGGGCATGCCCGTGCGCGCGTTCGCCGGCTGAGCGCGTCGCCGCTCGCGCTCAGCGCCGCCGATCGAGCAGCGCGCCGAGGCCCGCCTGCAGCAGCGGCAGCGCCGAGCCCACCATGATCACGGTGCCGAGCACCACGTCGTCCGGGCGCACGAGCGCGCCCGCCAGCAGCAGCCCGGCGAAGACCACCGCCGACGAGAGCCTGCCGATCGTCCGCTGCAGGCGGTCGACGCGCGCCGCCAGCCGCGGCGTGCTCACCTCGAGCCGCCCCTCCTCGACGCGCGTCGCGAGGGCGTCGAGTCGGCGGGGCAGGCGCGCTGCGATGCGTGCGACGGCGACCCCCTCGTCGAGGATCGAGCGCGCGACGCCACCGGCCTCGTCGCGCAGCAGCCCTGCGGCATAGGGCTCTGCCGCGTCCCAGACGTTGAAGCTCGGATCGAGGGCGCTGCAGACCCCCGACGTGAGCGAGCCGGCGCGGATGATCAGGAGCAGGTCCTCCGGCAGCTGGAACGGCAGGGATCGCATGACCTCGCCGAACTCACTCGCGAACGCTCGGTACTCGCGGGGATCGACCTGCTTGAGCTCGGCGAACCCCATGCCGCCGAAGCGCGCGAAGGCCTGCGTCATCGCGCGCTCGAGCGCCGCGGTGTCGGCGGTCGGCAGCAGTGCGCCGAGCTCGGTGATCGCGGAGACGAGCCCCGCGCCGTCGCGCTGCGAGCCGGCGATGAGCAGCCGGCGCAGCCCGCTGCGCGTGCTCGCGGGCACCTCCCCCATCATCCCGAAGTCGATGAAGGTCAGCTGCCAATCGCGGCTCCCGGCGGCACCGCCGAGCGGCGTCACGAAGAGATTGCCGGGATGCGGGTCGGCGTGGAAGAAGCTGTGGGTGAAGAGCTGGTCGAACATCACCGCGGCGAAGGCGTGCGCGACCGCCGAGGGGTCGATGCCCGCCGCACGCAGCGCATCCACGTCGGTGATCTTGATCGAGGCGACGTCGGCGAGCGTCAGCACGCGGCGCGTGGTGCGCTCCCAGACGACATCTGGCGCGCGCACGCGATCGTCGCCCGCGAAGGCGGCGGCGAAGCGCTCGGCGCTCGCCGCCTCGTGCAGGTAGTCGATCTCCTCGAGGCTCGTGCGCGCGAACTCCTCGACGAGCGCGGGCGCATCCACGCGTCGCGAGACGAGGCGCACGCGGCTGAGCCAGCCGCCGACGCGGCGGAGCGCCGTGAGGTCGACGTCGACGATCGCGCCGATGCCCGGGCGCTGCACCTTGACCACCGCATCCGATGAACCCAGGTGCTCGGCATCGAGGTCGACCAGTCGGGCGCGGTGCACCTGCCCGAGCGATGCGGCCGCGAGCGGCACCTCGTCGACCCATGCGTAGGCCCGCTCGAGCGGCATGCCGAGCTCGGCCTCGGCGAGCGCGCGCACGTCGGCGAAGGGCACGGGCGGCACCTCGTCCTGCAGGCCGGCGAGCTCCTCGGTGATCTCGGGCGGCAGCACGTCGAGTCGCGACGAGAGGAACTGGCCGACCTTGATCATGAGGCCGCCGAGGTCGGCGGCGAGCGCGTGGAAGCGGCGGGCGAGGCGCTGGAGCCGCGCCCCACGGCCACGAGCGGCGAGCGCGCCGAGCCCGATGCGCGGCAGCGCCACCTCGCACCACCAGAGGAGGGCGAGCTGGGCCGCCGCGAAGCGCACGATGCGCCGGTAGCGGGCGCGCGTGCGCGGATCGTCGGGCATCGGCTCTCCTTGTGTGCGATGAACCGGTGCCCGACGTGCCGTCGGCACCCGGGTCAGCCCTCGGCGAGGATGCTGTAGAGCCTACGGCGCGCCTCGTCGAGCACGCTGATGGCTTGGTCGACCTGCTCGGGCTTGCCGGAGCGCGCGACCTGCGCCGCCGCCTGCGCGAGCTCGAAGCCCGCCTTCGCGACGTCGCGTCGGCCCTGCTGCGGCTGCTGCTCGCCCTCGGCGCCGAGCCAAGGCGCGTGGCGCTCCTTTGCGGCGCCGGCCTCGGCGCGGCCGCCCTCGGTGAGCGCGTAGGTCTTGCGCCCGTCGGCCTCGGTCGCCGTCAGCAGCCCCTCGTCGGTCAGCAGCTGCAGCGTCGGGTAGACCGAACCGGGGCTCGGCTTCCACGCGCCGCCAGAGCGCTCCTCGATCTGCTGGATGATCTGGTAGCCGTGCATGGGCTGCTCGGCGAGCAGCGCGAGCACCGCTGCGCGCACGTCGCCGCGGCCCATCCGCTGCGGACGCGGGGGGCGGGGCGGCATGAACGCTTCGCGGAACTGCTCCATCGCATCCCACATGTGGTCACCGGGGCCAGCGCCCCGTCGTCGCGGCCCGCCGCTCGGGCCGAATCCCTCAGCATCGAATCCTGCATCGAACGTGCCGTGCATGGCATTCCCCTTCGGTCAGCGTTCCCGCCGCTCATCTGTGTTCGGCGATACTGAACGATATATCGCTGACCGCTCGAAGTCGAGAGGCCGCTAGCGACGCCTCCGGAAGCGCAGCGCCAGCACACCGGTCTCGCCCCGGCCGAGCTCCTCGAGCGACCAGCTGGAGGCCGGGAGCGGCTGCTCGAAGAGCATGCGTCCGCCGCCCAGGATCTCTGGGACGACGACGAGGTCGATCCGATCGATCAGGTCCGCCTCGAGCAGCGCCTGCATGAGGCTGACGCTGTTCAAGACGAGGATGTCCCCACCGGCCTCTGCCAGCAGGTCGCGCACGATCGCGGCGGCATCACCGCTGACGACGCGCGCGTCGCGCCACGTGGATGTGCCCGTCGAGCTGAACACGACCTTCTCCGTCTCATCCAGCCAGCGCGCGAACGCCCGATCGCGCGCATCCGCGCGTTCGTCGTCGGCGACGGGCGGCCACACGATCGCGAAGCCCTCGGCGTTGCCCGAACCCATCAGCGCGGTCGTCGCCGAGCGGATCGCGCCGTCGAGCTGGTCGCGCACGACGTCCTCGAGCACGTGGGGCACGACCCATTCCATGTCGCCCTCGCCCGCCGGGCCGGTGATGCGCCCATCCATGCTCACCGTCATGTTGAAGACGACTGTCCGCGGCATCCTGGCTCCTTCGCTCGGGCGTTCACGGCGACGCTCCCACAGATCCGCCACCAGGTCACGCGCTGGACGCGATCGGCGGGGATCGACATCCCTAGGATTGCCGCACGGACATCGCCTCGACGATCATGCGACGCGCGCCTGCGCGCTCGGGGGCAACCGACTCGAGGAGGACGAGTGCTGGAGGCACTGCTGTGGGGCGGCATCGCCGCGAGCTCGCTCATGCTCGGCGCGGTGCTGGCGATCGCCCGATCCTGGTCGGATCGCACGATCGGCATCGTGCTCGCCTTCGGAGCCGGTGCGCTCGTCGCCTCGGTCTCGTTCGAGCTGGCGGAGGCCGGGTTCGAGGAGGGCGGGCCGCTCGGCGTCGGGGTCGGGCTCGCCATCGGCGCGCTCGCCTACTTCACCGCCGACCGCCTCGTCGAGCGCTGGTCGGGTCGCCGCGGAGGCGGCGCGGCGGGCCTCCCGCTCGCGATCGGTGCCCTGCTCGACGGGGTGCCGGAGCAGGCGGTGCTCGGCATCGGCCTCGCCACCGGCGGAGGCGTCAGCTTGGCCCTGCTCGTGTCGATCTTCGTGTCGAACCTGCCGGAGTCGATCGGTTCATCCGCCGACATGCTGCGCGACGGTCGCTCGAAGCGCTTCGTGCTGCTCCTGTGGTCGGGGGTCGCGGTGGTGAGCGTCATCGCGGCGCTCGCGGGCCGCGCGGTCGCCGATGCCGCCTCCGGCTTCGCGGTCGCCCTCGTGGACGGCATCGCCGCGGGCGCGCTGCTCGTCATGCTGATCGACGCGATGATCCCGGAGGCGCGCGAGAAGGCTCGTGAGAGCGCGGGGCTCGCGACAGTGGTCGGCTTCGCGGTCGCCGCTGGGCTCTCGCTCATGGGCGGCGGCTGATCGCAGCGCGTCGAGCCGCAGAGGCCCTCCGACCGCGCGATCACTCCGCGCGCGGCCAATCGCTCGTGAGGTATGCCTCGACAGCCCGATGGCGGAACGTGTAGAGCTTGCCGCGGTCGATGATGCCGCGCACCGTGTCGAGGCGCTGCGAGGTGGGCCCGGCATCCGTCGTCTTCGCGTACCCGGCCTCCGCGGCGATGCGGCCGAGCTTGCGCACGCGAGCCGGCAGGGCGGCCATCGCCTCGAGGAACGCGCGCTCGCGCTGCGGCAGCCGGGTGAGGATGCGCTCGACGTGCGCGGCCGCCTCCCGCTGCGCCCCGCGCCATCCGCTCACGACCTGCTCGCGGGTGATCACCGCAGCGCGGCTGGCGTACCAGGCGCGCTCGCCCGCGAGCTGGAACAGGAAGGGCTCTCCGCGGCACAGGTCGACGATCGCGGCCGCCGCGTCGTCCTCCATGCGGATGCGCGTGGTGCCGCCGTCGCCGTCCGGCACCTCCCAGCCCGGCAGCACGAACCCGTGCAGCGCGGCGGTGATGTCCTCGTCGTCGATCGCCGTGAGCACCGTGGTCTTGAAGCGGCGGGCGAAGGTCGCGCCCTTGTGGGCCCCGGCTCGATCCTCGAAGTCGGGGAGCCCCGTGAGGTAGACCGCGATGGGCAGCGAGCGGCGCACCTTCGCGCCGCCGGGCAGCTCGACCGCCTCCTCGTGCGTGATCGCGTCGCCGAGCGCGATGAGCAGCTGCGAGAGCGCGTGCTCGTCGGCGATGTTCTGCACCTCGTCGATGTGGATGAGCGCGACGGTGCCGCGCGCCACCGCGGCCCGCCCGACCTCGACGAGGAGCGCGGTGAGCGCGGTGTGCGGCTCCGGGCCCTCCTGGGCCCGCACCGTCAGCGAGAGGCCGCTCGCCGCGACCGTCTGCACGCGGGCGAGCGCCTGCGCGATGCGTCGCTCCCGCGATGACGGCAGACCCGCCTCCTCCGCGAGCGCGAGCACGGCCGAGGCGACGAGCTTGAGCGGATCCGATCCCGAGGGGATGCGCAGCTGCGGGGTGACCCAGTCCCCCGCTGCTGCGGCGTGCTGCGCGATGCGGCGCACGAGCGAGGACTTGCCGAGACCGGGCTCCCCGAGGATCGTGCGACCGCGCTCGGGCAGACCCGCGATCAGCCGAGGACGCACGACATCGCGCCAGTCGCTCAGCTGCTCCGTCCGGCCCGCCCAGACATCCGGCACGATGTCGGCGCCCGGGCTGAAGGGGTTCGTCTGAGCAGTGCGCACGCGATAACTTTATCGCGCACGCGGACGCTTGGTAAAGTTATCGTCTCGCTCCGATCGGCAACCGGTGAGCCGCCGGTCGTTCACGACTCCGGCGGCCGGTGCCCGCGGCGCCGGATGGCGCGCAGCTGCTGAACGCACAGCGCCATGGTGATGGATGAGCCGATGATCGTGAACCACAGCGAGCCATTGCCGTCGTCGAAGATCAGGAGCAGAGCGCTGAGCGCGACCACGGTCAGCGCGAAGCCGAACAGCACCCACCAGAAGACCGGCCTCTTCGCGATGTCGTCCATATCGCCCACCCTTGCACAGCGACCGGAGCACGCAGCGCTGCAGCGAACGCGACGACGTACGTCGCCTGTGCACCTGCTCTGGCTCCAAGCGATCCTTGCCCACGGATCGCTTAGCCTGATGCGATGTCCCACGCGCATGCACCGGCGTCCGAAGCCGCCACCGATCAGCACGCCCCCTCGAAGCTCAAGCGGGGCATCACCGGCCCGCTGCTGTTCGTGTTCATCCTCGGCGATGTGCTCGGTGCCGGCGTCTACGCCTTGACCGGCGAGCTCTCCGGCGAGGTCGGAGGCGCGATGTGGCTCCCGCTGCTGGTCGCATTGCTGCTGGCGCTGCTCACCGCCGGCTCCTACGCAGAGCTCGTGACCAAGTATCCGCGCGCCGGTGGAGCCTCGGTCTTCGCGCTGCGCGCCTTCAAGAGCCCGATCGTGTCGTTCCTCGTCGGCTTCTGCATGCTCGCGGCGGGCGTCGTCAGCGCTGCCGGCCTGGCGCTCGCGTTCGCGGGCTACTTCGAGTCGCTCGTGCCGGTGGCCGCGATGATCGTCGCACCCGTGTTCCTGGTGCTCGTCGCCGCCCTCAATGCCCGCGGCATCCGCGAGTCGCTCGCGAGCAACGTGGTCATGACGATCATCGAGCTCTCGGGCCTGCTGCTCATCATCGTCGCCGTCGCGCTCATGGTGAGCGGCGGCGGCGGCGACCTCGCCCGCGTCGGTGAGTTCCCTGCGGACACGAACCCGGCGGTAGCGACGCTCGCCGCGGCGATCATCGCCTACTACTCGTTCGTCGGCTTCGAGACCTCGGCGAACGTGGCCGAGGAGATCCAGAACCCGACGAAGGTCTACCCGCGAGCGCTCATCGGCTCGCTGCTTGTCGCCGGCGTCGTCTACGTGCTGGTGGGCCTGGCGAGCGCCATCGCGCTGCCCTCCGACGAGCTGTCGGGATCGACCTCGCCGCTGCTCGACGTGTTCGCCGCGACGGGGCTGCCCGTGCCCGGCTGGATCTTCAGCCTCATCGCCCTCATCGCGGTCGCGAACGGTGCGCTGCTGACGATGATCATGGCGAGCCGGCTCACCTACGGCATGGCCGAGCAGCGCCTCCTCCCCTCCGTCCTCGGCCGCGTGCTCCCGCGCCGCCGCACGCCCTGGGTCGCCATCGTGGTCACGACCGCCATCGCGATCGGCCTGACGTTCATCGGCGACCTCGGCACGCTCGCCGAGACGGTGGTGCTGCTCCTGCTGTTCGTCTTCCTCAGCACCAACATCGCCGTGCTCGTGCTGCGTCGCGACCGCGTCGAGCACGAGCACTTCCGCGTCTGGAGCTGGGTGCCGGTGCTCGGCATCGGCTCGTGCATCCTGCTCCTCACGCAGCAGGAGCCGCACGTGTGGCTCTTCGGTGGGATCGCCCTCATCGTGGGTCTCATCGCCTACGTCGCCTCTGGCGGCCTGCGGCGCCGGGGCGCTCGGGCGGAGCCGGTCGAGGCGCCCGAGACCGAGCCCCGCTGACGCAGCGAGGCGCACACCGCGCGAGGCCTCAGCGCCGAACGGTCCCGCTGCTCAGGGCTGGGTGGAGGCGCCCGGCGCCGTCGCCGCATACCGCTCGGCGAGCGTGGCGAACGCGGCAGCGAGCTCGGGAGGCCCGACGACCCGCATGGGCACCTCGAACCTCCCGAACGACGCGGCCAAGGCTCCCCATGACCAGGAGCCAGCTTCGAGACCGGAGGTCTCGTCGTCGATCGCGGTGACCGTGCCGTCGCCGGCGAAGGGCAGGACGTCGCGGGCGGGGAGCTGCAGGATGACGGTGCCGCGGCACGGCCACTCGTTCGTGCTCGACCCCTTGAAGCGAGCGGAGACGAACGCACCGACATCGCCGCCCGGCACCGACCGCGGCGTGAAGCGCGGGCCGTTGGGGACGCGCGGATGCACGCGATCCACGCTGTAGAGGCGCCAGTCCTCGCGCTCCAGATCCCAGCCGACGAGGTACCAGCGCCCGTGCGAGGCGACGAGGTGGTGCGGCTCCGCGCGGCGGGGCTGCACGGGCTGCCGTGCATCGCCGGCGGCTCCGTCGCGGGCCGCATAGTCGAAGCGCAAGACCTCCCGGTCGCGGATGCCGTTCGCGAGCGCGACCAAGACGTCCAGTGAGACGGTCATGGGCGCGGCATCCCCCGGCCGGCCGATCGCCGTGACCTCGAGCACGTCGAGGCGGTGGCGGAGCCGCGAGGGCATGACCTGGCGGATGGTGCCGAGGGCGCGGATCGCGGCCTCCTCGATCCCCGCGCCGAGCGTGGGTGCCGACTGCAGCGCGATGGCGATCGCGACGGTCTGGTCGTCGTCGAAGAGGAGCGGCGGCAGCTCGCTGCCCGCATCGAGCCGATAGCCGCCGTCCGGGCCCATGGTGGCCTGGATGCGATACCCCATCTCGCGGAGGCGGTCGATGTCGCGTCGCACCGTGCGGTCGCTGACGGCCAGCCTGGATGCCAGGAGCGACCCTGGCCAGTCGCGCCGAGCCTGCAGCAGGGAGAGCACCTGCAGCAACCGCGAGGTCGTCGTCATGCTCTGACCCTAGGGGCGGTCTAGGACAGGAGTCGACCTACACGACTGCGACGCTGGACGCATCGAGCCAGGCAGGCCGATCACACCGAGGAGCAGCGATGACCATCCAGACGACCACCCACCTCAACTTCCGCGGGGACGCGCGGCAGGCACTCGAGTTCTACCAGTCCGTGTTCGGCGGCCAGACCGTCATCAACACCTACGCAGACTTCGGCATGCCTGCGGAGCTGCCCGGTGCCGACAAGGTCGTGTTCGGCCTCGTCGCTGCCGAGAGCGGCTTCCGCGTGATGGGCTACGACATTCCCGGCCAGACCGGAGGGTCGATCGCCGGCGGCGGCGCGACGCACCGAGAACACGGCACCACGGTGACCGATCAGGCGCTGTTCGTCTCGATCGGTGCCGCCACCCTCGAGGAGCTCCAGGGCTACTGGGATGCGCTGTCGGTCGACGCCGTCGTCGTCGAGCCGCTCGCCGCGTCGGCGTGGGGCGCGGGCTTCGGCATGCTCACCGACCGCTTCGGCGTCACCTGGAGCGTGAGCGTCACCGCCGCCTGAGCGACGGTGTTGCCTGTCGTGGTGCGGGTTGCGGCGGCCCGCGCCACGGCGCCCGCAGCGAGGTGCTCGTGGGTTCGTCAGCGCCCCTCAGTCAGCACGGAGTGCAGGGACTGCACCGGCGTGATCCATTGGCATCCCGGATATCGCGCCTGGAGCTCCGCCGCGACGTGCGGGGGCGGCGGCTCGCCGCAGCCTCCGGGCTCTCGCAGCTCGGAGGCGAAGGCGCTGGCCGCGACTTCGACGTAGCCGCTGAAGAGCGCGACGAAGCTCGGCGCGTGGACGGCGAAGCCGACGGTGATGCCAGCGCCGAGCGTTCGACCGATGACGACGACGTGGTCACCGATGGGTCGCATCTCGAGGAGGCGGAACCCGGTCTCCTGCTCGACGCCGGGGAAGCCGAGCTCATCGTGCAGGCGTGCCGCGAATGCCTGAGCGACGGTCACGATGTGCCGTCTGCGGTGAGGGTGGTCACGGCCGCTGCGGCGTTCGTGACGGAGATGAGGAAGCGGAGCATGGGCGGCCTCTCGTGCGGCGTGGACGGCGGCCGCGCTGCTGCTCGTCGCCCTCGGCAAGAGCGTGCCACAACACCATCGGATGAGACCGGAACGCCAGCACCTGGGTCATCCCGGGTAGGGTCGGGCGATGAGGCGCGCGGATCATCGGCGCTTCGGCCGAGCGTGCCACGAGCGCCCGCCGCCCGAACCCGCGACGCACGAGCCTTCCGCTCGACCGAGCGACAACGACTTCCCCGCGGCTCGCACCGCGCCCCCGATCGAGAGCAGACATGAGACACCCGAAGACCTCGAAGCCCGCACGACACCACCTGGAGATCCCCGCGCCCCAGCCCCTGAAGAAGGGCGGCATGCGGATCACGCCACTGGGCGGGCTCGGCGAGATCGGCCGCAACATGACCGTCTTCGAGCACAACGGCAAGCTGCTCATCGTCGATTGCGGTGTCCTCTTCCCCGAGGAGAACCAGCCCGGCATCGACGTGATCCTGCCCGACTTCTCGGCGATCCGCTCGCGGCTGGCCGACGTCGTGGGGATCGTCCTCACGCACGGCCACGAGGACCACATCGGCGGTGTCCCCTACCTGTTGAAGGAGCGCGCCGACATCCCCGTCATCGCCTCGAAGCTGACGCTCGCGCTCATCACCGCGAAGCTCGAGGAGCACCGCATCAAGCCGCGGACGCGGCAGGTGAAGGAGGGCGATCGCATCGATGCCGGCCCCTTCGACCTCGAGTTCCTCGCCGTCAACCACTCGATCCCCGACGGGCTCGCCGTCGCCATCCGCACGGCCGCTGGGCTCGTGCTGCACACCGGCGACTTCAAGATGGACCAGTTCCCGCTCGATGGGCGCAAGACCGACCTGCCAGGATTCGCGCGGCTGGGCGACGAGGGCGTCGACCTGTTCCTCGTCGACTCGACGAACGCCGACGTGCCCGGCTTCACGATCCCCGAGGATGACCTCGCGCCGGCGATCGATCAGGTGTTCCGCACCGCGCCGCGCCGCATCGTCGTCTCCAGCTTCGCGAGCCACGTGCACCGCATCCAGCAGATCCTCGATGCCGCGGAGCGTCACGGCCGCAAGGTCGCCTTCGTCGGCAGGTCCATGGTCCGCAACATGGGGATCGCCGCCGACCTCGGCTACCTCCGCATCCCCGACGGCCTCGTCGTCGACATGAAGGTGCTCGAGAAGCTGCCGGCGACCGACATCGTGCTGATCTGCACCGGTTCGCAGGGCGAGCCGATGGCCGCGCTGTCGCGCATGGCCAACAAGGAGCACGTCATCGACATCGGCCCGGGCGACACCATCCTGCTCGCCAGCTCGCTCATCCCGGGCAACGAGAACGCGATCTACCGCATCATCAACGCCTTCACTCGCTGGGGCGCCAACGTCGTGCACAAGGGCAACGCGAAGGTCCACGTCTCCGGGCACGCGAGCGCCGGCGAGCTCGCCTACTGCTACAACATCCTCCGGCCGACCGCCGTGCTGCCCGTGCACGGCGAGTGGCGCCACCTGACGGCCAACGCCGCGATCGCGGTGCGGACCGGCATCGACGAGGAGCAGGTCTTCGTCGTCGAGGATGGCGTCTCGATCGATCTCGTCGCCGGCAAGGCACGGGTGAGCGGACGGGTCGCCGCAGACCTCGTGCTCGTCGACGGCGGCACCACGGGCGTCGCGACCGAGGACGCGCTGACGGAGCGCCGCGTGCTCGCCGAGGAGGGCTCGATCACCGTCCTCGCGATCATCCAGCCCGACACCGGCAAGCTGACCGAGCCCCTCGAGTTCTTCAGTCGCGGATTCGTCGCGGAGCCCGGATGGGAGCAGGCCGCGAGCAAGCCGATCGAGGAAGCGCTCGCCGTGGTGGCCAGCAAGCCCGCCAAGGACCGCGACGACGTCGAAGAGGTCATCACGCGGACCCTGGCTCGATGGCTCACCCGGCGCCATCGACGCAACCCGGTGATCACCACCATCGCCGTCGAGGAGTAGCGCGCCGCGACCGAGGCGTCTTCGCTCGCTTCTCGACGGCCTCGATGGGAGCATCAGTCATGCCTCGCATCCGCCGCACCGTCCTATGACTGGCGAGGAGTCAGGAGCGGTCCGCCTCGCGGCCGCGGTTCCCTCTCCGAGCGGCGAGCGCGTGCCTGCGCGTCGCAACCTCGGCCTCATCGCCGCGGCGGCGGTGGTGATGCTCGTCGCGGACTACGCGATGTCGTCTCTGGTGATGCTGGGCTTGTACGCGCTGCCCATCATGCTCATCGGGGTCCCCGTCACTGCGGTGCTGCTGGCCGCGGCCCTGGTTGCGCTGTCCGCAGCCATGACCGGTCGCCGCAACGTCCTCGGCAGCGTCGCAGTGACCCTGCTGCTCGCAGGCGTGGGCGCCTACGGGATCGTGAGCGGTGCCCTCACGCCGCTCACCTGGCTGCCAGGGCTGCCGCCGCACCTGCTCGTCTGCGCGCTGTGCGCGCTCGCCCTCGGTGTCTTCACCGGACCGTGGCCGCTGCGCGCGGTGGGCGCTGCGGCCGTGCTCTCCGTGCTCGCGGTCATCGCGCTCGCGCCGACATCAGCGGAAGCCGCGGAGGCTCAGCGCGCCGAGATGGCGGCGCAGCACCGACAGGAGGCCATCGATTCCTTCCTCGAGGACGGCGCGCATCCCGTCGTCACCGACCACGAAGGCTGGAGCAATCCACGGATCCACCCGACCGGCGCGTCTGCGATGACGTGGGTGCGAAGCGATGCCGGTGCTGTCGCGACGATCCTGGTGCAGGCGAGCGTCGACGAGCCCGCGAGCGACGACTGGTGCTACGCCATCATGCGGCCGGGCGAATCCGACGGAACGACGACGGATGCGCTGCCGCCGTGGTGCGTGGCGACCGACGCGGGATGGGCGCGTGCAGACGGCACCGCCACGGTCTCCTACGACGACGGACGGCTCATCGCGATCAACGCCGCCAGCCAGCTCGATGCAGAGCAAGCCGGAGGCACGTCGCCCGCGACCGCTGAGGACATCGCGACGCTCGCGGGCAGCCTTCGACCGATGACGGACGGGGAGCTCGAGCAGCACGTGCTGCCCGTCTACGACTCCGGGGACACGCCGGTGATCGATGCTCCGGGCCTGTGAGCGCCGGGCGTGACCGCCCGGATCACCCGCGCGACGTGCGCCGCCACCCATGCCCCATCGAACTCGCGCGTGCGCAGCAACCATCGGTGGAAGACCGCGCCCACGAGCAGCTCGGCGGCCGCATCCGCATCCTCGACGCCGGCGACCCGGAAGCGAGCAGCGACGCCCCGCAGCTGAGGAGCCAGGAGCGACTCGCGGAACAGCTCCCCGAGCGACTCGTCCATCTGGATCTCGGCCGTGACAGCTCGAAGCAGCGCTTCCTGCGTCGGTTCGGTGAGCTCCTCGACCATCGACGACACGAGCAGCTGCAGGTCGGCGGCGAGGTCGCCGGAGTCGGGCACCGCCACCGCGCCCGAGTCGTCGAGGCTGCGCGCCAGGAGCGCATCGAACAGGATCGCTCCCGTGCTCCGCCAGGAGCGATACAGCGTCTGCTTGCTGACGCCCGCGCGAGCCGCGATGCCCTCCATCGTGATCGTCGCCACGCGAGACTCGCGAGCGAGCGCCAGCACAGCCTCGTGCACCTTGCTTCGCGTCCGGGCTCGGGCCATGCGACGATCGTACCGACTCAAACGAGACGCGCCGTCCAGTATTGGCTACGGTGGTCCCATGACCGATTCGCAGACCTGGATGATCACCGGCGCCAACCGAGGCCTCGGTCGTGCGCTCACCCTCGGCGCGCTCGACGCCGGCCACTCCGTCGTCGCCACCGTGCGCGGCGACCACTCGCTCCCCGACCACGAGCGACTCGCGGTGCAGAGGCTCGACGTCCGCGACCGGGATGCCGCGCACGAGGCCGTGCAGCTGGCTGCCGCAGCGTCGGGACGCCTCGACGTCCTCGTCAACAACGCCGGCTTCGGCCTGATCGGCGCCATCGAGGAAGCGACAGAGGCCGAGGCCCGGGCGATCCTCGACACCAACCTGCTCGGCCCGCTGTGGCTCAGCCAAGCGGCCGTCCCGATCATGCGCACCCAGGGCAGCGGGCACATCGTGCAGATCTCGACCGTGGGCGCCGTCGGCACCATGCCGATGCTCGGGCTCTACAACGCCACGAAGTGGGGCCTCGAAGCGTTCAGCGAGGCCATGGCAGCAGAGGTGCGCGGGTTCGGCATCCGCCTCACCCTCGTCGAGCCCGGCGCGCTCGACACCGATTGGGCTGGCAGCAGCATGCGATTCAGCGACTCCTCCCGTGCCTACGACGATCTCCGGCAGAGCCTGTTCGGGACGACCGAGGTGCCGTGGCCCGCGAGCGATCTCAGCGGCGGGACGGGCGCAGCCGACGCCGCCTCGGCGATCCTCGCGCACGCCGTCGCCGTCGACGATCCGCGCCTCCGCCTCCTCGTCGGCGACGATGCTCCATCGCAGGTGGCCGCCGCGCTGGACCTCCGCGAGCAGGACTACGCCCGGGATCCGCGGTACCCGGCCTCTCGCTCGCAGCACTGAGCGGATGGCGGTGCCCTTCCGCCAGGAACCCGGCTAGGCCGGCAGCGTCGGCCACCGTCCCACCGACGAGCAGTGGCGAGACCGCGGAGCACCCCGGGCCCGAGACCGTCGATGGTGCGCTCGCCCGCGCCCGCTTCGACCTCCTGGACGAGGTGCTGACCACGATCTCCGAGGTCCTCACCCCGCTCGCACCGGGCGAGGCCGTGGCCATCGAAGGAGAGTGCGCACCGCGCCTGATATGCTTAGGGCACGAAGCATTTCGACGGCAACCAAGGAGACGAGTCGCTCATGGAGCACCCGAGCGCAGACGCCCCGCGATGGCCGCACGACCGCGACCCTCAGAACTTCACGTCTGCCGACAAGCTCGCATGGAGAGTCGTCGCGTACTGCGCCGCCGGCTTCACCGTCCTTGGGACGACCGCCGCCATCATCGGCTTCGCAGTCGCGGCCAACGGCTGACGAGGGGTCTCGCGGAGCTACTCGGCCGCTCGGTCGACCGTCGCGATCAGTCGCGTCATCAGTCGATGCAACTGCTCGAGCTCCGATCGGTCGAGCCCGAGGCGGTCCATCATCTCGGCAGGCACCGCAAGCGCTTGCTCTCGGAGACGCGAGCCTTGCGTCGTGAGGGTGATGTCCAGCACGCGCTCGTCGTCTGTTCGCCGGGTCCGCGCGACGAGACCGGCGGCTTCCAGCCGCTTGACGAGCGGTGACAGCGTTGCCGGCTCGAGACGCAGCTGCTCGCTCAGCTCGCGCAGCGAGAGCGAGCGCGAACCCCAGAGCGCCAGCATCACGAGGTACTGCGGGTGGGACAGGCCGAGAGGCTCGAGCACCGGCCGGTACGCGGCCACGACGCTGCGCGACGCTACGGACAGCGCGAAGCAGACCTGACTCTCGAGCGCCAAGACATCCGCCGTCGCCTCGGGCATGTCATCGCGCACCACGCTTCCATCCTAGGCGCGCGCCTGGCGCTGGAGCCCGCCCGGTGCGCGTGCGCGCCTCGGCGTCTCCGTGAGCACGAGCAGTTCCCCGCCACCTCGGCAGAGGGGCAGGGGGCTCGTCGTCGCTGGTGGAAGCAGATCGACAACAGCCCCTACCGGGCACGGGCAACCCGTTCCAGCCAACCGCGCCGATGTCTGAGGTGGATGCCGAGCGAGACCATGTCGCGGGCAGCATGCCATGCGAACGCGCGTAGGTGTCGATCCGCGCTGCGTTCGCTTCGGTGGAGATGCCAATCCCCCGGTCAGACGGGAGTTCTTGGTGGATCTGGGGGGACTCGAACCCCCGACCCCCTGCCTGCTGTTCGACTGTCATATTCCGCTACTTTCCGCCGGTTTCGGGCCCGTTCTCCCCCACCCATGCCTACACGATCCCGCCCGATCCCGCTCAAAGTGGACACATTCTTGGACACCTTCTCCGCTCGTTATTTCGGCCGATGCGCAGCACGAGGGCCTCTCTTCGGAATCGACAGCGACCGCCCTCCTCGCCTGCAGGGCAGCGCCGAATACAGCCCTGTCTCCGCGTTGCACCGGCTCGACGGATGGTCGGTCCGCAATCGGTGACCGAACGGCTGGCCGCGCTAGAACACGCTCGCAAGCTCGATTGACCAAGCGCTCGCGACCGGCATGGCCGGCGAGCGCCCGATCTGGCTGACAAAGCCGTGCAGCCGCACGCTGGGCCCCTCAGCCCGCGACTTCCCGCGAAGCGAGTGCAGTATTTGGGCAGCACGATCCCTCGTCGCTGAAGATCGCGGCGATCTATCGGCTTGTGGCCACCTCGGTCGCCGCTCAGCACAAACCGACCGGGCGGAGCTTGCGGATCCCACGACGCGACAAACTGCAACCGCGTTTCGCTTGCCCCCCTGGTCAACGCGGGTCTGCCCACCGCGTTTCGCCCGCCCTTGCGAGCTGCGAAGGGACGTTGACAAGGCTCTATGCCCGTTGTCGGGCTGGCGAGGACATTCGCTACGGCATGGCAGACTCTGCGGTCTAGAGCGGCTCGGCCACCACGACGACAAGCAGTGTGACCCGATCGCTGTGCTTACGAGAAGCACGGGGTCATGTGGATGCCGGTCGATAACGACCGACGAGCCGGTCTAGCGATAGGGCACGACATGCTGTCAATCACTGACGATGGCAAGCGTAAGCTCCAGGCGTTCTCGACCTGCCTCAGCCTGATCGCGACGCCCCTGCGCTGCCGTATGACAAGCACCAGACTGACGGCGTGGACACGAAGACTGACCACCACGGCCATGACGCGCTGCGCAAGGACTCATCGAGCAACGCACATCGGGTAAGACGAAGTCGAAGGTCAAGCGAGGCAGATATTCGCGCTAGTGTCCGTGGGAAGCGCGCCCACCCGAATGGGCCGACCGGCTGATTGAGGGGAAATGGATGTCTGCGCAGTTTCGCGACGTTGATCATGTGAACTTGATTATGCCTAGCATTCCATCCAACGATGCAGAAGCAGTTGGCCTTTATGCTCGCGGCGTCGACGCTGCGTTGCGACAGCAAGCGCCCGGAGCGGCGCACCACCTTTCGAAGGCAGCGGAGCGCGGGCATTCAGGCGCGATGCACGAGCTGGCTCATCGAGCGCAGACTCAGTCCGACACCACGACAGCTGAAGATTGGTTCCGCCGAGCAGCCTCCGCTGGACACTCGGGCGCCATGTTCAGCCTAGGAACTATTGCGCGAGCTAGGAGCAACGCCTCCGACGCGATCATGTGGCTCGAGCGATCGGCGGCGATGGGGTATCTGCCAGCCATGGTCAACCGAGCAGCGATGGCAGAGCAGGATGGCCAGCTGGAGGTCGCACTGCATTGGTATATCAAGGCGGCAGAGGAACACGACACGATCGCCACTTTCAATGCAGGCCGAGTGGCGGCAACCTTGGGGCGGCGGGATGAGGCCCGGGTCTGGCTGCGGCGCGCGTCGAATGCAGGAAACAGGGAGGCCATGGACGCGCTTGGGATCTTGGAGGCTAGGTCCGGGAACTTCGCGGTGGCGCTCGACTGCTTGATTAGCGCCGCCAAGAGCGGCGAGGTCGATTCCATGGTGAACCTTGGCCATCTCTTAGAGATGAACGGCCAGACTCTCGCCTCCTGGGACTGGTTCCGTCAGGCCGCTGATGCGGGAGACGTCGAATCACAGCGGAGAGTGGCAAGACTTCCCCCCAGGCGCGATCGCCTCTGAACGTTGACCTTCAGATTGCTCTATGCAGTAAGTGCGGGTTGTGCTATCTCGGAGATGATGACCAGGGGCTCATCGCAAGTCAGGGTTAGCGGCGGTCCGAAGCCGCCAGCTTCGAGCAGGGATTGGGCGATGTAGTTGGCCTGGTTGCGGCAGCCCAGGACGGAGCCGCAGAGATGCTCGAGGCCGCCATCGATCGCCTTCGTCGGCCCCTTCGAGGTGCCGGGCCGGTCGAAGGGGGCGAGCACGTCAGCGGCACACTGCTTCAGCGTCCGTTCCAGCATGGACACCTCGCGCGGCGCTGCGAGGGCTTGACTTCTCCTGCGCATTGATGCCGCCAAGCGCACGAACGACTTCGAGCGCCGAACGCGTCGAGTTCCTGACGAGTGGGTTCGGTTCCCAAGGGCTTCGGGCACACTGTTCCTGTGCGGACTCCTGACTCCATGATCTCAGACCTACTAGGGGATGCGCTGGCGAATCCGCCGTTCACCCAGTTCATCGCAGACCACCGCCCGCTAGGCCCGACGTTGGCGCAGTTCGGGCAACTAGCTATCTCGTCGATCCACGCCACCAAGACGCTCGTCGACCTGGAGCGCATCGAAAGTTCGCTGCACGTTCTCTTGGCGTCAGTCCGGCCACAGTCTCCGGAACTGGCGGGCGGTGGGCACGGGAGTGTGCAAGAGGGCGAGTTTTGGGGCCCAGCACACGACGACGGCTCGAGGCCCGCGCTTACCCGATTTTGGTTTAGGCGCCAGATCCTCGGAGCCGCCGGTCTGCTGATCAGGTGGCCGTCCGAGTGCTCCGTACCTGTCATCGACCGCGACTCCGAGCACCCTTACTTGGCGGCGGGTGAGGCAGTCTGGATCGTCCGTCCGATTGATGGAGACGATGATTGGGCGCTCTATACGCCTATCGACCTAACGCATGAAGAACTCGAGCAGGTGCATGCCGGCCAGCTTTCAGTACAGAAGATCTACGACGATCGCGAAGCGCTCATTATTCCCATAGTCGATGCAATTCGAGCAGAGACCGCTGACTACTTCGACGTGAAGTTACCGAAGCTGGCCCAAGAGGCACTCGAATCGAGACGGCTGAAACTGGCCGCATTCTCCAGCGTGACCACCGGCGTCGCGTTCCCCAACGAGTGGAGGCTCAAGACGCCGGAAGTGACACCGACGACTGAATCGATCGACCCAGAATCGACACGCAGTGTCACGACTCCGTTGTTTCGGGACCGACTGGCCGAAGCGAGCTTCGAGGAGCTTCAACGGGCTATACGTGTTTGGGCCAACGCAGTCGAGCGCTATCCCGCGGCGTTCAGCGCTCTTGACGAAGAGCGTGTGAGCGATCTCCTGGCCGCGACCCTTCATGCATCACTCCCGGGAGCAGACCGCGAGGTCTTCTCGAGGCGCGGCAAGACCGATATTCAAGTGAGGGCAAAGGCCCTGGATGATGGCTCTAGCGAAGCGCGCGTCTTCATCGCCGAAACTAAGTGGGCCACTGGGTCGAGAGTGGTTCGCGAGGCCCTGGACCCTCAGCTTTTCAGCTACCTCAACTCCGCTGATACTGCGGCTGTTCTTCTCCTGCTGTTCCGACAGCAGAATCGCGTTGCCGCCTATAGTCGTCACTTACCGGTGCTGAAGGCAGTCCCGGGCTTCGAGGCGGAGGAAGCTTCGGCCGTCCAAGGTTGGAAGATCAATCGATACAGACGCGACGGCAAGGAACTTCGCCTCCTGATTGCCACGGTGCACATACCGCCCACGAAGCCATTAGGAGTCTAGTGCGAGCGAATTGACAATCGATTCGCTGCTCGAGGAAAATCGAGCCGCGATTCCCCGGCAGCGCCCCCGAGGGAGATCATGCGCCGGCACGCGGAACTCATCGAAACCCTCTGAGCAGGAAGCATGCCCGGCCGAACCGCGGGGCTGCGGGGCGCGGGAGACGTCACCTGCCAGAGCTCATCGAGCCCGTCGTACCAGTGGTGACTGCCGGAGGTGCAGACCACCGTGAGGTCAATCATGTCGGCCACGCGGCGGTCGGGACTGGGCCCCGGCTTGTCGCGCGAGGCGAGCCATCTTGGGAGGCCCATACGGAACGCGTCCGCCTGGTCGGCGGTGAGGGCGTATGGGTGATCCTGCGGCGGCAGCGCGCCCCTCAGCTGTCGCGCTTGCCTCATGACGACCATTGAAGTCGCGGAAGATCCCGCGCCCGCGAACGCGCCCTTCAGGCGTCGGTTCGAACCGGATTGCGCACCAGCTGCCTAGCGAGCGATTGGGCCAGCATACCCAGGGCCCTGCTTCACCCAGTCTGGGACGTCCCGCACTAGGTAGCGGACGGTCCCCTCGCGTTGGATCGCGCGCGGCCCGGTGCCTCGCTGGCGCCGCCGCTGGACGGTCTTGACGCTGAGGTCAAGCATCGCTGCCACCTCCCGGTTGTTGAGCAGGATGCCGGGAGTCTTCTCGAAGATGTCGGTGCGCACTCGTGTGCTCTCGTTGGTACGGACGTCTGTTGGGGTCACAGTAATCAGCATCTGCGGGAGAATGCGGCGTTGACGACGCGACGTAGGAAAGGTGAGGAACCGTGACCGCGCGTGAGGTCCGCGCCGACGGATGCCCTCGAACATCGGGCAGCAACTGCTCGGCGTCTGGATCGGCGGCACAGTCGTGGCGGGATGCCGTAGCGACGACGGTCGTTCCGTGAGTGCCCGACACGTCCTATCGGCGAACTGCGTGCTTGCGGTGCGGTGAGCAGCCCGACGCGAAGCGGGAGATCGCCTGATGTCCCTGCCGACCATCCCACAACGGCCCCGCCGAGTCATCTTCACCCTCGCTATCGGCGGGGCGATCCTCGCTGCGGTGGTCGCCGTCGGGCTCTACGGACTGCCGCTCGCGCCGCAGCCGGGCCTCTGTCGGGGACGGCAAGGCGGGCGCGCACGCAGGGTGTGAAGATCATGCTGGGTGGTGTGACACTCGGGCCGACCTCCAGACTCGCGGGCTTGCCCTACTCCGAAAGTTCGACCTCCGGCGTGGAACGCACTGTGTCAGACCCCGGGGCAGTGAGGAAGTAAGCATCCGCTTCCTCGATGGTGTGGAGAATCTGCTCCTCAGCCACGCCGACCGAACGGGCAAATTCGACCGTGCCGAGGAGCTGGAGTTCGACATTCGCGGTGACATCAAAGGCACGGCTTTGAAGATCGCGATAGTAGTCGTGCGCTGCGATGATGCGGACGTACTCGGCCTGAAGTTCGGCATCGAGGCCATCCACGTACTCGTTGATCTCCGCGGAGCGCGCCTCGATCGCTGCGTTCTCGGCTTCGCTTAGGAACTTCTTGCCCTGAACGAGGACCACGCTCGCAGCGATGGAACCGACGACAGCACCGATGATTGGGATCGGGATGATGATCTGGCCGAGGCCTGCGCCTAGCGCAGCGCCGGTCGCCTCGATTGCGTTGAAGAACACCACGTCGGTGAACTCATCGTCATCGAGCTTCCCTGCACGATGGTTTGCCGCAGCAGTCGCGAGACCGATCGTTCCCGAAGCAACGGCGGCCGCCGCAGGCGCGCCCATCCGGCAGACCTGCGTGAGCCCGTAGATTGCGAGGCCGGTGACCCCGCCCCTGAGGCTGCCCTTGGCGGTCTGGATGCCTCCCTCACGCCAGTCGTTGCTGTCGAACTCCCAGATCCTGGTCCCCTCGCGGTGTCGGCGATAGACGTACGCACAGAACGAGAGCGTGCCTTGTACTGCTACCGCCGTGCCGGCGACCTTTGCCGCTTCGCCCCAGGACGGCGCGGCCTGCTGGGCTGCGCTTGCCCGCTTCGATGCAGAGTCATCCTTGATCTGCTGGCGCTGATCCTCCGCCCTCTGCCGCAGGTCGGCGGACTTCTCGTCCAGCGTTTCGCTGATCGCACCCCGTTGGACTTCGGCGTAGGCCAGCTTCGAGGGCCTCATCCAGCTGGAGTACGGCTCCCCGCGTGCGGCGCTTTCCTGTTCAATGAACTCGCGGATTGCATCGACCTTCTTCGCGGACAACGCCGAGCCATCAAACTCGACGAGGGTCTGTCCGCGCATGATTCGGTCGAAGACCTCGAAGTGGTCCTTCGGGAACATCATTTTCATGTCCCGGTAGTGCACGGACTGCAGGACTTCGTTCTGCGGGTTCGCGTAGAACTTCATCTGGACCGGGATGCCCCAGGAAATTAAATCGGCGCGCCCATTGTCGGCGAGCACGCGGGTCAGTGGGCGGATACCTTCTATCGCGCGTTCAGCGTTTGCGACTCCTGCTTCCGCATATTCCGCAATGAAACCATGGAGACCTGTCGTGCCACCGCGGTTAGCCTCGATGATGCCCTGGACGCTTATCCGTGCGAGGTCGAGGTCGAGGAGCGCCCGGGCCTCTCGCGAGGCGGCTGTAGCCAGCCCCTCAGTCTCGCTAACGAGTATCCGCTCCAAGTTGGACACGAACTCCGCGAGCCGCGTTGCTTCCAGGTAGTTGACCTGCCCGGCGATGCCCTGCGCGACCGCGTTCCCAGTAGCGCTATCCTTCGGCGTCAACAGCGATCTCCTTATTGATCAATTGCGCGAGGGTCAGGTTCGCGTTGACCAGCGCCGCCGCTAGCTGCTTCTCTCCGTCGGTGAAGGACCCGTAGTCCGAAATGGGGACTCGACGGCTCAACCCGGATACTTGCGCGATTTGGGTTGCGGTCACTCGCCGCAGCGCGTCGATTTCGGCACCAGTGCGATCGAAGCGCCGAATTGCGGCCTCAACGTCAAGTCGCTCCTCATTCGCATCCTCGGCCGCCTTCTTGTTCTTCACCGCGGCGGCCGTCCCGACGCCGACCGAGATCAGCGCAGCTGCTCCCGCGATGGTCCAGCCGACAGGCCCAGCCGCGGCAAGCAACACGCTGCCTGCCGCCATACCGCCGCCGCCAGCGGCGAGCGCGCCGCCGCCGAGCCAAGCGAGGGCCGCGTTCGTCGCCGCTGCACCGGAGAGGCTTGCAACCGCTGTGCCTGTTGACGCCACCCCGAAGGTCGTCGCGACGCCCATTGCCGCGGTGGGCCCCATCGTTGCCACTGCTACACCCAACGCGCTCAGCGACGCCCCCGCCGCCGAGCCATTGGCGTTGCGCTTTGCCTGAGTCTCGGCCCTCTTGATCTCGTTCCGCTTGCCCTCGAACGAGCGGATCTCCGTCGCGGTCCTCTCGAGCGACACCGCAAACGCGCGGGGAGCGTTCGCGAGGGCGTTGATATGATCAGTGACAACCCGCACCTGCTGCGCCGCCTCCACGCGCAAGTCGTAGAGACCCTCTACTGCGGTCTCGAACTTGCCGGTCGAAGCGGCATACCGCTCGACGGCTTCGTTGAAGCCCTCAACGGCGCGCTTCCGCAACTTCGAGTTGAACACAGTGCGCTCCATGGCCGGGTGTCTGAACTCAGACAACGGTACAGGCGGCGTCCGACAATCCCGGGCGCCCCTATTGTCGTAGTAGCGGCAATGCGTACCTGTCCTTAGCCGATCCGAGGACGAAGACCTCGTTCTCGCTTGGCTCATCGATCCAAATCGAAGTCACTTCTTCGAGCCAAAGTATGCCTTCCGCAGCAGCAGGCAGTGCGCGGCACCGGGGACGCGCGAGCGGATCGCCTCGCGCGCGAGTCGCTAGGGGCGGGCAGCGACGCCGAGTGGGTCACGAGCTGCGGAGACCTCGGGCGCCGAGTCGCCGCGCCGCCCACCTCGACATCCCGCTTCCTCCTGCGCGACGCCGACTTCACGCGCCAGCCGCGCTAGCGGTCCTGGCCCTTCTGGATCCGGTTCTAGGACGCACAGCTCGGCGGAACGATCGAGCACCTGACATCGGACGCCGGGATGACCGCCGTGACGCCGGACCGGTCGATGACCCGCAAAGCGCGAACCGACGTCATCTGGGCCCGACGGCGAACTCACCTCTTGAATAGCTTCGCGAACTTTTTCAGCGCCGGAGCCAGGCCCACGTTCCAGTCGCCCACGGACTCCTCGAGCGGCTCGGCCGACGTCCTCGCCGGCCTCAGCGGGATGCCCTGCATCGAGTCGGGCATGAACGGCGCGCGCTTGCGCCATTCGCTGAAGTAGGCATGGGCCATCACCAGTTGCTCCACCGGCCCGCGCTTGCCGAAGTCACTCAGCACGTCGTCAAGTGTGTCTTCGTCGTTCACGGTCGCGATCGCTACCTCGCTGACGGTCGACGCGCTGAGTCCGGGATACATCTTCGAGGTGTCCTCAGGCGGCTCGCCGTTGGCCCGGAAGTAGTTCGGCCGCCAGGGATCGAACGGCCCTCCGATAGGGCAGCCACTCACGTCGTCAACCCAGTACTGCGCCACTGCTTCTCCTCGCTGTAGAACCCGGCTGCCTCTCATGAGACGAGTTCGCTTCGCCCCACCGGCTCCCACATCTTGACGGAGCTCGAGCACCCAGGCTGCCGCGGAGACGGGATGCGGACCTCTTTTTCACTCGACAGGAGACGAGATGCCGACATTGTGCGATCCGCTCACCTACGGCGAGGAAGCCCGGCAGGCGCCGCGCGGTGGCGCACGCGCCGCGCACTTTCGCTGCGGCAGCCCAGCGTCGCCCACGTGCCCCTGCAGCACGGTGACCTTGTCGCCACCTAGACCGACAACGACATGGTCTCGCCGTCTGCCGCTGGCTCGGCCACTTCCGGCTCCGCTACGACCGCGTCGACCAGCAGGGCCGCGTCAGGGACATCTGCGGAAGCGTGCGGCGCGCTCGACACAGGTCTGGGAGCAGCGCTTTGAAACCGTTGAGAGCAACAAAGGGCCCGCGCGCAGCGCGGGCAGCACCATAAGGGGACCCGCTGACCCACGTCTCTCCGGCGCCTGTAGTGACGCGCCGCTCGAGCGCTGCCGCAGTCACGATGAGCCCGTGCCGTCTAGCAAGAAGTTCTGCACGGGGCGATCCACGAGCTTCGCGATCTCGAGCCGCGTGACCCGCTCAACCTCGCCACGGCCGTACTTGGATGGCTGACGGTCGGCTTGGCCACGACCCGCGCGACGATCTCTTCCGAATCGAACTCCGCCGTCATGTCTCGAGCTTTACAGACGGGCGGAACGGTGCCCCGGAGGCTTGCGCCGCGGACGCCGCCACCGCAACGGCAGGGCAGCTCCACTAACTAGGAACTCACGCGCTGTCGTTCCATTGGTCGATGTACTTGTGCGGTCGCCGCCGGACGAGCGTGTCGAGCGGGGAGCCGTCCGATGACATTACGTTGACGTCGAGCAGCTCGTGCGCCGCCACCTGCAGTGCATCATCGAACTCATTCTCGAAGGCCAATCGGCTGATCTCGCGACCCACCCCGGCAAGGATGTCAGCGACTTGGATTCGAGCATCGAACCTCGAGTCCGCCATCCTGATCGCGCGCAATTGAGCTGGCCTCCACGGACTCCCCGGTATCGGAAGATCGACACTGGCCGCCAGGACGATCCACTCGCGCATCCGTTCATCCAGCGCCGGATAATTGTCACAGACGAACTCGAACGGCACATCGCCGATCCTCCAGCGCCAGGTGCGCGCAACCGCGGCGAGCGTAGGCAGCATCGGATCCATCTCTTTGAAGGTGTCGAGACTTGGACCTTCGTGACCGTACGCGTGGTGTCGGACGTCTGCCAGAGTGGCCAATACCCCTTGGAGTGCCTCGTTGCTGCAATTCTCGGTCGCACGGTCAAGCGCATCAAAAAACGGATGCACTGTTGGGGGCATCGAGTTCGCACGAGCATAGGAACGGATCAGTTTGTTGAACTCCGTGAGGACAGTGCTCCACCGTTCATGCCCGACTGCGGCCGGGGCTTCGGCGTGCAGGGACGAAGCCAGTTCACGCCCCAAGCCGACGAATGCCATCGAGGGCAATCCCTTAGCATGAGCATCCTCCTCAAGGAGCAGGTCGACCATCTTCGCGGTCACGTAGAAGGCCTTGTCGACGATCGCGATGTTCCCTTGGATCCCGAGTCGGTGCAGTTCTGTCAATAGCGCGTACCGATTGCTCGGCTGGAGAACAGCCTTGGACTTGAGCTCTGAGGCCCTGCTACCCGATGCGGCCCGCAGCCTGTCCACGATGTCGAACGCCTCCTCGCGCGAGACGTTCACACTCGCGTGCACGAATACGGGGTGTGCCGCGCTCATCAGGTTCTCTCCCTCTGAACCCGACTCGTCACACGCGATCGTGATGACCGTTCCGTCCGTCACGTTGCTGGCCCTCCTCGTCGCGCTCAGTTAGCGTATCGAGCCACCCGTCTATCTGCCGCGCGCCGCCCGCAAGGGCCTCGGTTGCCGCCCGCATCGCATGCGGCGGAGTAGCTCACGGGGGAACCATAACCACGGCGCACCTGAAGGCCGGGCATGCCTCAGTCCTCGTCGTCCTGCTCCGTGACCTCACCGTCCTTGTACTTGACCATGCGCGCGTAGCGCATCGGCTTCGGTCATCGCGCCAAGTGCGGAGGGGCTTGACGGAGACGCCGAGCAGTGCGCTGTGGAACTCGGGATCCACCATCGTGCCCGGCGATTCCGCGCCGGCGGCGCCGAGGTGCGCTTCGACCGGACGAGGCGCCCTAAATGGTCTCCGCACCGCACGACTCATGATCGTGAGGTCGCCGCGCTCGAGGCGCGCGCGCTGCGGCAGGGGCGGCCGTTGCGGCTGGCGGCGGCGACCGGAGTCCCTCCCCGCACGATCTCTCGGATCCTGGAGCGGCACGGCGTCCCGCCGCTGTCGGCCTGCGACCAGATCCCGGGCCAGCCGATCCGCGCGAGCCGGGCGAGCGGGATCCGATACGAACGGTCCCGCCCGGGCGAGCTGGTCCATGTCGACGTGAAGAGGCTCGGTCGTATCCCCGACGGCGGCGGCTGGCGAGTCCACGGCCGGTCCGAAGAGGTCCGCGGCCACGGCATCGGCTACTGCGACGTGCACGCCGCCGTCGACGACCACAGCCGCCTCGCCTACGCCGAAGTCCTCCCCGACGAGAAGGGCGCCACCGCTGCCGCCTTCCTCAGCCGCGCCGCCGCCTACTTCGCCAGCCGCGGGATCGAACGCATCGAGCAGGTCATCTCAGACAACGCGTTCGCCTACCGCCACTCCCGGGCGTTCATCGACGCGGTCGCCTCGCTCGGCGCCGCCCAGCTGTTCATCAAGCCCCACTGCCCATGGCAGAACGGCAAGGCGAAGCGCTTCAACCGCACGCTCGCTACCGAATGGGCCTACAGGCAGCTGTTCACCGGCAACCAGGACCGACACGACGCGCTTGCACCCGGGCTAGAGCACTACACACTGAACGGATCTACTCCAGCTACGGGCTCCCGCCCGCAGCCGTACTGTCTCCAACCCTGTGACTCGGTACATCTGGAGCGCGGGCATCGTGCGCCACCTGTCACTAGGCCTTGCTGTCGCTGGTGATCTTCGCCGTGTCCTCTTCCAGCGACTTCCTCAGCGAGGCATGGATCTCATCGGTGATTTTGACAGACCTGTCAGGCTTCGCGATGATGCGCCGGAGTCGCATGAGGTCGCCATAGAGATTCACATAGGGATCGATAGCAGGGTCGGCCCCATCCGCCAGGCTGACGCACGCGAGCAGACGGCCCTGGACACCCGAAGTCTTCCCCCACTCCTCGTCGCCGAGGTCGAGAGTGTGGATCGCGGTGATGAGACGCTTCTTCGCTCTGCTGAACGCCTCGTGATCCTCGCGGTCCGCGTCCATCAGGTCGAGAGCCGCAGCCAGGATCCGCTCGACACCGGCCCTTCGCTCGGCTCGCACCATCCTCCAATCGTCCAGGACGCGCTTCCAGAGTTCTATGAAGAAGGGGGCGACGGCACTGCCGAGCAGCACCGACAGCAGCGCCACGACCGGTGTGACCCAGGCGTCAGTGCCTGCGTCCCCGGTCGGGGCGGGCGCGGTCGGAGCGGGCGTCGCAGTGGCGAGGAGCAAGAACGGGCGCATTCGGTCAGACTGGAACGGTGAAACGAGAGCGGGATGCCTTCGACAGCATCGGGCACCCGCGCTGCCCGAAGTGTCTGGTGCTGTGTGAGCCGCTCGGCAAGCCACAGCACGGCGCGTGCCGCTGTCCAGAGTGCGGGATGGTGCTGCTCTAGCGTCATCTCCTCGTGGCGCTAGTGTGACCGCATGGATCAGGCACTTGACTTATTGAATGCTATGAAGGATGCCGAAGCGGCGTCAGAGGTGCGAAACTTCGACGTTTGGATCACCGGACGTCCAGTACGAGTGGAGCTGCACGACACCGGTGAGGGCGCCGGCTCGCTGCGCTACTGGGCAGCGGCTTACTCGCCTGACGTGCCAGAGCAATAGCGGGGCATTAACGACAACGGTCGATCGCAGGGCAACCCCGAGTCGACCGTCAAGGGGGCTCTCGACAACGTTCACTGGTGGATCTTCCGCTCCGAGGACTAACGCGGACGCCCATACTGCGGCGACTGCGGGTACAGGTCTCCCTCCCAGAAGCCTCTCTTCAAGAGCGCGTCTCGTGCGTACTCGCGCCGAACGCGAAGGGCAATGAGTCGGTCCTCGCGCTGGTCTTCGTAGATCCACTTGACTGCCGCGTTCTTCAGTCGGTAGGGGAACGAGCCCTTTTCGCCGTCAGAGAATCCGGGATCGACAATCGTGATCTCGCGCTCCTCCCTCTCGTTAAGCCAGCGAGTGATGGCGACGTTGATGTGCTCATCGCGCATTGAGTAGCCCACGACCAGCAACGCACGCTCGCGGGCGATGACTCGCGCGCGCTCACGTGCCGTCATCGACGCAGCCTGCGGCCCGACGATTCCATCGGACAGCTCGGGCTCTTCTGACCGAGGCCGCTCCCGCGTCAGCGCCGAGGAACGACTGCGGCCGGCGTCCCCGTTGGGAGGCCGGCCACAGTCGCAAGGAGCCGTCGGTCAGAAGTCGTCGTCCTCGACGATGACCTGCGCGCCGAACGCCTGCGCCTTCGCCTCGATGGCGCCCTGCTGCCCGTCGGCGGTGACCAGGGTCAGGTCCAGGGTGAGCAGTTGGTGATCGGCCGGGTTCGCCGGGTCAATGACCTTCCGCAGCTCCTGGAGCAGCTGCCAGGCCTGCTCACGGGCGTCCGCACCGGTGATGCTCTTGTTGCTCAGCTGCATCCGGTACCGCTTGTAGACCGTCGGCCCGGGGGCGGGCGGCGCCGGGGGTGTGCGTCCCGGCTGCTGGCCGCCGCCGCCACCACCGGGCAACTGGCTCCCACCGGGCAACGGAAGCTGGTCGTCGTCGCCTCCGGTGGGCTGACCATCACCGCCAGGCTGGTGGCCGTCCCCGTGCTGGTCGCCACTGCCGGGAGTCGGGGCGGGCGGCACAAGGTCGGGCTGCCGGCGGCGCAGCGTCTGGTTGATGGAGTTGATCGAAATCTGTGCGGGGCCCGCCACGGCGAGGCGGTTGCCGTCGGTGTCAACGAGCTCCCAGTCGCCGGTGATCAGCTCGTAGAGCACGCGGCGGATCTCGTCAGTGGAGGGCACCAGCGGGAAGGCCGGGTTCTTGTAGAAGGCCTGCACGATCTCCCGCGGGGTGAGTGCCCGGTCGAACTCGCCGAGCAGCGCGGCCAGGTAGCCGGCGCCCAGCCCGGCAGGCTGGGTCGCGCGGCCGGCGTCGACGAGCGCGGTCCAGACGTGGCCGCCGTTGAGCGCGGTGCGGCTGTCCTCGTCGAACCGCTTGTACTCCACGTGCAGCTCGCCGGCGCGGACCAGGTAGGCGTAGTGCTGGTAGGCCCGCTCGATGTCGCGGCGCAGCTTCTTCAGCGCCTCGTCGTGCTTGGCGTTCGCCTCCTTCAGGTCGTCCTCGGTGTCGGCGGAGAGCTGCTTGATGACCTCACGCCAGGCGAGCACCTCCGCGGCGCGCTTGAACGCCATGTCCCGGCGCTGGGTGTTGACGCAGGCGATGACGCAGCTGGCGGCGTTGTCCACCCGCAGCGGGTGGTCACCGAGCCCGAGCAGGGCGGTGATGTCCTCCCGGCTCGCGGAGTCCTTGCCGTTGAGCAGCGTCCAGCGCCGTGGGTCCAGCAGCACCAGCCGGGTCTCGTTGCTGTCGACGCCGTCGAAGGTCGTCTCCAGCGGCTCCTCGCCGGTGGGCATGTCGACCGTCACGAGGTTGTCGAAGACGCCCTTCGACGCGAGCTTCTGCGCCTGCTCCCACACCAGCTCGCCGCGGGCCTCCGGCGGGACGACGGCTGCCGCCGCGGTGAAGTACATGCGCAGCGTCTGCTTGATCGACAGGTGGTAGCGGGCCGGTGCGTTGGTGGGGGTGGTGACCTCGAGGGCACCGAGGCCCTCGTCGCCGGTGAGCTTGTTGAAGACCTCTTCGGCCGCCGGGTACGGCGCCAGGGCACCAGCTGGCTCGAAGATGGCGAGCATGAGCTCGGCCTTCGTGGCGCCGCGGCGTCCCTGTCCCCGGCTCACGATCGAGTAGCACAGCAGGGCGGTAGCCATCCGGACTGCGGGTGCCGGCTGGCCAACGGTGACGCCGTCTCGCCGCAGCACCGCGTCGACGTTCACCGCACGACCGCTCTGTCCGTCGGTGCTGGTGACGTCGGTGTTGGCCACGGCCCGGTAGCCCTGGATGGCGCGGTCGTTGCCCAGCAGCAGGCCGGAGGACAGCAGCTGCTCCAGGGCGACGGTGAGCGGGATGTCACCGACGCCGATCAGCGGCGGCGCCCAGCGGCCGGCCTTGTGCTCGGTGACCCAGTGCAGCGCGGTGCGAGCAAAGATGGCGACGGTCGAGCGGACCCGCTGGAAGCCGGAGACCTGCGACCATTCCTCGCGGACCAGGCGCATCAACTCCGGGTGGAACGGGTAGCTGGCCGTCACCCGCTCCTCGAACCCGGGCAGACCACGGTTGGCGCCCAGCTTGTCGAGCACCTGGTGCTTCCAGGCATCGTCGGCGGCGGCGGTGACCCGGCGGGTCAGGTCCCGGAGGGGCAGCTCAGCGTCGGAGAGCTCGAACAGCCGCCGGCGGATGATGGCGGAGAAGTCCTGCGCCTCGGTGACGGCGACGGTCTGGCCGTTGCGGACCAGGCGGGCGGCGACGTAGTCGCGGAAGTCCACCGCCGCCGGCGAGTAGCCGCGCTCGTCGAGTTCGGAGCGGATCATCACGACGACGAACGCCACCCGCGGCACGTCGTCGCAGGCGTCCATCAGCGCGTTGAGGAACGCCTTCTCGCTCGGCATCGTGGCGATGTGGGCCGCGTCGGCGAGCGCCATGACGTAGTCCATGAGCTCGTCGAGCAGGATGAGGACCGGCCGGTTGGTCTCGCTCAGCGCCTGCTGCAGGGTGCCCTTGTTCGGTCCGGCGGCGACGTAGCGCTGGTAGCGGTCCATGTTGCCGCCGACTAGCGCCCAGATGAACCGCTCGAACAGGTTGGTGGCCGGGCCGAACACCTCGTTGGTGGCGCCGGGGCTGAAGTAGTCCGCGGTGAGGGTGACGGTGACCGCGTCGGTGAGGTCGACCTCGCCGGTTCCGCGGGCGGCCTCGGCGTACACCTGCTGGCCCAGATCGGTGGCGAAGAAGCCCTCGGGGCTGTTGGCCATGTGGAACAGCCCGACCAGCGCGTGGCTCTTACCGCCACCCATGCCCTGGTCGAGGTGGAACAGCGCCGGCGCGTCGGCGGTGGTGCCCAGCCGGCGGGCGACCCGGGCGAAGAAGCCGACCAGGTTGGGGGTGGGTTCGGTGATGTCGCCGTAGTACTCGACCTTGCGGTAGAGCACGTCAACGGTCTGGTAGACGGCCTTGTGCAGGCTCATCTGCAGCTCGCCGACTGACCCGTCGGAGGCACGGACCTCGGGCCGCAGCTCGAGGATGTCCGCCCAGTGCTGGGCGGAGTTGTTGGTGGTCACGCCAGGTCCTCCCCGAACAGCGTGAGCTGTGCCCGCGCGTCCGAATCTGCCGCGGCCGCTGCGGCCACGTACTCGATCATGGTTCCAATGGTTCCGGCGTTGCGCTGGACCGCCGTAAGGGCCTTCGCAACCGGGTCGCTGGTCGGCAGCTGCCGGACGACCTCGGCGACGATGGCCCACAGGTGGGCGTCGTTGGGCTGCCGGTCGGCGGTGGCCATGACGCCTGCGACGGCCTCGGTGCCGCCGTTGTCCCAGGCCTTGGCCATCGCCCGCGCGACCTCGAAGTGCGAGGACCGGTCGCTGACTGCATCGGGGGCGTCCAGCCGCAACTTGAAGCCACCCTTGCTCTCGGTCAGCAGCGCCCCGCGCAGCTCTTCCAGCCGCAGGTTGTCGGCTTGCGCGAGGAATCGGGCCTCGCCCTTCGGGACGTCCGTGCGGCCGTAGAGACGCTGCCAGAACACTGCGAAGCGGGTGGGCGCGTCGAAGGTTTCGAGCGGCAGCTGGTCGAGCTTGAGGGCGGTCGCGTCCCGGACCGCGGCGCGGGCCAGCGTGAGGTAGCGGTCCAGGCCGGCCTCTTCGCCTCCGGGGGACAGCACCTTGCTGTAGCGGCCGTAGACCTCCATCGCCGGTCCGTAGGCGGCCATGAGCTGGTCGGTGAGTGCCAGTCCGTCGGCGTCCCACTGGCGCACCGCGGCCTTGACTGCGGATGTGACCTCGCGGTCGACCTGGGCGACGGTGGCGATCGGCCGCTGCGGTGCGGCAACCCTGCAGCCGATGGTGACGGTGACCTTGATGCTGGCGACGCCGGTGTTGGACGTCTCGGTGCGCGAGGGCCAGGAGCTGGTGACGACGAACCCGGCGTCGCGCAGCGCGCCGAGCAGCCGAAGCCAAGCGTCGGGGTCGGAGTGGCCGAAGACGACGACAAGGCGGCCATCCGCCCGCAGGACACGCTTTGCCTCGGCGAAGGCGCGACCGAGCATCTGCTCATAGAACTCGCGGGTGCGGTGCTCACCGGGGGCGTTTCCGCGCTTGACGATGATCTCGTCGGTCTTGTCCTGCACGCCGACACCGCCGAACAGGTCGGGCATCACGTCGGCCAGGCAGCGCTTGAGCCAGACGTAGAACAGGTCGGAGGCGTCTCCGTAGTCGATCATGTTGTAGTACGGGGGATCGCACACCACCGCGTCGACGGTGCCGTCGCGGAAGGGCAGGGCGACCGCTGACGCGCGGCGGAAGCGGCCGGGTGCCGCGTTGGGCGACTCGGCGATGACCTTCTTCAGGGCCTGCAGGCCGCTGCCGGTCACGCTGTCCCAGGTGCCAGGACCGGTCCCCGGGCCGGACTCGAGGTAGTCGAACTGGAAGGAGACCTTGCTCTCGTCGGCGAAGATGTCGTGCACCTGCACCCAGGTGCCCTTGCGAGTGGCATTGCCGCCAAAGGCGGCCAGCTTCGCTCCCCGCGTAGACCTGCGAAGCCGGCGCTGCAGGTTGGCGGTCGCGTACCCGGCCAGCGCCGCGGCGTAGTCGGTGGACGCTCCCGCGGCCAGCAAGTCCGCGTGCACGGCACGGATCGCGCGTGTGGTCTCGGCGAACAGCAACGTTTGGCGGGGGTTCATCAGGTCCCCGTAGGTGCGGTAGCCGTAGCCGCTGGCCCGGATGGTGTCCTGGTTGCCAGCCGGAATGGGCTCGTCGGGGACGGCGGGCATGTTGCCGACCGGCGGGAGGGTGACGAGGTCGACGCGGGCCGCGGCGTCGATCTCGTCCCGACGCGGCACGCGGAAGGTCTTGCCGAGCCCCTCGTTCTCCTCGCCGACCACGAGCAGTGCGTCCTCGTACTGACCGGCGAAGCCCTTCCCCTTGACGGAGTCCAGGCTGTGCACGTGTCCGCAGAACAGGCACCGGGCGCTCTTGCCCTTGCGGCCGGCGGCGGCGGAGAAGGTGGGTTCCTGCGTCGGCGCGCCGTCGATGACCTCGCTGCGCCACCGGTCGCCGTCGGCGATCAGCAGCAGCGACTGCCCGAGGTCGCCGTCGCGGCCGGAGGGGAACTGCAGACGCATGCTGCCCACCAGCGGGAAACGCCGGCGGCAGTTGTCGCAGGGGATGGTGACCGCCCACAGGTAGGCCCAGGGGAAGCGGCCGTTGGCGGCCTTCGGGTAAAAGTCGGCCACGGCATCGGCGACGCGTTGCTCCACCTCGGCGAGGACCGTGCGGACGTCGGCGACGAGGCGGGGCTCGTCCTCGCCGAACAGCCCTTCGCGGGCCGTGTCGCCGGCGGGCTTGAAGGGCAGTGGCAGCTCGTCGCTCCAGTCGCGCATCGGATAGTCGGCCAGCAGTCGGCCGCCCAGGGTGGCGACCGGGCTCAGGTCCGTACCGACGGAGGTCACGCCGAGCCGGGCGGCCTCAAGCGGGATGATCCCCCGGCCGGAGAAGATGTCGAGCACGACGGGACGCCCAGCCGGATAGGCGTTGCGGATGCGCGCGCTGAGATCCTCCAGGGCCGCGCGGTCACCGTGGCGCACCGCAGCCCGGACCAGGTCCTTCGCGCCGTCTTCAGCCGGGGCCAGTGTGGCCAGCACGGCCGCTCGAGCTTGCGCGATCGGACGGGAGGCGAACCAGGTGAACAGCGCCTTCTCGCTGCGGCCGGAACCGGCGGTCGTGCCGACGGCGGCATCGACGTCGGCACAGGGGAACCAGTGGTCGATCAGCCGCTCACGCATGTCCCCCACCGTGCCGGTACTGCCCGTTGCGGCAGTCGCCTGTGCGGCCTCGTTGTTGGTCACTCGTCGTCCTTCATCAGTCGCTTCAGGTCGGTGACCTTGATCTGGAACCGTTCGATGCGCCGGGGACCGGCGGCCAGCTGGCCGGCCGGGTCCTGTGCGCGGAGAGCGACCGTAGGCGCGGTCCCGCAGTTGGTGACCACGTACAGCCAGTAGTCCTCGCCACGCTGCTGGGCCTGCGCCCACTCGTGCTGCTCCAGCCACACCGGCATGAGCCCGTCCTGGAAGCCCTTGACCTCGACCAGCCGCTGCTCACCGGTGTGCTTGTGACGGGCGAACAGGTCGTAGCCGACACCGGCGGTCTGCCGGTCGTCGACGACGTAGCCCAGCCGCTCCAGCTCCTCGAGCACGGTGGTGATGGCAGCCTTCTCGCTGTCGGGGTCGTAGCCGAGTTCCGCGCTGCGAGCGCCGGCGGCCACCTGCGCCCAGCCTATGAGCCGCGGGGCGGTGCCGGTGACCTTGCCGATGTCCTCCAGCTGCCGCAGGCGCTCGGCCTTGAGCGCGGCGAAGGCCTCGCGCCGCTCGCGGCGGATGCCGGCCGGCAGCTCGTCGAGCTCGTCGAGGTAGCGGTACTCGACCTGGTCAAGCTGCTCACGGGCCTTCACCACCCAGGCGCTCCGTTCGGTGCGGACACGCTCGACCTCACGGGTGAGTGCGGTCTGCGCCTGGGTCATGCCCTCGGTGCGCACCGCGGGCGGCAAGGACGCCGCCGCAGGGGTGCCGGTGGTGTCCGGGCGCAGGGTCATCAGCGATTCCCAGCCGATCTCGAACGCACCGGCCCCGGAGAACCGGATGAGCAGCGGCGCCTTGCGGCGGTGCCGGCGGACGCCGTCGTGGGCCTCGACCTCACCGTCGTAGATGAGCAGCGTGTAGCCGGTCAGCGCGGCCGTGTCGATCAGCTCCGTGCCGCGGATGAGCTCGGTCTCTCCCGCGGTCAAGGCCAGGTCGACCAGCTCCGCGAACGGCTCCTCGGTCGGGCCGAGGACCACGACGTCGTCGAGGCCCTGGGCGCCGTCGTTGATCGCCTGACGCACCGAGGCGCCGTCGGCGGCGATGAGCCGCTCGAGTCCGCCGCCGAGTGCGGGCGGGAGCGGAACCCGGGCGCTGACCTCGCGGATGCCCTTCGCCGGGCCTGGACCCAGCGCCCAGGTCCGGGCGCGGGCCAGCTGGTCGACGAACGCGTCGACGATGACCGGGTTGATCGCCTCGAGCCGGTCAGCGCGGAAACGGGCCACCGCCTCGGCGGTGTTGGCCGGGGTGTGCAACCGGTCCTCGTCGGCGACCAGCTCGCGGGCGACGTCGAGGAGCTCCTGCGCGTCAGGCACTGACACCTGCACCGCGGTACCGCGCTGGGCCTCGACGAGGGCACGGCCGTAGTCGAACCCGGCGCGGGCAGCGGTGGCGTCGAGCAGGTCGAAGATCCGGCCGCCGAGGGACTGCCCGGCGGTCTCCAGGTTCTGCAGCATGACCTCCTGGACGCGGCCTTCGCGGGTAGCGGGGGCGACCAGGTGGTAGATGTGCACGGCGTTCTTCTGACCGATGCGGTGCAGCCGGCCCATCCGCTGCTCCAGGCGGACCAGCGACCATGGGATGTCCCAGTCGAGCATCACGTGCGCGGACTGCAGGTCGATGCCCTCGCCGCCGGCATCGGTGCTGACGAGCACCTGGAACTGGCCGTCGAGGAAGCGCTGCTGCAGCTGGTCGCGCTCACGATGGCCGACGGCGCCCTCGAGGGTGTCGACGGTGAACCCGGCGGCGGCGAACTCGCCGGCCAGCCAACGGGCGGTGTCGGCGAACTCGGTGAACACCAGCAGCTGGCCCTCACCGGGACGGATGCCGTGCTTGCCCATCAGCTCGCAGGCCAGCCGCCACTTCGTCGGCTGCTCGGCGGCCGCCTGCTTCAGGGTGTCCAGCACCGCGCCGATCCGGTCGAGCTCCTCACCCTTGTTCCGGCTGCGGGCGCCGACGACCGTTTCCTCGGCGCGCTGCCAGGCGTCGTCGTCCGCGACCTCGAACTCCAGGTCGGCGCCGACGCCGACGAACTCCTCGGGGACGGGCGCGTCGGTGCGGCCGCTGGCCGGGCCGCGCAGCGCCTCCTCACGGCGGCGGATAGTGGCGGCGGCCGCGACGATCGAGGAGGCGGCGCGCTTGCCGTAGATCGACCGGGCCAGGGTGGCGTTCTCACCGTAGAAGGCGTCGACGTAGTCCATGACCGCGGTGTAGGCGGCCTCCTCCGGACCGGTGAGGTCGACCTGAACGGTTTCGGCGTACCGCGGCGGGAACAGCGGGCGCCCCTCGAGGTCCTTGAGCTCCTCCTTCATGCGGCGCAGGAAGGACAGGGTGCTTGGGCGCAGCGCGTTGTCGTACTCGGTCTGCCGCGGATCCCAGGGGTAGAGCGTCGGGTCGAGCAGGTTCAGCAAGCCGCGGAAGAAGTGCTCCTTGCCGCGGTGCGGCGTGGCGGTGAGCAGCAGCAGGTGATGGGTGCGCACCGACAGTTCACGAGCGGCGGTGAGGTACTGCGACGTCGGGGTGAGGCGGTGCGCCTCGTCGAAGACGGCCAGCGACCAGGAGGCGCGGGCGCCGGCGACCTTGCGGCGCACGTCGTTGTTGTACGTGAACAGGTCCACCGAGACGACCCATACGCTGACCCGCGGGTCGAGCTCCTTCGGGTCGCGGGCGAGCTCGGGGGTGAGCCGGTCGGCCTCGATCGCGAAGTAGCGGTGCAGGTCGCGGCGCCACTTCTCGACCAGGTGGGCGGGAACGACGATGACAGTCTGTCCGGGGATCAGGCCGCGCCGAGTGCCCTCGGCGACATACATCCCGGTCATGATCGTCTTGCCGGTACCGGGCTCATCGGCGAGAAGGAACCGCAGCCGCGGCTGCGCCAGCATGTGGGTGAAGACGGCCTCGTCCTGGTGGGCGAAGGGCTTCAGCGGGCGTGTTGCCAGCACCGCCGAGCGGATACGCGGCACGGCGTACTGCATCCACCGGCCCCACAGCCCGGTCAGCGCGCGTTCCGGGTGGCCACCAGCGTCGTTGACCGGCACGTGCGCGCGGGCAAGGTCGGCGGCATCCAGCGACGCCCGGTCGAGCGAACCGTCGCTGCGGCTGAAAATCAGCTCGGCGCCGGTCAGCGTCGGTGTCGCCGAGATCACGGTGACCAACTGACCGTCGATGGTCACCTGCGCACCTGGATCGGGCAGCGGGATGGGCGTGCTCGTCACGACATCCTCTCCGTTGTCACCGGCGGTACCGTCCCGCTACTGGTCGCCGCCGCAGCGAATTCGGGGCGGAGAGTGCCTACTTCATGTAATCCGACACTCACAGCACTCTAATCGGGGGAACGTGCGCCGGGCACCGCCGCGGCCGCGACTGCGACCGTGTCGTCGCCAGCGGTGTGGCCGTCGGACTTGGGAAGATGCCACCGATGGGTGAGAAGACTCTGCAAGAAGCCGGAACTCGACACAACGCGAACCTGTCAGCGTTCGTGGTCCGCGCACGGCGCATCGAGCAGCGTTCGCTGGCTCAGGACCGCGACGCGCTGCTGACGACGCTGGTGGCAGAGCTTGACAGCATGCGGCCAGTCCTCGAGGCGACATGTCGAGAGGAAGTTGTCCCGCACAGAAGACGGGCGGGAGTGCCGCTCAGCCGCGGGTCCGCCGGCGCCGCCCTGATCGCGAGCGAGACCACGCCCTCTCAGAACCCGTTGACCTAGCCGCGTTCTGAGACGTTGATTGTGATGCAGGGTATCGAGACGCCAGAATCCACTTCCACACGCTTGCGGGCCCGGCATCCACTCCCGCATCACAAACGATCGTTCGTGTAACCGCAGGGCGTAGGGGCCGGCACGACACGCGGTAGATTGCGGCGAAGTATCTCCGTGACGATCGACGAGGAGTTCCATGGCTTCGCAGCCCGTAGTGCTCGACAGTTTCTCGTGGCCGTCGAAGAAGGCCGCCGAAGCTGCATTCAGGGCGATCCTGAACGACTCGGGGTACGCCTTGTACCAGGACATCACCGATCCTGTGCATGATCGGATGCTCATGGAAGTGCTCGATCGCCATCCCGAGGCTGCCGAGAAGCGGGGGGCCGGCGTAGACAGCTTCTTCGTCGGCCGAACAGGCGACGGCGACCGGCAGGCTGTCAGGAGCGACGCGGTCGGGATCTGGATACGCCGACTCGACGGAACCACGGTCGACTTCAGCTACCGGACGGCCATCCGCCAGGAGTCGCAGGAGTCGCGGGTCAAGGAAGCGCTGCGTCTAGCGGCGGAGAGCCGCCGGATGGCCTTCCGCGACGCGCGCTTCGCGGCTAGATCTACGTCCGTGAGCGACTTGACCGGTGTGCCGCTTTCGCGAGCCGACGCGCAAGTCATCTACCTCCGACCGAGCTGGTCGGAGTTAAGCAGCGCCTTCGCCGTCACAGAAGGCGGCTGGCGAGCGATCGACGTCGACTCCGGCGGCGGAGGAGTGCAGATCGGCAGTGGCCTCACCGATCCTGCTCTCGAGGCGAGATGGCTAGACTTCCATGACCGCCATGCGAGCCTCGGTATCGCGAGCACGTCTGAGGCAGCCCGCCGCTCCAGAAGCGTCGCTTCGGGGTGGGCCCCGTGACCACTCCCCGTTCCGAGTTCTCAGCCGAGCTATTCGCACACCTGAACCGCTTCCCCACCGCTCCCTTCCTGTTCGTCGGAAGCGGCTTCTCGAAGCGCTACGCGGGAACGCCGACTTGGACCGAGCTCCTCACGGTGCTCGCGCAGAAGACATCGAAACCGTACGCTCAGTTCTTCTCCAGCGCCGACGGTGACCTCCCCACGGTGGCGACGATGATCGCGGAGGAACTGCACGACTTGTGGTGGAGCGCCGAGGAGTTCGCCGAGAGTCGCCAGCGGTACCCGTCGCCCCGTACACGCGCATCGCCTCTCAAGATCGAAGTAGCTCAGTCACTTTCGTCGGCGGTGGATGCTCTGCCGGAGGAGGGCACCCTCAACGACGAACTGGAAGCGTTACGCTCAGCCGTCGTCGAGGGCATCATCACCACCAACTTCGACACGATCCTTGAGTACGTGTTTCCCGATTTCGTCCCGTACGTGGGGCAAGACGGATTGCTCTTCAAGGACCCTCGTGGTGTCGCCGAGATCTACAAGATCCACGGCAGCGTGGCAGACCCGGAATCGCTTGTCATTACTGCGCAGGACTTCACTCTCTTCCGGGAGCGCAACCCATACCTTGCCGCCAAGTTGCTCACTATCTTCGTCGAGCACCCCGTCATCTTCATCGGCTACTCCTTGACAGACGACAACGTGCGCGACATCGTCACGAGCATCGCGGCGATCCTGACCAACGAGAACCTCCACCAGCTCGAGGATCGGTTGATCTTTGTCAGTTGGGACCCATCGGTAGACAAGCCACGGATCGCACCCTCCACCTTCGCGCTCGATCGCGTGAGTATCCCGATACATCTTGTGACCGCACCGGACTTCCTCGAGGTCTTCGAGGTTCTCGGCCTACTAAAGCGTCGCTTCCCCGCGCGGATTCTTCGACACCTCGTGGATCAGATCTATGAGCTGGTGCGCACCAGCGAACCGTCCGGCACGGTGGTGGTGTCAGATATCGAGTCGGATACCGAGCTCAGCCAGGTGGATGTCGTCATTGGTGTGGGCATCTCAAGCCGCCTAAAAGAAAAGGGGCTCACGGGGCTCGCACGTCGCGACCTGCTCCTCGACGTGCTCGAGCCGCAGCTCGATCCCGAGCAGTACGCGACGATCGTGGAGGAGGTACTGCCCACTTTTGTGAACGCCCGCACCCACGCCCCGATCCACCTGTACCTCCGAGGGGCTGGCTTGCTCGACGAGGAAGGTGCCTTGGTGGAGGGTGCGCGAGTCAGCAAGGGCATCCGGGCGCGAGTTCGAGTGGGACTCACCCCGCTGCGAGGCTCCGAGACCGGGTACTTCCACAAGCGTGCGCAACGCCTACTCGCTCAGTACCCAGACCTCGACGCCTTGATTGCCGGCGCCTCCCTGAGCGACGCATTGCTTGTCATTCCGTTCCTCGAGCCCGGAGAGATCGATCCGCAATCGCTAAGGGTTTTCTTGCTCGAGCACGTCGGGCTTCTCGACGCGGGAAGGCTGACCGACATGACCGGCTGGATCAAGTGCGTGTGTTTCTATGACTACGTCGTGAACAAACTCCCGTAGCCGCAGCTCAAACCGTTGGCTCGCGCGAGTTGAATGGCGATCGTTGCTTCGACTGTACGGGGCGCTAGGGCATCCCCTGTCGAGCCTCCCGAGGCTGACAGCGCGTCAGTCCTCGTTTTCCTGGTTCTCCAGCCAGCGTGTGACGTCGCCAACCTTGTACTTGACCACACGGGCGTAGCGCATCGCCCGCGGGCCCCGTTCGGCGTCGCGCCAGTTGCGGAGCGTCTTCAAGGAGATACCGAGCACCGCGCTGAGGAACTCTGGATCAACCAGGGTGCCAGGAGAGATCGCGAAGAGGTCCACGGCGGGAACATGGACTTTGGTGGATGTGGTTGCCATGCGAAGTACATCTGCGGGAGCGAGCGGACAAGACATACGAGAGCAGTCCGGCCGCAACTGCTCTGACTCCAACGCCCGGTCTCGCCCAACCCTGAGCGAGCGTAGCGGCGGCTCATCGGTGTGCCGCCATTTCGAAGTCCGTACGGCCCGATCTATGGCAGCCGACAGGCGGTGGGACGACCACGGTCGCCGACGGGTGATGAACAGGGAGCCGCGAGACGCGTTCCCGCCGCGGTGCAGCACACCGGCGCCACCGGCGGCTGTTGCAGGCGATACCCGAGCACATGGCGCAGGAGGGAGCGTCTTATCGAGGACGCCTGTCAGCTTCGCTGCACGTAGGCGCGCGCCACCGCTGCAACTTCTTCGATCCGCCCTTCCGCGATGACTTCGGCCGGCGAGTAGTCGTCAAGCGCGTCCTTCATGCCCATGAACCACGCGCGAACGGTTTCTGGCGCTTCTACCTCAGCCACGATGTTCCAGACGGTGAAGGCGCCGATGAGCCGCACCTGCGAGCGAGGCGAGGGACTGAAACTCTTCCTGAGCCAGCTCGCTAGCGTGCGACGACGCACGCCAACGGTGAGCGCCAGCAGCGGCCGCCCGAGTCCGTCGCTGAGGAAGCGCACGATCTCGTCGATCGTCGGCTCAACCGTGCTCAAGCGCCGCGCCATCTTCATCCTTGACCTCTTGGTCGCCGTCGCCTGAGGTCAGAGCCGGGTCGACGGCGAATAGCGAGTCGATGAGCGCCGCAGACGCTTCCCCAACCACAGGCGCGGGCGTGACGTAGTGCCGCTCGGTCGTGAGAACGGAAGCGTGACCCAGCTGTTCCGTCGCCCGGTAGATCCCCGCCTCGTTCGCGATGAGGGTGGCCAGCGTGCGCCGGAGCAGGTGCGCAGTCACCTGACCATGCCGGATGCCGGCTCGCTCTAGGGGCTCGCTCCACTCATCACGGAAGTTGCGGAGGATACGACGCACGTTGCCCGGCCGAGTCCACCCGCCGCGTCGGTTCGGGAAGACGGGAGAGCGACTCGCACTGCCGTCGACGTACGGTCGCAGGGCTGTCACGGCGAGCGCCGGCAGCACGATGGTGCGCTGCTGGCGAGCGGCTTTCGGGTGCGGCTGCCAGACCGGCTCGCCCTTCTTGCCGTCCGTCAGCGTCGCCGTGAGGCGGAGCGTTGGCGTGGCGTCGTCGAGGCGCAGGTCGCAGTGGCGCACTGCGAGCAGCTCTCCGATCCGGAGCCCCACGGCGAGCAGCGCGTCGAGCATGTCCGCGACTCGTGGGTCGGGTATGGGACCGGGCTTGTCGCGCTTGCTGAGCCATTCGCGGTACGCCCCGCTCAGGATCGCTGCTTGTTCCGGGGCCAGCGTGTAAATCTCCGGCTTCGGGAGCCTAGGAGCCGCGAACGCTGCTAGCGGATTCGTCTTGCGCGCGTCGATCCGGACGGCATCGGCGAGCATCGCCTTCAGGGTTTTGTGCACTCGTCGGGCCAGCGGCGCGTCGCGCTTCGCGAGCGTCCGGATGATGGTCTCGCACCGGGCACTTGTCAATTCGCTCAGCCGCAGCTGGCCGAAGTGCTCGACGACGTGCTTAGCGTCGGTGGTGTAGTTCTCGAGCGTGCCGGCAGCCAGGGGGCCGAGTGAGCGCTTGCGGTCGAGCCACCAGAGCGCCAGCTCGTCGACGGTGGAGTGGTCGGAGACATAGGCGTCCTCCCGCGTGAGGAACGCCGTCCGAGCGCGCAACGCCGCCTCTGCAGCTTCCGGCGTATCCCCGATCGCGCTCGGCCGGCGGTCGCGGCCGTCAAGCTCACGAAAGTGCCCGCGCGCTTGGTAGCGACCGCCCGGCAGCGTTGTGATGCTGATGACGCCCCAGGTGCCCGGCTCGAGTCGTGGCCTAGGCACGGTTCGCCTCGATCCACGTGACCACGTCGCCGGCGTAGTACCGCACGTGCCTGCCCAACCGGACGAAGCGGGGGCCGGTGCCGCGCTGCCGGTGGTGTTGCAGCGTCTTGACGCTGATGTGGAGGGCAGCGGCCACGTCGCGTTCGCGTAGGAGGACGCCCGGCGAGAGCTGGAGCAGGTCGATCGGCACGAGGAGGACTCCGGTGGGAACGGATGGGGCGCTGGTCACGCTAACCGCATAGACGGCGCTCGGCGGGCCACTCCGGCGAAGTCGAGGAGCTACCGGTACTGGAAGGGCGTGGCCGGGACGTACCGGGACATCAGCGCGGAACCACACCAAACCTGCCGTGAATCCTGACTTCAGGACGGCACCCGAGCAGGTGCTCTCAGGGAAAAACCCCCGGTCAGACGGGGGTTGTTGGTGGATCTGGGGAGACTCGAACTCCCGACCCCCTGCATGCCATGCAGGTGCGCTACCAGCTGCGCCACAGACCCAATCGCTACTTCCGGGCTTCCCCGGGCAACCCCACCACAGTACATGATCCACGCGCTGTCTGTCACATCGAGGCTGTGCACCACCCGCTCTCGACAGGCGTATGCTCAGCGCTCGTGCACACGCGCCGCTCCCCTCGGGGGCTCATCCATCTCTGGCAACGACAGCATCCCGCTCGGCGCATCTTCGCCGGGTTCGTCGCGCTGAACCTCATCGGCTGGGGCCTGCTGATGCTGCCGATCTCGCGCACCGGCGACGGCGCGGCGACCTGGATCGAGGCGCTGTTCACCGCCGTCTCCGCCGCGTGCGTGACAGGCCTCACCGTGGTCGACACCGCGCTCTACTGGACGCCCTTCGGCCAGGTTGTCATCCTGCTGCTCATCCAGCTCGGCGGGCTCGGCGTCATGGTGTTCGCGAGCCTCGTCGGCATCTTCGTCGTGCGACGCCTCTCGCTCGGCTCCCGCATTGCGGCCGCGCAGGAGGCCCACACGGACGGGCCCGGCAGCGTGCGCCGCGTCGTGGTCAGCATCCTCACCATCGCGCTCGTCGTCGAGGGCACCGTGGCGCTCGTGCTCTGGCTGCGCTTCTGGCTCGGCCGCGGCGAGGATCCCCTGCACGCGCTGTGGCTCGGCGTCTTCCACGCCGTCTCCAGCTACAACAACGCCGGCTTCGCGCTCTTCAGCGACAACCTCATGGGCTTCGTCGACGACCCGCTCATCCTGCTGCCGCTCGCGGCCGCGACGATCGTCGGCGGGCTCGGCTTCCCCGTCATCATCCAGATCCTGCGGCACGGGCGCACGCCCCGCCGCTTCTCGATGCACACCTGGATCGTGCTCACCGGCACGGCGACCCTGCTGCTCGTCGGCACGCTCGCCATCGCGCTGTTCGAGTGGGAGGAGCCCGGCACCCTCGGCCCCCTCTCCCCCGGCACGCGCATCCTCGAGGCCTTCTTCCACTCCGTCCAGACCCGCACCGCCGGCTTCAACGCGCTCGACATCGGGCAGTTCCAGCCCGAGACGCTGCTGGTGATGGATGTGCTGATGCTGATCGGCGGAGGCCCGGCAGGCACGGCGGGCGGCATCAAGATCACGACCTTCGGCGTGCTCGCGGCCATCGTGATCGCGGAGGTGCGCGGCGACCAGGCCGTCACGCTCTTCGGCAAGCGACTCTCGCGAGCCGTGCACCGCGAGGCGATCACCGTCGTGCTGCTCTCCGTCGGCCTCGTCTTCCTCGCGACGATCGCGATCACAGCGCTCAGCGGCCTCGACCTCGACCGCGTGCTGTTCGAATCCGTGTCGGCGTTCGCCACCGTCGGCCTCTCGACCGGCATCACCGCATCCGTCGGCACCCCGAGCCAGCTGATCCTCGTGCTCCTCATGTTCCTCGGCAGGGTCGGCCCCATCACGGTGGCCACCGCCCTCGCCCTCCGTCCCCGCAGGCTCGCGTACGAGCTGCCCAAGGAAAGGCCCGTCATTGGCTAGGCTCCGCTCGCTCTTCGATCCGACCGCGGTCGGCTCGCCCGCATCCATCGCCGTGATCGGCCTCGGTCGCTTCGGCACCGCGCTCGCGCTCGAGCTCGCCGAGCACGGCACCGAGGTGCTCGGCATCGACAGCGACGCGGATGTCGTGCACGACCTGAACGGGCGGCTCACGGCCGTCGTGGCGGGCGACGCGACGCGGCCAGAGCTCATCGGGCAGCTGGGGCTCGCCGACTTCGATCGCGTCGTCGTCGCGATCTCGAGCGACGTGACCGCGAGCATCCTGGTCACGAGCCAGCTGCTGCGCGTGGGCGTCGCGCAGGTGTGGGCGAAGGCGGGCGACGAGCGGCACGCGCTGATCCTCGAGCAGCTGGGCGTGACGCACGTGGTGCGGCCGGAAGCCGACATGGGCCGCCGCGTCGCCCACATGGTGCGGGGCGCGCTCGAGGACTTCACCGAGATCGAACCGGGCTACGTCACCGCGCGCCTGCAGATGCCAGCGAGCCTCGAGGCGGTGCCGCTGCGCGAGCTGCGGCTGCAGCTGCAGCATGGCGTCGGCATCGGCGCCGTCAAGCGAGACGGCACCTGGGTGCTCGCGAACCCCGAGACGCGCTTCGAGCCGGGCGACACCGTGCTCGTGCACGGCCCGACCGGCAAGGTCGAGGCCTTCGCGGCTGCGATGGCGAAGCAGCGCGCGGCGCGCTGAGCACGCGGCGGCGCGCTCAGGCGGTCGCAGCCGCCGTCTCGGTGGCTGCGACCCGCTCGTCGCTCGGCCCCGGCACGATGAGCGCGGCGATCGCGGTCGTCACCGGGATCGCGAGCACGAGGCCGATCGAGCCGACCAGCGTGCGCACGATCTCCTCCACGACCTCGCCCGTCGTCGCCAGCACGTCGAAGGGCGCCTCCATCATCGTCAGCACCAGCAGCATGGGCAGGGCGGCGCCGACGTAGGCGAAGGCGATCGTGTAGACCGTGGAGGCGATGTGGTCGCGGCCGATGCGCATGGCCCGGCCGAAGAGGTCGCGGCGGCTGGCGCCCGGCGCTGCGGCGCGCAGCTCCCACACCGCAGAGGCCTGCGTGATCGTGACGTCGTTGAGCACGCCCATGCCGGCCAGCACGAGCCCGCAGATGAAGACATCCGACAGGTCGAGCCCCACCTGCTGGAAGAGGACCATCGACTCCTCGGAGCTCGTGCCGAGGATGCGCGTGCTCGCGGTCGCCGCCCAGGCGATCGCCCCGGTGAGCAGCAGCCCGATGAGCGTGCCGAGCAGCGCGGTCGTGGTGCGGGTGCTGAAGCCGTGCGCGACGTAGAGCACGATGCACATCACGACGGATGCGGTCACGAGCGCGACCGGCAGGGCCGGCTGCCCCGCGAGCAGCGCGGGCAGCGTGAAGCCGACGATCGCGACGAAGGCGCCCGCGAGCCCGGCGATCGCGGCGAGGCCCCGCCAGCGCGCCACGAGCACGACGACCGCGACGAAGACGAGCGCCAGCAGCGCCAGCGGGATCTCGCGCGCGAAGTCGATGAAGATGAAGCTGCTGCCGTAGCCCGCGGCCTCCGGCACGTCGAAGACGCGCAGCCGGTCGCCCTCCCCCACCTCGGCCAGCGCCTCCGGCGGCACCACGACCTGGATCGCCGTGCCGTCGTCGAGCCGGGCCTCCACGAGCGAGGTCTCGGGGTCGGGCACGGCGGATGCCGTGGCGTGCGTCGAGCTGACGCCCTCACCGAAGTAGGGCACGCGGTCGGGCAGCGCATCGGCGCTCGGCCAGAGCATGAAGAGGCCGACGAGCGTGGTGAGCAGCAGCGGCACGAGCGCGAGCCACAGCATGAGGCGCGGGCGCACGCCGAGCACGAGCGAGTCGCCCCCGTGCGAGCCGCCGTGCGCGTGCGCATGCCCACCGCCACCGCCGAGGCGGCGCGACTCCTGGCGCTCGCGCACCGCGGGCCGCGCGATCACTCCCGAGCCGAGCTCGTCGTCCGCGTTCGGCGACCAGCGCGACGCACCGCCGCTGGCTCGCCGGAGGTGCTGCGCCGGATCAGGGCCAGACCGGTGTCGTCCCACTGCACCTCTCCCAGGCTCGTCAGCGCCAGGCTATCAACCGGGCGAAGGCGCGCTGGGCAGGCTCAGCGGTCGGTCGCGCCGCCGCCGACGCCGCCGGCCCGCGCCACGACGCTGCGCGCGTGCCGCAGGATCGGCTCGTCGACCATCCGCCCCTCGAACGAGAAGACGCCCGGCGTCGCAGCCGCGGCGGCGAGGATGCGCTGCGCCTCGTCGAGCTGCGCGGCCGTCGGCGCGAAGGCGCGGCGGTAGGGCTCGACGTGGCTCGGGTGGATCGCGGCCTTGGCGCCGAAGCCGCTCGCGGCGGCGTCGAGCGCCTCGGCGTGGGCGCCGTCGAGGTCGGCGATGTCGGTGCGGATCGCGTCGATCGCCGTCACGCCGTGCGCACCGGCTGCGAGCAGCACGCGGCTGCGCGCGTGCACGGCGACATCGCGGTAGGCGCCTGCGTCGTCGCGGCTCGAGGTGCCGCCGAGCGAGGCGACGAGATCCTCCGCGCCCCACATGACGCCCACGACCGCCTCGTGCGCCACGAGCGACTCGACGGCGAGCACGCCACGCGCCGTCTCGACGAGCGCGACGACTCGCGCGCCGGGCACGCCCGCGACGACGCGGTCGATCTGCTCGGTCGACTCGGCCTTCGCGAGCATCACGGTGCGGAACGGCGACTCGGCGACGGCCGCCAGGTCGTCCTCGAAGCCGGCAGCGGATGCGTCCTGCACGCGCACGATCGTGCGCTCCGGGTCGAGGTCGGCGGTGCGCACCGCCACGCGGGCGGCGCCCTTGGTGCTCTCACCGACGGCGTCCTCGAGGTCGAGGATCACCGCATCCGCCCGCTCTGCCGCCTTCTGGAACCGGTCAGGCCTGTCTCCCGGGCAGAACAGCAGTGCGGGGCCCATGCCGAGGGCCTCCATGCCGGCGCTCATGCGCTCGCCTCGCCGCCGGCCTCGGGCGAGACCTGCATGAGCACCGAGCGCACCGCCTTCGCGACGACCTCGCCGTGCTGGTTGCGCGCCAGGTGCTCGAAGGTCGCGATGCCCTGCCCGGGGCGCGACCTCGAGGCGCGCTTGCCGGTCACGCGCGTCTCGCAGTAGATCGTGTCGCCGTGCCGCACCGGAGCGGGGAAGCTCACCTCGCTGAAGCCGAGGTTCGCGACGATCGTGTTCAGCGTCAGCTGCCCGACCGACAGCCCGACCATGGTCGCGAGCGTGTGCATCGAGTTCATGAGCGGCTCGCCGAACTCGGTCGACTCGGCGTAGGCCCGGTCGAGGTGCAGCGGCTGCGGGTTCATCGTCAGCGTCGTGAACAGCACGTTGTCGGTCTCGGTCATGGTGCGGCCTGGGCGGTGCTCGTAGACCACGCCCTCCTCGAGCTCGTCGAAGTAGCGGCCGCGCTGCGTGATGCGGCGCTCGGTGGCGCCCGACGCTGACGTGCGGTCGGTGGTGCTGTCGCTCATGGCTGCTCCTGCTGCGGTTCCCCGGGCTCGGGCGTGACGGTCGCGAGCTCCTGCCCGCGCCTGACCTGCTCGCCGCTGACGGCAGCCAGGTGCACGATGCCGGCGACGGGGGCGCGCAGCACGTGCTCCATCTTCATGGCCTCGACGCTGATCACCGACTGCCCCGCCGCGACGGCGTCCCCATCCGCCACGTGTACGGCGACGACGGTGCCCGGCATGGGCGAGGCCAGCGTCGGCTCGGCCGCGCCACGACCACGGCGGATGCGCGGGGGCGCCTCGACCAGGAAGTCGCCATCGCGAGTGCGCACCCAGGTGCCCTCCGGAGCCGGCGTGAGCCAGGGCTCGGCGGGCGTGCGCAGCTCGTCGACGGTGCCGTCGGCCCGCTCGACGCTCGTGCGATCGCCCAGCACCTGCACGGAGGCGACGCCGTCGCCATCGCGCAGCCGCGTGCGACGACCCACCGCGCCGCCGATTCGCCAGCCGTCCGCCCGCCAGGCACCGAAGCGCTGCGGCCCGAGCTGCACCTCGCCGACCGCGACCGCGGCGAGCACCTCGCTCGGCACGCGGGAGGCGGCGATGCGCGCACCCTCGCGGTCGATGAAGCCCGTGTCGAGCTCGCCGGCCCGCACGCTCGGCTCGTCGAGCAGCGCGCGCAGGAAGCCGCGGTTCGTCGTGACGCCGAGGATCGACGACTCGCCGAGCGCCTCGCGCAGGCCATCGATCGCCGCCTCGCGCGTCGGCGCGTGCACGATGAGCTTGGCGATCATCGGGTCGTAGCTCGAGCCGACCTCGGTGCCGTGCTCGACGCCCGCGTCGATGCGCACCTCGACGCCCGGGGTGACGGGGTAGGCCCAGTCGACCTGGAGCACCGTGCCGCCGGTGGGCAGGAAGCCCGCGGCGGGATCCTCGGCATAGATGCGCGCCTCGATGGCGTGGCCGGTGAGCGTCACGTCCTCCTGCGCGATGGCGAGCGGATGGCCCGCCGCGATCCGCAGCTGCTGCTCGACCAGATCGACGCCCGTGACCATCTCGGTCACCGGGTGCTCGACCTGCAGGCGCGTGTTCATCTCCATGAAGAAGGGCTCATCGGGGCGGTCGCCCGCGACGATGAACTCCACGGTGCCGGCGCCGACGTAGCCCACCGAGCGCGCCGTCTCCACGGCCGCAGCACCGATCGACGCGCGCTGCGCCTCGGTCAGGAGCGCGCTCGGCGCCTCCTCGATGACCTTCTGGTGTCGGCGCTGCAGGGAGCACTCGCGCTCGCCGAGGTGGATGACGCCGCCGCGCGCGTCGGCGAGCACCTGCACCTCGATGTGGCGCGGGTTCAAGACAAAGCGCTCGATGAAGAGCGTGTCATCGCCGAACGACGCCGCTGCCTCGCGGCGCGCGGCGGCGAGCGCGTGCGGCAGCTCGCTGGCCTCGTCGACGCGGTACATGCCCTTGCCGCCGCCGCCTGCGGCCGGCTTGATGAGCACCGGGAAGCCGACGCGCTCGGCACCCGCGATGAGGGCCGCGTCGTCGAGACCGGGCTCGGCGATGCCCGGCACGGTCGAGACGCCGCGCGACTCGACGGCGTGGCGGGCCGAGATCTTGTCGCCCATCGTCTCGATCGCCGAGGCGGGCGGCCCGATGAAGACGATGCCGGCATCGGCGCACGCGTGCGCGAAGGCAGCGTTCTCCGACAGGAAGCCGTAGCCGGGGTGGATCGCCTGCGCACCCGTCGATCGGGCGGCCTCGATCACCTTCTCGATCGACAGGTACGTCTCGCGCAGCGCCCCCGAGCCGAGCGAGACGACCTCGTCGAAGTGCGCGGGGTGTGGCGAGGGGTCGTCCTCGGCGCGCACGGCGACCGAGGCGATCCCCTGCTCGCGCAGCGTGCGCGCGATGCGGATCGCGATCTCGCCGCGGTTGGCGACCATGACCTTCGTGAACATCTCGGGCACGCCCATCACATCCTGAAGACGCCGAAGCGCGGCTCTGGCAGCGGCACGGCGGTCACGACGTCGAGCGCCATGCCGAGCACGCGGCGGGTGTCGGCGGGGTCGATGACGCCGTCGTCCCACAGCCTGGCTGAGGCGTAGTAGGGGTTGCCCTGGCGCTCGTACTGCTCGCGCACCGGGCGCTCGAACTCGTCCTGCGCATCCGCCGACCACTCGCCGCCGGCGCCCTCGATCTGCTCGCGCTTCACGGTCGAGAGCACGGATGCGGCCTGGGGCCCGCCCATGACGGAGACGCGTGCGTTGGGCCAGAGCCACAGGAACCGGGGGTCGTAGGCGCGGCCGCACATCGAGTAGGTGCCGGCGCCGAACGAGCCGCCGACGACCACCGTGAGCTTCGGCACGCGCGTCGTGGCGACGGCGGTGACCATCTTCGCGCCGTGCTTGGCGATGCCGCCGTGCTCGGCCTCCGAGCCCACCATGAAGCCGGTGATGTTCTGGAGGAAGACGAGCGGCACGCCGCGCTGGTCGCACAGCTCGATGAAGTGCGCGCCCTTCATGGCCGACTCGGAGAACAGCACGCCGTTGTTGGCGATGATGCCGACGGTGTGGCCGTGCAGCTCGGCGAAGCCCGTCACGAGCGTGTCGCCGTAGCCGGCCTTGAACTCGTGGAACTCGCTGCGGTCGACGATGCGGGCGATGATCTCGTGCGCGTCGTAGGGCGTCTGCAGGTCGGGCGGGATGGCGTCGTAGAGGGTCGAGGGGTCGACCGCGGGCGCACGCTGGTCGTCCTGCGGCAGCGGAACGTAAGCGGTCCAGCCGAAGCTGCGCGCTTGGTCAGCCCAGCCTGTCGAGCGCGCGCCTCCCGGGCGCGCTCCCGGCAGCGCGCGATCCTCGTGCGGCAGCGATGCCACCATGTCGCGCACGATCTCGAGCGCGTGCGCGTCGTCGTCGGCGAGGTGGTCGACGACCCCGGAGACCTCGGCGTGCAGCACGCCGCCGCCGAGCGACTCGGCGTCGATGACCTCGCCGGTCGCGGCCTTCACGAGCGGCGGGCCCCCGAGGAAGATCGTGCCCTGGTCGCGCACGATGACCGTCTCGTCGCTCATCGCCGGCACGTAGGCGCCGCCGGCGGTCGACGAGCCCATCACGGCCGCGAGCTGCGGGATGCCGAGCGCCGAGAGCTGCGCCTGGTTGTAGAAGATGCGGCCGAAGTGCTCGCGGTCGGGGAAGACCTCGTCCTGCATCGGCAGGAAGGCGCCGCCCGAGTCGACCAGCGCGATGCAGGGCAGCCGGTTCTCGCGCGCGATCTGCTGCGCCCGCAGGTGCTTCTTCACCGTCAGCGGGAAGTAGGTGCCGCCCTTGACGGTCGCGTCGTTCGCGATCACCATCACGAGCTTGCCGTGCACGAGGCCGATGCCCGCGACGACGCCGGCGGAGGGCGCGTCGCCCGCCTCACCCTCGGCCGGTGCGCCATAGACGCCCCACGCCGCGAGCGGCGCCACCTCGAGGAACGGGCTGCCCGCATCGAGCAGCGCGTCGATGCGGTCGCGCGCGAGCAGCTTGCCGCGCGCGACGTGCCGCTCGCGGCTCTGCCGGGGGCCGCCGAGCGCCACGACGCCGAGCCGCTCCCGCAGCTCGCCCACGAGCGCCTCCATCGCGGCGCGGTTGCCCCGTGCCGCCTCGGAGGACGGATCGACGCTGGTCGTCAGCTGCTGCATGCCCCTACCGTGCCACGTTCATGGTCGTCGAGCGCTCAGCGCGCGAGCGCGAGGCTCGGGCGCTCGAGCACGGCGGCGATGTCGGCGAGGAAGCCCGCCGCCTCCCGGCCGTCGAGCACGCGGTGGTCGAACGACACGGTCACGGTGCAGACGTCGCGCAGGGCGATCTCGCCGCCGTGGTTCCACGGCAGCTTCCTGATCGCGCCGAGCGCGATGATCGCAGACTCCCCCGGGTTCAGGATGGGGATGCCGCCGTCGACGCCGAAGACGCCCACGTTCGAGATCGTGATGTTCGACGAGGTGAGCTCCGCCATCGAGAGCTTGCCCTCCCGGGCACGCACGGCGCGGTCCTTGATCTGCGCGGTGAGCTCCAAGGCATCCATCGACTCTGCCTGATCGACCGAGGCGACGACGAGGCCGCGCTCGGTCGACACGGCGATGCCGAGGTTGACGTGCGCGAAGCGCTCGAGCTCGTTCGTGTCGGCGTGGAAGGCCGAGGTGACGTCGGGCCAGCGCTTCGCCGCGAGCAGGATCGCGCGGCTGGCGAGCGCGAGGAACGAGGCCTCGCCGCTCCTGGCGAGCGCGAGCGTCTCGGTCACGTCGACCTGGTGGAAGGTCGCCGCGTGCGGCACGGTCAGCGCCGACTGCGTCATGGCCGCGGCGGTGTGCTTGCGCAGCCCCGTCACCTTCTCGCGCGTCGAGGCGGGTGCGGCCGCGGCGGCCGGGGCAGCGGATGCGGTGCCAGCGGCCTCGACGTCGGCGCGCGTGACGAGGCCACCGGCGCCGCTCGGTCGCACCGACTGCAGGTCGATGCCGCGCTCCTTCGCGAGCTTGCGCACCGGCGGCATCGCGCGGTTCGGGCCGCGCTGCTCGGCGCGCTGGAACGGCTCGACATCCCACGTGCGGCGCGTGCGGGTGGGCTTGCCGCCGTGCACGGTGATGTGCCCCACGAGCACCGAGACCTTCTCGGGCTTGGCGTCGGCGGCCGCTGCCTCCGCCTGGCCGTTCGCGGCCTCAGCCGCTGCGGCGACGTTCGTGGCGGGTGCGGAGGCCGGGGCGCTCACCACGTCGGGCTCGTCACCGACCGGGCCCGGCGCATCCGGCACCTGCTCGGCCGGTGCGGACGCATCCGGGGTCGCGTCTGGACCGCCGTCGCCCAGGTCGAAGTCGATCAGCGGCGCGCCCACGTCGACCGTCTGGCCCTCGCCGGCGTGCAGCTTGGCGATGCGGCCCTCGTAGGGGCTCGGCAGCTCGACCACGGCCTTCGCCGTCTCGATGTCGGCGAGCGGCTGGTTGAGCTCGACGACGTCGCCCTCGGCGACGCGCCAGGCGACGATCTCGCTGTCCTCGAGGCCCTCGCCGAGGTCTGGCAGCAGGAAGGTCTTCATCGTGCGCCTCCCACGGCGTCGGTGGCGGATGCGAGGCTCGAGTAGTCGAGGTCGGTGCGCGAGTTGCGGCGCCCGAGGGTGCGGTCGACCGCGTCGAGCAGGCGGTCGATGCTCGGCAGGTAGTCGTGCTCGACGGCAGACGGCGGGTAGGGGGTGTCGTAGCCGGTGACGCGCTCGGGCGCCGCCTCCAGGTGCTGGAACGCGCGCTCCGCGACGGAGGCGACGAGCTCGCTCGAGACCGATGACTCCGCGGGCGCCTCGTGCGTGACGATCAGGCGGCCCGTGCGGCGCACCGACTCGACGACCGTGTCGACGTCGAGCGGCGAGATCGAGCGGAGGTCGATGACCTCGATCTCGATGCCCTCGTCGGCGGCGGCGATGGCCGCGCGGAGGGCCGTGTCGACGGTCGGGCCGTACGCGGCGATCGTCACGTCGCGGCCGCTCGCCACGATGTTCGCCGTCTCGAGGTCGCGCACGATCGAGCGGTCGACCTCGCCCTTCGTGTAGTACTTGCCCTTCGGCTCGAAGAAGAGCACGGGGTCGTCGCTCTGGATCGCGGCGCTGAGCGTCGAGTACGCCTCCTGCGGCGTCGACGCGGTCACGACGCGCAGGCCGGCGGTGTGCGCGAAGTAGGACTCGGGCGACTCGGAGTGGTGCTCGACCGAGCCGATCGCGCCGCCGAAGGGCACGCGGATCGTCAGGGGCATCGGCACGCGGCCACCGGAGCGGTAGCGCAGCTTGGCGACCTGCGCGACGATCTGGTCGAAGGCGGGGTAGATGAAGCCGTCGAACTGGATCTCGGCGACCACGCGGAACCCGCGATAGCTCATGCCGATCGCCGTGCCGATGATGGCCGACTCGGCGAGCGGCGCGTCGATCACGCGCTGCGGGCCGAAGCGATCCTGCAGGCCGTCGGTGACGCGGAAGACGCCGCCCAGCTTGCCGATGTCCTCACCCATGAGGAGGACGCGGTCGTCGCGCTCGAGCGCGTCGGCGAGGGCGCCGTTGACGGCCTTCGCGAGCGTCAGCGTCTCGGTCGTCGTGCCCTGCGGTGCCTGGTCGGTGATGGTCGAGCTCATGCCTGCCCCTCGATGCTGCTCGCGAACGCGCGGTGCTCGAGGCGCTGGCGCTCGAGGCGCTGCGACGGCTGCGCGTAGACGTTGTCGAAGATCTCCTCGGCGCGCGGCGGCACCGCGTGCTCGGCGGCGGCGCGGAACTCCTTGGCGAGCTGGTCGGCGCGGATCTTCGCCTCGGCGCGCACGGCCTCCATGTTGGCGCCCATGCGCTCCAGTGCCCGCTCGACGCGGTCGATCGGGTCCTTCGCGATCCACTCCTCGACCTCGGCCTCGTCGCGGTAGCGCTTCGGGTCGTCGGTCGTGGTGTGCGGGCCGCGACGATAGGTGACGGCCTCGATGAAGGTGGGGCCGCCGCCGCTGCGGGCGCGGTCGAAGGCGAGGCGTGCAGCGGCGTGCATCGCGAGCACGTCGTTGCCGTCGACGCGCATCGAGGGGATGCCGAAGCCGGTCGGGCGAAGCGCGAGCGGCACGCCCGACTGCAGGGCGACGGGCTCCGAGATCGCGTACTGGTTGTTCTGGCAGAGGAAGACGACCGGCGCCTGGAAGGTCGAGGCCCAGACGAGGGCCTCGTTGACGTCGCCCTCGCTCGTGGCGCCGTCGCCGAAGGCGGTGAGCGCGACCTCGTCGGCGCCATCCATCTTGGCGGCCATCGCGTAGCCGACGCCGTGCAGCGACTGCGCGCCGATGATGATCTGCGAGGGTGCCATCCGGATCTCGTGGGGATCCCAGCCGCTGTGCGCGTAGGCCTTCCAGATGCGGGCGAACTCGGCCATGTCGGCACCGCGCAGCAGCGCGAAGCCGTGCTCGCGGTAGGAGCCGAATACCCAGTCCTGCGCGCCGAGCGCGCGGGCGGGGCCGACCTGCGCGGCCTCCTGGCCGAGGAGCGGCGGCCACAGGACCAGCTGGCCCTGGCGGGTGAGGGCGAAGGCCTCGGTGTCGAGGCGGCGCACGCGCACCATGTCGACGTAGAGGTTCGTGAGGGCCGACTCGTCGATGTCGGTCAGGTGCGCATCGAGCAGCTCGTTCGGCACCCGGGTGCCGTCGAGGTCGAGCACGGTCAGCGGGTGGTCCAGGCCGACTGCGAGCGCGGGGTCGGGGGCGGGAACAGTGATCGACACGATCGAACCTCCTTGTTCGAAGCACCTCGTGGGCACCTGTCGGATCGACGCGGCTGGTCGCCTCGCGATCGTCGTCTCACGCTAGTGCCGGAATGCACCTCGCGCAATCAGCGACACGGTCGCTGCGCAGCACGCGCATCCAGCCGATGCGCGACCTGCGCTAGATTGCGCAGCATGCGCACCGTCGATGACACAGACCGCAAGATCCTGCTCGAGCTGACGAAGCATCCGCGGATCACGAACGCCGCGATCGCCGAGCAGCTGGGACTCGCGCGCAACACGGTGCAGAGCCGCGTCGCGGCGCTCGAGGCGTCGGATGCGCTGCAGGGCTTCGACCGCAGGTTCCACGCCGCGGCGCTCGGCTACCCGCTCACGGTGTTCATGGCCACGCACGTCGACCAGCCGCGCATCGACTCGGTCGTCGAGCAGCTGCGCGAGATCCCGGAGGTCGTGCAGGCGTTCGGGCTCTCGGGCCAGGCCGACGTGCTCGTGCGCGTGGTGTGCCGCGACGCCGAGGACCTCTATCGCGTCAACAAGCTCGTGCTCGCGTGCGACGGCGTCGAGCGCACGGAGACGTGGCTCTCGATGGGCGAGCTCATCCCCTTCCGGCTGGCGCCGGTGCTCGAGCGCGACCTCGGTCGTCGCTGAGGAGCCGGCTCGGGCGAGCCGCTCAGCGCTCGGGCAGCGCAGCCCGGAGCGCGTCGAAGCGACCGCGCAGCGCTGCGGCATCGGCGTCTCGCCCGAGCGCATCGAGCGCATCGAGGTTCAGCGCTGCCGCGCGCAGGGCGGCGCGCCCCGCACCGGCGATCAGGTCGGCGCCCGCGAGCACGTCGCTCACGAGCTCGCGCCCCACGTGCGGCTGCGCCTCAGCAGCCAGCTCGAGCGCCTCGCGCAGCACCGAGGCCAGCTCGAGCGGCCCCTCGATGGCCGAGCGCGTCGCGTCGGCGACCGCGGCGTCGCGCGCTCGGCGCTCCCCCTCCTCCTCCGCGCGCAGCCCGCGCGCCTCGAGCAGCGCCGAGAACGCCGCCACGTCGCGATCCGCCGCCGCCGTCGCGCGCGCGAGCAGTGCCTCGCCGCGCTCGCGCAGTCGCGCCGGGGCGTCACCAGTGACGGCGAGCCCCATGAGCACCAGGCCGATGCCGAAGGCCCCGCACACCGCCGCGATCGAGCCGTTGCCGGGAGTCGGCGCATCGGATGCGGTGCGCTCCAGCAGCGCGTCGGCGCGCAGCGTCCAGAGGCTCTCGTGCTCGCGCTCGCTCATGCCTCGAGCCTAGGACGCGCACGCGCGCCCGGCCCCGGAATGCCGCCGACGCATCGGCGTTGCACCGAGTGAGCACCCTGGAGGACACCGTGGACCCGATCGACCTGCTGCCCGACGCGACCGACATGGGCCCGGTGATGCTGCGCACGGCATCGCTGTCGCAGCTCGAGCGCTGGTACCGCGTGGGCGCCGGCCTCGAGGTCGTCGCCGAGCGCCCGGGCACGATCGAGCTCGGCGCCGGCGGCCGCACCATCCTCGTGCTCGAGGAGGCCCCGGAGCTGCGCGGGCCGAACCCGGCGGATGCGGGCCTGTTCCACACCGCGATCCTCTACCCGACGCACGCCGCCCTGGCGGCGGCCGTCGTGCGCATGTCGCAGCAGCCGGGCATCCGCTTCGCCGGCACCGGCGACCACCACGTCTCTGAGGCGTTCTACTTCGCCGACCCCGACGGCAACGGCGTCGAGCTCTACGTCGACCGCCCCCGCGACCAGTGGCTGTGGCAGGGCGGCAGCGTGCACATGACCACCGAGTTCATCGACCCGAACCGCTTCGTGCAGCAGCACCTCGACCGCGACGCGCTCGGCGTCTCGAGCGGCGCGCCCGTCGGCGCCAAGGTCGGCCACGTGCACCTGCAGGTCGGTGACGTGGCGACCGCGCGCGCCTTCTACGTCGACGCGCTCGGCTTCGCCGAGACGGCGTCCTTCGGCGACTCGGCGCTGTTCGTCAGCGCCGGCGGCTACCACCACCACATGGCGATGAATGTCTGGAACTCGCGCGGCGCCGGCCGGCGAGCCGACACCCTCGGGCTCGGCCGCGTCGAGATCGCGATCCCCGCGCTCGACGACCACGGGGCGGATGCGCTGGGCGCGGCGCGCGAGCGGCTCACAGCCCGCGGCGTCGCGGTCGCCGACGACGGCCGCAGCCTGCGCTTCGAGGACCCGTGGGCGAACGCCATCACGCTGACCCCATCCGCCGCCTAGCCGTTCTTCCCCGTGACGTTGTGCAGCCGTTGCATGGGTGTGAGGCCGCCGATGCCGGTGTGGGGTCGATGGTCGTCGTCGTGATGCAGCCAGGCCGGGTAGGCGGCCGCGCGTTCCGCGTCTGAGCGGTAGGTGTGGGCGTCGGTCCATTCCTCTTCGAGGATGCGGTTGAAGCGCTCCACCTTGCCGTTGGCCTGCGACCGGTAGGGCCGCGTCCGGCAGTGCTCGACGCCTTCGCCGAGCGCGTCGCGGAAGGCGTGAGATCGGTAGCAGGCGCCGTTGTCGGTCATCACCGCCGTCACCGCGAGGCCGATCGTCTAGTTCAGGAGTTGTGACAACTCCGCGCGCAAGCGTGCGGCGACATGCGGGCCGCGGCCCGGACGATCGAACTCGACGGGGTCGAATGTTGCGTAGACGCGATTCCAGAATCGCTCCTCGGTGAGATCGTGCGGCAGCGAGAGTCGCCACTCGACATCCCGCGGCGGCGGGGCGACGTCTGCGATAGCGAGATACGCGCTCAGCTCCCGCTCAATCTCTTCGACTTCTTCCGGGAGCAGAGGCCGCCTGCCGCAGGTTCCGGCGTCGCTGGACCACCTGAGAGGCTCCCGCTCTTCTCTGGCGCTGTGCACTGACGCCGGCCCGGCGAGAAAGGCGACGAGCGCGAACCAGCCATGTCGCGGGAGCCGTATTGAGTCTGATGAGCCGATGCCCTGCGGGCTGAAGTCGCTCCACGACCACGTAGTCAGAGGGGTCGTCACTCGTCTCCTCACTCAAAGAAGCAGCCGGCGCCACGGCAGTCGAACTGTTGGCCGTAGATGGCGAGCACGCGGGGAGACCGGGTCAGGACGCGTCGGCCTCGCTGGCCGGCTGCTCGGGCAGCTGCAGGTCGACGACCGCGGCGTCGCGCCACAGCCGCTCCAGCTGGTAGTACGTGCGCTCCTCCTCGTGGAAGACGTGCACCACGATGTCGGAGAAGTCGAGCAGCACCCAGCGGCCGTCGGCGCGCCCCTCGCGCCGCACGGGCTTCGCGCCCTCCTGCAGCAGCGCATCCTCGACCTCGCGCGCGATCGCGCTGACCTGCCGCTCGTTGCGGCCCGTCACGATCAGGAAGACGTCGGTCAGCGGCAGCTGCCCCGACACGTCGAGGCACACCTGATCGGTGCCGAGCACCTTGTCAGCCGCACGTGCTGCAGCGCGCGCGAGCGCGATCGCCTTGTCATCCGCGCTCATCGCGCACCTTTCGAGATCAGAACCAGCCCTGCGAGAATGCGAAGGCCACGAAGCCCGCGATCGCCAGGGCGACGCCACCGGCGCCGACGCCGACGGCGATGGGCAGCACGTTCGCGCGCTGCTTCTGCGGTGCGATCTGCACGCGGGCATTCGCATAGGAGGAGACGGCCTTCGAGGCGCGGACGGGCGCCGTCTCCGGGCTCGTCACCTCGCCCTCGGCCACGTCGGCGTCGACGTCGTTGCCATCGATGGCCGCGCGGCCGCGGCCCGACGAGGCGAAGCCCTCTGGCACGTCGATCGAGCCGGTCACGAGCAGGCCGTCGTCGCCCTCGAGAGCGAACTCGGGGCTCTCGCTGCCGGCGGGCAGCACGAGCGCGTTCGCGGTGATCGACGACGTCGAGGTGCCGCCGCTGCCGGCGACGCCCTGCTCGCGCAGGTCGGCGATGTGGTGCTCGGAGGTGTCGGAGACGACGTTGACGATCACGGGCAGACGCTGCGACTGACCGCGGCTCGGACCGGTGACGATCAGCTCGTCAGGGGTCTCCTGCGCCTTGCGGCGATCCTCGAGCTCCGCGGGGGTGACCTCTGCCACGCGGCGCGAGGAGACGCGAGGCTGCTCGACGACGACCTCGTCGATCTCGACGTCGTCGACGGCGGCGTCATCGACCGTGTCGAGGCCCTGCACGTCGTCGAACTGCGCGCTCGAGCGGCGCGCCGAGGAGGGCGCGGGCACGGATGCGTCGACAGGCCCGGGAGTGCTGGGGGCGATCGGCTCGGGGGCGGGCTCTGCGAGCTCTGCCTCGATGGCGTCGGCGGCCTCGGGCGAGGTCGCGTCGACCTTCTCGACCTCGACCTGCTGGATCGCGACGGTCTCGGCGGGCTCCTGCGACGTGCTGGCACTGGCGTCGGCCTCGACGTGCGACGCCTCGTCGGCCCGCGCCTGCTGCTCGGCCTGGCTCGGCTTGCCCTTCTTGCGGCCGAAGAAGCGGCCGAGGGGCTTCGACGCGGGCGTCGCGACCGCGGGGGCCGCGGCAGCCGCGGACTGCTCGGGGGTGGCCAGCTCGGACTCCGACTGCGGGTGCTCCGGCACCTCGACGTCTGCCTGGTCGGTCTCGACCGGGAGGGCCTCGGGCTGCAGGGCGTCGTCGCCCTCCGCGAGCTCGGCCTCGAGCAGGTCGACATCGGCGGGAGCCGACGGCGCGCTCGGCGACGAGTGACGCCCGGCGCGAGCCGACCGGTCGTCGCCCGGCTCGGCAGCGCTCTGCTCGTCCGTGCTCTGCGCGTCGCTGGCGGGCACGTCCGTGGGCACCGCGGGCATGCCCCCGGTCGCCGCGAGCTCTGCCGCGCGCTCGCGCGCGCGAAGCTCGCGCCGCGTCAGCGGCCGCTCTTCGTTCGCGTCAGTCATGCAGTCAGTCTCCGGTACAAGTCGTGCTTGGTGATGTATTGAACCACTCCGTCGGGCACGAGATACCAGACGGGGTAGCCGGCGCGGACTCGCGCACGGCAATCGGTCGACGATATCGCAAGTGCGGGGATCTCCAGGAGCGAGACGCGCTCTTTCGGATAATCCGCGACCTCGAGCTGGTGACCCGGGCGGGTGACGGCGACGAAGTGCGCGAGCCGCCAGAGCTCGTCCGCGTCCTTCCACTCCACGATCGACGCGAACGCATCCGCGCCCGTGATGAAGAAGAGGTCTGCATCAGGATGCTGCGCGCGCAGATCGCGCAGCGTGTCGATCGTGTAGGTGGGGCCGTCGCGGTCGACGTCGACGCGGCTGACCTTGAAGCGAGGGTTCGAGGCCGTCGCCACCACCGTCATCAGGTAGCGGTCCTCGCTCGGCGTGACGTCGCGCTTCTGGTAGGGCTCACCGGTCGGCACGAACACGACCTCGTCGAGCTCGAAGTGCTGCGCCACCTCGCTCGCCGCGACGAGGTGCCCGTGGTGGATCGGGTCGAACGTGCCGCCCATGATGCCGAGGCGGCGACGGCGCCCGGGCACGTCGGCGATGCTCAGCCGTCGCCGTGCACGTCGTGGCGCGCAGAGCGGTGCGCCACGTCGCGGAACGACCGCAGGACGATCGCAGCGATGAGGAAGACCGCGGCGGCGATGCCGCCGGCGATGTAGGGAGCGATGTTCGCCTCAGCCGATTCGGCGTGCGCGGCAGTCGCGAGCATGAGCAGGTCCATGGATGCCTCCGATCGGCTCAAGCCTAGCGCGGCGCGGCGCGGCTCCCGGCCAGGCGCTCCCGGCCAGGCGCTCCCGGCCGGGAGGCTCGATCAGGTACGCACCTGCCCCGTGCCGCGCACGAGCCACTTCGTGCTCGTCAGCTCCGGCAGCCCCATCGGCCCGCGCGCGTGCGCCTTCTGCGTCGAGATGCCGACCTCTGCGCCGAACCCGAACTCCCCGCCGTCGGTGAACCGGGTGGATGCGTTGTGCATGACGACCGCGGAGTCCACCTCGGCGAGGAACCGCGCCGCCGCTTCTTCGTCGGCCGTGACGATCGTGTCGGTGTGGTGGGTGCCGTGCCGGTTGATGTGCTCGATCGCCGCGTCCAGGTCGTCGACGAGCCCGATCGCGAGATCCATCGAGAGGTGCTCGGTGGCCCAGCCGCTCTCGCCGAGCGGCGCGGCGTCCTCGACGCCGGGCAGCGCGCCGTCGGCGTGGATGGTCACGCCCGCCGCGCGCAACGCCTCCGCGAGCACGGGCACGGCGGTCTCGGCGATGTCGCGGTGCACGAGCAGCGTCTCGAGCGAGTTGCAGACGCTCGTGCGCTGCGTCTTCGCGTTCAGCACGATGTCGACCGCCATCGGCAGCGCAGCCGCGCGATCGACGAAGGCGTGCACGACGCCCGCGCCCGTCTCGATGACCGGCACCGTCGACTCGGTCACGACCCGTTCGATGAGCGCGGCGCTGCCGCGCGGCACCAGCAGGTCGACGAGCCCGCGGGCGCGCATGAGGCGCCCGGCGCCCTCGCGCCCGTGGGTGTCGATCGTCTGCACCGACTCGCGCGGCAGACCCTCGGCGCCCAGCGCATCCTGCATGGTCGCGACGAGCACGGCGTTGGTGCGCTCGGCAGCAGAACCGCCGCGCAGCACGACCGCGTTGCCGGAGCCGAGGGCGATGCAGGCGAGGTCGACGGTGACGTTCGGGCGCGCCTCGTAGATGACGCCGATGACGCCGAAGGGCACGCGCACCTGCGAGAGCTCGATGCCGTTGGGCAGCGTGCGCTCGCGCAGCACCTCGCCGACCGGGTCGGGCAGCGCCGCCAGCGCTCGCGCGGCGTCGGCGAGGCCCTGGATGCGCGCGTCGTCGAGCGTCAGCCGGTCGAGCAGGCCCTCGGCGAGGCCGGCGTCGCGGCCGCGCGCGAGGTCGTCGGCGTTGGCGGCCAGGATCTCGGGCGCGGCGGCCTCGATGGCGCCGGCGATGGCCTCGATGGCCGCGTGCCGCCGCTCGGCTGGCGCGACGCCGAGGCTGCGCGAGGCGCGCTGCGCTGTCCGCAGCAGCGCGTCGAAGTCGTCACCGGAGCCCGTCTCTGCCATGCCCCGATCCTAGGCTCCGCCGAGCAGAGGACTGAACGCACCCGCAGCCGAGCGCATCCTCGTCTCGCGACCCAGCGCCTCCGCCTCCTCGGCCGCAGCCTCAGTCGGCGTCGTCGTGCGCCGGCGCCGGGTTCGGCTCGAACTCGGTGCCGAGCCGCTCCCCCGCGATCAGCCGCTCGAGCAGCGGGGTCGCCGTGACGGTGACGCGCACGCCCGCGTCGGCGGCGAGCCGTGCGGCGTCGACCTTCGTCATGGCGCCGCCCGAGCCGATGTGGGAGCCGCTCGCCCCGAGCTTCACGCCCTCGAGGGGGTCGCCGTAGGGCACCAGCTCGATGGGCTCGGAGCCGGGCTCGTCCGGCGGCGCGGTGCGCAGCGCAGCGATGTCCGAGAGCAGGATCAGCCGGTCGGCGCGCATGAGCTTCGCGACCAGCGCTGCGAGGCGGTCGTTGTCGCCGAAGCGGATCTCGTGCGTCGCGACCGTGTCGTTCTCGTTGATGATCGGCAGCATCCGCAGCTCGAGCAGCCGCCGCAGCGCGTTCCGGGCGTTGACCCGGTGCGAGTCCATGTCCATGTCGGATGCGGTGAGGAGGATCTGCGCGGCCGTCACCTCATGGCGCGAGAGGCTGCGCTGGTAGCGGTTCATGAGCACGTTCTGCCCCACGGCCGCCGCCGCCTGCTGCATCGGCAGGTCGGCGGGCCGGTCGTCGAGCCCCAGGAACGGCATGCCGGTCGCGATCGCGCCGGAGGAGACGAGGATGACGCGACTCGTGCGGTGCAGGCTGGCGAGCCCGTCGACGAGCGACTCGATCTGCGCGCGACGCTCCCCCGAGATCGAGGAGGAGCCGACCTTGACGACGATCAGCTCGCCGGCGCCCCGGTCGAGCACGGTCACGACCGGTCGTCCCCGCGCTGCACCTCGAAGCCCTCGTCGTCGTTCCACATGCCGGCGTCGCGCTCCTGCACGAGCCCGTCGCGGGCAGCCTGCTTGGCGTCCATCAGCGCGTAGTACTGCTCGCGGCGCTCCTGCGTGGTGCGCCGGTCGTTTCGGTCGAGGCGCGGGTCGGTGCCGCGGTTGCCGACGAGCTCTGCGGCCGATGCGATGGTGGGCTCCCAGTCGAAGACGATGCCCTCGCCCGGGCCGATCACGACGGTCGCGCCGGCGACGGCGCCGGCCTTGAGCAGCGCCTCCTCCGTGCCGAGCTTCGCGAGCCGGTCGGCGAGGTAGCCGACGGCCTCGTCGTTGCGGAAGTCGGTCTGCGCCACCCAGCGCTCCGGCTTCGCGCCCAGGATGCGGTACAGCGGGCCGGCGTGCGTGCCCTCGACCTTCACGGTGAAGCCCGCGTCGTCGACGGCGCGCGGCCGCAGCACGATGCGCTCCGGCTCCGGCTCGACGGCCTTCGCCGCACGATCGGCCTCCACGATCTCGGCGAGCGCGAACGACAGCTCTCGCAGGCCGCGGCGCGCGACCGTCGAGATCTCGAAGACGCGGAAGCCCATGGCCTCGATCTCCTCGCGCACGAAGTCGGCGAGCTCCTCCGCCTCCGGCACGTCGATCTTGTTGAGCGCGACGAGCTGCTGGCGCTCGAGCAGCGGCAGCTGGCCCTCCGGCACCGGGTAGGCGGCGAGCTCGGCCAGGATGACCTTGAGGTCGCTGACGGGGTCGCGACCCGACTCGAGCGTCGCGCAGTCGATCACGTGCAGCAGCGCAGAGCAGCGCTCGACGTGCCGCAGGAACTCGAGGCCGAGGCCCTTGCCCTCGCTCGCACCCTCGATGAGGCCCGGCACGTCGGCGATCGTGTAGCGGGTCTGGCCCGACTCGACGACGCCGAGGTTCGGGTGCAGCGTCGTGAACGGGTAGTCGGCGATCTTCGGCCGCGCGGCCGACATCGCTGCGACGAGGCTCGACTTGCCGGCGCTCGGGAACCCGACGAGCGCCACGTCGGCGACCGTCTTCAGCTCGAGGGTGACGTCCCCCTCGGCGCCGGGCGTGCCGAGCAGCGCGAAGCCCGGGGCCTTGCGCTTCGTGTTCGAGAGCGCGGCGTTGCCGAGACCGCCCTGCCCGCCCGCAGCGACGACGATGCGCATGTCCGGGTGCGTGAGGTCCGCGACCTGCTCGCCCGACGCATCCCTCACGACCGTGCCGATGGGCACGGGCAGCTCGAGGTCGGAGCCCGTGGTGCCGGACTTGTGGTCGCCCTGGCCGGGCTGGCCGTTCTCGCTCGAGCGGTGGGGTGCGCGGTGGTAGCCGAGCAGCGTGGTGATCTGCGGGTCGGCGACGAGCACGATGTCGCCGCCGTCACCGCCGTTGCCACCGTCGGGGCCGCCGAGCGGCTTGAACTTCTCGCGGTGCACGGAGACACAGCCGTGGCCGCCGTTGCCGGCACGCAGGTGCAGCGTCACCTGATCGACGAATGTCGCCATGGGAGGTCTCCTCTAGATGCGAGAACGGGGCGAGCCGAAGCCCGCCCCGTCCATCGGAATGCTCGTGGTGCTCGTGCGCTGACTACTCAGCAGCCGCGACGATGTTGACGACCTTGCGGCCACCCTTCTTGCCGAACTCGACCGCGCCTGCCTCGAGGGCGAACAGCGTGTCGTCGCCACCGCGGCCGACACCTGCGCCGGGGTGGAAGTGGGTGCCGCGCTGGCGGACGAGGATCTCGCCGGCCTTCACGACCTGGCCACCGAAGCGCTTGACGCCGAGGTACTGCGCGTTCGAGTCACGGCCGTTGCGGGTGGACGATGCGCCCTTCTTATGTGCCATCTCTGCGGTCCCCTTACTTGATGTCGGTGATCTTGAGGCGCGTGAGCTCCGAGCGGTGACCCATGCGGCGCTTGTAGCCGGTCTTGTTGCGGTAGTGCTGGATGCGGATCTTCGGGCCGCGCAGGTCGGTCACGACCTCTGCCGTCACCTTGACCTGGGCGAGCGCAGCAACGTCCGACGTCACCTTGTCGCCGTCGACGAGCAGCACGGGGGCCAGCTCGACGTTGCCGTTGTCGTCACCGGCGATGCGGTCGACGACGAGAATGGTCCCGACCTCGACCTTCTCCTGCCGGCCGCCGGCGCGCACGATTGCGTACACCACGTTGGATCCTCACTGTTGGAACGACTCCCGACTTGGCCGGGACGAAGCTTGTGGCGCGCGCACAGATGCGACTTGCGCCAGCGCACAACGATACAGGCAATCGCGGCTTCGGGCAACATCGCACCATCGCGCGTCGCTCTTCCGCGGCGACTCGGAGCGCTCAGCGACGGCGCAGTAGGTTGGCCAGATGGCGATCCTCGTCGACGACCCGCTGTGGCCCGCGCACGAGCGCATGTGGGCGCACCTCGTGAGCGACTCGAGCCTCGACGAGCTGCACGACTTCGCCAAGCGCGCGGGACTGCCGGCGCGCGGCTTCGACCACGACCACTACGACGTGCCGGCCGAGCGCATCGAAGGGCTCATCGCCATGGGCGCCGAGCACGTGAGCCCGAAGGAGCTCGTGCGCAGGCTCATCGCGAGCGGCCTGCGCGTGAAGGAGCGCGACCGGTCGCACTGAGGTGCGGACCGGCCGCGCTCGCGCACTGCCCGGGTCGTGTCAGCTCGACTGATCGGGCTTCGCGGTGATGACGCCGGAGGATGCGCGACGCGAGCGGCGCGCGGCCTTGCCGGTGCCGGGCGCCGGCGCGGCGAGCGCGTCGAGCGCACCGCCGAGCAGCCCGTCGAGGTCGTTCTCCGTCACCTTCGGCGCCGGCTGCTCGTGCTTGGGCTCGAGCGGGATGTCGAGGATCGACACGACCGGCTCGGCACCGACGGCCTGCACAGCCTCGGGCGAAGGCTGCACGATGCCCGACGGCTGCTCGCCCGCGGACTGCTGGTCGCCGCCGGCCTGCTGATCGCCGCTGCCCGAGCGCTCGCGCTGATCGCGGTCGCGACCCCCGCGCTCCTTGCGGCCCCGGCCTCGGCCTCGGCCCTGGCGCTCGCGCCCGCCCTGCTCCTGCTGGCCGCGCTCCTGCTGGCCCTCCTGCTGGCCCTCCTGCGGCTGCTGCGACTCGTCCTGCTGCTCGCGCACCGGCTGCCGGTCCTCGGTCTGCTGGGCGCCCTGCGCGGGAGCCTGCTCGACGCGCGGCTCGGCCGCGGCCTCCTGCGTGCCGTGCTCCGCATCCGCCGCCTTGCCCTTCGCGGCGAGCGCGATCTGCGAGAGGCCCTTGCGCATGTCGTCGGTGATGGCATGGGTGCCGCCGTTGCTGCCCTGCTGCTGGTGCTGCTGCTGGGGCTGCTGCGACGGCTCGCCCTGCTTGCCGCCCCGGCCGCGACCGCGGCGGTTCGACGAGCCGGCGGGGCCGGGGTCGCTGCTCTGGCGCTGCGAGCGCGAGACGGGCTCGTGGTGCACGATGATGCCGCGGCCCGCGCAGGCCTCGCAGGGCTCCGAGTAGGACTCGAGCAGGCCCAGGCCCAGCTTCTTGCGCGTCATCTGGATGAGGCCCAGGCTCGTGACCTCTGCCACCTGGTGCTTCGTGCGGTCGCGCGAGAGGCACTCGATCAGGCGGCGCTGCACCAGGTCGCGGTTCGACTCCAGCACCATGTCGATGAAGTCGATCACGATGATGCCGCCGATGTCGCGCAGGCGCAGCTGGCGCACGATCTCCTCGGCCGCCTCGAGGTTGTTCTTGGTGACGGTCTCCTCGAGGTTGCCGCCGGCGCCGACGAAGCGACCGGTGTTCACGTCGACGACCGTCATGGCCTCGGTGCGGTCGATCACGAGCGAGCCGCCGGAGGGCAGCCAGACCTTGCGGTCGAGCGCCTTGTCGATCTGCTCGGCGATGCGGAAGTGGTCGAAGGGATCGTCGGTGCCCTCGTAGGCCGAGACGCGGTCGAGCAGGTCGGGTGCGATCGCCTCGAGGTACTCGCGGATCGTCGTGAGGGCCTCGGAGCCCTGGATGACGAGCTTGTGGAAGTCCTCGTTGAAGACGTCGCGCACGATCTTGACGAGCAGGTCGGGCTCGGCGTGCAGGCGCTGCGGGGCGCTGCCCGACTGCTTCTGCTGCTGGATCCGCTCCCACTGGCGCGTGAGGCGCTCGACGTCGTTCGTCAGCTGCTCTTCGGTGGCGCCCTCGGCGGCGGTGCGCACGATGACGCCGACGCCCTCCGGCAGCACCTGCTTGAGGATCTTCTTGAGGCGCGCGCGCTCCGTGTCGGGCAGCTTGCGCGAGATGCCGTTCATCGATCCGCCGGGCACCGACACGAGGTAGCGGCCGGGCAGCGAGATCTGGCTGGTGAGGCGGGCGCCCTTGTGGCCGACGGGATCCTTCGTGACCTGCACGAGGACCGTGTCGCCGGGCTTGAGCGCGAGCTCGATCTTGCGCGGCTGGCCCTCGAGCTCTGCTGCGTCCCAGTCGACCTCGCCCGAGTAGAGCACGGCGTTGCGGCCGCGCCCGATGTCGACGAAGGCGGCCTCCATGCTCGGCAGCACGTTCTGCACGCGGCCGAGGTAGACGTTGCCGATCAGGCTCGACTCCGACGACTTCGCGACGTAGTGCTCGACGAGCACGCCGTCCTCGAGCACGGCGAGCTGCACGCGGTCGTGCTTCGAGCGCACGATCATCTGGCGCTCGACGGCCTCGCGGCGAGCGAGGAACTCGGTCTCGGTCACCACCGTGCGGCGACGGCCGGCATCGCGGCCCTCGCGGCGGCGCTGGCGCTTCGCCTCGAGTCGCGTCGAGCCCTTGACCTTCTGCGGCTCGGTGATGAGCGGCTTCTCGTCCTCGGGCTCGCGGCGGCGCGAGCGGCGGTTGCGGCGCGAGGAGCGACGGCCGCCGCTGCGGTCGTCGTCGTACTCGTCGTCGTCCTCGTCATCGTCGTCGTCGCTGTAGGCGTCGGCGGCAGGCAGCGTCGGCAGCGCCTCGAGGTCGGGAGCGTGGAACAGCAGCCCGAACGGGCCCTGCGGCAGCGCCGGCAGCACCTTGGCGGCCTCGAGCGGGTCGGGGGCGGATGCGGCGGCCGAGGCCGAGTCCGGCGACGACGTCGCCGGGTCCACGAGACCGGGCTCGTGGCCGGGCTCCTGCTCGCCGGAGGGGCGCGCAGGGGTGCGCTGCTCGGCGGTGGGCTGCTCGGCGGTGGGCTGCTCGGCAGCGGGCTGCTCGGCGGTGGGCTGCCCGGCGGTGGGCTGCTCGGCAGCGGGCTGCTCGGCGGTGGGCTGCCCGGCGGTGGGCTGCTCGGCAGCGGGCTGCTCGGCAGCGGGCTGGGCGTCAGGGCCCTGCTCCGCGGCGGGCTGGCTGTCGTCGCTGCGCTGCTCGGCGGCGTTCGCGGCAGCAGCCGGCGGGGCCGCGTCCTCGGACGCGCCGGGCGCGCTGTCGTCGGCCGACGCATCCGCGGCCTTCGGCGACTTCGACCGGCGAGACGCCACGCGCTTGCGCTTGGGCTTCTCGGTCGCGGCGCTGCTCGCCTCGGTGCTGCTCGCCTCGGTGCCGCTCGCCTCGGTGCTGCTCGTCACGGCGCCCGTGCCCTCAGCGCTCGTGGCCTCGGTCGTCGCGTGCTCTGCCTGCTGCTCGCCGCCCGATGCGGGGCCGGCTGTCGTGTTCTCCACCATCGCTGGCGTGCTCCTGTCGCGACCGGCACTGCCGGTCGACATCTCTGTCGCTGCCCGGGGCGCACCCCGGCGCGAATCCTCTTCACTCGCCCCCTCGCGGGGGCGGCCCAGGCCAGTCGAACCGCCCGGAAAAACTTGTGCGTGCGCCCGTCGGGCGCGCTGCGGGGAAGTCTACCCCACCGGCGCCGCGCCGCTCGGGAAGCTCGAGCGCCTGTGCAGCACCGCCGCTACGGCAGCACGACGCGCACGGCGAGCGCGATGAACGCCACTGCGGCGATCAGCGTGGCGACGATCGCGAGCCAACCGTGGGGCTGCACGCGACGGCCGATGCGCGAGCCGAGCAGCACGAGCACCGTGAGGTAGGCCGCCGACACCACCTCGAGGATCAGCATCAGCACGACCAGGTCGGCGAGCGGCGTCGGTGAGCCCGGGTCGATGAACTGCACGAAGAAGGAGGCGAAGAAGAGGATCGCCTTCGGGTTGAGCAGGCTCGTCACGAGCGCGGTGCGGAACGGCGCGAGCCTGGGCCTCGCGATGATCGGGTTGGGCGTCGTCGACGGATGGGTCGGGTTCTCGGTCGCCTCCGGCTCGGCGGTGTGCAGGCGCTTGGCGCGGATGCGCGCGAGGGCCGAGCGCACGAGGCCGAGCGCCAGCCAGCACAGGTAGGCGGCGCCCGCCCAGGTGAGGATCCGGAACACCACCGGGTTGGCCGAGAGCGCCTGCGCCGACAGCACGGCGAGCACCATGAGGATGGCGTCGCCGAGGAAGACGCCGAGCGTCGCGCGGAAGCCAGCGCGACGCCCAGCGCGCAGCGAGGTCGTCACAACGAAGAGGCTGTTGGCGCCCGGCAGCAGCACGATGACGAGCACGCCGGCTGTGAATGCCGCAAGAGTCGTGCCGTCGAGGCTCATCGGGCACCCGCCGCAATGGTTGGATGAGAGGCAGGAGGCCTCATGACCGACACTCGTCCCGCCCGCATCGCGGCGCCCGCCTGGCTCGGCGTGCTCCTGATCGTCACCGGGCTCGTGGGGCTGCTGGGAGCGTTCTCGCTCTCGGTGGAGCGCATCGAGCTGCTGCTGAACCCCGATGAGGCGCTCGGCTGCGACCTCAACCCGTTCCTGAGCTGCTCCGGCGCGATGGAGTCGGAGCAGGGCAGGCTGCTGGGCTTCCCCAACCCCTTCATCGGGCTCATGGCGTTCCCGGCTCCGATCCTCGTGGGTGTGCTCGCGCTCGCTCGCGTGCCGCTGCCCCGCTGGGTGTGGACGGTCTTCTCCATCGGCGTGCTCGTCGGCCTCGTGTTCGTGCTGTGGCTCGCGCAGCAGTCGATCTTCGTGCTGGGCTTCGTATGCCCGTGGTGCTTCTTGGTGTGGATGGGGATGTACGCGATGGCGTTCCCCCTCTGGGTGTGGGGCTTCGGCTCCGGGGCGCTGCCCGCGCCCGCCGGCATCCGCCGCTCGCTCGCGAAGGTGCAGTCGTGGGGCTGGGTGCTCTCGCTCGCGCTCGCGGTGATCATGGTCGTGACGATCATGGTCGTGCTGCCGGGCATCCCGCGCTACCTGCTCGCGGGCTTCTAGGCGACGGCTGCGGGCCAGCCCTCAGGCCGGCCCGCATCGTCCCGTCGTCTCAGCTCAGGAGAACCAGAGCGCGAGCTCGCGCGCCGCCGACTCCTCGGAGTCGGAGCCGTGCACGAGGTTCTGCTGCACCTTGAGGCCCCAATCGCGGCCCAGGTCGCCGCGGATCGTGCCGGGCGCGGCCGTGGTCGGGTCGGTCGTGCCGGCGAGCGAGCGGAAGCCCTCGATGACCCGGTCGCCCTCGAGGCGGATCGCCACCGAGGGACCGGAGAGCATGAACTCGACGAGCGGCTCGAAGAAGGGCTTGCCCTGGTGCTCGGCGTAGTGCTCCTCGAGCAGCGCCTTGTCGGGCTGCACCAGGCGCAGGTCGGCGATGACGTAGCCCTTCGCCTCGATGCGGGCGAGGATGGTGCCCGTCAGCTGTCGCTGGACGCCGTCGGGCTTGATGAGGACGAGGGTGCTCTGCATGCTCACCAGCGTACCGAGCACGTCGACCCGCCCCGACCGCGGCCGAGCGTGCCGTCTCGCGCGACCGCCCGGAGCTTCCACACCGGAGCGGGTCGCCGGCTGGATGGTCCAGCCGGCGCCTCTCGGGTCCGGAGAATCTCCGGGCGACTGCGCGCGGCGCCGGCCGGAAGGGCGGAGGCGCGGGTCAGGTGCCGGGGGCTCCGCGCGGGTCGAGGCCTGCAGCGAGGCGGCGGTGCTCGATGCCGCGCGCCTTCACGAAGCAGAAGATCCACAGGATGATGAACACGAGCGCGACGAGGCCCCAGACCACCTCGACGAGCACCAGCAGGCCCACCGCGATCTGCGCGACGAGGCTGACGATCCAGCCCCACGGCCGCCCGAGCACGCGCATGCTGAGGATGAGCAGCAGCGCGACGGCCCCGAACGCCACCGGCTGCGGCCAGTCGCGCGAGACGCCCCAGGCGGCCAGCGCGCCGAAGGCGAGCGCGCACACCTCGAGGGTGTGCACGATGCGCAGCAGCGCCTCCATGGCGCCGCGCTGCGGGCGGGGCTTGCGGGCCCGCGCGGGTGTCGGGGTCTCGTCGCTCATCGGTCGTCCTCCTCGCCGGTTTCGGCAGCTCCGACACCGTCGATGTCGCCCGCGTCGAGGCCGGCCGCAGCGATGCCGGCACCACCGAAGCCCTCGGCCTCCAGCTCCGGCGCATCCAGCTGCACCGTCGCCGCCTGCCGGCGCGCATCCGGCCGCAGCAACCAGCCCGCCTCACGGGCGTGACCGATCACGTCGCCCAGCAGCGTGACCGAGCCGGTCACGACCACGGCGCCCTGGCGGTCGGCCGCCGCGTCGCGCGCGGTCTCGACCGCGGTCGCCAGGTCGGTCTCGACGAGCACGCGCTCGGCGCCGAGCACCGCGACCGCCTGCGCGGCGAGCTCGTCGGCGTCGAGCGCGCGCTCGGAGGTCGACTGCGTCACGACGACCTCGTCGATCACGCTCTCGAGCTCCGTGAGCACACCCGTCGCGTCCTTCCCGACCAGCACGCCGAGCACGAGCGTGACGCGCTCGAGCCCGAAGTACTCCCCGAGCGCGGCGCGCAGCGAGGCGGCGCCGTGCGGGTTGTGCGCGGCGTCGGCGATGACGAGGGGGTCCGCGCCGATGGTGTCGAGCCTGCCGGGCGAGGTCGCCGCCGCGAAGCCGTCGGCGAGCACCTCGGCGGTCATCGGCTGCGAGCCGCCGCCGAGGAACGCCTCGACCGCCACGAGCGCGAGGGCGGCGTTGCGCCCCTGGTGCGCGCCCATGAGCGGCACGAGCTGGTCGATGTACTCGGCCGCGAGGCCGCGCACGGTGAGCAGCTGGCCGCCGACCGCGACCGACTGCTCCACGAGCGAGAAGTCGCGCCCGTCGAGCAGCAGCCGCGCGCCCACCTCCGCGGCGCGGGCCTCGAGCACGGCGAGCGCCTCCGGCGCCTGGGCTGCAGAGACGACGATCGCGTCGGGCTTGATGATGCCGGCCTTCTCGCGCGCGATCGCCTCGACCGTCGAGCCGAGCCGGTTCGTGTGGTCGAGGGCGATTGGCGTGATGACCGCGACGTCGCCGTCGGCGACGTTCGTCGAATCCCAGGTGCCGCCCATGCCGACCTCCAGCACCGCGACGTCGACCGGCGCATCCGCCATGATCGCGAAGGCGAGCACCGTGAACGCCTCGAAGAACGTCAGCCGGCGCTCACCCCGCTCGGCCAGCTCTGCGTCGACCATCTGGAGGAACGGCTCGATGTCCTCGTAGCCGCGCGCGAAGGCCTCGTCGGAGACGGGCTCGCCGTCGATCGTGATGCGCTCGTTGACGCGCTCGAGGTGCGGGCTCGTGAGCACGCCCGTCCGCAGGCCGTGCGCGCGCAGCAGCGCATCGGCGATGCGGGCCGTCGAGCCCTTGCCGTTGGTGCCGGTGATGTGGATGATGCGGAACGCCCGCTGCGGGTCGCCCAGCAGCTCGACGGCGCGCCGGGTCGCCTCGATGCGCGGCTCGACCGCCTGCTCCCCCGCTCGCTCGAGCAGCGCCTGATAGGCGGCCTCCGCCGCCTCGGCGTGCTCGAGCGAGGCGAGGATGCGGTCGTCGATGTCGGGCGTCTCGCCCGCGAGCTCGTCGCTCATGCGCCTGCCCTCTCGATCGTGATGGCCAGCGGCGAGCCGTCCCCGACGCGGTGCGCGGTGCGCCCGTCGGCGAGCTCGCCAGCGGCGTCGTCGACGCGCTCGACGGCGAGGTCGACGGCGAGCGTCTCGCCCTTGACGAGCTCGGCGTTCGCCTCGAGCGCTGCGACGCCGTGGCTGTCGGAGCCGAGGGTGAGGCGGATGCGGTCGCTCACGTCGAGCCCGGCGTCCTTCCGCGCCGACTGCACGGCGCGGACGACGTCGCGCGCGAGGCCCTCGGCCTCGAGCTCGGGGGTCGTCGCGGTGTCGAGCACGACGAAGCCGCCAGCGGGCAGGAACCCGACCGCCGCGCTCTCGTCGGCGACCTCGAGGGCGAGCTCGTACTCCCCCTCGACGAGCGCGATGCCGCCCGCCGTCACCGTGTCGCCATCCACCGACCAGTCGCCGGCGCGCGCCGCCTGGATCGCCCGCTGCACGTCCTTGCCGAGTCGCGGCCCCGCGGCGCGCGCGTTGACCTGCAGGCGGCGCGAGATGCCGTAGCGCTCGAGCGCGTCGTCGCCCGCGGCCTCCAGCGCGACCTCTCGCACGTTCAGCTCGTCGCGGAGCACGCCGGTGAACGCCGAGACGTCGACAGCGCCGACGACCGTCAGGCGCGGCAGCGGCAGGCGCACGCGCTTCTTCGCCTGCTTGCGCAGCGCGTTGCCGACGCTCGCGATCGCGCGCACCGCATCCATCTGCGCCACGAGCGCGGGGTCGGCCGGCAGCTCGTCCGCACCGCCATCGGCCACTGCGGGCCAGTCGGTCAGGTGCACCGAGCGACCGCCGGTCAGGCCCTTCCAGACCTCCTCGGTCACGAGCGGGGAGAGCGGTGCGGCGATGCGCGTGAGCGTCTCGAGCACCGTGAAGAGCGTGTCGAACGCCTCGGCTCCCGAGCCGTCGGAGCGCACGCCAGCCCAGAACCGGTCGCGCGAGCGCCGCACGTACCAGTTGGTCAGGACGTCGAGGAACTCGCGCACCGCCCAGGTCGCACCCGTCGCGTCGAGCCGCTCGAGCGCAGCCGTCACCGTCTCGACCGTCTCGCGCAGCTTGGCGAGGATGTAGCGGTCGAGCACGTCGGCGGATGCGGTGGAGCGCTCGGCGAGGTAGGGCGCGCCGTCGGCGGCGCGGTTCGCGTAGGTGGAGAAGAAGTACCAGGTCGACCACAGCGGCAGGTGGAACTGCCGCAGCGCCTCGCGGATGCCCTCCTCGGAGACGACGAAGTTGCCGCCCCTGAGGATCGAGCCCTGCATCAGGTTCCAGCGCACCGCATCCGAGCCGTAGGCGTCGAAGGACTCGTTCACGTCGGGGTAGTTGCGGCGCGACTTCGAGGCCTTGAAGCCGTCGTCTCCGAGGATGATGCCGTGGCTGATGACGTTCTCGAACGCCGGCCGGCCGAAGAGCGCGACCGAGAGCACGTGCATGACGTAGAACCACCCGCGCGTCTGCCCGATGTACTCGACGATGTAGTCGGCGGGGCTGTGCTCCTCGAACCACTGCTCGTTCTCGAAGGGGTAGTGGAACTGCGCGAAGGGCATGGAGCCCGAGTCGAACCAGACGTCGAGCACGTCGGGGATGCGGCGCATCGTCGAGCGCCCCGTCGGGTCGTCGGGGTTCGGTCGCGTGAGCTCGTCGATCGCCGGCCGGTGCAGGTCGGTCGGGCGCACGCCGAAGTCGCGCTCGAGCTCGTCGAGCGAGCCGTAGACGTCGATGCGCGGGTGGTTGGGGTCGTCGCTCTTCCACACCGGGATGGGGCTGCCCCAGTAGCGGTTGCGGCTGATCGACCAGTCGCGCGCGCCCTCGAGCCACTTGCCGAACTGCCCGTGCTTGACGTTCTCCGGCACCCAGGTGATCTGCTCGTTGGCGGCGAGCAGATCGGCCTTGATGTCGGTGACCTTCACGAACCAGCTCGAGACCGCCTTGTAGATCAGCGGGTTGCGGCACCGCCAGCAGTGCGGGTAGGAGTGCACGTAGCTCGCCTGGCGCAGCACGCGACCGGCATCCTTCAGCAGCTTCGAGAGCTGCTTGTTGGCGTCGAAGACCTGCTGCCCCGCGACCGGTGCGACGACGTCGAGGAACCGGCCTCCGTCGTCGACCGACAGGATCGTCGGGATGCCGGCGGCGTTCGTGACCCGCTGGTCGTCCTCGCCGTAGGCGGGCGCCTGGTGCACGATGCCGGTGCCCTCACCGGTGGCGACGTAGGCGTCGACCAGGATCTGGAAGGCGTGCTCGGTGCCCCAGACGGATGCGTCGGCGAAGAAGTCGAAGATGGGCTCGTAGGTGACGCCTGCGAGCTCGCTGCCAGGCAGCGTGCGCTCGACGGCGGCGACCGCCTCCTCGGCGGAGGCGTAGCCGAGATCCTTCGCGTGCGCCGCGACGGTGTCGGCCGCGAGCAGGAAGGAGCCCTCGGAGCCGTCGGCGGAGGGGGCCGTCGTGCCGCTCGGCCCCGCGGGCACGATCGCGTAGGCGATCTCGGGGCCGACCGCGAGCGCGAGGTTCGTGGGCAGCGTCCACGGCGTCGTCGTCCAGGCCAGGGCCTTGACGCCCGACAGCTGCAGCGCATCCGCTCGCTCGCCCGTGAGCGGGAAGGTGACGGTCAGCGTGGTGTCCTGGCGATCCTGGTAGACGTCGTCGTCCATGCGCAGCTCGTGGTTCGACAGCGGCGTCTCGTCGCGCCAGCAGTAGGGCAGCACGCGGTAGCCCTCGTAGGCCAGGCCCTTGTCGTGCAGCGCCTTGAACGCCCAGATGACGCTCTCCATGTAGCTCAGGTCGAGCGTCTTGTAGCCGCCGTCGAAGTCGACCCAGCGGGCCTGGCGGGTCACGTAGTCCTGCCACTCGTCGACGTACTGCAGCACCGACTCGCGCGCCTTCTCGTTGAAGACGTCGACGCCCATCGCCTCGATCTCTGCCTTCTCGGTGATGCCGAGCTGCTTCATCGCCTCGAGCTCCGCGGGCAGGCCGTGGGTGTCCCAGCCGAAGACGCGGGGCACCTGCTTGCCGCGCATGGTCTGGAAGCGCGGGAAGACGTCCTTCGCGTAGCCGGTCAGGAGGTGGCCGTAGTGCGGCAGGCCGTTGGCGAAGGGCGGGCCGTCGTAGAACACCCACTCGGTGCACCCCTGGCGCTGCTCGACCGAGGCGCGGAAGGTATCGTCGCCCTTCCAGAAGGCGAGGATGCCCGTCTCGATCGCGGGCAGGTCGGGGCTGGCCACCACCGGTCGGTCGGCGTCGAGCGGATAGCGCTGGGTCTCGGTCACGCTGGGTCTCCTGCATCCTCGTGGTTCTCGGATGCGGGGACGCTCTCGCGCGGTACCACCCCGCTTGCGACCTGTCGGGTCTCCCCGGCAGGTCACCGCTTCGTGCGACGGCTGTGACGGGCCTGCCCCGTTCGGATCTACTGAGCGCCCCTGCACCTCTCGGTGCCGAAGAGCCGTTCTCCCGACCGCTCCCCGGTGATGGCCGGATCGGTGCGTGTAGGTCGATCCTACCGCGCCGATCCGGCCACCGTCACTGCCTGGGCACTGCTGGCCGCATCCGGGGATCAGCGCGTGCTGCCGCGCAGCAGCACGCTGCCGGCGCTCACGTCGACGTCGATGGTGGATGCGGCGCTCGGGTCGTCGACGACCCGCACGTCGCTGTCGCCGGCCGAGGTGCGCTCGGTCACGGCGTACGCCCCGTCCGGGATGTCCAGCTCGATGCTGCCGGCGCTCGCCTGCGCCGTGATCGACGCCGGCTGCTCGCCCGTCAGGGCGCCGATGACGCGGCCGGCGCTGACGCCCAGGTCGACGGCGCCGTCGGTGGCGACGTCGATGCGCGCCTCCCCCGCGGAGACCTCGACGTCGAGCGACGCCGCGCTGCCGGAGAGGTCGATGCTGCCGGCGCTCAGGTCGACGAGCACTGCGCCCCAGTCGCCTGCGGCGTCGAGGCTGCCCGCCGAGACGCCCACGTCGAGGCCGAGCTCGCTGCGCTCGAGGGCTGCCGGCAGGGTCAGGATCGCGCGCTCCTCGCCGACCCGGTCGCCGAGCACGATGCCGAGGCCGAACCAGCGCCACTGACGGCCGGTGTCGATCACGAGCGCGTCGCCCTCCCGCTCGAGCCGCCACTGCTGTGCGGGGCCGCCATCGGTCGCGACCGACAGCTGCGCCTCGTCGACGTCGCCGAAGCGGATCTCGAACGCGGCTGCAGAGCTGTCGATCCGCAGCTCCCCGAGGCCCGCGGCATCCGCCGTGTACTCGTGGGCGGTGGCCGCGTGGGCAGAGACACCGCGCACGACGCCGCTGCCGATGCCGTAGACGATGCCGATCGTGCCGAGCACGATGATGAGGATGCTGATCCAGCGGCCGGGGCGGCCGGCCAGGCTTCCGGCGGGCGCGGGCCCTCCGGCGGGTGCGGGGTTGGGGGTGATGGTGGTCATCGGATGCCTCCGGTCGCGCCGGGCGCGCTGGTCGGGTCGGGAGAGGTGGGGGCCTCGAGGTGGGCGAGCACCGCGAGCACGCGGCGGTTGCCGTCCTCGGGCTCGAGCTCGAGCTTCTGGAACACGGCAGAGATGTGCTTCTCGACGCTGCCGGCAGAGACGTAGAGGCGGTCGGCGATCGTCTGGTTCGACGAGCCCTCGGCCATCAGGGCGAGCACCTGGCGCTCGCGCGGCGTGAGCCGCTCCATGCGGGCGTCGCGGCGACGACGGGCGAGCAGCTGGCTGACGACCTCGGGGTCGAGCACCGTGCCGCCGGCGGCGACCTGCTCGACCGCGGCGAGGAAGTCGCGGACGTCGGCGACGCGATCCTTCAGCAGGTAGCCGAAGCCGGCGGGGCCGCTCGCGATCAGGTCGGCCGCGTATCGCTCCTCGACGTACTGCGAGAGCACGAGCACGCGGGGTCGGTCGCCGCCGGGTCGGGGGCTGCCGGGCTGCGCCGCGCGGGAGCGGATCGCGATCGCCGCGAGGATGCCCTCGTTGGTGCGGGTCGGGGGCATCCGCACGTCGAGGATGGCGAGCTCGGGGTCGTGCGCGGCGATCGCGGCCTCGAGCGCCGTGGCGTCGGGCAGCTGCGCGACGACGTCGTGGCCGGCGTCGGTGAGCAGGCGGGCGATGCCCTCGCGGAGGAGGACGCTGTCCTCGCAGATCAGGATGCGCACGGGACGTCCACCTCGATCGCGGTCGGGCCGCCTGCGGGGCTGGAGACGCTGAGCGTGCCGCCGACGCCCGCGACGCGGTGCGCGAGGCCGTCGATGCCGCCACCGGCCTGGCGCTCGGCGCCGCCGACGCCGTCGTCCTCGATGCGGGCCCAGAGCGACGCGGGGCCGCCCTGGGGCCTGCGGGTGCGGATCGCCACCCGGATGCGGCTGGCGCGGGCGTGCTTCTGGGCGTTGGTGATGGCCTCGGCGATCGCGAAGTACACGGCGGTCTCGGCGTCGCGGCTGCAGCGCCCCTCGATGCGCGCGTCGACCTCGACCGGCACGACGCTGCGCCCGGCGAGCGCAGAGACCGCTGCGTCGAGCCCGCGGTCGTCGAGCACGGCGACGTGGATGCCGCGCGCGACCTGCCGCAGCTCGGTGACCGCCGACTTCGAGGAGGCGTGTGCCTCGTCGATCAGTCGCATCGCGGCGGCCGGGTCGTGCTCGATCTTGTCGCGGGCCATGCCCAGCTGCATCGCGATCGACACGAGCCTGGGCTGCACGCCGTCGTGGAGGTCGCGCTCGATGCGGGTCCGGTCGAAGTCGGCCGCCCGCACGGCGCCGTGGCGGCGCTCGCGCTCGTCGCGCGCCTCCTGCTCGAGGCGGGCGCGGTCGTCGGGCACCAGCAGGCCGGTGGTGACGCTGCGGTGCGCGAGCGCCAGCCCGATGGTGCCGGCGATGCCTGCCGCGAGCGCGAGGAGGCCGACGAGCGGCGCCCACTCGACGGGCACGGGGATGGAGGTGAGCGGGATGGTGATCGTCTCTGCGTCGCCGAGGCCCGCGAGCGCCAGCGGGATGCCCAGGCCGACGAGCGACAAGAGCGGCAGCGTGAAGGCGCCGAAGAGGCTCGCCAGGAAGAGGCTGAGGATCGCGCGCCAGTGCTGTCCGTCGGTCACGATGCGCAGCAGCCGGTGCGGCAGGCGCAGCCAGTCGGTGCGGTGCGAGTGCCGGAAGACCGCCGGCGGCACGTCGACGCCGTAGAGGCCCGCGACGCGCTCGCGCTCGAGCCAGGCGAGGGCGACGATGCCGAGCAGGGCGAGCGCCAGCAGCACGACGCCGACGAGCACGACGAGCGTGGCGATGCCGGTCGCCGCGACGGTCAGCACGAGGGAGAGGACGGGGATGCCGACGACACCGAGGAGCGCGAGGTGCGCGACGGTGGCGAGCAGGGGGCGGATGCGGTGCATGCCTCAACGCTAGGCCGCGGGGCGCGCCCGCACCCGGCGGATCCCCGGAAGTTCCACGGGGGTTAACCCCCACCTGCCAGCCCCCTCCGCGGGGGACCCGGCGCTACCCTCGAGGCATGCCCTCCCCGCGATCGTCCACCCGCAGGATCCGCACCGCGAGCGCCGTCATCGCGCTGGCGCTGGGGCTCGCGGTGAGCGGTTGCGGACTGATGCCCTCGCCGTCGCTGCCGCCGGTGCCGAGCGCGGCAGCACCGACCGCAGCGCCGGCGCCGACCGCTCCCGGCGACGCCCCGCAGCCCAGCGGCAGCTCGGCCCAGGCCGAGCAGTGCGCGCAGCTGGTGACCGACATGCAGGGCATCGCGGTCGACGTGGCCCTCCTCGGCGAGCGGTTCGGCAGCGGAGACCTCCTCGGTGGGGCCGTGCTGCTGGGCAGCATCTCCACGCGCGTGGGAGACCTGCAGGCACGCGTCACCGACCCTGCGCTGATCGAGCGCATCGAGGCCATCCAGGCAGGCTGGACCGCCCTGGTCGCCGACGCCGAGGGATCGCTGCAGGCGGGCGACACCAGCGGCATCGATCGCGCGATCGCCGGCATCGGCGAGCTGGGCGAGCAGGTCACCGCGCTCCAGGAGTTCTGCGCGGGCAACGCATGAGCGCGCCCTTGCTCGCACTCCTCGACGGCTCGATCGTCGACGTGACCCACCCGATCGTGCGGGCGGACGACCTCGGCGTCGTGCGGGGCGACGGTGTCTTCGACGCCACGCTCGTGCGCGCCGGCGCCGACGGCGCTCCGCAGGTGCATGACCGCGAGTCGCACCTCGACCGGCTCGAGCGCAGCGCCGAAATCTTGCAGCTGCCCGCCCCCGACCGCGCAGGCTACGGGCGTGCGATCGACGCGCTCTGCGCCGCGTGGGACTTCGCCGCGCATCCGGAGGCCGTCATCCGCCTCGTGCTCACCCGCGGGCCAGAGGCCGGCGGCGACCCGACGGCCTTCGCCCTCATGGCGGCGCTCGGCGCATCCGTCGTCCGCGAGCGCGAGCAGGGCGTCTCGGTCACGCTGCTCGGGCGTGGGCACGACGGCGACGATGTCGCTGCGATGCCGTGGCTGCTGCCCGGTGCCAAGAGCCTGTCGTACTCGATCAACATGGCGGCGAAGCGGCATGCCGCGCAGCAGGGCTTCGACGACGTGGTGTTCGTCTCGCCCGCCGGGCTGCTGCTCGAAGGGCCGACCTCGACCCTCGTGATCGACCGGGGCGGCAGCCTGCTCACGCCGCAGCAGGAGGGCATCCTCGCGTCCATCACCCTCGAGCACCTGATGGATCAGGCGCCTGCTGCCGGCCTGTCGGTCGCGTTCGCCTCGCTCGTGCCCGACGACCTGCTGGCGAGCGACGGCGCGTGGCTGCTGTCCTCCGGTCGCCTGCTCGCGCGCATCACGAGCGTCGACGGGCGCGAGCTGCCGGCGTCGCCGCTCGACCCCACCCTGCGCAGGCTGCTCGACGTCTGAGGCGGCTGGGTGGGCGTCAGCCGGGCCGACTCAGCGACCACCCGCCGCGCGGGCCGCAGCAGCGAACGGCTCGACCGCGACGCGCACGGCTGTCGCCGCGCTCGGCCGTCCGGGCGTGCCCGTCCACGCGACGAGCGCCGCGCACGCGGCGGCGACGATCGCGACCGGCTCGACCGAGGCATCCGCCGACTCGGGCAGCACGTCGCGCTCGAGCGCGAGCGCGAGCGCCGCGCGGTCGACGAGCGGCTGCAGCCTGGCAGGGGCGCCGTCGCGCAGCGCCGCCACCGCACCCATCGCGCGGGCGTCGCGCAGCGCTGCGGGCGGCGCGGTGCCCCACGGCTCGACCGCGAGCGCGAGCGCGTCGACGAGCCGGTCGAGCGCGCCCGGATCGCCCGGGCCACCGCCCGCGGCGAGCGCGGCACCTGCACGATCGATCGCCGCGTCGAGGCTCGCCCACAGGGCGTCGGCCTTCGAGTCGCAGTAGGCGAAGACGGTGCCGCGGGAGACCCCGGCGCGGCGGGCGATGTCGTCGATGCTGACCGCGTCGTAGCCGCGCTCGAGGAACAGCTCGAGCGCCGCCTCGTGGATGGTCGCAGCGCTCGAGGACCTCGGCCGGCCCGGCCGTCGTGACGTCGCCATGGAATCCCTTCCCGACGGCTATTGTTGCACTCGGTACTGATATCCGTGCCGCCATCGCGTCACCGCCATCCCGAGGAGCGACCGTGACCACCCATCCTGCGCCCACCCCGGCCGGCCCGCCGGCATCCGCGCCCGCGCGTCGGCACACGGCGACCCGCAGGGTCGCCGCTGCCGCGACCGTCGGCACGGCGCTCGAGTCCTACGACTTCTACGCCTACTCCTACTTCGCGGCGTTCTTCGCCGGGCCGTTCTTCTTCTCGGCGCTGGGGCCCGCCGGCGCGCTCCTCGCCTCGTTCGCCACGATCGGCATCGCGTTCGTCGTGCGCCCGATCGGCGCCGTGCTCTTCGGGCACCTGGGCGACCGCATCGGCCGCAGGTCGACGCTGCTCATCACGATCGCGCTCATGGGCGTCGCGACGGGGCTCGTCGGACTGCTGCCGACCGGCGAGGGCTGGGCGGCCTTCGGCGCCGTCGCGCTCGTCATCCTGCGCATCGTGCAGGGCCTCTCGCTCGGCGGCGAGTGGGGCGGTGCCGTGCTGCTCGCGACCGAGCACGCCGACGCCCGCCGCCGCCCCTTCTTCGCCTCGCTGCCGCAGCTCGGCTCCCCCATCGGCTCGGTGGCGGCCGGTGGCCTCATGCTGATCATGTTCTTCGGCCTGGGGCCCGAGGCGATGGCGGCGTGGGGCTGGCGCATCCCGTTCCTCCTCGCCCTCCCGCTCATCGCGGTCTCGCTCTACCTGCGCTGGTCGATCGACGAGACCCCCGTCTTCAAGGAGCTGCAGGCCAGCGGCGCGCGCGAGAAGAACCCGGTGTGGGCGGCGATCCGCACGCAGCCCGCGGCCTTCGGCGTCGCCATCCTCGTGGCGCTGCTCGGCATCGGCTCCTACTCGCTCATGAACACCTACACGATGGGCTACGGCGTCGCCTCGCTCGGCTTCGACGAGATGCAGCTGCTCGCGGCCGCGACCATCGGCGGCCTGCTGCAGTTCATCACGGTGCCGGGATTCGGCTGGCTCGCGACCCGGATCGGCTCGGCGCGCGTCGTGGCGCTCGGCGCCTTCGGCACGCTGCTCATCGCCTTCCCGGTCTACCTGCTGCTGAGCGACGCGACCTTCGGGGTGCTCGTCACGCTCATGATCGTCGGCGGCATCCTGCCGACCGCGTCGTGGGCGGCGCTCGGCGGCACCATGCAGGAGCTCTTCCAGGGCCGCCACGCCTACTCGGCCCTCTCCGTCGCCTATGCGCTGGCAGCGGTGCTGTCGGGCTTCATCCCCTACCTCACCGGCGCGCTCGGCACTGCCACCGGCGGCGCCTGGTGGCACCCCGGCGTCGTGCTCGCGGCGCTGTCGGCGCTCACGCTCGTCGGCGCGGTCATGGCGATGCGGATGCGCCGGCTCGGCGACGAGGGCATCGACGCCGCGCAGGCCGTCACCCGCGAACTGGTGCCAGAGCCCGCCTGACCGCATCCCGACGCGGCGCTCCACCGGCCGCTGCGCACTACGCAAGCCCGCAGGACCCGATCAGCAGCGCTTCCCGCATCATCTCCAGAGGTACGGCGCAGATCGCGGCGCGGGCTTGCGTTGTGCGGTGGCTGCGAGCGTCACGCCCACTGCGCACAACGCAAGCCCGCAGGATCGGATCAGCAGCGCTTCTCGCATCATCTCCAGCGGGGCCGCGCAGATCGCGGCGCGGGCTTGCGTTGTGCGGTGGCGCCGAGTTGCCGCGCCGCGCCGCGCCGCGCCGCGCCGCGAGAGGATGCAGGCATGGGGAAGCCGACGATCGCGCGCACCGCGAGCGCCGAGGTCGAGATCTCGCGCTCGCGGTTCCTCGCGACGGCCCACCGCATCGGCTCGCTCGACGACGTGGCCGAGCTCGTGCGCGCGACGCGCCGCGCGCATCCGGATGCCAGGCACGTCTGCAGCGCTGCTGTCGCAGGCGGCCTCGGCGAGTCGAGCCGCTCGAACGACGACGGCGAGCCGGCCGGCACGGCGGGCTCGCCCATGCTCGCGGCCATCGCCGGCCGCGACCTGAGCGATGTCGCGGTGCTCGTCGTGCGGTGGTTCGGCGGGGTGAAGCTCGGCACCGGCGGGCTCGTGCGCGCCTACGGCGGCATCGCCGCGGATGCACTGGACGCCGCAGGCAGGCTCGACCGGCTGGAGGCGAGCGAGCTGCGCGGGCAGCTGCCGCTCGCCGACGCGCAGCGCATCGAGCACGCGCTGCGCTCGGCCGGCCACGCGCCGACGGTCGAGTACGCGGCGAGCGGCGCCATCGTGCGGCTCACGGTCGCCGACGCGGCGCTCGCCGAGGCAGCCTCGCTGCTCGCGCAGCTGGGCGTCGAGCACCAGGCGAGCGGCGGCCGCATCATCGAGCGGCTCGCGTGCTGAGGTCGGCTGGCGCCGGGGGCGGGCCAACGCTCCGGTTGGACGCGTCTCGGTCGGTCCCGATGCGGTCAGCGCCCCGGCGTCGACCCGTGTCGCGGTCGGTCCCGATGCGGTCAGCGCCCCGGCGTCGACCGGTGTCGCGCTCGCTCCCGATGCGGTGAACGCCCTGCGGTTTCGACCTGCGCCGGGCGCAAGCGCTCAGGCGAGGGCGCGAGCGACCGCCACCGCCTGCTCCGCGTAGCCGCCGCCGAACAGCAGCGTGTGCACGAGCAACGGCTGCAGCTGCTGCATCGGGATGCGCTCCCGCCAGCCGTCGGCGAGCGGCGAGCGCTCGTCGTATGCGGCGAGCACCCGCTCGAGCCGCGGCAGCCCGAAGAGCGCGAGCATCGCGAGGTCGGTCTCGGCGTGCCCGCCCTGCGCGTGCGGGTCGATGAGCACGGCACCCGTGTCGACGTCGCTCCACAGCACGTTGCCGCTCCACAGGTCACCGTGGATGCGCGCGACATCGTGCGCGCTGCTCGCGACGAGCGCAGGCTGCGGCGCGTCGAAGTCGCTTGCCGCCATCCGGTCGACCGCGCGCAGCACGGTGCGGGCGTCGTCGCCGTCGAGGCGGCCGCTCGCCGCGCAGCGCTCGACGATCGGGCGCACGGCCGTCGCCGCCCACGCCTCGCCCCAGCGCCGCCCGTCGCCCACCGGCGCAGGCGCGAGCGGCGTGCGCGACGACCCGACCTCGAACGGCGCCGCCGCGCTCGGCGGCGGGCAGCTGTGCCACGCGGCGCCGCTGGCGTGCAGCAGCGCCAGGCTGCGTCCGAGCGCCTCTGCGCGCGCATCCGTCGCAGCAGCCGGCTGGACGCGAACGACGCGCAGCACCTCGCCCTCCAGCCGCGCCCGCGCGATCCGCGTGCCTCCGTCGGCCTCCGCCTCGGCGAGCCACGCGAGCCCCGCTGCCTCCATCGCGAGCGCCGCGCGCCCGCCCGGCGCCGTCTTCTCGACATCCATGCGCCGAGCCTACGAGCGCATCCGCTGCGCCTGCCAGCGCACCCGCCCCGCCTTCGAGCGCATCCGCCCAGCCTCCCAGCGCAGCCGCCCCGCCCCGGTACCGTGGTCGCATGGCCCGCACCCGCAAGCCCATGCCCCTCTGGCTGCCCATCGTCGCCGCCGTCTGCCTCGGCATCGCGGCCGTGCTGCAGCAGGACACCTTTTCGCGCGTGCTCATGGCCGTCGCCGCCGTGCTGTTCGGCCTCACCGCCCTCCTCCAGTGGCGCATGCAGCGCCGCGACCGCTAGGCCCGCCCGCGACCGCGGCACCGCAGTAGACTCCCCCGAGAACAACCAGGCATCACGCCGGAACCACCGGCGCAGACACGATGCCGCGCACAGCGAAAGCGAGACGCCATGAGCGCCATGCCCGAACGCCCCGCCCTCGAAGGACTCGAGCAGAAGTGGGGGCAGCGATGGGAGGAGGCCGGCACCTATCGCTTCGCCGGCACCGACGCCGACGGCGCCGCCCTCGACCGGGAGGCGATCTACTCGATCGACACGCCCCCGCCGACCGCCTCCGGCTCGCTGCACGTCGGCCACGTGTTCTCCTACACGCACACCGACCTCGTCGCGCGCTACCAGCGGATGCGCGGCAAGCGCGTCTTCTACCCCATGGGATGGGATGACAACGGCCTCCCGACGGAGCGCCGCGTGCAGAACTACTACGGCGTGCGCGTCGACCCCACGCTCCCCTACGTCGAGGGCTTCACGCCTCCGCAGGAGGGCGGCGACAACAAGGGCTCGAAGGCCGCGGACCAGCTGCCCGTCTCGCGCCGCAACTTCATCGAGCTCTGCGAGCGCCTCACCGAGGAGGACGAGGAGAAGTTCGAGCACCTCTGGCGCACCCTCGGCCTCTCGGTCGACTGGCAGCAGTCCTACCGCACGATCTCCGACGACGCCCGGCGCACCTCGCAGCTCGCCTTCCTGCGCAACCTCGAGCGCGGCGAGGCGTACCAGGCGGATGCGCCGACGCTGTGGGACGTGACGTTCCGGACGGCGGTGGCCCAGGCCGAGCTCGAGGACCGCGAGCAGCCGGGCGCCTATCACACGCTGCTCTTCGAGAGCGCGGACGGCGAGCTGCGGATCGACACCACGCGCCCGGAGCTGCTCGCCTCGTGCGTGGCCGTGGTCGCGCATCCGGACGACGCGCGCTACCAGCACCTGTTCGGCACCACCGTGACCACGCCGGTGTTCGGCGTCGAGGTGCCCTTCGTCAAGCACGAGCTCGCCCAGATCGACAAGGGCACGGGCGTGGCGATGATCTGCACCTTCGGCGACCTCACCGACGTGATCTGGTGGCGCGAGCTGCAGCTGCCCAGCCGCTCGGTGATCGGCTTCGACGGCCGCTTCGTGGCCGAGGCTCCCGAGGCGCTCGAGAGCGATGCGGCGAAGGCCGCCTACGCAGAGCTGGCCGGCAAGACGGTCTTCAGCGCGAAGAAGACGATCGTCGAGCTGCTGCAGGCCGCCGGCCGCATGGTCGGCGAGCCGCGCACGATCACGCACCCGGTGAAGTTCTTCGAGAAGGGCGACAAGCCGCTCGAGATCGTCTCGACGCTGCAGTGGTACATCAAGAACGGCGGCCGCGACGAGGGCCTGCAGGAGCGGCTCGTGTCGCTCGGCCGCGAGATCGCGTGGCACCCCGAGCACATGCGCACGCGCTACGAGAACTGGGTGCACGGGCTCAACGGCGACTGGCTCATCTCGCGCCAGCGCTTCTTCGGCGTGCCGATCCCCGTCTGGTACCAGCTCGACTCGGAGGGTGAGCGCGTGCCCGGCGGTGTGCTGCTGCCGACGCCCGAGCAGCTGCCGCTGGACCCGACGAGCGACGTGCCGGAGGGCTTCGACGAGGCGCAGCGCGGGCAGCCCGGCGGCTTCGTCGGCGAGGTCGACGTGATGGACACCTGGGCGACCTCGTCGCTCACCCCGCAGCTCGCGGGCGGCTGGGCCGCCGACTCGGCGCTCTGGCAGCAGATCACGCCCTTCGACCTGCGCCCGCAGGGCCAGGACATCATCCGTACCTGGCTCTTCTCGACGCTGCTGCGCTCGATGTTCGAGGACGGCGGTGCGCCCTGGAAGCACGCGGCGCTCTCGGGCTGGATCCTCGACCCCGACCGCAAGAAGATGTCGAAGTCGAAGGGCAACGTCGTCACGCCGCTCGGCATGCTCGAGGACCACGGCTCCGACGGCGTGCGCTACTGGGCGGCGTCGTCGAGGCTCGGCGTCGATGCGACGCTCGACCCGCAGAACCCGAAGATGGTCAAGATCGGGCGCCGCCTGGCGATGAAGGTGCTGAACGCCGCGAAGTTCGTGCTCTCGATGGAGGGCGCGCCGGGCGAGGTGACCGAGCGCCTCGACCGCGAGATGCTCGGCGAGCTCGCGCAGGTCGTGCGCACCGCCACCCGAGCGTTCGAGGCGTACGACCACGCGAAGGCGCTCGAGGTCACGGAGAGCTTCTTCTGGACCTTCTGCGACGACTACCTCGAGCTCGTGAAGGAGCGCGCCTACACCGGTGACGAGCCCGGCCGCGGCTCGGCGATCGGCGCGCTGCGCCTCGCGATCGACGTGCAGCTGCGCCTGCTCGCGCCCTTCCTCCCCTTCGCGACCGAGGAGGTCTGGTCCTGGTCGCACGAGGACTCGATCCACGTCGCCGCGTGGCCCACGCCCGACGAGCTCGGCAACGGCAGCGACGCGATGGGTGCAGGGGCGCTCGCCACAGGCGCGATCAGCATCGGCTCGACGGGGATGCTCGCATCGGTCGGCCAGGCGCTCATCGGCATCCGCAGGGCGAAGACGGATGCGAAGGCCAGCCAGAAGACGCCGGTCGCCTCCGCGGTCATCGCGGTGCCGTCGGCGCTGCGCGAGCACCTCGAGGCGGCGGCCGGCGACCTGCGGGCGGTCGGGCGCATCCGCGAGCTGACGCTCGTCGACGCGGACGAGCTCGCGGTGCGCGAGATCGCGCTCGAGGAGTCCTGATGCAGATCGGCACCCGCTGGGCGGTCGGCGGCGAGCCGCCGTCGGCGGTGCCGGTCGAGATGCGGGCGGCGATCGACGACGAGGAGCGCACGCTCGTCGAGCTGGGCGCTGACACCTCGAGCTGGCGCTGGACGCTGACCTTCCTGGAGGGCCTGCCCGTCGTCGAGCTCGACGACGGCACGACGATCCGCCTCGACGGCGCCGACGTGCTCGTCACCCGCGAAGACTGACGCTCACCGCCGCCTGAGCCGCTCCGGCGCCGCAGGCGCCAGAGCGAGTCGAAGGCCGCCCAGCCAGCGCTTCGACACGCTCAGCGCGCTCCGCGTGCGGAGCGGCTCGGCGAGCAGGCGTCAGCCGCGCGCGAGCACCCAGCCGTGCAGCATGGCCATCCAGCCGTCCTCGTCGCGCGACCAGGCGGCCCACGCATCCGAGATCTCCTGCCGCTGGCGCGCATCCGCCAGCCCGTGCCGCTCGGTGCCCTCGGCGAAGGCCGAGTGCAGCGCCCGCTGCACCCACTGGCCGCCCCAGAACCCACGCCCCTCCGGCGACTCGAAGCACCACGTCTCGACGCCCGTCTCGATCGAGGCGCACCCGGCCTCGCGCGCCCAGCGCTTCAGCTTCGCACCCGCGTCGCCGTCGCCGCCGTTCGCGCACTGCAGCTGGCCCATGAGCTCGCGCCAGCGCGCCAGCGGCGGCGTCAGCGGCTCGATCGTTGTCGCCGAGTAGACGACCTCGCGGGCCGCCACGAGCTCGCTCACCGCGCGCCACGCTCGCAGCGCGGCGACGGGCTCGCCGAGGTGCTGCAGCACCTGGTGCGCGTGCACGACATCCCACCGCTCCCCCGGCGTCGGGTCGTAGGCGTCGCCGACGCGGAACTCCACGTTCGCGACGCCCGCAGCAGCCGCAGCGGCTCGTGCCGTCTCGATCACCTCGGCGCTCGCGTCGATGCCGACGACGAGGCCACCACTGCCGACCATGCGCGCCAGGTCGATCGTGATCGAGCCCGGCCCGCAGCCGACGTCGAGGATGCGCATCCCGGGCACGAGCTGCGGCACGAGGTAGGCGGCGGAGTTGGCGACCGTGCGCGCGGCGTGCGCGCCGACGACCGAAGGGTGATGGCCGTGGGAGTACTCGGCTTCGGGCATGCCGCGAGTCTACGAGCGGCCTCGCAGGGGCCGGCCGCTTAGGGTGGTCGACATGACCAATCCCTTCTTCGCGCCGAGCGCGCTCCCCTACCAGCTGCCCCCGTTCGCAGAGATCCGCGACGAGCACTACGAGGAGGCGCTGGAGGCCGGGTTCGCCGAGCAGGCGCAGGAGGTGCGCGCCATCGTCGTCGCTCGCTCGGCGCCCACGTTCGAGAACACCATCGAGCCGCTCGAGCGCTCCGGCGGCATCCTCTCCCGCGTCGCGCACGTCTTCTTCAGCATGACCTCGACCGACTCCTCGCCGTTCCTCGAGCAGCTCGAGGAGCGCTACGCGCCGCGCTTCGCCGCCCACTCCGACTCCATCACGCTCGACCCGATGCTGTACGCGCGCATCCGCACGCTGCACGAGCAGCCGCAGGAGCACTGGAGCGACGAGCAGCGCTACCTCGTCGAGCGCCGCTTCACCGAGATGACCGTCGCCGGCGCCGGCCTCGACGACGCCGCGCGCGAGCGCCTGAAGGAGCTCAACCAGCAGATCGCGACGCTCACGACGCGCTTCGACAAGCACCTGCAGGCCGACACCAACGACCTGGCGGTCGTCATCGACGATGCCGCGCAGCTCGACGGCCTCGCCGACGGCGAGATCCAGGCGGCCGCCGCTGCCGCCGCCGACCGCGGTCTCGAGGGCAAGTGGCTCATCACCCTGCCTCTGTTCTCGGGCCACCCGTGGCTCGCGTCGCTCACCGACCGCGACGTGCGCCGGCGCGTGCTGGAGGCATCCCTCGCCCGCGGCACCCGTGGCAACGAGCACGACAACCGCGCCACGGTGCTCGAGCTCACCGCTGCCCGAGCAGAGCGCGCGCAGCTGCTCGGCTTCGCCACCCACGCGCACGCGATCACCGCCGACGAGACGGCCGGCTCGCCCGACCGCGTCATGGCGATGCTCACCCGGCTCGCCGCGCCCGCAGCCGCCAACGCGAAGGCCGAGGCCGCCGCGCTGCAGGCGCAGATCGAGGCAGCCGGGCACGACTACGAGCTCGCCGCGTGGGATTGGGACTTCTGGACGGAGAAGGAGCGCACGGCGCGCTACGACGTCGACACCGCGGCGCTGCGCCCCTACTTCGAGGCCGAGCGCGTGCTCTGGGACGGCGTCTTCCACGCCGCCACGCAGGTCTACGGCGTGACCTTCGAGGAGCGCGGCGACCTCGTCGGCTACCACCCCGACGTGCGCGTGTTCGAGGTGCGCGACGAGGACGGCAGCAAGGTCGGGCTCTACCTGCTCGACCTCTACACGCGCGACTCGAAGCGCGGCGGCGCCTGGATGAACCCCTTGATCCAGCAGAACGCGCTGCTCGGCCACCCGACGGTCGTGATGAACAACCTCAACGTGCCGAAGCCTCCGGCCGGCACGCCGACGCTGCTGACCTTCGACGAGACGAACACGCTCTTCCACGAGTTCGGCCACGCGCTGCACGGGCTGTTCGCCCAGGTCACCTACCCCTCGCTCGGCGGCACGAACGTCTTCCGCGACTTCGTCGAGTTCCCCAGCCAGGTGAACGAGATGTGGATGCTGTGGCCCGGCATCGTCGACAACTACGCCAAGCACATCGAGACCGGCGAGCCGCTGCCGGCCGACGTGATCGAGCGCCTGCAGGCCTCGGAGTCGTTCAACCAGGGCCACGACACGAGCGAGTACCTCGCAGCGGCGCTGCTCGACCAGGCCTGGCACGCGCGCACGGCCGGCGACGAGGTGACGGATGTCGCGGCCTTCGAGCGCAACGCGCTCGACCAGGTGGGGCTGCTGAGCGAGACGGTGCCGACGCGCTACTCGACCGGCTACTTCCAGCACGTCTTCTCCGGCGGCTACTCGGCCGGCTACTACTCCTACATCTGGTCCGAGGTCATGGACGCCGACACCGTCGAGTGGTTCAAGGAGCAGCCGTCGATCCGCGAGGCCGGGCATCGCTTCCGCGAGCGGCTGCTGGGCGTCGGCGGCTCGAAGGACCCGCTCGAGGCGTTCCGCGACTTCCTCGGCCGCGACGCTGACATCGCCCCGCTGCTCAAGCGCCGCGGGCTCGAGGGCTGACGCCCAGGCGCCCAGCTCCCGCCCGCCTGCAGGCCGGTCGCACCCTCAGCGGGCGCGGCCGGCCTGCAGCACGAGCCAGATGAAGTAGGGGATGCCGACGAGGGCCGTCATGATGCCGGCGGGCAGCTGCGCCGGCGCGATGAGCGAGCGCCCGAGCGTGTCGGCGAGGAGCGTCAGGGTGCCGCCGAGCACCGCCGCGAGCGGCAGCAGCACGCGGTGCCGAGCACCGACGAGCGCGCGCGCGGCGTGCGGCGCGACGAGCCCGACGAAGGCGACGACGCCGATCGCGGCGACCGCGGTCGACGCGAGCGCGACGGCGAGCGCCAGCGCCACGACCTGCACGGCGGTGAGCCGCACGCCGAGCAGCCGCGGTGTCGACTCGTCGAGCTGCGCGAGGTCGAGGTCGCGGTGCATCCACACCATGCCGAGACCGGCGATCACGAGCACGACGGCGACCGGCACGGCATCCTCGAAGCCGCGCCCGTAGGTCGAGCCGGCGAGCCAGACGATCGCCTTGCCCTGGTTGAAGGGGTCGGTGGTGACGATCAGCAGGCTCGTGATCGCCGCGGTGGCGGCCGACATCGCGAGCCCCGTCAGCACGAGCCGCAGCGAGCCGAGCCTGCGCCACCCGACGAGCAGCAGCACGATCAGGCCCGCGAGCCCGCCGCCCGCGAGCGCGCTGCCGGCCACCGCCCAGCCGGTCGCGACCGGCACGAGCGTGATCACGCCGACGGCGCCGAGCCCCGCGCCGCCCGCCACGCCCAGCAGGTAGGGCTCGGCGAGGGCGTTCCGCGCCACCGCCTGCACGAGCGCGCCCGAGAGCGCGAGCGCGACGCCCGCGAGCACCGCGGCGACGACCCTCGGCGCCCTGGCGTCGAGCGTCAGCCGCACGGCATCGCCCGCGCGCCCGGACAGCCAGTTGCCGACGTCACCGAGCAGCAGCATCCGATCGCCCAGGAGCACGGCGGCCACCGTGAGCACCGCGAGCACGACGGCGGCGACGACGATGGGCAGCCAGGCGCGCGTCGCGATCGTGCGCGCTCCGAGCACCGACATCGACTCGGTCTCGGCGGCCCCGGCCATCGTGCGGGCGAGCACGATGATGCAGATCGCGCCGATCAGGCTCGTGACGACGCCGGTGGGCACGTCGAGCGACGCCCGCCCCGGCAGCACGGCGCGCAGGAGCACGTCGGCGCCGACCACGAGCACGGCGCCGGCGAGCGCGGCCAGCGGGATCGCGACGAGGTGTCGCGATGCTCCGCGGATGCGGCGCACGAGCAGTCGAGTGACGATCGGCGCCGCGAGTCCCACGAAGCCGATCGGGCCGGCGATGGCGACGGCGGTCGCGGCCAGCGCGACGGACGCGACGAGGGTGCCAAGGCGCAGGCGACTGACGCCGACGCCCATCGTCGTCGCAGCCTCCTCCCCGAGCGCCAGCACGTCGAGCCTCCGTGCGAGCAGGAGCAGCACCGCGATGCCGACCAGCACGAGCGGCGCGAGCTGGGCGACGGTGGTCATGCCGTTCTGCGACAGCTGGCCGACCCCCCACGCGTAGAGCCCGCTGGTCGCCTGCTCGTTCAGGATGATCGTGACCGTCGTGACCGACTGCAGCGCGAGCGCGAGCGCGGTGCCGACGAGCACCATCTGGGTCGTCGAGCCGCGCCCGCGCCCGATCGCGACGACGGCGAGCGCCGCGACCAGGCCGCCGGCGAAGGCGAGGCCTGCGCCCCCGATGCCCGGCAGGCTGACGCCGAGGACCGCGGCGAGCGCGATGGCCGCGCTCGCGCCGCCGTTCACGGCCAGCGTGTCGGGCGAGGCGAGCGGGTTGCCGGTGAGCGTCTGCATCGCGTAGCCGGCCGCGCCGAGCGCGAGGCCGACGACGATCGCCGCGGCGACGCGCGGCAGGCGGCTCTCGACGATGACGGCGCTGTCGCCGGCATCGCCGCCCAGCCAGCCGAGCAGCTCCGACAGCCCGAGCGCCGTGGTGCCCTGCGTCGTGTGCCACGCGGCGAGCACGACCAGGGCGACGAGGAGGGCCGCGCCGAGCGCGAGCCCTCCCGGCCGCACCCGCGTCACGGGGTGGGTGCGAGGGTGGTGACGATCGCGTCGAGGTAGGCGGTCAGCGAGTCGACGCCGCCGAAGAGCCAGATGCCGTCGGGCAGTCGGTGCACGTTGCCCGCCTGCACGGTGGGCAGCCCGTTCCAGATCGCGTTGTCGCCGAGCAGCGTCTCGAACACGTCCACGTCGCCGCCGGTCGTGTAGAGGATGTGCGTCTCGTCGCCGAGCTCCGTCAGGCCCTCGACGTCGGTGCTGCCGAGCCCGTACTGCGGGTCGCCCTCGCCGGGCCAGCCGTTCACGAAGCCGACCGACTCGAAGGCGGCGGGCAGCAGTGCACCCTCGGCGTAGGGGCGGATCGACACCTGGCCGCCGGCCTCCCAGCCGTCCATGTGCGCGAGCTCGGTGCCGGCGAGGCCGCGCTCCTCGACCATCGCGCTGACCTCGGTGACGTGCGCCTCGTAGGCCTCGATGGCCTCGTCGGCCGCCGCCTGGTTGCCGACCGCCTCGCCCACGAGCCGCAGGTCGGCGAACATCGTCTCGATGGGCGACGCTGCGTCAGCCCCCTGCACGACGACGACGGGTGCGATCGCCTCGAGGTCTGCGTAGGCGCCCGCGTCGCGGCCAGAGGTCGCCACGATGAGGTCGGGCGCGAGGCCGGCGATCGCGTCGATCGACGGCTCGGTGCGCGTGCCCACGTCGGTCGGCTCACCCTGCAGCGGCGCGCCGAGGCCCGCCCAGTCGGTGTAGCCGGCGACGTCTGCGACGCCGACGGGCTCGACGCCCACGGTCTGCAGGTGCTCGACGACGTTCCACTCCAGCGCGACCACGTCCTCCACCCCCGCGGGGATCTCGACCTGCTCGCCCCGGGCATCCGTCACGGTGATGACATCGGATGCGGTGGCCGCATCGGGCTCGGTGCTCTCGGCCGGGGCCTCGGTGGTGCCGCAGGCGGCGAGCGCGAGCGCGGTCAGCACGGCGGCGCCGGCGAGCAGCGGTCGCGTCGCGCGCGAGCGCGCGGTGGAGCGGAGGGAGTCGGTCATGGTCAGCCTTCCTCGGCCCGGGCGCTGATGCCTGCGGGCCTGATGGGGGTGGGGATCACGCGGCGCGTGAGACGGGGAGCCGGCGGCGGAGCCGCGTCGGCCGGATGCGCAGGCCGTCGGCGACGGCCTCGACCTCGACGGGCACCTCGTAGGCAGCGCTGAGCCGCTCGGCGGTCAGCACCTCCTCAGGGCTCCCCGTCGCGACGATGCGACCGCGCACGAGCAGCACGACGTCGTCGGCGATCTCTGCGGCCTGCTCGAGGTCGTGCAGCACGATGCCGACAGCGACGCCCTCGTCGGCGAGGTCGCGCACGATCTCGAGGATCTCGCGCTGGTAGCGCAGATCGAGGTACGTCGTGGGCTCGTCGAGCAGCACGATGCCGGTCTGCTGCGCGAGGCACGTCGCGAGCCAGACGCGCTGGCGCTGCCCGCCGGAGAGCTGCGCGACGGCGTGGTCGGCGAGGTCGCCGATGCCGGTCGCGGCCATCGCGCGGTCGACGACGGCCGGGCCGTCGACGTCACCGGCGCGGAACCGGCCGCGATGCGCGAAGCGGCCGTAGCCGACGACCTCGCGCACGCTGACGCCGGAGGGCTCCGGGTGCGACTGCGCGAGCATCGCGATGCGGCGCGCGAGGTCGCGCTCCCCCAGCGCCGAGGCGTCAGCGCCATCGGCGAACACCACGGTGCCGCCCGTCGGGCGGTGCAGCGCGGTGAGGCCTCGCAGCAGCGTCGACTTGCCGCTGCCGTTGGGACCGACGAGCGCGGTGACGGCTCCGGCGCGCAGCGCGATGTCGGCGTCGTGCACGATGGCCTCGCGGCCGTAGGCGAGCGAGACGTCGGTCGCGCGGAGCGCCTGGAAGCCGGGGTTCACGAAGGTAAGGGTAGCCTTACCTTGGCTCCGGTGCAATTCGAGCTGCACTCCGCGGCTCCTGGTCGCGGAGCTGCGGGAGCACTAGGCCGAGAGCTCCTGGATGTCGTCCGCGGTGAGCACGACGGGCGTCTCCTTCCCGACGACCGACTCCTTCGTGACGATGACGCGCTCGACGCCCTCGCGCGAAGGCACCTCGAACATCACGGGTGCGAGCACGGTCTCGAGGATCGAGCGCAGCCCGCGCGCGCCGGTCTTGCGCTCGACCGCCAGATCGGCGATCGCCTGCAGCGCCTCTGGCTCGAAGTCGAGCTTCACCCCGTCGATCTCGAAGATGCGCTGGTACTGCTTCACCAGCGCGTTCTTCGGCTCCGACAGGATCTCGACGAGCGCCGACTGGTCGAGCGGCGAGACCGTCGCGATGACCGGGAGCCGGCCGATGAACTCGGGGATCAGGCCGAACTTGTGGAGGTCTTCGGGCAGCACGTCCTCGAAGACGTGCAGGTCGGGCTTGAGGGAGGCCACGGGCGCGCCGAAGCCGATGCCGCGCTTCCCGGAGCGATTGGCGATGATGTCCTCGAGCCCGGCGAACGCGCCCGCGACGATGAACAGCACGTTCGACGTGTCGATCTGGATGAACTCCGAGTTCGGGTGCTTGCGCCCGCCCTGCGGCGGCACCGAGGCGACCGTGCCCTCGATGATCTTCAGCAGGGCCTGCTGCACGCCCTCGCCCGACACGTCGCGCGTGATCGACGGGTTCTCTGCCTTGCGCGCGACCTTGTCGATCTCGTCGATGAAGATGATGCCCGTCTCGGCGCGCTTCACGTCGAAGTCGGCGGCCTGGATGAGCTTCAGGAGGATGTTCTCGACGTCCTCGCCGACGTAGCCGGCCTCGGTCAGCGCAGTCGCGTCGGCGACCGCGAACGGCACGTTCAGCTGCTTCGCGAGCGTCGAGGCGAGGTAGGACTTGCCGCAGCCCGTCGGGCCGACCATCAGGATGTTCGACTTCTGGATCTCGACCGCGTCGCCCAGGCTGTCGGCGGACTCGAGCTGCTGCGACGCCGCGACGCGCTTGTAGTGGTTGTAGACCGCGACGGCGAGCGAGCGCTTGGCGCTCTCCTGCCCGACCACGTACTCCTCGAGGAAGTCGAAGATCTCCCGCGGCTTCGGCAGCGTGAAGCCCTCGCGGGGCGTCGCGCCGTCGGCCTCGGCCATGCGCTCCTCGATGATCTCGTTGCACAGCTCGACGCACTCGTCGCAGATGTACACCGCTGGACCCGCGATCAGCTGCTGCACCTGCTTCTGGCTCTTGCCGCAGAAGGAGCACTTCAGCAGATCGCCGCTCTCTCCCAGTCGCGCCATCTTGCATCTCCCGATCGTCGTCGAACGCAGGCTGCGCCCGTCGTGAAGAGCCTAGCCCCGGCCGCTGACACGGCCACCGCCCACGCCGGTGGGGCGCGCATCACCTCGCTACGCTGAGAGCATGCTCCCCACCCTCGCCGTGCTCTCGGCCGTCGTGCTCCTGCCCGCCCACGCCTCCCTCATCGGGTCGACGCCGAGCGACGGCGACACGCTGACCGAGCAGCCCGGCACGATCAGCGTCGTCATGAACGAGGAGATCCTGTCGGTCGACGGCGCCGACAGCTCGAACGCGCTGCAGATCACCGACGCCGATGGCCGCTTCTACGGTGACGGATGCGTCGCGGTCGACGGCGACACCGCCTCGACCGAGGCGCAGCTCGGCGAGGCGGGCGACTACACCCTCACCTTCCAGGTGGTCTCGGCCGATGGCCACCCGGTCTCCGACACGATCGCCTTCGCCTTCGAGCCGGCGGAGGGCGAGGCGGGCGAGCCCGGCGCCGAGGCTGCGCCGGTGTGCGGTGAGGCGGCACCCGCGGCGTCGGAGCCCGCGGCGACCGAGCCCGCGGCGACCGAGCCGGGCGGCGCAGCCGAGACCGGCGCGCCCGCCGGCGAGGACGCGGCTCCCGCCACCGCTTCCTCCGACCAGGGCGCTGGCGTCGAGGGTGACGGCACCGAGGAGGAGGCCGCGCCGTTCCCGTTCCTGACCGTCGGCATCCTCGCGGTGCTCGCCGTGCTGGCGTTCATCGCCTACCGGGCCAACCGACTCCGCAAGGACGTCGGGCGCGACGGCACCGACGGCACCGGCGGCGCCTGAGAGCTGCACGACGAAGGGCCGGCTCCCCCTGGCGGGGAGCCGGCCCTCGTTCGTGGTGCGACGTCAGCTGCTGAGCTGCGCCTGCGCTGCCAGCTTGCGGCTCGTCAGCACCTGATCGATCAGGCCGTACTGGAACGCCTCCTCCGCAGAGAGGAAGGTGTCGCGCTCGATGTCCTTCGACACCTTCTCGACGTCGTGGTTCGAGTGCTTCGAGAGCGTCTCCTCGAGCCATCCGCGCATCCGCAGCACCTCGCGCGCCTGGATCTCGATGTCGGATGCCTGGCCGCGACCGGCGTCCGACGTGGCGGGCTGGTGGATGAGGATGCGCGCGTTCGGCAGCGCGAGGCGCTTGCCGGGCTCGCCGGCGGCGAGCAGCACGGCCGCGGCGGAGGCCGCCTGGCCGAGGCACACCGTCTGCACGGCGGGGCGGATGTACTGCATCGTGTCGTAGATCGCCGTCATGGCCGTGAACGAGCCACCGGGCGAGTTGATGTACATCACGATGTCGCGATCCGGGTCCTGCGACTCGAGCACGAGCAGCTGCGCCATGATGTCGTCCGCGGATGCGTCGTCCACCTGCACGCCGAGGAAGATGATGCGGTCCTCGAACAGCTTCGCGTACGGGTCCTGGCGCTTGAAGCCATAGGCCGTGCGCTCCTCGAAGCTCGGCAGGATGTAGCGCGAGCCGGGCATCTGCAGGGCGTTGCCGCCTGCCTGGAACGTGGGGGTCTCCATCAGTTGCTGCCCTCCTGGCCGCTGTCGTCCTGCTCCGTGCCGCCGCCGCCGACGACGTCTGCTGCCGAGGCGCGCAGGTGGTCGACGAAGCCGTACTCGAGCGCCTGCTCCGCAGAGAACCAGCGGTCGCGGTCGCCATCGGCGTTGACCTGCTCGACCGACTTGCCCGTGCGGGCCGCCGTGATCTCGGCGAGGCGCTTCTTCATGTCGAGGATCAGCTGCGCCTGCGTCTGGATGTCGCTCGAGGTGCCGCCGAAGCCGCCGTGCGGCTGGTGCAGCAGCACGCGAGCGTTCGGCGTGATGTAGCGCTTGCCCGCCGTGCCCGCGGTCAGCAGCAGCTGGCCCATCGACGCAGCCATGCCGATGCCGACGGTGACGATGTCGTTCTGCACGAACTGCATGGTGTCGTAGATCGCCATTCCGGCTGTGATGGAGCCGCCGGGCGAGTTGATGTAGAGGAAGATGTCCTTCGTCGGGTCCTCAGCGGCGAGCAGCAGGATCTTCGCGCAGATCTCGTTCGCGTTGTCGTCGCGCACCTCCTCGCCGAGCCAGATGATGCGGTCGCGCAGCAGGCGGTCGAAGACCGACTGTGCGAAGACGGGTTCAGCCACAGGTGACTCCTTCTCTCGATTGCTTCAACCCTAGGCGAGCGGGTGGCCCCGATCGGGCCGTGTTCGCCGCAGGCGGAGGGTAGCGAGAAGGGGCCGGGCTCCCGCCCGGCCCCTCACTGGTGGATCAGTCCTCGGCGTGCTGCGCCGCGAGCTTCTGCTCGGTGTCGCGGATCGCGGCCTCGACGTCGTCCTCGCCGACCTCGTCCGACTCCGCCGGCGGCAGGAAGTCGCTCAGGTCGACCGTCTCGCCCTTGTCGTCGACGACGGTGACGCGGCCGAGCAGGGTCGAGAGCGTCTTGCCGCGGAGGATGTCGCCGAGCAGCACCGGCAGCTGGCCGTTCTGCTCGAGCGCCTGCACGAGCTCCTGCGGGCCCATGCCGTACTGCGCAGCCTGCTGCACGATGATCTGCGTCAGCTCCTGCTGCGAGACCTGCAGGTTCTCCTCCTCGGCGAAGCGGTCGAAGAGCATCTGCTGCTTGAGCAGCTTGCTGGTCTCCTGACGCACCTCCTCGCCGTGCTCGGTGTCCTCCGCGCGGTTCTCGGCCGCGAGGTGGCGCTCGACCTCGTCCTCGACGACGGCGCTGGGGACCTCGATCTCGACGGCCTCGATCAGCTCGTCCTGCAGCCGCTGGCGCGCCTGCTCCGCCTGGCCGAGGCGGCCGGAGCGGCCAGCCTGCTCCGCGAGGTCGGCCTTGAGCTCGTCGATCGTGTCGAACTGGCTCGCCATCTGCGCGAAGTCGTCGTCGGCCTCGGGCAGCTCGCGCTCCTTGACGGCCTGCACCGTGACGCTGACCTCTGCGTCCTTGCCGGCGTGGTCGCCACCGACGAGCGTCGAGGTGAAGGTGGTCTCCTCACCCGCGGTGAGCGACTCGACGGCCTCGTCGACGCCGTCGATGAGTTCGCCGGAGCCGACCTCGTAGGAGATGCCGCTGGCCGAGTCGACGGTCTCGCCGTCGATCGTCGCGATGAGGTCGAGCTGCACGAAGTCGCCCTTGGTGGCGGGGCGCTCGACGGTCACGAGTGTGCCGAAGCGGCCGCGGAGCTCGTCGAGCTCCTTCTGGATGGCGTCGTCACCGACCTCGATGGCGTCGACCGTGATGGTGCGGCCTGCGACCTCGGGGAGGTCGAAGTCGGGGCGCACGTCGACCTCGATCTCGAGCACGAGCTGGCCGGAGAAGTCCTTGACCTCGGGCAGCGAGGCGATGTCCGCCTGCGGGCGACCCATCGGGCGCACGCCGGCCTCGGCGACGCCCTGGCGGTAGAAGTCGTCGATCGACTCGGAGACGGCCTGGTTCAGGATCTCGCCGCGGCCGATGCGCTGGTCGATGATCGCCGAGGGCACCTTCCCCTTGCGGAAGCCGGGCACGCTGATCTGCTCGGCGACGGTCTTGTACGCCTGGTCGATCGCGGGGCGCAGCTCCTCAGGCTCCACCGCGATGGTGAGCTTGGCGCGCGTGTTCTCGATCTTCTCGACCGTGGTCTTCACGAGGTGGTCTCCTGAGGGGTTCGTGGGATGTGCCGGCAATGCCGGCCTGCGACGCTGTGGCGCGCCAGATCCGCCGCGAGAGGGCGGACCACCGCCCGAGTCTACCGGCCGCGCGCCTGCGCGTCGCAATCTCCCGTCGGCAATCCGACCGCGGCTCGGCGCCGAACCACCGGCATGACCGCCCTCCTGCTCGCCACGCCGACGCCGCATCCGCGCATCCTGCGCGCCGTGCCGCGTTGGCCTGCGATACTCGGGATCGTGTCACCCGACCTCGAGCAGTGCCTCGTCCGCGCCGCGGGCGGTGACCAGCGGGCGTTCGCAGAGCTCTACGATGCATCAGCGCCGCGCGTGTTCGGCCTCGTGCTGCGGATCCTCGTCGACCGAGCCCAGGCCGAGGAGGTCGCGCAGGAGGTCTACCTCGAGGCGTGGCGACGTGCGGAGCGCTTCGATCCTGCGCGCGGCGCCGCCATCAGCTGGCTGCTGCAGATCGCGCACGCCCGGGCTGTCGACCGCGTCCGCTCCTCGCAGGCGCAGCGGGATCGCGACGCCCGCATCGGCCTCCGCGACACCGCGGTGCCGATCGATGACGTCGCGGAGCGCGTCGAGACCTCCCTCGAGTCGGCGCGAGCCAGGCGCGCCCTCAGCGAGCTGAGCGCCGCGCAGCGCGAGGCGATCGAGCTCGCCTACTTCGGCGGTCTCACCCAGACAGAGATCGCAGAGCGGATCGGCGCGCCGCTCGGCACGGTCAAGACGAGGATGCGCGACGGCATGCGGCGATTGCGAGAGCTGCTGGGGGTGACGGCATGAGCGGCGACGACACGCGCCCAGGCGGGCACGGCGCCGGCTCGGGTGAGCGAGGCGCGAGCGACAACGACTTCGAGACGAACGGGGGTGACGAGATGCAGGACGATCAGCAGGCCATCGACGACCTCGCCGCCGCGTACGCGCTCGACGCGCTCTCGCCAGAGGATCGCGTGCGCTTCGAGGCGCAGGCCTCCCCCGCCGCGCGCCGCGAGGCCGCGGAGCTCGCGGACACCGCTGCGCTGCTCGCCGCCGACGAGATCGCTCCCCCACCGAGCCTGCGCGCGAGCATCCTCGACGCGATCCGCGCCGAGCCGCAGGACCGCGCGCCCCGCCACGCCGAGACCGTCGACCGCGGCGAGTCCGCAGCGCCTGCGGCGCCCGCGCTCCGAGCGGTGCCCCGCCAGGAGCCGGCGGCGACGGATGCGAGCCCGGTGGACGCATCAGCACCCGTCACCCGACAGCCGGGGCCGGCCGAGCGTCGCGCTCAGGCGCGCTGGCGCCCCCTGCGGATGCTCGCGGGCGTGGCGGCCGGCGCAGCGCTGCTCGCCGGCGGCGTCGCGATCGGATCGCAGCTGACCGGTGACCCGCAGCAGCAGGCGCTCGGCGCTGTCGTCGCGGCCGCAGATGCGCAGCGCGCCGAGGTCGAGCTCGACGGCGGCGCGAGCGCGACCGCCATCTGGTCGGCGGAGCTCGGGCAGTCCGTCCTGCTCTTCGACGACCTCGATGCCGCGCCTCACGGGCACGCCTACCAGGCCTGGTACATCGACGAGGCCGGCCCGCACAGCGCCGGCGTCTTCGACGCCGAGGGCGCCAGCACCGCGGTGCTGCTCGAGGGCGAGATGGATGCGGGGATGGCCGTGGGTGTGACGGTCGAGCCCGAGGGCGGTTCCGAGGCACCGACCACCGAGCCCTTCCTCGTCGTCCAGACCTGACGCATCCGCCCCGTCGTCGCGCGCGCGGGGCTTCGACCTGACAGGATCGAGCGGTGTCAGATCCCTCGCGTCCGGAGCCTGCCGGCGGTGGCCGCCGCTCGACGCGGCTCGGGACGACCGCGATCGTCGTGGCATCGGTCGCGCTCGTCATCACCTGGAGCTCCGGCTTCGTCGGCGCCGAGCTCGCCGACCGCGCCGGCGGCGAGCCCGTCACCGTGCTCGCGTGGCGCTTCGCGGTGCTCGCAGGCATCCTGGCGCTGGCGATGCTCGTCGTGCGGCGTCGCTGGCCGCGATGGCGCAGCTGGCTGCGGCAGGGCGCGATCGCGCTGCTGAGCCAGTTCGGCTACCTGCTGATGGTGTTCGAGGGCGTCCGCTTCGGCGTCGACGGCGGCACCGTCTCGCTGATCGCGGCCCTGCAGCCGATGCTGGTCGCGACCCTCGCCGGGCGCTTCCTCGGCGAGCGCGCGAACCGGTGGATGTGGCTGGGCATGCTCGTGGGGCTCGGGGGCGTGGCGCTCGTCGTCTCGGGGCAGATCGGCGCGACCGGCGCGCCACCGTGGGCGCACCTGCTGCCGCTCATCGGCGTCGTCTGCCTCGGCAGCGGCACGGTGCTGCAGCGGCGCTGGCACATGCACGACGACCTGCTGCAGACGCTGCTGATGCAGGCGGTGGTCGCGGCGGCGGCCTTCATGCTCGTGGCGCTCGTGCGCGGGCACGCCGCTCCCCCTGCCACGCTGGAGGTGTGGGGCGCGATCCTGTGGCTCGTGGCGTTCGCGAGCCTGGGCGGCTACCTGCTCTACGTGACGGTGACGCGCTCGCACGGCGCGACCTTCGTGTCGACGCTGCTCTACCTGACGCCGCCGACGACGATGCTGTGGGTGTGGCTCGTGTTCGGGGTGCCGGTCTCGGTGCTCGGCATCGCCGGCATGGCGGTGGCCGCGGTCGGCGTCGCGATCGTGCTGGTCGCTCAGCGGCGGTCGAGCCCACCGCGATAGCGTCGCTCGCCATGGAGCCCATCAGCGACCGACTGCGAGCCGCGGCCGCCGCGTCGAGGCCCGAGCACGGCGCGTCCGGCGAGCGCCGCGAGGACACGACGGTCGGCGGCGTCGAGCTGACGCGCTGGCGCACGCCGCCCGGGCGAGCGCTGGCCTCGATCGCAGAGCGGATCGGTGCGGCGCTCGGTCCGCACGCGGCGCTGCTCATCATCCTCGCGATCGGGCTCGCCATCACCGCCGGGCTCGCGATCCTCGCCGCAGAGGTCTACGACGCGGTCACCGATGAGGATGGCGTCGCCGGCATCGACCGCCCGGTGCTCGATGCGATCCTGACCATCCGCGATCCGCAGGCTGCGGCGCTGATCACGGGGTTCACCGATCTGGCCGGCACGGTCGGCATGCCGCTCATCGCCATCTCCGCGCTCCTGATCCTCAGCATCCGCCGTCGCTCGTGGACGCCGCTCGTGCTCATCGTCGCCGCGGGCGCGGGCTCGCTGCTGATGACGATCGCGGGCAAGGTCGTCGTGGGGCGCGACCGGCCGCCGGTGGCCGACGCGGTGCCGCCGTTCGAGGTCTCGGCGTCGTTCCCGAGCGGCCACACGCTGAACGCGGTCGCCATCCTCGGCATCGTCGCCTACCTGCTGGTGCTGCGCCGCCGCACGATCGGGGCGCGGGTCGTGATCATCGCGACGACGGTCGCCTTCACGCTGCTCGTCGCCGCGAGCCGCGTCTACCTCGGTCACCACTGGGTGACGGATGTGGTGGCAGGCTGGCTGCTCGGTGCGGCCTGGGTGGCGCTCATCATCACCGCGCACCGGCTCTACCTGACGCTGCGGGTGCGGCATCAGGAGCCGCAACCGGCCTGAGCACGACACCGGACTGCACGGCGCCGGCAACACAGCGCCATCCGTGGTCGGGGCGACAGGATTCGAACCTGCGACCTCCCGCCCCCAAAGCGGGCGCTCTAGCCAAGCTGAGCTACGCCCCGTAGGGATCGCTCCCGTACGACCTGCGAGTCTACCGGCGCCAGGGGCCCTGCTCTTACGAGCCGCCAGCGCGAGAGCCCGACCCCCTCCGCCAAGGGCGACCCGGTGCACCGGGTCGAGCTTGGCAGAAGGGGTCGGGCATGGGGTCGCAACTGCCACGGCGCCCGCCGATCACCCGAAGGTGAACGAGTAGGCCTCGACGCCGGCGGGCACGGTGACCTCGATGGTCCCGGCCTGCAGGCCGTCGGCCAGCAGCAGGCGGTACGACCGCGGCGTGCCAGAGACGTCGAGCTCGACGCGCTCGCCGTCGACGTCCGCGACCACGGTGCCGGAGCCGGCCAGCACCATCCGCACCTCTTGCCCCCGGTAGTCGAGGCGGATGCGCGCGGAGTCGCCGCGCGGCGTCGCGAACTGCGTCTCGAGCTGCCAGTCGCCGTCGAGCGCGAAGGTGTCCTGCGGCTGCTCGGCCGGGAAGGCGAACGACTCGGTCTGCGTCGAGTAGCGCTCGTCGCCGCCGAAGTTCTGCACCTTCGTGGTGCCGAGGTAGGACTCGGGCGTGATGTCGGCGTTGTCGGGGGTCTCGTCGCCCGTCTCCGTGGCCGGCGGCAGCTCGACGCCGGGGTTCGCCTGCTCGAGCAGCTCGCGCAGCATCTGCTCGCCCTCGGCGTACTGGCCCTCACCGAAGTGCACGTTGCGCACGGTGCCCTCCGCGTCGATCAGGTAGCGCGCGGGCCAGTAGGCGTTGCGGTAGTTCGTCCAGGTCGAGAGCTGGTTGTCGATCGCCACCGGGTACTCGATGCCGAGCGCCTCGGCGCCGTCGACGACGTTCTGGACCTCCTTCTCGAACGCGTACTCCGGGCTGTGCACGCCGATGACGTTCAGGCCCGCGTCCGCATAGGTGTCGTACCAGGCGTTCATGTGCGGGGTCGAGCGCTGGCAGTTGATGCAGGAGTAGGCCCAGAAGTCGACGAGCACGACCTCGCCGCGGAGCGACGCGAGGTCGATCGGCGCGTCGCCAGGCGTGTTGAACCACGAGTCGATGCCGCGGATGCTCGGCGCCGTGCCGCACTCCTGCAGCTCGGTCGCGCCCGGGTCGCACAGGTCGAGGTCGGCGTTCTCGTCGTTCTCGAGGCCACCGATCGAGATCGCCTCCTGCACCTCGTCGTTGTCGGCGATGGCGCCCTGGATGGCGGAGGTGTAGTCGGGCACGAGGCGCTGCAGGCGGGCGGGCAGGTCGAACACGAGGCCGAGCGCGAGCAGGATCATGAGCGCGCCGGACACCATGCGGATCACGCCCTGTCGCTTGCGGAAGGCGGCGATGCGCTCGGCGAGCCGGCGGCCCGCGAGCGCGAAGAACAGCAGCGGCAGCGCGGCGCCGATCGCGAACGACACGGTCAGCACGATGGTGTCGGCGCCGATCTGGCCGGTCGAGCCGGCGACGGTGATGGCCGCGAGCACGGGACCGGCGCAGGGCACGTACACGGCGCCGAGCGCGAGGCCGAGCGGGAAGCCCTGCAGCTTGCTCGACCTCTCGCCCGCGCGCTGCAGGAACGGCAGCCGCTCGAACGGCTTCTCGAGCAGGTGCTGGAAGGCCGGCACGATGAGGCCGATGCCGATGAGGCTCAGCACGATGATGCCCGCCCAGCGCAGCACGTCCTGCGGCAGGCCGAGCAGGCTCAGCACGAGGCTGCCCGCGAGGGTCATGAGCGTGAAGCTCACGACGATGCCGGAGATGACGAGGTAGGGACGCCAGCGCGAGATGGTGCGCACGGGCTTCGGCTTCACGGCAGTGGCGACCGCGCCCTGCCCGCCGCCCGATCCGCCCGCGTCGGCAGCAGCATCCCCGCCCTCGGGCGTGCTGCGCTCGTCGCGCGCCGACTGCATGCCGCCGGAGAAGAGGATGACGGGCAGCACGGGGATGATGCATGGCGAGATGCCGGTGATGAATCCACCGAGCAATCCGATGAGGGCGAGCATGGTGCCTCCTTGGCAGCAGCGCCGTGCCCGCGATCGTGGCCTCGACGTGCTCTGGGTTCGGCACGAAGGGCGATGCGGATGGGTCGGAGCCGTCCGAGATCCGGTTCCAATCCGCCGGTGTCGGGGCTCCGAAGCCCCTGCATCACCGACTCGCACGGGTCGGGACACCACCGAGGAAGACGACCGGAAGGAGAGCAGCGATGCTCACCAAGAAGAACCCCAAGATGGCTGGCCTCGTGCTCGTCGGCGCCGCCACGCTCGTGCTCGCCGGCTGCTCCATGGGCGGCACCACCGACGCCGAGACCGAGGGCACGACCGCTCCGTCGGCAGAGGCGCCGATGACCGAGGAGCCCATGGAGACCGAGTCGGCCGAGATGGACCCGGCCTACGCGAACCTCGTCGGCGCAGCGTGCGCGATGTACGACGAGCAGGTGCCGGATGGCGCAGGCTCGATCGTCGGCATGTCGCAGGACCCGGTCGCGGTCGCGGCCTCCAACAATCCGATGCTCACGCAGCTCGTCGCGGCCGTCTCCGGCCAGCTGAACCCGGATGTCGACCTGGTCGACACCCTGAACGGCGACGAGTTCACCGTCTTCGCACCGGTCGACGAGGCCTTCGAGGCCCTGCCGGCCGAGACCGTCGAGACGCTCGGCACGCCTGAGGGCGCCGAGACGCTCAGCAGTGTGCTGACCTACCACGTGGTGCCCGGCCAGATCGCGCCTGACGCGATCGAGGGCATGCACACCACCGTGCAGGGCGAGGACGTCGAGGTCACCGGCTCCGGCGACGAGCTGATGGTCGGCGACGCCACTGTGCTCTGCGGCGGCGTCCAGACGGCCAACGCCACGGTCTACCTGATCGACTCGGTGCTGATGCCGCCGTCGATGGGCTGATCCAGCCTCTGTCCACTCCCGAAGGGGCCGGTCTCATCATGAGGCCGGCCCCTTCGCTGTGCGCACGACTTGCCCAAGATTCTGTTTCCTATAGGATCTTGCTCATCGGCATCGCAGCCGGGCAATTTCACGAAGGAGTGAAGACGTGAGCACTGAGACGACACCCGTGCGCGAGAGCGCAGCGCGGCGCACCATCAAGAACCTCAGGTGGTGGATCCTCGGCTGGGCCCTCATCGCGGGCATCGTCAACTACATGGACCGCAGCGCCATCTCGGTGGCTGCGCCCTACTTGATCGACGAGCTCGGCCTCACCCGCACCGACATCGGTCTGCTCGGCACCGTCTTCAGCTGGACCTACGCCTTCGCGCAGCTGCCCGCAGGCTGGCTCGTCGACAAGCTCGGCGCGCGCCGCATGTACTTCCTCGCCATCGCCGGCTGGTCCATCGCGACCGGGCTCATGGCGATCGGCTCGACGCTGTGGCACTTCATCACCTTCCGGTTCCTGCTCGGCGTCACCGAGGCGCCCAACGGCCCCGCGAGCGCCCGCCTCACCGCCGACTGGTTCCCGCGCCACGAGCGCGGGCAGGCCACAGCCATCTGGGACTCCGGCTCGAAGTGGGGCCCGGCGATCGCTCCCCCGATCCTCACGGGCATCATGATCACCTTCGGCTGGCAGGCGATCTTCGTCTTCCTCGCCGTGCTCGGCCTCGTCCTCGCCGTCGCCTTCTTCATCTTCTACCGCCGGCCAGAGCTGCACCCCTCGATCTCGCAGGAGGAGCTCGACCTCATCAAGTCGCAGGAGCAGGCGCAGGACACCGGCACCGCGCAGGTCTCGTGGCTCTCGCTCTTCAAGCACCGCCAGATCTGGGGCATGATGGCCGGCTTCTTCTGCGTCATCTGGATCTGGAACATCTTCATCGTGTTCCTGCCGCTCTACCTGCAGGAGGAGCGCGGCGCATCGATCGCCGGCTCCGGCTGGCTCGCGGCCATCCCCTACCTCGGCGCCGCGATCCTCGGCATCACCGGCGGCTGGGTGATGACCAAGTACACCAAGCGCTCCGGCCTCGACGCGCTCACCGCGAAGCGCCACGTGATGTCGGTCGCCGCCATCGTCGCCGGCGTGCTGATCTGCCTCATCCCGCTCGTGGCAGAGCTGTGGCTCGCGATGATCGTCATGACCGTCGCGCTCGGCTTCGTCGCCACCATGCAGGCGGCGGCATGGGCCATGCCCGGTGACGTCGTGCACACCAAGCAGGTCGCCTCGGTCGGCGCCATCCAGAACTTCGGCGGCTACTTCGGCGGCGCCTTCGCGCCGCTGCTGACCGGCATCATCGCCGACGCGACCGGCTCCTACGCCCCGTCGTTCATCATCGGCGGCATCATCGCGGCGCTCGCCGCGGTCGCCTACACGGTGCTCGTGCGCAAGCCGCTCAACCAGCAGGCGCTCGCGTGAGCTACCTCCTCGGCATCACCGACGACGCGATCGAGGCGGACGGCTCGAGCGTGCACGGCGACCTGCGGCTCGACGAGCTCGAGGCGGCTGGCATCGAGTGGCGCATCATCGAGGCCCACCCCGAGAACGATGACGACCTCGCCGAGCTCGACGCGGTCTACGCGCTCGGGCACCGCCCCTTCGACGCCGAGGTGCTGCGCTCGGCGCCGCGACTGCGGCACGTCGCCCGCTTCGGCGCCGGCTACGACACCATCGACCTCGACGCCTGCACGGCGGCGGGCGTCGTGGTGACGAACACGCCGGCGGCGGTGCGGCGGCCGCTCGCGCTCGCCGGGCTGACGCTCGTGCTCGCGACGACGCACAACCTCGTGCAGAAGCACCGGCTCACGGTCGAGAGCCGCTGGGGCGAGCGCGAGGCGTGGCGAGGCACGGCCACGGAGGCCGCCACGCTCGGCGTCGTCGGATTCGGGAGCGTCGGGGCCGAGCTCGCAGCGCTGGCACAGGGGGTCGGCTTCACCGTGATCGGCACCAATCGCTCCGGCAGGAGCGAGGCGGCGAGCCGGCTGGGCGTCGAGCTCGTGGACCTCGACGCGCTGCTGCGGGCGGCGGATGTGGTGGTGCTGTGCGCAGCGCTCACCCCGGAGACGCGCGGGCTCATCGGCGCGCGCGAGCTCGCCCTCATGGGCGCAGACTCCGTGCTCGTCAACATCGGCCGCGGTGGGCTGATCGATCAGCCGGCGCTCGTCGACGCGCTGCGCGACGGCACGATCCGGGCAGCGGGGCTCGACGTGTTCGACCCCGAGCCGCCCGCGCCCGACGACCCGCTGCTGTCGCTGCCGAACGTGACGCTCGCGCCGCACTCGCTGTGCTGGACGGACGCGTTCACCGCCGCGGTCACGCGCGCCGCCAACGACGACATCATCGCGGTGTCGCGCGGCGAGGCGCCGGTGCACGCGCTCAACCCGGCGGCGCTCGAGCTGGAGCGGGACCCGGCCTAGAGCGTGCGCTCGCGGATCATGCGCGAGAGCTCGAGCCCTGAGTCCTTGACCGTGCGCTCCTGCGTGTCGTAGTCGACCCGCACGATGCCGAAGCGCTTGTGGTAGCCCCAGGCCCACTCGTAGTTGTCGAGCAGCGACCAGTACATGAAGCCCTTGACGGGCACCCCGGCGTCGATCGCGTCGAGCACCGCGCCCACGTGGCCGCGCAGGAACTCGCGGCGCTCGGTGTCGTGCACGCGCGCCTCGCCGGCCCCCGCATCCGCCTGCTCGTGCACGACCTCGTCGTCGAAGGCAGCGCCGTTCTCGGTCACCCACAGCTCGATGCCCGCGGCACCGGTGTACTCGTCGTGCAGGCGGCGCAGCAGCGTGGTGAGGCCGGCCGGGTTGATCTCCCAGCCCATGTTCGTCGTCTGCAGCTCGCGCGGGTGCGCCCACACGCCCTCGGCCGCCGGGTAGGGGCTCGCGATCGGCCGATCGGTCGGGGCGTCGTTGACGACCGGCACCACGGGCGCCTCGTAGGAGACGGCGTCATCGTGGTAGTAGTTCACGCCCAACACGTCGATCGGCGCCGCGATGATGTCGAGGTCGCCCGGCAGCACGACCTCGTCGAGGCCGAGGTGGCCGACGTCGGCGAGCAGCGACTCGGGGTACTCCCCGCGCATGATCGGGTGCACGAAGAAGCGGTTGTACTGGTCGTCGAGCCGCCGCGCGGCCTCGCGGTCGGATGCGCTGCTCGCGTCGAGCGGCACGGCCGGCTGGAAGTTCAAGGTGATGCCGACACGCTCTGCGCCAGCGTCGCGGAGCGCGCCGACGGCCATGCCGTGCGCGAGCAGCAGGTGGTGCGCGGCCTGCAGGCCGTCGGAGATGCTCTGGCGCCCGGGCGCGTGCGCGCCGGCGGTGTACGAGAGGAAGGACGAGCACCAGGGCTCGTTCATGGTCGTCCAGTTGGTGACGCGATCGCCGAGCCGATCGTGCACGGCGAGCGCGTAGTCGACGAAGCGGTGGGCGGTGTCGCGGTGCGGCCAGCCACCGGCATCCTCGAGGGCCTGCGGCAGATCCCAGTGGTAGAGCGTCAGCCAGGGCATGATGTCGGCCTCGAGCAGCTCGTCGACGAGCCGCGAGTAGAAGTCGAGGCCCTTCGCGTTCGGCGCACCGCCGTCGGGGCAGACGCGCGCCCAGCTGGTCGAGAAGCGGTAGACCTGCAGGCCCAGCGCTCGCATGAGCGCGACGTCCTCGGGCATGCGATGGTAGTGGTCGCACGCGACGTCGCCGGTGTGCCCGTCGATGACGGCACCCGGCACGCGGGCGAAGGTGTCCCAGATGCTGGGGCGACGGCCGTCCTCGGCCGCTGCGCCCTCGATCTGGAAGGCGGCGGTCGCGCCGCCGAGGATGAGGTCTGAAGGGATGCTTCGCTGCACGCCACGAGGGTATCCCGACACCGGCACGTGCGCGGATGCGGTAGATTCGTGCAGTCCCGCTCGCGGGGCGCGCGGGCGTAGCTCAATGGTAGAGCCTCAGTCTTCCAAACTGATTACGCGGGTTCGATTCCCGTCGCCCGCTCCAGCAGCCTCCGCCACGGCTCGCCGACAGCGCAGTCCGATAGCGTGCCGGTGTGCAGTCCAGGCTCGTCTCCCGCCCGCGCGGCCGCGGTTCCAGCGCGCTGGGCGCATCGCTCGTCGCCGCCGTGGCGCTGTCGCTCGCCGCCTGCGTGGCGATGCCCGCCTCGACGCCCGCCGACCCGGCGATCCCCGCGACGCCGACCCCGGTGTTCACCGACCTCGCTCCCCCGCCGACGACGAACGGCCCGACCGAGCCGCCGGTGCCGACCACCGACCCCGGCGACTTCTCGTTCGGAGATGCGGCGACCATCCACACCTCGCACGGCTCGACCTGGGAGATCACGGCGACCGAGTCGACCGATCCCGCCGACAGCCAGGCCTCGCTGGGCTGCCAGGGCACGGGCGGATCAGCCGTGCCGCGCTCGGGCGAGCGCTTCGTCATGCTCGACCTGACGATCACCAACGTGGGCGTCATCACGACGCATCCGATGCACGACATGACCTTCGGCTACCAGCCCGACGGCGGGCCGATCTCCGACCAGAACTCCGCGGCGATCGCTGCGGCGCCCTTCGACCTGGGCTGCATCTGGGAGTTCGCGCCCGGGGACACGCAGACCGCGCAGGTGATGGTCGCGGTGCGCGAGGATGCGGCGACCACGGGCTCGTGGGTCATCAGCCCCGAGCAGAGCACGCAGGATGCGTCGACGCTGTACCGGTGGCGGTGAGGCGGGCTTCGGTCTCGTGACGCGTGCGGCTCCGCCGCGCGCTCCGGGTCCTGAGCCTGCCGAAGGGCGAGCTGCGGGCTACAGCTGGCAGCCGGGGCACCAGTAGAGCTTGCGCGCCTGCATCGTCTCGAGCGCGACGGCGGTGCCGCACCGCCGGCACGGCAGGCCTTCGCGCTTGTAGACCCAGTGGCGGTCGGCGCGGTTCGCGAGCGCCGCAGCGCGCTTGGCGCCGCGCAGGCCGTCGATCGTCAGCATCTGGCCCGTCTCGACGCCGATCCGCAGCAGCTTCACCCAGTCGCGCCAGAGCGCGCGCAGCTCGTCCTCCGTCACCCGACTGCCGGGCCGGTGCGGGTCGATGCGCGCGCGGAACAGCAGCTCGGCGCGGTAGACGTTGCCGATGCCCGCAACGACCGACTGATCCATCAGCAGCTGCCCGATCGGCTGGTTCGACCGCGAGGCGCGCGCGACGAACCGCGCCTCCGCCTTCGCCCTCGACTCGGTCGGCGCCTCGGGGTCGGGGCCCAGCCTCTGCGCCAGCGCCTGCACCTGGGCGGCCTCGAGCACCTCGCACACCGTCGGTCCGCGCAGGTCGGCCACTGCCGTCTCGGTCAGGAGCCGCACGCGCACCTGCCCCACCGGCTCCGGCGGGAAGTCGACCGGCTCGGCGAGGCTCTCGTGCTCACCGGCGCGCAGGCGCGCGAGCCGCGGCGCGCCGATCGACGCGATCGACTCCTCGTTCTCGCCCCGCGTGCCCGCGCCCACCGCGACGCTCTCCGGAGCCGCGACCCCGCGCATCCCCGTCTGCCCCATGCGCGCAGCGCCGACGGCGGCGCGCGAGGCGAGGATCGTCGGGTCGAGCGAGATCGCACCCGCGAAGTCCCAGGCGCCATAGATGCCCAGGTGCACGTGCAGCGTCGGCCCGGGCGCGCCCTCGTCGTCGCCCGCGAAGCCCAGCAGCAGGTGCTTGCCGATGGCCTGCGACGAGACGATCACGCGACCGTCGAGCTCGGCGGCGCCGACGTCGAAGCGCCCCTGCGGGCTCGAGACCGCCGCGCTGCGACCGACGAAGTTCGCGTCGAACTGCCGCGCGATGCGGTGGACGGAGTGGCCCTCAGGCATCGCAGGACCTCGGCATCAGAGGATCTCGTGGCCGGCGATGGCGCCCGTCGTCTCGTACTCCCCCAGCTGCGCGATGCGGCGCGCGTGCCGCCGCGCACCCGAGAAGGGGGTCCCGAGGAATGCGTCGATGATCGCGAGCATCTCCTGCTCCTCGTGCTGACGGGCGCCCACGGCGACGACGTTCGCGTCGTTGTGCTCGCGGGCGAGCTGCGCGGTCGCGAGGCTCCAGGCGAGCGCCGCCCGCACTCCCTCGACCTTGTTCGCTGCCATCTGCTCGCCGTTGCCGGAGCCGCCGAAGACCACGCCGAGCGCCTCGACACCTGCGCGCTGGTCGGCGACCACGGCGCGGGCGGCGTTGATGCAGAAGGAGGGGTAGTCGTCCTCGGCGTCATAGGCGCTCGGCCCGTGGTCCACGGGCTCGTGCCCCTGCTGCCGCAGGTGCTCCACGAGCCGCTGCGACATCTCGAAGCCGGCGTGGTCGGTGGCGACGTGGATGCGCATCAGGCGGATCCTCCGTCGCTCGGCGACATCTCGACGTCGAACTGCGGATCGCGCGTGCGCGAGCGCTTGAGCTCGAAGAAGCCGTCGATCGACGCGGCCGCGACGATGCCGTCGAACAGCCGCAGCGCATCCGCCCCCTTGGGCGCGGGGCTCACGACCGGCCCGAAGAAGGCGACGTCGTCGACCGCGATCACGGGCGTGCCGACGTCATCGCCGACGAGGTCGATCGCGACCTGGTGCGAGGCGCGCAGGCTCGCGTCGTGCTCGTCGGTCTCCTGCACGAGAGATGCGTCGACGCCGGCCTCTGCGAGCGCCTCGGCGATGAGCGCGTCGTCGTCCTTGCGCCCCTGGTGGTGGATGCGCTCGCCGAGCGCGTCGTACAGGGGCTTCACGACGGCGTCGCCGCCGGCCGCGCGGGCGGCGGTGACGAGGCGCGTGAGGCGCATCGAGCGCGGCATGCGCTTCGCGTACGCCTCCGGCAGGTCGCGGCCCTCGTTCAGCACGGCGAGGCTCATCACCTGCCAGTCGACCGCGAGGCCCCGCGCCTCCGCGACCTCGCCGAGCCACCGGGAGGTCATCCATGCCCACGGGCACGTCGGGTCGAACCACATCCGCACGCGCTGCGGAGCCTGCTGCTGAGCCTCATCCGTCATGGGTCGATCGTATCGACCAGCGGTCCCGCGGCGAGAGCACCGGCCCGGGCGACCGGACTACGCTGGACGCACCAGCACACCACTGCCGAAGGAGTCCAGCGTGCCCGGAGAGAACCTCACTCGCGTCGAAGCCCAGGAGCGCGCGGCGCTCGTGCAGGTCGAGAGCTATGCCATCGCCCTCGACCTCACCACCGGCGACGAGGTGTTCCGCTCGACCACGACGGTCAGGTTCACCGCCACCGAGGGCGCGTCGACGTTCATCGACCACATCTCCCGCACCGTGCACTCCGTGACGCTCAACGGCGTCGAGCTCGACGCATCGGCCGTGAACGACGGGGTGCGCATCCAGCTCGACGGCCTCGCAGCCGAGAACGAGCTGACCGTCGTCTCCGACGCCATGTACGTCAACACCGGCGAGGGCCTGCACCGCTTCGTCGACCCCGTCGACGGCGAGGTCTACCTCTACTCGCAGTTCGAGGTGCCCGACTCGCGCCGCGTCTTCGCGGTCTTCGAGCAGCCCGACCTCAAGGCCACCTTCGCCTTCACCGTCACCGCGCCCGCCGCCTGGCAGGTCGTCTCGAACCAGCCGACCCCCGAGCCCAGCATCGACGGCGACACCGGCGTCTGGGCCTTCGAGCCGACCCCGCGCATCTCGAGCTACATCACGGCGCTCGTCGCCGGGCCCTACACGGTCACGCGCTCCGAGCTCACCTCGCGCGACGGCCGCACCATCCCGCTCGGCATCTTCTGCCGCGCCTCGCTCGCCGAGCACATGGACGCCGACTACATCTTCGAGACGACCCGCAAGGGCTTCGCCTTCTTCGAGGCGCAGTTCGGCGTCGCCTACCCCTTCGCGAAGTACGACCAGCTCTTCGTGCCGGAGTTCAACGCCGGCGCGATGGAGAACGCCGGATGCGTCACGTTCACCGAGTCCTACGTCTTCCGCGCGCAGGTGACCGATGCCATCCGCGAGCGCCGCGTCGTGACGGTGCTGCACGAGCTGGCCCACATGTGGTTCGGCGACCTCGTCACCATGAAGTGGTGGAACGACCTGTGGCTCAACGAGTCCTTCGCCGAGTGGGCGTCGACGCTCGCGACGGCTGAGGCGACGGAGTGGACGGGCGCCTGGACGACGTTCCAGGCGATGGAGAAGACCTGGGCCTACCGCCAGGACCAGCTGCCCTCGACGCACCCGATCGTCGCGGAGATCCGCGACCTCGATGACGTGCAGGTCAACTTCGACGGCATCACCTACGCCAAGGGCGGCTCGGTGCTCAAGCAGCTCGTGGCATGGGTGGGCCTGCCGGCCTTCATGCAGGGCGTCGGCGCCTACTTCCGCAAGCACGCCTGGGGCAACACCGAGCTGAAGGACCTGCTGACGGAGCTCGAGGCCGCGAGCGGTCGCGACCTCGGCGAGTGGAGCGAGCTGTGGCTCGAGACCGCCGGCGTCAACACGCTGCGCCCGACGATCGAGACGACGCCCGACGGCATCATCACCGCCTTCGCGATCGAGCAGACGGCGCCGGCCGATCACCCGACGCTGCGCCCCCACCGCCTGGCGATCGGCTTCTACGACGAGAAGGGCGGCGCGCTGCGCCGCACCGAGCGCCTCGAGATCGATGTCGCCGGCCCGCGCACCGAGGTGCCGCAGCTCGTCGGCCACGTGCGCCCCGCGCTCGTGCTCATCAACGACGACGACCTCGCCTACGCGAAGATCCGCCTCGACGAGCGCTCGATGGCGGCGGCCCTCTCCGGCCTGCGCACCATCGAGGACCCGCTCGCGCGTGCCCTCGTCTGGGGCGCCGCCTGGGATGCGACGCGCGACGCGGAGACGCCCGCGAGCGACTACATCGACCTCGTGCTCGACAACATCGACGAGGAGACCGAGTCCACCACCATCCGCCTCGCCCTCGCACAGCTCGCGCAGGCGGCGCGCACCTACGTGCACCCCTCGCGCCGAGCGGAGACCATCGAGAAGGTGGGTGACCGCCTCTGGAAGCTCGCGAGCAAGGCCGACGACGGCTCGGACGCGCAGTTCCAGTTCGTCGGCGCCTTCGCCGCGCTCGCCTCGAGCACGAAGCACGCCGAGATCCTCCGCGGGCTGCTCGACGGCACGCGCACGCTCGACGGCCTCACGGTCGACAGCGACCTGCGCTGGCAGCTGCTCGACGGCCTCGTGCTGACCGGCGCCGCCGGCGAGGCCGAGATCGCCGCAGAGCTCGCGGGCGACGACACCGCGACCGGCCGCCAGTTCGCGGCGCGGGCCCGGGCCACCATCCCGACGCCCCAGGCGAAGGAGGCCGCCTTCGCGTCGGTCGCCGACGAGTCGGGCGCCTCGAACATGATCGTGCGCTACACCGGGCTCGGCCTGCAGCACGTCAACGACCCGGCCGCGCTCGCCGAGATCGTGACGCGCTACCACGACGCGATCCAGCAGATCTGGGACTCGCGCACGTACCAGGTGGCCGACGCGCTGCTCGTGGGCCTCTACCCCGCCGTCATCGCCAGCGAGGAGCTGGCGAGCGCGACGCGCGACTGGCTCGCCGCGAACGAGCCGGTGCCGGCGCTGCGCCGCATCATGGTCGAGCACCTCGCCGGCGTCGAGCGCGCGCTCGCTGCGCAGCGGCGAGACGCCTGATCGGAGGCGCGAGTGACTGAGGCGGGCACGGCTGCGACGAGCACGGCTGGCTCGGGCGTCGCCCGGGCGGGCGCAGCCGGCGAAGGCGTCGACTGGGCGGCGGTCGGCGCCTGGTGGGAGGCCTGGGACACGCCCATCGGCGTGCTGCTCGTGGTCGTCGGCGCCTTCATCGCCTACGCGATCCTGAAGACCGTGGTCCGCCGCGTCGTCGACGGCGTCGTGACGGGCGTCAAGCGCAAGGCCGACGCAGCCGACACCGAGGCGCTCGTCAACTCGCCGCTCGCGCAGGTGCGCGTCGTGCAGCGCACCCGCGCGATCGGCAGCGTGCTCAACACTCTCGCCGGGTGGCTCATCGGCGCCTTCGCGCTCATCCTGATCCTCAGCATCCTGGGCGTCGAGCCGGCATCGCTCGTGGCGATGGCCGGCTTCCTGGGCGCGGCGGCCGGCATCGGCGCGCAGGGCGTCATCAAGGACTTCCTGAACGGCCTCTTCATGGTCTTCGAGGATCAGCTCGGCATCGGCGACACCGTCGACCTGGGCGAGGCCTCCGGCGTGGTCGAGTCGGTCGGCATCCGCGTGACGCAGGTGCGCGACGTGAACGGCACGCTCTGGTACGTGCGCAACGGCGAGATCGTCCGGGTCGGCAACGAGTCGCAGGGCTGGGCTCGCGTGGTGATCGACCAGGCCGTGCCCTACGCATCCGACATCGACGCCGTGACGGATCGGCTGCTGCAGGTCGCGACCGACATGAGCGAGGATGTCGAGTGGCTCGGCCGCATCATTGACAAGCCCGAGGTGTGGGGCATCGAGTCGGTGTCCGCGGAGGCCGTGGTCATCCGCCTCGTCGTCAAGACCCGCGCGAGCGCGAAGTACGCGGCCGGCCGCGAGCTGCGGCGGCGCGTGAAGGAGGGTCTCGACGACCTGGGCGTCACGCTGCCCTCGCTGCAGAAGATCGTCGTCAAGGGCATGGACGAGGGCGCAGCGTGACGGGCTCGCGCGAGCAGACGCTCTTCGACGCGGTCGGCGGCGAGACCTTCTTCCGTCGCCTGGTGCACGAGTTCTACGAGCGCGTCTGGGCCGACGACGTGCTGCGCGCGATGTACCCGCAGGAGGACCGCGTCGGCGCCGAGGATCGCTTCAGCCTCTTCCTCATGCAGTACTGGGGCGGCCCCGGCACCTACAGCGAGCAGCGCGGGCACCCGCGACTGCGCATGCGCCACCTGCCGTTCCCCATCGACCACGACGCGCGGAACCGCTGGATCGCCAGCATGACCGCCGCCCTCGACGAGCTCGACCCCGCGCCCCTGCACCGGGCAGAGCTCGAGGACTACTTCGACCGCGCGGCCACCGCGATGGTCAACCACAACCCGCTCTTCCGCTGAGCGGTCCGCCGCACCGAGGAGGCACCATGGCCCACCACACCGACGCGCTCGTGATCGGCAGCGGGCTCTCGGGCCTCGTCGCCGCCTGCACGGCGCTCGACCGCGGCCGGACGGTCACCATCGTCGAGCAGGAGGGACCGCAGTCGATCGGCGGCCAGGCCTTCTGGTCCTTCGGCGGCCTCTTCCTCGTCGACTCCCCCGAGCAGCGCCGGCTCGGCATCGAGGACTCCCTCGAGCTCGCCTGGCACGACTGGGAGCACACCGCGGGCTTCGACCGCGAGGACGACGCCTGGGCGCGCCGATGGGCGGACGCCTACCTCGACTTCGCCCACCGCGACCTGCGGCCGTGGCTGCGCGAGCTCGGCGTCTCGCTCTTCCCCGTCGTCGGCCACGCCGAGCGCGGCGCGCGCACCGAGGGCGGGCACGGCAACACGGTGCCCCGCTTCCACATCGTCTGGGGCACGGGCCCCGGCATCGTCTCGCCCTTCACCCGGCAGCTGCGGGAAGCGGTGCGCGAGGGCCGCGCGCGCCTCGCGTTCCGGCACCGCGTGACGGAGCTCCTCGTGGAGGAGGGCCGCGTCGTCGGCGTCGCCGGCGACCGACTGGCCGAGGACGTGACCGTGCGCGGCGAGCCCTCGAGCCGCGAGGTCGTCGGCGACTTCGAGCTGCGCGCCGAGAGCGTCGTCGTCGCGACCGGCGGCATCGGCGGCGAGCTCGAGCGCGTCCGCGAGCTCTGGCCGGCATCGCTCGGCGCCGCGCCCACCCAGGCGGTGCGCGGCGTGCCGGTGCACGTCGACGGCTCCGGGCTCGCGCTCGCAGGCGAGGCCGGCGCGAGGCTCGTCAACGGCGACCGGATGTGGCACTACACCGAGGGCGTGGGGAACTGGGACCCGATCTGGCCCGACCACGGCATCCGCATCCTGCCCGGCCCCTCCAGCCTCTGGCTCGACCACCGCGGCCGCCGCCTCCCCTCCCCCAACTACCCCGGCTTCGACACCCTGACGACCCTCGGGCATTTGCGATCCGTCGGCGCGGAGCACTCGTGGTTCGTGCTGACCCAGTCGATCGTCGAGAAGGAGTTCACTCTCTCCGGCTCCGAGCAGAACCCCGACCTGACCGGGCGCAACCTGCGCCGGCTCGCGCAGCGCATCCTGCCCGGCGCGCCCGCGCCCGTGCAGGCGTTCCTCGACCACGGCGAGGACTTCATCGTCGCCGGCTCGCTCACCGAGCTGCTCGACGGCATGGAGCGCCTCGGCGCGAACGCCGACGGCACCACCATCGATCGCGCCGCCGTCGTCGCGGCGATCGAGGAGCGCGACGCCGCCGTCGCCGATCCCGACTCGACCGACCCCCAGGCGGTCGAGATCCGCCGCGCCCGCGAGTACATCGGCGACCGGCTCGTGCGCACCGCGCGCCCGCACCGCATCCTCGACGAGCGCCACTGGCCGCTCATCGCGGTGCGCCTGCGCACGCTGACCCGCAAGACTCTCGGCGGCATCCAGACCGATCTCGACTCGCGGGCGCTCGGCGCCGACGGCGAGCCGGTGCCGGGGCTCTTCGCGGTGGGCGAGGCCGCCGGCTTCGGCGGCGGTGGCGTGCACGGCTACCGGGCGCTCGAGGGCACGTTCCTGGGCGGATGCCTCCACACGGGCCTGCGCGCAGGTCGCGTCATCTGAGCCACGAGGAAGCGCCCCGTCCCTCACGGGAGCGGGGCGCTTCGTCGTGCGCGAGGCGTCAGCCTCAGCGGCTGAAGTTGCCTCGGTAGTGCTCGTAGACCCAGCCGATCATCGTGATGGCGAGCAGGCCGCCGCCGACCGGGAAGAGGAAGGTCGGCCCGGCGAAGCCGAGGAAGAGCAGCGCCAGCGCAGCCGCGAGCCCGATGGGCCACCAGCTCCAGGGCGCGAAGTGCCCCATCTCGGGATCGTCGTCGTCGAGCTCGGCATCCGGGCGATCCGCCGCGAACTCTCCCTGCTGCCCGCGGTAGACCAGCACGAGGTAGAAGCCGATCAGCGTCGCCAGGACGCCCGTGAGCGCCATGCCGAGCGTGCCGGTCCACTCGACCGTCCCCCGGTCGGCGAGGTGCCAGAGCGTGTACGCGGCGGCAGCCAGGTAGAAGAAGACGGAGATGATCCCCAGCAGGATGATGTTCGCCCGCATGTCAGCGCACCTCGTCCTTCGAGAGATCCTTGACCGGTCGATCCGGCGCGTCCTTCAGCGGGCCGACGCCCACCTGCATGCCGGCGTTCGGGTGGTGCAGGTCGAACGCGGGCGACTCCGAGCGGATGCGCGGGATCGAGTTGAAGTTGTGACGGGGCGGCGGGCAGCTGGTCGCCCACTCGAGCGAGCGGCCGGTGCCCCAGGGGTCGTCGACCTCGACCTTGGGCGCGGTGCGCGCGGTGATCCACACGTTCCAGAAGAACGGGATCATCGACGCCGCCAGGATCATGGCTCCGACGGTCGAGAGCTGGTTCATCCAGGTGAACCCGTCCTCGACGAGGTACGTGTAGTAGCGGCGCGGCATGCCGACGACGCCCAGCCAGTGCTGCACGAGGAACGTGACGTGGAAGCCGATGAACAGCATCCAGAAGTGCACGTGCCCCAGTCGGTCGTTGAGCATCTTGCCGGTCCACTTCGGCCACCAGAAGTAGAAGCCCGAGAACATGGCGAACACGACGGTGCCGAAGACGACATAGTGGAAGTGCGCGACGACGAAGTACGTGTCCGAGACGTGGAAGTCGAGCGGCGGCGAGGCGAGGATGACACCCGTGAGGCCACCGAACGTGAACGTCACGAGGAAGCCGAAGGCCCACAGCATGGGCGATTCCCACGTGATCGAGCCTCGCCACATCGTGCCGATCCAGTTGAAGATCTTCACGCCGGTCGGCACCGCGATCAGCATCGTCATGAGCGCGAACCACGGCAGCAGCACGGTGCCCGTGACGTACATGTGGTGCGCCCACACCGTCACCGAGAGCGCGGCGATCGCGATCGTCGCGCCGACGAGCGTGTTGTACCCGAAGATCGGCTTGCGGCTGAAGACCGGGATGACCTCGGAGATGATGCCGAAGAACGGCAGCGCGATGATGTAGACCTCGGGGTGGCCGAAGAACCAGAACAGGTGCTGCCAGAGCACGACGCCGCCGTTGGCCGGGTCGTAGACGTGGCCGCCCAGGATGCGGTCGATCGCGAGGCCGAAGAATGCGGCCGCGAGCACCGGGAACGCGATGATCACGAGGATCGACGTGACCAGGATGTTCCAGGTGAAGATCGACATCCGGAACATCGTCATGCCCGGTGCGCGCATGGTCATGATGGTCGTGATGAAGTTGACGCCACCCATGATCGTGCCGAAGCCCGACATGGCCAGGCCCAGCACCCACAGGTCGCCGCCCATGCCGGGCGAGAAGGCCTCGCTGCTGAGCGGCACGTAGCCGGTCCAGCCGAAGGACGCCGCGCCCTGCGGCGTCAGGAAGCCGGCCACAGCCAGCATCGAGCCGAACGAGAAGAGCCAGAAGGCGAGCGCGTTGAGCCGCGGGAAGGCGACGTCGGGAGCACCGATGTGCAGCGGCATCAGCACGTTGGCGAAGCCTGCGAACAGCGGCGTCGCGAACATCAGCAGCATGACCGTGCCGTGCATCGTGAAGAGCTGGTTGTACTGCTCCTCGGTCGGCACGACCTCCAGGCCCGGCGCGAAGAGCTGCGCACGGATCAGCAGCGCCATGACGCCGCCGATCAGGAAGAAGAGCACCGAGGTGATCAGGTACATGTACCCGATGGTCTTGTGGTCGGTGGAGGTGATCCAGCCGACGAGCACGTTGCCCTTGCGCTGTGCGCTCGGGCTGATCGGCGTCTGCGTCGTGCCGCGCGTGGCGGTGGCCGTCATCGGTCGTTCTCGCCTTCGTTGGTGGTGTCGAAGGCCTCGTCGGCCTCGGTGTCGACGTTGTCGTCGCCCGTGAACGGGTTGATCGACGCATCGATCGCGCCGACGTTGCCCGCGGCCTCGAGGGTCTCGAGGTAGGCGTCGTACTCCTCGGGGCTGACGAGCTCGACGTCGAAGAGCATCTGCGAGTGGTACTCGCCGCAGAGCTCGGCGCACTTGCCGGTCAGCGTGCCCTCCTGCGAGCCGGTCTCGAAGTACATGTGGTTCGTGAGGCCGGGGAGCATGTCCTTCTTGTAGAGGTACTCCACGATCCAGAAGGAGTGCGCGACGTCGCGGGCCTCGAGCGTGATCTCGATGCTCGAGTCGGTCGGCAGGTAGAGCGTCGGCAGCGACTCGGCGTCGATCTGGTTGCTCTCCGGGTCGACCTGCGCCTGCAGCCCCTGGAAGTAGACCGGGTCCTGACCCTCGCGCTCGTAGACGAAGTCCCACGCCCAGCGCTTGCCGTAGACGGTCAGCGAGTAGTCGGGGTCCTCGATCGGCTCCTCGATGGCGGCCTGGTCACGCGCGGTGAAGGCGAAGAAGCCGGCGATGAGGATGACGGGCACGATCGTGAAGAAGATCTCGAACGGCATGTGGTAGCGCAGCTGCACCGGCAGGCCGCTCTGGCCACGGCGGCGGCGGTAGGCGATGCCTGCCCAGATCATCAGGCCCCAGGTGATGAGCCCGACGCCCAGCAGGACGATCCACGAGGTCGTCCACAGACCCATGATGCGGTCGACGTGGTTCGTGAGGCCGGACTCCGACGGCATGTACCCCTGCAGCTGTGCCTGGGTGCATCCGGCGAGCGCCAGCGCCACCACTACGGCGAGCGGGGCCGCGATCCAACGAGATCGACGAGTGCGCAATGTCTTCCTCCGACTCTTGTGAACGTCTGCCTTCGATCCTAGTACCCACAGACGGCGCTCAGGCCCCTGCCACGCTCCCCACAAGGGGCAGTGGAAAGCGACACGCCGCCGATCCGAGGATCGACGGCGTGTCGCCGGAGGACGCGATAGCGCGCGCTAGTGGAACGAGTCGCCGCAGGCGCAGGAGCCCTCGGCGTTGGGGTTGTCCATCGTGAAGCCCTGCTTCTGGATGGTGTCCTCGAAGTCGATGGTCGAGCCGTCGAGGTAGGGCACGCTCATGCGGTCGACGATGACCTCGACGCCGTCGAAGTCGCGGATCGCATCGCCGTCGAGCCGGCGCTCGTCGAAGTAGAGCTGGTAGATCAGCCCCGAGCAGCCGCCCGGCTGCACCGCGACCCGCAGCCGCAGGTCGTCGCGACCCTCCTGGTCGAGCAGGCGGCGCACCTTGTCGGCGGCCGTGTCGGTGAGGTCGACGCCGTGCGTCATGACATCCGTCATCTCAGCTCCTCTCGAAAGCTCTCCGGGACCGCGGTCCCGTCGCCCTCCATGCTACTCGCGACCCTCGGAGACGCGCGAGAGCAGCAGCGCCTCGGCCGCGATCGACCTGCGCAGCACGCCGAGGTGCTGCGACTCGTTCGGGCTGTGCGCCATGGTCGCCGGGTCCTCGACGCCCGTCACCAGGATCTGCGCCGCGGGGAACTGCCGCACCAGGTCGGCGATGAACGGGATGGACCCGCCGATGCCGGCCTCGACCGGCTGTGCGCCCCACGCATCCGCCATGGCCCGCTTGACCGCGGTGGCGCCCCAGCCCGTCGAGTCGACGAGGAAGGGGTCGCCGAGGTCGATGCTGTCGTAGCCGACGTGCGCGCCGAAGGGCGCGTGCTCGGTGATGTGGCGCTGGAGCGCCTCGAACGCGTCGGCCGCCGTCTGCCCGGGCGCGATGCGGGCGGAGATGCGGAACCGGACGGTCGGCAGGATGGTGTTGGACGCGTCGGGCACCGCGGGTGCGTCGACGCCCGTGATGGTGATGGCCGGCTTGGCCCACAGGCGCGAGAGCACAGGGCCGGAGCCCACGAGGTCGACACCCTCGAGCAGGCCCGCCTCGGCCCGCACGTGCGCCTCGGTCTGCTCCGGCACGTCGAGGTCTGCCTCGGTGAGCCCCGCCACCGCGACGGAGCCGTCATCGGCCCACAGCGTGGCCGCGAGCTTGGCGAAGGCCATCATCGCGTCGGGCACCGCGCCGCCGAACATGCCGGAGTGGCTCGCGTGCTCGAGCGTCGTGAGCGTGACGTTGAACGCCGCGTTGCCGCGCAGCGCGACGGTGAGCGAGGGGATCTCCGTCGACCAGTTGTCGCTGTCGGCGACCACGATGAGGTCGGCGCTCAGCACATCGGCGTGCAGCTCGAGGAAGCGCTGGAAGGAGCGCGAGCCGTGCTCCTCCTCGCCCTCGATGAACAGGGCCAGGCCGACCTCGGGGTCGACGGTCTCTGCGAGGGCGCGGATCGCGGCGATGTGGGTGATGACACCGGCCTTGTCGTCGGAGGCGCCGCGCCCGTAGAGCCGGCCGTCGATCTCGGTCGGCTCGAAGGGCTTCGTGCGCCACAGCGCTTCGTCGCCCCAGGGCTGCACGTCGTGGTGGGCATAGAGGAGCACGGTCGGCTTGCCACCGCGGGCAGCGCGCACCGCGAGCACGGCCGGCTGGCCGAGCTGCTCGGAGTCGCCGATGGGCGCCCGCTCGATCGACACGCGCTCGAAGACGCCGGTGCCCTCGGCCAGCGCCGCGACGGCCTCGGCACTCGCCTGCACCTGCGCGGGGTCGTAGGCGTCCCACGCGACCGAGGGGATGCGCACGAGCGCCTTCAGATCCTCGACCGCGCGGTCGAAGCCGGCATCGACGGCGGCGAGGATGGCGCGGTCGCGCTCGGAGAGGGCGCTCGCGTCGGCGTCGCGCGAGGGCGCACTGGAGTCAGCATCGTGTGCAGTCATGCGCTCGATCCTAGGCGGCCGCCATGCGCCCGCGCGGCAGTACGATGGAGCGATCCCCCGCGACCGACTCGAGAAGGACCTCCCCGTGGCGCTGTTCAGCCGTTCTGACGACAAGGCTCCGATCGAGCCCCTGCAGGAAGGCCGCAGGACGCCGAAGCAGTCGGAGCAGGTCGCCCGCAACCGCCGTCCGCTCGTGCCGGAGGACCGCAAGGAGGCGCGCCGCCAGGTGCAGGACAAGATGCGCGCCGAGCGGCAGAAGGCGCGCGTCGGCTTCGAGCGCGGCGACGAGAAGTACCTGCCCCCGCGCGACAAGGGGCCGGTGCGCCGCTATGTGCGCGACTTCGTCGACGCTCGCCTCTCGATCGGCACCGCCGCGATGCCCGTCATGGTCGTCGTGCTCATCCTGACCTTCATCAACGATCCGCAGTGGCGCCTGATCGGCACCCTCGTGCTCTGGGCGTTCGTCGCGGTCGTCGTCCTCGACTCGGTGCTGATGGCATGGCAGCTGCGCCGCGCGGTGCGCGCCAAGTTCGGCGCGAAGGATGCGAAGGGGCACGGCTGGTACGCGGCCATGCGGTCGGTGCAGCTGCCGTTCATGCGGATGCCGAAGCCGCAGACGAAGCTCTTCCGCTACCCGGAGTAGGCCGCGGAGGCCGCTCAGCTGCTCAGGTTGAGGAGGCCGTGGTTGATCTCGCGCGCCCAGCCCGGGCCGCGATAGATGAAGGCCGTGTAGCCCTGCACGAGCGCCGCGCCGGCGGCGAGCCGCTCGCGCACGTCGTCAGCGGTCTCGACACCGCCGGCCGAGATCACGTCGATCGTCGCCGGCAGCGCCGCGCGCAGCCGGCGCAGCACCTCGAGCGAGCGAGGGGCGACCGGTGGGCCCGACAGGCCGCCTGCGCCTGCCTGTGCCACCGCATCCGCGCTGCTGCGCAGCCCCGCTCGGCTGATGGTGGTGTTGGTGGCGATGACGCCGGCGAGCTCGAGGCGCGCGGCCAGCTCGGCGATGCCCTCGACCTGCTCGTCGTCGAGGTCGGGAGCGATCTTCACGAGCACGGGCGTGGCGCCGGCCGCCCCGCGGATGGCGGCCAGGAGCGGCTCGAGCACCTCGGCATCCTGCAGGCCCCTGAGCCCCGGGGTGTTGGGCGACGAGACGTTGACCGCGAGGTAGTCCGCGACCGGGGCCACCAGGCGCGTCGACTGCAGGTAGTCGCGCTCGACGGCGGCGGTGTCCTCGGCGTCGACGACGCGGCTCTTGCCGATGTTGACGCCGATCACCGGGCGCGAGCGGGCATCGCGGGCGGCGGCGATGCGGTCGACGGCGGCTGCCGCTCCCCCGTTGTTGAAGCCCATCCGGTTGATGAGCGCGCGGTCCTCCGGCAGGCGGAAGAGCCGCGGCTGCGGGTTGCCGGGCTGCGGCTGCGCCGTGAGCGTGCCGACCTCGACGTGGCCGAAGCCGAGCGCGCCGAGCCCGGCGATCATGGTCGCATCCTTGTCGAAGCCGGCGGCGACGCCGAACGGCGTGGGGAACGCGCGGCCGAGCGCGCGGGTGCGCAGCGCGGGGTCGGTGCGCACGCCGGGTCGCGCGGCGCCGATGGCCCTGATCGCGGTCGCGCCGAGGTGGTGCGCCCGCTCGGGATCGACGCGGGTGAAGCCGTGCCGGAACAGCAGGTCGTAGGCGCTCATCCGGCGCCCCCCTCTGGACGGGCGGCACGGAGCGCGCCGATCGCCGCCTCGAAGTCGTCGAGCGAGTCGAAGTTGTTGTACACGCTCGCGAACCGCAGGTAGGCGACCTCGTCGAGCTCGCGCAGCGGCGGCAGCACCGCGAGGCCGATCTCGTTGGCGTCGATCTGGCTCGCGCCCGTCGCGCGGATGGTCTCCTCGACCGACTGCGCCACGCCCGCGAGATCGGCGTCGGTAACCGGACGCCCGCGCACGGCCTTGCGCACGCCCTCGATGACCTTCTCGCGACGGAAGGGCTCGAGCACGCCGGAGCGCTTCACCACCGAGAGGCTCGCGGTCTCGGTCGTCGTGAAGCGGCGGCCGCACTCGGTGCACTGGCGGCGACGACGGATCGACGTGCCGTCGTCGCTCGTGCGCGAGTCGACGACGCGAGAGTCGGGGTTGCGGCAGAAGGGACAGTGCATCAGCGCGCCCCGGTGCCGCCGGCGCCGCTGTCGAAGCGCGCTTCGATCGCCTCGCCATGCGCCGGCAGGCCTTCTGCGGCGGCGAGCGCCGTCACCTCGGCGCGCACGGCGGCGAGGGCGGTGCGGTCGTAGCGCACGACCTGCTGCGCGCGCAGGAAGGTCGCGGCGCCGAGGCCGGACACCCGGCGGGCCTGGCCGCCGGTCGGCAGCACGTGGTTCGATCCTGCCGCGTAGTCGCCCAGGCTCACCGGGGTGTCGGGGCCGAGGAAGATGGCGCCGGCGTGCCGAACCAGGGCGAGCACCGAGTCGTCGTCGCGCGTCATGATCTCGAGGTGCTCTGGCGCGTAGGCGTCGCTGACCCGAGCCGCGGCCTCGAGATCGGCGACCAGCACGATCGCTGACTGCTCCCCCGTGATCGCGGCGCGCACTCGCTCGGCTGCTTGCGTGGCTGCTGCGCGACGGGCGACGGATGCGTCGACGCGGTCGGCGAGGTCGGCAGAGTCGGTCACGAGCACGACAGAGGCGAGCTCGTCATGCTCGGCCTGGCTGACGAGGTCGGCGGCGACGAGCTCGGCATCCGCCGTGTGGTCGGCGATCACCAGGATCTCGGTCGGGCCGGCCTCTGCATCGACGCGCACGGTGCCGGCGACGACCCGCTTGGCGGCGGCGACGAAGACGTTGCCGGGGCCGGTGACCACATCGACGGGGTCGAGGCCGATCGCGGGCACACCGTGGGCGAAGGCCCCGATCGCGCCTGCGCCGCCCATCGCGTAGACCTCGTCGACGGCCAGCAGCGCGCACGCGGCGAGGATGGTCGGGTGCGGCAGGCCACCGTGCTCGGCCTGTGCAGGGCTCGCGACGGCGATCGAGCGCACGCCGGCTGCCTGCGCGGCGACCACGTTCATGACGACGCTCGAGGGGTAGACCGCCTTCCCGCCGGGCACGTAGAGACCGACGCGGTCGACGGGCTGCCAGCGCAGCTCGATCTCGGCGCCCTCGCCGAGGTGGGCGATCATCGGCGGCGGCACCTGGGCCTTCGAGCCGATGCGCACGCGATCGATCGTGGTCTCGAGCGCCGATCGCACGTCGGCGTCGAGCGCGTCCAGCGCGTCCGTCATCGCTGCCGCGGGCACGGCGATGGCGGCGGGGCGCACGCCGTCGAAGCGCTCGGCCTGCTCGACGAGGGCAGCGGCGCCTCGCTCGCGCACCGCGTCGATGAGCGCTGCTGCGGCTGCCAGGGATGCCGAGACGTCGACCGCGGGGCGCGGCAGCAGCGCACGGAGCTCCTGGTCGCCGGGCAGGGTCGTCAGATCGATTCGTCGGAGCACGGGTTCCATCGTAGATCGCTTGCGGGAGTGCCGATGGCGGATGGTCTCCACGAGGGGCGCCCGCGCTGTCGCACGAGCCCTCACGGCATCGCTCTCGGTGCCGCACTGACGGATGGCTCGGGCGCCATGAACGATGGGTACGACAGGTGACCGAACGCAGTGCGACCGATCCACGCCGGGACGGTAGGCGTGCAGGTCACCCGTTGGAGGCTGGCTTCGGTCGTCAGAAGGGCAGCGTCACTGGTGGTGCGTTGGCGAGGTTGGGTTCGGCGGTGGTCGGTGTGCCCCAGGGGGTGTCGTCGTGGCTGGTGTTGGTGAAGCGTGGTCCTTGGGGTTGGGGTGCGTCGTGGAGGGTGGTGCCGAGGGGGCTGGTCCATTCGAGGATGCCGTGCTCGAGCTGTTGGACGCTCCAGCGGGTGGCGTGCTTCATGGTGTGGTGGCGGCGGCAGAGGCTGGCGAGGTTGGACAGGGTGGTGGGGCCGCCGTCGGCCCAGTCTTGGGTGTGGTCGAGGTCGGTGCTGCTGACGCGGTTGCTGCAGCCGGGCCAGCGGCAGTGGCCGTCGCGGCGGCGCAGCCAGCGCCGCATGGCGCGGCTGGGCCGGTAGGTGTCGACGGTGACGGGCACGCCTGTGACGGGGTCGAGGAAGAGCCGCTCCCAGGTGACCGTGTCGGCGGCGAGGGAGCGGACGGTGGCGGCGTCGACGAGGATGTCGCCCTCGAGCATCGCCGGGAACCGCAGCCCCGGCGCAGCATCACCGCCGCGGCCCTCGGTGCCATTGCCGGTGCCGGTGCCGTTGCCGGTGGCGTTGCCGGTGCCGTTGGCGCCGTCGTGGCGGTCGGCGTCGTCGTGGAGGAGGGCGGTGGCGGGGATGGTGACGATGATCGTCGCGGCGATGCCGTTGACGCCGGCGAGGTTCTGCGGGGTGTGGCCGGTGAGGAGGAGCTCGAGGTAGGCGTCGGCGCGGAACTGGTCGAAGGTGCGCGGGTCGTCCTTCGCCTTGCCGCGGGCGGCGTCCGTCAGCCGCGCGAACGCGGCCGCGCCGAGCGCCGCGGGCACGCGTGCGCAGAGATCGACCATGCCGTCTCCCGCGTCGTGCAGCGATACCGCCCGCTGCTGACTGGCCGTCTCGTACCGCTGCTGCAGCGGCGCGGTCAGGACACGGTCGACGATCCGGCGTGCGCGGGAGCGCAGCCGCCCGGGCGTGGTCGTCTCGGCGACCGCGACGAGCTCCTGCTCGACCAGCGCCCGCTGCTCGTGCTCGACCGCAGCGTCGAGGCGGAGCGCTTCGGTCGCGGTCACGATCGCGCGCAGGTGGCTGGCCGTGATGCGGCCCGCGCGGTGCGCGTCGTGCGCCAGCGGCAGCTCGGTGACCGTCTGCCACGCGTCGGTCATGCGCCGCTCGATCGCACGATCCGACAGGTGCAGCTCCACCGCCAGCACCGAGGCCGCCTCGCGCAGGTTCGTCTCGAACGAGCCCGGCTCGGCCAGCAGCCGCGCGAACCGGTCCGCGAGCAGCTCACGCTTGGCCGCCTCCAGCCGCGCCGCCTGCGCCTCCAGCGCCCGCACCCGGCCCACATACGCGGCCTCCGCACGCAGCCGCGCCGTGCCCTCCGACTCCACCGGGCCCGGCAGCTGCGGCACCCGCATCCGGCCCGTCACGACCGCATCCAGCTCGACATCCGACAGCGCCAGCAGCCGCGCCGTCCACTCCCGGTCGTACGCGTCGAGCGAGGCCTGCAGCTCATCCGCCGACTGCCCGTACGGGTCGACCGCGCCAGCACGGACCGCGGCGATGTAGGCGTCGGCGTCGATGGCCTCAGGGTCAGTGCCCTGGGGGTCGAGGCCATCGTCGCTCATGGGTGCATCACATCACGCACCACTGACATCGGAGGCGGGCGATCGAGAGGCGTGAACAAGCCGCCGACCGGGTCTCGTGACGCGTGCGGCTGCGCCGTGCGCTCCTCGACCAACGGCGGGTCTCGCGACGCGTGCGGCTGCGCCGCGCGCTCCTCGACCAACGGGCATGACGCGTGCGGCTGCGCCGCGCGCTCCTCGACCAACGGGCATGACGCGTGCGGCTGCGCCGCGCGCTCCTCGACCAGCGGGCAGGGGCGGGTCAGGCGATCGAGGCGGGGCCGAGCAGGCTCTTGAGCTCACCGAAGAGGTCGGAGGAGACGCGCACCCGCTGCGGCAGCGCGAAGACCCGCTCGAGATCTGGGCGCTGCAGCGCGATGCGCACGTCGGTTGGCCCGGCGTGGCGCTCGAGCAGTCCGCGCAGCTCTCGCATGGCCGTCATCGAGGCCCGCCGCTCCGGGATGCGCAGCTCGAGCGGCCGCGTCTCGTCGATCGGCTGCACATCGGGCGTGTCGATCGCGTTCGCGTGCACCGACACCGAGTCGTCGCGCGTGCGCACGCGGCCCCGCACGACCACCACCTGATCGGCCTGCAGCGCGACGCGGTACTCCGTGTAGGTCTTGCCGAGCACCATGATCTCGAGCTCGCCGCTGAAGTCCTCGACGGCGATGATGCCGTAGGGGTTGCCGGAGTTGCGCGCGACGCGGTGCTGCACGCTCGTGATGAGGCCGGCCAGCGAGACGTGCTCGCCATCCTCGACCTCCTGCAGCTCCTGGATCTGGTGCGTCGCGTGCTTCGCGAGCTCGAGCTCCAGCCCCGAGAGCGGGTGGTCCGAGACGTACAGGCCGAGCATCTCGCGCTCGAAGGCCAGCTTGTCCTGCTTGCCCCACTCCGGGCGATCGGGCACCCGGTCGGCGACCGCATCGAGGTCGTCGAACATGTCGCCGAAGAGGTCGACCTGCCCGTTCGCCTCGTTGCGCTTGATGGAGACGGCCGCATCCACCGCATCCTCGTGGATCTCGAGCATCGCTCGCCGCGTCACGCCCATGGTGTCGAAGCCGCCCGACTTGATGAGCGACTCGACGGTGCGCTTGTTGGCCACGCCGAGCGGCACCTTCTTCAGGAAGTCGTGGAACGACCCGAACGCGCCCTCGCGCTTGCGAGCCGCCACGATGCCGTCCACGACGCCCTCGCCGACGTTGCGCACGGCACCGAGGCCGAAGCGGATGTCGTCGCCGACGGCGGTGAAGTACAGGGTCGACTCGTTGACGTCCGGCGGCTGCACCGTGATGCCCATCCGCCTGCACTCCGACAGGTAGATAGCCATCTTGTCCTTCGAGTCGCCGACGCTCGTCAGCAGCGCCGCCATGTACTCGGCCGGGTAGTGCGCCTTGAGGAACGCCGTCCAGTAGGAGATGACACCGTAGGCGGCGGAGTGCGCCTTGTTGAACGCGTAGTCGGAGAATGGCAGCAGGATGTCCCAGAGCGCCTTCACGGCGGCCGCCGAGTAGCCGCGCTCGCGCATGCCGCCGGAGAAGGCCTCGAACTGCTTGTCGAGCTCCTCCTTCTTCTTCTTGCCCATCGCGCGCCGCAGGATGTCGGCCTGGCCGAGCGTGTAGCCGGCGACCTTCTGCGCGACCGCCATCACCTGCTCCTGGTAGATGATGAGGCCGTACGACTCCGACAGGATCTCGGCGAGGGGCTCCTCGAGCTCAGGGTGGATGGGCGTGATGGGCTGCGCACCGTTCTTGCGGAGCGCGTAGTTCGTGTGCGAGTCGGCGCCCATCGGACCCGGGCGGTAGAGGGCGATGACGGCCGAGATGTCGCCGAAGCTGTCGGGCCGCATGAGCCGCAGCAGCGAGCGCAGCGGCCCGCCGTCGAGCTGGAACACGCCCAGCGTGTCGCCGCGCTGCAGCAGCTCGTAGGCGCCCCGGTCGTCGAGCGGCAGCGTCTCGAGATCGATGTCCTCGCCGCGGTTGGCGCGGATGTTGTCGAGCGCGTCAGAGACGATGGTGAGGTTGCGCAGCCCCAGGAAGTCCATCTTGATGAGGCCGAGCGACTCGCACGCCGGGTAGTCGAACTGCGTGATGATCGCGCCGTCCTGCTCCCGCTTCATGATCGGGATGATGTCGATCAGCGGATCGGAGGACATGATGACGCCGGCCGCGTGCACACCCCACTGGCGCTTGAGGTTCTCGAGGCCGAGCGCCGTCTCGTAGACCGTCTTCGCCTCGGGGTCCGATTCGATGAGCGCGCGGAAGTCGCCCGCCTCCTTGTAGCGCTCGTGCGTCGGATCGGTGATGCCGCCGAGCGGGATGTCCTTCGCCATGATCGCCGGGGGCATCGCCTTCGTGAGCTTGTCGCCCATCCCGAACGGGAAGCCCAGCACCCGGCTCGCGTCCTTCAGCGCCTGCTTCTGCTTGATGGTGCCGTAGGTCACGATCTGCGCGACGCGCTCGGTGCCGTACTTCTCGGTGACGTAGCGGATCACCTCGCCCCGGCGACGATCGTCGAAGTCGATGTCGAAGTCGGGCATCGAGACGCGATCGGGGTTGAGGAACCGCTCGAAGATGAGGCCGTGCTCGAGCGGGTCGAGGTCTGTGATGCGCATGGCGTAGGCGGCCATGGAGCCGGCGCCGGAGCCTCGCCCGGGGCCGACGCGGATGCCGTTGTCCTTCGCCCAGTTGATGAAGTCGGCGACCACCAGGAAGTAGCCCGGGAAGCCCATGCCCGAGATGACGCCGATCTCGTACTCCGCCTGCGCCTGCACCGCGTCGGGGATGCCGCTCGGGTAGCGGCGCTCGAGGCCCGCGTGCACCTCGTGGCGGAACCACGAGTGCTCGTCGTGCCCCTCGGGCACCGGGTACCGCGGCATGTAGTTCGCGTCGGTGTCGAACTGGACGTCGCAGCGCTCCGCGATGAGCAGCGTGTTGTCGCACGCCTCCGGCAGGTCGCGGAACAGGTGCCGCATCTCGGCGGCCGACTTGACGTAGTAGCCGCCGCCGTCGAGGCGGAACCGGTTCGGGTCGTCCATCGTCGAGCCCGACTGCACGCACAGCAGCGCGTCGTGGCTCTTGGCGTCCTCGGCGCGCGTGTAGTGCAGGTCGTTGGTCGCCAGCAGCGGCAGCCCCAGCTGCTTGCCGATGTCGAGCAGGCCGTCGCGCACGCGCCGCTCGATCTCGAGGCCGTGGTCCATGAGCTCGAGGAAGTAGTTGTCGGCGCCGAAGAGGTCGCGGTAGGAGGCCGCGGCCTCGAGCGCGAGGTCGAACTGGCCGAGGCGCAGCCTGGTCTGCACCTCGCCGGAGGGGCAGCCGGTCGTGGCGATGAGCCCGCTGGAGTAGCGCTCGAGCAGCTCGCGGTCCATGCGCGGCTTGAAGTAGTAGCCCTCCATGGAGGCGTACGACGAGAGTCGGAAGAGGTTGTGCAGCCCCTCGTTGTTCTCGGCGAGCAGCGTCATGTGCGTGTAGGCGCCGCCACCGGAGACGTCATCGCCGGAGGGAGCGCCCTGGTCGCCCCACTTGACCCTCGTGCGCTCCGAGCGGTGGGTGCCCGGGGTGATGTAGGCCTCGGTGCCGATGATCGGCTTCAGGCCCTGCGCCTTCGCTGCCTTCCAGAAGTCGAAGGCCCCGAACACGTTCCCGTGGTCGGTCATCGCGACCGCGGGCATCCCCTCGTCGTGCACCGCCTGCATCAGATCCTTGATGCGTGCTGCACCGTCGAGCATCGAGTACTCGGTGTGGACGTGGAGGTGCGCGAAGGAGTCTGCCATTTCCCTTCGATCCTACGTCGCGGCGCCGACGCGACGTGCCGGGCTAGTCCTCGCGCAGCAGGTCGAGCGCGTGCGCGAGCTGCGCCGGATAGGAGGAGCTGTAGAGCACCTGCTCGCCCGTCGCGGGGTGCCGGAACCCGAGGCGCATCGCGTGCAGCCACTGCCGCTCGAGCCCGAGCCGCGCAGATGTCGTCGGGTCGGCGCCGTACATGGTGTCGCCCAGGCACGGATGCTTCCTGGCGGCCATGTGCACGCGGATCTGGTGGGTGCGCCCGGTCTCGAGCGTCACCTCCAGCAGGCTCCCGCCGCGGTACGCCTCGAGCGTCTCGTAGTGGGTGATCGCGTGCTTGCCGCTCGAGACGACGGCGAAGCGCCACTCGTGGCTCGGGTGCCGGCCGATCGGCGCGTCGATCGTGCCGGAGAGCGGGTCGGGATGCCCCTGCACCGCCGCGTGGTAGATCTTCGTCACCTCGCGGTCGTGGAACGCGGCCTTCAGGTGCGTGTAGGCGCGCTCGCTCTTCGCGACCACCATGAGCCCGCTCGTGCCGGCGTCGAGCCGGTGGACGACGCCCTGCCGCTCGGCGGCGCCGGAGGTCGCGATGTCGAAGCCGGCCGCGGCGAGCGCGCCGACCACCGTCGGGCCCTGCCACCCCACCGAGGGATGCGCAGCGACGCCCGCGGGCTTGTCGACGACGACGATGTCCGCGTCGTCGTGCACGATGCCGAGGTCGGGGACGGGCGTCGGGACGAGCCTGGGCTCCTCGCGCGGCTGCCACGACAGGTCGAGCCAGGCGTCGCCGAGCAGCCGATCGGACTTGCCGAGCACCGTGCCGTCCTGCACCGCGCCGCCCGCGTCGAGCATCCCGACGACCGCCGTGCGCGAGAGCCCGAGCAGCTTCGCGAGCCCGGCGTCGGCACGGGTGCCGTCGAGCCCCGGCGGCACCTGCAGGAACCGCGTCTCCATCAGGCGCCGGCTCCCGGGCGATCCTCGGGGTCGAGCGGCTGCGTGGCATCGGGATCGTCAGCCGCCGGGCGCGCATGCGCCGGATCATCGGTGTGGCGTCGGCCGTCGAGGCCGATGTTGAGCAGCACGAGCAGCACCACCCCGATCATCGAGCCGACGATGAAGACGTCGGCGATGTTGAAGATGGCCGGGAAGCCCCACACCTGGATGAAGTCGATCACGTGCCCGACGAAGAAGCCGGGCTCGCGGGTCAGACGATCGGTCAGGTTGCCGAGCGTGCCGCCGAGCACGCCGCCGAAGGCGACGGCCCACAGGATCGAACGGATGCGCCGCACCTGCGTCGCGATGAAGATGACGACCGCGGCGGCCAGGATCGTGAAGATCCAGGTGGAGCCGGCGGCGAAGGAGAACGCTGCGCCAGGGTTTCGCACGAAGTGCCACTGCAGCACCTCGCCCAGCACCTGCCGCTGCTCGCCCTCAGCCATCGACGCCAGGACCCACTCCTTGGACAGGAGGTCGGCCACCCACGCGAGCGCAGCGGTCCCGAGCACGATCCCCAGCATGAGCCAGGTCGAGCGCGGGGCGGCGCTGCGTGGGCGCGAGCCGTGCGCGGGCGCGCGGTCGTCCGTCACCGAGCGGCTCAGCTGCCGCTCTGCCCGCCGAAGGCGAGCGAGGACGAGCGGTCGAGGTCGCGCAGCTGGCTCTCGATGTAGCCGCGCAGCTTGAGGCGGTAGTCGCGCTCGAAGCTCTTCAGCTCGTCGATCTTGGCCTCGAGGCCGGCCTTCTGCTCGTCGAGCTTGGCCTTCGCGTCGTCGAACTGGCCCTGCAGCGCGACCTTGCGCTGCTCGGCGGCGGCCTCGATCTCCTGCGCCTTGGTCTCGGCGGCGGCGATGAGCTCGTCGCGCTTCTGCTCGCCCTCGGCGACGTGCTCGTCGTGGACGCGCTGCGCGAGCTTGATCAGGCTGTCGGACTGCGTGACCGACGGCGAAGCGGGCTCGGCGGCCGCAGCGGGAGCCTCGGCCTCTGCCGGAGCCTGCGTCTGGGAGGGCTGCGCGTCGGCCTGTGCGGCGGCGGCAGCGGCTGCCTCGTCGCGGTCGGCGAGCTCCTTGGCGAGGCGCTCGTTCTCGGCGCGCAGCTGCTCGAGCTCTGCCGTGTCGACCTGCTCGACGGGCGCGGCAGCCTCTGCGGGCGCGGCAGCCTCTGCGGGCGCAGCAGCCTCGGCGGGCGCAGCGCTGGCGCCGCCCGACTTCAGCTGCTCGTTCTCCGCGCGGAGCGCCTCGTTCTCCTCGGTCAGACGACGGAGCTCCGTGACCACCTCATCGAGGAAGTCGTCGACCTCGTCCTGGTCGTAGCCGTCCCGGAAGCGCGTCGTCTCGAAGCGCTTGTGGACGACGTCGTCAGGAGTCAGAGCCATGGCGTGCCTTTCTTGGTCAGTCGCCTGCCGGTGGGCAGGCGGCACAGGTTCACTGTACCCGGCGCGGTTCGCGCTCCGGAGATCGTAGCGCCGAGCGGGCGTCTCCGCCTCTCAGCCAGCTCGGTTCAGACGTAGCGGAACTGGCCGACGACCGTCATCAGCAGCAGCAGCCCGAGCAGCAGCACGAGCATCGCGATGTCGAGCATGGCGCCGCCGATGCGGATCGGCTTCACGAAGCGGCGCACGAAGCGCAGCGGCGGGTCGGAGAGCCGCAGCAACCAGATGGAGACGAAGAGCCAGAAGCCCTTCGGCCGCCAGTCGCGCCGCAGCTGCCGCACGAAGTCGAGGATGATCCGCGCCCAGAGGACGTAGAACGCGACGAGCAGCGCCGTGTGGACGACCCAGGCGAGGATCGGGACGATCGTCACCGGGTCAGTGGGCGAAGACGGCTGCGTCCGCGTCCTCTTCGACGCCCCGCCCGCCCGAGACCGCGATGTGCTCGGGCGTCAGCAGGTAGACCTTGGTCGTGACGCGCTCGATGCGCCCCTCGAGGCCCTGCGTGAGGCCTGCCGAGAAGTCGATCAGGCGACGAGCGTCGCCGTCCGTCATCTGCGACAGGTTAATGATGACGGGGGTGCCGTCGCGGAATGCCTCGGCGATGGCCTTGGCATCCTTGTACTGGCGCGGGTGCACCGTGAGGATCTCGCTCATGTCGCTCACCTTCTGTGCGGGCCGGAGCTTGGTGACGGGAGCGCGGCGCGGCTCCTCGACGCGCTCGCGCGGCTGCTGCTGCGGAGCCCGGTCGTGCTCTTCGGTCCGCTCGACGGGACGGACCTCCTGGGTCAGCTCATCCTCCTCGGCGAAGCCGAAGTAGATCGCCGCCTTCTTCAGTGCGTTGCTCATGGATCCTCCTCGTGGCGTGCGTTCACGCTATCCGCCGGAGGGGCGGTTTCCCGTGATTGCCGTGCCGATTCTCAGGTGTGTCGCGCCGTGCTGGAGCGCCTCGCGCCAGTCGCCGCTCATGCCGGCGGAGATCCAGTCGGCGGATGGGTCGATGCGGCGCACGCGCTCGGCGTGCCTCGCGAGTCGTTCGAAGGCGCTGGCCGGCTCCTCGTCGAGCGGCGCGACCGCCATGACGCCGCGCAGCCGCAGCGCCCCTGCGGCAGCGACGCGCTCGGCGAGCGCCTCGAGGCCGTCGGGCGCGACGCCCCCGCGGGCGAGGTCGTCGGTCAGGTTGAGCTGCACGAGCGCGTCGCGCACGGGGCGCTCGTCGCCAGGCTCGCCGCCCTCGAGGGCGTCCACGAGCTCGACGGAGTCGATCGAGTGCAGGACGTCTGCGTAGCGCGCGACCTGCCGCGCCTTCTTGCGCTGCAACTGCCCGAGGAAGTGCCAGGTGAGTCCGAGATCGCCGAGCGCATCGGCCTTGTCGCGCGCCTCCGGGTGCCGGTTCTCGCCGAAGTGGCGATGCCCCGTGCTGGCCAGCTCGCGCACGAGCTCGACGGGGTGGAACTTGGTCACAACCACGACCGTGACCTCGCGCGCCCGGCGCGCCTCCTCGAGATCCTCGAGGAAGGCGGCCAGGCGCGCGGGGGCGTCAGTCATGCTCGCGGTCAGCGGATGCGGTCGGTGTCGTCAGCGGAGGAAGTCGGGGAGGAACTCGTCCTCCTCCTCATCCACCTGCGTCAGCGGCTGGACGGGACCGGTGAGGTGGTCGGCGACGGGCACGGCGGGGACCGCACGACGCTCGGCCGGCTCCTCCGTGCGGCGCACGTCGGCGCGTCGCTCGTCGCGGCGCTCCTCTGCGCGGGGCGCCGAGGGCGCGCCCGAGCGCAGCCCCATCTCGTCGCGCGCGGCAGTGCGGAGCACCGAGTCGTCGTCCTTCACGACCGGGCCGGCGCCGTCGAAGCCCGCGGCGATGACGGTGACGCGCACCTCGTCGCCGAGCGTGTCGTCGATGACGGTGCCGAAGATGATGTTCGCCTCGGGGTGCACCGCCTCCTGCACGAGCTTCGCGGCGTCGTAGGTCTCGTGGATGCCGAGGTTGCTGCCTGCCTGGATGGAGAGCAGCACGCCGTGGGCGCCGTCGATCTTCGCCTCGAGCAGCGGGCTCGCGACCGCGAGCTCTGCCGCCTTGATGGCGCGATCGGCACCGCGGGAGGAGCCGATGCCCATGAGCGCGCTGCCCGCGCCCTGCATGACCGACTTCACGTCGGCGAAGTCGACGTTGATGAGGCCCGGCGTCGTGATGAGGTCGGTGATGCCCTGGACACCCGCGAGCAGCACCTGGTCGGCGGTCTCGAAGGCCTCGACCATCGAGATGCCCATGTCGGAGATCTCGAGCAGCCGGTCGTTGGGCACGACGATGAGCGTGTCGACCTCGTTCTTGAGCGCCTCGACGCCCGCCTCGGCCTGCGCCTGGCGACGGCGACCCTCGAAGGAGAACGGCTTGGTCACGACGCCGACCGTCAGCGCACCGAGGCTCTTCGCGATGCGCGCCACGACGGGCGCGCCGCCCGTGCCGGTGCCGCCGCCCTCGCCTGCGGTGACGAAGACCATGTCGGCGCCCGCGAGCGCCTCCTCGATCTCCTCCGCGTGGTCCTCCGCAGCGCGGCGCCCCACCTCGGGATCCGCGCCTGCACCGAGACCCTTCGTGAGCTCGCGGCCCACGTCGAGCTTCACGTCGGCGTCGCTGAGCAGCAGCGCCTGCGCGTCGGTGTTGATCGCGATGAACTCGACGCCTCGGAGACCGAGGTCGATCATGCGGTTGACGGCGTTCACACCGCCACCGCCCACGCCGACCACCTTGATGACGGCGAGGTAGTTGTTGTTGGAAGTCACGTTCCGGCCCCTCGATCGAACTCTCAACCTCTAGTTGAGGTTTAGAGAATTCCTCATTTCATGCTGACGACTCCGACGGTACGGGCGCACGGAGCACCTGCTCGTGACCGTCAGGGCGTGTCGCGCCGGGATCCGCCAAGAAAAAGTTTCGTCAGGTTCTGGCGGGCGCCGAGGCCGCCCGATGCCGGCGAGCCCAGACCACCGAGGTCGAGCGGGCGGCTCAGGAGCCGCGGACCACCGGGTGCTCCGGCGCGCGCACGTCGAGCACCGCAGCGGTCTCGGGATCCTGCGTCGACATCAGCGCGGCCAGGACGTCCGCCTTCAGCGGGCTCTGCTCTGCACCGCCCCACTGCACCTGCTGACCGGTGTCGAGCGTGAGCCTGATGTCGGATGCGGTGGGCGCCTCGATCGTCTCGGTGGCCGAGAGCACCTCGCTCGGCACGGAGACGAGCAGCGTCGCGACCGCCTCGAACTGCTCGGTGCCGACCTCGACCCCGACGAGGCGCGGCAGCGCATCCGTCGTCTCGTCGACCGTGCCGAGCACGACACCGGCGGCATCGATGACGGATGCGCCGGCGTCGGCGCCGATGACGGCGACGGGCCGCCGCTCGACGAGGTGCACGATGACGCTCGAGGGCGGCACGACGTCGACGCGGAACGACTCGATCTGCGGGATCGCCTGGAGCCGCTCGGCGATGCCGGCCTCCGTGACCGTCGCGATCGGCTGCCCGAGCTGATCGGCGAGCACCTCCTGCACGGCTGCCGGATCGACGCGCTCCGCGCCCTCGACCTGCACCTCGCGCACGGACATGAGCGGCGACCAGACGAGGCCGACCAGCACGAGCAGCGCCAGCACCAGCCCACCGGCAGCGAGCAGCGCGGTGCGCAGCTGCCTGCGGCGCTCGGCCGTGAACCTGCGCACCTCGGCACGCTCCTGGCGGATGCGGGCGCGCTTCGCGATCCGCGCCTCGCGACGCGTGTCGGCGAGCTCTGCGCGATCGAGCCTGCGCTGCTCGCGCTGCGACGCTCGCCACGCGCGATCCACGCGCTGGGCGTGCGACTCGCCCTCGGCGAGCGGCTCGGCAGCCGAGTCGGCCAGATGGTCGCTCGCACCGCCTCGGCGAGCGGTGGGGGTGCTCGCGGGCGCGCCTCCGCCTCGCGGCTCGGCTGCGGCGTCCGCGCTATCCGCGTCTGCATCGGCGGTCTGCTCGTCCTCGAGCCCCGCGTAGGCGCTCAGCGCCCAGCGCCGCGGCTCGGGCCGCTCGGCCGCCGATGCACCGGCGTCGCGCACCGCCTCGTCCTGCAGCGCCTGCTCGCGCCGGCGGCGCAGCGCGTCGAGCCTGACGACCTCGCGCACCTCGGCGACGACCCGGCGCGCGCGCTCGTCGCCCTGGTCCGCGGCTGCCGGCTGCTCGTCGCCGTCGCGATCGGCCGGCCGATCGAAGCCCTCGGGTCGCCTCACGCCTGGGCGCCGTCCTCGAGGGCCGACAGCACCTGCGGGATGATCCGGTAGACGTCGCCGCACGAGAGCGTGACGATGATGTCGCCGGGCTGCGCGAGCGCGGCCGCGCGCGCGGCGGCTGCCTGCCAGTCGGGCAGGAAGTCGACATCGGCGGGATCGGCGAAGCGCTCGGCGACGAGTGCGCCCGTCACGCCGGGGATGGGATCCTCGCGGGCGCCGTAGACGTCGAGCACCACCGTGTGGTCGGCGACCCGCTCGTAGACCGAGGCGAACTCCCCGGCCATGTCGCGCGTGCGGGTGTAGAGGTGGGGCTGGTGGATGGCGATGATGCGCCCCTCGCCGATGACGGTGCGGGCAGCGGTGAGCGCCGCGTCGACCTCGGCCGGGTGGTGCGCGTAGTCGTCGAAGACCCGCACGCCGCGGCGCTCGCCGTGCAGCTCGAAGCGCCGGCCCGTGCCGCGGAACGCTGCGAGCGCACCCGCGATGTCGGCGGGCGCGAAGCCCAGCGCCACGAGCGTCGCGAGGGCACCGGCCGCGTTGACGGCGTTGTGCCTGCCCGGCACGCCCACCTCGAGCTCGAGCCGCTCCCCCGCGATCTCCAGCACGCACGAGGCGGTCTGACCCGTGCGGATCTCGAGGATGCGCACATCCGCCCCCTCGGACTCGCCGAAGCTGATCACGCGCGCGTGGTCGATGAGCCCGCGCACGCGCTGCGCGCCCTCGTCATCGGCAGAGATGACGACGGCCTCGCTCGCGCGGTTCGCGAACTGCGCGAAGGCCTCGTCGAAGGCCTCGGGGGTGCCGTAGTGGTCGAGATGATCGGTGTCGACGTTCGTGATGAGGGCGACGGCCACGTCGTAGAGCAGGAACGAGCCGTCGGACTCGTCGGCCTCGAGCACGAACACGTCGGAGCTGCCCTGCGAGCTCGACGTGTCGAGCCCGGCGATGACGCCGCCGTTCACGAAGCCGGCATCGACGCCCAGGCCGTGCAGGCCGACGACGAGCATGCCGGTGGTCGTCGTCTTGCCGTGCGCGCCGCCGACGGCGACCACGCGCTTGCCGCGCGCGAGCACGTGCAGGGCCTGCGACCGGTGCAGCACGGGGATGCCGTGCTCGCGCGCCACGAGGAGCTCGGGGTTGTCCGGCCAGAGCGCGCTCGTGACGACCACGGCGTCGACGCGCCCCTCGCCCTCCACGGGCACGTTGCCACCGTCGTGGCCGATCGCGACGGAGGCGCCACGCTCGACCAGGCGGTCGAGCGTCGCCGAGCCGGAGCGATCCGAGCCGGAGACGGCGAGGCCCGCGTCGAGCATCATGTGGGCGATGCCCGACATGCCCGAGCCGCCGATGCCGATGAAGTGGACGCGCTCGATCCGCTCGGGGATCGGCTGGCTGAAGTCCGGTTCGATCACGACTGCCTCCTCGTGGCCGCGGCCCGCTCGATGAGATCGCACATGCGGTCGCTGCCGTCGCTCGCTCCCGCGCCCGCGCTCGCAGAGGCCATCTCGGCGAGCCGATCGGCGCTCCGCAGCAGCGGCACGAGCCTCGTGCGCACCCATTCTGCCGTGAACTCGCCGTCCGCGACGAGGAGTGCGCCACCAGCGGAAACCTGGTCGGCGGCGTTCATCCCCTGCTCGCCGTTGCCGTAGGGCAGCGGCACGTACACCGCCGGCAGCCCGACGGCCATGAGCTCCGAGACGGTGAGGCTGCCGGCGCGGCACACCACCAGGTCGGCAGCGGAGAGCGCCAGATGCATGCGGTCGAGGTACTCGATCGCGACGTAGTGCGCCGTCGTGGCGGGCTCGAAGTCGGTCTGCCTGCCGCCGGAGAGGTGCAGGACCTGCCAGCCGGCGTCGACGATGTCGCCCGCCGCCTCGACGATCGTGCGGTTGATGGAGCGGGCGCCCTGCGAGCCGCCGGTGACGAGCAGCGTCGGGCGCTCAGGCGCGAGGCCGAGCTCGGCGATCGCCTCATCGCGCAGCCCCGCGCGATCGAGACCGGTGATCTCTGGCCGCAGCGGCATCCCCACCAGCTCGCCCTGGAGCTTCGTCGAGCGGTAGGAGAGGCCGACGAAGTCGGTCCAGCGCGCGCCGAGGAGGTTCGCCATGCCCGGCTTCGCGTTCGCCTCGTGGATCACGATGGGCACGCCCTCGAGGTGCGCAGCCCGATAGGCGGGGGCGGATGCGTAGCCGCCGAAGCCGACGACGACGTCGGGCCTGCGGTCGCGGATCAGGGCGCGCACCTCGCGCACGACGCGTCGCCAGCGACCGGGGAAGCGCAGCGCCGCCGCATCCGGCCTGCGCGGGAACGGCAGCTTGGCGATGGTGACGAGCTCGAGGCCCGCGCGGGGCACGAGCTCGCGCTCGAGGCCCTCTGCCGTGCCGAGCACGGTGATCTCGACGCCCGGGTGGCGCTCCCGCAGCCGCTGCGCGGTCGCGAGCAGCGGGTTGACGTGGCCGGCGGTGCCACCGCCGGCGAGCAGCACGCGCACGGCTCAGCCCCTCGCTGCTGCGGGCAGGGGCTCCTCGCCCCGCGCCCTGGGGTTGTCGACCCGCTCGAGGGAGAGGACGATGCCTACGACGAGCAGCGCGGCGATGAGCTGCGAACCGCCGGAGGAGATGAACGGCAGCGGCACGCCAAGCACCGGGAGCAGCCCGAGCACCACGGCGATGTTGACCAGCGCCTGCCCGACGAGCCACACCATCGCGGCACCGACGACGACGCGCGTCATCTGCATCGACGCCTGCCGCACGATGCGGAGCATCGTCCAGGCCAGGAGCGCGAACAGCGCGAGCACCACGATCGCGCCCAGCAGCCCGAGCTCTTCGCCGATGATGGCGAAGATGTAGTCGTTGTCGGCCTCCGGGAGCCACGACCACTTGGCGCGGGAGTTGCCGAGGCCGACGCCGAAGAGGCCGCCTGCCGACAGCGCCCAGGTGCCGTGCAGCTGCTGCCAGCAGTCGGAGTAGTAGACGTCGTTCGTGCAGCCCTGCAGGAACGAGGTGATGCGCCGCACGCGCGACACGCTCGCGAGCACGATCGGCACGGCCAGCACCGACAGCACGACCACCGGCAGGAGCAGGTGCCACCACTTGACGCCTGCGAACCAGAGCGCCCCGAACGACAGCGCCACCATGATGACGACCGTGCCGAGGTCGCTGCCCAGCAGCACGAGGCCGATCGAGAGCCCCGCGACCGGCCCGGCAGGGATCCACACCTGCCAGAAGCTGCCCAGGCGCTTCTGCTTCCGCGTCATGATCATCGCGAGCCAGACGCACAGCGCGACCTTGACGAACTCCGAGGGCTGCAGCGAGAAGCCGCCGAAGCCGATCCAGTTCCGGTTGCCGCCCGCGCCGAAGCCGAGGGGGGTGAAGACGAGCACCTGCAGCGCGATGCCGAGCATGATCCCGACCCATGCGAGCCGCTGCCAGACGCTGGCCGGCATCCTCGCGGCGACCAGCATCGCGACGACGCCGATCGAGGCGAAGGCCGACTGCTTCACGAAGTCGGTGAAGAAGGATCCGTTCGCCACGTAGCTCTCCACCGACGAGGAGGAGAGCACCATCACGAGGCCGAAGATCACGAGGAACAGCGTCGTCCCCATGAGCAGGGCCGCGTTCAACGTCGGTGCGCCGAAGATCGAGCGCACGCGCACGAGCGCGCGCCTGCCCATCCGCTCAGCGCGGCCCGAGCGGTCGTCAGTCGCGATCGCGGCTCGGGGTGCCGTCGTCGTCGCCATGGGCGCCCCTCCCCTGCTCTTCCCTCGCCAGCACGGCCTCGGCGAACCGATCGCCGCGCTCTGCGTAGTCCTTGAACTGGTCCATGGATGCTGCCGCCGGCGCCAGCAGGACCGTGACGCCGGGCGCGGCGTGCGCTGCGGCCGCCTCGACGGCGACGCGCATCACGGAGACAGTGTCCGCCGAGTCGACCTCCACGAGCGGGATGCCGGGGGCGTGTCGCGCGAACGCCTCGCGCACGGGGGCTCGGTCGACCCCGATCGCGACCGCCGCGACGATGCGCTTCGCGTGGCGCTCGACGAGCGGTGCGACGTCGGCGCCCTTGAAGAGTCCGCCGACGATCCACACGACCCGGTCGAAGGCGCTCAGGCTGCCCTCGGCCGCGTGCGGGTTCGTGGCCTTCGAGTCGTCGACGAAGCGCACACCGCCCTGCTCCGCGACCAGCTCGGTGCGGTGGCGGTCGAGGCGGAAGGACCGGATCGCGTCCCGCACGTGCACCGGCTCAGCGCCGAAGGCGCGCGCCAGCGCTGCGGCGGCGAGCACGTTGCGGGTCATGTGCGGCGAGCGCAGGCCCGCCGGCTCGAGGTCGGCGAGGCTCGCGAGCTCGAGCGCCTGCGCGTGCCGCGCGTCGAGGAAGGCGCGGTCGACGAGCACGTCCTCGACCATGCCGAGGTCGCTCGGACCCGGGATGCCGAGGCTGAAGCCGATCGCTCGGCAGCCCTCCACGACCTCGGCCTCCTCCACCATGTGCATGGTGGTCGCATCCTCGACGTTGTAGACGGCCGCGACCCGAGCGTTGCCGTAGGCCTTCGCCTTGGCGACGCGGTACGCATCCGCCGAGCCGTGCCAGTCGAGGTGGTCGTCGTCGATGTTGAGCACCGCGGCCGAGTGCGGCCAGAGGGCGCCTGCGCCGGCGGCCGGCAGCGCGTGCAGCTGGAAGCTCGAGAGCTCGACGACGAGCACGTCGAAGCCGCCCGGGTCGCGCACCGCGTCCAGCACGGGCGTGCCGATGTTGCCGACCGGCGCGACGCGCATGCCGGCCTCTCGCAGCATGTGCGCGGTGAGCTGCGTCGTCGTGGTCTTGCCGTTCGTGCCGGTGATGAGGATCCACTCGGCGGCCCGCACCTTGTCGCGCACGCGCCAGGCGAGCTCGATGTCACCCCAGACGGCGATGCCGCGCGCAGCGGCCGCGACGAGCCACGGGTGGTCCGGGCGCAGTCCCGGCGAGGCGATGACGACCTCGGCCTCGGTGATGGCGGCCGGCAGCTCGTCAGCGCCCGCCTCGACGATGGGGACGGCGAGCACGCCGAGGATGGTGCGGCGCTCGTCGTCCACGCGCTCGGCGACGACGGTGACGGATGCGCCCAGCTCGACGAGCGTGTCGGCGGCAGCGAAGCCGGTGACGCCGAGGCCGAGCACCGCGACCTGCAGGCCCGCCCAGTCGCTGTGCCAGGAGGTGAGGGTGTCGAGGTCGCGCATCAGCCCTGCAGCGCCCACTCGAAGTAGAACAGCCCGATGCCGGCGGCGACGAACAGCCCGCCCAGGATCCAGAACCGCACGACGATCGTGACCTCTGCCCAGCCCTTCAGCTCGAAGTGGTGGTGCAGCGGGGTCATGAGGAAGATGCGCTTGCCGCCGGTGAGCTTGAAGTAGGTGCGCTGCACGATCACGGAGCCTGTGACGATGATGGGCAGGCCGGCGATCAGCAGCAGCAGCAGGTGCGTGTCGGTCATGATCGCGAAGCCGGCGAGCGCGCCGCCGAGCGAGAGCGAGCCGACGTCGCCCATGAAGATCTGGGCGGGCGTCGTGTTCCACCAGAGGAAGCCGATGAGCGCACCGACCAGGGTCGCGGCGACCGTCGCGACGTCGAGCGGCTGCACGACGTCGTAGCAGCCCGCCGCCGGATCGGCCGAGAAGCACGACTGGTTGAACTGCCAGAAGGCGATGAACGCGAAGCCGGTGGCAGAGAGGATGACGGAGCCCGTCGCGAGGCCGTCGAGCCCGTCGGTGACGTTGACGGCGTTCGAGGCCGAGACGTTCATGAGGAGGATCCAGAGCACGAAGACGATGCCGCCCATCGCGCCCCACGCGGTCAGGTCGAGCCACGGGATGTCGCGCACGCCGGAGATCACCGTGTCGACCACTGGCCGGCCCCCGGCGGCCGGCACCGTGATCGCGAGCACCCCGAAGAGCACCGAGACCACGACCTGGCCGGCGACCTTCGCCCATCCGCCGAGGCCCAGCGAGCGCTGGTTCGAGATCTTGAGGAAGTCGTCGACGAAGCCGACCGCGCCCATGCCGACCATCAGGAGCAGGATGAGCAGCGCGGGCATCGTCGGCTGATCCTGGCCGAGCAGCTTGCCGCCGAAGTAGCCGAGGACCGTCGCCACGATGAACACGAGACCGCCCATCGTGGGGGTGCCGCGCTTGACGTGGTGCGACTGCGGACCGTCGTCGCGGATGAACTGGCCCCAGCCGATGCGGGAGAAGAGCCGCGCGAACAGCGGCGTGCCGATCAGGGAGACGAGCAGGCCGATGCCCGCGGATGCCAGCAGCACGAGCATCAGAGGCCCCCGATCCGCTCTGCGAGGGCCTGGAGGCCCGACACGTTGGAAGACTTGAACAGCACGACGTCGCCCTCGACGAGCTCGCTGCGCAGGAGCGCCTCGGCCTCGTCGGCGGTGGCGACCCAGGTGGTGTGCTGGCCGAACGACGACTCGAGCTCGGCGGCGTCGTGGATCGCCCTGGCGCCGATGCCGACGACGACGAGCCGATCGATGCGCACCCGCACGGCGAGGCGGCCGAGCCGGTCGTGCTCCTCGACCGCGTGCGGGCCGAGCTCTGCCATCTCGCCCAGCACCGCGATCGAGCGGCGCGAGGCCTGGCGGGTCATGTGGGCGAGCGAGCGCAGCGCGGCAGCGGTCGAGTCCGGGCTGGCGTTGTACGCGTCGTTGATGACGGTGATGCCGCCGCCGGGCTCGAGGATCTCCATGCGGCCGCGCTCAGCGCGCTCCATGGTGGCGAGCGCCTCGATCGCGGGCGCGAGCGGCACGCCGAGCGCGTCGGCGACCGTGAGCGCCGCGAGCGCGTTCATGACGTGGTGCTCGCCGAGGATGCGCATGCGCAGCGGCAGCGCCTCCTCGCCTCGGTGGATGGTGGCGACCGTGCCCTCGAGCGTCGAGTCGATGCCGTCGGCCCAGAGCGCCGCAGGCTCTTCGGCGGAGCCGGGCTCGGTGCCGAACCAGCGCACGCTCGCGCGCGTCGCCGCCGCCATGCCGCGCACCCGCTCGTCGTCGCGGTTGAGCACGGCCACGCCCTCGGCGCCCAGGTCGCTCACCATCTCGGTCTTCGCGCGCGTCGTGGTCTCGATGCCGCCGAACTCGCCGGCATGGGCGAGGCCCACCTTGAGGACGACGCCGATGTCGGGGTGCGACATGGCGGTGAGCCGAGCAATGTCGCCCTCGACGCTCGCGCCCATCTCGAGCACGAGGTAGCGCGTCGACTCGTCGATGCGCAGCATCGTCATCGGAGCGCCGACCTCGTTGTTGAAGGACTTCACGGGCGTGACGGTCGGGCCGTGCGGCTCGAGGATCGCCTGCAGCATGTTCTTGGTCGTCGTCTTGCCGTTCGAGCCGGTCACCCCGACGACGGTGAGGTCGCCAGCGGCGCGCACCCGAGCGATCACGTGCGCCGCCAGTGCTCCGAGCGCGAAGACGCCCTCGGCGACCACCACGTGCGGGATCGCCTGCTCGAGCTGCCGCTCGGCCACGACGAGCGCGGCGCCGTTCGCGATCGCCGCGTCGATGAAGCGATGGCCGTCCGTCTCCTCGCCGGGCATGGCGAAGAACACGCCGCCCGCCGCGACGAGCCGGGAGTCGGTCTCGACCGAGCCCGTCACGAGCACGTCGTCGCCGAGCAGCTCGCCATCGACGGCGAGCGCGATCTCGCTCGCCCGCAGCCGCAGCATCAGACGCCGCCCATCAGCGAACCGGGGACCGCCCTGCCGCCCGCGCGCATCACCGCGCGTCGCTCTCGCGGCGCTTGCCCGCATCCGTCGGCCACCCAGCCTCGCGCAGTGCGTGCCGAGCCTCGTCGCGGGCGACGAAGGGCTCGCGCACCCCCGCCACGTCGCGGTAGTCGGCGTCGCCCGGCCCTGCCCAGAGCACGGTGTCGCCAGGCCCGGCCTGCTCGACCGCGAGCCGGATCGCCGCCTCTTCCGGCGAGGCCTCGAGCACCGGCTTGTCGCCGGCGGCGGCGCGTGCGCCGACCAGCACCTGGGCGCGGATGCTCGCGGCATCCTCGGAGCGCGGGTTGAAGTCGGTCACGACCACCACGTCCGCGAGCTGCGCGGCGATGCGACCCATGTCGGCCCGCTTCGTCGCGTCGCGATCGCCATCGGCGCCGAAGACCATGATGAGCCTGCCGCGGGTGACGCGGCGCAGCGCGACGAGGGTCTGCTCGAAGGCGTCGGGGCTGTGGCCGTAGTCGACGAAGACCGCGGGGCCCTCGTCGCCCGAGACGCGCTCGACGCGGCCGGGCAGCGTCGGCCGCATGCCGCGATCGATCGCCTCGGCGACGCCCTCGATCTCGAAGCCGTCCTCGACGAGCATCAGGATCGCGATGGCTGCGTCGACGGCCATGTGGCGCCCGATGAACGGGATCTGGACCTCGATCGCGCCGCCGTCGATGCCCGTGAGGGTGAACGAGGTGGAGACGGGGGTCTCCTCCCAGATGTCGACGTGCCAGTCGGCGTGGCGCTCCGGGTCGCTCGTGACGGTGGTGACGGGGATGCGGCTGCGCTCGGCGACGCGGGAGCCCCAGTCGGTGTCGACGCAGACGACCCCGCGCACGGCCCGATCGGGCGTGAAGAGCTCGAGCTTGACGTCGAAGTACGCCTCCATCGTGCCGTAGTCGTCGAGGTGGTCGTGGCTGAGGTTCGTGAAGGCGACGACGTCGAAGAGCACGCCGTCGACGCGGTGGCGCTCGATCGCCTGCGCACTGACCTCGAGCACCGCGGCGCGCACGCCCGCCTCCTGCATGCGGGCGAGCAGCGCGTGGAGCTCGCTCGCCTCGGGGGTCGTGAGCTTCGAGGTGACGACGAGGTCGCCCACGTGGCGCTCAGCCGTCGTCGAGAGGCCCGTGACGAAGCCGAGGTCGGCGAGCAGGCCCTCGAGCATGAAGGAGGTCGAGGTCTTGCCGTTCGTGCCGGTGATGCCGAAGAGCTTCGGCGGCTGCTCGCCGGTGCGGTAGACCCAGGCGGCGATCTCGCCGAGCGCGGCGCGCGGGTCGTCGATGACGAGCACGGGCACCTCGGTCTCGAGCAGCGCAGCGCCCGCGGCGTCGGTCACGACCGCGACCGCGCCGCGCTCGATGGCGGCAGGCGCGAACTCCGCGCCGTGACGGCGCGCACCCGGCAGGGCAGCGAAGAGGTCGCCGGGCTGCACGTCCGAGGAGTCGTTCGTGATGCCGGAGACCTCGACGCCATCGAGGTCGATGTCGATGTCGAGGTCGAACTCGTCGACGAGGCCGGCGAGCGGTCGCGGTGCAGGATGCTCCGGTCGCAGGATCCTCGGGGTCACGCCCGCCACGGACATCGTCTCCTCAGTGTGTCTGTCGGCCCGCATGCGGGCCTGTGGTCTGGGTTGTCATCTGGGGCTGCCGCTACCGGGCGCCCTGGCCGGCTGCCGATCGCCCGGGCCTAGGGCTGCTCCGCCTGCCACTCCAGCGGGATCTCCGACGCGGGCGTCGTGCTGGGAGGGATGTCGTACTGGCGGATCAGGAGGTTCACCATATCGTGGAAGGCCGGGATGGCCCCACCGCTGGTGCGGTTCGTCTGCGGGCTGTCGAAGAGCGTGACGACCACGAACTCCGGGTCGTCCACGGGGAACACGCCCGCCACCGAGATCATCATGCGGCTCGGGTCGTAGCCGGAGCCGTTCTCGAAGGCCATCTGCGCCGTGCCGGTCTTCGCGGCGATGCGGTAGCCCTCGATCGGGAACGTGTCGTAGCCGTAGTCGGTCACCACGTGCTCGAGCACCTCGAGCGTCTCCTGCGCGGTCTCGGCGCTCACGGCGCGCTCACCCTCCGGGAGCTCGGGCTCGACCACCTCGCCCTCGGGCGTCGTGCAGCTGTCGATGAGGCGCACGGGCAGGTGCACGCCGTCGTTGGCGAGCGCCTGGTAGCCGGAGGCGAGCTGCATCGGCGTGGCCGAGAGGCCCTGGCCGAACAGCGACGTGAGCTGCGTCTGCGGGTCGATCGTCCTCGGGTCGTGCAGCACGCCGCGCTGCTCGCCGGCGAAGCCGACCGCGGTGGGCTCCCCGAAGCCGAAGCGCTCGAAGGAGTCGTACAGGTCGACCCGGTCGAGGTCCTCCGCGAGCCGCGACATGCCGGAGTTCGAGGAGTTCACGAGCACGCCGGCCGCGGTCCACTGCTCGACGCCGTGCGAGTGGGCGTCGCGCACGCGCGCGCCCGCCGCCTCGTAGACCCACGGCACGCTGAGCTCGTCGTCGGTCTCGATCTGGTCGAGCTCGAGCATGGTCGCGAAGGCGAAGGTCTTCCAGATCGAGCCGGGCTCGTAGGCCGCGGTGAAGGCGCGCGAGCCTCGATCCTGAGATCGGGATGCGGTGGGGTCGTTGGGGTCGACGGTGGGCGACTCGGCGACGGCGGCGACGGTGCCGTCGGTGCGCATCACGATCGTCGTGCCGCTGCGCGCCCGCAGCTGCGCGGTGTACTGCGCGGTCAGCTGCTGCACCTGGTACTGCAGGTCGGCGTCGATCGTGAGCTCGACGGTGCCGCCGTCGACGGCGGGGTCCGTGACGACCGAGCCGGGGATCGGCGTGCCGTCGGCCGAGCGGTCGAAGGTGCGGACCCCCTCCTCGGCGGCGAGGCACGCGTCGTGGCTGCGCTCGACGCCGGCGAGCGCTTCGCTCTGACCGGTGAAGCCCACCAGGTTGCCCGCCACGGAGCCCGCGGGGTAGACCCGCTGCGGGTTGAGGCGCAGGTAGACCCAGGAGATGCCGAGCTCGCGCACCGCCTCGTACTGCCTGGCGTCGAGCCCGTTCGAGAGCAGCAGGTAGTCGGACTCGGGATTGCGCTCGAGCTCGGCGTGGATGCGCGCCTGCAGGTCGTGCGGGTCGTCGCCGGTGATGGCGGCGAGCTGGAGCAGCGCGTCGGCGACCCGGAGCCCGACGATCTCGCCCTCGTCGTTGGGCTTCGGGTCGAGCACGTACTGGGGCGAGACGGTGAGGTCCCACCGGTCGACGCTCTCGGCGAGCACCGTGCCGGCCGCGTCGACGATCGGGCCGCGCGTGCCGAAGAGCGTCTGGGAGACGCCCCGGCGCCCATCCGCCTCGGCGTTGAGCGCTTCTGCGCGCACGACCTGGATGTCGGCGAGCCTGACGACGAAGGTCGCGAGCAGGGCGAAGGTCAGGATCGCCACGATCGTGGCGCGCATCTTCGTGCGCGACCGCTTGGGCTTGACGGCCACCGTCACCTCCGCCTCTCGAGCTCGCGCGAGCGAGCCTCACATCCGTGGGCCGCAGGTCCGCGCGTCGTGGACGAGGCGCTTGCTGCGATCACCAGGCACGCTACCGACGGCCTCGCCATCACCGGCGCCGCCACGCCCTCACTCCCCCGCAGTCGCGGGCAGCAGGCTGCCGGGCGCGGGCTGCGCAGCGTCGGCAGTCGCGGCGGCGTCCGCCGTTGCCGCATCCGCCGCTGCCGCATCCGCCGGCGCCGCATCCGCCTCGCTCGTCGCAGCGGCAGCTGCGCCTTCACCCGCGGGCAGCAGCATGCCGGGGTGCGGGCGGATCGCCGCCTCTGCCACCTGGTGCACGACCGCAGCGGCCTGGGGCTGCGACTCGAGCAGCGCGTTCGGCACGTACATCCCGTGCTGGTCGAGCGCCGGCACCTGCATGTGCAGGGCGTCGGGCCCGCCCGCGGTGGCGGTGCCGGAGAGCGTCAGGAACTGCGAGGGCTGCCCGGCCAGCATGCCGAGCTCGTCGGCGGCGACCGCGACGTGCTGCGGCGAGGAGAGCACCCCGACGTCCTCGGCGAGCGCCTGCTCGGTGCGGGCGAGCGAGCTGGACTCGCCCTGCAGGGCGGAGAGCCGGTAGGCACCTTCGCTGATCACGACCGTCAGGCCCAGCTGGGCGACGACGATGCCGGCGAGGCCCGCGAGCGCGAGCGCGCCGTGCACGAGCCGCGGTGCGCGACGCACGCGCGGCGTCGGCAGGGCCCGCAGGTGGCGGTCGAGGCCCGTCTCCTCCTGCGGTCCGGCCTGCTCCTGGGGCTCTGGCTGCGAGTGGATGCGTGCGATGGCAACGGCGCTCATGGCTGCTCCCCCTTGGTGGTGTGCTGCTGCGAACGGGTGATGTCGGTGGGGCGGATGCGCTCGGCCGCGCGGAGGCGGACGGGTGCGGATCGCGGGTTCCTCGCGCGCTCGTCCTCGTCGGCGAGCTCTGCGCCGCGGACGAGCAGCCGCAGGTGGGGAGCGTGGTCCGGCAGCTCGACCGGCAGGTCGCGCGGCGAGGTCGAGCTGGCCGCCGCCTGCAGCGCGCGCTTGACGATGCGGTCCTCGAGCGACTGGTACGCCAGCACGACGAGCCTCCCGCCGAGGGCGAGGGCGTCGATCGCGGCGGGCATGGTCCGCTCGAGGATCGCGAGCTCCTGGTTGACCTCGATGCGCAGCGCCTGGAAGACGCGCTTCGCCGGGTGCCCCTGGTTCATGAGCGCCCGCGGCGTCGCCGCCTGCAGGATGTCGACCAGCTGCGCAGAGGTCTCGATCGGCGACTCGGCGCGCGCCGCCACGATGGCGCGGGCGTAGCGGTCCGCGAGCTTCTCGTCGCCGTAGACGCGGAACAGCCGGGCGAGCTCGCGGTCGCTGCGCTCGGCGAGGATCGTCGCTGCCGTCACCTCGCCCGCCTGGCCCATGCGCATGTCGAGCGGCGCGTCCTTCGCGTAGGCGAAGCCGCGGTCGGCGGCGTCGAGCTGCAGGCTCGAGACCCCGAGGTCGAGCAGGATGCCGTCGGCCTCGGCCACACCGGCGGCCTCGACGGCCAGGTCGATGCGGTCGTAGGTCGTCTGCACCGGGCGGAAGCGCTCGCCGAAGCCCGCCAGGCGCTCACCGGCGAGTCGGATCGCGTCAGGGTCGCGGTCGATGCCTGCGACGACGAGCGTGGGGTGCGCCGCGAGCATCGCCTCGGTGTGGCCGCCCATGCCGAGCGTGCCGTCGACGACGACGGGAGTGCGGCCGGCAGCGGCTGCCGCCTCGATCGCCGGAGCGAGCAGCTCGAGCGTGCGCTCGAGCATCACGGGGGTGTGCAGTGCGGATGCGTCCATGTCGTCTCCCTGCTCCGTCCCGGCCCCTGATCCCCATCCGCGCGACGCGACACCGGGGAAGGTGTGTCGCGGCGCCCAGCTGAGGGTCACGGGCAGGGTCAGAAGATGCCGGGGATCACCTCCTCCGTGGTGCTCGCGAAGTCGGCCTCCTTGGCCGCGTAGTACTCGTTCCAGGCCGCGGTGTCCCAGATCTCGGCGCGGGTGCCCGCGCCGATCACGGTGAGCTCGCGGCCGAGGCCTGCGTAGTCGCGCAGGTTGGCGGGGATGGTGACGCGGTGCTGGCTGTCGGGCTGCTCGCTCGAGGCGCCGGAGAGGAACAGTCGCAGGAAGTCGCGTGCACCGGCCGAGGTGAGGGGAGCCTGCCGGATCTGCTCGTGCACGCGCTCGAACTCGCGCAGGGAGAAGACGTAGATGCATCGCTCCTGGCCACGGGTGAGCACGAGGCCGCCCTCGAGCTCCTGCCGGAAGCGGGCGGGCAGGATCACGCGGCCCTTGTCGTCGAGCTTGGGGGTGTGCGTGCCGAGGAACACGTCGCCCCCTCTCGTCCGGCCTGCGAGATCACCGGCGTCTGCCGATGTCCTCCACCGTACTCCACAACGCGCCACTATTCCCGAGATCGCCACATTCGTAACGGCGTGTTCCCAGCGATCACGCGGCGTACAGCGGTGGAGGGATTCTGCGACGCGCGGCACCGCTGCGTTCTCGTGGCACAACGAGAAAGGACCGACTCTCGCGAGTCGGTCCTTCGGGTGGAGCGGAGTGGAGGCGTGCCTACCGCTGCTGGTTGCGGTCGTCCCACTCCTGCGAGAGGCGGTCCATCAGGCTCGGCCCCTGCTTGGCGGCGGTCGGCCCCTTGGCGGCGCCACGCGCGGCGGCAGCCTCGTCGCCAGTGGCGGGGCGCGATGCAGACAGCGCCCACAGCGCGCCGAGCACAGCCACGGCGAAGCCCGCCACGCCGATGATCGCGAGCTTCAGGCTCACGCCGACGACGATGAGCACCAGCCCGACGACGACGCCGAGGAGGCCGACGGCCACCTTCGTGTAGTCGACGGTGCGCGGACCGGCTGACGTGTTGACGATGTCAGCCTCGTGCTTGTAGAGATTGCGCTCCATCTCGTCGAGGAGTCGCTGCTCGTGCTCGGAGAGGCCCATCCCGCACCCCCTTCACTTCGACCGGTGCCCCGACAGTCTATGCACTCCGGCTGTCAATAGCATGTGTCTTGTGTCAGCACAGCAGCGCTTCGCTCAGGCCGTCGAGGCCTCGATCCACCACTACCTCGATGCTCGCGAGGAGGCGCTCCTCGCCATCTCCCCCGACGCCGAGCCGCTGCTGCGGCTCGTGCGCGAGATGGTCTCGGGCGGCAAGCGGGTGCGCAGCGCCTTCGTGCTCTGGGGCTGGCACGCCGTCACCGCTGCGGGGCCCGACGCATCCCGCACCGCCGGCACCGAGCAGGACCCCGGATGGGCCGACGCCGTCGGCGTCGCGACGGCGATGGAGCTCTTCCACGCCGCGGCCCTCGTGCACGACGACATCATCGACCAGTCGGACACCCGCAGGGGCAGGCCCGCGATGCACCGCTCGCTCGAGGCGATGCACCGCGACGGCCAGTGGGTCGGCGACGCCGCGCCCTGGGGCGAGCACGCCGCGGTGCTCGTCGGCGACCTGCTGCTGAACTGGGCCGACGACCGGATGCTCGGGGCCACGCGCGGCACGGCGAACGGTGACGCGGTGCACGACGCCTACCGGCGGATGCGCGAGGAGGTCACCTTCGGGCAGTACCTCGACGTGCTCGAGGAGGCGGCGTGGATCCGGCAGGAGCCCGGCGCGCTGCTCGAGCGCGCGCACACCGTCGCGATCTACAAGTCGGCGAAGTACTCGGTGGAGGCGCCGCTGACGCTCGGCGCCCTCCTCGGCGATGCGGATGAGCGGCAGCTCGAATCGCTCGCCGGCTACGGACTGCCCGTCGGCGTCGCCTTCCAGATGCGCGACGACCTGCTGGGCGTCTTCGGCGACCCCGAGCTGACGGGCAAGCCCGCCGGCGACGACCTGCGGGAGGGCAAGCGCACCGTGCTGATCGAGATCGCTCGCCAGCGCCTCTCCTCCGGGGTGCGCACGATGCTCGACGAGCTGCTGGGCGATCGCGAGCTCGACGATCGCCAGATCGCCATCCTGCAGGACGCGATCCAGCGCTCGCAGGCACCGGCGCGGCTCGAGACGATGATCGACCGCGCCGTCGGCGAGGCGCTCGAGGCGCTGCACGAGGGCGAGCTGTCGCGCTCGGCCGTGCTCGAGCTCGAGCGGCTCGCCGACACGCTCGCGAACCGCGACCGCTAGCTGCTCAGGCCTGGGTCTGCGCCACCCGCCGCACCTCGGCCTTGCGGTTCTGCTTGAGCGCCTCGAGCGGCGTCGTGCCCAGCGCGTCGTCGACGCCGATCAGCCAGTCGATCGCCTCGTCCTCGGTGAGGCCGAGGTCGAGGAGCACGAGCAGCGTGCCGCGCACCTCTGACATCGGCTCACCGTCGCGCAGCACCGCGGCGGGCACCTGCAGCGGCCCGTTCCTGCGGGTCGCCGGCAGGCGGTGCTCCTGGATCAGCTGGCGGATGCGCCCCACGGGCTCGCCGAGGAGCTCCACGAGGTCGGGGACGGTGAGCCAGTCGTGCTCCGGGTTCGCGGTGTCGTGCTTCACGCATCCATCATGCCGTGCCCACGGGCGGCATGTCGCGCCGCAGACGGCGTGGAGCACCGGCTTCCGGCCGCGCAGCGCCTAGTCTCGCTGCGTGACTGCCGACTCCCGCGACCCCGTCATCGGGCGGACGATCGATCGTCGGTACGAGGTCGGCGACCGGATCGCGCGCGGTGGCATGGCGAGCGTCTACGAGGGCGTCGACCTGCGGCTCGACCGGAAGGTCGCCGTCAAGGTCATGCACCCGCACCTGGGCGACGACCCCGACTTCCGCGAGCGCTTCATCCAGGAGGCGAAGGCCGCCGCGAGGCTCGCCCACCCGAACGTCGTCAACACCTACGACCAGGGCGAGGAGGGTGAGCTCGCCTGGCTGATCATGGAGCTCGTCCCGTCCATCACCCTGCGCGACCTGCTGGCCGAGCGCGGCCGCATCACGCCGGAGCAGTCGCTCGACGTGCTCGAAGCCGTGCTCGCCGGCCTCGCGGCGGCGCACCGCGCCGGCATCGTGCACCGCGACCTGAAGCCCGAGAACATCCTGCTCGCGCACGACGGGCGCATCAAGATCGGCGACTTCGGGCTGGCGCGCGCTGCCACCGCCAACACCGCGACCGGCAAGGCGCTGCTCGGCACGATCGCCTACCTCTCCCCCGAGCTCGTCACGCGCGGCATCGCCGATGCCCGCAGCGACATCTACGCGGTCGGCATCATGCTCTTCGAGATGCTGACCGGCACGCAGCCGTTCACGGGCGACGAGCCGATGCAGATCGCCTTCCAGCACGCCAACGACGAGGTGCCGCTGCCCTCGAGCGCCGCGAGCGGCATCCCCGAGGCCCTCGACGGCCTCGTGCACTGGGCGACGCAGCGCGATGCCAACCTGCGACCAGCCGACGCGGGCGAGATGCTCGCAGAGGTGCACGCGATCCGCGCGCGCGGCATCGACACCCCGACGACCGTGCTGCCGTTCCTGACGGAGGACGACCGATCGACGACCGTCATCGAGCGGCCGAAGCGCCAGCGGCGGCCCATGGTCGCCGAGCCGGAGGTCGTGCAGGACGCCGGCGATGGCGTCGCGACGACCGCGCTCTCTCGCCGGGTCACCGTGCGACGGCGGCGAGGCATCCTGTGGCTCGCGCTCGTGCTCCTCGGTGCGCTGGTGGCTGCGGGCGTCGGCTGGTGGTTCAACCTGGGACCCGGGGGCGACACGACGGTGCCGGAGGTCGCGGGCGAGAGCCGCGACTCGGCCGTCGCGCTGCTGGCCGATCAGGGCATCGACGTCTCGGAGGCCGTCGAGGAGCCCGACTACGACGTGCCGAGCGGCACGGCGCTGCACACCTCTCCGCCCGCGGGCACGGTGCTCAGCAGGGGCGAGAGCGTGCAGCTCGTGCTCTCCTCCGGGCGTCGGCAGCTGCCGCTGCCGGAGGTCGCCGGCATGCAGGAGGAGCAGGCGCGCACCGCGATCGAGGAGGCCGAGTTCTCGGTCGCCGACGAGGTCGACCGGCTCTTCGACTCGAGCGACGCAGGCACGGTCATGGCCGGCTTCGCCGACGGCACGCCCATCGCCGAGCTCGAGACGCTCGAGGAGCGCTCCGCGATCGCGCTGCGGGTCTCGCTCGGTCCCGTCCCGGTGGCGGCCGGCCAGAGCGCCGACGAGGCGCGCGCGGCCCTCGAGGCCGCCCGGCTCGTCGCCGACTTCTCCGCCGAGGAGCACTCCACCGAGGTGCCCGTCGGCCACCTCATCAGCGTCGCCGTGCCCGACGGCGCGGTGCGGCAGGGCGCCACGATCTCGGGCGTCGTCTCGCTCGGTCCCGAGCTCGTCGAGGTGCCGGAGGTGGTGGGCCTGCCGGTCGAGGAGGCCCTGCAGACGCTGCGCGACGCACGCCTGGTCCCCGACCTGCAGACGAGCATCCCCGAGCAGCTCTGGGGCGTGCCGGGCATGGACATCGTCTCGCAGGAGACCGAGGCGGGCACGATGGTCGAGGTCGACTCGACCGTCGTCGTCACCGCGACCTTCTAGCCGCCCCGCGCACCTCGGACGAGCGGCCCGCCGCTACGCGCGCGAGGCGGCGCGCAGCTCCTCGGCGACGAGGAACGCCAGCTCGAGCGACTGCATGTGGTTGAGGCGGGGGTCGCAGAGCGACTCGTAGCGGCTCTCGAGCGCGAGCTCGTCGATGGCCTCCGAGCCGCCGAGGCACTCGGTGACGTCATCGCCCGTGAGCTCGACGTGGATGCCGCCCGGGAAGGTGCCCACCTGCTTGTGCGCCTCGAAGAAGCCGCGCACCTCATCCACGACATCGTCGAAGCGGCGCGACTTGTAGCCGTTCTTCGTCGTGATGCCGTTGCCGTGCATCGGGTCGGTGACCCACAGCGGCGTCGACTCGAGCGACTTCGACGCCTCGAGCAGGCCGGGGAGCACGTCGCGGATGCGGCCGGCGCCCATGCGCGTGATGAAGGTCAGGCGGCCGGGCTCGCGATCGGGGTCGAGCCTGTCGACGAGCGCCTCCATGTCAGCGGGCGTCGTGGTCGGGCCGAGCTTCACGCCGATCGGGTTGCGCACCCGCGAGAAGAAGTCGACGTGCGCGCCGTCGAGCTCGCGCGTGCGCTCGCCGATCCACTGGAAGTGGCTCGAGGTGTTGTACGCGAGGCCGGTGCGCGAGTCGATGCGCGTCATCGGGCGCTCGTAGTCCATCAGCAGGCCCTCGTGGCCGGTGAAGAACTCGACGCCCTTCAGCTCGTCGAAGTTCGCGCCCGCCGCCTCCATGAAGCGCACGGCGCGATCGATCTCGCCTGCGAGCGCCTCGTAGCGCGCGAACGAGGGGTTCTGCGCGAAGCCCTTGTTCCAGGAGTGCACCTGCCGCAGGTCGGCGAAGCCACCCTGCGTGAAGGCGCGCACGAGGTTGAGCGTCGAGACGGCCATGTGGTAGCCCCGCAGGATGCGCTCGGGGTCGGCGGCACGAGACTCGGGGGTGAAGTCGTAGCCGTTGACGATGTCGCCGCGGTAGGCGGGCAGCGTCAGGTCGCCGCGCGTCTCGGTGTCGCTCGAGCGCGGCTTCGCGAACTGGCCGGCCATCCGCCCCATCTTGATGACGGGCATCGCGGCACCGTAGGTGAGCACGACCGCCATCTGGAGGATGGTCTTCACCCGGTTGCGGATGTTGTCGGCGGTGGCACCGGCGAAGGTCTCGGCGCAGTCGCCGCCCTGCAGCAGGAACGCCTCGCCGCGCGCGGCAGCCGCGAGGCGGTCGCGCAGCTGGTCGACCTCGCCGGCGAAGACGAGCGGCGGTGCGCTGCGCAGCTCGCGGCGCACCCGGTCGATGGCCGCCTCGTCGAGCCACGCGGGCTGCTGCTTGATCGGCAGCGCGCGATAGGCGTCGAGGCCCCGTTCGATCGAGACGGGGTCGGCGGCGCCGCTCCCGGTCATCTCGGGCGTGGCCATCGTGTCAGTCATGCATGCCTCAATGCTCAGCGGCGCGAGTGCGCCGCGGGTCAGTCTACTGAGATGGGATGCGTCAGCGGCGCGCGGCGAGCGCCTTGCGCTCCGCCTCGACGCGCGCCTTCACGCTCGAGGCGTAGACGTCGACGTACTCCTGATCGGAGAGCCGGTTGAGGCTCACCATGATCTCGTCGGTGATGGAGCGCAGCACGAAGCGGTCGCCCTCGAGGTTGTAGTAGCGGGAGAAGTCGATCGGCTCGCCGAAGATCATGCCGATGCGCCCCACGCGCGGCAGTCGGCGGCCGATGGGCATGATCTTCTCGGTGTCGACCATCACGCACGGGACGACGGGCACGCGCGCGTCGAGGACCATGCGGGCGACGCCGGTGCGGCCGCGGTAGAGCTTGCCGTCGGGGCTGCGGGTGCCCTCGGGGTAGATGCCGATGAGCTGGCCGTCCTGCAGCTTCTCGAGCGCGGCGTTCAGGCTCTGCGAGCTGCGCTCACCACCGGAGCGGTCGATCGGCAGCTGGCCGATGGCGAGGAAGAACCAGCGGATGAGCTTGCCCTTGATCCCCGTGCCGTCGAAGTAGTCGGACTTCGCGAGGAAGTAGACGCGACGGTCGAGCGCCAGCGGCATCAGGAAGGAGTCGATGACCGAGAGGTGATTGCCGGCGATGATGGCGCCGCCCTGCTCAGGCAGGTTGTCGAGCCCGACCACCCACGGGCGGAACACCCGCGTCATGTACGGACCGACCACCCAGTGCCGCAGCAACCAGTAGATCATCGTCACCTCCTCGGTGCATCGAGCCTAGGGCAGCGCGGTGCGCTCGACGGACATGCGCGCCGTGAGGGATCCTCGGCACGTCCGACCCTAGACTGACGCACAACGCACGAACGCCGAAGGAGTCCCAGTGCCTCAGTTCACCGCCCCCGAGGGTGTCATCCCTCCTGTCGTCGCCCCCGACCCGGACGCGAACATCACGGACCTCCTCGAGGACACCGTCGCCGCGCATCCGGAGCTCGCACTGTTCTCCGTCCCCGACGGCGAGGGCTGGCGGGACATCTCCGCCACCGAGTTCCGTCGGCGCGTGGTCGAGCTGGCCAAGGGCTTCGTCGCGGCGGGCGTGCAGCCGGGCGACGCCGTGGGCTTCATGTGCAAGGTGCGCTACGAGTTCTCGCTCGTCGACTTCGCGCTCTTCTACGCCGGGGCGCACATGGTGCCGGTCTACGAGACCTCCGCACCCTCGCAGATCCAGTGGATCCTCTCCGACAGCGGTGCCACGCGCGTGATCCTCGAGGACGCCGACCTGGTATCGCGCTTCGACGAGGCGCACGGCGACCTGCCCGCCGTCGCCGACGTCTGGCGCATCGACCGCGGCGACCTCGATCGCCTCGTCGAGCAGGGCAAGGAGGTCTCGGACGACGAGATCGACACCCGCCGCCGAGCAGCGGTCGGCAGCGACCTCGCGACCCTCATCTACACCTCGGGCTCGACCGGCCGCCCCAAGGGCACGATCCTCACCCACTCGAACTTCGTCGAGCTGTGCCGCAACGCGAAGGTCGAGATGGCCGAGGTCGTGGCCCCCGGCTCCTCCACGCTGCTGTTCGTGACGCAGGCGCACGTGTTCGCGCGCTTCATCTCGATCCTCGCGGTCGCCGCCGGCGTGCGCGTCGGCCACCAGGCCGACACCACCAAGCTGCTGCCGGCGATGTCGTCGTTCAAGCCCTCGTTCTTCCTCGCCGTGCCGCGCGTGTTCGAGAAGGTCTACAACGCGAGCGAGCAGAAGGCCGAGGCCGGCGGCAAGGGCAACATCTTCCGCGCGGCCGCCAAGGCTGCCGTCGAGCACTCGAAGGCGCTCGACGCGGGCAAGGTGCCGCTCGGCCTCAAGCTGCGCTTCGCGGCGCTCGACGCGCTCGTGCTCAAGAAGCTGCGCGTGGCGCTCGGCGGCAACGTCAAGTACGCCGTCTCGGGCTCTGCCCCGCTCGGCTCCTTCCTCGCGCACTTCTACCGCTCGCTCGGCATCCACATCCTGGAGGGCTACGGCCTCACCGAGACGACGGCGCCGCTCACGGTCAACGTGCCCTCGAAGTTCAAGATCGGCACCGTCGGCCCCGCGCTGCCGGGCAACGGCGTCAAGATCGCTGAGGACGGCGAGATCCTCGGCAAGGGCTTCGCGGTGTTCCAGGGCTACTGGAACAACGAGGAGGCGACGCGCGAGTCGTTCACCGAGGACGGCTGGTTCCACACCGGCGACATCGGCCAGCTCGACTCCGACGGCTACCTCACCATCACGGGCCGCAAGAAGGAGATCATCGTCACGGCGGCGGGCAAGAACGTCGCGCCGAACGTGCTCGAGGATCCGATCCGCTCGAACACCATCATCGGGCAGCCGGTCATCGTGGGCGACCAGCGCAAGTTCATCGCCGCGCTCATCACGCTCGACGCAGAGATGCTCGCGACCTGGCTGAAGAACAACGGGCACGACGCCTCGATGACGCTCGAGCAGGCCGCGGCGCACCCGGCGGTCATCGACGAGGTGCGCTCCGCGATCCAGCGCGCGAACAAGCAGGTCTCGCGCGCCGAATCGGTGCGCAAGTTCGCCATCATCCCCGTCGAGTTCATCGAGGCCAACGGCCACCTGACGCCGAAGATGTCTATCAAGCGCCACAACATCCTGAAGGACTTCGAGGCCCGGATCGAGGACATCTACGCCTCGAACTCCACCGCGCACGACGTCGGCGAGTGACCGGCGCCGCCGGGGCCCGTCGATGATCGTCCCAGACGCTTCACCCGACACCGCGGCGGTCGCCGATCACTACGACGAGCTCGACGCGCTCTACCGGCGCCTGTGGGGCGAGCACGTGCACCACGGCCTGTGGACGACGGGTCGCGAGAGCCCGACCGAGGCGGTCGAGGCGCTCGTCGACGCGGTCGGCGACCGGTTGCAGCTGTCGCCGGGCGACTCCGGCGTCGACATCGGATGCGGCTACGGCGGCACCGCGCGTCGCCTCGCGTCGCGTCGTGGCGTGCGAGTCACCGGCTTCACGCTCTCCGGCGAGCAGGCCAGGCATGCCGCGCAGCACCCGGTCGACGGCGTCGACGTCCGAGTCGGCGACTGGCTCGAGAACGGCTTGCCCGACGCCTCGGCCGATGCTGCCTGGGCGATCGAGTCGAGCGAGCACATGGAGGACAAGCCGGGCTTCTTCGCCCAGGCGCACCGCGTCGTGCGCCCTGGCGGCCGCGTCGTCGTCTGCGCGTGGCTCGCTGAGACGGGCGCGAGCGGCTGGAAGGTGCGGCACCTGCTCGAGCCGATCTGCCGCGAGGGCCGCCTGCCGTCGATGGGCACGCGCGAGGAGTATGAGGCGATGGCGCGCGCCGCGGGCTTCGAGGTGCTCGACCACGAGGACGTCAGCCGCCGGGTCGCGCGCACCTGGACGATCTGCGCCCGCAGGCTCGCGCGCTCGGTCTTCGTCGACCGCGACACCCGCCAGCTCGCGCGCGAGGGTCGCAACCGCATCTTCGCCCTGTCGTTCCCAAGGCTCATCCTCGCGTACCGCACCGGCGCGATGCGCTACGGCATCTTCACCCTCGAGCGGCCGGCGACGGGATGAGACCCAGGCTGCCCTCCGGCGGCGGTCAGTACCAGGAGGCCTTGCGCACCTCGGCCATCGCGACCGCGCGCGTCTCCTTCTCGAGCGCCTGCAGGTAGAGCTTGCCGTCCAGGTGCGCCACCTCGTGCTGCAGCATCTGCGCCATGAGGCCCTCGCCCTCGAGCACGAGCTCCTGCCCCTCCAGGTCGACGCCGACGACGCGGCAGTAGGGATGGCGCGGGGTCGGGAAGCCGAGCTCCGGCACCGAGAGGCAGCCCTCGTCGACCAGCTGGGGCTCGCCGCGCACCTCGTCGATGCGCGGGTTGAGCACGTACCCGAGCCGCCCGTCGACGAGGAACGAGAAGGCTGCCTTCGCGACGCCGATCTGGTTCGCGGCGACGCCGGCTCGGCCGGGCACCTGCACGGTGTCGAGCAGATCCTGCACGAGCGCCGCGGTCGCCGGCGCCGTCGGGTCGACGGGGGTCGCGCGCTCGCGCAGCACCGGGTCGCCGAAGACGCGGATCTCGCGGACGCTCACGCCGGCTTCACCACCGCGATGAGGTCACCGGCCTCGACGGGCGTCGTGCCGGTGAGCGCGAGGCGCTCGACCGTGCCGGCGACGGGCGTCGTGATCGCCGCCTCCATCTTCATCGCCTCGATCGTCGCGACCGCGTCGCCCGCGGCGAGCGTGTCGCCCTCCGCGACCTTGACCGTGACCGCGCCGGCGAAGGGAGCCGCGACCTGGCCCGGCACCGACGCATCCGCCTTCTCGACCTGGGGCTTGTCGACCTGCACGGAGCGGTCGCGCACGTACACGGGGCGCAGCTGGCCGTTGAGCACGGTCATGACCGTGACCATGCCGTCGTCGTCGGGCTCGCCGACCGCCTCGAGCTCGACGTTCAGGGTGACGCCGCGGCCGATGCCGACCTGGTGCTCCTCGCCGGCCTGCATGCCGTAGAGGTAGTCGATCGTGTCGACGACCGAGAGGTCGCCGTAGAGGCGGCGGCTCTCGTCGAAGGCCTTGGTCGGGCCAGCGAAGAGCAGCTCGTTGAGCGCGTGCTGCCGGTCGACGCCCAGCGCCTCGAGCCGCGCTGCCTGCTCGGGCTCGAGCGGCTTCACCGAGATGTCGACGTCGCGACCCTCGAGCACCTTCGAGCGGAAGGGCTCGGGCCAGCCGCCCGGCAGGTCGCCGAGCTCGCCGGCCATGAAGCCGATGACGGAGTCTGGGATGTCGTACTTGCGCGGGTCCCGCTCGAAGTCGTCGGGGTCGACGCCCTGCGCCACGAGCTGCAGCGCGAGGTCGCCGACGACCTTCGACGAGGGGGTGACCTTCGTCGGGCGGCCGAGGATGCGCGATGCGGCCGCGTACCAGTCCTCGATCTTCTCGAAGTCGTCGGCGAGCCCGAGCGCGATCGCCTGCTGGCGCAGGTTGGAGAGCTGCCCGCCCGGGATCTCGTGGTGGTAGACGCGGCCCGTGGGACCGGGCAGGCCCGACTCGAAGGGCTTGTAGAGGCGGCGGACGGCCTCCCAGTAGGGCTCGAGGTCGCTGACGGCGGCGAGCGAGAGGCCCGTGTCGCGCTCCGTGTGCGCGACGGCCGCGACGAGCGCCGAGAGCGAGGGCTGGCTCGTGGTGCCGGCCATCGCAGCGCTCGCGACGTCGACCGCGTCGACGCCCACGGCCGAGGCGGCGAGCAGCGTCGCGAGCTGGCCTCCGGCGGTGTCGTGCGTGTGCAGGTGCACGGGCAGGTCGAAGCGCTCGCGCAGCGCCGCGACGAGCTTCGAGGCCGCGCCCGCGCGCAACAGGCCCGCCATGTCCTTGATCGCGAGCACGTGCGCGCCCGCGTCGACGATGCGCTCGGCGAGGCCGAGGTAGTAGTCGAGCGTGTAGAGATCCTCGGCCGGGTCGAGCAGGTCGCCCGAGTAGCACAGCGCCACCTCTGCGACCGTCGTGCCGGTCGCGAGCACCGCGTCGATCGCCGGGCGCATCTGGTCGACGTCGTTGAGCGCGTCGAAGATGCGGAAGACGTCGATCCCGGTCGCAGCCGCCTCCTCGACGAAGGCGGTCGTCACCTCGGTCGGGTAGGGCGTGTAGCCGACGGTGTTGCGGCCGCGCAGCAGCATCTGCAGCGGGATGTTCGGCATCTCCTCGCGGATGCGCGCCAGGCGCTCCCAGGGGTCCTCGCCGAGGAAGCGCAGCGCGACGTCGTAGGTCGCCCCGCCCCACGCCTCCATGGAGAGCAGCTGCGGCGTCATGCGGGCGACGTGCGGCGCGACGGCGACGAGGTCGGCCGTGCGCACGCGGGTGGCGAGCAGCGACTGGTGCGCGTCGCGGAACGTGGTCTCGGTCACGGCGAGCGAGGTGCGCTGGCGGAGCGCGTCGGCCCACCCCTGCGGGCCCAGCTCCTGCAGCCGCTGGCGCTCGCCGTCGGGCGCGGGAGCCTCGAGGTCGATGGCGGGCAGCTTGATCGCCGGGTTGATGACGCCGTCGGCCGAGCCGTGCGGCTTGTTGACGGTGACGTCGGCGAGCCACGAGAGCACCTTCGAGGCGCGGTCCTTCGGCGGGTTGATCCGCGTGAGCTCGGGGTGCTCGTCGATGAAGTGGGTGGAGACGTCGCCGGCCCGGAACTGCTCGTTGTCGAGCAGGTTGAGCAGGAACGGGATGTTCGAGGCGACGCCGCGGATGCGGAACTCGCTCACCGCGCGGTGGGCACGGCGGATCGCGGTGTCGAGGTCGCGGCCGCGGCACGTGACCTTCGCCAGCATCGAGTCGAAGTGCGGGCTCACCTCGGTGCCGGGGTTGATCGTGCCGCCGTCGAGGCGCACTCCCGCGCCGCCGGGCGAGCGATAGGCGGTGATGCGGCCGGTGTCGGGGCGGAAGCCGTCGGCGGGGTTCTCGGTGGTGACGCGGCACTGGAGCGCGGCGCCGTGCATGGAGATCTGGTCCTGCAGCAGGCCGAGGTCGGCGAGGGTCTCCCCCGCCGCGATGCGGATCTGGCTGCCGACGAGGTCGACGTCGGTGATCTCCTCCGTGACGGTGTGCTCGACCTGGATGCGCGGGTTCATCTCGATGAACACGTGCTCGCCGGCGCGCTCGCCCGCGGTGTCGAGCAGGAACTCCACGGTGCCCGCGTTGACGTAGCCGATCGACTTCGCGAAGGCGACGGCGTCGCGGTAGAGCGCCTGGCGCTGCTCGTCGCTCAGGTTGGGCGCCGGGGCGATCTCGACCACCTTCTGGTGGCGGCGCTGCACCGAGCAGTCGCGCTCGAACAGGTGCACGGTCTCGCCGGTCGCGTCGGCGAGGATCTGCACCTCGATGTGGCGCGGCCGCACGACCGCCTGCTCGATGAACATCGTGGCGTCGCCGAAGGCGCTGTCGGCCTCGCGCATCGCGGCCTCGAGCGCATCCCGGAGATCCTCGCGACGCTCGACCAGGCGCATCCCCCGGCCGCCGCCGCCGGCGACCGCCTTGCAGAAGACCGGGAAGCCGATCTCGTCGGCGCCGGCGACGAGCACCTCGAGGTCGGTCGTCGCGGGGGTCGACCGCAGCACCGGCACGCCTGCGGCGATCGCGTGCTCCTTGGCCGTGACCTTGTTGCCGGCCATCGCCAGCACCGAGGGGCCGGGCCCCACGAAGGTGATGCCCGCCTCGGCCGCCGCGGTCGAGAGCTCGGGGTTCTCGCTGAGGAAGCCGTAGCCGGGGTAGATCGCGTCGGCGCCGGCATCCTTGGCGACGCGGATGATCTCGCTGACCGACAGGTAGGCGCGCACCGGGCGGCCCGGCTCGCCGATCTGGTAGGCCTCATCCGCCTTCTGGCAGTGGAGCGAGTTGCGGTCTTCGTGGGCGTAGACCGCGACCGTCCTGATCCCGAGCTCATTCGCTGCTCGGAAGGCACGGATCGCGATCTCGCCGCGGTTGGCTACGAGCAGCTTCTTGAACATGCAGGAACCCTCCGAGGTGTGGCGGCGCTTCCGATCCAATCTAGTGCCGCTAGGCTTGGCCGCCGTGCACGTACTCTCGATCAGCTCGCTCAAGGGCGGCGTCGGCAAGACCACGGTGACGCTCGGTCTCGCCTCCGCCGCATTCGCGAAAGGCCTCCGCACGCTGGTGGTGGACCTCGACCCGCAGTCCGATGCCTCGACCGGCATGGACATCGAGATCGAGGGCAGGCTCAACATCGCCGATGTGCTCGCGAACCCGAAGGACAAGGTCGTGCAGCAGGCGATCTCGCCCTCCGGGTGGACGCAGGGCCACGGCGGCACCATCGACGTGCTCATCGGCTCGCCCTCGGCGATCAACTTCGACGGCCCGCACCCGACGATCAAGGACATCTGGAAGCTCGAGACGGCGCTGACGACGGTCGAGAACGACTACGACCTCGTGCTCGTCGACTGCGCGCCCTCGCTCAACGCGCTCACCCGCACGGCGTGGGCCGCCTCCGACCGCGTGCTCGTCGTGACCGAGCCCGGGCTCTTCTCGGTCGCCGCCGCCGACCGCGCCCTGCGGGCGATCGAGGAGATCCGTCGCGGCCTCAGCCCGCGCCTCCAGCCGCTCGGCATCGTCGTGAACCGCGCGCGCCCGCAGTCGCTCGAGCACCAGTACCGCATCCAGGAGCTCAAGGACATGTTCGGGCCGCTCGTGCTCGACACCGTGCTGCCCGAGCGCACGTCGATGCAGCAGGCCCAGGGCGCCGCCCGGCCGCTGCACGTCTGGCCCGGCGAGGGCGCGCAGGAGATGGCGCTGCAGTTCGACGAGCTGCTCCAGACCGTCCAGACCTCGGCCGGCCGCGCCGGCGATGAGGCCGCCTCCGGTCGCAAGCTGCCCGCGCCCACTGCTGCCGTCGACGCGACGGCAGCCGCGGAGCTCGAGGAGGCCGCGGCTGCTGAGGCAGCTGCGACGTCGAACGACGCGACCGACGAGTCGCCGCAGCGCTAGTCCTGCCCTCCACGGGCCCGCGGCCATCCTCTCGGCCGCTGCACCGCGCGCGAGTGGCGCCTCCCGCACCTGAGTGGCGCCTCCCGCACCTGAGTGGCGCCTCCCGCACCTCAGTGGCGCCTCCCGCACCTGACTGGCGACTCCCGCACCTGACTGGCGACTCCCGCACCTGAGTGGCGTGCGGCGAGGCTGACTGGCGCCTCCCGAGCGTGCCTGGTCGCTCTCGCGAGCGAGCGACGACTGCTGAAGGCGGGAGGCGTATCAGGACGATGACCGTCCGTTGTGGTGAGCGACCGGATGGCGCCACCCGGATGTGCTGGGCACCGAACGTGCGGTGCTGCCGAGCGCGGGGAGCGCCGCTGAAACGCGACGCGCCACTCACACGCCGGACCCGCCACTCACACGCCGGACCCGCCACTCACACGCCGGACCCGCCACTCACACGCCGGACCCGCCACTCACACGCCGGACCCGCCACTCACACGCCGGACCCGCCACTCACACGCCGGAGGCGCCACTCACACGCCGGAGGCGCCACTCACACGCGGGAGGCGCCACTCAGGTGCGGGGGCGCCAGTCGAGCGCGGCGGGCTCAGGCCGTGCGGCTCTTGCGCGCGCGGCGCGCGGCCAGCTCGTCGACCGGCTGCTGCTCGACCGGCGTGACCTCGAGCTCGATGAGCTGGGTCTCGACCTCGCGCAGCACCTTGCCGACGGCGATGCCGAAGACGCCCTGGCCGCGGCCCAGGAGGTCGATGACCTCGTCGCTCGACGTGCACAGGTAGACGCTCGCGCCGTCGGAGATCAGGGTCGTCTGCGTCAGGTCGCGCACACCCGCCTCGTGCAGCTGCTGGATGGCCACGCGGATCTGCTGGAGCGAGATGCCGGTGTCGAGCAGGCGCTTGACCAGCTTGAGCACGAGGATGTCGCGGAAGGAGTAGAGGCGCTGGCTGCCGGAGCCGTGCGCGGGCCGCACCGTCGGCACCACGAGACCCGTGCGAGCCCAGTAGTCGAGCTGGCGGTAGGTGATGCCCGCCGCGTCAGCGGCGATGGCGCCCTTGTAGCCGACCGAGTCGTCCTGCTGGGGCAGGCCGTCCGTGAACAGCAGGCCGAGGTCGCGACCACTGGTGTCGCCCTGATCTCCGCTGCCGTCGCGCATGGCCGTCCCTTCCGCTGTGCTGGGCTCAACCTTCAAGTTGTGGTTGAGTGTTGGCCCACCGTATCGACTCGATGCCCGGACTCCCGGGAACTCGCGAGCGGTTCGGCGTGTCGGAGGCGAGCCTACTCCCTGCCCCTGACGAGGCACAGGCGCCACACGGCCGGTCGACGGGCGATCAGGCGCCGAGCGCGTCGCGCATGAGCTGCTCGCGCACCGACTGGATGTGGCTCGCGAGGTCGCGCGCCGCCTCCGCGGCCTTCGCCTGGCTGCCCGTCTCGCGACGCCCGCGCATGGGCTTGAGGGCCGACTCGATGAGGGCTGCCTCGCGCTGCGCCGACTGCCGCATGCCCCGCAGGTGGCGCGGCTCGATGCCGAATCGCTGCAGCTCGACGAGCGCCTTGAGCGACTGCACAGCCGCCTCGCCGAAGGGCTCGGCGCCGGGCACGAGCTGGGCAGAGACGGCGTCGGCGAGCAGCTGCTTCGAGGCACCGGCCTCGCTCTGCAGCTCTGCGCGAGAGAGCCGCCGCTCGGCTCCCAGGATCGAGGGAGCCTCGACGCGGATGTTGGCGCCGGGGATCTGCGGCGTGCGGCCTGCATCGATGTCGTCGAGGTGCCCGAGGATCACCTTGAGCGGCAGGTAGTGGTCGCGCTGCAGCGTGAGGATGTAGCGCAGGCGCTCGAGGTCGGAGGCGTCGAACTTGCGGTAGCCGCTCGCGGTGCGCTGCGGCGAGATGAGCCCCTGGTCCTCGAGGAAGCGCAGCTTCGACGGAGAGAGGTCGGGGAACTCGGGCCCGAGCTTCGCGAGCACCTGGCCGATCGAGAGCAGGCCGGCGGGCTTGCGCGCAGCCTGCGCGCTCACGTGCGGGGCTCGAGGTCGAGCCGCGAGCGGTAGAAGGTGAGGCGGAACTTGCCGACCTGCACCTCTGCGCCGTCGCGCAGCACGACAGCGTCGACCCGCTCGTTGTTGTGGTACGTGCCGTTCAGCGAACCCAGGTCCCGCAGCTCGAAGCTCGTGCCCGTGCGCGCGAACTCCGCGTGCCGACGCGAGACGGTCACGTCGTCGAGGAAGATGTCGGCGTCGGGGTGGCGGCCGGCGACCGTGGAGTCCTGATCCAGCAGGAAGCGCGCGCCGACGTTGGGGCCGCGCCGCACGACGAGGATCGCGGAGCCCGAAGGCAGCGACGCGACGGCGTCGCGATCCTCTGCCGTGGTGCCCTCGATCATCGCGGCGAGCTGCGCGCGGTAGTCGTCACCCCACGACTGCGTGCTCTCGCCGTCGTTGACCGGCTTCCCGGCGTCGTGCTCAGTCATGCGCTTCCTCCACGCGGACGGGGCCGGCAAGAGCCGGCAGACGTTCAGCATAGCGATGCCGCCTGTGCTCGAGCCTCGGCCCGAGCGGCTGGGGATCGCCGCCTGAGACGCCCACCCTAGCGAATGCGCTGGCCCCGCGGGAGACGCCGACGGCGCCGGTGGATCACGCGAGGCCGACGAAGCGTCGCAGCAGCGCGGCGACCGCCGCGGCGGCGACCACCGCGACGATGAACGGCGCTCGCACGGCGAACAGCCCCGCCGCCACCAGCACGGCCGGGATGCGCGCATCCAGCACCACCCCGTCGTCGCCGCCGAGGGTCTGCACGGCGACGAGCCCGGCCAGCAGCGAGACGGTGAGCAGCTCGAGCGTGCGGCGCGGCCGCGGGCGCTCGAAGAGCCGCTGCGGCACGGCATAGCCGACGAGCTTGATGGCGAGGACCGCGATGGCGGCGAGCAGGATCAGGTGCCAGAGCGTCACGCGCGCTCCACCGTCGATCGCGGGCCGAGCCAGTTCGTGAGGCCGACGACCACGCCCACCACCGCTGCCACGATCACCGGCATGCCGGAGGGCAGCGCCGGCAGCAGCACCGCCGCGAGGGCCGCGCTCGCCGCAGCGACCGCGACCGCCTGCCGAGCGCGGAGCCGAGGCCACAGCAGCCCGACGAACGCGGCGGCCGCAGCCGCGTCGAGCCCCCACTGCTTCGGATCGCCCAGCAGGTCGCCGAGGAGCGCGCCCGCGAGGGTCGCGAGGTTCCAGCCGAGGTAGATGCCGATGCCCGTCACCCAGAAGCCGACCCGGCGCGCGGCCGGGTCGTCCTGCGCCAGGGCGACCGCCGTCGACTCGTCGATCGTCAGGTGCGCCGTGAGCGGCACCATCGCGGGTCTCGGCTGCAGCACGCTGCGCATGCTCATGCCGTACAGCGCGTTGCGCAGCCCCAGCATGGCGGCGCTCGCCACACCTGCGAATCCGCCGCCGGAGGCGATCACGCCGATGAAGGCGAACTGCGAGCCGCCCGAGAACATCAGCAGGCTCAGCGCAATCGTCTGCCACAGGTCGAGGCCGCTCGCGATGGAGAGCGCGCCGAAGGAGACGCCGTACGCGCTCGTGGCGAGCGCGACCGAGGCGCCGTCGCGCCAGGCACGACCCACCGCATCCGACCGCGTCGCACGAGACTGCACCGGATCAGCCTAGGACGCAGCGGCGGCTAGCCTGAGGGGATGCACCTGATCGCCGGCGAGGACGGCCTCGCCCGCCCCGCGTGGGCCGCCGTCGACCCGCTGCTGCGCGACTACTACGACCACGAGTGGGGCGTGCCGGTGCTCGATGAGACGGGCCTGTTCGAGCGGCTCTCGCTCGAGGCCTTCCAGTCGGGCCTGTCGTGGGTGACGATCCTGCGCAAGCGGCCCGCGTTCCGCGCGGCCTTCGCAGGGTTCGAGGCGGATGCGGTGGCGCGCTTCGACGAGGACGACGCGGCACGCCTGATGGCCGATGCCGGCATCGTGCGCAACCGCCGCAAGGTCGACGCGACGATCCAGAACGCGCGCGCCACCGTGGCGCTGCGCGAGCAGGGCGGGCTGCCGGCGCTGATCTGGTCGTTCCAGCCGGAGACGACACCCGTGCCCGCGTCGTACGCCGAGGTGCCGACGCAGAGCGCCGAGTCGCTCGCGCTGTCGAAGGAGCTCAAGCGCCGCGGCTTCGCGCACGTCGGGCCGACCACGATGTTCGCGCTCATGGAGGCCGTCGGCATCGTCGACACGCACCTCGTCGGCTCGCACCGGCGCGGCACGAGCGGCATCTGGGCCGCGGACGGCACGCGGGCTGCGGCCGCTGCCGAGGCCAGCACACCGACGGAGAGAGGCATCGCATGAGGCGCATCCTGATCGTGCAGTCGCGGCCGGAGGACGACGTCGCCGACGCCGAGCTCGAGGGCATGGTGCGGTTCGGCAGCCTGGACGAGTCCCGCATCCGCCGCGTGCGGCTCGATCGCGAGCAGCCGGCGCTGGAGCTGCGCGACGTCGACGCCGTGCTCGTCGGCGGTGGGCCCGCGAACTTCAGCGACGGGCACGGGAGGCTGCCGCAGCACGCGAGGACGACTGCGTGGCTCACGGACCTGGCGCGGGAGGTGATCCGCGACGACGTGCCCTACCTCGGCGCGTGCCTCGGCCTCGGCGGGCTCGTGCACGCGCTCGGCAGCCGCATGGTGCGCGGCATCGCCGAGTCGGTCGCGCCCGTCGAGCTGAGCCTGGTGGGCGACGACTGGCTCACCCACGGCCTCCCCCGCGCGTTCACGGCGTTCGGCGGTCACAAGGAAGGCATCGCCGAGGCGCCGGAGGGTGCGACGACGCTCGCCGTCTCGGCCACCTGCGTGCACATGGTGCGGGTCGGCCAGCACGTCGTCGGCACCCAGTTCCACCCGGAGCTCGACAGCGCGGGGCTCGAGCAGCGCATCCGCGCCTACCGCGACCACGGCTACTTCTCGCCGGAGGAGGTCGAGGACCTCGTCGCCGCGGGCCGCGCGGCCGACGTCACGCATCCGCAGACCATCCTCGCCCGCTTCACGGAGCGCTACGGGCTCACGCGATGAGCCCGCTGCGGGTGGTCGTCGCGCTCGACTCGCTGAAGGGCAGCCTGAGCGCCGCAGCGGCCTGCGAGGCCGTCGCGCGCGGCGTCCGCTCGGCCGCGCCCGACGCGGCGGTCGCGCAGCTGCCGATGGCCGACGGCGGCGAGGGCTCGCTCGACGCGGTGCTCGCGCGCGGCGGCATCGAGGTCGTCACCGACACCGTCGACGCCATCGGCAGGCCGGCGCGCGCACGCTGGGCGCTGGACGGCGACCGCGCGGTCATCGAGCTGGCCCAGGCCGCAGGGCTCCCCCAGGTCGAGGACGCCCCGCTGCAGCCGCTCGCCGCCTCGACCGCGGGTCTCGGCCTCGTCGTGCTCGACGCGCTCGAGCGCGGTGCGACCGAGGTGACCCTGCTGCTGGGCGGCTCCGCCACGAGCGACGGCGGCGCCGGGCTGCTCACGGGCCTCGGCGCGAGGCTCGCGGATGCGTCGGGCTCCCCCGTGGCGCCGGGTGGCGGCGGGCTCGCGTCGCTCGCACGCCTCGACGCGACGGGCATCGACCCGCGGGCGCTCGCGGCCCGCTGGCGCTTCGTGACCGACGTGGACGCGCCGCTCACCGGCCCGCGCGGCGCCGCTGCGGTCTTCGGGCCGCAGAAGGGCTCCGACGCCGCAGCGGTCGCGCTGCTCGACGCGGCGCTCGACCGCTTCGCCCGCGTCGGCGCCGAGGCGCTCGGCATCGACGCGGCATCGATCATCGACGTGCCGGGCGCCGGCGCCGCCGGCGGCGTCGCGAGCGTGCTGCGCGCGCTGACGGGCGGCGAGATCGTCGCGGGCGGCGCCTGGTTCGCCGACCTCGCCGGGCTCGACGCCGCCGTCGCGGGCGCCGACCTCGTGCTCTCGGGCGAGGGCCGCTTCGATGCGCAGTCCGCCGGCGGCAAGGTCGTCTCCGTCGTGCACGCCGCCGCGCAGCGGCACGACGTGCCGCTCGTCGTGATCGCCGGCTCCGTCGATCCGGAGGCGGCGCGCGAGATGGCGGTGCCGGCGTTCTCGCTCGCCGCCGGGCCCGCGGCGCTCGCCGAGCTGCAGCGCGACGCGGCCGACCTGCTCGCGGCGACCGCCGCATCCGTCACCCGACTGGCGCTGCGCCGGCGCTAGGCGGAGGAGCGCCGCGCCGCTCGCCTCAGGCCGCAGCGTCCGCCAGGCCGCCCGCCGCCTCGATCAGCTCGAGCGCGCGCACCCGCTCGGCGGTCGTGCCGTGCACCGCCATGATCAGCTCGTCGGCGTCGGCCTCGACCTGGAAGCGGCGCAGCGTCGCCACGGCCTCGTCACCGGTGCCGAGCGCCGTGTGCTGCACCATCTTCATGATGCCTGCGGCCTGCGGGCTGTGCGCGAGGGCGTCGAGCTCGTCGTCCCCGACGGTCTGCGCGATCGGGCTGTCTCGCAGCAGCAGCCCCCGCACGCGAGCGCGGATCACCGCTCGCTGCATCTCCATCGCCTCGTCGCGGTGCTCACCGACGACCGCGTTGATGCCGGCGATCACGTAGGGGGCGTCCAGCTGCTCGCTCGGCTCGAGGCGCTCGCGGTAGACCGCGACCGCCTGGTGCAGAGCATCGGGCGCGAAGTGGGAGGCGAAGGCGTAGGGCAGGCCGAGCGCCGCCGCGAGCTGCGCCCCGAAGAGCGACGAGCCGAGGATCGTGAGCGGCACCCTCGTGCCGTGACCGGGCACCGCGCGGATGCCGGGCACCACCGACTCGCCCGCGAGGTAGCCGCGCAGCTCGACGACGTCCTGCGGGAACTGCTCGGAGGCGCGGATGTCGCGGCGCATGGCCGTCCAGGTGCGCTGGTCGCTGCCGGGCGCGCGGCCGAGCCCCAGGTCGATGCGGTCAGGGTGCAGCTCGGCGAGCGTGCCGAACTGCTCGGCGATCACGAGCGGCGAGTGGTTCGGCAGCATGACGCCGCCGGCGCCGAGCCGGATGGTCTCGGTGTGCGCGGCGACGTGCGCGATGAGCACGCTCGTGGCGCTCGAGGCGATGGTCGCCATGTTGTGGTGCTCGGCGTACCAGACGCGGGCGAAGCCCAGCCGCTCTGCGGCCTGCGCCAGCACGACGGAGCCCGCGAGGCTCTGGCCGGCGGTCTCACCGGGGTTGATGGGGGCAAGATCCAGCACAGACAGACGCACCCGTCCAGCCTAGGCCGGACGGGTGCGTCGTGAGCAGCGGATCCGCTGCGGGCGGAACGCTCAGAGCGCCTCGAGCACGACGGCGGAGCCCTGGCCGCCGCCGCCGCAGATGCCGCTCGCGCCCAGCGAGCCGCTGCCGAGCTGCTGCAGCCGGCGGGCGAGGTGGCCGACGATGCGCAGGCCGGATGCGCCGATGGGGTGGCCGAGGGCGATCGCGCCGCCGTTGGCGTTGACGATCTCTGGGTCGACCCCGAGCTGGCGGGTCGAGGCCACGCCGACCGCGGCGAAGGCCTCGTTGATCTCGACCGCCTGCAGCTCGCTCGCCGAGCGACCGGCGCGCGCGAGCGCCTGCTCGATGGCGTCGGCGGGCTGCGAGTGCAGCGACACGTCGGCGCCGGCGACGAAGCCGGTCGAGACGATGCGCGCGATCCCTGCGACGCCGTGCTCGGCGGCGTAGGCGTCGGAGACGAGCACGATCGCGGCTGCGCCGTCGGTGATCTGGGATGCGTTGCCGGCGGTGACCGAGCCATCCTTCGTGAAGGCGGGGCGGAGCCCTGCGAGCGACTCGACCGTGGTGTCGGCGCGCACGCCGTCATCGGCCGAGACCGTCACCGCCTTGCGGCCGGCCTTCGCCTCGATGGGCACGATCTCGCCGTCGAGCGCACCGTCGGCCTGGGCGCGCGCCAGCCGCGCGTGCGAGGCGGCGGCGAGCTCGTCCTGCTGCTCGCGCGTGATCTCGAAGGCCGCGTTGTAGCCGTCCGTCGACTCCCCCATCGCGACCCGGTCGAACGCATCCGTCAGCCCGTCGAACTGCATCGTGTCGATGAGCCCGACGCTGCCGAACTTGCTGCCGGCGCGCATGGGGGCCGCGTGCGGCGCGAGCGACATCGACTCCTGGCCGACGGCCACGACCACGTCGGCCTCGCCGAGCTGGATCATGCGGTGGCCGGTCACGATGGCCTCGGTGCCCGACAGGCACACGGCGTTGACCCCGAGTGCTGGCACGGTCATGGGGATGCCTGCGCCGACGGCGGTCTGGCGCGGCGGGTTCTGCCCGACGGTCGCCTGCAGCACCTGGCCGACGATGACGGCGTCGACGGCCGAGGCCTCGACCCCGGCCTTCTCGAGCGCGTGCTTCGCGGCGTGCGCGCCGAGCTCGGTCGAGGGGGTCTGCGCCAGCTGACCCAGGAACTTGGCGAACGGCGTGCGTGCGTAGCCGGCGATGATCGTCTCGGGCATGGGGCTGCTCCTTCGCAGGTCGGGATGCCACCAAGCCTACGGCTGTCACCCACCTTCGCGGTGTACAACGGGGGCACGACGACAGGAGGCTCCCATGAGCGACAGCCAGCATCACGAAGAGACCTACGAGAAGGACGAGACCACCGAGGTGGCGTCGAAGGCCGAGGACATGCACGACCCCGAGACGGAGGAGGACACGGCCTCCGGGGGGCCGGCGGACTAGTCGACCACGACGCCTGAGCCGAGAGGCTCCTCGAGGCGGCTGCAGCCCGCGGTGCGATCCGCCGGGCTGCAGCCGCTTCGTCGTGCAGGAGGCGGATGGACGCCGTCGCTGCCGCTCAGCCCCGTGACGGATCCGCTGCGACGCTCACCATCCACGTGACGCCCCAGCGGTCCACGAGCATCCCGAAGGTGTCGCCCCACGGCGCCGCTGCGAGCGGCTCCACGATGCGCGCACCCTCCGCGAGCGCCTCCCAGGCGCGGACCAGCGAGTCGCGATCGTCACCGGAGAGCGACACCTGCTGCCCGCGCAGCGGCGCATCCACGCCCGTCGGGGTGTCGCTGCCCATGAGCGTGTGGCCCTCGGCGGTCGTCAGCTGGGCGTGCAGCACCAGGTCGGCGTCCTGGGGATCGTGCGGCACGCCGCCGTCGCCGAAGGTGTTGATCACCAGGTCGCCGCCGAAGACGCCGTGGTAGAAGTTCATCGCCTCGCGCGCTTCGCGCTCGAAGGCCAGGTAGGGGTTCATCGTGGTCGCCATGCGACTGCTCCTCTCGGCGGCCGCGCGGCCGCGTGGACAGCATCGCGCAGCACCGGCGGGAGCGCCAGCGGCAGCGCAGCGTCAGGCGGAGCAGGCGCTGCGGCGGCAGCAGCAGCGGCAGCGCAGCGTCAGCCGGGGCAGGCGCTGCGGCGACAGCGGCAGCGGGAGGGCCAGCGGCGGCGACAGCGGCAGCGGCAGACCGATCGCGTGACCGGCAGACCTGTCGCGTGACCGGCAGGCACGTTGCGGGACCCCGTCCGCCAACGGGGACCCGGTGCACCGGGTCCGGCAAGGCGGGAGGGGTCCCGCGCGTGGGGAGGGCGGCCGGGTGGCCCGCCCGGCGAGACTGCGAGGGCCGGGGCTGCGCTCCGGCGGGCGAACAGCTGCTGAGCGCGCTACTCGGCGGTCGTCAGCGCGAACCGCCACGCCTCGGCGATCGCCGCGTCGATGCCCCGCGGCGAGACCGCGTCGCCGATCGTGGTGACGGGGATGCCGAGGCTCGCCTCGAGCGCAGCGGCGGCGGTGTCTGCCGCGCGTCCGTCCAAGCCGACCTGCACGCGGGGCGTGAGCGCGACGATCGCGCTCGGCCGCTCCAGCGGCGCCGCGGCGCCGGTCAGCGTGTCGATCGCGGTGACCGCCCCGCCGCCTGCGCGCACGCGCGCGCTCGTCATGCGGTCGAAGCGGCCAGCGGCGAGCGCGCGCAGCACCAGCTGCCGCTCGGAGCCCGTGCGCACGTGCGGCAGCAGCTGCTCGAAGGGCGTGACGACCTGCACCGCCGCGCCGCTCGCGACGAGGCTGAGCAGCACGCCGGAGGCGTAGGCGGTGCCGTCGTCGTCGACGACCAGGATGCGGTCGCCGAGCGCGGCAGGGTCGTCGAGCGCCGTCCACGCGTCGACCGTCTCCGGCCGGTCCCCCTCGAAGGCCTCGTCGACAGCGAGCGACGTGGTCGAGGGGGCGGCCGCGCCGGTCGCGAGCACCACGCCATCCGGTGCACTGGCGCGGATCGCCGCCGCATCCGCGAGCACGCCCAGGCGGAGGTCGACGCCCGCAGCCCTGGCATCGCGCTCGAGGTCAGCGACGAGCAGCGCGACCGCCTCGCGCCCTGGCACGCGCGCGGCGCGCACGAGCTGCCCGCCGAGCTCCTGCTCGCGCTCCAGCAGGGTCACCGCGTGGCCCAGCTGCGCGAGGTCGAGCGCCGCGCGCAGGCCGGCCGGCCCGCCGCCGACCACCGTCCACCTGCGGGCGACCGAGGCGGCGCGCGGCCGCACCTCGAGCTCCCTGCCGGCCTCGGGGTTCACGGTGCAGCTGACCGCGAGGCCCTGGCTCCCGCGCCCGAGGCAGCCCTGGTTGAGGCGGATGCAGTGCCGGATGCCGTCGGCCCGGCCGGAGACGAGCTTGGACGCGAGATCCGGGTCGGCGAGCTGCCCGCGCGTGAGGGCCACCATGTCGGCGATGCCGCTGGCGACGACCTCCTCTGCGTCCTCGACGCGCAGCGCCGCGCCGACGCCGAACACCGGGATGTCGGGGTTCGCACGCTTGAGCGCCGCCACCTCGTCGCGCAGCCACGCCGCGGGCATCGCCGACGAGGGGAAGACCCAGTGCACGTCGTGGTAGCCGCCGGCGGCGGTGTCGAGGAAGTCGATGCGCGCCTCCTGGCGCAGCGCTGCCACGATCTCGCGGCAGTCCTCGGCGTCGAGTCCGGCGGCGTTGTGCTCGTCGAGGACGATGCGGATGCCGACGGTGAAGTCATCGCCCACGCGCTCGCGCACCGCACGCAGCACCTCGCGCGGGAACCGCGTGCGACCCTCGAGGTCGCCGCCGTACGCATCCGCCCTGCGGTTGTACAGCGGGCTGAGGAACTGGTGCAGCAGGTAGCCGTGCGCGAGGTGGATCTCGACGCCGTCGAAGCCGCCGAGGCGCGATCGCTCCGCGGCCCCCGCCCATGCCTCGACGAAGTCGGCGATGTCGCGCTCGCTCGCCGCGCGCGTCGCGACCGAGGTCGACGGCGAGAGGATGCGGCTGGGCGCGAACACCGGCCGTGGCCCGTCGGGCCCCTCGGGCGACGCCTGCGCGCCGTGGTGGTTGAGCTGCACGAGCACCCTCGCGCCGGCCTCGTGGATGGCATTCGTCATGCGCCGGTTCGCGTCGACCGCCTCGGGGCGCCAGGCATCCTCGAAGCCGCGCGTCGAGGCGGTCGGGTGCACGAGGTGGTTGCCCGCGACGAACAGCCCGCAGCCGCCGTGCGCCCTCCGCACGAAGTAAGCGGTCTCGCGGTCCGACTCCACGCGGTCGGAGTACTGCTTCGAGTGCGCGGCCTGCATGATGCGGTTGGGTGCCTCGAAGCTGCCGATGCGCAGCGGACTGGAGAGGATGCTCACGGTCCGATCCTGGCATCGCGCGCGCGGCCCGGCGTGCCGTACCCCACGTCGTCTAGCATGAGCCTGCACTTCATGCACGATTGCGAGGTCTCGCCAGTGGACGAGCAGGCGCCGAGCGAGCCCACGGGCTCGGCGGAGGCTGAGGCGCGCCGCCGCATCACGGTGCTGGCCGAGCTGCGGCGCCGCCGCAACCGCCGTCGCTGGAGGGTCGGGCTCGCCACCGCAGCCGCGACCGCGCTCATCGTCTCCGGCTCCGTCGTCGCGTGGAGCTCGCAGGCCCGCGCCGGCGACCTGGCCGGGCAGATCGAGGCGTGGCACGTCGAGCACGAGCTCGCCGGCTGCGAGCTGACCGTGCGGGTCGTGAGCGCTGTCGGGCTCGAGCGCCGCGCGCAGGACGTGCTCGAGGCGGCCGAGCACGTCGCCGCCGCCGAGTGGGTCCTGCCTGCAGCCGAGCGCGCCTCGCTCGGCACGCAGCGCGACGGCATCCTCGCGACGATCGCCGAGGGCGGCTTCGTGAGCGACGAGGATCGCGAGCTCGCCGACACCTGGGTGGCCCGCGCGGACGCCTCCGGCGACCCGGAGTCGTTCGACGTGCTGCAGGCCTGCGTCGATGCGGCCGCCGAGCAGCGCGCGCCGATCGACGGCGTGACGGCCGAGCGTGCCGACGCGCTCGCGCGCGAGCTCCGCGCGCTCGGCGACCCCCGCGACTTCGACGACGCCCGCATCGACCGGCTCGAGGCCGCCATCGAGCAGCTGAAGGGCGCGGCGATCGCCACCGCCCAGCACCGCACCGACGTCGCCACCCTGCAGGCCGAGCTCGCGCTCGCGCCGGCCGAGGCGCTCGCGAGCCTGCGCGACTCCGATGCGCACCTGACCGCGGTGCTGGACGTGCTCGCGGGCGAGCACACCGCATCCGACGTGCTCGATCTGGTCGAGGGCATCACGCTGCACGTGGCCTCCGCGTGGATGGCGGAGGCGTTCCAGCTCGAGGCGCAGGGCGAGGCCGACGCGGCCGCAGCGCTCGCGGCCGCCTCGCAGGCGACGCGCGATGCGATCCAGGGTGCCGCCCCGCGGCCGATCACCGATCCCGGCACGGCCCGGCCGACACCGACCGTGCCGCCGCGCGAAGAGTCGCCGGCTCCGCCGCCCGTGCCATCCACGCCGACGACGCCGACCACGCCCACGATCCCGCCGACGGTCCCCACCACGCCGCCGGAGCCGACCACTCCGGTCGACCCCCCGCAGCCGACCGATCCGCCGCCCACCGATCCCGACCCCGAGCCTGAGCCAGAGCCAGAGCCCACCGTCCCGAGCGACCCGGGTGCCGGCGTCGCGCCGCCCGCGGAACCACCGCCCGGGACGTAGCAGCGGCCGGAGACGGGCTCGTACGCCACCGCCCCATCAGCCGCGCTTTGCGGCATGATCGTAGGCATGACGACGAGCAATGACGCTCGCCTTCGACTCGACTCGCTCGCGGTGCATGCCGGCCGCGAGGACCTCCAGTCGCTCGGCGTGCACGCGACACCCATCGACCTCTCCTCGACCTACCCGCTGTCGGGGGTGGAGGCCGGCGGTGAGGCCTACGAGCGCATGGCGACGGGCGGCGACATCGGCGACGGCTCGGCGGTGTACCAGCGCCTGTGGAACCCCACGGTCGCCCGCTTCGAGCAGGCCTTCGCCGCCCTCGAGGGCGCCGAGGCCGCGGTCGCCTTCGCCTCCGGGATGGCGACCGTGACTGCCGTGCTCACCGCCGCGCGGCAGCGGCGCGGCAACCACGTCGTGGCGCTCCGCCCGCTCTACGGCGGCACCGATCACCTGCTGGCGACCGGCCTGCTCGGCACCGAGACGACCTTCGTCGACGCCGTGGAGCAGGTCGAGCGCGCCCTGCGTCCTGACACCGGCCTCGTGATCGCCGAGACGCCCGGGAACCCCACGCTCGAGCTCGTCGACCTCACCGCGCTCGTCGCGGCGGCCGGTGACGCTCCCGTGCTCGTCGACAACACCTTCGCGACCCCGGTGCTGCAGCGCCCGCTCGCGCACGGCGCGGCGCTGTCGCTGCACTCGGCGACGAAGTACATCGGCGGGCACGGCGATGTGCTGGGCGGCGTCGTCGCGTGCTCGGCCGAGTGGGCGCAGGCGCTCCGGCCGGTGCGCGCCATCACCGGCGCCATCGCGCATCCGTTCAGCGCCTACCTGATGCACCGCGGACTGCAGACGCTGCCGCTGCGCGTGCGTGCGCAGCAGTCGGGCGCCCAGCGGGTGGCGCAGGCGCTGCTGCAGATGGCGGGCGTGCGCGCGGTGCGCTTCCCGGGTCTCGAGGGATGCGACCCTGGGGGTCTCGTCGGCGAGGGCCGGCAGATGGCGGGGCCGGGCTCGATGATCTCGATCGACGTCGGCACCGCCGCTGGCGCCGCCGCGATCACCGAGGGCGTGCGGCTGTTCACGCACGCCGTCTCGCTCGGCAGCGTCGACTCGCTCATCCAGCACCCGGCGTCGCTCACGCACCGCCCCGTCGCACCGGAGGCGCGACCGCACGCCGGCGTCGTGCGGCTCTCGATCGGCCTGGAGGACCCCGCCGACCTGATCGCCGACCTCGAGCAGGCGCTCGCCGGCAGCCGGGGCTAGGCGTCGTCGAGGGCGAGCGGCAGGCGCAGCTCGGCGGTCAGGCCGCCGCTCTCGCCGGCGCGGAGCGCCACGGTGCCATCGTTGCGACGCGCGAGCTCCGCCACGATCGCCAGCCCCAGGCCGGTGCCCTCGACGTTCTCCCGCTCGGCGCTCGGCGCGCGGTAGAAGCGCTCGAACGCCTGCTCGAGCTCCTCCGCCGCCATCCCCGGTCCCGAGTCCGTGATGACCATGCGCGCGTGCGTCCCATCCGCCTCGGTGCGGAGTGAGATGCTGCCACCCTCGGGCGTGAACTTGCAGGCGTTCACCAGCAGGTTCGAGAGCATGCGGATGGCGTCGTGGCGGTCGGCGCGGACCGCGTGCTCGCACGGCTCGACGCTCACGGCGATGCGCTTGCGCTCGAGCACCACGCGCAGGTTGCCGATGACCTCGTCCAGGACGTCGTCGCAGCGCACCCGCTCGCGATGCAGCGGCGGTGCGTCGCGCGATCCGCGGCTGAAGGTCAGGAGATCCTCGACGAGCTCGGACAGCCGACGCGCGTTCCGCTCGATGACGCGGACCCACCCGCGCTCGGTGCTGCCGATCTGCTCTCCGTCGGCCAGCAGCTCTGCGTAGCCGACGATGCTCGTGATCGGCGTGCGCAGCTCGTGGCTCGTGGTCAGGAGGAAGTCGTCGCGCTGCCGCTCGAGCTCTGCGCGGATGCTGCGGGTCGCCTCGATCTCGACCTCTGCCGCGACCTGCGCGCGCCGGGCCCGCAGGATCGCGGTGACGTCGATCAGCTGCACGGCCACCCGATCGGCGGCGCCGTCGATCGGGTTCGCCGCGACCGTGATCGCGCGATCCTCCTCTGCGTCGACCGTCACCGGCTCGCCGGTGCGCAGGGCGCGGAGCGCGGCGGAGCGCAGGGGCCCCGACCACGACTCGCCCTCGACCTCCGCGTCGCCCAGCATCCGCCTGGCCACGCGGTTCGCCCAGGTGACGCGCATGGCGTCGCCGCTGCGCTCGGCGACGACGAGCCCGATGCGTGCATCGATGACGCTCCCGGTGAGCAGCCGGTTCGTGGCGTCCACCTGGCGCGCGAGCGACCGCAGCTCGTACTGGGCGGCAGAGAGCACCACCGCGAAGCCGCCGAACGTGACGAGCATGGCCTCGAAGAGCGCCGCGCCCGTGAGCAGGTCGAGCTCGTCGTCGCGGAACGGGCCCCCGACCACCGTCATCAGGAGCATCACGAGCGCACCGGCGATGGCCTGCGCGAGCACCATGCGGATGGGGAAGCGCAGCGCCGCCCACGCGAGCAGGGGGAACGGCGCGAAGGCGAGCGGCAACGGGGAATCCGGGCTGAAGACCAGCACGATGATGCCCAGCAGCAGCACGCTCTGCAGCAGCATCTCGATGCGGCTCGCGCGCACCGGCACCGGCGTCGGCAGCGCGCCCAGCGGGGCGATCAGCACGACGGCGGCAGCGTGCGAGGCTGCGATCGACAGGGCCGTCCCGAGCAGTGCGCCGCCGGCGAGCAGCGCGACCGCAGCGCCGGCGACCAGCCCCGTGGCGCACGCGCCCAGCACGACCGCGAGCGCGAAGCGCACCCCCGCGCGCAGCGTGGAGAGCTCGAAGCGCCGCGACGCGGCACCCAGCACCGCGATGATGACCGCGACCTCTGCCGCGTTCGCGACACCGAGCGCGAGGGCGAGCAGCGGCGTCCGGCCAGCCACGAGGTTGGCGAGCGCGGTCGCGACGACCACCACGGCGAGCACCGCGGGCATGCGAGTCGGCGCCTGCAGCAGCGCGAACAGCACCGCGATGCCTGCGGCGGGCCACCACACAGCGACGATCGCGCCGACCGGGGCGAAGGTGACGCCGATCACCGCAGCGACGAAGATCGACGCCGCGGCGATCGCCCAGGCCCACACCGGCAGCCGAGGCCGCGGGCTGCTCGCTCGCTCGCCGTAGCGCTCCTCACCGGTGCTCTCGGTGCTCATGGGCCCACGGTACGCATCCCCGGCACTCCTGCACAGGTGTTCCGCATAGCCTGGCCGCGTCCGGCAGCACCGCTTCGACGAGACGACACGAGGGCCAGCCATGCCACGAGGAGGCCGCGCCACCACTGCGCTGCTCGCGAGCGTCGCCGCGGCCGCGCTGCTGCTGACGTCGTGCGGGGGCGCGGAACCGGGCTCGACGACGATGCCCGCGCCGACCGCGACCGACGCCCAGGCCGAGCCGAACGCATCCGACCCCGCCGAAGGCGTGCCGGGCACGCTCGACGAGCCTGCAGAGCTCGCGACGGGGCTGCAGGCACCGTGGTCGATCGCGTTCCTCGACGAGCGCACGGCGCTGATCAGCGAGCGCGACACCATGGTGATCCGCTCGCTGTCGCTCGACGGCAGCGGCGCACCCAGCGGCGAGGCGCAGCAGATCGCGCAGCTCTCGGGCGGCACCGCCTCCGGCGAGGGCGGGCTGCTCGGCATCGCGATCGGCGACGGCCACCTCTACTGGTACCTCTCGACCGCCGACGACAACCGCGTCGCGCGCGCGACGATCGTCGAGAGCGACGGCGGCATCCTGATCGGCCAGCCCGAGGAGGTGCTCACCGGGATCCCGGTCGCCGGCAATCACAACGGCGGCAGGCTCGCCTTCGGGCCCGACGGGATGCTCTACGTCACCACGGGCGACGCAGGTGCGCCGGGCACCGCGCAGGATCCCGACAGCCTCGCCGGCAAGATCCTGCGGCTCGAGCCGGACGGCTCGATCCCCGCGGACAACCCGGTGGCCGGCTCCCCCGTCTACACGCTCGGGCACCGCAACCCGCAGGGCATCGCCTGGGCTGAGGACGGCACGATGTTCGCGACCGAGTTCGGGCAGGACACCTGGGACGAGCTGAACCGCATCGAGGCCGGCGCGAACTACGGCTGGCCCGCGGTGGAGGGGATCGCCGAGGTGCCGCGCTTCACCGATCCCGTGCAGCAGTGGTCGCCGGGCGAGGCGAGCCCGAGCGGCATGGCGGCCGCGGGCGGCAGCCTCTGGATCGCGAACCTGCGCGGCGAGTCGGTGCGCGAGGTCTCGCTCGACGAGCCTGCTGCCTCGGTCGTCCACTGGCAGGGCCGGTTCGGGCGGATGCGCGACGTCGTCGCGGCGCCCGACGGCTCGCTATGGGCGCTCACCAACGCCACGGACGGGCGCGGGCAGCCCGCGGAGGGCGACGACCGCATCCTGCGCTTCGCGCCGTAGTCCGCGCGGCCGGCGCGTCTCGCCACCGGCTCAGACGGGAGCGACGACCTCGCGCTCTGCTGCGTCGGCGTCGGCGCCGCGGCCGCGGATCGCGAAGCCGAACGCGAAGGCCACGAAGAACATCAGCACGCCGTAGACCGCGGCGGGCAGGCTCAGCTCGACGGAGCCGAGCACCGTCTGCGCGATGACGATGGCCAGCGTGGCGTTGTGGATGCCGATCTCGAACGAGGACGCGATCGCCTGCCGGCGGCCGACGCGCGCGAGGCGCGGCACGGCGTAGCCGACGGCGAGGCTGATGGCGCAGAACGCGACGACGATGAGAGCGAGCTGTCCCACGTTCTCGAGCAGCAGCTGCCAGTTCGCCGCGACGGCGCCGGCGATCACGACCGCGAGGATCACGACCGAGAGGATGCGCACGGGCCTGTCGCAGCGCTCGGCGAAGGCGGGCCACAGGCGCCGCACGACCATGCCGAGCACGACCGGCAGCAGCACGATCGCGAAGACCTCGAGCGTCTTGCCCCACTGCAGCCCGAGCTGGCCGTCGAAGGGCTGGAAGTGCCAGATCGCGAGGTTGGTGATGATCGGCAGCGTGATGACCGCGAGCACCGAGTTGACGGCGGTCAGCGAGATGTTGAGGGCGACGTCGCCACGGAAGATGTGGCTGTAGAGGTTGGCGGTCGTGCCGCCGGGCGAGGCGGCCAGCATCATCATGCCGACCGCGAGCACGGGCGGCAGCTGGAACAGCAGCACGAGGCCGAAGCAGACGGCGGGTAGCAGCAGGAGCTGGCACGCCAGGGCGATGAGGACGGCGCGGGGCTGCTTGGCGACCCTGGCGAAGTCGGAGGTCGTGAGGCCCAGGCCGAGCCCGAGCATGATGATGCCGAGCGCGATCGGCAGCCCGATGGTCGTCAACGCTGAGTCCATGCGCTGAGTATGCCTCACCGCCGCCGCGCCGCGCTCCGTAGACTCGAGGGGTGACGTTCACCCGCACGATGCTCCAGGTCGCCGCGTCCGATCCGGACCGGCTCGCGCTCTCGGGTGACGGCGAGCGGCTCACCTACGCCGGCCTCGTCGACGAGGCGACGCGCATCCGCTCGGGCATCGAGGCGCTGCTGGCGCAGAGCACCGGCAGCACCGGCAGCAGCGACAGCCCCATCCCGATCGTCGCCGTCTCGCTCTCGCGGGCGTTCGACGTGGGCCGCTTCATCGCAGGGCTCGCCTCCTTCCGCGCGATCGTCGCCGTGCTCGACCCGCTCTGGCCGCTCTCGCACCGCCTCGAGACGGTGCGCCGCGTCGAGCCGGCGCTCGTCATCACCGACGAGCCAGAGCTGGAGCGGGCGCTCGACGGGCTCAAGCCCTGGCACGGCAGCGCCGTCTCGCTCGAGCGCTTCGAGGCGGTCGCCGCCGCCGCGCCCGTCTCCGCCGGCCCCGAGGTGCGGCCGCGCGACGAGCCCTACCTGCTGCTGTTCACCTCAGGCACGACCGATCTGCCGAAGGGCTTCCTGCGCACGCGCGGCAGCTGGGATGTCAACGTGGGCGTCAGCCGCCGCTCCCTCTTCGCCGAGGAGGGCATCCAGACGATCGCGCCCGGTCCGGTCTCCTACAGCCTCACCCTCTATGCGCTGGTGGAGGTGCTCGCGACCGGCGGCTCGCTCTTCCTGCAGTCGCGCTTCGACGCGAGGGACGCGGTGCGCAGCATCGAGGAGCACCGCATCGAGCGCTTCGTGGGCGTGCCGTCGATGCTGCTCGCGCTCGCCGCTGCGGCGCGGCGAGACGGCGGGGCCGGCGGGTCCGGAGCCGGTGGCCCGCTCTCGTCCCTGCGCTCTGTCGTGACCGGCGGCGCCAACCAGTCGCAGCGCATCCGCGACCTCTTCACCGCTGCCGCCCCGCAGGCGCGGCTTCGCAGCTACTACGGCGCGAGCGAGATCGGCTTCATCGGCTACAGCGATGCCGGCGACGGCACGCGCCTGACGCCCTTCGACGGGGTCGAGGTGAGCGTGCGCGACGATGCCGGCACCCCCGTGCCCGACGGCGAGATCGGCACCCTGCACATCCGCGTCGCCTCTGCCGTCGAGCGCTACCTCGCGGCGACGAGCCACGAGCGCATCACCGGCGCCGACGGCTGGTCGAGCGTCAGCGACCTCGCGGCGCTCGTCGACGGCGCGATCGTGCTCGCGGGCAGGGCCGGTGACATCGCGGTGACCGGCGGGCACAAGGTGTCGCTGCCGCAGGTCGAGCGTGCGCTCGCGACGGTGCCCGGCTGCGAGCAGTGCTGCGCGATCGCGCTGGCGGATGCGGCGCTCGGCTCCATCGTGGCGGTGGTCGTCGAGGGCGTGCGGCGGGAGGACGGCGGCGATGCGGCCGCTGGGGTGCCCGCGAAGGCCGTCATGCGCGACGCGCTGCGGGGGCTGCTGCCCGAGCAGTTCGTGCCGCGCCGCTACTACCGCGTCGACGAGCTGCCGCGCACGGCCGGCGGCAAGATCCGCCGCGTCGCGGTGGCCGAGCTGGTCGCCGCCGGATCGGCGGAGCGGCTGTGAGCGGCAGCGCGGCTGCGAGCGGCAGCGCGGCTGCGAGCGGCAGCGCGGCGCACAGAGATGCCCGCGGCACGCGCGCGGTCATCACGGGGCTCGGCGCCGTGACGCCGAACGGGCTCGACATGGCGGAGAATTGGGCCGCCGTCGTCGCCGGCCGCAGCGGCATCCGTGCGCTCGAGAGCGTCGACGTGAGCGACCTGGCGGTCAAGGTCGGCGGTGAGGTGCGCGGCTTCGACCCGCTCGCGCACGTCTCTCGCACCGACGCCCGCCGGCTCGACCGGCACGCGCTCTTCGCGATCGCGGCCGCCGCCCAGGCGCTCGAGGGCTTCGTCGCGGCCGACCCCTCGCGCTTCGCGATCACGGCGGCGACGGGCTCCGGCGCGGTGGGGCTCACGCAGGAAGCGGTGCGAGCGCTCGACCAGCTCGGCCCGCGCCGGGTGCCGCCCGGCGTCGTGATCTATGGCGGCCCCGATGGCGCTGCGGCCTACCTGAGCCAGCGCTACGGCGCGCGCGGCGCGAGCGCGGGCGTCTCGGCGACCTGCGCGAGCGGTGCGGTCGGCCTCGGCGAGGCCCTGCGCACCATCCGGCACGGGTATGCGGATGCGGTGCTCGTCGTCGGCGCGGACGACTGCCTCAACCGCGTCAACCTCGGCGTCAACGCGACGCTGGGATCGCTCGCGCCCGGCTTCGCCGACGAGCCGTGGCGCGCATCCCGCCCCTTCGACCGGGCCAGATCGGGCTTCGTGATGTCGTCCGGGGCTGCCGCGGTGCTCGTCGAGTCGGAGGAGCACGCGCGGCGCCGCGGAGCGATGGTGCTCGGCGAGCTCGCGGGCTATGGCGCGAGCTCGGATGCGTTCCACGCGACGGCGCCGGAACCGGAGGGCCGCGGCGCAGCAGCGGCGATGCGCGCGGCGATCGACGATGCGCGGCTCTCCCCCGCCGACGTCGACCACGTGAACGCGCACGGCACCGGGACGCCGCTGAACGACGCGATGGAGGCCAGGGCGCTCGCCGCGGTGCTCGGCGCATCGCTCGCGGGCGTGCCCGTCACCTCGACGAAGTCGGTCACCGGCCACCTGCTCGGCGGCGCCGGCACGCTCGAGGCGGCGCTGTCGCTGCTCGCGATGCGCGACGGCGTGATCCCGCCGACGATCAACCTCGATGAGCCCGAGTTCCCGCAGCTCGACGTCGTCGCTCACGCGGCCCGCCCCGCGGCGCTGCGCACCGTGCTCTCGAACTCGTTCGGCTTCGGCGGCCACAACGCCGCGCTCGTCCTCCGCGCGTTCTAGCGCTGCGCCCGAGCCATGCCGCGTGGTGGCGCGGCGAGCCGCTCCACCCCGCGCCGCGCCACGCCGGACCGCGCCACCTGTCCCGAATCGAGGAGCGATTCGCGAAGCGTCTCGAACAGAGGAGAAGCTGGCCGCTCTCGGCCAGCGCTCCTCTGCTCGCGACGCGCGACGGCAGCTCGCGGCGCGCGACGGCGCTCAGAAGGCGGCGGGCACCCCCAGCTCCTCGAGCGTCTCGCGCACGTGGTCGCTCGTCAGGGCGCGCACCAGCGCGGCGATCTCGGGCGAGTCGGCGTTGTCGGGCCGCGCGACGAGCGACACCTCGAAGGCCGCGTCCTGCTCGATCGCGAGCCCGTCCTCCTGCGGCGTCAGCCCCAGCTGCCGGGCGAACGACGGCAGGTTGAACACCGCATCCATCTCGTCGTACGCGGTGTTCAGCTGCAGCAGGTCGATCTGCGTGATCTCGAGCTCGCGCGGGTTCGAGACGATGTCGCTCGTGCGCGCGGCGAAGCGCTCGGCCGCCGGGTCGAGCTCGATGAGCCCCTCGTCGGCGAGCATCTGCAGCGCGCGCCCGGCGTTCGAGGTGTCGTTGGGGATCGCGATGCGCCCGCCCTCCGGCAGCGCCTGCAGGTCATCGAGCGTCTTCGAGTAGAACGCCACCACGGTCGCGTAGACGGGCTGCACGACCTCGAGCTCGGCGCCGTTGGCGGCGTTGAACTCCTCCATGAAGCCCTCGAACTGCACGAGGTTCGCGTCGATCTCGCTGTGCTGCAGCAGCACGTTGGGCTGCACGTAGTCGTTGACGGGCACGAGCTCGACCTCGTAGCCCTCCTCGATCACCTCGCCGGCCGCCTCGACCGCGTCGGTCATCGGCGTGACCGTCGCCGCGACGCGGATCGTGACGGGCTCGGATGCGCCGGCCGGCTCGGCAGCGCCGCCGCCGGCGGGCGCGGAGCACGCACCGAGCGCGAGCGCGAGGCCGACGGCTGCAGCGGCAGCGGCGAATGCGGGACGGGGTCGGATGCTCATGATGCCTCTCGGAGGGTGCGACGGGATCGGTGGAGGGATGGGGCGGAGGCGCTGCGCTTGTCGAGGCGCGCGGAGACCCGCTCGCCGACGGTCTGGAGCAGCAGCACGCAGACGATGACGATGACGATCGTCGAGTACATGAGGGGGTAGTCGTACTCCTGGTAGCCGAAGCGCAGGGCGAAGTCGCCGAGGCCCCCGCCGCCGACGATGCCGAGCACCGTCGAGTAGGAGACGAGGCTGATCGCGGCGCTCGTCAGCGCGTAGACGAGGCCCGACCGCCCCTCGACGAGGAGGAAGTGCCAGACCGTCTGGAGCACATCCGCCCCCATGGAGCGCGCGGCGGCCAGCACGCCGGAGGGCACCTCGAGCAGGATCTGCTCGACCAGCCGCGCGTAGATGGCGACGCCCACGAAGCAGAGCGGGAAGGTGGCGGCCCCGGTGCCGAAGGTGGTGCCGTAGAGCAGGCGGGTGAGCGGGATGAGGAAGACGACGAAGAGCAGGAACGGGAACGAGCGCACGACGGTGACGTAGAGGTTCGCCACCGCCCAGAGCGCGCGGTGCTCCTTGGGGCCGCCCGGCCGCGTGAGGAAGATGAGCACGCCCAGCGGCAGGCCGAGCACGACGGCGGCCACGAGCGAGAAGCCGAGCATGAAGCCGGTCTCGGCCATGGCGATGCCGATCTGGTCGGCGTTCGCGGCGAGCGAGTCGAGGAATTCGCTCATGCGCCGAGCACCCGCTCGACGTGCGCGGCATAGGAATCGCGGCGCTCGCGCTTGGCGGAGCGCGCGACCGGGAAGACGGTGCGCAGCTCCCCGCGCTCGAGCACGGCGGCGCGATCGGCGATCGCGGCGACCGAGTCGAGCTCGTGCGTGACGAGCACGACGGTGGCGCCGAAGTCGCGCCGGGTGGCGGCGAGCAGCTCGAGCACGTCCTCGGTGGCGCGGGTGTCGAGCGAGCTGGTCGGCTCGTCGGCGAGCAGCAGGCCGGGCCGCGTCACGAGGGCGCGGGCGATGGCGACGCGCTGCTGCTGGCCGCCGGAGAGCTGCGCGGGGTGGTGCTGCGCGCGGTCGGCGAGGCCGACGTAGTCGAGCAGCTCGGCCACCAGCGCCGGATCCTGCGAGCGCTGCAGCGTGAGCGGCAGCGCGACGTTCTGCTGCACGGTGCGGTTCGCGAGCAGGTTGAAGCCCTGGAACACCATCCCGATGCGCCGACGGAGGCGCCGGATCTCGCGGCCGCTGAGGGTGGCGGGGTCGGTGCCGTCGATGGTCACGCGACCCTCGGTCGGATGCGCGGCGGCGTCGAGCAGGTGCAGGAGCGTCGACTTGCCTGCGCCCGACTCGCCGACGACGCCGAGGATCTCGCCGCGGGCGATGTCGAGGGTGGCGATGGGGCCGGAGGACTGCACTGCTGCCCCTCTCGCAGGGCGTCGGACCGATTCTTGTGCTCAGTCCAACAATACCCGCTGCGGCGTGCCTAGGGGCGCAGCAGCACCTTGCCGACCCGGCCGGGCGTCAGGCTCGCCCGCACGGCGGCCTGCACGTCGTCGAAGGCGTGGATGCTCGACACCGGCAGGGTGAGGTCGCCGTCGGCGAGGCGCTCGGCCAGCTCGGCGAAGAGCCGCTGGCGCACCTCGGGCTGCATGCTGCGGCTCACCGTGCTGCCCCAGAAGCCGCGCACGGTGGCCTGCTTGAAGATGAGGTCGCCGACCGGCACCTCGAGGGTCGCGTCGCCCATGGCGCCGAACGCGATCAGCGTGCCGCCCTCGCCGAGCACCGACAGCAGCTCTGCCGCTGCAGCTCCGCCGACCGAGTCGACGGCCGCGACCACGCGCTCCCCGCCCGTGATCTCCTCGACGCGCTCGCGCCAGCCCGCATCCGACGTGGTCACCACGTCGCCGATGCCGGCGTCCTGCAGCTCGTCGATCGCCTCGGCGCGGCGCACGAGGCCCACGACGCGGATGCCGCGCGCGCGGGCGAGCTGCGCGACCATGCGACCGACGGCACCGTTCGCAGCGTTCTGCACGATCCACTGGCCGGGCTCGAGCGCGAGGTCGTGCAGCAGGCTGACGGCGCTGAACGGCATGGCGACGAGCTGCGCGGCAGCCTCGTCGGGCAGCTCGGCAGGCGCCGGCATGAGGCCTGCCGCCTTCGTGACGAACTGCTCGGCCCAGACGCCGAAGACACCGCCGGCGATCACGCGATCGCCGACCGCGAGCGAGTCGACGCCCTCGCCGAGCGCCTCGACGACGCCGACGGCCTCGGTGCCGCTGGCAGCGGGCAGCTCGGGCACGAAGCCGTAGGTGCCGCGCACCGTCCAGAGGTCGTGGTTGTGGATCGTGGCGAGCGTGGTGCGCACGCGCACCTCGCCGGGGCCGGGCTCGGGGGTGGGGCGATCGACGACGCGCAGGACGTCCTCGGGCTCGCCGAACTGCTCATGGATGACGGCACGCATGGGTGCTCCTCTCGGGTGGGTGACGGATGTGGTGGTGCGGGAGGCGGAGTTCAGGAGGCGCGGCGCGACCGGTCGCGCCACCGCCGGCGCAGCGCATCCCACGCCCCGGTCGACCAGAGCGCGACCGCGACGAGCAGCGGCTGGAAGAAGAGGCGACCGAAGCGGGCGCCGTCGGAGTCGAGCCCGAAGCCGTCGCGGCCCTCGATCCACTGCGCGATGTTGCCGGGGAAGACCGCGACGAAGAACGCCGCGACGATCAGCCCGACCCACACGCGGGAGCGGCGCACGACCAGGAGCGCAGCGCCGAGCACGATCTCGACGACGCCGGAGGCGAGCACCACGACGTCGGGATCGAGCGGCAGGAAGCTCGGCACCTGCGCCTGGAACTCCTGCCGGGCGAATGTCAGGTGGCCGACGCCGGCGAGCACGAGGGCAGCACCGAGCAGCACCCGCGCGATCGTGCGCGGGAGCGATCGGCGGGGGGCGCCCTCGCGCTCGGCGTCAGTCATCGGAGACGGCGATCGTCACGTCGATGTTGCCGCGCGTGGCGTTCGAGTAGGGGCAGACGGCGTGCGCGGCGTCGGCGAGCTCGCGGGCCTGGGTCTCCGGCACGCCCGGCAGCACGACCTCGAGGTGCACGGCGAGCCTGAAGCCGCCCGAGCCGTCGGGGCCGATCTGCACGCGGCCGCCGACGCTCGAGTCCGTCAGCGTGACCTTCTGGGCGCGCGCCACCGACTGCAGCGCCGAGTGGAAGCAGGCTGCGTAGCCGGCCGCGAACAGCAGCTCGGGGTTGGCACCCTTGCCGGAGCCGCCCATCTCGGCGGGCACGGCCATCTCGAGGTCGAGCTTCCCGTCGACGGTGGTGACGCGGCCGTCGCGGCCAGCGCCGGTCGACAGGGCCTCAGCGGTGTAGAGCACGTCCATGGTGGTTCCTCTCGTCGTCGGCAACGCGGATGCGTCGCACGGGTGAAGCGTTGGGGGTCGCGCCGTGCGGTCGGCAGCAGCGCCGAAGCGGCGCTCAGCGCGCCGCGAGCACCGAGGACGGATCGTCGGCCACGGCGTGCATCGAGGCCGAGATGCCGTGGAGCGTCTGCAGCAGCTGCTCGCCGTCGACGCCGTCGGCGAGGCCGAGCCCGCGGGCGACCGCTGCCGGCACGCCCTCCATCTCGCTGCGCAGCGCGGCGCCGCGCTCCGTGGGGCGCACCGTGACGACGCGCGCGTCGCTGCCGCCGCGCTCGCGCGCGACGAGGTCGCCCTGCTCCATGCGGGCGAGCAGCGGCGAGAGCGTACCGCTGTCGAGCTGCATCCGCTCCCCCAGCGCCTTGACGCTCTGCGGCCCCTCGACCCAGAGGGTCACGAGCACGAGGTACTGCGGGTAGGTGAGCCCCCACGGCTCGAGCAGGCTGCGGTAGGCCTGCGTCGTCGCGCGCGCGGCGGCGTAGAGCGCGAAGCAGACCATCTGGTCGGTGACGCGCTGCTGGTTCGCTTCCGGGGCCATGACTCGATCGTTGCACACAATTCAGTTGTGCACAACCGAAGTGCTGCGCGTTCGCGCCTCAGGGCTCGACCGCGCGACGCGAACGCATCTGCGCGAGCGGCCGAGCGAGCCTCGGGTTGCCCGCGAGCACCGCCTCGTGCCGCTGCAGGAAGTCCCAGTACCCCTCCGTGAACGCCGACTCCTTCCCCGCCTGCTGCGACGGCCACCACCGGCCCATGCGCTGCAGGTAGGCGCCGCCGGAGACGTAGGGCTTCGTGCCGACCATGCCGCCATCGGCGAACTGGCTCATCCCGAACACGTTCGGCACCATCACCCACTCGTAGGCGTCGACGAAGAGCGAGAGGAACCAGCGGTTGACGGAGGCCGGCGCGTAGCCCTCGAGCAGGAACCAGTTGCCCAGCACCATCAGCCGCTCGATGTGGTGGGCATAGCCGTGGCGCAGCACGCGCTCGAGCACCGTGCGCACCGGCACCGGCAGCTCCGCCGGCACGCCCTCCCCCGTGTACCACCAGGGCTCGAGCTCGCGCGTGAGGCCCAGCGCGTTCGCGCCCTCGAGCTCCGGATGCGCGCGATACATGCCGCGCATGTACTCGCGCCAGCCGATGACCTGGCGCAGGAATCCCTCGAGCGACGGCAGCGGAACGTCGCCGCTCGCGCCGAGCACCGCATCCACCACGTCGTGCGGGGCGAGGAGACCGGTGTTGAGGGCGGGCGTCAGCACCGAGTGGAAGAGGAAGGGCTCGTCGGCCGCCATCGCATCCTCGTAGCGCCCGAAGTCGCCCAGGCGCTCCTCGACGAAGGCGTCGAGCCAGGCGAGCGCATCGTCGCGCGTGACGGGCAGCCAGAAGTCGCGCGCGTCGCCGGGGTGATCGGGGAAGCGCTCGCGCACCTCGTCGATGACCTCGAGCGTGATGGCATCGGGCTCGCTGCGGGGCAGCGGCGGGATGGGGATGCCCGCCTTGGGCAGGGGCTCGCGGTTGTCGGCGTCGTAGTTCCAGCGACCGCCCGCGGGGTGCGCGCCCTCCATGAGGATGCCGGTGCGCTGCCGCTGCCAGCGGTAGAAGTCCTCCATGCGCGCTCGGGGATGGTCGCGGAACCACGCGTCGAGCTCGGGCTCGGGCGTGAGGAACGCGCGGTCGGCGTAGCGCTTCGAGCGGATGTCGGCGGCGGCGGCGATGCGGTCGATGCGACGGTCGACGCCGCGGTCGGCAGCGCGCATCCACGCGAGCCCATCGATGTCGTGCCGCTCGATGAGGTGGGCGACGCCGGCCGCGAAGCCGCGGCCATCGGTGTGCCGCAGGTATCGCACGGTGCGGCCCTGCTCGCGCTGCCGCTCGGCGAAGTGGCGCATCGCCGAGAGCACCAGCACGATCTTGTGCTGGTGGTAGGGCAGCCGGTCGAACAGCGCCGCCGACTCGACCATGAGCAGCTCGTCGATGTCACCGTCGTCGAAGGCCGGATGCCGCTCGAGCAGCTGCGTGCCGAGGATGAGCGCGGCCCTCACCGCGCCTCGCGCCGTCTCGTCGCCATGCTGAGCAGTGTCGCCGACCAGCCTGGGCGCCGGCGATCAGGCTGGAGGCGACGGCGGCGGTAGACCGGCGTCAGCCGATCGGCCGCAGGCCCTCGGGCGTCTCGATGAGCAGCTCGAGCTCGTCGGGCTTCGGCCAGGCGGTCAGCTCGTGCACGCCGCGGTCGGCCTCCATCCACGCGACGCGCTCCTCCTCGCTCCAGTCGCGCCCCTCGGCGATCGAGAGCACCGCGAGCCGGCCCTCCTGCACCGCGAGCGCGACGTCGAACGAGCGGCCCTCGAGCGGGCGGTAGCGGCCGATCACCGGGAAGCTCGCGTCGCCCGGCACGGCGAGCGGCGCGACGGCGGGCACGGCGAAGCCGATGCCCGGCCAGAAGGCATCGGGCTCCGGCCCCTCCCAGACGGATGCGCGCGCATCGGCGAGCTGGGCGCGCAAGGTCGCCGCGCCGAAGTCATCGGTCGCGCCGAGCAGCCGCTCGGCGAGCGCTCGCACCTCGGCCGGCACCTCGACGAGCGTCTCGGTCGGTTCGACCCCGGCATCCCCGTGGCCTCCCGCCGCAGCGGCCTCGAGCGTTGACCGGCGAGCGAGCCACCAGGTCCCGAGCGCAGCGACAGCCGCACCGGCGGCGAGCACCGCGCGGGGCCGCCCGACGCCCGCGGCGAGCAGGCGGTCGTGCACGCGCGCGTCGATCGCCTCCCCCGCCTCGGCGATGCCGAGGGCTGCGCCAGCCGCGCCGACCGTGAGCCCGATGCGCGTCGCGAGCGGCAGCTCCACGGGCTCCTCCTGGAACGAGGCCCACGTGGTCCAAGCGGTGACGCCGGCTGCGGCGGCGCGATACGCCAACCTGCCACGGACGCTCAGGGAGCGCGGCTCGATGAGCGTGAGGCCGGCGATGGCGGCGGTCGAGACGGCGCCGTGCGCGACGCTGCTGGCGTCGTTGGCGCGCGCGAGTGCGGAGCGGAGCTGGAGGGGCATGCTGTCGAGGCTATCCAGAAGCACCCGTGCGAGCGGTGGGCGAGGGATGCGCGGAGCGCGATGCGGCCGAGTCAGATCGTGGGCAGATCCGCGACGGCGACGACGCCCGCGTCCTCGCCGCGCACCTCGAGCCGCACGACATCCTCGCGCAGCACCGCCGCGTTCACGCGGCAGTGGATGCGCACGTCGGAGCCCAGCATCGCGCCGGCAGAGAACTCGGTGCCGTCGGTGCCGATCAGCACGACGTCGTAGGTGGCGCCGACCTCGAGCCCGTCAGCGTCGAGGATCGCCTCGGTCCCCCAGGTGTGCGCCACGATCTCGGCCTCGACCGTGCCCTCGTCGAGGCTCTCGCGCACCTCCACGGCCTCGATCGCGCCGAGCGTCCCGGGTGGGCCCTGGGGCGTCGGCGTGAGCAGGGGCGGCAGCACCGCACCGACGCCGATGCCGACGGCGAGGCAGGCGGCGGCGAGCAGCGGCACCCAGGCGCGGCGGCGCTGGGCTCGTCTCGCGCTGCGCGGCGCGCGCACGCCCAGCTGCGGCGGGGCGGTCACGCGCACCACGCGGTCGCGCAGCGCCGCGCTCGGCTCCGCCTCCTCCCACGCCGGGGTCGCCCGTGCGACGGCCTGCATCATCGATCGCAGGCCCTCGATCTCCGCGTCGATCGCGGGATCGCTGGCGCGGAGGGCGTCGAGCTCGGCGCGCTCGGCCGCGCTGAGGTCGTCGGAGACCGCGGCGGCGATGAGCTCCGAGCGCCGGTCGTCAGCTGTGGGCATGGGCTTCTTCCGATCCTTCGAGGTGGCCGCGCAGCGCCCGCAGGGCGTGGAACGCGCGGGTCCGCAGCGTGGCGACGGGGGTGCCGGTCGCGTCGGCGAGCTCTTGGTACGAGTGGCCGCGCAGGTGCACGGCGACGATGACCTCGCGGTGCGGGGCGCTGAGGATCGCGAGCGCCTCCGTGATGCGCAGCCGCTCGAGCGGGTCGACCGCGCTCGCCGGCTGGTCGTCGAGGAGCGCCTCCTCGCCGAACCGCGGCGTGCGCGCCCGCGACCGCAGCGCATCCGCGATCACGTTGCGAGCGATGGCGAACAACCAGGTGCGCTCGGATGCGCGCGCCGGGTCGTAGCGCTCCTGCGCCCGCCAGGCGCGCAGGAAGGTCTCCTGCACGCAGTCCTCGGCGAGCGGATGATCGCGCAGCGCGTTCACCGCGAAGCCGAGCAGTGCCGCGCCGTGGTCGTCGAACGCGCGCCCAGCGTCGAACGCAGCGGGCTCGTCGAGCGGGTGCTCCATCAGGCTTCCTCCGGGCTGCGGCGCACGTGCGGTCACGTTGGCACGCTCCCCTCAGGCTAGGCGATCGACATCGCTGGAGAGGCGAGTCACCAGGGAGTACGTCGGCGCAGCCTCCGGCGTTCACGCGAGGCCCAGATCCGGGCATCTCGAAGCGTTCTCCGGCCGCGATGAACGGACGGCCCCTTGCCGGCGTATCTCCTCACAGGGGATGCACCCGGCATCCGCGCGTCGAGAGGTCAAGACCATGCTGAAGAAGACATCCACCCGCAACCTGACGCTCGGCGCCGCCGCCGCCGTCGGGCTCATCGCCATCGCTGCGCCCGCGCACGCCGCCACCGAGGTCGAGGAGCCGGCCGAGTTCACGAGCGCCTTCACCGTGATGGCGACGCCCGACCAGGTCATCAACGCCGACGGCGAGGTGGCCCCGGGCCAGGAGGGCGCGACCGGCACCTTCATGTTCCGCATCAACTCCGAGCTGGACGTCATCTGCTACGACATCACCCTCGAGGGCGTCTCCGGCGACTACCAGAGCCCGGCCGACACCGCGACGCACATCCACGAGGCCGCCAAGGGCGAGCCCGGACCGCCCCGCATCGCCTTCCCCAACCCCGAGCCGATCGGCGAGGGCCCCCGCACGAGCTCCGGCTGCATGGAGGGCCCGTTCACGACCGGCGTCGAGGCTGACAACGGCATGGACACCGGTGAGGGCTTCACGCTCGCGCAGATCGAGGCTGACCCGGCCGCCTTCACTGGTGACTCGCACACCGTCGACTTCGCCGCAGGCGTCGTGCGCGGCCAGCTCACCGAGGTGCCGCTCGGCGGCGTCGACACGGGTGCCGGTGGCACCGCCGCTGGCTTCGACGCGACCGGCATGACCGTCGCCGGCTTCGGCATCGTCGCCCTGCTCGCCGGCGTCGGCGTCGTCGCGCACCGCCGTCAGCGCGCAGAGGCCTGATTCTCCAGGTCTGATGCGCACTTCCTCGCAGTCGCCGCAGCGCTCGACCCTCACCGGTCGGGCGCTGCGGCCCGCGTGCGCCGCGGCGCTCCTCGTCCTGGTCGCGGTGACCGGATGCGCGGCGCCGACGGCGAACACGGAGCCCGCGGCGACCCCGTCGACTGCGGCCGAAGCGACGCAGCAGCCCTCCACACCCGCACCTGAGCCGTCGGCGGCGCCGCTGCCCGACGACTCCGCGGTGACGCCCCTTGCGCCTGCCAACGTGACCATCGCATCCATCGACCTGTCGGAACCGCTCATCGACCTCGGCATCACGGCCGAGGGCGACATGGAGGTGCCCTTCTACTACGACGACGTCGGCTGGTTCACCGGCGGCGGGCGGCCGGGCGGGCACGGGCCGACCGTCATCGCCGCGCACGTCGACTCGACGACAGGGCCGGGCATCTTCCACCGGCTGCACGAGCTGCGCGGTGGCGACGCTGTCGAGGTGACGGATGCGGCGGGCACCGTCTTCCGCTACGTCGTCACCGAGGTGGCGGACTACGTGAAGGCCGACTTCCCGACCGGCGACGTGTTCGGCGCGACCGCGGCAGACGAGCTGCGGCTCATCACCTGCGGCGGCGTCTTCGACCCCGCGAGCGCGACCTACGACGAGAATCGCGTCGTGTACGCGGAGCGGGTCGCCGGCTGAGCGACTCGGCGCGGCTCACACCCGCGGCACTTAGGGTGGAGCGATGAGCGAGCAGACGATCCGGGTCTACGGTGCCGACTGGTGCCGCGACTGCCGACGCACGAAGCAGCAGCTCGACGTGCTGCCCGTCGACTACGAGTACATCGACGTCGAGCACGACGACGAGGCGGCGGCAGAGGCGCAGCGCATCGCGGGCCGCATGAACATCCCTGTCGTGGTCTTCCCCGATGGCGCCCACCAGGTGGAGCCGTCGAACGCCGAGGTCGAGGCCAAGCTGCGCGAGCTCGCGCTCATCTGAGCGGGCGTCATGTCGGCTGCACTGGTCACGGGAGCCTCGCGCGGCATCGGCCGCGCGATCGCCTGCGCTCTCGCCGCGCGCGGTGACCGCGTCGCGGTGCACTATGGGGCTGACCGGTCCGCGGCGGAGGAGACGGTTCGGGCGATGGCGGGCACGGGCCACGTCATCGTCGGTGGCGATCTCAGCGACCCGGAAGTGGCCGCCGAGATCGTTCGAACCGCCGACGAAGCCCTCGGCGGCGTGGACATCCTGGTCAACAACGCCGCCGTCGCGCCGAACGACGAGAATCGTCATGGGGTCGACGAGGTCGACTACGAGGCCTGGCAGGCAGCGTGGCGAACGATCGTGGACGTCGATCTCCTCGGCGCCGCGCACATGACCTACCTCGTCGCGCGTCGTTTGATCGACCGCGAGGCGCCGGGATTCGTCGTGAACGTCGGATCCCGCGGCGCATACCGCGGCGAGCCCGACTTCCCCGCATACGGTGCCGCGAAGGCCGGGCTGCACGCCTTCGGCCAGTCGATGGCGGTGGCGCTCGCGCCGCACGGCATCGTCGTGACGTCGATCGCGCCGGGGTTCATCAGCACCGACCGGCAGACCGAGAACATCGAGGGCACCGCTGGAGAGCACCTCCGCGCGCAGAGCCCGTTCGGGCGCGTCGGCACGCCGGACGAGGTCGCCGAGGCCGTCCTCTTCCTGAGCTCGCCCGCGGCCGCCTGGTCATCCGGCGGCGTGCTCGACTTCAACGGCGCCTCCTACTTGCGCTCCTGAGCCGCCGGTGGTCCGTGCCTCCAGGGCCCGCTCGCGAACTCATCCGCTGCTCGACCTCCAGCGTCCATACTGAGAGCAGCCCCGCGTCCACGTCTGGAGCACCCATGACCGACTCCCCCGCCCGCTACGACGTCGTCGTCATCGGCGCTGGCCCCGCAGGCACCGCGGCCGCGCTCCGAGCCGCCGAGCTCGGCGCATCCGTCGCCGTCGTCGAGGCGGCGCGCACGGGCGGCACGTGCGTGAACACCGGCTGCGTGCCGACCCGCGTGCTCGCGAAGGCGGCGCGACTCGTGCGCGAGGCGCGCGCCGCGGGCGAGTACGGCATCGAGACGGGCGACGTGCGGGTCGACTGGCGGCGCACGGTGGAGCGCGTGCACTCGCGCGTCGACGAGGTGCGCGCTGTGAAGCGCGAGGCCGAGCGCTTCGCCGACGCCGGCGTCGAGCTCATCCAGGAGGGCCGCGCTCGCTTCGTCGACCAGCAGACGCTGCAGCTCGACAGCGGGAGGCGGCTCGTCGGCGACTCGATCCTCGTGTGCGTCGGCGGGCACGCGCGGCGCCTGCCGATCCCCGGCGCCGAGCTCGCGATCGTGCCGGACGAGGTGCTCGACCTGCCCGCGCTGCCGGAACGCGTGGCCGTCGTCGGTGGCGGCAACACCGGTGCGCAGCTCGTCACGGTGCTCGACGCGTTCGGCGCATCCGTCACCCTCCTCGACGTCGCGCCGCGCATCCTGATGCCCTCGGATGCCGATGTGTCGGCACACGTGACCGAGGCGTTCCGCAGTCACGGCGTGGATGTCCGCACGGGCATCGCGGGCGTCTCCCGACTCGAGCGCTCGGCGTCCGGCGCTATCGACCTGGTGTGGACCGAGCGCGAGGGCGGCGCCGACGAGGAGGCTGAGCCGACCGAGCGCAGCATCGAGGTCGACGCCGTCATCATGGCAACCGGCTGGCCGGCCGACGTGCACGATTTGGGGCTCGAGCACGCGGGGCTCGAGATCCAGCGCGGCGCGATCCCCGCCGACCGCTACCTGCGCACCGCTGTGCCGCACATCTTCGCCGTCGGTGACGCCAACGGCCGCGACATGCTCGTGCAGGCAGCGCAGTTCGAGGGCGAGGCCGCGGCCGAGAACGCGGTGCTCGGCGCGAGCGTGCGCGCCCCGCACACGCTGCTGCCGGCCGGCGGGTTCACCGACCCGGACTACGCGGGTGTCGGCTTCACCGAGGACGAGGCCCGGGAGCGGGACCCGCAGTGCGTGGTCGTGACGGCGCCGTACGAACAGCTCGACCGCGCCGTCATCGACGACCGAGACTCGGGATTCCTCAAGCTCGTCGTGGACCGCCGCCGCACGACCGTGCTCGGGGCGCACGCCGTGGGCGAGAACGCGGTCGAGGTCATCCAGGCCGTGACGACGGCGATGGCGGCGGGCGTGCACGTGCAGACGCTCGCCGAGGTGCGCTTCGCCTACCCGACGTACTCGGCGGTGATCGGGACGGCGGCGCGGCTCGCGATGGCTGAGCCCAGCTCCCCCGCGAAGCTCGCCTAGTCCCGGGGCAAAGAAGCCTCACGCATCTCCGCGGGGCGCCGAGGAGCTGCCTCTCCTTGCCTTCAGCGGCTACTGCTTGTAGCGTTCTGGCTATGGATCGTAGCCAACGTGCGTAGCGCGCAGGACTCGCGTGCCAAGCTCACCCCGAGCGCGATCGCCGACGCCGCGCTCGCCGAGATCGATGCGCACGGCCTCGCCGCGCTGACCATGGCGGCGATCGCCGAGCGCACTGGCGTGCGAGGTCCATCGCTGTACAAGCACGTGGGCGGCCTCGCCGACCTGAAGGCCTCGGTGGCCGAGCGGGTGCTGACCGAGATCACCGAGGTGCTCACCTCGGCCGCAATGGGACGCAGCGGCGCTGACGCCGTCGCGGCACTCATGCATGCGTACCGCGACTACGCCGCGTCCCATCCGAAGCGGTACGCCGCCATCCCCTCTGACCCGCTGCGCGACGCTCGAACAGCGGAGGCCGCGCAGCGGCAGCTGGACGTCATCCTGGCGGTGCTGCGCGGCTGCGCCATCGGAGGCACGGATGCGATCCACGTCACACGCAGCCTGCGAGCCATGGTGCACGGCTTCGCCGACATCGAGTCGAGCAACGGGTTCGGTCTCGCTGAGGAGATCGACGAGAGCTTCGCGCGCATGGTCGCCGGGTTCCTGTCGACGTTGCCTCCGAGCCCATCTCTCACTGAGGAGCGTGATGACTCGCCTGTCCGGTGATGCCGTCACCGGTCACCTTGGGGGCGCCGCCGCGCTGGCGTGCAGCGGCGTGCTCTTCGCGCTCTTCCCACTGCTGCGGCCCTGGTCCGACAAGCTCGACACCGCGACGGGTCTCGCCGAGGCCTTCGGTTCCCCGTGGTGGGTGGCCGCCCATCTGATCGGCGCGGTCGCCTTCGTCCTCCTCGCGCTCGGCGCGATCCCGCTGCGCGATGTGCACATCGCGACGCCAGGGGCCAGTGCTGCTCGCGCCGCGCTCCCCCTGCTCTTGGCAGGGGTCGGCCTGACGCTGCTCTACTACGGCGCCGAGACCTTCGCGCTGCACGCGATCACCGACGACGAGTCGACGATCCTCCTGATGTCGGAAGCGATCCGATCCGGGGCGCTCCAGCTGTCCGTCTTCGTCGCGGGGCTCCTCTGCGTCGCAGCGGGAACGGTCACGCTGGCGATCGCCGTGTGGCGCGGCGGGGTGCTCCCGCGGTACGCCGCTGCACCGCTCGCCACGATGATCGCGCTGTACCTGCCCCAGTTCTTCCTGTCCCCGGCCGGTCGCATCGCGCACGGCCTCCTGACGGCCGCCGCCGTGCTCTGGCTCGCCGTGGCGCTTTGGCGGGCGCGGACACCCGCCCAGCGTGGGGCGTCCGCGCCGAGCAGCCGAGGTTAGTCAGAGACCCGCGCGGGAACAGCAGAGCCCTGATGAGAACAGCTTCTCATCAGGGCTTCTCTGTCGGGCTGACAGGATTTGAACCTGCGACCCCTTGACCCCTAGGTAGACGGGTCGGACCGATTCCTTGATTTTCCGGGATTCGATGCCCCTCAGACGGCGCAATTTCACGTCATGACTTGCATGGATTGTATGCGTCAGGTCCCGGCCAGGTCCCGGCCAGGTCCCGGATCTTGGTAGCCGTTCGGCCCCTCGGCGCGGGGTTTACGTGAGCTTTGTGTGAGTGCTTCGCGCTCTTTGCTCCATCGATCAGGTACGGGCCGATGCTCACACTCTTGGCTGAAGATCATAGGCACGGCGTACCCGAGCGGCCTCGTTGTTGCCTCTCCTCACATCGCTCCGGCGAAAGTCACCGAGGAGATCGAGCCGGACGGAGGACTGCCGCCGGTGCGAAACTCTAGGACGATCTTTTGGGCAGCTTGAGCCGTAAGCGCATCATGCCTTGGAGGCGACGTGCACCTCAACCTTCGCAACGTCGTACTGGTTCACGCTGACCCCAGTCGCTTGCTCCGGATGGAACAGCGCCAGGTTAATGCCTTCACTGACAGAGCTTCTATAAACAACGCCATCGAAACCACAGCTCTTGATGAACTCGCACAGGTGCTGACTCGGGACGTACTCGAACGGCGCGCCCTGGGGTAGCACCGGTCGAGTGAGCTCGTCCCCGAGACGCTCAAGGAGTGGCAGATCTGCATGCATCTGCCCGACTTCGTCGTCGTTGAGCTCAAACGGCGAGATGCGCGCCCGTGGAGCCCGGAGGTCGACTGCCTTCATGCTGGGGATCTCGAACTCGGCGACGCACGCGAGCTCACCAGTGTGTGGTCGCACTTCCGATATCGCTGTGGTCGGGCTCGATCCGAGATACAGGTATGGGATGCCCGCAGGATTTGCCCGCCCGTGTCCCGCCTTCTTGGGGGGCGGAGCACCCATCTTGTCGAGTGGAAACGGATCATCACTGACGATACGAGCGCGGTGCCAGCCAGGGCTCAGCGTCGTCGGGTCGACGATTAGGTAGTCGAGCAGCTCCCGAAGACGGTCATAGTCGATTTCTTGCTCCAGGAACCACCGATTACCGTGCATCATCTCAATGCGCAGATCATCCCAGTGGGCCAAGCTGGTCGCCCTGTACTTGTCCGACGCCGAGTAGAGCTTTCTCACGACCTCACCATCGTCGAGGATGTCCGCGAGAAGCTCTTTGGCAGCTGGATCGTTCCGCATCACTGAACCGGAAAAAAGCCCCCAGTCCCGTCGAAGCAACGCGGGTAGTGGTTGTCCGTTCGAGTCTGGATCGTATATAGCAAGCAGATTCTCAAATTGCTCACGGAGGAGAGATGGTTCCACAAGCGTCACGGTAGCGACATCGCAATAGGCGCACACCCCTGTACTCGAGTTGAGCTTGCCGGATATGAAGTCGCGCAGGAAATCGTCGCCGAAACATTCAGCGCAGCATAGGCGTTCAGGCATCCGCGTTGCGGTGATAGTCCGCGAGCGTCTCGATGTGATGCCGGATCGAAAGCTTCTTTATGTACCCGAGGCCCGGGAAGTGACGCGTGGCATGAAGCCGCCGGAACTCCTCAACGGCCGATGTTTCTACGAGCTTGGAGTCCGGACTATCGAGCTTCGCGATGAGTTTCGCGAGAGCCTCAGCGAACTTGCCCGCCGGGTCTGTGGGCGTATCGTTCGAATCAGACTTCAAGTGATACACATACATCGCGTCATCCTTCGTGGAGTCGATGTACGTGAGATGAATCGCAACGGCGTATGCCGGACCGCCACCTTCGGTGTATCGGTCCCCCACAGTGAGGAAATCACCGTATCCGTCCATGTTGAGATCCTGGAATGTGACGTGAAGGTCGGAGAAGAATTCAAACGGGTCGTAATCCGCGTTCTTCTTCTGCTCGAAGCCGTCACGCACCAGCACCCTGGCTCCGCTTCGAAAGTGCTTACGATAAAGCATGCTGGCATGATCCTCGCTGAACACATTTGTCGCATCAATTCCGCGGTCACGCAGAAACTCAGCGATATCACGCGCGGCTGTGAATCCAGAATGGACGATGGCCGGGTTATGGTGAGCGTGGTTCGAGATTAGGGCTTTGGCTTCGTCGATGCTCGTGCCGCTGAGGAGCAAGATTCCAGCGGAGACGGCATCGTTGCCCCTGTAGTTCTCGCTCAGGAACGCACTGATGTTTGCCCCGTCATCTTTATGGTCGCCGTGACGAGGGTTCACGATCACGATGGCCTGCCCGCCGGCCTCGCCGATTGCTGCAAGTGCGCGCTCAAGGCCGTTGAGGGATTCCCGCACCGGTTCGATGATGGGAACGAAGGAGGCTTCGGCTAGCACTTCTGCACTCTCACGGAGAGCGAGGAGTTCGAACTGCTTTCCTCGGAAGTACGGGTAGTACATGAGCTATCTCCAAGCGAGTGCGGCGCCTACGGGCAAGCGTGTCGCGTCGCGGAGCCTCTGCTTGGACGCGTCATTCATCTTTAGCGTAAGCATGGCAGCACGCAGGGACATCGGGATAGATTTGATGTAGTTCTCGGCCGAGCTTCGGGAGCGGGACGACCTCAGAGTAGTCACCATGAGGTCGTGCACGCGTGTTGGGTCAAGGTCAGCGAACAGTTCATTCAGCGCGCCGCGCATCTGTGTGTTGGGAACATTCGGAGGCTCGATGCCGATCTCTCGCAGGATGGCGGACGCTTCGTCGAGGCGGACGAAGTCGAGGATCGCGAGTGGTTCAGTGCGAGAGGAGTCACATGTTGCACGCCTCTCCACCCTCAGAGCGAATCGGTCGGTGAGGATGAGCACGCCGACTTCTTCGGGGACTTGTCGAAGCACGTGCTCTACGTGCGATGGACTCGTGACCACGTTGACTGCGGCGAACACCTGAGAGTAGGCCAGTACTTGACTCCGCAGGCGGGCCAACGAATCGCGCTCAGACTTGATCTCGTAAGCAGTCGACGTGCCGTTGAAGACAACTACGTCTGCCTTCGATGTTCCGACTCGCGCTTCACCTAGCATCGACGCCGTGCGGAGGCTGTGCCGGCCAAGCAAGATCTTCTGGGTGATCGCGGAGCGGTACACATACTCGTCGCGGTTCCCGAGCGAGCGCAGAACGTGAAAAGCGTGGTCGAAGGCATCACCGACGGTCGCCTCAGGCCTCAACGTTTGAACCGAGCCAGACTGGTACAGCAGTCGGGCGAGGAGTCCCGACTTACCCTGCTTGCCGAGCTCACGGACGACCGCGGACGAGAACATGCGAGTGAACGCAGCGAGTTCTTCCTTGCTCGCGCTCATCGTCTCACCCCTTGCCGACCGTCGATCTCGCGGTTGAGCCGCGTACCGAGTCTAGCCGAGCCGCTGCTCGGTGCCTCGGAGCCCGGAAGCGTCGCGAACCGAAGATGGGGGCTTGGGGGCTGCTGAGGGTTCGGGGTCATCTCGCTCTCACACGGAACGCCGGCGACGAATCGTGCGGGAGAGAAGCACTCGCGGACACTTGCAAGGTACGTTAAGCCTACCTAGCCCAGGCTCTCATCTGCGATGGCCCAGTGATCTCGTCCTTCTTGCGCTTGTTGAACATGTCGAGCATGAACGCATACCCATCATCGGCATCCCACCTGTCGGGGGTGAATGCGCCTTCGTCGTTGAGGTACTCAATCATTGCCCGGGAGAAGTAGTCGCTGGTGAGCGTGATCCGCATGTTGTTGAGGATGGCGGCGCGCAGGCGGAATAGGTCGCTATAGAGGGTGACCTGGCGGTTCAGGTCGGTGCGACCGAACTTCTGCACACAGGTGCTACCGATCGGGTACAGCTTGGCACCGTTGCGCTTGATGTGGAGCTCCGGAAACATCGCCGGGTCGAAGGGCTCGTCTCTCTGTTTGTGTCAGGACTCTTCGGCGTATCTCAGCAGTTCCTCGTGCGCAGGCGACGACGTCTTCCAGCGATAGCTCGCTCCTGGGGGCTTCGACCGACTCAATGCAGTGGTCAGCACAAGATCGTCTTTAGCCCGCGAGATCGCGACGAAGAATTCGGCCTTCACATCAGCGTCGTCGTCGCCCCAGAAGAACTGGGGCTCCACGCCGAGGACGATGACCTTCTCGAACTCCAGCCCCTTGCACTTATGCACTGTCAGGACGCGCACTGCGTCCTCTTCGGACAGCCGATCAAGGGCGCCGAGCGGATCGCCGTCGACATCCAACTCTCGCTCGAACGAGCTCAGCGCCTTCGCGATCATGTCATCCAGCCGAGACCCCTGTTGGTATGCGGGCGACAGGGCGCTGAGCGCTGGTCGCGTCACGAACGCGAGGAAGCTCTGAATCAGCGGCTCCCACGAAGTGAAGGTCGAGGCGTCGAATGCGGCGGTCCGCACGGTGCCTCGCGCGTCCCGCAGGATTACGCGGAGCTTGCTGTCCAGAACGCCGTCGGCCTCCTCGATGCCACCCCTCGTCACCACGCGCACCAGCTCCGCGTACGCCTCGGGGCGAGCATTGTCGGCTACGACGCGCAGGAAGTTGAAGATGAGCGCCGGCACGGGTTCGGCAGTCATGTCTTGGGACTGTTGTTCGTTGCGATACGGAATTCCTGCCGCTGCCAGGTGCCCGCCAAGGACGCTCGTGATGAGGTGCGGCTGCTGACGCGCGAGCACGGTGATCTCTCGCGGCGGAACTCCTTCGTCAAGCCAGCCCCTGATGAGGCTAGTTACCGCGATGGCTTCCTCTTCGTCGGTTGCGAATCGGCGAACCTGCAAGACACCCGCTTCACCCTCGAGATCCGCTTCCGGACTGGCTGCCGCCGGATCCATCTCCAGGATCATGCGGTTCTGCATGCGGCGGAGGCGCGGCTTCGATCGGAAGTTCTGATAGAGCTTGAGGTCGAGCGCGCTGAAGTCCGTCGCGAAGGTGCCCATCACGCCGCGAAGCGCATCGGCGAACCCCATGATGCGCTGTTTGGTGTCGCCGACTCCGATGAGCTGCACTCCAGTGCCGGCGAACGCCTTTCTCAGGAAGCTGTACTGCGCGGTCGTGGCGTCCTGAAACTCGTCCATGAAGACGTGGCTGTAGGTCTGGCGCAATGCACCCCGCGCGTAGGCGTTCTTCTCCAGGATTTCGAGCGCCAGCGGGACGAGATCGTCAAAGGTAATCTGCACGCCCTGGATCCGGGTGCGCTCGTCGAGACGATAGTCCGGGTTCAGCGCATTCCGCCCGGTCAACGTCGGCCGGAAGTTGTCGATCAGGCGCTTAGCGAAGGCGTGGAAGGTGAAGCTGTCGAATCGGGCCGCGTACTGCGATCCGGAGCGCAGGCGCACACGGGACTGCAGGTTGCGTGCCGCATCGACCTTAAAGGAGATGGCAAGGATCCGTTTCGGGTACGGGCTCGCTCCGGTGCGAAAAAGGAAGTCTGCGCGCTGAGCCAGCAGCTCGGTCTTACCGGCGCCAGGCCCAGCCGTGACCACGACATTCGCGGTGGTCTCACGCACCGCTCTTAGCGCATTGGGCTCGAGCTGCAGCCCGCCGACCGGTGTCCATTCCTCTGGACGGATCACTCGGGCAACGCTCCCAGTCGCGCGCGCACATTTTCCACGAGTCGGCTCAGTACCTCGGGCAGATCAGCCAGGAGCTCCTCGTCCGTGAGCGCGGCCATAGCCTTCAGATGCGCGGCGGGCTTGCTCTTCAGATCGAATTTGCGGTGGTAGTCAGCGAAGAGCGCCAGCACAGCAGCCGGGAGACGATCTTCATTGGCGTGCGACCCGCCAAGCACTGCCGTGATCGTCTTCTCGGTGGGCGCGCCAGTGGGAGAAGCGCCGTAGGCGTTCGGGAAGGCTTCGAGCATCATGAGGTCGAGATCAACCGGGTGGGAGAAGTAAACGCCTTTCTGCTCGAGCGCGTAGATCGGGCCGTGCCCGTCTTGGTAGTTCGGATCAGCGAACACGGGGAAGTCGACCGCGGCATTCCACGCTGACAGGCTGTCGATCTTCTCCTGCGTGAAGGAACCAGGCACGAACTTGTTGTACTGCTTGAGAGCGTTATCGACGCGTCCCCAGCCGCCCTGATGGCGTCCGGAATCGAGGTCGAGCAGCGTGACGTGCGGGATCTGCAGTTCGTTGAGCAGTCGCCAGAAGTGATTGACGTGGCGTCCACCGAGCGGCACGACCGACACAGAAGCATCGTCTTCCGCGATACCCGCTGCGGCGAGCACGCGGGGCAGCACGATCTGCTCGCTGTCGCCTTCGCCGAGCACCACCAACCGCGAGAAGTACAGCTCCGGAAAGGCGAGGACGGCTTCGCGCACATACTTCGCCGTCTCGTCGCTCGTCGTCGGCAAGAGGATGTGGCGCACCTGGGATTCACGATTGCCGTCGAGCCGCAGGAAGCAGATCGATTCTGGACCGACGCGGCGCAGCAGAGCAGGTGAGTGCGTCGCGATCAACGACTGCGAATCGCCGTTCGCGGCCGCCTTGCGGAGTTGACGAATAATGCGCCCGAGGTATTGCGGCGCCAGGCTGTTCTCCGGTTCCTCGAGCGCGACGATCGTGTGCACCGGCGGACGCAGCCGGTGCTGATCGAACGAGGCCTCGGTGCCGTCGAGCACCTTTCGCGCCAGCGACTGCCACGCGAGTACCAATGAGATATAGAGCAGGGACTTCTGGCCGTCACTCAAACGGTCGAACGGCAGCGACGAGCCGGCCGGCGACGGCGCGAACGAGACGGTGAGTTGGCGAAGAACGCTCTCCAGATCGCCAGCCCCAAACGCAATCGAGGGGTCGGTGAAGAAGGCACCAGAGTGGAGCCCCGTCCACTCCCCCGTGAGCTGGACGCCGATGCTCTTCACCGCAGCGTTATCGGCCAAAGCATCGGTCAGGTCCTTGGACAAAGTGCCGAGTGTCGCGCGTTCAGTCGTCCAGTCAGCTGCGCGAAGAGCCCGCCCGACGAGCGAGGCCGTCGTGTAGGTGATGTGTTCTGCCGGGTCGCGGCGAGCCGGCAGATAGTGCACCTCGATGTTGGCGCGATCGAAGCGCGACATATCCGCCTGACGCACCGGGTTGCCGTCGCCATCCGCTTCAAGGACGTACTCGAGCTTCTCGTCGATCACATTGTCAGACGCAATCGATGCCGTTAGCCGCACCCGGATCCGAGGCACGCCGTCCTCGCTCTCAATGCGCATGTGCGCGAAGTTCGGGGGTACGGACGCGTGGTCGCCGTCTTCTCCTGATTCCGGCACCTCGATGTCTACCTCGATCCAGAGCTTCGGTCCCTCGGCGTGCACGTCGGCGGCGCTGCGTCCGTTCGGAATGTGGAAGTCGGTGTGCCGGATCTTTCGCTGCGCGGGCAGGGGGCTGAAAAGCCGCGACAGTGCCTCAAGCACGGCCGTCTTTCCGGCGCCGTTGGGACCCAGAATATAGGTAACGTCGCGGAGCGCGATCTCGGTCGCGTCGGGACCGAACGACTGAAAGCCGGACATTCGAAGGTGGGTGATCTGCATCAGACGTCCTCGTCTCGCTGCTCGCGCAGAGTGGCTTCCCAGGCCAGGCGGGCACGCGGATTGTTTCGATAGGGCTTCATCGAGTTAGCGCTTCGAGTGTACAAGTAGTGCATTACTCCTTCTGCTTTGTGCCCCTAGTTATGAGGCAACGAACGCGCCAAGGCAATAGATCGGACGTTGTGACTTGAGCAACACAGCTTCCCTACGGGACGTGAAGCGCGCCGCCCAAGAAACCACGGATGGCTCGATCTTGGGCGGCATGGAGTAGCCAGGCAGGAGCTCGAACGACCGAGCGCAGACGAACCTGCACACCTGGCCGAGTAAGTCGGCTCGCTATGGAATGGCGATCGCCGCGCACCCGGCGGACGAATGCCACCACGGCTGCGAGCTATCCAGTCGTTGATATCGCCGACGCCGAGCCCATCCTGTTCCCAGGCTTCGACCGCCTCGTGCTCAGCTATGTGCAGCTCCAGGCGGTGATGCGCGAGCACCGTTACGCCTCGTGGCGGACCGCGATGTCCTCGGTCGCCGGGATCTACCTGATCACGGACACCCGAGATGGTCGACCTTATGTCGGCAAGGCGGACGGCGCCGAGAGCATCCGGCAGCGCTGGAACGTGTATGCGACGACCGGACACGGCGGTGATGTTGAGCTGCGCCGACGAGACCCGACCAGCTTCCGCTTTCTCGTTGCTGCGCGTCTTCGATCCGTCCACGCCGACGCGGGACATTGATGCAGCCGAAAGTCATCTTAGGGGCGCGCTCGACAGCCGCCGTTACGAGTTGAACCGAAACTAGGTCGTCACCGCTTCGAGGCATCTAGATCGCATACCGTCAGGCGGTCTAGTTCCGCAACGCGGACCTCACCGCACCGTTGATCTCTGTCACGAGCGTCGAATGGGGCGCCAGTGTGCCGCCTGTGTCCCGGCGCTTGGCAGCCGCCCCCTCGTCGACATCGTGATGCAACGGAACCCAGTCCACGAAGGTCCCCATAAACTCTCGGACGGGAACGACGAAGCCCAGGTGAAAAATAAGCTCTCACCTGGGCTTTTCTGTCGGGCTGACAGGATTTGAACCTGCGACCCCCTGACCCCCAGTCAGGTGCGCTACCAAGCTGCGCCACAGCCCGTCGATCTTGCGATCGAAGTGCCCGAAGGCAACCAAGAAAGACTAGCGCATCTGCGGGGTGGTGCGTTCCCTTCGACACGCTCAGCGCCTGTGGCGCGGAGCGGCTCAGGGGGCGAGGGGGCTCGTCGCCTGGGGCGCGGGTCTCGTGACGCGTGCCCGGCTTCGCCGGGCGCGCTCCTCGACCGGCAGCGGGCGGGCGCGCTCCTCGACCGGCGGGGCGGGGGTCAGGAGCGGCGGCGGACGAAGTCGGCGAGGTCGGAGGACTGTGCCAGGCGCGAGGGCTCGTGCACGTACATCATGTGGCCCGCCTCGTAGTAGCGGTGCTCCAGGTTGTCGCGCAGCGCATCCGGGATCTGCAAGTGCGCGACGGAGTCCTCTGCGGCCGAGAACGGCGTGGCGCCGTCGAACCAGCCGTAGGCGAAGTGCACCGCGAGGTGCGGGTTCTGCCGCATCGCGCGCGAGAGCTTGTCGATCACGTAGACCGGGGCGTTCTCGAACTCCTTGTAGCTCCAGTGCTCGATCACGTCCTTGCCGAACACGTGGAACGGGCCGCTGTCGCGCACGTCGAGCTCGTGGTGCAGGTAGTGCTGGTACGCCGCCGCGTACGGGCCGAGGATGGCGTCCATCGACGGGTCGGCATCCATGTGCTCGGCGATGCCGCTCGCCGCCGGCCCCGTGAAGCGCGAGTCGAGGCGACCGACGCTCTGCCCGCGGTCGCGCAGCAGCTCGCCGAAGTAGCGCCAGTGCTCGATGCGCAGGTTCGCGCGGTCGACGTAGGTTTCGGACAGGCCGGTGAGGCGCGCGACGGTGGCCACCGCATCCGCACGCTCGTCCGCCGTCAGGCGGGCGCCGCGCCCCAGCACGTAGGGGTAGTCGCGCGCCGCGTAGGCCCGTGCCTCGTCGACGACCTCCTCGAGCGAGCGCCCCTCGTGGAAGCCGTGCCGCCACGCGGTCGCCGCGTAGAACGGCAGGTAGAGCGCATGCGCGCGGTCGCCACCGCGCGAGAAGTTCGCCGTGGAGAAGTCGAGCACGCTCGAGATCATCAGCAGGCCGTTGAGGTACATCCCCAGGCTCTCCTGCAGGTGCTGCGCGAGGCCGGCGGCGCGGGTCGTGCCGTACGACTCCCCCGCCAGGAACTTCGGGCTCAGCCAGCGACCCTCCGCCGTCACCCACTGGCGGATGATCTCGGCCACCGACTCGATGTCCGCGGTGAAGCCGTGGAAGTCCTTCGCCTTCTGCCCCTCGACGGGCCGCGAGCGCCCGGTCGACACCGGGTCGATGAAGACGAGGTCGCTCACCGCGAGCAGCGACTCGGGGTTGTCGGCGACGGCGTAGGGCGGCGGCGCGAGCTCGCCCGCATCACCCATCACGACGCGCTTCGGCCCGAGCACGCCCATGTGCAGCCAGACGCTCGCCGAGCCCGGTCCGCCGTTGAAGGCGAAGGTCACGGGGCGCGTCGTCGGATCGGCGCCGTCGAGCGTGTAGGCGGTGATCGCGACCTGCGCGCGGGGCTTGCGGCCGCGGAAGACGTCGTCCTCCACGCGCTCCTCCCACAGCACCACGCGGCCCGCTCGGGCGGTGTAGGCGAGGTCTCCGTCGGGTGTCGTCAGCGTGTGCTGCGTGATCACGAGCTCGTCGGTGACCGACGGCTCCTTGGGCTCGGCAGCGGCTGCGGACTCGGTCTTGGTGGCGTCATCACTCACCCCTCGAGCCTATCGAGCGGCTCCGCCCGCCTTCGCGGCAGCGCTCCGAGCCGCTCGATGATCATCGCCGAGGCCATCCCGCCGCCAACGCAGAGCGAGACGAGCGCGCGCTGCTGGTCGCGCCGCTCGAGCTCGTCGAGCGCCATGCCGAGCAGCATCGCGCCGGTCGCGCCGAGCGGATGCCCGAGCGCGATCGCGCCGCCCGACACGTTGGTGCGCTCCGGGTCGACGCCCGTCTCGCGCAGCCAGTGCAGCACGACGGATGCGAAGGCCTCGTTGATCTCGTACAGGTCGATGTCGTCGTGGCTGAGCCCGGCCCGCGCGAGCACCTTCTCGGTGGCGGCGACCGGCCCCGTGAGCATCAGGGTCGGGTCTGAGCCGACGGAGGTCGCCGCGACGATGCGGGCGCGTGGTGCGAGCCCGAGCGACGAGGCCGCCTCGCCGCTGCCGATCACCACGAGGCCCGCGCCATCGACGATCCCGGAGGAGTTGCCCGCGGTGTGCACGTGCTCGACGCGGTCGATCTCGGGGTGGCGCTCGCGCACGAGGGCGTCGAAGCCGGCCTCCCCGAACGCCGCGAAGGCCGGTGCCAGCCCGGCCAGCGCCTCCGTCGTCGTGCCGGGCCGCACGTGCTCGTCGCGCTCGAGCAGCACGACGCCACCCTCGCCCGTCACGGGCACGATCGAGCGAGCGAAGCCGCCGCGCTCCCACGCCGTGGCCGCACGCTGCTGCGACTGCGCGGCATAGGCGTCGACGTCCTCGCGCGTGAAGCCGTCGAGCGAGGCGATGGCGTCGGCGCTCACGCCCTGCGGGATGAGGCTCCACGGCAGCAGCGTCGCCGGGTCGATCGCGTAGGGCCCGCCGTCGGAGCCGAGCGGCACGCGCGACATCGACTCGACGCCGCCCGCGACGATCAGCTGGTCGAAGCCGGCCGCCACGCGACCCGCAGCCGTCGTGACCGCCTCGAGCCCGGAGGCGCAGTAGCGGTTGACCTGCATGCCGGGCACGGTGTCCGGCAGCCCGCCCGCGTGCACCGCGGCGCGCGCGAGCACGCCGCCCTGCTCGCCGACCGCAGACACCGTGCCGAGCACGACGTCGTCGATCCGATCGGCGTCGATGCCGCGGCCGGCGAGCGCGCCGAGCAGGCCGCCGGCGAGCTGCACGGGGTGCACCTCGGCGAGCGCGCCGCGACGGCGCCCCCGCGGGGTGCGCAGCGCATCCAGGATGAAGGCGTCAGCCACGGTGGTCTCCCTCGCTCGGCTCCTCGTGCAGCAGTCGCCCGCCGCCGACGACGGCCGCTCGCCTCGGGGCGCTGACGAGCGCATCCATCGCGTGCTCTGCGTCGAGCAGCACCACGTCGGCGCGCGCTCCCGCCACCAGGTCGTGCACGTCGCGGCCCACGAATCGCGCGGCATCCCGCGTGGCGAGCTCGACGACGCGCTGCAGGTCCTCGTCGCGCACGACCGACGACGCCCGTGCATACTGCCGCGCGATGGCGAGCGTGTCGCCGTCGCCGTAGGGGCTCCACAGGTCGCGGATGCCGTCGGTCCCGAACGCGAACCCGACGCGAGCCGCGTCGAGCTCGGCAAGCGGCAGCTGCGGCAGCCGCAGGGGCGCGACGGTCGTGAAGGTGATGCCGAGCTCGCCCATCGCCTGCAGCAGGTCGGTGCGGCGGGGCGCCTCGAGCTGCGCGATGGCGAAGCCGTGGGCGATGTTGACGCGGCCCGCGAGCCCGAGCCGAGCCGTGCGCTCGACGATCAGCTCGAGCTGGAACGCGCCGAGCTCCGCGGCGTCGTGCAGGTGGATGTCGATGCCAACGCCGTGACGCTCGGCGATCGCGAAGATGCCGTCGAGCTGCCCGACCGGGTCGCGGTCGATGGATGCGGGGTCGAGCCCGCCGATGTGGTCGGCACCGGCCGCCGCGGCAGCCTCGAGCAGCTCGAGCACACCGGGCCGACGCAGCACGCCGTCCTGCGGGAACGCGACGATCGTCGCCTCGACGGCACCCTCGTAGGCCGCCACCGCCTCCCGCACGGCCTCGATCCCCCGCAGCTCGACGCCCAGGTCGACGTCGACGTGCGTGCGCAGCGCCGTGGTGCCGTGCCGCACGTGCGCGTCGAGCACCGCAGCGGTGCGCTCGACGCTCGGGATCCCGAGCTCGTCGCGGCGAGCCCGCTCGTGCTGGATGCGGCCGTCGGTGCCGCCCTCGCCGCCGTAGGACTGCCACGGCAGGCCGAGCCAGGACTTGTCGATGTGCGCGTGGGCGTTGACGATCGTCGGCAGCGCCAGCAGGCCGCGACCGTCGAGCACCTCACCCTCGGGCACCCGACGCCGCAGCGCGCCGGGCTCGTGCGGCACGACCGACGCGATCCGATCCCCCGCGAAGACGAGGTCGACCGCCGGCCCGCCCCAGGCGCGCACGTCGGCGACACCCGCGAGCCGACGCATCACCGTGCCTCCCTCACGGCACGCTCGACGCGCGCGGTGAAGCGCGTCACGCGCTCGAGCAACGCGGCCGACCGCGACGCGATGCGGTCGGAGGTCAGCAGCACCGGCGGCCCGGTGCGGATGATGTGGGAGCAGTCGAGCGCCTCGCAGATGTAGGTGCCGATCGTGCTGCCGGTGTCGCCGTCGAGGTCGGCGAGCCGCGCGGTGAACATGCGCACCTGCGTCGCCGGCTGCGTCGAGTGGCACAGCGAGCACATGGCCGCGATGCCCGGGCGCATGCCGCCTGGCGCCCCGCGCACGACGAGGCCGACCAGCTCGTCGCCGCGCCAGTGCACGAGGTAGCCGAGGCGCCGGAAGCGCGGGTCGCGCCAGCCGAGGAACTCGCGCTCCGCCCAGATCGTCTCGTGCAGGCCGGGCATCGGCAGCTGCTCGAGCTCGCTCCGCGTCGCGTTGACGAAGCAGCTCCGCAGCTCGGTCTCGGTCACGTCACGCATGCGCTCGACGCTATCGGATGCGCCTGCGCACCGATGCGGAGCAGAGGGGGTTTGCCGCCGTCGGGCCTCCACCCAGGAGAGTCCCGACGGCGGCAAGTCTGTGTCAGGCCGGCAGCAGCTGGCGCGCCTTGGCCAGCTGGTCGGCCATGTGCTCGATCACGCGCACGACCTGCGACGAGTACCCGTACTCGTTGTCGTACCAGACGTAGAGCACGAGGTGGCGGCCGGACGCGATGGTCGCGAGACCGTCGACGATGCCGGCGCGGTTGTTGCCGACGAAGTCGGTCGAGACCACCTCAGGCGAGTCGGTGAAGTCGATCTGCGCACGCAGCGCGCCCGTGAGCGAGGTGCGCCGCAGCAGGTCGTTGACCGCGTCGCGGTCGACCGCCTGCTCGAGGTGGAGGTTCAGGATCGCCATCGACACATCCGGCGTCGGCACGCGGATCGCGTTGCCGGTGAGCTTGCCCTCGAGCTCCGGCAGCGCCTTCGCGACGGCCTTCGCGGCGCCGGTCTCGGTGAGCACCATGTTGAGCGCCGCCGAGCGGCCGCGACGCGCGCCCTTGTGGAAGTTGTCGATCAGGTTCTGGTCGTTCGTGTAGGAGTGCACCGTCTCGACGTGGCCGTGCTCGATGCCGTAGGCGTCGTTGATGATCTGGAGCACGGGCGTGATGGCGTTCGTGGTGCACGAGGCGGCCGTGACGATCCGGTCGTCCTCGGCGATCGCGTCGTGGTTGACGCCGAAGACGATGTTCTTCAGCGGACTCTTGCCAGGTGCGGTGAGCACGACGCGCTCGATGCCGGGGCACTCGAGGTGCTGCGCGAGGCCGGCCTCGTCGCGCCAGCGACCCGTGTTGTCGACGACGATCGCGCGCTCGATGCCGTGCTGCGCGTAGTCGACGGTCGTGGGGTCGTCGGAGTAGATGACCTGGATGAGCGTGCCGTTCGCGAGGATCGTGCTCGCCTCGCGGTCGACCTCGATCGTGCCGAGGAACGCGCCGTGCACGGAGTCGCGGCGCAGCAGGCTCGCCCGCTTCTCGAGGTCGTCCTCGCCGCCCTTGCGCACGACGATGGCGCGCAGCCGCAGGCCGAGGCCGCTGCCCGCGTGCCCGATGAGGATGCGGGCGAGCAGGCGCCCGATGCGACCGAAGCCGTAGAGCACCACGTCGGTCGGCTCGTCCTGCGACCAGGAGGGCAGTGCAGCGAGGTGCTCGCGCACGAAGGCGTCGAAGCCCTCCACGGGCGCGTCGACCAGCAGGCGTCCGAGGTCGATCGAGACGCCGCGCAGCCCCTCCTCGTCGGCGATCCGCAGCACCGCCATGGTGTCCTCGACCCGCAGCACGCGCTCGCCGATGCGCCGGGCCCACCGGTGCGCCTTCAGGATGTCGATCGGCGACTGGTTCACCAGCTTCTTGCCGTGCACGTGGGTGACGACATCGCGCTCGCGGTACAGGCGGCCGATGATCGGCACGGCCTGCTCGGCCAGCGCGACGCGGTCGAGCCACGCCTGGTGGGCGCTGTCGACGGGAAGCGGTGATGCGGTGGGCACGTCTTCACGATAGGCAAGCGGATGCGCGCCTCATGGCGGAAACGTGCGTCAGGTTGCCAGCAACGTGACGGGAGCGAAAGTTCTCGCGAACTTTCCCCCGGCTCAGTTCAGGAGACGTACGCCTTGCCGAGCTTCCAGTAGCCCGTGAAGGTGATGCGCTGCTTCTCCATGCCGCGGTCGCGCACCAGGTGGCGACGCGTGCCCGTGGCGAGCAGCTGCTCGCCCGCCGAGTAGGCGTAGCCGAGGTCGTCGGCCAGGTGCAGGCCGCGCAGCTCCTCGAGCGCCGCGTCGCCGGCTCGGGCCTGGCCGCGCTCGATCCAGCGCACGTCGACGTTCATCGGCCGCTCGAACTGCTGGATGTCGTCACGGTGCCCGACCTCGATCACGGCGGTGCCGCGAACGCCCTCGTCGAGCGACTCGCAGATGCCCGCGATCGCCGGCAGCGCCGACTCGTCGCCGACCATCAGCACGTCGCCCGGCAGGCCGTTGTCGTTGTAGAGCAGGCCCTCGTCGAGCAGGACCGCGCGCTCGCCGCGCTCCGCGCGCATGGCCCAGGCGGCGCCGGGACCCGGGTCCTCGTGGCAGACGAAGTCGATGTCGAGCTCGCCGCTCTCGAGGCGGAAGCCGCGCACGGTGTAGTTGCGGATCCACGGGCGGTTCGAGGCCCGCATCGCGAGGTACTGCGGGAACCACGTGGAGGGGCTCTTCGGCACGTGCAGCGACTCCTGGCCCTCGCGCCGCATGAAGAACCGGAACCACTGGTCGTAGCCCTGCGGCGTCATCGCCGAGACCTCGTCGCCGCCGAGCGTCACGCGCCGGATGTGCGGCGACAGCTGCTGGTTCTCCAGCACCTCGAGCTCGATGAACTTCGGTGCGACCGCGGCGACGCGCTCGGGTCCGGCCATGAGGAAGCCTCCGTGATGGTGGTGGGGCCTCGAAGTGAGGCAAGCCTAACCAATGTAGCAAAGCATCCCTCACCGCCGCATCCGCGTACGATCGTGAGCAGCATGCAGCTCTCTCCCGCGCGCAGGTTCCTCGCGCTCTTCACCCTCGCACTCGGCGGCTTCGGCATCGGCACCACCGAGTTCGCCACCATGGGCATCCTGCCGCTGGCCGCCACCGAGCTCGTGCCGGGCTTCGAGGCCGATCCCGCCGGTGGCATCGCGCAGGCCGGATGGTTGATCTCGGCCTACGCGCTCGGCGTCGTCGTCGGCGCTCCGCTCGTCTCGGTCTGGGCGGCGCGGATGTCGCAGCGCACCCTCGTGCTGCTCCTCGCCGTCGCCTTCACCGTCTCGAACCTCGCCAGCGCGCTCATGCCGACCTTCGAGCTGACCGTGCTGGCTCGCTTCGTCTCCGGGCTGCCGCACGGCGCGTTCTTCGGTGTCGCCGCGCTGCTCGCCGCGCGCATCATGGGGCCGGGCCGGCAGGGCGCCGGTGTCGCGCTGGCCCTCTCCGGCCTCACGGTCGCGAACATCATCGGCGTGCCGCTGGGCACGTGGCTCGGCCAGGTCGCCGGCTGGCGGTGGACCTACGTCGCGGTCGCCGTCATCTTCGTGGCCACGCTCGTGCTCGCGTGGTTCGTGCTGCCGCGGGTTGCCGGCGACCCGACGCGCAGCGCCAAGCAGGAGCTCGGAGCCTTCAGGAACCCCCGGCTCTGGCTGATGATCGCCGTCGGCTGCATCGGCTTCGGCGGCTTCTTCGCCGTCTACTCCTACGCCGCAGAGATCGTCACGCGCGTGGCCGAGCTGCCGCAATCGGCCATCGCCTGGCTGCTCGCCACGATCGGCGTCGGCATGACCATCGGCAACGTGATCGGCGGCTGGGCGGCAGACCGCAGCATCCGCCGCACGGTCATCATCGCGTTCCCGCTGCTGATCGTGTCGCTCGCGCTGTTCGCGCTGCTGGGCGCGCAGCCGGTCGCCATGTTCGTGCTGGCGTTCTGCATCGGCGGTGCCGGATCGGTGCTGAACCCCGCCATCCAGGCGCGCATCATGCGCATCGCCGGCGAGGCGGAGCTGCTCGGCGCCGCGACCAACCACGCCGCGTTCAACGTCGGCAACGCGCTCGGCGCTGCGCTCGGCGGCGCCGTCATCGCTGCCGGCCTCGGCTACCTCGCTCCAGCCTGGATCGGCGTCGCGCTCGCCGGGGCCGGCTTCCTGCTGGCGCTGTGGAGCCTCGCGGTCGATCGCACCACGCCCGACACGGCGCAGCACTCGATCGTCGTGACGGTGCTCGGCCCGACCACGGCGGGCTTCGAGGTGATCGACCGTGCGCGCGGCTGACGGCGAGACCGCGACCGATGCGGCGGCCGGCACCAGCACCACGCCCTCCGAGTCGGCCCTCGGCGGCGAGTGGTCGACCATGCTCTGGGACGATCCGGTGAGCCTGCAGCCCTACGTGGTGCGCGTGCTCATGCGCCGCTTCGGCTACAGCCGCGACCGCGCCCATGAGCTCATGCAGCTCGCCGAGCGCGACGGCCGCACCGCCGTCGCGCAGGGCTCGCGCGAGGAGCAGGAGATGCACGTGGCCGGACTGCACGCGGACGGCCTCGTCGCCACGCTCGAGCGGGTCTCTGCATGAGGTCGTGGCGCCGCGACGGCGCGGGCGCGACCTGCTCGATGCTGCCCGACGAGGCCGACATGCTCGCGAACCTCGGGCGGCAGGTGCTCGAGCTGCACCGGGCCGTCATCGACGAGCGCGCGCTGCTGGAGGATCCGGTGATGGAGCGCCTCTACCCCAGCGCCTACGGCAGCGCGGCCGAGGCGGCCGAGTTCCGCCGGCTCGCCTCGCCCGACATCGCCGCTGACCGCATCCAGACGCTGACCCGCATGGTCGTCGACCTCGAGGCGGCGCTGCCGGCGGAGGGCGACGACCGCGACGACGCCGAGCTGCAGATCGCGGTCGACGCAGAGGGCGCGGATGCGTGGGTGCGGTCGCTCGGCGAGGTGCGGCTGGTGCTGTTCGTGCGCACCGGGCAGGATCGCGAGCAGCTCGCGCCCGACGTGACCGAGGAGGACATCGCGCAGCTGCGCGACGTCGTCGATTGGCTCGGCTTCGCGCAGGCGACGCTGCTCGAGGCGCTCGAGTAGCCGGTCGCACGTCGCGGTCGCCACGACGTCCGCGCGGTGGAAGAATCGCAGGATGAGGTTCCTGTCGATCCAGTCGCACGTCGCCTACGGGCACGTGGGCAACTCCGCCGCCGTCTTCCCGCTCCAGCGCATCGGGCACGAGGTGTGGCCCGTGCTCACCGTCAACTTCTCGAACCACACCGGCTACGGCGCGTGGGGCGGGCCGGCGATCGCGGCCGACGACGTGCGCTCGGTGGTCGCGGGCATCGAGGACCGCGGCGTCCTGCCGACGGTCGACGGCGTGCTGTCGGGCTACCTCGGCGGCGAGGAGATCGTCGACGTGGTGGTGGATGCGGTGGCCCGCGTGAAGGCGGCGAACCCCGCCGCCTCGTTCACCTGCGACCCGGTGATGGGCAACGCGAGCTCCGGCTGCTTCGTCGCGCCTGCCATCCCGCCGCTCATCCGCGAGCGCGTCGTGCCGCACGCCGACATCATCACGCCCAACCAGTTCGAGCTGGGCTTCATGACGCACACCGAGCCCGACACGCTCGCCTCGACGCTCGAGTCGGCCGACCGCGCGCGCGACCTCGGCCCGCGCACCGTGCTGGTCACGAGCGTGCTGCGCCCCGACCGCGAGAGCATGCCCGACGGCTCCGGCACGATCGAGATGCTCGTCGTCGACGACGAGGGCGCGTGGATCGTGCAGACGCCGCACCTGCCGTTCAAGGCGAACGGCTCCGGCGACGTCACGAGCGCGCTGTTCACCGCGCACTGCCGCGAGACGGGTTCAGCCGCGACGGCGCTGGAGCGCACCGCGTCGAGCGTCTTCGACCTGCTGCAGGTGACGATCGAGTCGGGCGAGCGCGAGCTGCGCATCGTGCAGGCGCAGGACGCGTTCGCGAACCCCCGCATGCAGTTCAGCGCGCGCCAGGTGCGCTGAGGCTCCCCCGCAGGTCGAGGAGGCCGCGGGCCGCAGGCTCGCTGCCGTCACGAGACCCCCGTAGGTCGAGGAGGCCGCGGGCCGCAGGCTCGCTGCCGTCACGAGACCGCAGGGGCCGCTCACCGGTCTCGTGACGCGTGCGCCTGCGGCGCGCGCTCCTCGACCTACGGGGGGCGTGCGCCTGCGGCGCGCGCTCCTCGACCTACGGGGAGGGGGGTCGTGCGCCTGCGGCGCGCGCTCCTCGACCTGCGGAGGGCTACGTGCGGCGCGTGCGCTTCTCGCGCACGCGCATGTTCACGACGATCGGGCTGCCCTCGAAGCCGTAGTCCTCGCGCAGGCGCCGCGTGATGAAGCGGCGGTACTGCGGGTCGAGGAAGCCGGTCGTGAACAGCACGAAGGTCGGCGGGCGCGTCGACGCCTGCGTCGCGAACAGGATGCGCGGCTGCTTGCCACCGCGCAGCGGGTGCGGGTGGGCGGCGACGATGTCCGCGATGAACGCGTTGAGCTTGCCGGTGGGGATGCGGGTGTCCCACGACTCGAGGGCGGTCTCGAGCGCGGGCACGAGCTTCTCGAGGTGGCGGCCCGTCCGCGCCGAGATGTTGACGCGCGGCGCCCAGTCGACGTGCGCCAGATCCTGCTCGATCTCGCGCTCGAGGTAGCGGCGGCGCTCGTCGTCGAGCTGATCCCACTTGTTGAACGCCAGCACGAGCGCTCGGCCCGACTCGAGCACGAGGTCGATGATGCGCACGTCCTGCTCGCTGAGCGGCGCGGTCACGTCGAGGAGCACCACGGCCACCTCGGCCTTCTCCAGCGCTGCCTGCGTGCGGAGGGTCGCGTAGAAGTCGGCGCCCTGCTGCAGGTGCACGCGGCGACGGATGCCCGCGGTGTCGACGAAGCGCCACACGCGCCCGCCGAGCTCGATCTGCTCGTCGATCGGGTCGCGCGTGGTGCCGGCCATCTCGTTGACGACGACCCGCTCCTCCCCCGCGGCCTTGTTCAGCAGGCTCGACTTGCCCACGTTCGGGCGGCCGAGCAGCGCGACGCGGCGAGGCCCGCCGTACTCCTCCTTGGCCACCGCCGAGACCTCGGGCAGCGCGGCCATCGCGAGGTCGAGCACGTCGGCGACGCCGCGGCCGTGCAGCGCAGAGACCGGGTTCGGCTCGCCGAGGCCGAGGCTCCAGAGCGACGAGGCCTCCAGGTCACGACGCTGGTCGTCGGCCTTGTTCGCGACCAGGATGACGGGGCGGTTCGACTGGCGCAGCATGCGCACGACGTGCTCGTCGGTCGACGTGGGGCCGACGTTCACGTCGACGATGAAGAGCACCGCGTCGGCGAGCTCGACCGCGATCTCGGCCTGCATGGCCACCGAGCGGTCGATGCCGCGCGCGTCGGGCTCCCAGCCGCCGGTGTCGACGAGCGTGAAGCGGCGCCCGTTCCACTCGGCCTTGTAGGAGACGCGGTCGCGCGTGACGCCGGGCGTGTCCTCGACGACGGCCTCGCGGCGGCCGAGGATGCGGTTCACGAGCGCCGACTTGCCGACGTTCGGCCGGCCCACGATCGCGAGCACCGGCAGCGCCGGCATGACGCGGAAGGCGTCGGGATCCGCCTCGGCGAGGTCGAGGAGCGCGGCATCCTCGGCGTCGAGCTCGTAGTCGGCGAGGCCCGCGCGGAGCGCGTTGACGCGCGCCTCGTCGGTCTCGAAGTCGTCGCTCTCGAGGAGCTCGGCCGCGAGCTCGTCGGTGTCGGCCCCGGTCGGCTCGAGCGCCTGGGGCTCGAGGCCGGTGTCCTGCTGGTCGTCGTGCTGGTCAGTCATGGTGCTCCTCGGTCGCGAGGCGGACGATCGCGTCGACCGTCTCGTCGAAGGTCAGGTCAGTGGAGTCGACCACGGTCACGCCGTCAGCAGCGTGCAGGAAGTCGACCACCTGGGAATCGGAGGCGTCGCGCGCCGCGAGGCGCGCGCCCACCTGGTCCTCGTCGCCGCCGACGTCGCCGAAGCGGCGTCGGATGCGCACGGCCTCGTCAGCGGTCAGCAGCACGCGCACGTCGGCGTCGGGTGCGACGACGGTCGTGATGTCGCGGCCCTCGGCGACGATGCCGGGCCGCGCCTCCGCGATGACGTCGCGGAAGCGGATGTTGACGGCCTCGCGCGCGGCGATCGTCCGCGCGACGCCGGAGACGGCGCCCGAGATGCGCTCCGTGCGGATCGCTTCGGTGACGTCGTGCCCCTCGATCGCGACGCGCTGGCCCGCGGCATCGACGGTCAGCTCGAGCGAGGCCAGCGCCTCGAGGCTGCCGACCACCGTCGCCTCGTCGTCGGTGTCGCCGCCGCGCTCCAGGATCAGCCACGTGAGCGCCCGGTACGCGGCGCCGGTGTCGAGGAACTGGAAGCCCAGCTCGCGCGCGACCGCGCGCGCCACCGAGGACTTGCCGCTGCCGGCAGGCCCGTCGATCGCGACGACCGTGCTCGTCCGCTCGGTGCTCATGCCACCACCTGCCAGCCCAGCTGCTCGAGCGCCTCGTGCAGGTGCACGACGGTCTCGGGCAGCACGGTGATCTCGGCGACGCCGAACTGCGCGCCCTCCGCGTGCTCGAGCCGCAGGTCCTCGAGGTTCACGCCCGCGTCACCGATGTCGGCGAGCAGCCTCGCGAGGTGCCCCGGCCGATCGTCGACGCGCACCTGCACGCGCGTGAACCGCGTGTGCGTGCCGTGCTTGCCCGGCAGGCGTGCCACGCCCTCGTTGCCGGCGCGCAGCGCATCCGCCATCGTCTTGCGACTGCCGGATGCTTCGGGCGCGTCGAGCGCGTCGACCAGCGCCTGCAGGTCGACCTGCAGGGCGCGCAGCTGCTCGACGACGGCAGGCGCGTTGGCGCCGAGGATCTGGATCCAGAGGGCCGGGTCGCTGGCCGCGACGCGCGTCACGTCGCGAACGCCACCACCCGCGAGGCGGAGCGCCTCGTCGGGCGCGTCAGCGAGCCGCGCTGCCATGAGGGAGGAGACGAGCTGCGGCACGTGGCTGACGATCGCCACGGCGCGGTCGTGCTCGTCGGGCGTCGACTCGATCGGCACGGCGCCGAGGTCGAGGATCAGGTCGTCGACGAGGCTGCCGCGCTGGTAGGAGATCGCGTCGTGGCCGGCGATCACCCACGGGCGCCCGACGAAGAGGTCGCCGCTGCCGGCCAGCGCGCCGGAGCGCTCGCGCCCCGCCATCGGGTGCGAGCCGAGGTAGCGGCTGACGTCGGCGCCGAGCGCGCGCAGCTGCGCGAGCGGCACGGCCTTGACCGACGCGACGTCGGTGACCACCGCGTCCGGGAACGCCTCGAGCTCGGCCGCGACGACCCGCGCCGTGACGTCCGGCGGCACGGCGACGACGATCAGCTCAGGCGCGTCACCCGGCTCGGCGAGCCTGCCGGCGCCGTAGTCGGCGGCCAGGCGCATCGCGGTCGGTGAGGCGTCGGTGAGCTGCACCTCGACACCGCGCGCGGCGAGGCCGAGCCCGATGGAGGTGCCGAGCAGGCCCGTGCCGACGATGCGCACGGGGCCGCGCAGTCGGTGGGTCACGAGGGCTCCTTCAGCTCTTGGCACCCCTCGAGAGCGTGAGGATGGCACCGCGCTCCATCGTAGTGAGTTCGCGCACCATGCCCGACCGGAGCGTGCCGAGGTGCAGCGGCCCGAACGAGCGGCGCACGAGCTCGACCACCGGGTGCCCGACGTGGTCGAGCATCCGCCGCACGATGCGGTTGCGGCCCGAGTGCAGGGTCAGCTCGACCATCGAGAAGCCCTTCGAGGGCGTGCCGATCACTCGCGCGTCGTCGGCGCTGATCGAGCCGTCGTCGAGCTCGAAGCCGTCGAGCAGGCGCCGGATGACGCGCTGGTCGACCGCGCCGCGCACCTTCGCGACGTACGTCTTCTCGACCCCGAAGGACGGATGCGCGAGCACGTGGGCGAGATCGCCGTCGTTCGTGAGGATGAGGAGCCCGGAGGTGTCGGCGTCGAGGCGGCCGACGTTGTACACGCGCTCGTCGATCTCGGCGACGAACTCGCGGAGGTCCGGCCGCCCGCGCTCGTCGGACATCGTCGAGACCACGCCCGTCGGCTTGTTCAGCATGAGGTACCGCTTCGTGGTGTCGAGCTGCACGGCCGTGCCGTCGACCGTCACCTGCGCGTCAGGGTGGATGCGGCTGCCGAGCTCGGTGACGACGCTGCCGTCGACCGTGATGCGGCCGGCGACGATCATGTCCTCGACGACGCGGCGGCTGGCGACGCCGGCGGCGGCGAGCACCTTCTGCAGGCGCTCCCCCTCGGTGCTGGGATCTGTCATGCGAACACGTCCTCCTCGCCGTCCGGCAGCAGCGGGCTGATCGGCGGCAGCTCGTCGAGCGAGTTGAGCCCCAGCTGGGTCAGCAGCAGCTCGGTCGTCTCGTAGTTGATGGCGCCGGTCTCGGCGTCGGCGAAGGCCTCGCGGATCAGCCCGCGGCCCAGCAGCGTGCGCACGACGGAGTCGACGTTCACGGCGCGGATGGCGGCGACGGCCCCGCGCGTGATGGGCTGCTTGTAGGCGATGACCGCGAGCGTCTCGAGCGCCGCCTGCGAGAGCTTGGTCGGCGTCTGGGTGAGCACGAAGTCGGCGGCGTCGACGTCGTAGGCGGCGCGCACGTAGATGCGCCAGCCGCCGCCGACCTCGCGCAGCTCGAAGCCGCGCTCGGGCCCCTCACCGCGCCCGTCGTAGTCGTCGCGCAGCGCCTCGATGGCCGCCTTGACCGCGCGCACGGGCGCGCGCAGCGCGGTCGCGAGGTGCACGGCACCCTGCGGCTCGTCGGCCACCATCAGGATCGCCTCGATGCGCCGCTCGAGCGGCAGGTGCGAGCGGTCGGCGACCTGCTCGTCCGCGGTGCCGGGCTGAGCCTCGCCCTGCGTCACCTGCGTGCCCTCGGCGGGCACCGCATCCGTCTCATGCATGGTCATAGTCTGCCCCCAGGCTCACGAGGTCCTCGTCGCGGAAGTCGTGGCCGGTCCAGCTGATCGACAGCTCGCCCAGCGGCTCGAGCTGCTCGAAGGTGATGGCCGCGTGCCGATAGAGCTCGAGCACCGCGAGGAAGCGGGCGACGATGACGCCGCGGGTCGCCTCGCCCGCGATCAGCTCGCGGAAGGTGGTCGTGCCCGCCTGGCGCAGGCGCGAGACGATGTGGGCGGCCTGCTCGCGGATCGACACGAGCGGCGCGTGGAGGTGCGTGAGGCCGACGCTCGGCAGCTCCCTGGGCGTGAGCGCCAGCAGCGCCAGTGCGGCGAAGTCGTCGGCCGAGAGGGTCCACTTCAGCTCTGGCGTGCGCTGCCGGAAGCGATCCTCGAGGCGCACCGACCGCGGGTGCCTGCTCAACTCCTCACCGATGCGCTCGGCCGCCCACAGCGCCGCCTGCTTGAACGCGCGGTACTGCAGCAGGCGCGCGAAGAGCAGGTCGCGGGCCTCGAGCAGCGCGACGTCCTCGCTGTCGACGACGTCGCCAGCGGGCAGCAGCGAGGCGATCTTGAGGTCGAGCAGCGTCGCCGCGACCACGATGAACTCGCTCGCCTGCTCGAGCTCCTCGTGGGTGTCGAGCGTGCGCACGTAGGCGATGAACTCATCCGTCACCCGCCCCAGCGCGATCTCGGTGACGTCGAGCGAGCGGTTGCCGATGAGCGTCAGCAGCAGGTCGAACGGCCCGTCGAAGTTGTCGAGCGCGAGGCGGAACCCGCCCTCGGCCTGCTCGTCGTCAGGCGATCGCGCCACGGGCGATCAGCTCGCGCGCGAGCTGGCGATGGATCTCTGCTGCCGCGTGCTCGGGGGCGAACTGCGTCACCGGCACACCGGCGACGGATGCATCGGGGAACTTCACCGTGCGGCGCACGACCGTGTCGAGCACGGTGTCGCCGAAGGTCTCGACCACGCGATCCATGACCTCTCGGGCGTGCAGGGTGCGGGAGTCGAACATCGTCACGAGGATGCCGTCGAGCTGGAGCGCCGGGTTCAGGCGATCCTGCACCTTCTCGATCGTCTCCTTGAGCAGCGCGACGCCGCGGAGCGCGAAGTACTCGCTCTCGAGCGGGATGAGCACGCCGTGCGCTGCGGTGAGCGCGTTGACGGTGAGGAGGCCCAGCGACGGCTGGCAGTCGATCAGGATGAGGTCGTAGTCGTCTGCGACCCGGCGCAGCACGCGCGCCAGGATCTGCTCGCGCGCGACCTCGTTGACGAGGTGCACCTCTGCTGCCGAGAGGTCGATGTTCGCGGCGATGACGTCGAGGCCCTCGACGCTGGTCTGCTGGATCGCCTCGCGCGGGTCGAGGCGGGGGTTGAGCAGCAGGTCGTAGATCGTGGTGGCGTCGTGGTTGTCGACGCCGAGGCCGGCGCTGAGCGCACCCTGCGGGTCGAAGTCGATCGCGAGCACGCGGCGGCCGTAGTCGGCGACGGCCGCGCCCAGGTTGATGGAGGTCGTCGTCTTGCCGACGCCGCCCTTCTGGTTGCACATCGTGATGATGCGCGCCGGGCCGTGCGACGCGAGCGGCGCGGGCTCCGGGAACTCCCGCACCGGGCGCCCGGTCGGCCCGAGCGCGGGCGCCTCCATGCCGGCCAGGGTCTCGTTGCTCGTGCTCACGCTCCCGAGTCTAGGAACCCCCGCCGACTTCGGGCGGTAGGCCCGTGCGGCGTGTATCTCAACCTCTGGTTGAGGCTCAACCAGCGATGCGCTCCTCGCGCCGCCGCCGCTGCTCGGTGGGATCCGGCACGGGCGCAGAATCGATGAGGCGCCGCGTGTAGTCGTCGGTCGGATGCGCGAGCACGCGATCGCGCGGGCCCTGCTCCACGACGCGGCCGCGGTGCATCACCGCGACCCGGTCGCACAGGGTGTCGACGACCGCGAGGTCGTGGCTGACGAACAGGCACGCGAAGCCCAGGCGCTCCTGCAGCTCGCGGAACACGTCGAGCACCTGCGCCTGCACCGAGACGTCGAGCGCGCTGGTCGGCTCGTCGGCGATCAGGAGGCGAGGCTCGAGGGCGACCGCGCGCGCGATGGCCACGCGCTGGCGCTGCCCGCCCGAGAGCTCGTGCGGGTAGCGCTCGAGCCAGCGGGAGCCGAGCCCGACCGAGTCGAGCAGCGCCGCGGAGCGCTCCCGCACCGCGTCGGCGCCCAGCCCGCCGATCACGCGCAGCGGCTCCGCGATCGTCTGCTGGATCGAGTAGCGCGGGTTGAGCGACATCGACGGGTTCTGGAACACGACGCCGACCGAGCGGCGCATCGCCGTGCGATCCGCGCGCGATGCCGCACCGACCCGCGTGCCGGCGACGTGGATCTCGCCGCCGGAGATCGGCGCGAGGCCGATCGCCGCGCGCCCGATGGTGGTCTTGCCGCTGCCCGACTCCCCCACGACGCCCAGGATCTCGCCCGGCTGCACGCGCAGGGAGACGCCGTCGACGGCGCGCACCTTGCCGCGCAGCCTGCTGCCGTACTCCACGACGAGGTCCTGCACGTCGAGCGCCGGCAGCGCCTCACCCTCCGGCGCGGCCGAGGCCGCGCGCTCGCCGAACCGCGGCACCGCCGCGAGCAGCTGCTGCGTGTAGGGCGACTCCGGCCGCTCGAAGAGCTCCAGCACCGGCTTCGACTCCTCGATGCGCCCCTCCCGCATGACCACGACGCGGTCGGCGAGGTCAGCGACCACGCCCATGTCGTGCGTGATCACGAGCACGCTCGAGCGCAGCCTCGTGCGCATCCGCCGCAGCACGTCGAGGATCTCGGCCTGCACCGTGACGTCGAGCGCAGTCGTCGGCTCGTCGGCGATCAGCAGCGCCGGGTCGTTCGCGAGCGCCATGGCGATGACCACGCGCTGCGCCTGGCCGCCCGAGAACTCGTGCGGGAAGCTGCGCAGCCTGCGCGCAGGCTCGGGGATCTCGACGAGCTCGAGCAGCTCGAGCGCCCTCGCCCGCGCTCGCGCCCCGCTCAGGCTGCGATCGTGCGCGCGGATGGCCTCGACGAGCTGGAAGCCGATCGTGAAGACCGGGTTCAGCGCCGCCATCGGATCCTGGAAGATCATGGCGATGCCCGAGCCCCGCACCTCGCGCAGCGCTCGCCGCTCGAGGCCGAGCAGCTCGCGGCCGTCGAACCGGATCGAGCCGGAGACCGTCGCGTTCTTCGGCAGCAGCCCGAGGATCGAGAGGGCGGTGACGCTCTTGCCGGAGCCCGACTCGCCGACGATCGCGACGATCTCGTCGCGCCCGACCTCGAACGACGCCGAGACGACGCTCACCGCCGTGTCGCCGTCGACGTCGAAGGTGACGCTCAGCCGCTCGACCGCGAGGATCGGCCCGCCATCCGTCGCCGTCGCGCGCTCCGCGCCCTCGCTCGAGTCGCTCATCCGTCTGCTTCCTCTGCCGCCGCGGCATCGCGTGCGCGCTTGTGCTCGTTCCACTCGGCGAGCATCTTGTGGTGGTGGTCCATGACCCAGTTCAGGTAGTCCCTGCCGTTGGTCAGCCGGGTCTGGGCGGCACTCTCCTCAGGCGCGAGCTGGGTGAGCGCCTTGTCGATCACCTCGATCTCGCGGTCGAAGTAGCGCTGCTCGTTGGCGAGGAAGCTGCCCCACGGGTCGTCCTCGGCCATGAAGTAGTGCGCGCGATCGCCCGGCACGGAGTGGCGGCGGATGAAGCGCGTGTCCATCAGGCGACGCGTGGCCATCGAGACGGAGCCCGCGCTCGCGTGCAGGGCCTTCGCGATCTGAGCAGACGAGAGGTAGGGCTTGTCGGTGATCATGAGATAGCCGAGCACCCGGCCGTCCATGCGCGAGGTGCCCGCCATCTCCCAGATGAAGCTGAGGTCCTCGGCGAACTGGCGCCGCGCCTGCTCGCGGGCGTCGACAGCGTCATCCGCGTCGGCGTCTGGCCTCTGGTCGTCCCTCGCGTTCACTGCTGCCTCCTCGGGTCGAACGCCGTTCGCAGCGACTCACCCAGGCCGATGACCGAGAGCACCGTGAGGGCCAGCATGAGCGACGGCAGCATGATGATATGCGGCGCGGTCTGGAACACCCGGGAGCCCGCGGCGATCTGCAGGCCCCAGGAGATGGCCGGCGGCTGCAGGCCGATGCCGAGGTAGGTGAGCGAGCTCTCGGCGACGATGACCGCGCCGATCGCGATGGTCGCGAGCACGATGACGGGCGTCAGCGCGTTCGGCAGCACGTAGCGCGTGATGATGCGCAGCTGTCCGAGCCCCATCGTGCGGGCGGCGAGCACGTACTCGCTCGTGCGGATGGCGCGCACGGAGGTGCGCACGAGCCGCGCCATCGTCGGCCAGCCGAAGACACCGAGCACGAGGCTCACGGTCAGCACGCTGCGATCGCCCAGGCTGTTGAGCACGACGATCGCCGCGAGCAGGAAGGGGAAGCCGAGGAAGACCTCGGTGAGGCGGGAGATGAGCCAGTCGGCGACGCCGCCGTAGAGCCCGGCGATCGTGCCGAGCAGGATGGCGATCGCGAGCGAGATCGCGGTCGCGAGCACGCCGACGGTGATCGATGCTTGCGCGCCGTGGACGGAGTTCGCCCAGATGTCGCAGCCCTGCAGGTCGAAGCCGAAGGGATGCCCGGCGCTCGGGAGCCCCGAGCTGTTCGCGAGGCTGCAGGAGCGCGGATCGCCGTTGCCGAACAGGGCCGCGAAGGGTGCCGGCGCGATCGCGAACGCCAGCAGCACGGCGAGCACGGCGACGGGCAGCCAGAACAGCGGCTGGCGCATGAGCTGTCGCAGGCCGCCCTTGCGGCCGGCGCTCCTGGCGAGCGCCGTCGACATGGCCTTGGTGTTGGTGGGCAGATCAGCCACGGCGCGTCCTCGGGTCGAGCAGAGCATGCAGGGCATCCACGACGATCGTCGTGATGAGGAAGATCAGGATGAGCGCGGTCGAGATGCCGACGACCGTCGGCCCCTCGTGCGTGCGGATGGCGGTGAAGAGCAGGTTGCCGACACCCGGCAGGTTGAAGATGCCCTCGATGATGACCGTGCCGCCGAGCAGGAAGCCGAGATCCGTCGCGAGGAATGTCGTCGCCGGGATCAGCGAGTTGCGCATGACGTGCAGGCCGACGATGCGGCCCTCGCCGATGCCCTTGGCTCGGGCCGTCGTGACGTAGCCGGCGCTGAGGTTCTCGAGCACCGAGCTGCGCACGAGTCGCGACACCGCCGCGAGGCCGAAGAGCGCGATGACCGCGGAGGGCAGGATGTAGGAGGTCGGCCAGCCCTCGGTGATGCCGGCGACCGGCAGCCAGTCGAGCTGCACGCCGAAGATCAGCTGCGCGACGACGCCCAGCACGAACACCGGGATGCAGCTCGCGATCACCGTGATGCCGAGCAGGCCCTTGTCGATCACCGAACCGCGAGTGAGCGCCGAGACGACGCCGATGAGGATGCCGACCACGGCCTCGAGCATCCAGGCCGAGAGCGCGAGCGTGATGGTGACCGGCCAGCGCGAGAGCATCTGCTCGCCGACCGGTCTCCCCTGGAAGGTGATGCCGAAGTCGCCCCGGAACAGGCCGCCGATGTAGGTGAGGTACTGCTGCCACAGCGGCGCGTCGAGGTTGTACTGCTCGCGCAGCGCGTCGACCACCGACTGCGGCAGCGCCCGGTCGCCCGCGAGCGCCCTGATCGGGTCGCCGGGCAGGCTGAAGACCGCGAAGTAGATGATGAACGTGACGCCGAAGAACACGATCGCGAAGCTCGCGACGCGCTGCAGGATGCCGGCGGCCGTGCGCATCTACAGCGCTCCCGCCAGGTGGGCGGCTCCCGACAGCACCGCGCCGTACTGCACGCCGACGAGCGTCGCGACCGGGATGCTCCGGATGCGCTCGTCCTCCGCCTCGGCGGCCCAGCCCGCGAGCAGCGCCGCCGTCTCGTCGGCCACGCGGCGCAGCTCGGCCGTCGCGGTGCCGGTGGTGACCTCTGCGCGCATCGCGCGCAGCAGCATCCCCCCGAACCGGAGGCGGAACATGTGCAGCTGCTCGACGCAGCCGAAGCGCTCCGCGACGGTCGCCGTGCGCTGCGCCTCCGGCTGCGCCGCGCGCGAGACCATGAGCGCGCCGCTCGAGACCAGCATCGGCACGAAGCGCTCGGATGCGCGCAGGAAGGGCGTGCGGATGCCCAGGTGCGGCCCGGCGAGCTCGAGCAGGTGCACGAGCCGGGTGCCGGAGGCCGCGAGCTCCGTGCCGACCCGCGTCAGCAGCTCGGCGTAGGACTCGTCCGCCGCGCTCGTGTCGTCGGCGTCCGGATGCATCCAGTGCGGCAGCTCGGCGATGAGCGAGAGCGTGCCGTAGCGCAGGGCGTAGGCGCTCGAGGCATCACCGCCGGAGCCCTCCGGGTAGGGGTCGATGCCGAGGGACTCGGTCCAGTCGTAGACCTCCTCGAGACTGCCCGACATGAAGATCGCGGGGGCGAGCTCCGTCAGGTGCCCCGCCTCCGGCTCACCGCGGTCGAGCGGGATGCCGAGGCTCGTCGGCACCCGCGAGAGCATGTCGTAGAGCTCGGGCACCGGGCGGGTCAGGTAGTAGTAGACGCCGCCCATCTCGGCGTTGTGGAGCGGCACGTAGAGGTCGGGCTGCACGCGGTCGATCATGCGCATGAGCGCGAGCGTCTCGGGCATCACGCGGTCGAAGTAGGCGCGCTTGTAGTCGAAGGGGAAGGTCCACTCGACCTGCTCGTCGCCGGCCGGGCGGTAGAACTCGCGGAAGTACGTCGCGCGGTCGGCGGGGTCCGCGAACCAGCCCTCGTTGAGGCGCATGCCGTCGGGATCGATGCAGGGCACGATGTGCCAGGTCGCGTCCAGCGACTCGCGGAGCGACGCGTCGGCGATGAGCTGCTCGAGCAGGTGCAGCGCCGTCCACGAGCCGATCGGCTCGTTCGGGTGCACGCCGCCGACGATGAGGTGCGAGAGGGGGCCGTCGCCGATCGTGTAGGCGCGCAGCGGTTCGTGGAGCCGGCTCGTGCCGATCCGGCGGGAGGTGACGAGATCCGGATGCGCGCGCTCGATCGCGGCGAAGCGCTCGGTGAGCTCGTCGAGGGTGGGGAAGCCGTCGAGCGCGGGCACGGCGGCGGCCCGCCGGAGGATGTCCTCCGGCGAGCCGGCGCGCACGCGCGACGTGGGGGCTGCGGTCACTGTGCGAGCACGACCTCGGCGAAGCGGATGCCGCCAGAGATCGTCGGGAGCTCGGCGATGCGATCCGACGTGACGTACAGGTAGCGGTTCGCGAAGGTGGGGACGGTCGGGAAGTCGGCGAGGATCCGCTCCTGCGCCGCCTCGTAGCCCGCGAGCGACTCCTCGAGCGTCTCGGCCGCATCCGCCTCGGCGAGGAGCGCGTCGACCTCTGCGCTGCTGTAGCCACCGGCGCCGGAGTTGCCGTCGCCGTCCGCCGTGTAGACCGAGTGCAGCGTGTCCTGCTGGCTCGGGTAGAGCGCGCCCCAGCGGGCGCGGTACGGCCCGTCGAGGTCGCCCTGCGCCACGCGCTCGGTGAAGGCCGCGAAGTCGGTGGTCGGGGTCGCGACGACCTCGTCGAGCTGCAGGTTCTCGCGGAGCTGGTTGGCGTAGGCCTGGAACAGGTCGTCCTGCGCCCAGCCGCCGATGAACAGCAGCTCCATGGTGCCCTCGAAGCCACCGGCCTCCTCGAGCAGCGCTCGCGCAGCCTCGGGGTCGAACTCGCAGAGCTCGCCGCAGATGCCGGCGGGGTCGCCGGGCATGCTCGGCGCGGTGAGCGAGGTCGCGGGCACCTGGGTGCCGTTGAAGATCGCCTGGTTGATCGCCTCGCGGTCGATCGCCATCGAGATCGCCTGGCGCACCCGCGGGTCCTCGAAGCGAGGATCCTCGAGCGGGAAGCCGAGGAAGTCGACGCCCGGGGCGTCGAAGGCGTGGAAGCGCTCGCCGAAGTCGCTCTCGGCCTGCACCGCCTGGTTCGCGCCGATGCCGACGATGTCCACGGCGCCCGCGAGCGCATCCGTGTAGGCCACGGTCGTGTCGAGGTAGGGCACGAAGGTGATGCCGTCGGTCGTCGGGGCCTCACCCGCGTAGTCCTCGTATGCCACCACCGAGATCTCGGCGTTCGGCTCCCACTCCGACTCCATCATGAACGGCCCGTTGCCGATCGGTGCGCGGTCGAAGGCCTCGAGGTCTGCCCACGCCGACTCCGGCAGCGGGTAGAGCGCGGTCTGTCCGACGGTGAGCTGGAAGGGGAACTGCCGGTCGGCACCGATGAGCTCGACGGTGAAGGTGCGATCGTCGACGACCTCGAGGCCGGCGAGCTCGGTCGCTTCGGGCTCGCCCTCCGCGGGGTTCATCTCGGCGTAGCCGACGACGTTCTTGAGCTGGCCGCCGTTGACCCAGGCGTTGGGGCCGTAGGCGGCGTAGTTCCAGGTGTCGACGTAGGCCTGCGCCGTGACGGGCGTGCCGTCGTGGAAGGTCCAGCCCTCGCGCAGCGTGATGGTCCAGGTGGTCGCGTCGTCGGACTCGACCGACTCCGCGGCGACCATCTCGAGCTCGCCGGCGTCGTCGAAGCCCGTCAGCGGAGCGAAGAGCGACTGCGTGATCTCGTAGGAGGCGAAGTGGTTGCCCGGGATCAGGTGGTCGGGCTCCTCGACCGCCATGCGGAACGTCTGGGGCTCGGCCGACGACTCCTGCGGCTCGCTGCCGCCGCCGTCGTCGCTCGCCGCGCATCCGGACACCGTCAGCGCGACCAGCGCGAGCGCTGCCACCGACACCTTGACGTGGTGCTTCATTGCTCCTCCAGGAGGCCAGGGCCGGGACGGCCGCGGACGAGCGGCCAGCGCCGGTCGTTGGAGCGAGGCTAAGCGGAAAGCGTGGCCGACACAACGAACATTCAGAACTTTTTGAAAGTTAGTAACACAATCGTTACGCGGTGGACCCGCAGGCGCCCGTCAGAGCGTCGAGTGGGTGGCGTCGCCGGCGAGCAGCGTGAGCGCGACGGGCATCGCGCGCAGCGCCGCTCCGTCGGCACCGGACAGATCGGCGTCGAGCGCGACGAGATCGGCAGGCTCGTCGACGGCGATGCGCGAGCGCACGGATGCGCGCAGCGCATCGCCGACGCCGATCGCCTCGTCAGGGTGCCACGGCTCACGGCCGTCCTTCGCGCGCTCGACCGCGGCGGCCACGGTGACCCACGGGTCGAGGGGCGCGACGGGCGCGTCGGAGCCCAGCGCGAGCGTGGCCCCGGCCTCCAGCAGCGATCGCACGCGGAAGGCGCCGTCGGTGCGCCCGTGCCAGTGGAGGTCGGCGAGGTCGCGGTCGTCGAGCGCGTGCTCGGGCTGCACGCTCGCGTCGATGCCGAGCGCGCCGAGCCTGGCGACGTCGGCGGCGCGCAGCAGCTGCGCGTGCTCGATGCGGCCGGCGCTCCCCCGGACGCCGAGCCGCTCGAAGACGTCGAGCACGTGCGCGTTGGCGTGGTCGCCGATCGCGTGCACGGTCGGTGCGATGCCGGCGTCGAGCCCTCGCAGCACGAGCGCCTCGAGCTCCGCGGGCGGCACCGCGAGCAGCCCGTGCGCCTCTGCGCCCTGCATGCCGGGATACGGGTCGAAGCAGTAGGCGGTGCGCGTGCCGAGCGAGCCGTCGGTGATGATCTTGAGGCGGCCGACCGTCAGGAGCGCGTCGAGCGCGTCGCCGGTGCGCATCCCGAGCTCGATCGCGCGCTCCAGGTGCTGGGGGTAGATGCCGAGCTCCACCCGCTGCGAGCGCCAGCCGCGGCTGCGCCTGCGCATCCACGTGTCTGCGTTCCACGACATCTCGAGGTCGACGAGCCCCACCACGCCCCTGGCGGCGGCATCGCGACCGGCGTCAGCGACCCAGGCGTCGAGCACCTCGGGCGGCAGGTCGTTGATCTGCCCCTCGATCTCGAACGCAGGCTCCTCGCGCAGCACGCCGGTCGCGTGGTCGCTGAGGCCGAAGCGCTCGAGCGCGAGCGAGTTGAGCCACACCGCGTGCAGGTCGGCGCTCACCAGGACGACCGGCGCGCTCGGCACGGCCTCGTCGAGCAGCGCGCGCGAGGGCACATCGGGCCAGAGCCCGTCGCGGAAGCCGGTGCCGACGAGCGGCAGCACGCGACCGTGCTCGTCGAGCGGCAGCGCTCCGGCGCCCGCGAGCGCCGCCGCCATCATGCCTGCGGCCTCGCGCGCTGACGCCGCGTGGAACGTGCTCGGGCGCTTCGCGTGCAGCGCCCACTGGCTCATGTGCACGTGGTTGTCCCACAGCCCGGGCAGCAGCACGCGACCGTCGAGCAGCAGCTGCTCGATGCCGGCCGCGCCGGTGCTGATCTCGCCAGCGGCGCCGATCTCGGCGATGACGCCGTCGCGCACGAGCACGTCGACGCGCGCTCCATCGACGCTGGCGTCGCGCAGCAGCAGCGACCCGCTCACCGGCCGTGCTCCCGGCGCATCTCGTCGGCGAGCGCCGGCTGCGGCCACGAGGTGCCGCCCGCGAGCTCGTCGATCACGCCGTCGACGGTCGCCTCGGACTTGTCCTGGCTGAGCTTCGCCCGCATCTCGAAGCGGTCGACGCGCATCCGGAAGCCCACGGTGCCGCCGACGATCCGGCGGCCGTACTCCTCGTTGTGCTCGAGCAGGTTCGGATGCGGCGCGTGATCCTCGAAGTGGTGCACGAGGTTCGTCAGCACCTGCCAGTTCTCCTCGTCGCTGAGGATCTCTGGCGTGCCGTAGAGGTGCGCGGTGACGTGGTTCCAGGTCGGCACCGCCGGGCCCTCGGCGTACCAGCCGGGCGAGACGTAGCCGTGCGGGCCCTGGATGATGACGAGCACCTCCGCCTGGCCGAGCTCCAGGTCTCGGTCATCGGGGCGGCCGACGTGGCTGACGATGCTGATGCCCTGAGCGTCCTCCTCGAGCACGACCGGGTAGTGCGAGGCGACGAGGCCCTTCGCGGTGCTGGCGACGATCGTCGCCCAGGCGTTGCTGCGGATCAGGTCCTTGACGGCATCCGGGTCGGTCACGATGTAGTGGGGCGTGCGTCGCATGCCGCCAGCATCGCACGAGGCGGCATGCCGCGGCTCGCACCCCGACCCGGGACGGCAATCGCGCCGCCCGCGGTTTGCGCGATCGTCAGCGCAGCGCCCTCAGGACCATGGGAACGCACCCGAGTAGGCGTTAAGCGCGGGCTGGCCGCCCAGGTGCGCGTAGAGCACGGTCGAGTCGGCTGCGATCTCGCCGGAGCGCACGAGGTCGATGAGCCCCGCCATCGACTTGCCCTCGTAGACGGGGTCGATGATCATCGCCTCCGTGCGGCCGCTCGTCAGGATGGCGTCGATCGTCGACTCGACCGGGATCCCGTAGAGGTCGCCGGCCCAGCCCTCGAGCACCGTGATCTCGTCGTCGCGCAGCTCGCGCTCGAGCCCGATGAGCTCGGCGGTGCGGCGGGCGATGCGGGCGACCTGGTCGCGGGTCTTCTCGATCGTGGCGGAGGCGTCGATGCCGAGCACGCGCCGCGGCCGTCCCCCTGCGTCCTCGAGCGCCGCGAAGCCGGCGATCATGCCGGCGTGCGTCGAGCCGGTGACGGCGCAGACGACGATGGTGTCGAAGAAGACGCCGAGCTCGCGCTCCTGCTCGGCCACCTCGTACGCCCAGTTGGCGAAGCCGAGCCCGCCGAGCGGGTGCTCGCTCGCACCGGCGGGGATCCCGTAGGGCGTGCCGCCGGCGGCCTCGACCTCGGCGAGCGCCTCCTCCCAGGAGGAGCGGATGCCGATGTCGAACCCGGAGTCGTCGAGCCGGCTGTCGGCGCCCATGATGCGCGACAGCAGCAGGTTGCCGACCTTGTCGTTCACCGGGTCGTCCCAGTCGACCCAGCGCTCCTGCACGAGGCGGCACGCGAGCCCGAGCTTCGCCGCGACCGCCGCGACCTGGCGCGTGTGGTTCGACTGGTAGCCACCGATCGACACGAGCGTGTCGGCGCCGGAGGCCAGCACGTCGGGCACGATGTACTCGAGCTTGCGCGTCTTGTTGCCGCCGAAGGCGAGCCCGGAGCTGACGTCCTCCCGCTTCGCCCAGATCGACGCGCCGCCGAGGAGCTTCGTCAGGTTGTCGAGCGGATGCACGGGGCTCGGCCCGAAGGTCAGCGGATAGCGGTCGAAGTCAGCGATGCCCATGACCAGACCCTAGCGAGCGCCGCCGCGCGCCGCCCGGTGCGGGCGCCCTGCCTCAGAGCGCTGCGTACAGGTCGACGCCGTACCCGTCCGGGTCCTCGACGGTCGCGTAGCGCTGACCCCACGGGGCATCCCAGGGCTCGCGCACCACGCGGTGCCCGAGCTCGACGAGGCGAGCGACCGTCGCGTCGACCTCTGCCGGGCTCTCGCAGCGCGCGGCCAGCACGTGGCTCTGGCCGTCCTCCCGCTCGTAGTCGGGGTCGAACGAGCGGATCGTGTCCTCGGTGTCCCACATCAGCCGCATGCCGCCGCCGAGCTCGACCTCGGCGTGCGGCGCGGCGTCAGCCTCCGCGGGGATGTCGAGCCCGAGGGCGCGGTAGAAGGCGAGGGTCGTCGGCAGGTGCCGGGCGACGGTGCCGATGGCGTCGAAGGTGATCATGCCGCCAACGCTAGCCGCGGTCAGCGCGCCCGCGGGTGGGCCGTCGTGTACATGTCGCGCAGGGTGTCGGCGGTGACGTGCGTGTAGATCTGGGTGGTCGCGACCGAGGCGTGCCCGAGCAGCTCCTGCACCACGCGCACATCGGCGCCGCCCTCCAGCAGGTGCGTCGCGAACGAGTGCCGGAAGGTGTGCGGCGAGACGTGCGCGACCTGGGCCTCCTCCGCCACCCGCTGGATGATCTCCCACGCCGCCTGGCGGCTGAGGCGCCCGCCCCTGGCGCCGAGCAGCAGCGCCGGTGTGCCGCGGCCCTTCGCGGCGAACGCCGCTCTTCCCCGCACGAGCCAGGCATCCGCCGCCGCCCGCGCGTACGAGCCGACCGGCACCAGGCGCTGCTTCGCGCCCTTGCCGGTCACGCGCACGAGGTCGTCGGCGAGGTCGTCGACGTCGAGCGCGATGAGCTCGGAGATGCGGGCACCGGTGGCGTAGAGCAGCTCGAGCAGCGCGCGATCGCGCAGGCCAGCGGGGTCGGAGCCGTCGCCGCCCGCCGCCTCGAGCAGCCGTTGCATCTGCGAGACCGAGATCGCCTTCGGCAGCCGCTGCGGCAGCTTCGGCGGCCGCTGGTCCTTCGCGACATCCTCGACCGCCACGCGCTCGTCGACGAGCCACCGGTGCAGCGCCTTCACGGCCGAGAGGTGCCGGGCGACCGACGAGGCCGCGAGCCCGCGATCGGCGAGCGCCGCGCGGAACGCCGCGACGTCCTCGGCGGTGATGGCCGAGGCATCCGACACGTGCCGCTGCTCGAGCACCGCGAGGTAGCCGGTCAGGTCGCGGCGGTACGCGGCGACCGTGTGCTTCGAGAGCCCGCGCTCGATGGCGAGCTGCCGCAGCAGCCGCTCGACGGCCTGCTGCGGGCTCACTGCGGCGTCACGGCCGCGTCACGGGCGAGCGGATGCGTGCCAGTCGAAAGGCACGTCGGCGGGCTGCGGCGCGAGGCCGCGGGCGCGCAGCTGCGTGAGCGCGAGCATGGCGGCGAGCAGGGTGGCGTTGTGCAGCCGCATCGCGGCCGCCGCCTCGAGGATCTCGTCGAGCGGCACCCAGCGGCGCTCCATCTCGGCCTCCTCGTGCTCGCGCGCGAAGGCCTCGGCCGTCTCGCGCACGTCGGTCGCGAGGTAGACGCGGATGATCTCGGTCGAGCTGCCGCCGGTCGTCGAGACGTCGACGAGCGCGTGCCACGTGCCTGCTTCGAGGTCGGTCTCCTCGGCGAGCTCGCGCTGCGCGCCGACGAGCGGGTCCTCGCCGTCGACGTCCAGCAGCCCGGCCGGCAGCTCCCAGAGCGTGCCGCCGGCCGGATGGCGGTACTGGTGCACGAGGCACACCTCGTCGGCGTCGTTGAGGGCCACCACCGCGACGGCGCCCGGGTGGACGACGACCTCGCGGCGGATGCGGCTGCCGCCGAGCTCGAACTCCTGCGCCTCGACGTCGAAGATGCGCCCCTCGAGCAGCCTCTCGCGCGCGACCACCGGCTGCGCGCCGAGGGTGTCCTCGATCATCGCGGCGCTACTCGCCCGACTCGTCGGTCTCGTCGAAGAGCCGCGAGGCGCGCTGCCGGTCGAGCGCGGCCTCGACGAGGCCCCGGAAGAGCGGATGCGCGCGGTTCGGGCGGCTGCGCAGCTCGGGGTGCGCCTGCGTCGCGATGTAGAACGGGTGGGCGGGCATCTCGACGTACTCGACCAGCATCCCGTCGGGCGAGGTGCCGGAGAACGCCATGCCCGCCGCCGCGATCTGCTCGCGGTAGGCGTTGTTCACCTCGTAGCGGTGGCGGTGGCGCTCGTGCGAGACGTTCGCGCCATAGACCTTCGCCGCGAGCGACCCCTCGGCGAGCGTCGCCTCGTAGAGGCCCAGGCGCATCGTGCCGCCCAGGTCGCCGCCCTGCAGGTGCTGCTTCTGCTCGGCCATCGTGGCGATGACCGGCGCCGGCGTCGCCTCGTCGAACTCGGTCGAGGAGGCCCCCTCGATGCCGGCGAGGTTGCGCGCCGCCTCGATGACCATGCACTGCAGGCCCAGGCAGATGCCGAGCGTGGGGATCTCGTTCTCGCGCGTGAACTTCAGCGCGCCGAGCTTGCCCTCGATGCCGCGGATGCCGAAGCCACCGGGCACGACGATGCCGTCGAGCTCGCCGAGCTGCGCTGCGGCGCCCTCCGGCGTCTCGCAGTCGTCCGAGCGCACCCAGCGCACGGTGACCTTCGTCTGGTTCGCGAATCCGCCGGCCTTGACCGCCTCGGTCACCGACAGGTACGCATCCGGCAGGTCGATGTACTTGCCGACCAGGCCGATCGTGACCTCGTGCTTGGGCGTGTGCACGGCGTCCAGCACCGGCTGCCAGCGCGACCAGTCGACCTCGCCCGCCTCGAGGCCGAGCTGCCCGATGATGTACGAGTCGAGGCCCTGCTCGGTGAGCATCGTGGGGATGTCGTAGATCGAGGGCTTGTCGATCGCGTTGACGACAGCCTCCTCCTCCACGTCGCACATGAGGGCGATCTTCTTGCGGTTGGCGTCCGAGACCGGGCGGTCGCTGCGCAGCACGAGCGCGTCGGGCTGGATGCCGATGGAGCGCAGCGTCGCGACCGAGTGCTGCGTCGGCTTCGTCTTCTGCTCGCCGGAGGCGCCGAGGAACGGCACGAGCGAGACGTGCACGAAGAAGACGTTCTGACGGCCGAGCTCGTGGCGGATCTGCCTGGCCGACTCGATGAAGGGCTGCGACTCGATGTCGCCGACCGTGCCGCCGATCTCGGTGATGATCACGTCGGGCTGCGGGTCCTGCTCGGACTGCAGGCGCATGCGGCGCTTGATCTCGTCGGAGATGTGCGGGATCACCTGCACGGTGTCGCCGAGGTACTCGCCCCGGCGCTCGCGCTCGATCACGCGCGAGTAGATCTGGCCGGTCGTGACGTTGGCGGCCTGCGAGAGGTCGACGTCGAGGAACCGCTCGTAGTGGCCGATGTCGAGGTCGGTCTCGGCGCCGTCGTCGGTGACGAACACCTCGCCGTGCTGGAACGGGTTCATCGTGCCGGGATCGACGTTCAGGTAGGGGTCGAGCTTCTGCATCACGACGTGCAGGCCGCGGGCGGTGAGCAGGTTGCCGAGCGACGCGGCGGTCAGGCCCTTGCCGAGCGAGGAGACCACACCGCCCGTCACGAAGATCTGCTTCGTCACCTTGACGGTTCCTGCAGCAGGAGCACCTGCTGGAGCGGTTGCGGGGGCTGCCGCCTCCGGGGTCACCGTGGGCTGCTGGTCGGCATCTTGCGCAACGAGGTTCACGGGCTTCGAGCCTATCCCACCGGCCGCGCATCTTCGAGCAACTCGCGCGCGTGGGCGAGTGCGGTCTCGGATGCGGTGCCCGAGAGCATGCGCGCTAGCTCGGCCAGGCGGTCGTCGCCGCCGACCCTGGTGACCTGCGATGCGGTGATGCGGCCGTCGGTGCCCTTCTCGACCCGCACGTGCTGCTCGGCGAACGCGGCGACCTGCGCGAGGTGGGTGACGACGATCACCTGGCAGTGCTCGGCGAGCCGGGCGAGCCGCCGACCGATCTCGATGGCGGCGGCGCCGCCGACGCCGGCGTCGACCTCGTCGAAGACCATGGTCGGCACGCTCCCGTCGGCGAGCGGGCCGGCGGCGAGCGCGACCTCGATGGCGAGCATCACGCGACTGAGCTCGCCGCCGGAGGCGCCCTTCTGCACCGGACGCGGCTCGGCACCGGGATGCGGTGCGAGCAGCATCGTCACGCGGTCGCGCCCGGCGGGGCCGAGCGCCTCGCCCTGCGAGACCTCGACGACGAGGCGCGCGTTGGGCATCGCGAGCGCACGCAGCTCGGCACCGACGGCCTCCTCGAGCCCGCGCGCCGCCTCCTGCCGCAGCGCGCTGAGCCGATCGGCGAGCGCGGTCGCGGCGAGGAGGTGCCGCTGCTCCTCGGCGGCGAGGCGGGCGAGCTCGTCGTCGTCGCCCTCGAGCTCCACCAGGCGCAGGGCCCCGCGCGGGGCCTCCTCGAGCGCGGTGTCCAGGGCGCGCCCGAGCCGGCGCTCCAGCGCCGACAGGTCGGCGCGGCGCTGCTGCACCTCGTCGAGGCTGCGCTCGGGGCGCTCGAGGTCGTCGAGCGCCTTCACGATCGACGCCGACGCCTCCTGCAGCAGCGCATCCGCCTGCACGAGCATCTCGAGCGCCTCGGTCAGCGAGGCGTCGTCGACGGCTGCGCGCTCCACGAGCCGCCGCGCCGTGCCCGCGAGCGCCACCGCATCCGGCCCGTCGTCATCGTTCGACAGCGCCGCGTGCGCCTCGACCAGCTCGGCGCGCAGCGACTCGGAGTGCTCGAGCCGGTTCGCGATCGCCGAGAGCTCGTCCTGCTCCCCCGGCTGCGGGTCGAGCCCTTCGAGCGCCTCGAGCTCCGCGCGGATGGACTCGGCCTCGGCCGCCCGGGCGTCGTGCTGCGCGCGGATCGTCGCGGCGGCGTCGCGCGCGTCGCTCCAGGCCGAGAACTCCCGGCGGTACTGCCCGAGCAGCTCGCCGAGCGCTGCGCCCGCGGCCCGGTCGAGCGCGGCGGCCTGCGCATCGGCGGAGCGCAGCCGCTGCTGGTCGGCCTGGCCGTGCACGGCGACCAGCCGGTCGGCGAGCTCGCGCAGCAGCCCCGCCGGCACCGCGGCGCCGCCAGCCTGCGCACGCGATCGCGCGGCGCCGTCCGGCCCGCGCGAGAGGCCTCGCCCGAGGATCAGCTCGCCGTCGTCGACGCTGCCGCCGGCGTCCTCGACGAGCCCGACCGCATCCGCGTCGTCGACGAGCCACACCCCCTGCACGGCAGCGCGGTCCTCACCGGCGCGGATCGCGCCCGCGTCGGCGCGCTCGCCGCGCAGCAGCGCCAGGGCCTGGACGACCATCGTCTTGCCGGCGCCGGTCTCGCCCGTGATCGCCGTGAAGCCCGCACCGAAGGGGACCCGCGCCTCGTCGATCACGCCGAGCGAGCGGATCGTGAGCTCGTCGAGCCGGGTCACGAGCGCGGCCGCCGGAAGCCTTCGACGGGCAGGTGGAACTTGGCGACCAGCCGGTCGGCGAAGGGCGCGGCCGACAGGCGCGCCAGGCGCAGCGGTCTGGCATCGCGGGTGGCGTCGACGCGGGCGCCCAGCGGCAGGTCGACAGCGCGCCGGGAATCGCACCACAGCACCGCGGTGCTCGTCGAGTCCTCGGCGATCGTGACCGACATCGTCGAGGTCGGCGCCACGACCAGCGGGCGCGTGAACAGCGCGTGCGCGCCGAGCGGCACGAGCAGCAGGGCCTCGGCGGTCGGCCAGACGATGGGCCCGCCCGCTGAGAATGAGTAGGCGGTCGAGCCGGTCGGCGTCGCGAGGATCACCGCGTCGGTGCCGAACGAGGAGATGGGGCGGCCGTCGATCTCGACGAGCGTCGAGATCATGCGGCCAGAACCGGCCTTCTCGATCGCGGCCTCGTTGACGGCCCAGGTCTCGTGCACCAGCGCGTCGTCGACGAACACCTGCACGCGCAGCACCAGCCGCTGCTCGACCTCGTAGTCGCGGCGCAGCGCGCGCTCGACCACCTCAGCCGTCTCGGCGACCTCTGCCTCTGCGAGGAACCCGACGTGCCCCATGTTGATGCCGAGCAGCGGCGCGTCGATCGCGCGCTGCAGCTCGGCCGCGCGCAGGATCGTGCCGTCGCCGCCCAGCGTCATGATCAGCTCGACATCGGGGGCGTCGGCGTCGCCATAGGGCTCGACGGCGTCGAGGCCCTCGTGCGCGTCGAGCAGCACCGCGCGGTCGGTCGCGAGCACGACGGGCGTCACCTGCGACGCGAGCAGTCGCCTGGCGATCGTCGCTGCCGTCGCGACCGCCTCGGCGCGGCCGGGATGGAACGCGAGCAGGAACCTGCGATCGCTCACCGAGCCTCCTTCGACAGCCTGACGGACTCCTCCAGCCATTCTGTCGGATTCGAGCCGCCACCCGCCCGCAGGTGCGCCAGGTACTCGAGGTTGCCGCGGCCTCCGACGATCGGGCTGCCGATCAGCCCGGCGGTGCCGAGGCCGGCGTCCCACGCCGCCCAGAGCACCTGCTCGATCGCCTGGGCACGCAGCGTCGGATCGGTCACGATGCCCTCGCGCACGCCCGTGCGGCCGACCTCGAACTGCGGCTTGATGAGCACGATCCAGTCGGCGTCGGGCGCAGCGACGCGGGCGAGCGGCTCGATCGCGAGGGAGAGCGAGATGAACGAGAGGTCGGCGGTGATGATCGTCGGCGCGGGATCGAGCGAACCCGGCACGAGGTCGCGCACGTTCTGCCCCTCGACGAGGGTGATCGGATGCGCGTCGACGTCGAGCGCGAACTGGTCGTGCCCGACGTCCATCGCCGTCACGTGCGCGGCACCGCGGGCGAGCAGCACCTGCGTGAACCCGCCCGTCGAGGCGCCAGCGTCGAGCGCGGCGCGGCCGCTCGGGTCGATGCCGAACGCGTCGAGCGCGGCGAGCAGCTTGTGCGCGGCGCGCGAGACCCACCGGTCGGCGCCCTCGACGGCGAGCACCGCATCCGCCCCCACCTTCGCGCTCGACTTCGTCGCTCCGCGGCCGTCGATCGTCACGAGACCCGCGGCGACGTGCTGCTGGGCCTGCGTGCGGCTGCGCGCGAGGCCGCGCTCCACGAGCGCCTGGTCGAGGCGCACCGGCTCGCCCGTCTGCTCACCGAGCAGATCAGCCACGGACGGCGCCGAGCTCGGCCTGCAGCCGGTCGTGGATGCGCGCGAGCTGCTCGGCGCGCGCCTCGAGCGGCTGCTGCTCGAGCAGGTCGAGCTCGTCGAGCAGCCCCTCGGTCGCCTCGTGGCCGTCTGCTGCAGTCATGTCAGCGAGGCTAGCGAACCGGAGGCCGCGAGCTCGTCGGCGCGCGACAGCCGGCGCGGACTGCCCTGATCGAGCAGCGCAGCGCGGCCAGTAGCGTCGAGCCGTGCAGTCCGACCTCGCCGCCCCGCCGCCAGCTGGCACGCCCGTCCCTCCGCCGATCGCGCGCCTTGCCGAGCACCACCCCGTCGAGCTGGTGTGGCAGAACGAGGTGGGCGGCATCACCGCGCGCATCGACCGTCCCTCCGGCTCGGTGTTCGCCAAGTGGAACCCGGCGGGCTCGACCGAGTCGCTCGCCGGTGAGGCAGAGCGGATGCGCTGGCTCGCCCGGCTGGTCGCGTCACGGCCCGGGATGCACGAGGGTGCGCTGCCTCTGGCCGAGCTAGCCGTCCCGGAGGTCCTCGAGCTGCGCATCGATGCCTCCGGCGAGGTGCTCGTCACGGCAGCGCTCCCGGGAGACTCCCTCGTCTCCGCGCACGGCCGCCGCGACCCGGAGCGCGCGGCCGCCGCGCTCGGCACCGGTCTCCTCCTGCTGCACAGCCTGCCCGCGACCGACTGCCCCTTCCCCGCGCCCGACTGGACCGCATCCGCCACGGAGCCTGCGACGGCCGGCGCGCCGACCGCATCCGTCATCTGCCACGGCGACCCGTGCGCCCCGAACACGCTCATCCGCGACGGCGCGCTCGTCGGCATCGTCGACCTCGGGCGACTCGGCCTCGGCGACCCGTGGTCCGACCTCGCGATCGCGTCGTGGTCGCTCGAGTGGAACGGCCTCGCCGACGCCGAGCCCGCGTTCTGGGCGGCCTACGGCGTCGAGCCCGATCCGGAGCGCATCGCCCGCTGGCGAAGCCACTGGGACGCACCGGTGCTGGACGATGAGGCGCTGGACGAGCCTGCGCTCCGCCCGGGGAGCCACGCTCCGATGTAGCCCGGGGTCAGTCGACCCCTGCGGAGCGCGCGGCCTGCACCGCAGCCTCGATGCCGCCCCGCCACGGCTCTCCGTGGCCGGGCAGCACCGTTCCCGCCCCCGTCGCAGCGAGCACGTCGAGCGACGCGAGCGCCCGCGAGGGGTCGTTCGTCGCGGCGGCGGCCACGACGCGCGGCCCGGTCTTGGCCGTGTAGGGGTCGAGCGTGACCAGGGCGTCGCCGCTGAGCAGCGCATCGCGCCCCTCGAGCAGCAGCGCGACGTGGCCGTCGGTGTGCCCGGGCGTCGCGATGACGCGCGGCGAGCCCGGTACATCGAGCAGCGCGCCGTCCTCGAGCGCGCGGTGCGCGCCGACGCCTCGCACCTGCAGCGCTCCGACCGACGTCATCGCGGCCATGATCGAGATCGCCGCGGGGTAGCGGAACGGGTAGACCAGTCGCGGCCGAGCGGGCCGATAGCGATAGGGATGCGCGGCGATCGGCGCGTCGGCGGGGTGCAGCCAGAGCGGGACGCCCTGCCGCTCGAGCTCGCGGGCCATGCCGAGATGGTCGAAGTGCGCATGGGTGAGCACGAGCGCGCGCACATCGGTGATACTGCGGCCGATCGCGTCGAGCGCGAGGTGCAGGTGGCGCAGGCTCCCCGGGAACAGCGCGTCGACGAGCGTGACGCTGCCACCCTCTTCGAGCAGGTAGGCGTTGGTGGACGCGTGCCGCAGCCGGTGCACGCCCGGCACCACGTCGCGATCGAGGCGAGCTTGGCGGCGTCGGTGCAGCGCGAGGCGCGCGCCTCGGAACGAGCTGGAGCGCAGTGCTGGGTCATGGGCCATGCACCCAAGTCCACCGCTCACGGCGCCGCCACGCCAGAGCCGTCGTGCGCAGGGCTCGCCTACAGCGCGAGCAGCTCGTCGGCGATGCGCAGGCCGAGCACCGGCCGGTCGGCCGTCCACACGGCGGCGCACGCGGCACGGATCGTGTCCACCGGCCGCTCCCCCGCGCGCACGAGCGTGATGTCGATGCCGCTGCGCCGCACCGCGGCCTTCCCGACCTCGAAGTAGGTGTCGCCCGTCGACGTCTCGAGCGTCTCCCGCAGCGGCGCGATCGGCTCGGTGAGCCCCCGGAGGTCCTCGATCACGTGGTCGGGTCGCATCGACTCGTCCGCACCGATGAGGTGCGCCCCGCGATCGACGCCCGTCAGCACGACGATCGAGCGGATGCCCGCCCGGCGAGCGCCGAGGATGTCGGTGTCGAGGCGGTCGCCGACCATCGCGGGCACCTGCGCGGCGAAGCGCTCGGTCGCGACGTCGTACATGTGGCGCTCGGGCTTCCCAGCGAACTCGGCGAGCCTGCCCACCGCGGTATGCACCGCGGAGACCAGCGTGCCGTTGCCGGGCGCGATGCCGCCGGCCACCGGGATCGTCCAGTCGCCGTTGGTCGCGACCCACGGGATGCCGGTGTGGAGCGCGAAGGACGCCTCCGCGAGCTCCGTCCAGCCCACCGAGGGGTGGAAGCCCTGCACGACGGCCTTCGGCTGCTCGGCGGCGGTGCGCACGACGCGCCATCCCCGCGCCTCGACCTCGACCACGATGCCTGCGCCGCCGACGACGAGCACAGGGTCCCCGGGCTCCAGGTGCGCCGCGAGGAGGCGCATCGCCGCCTGCGGGCTCGTCACCACGTCGTTCGGCTGCACGTCGAGCCCGAAGGACGACAGGTGCTCGGCCACCTCTGCGTCGGTGCGCGAGGCGTTGTTGGTCAGGTAGATCGAGCGAACGCCGGCACCGCGGATGCTGTCCACGGCATGCGGGATGGCGTGCGGGCCCTTGTAGACGACCCCGTCGAGGTCGAGGTAGAGGCAGTCCACGCCATCGATCGGCGTCGGCTCCTCGGCGGCAGCTGCGGGCTTGCGGAACAGTCCCATCAGCGTCCGTCCTCCGTGTCCGACGAGCCGGGCCGCGCCTCCCCCGACGTGCCATCGACGGCGGAGCTGCGGTCATCGTCGGCGACCAGATCGTCACCGATCAGATCGTCACCGAAGAGCGCATCGCCGAAGAGCGCATCGTCCTGCGCCTCTGCACTCGCCTCGGGCACGTCCGCGGCCTCGACCACCGTCTCGACCTGCGCCGTCTCGACCGGCTCCGCCTCGACCTCGGGCACATCATCGCGCTGGACGACGTCGGGGGCCGCCTCGGCCTCCGGCAATTCCTCGGCCTCCGGCACGTCCTCGGCCTCCGGCACGTCCTCGGCCTCGATCATCGCCGGCGCCTCGTCCTCGGACACTGCATCGCCAGCGCGCAGCGCGGCGTCGGCATCGCCATCCGCGTCGGCATCGCCATCCGCGTCGGCATCGCCATCCGCGTCGGCATCGCCATCCGCGTCGGCATCGCCATCCGCGTCGGCATCGCCATCCGCGTCGGCATCGCCATCCGCGTCGGCGTCGGCGTCGGCGTCATCGACATCGGCTTCGCCGACGCCCATGGCCACGCCTTCATCCTCGGTCTCGAGGCGCTCGGTAATGATGCCGACGGACTCGAGCTCGCCCGGAGCCATCGCCGCCTCGAGCGCTTCGATCGCGCGATCTGCGAGCGCGAACCACTCGGCTGCCTCGTCGTCGCGACCGAGCTCCTCGAGCACGCCCGCGAAGCTCGCGAACAGCGCGGGGCTGTACTCGAAGGCCTTGTCCTTGCGCAGCTCCGGGATCCGCAGCTCCTCGAGCGCAGCGTCCTTCTGCCCCAGATCGAGGCGTGCACCAGACTTCACGATCGCCAGCTCCACGCGCACCGCAGTGTCCAAGGTGGATGCGTCGACAGAGCGGGCGAGCTCGAGGGCCTTCTCGGGGCGGCCGAGACCGCGCTCGCAGTCGGCCATCAGTGGCAGCTGGTCGTCGCGGCCGGTGATCCGGCGGTAGGTGCGCAGCTCGCGCAGCGCCAGCGAGAAGTCGCCGAGCTGGTACGCGGTGATGGCGAGCGTCTCACGCACGACGCCGATCCGGCCAGCACGACGTGCGGCCGTCAGCGCATGCTGGTGCGCCAGCTCAGGGTCGTCGTCGATGAGCTGGCCAGCGCGGGCCATGTGCTTCGCCACGAAGTCGGCGTTGTCCTTCGTGAGAGTCTTGAGCTGCGCCCGCGCGCCGATGTCGAGATCCTCGGCCTTGATGTCCTCGGGCAGCTCTGGCGCGATGAAGTCGTCGTCGCGCACCTGCTTGAAGCTCTCGCCGGAGCCATCGCCCCGGTGCTCGAAGTCGCGGCCCGGGCGAGCAGCATCGCGCTGCGGACCCTGGTTGCGCGACCGCTGATCGTCGCGGCGGCGCTGATCGCCTCGGCCGAAGTCCTGGCCGTCTCGGGCAGGCCGGCTGCTGCGGTCGTCGAAGCGCCGGTCGCCGTCGCGCTGGGGTCGGCGCTCGCCGTCCCGCTGCGGACGCTGGTCGCGATCGCCGAAGCGACGCTCGCCATCGCGCTGCGGGCGCTGGTCGCGGTCGCCGAAGCGCCGCTCGCCATCGCGCTGCGGACGCTGGTCGCGATCGCCGAAGCGACGCTCGCCATCGCGCTGCGGGCGCTGGTCGCGGTCGCCGAAGCGCCGCTCGCCATCGCGCTGCGGGCGCTGGTCGCGGTCGCCGAAGCGCCGCTCGCCATCGCGCTGCGGGCGGGACCCGCCGCTGCGCTGCGGCCCGCGGTCGCCGAACTTGCGATCTCCGTCGCGCTGCGGGCGCTGGTCGCGGTCGCCGAAGCGACGCTCACCATCGCGCTGCGGACGCTGATCGCGGTCACCGAAGCGCCGCTCACCATCACGCTGCGGACGCTGGTCACGGTCGCCGAAGCGCCGCTCACCATCGCGCTGCGGCCGGGCCCCACCGCTGCGCTGCGGCCCGCGGTCGCCGAACTTGCGATCGCCCTCGCGCTGCGGGCGCTGGTCGCGGTCACCGAAGCGACGCTCACCATCGCGCTGCGGGCGCTGGTCGCGGTCACCGAAGCGACGCTCACCATCGCGCTGCGGACGGCGGTCGCTGTCACGAGGAGGACGACGATCACCGTCGCGCTGCGGGCGCTGGTCGCGGTCGCCGAATCGGCGAACGCCGTCGCGCGTGGGCTTGCGATCCGCGAACGGGCGGTCGTTGCGCTGCGGACGCTGATCTCGATCACCGAAGCGGCGTTCACCGTCGCGCTGTGGGCGCCGATCGCTGTCGCCCGCGGGTCGACGGTCGCCGTCCGGGTGATAGCCGCGGTCACCCGGACGCAGCTTGCGCTCGCCGGCGCCGCTCGAGCGACGGTCGCCATCGCGCTGCGGACGCGCGTCTCGATCACCGAAGCCCCGAGCGCCATCGCGCGGCGGACGACGTTCGCCGTCGCGCGGCGGCTTCCGATCGCTGAACCGGCGCTCGCCATCGCGCGCCGGCCGGCGGTCGTCATCCCGGCGAGGTCGCCCTGCTCCATCGCTCTCGCGGCGGCGGTCGTCTCCCCGGTCGGAGCGGAAATCTGCCTGATCGTCCATGGCCCCATGCTCCCATCTCGTGGCACAAACGGAAAAAGGGGCCCCAGACGAATCTGGGGCCCCTTTCCAAAAGAAGTCCGGCGGTGTCCTACTCTCCCACAGGGTCCCCCCTGCAGTACCATCGGCGCTGAGAGCCTTAGCTTCCGGGTTCGGAATGTGACCGGGCGTTTCCCTCTCGCTATGGCCGCCGAAACACTGTTGATGTTTCAGTCTGCACAGCTCTCCACACGGGGTGGAGGGCTGCGGTTCTCGACCGTACATCGAGAACCACAAAGTGGACGCGAGCAGCAAGCTCATATATATGTTATCAAGTCATCGGCTTATTAGTACCGGTCAGCTTCATGGGTCGTTAGTCCCCACTTCCACATCCGGCCTATCAACCCAGTAGTCTGGCTGGGAGCCTCTCGCCCGAAGGCATGGAAGTCTCATCTTGAGGCCGGCTTCCCGCTTAGATGCTTTCAGCGGTTATCCATCCCGAACGTAGCTAATCAGCGGTGCTCCTGGCGGAACAACTGACACACCAGAGGTTCGTCCAACCCGGTCCTCTCGTACTAGGGTCAGATCCTCTCAAACTTCCAACGCGCGCAGCGGATAGGGACCGAACTGTCTCACGACGTTCTAAACCCAGCTCGCGTGCCGCTTTAATGGGCGAACAGCCCAACCCTTGGGACCTACTCCAGCCCCAGGATGCGACGAGCCGACATCGAGGTGCCAAACCATGCCGTCGATATGGACTCTTGGGCAAGATCAGCCTGTTATCCCCGAGGTACCTTTTATCCGTTGAGCGACAGCGCTTCCACAAGCCACTTCCGTATCACTAGTCCCGACTTTCGTCCCTGCTCCAGTTGTCACTGTCTCAGTCAAGCTCCCTTGTGCACTTACACTCGACACCTGATTGCCAACCAGGTTGAGGGAACCTTTGGGCGCCTCCGTTACTTTTTGGTAGGCAACCGCCCCAGTTAAACTACCCACCAGGCACTGTCCCTGAACCGGATTACGGTTCGAAGTTAGATATCCAGAGTGACCAGAGTGGTATTTCAACATTGACTCCACCCGAACTAGCGTCCGAGCTTCACAGTCTCCCACCTATCCTACACAAGCCACACCGAACACCAATACCAAGCTGTAGTAAAGGTCACGGGGTCTTTCCGTCCTGCTGCGCGTAACGAGCATCTTTACTCGTAGTGCAATTTCGCCGAGTTCGCGGTTGAGACAGCTGGGAAGTCGTTACGCCATTCGTGCAGGTCGGAACTTACCCGACAAGGAATTTCGCTACCTTAGGATGGTTATAGTTACCACCGCCGTTTACTGGGGCTTAAATTCTGAGCTTCGCTTGCGCTAACCCTTCCTCTTAACCTTCCAGCACCGGGCAGGCGTCAGTCCGTATACATCGACTTGCGTCTTCGCACGGACCTGTGTTTTTAGTAAACAGTCGCTTCCCACTGGTCTCTGCGGCCTTCAAACGCTTCCGGCAGCAAGTGCCGTCACGCCTCAGGCCCCCCTTCTCCCGAAGTTACGGGGGCATTTTGCCGAGTTCCTTAACCACGATTCTCTCGATCTCCTTAGTATTCTCTACCTGACCACCTGAGTTGGTTTGGGGTACGGGTGACTTGAACCTCGCGTCGATGCTTTTCTTGGCAGCATAGGATCACAGACTTCCCTCTAGGGTTCGGCAAAGCTCTCAGGCTATGTGTGGGACGGATTTGCCTATCCCACGCCCTACGGCTTACCCGGACTCAACCATCGGCCCGGTTCTGCTACCTTCCTGCGTCACACCTGTTAATACGCTAGCCGCCCCAGCATAGGGTCGAGTGCTAGGCCAAGGACGTCACCCCGAAGGGATCGGTCCAAGGATTCGGACTCTTAGCATTACTGGTTTGGCTTGGGCGGTTCTTCGTCAGCTCAGGAGTATCAACCTGATGTCCATCGACTACGCCTGTCGGCCTCGCCTTAGGTCCCGGCTTACCCAGGGAAGATTAGCTTGACCCTGGAACCCTTGGTCTTTCGGAGGACATGTTTCTCACATGTCTTTCGCTACTCATGCCTGCATTCTCACTCGTGTGGCGTCCACGGCTGGATTCCTCCGCCGCTTCACTCGCCACACGACGCTCTCCTACCAATCCGTACGCCTGGACAGCCGAAGCTGCCGAGCTGTTGTACGAATTCCACGACTTCGGTGGCGTGCTTGAGCCCCGTTACATTGTCGGCGCAAAATCACTTGACCAGTGAGCTATTACGCACTCTTTCAAGGGTGGCTGCTTCTAAGCCAACCTCCTGGTTGTCTAAGCAACTTCACATCCTTTTCCACTTAGCACGCGCTTAGGGACCTTAGTCGGTGGTCTGGGTTGTTTCCCTCTCGACGATGAAGCTTATCCCCCACCGTCTCACTGCTGCGCTCTCACTTACCGGCATTCGGAGTTTGGCTGACGTCAGTAACCTTTTGGGGCCCATCGGCCATCCAGTAGCTCTACCTCCGGCAAGAAACACGCAACGCTGCACCTAAATGCATTTCGGAGAGAACCAGCTATCACGAAGTTTGATTGGCCTTTCACCCCTATCCACAGCTCATCCCCTCAGTTTTCAACCTAAGTGGGTTCGGTCCTCCACGAGGTCTTACCCTCGCTTCAACCTGGCCATGGATAGATCACTTCGCTTCGGGTCTAGGACATGCGACTGAATCGCCCTATTCAGACTCGCTTTCGCTACGGCTACCCCACACGGGTTAACCTCGCCACATATCGCTAACTCGCAGGCTCATTCTTCAAAAGGCACGCTGTCACAGCTACTAGGGCTGCTCCAACGGTTTGTAAGCAAACGGTTTCAGGTACTATTTCACTCCCCTCCCGGGGTACTTTTCACCTTTCCCTCACGGTACTTGTCCGCTATCGGTCATCTGGGAGTATTTAGGCTTACCAGGTGGTCCTGGCTGATTCACACGGGATTTCTCGGGCCCCGTGCTACTTGGGATGAACCTCGCGCCATCGCACGGTTTCGGCTACGGGATTGTCACCCTCTGTGATGGACCTTTCCAAGTCCTTCGCCTACCGCGGTCTGTCACGCTTGCTGATCGGCAGATCAGCTGAGATGTCCCACAACCCCGATCGTGCAACGCCTGCCGGCTATCACACACGATCGGTTTAGCCTCTTCCGCGTTCGCTCGCCACTACTTACGGAATCACTGTTGTTTTCTCTTCCTGTGGGTACTGAGATGTTTCACTTCCCCACGTTCCCTCTACCCGCCCTATATATTCAGGCGGGAGTCACCGGGTCAGCACGCTGCCCAGCGGGGTTTCCCCATTCGGAGATCCTCGGATCAAAGCTCGTTTATCAGCTCCCCGAGGCTTATCGCAGATTACTACGTCCTTCATCGGCTCCAGATGCCAAGGCATCCACCGTTTGCTCTTAGAAACTTGACCACATACATGAGTATTTTGGTTAGGACACCACCGTCGAAACGATGGCGACCAATGATCTATATAGATCATCAAGACTCGAGCCGAAGCCCGAATCTAAGATGCTCGCGTCCACTGTGTAGTTCTCAACTTACGGTCGGTACCGACGATCGAAACGCATACGCGCAACAACCGGCCGGTCCGAGGGTCATCCAACGCCAAAAGGCGCCGTCCGGTCCCTCAGGACCCAACAGCGTGCATGCACCCGAGAACCCCGAACCCCACCGTTCCAGACCGCCGAAGCAGCCGTACTGAGCAGAGCTCGATCCCTCGAGCACCAATGTCAATGTTCCACCCATGAGCTGACCACCGATCGACATGGCGACCGAAGTGGCTCTGCGCCGGCGAACCGACGAGATGCTCCTTAGAAAGGAGGTGATCCAGCCGCACCTTCCGGTACGGCTACCTTGTTACGACTTAGTCCTAATCACCGATCCCACCTTCGACGGCTCCCTCCAAAAGGTTAGGCCACCGGCTTCGGGTGTTACCGACTTTCATGACTTGACGGGCGGTGTGTACAAGGCCCGGGAACGTATTCACCGTAGCGTTGCTGATCTACGATTACTAGCGACTCCGACTTCATGAGGTCGAGTTGCAGACCTCAATCCGAACTGAGACCGGCTTTTTGGGATTCGCTCCACCTTACGGTATCGCAGCCCATTGTACCGGCCATTGTAGCATGCGTGAAGCCCAAGACATAAGGGGCATGATGATTTGACCTCATCCCCACCTTCCTCCGAGTTGACCCCGGCAGTATCCCATGAGTTCCCACCATAACGTGCTGGCAACATAGGACGAGGGTTGCGCTCGTTGCGGGACTTAACCCAACATCTCACGACACGAGCTGACGACAACCATGCACCACCTGTATACGAGTGTCCAAAGAGTTCACTGTCTCCAGTGCGTTCTCGCATATGTCAAGCCTTGGTAAGGTTCTTCGCGTTGCATCGAATTAATCCGCATGCTCCGCCGCTTGTGCGGGCCCCCGTCAATTCCTTTGAGTTTTAGCCTTGCGGCCGTACTCCCCAGGCGGGGAACTTAATGCGTTAGCTACGACACGGAGACCGTGGAATGGTCCCCACATCTAGTTCCCAACGTTTACGGCATGGACTACCAGGGTATCTAAGCCTGTTTGCTCCCCATGCTTTCGCTCCTCAGCGTCAGTTACGGCCCAGAGATCTGCCTTCGCCATCGGTGTTCCTCCTGATATCTGCGCATTCCACCGCTACACCAGGAATTCCAATCTCCCCTACCGCACTCTAGTCTGCCCGTACCCACTGCAAGCCCGAGGTTGAGCCTCGGGATTTCACAGCAGACGTGACAAACCGCCTACGAGCTCTTTACGCCCAATAATTCCGGACAACGCTTGCACCCTACGTATTACCGCGGCTGCTGGCACGTAGTTAGCCGGTGCTTTTTCTGCAGGTACCGTCACTCTCGCTTCTTCCCTGCTAAAAGAGGTTTACAACCCGAAGGCCGTCGTCCCTCACGCGGCGTTGCTGCATCAGGCTTGCGCCCATTGTGCAATATTCCCCACTGCTGCCTCCCGTAGGAGTCTGGGCCGTGTCTCAGTCCCAGTGTGGCCGGTCACCCTCTCAGGCCGGCTACCCGTCGTCGTCTTGGTGAGCCATTACCTCACCAACTAACTGATAGGCCGTGAGCTGATCCTTGACCGAAATTCTTTCCACCCCCAGGAGATGCCTCCGAAGGTCGTATCCGGTATTAGACGCCGTTTCCAGCGCTTATTCCAGAGTCAAGGGCACATTGCTCACGTGTTACTCACCCGTTCGCCACTAATCCAGAGGAGCAAGCTCCTCCTTCATCGTTCGACTTGCATGTGTTAAGCACGCCGCCAGCGTTCGTCCTGAGCCAGGATCAAACTCTCCGTAAAGAAAAGATGCATACCACCCAGAAAAACCAGGCGGCAGCGAGTTTGAAACTGACAAAAAAGACTGTCTACTGACAATCTGTCTCATCCAAAGGAATCGTTCTGCCCGAAGGCAGGACGAGTAAATAATTTGGCATATGACATTGTGCACGCTGTTGAGTTCTCAAGGATCGGACGCTCCCGTGCTTCCCCCCATCAGGGATCAGCGCCGAGGCAACTTCTCAATCATAACCACTTCTCGGACCATGTCAATTCGACACGCCGTGCGGA
>NZ_FPEG01000003.1 GCF_900117395.1 Agrococcus sp. Marseille-P2731 | reverse complement strand
TTTCTATTTCTCTCCTTTCTCCTTTGCTGTGCAATCTTAATACGGACCACGGCACGGTCGGCCTCCCCGCCCCACCAGATCTCCCCCCCCCCGCCCCCCCCCCCCCCCCCCCCCCCCCCGGGCCCGTCCGGTGCGCCCGGGCCGGGATCGATCTGCTGGCCCGACGCGCCCTCCTGCGCCGCGGGCTGCTCGGCCTCGAGCCGGTCGATGCGCGCTCGGTGCTCGTCGATGCGCGCGAGGCCGTCGTCGACGGCGCGGTCGTAGCGCTCACCCGTCGCATCGGCGATGAATGTGCTCTGCCCGTCGCGCTCAGCGTTCGGATAGGGCAGCCCGGGCTCGCCTCCGGCGGGGAGCTGCACGTCGTCCTCAGGCGGGTGCTCGCCGCTGCGCTCCTGCATCTGCGCCTCGACGGGGCCACCGCCCACGGGCAGATCGGGCTCGTCGTCCAGGGGCTGGTCGCCGCCGTCGCGGATAGGGCTGTCGGCCATCGTCGCACCTCCGTGTTCGCGCCGGCGCCGGTGCGCCGGCTCCTCCCAGCCAAGCACCGCCGGCTGGGAGCCAGGTCGGTGCCGGCACGCGCTTCAGCTGCTCGGGTCGGTCGCGGCGGACCTCGTGCCCTCTGGCCCGAAGCCGTCGTCGCCCTCATCCGAACCCGTGTGGTCAGCAGCTGCCCAGGCGCCGCTGGTCGCCTCGGTGTCGGCGGTGGGCTCGTGCGGATCGGTGCCCTCGCCTCCGATCACGTCGTTCGCGGGCGACGTCGTACCGGGCATCTCCTCGTCCCGCGCCTGCGCCTCGGCCTCGTCAGCCAGGTCCTCGAATCCAGCCATGCTGCACACTCCTCTCGAGCGGCCGCGGGCGCGACCGCTGACGGCCACTCAACCCGACGCGCCTGAGTGCGGGCTCCTCGCCCTCAGCGCTCGATGAGCCACCAGATCCCGACGGCGGCCTGCGCGACCGCGATGACGAGCGCGATCGCGACGAGCACCACGTGCACGGTCAGGAACCTCGTCGGCCGACCATTCGCATCCCTCGCCCGCTCATCGCGCACGACCCGGCGCAGGAACGCGGGCCAGACCAGCACGCTGAAGGCGGCGCCGACCAGCAGCAGCACCGCGCCGGCCGCGCCGACGGGGTCAGGCACCCGCGGCCTCCGCATCGCTGCGCCGATGCGCGATGCGCACCAGCTGCCGGAGCACGGCCTCGTCCACCCGCTCGAGCCGCTTGACGTAGACGCAGCCCGCGCCCTCCGTGTAGCCGCCCAGCTCCGGCAGCAGGGCAGCACCCTCCGGGCGATCCTTGAGCCCGTAGAGCGACAGCGCACCCCTCCGCGGCGAGAAGCCGACGGCGAACCACTCCTCCCCGGTACCGGAGGGCTTCGAGGACGACACGATCCGGTAGCTGCCGAAGCCGACCATCGACGGACCCCACATCACCGGCTCCTCGCCCGTCTCCTCCCGCATCAGCTGCACGAGTCGACGCCCCTCCTCGACCCGCCTGGCGGGTTCCGCCGCATCGATGAACGCGTCGACGGATGCGTCGGTGGGCCTGGTCTTCGCCGCTGCCATGCCTCCATCCTGCACCTGATCGAGCCGCAGCACGCATGACGAAGGGGGCCCGGCAGCTGCCGGACCCCCTTCGTGCGCAGTCAGATGACTACTTGTTGATCTTCGTGACCGTGCCGGCGCCGACGGTGCGGCCACCCTCACGGATGGCGAAGCCGAGGCCCTCCTCCATGGCGATCGGCTGGATCAGCTCGACCGTCATGTCGGTGGTGTCGCCGGGCATGACCATCTCGGTGCCCTCGGGCAGCGAGATGACGCCGGTGACGTCGGTGGTGCGGAAGTAGAACTGCGGGCGGTAGTTCGTGAAGAACGGGTTGTGACGGCCGCCCTCGTCCTTGGCGAGGATGTACGCCGTGCCCTCGAAGTTCGTGTGCGGCGTGACCGAGCCCGGCTTCACGACGACCTGGCCGCGCTCGACGTCCTCGCGCTTGGTGCCGCGCAGGAGCAGACCACAGTTCTCGCCGGCCCATGCCTCGTCGAGCTGCTTGTGGAACATCTCGATGCCCGTGACCGTGGTCTTCTGCGTCGGGCGGATGCCGACGATCTCGACCTCGGAGTTGATCGCGAGCGTGCCGCGCTCGGCGCGACCCGTGACGACCGTGCCACGGCCGGTGATCGTGAAGACGTCCTCGATCGGCATGAGGAACGGCTTGTCGCGGTCGCGGACCGGGTCCGGGATGTTGTCGTCAGCGGCCTGCATGAGCTCGAGGATCGCGTCGACCCACTTCTCGTCGCCCTCGAGCGCCTTGAGCGCAGAGACGCGGACCACGGGGGCGTTGTCGCCGTCGAAGTCCTGGCTGGCGAGCAGCTCGCGGACCTCGAGCTCGACGAGCTCCAGGATCTCCTCGTCGTCCACCATGTCCGACTTGTTGAGCGCGACCATCAGGTACGGCACGCCGACCTGCTTGGCGAGCAGCACGTGCTCGCGGGTCTGCGCCATGGGGCCGTCGGTGGCGGCGACCACGAGGATCGCGCCGTCCATCTGGGCCGCACCCGTGATCATGTTCTTGATGTAGTCAGCGTGACCCGGGGCGTCGACGTGCGCGTAGTGGCGCTTCGGCGTCTCGTACTCGATGTGCGAGATGTTGATCGTGATGCCGCGCTGGCGCTCCTCGGGAGCGGAGTCGATCGACGCGAAGTCGCGCTGCACGTTGGTCGCCGACGGGTGCTTGTCGGCCAGGACCTTCGAGATCGCTGCCGAGAGCGTCGTCTTGCCGTGGTCGACGTGACCGATCGTTCCGATGTTGACGTGCGGCTTGGTCCGCTCGAACTTGGCCTTAGCCACTGTGTCCTCCTAGGACTGTTCTCATGAGTGCACCGCCGCGTCTGCGGCGATCCTTCGGGGTGGTGTTGATCTATCGTACTTCGACTGCGGATGCAGGGAAAACCGAGCCGTCCGGCGGGTGATGTCGGGGCGCCGCCTCCGGCGCCCCGACGGGCTCACTCGCCCTTGCTCTTCTGGACGATCTCGTCCGAGACGACCCGCGGGACCTCGGAGTAGGTCGAGAACTCCATCGAGTACACGGCCCGGCCGGAGGTCTTCGACCGCAGGTCGCCGACGTAGCCGAACATCTCGGACAGCGGCACGAGGGCCTTGACGACCTTCACGCCCTGCGCGTCCTCCATCGACTGGATCTGCCCGCGACGCGAGTTCAGGTCGCCGATGACGTCGCCCATGTACTCCTCGGGCGTGCGCACCTCGACCGCCATGAGCGGCTCGAGGAGCACGGGCTGCGCCTTGCGAGCAGCCTCCTTGTAGGCCATCGAGCCGGCGATCTTGAACGCCATCTCCGAGGAGTCGACGTCGTGCGCAGCGCCGTCGAGCAGCGTCGCCTTGACGCCCACCGTCGGGAAGCCCGCCAGCACGCCGACCTGCATGGCGTCCTGCATGCCCGCATCGACCGAGGGGATGTACTCGCGAGGCACGCGACCACCGGTGACGGCGTTCACGAACTCGTAGGTCTCCTCGCCGGAGAGCTCCATCGGCTCGAGCTTGATCTGGATCTTCGCGAACTGACCCGATCCACCCGTCTGCTTCTTGTGCGTGTAGTCGAACTTCGCGACGGTGCCCTTGATGGTCTCGCGGTACGCGACCTGCGGCTTGCCGACGTTGGCCTCGACCTTGAACTCGCGCTTCATGCGGTCGACGAGGATGTCGAGGTGGAGCTCGCCCATGCCCTTGATGACCGTCTGGCCCGTCTCCGGGTTGTTCTCGGTCCGGAAGGTCGGGTCCTCCTCCGCCAGCTTCTGGATGGCGATGGAGAGCTTCTCCTGGTCAGCCTTCGTCTTCGGCTCGATCGCGACCTCGATGACGGGCTCGGGGAACGTCATCGACTCGAGGACGACCTGGTTGGACGGGTCGCTCAGCGTGTCGCCGGTCGTCGTGTCCTTCAGGCCGATGACCGCGTAGATGTGGCCAGCGCTCATCGCGTCGACCGGGATCTCCTTGTTGGCGTGCATCTGGAAGATCTTCCCGATGCGCTCCTTCTTGCCCTTGGTCGAGTTGGCGACCGCTGCGCCCGAGTCGACGTGACCCGAGTAGACGCGCACGTAGGTGAGTCGACCGAAGAACGGGTGCACGGCGACCTTGAACGCGAGCGCCGCGAAGGGCTCGTCGCGGTCGGCGTGGCGCTCGATGATGATCTCCTCGTCGCGCACGTCGTGGCCGGGGATGGCCGGCACGTCGAGCGGGGTGGGCAGGTAGTCCACGACCGCGTCGAGCATCGGCTGCACACCGCGGTTCTTGAACGCCGAGCCGCAGAGCACGGGGTAGATCTCCGAGGCGACCGTCATCTTGCGGATCGCGGCCTTGATCTCGGCGACCGAGAGCTCGCCACCCTCGAAGTACTTCTCCATGAGCGCGTCGTCGGTCTCGGCGACGGTCTCGAGGAGGGCCGTGCGGTACTCCGCGGCCTTCTCCTTGAGGTCTTCCGGGATCTCCTCGATGGCGTACTCAGCGCCCATCTTCACGTCACCCTTGGCGTCGCCGCGCCAGGTCTTCGCGTTCATCTCGACCAGGTCGACGATGCCCTCGAACGCGCTCTCGGAGCCGATCGGCAGCTGGATGACCAGCGGACGAGCGCCGAGGCGGTTGACGATGGTGTCGACCGTGAAGTAGAAGTCGGCACCCATCTTGTCCATCTTGTTGACGAAGCAGATGCGGGGCACGTCGTACTTGTCGGCCTGGCGCCAGACGGTCTCCGACTGGGGCTCGACGCCCTCCTTGCCGTCGAAGACCGCGACAGCACCGTCGAGCACGCGCAGGCTGCGCTCGACCTCGACCGTGAAGTCCACGTGGCCGGGGGTGTCGATGATGTTGATCTGGTTCTTGTCCCAGAAGCAGGTCACGGCGGCAGACGTGATCGTGATGCCGCGCTCCTGCTCCTGCTCCATCCAGTCGGTCGTCGAGGCTCCGTCGTGGGTCTCGCCGATCTTGTGGTTGACGCCCGTGTAGAACAGGATGCGCTCGGTCGTCGTGGTCTTGCCGGCATCGATGTGGGCCATGATGCCGATGTTGCGGACCTTGTTCAGGTCGGTGAGCACGTCCTGTGCCACAGGGTTCCTCCGATGAGTGGATGGATGCGTTGAAGGTCGGTGGGATGCGGGCCGCCGAGAGGGCGGCCCGCATCGGGATCACCAGCGGTAGTGCGCGAAGGCCTTGTTCGACTCAGCCATCTTGTGCGTGTCCTCGCGGCGCTTCACAGCGGCGCCGAGGCCGTTGGATGCGTCGAGGATCTCGTTCATGAGGCGCTCGGTCATGGTCTTCTCGCGACGCGCCTTGGCGTAGGAGACGAGCCAGCGCAGCGCGAGGGTGTTCGCGCGGTGCGGCTTGACCTCGACAGGCACCTGGTAGGTCGAGCCGCCGACGCGGCGCGACTTGACCTCGAGGGTCGGGCGGATGTTGTCGAGACCCTTCTTGAGCACGACGACCGCGTCCTGGCCGGACTTGGTGCCGACGCCGGCGAGCGCGCCGTAGACGATGCGCTCGGCGAGGCCCTTCTTGCCGTCGAGGAGGATCTTGTTCACGAGCTGCGAGACGATCGGTGCGCCGTAGACGGGGTCAGCAACCACCGGGCGCTTGGGTGCGGGTCCCTTGCGAGGCATTACTTCTTCTCCATCTTCGCGCCGTAGCGGCTGCGAGCCTGCTTGCGGTTCTTCACTGCCTGGGTGTCGAGCGCGCCACGCACGATCTTGTAGCGCACACCGGGGAGGTCCTTCACACGACCGCCGCGGACGAGCACCATCGAGTGCTCCTGGAGGTTGTGGCCCTCACCGGGGATGTAGGCGGTGACCTCGGTGCCGTTCGAGAGCTTCACGCGGGCGACCTTGCGGAGCGCCGAGTTCGGCTTCTTGGGGGTGGTCGTGTAGACGCGGGTGCAGACGCCGCGCTGCTGGGGGTTCGCCTTCAGAGCGGGCGCCTTGGTCTTCGAGACCTTCGGCGACCGACCCTTGCGGACCAGCTGCTGGATAGTGGGCACGTTGCTTCTTCCTGCTGCACGGTGACAGCGCTTCGATGTGGTGTACCGGCGGTGCCGGCTCCATCGGGAATCCACCGAGCGCGCTCGCGCGCGCGGTTCATGCGATGGTGGATATGCCGTGGGGGTCCCGGACCTGCGCCCGGTGTCCCAAGTGCGTTCGAGCGCTCCTCGCGCATGACGCAAGGCGCGCTGGTGCGCACACCCGCTCGATGTTACTCGGGCGGGCAAAGGCGGTCAAGCGTCGGCTGGCGCGACCGCGGTGGCGTCATGCCCTGTCGAGCAGGTGGAGCGAGCCGAGCGAAGCCGAGCGCGCCCGCGCTGCCACATCCGCGTCGAGCAGTCCGCGTCGCTCGAGGCTCGCGATCGCCGCGTCGCGATCGGCCAGCACCTCCCGTCGCGCTGCCGGCGTCATCGCTGCGAGCGCGGCGTGAGGCGTCGCGCCGCCCACCGCGGTCGCCGGCTCCGATGCCTCGGGCGTCGCGACGGGTGCGCGCGCCAGCAGGAGCTGCAGCGCGGCCGCGAGGACGGCGATGGCGATCGCCGCGATGATCGGCAGCGACCAACCCGCCCAGGCGCCGAAGCCGGCCGACTGCGCGAGCCCGGAGCCGAACCACAGCGCGATGGCGCCCAGCACCGCGGTGGCGATCGACACCGAGAGCCACAGCGGCGAGCGCCGCCGGTCGCGTGCTGCCCAGACTCCGAGCACGACGAGCTGCACGAGCGCGGCGAGCGCGAAGCAGACACCGGCGATCGGGGCCGAGTCGGCGATGGACATGCGCCAGACGCCGACCGGGTCGCCGAGGAGCGAGGCCATGCCGACCAGCGGCGCGAGCAGCACCGCCACGAGCCCGAGCCCCACGAGCCAGCCGCCGACGTCGCGCATCGCTGCCCCCGCGCCACGGGGTGCGACGAGCGCCGCGAGCGCGGCGCCGTCTGGACCCGCCTGCGCGAGCGCCTCCGGGTGCCGCTGGAGCGCGTAGGCCTCGAGCATGCCGAGCCGGGGCGTCGCGCTCGCCGACTGCTGCTCCGCCCAGGCGAGTGCGCTGTCGTGGCTGAGGCTCACGCCGGCACCCCGCTCCACATCGTCTCGGCGCCCGCCGGGCCCTCGGGCTCGCGCGAGCGGAAGGGCCCCGCCGGCCCGGCGACGGCCACCCCGCCGGCGAGGCTGTGGAAGCTGGAGGCCACGTCGGCGGCGAAGCCGGGCAGCGTGGGCTCGAGCCGCAGGTGCAGCACCGCCGCGTCGTCGGCGCAGACGACATCGATGCCCACCAGCTCGACCACGGCTCCGGAAGGCGCGCGCTCCTGCTCGCGGAACACCCGCTGCACACCGGGACCGATGGCGGGCAGCTCGATGGGTGACAGCGCACCGCCGACCTCCGCCCAGTCGATCGGCTCGTCGAGCGCGCCGAACGCGACGTGCACGATCGCTGCCCGCAGCTCCTTGACGGGCCAGTACTGGAAGCAGAGCGCATCGTCGGGGCGGCGCCGCTCGAGAGCATGCTCGAGCGCGGCGGGCACCAGCACGTCGTGCTCTGGCTGCCACCGGTCGCCCCAGTCCTGCCGCAGCTCCTCGCTGCGCGCCGCGATCCAGGCCTGCGCATCGACCGCCGAGCGCACCGGGATCTCGAGCCAGCCCGGCTCCTGCGTCGTGGCGGTCACGCTCCAGCCGGTCGACTCCTGCATGCGTCGAACCTATCCGTGCCGGTTGAGCGAGGCCTCAGAAGCCCATCCACTTGAGCGCGGGGAAGCGATCGGTCAGGCCGTCGGTGCCGGCGAGCTGCGTGCCGTACGTCGTGAGCTTGATCGCGTTGCCGATGTAGGAGTGGCCGAAGTCGACGCCGACGGCCAGCTTCGTGGTCCAGTCGATGCCCTCCTCCATGACGGTGCTCAGCATCGAGAAGTCGTCGAGCCCCTTGCCGGTCATGAGCTTCGTCATGAACCCGCCCAGATCGGTGCCGTTCAGCTGCCAGAACGTGCTGGCGCTCGCCTTGAACCCCTGGAATCCACCGCCCGCGAAGCGCGACGCCATGGCCAGGTTGTCGAGCTGGCCGACTGCCGCCGAATACGTCGAGGGCTTGAAGGCCCCACCGGCGATGTCGCCCAGGAAGCTGATCGCGCCCTGCTTGCCCTGTGCGAGCTTGCCGAGCGATCCGAACGGGATCACGCCGACGATCGCGAGGGCGAGGTCGAGCTTCGAGGCATCGCCTCTGCAGTACTGGTAGATCGTCAGCGCGAGCGTCGCGACCGCGACGATCGCCGCGAGCGCCGCGAGGATCGGCCCGCCGATGACGAGCCCGACGACCGCCAGCACCAGGCCGACGACGGCGAGCACCTTCAGGGCACCCGCCACGAAGCCGTCCAGGTCATCCCAGAAGGAGTCCTCGATCTTGCCGGCCAGCGCGTCGCCGACGTCGTTCGCGGCGGTCTCGAAGGCGGTCTCCCACGAGTCGTAGTCGGTGTCGAAGCGCGTCGCCTCCGTCAGCCATGCGTCGTAGGCCTGCTGCTTGGCCTCGTCCTCGGCCGCCTGCGCCTCCGCCTCCGGGCTGTCGGCCTCCGGCTCGCCCCAGCCGCCCGTGCCGCGCGCCTCCACCGATCCCGGCAGCGACAGGTAGGTCTGCCAGAGCGTCTCGCAGTTCGCGACGTGACCGTTGATCGCCGGCTGGTCGGCTTCGAGCGCGACGCCGTAGGCGTGCACGACGGGACCGGTCGGCGTGTAGAGCTCACCCGCCTCCTTCAGCGTCCCGTGCACGTCGCCGACGCCCTCTCGGAGCTTGTCGGCCGCCTTGCCCTCGAGGCCGTCGGTGCCGTCCGCCAGCCCCTTCAGGATGGTCGCGCTGTTGGTCATCATCGTGCCGAGCTCTTCGATCTCGGTCCCGCGCAGCTTGATGGCCGCCGGGTCTCCTTCGACCGTGATGATCGGCCGGCCCTTGGGCGAGGGGTCCATCCACGTCATCGTCTGCTCCTCAACCCTCGGTCATGCTCGCCGCGGTCTCGACGTCCCAGTCCGTGAACCCGTCGAGCACCCCCTGCACGTGCTCCTGGACCTTCTTGATGCCGTCTCGCAGCTCATCGCGCTTGTCGTCCCAGCGATCCTCGAAGTCCTCGACCGCCTCGCGCAGGTCGTTGCGCCCGTAGGGGTAGCCGATGGCGTCCTCGAGGTGGTCCGCCCGATCCTCCGCCGCGTCGAACTCCGCCACGATCGTCTGCAGGTACTCGTTCAACGTGCCGAGATCCTCGAACTTGATCAGGACATCCATCGCTGCTCCTCGTCGTGCCACTCCGGTGGTGCTGTGTGCCCCAACCTACGGATGCGCGGCCGTGAGCACGATGGGGAGGAGTGCCCATGCACCCGATGCCGTCAGCGCGACCAGCGCAGCGTCGCGACGCAGGCGTCGAAGAGCCGGAGCATCGTCACGAGGGCGGGGTCGTCCCCGGGGAACTCCGCCCCGCGCGTGATGACGAGCGTGAGCTGCAGCGCCCGCGCCTGCCGGGAGCCAGGCATCGGCGTCACGTAGACCACCGTGCGCTGCTTCGCGGCGTCGGTGCCGACCGTGATGTCGAGCTCCCGCTCGTCGCGGATGAAGCGCCGGTCGCCGTGGAGGGCCGTCGCGCCCTCGCGGATGCGCTGCGCCATCTCCTGCTGGAGCGTGACGCCCGGCTGGGGGGTGCGCACCGTCGCGATGAGCGACGCCGGCAGGAACGCCCAGTCGGGCGCGCCGGGCTCGGGGCCGAAGTGGGCGATCGCCTCCATCCGGCGCATCGCCGCGAAGGACTCCTCGACCTGCGCTCGCAGCTGCGCGTAGAGGTCGGGGCGGTGCGCCTCCATAAGCCGACGCCTCGCCGCCTGCAGCATCCGCTGCTCGGTCTCGGCGGTGGCGTCGTGCCGCACCCAGCCCTCCGGCAGCTCGAGCTCGAACTCCGGGTCTGCTGGCGCGCCGAGCTCCTCGCGGAGCGGGATGGCGGATTCGGTTCCGGTCACGCGACGATCCTAGGCAGAGCGGCCGGGCTGTCGGCTGAGGACGGCGGCCCCGCCGCGCGACGAAGCAGGGGCCCGACCGCCATGGTCGAGCCCCTGCTGTGCCGGTCGGGTCAGCTGCCGGCGAGCTGCTCGTCGAGCGACTGGATCGCCTGCATCATGCCGCGCAGCGCCTCGCCCATGTCCGAGATGCCCTCGATGGCCTGGTCCAGACCCGTGGTGAGCTCCTCATAGCCCTCACCGAACTTGCCCGACGCGTGCTGCGTCTTGAAGTCCTCGCCCAGCAGCGTGTCCACCTGGCTCTTCAGGTCCTTCAGGACACCCGAGATGTCCTCCTTGCCAGTGTCGAGCTTGCCCGCCACCGACTCCATCTCAGAATATGAAGCTCCGAAGTCGCTCATTGCGTCTCCTTCATCGAATCGATTCCCGCGGCCCGACCGGACCACCTGGAGTCCACGGTAGACAGAACCTGCTCGACGCGCGATGGGGAGAGGTGCCCATGCGCAGGAGCGCGCGTCACTCGGCGGCCGGCGGGCGCGCCGCGCTGTCGGGCACGAGCGGCATCTGCACCGTGACGGCACGGCCGTTCTGCACGAAGATGCCGCGACCGACGGGGAAGTCGGCGCGCTTGACCTTCGGGAACGGCACCTTGAACACCGAGTCGCCGTCGTAGGCGTCGGGCTTGAGGATGATGCCCTTGCGGCCCGCCTTGAAGTCGCCGATGAAGCCGTAGCCACCCGTGACCTGCGTGACGTCGGCGTCGCCCACGAGCAGGTGATCGCTGCGGTTGATCGCCTGGAACAGCGCCTTGAGCGCGCGCTCCGCGTCGGAGTCGGCGAACTGCGGCACGTTCTCGACCACGATCATGATGCGGCCGGGGATGGTCTCGTCCGCCACGATCTCCGTGAGCTCCGTCGCCAGCTCCTTCGCCGCATCCGGCTTGAGCACGCTGCGCACCCACGGGCGGAAGTCGTGGAGCACCGAGCGGCGACCGGCGAAGTGGAAGAGCTTGACCTCTGGATCGAAGCGCTCCATCGCGACGATGAGCGCCTTCATCGCGTTCGTCTTGCCCGCGCCGGGAGGGCCGGCGACGATGAAGGTGCCGATCGGGTCGAAGTCGCGCGCGGCGAGGGTGTCCTCGGCGACGCCGAGCGCGGGGAACTCGTCCACGCGGTCTGGCAGCTGCTCGAGCTGCAGGCGCGTCGGCAGCGCGCCGATCTCCTCCACATCCCGCGCGCCCTGCGCGCGCAGCGCCTCGGCGAGCTGCCCCATGAGCTTCGACTGCTCGGCGACGTTCGGCGAGCCGCCGAGTACCGCCACCTGCATCTCGAGGCCGTCGACCACCGAGCGCCCTGGCGGGGAGCTGTCGTCGAGCACGTCCTTCGGGGCGCCGACGAGCGTGTAGCCCGACTCGTCGGAGAGCCGCAGGATCACGCGCCGCGTGACGTTCGAGGAGACCGCCGTCGGCACCGCGCCAGAGCGGTCGGCCGTCGCGATCGCGTGGATGCCGAGCGGTCGGCCCTCGCCGAGCACCCGCATGAACACCTGGTAGAAGGGCGAGCGGGCGCTCGTCACCTCCCAGTCGGCCTTGAACTGCGGGAAGTTGTCGAGCAGCAGGAAGATGCGCGTCGCCTTGGGGTCGACGAGCTCCCGGTACTCGGTGAGGTTCGCGGCGTTCGCCTCGGAGAACGCCTTGCCGCGCCGGTCGAGCTCGCGCCCGAGCGAGCGCAGCAGCCGCTGCACGCGCTCGGCGTCGTCGCCAGCGATGATCGAGCCGACGTGCGGGAGCACCTCGAGCGACTTCAGGGCGCCGGAGGCGAAGTCGAGGCCGTAGACCTCCGCCTGTCCGAGCTCCGGGCGCATGCCGGCGGCCGTCCCGATCGTCTTCAGGAGCGTCGACTTGCCGGAGCCCGAGGTGCCGTAGACGAGCATCGAGCCGTCGCGATCGGGGTGGAAGTAGAGGGCGTCCTGCCGCTGGCGCTCCGGCACGTCGGCCTTGCCGAGCACGATCCTGCCGTCGCCCTCGAGCGGCAGCTCGCGCAGGTCGACCGTCGACTCGAGGTCGTCGAGCCACGGGCGCCGCGGCGCGGGGATGCTCGCCAGCTGCGTCGCCTGGATGAGCGTCTTGACGATGCGCTTCTGGTCGTTCGGCCCGAGGTCCTCGTCGTGCGAATCCGACTCGGGGGCCGTCTCCGGCTCCCAACGCTGCACCGAGCCGAAGCGCAGCTCCGCGACCTTCACGTCGGCGACCTTCACCTCGTCCGTCGTCCAGCCTCCCGCATACGCCGACTGGAACGGCACGAGCCGCCCGGGCCCCGTCTTCGCGATGCCGCGACCCGGGATGGAGGGCGGGAACGAGGCGGCGATCGGGTCGTCGACGACATCCTTCGAGTCGGACTCGTCGGCCATGCGGAGCGCGACGCGCAGGTTGGTGTTCGCGCGCAGGTTGTCCTTGATGACGCCGGCGGGGCGCTGCGTCGCCATGATCAGGTGGATGCCGAGCGAACGGCCGCGCTGCGCGATGTCGACGACACCGTCGACGAACTCCGGCACCTCGCCCGCGAGCGCCGCGAACTCGTCGATCACCAGCACCAGCGCCGGCGGGGTCTCCGGGTCCTGCCGCTTCTCGAGCTCGAGCAGATCCTTCGCCTTCTTGCGGTTGAAGAGGTGCTCGCGGTGGTGCAGCTCGGCGCGCAGGCTCGTGAGGGCGCGGCGGACGAGGTGCGGGCTCAGGTCCGTCACGAGGCCGACGCAGTGCGGCAGCTCGACGCAGTCGGCGAACGCCGACCCGCCCTTGTAGTCGACGAAGAGGAAGGTGACGCGGTCAGGGCTGTGCGCCGAGGCCATGCCGAGCACCCACGCCTGCAGGAACTCCGACTTGCCGGCGCCCGTCGTGCCGCCGACGAGCGCGTGCGGGCCCTGCGTGCGCAGGTCGAGCGTCATCGCGTCGGTCGCTCCCTGACCCATGATGGCGCGCAGCGTGCCCGACTTCTTCAGCCGCGGCTTCTCGCCGCTCGAGCGATCGAGGATCGTGTTGTTCTGGCGCCAGCGATCGATGACCGCGTTCGGGTCCTCGGCGAGCTCCGGGCCCACGAGCGAGAGGAACATGACGCTGTCGGGGATGTCGGAGGAGTCGTTGATGACGATGCTCGCGTCGACCACGGGGGCGAGGCGCTTCGCGAACATCTCCATGTACTCGTTCGAGACGCCCTCGACGCGCACCTGCTCGTAGTCGTCGCCGGAGCGCACGGTGCCGACGGTGGCGGCCTCGAGGCCCGCCGTGACGTCGACGAAGCTGCGGCAGACCGCCGGCAGCGACTCGACGGTCGGCGCGACGAAGACGCCGTAGACGCCGACGGCGGCGCCGCGCTCGAGGATCTGCGTCAGCCGCGGCCGGTCGACGGGCGCGTCGTTCGTGACGATGAGCACCACGGAGGTCTGGATCGACTGCACCGTGTCCTTCGCGGCGCGCTCGACGTCGGAGCCGAAGTGCATCGGGTGCCAGTCCTCGTCGTACGGCGTCTTGCGGTCGGGAGCCGTCGCCTTCGAGCGGCCCAGCACGAGCTCCTCGAGCGCGCTGAGCAGCGCGGCGCCGGCGGTGGCGGAGTCGGCGAGCGGCATCTCCTTGAAGGGGCTCGTCTCGCTCGTGGTGTGCGGCAGCCACTTCATCCACTCGAGCTCGTCGGTCCACTCCCCGTCGCACAGGGCGACCGTGACGACCTCGTTGGGGGCGTGCAGGCCGTACAGCTGCACCGCCATGCCGCGCAGCGCATCCGCCGCCAGCGACTTGGGGCCTGCGATGCCGACCGAGCCGACGGAGGCGAACGACTCGACGATCGGCACGTCGTCGACGTGCTTGAAGCGGTCGCGCAGCCGGTCGACGCGGTCGAGGTACTCGGGCAGGCCGTCCTGGTTCTCCTCCTGCTTGATCGAGTTGCGCGACTCTGCGCGGCAGGATCCCAGGCGCACGGAGAGGAAGTTCCAGTGCTCGGGCCTGCGGGTCCAGAGCATCGGGCCGAGCCGCATCGCGTGCTCGAAGACCTCGGCCACCGGCGGCACCTCGAGGTTGCGGATGCGCTCCTCGTTCGGCTTCTCGCGGTAGAGCTTCTCCTCGAGCTCCTCGTACTTCTTCTCGAACAGCTGCACCTCGAACTTGCGCTTCTGCCCGTTCTGCATCTTCTGGTTGATGAAGTTGCCCATCAGCATGAGCGGCGTCATGAAGGCGATCAGCAGCGAGCGAGCGCGGCCGGTCATCGCGTACATCGCGGCGGCGAGCAGGATCGGCGCGATCAGCATCGTCCAGGGGAAGAGGCGGTCGATCATCTCGCGCGGTATGCGCGGGCCGTCGAAGGCCGTGCCGGGGTAGCGCGGCTCGACGCGCGGCGACCGGTTGAACATCAGCGCGCCGCCGCGCTCGAGCACCGGGTCGGGGCCGGATGCGTCGAACGCGCCCGCGAGCGACACCGACAGCTCGGTGTCGCCGATCGTGAAGACCGTGCCGGGCACGACGCGCAGGCGCGACACGAGCCCGCCGTCGACGAGCACGCCGTTCGCCGAGTTGAGGTCGACGACCTCGATGTGCGCGCCCACCTCGATGCGAGCGTGGCGCTTGGAGACGAGCTGATCGGCGAGCACGATGTCGTTCGAGGCGTCGCGGCCGATGGAGGCGTGGCCGCGGCCGAGCTGGAACTCCTGGCCGGCGAGGGGGCCCCCGACGGCGCGCAGCACGGCGACGGCCTCGAGCGCCGAGCCCGCGGGCCCGCCCCTGCGGGGTCCGCCGGCACCGAGGTTCACGACCTGCGAGTGGAAGCCGGAGCCGATCGGCGCCTCGCCGATCAGGGCGTCGGCCTGCAGCTCGACGAGCTGCTGCTCGGTGGGCGGCGCGACGGCGAGCGAGAGCGTGTCGCCCTCGGCGAAGGGGATCGAGCGATCGGGGTCGGCGAGCGCGATCTGCTTCGCGACGTCCTCGACCGTCGCCGTCGAGTCGGCGGTGATGACGACATCGGTCGGATCCGTCATCGGCCGGTGCAGCGTGAGCTTGACCTTCATGCGGCGTCTCCTAGTCCTGGCTGTCGTCGGCGTCGCGCAGCGCGGGGTCGTCGAGCAGCGGCAGATCGCTGCGGGTGACCAGCTGCGACGAGACGGCGTACTCGACGAGCCTCGCGCGTCGGTTGCTCGCGAGCTTGCCGACGCCGCCGCGCAAGCCCTGCACGCCCATCCGGTCGAGCTTGTCGCAGACGTTGTCGAGCTTGCGGTTGAAGCGGCTCATCGTCCACCCCAGTCGCTCGGCGGCCGCGGCGCTCGAGGGCAGCTCGCTGACGCCCACGGCGTCGCGCCGCAGCATCGGCTCGGCGAGCGCGACGATCAGCAGCTTCTGCAGCTCGGTGAGCCCGACGGGCATCACGGTCGTCTCGCCAGAGGAGCGGCGCCGGTGCTCGGTCGACATCGCGAACGCCGCGTCGTCGCAGTGCACGCCGATCTCATAGGTCGTCGGACCGGCGGTGAACACGATCGAGCACTCCGAGAACACGATCGGCAGCCGCGCGCCGGGCGAGAGCCACGATTGCACCGCGCCGCCGCCGGAGGAGATCGTCGCCGACAGCCGCGTGCCGAGGTTCGAGAGCCACCACAGGCCGTCCTGGTTGCGCAGCTCGAGGAAGTGGCGGTGCAGGTACTGGTTGTCGTCGACCGTCAGGTCGCCCTCGCGCCCGATGACGAAGGGCTTGGCCGCGTCGAGCGTGATCCACTCCCCCGCGAACTCGATCTGCAGCATCGCAGCCTCATCACCCACGCGCACACCCCTCCATGTCGTTGGACGACCTGCCGTCGTCGCGCACCAGTCGCACCAGGATGCACGACTCGCCGTCCGGGTCCCGCTCGAGCGTCACCGACTCCGTCGCCGTCTGCGCCGTGACGGGGTCGGCGTCGCTGCGCTCGTAGCGGTACTGGAACGCGTCGCCGCCCTGGGGCTGCGGGTTGACCCACGTGAAGGTGACCGAGTCGCCGTCGACGACGCCGCTCACGTTGATCGGCGCCGCGGGCCGCTGGGGCGCTGCGGGCGGCGCCACCGACTGGCTGGGGTTCGCCTGCGGCGCGGGCTCGTCACCAGCGGTGAGCGCCAGCCACACGATCCCGAAGCCGAGCAGCGCCACGACGGCCGCGCCGACGATCGCGAAGACCGTCTTGCGCTTCGAGCGCGGCTGCTCGGGCGCGGCCTGCGGTGCGGGGGCAGGCTGCGCGGGCGCGGCGGGCGCGCGGCGGATGGTGGCGTCGGGCGCCGCGGCCATCCCACCGACCGCCTGCTGCAGCGGGGCCTCGCCGGCGTGCGGGTCGATCGAGACGACGCCGCGGATGCGGGTGGCACCGCCGTCCTCCTCGTCGACCTCCTCGGGCTCGAGCGAGTCGTCCAGCACGTCGAGGGGCGTGACGGGCAGCGCCATCTCGGCCTCGACCTGCTGCAGCGCGCGGCCGAACGCCATCGCGCTCTGATGGCGGCGCGAGGGCTCCGGGTCCATCGCCGAGGCCAGCACGGCCTCGAGTCGCTGCGGCACGTCGTGGCGCGCGAGCGGCGCGATCTCGCCCCGCTGGATGCGGTCGATGAGGTCGACGCTCGTGTTGCTGCCGCCGGGCAGCTCGAACGGCGTGCGGCCGGCGAGCAGCGTGAAGAGCGTCGCCGCGAGCGAGAAGACATCGGATGCGGGGGTCGACCCGGGCGGCTCGAGGAACGCCTCCGGGGGCGACCACGGGATCGACATGCCGCTCGCGTCGTCCTCGGCGCCACCGCTCGTCGCGATGCCGAAGTCGGTCAGCGCAGGGCGGTTGTAGGCGGTGACGAGGATGTTCGCCGGCTTGATGTCGCGGTGCAGGATGCCCGCGCGGTGCGCCGTCTCGACGGCGCCGGCGATCTGCACGCCGAGGGCGAGCACCTCCGGCACCGAGAAGCGGTCGCGTCGGTAGCGCACGCCCAGGTTGGGCTTCGGGCAGTACTCCATCGCGAGGAAGGGGCGCCCGTCGGGCGCGACCGCAGCGCCGTAGATCGTGACGATCGAGGGATGCGTCGACAGCTGCGCCATCACGTTCGCCTCGTGGCGGAAGTTCTCGATCAGCTGGCGGTTGACGGTGTCGGGCAGCAGCACCTTGACCGCCACCTTCCGCGACGGCAGCAGCTGCTGGTAGAGGAAGACGTCGGCGAAGCCGCCGGAGCCCAGCAGCGAGACGTAGTCGTAGCCGGGCAGCGCTGGCGGAGCGGACGGCGCGCGCTTCGGGCTCACGGCGCCGGCTCGATCGTGACGACCTGGCCATCGCCGAGGTCGAGCCGATCGCCGAGCTGCAGGATGGTCGAGACCTCTGGCCGCAGTCGCTGCGGAGCAGCGCCCTCGCGCAGCAGGAGCGTGCCGTTCGTGGAGCTCAGGTCGACGGCGACGAGGTTCCAGTCCTCGACGCGCAGCTCCACGTGGCTGCGCGAGATGTCCTCGCCAGGGCTCTCGACGGTCACGAGCCGCGGCACGCGGCCATCCTCGACACGCCGGCTGCGTGGGCGGCGGCCGATCACGACGCCGCGGCCGAGCGGCACGCGCTCGCCGGAGGGCATGGCTGCGACGGCGACCTCCGGGCGGCGGCGCTGCGCGGCCGAGCCCTCGTCGATCGGCGCGCCGCACTGGCTGCACTGCCTCGTGCCGGGGGCGTTGACGTGCCCGGTGGGGCAGAGCGTCGAGAGCACGAGCGGGCCGGTCGCCGGTGGCGTCGCCTCGACGGCGGTCGGGGCGGGCGCCTCGGGGCTCGCGCCCTGCTGCCGCTGCTCGTGCAGCGCGCGAGCCTGCTCGGCCGTGATGGTCATGCCGTCGTGATCGCCGAGGTCGGGCGCAGGCGCGGCGACCGGAGCGGGCTGCGCGGCGGGAGCCGGCTGCGCAGCGGCGGTGGGCTGCGTCACCGCAGCGGGCTCGGGCGCAGGAGCGGACCGCGGCTCGGAGGCAGCGGGTGCCGTCGCGCTCGCGTGGAGGTCGACGGCTGGCTTGATGAAGCCCGGCACCGAGTCGATGAGGCCCCCGATGGGGTTGCGGGGCTCGGGTGCGGGCGCAGGCGCGGGCTCTGGCACCGGCTGCGACTCCGGCTCGGGGGCAGGCTCGGGCTCGGCGGGCGCAGGCTCCGGCTCGGGCTCGGGCTCGGGCTCGGGCTCGGGCGCATGCTCCGGCCCGGGCGCACGCCCCGGCTCCGGCACCGCCTCCGCCCGGGCAGCAGGCGGCAGCGTCTGCCCGAAGGCGCCGAAGCTGGACGGCTCCTCGGTGACCGCCTCGTCGACGGGAGCCGGCTCCGCGACGTCGGCCGACGCATCCGCCGCCCGAGGGGCGACGCGCACCGCCGAGACGCGCACCACGCCGCCGTCGAGCGGCAGCGTGCCGGTGGCGAGCGAGCCGAGCCCGCCGGCCGCGACGGGCTGCTGGGCGCTCGTCTCGTCGAGCGCCCATTCGGCGCCGAAGCGGTCGATCAGCGGCGCCTCGCCCGCCATCGCCGGCACGCCGTGGCGGCGCAGCAGCGCGCGGCCGCCCTCGAGGTCGATCAGACCGGTGAGCGCCGTCGGCTCTGCCTCGAGCAGCGTGCGCAGCGCGTCGATCGAGTCGACCGCCGCGATGTCGGCGTGCAGCGCCGTGGCGCGAGCCGGCGTGAGGTCGCGCTCGCAGACGAGGACCACGCGGCCGGCCGCGACGCACCACGCCTCTCCGGGGGCATAGGCGACCCGCGCGCCGTCCCGCACCTCGGCGGCTCCGCTGGTTGCGTTCATGGGAGCGCCTTCCTCGGGATGGTGTCGTCGAGCGACTGCACGTGCGTGTCGAAGAGCTCCTCGTCGGCGAGGGCGACCGCATCGACGTCGACCACGACGACGGAGACGTTGTCGGAGGCGCCGGCGTCGAGCGCGCGGCGCATCAGCAGCGCGACGGCCGCGGCGGGCGACGAGACGTCGCCGAGGATCTCGGCGATCTCGGCATCCTCGACCTCGCCCGTGAGGCCGTCGGAGCACACCAGCAGCCGCTGACCGCGCTCGGCGGGCCGCAGCCAGACGTCGACCGGCTGGCGCTCCCCGGCGCCGAGCGCGCGCGTGATGACGTTGCGGTGCGGGTGGGTGCGAGCATCGGCGCGGCGCAGGGCACCGGTCTCGACCATCTCCTGCACGACCGAGTGGTCGACCGTCACCTGCTGCATGGAGCCCTGCTCGAAGAGGTAGGTGCGCGAGTCGCCGATGTTGAGGATCAGCCAGTGCGCGACGCCCTCGACGTCGACGAGGACCGATCCCGACAGCGTCGAACCGCCGATCGGCTCGCCCTGCGAGCGCTCCTCGAGCGACGCGAAGGCCCGCTCCACGGCATCCTCGACGCACTCGACATCGGCGAGCGTGCGGCCCTTCAGGCTGCGGAACGCCTCGATCGCGAGCGTGCTCGCGACATCGCCGGCCGCGTGCCCGCCCATCCCGTCGGCTACGACGAAGACCGGGAACGATGCGAAGACGGAATCCTCGTTGACGGTGCGGCGCATGCCGGCGTGCGTGGCACCGGCCCAGCGCAGCGAGATCGACGGGTGGCTGAACCGGAACTCCCCGACCGCGCTCACGATGCGGCTCCCGCTGCTCCGCCTGCAGCGGCCGGCTCGACGACCACCGTGCGGTCGCCGAACCGGATGGCGTCGCCGACCGCGAGCGGGAACGGCACGCCGGGCTCGAGCTCGTGCTCGACACCCGCGCGGATCACGCTCGAGCCGTTCGTCGACGCGCGGTCGATCGCTGCGAGCGGGGTCGTCGCGATCAGCAGGTGCGTCTTCGAGATGGAGCGCGTGTCGTCCGCGATCGGCAGCAGGTGCTCGACGACCTCGCCGGCAGTCGGCGCGGGGTTCCGGCCCACCAGCGCCGCGCCCGTGATCGCGAAGCGGTCGCCCGTGTCGAAGACGAGCGTCGCGACCGCCGCCCGGGCGCTCGGGCGCGCGCGCGTGACGTCGAGGTCCTCGTCGTCGTCCTGCCCGATCTCGACGCGGCGGATGGTGCTGTCGTCGACCTCGGCGCCGCCCGCGACGGCGCCCGCGACGCCGGTGCCGCCGAGGTCCTCGTAGTCCGGCTCGATGACCGTCGCGTCGTCGATCGCGCTCGGCGGATGCGCTGCGGCCGCAGCGGGCGCCGGGGGCATGGATGCGGGTGGCTGGGCGGCCGGCTGGGCCAGCGGTGCGGGAGCGTACGCCGGCGCCTGCGCAGCGCGCTCGCGCCCCGGCACGCTGTCGACGATGCCGCTCACGGACGTGGCCGGCGCGACGGGCGCAGACGCGGGCGCAGGCGTGGACGCGGGCGTCGGCTGGGCGGGCGCGCTGGGCGCGCTGCGGCCGCTCAGCTCGCCTGGCCGATAGCCGCCGAGTCGCGCGCCGCCGGCCGGCATGCCCGGCACGGTCTGCGACGGCACCGGCTCCGCCGGCGCCTGGCCCGCGAGCCCGACCTGCGGCCGGCCGGGCTCCTGCGGGCGCGCGGCGCCCACGACGCCAGAGCTCAGGCGGGCGCCGGGCCGGTAGGCCTGCCCCATCCGCTCGGCCGGCGTCGCCAGCGAGGGCAGCTCGGACTTGGCCGCCTCGGGCTCTGCGCTGACCGTCTTGCGCGCGATGCGCATCCGCTTCTCGTGGTACGGGTCGAGCCCCTGCTTGACGTCGACGAACCAGGTGGCGCCGACCTTGTCGAGCCAGCTGCGGCCGCGCTTCTCACCGTCGAAGAACACCGACGAGAAGAACAGCGCCGGGCCGACGACCGGCACGAAGAAGCTCGCGTACATGACGAGCGCGCGCAGCACCACCCTGCCGAAGCCCGGCTTCGCGAGCGTCTTCACGTGCACCGAGCGGATGCCGAGCATGGCCTTGCCGAGCGTCACGCCCCTGCGCGCGTGGAGGACCAGCTGCACGACCACGAAGGCGAGGGTCAGGGCCGCTGAGATGGCGGTGGCGATGACCATCCAGAAGAAGTCGGGATGGCTGAGGAAGCCGGAGGGCGAGATCGCGCCGGTCGCCACCTTGACGAGGGTCGGCACGGCGACGATCCAGTAGGGCAGCTGCAGGAAGGCGAACATCGCGAACTCGATGAGCGACGCGGCGACGCGGCGCCCCAGGGGCGCCGGCTTCAGCCCGAGCGCTGCGGCATAGGCCGGGTCGGGCCTGCCGTGCTCGTCGAGGCCCTCGATGACCGTGCGGTTGTCCTCGATCTCCCAGATCATCGGCGCCTCCGCTCCTTCCTCCGTCGTGCGAACGATCGCAGCGACAGCCTGCCGAGCAGCCGCCTGCTCGGCTTCGCCTCGGCGCGCATGCCCTGCACGCTCCGCTCGACATCGAGCCAGAACGCGTCGACCTCCTCCTTGGCGGGCTCGCCAGGGCCGAAGACGCCCTCGTCGACGAACGCCCCGATCTCGGTCGCTCTGGATCGAGGGTAGCGACCCTCGACGAAGCCGGCGACCTCGCGCCGGGTGACGCCCGCTGGCACCGGGAGGCCCAGGTCGACCGCGTGGTCGACCACCTCGTGCCAACCGCCGGAGAGGCGGTCGCTCTCGCGCGCAGCGCGGTAGCGGCGACGCCAGCGCGCAGCCTTGATCGCTCCCACCACGATGAAGGGCGAGGCGAGCAGCAGCAGGAGCAGCAGCACGCCACCAGCGACCCACAGCCACATGACCCAGGAGGCGTCCTCGACCTCTTCTTCCTCCTCCTCGCCCTCGTCGGCGACGGTGTCGGGCGACATGTCGGCCGGCTCCTCCGGCGGCTGCGGCGGCTGCAGCACCTGCGGCTTGGGGTCGGGCTCCGGCTCGGGCTCCGGCTGGATGTCGTCGTTGTCCTCCGGCGGCGTCGGGTCGAACCTGACCCATCCGTGCCCCTCGAAGGGCACCTCGACCCATGCGTGCATGTCGCCACCGGTCAGCTGCACCGGCTCCGTGCCGCCGCTGAAGCCGTCGTCGGGGTAGATGCCCATGACGACGCGCGCCGGCACGTTGATGCGGTTCAGCGCGAGGGCGAAGGCGGTCGCGTACTGCTCGTCGTCGCCGACGAGCACGTCGCGGTCGAACATCGACTGCAGTCGGGATGCGCCGTGCCCGGCCAGGGAGGGGATCGTGTCGTCCTCGAGGCCGTGGCTGAAGGCGCCGTTCTGCATCAGCCGCTGCATGTTGAGGATGTTCTCGAGCTGGTTCTGCCCCTCGTTGCCCCAGGTGGCGACCCAGGCCTGCAGCAGGTCGGGGACCACGACCGGGTCGGGGACGGAGACGTCGGTGACCGTCGAGCCCTCGAGCGCCTCGTGCGCCGGCTGCGCCGGCACGATCGCCTCGAGCTCGTAGGCGTCGCCGGTGCCGAGGCCCTCGAGCGCGATCGCGGTGCCGGTCTGGCCGTTGTAGTGCAGCGAGCCCTGCAGCGCCTGCTCGCGGGGGCCCTCGAAGCGCAGCGACTGGATGAACCCCACGTCGGGCACCCAGATGCCCGAGTAGTCCTCCAGCTCGACGCGCACCGTCGCGGGCGTGCCGGTCTGCTGCACGTCGACGGCGTCGCCGATGCGGGCGAAGGAGCCGGAGCCGGAGGACTCCTGCGTGCCGGCGACCGCGAAGACCGAGCCGTCGTAGTAGTCGAAGGTCGCCAGGCGCAGGCGGGACCCCTCTGGCATGCCGCTGACGGTCATCAGCGTGGAGTCCTCGAAGTTCTTGTGCCAGTTGCGGAAGCCCGCGAGCGGGCTCGGGTACTCGGCGAGCTCGATCGGCGGCTCGACGGTGTCGCGCAGCACCGCGCGGCTCGCCGGCTGGATCGGGATGCTGACGGCACCGGCGAGCACCACGGCGGCCACGATCATGCCGATCGCGCCCTGCGTGCGCTGCTTGCGCGCGCGGCCGCGGAAGCGGGTGTCGTTCGTGACCTCGACCTCGTCGTTGAGCCCGGTGCGCCAGCCTGCGCGGCGCCAGGCCCACCAGGCGATGATGACGCCGGCCACGACGATGCCGAGCAGCGCAGGCCAGAAGGGCGACTTCGTGCCGAACGCGATGCCCACGACGAGGGCGACGATGCCGGGGAGCATCGCGAAGGGGGCGCCGCGCTCGAGGCGCAGCGCGAGCACGGTCGCGAGCGCCGAGGTCACGAGCAGCGTCAGAAAGGGCACGACGAGGAGGCTGGGGAAGCCCTCGGCGGGCGGCTGGGCGGTCAGCAGGCCCTTCCAGGAGAAGACGACGCCGAGCAGCAGCTCCTGCCACGCGTCGAGCGTCGGCAGGACGCCGCCGATCGTCTTGCGCGGCACGGCGAGCGCCGGGCCGAAGAGCACGAGCGCGAGCACGACGCCCGCAGCGGTCATGAGCCAACCGCGCAGCGGGCGCAGCGAGGTGGCGACGCCGACTGCGATGCCGAGGAGCGTGCCGCCGATGCCGGCCGCGAGCACGGCGGTGCCGCCGAACACGGGCCAGAACGAGAGCGTGGCGGCGAGGCCGATGACGAAGATCGCGGCGCAGTCGATCGCCGCCTGCCTGGGGCTGCGGGGCAGCATGCGGGTCTCGCTCACTGGAGTGCCACTCCTCGCATGACGCGCGGCAGGTCGGAGACGGTGCCGAGGGTGGCGAGCGAGGTGTCGCCCATCGGCTGGAGCCTGGGCTTCGCGCCCTTGACGACCGTGAACGCGATCACCCGCGCCTGCGCGGGCAGCAGGGTGCGCGCGCGGCGCACGAGTGCGGGGTCGACCGTCGCTCCGGCGTGGAGCATGATGACGGAGGCACCGGCGTGCTGCTGCGCGATCGTCGCGGCGAGGTCGAGGAAGCGGTCGTGCCGGGGCGACCACTCGACGCCCGAGAGCGCGTCGAGGAGGCGCTTGCCGGAGGTCGCGGGCAGCGTGCGCTTCGAGGTCTGCACCACCACATCCATCTCGTCGCGCACAGCCTGCAGGCCCAGCGAGCCGAGGATGGAGATCGCCGTCTCGAACTCGAGCGGGTCTGCGTAGTCCTCCGGCGAGGTCGAGAGGCCGAGCGCCAGCACGCTGCGCCGGGTCTGCTCGAACTGCCGCACCATGAGGGTGCCGGTGCGCGCAGAGGACTTCCAGTGGATGTAGCGGCGGTCGTCACCGGGCACGTAGTCGCGCAGCGCGTGGAAGGCCATGTCGCTGTTGGTGAGATCGCGGGTCGTGATGCCCTCGAGGTCGCGGATCAGGCCCGGCGCGGTCTCGTCGAGCTGCACCGTCTTCGGGTGCACGAACAGCTCCACCGGGTCGGTCCACTTCACCTGCCGCCGCAGCAGGCCCACGGGGTCGCCCCGCACCGAGCGCACGGGGCCGACCTGCAGGATCGTGCGCCGGCTCGTCGGGATGGCGAACACGTCCTCGTGCACGTCGCCCGGCTTCATGCGCGGCAGGTGGAAGGACGCGAGCGCCCTGCCGACCGGCACCTCGATGGTGGCGGGCAGCAGCGGCTTCTGCGATGCGGAGTGGATCTCGATGCGCCCGAGCGCGCGCTCCCCCACGACGACGCGCGTGTAGGCGAGGTCGAGCTCGATGCGGTAGCGGTTGCGCCCGATGATGAAGGCGATGGCGGCAGCGAGCAGCAGCGTGCCGACGACGCCGATGACGATGAGCTCCTTCCATCCCAGCGCGATGCCGACCACCAGGGTCGCGATCGTGCCGAGCAGCACCGCCCATCCGAACCCCGTGATGGGCTCGACGAACGGCCACACCGTGCGACGCAGCCAGCCGACACCCGCCCTCGCCCCGGCACTGAAGACGGAGTCGTCACCGACGACGCGGGCCGCGAGGCGCTGCAGCGGCGTGCGCTCGCGCTGCACCGTGCGCCGCAGCCGAGTGGTGCCGGATGCGGTGGTGTCGGTGGGCGTCGAGCCGGCGCGGGAGCCGGTGTCGGTGTCAGGGGCGGGTGCAGACGTCGCCCGCTGGGGCGCCGTCGTCATGCAGCGTTCTGCCGGTCCTGCGGCGCCGAGACATCTGCGATGGCGCGGTCGATGATGCGGTCGCCCGTGACGCCGGAGAACTCGGCCTCCGGGTCGATCACGATGCGGTGCGCCCACACCGACTGCGCGAGCTGCTTGACGTCGTCGGGCAGCACGTAGGCGCGGCCCTTCGCCGCGGCCCACACCTTGACGGCGCGCACGAGCGCCATCGCGCCGCGCACCGAGACGCCCAGGCGCGTGTCCTTCGACTCGCGCGTGTGCTCGGAGAGCTGCGCCACGTAGTCGAGGACCGCCTCGTCGACGTGCACGGTCGCGCCGAGGTCGATCATCTCGGCGATCGCGCCGGTCGTGATGACGGGCTCGACGGTCGAGGAGGCGTTGCGGTTCGAGGAGCCCGCGAGGATCCGCACGGTCTGCTCGCGGCCCGGGTAGCCGATCGAGGTCTTCATGAGGAAGCGGTCGAGCTGCGCCTCGGGGAGCCGGTAGGTGCCCGCCTGCTCGATCGGGTTCTGCGTCGCGATGACCATGAAGGGTCGGCCGACCTCGTAGGGGGTGCCGTCGACCGTCACTCGGCCCTCCTCCATGACCTCCAGCAGCGCCGACTGCGTCTTCGGGCTCGCGCGGTTGATCTCGTCGGCGAGCACGATCGAGGCGAAGATCGGCCCCTTGTGGAACTCGAACGACTGCGCCTTCTGGTCGTACACCGTCACGCCCGTGACGTCCGAGGGCAGCAGGTCGGGGGTGAACTGGATGCGGTGGTTCGTGCCCTGCACCGTGGCGCCCATCGACTTCGCGAGCTGGGTCTTGCCCGTGCCGGGGGCGTCCTCGAGCAGCAGGTGGCCCTCCGCGAGCATCGCCGTGAAGGCGAGCCGGATGACGTCCTCCTTGCCGAGCACGACGGAGCCGACGTTGTCGACGAGTCGGGTGAACGTCTCGGCGAACCAGGTCGCCTGCTCGCGGGTCATAGCGGTCATGAGGGACTTCCTTCGGTACGAGGTGGGTTGATCACGGGGTGGCGCTCCAGTTGCCGGTCGCACGACCGACCTCAGAGCCGTTCCTCGAGAGGATCAGCGTGTACGGGCCACCGTTGCTGTTGCCGCAGAACACGTAGCGGTCACGGGCCGTCGTGCCGGACGAGCTCGAGTTCGTCCACTGCCCCTGCTGGAACTGGCCTGGCGGGCCGTGACAGGTGTAGTTGTACGTCGCCGGTGGCAGGTCGCTGTACGTCAGCACGAAGTTCCGGGCCCGGATGCCGGGCTGGCCCGGGAGATCGACGAGCGCACCGCCGCTCAGCGAGAGCTGGGGCTGCGGCTTCGGCTTCGCGTTGCCGCAAGCGACGATGTGCTCGGACTCCGTGCCCTCGGTGTCGAACACGCGCACGCGGATGCACGCCTGGATCGCGGGGTCGCGCGGCATGGAGAACGACCCGGAGCTGGCGGGACGCACCGCGGTCCAGTCGTTCGGGTTGTCGTTCAGCACGTACTCGAGGCGGTCGAGCGGGCGGCCGTTCGTGCCACCGGGCGGGGCGTAGTTGAACGTGACCTGCTCGATCTGGCCCGTCACCGAGGCCTGCGGGATGGGCGGCGGCCCGAAGGGGCGCGCCTGGCCGCTCTGGGGCGTCCACGGGCTCGAGTAGAGCTGCCCGTCGATCATCGCGGAGGCGCGCACCTCGAGCACGTAGGGCCCGCCGTTGTTGTTCATGCCGGTGTACCAGCCGCCGGAGGCGAGGGTCTGCTCGCCCGCACCGCCGCCGCGGACCTGGAACGACACCTCCTCGGCGCGGAGACCGTTGCGGGAGCCGGGCTGCCAGGAGACCTGCGCTCGGGTGTCGCCGTCGACGGTCGTGACACCGCTCGGCGCAGCCGGCGCCGTCACCGCGCGCCGGGCCTCGGAGGCCGGCGACGCGTCGCTCGCGCCGACCGTGTTCTCGGCCACGACCTGGAAGGTGATGTTGCTGCCGTCCGCCGGCACACCGGAGAAGTTGGCCGTGGTGCCGCTGACGGTCTGCGTGAGCCCCGTCGTCGAGGTGACGGTGTAGCTGCGCACGGCGTCGCCGTTGCCGTCGGCCGCGCCCCACGTCACGCTCATCTGCACCTCGCCGGGGATCGAGCGGTCGATCGTCGCCGAGGGCTGCCCGACGGGGAAGGGACGGCCGGCGGGCACGGTGGCCCGCGAGCTCGCCGAGAAGTCGCTCGGCTCGACCGCGAGGTTCACCGCCTGGATCCGGAAGGTGTACGCGGTGCCGTTCGCGAGCCCGGTCCAGGTGTAGTTGAGGCCCTGCACCTGCTGCTGCACGGCTCCGTTCGGCGCGGGCGGCGAGATCTCGACGACGTAGTGCTGGATCGGCGAACCGTTGTTGACCGGTGCCTCCCAGGCGAGCGCCAGCTGCGTGTCGCCGCGCTCGACCTGCGGGGGCGCCGGCTGCTCGGGGCGCACATCCGGCCGCGCCTCGCGAGAGGGGGCGGAGGGGTCGGAGTCGCCGACCTCGTTCTGCGCGACCACTCGGAACGTGTAGGTGACGTTGTTCGTCAGCCCCTCGATCAGGCAGGTCGTCGCCGAGCACGCCTGCGAGACCGCGCCGTCGGCCGACTGCACGAGGTAGCCCGTGATCGGCGCGCCGTTCGAGGCCGGCGGCGCCCAGGTGAGCGTCACCTCCGAGTCGCCGACCGCATCGACGTTCGGACGCGCCGGCGCATCCGGCCGGCCCTTCACGTTGAGCGTGAGGGTGCCCGTCACCTGGCGCTGCGTCAGCTCGGTCGCGTCCTGCACGGTGTAGCGCACCGTCAGCACGCCCGAGAAGTCGGAGCCCGGCGTCACCGTCACCTCGCGGTCGGTGAACGAGGGCTGGCCCTCGCCTGCGACGACCTCTGCCGAGATGACGCGCAGCGGCAGCCCGTCCCCCGCGAAGGGGTTGAAGTCGTTCGCGATGACGTCGGTGGTGAGCGCGACGCCCTGGGTCGCCTCGCCGCTGTCGGGCCGTGCCATCGCCATCGGCCGGTTGGTCGGCACGACCTCGACGAGCACGGTGCCGGGGGCCTCGTTGCCGTGGGGGTCGATGGCGACGATCTGGAAGGAGCCGGTCGAGCCCGGCGGGGTGTCGACCTGCGCGCGCGCCGTGAACACCGAGCCGTCGAGCGAGGTCTCGACGCCGTTCATGGCGCCGCCGACGAAGCGGTAGTCCATCGCCTCGAGGTCGCCGGGGTCGGGGTCGACGGTCGCGTCGCGCAGGTCGTACTGCACGGCATCCTCGCCCGCGACCGGGCGCAGCATCGCGCCGTTGAACACGGGCGCGATGACGCTCGAGGGCGTGACGTCGATGGGGATCGTCAGCATCGCGGTGTTGCCGTCCTCCGGGCCAGACCCGTCGGTGACCTCGAAGGTGATGGATGCGGGGCCGACGTAGCCCTGGACCGAGCGGAACTGCAGCGTCTCGGCGTTGGCGATCAGGCCCGAGTCGTCGTCGTTGACGGCGGTCACGGTCTCACCGGAGGTGATGCGCGGCGCGCTGCCGTTCGACGTCGTCACCCAGTCGCGCAGCGGGAGCTCCTGCAGGATCCCGGACGGGATCTGGATGGCCTCGGTGCGCGCGAGGAACGGCGCGCGGTCGCGCACCGGCGGCACGGCGACGAAGGCCTCGGAGGTCAGGCCGTCGAGGTCGGTCACGCGGTAGGTGACGACCTGGAACTCCTCGCTCGGCACGACCTGCACGGCGCTGTCGACGACGGTGCCCTCACCGGTGACGACCGACAGCTCGAGCTCCGAGGGGTCGCCGTCGGGGTCGAGGTCGTTCTCGAGCACCGGCACGTCGAGCGGCACGCCGAGCTCGACGCCGTCGCGCGGCAGCGGGTCGTCGCGCGCGACGGGCGGCAGCAGCTCGGCGTCCTCCGAGACGGTCAGCAGCACCGTGCCGATTGTCGAGGCGCCGCGCGAGTCGGCGACCACGTAGGTGAACTGGTAGTCGCCCTCCTCCGCCGGGGAGCGCAGGTCGACGGTCGAGCGCTCGGTGTTGACCTCGGCGTCCGCGAGCTCGTCGGGCAGCTCGAGGCCGTCGACCTTGAGCGACAGCGGGTCCTGATCGGGGTCGGAGTCGTTCTCGAGCACCGCGATGGCGACCGCGCGATCGGGCCGCACGGTCACGAGGTCGGGCTGCGCGAAGGGCGTCTGGTTCACGTCTGCGGCCTGCGCGATGCCGATGATCACCGATCCCGTGCCCTCGTCGCCCCAGCGATCCCGTACCCGGTAGGTGAACTCGACGGTGCCCGCCGCATCCGGGAAGGCCTGGAAGTCGAAGTAGTCGGGGCCCACCTCGGGCAGGATCCGCCCACCATCGGGGCCGGTGTCGTAGCCGACGAGCTCGACGCCGTCGCCGTCGGGGTCGATGCCGTCGAGCGGGATCGGGATGCGCACGGTGGCGCCCGCGAGCACGCGGGAGGTGACCGTCTCGGGTGCCGGCGGCGAGTTCTGCTCGGCGTCTCGGGGCACGATCGTCACCGCGACCGTCGCCGAGTCGCGGTTGTCCTGCTCGTCGGTGATCTCGTAGGTGATCGTCGCCCTGGTCGGCGCGTCGACGAGCGCGTGCACGCGGAGGCGGCCCTCGGAGACGAACGCCACGCCCTCCGCCTCGGAGGCGAAGCTCGACTGCACGACGTCCTCGACGAGCCGGAACTCGGTGCCGTCCGGCGAGAAGTCGTTGGCGAGCACGTCGATGGTGGCGTAGTCGCCGGCGCGCACGATCGCGGCATCGTCGACAGCCTTGGGCGCGCGCGGCTGCGCGGGCGGCGCCACCGGGATGACCTCGACCGTGCCGGTCTCGGTGAAGCGGCCGTTCGAGATCGTGTACGTGAACTGGAAGGGCGTGTCGAGCCCGTTGTCGCGGATGCTGACCACGCGCCGCTCGCGCAGCTCGACGGTGATGGGCGCGGCGTTCTCGATCGTGACCTGCTGCACGACGAGCACGCCGCCGGCCGGGTCGACGTCGTTCGCGAGCAGGTCGACCACGGTCGAGCCCTGCTGCGGCAGCAGCGCGGTGTCGCGCACGGCGACGGGGCGAGCCTCGTCATCCGGCGTGCGCACGTCGAGTCGGATGCGGCCCAGGCTCGAGTGCGGCCCTTCGGCGATGAGGTAGGTCAGGTAGTGGGTGCCGACCGGCGCCTCGGTGATCGTGACGGTCCCCGTGGGCCCGTCCCACTCCATCTCGACGGCTGGGTTCGGCTCGACCGAGGCGAGCCGGAGCGGCCTGCCGGAGGGCGAGTAGTCGTTCAGCATCGGGCGGATGGTCGCTGCACGGCCCTCGATCGTGCTGACGAAGTCGGCGTTCGCGAGCGGCGGCGCGTCGCCGCGCTCGCGCACGTCGACGTCGATCGTGCCGGAGGCCTGCGCGGTGCCGTCCGAGACCGTGACCTCGATCGTCTGCGGGCCCACGTCGCCGGTGGCGGTGTAGATGAGCCGGCCGGAGGGATCGGTCTGGATCGTGTCGCCGGAGTCGGTGGTCGCGCCCGTGAGGTACATGTCGTCGCCGTCGGGGTCGACCCAGTCGCTCAGCACCTGGTACTCGTACTCGCCACCCTGCTCGACCGCGAAGGCCTGCGCGCGCAGCTGCTCGGGCGGCGAGTTCTCGCCCTCGCCCCGCACGTCGATCTGCACGCCCGCGGTGTCGTCGCCGCCGCGGCCGTCACTGATCTCGTAGTTGAAGGTGAAGTCGCCGATGAACTCCTGAGGCAGCTCGATCTGCAGCTCGGAGTCGTTCGAGACGGGCGAGACCTCGACCCCCTCCGGCAGATCGCCGACGACGCGCGCGGTGAGCACGTCGCCGTCGGGGTCGCTGTCGTTCCAGAGGACCGGCAGGATCGTCGAGCGGCCCGGACGCGCGCCGAAGCGGTCATCGTTCGCGTCGGGCTTCGTGTTCTCCTCGTTGAGGGGCGGCGGCTGGTTCGTGAGCAGGTCCTCGGTCGACTCCGAGTCCTCCTCGTCGGTCGTCTCGTCCGACTCCTCGGGCAGCAGGTCATCCCAGTTGTCGACGAGCACCAGGGTGTCCGCGAGCAGCCAGGACGAGCCCTCCTGGTACTGGTTCAGCACGACCGCGTCGCGATTGATGCGGAAGGTCGCGGGTGCGCCCGTCATCTCGGGCACCTGCTGCTCCGACGGCTCCTGCCCCTGGCACTCGCGCAGGAACTGGGCGCTGCCGGGCCAGACGGCGTAGACGCAGCCGTTCAGCTGCACCGGGCGCACGGCCTCGCCGCCACCCGGACGCTCCTCGATCAGCGCCTCCCCGCCGCTCATCGGCTGCCGCACGAGCTGCGTGCCGGTCGCGAGCAGCACGGTGTCGGAGGCGTCGCCCACCATCTGCACCGCCGCGCCCTCCGGCACCGGCACGGCACCACCCGGCACGAGCAGCGTCGAGCTCGGCGCGTCGAGCACGACGGCCTCGCCGCCCAGCACCGAGACGCGCGGCTCCTGCATGCTGCGCAGCTCGCCGCGCTCGCGCACGACGGGCTCGGCGAAGCCGCCCTCCTCGAGCGGCGCGATCGTGATCTGCTGGCCGTCGCGGGTCGAGACAGCGTGCACGGTGCCGTCGCGACCCACCTCCACCGCCCCGGCCGGGCCGAGCTCGGCGATCGGCTCGGTGCTCTCGGGCGAGAAGCCGCCGATGTCCGGGAAGGCGACGACCCACAGCATGCCGTCGGAGGGCGCGAGGATCGCGACCGTCCCGCCGCCCATGGCGATCGAGGCCTGCCCAGGCAGCTGCACGTTGGTGCCCGTCACGACCTGCACGGGGTCGACGACGATGGCTGCGGATGCCTCCTGGTTGTGGAGGATCACGTCGTCGCCGTCCTGCAGCACGTCGAAGCGCGCGGTGGGCGAGATCAGGCCGGCGTCGAGCTCCTCCGCCTGGATGTTGATGCGGCCGAGCTGCTGCGTGTCGGTGCGCGTGACCCAGACGCCGCCGTCATGCAGGTCGACGTCGGTGGTGGTGAATCCGTCGTAGGTGAACGCGAGGATGCCGAGCGCGACCGAGACCGCCGTGACGAGCGCGCCAGCGACAGTCGACTTGCGATGGCTCCTGATCCACCTGAACACCGTTGGCTCCCCGTTTCACCACAGTTGCGGGCACAGCGGCACGCAGTCACCGCACGCCAGCGCGCCGTGGCCAGGAACATTGTGCCAGAAGTGCGCGAACAGAAAGTTCGCTCACGGGATGCCGGTCACCAGGACCCGACGGAATCCGCTGCGGCGGCGTCAGCCGCGCGCGCGCTCGTAGGCCGCGAGCCGCTCGGCGTGCTCTGCGTTGAAGTCGTCGAGCGCCTTGCGGTTCCACTCGCGAGCCTTGCGGCCGCGACGGGCGACGATGCCGCCGACCCAGATGGGCACCTCGCGCGCCACGACGAACGCCAGCACCGACAGCGGTGCGAGCAGCAGCTGGCTCAGCGCCTGCGGGTCGATGCCCGGCAGCGCGGTGTAGCCGGCCCATCCGCCCTGCTCCTCCATGAAGGCGCCGCCGATGTGCGCGGCGTAGACCAGGAGCGCGACCACGAAGCCGCCGAGCACGTGGGCCCACCAGCCGGCCCGGTTCACGAGCAGCGTCAGGATCCAGTACGCGAGGAAGAAGACCACGACCGGCAGGAGGAACGACGGGCGCAGCCACACCGACTCGAGCGTCTCGAGCGCGTTGAAGTCGCGGTCGAAGAGGAAGCCGACCGCGAAGTAGGCCGCTGCGAAGACGATCCCGAAGATGAGCGTCGCGAGCAGCGCGACGGCGAACCCGACGCCCCGCGCACCCTTGCGGCGCGGCGGCATCGGCTCCTCGACGAGCACGATGGGCGTGCCGCCGCTCGCTGCAGCGCGAGCCGTCTCGTCGTCGACGGGGATGGACGACGCAGGCACCTCGTCGCGGATGATGCCGAAGCGCTCGGTGCGCTGCGAGTCGTCGTCGACCGCGTCGCCCCGCTGGGCGTCCAGCACCTGCGTCTGCGCGGCGGTCGGGCTGTCGCCCTGCACGTCCATCGCCCGCGTCGGCTGCTCGTGCGTCGCGAGGGCCTGCGTGGGCTCCGGCTCCACGAACTCGCGCTCCGAGCCGCGCGAGCCCGCAGCGGCGCCAGCGCCGGCGAGCCCGGCGAGCCCGGCTGCGCCTGCGCCGTGCACCGACGACTCATCGTCGCGGCGGTCGCGGTCGGATGCATCTGTCGTGGTGTCGTCCGCCAGCGCCGCGTCGGCTGCCTCGTCGTCGCTGCCGACCGCTTCCGACCGGCGCCGCAGGCCGAACGAGGGCCGGCGGGGCTCGACGAGCTCCGGCGGCTCGCTGGACTCGGTCGCCTCGGGGTTCGCGAGCGAGCTCTCGGCGGCCTCGCCGTGCACCTCGTCGGCCGTTCGGCGCGCTGCGTCGTCGGGGTGCGCTGCCGAGTGCGAGGGGCCGCGCAGCGCGGACGGCGCGATGACGGTCGGCTCGATCGGGCTGTCGCCGGTGCGGTCGTCGCCTGCTTCGTCGCCTGCAGCGTGTCCGGCGTCGCGGCCGTGGTCGGCGTCGGCGTCGGCGGATGCGGCGTGGGCGTCGAGCACGGCGGTGTCGGCGTCAGCGGCGGTCCACTCGGGGTCGCTGTCGTGCTCGACGAGCGGCTGGTGCGCGTCGTGCTCGGCGACCGAGGTGGAGGCGTCGTCAGCGGGCTGCTCCTGGAGCGGCGCGGTCGTGGGCACGGCCTCATCGACGGGGCGCTCGTCGGGGTGCTGCTCGGCGTCGGGCGAGGCGGCAGGCTCCGACGGCGGGGCGCTCTGGGCGGCGGGGGCGCCGCCGAAGAACCGGTCGCGCCACGAGGTGGGCTGCTGCTCGCTCATCGTCAAACCTCCTGAGGCGGCTCGGTGCCGCGTCGTCGCGATTCTAGGCACGCAGCCGGCCACCGCGCCCGCGCCACCCCGCCGTCACGGCAATCGACCGCATGCAGCAGGGGCCGCATCCGAGATGGATGCGGCCCCCGATGCGCTCAGGTCGTTCAGACGATCTGACCCGGCTCCTCGTTGAACTCGCCGCCGGTGAAGGCGTCGAAGTCCAGGTAGGAGAGGTCGGACTCGTCGACGCCGCCGGCGTCGGCGAACAGGCGGTTCGGGTAGCGCTCCGCCTTCGCCTCCTCCGTCGCCTCGACCGTCACGTCGCGGTAGCGCGACAGGCCGGTGCCGGCGGGGATCAGCTTGCCGATGATGACGTTCTCCTTGAGGCCCAGCAGCGGGTCGCGCTTGCCGGAGAGCGCTGCCTCGGTGAGCACCTTCGTCGTCTCCTGGAAGGAGGCGGCCGAGAGCCACGACTCCGTCGCGAGCGACGCCTTCGTGATGCCCATGACCTCCTGGCGGGCCGACGCGGTCTTCCGACCGTCGGTCAGCGCAGCGCGGTTGAGGTCGTTGTACCGCGAGCGGTCGACGAGCTCACCGGGCAGCAGGTCCGTCTCACCGTGGTCGACGACCGTGACCTTGCGGAGCATCTGGCGGACGATGACCTCGATGTGCTTGTCGTGGATCGGCACGCCCTGCGAGCGGTACACATCCTGCACGCCCGACACCAGGTGCTTCTGCACCTCGCGGACGCCGCGCACGCGCAGCACCTCCTTCGGGTCGACCGCACCGATCTGGATCTGCTGACCCTGGTCGACGTGGTCGCCGTCGGCGACCTCGAGGGTCGCGCGGCGGAGCACCTGGTAGACGATCTCCTCGTCACCGTTGTCGGGCACGATGACGACGCGCTTCGACTTCTCGTCCTCCTCGATGCGCACCCGACCGGCAGCCTCGGCGATGGGCGAGGCGTTCTTCGGGGTGCGAGCCTCGAAGAGCTCCGTCACGCGGGGCAGACCCTGCGTGATGTCGCTCGCGCCGACCGATCCACCCGTGTGGAACGTGCGCATCGTCAGCTGCGTGCCGGGCTCACCGATCGACTGGGCGGCGATGATGCCGACCGCCTCGCCGATGTCGACGAGCTTGCCGGTGGCCAGCGAGCGTCCGTAGCAGTGGGCGCAGACGCCGACCGCCGACTCGCAGGTGAGCACGGAGCGCACCTTGACCGTCTCGACACCGGCAGCGACGAACGCGCGGATCTCGCGGTCGCCGATGTCCTGAGCGGCCGTCGCGAGCACCGTGCCGTCCGCAGCCACGACCTCCGTCGCGAGGTTGCGGGCGTAGACCGCCGACTCGACGTTGTCGTGGAGCGTGAGCTGACCGTCGATGATCTCGGCGATCGGCACCTCGAGGCCACGCTCGGTGCCGCAGTCGTCCTCACGGATGATGACGTCCTGCGACACGTCGACGAGCCGACGCGTGAGGTAGCCCGAGTCGGCCGTGCGGAGCGCGGTGTCGGCCGAGCCCTTGCGCGCACCGTGCGTGGCGATGAAGTACTCCGCCACGGTCAGGCCCTCGCGGTACGACGAGATGATCGGGCGAGGGATGACCTCACCCTTCGGGTTCGTCACGAGGCCGCGCATGCCGGTGATGTTTCGGACCTGGATCCAGTTTCCGTTGGCACCTGCGGTGACCATGCGGTAGATCGAGTTGTCCTTGTCGAACGCCTCCTGCGTGGCCTTCTGCACCTCGTTCGTGGCCCTCGTCCACAGCTCGGTGAGGTCGCTGCGACGCTCCGAGTCGGTGATGAGGCCCTTCTCGAACTTGTCCTGCGTCTTCCGCGCCGACTCCTCGGCGCCGGCGACGATCTCGCCCTTGCGCGCCGGGGTGATGACGTCGGAGAGCGCGACCGAGATGCCGGAGCGCGTGGCCCAGTAGAAGCCGGCGTCCTTGATCTTGTCGAGCGTCGCCGCGACGACCGTCTTGGGGTAGCGCTCGGCGAGCGCGTTGACGATCAGCGAGATGACGGGCTTGGTGGCAGCCTCGCTCACGAACGGGAAGTCCGCCGGCAGCAGCTCGTTGAAGAGCGCGCGGCCGAGGGTCGTCTCGTGCAGGAAGGTCTCGCCGTCGACGAAGCCCTCAGGGCGGTCCTGGTCGCGGAACGCCAGGCCGTCGAGGCGCAGTCGCACCACCGAGCCGAGGTTGAGCGAGCCCTGGTCCATCGCCATGATGGCCTCGGCGATCGAGGAGAACGCACGGCCGGTGCCGACGCCATCCTCCTTCACCGTGGTCAGGTGGTGGAGGCCGGAGACCATCTCGTGCGACGGGAGCGTCACCGGGCGGCCGTCCGAGGGCTTCAGGATGTTGCTCGACGCGAGCATCAGCACGCGGGCCTCGGCCTGCGCCTCGACCGAGAGCGGCAGGTGGACAGCCATCTGGTCACCGTCGAAGTCGGCGTTGAACGCCGCGCAGACGAGCGGGTGCAGCTGGATGGCCTTGCCCTCGACGAGCAGCGGCTCGAAGGCCTGGATGCCGAGGCGGTGCAGCGTCGGTGCGCGGTTCAGCAGCACGGGGCGCTCGCGGATGATCTCCTCGAGCACGTCCCACACCTGCGGCTTCGACCGCTCGACCATGCGCTTCGCGTGCTTGATGTTCTGCGAGTGGCCCAGGTCGATCAGGCGCTTGATGACGAACGGCTTGAACAGCTCGAGCGCCATCTGCTTGGGCAGGCCGCACTGGTGCAGCTGCAGCTGCGGGCCGACCACGATGACCGAGCGGCCCGAGTAGTCGACGCGCTTGCCGAGCAGGTTCTGGCGGAACCGGCCCTGCTTGCCCTTCAGCATGTCGGAGAGCGACTTGAGCGCGCGGTTGCCGGTGCCCGTGACGGGGCGGCCACGACGGCCGTTGTCGAACAGGGCGTCGACCGCCTCCTGCAGCATGCGCTTCTCGTTGTTCACGATGATCTCGGGGGCACCGAGATCGAGCAGACGACGGAGGCGGTTGTTGCGGTTGATGACGCGGCGGTAGAGGTCGTTCAGGTCGCTGGTCGCGAAGCGGCCACCGTCGAGCTGCACCATCGGGCGCAGCTCCGGCGGGATCACCGGCACGACGTCGAGCACCATCGCAGCCGGGCTGTTGCCCGTCTGCAGGAACGAGTTGACGACCTTGAGGCGCTTGATCGCGCGGATCTTGCGCTGGCCCTTGCCCTCGGCGATCTGCTTGTGCAGATCCTCGCCCTCGGCCACGAGGTCGAAGTTGAGCAGGCGCAGCTTGATCGCCTCGGCGCCCATGTGGCCCTCGAAGAACTCGCCGTACAGGTCGACGAGGTCGTGGTAGGTCGCGTCCTCAGCCTTCAGCTCGCCGACCTTCAGCGTGCGGAAGTCGTCGAAGACGCGCTCCATCTGCGCGATCTCCTCGTCGGCGAACTTGCGCAGCTGCGCCATCTCGCGCTCGCCCGCGTCCTTGACCTTGCGCTTCTGGTCGGCCTTGGCGCCCTCCTCCTCGAGCTGGGCGACGTCCGTCTCCAGCTGCGCGAGGCGTGCTGCGATGTCAGCGTCGCGGCGCTTCTCGATCTCGCCGACCTTGAGGCGCAGCTCCTGCTCGAGCTGCGGCAGGCGCTCGTGACGAGCATCCGCGTCGACGCTGATGATCATGTACGCGGCGAAGTAGATGACCTTCTCGAGGTCCTTCGGCGCCATGTCCAGCAGGTAGCCGAGGCGGCTGGGCACACCCTTGAAGTACCAGATGTGCGTGACGGGTGCGGCGAGCTCGATGTGGCCCATGCGCTCGCGGCGCACCGACGACTTCGTGACCTCGACACCGCAGCGCTCGCAGACGATGCCCTTGAAGCGCACGCGCTTGTACTTGCCGCAGGCGCACTCCCAGTCGCGCGACGGGCCGAAGATCTGCTCGCCGAACAGGCCGTCCTTCTCCGGCTTGAGCGTGCGGTAGTTGATGGTCTCCGGCTTCTTCACTTCGCCGTGGGACCAGCCTCGGATGTCGTCAGCCGTTGCCAGCCCGATCCGCAGCTCATCGAACGTTGTTGCGTCGATCAATGCAATTCCCTCTTGTCAGATTCTCTACGGCTGCCGGATCAGATGTCGTCGATCGACGACAGCTCGGGGCGTGAGATGTTGATGCCGAGCTCCTCGGCGGTGCGGAGTGCCTCGTCCTCGTCATCGCGGAGCGTGACGACGTCGCCGGCTGCGTTGAGCACCTCGACGTTCAGGCAGAGCGACTGCATCTCCTTCATGAGCACCTTGAAGGACTCAGGGATGCCGGGCTCCTGGATGTTCTCGCCCTTGACGATGGCCTCGTACACCTTCACGCGGCCGACGATGTCGTCCGACTTGATGGTGAGGAGCTCCTGCAGGGTGTACGCGGCGCCATAGGCCTCGAGCGCCCAGACCTCCATCTCGCCGAACCGCTGGCCGCCGAACTGGGCCTTACCGCCCAGGGGCTGCTGCGTGATCATCGAGTAGGGGCCCGTCGAGCGCGCGTGGATCTTGTCGTCGACCAGGTGGTGCAGCTTGAGGATGTACATGTAGCCGACCGAGATCGGGAACGGGTACGGCTCACCGGAGCGGCCGTCGAACAGGCTCGCCTTGCCGCTGCCGTCGATCAGGCGCACGCCGTCACGGGTGGGGAGCGTCGCATCGAGCAGGCCGATGATCGACTCCTCCGTCGCGCCGTCGAAGACCGGCGTCGCGACCTTGGTGCCCGCAGGCGCCTCGAGCGTGGCGGGGTCGAGACCCTTCGACCACTCCGGCTTGCCGTCGACCTTCCAGCCCGTCGCGGCGATCCAGCCGAGGTGCGTCTCGAGCACCTGGCCGAAGTTCATGCGCTTCGGGATGCCGAGCGGGTTCAGCACGATGTCGACGGGGGTGCCGTCCTGGAGGAACGGCATGTCCTCCTCGGGCAGGATCTTGGCGATCACGCCCTTGTTGCCGTGACGACCGGCGAGCTTGTCGCCCTCCGTGATCTTGCGCTTCTGCGCGATGTACACGACGACCTTCTCGTGCACGCCCGAGCCCAGCTCGTCGTCGCCGTCCTCAGCGCGGAACTGCTTGACCGCGATGACGGTGCCCTGCTCGCCGTGGGGCACCTTGAGGGAGGTGTCGCGCACCTCGCGGCTCTTCTCGTTGAAGATCGCGCGCAGCAGGCGCTCCTCGGCGCTCAGCTCGGTCTCGCCCTTCGGCGTGACCTTGCCGACGAGGATGTCGCCGGGCACGACCTCTGCACCGATGCGGATGATGCCGCGCTCGTCGAGGTCCGCCAGCAGGTCGGGGCCGACGTTGGGGAGGTCACGCGTGATCTCCTCCTTGCCCAGCTTCGTGTCGCGGGCGTCGACCTCGTACTCCTCGATGTGGATCGACGAGAGCACGTCGTCCTTCACGAGGTTCTGGCTGAGGATGATCGCGTCCTCGTAGTTGTGACCCTCCCACGGCATGAACGCCACGAGCAGGTTCTTGCCGAGCGCGAGCTCGCCGTTCTCCGTCGCCGGGCCATCGGCGATGACCTCGCCGACCTCGACGCGGTCGCCGGCGGCCACGATGACGCGGTGGTTGTACGACGTGCCCTGGTTCGAGCGGTCGAACTTGCGCAGGAAGTACTGCTGCGTGCCGCCCTCGTCGAGCTGGACGGTGACCAGGTCGGCCGAGACCTCCGCCACGACGCCCGCGCGGGTCGCCGTGATGACGTCGCCGGAGTCGATGGCCGCGAAGCCCTCCATGCCGGTGCCGACCAGGGGCGACTCGGAGCGCACCAGCGGCACGGCCTGGCGCTGCATGTTCGCACCCATGAGGGCGCGGTTCGCGTCGTCGTGCTCGAGGAACGGGATGAGGCTGGTCGCGACCGACGCCATCTGGCGCGGCGAGACATCCATGTAGTTGACCGACTTGGGGTCGACGAGCTCGACCTCCTCGCCCTTCTTCCTCGCGACGACGCGCTCCTCGACGAAGCGGTCCTGCGAGTCGATCACGTTGTTGGCGTGAGCGACGATGAACTCGTCCTCCTCCGACGCGGTGAGGTAGTCGATCTGCTTGCTGACGACGCCGTTCTCGACGCGGCGGTACGGCGTCTCGATGAAGCCGAAGGAGTTGATGCGGCCGAACGTCGCGAGACGACCGATGAGGCCGATGTTGGGGCCCTCAGGGGTCTCGATCGGGCACATGCGGCCGTAGTGCGAGGGGTGCACGTCGCGCACCTCGACACCCGCGCGCTCGCGCGAGAGGCCACCGGGGCCGAGCGCGGAGAGCGTGCGCTTGTGGGTCAGGCCCGCGAGCGGGTTGTTCTGATCCATGAACTGCGACAGCTGCGAGGTGCCGAAGAACTCCTTGATCGCTGCGCTCACGGGGCGCACGTTGATCAGGGTCTGCGGCGTGATCGCCTCGATGTCCTGCGTCGACATGCGCTCGCGAACGACGCGCTCCATGCGAGCCAGACCCGTGCGGACCTGGTTCTGGATGAGCTCGCCGACGGCGCGGATGCGGCGGTTGCCGAAGTGGTCGATGTCGTCCACGTCGAGGCGGATGTCGACGGGCTCGCCCTTGCGGACACCCTCGATCGTCTGCTCCTCGGCGTGCAGCGCGACCAGGTACTTGATGGTCGCGACGATGTCGTCGACCGACAGCACCGAGTCGCTCATGGCTGCGTCGATGCCGAGCTTGCGGTTGATCTTGTAGCGACCGACCTTGGCGAGGTCGTAGCGCTTCGGGTTGAAGTAGAAGTTGTCGAGCAGCGCGCGGGCGGCTTCGGCGGCGACCTGCTCGCCCGGACGCAGCTTGCGGTAGATGTCGCGGAGGGCGTCCTCCTTCGACATGGGCGCGTCCTTCTCGAGGGTCGCCATGATCGACTCGTAGCCGGCGAACTCGCGGGCGATGTCCTCGCTCGTGAGGCCGAGGGCCTTCAGGAAGACCGTGACCGACTGCTTGCGCTTGCGGTCGATGCGCACGCCAACGGCGTCGCGCTTGTCGACCTCGAACTCGAGCCACGCACCGCGGCTCGGGATGACGCGTGCCGAGTAGACGTCCTTGTCGGAGTTCTTCTCGGGGGTGCGCTCGAAGTAGACGCCGGGGCTGCGGACGAGCTGCGAGACGACGACGCGCTCGGTGCCGTTCACGATGAACGTGCCCTTCTCCGTCATCAGCGGGAAGTCGCCCATGAAGACCGTCTGCGACTTGATCTCGCCGGTCTCGTGGTTCATGAACTCGGCGGAGACGTAGAGCGGCGCGGCGTACGTCTTGCCGCGCTCCTTGCACTCGGCGATCGTGTACTTCGGCACGTCGAGCACCGGCTCCGAGAACGAGAGCTGCATCTTCTCGCTCAGGTCCTCGATCGGCGAGATCTCCTCGAAGATCTCCTCGAGGCCGGAGTCGAGGTGGATGTCGTCACGACCGGAGGTCTTCGCCTCCTCGGCGCGGACCTTCCATGCGTCGTCGCCGATGAGCCATTCGAAGCTCTCGGTCTGGAGTGCGAGCAGGTCGGGGACCGTCAGCGTGTCCGCGATGCGCGCGAAGCTCAGGCGGCGCGCGTTTCGACCAGTCTTGGGGCTCAGTTCAGCCAAGGCAGATACCTCCGGGCCGGGAAGGGTTGCGGGTCTTCCCGGGATCGTGTCGTCGGTGAGAGACTCGTCAACACCCTGAAGCGCCCTGTGAGGGCGCGCGCCGACCGCAATATGAAGGCAGAGGGGATGTCTATGAGCGCAAGGTCCTACATTACGCCGCGTGCTCGCTGATGTCCAGTCCATTCGGCGTGTCGGGTGGCGGGCTCCACCGGCTCGGTGGTAGCCCACGCCTGCGGGCGAGACAATGAGGGTGTGAGCACCCCCAGTCGACGACTCGCGAGCGGCCTGCACGCCGAGATGCGCTTCTCGGGCGCTGGCGGCTGGCAGCTCGTCGTCGACGGCACGCCGCAGTCGCACGTCGACCCCGATCGCCCGGAGCTGCTGGTCTACGAGTACGTGCAGCAGATGGGCCACGTCATCGATGCGCTGCCGCCCGGGCCGATCGCCGCGGTGCACCTGGGCGCGGGCGCGCTCACCATCCCCCGCTACGTGGACGCGACGCGGCGAGGCTCGCGGCAGCAGGTCATCGAGCTCGAGCCGCTGCTGGTGGAGCTCGTGCGCGAGGTCGCTCCGCTCCCCCGCGGCGCCAGCGTGCGCGTGCGCTACGGCGACGCCCGGGAGCAGCTCTCGCGGCTCCCCGCCGGGCTGCGCGGCGCCGTCGACCTGGTGGTGGTGGATGTGTTCTCGGGCTCGCAGACACCGGCGCACGTGACGACGGTGGAGTTCCACGCGCTCGTGCGCGAGCTGCTCGCCCCGGCGGGCGTCGTGATCGTCAACATCGCGGACGATCGCACGCTGTCGTTCGCGAAGCGCCAGCTCGCTGCGCTGCACGAGGTGCACGGCGAGGTCGCGGCGCTCGCCGATCCCGGCATGCTCAAGGGTCGCCGGTTCGGGAACGTCGTGGCGATCGCGGGCGCCGCGCTGCCCGACCTCGACGGGATCGGCCGCAGCCTGCGGCGCGATCCGCTGCCGGGCAAGGTCGTCTCGGGCGCCGAACTCCGTCGGTTCCTCGGCGGGGCGCAGGCCGCTCGCGACGCAGACGCCACGCCCAGCCCGGCGCCGGGCCGCGGCGTCTTCGGCTAAGCCAGGACCTTCCCGCCACAGCACCAGAAGGCGCTGCACGCCGCCGAAAGGCCGAACATGAAAAAGTGCCAGCTGTTGTCGGGCGAGATGATCGGGCAGGCGGCCGCAGTCGCCAGCATGGCGACAAGCAGTGCCGCTTTTCTCACGCCGCGAAGCGAGGCCAGATCCGCGGCCGGCTGTTAGCCGGAGGCGCATGGGACCGATCTTCGCCCCATGCGCCGCGCAAGCTAGCCGTAGCAGCCGTGAGCGGTGCCGACCCGCCAGACAGACGGCGAAGGAACGACCTGAATGATGATGCACTGCCGGTTGCTCTTGGCGATGTTCGCCTGGGCGAACACGTAGCCTGCGATCGCAGCACAGGCGATCCCAGCTCCTCCTGCGTAGTAGCCCACGACGCCGCATGTCGAGCTGACTCCAGCGGCGTCTGCGATGTTGCGCGTTTCCCCACGAGAGAACGTTGCACCGTAGCCCCAGTCTCGCCACTCCCAACGAGGGTCGGCCACGATCGGGTAGACCGCATCCCCATCCGGTTCGATCACCTGGACAAGCGTCTGACCGTGCACTTCGTAGTGGGTATCTACCTGATGACCTTCGGCGTCGAAAGCCCAGGGATCGTCCACGACGAGGATTCGCGCACGCTCGGAGTCGCTTGTGTCGATGATGGCCACCGTGCCGTCTTGGTCGATCGCGGGCACGAGCTCGCCCTCGAACTCGTAGCTGAACTCCGCAGGCGCAGTTGGCGCTTCGACCACCGTCTGCACGCGCACTGAATCAGTCTCCAGGGTCTGCACGAGCACCGTCACTCCGCCGCCGTGCGCCGATGGGTAGACGACAGTGCCATCGTCCATCACCTCTGCGGAGGTGATGCTGGTCTCGTTCGGAAGCGGGATTGAGAATCTGTTCGAATCCTCGGTCACGACGTCGATGATTCCCGTTCCGTCATCGGGGATCGACACGACCGCGCCGTTCACGTCGGCGGTCAGCCGGTCGCCTTGTGCTTGTACCGCGACCACCCCACCCTGATCAGGAGCCACCTCCGCGACGATTCGTACGATATCGACCTCATCTTCAACCGCGAAGGCTGGCGAAATCCCTCCGAGCGCCAATGCGATGGTTCCAGCGGAAGCTACTGTCGCGAGAGTCAGTCTTGAGCCTAAGTTCTGCATGGTTGTCGCCTTCTGTTCACAACCTCGCACCGTTGCGAGGTCCCATAGCCAGATTGGTCGTCACCGCGGGCGAGAGCATCGGCCAAACGGATCGACCGCGTCTGCGACGAACGGCGGTGGTCAAGTCTGCGGCGGCGTTGTAGAGCCACGCGCGCAGTCCCGGGTGGATTCCATCGCGGCGGTTGAGTCTGGCCGCATGGGCAGCTCGGCACGCACACGCTAGGCGTCCCCGACGCCTGCCGGTGGAGAGCGCGACCTCGACGGGATCGGCCGCAGCCTGCGGCGCGATCCGCTGCCGGGCAAGGTCGTCTCGGGCGCCGAACTCCGTCGGTTCCTCGGCGGGGCGCAGGCCGCGCGCGACGCAGACGCCACGCCCAGCCCGGCGCCGGGCCGCGGCGTCTTCGGCTAGCGCGCCGGTCTGCACCGGCGATCCGTGCCTCCGTCCTGGCTCAGCCCGAGATCGACGTCGCCGACCCGTTCGACTCGGGGTCGAGCGGCAGCTCTGCCCGGACGCGCCACGTGTCGCCCTGCCACCCGGTGCGCAGCGCGCCTCCGAACAGCTTCGTGCGCTCGTGCAGGCCGAGCAGGCCGAAGCCGGATGGGGGCGCGCTCGGCCCGGTGAGCACGGGCAGCGTGTTCTCGACCTCCACGACCACCGCCTCGGCGAGCACCGTGATCGTGATGGTCGCCGAGACCGATCCCGGCGCGTGCTTGAGGATGTTGGTCGTCGCCTCCTGCGCGATGCGCACCACGGCGAGCATGAGCGGCGAAGGCAGCTCGAGCGCGATGGGTGCGCGCAGCTCTGTGGGGATCCCTGCCGTGCGCAGGCTCGAGGCGAGCGCCTCCAGCAGCTGCTCCGGCTCGGCGACGAGCGCACCGCTCGCGGAGCCGTCGGCGGCGCCGCCCTCGTCGTGCAGCGCCGAGAGCATCGTCCGCATGTCCTCGACGGCGCGCCGTGAGACCTCGCCGATCGCGCGCTGCGAGCTGCGTCGCTGCTCCGGATCCTCTGAGCGCTCCAGCACGCTCGAGTGCATGGCGATCACGGTGAGCGCGTGCGCGACCACGTCGTGCATCTCGACGGCGATCCTCGAGCGCTCGGCCGCGAGCGCGGCCCGTCGCAGCGACTCCTGCGCCGTGAGCCTGCCCTCGAGCTCGCGGCTGCGCCGTGCCGCTGCGCGCAGCACCGCGCCCACGAGCGCGCTGAAGCTCGTCAGCAGCACGGAGGTGAGGTTCGCCAGCCCGCCACCGGGCGCGAGCGCCGCCCAGGCGATGTAGACGAAGCCCGTCATGGCCATGAACGACGCCGAGCAGGTGCGGGCGATGATCGCCGCGACGATAGCGATGCCGAACTGGAACGTGCCGAGCGAGTCCAAGGCGGAGGAGGCGAAGGCGAAGGCGAGCGTCAGCAGCGCGCCGACCGTCGGCCACCACGCGGCGACCACGACCACGACGCTCGAGGCCACCACCCAGAGCAGGCTCTCCCAGGAGCTGCCCTCCAGGCGGAGCAGCAGCGCGACGCCCTCGATCAGCAGGAGCAGCGCGCCGCAGACCGTCAGGGCGATGCGAGCACGACGCGAGATCGGCAGGGTGACGAACGCTGCGCTGACCGTGCGTGCGAGCGCTGGGAGCATGGGCTCAGCATGCCAGGGGCCGGATGTCGTCACGGCGCTGCGGAGCGGTGGCCGCTCCCCCGCCCGGCCCTCGCTCAGCGGCGCCGGCAGATCAGCGGGAAGACGGTGCACAGGAAGGATGCGGGCGACTTGGGCTGCGCCGATTCGATGAGGGTGAGCAGTGCAGAGAGGAAGGACATCGCGGACTCCGTCGTCATGGGCGAGACGTCGCGAGGGCCGCGACATCGATCAGCATGATGGCCGCCCGCGCGCCTCGCTTCGGCCTCGAGGCGATGCCTGTGTACGACTTTCGGAGGAGTCCTGCGCGACGCCCTTAGACTTCCGCCATGATCCGCGTCCTCGTCGCAGATGATCAGCCGCTCATGCAGCGCGCGCTGTCGATCTTCATCGAGGGCGCTGACGACATGGAGCTGGTCGGTCTCGCTGCCGACGGCTCCGCTGCGGTCACGCAGGCGCGCGCACTGCGGCCGGACGTCGTGCTGATGGACATGCAGATGCCGATCCTGGACGGCATCGAGGCGACCCGGCGGGTGATCGAGGCGCATCCGTCGACGAAGGTCATCGCCGTCACGACCTTCTCGACCGAGCAGTACCTCCTCCCGGCGCTCCGAGCAGGCGCGTCGGGCTTCATCCTCAAGCACGTCGAGCCGGACGAGCTCCTCGAGGCCATCCGGGCCGTGCACGAGGGTGCCGGCGCGATCTCGCGACAGGTGACGCAGAACCTGATCGCGGCAGTGCGCGACGCTGAGGCGCCGGCACAGGCTCGAGCACTCGCGGCAGGCGAGGAGCTGACCGCGCGCGAGCTCGATGTCGTGCGCCTGCTGGCCAACGGCATGTCGAACGCCGAGATGGCGGGCGCCCTCTTCGTCGCCGAGGCGACGGTGAAGAGCCATCTGAGCCGCATCATGGAGAAGTGGCAGGTCCGCGATCGCGTGCAGGTGCTGATCCGCGGCGCCCAGCTCGGGCTGGTCAAGGTCGGCGTCTGACCGAGGCGGTCCGCCGCAAGTCGTAGGTCTCGCTCCGTCGAACGGAGCAGAGCAGTCACGCCCTTCGTCGGTGCCGGTGAGGCACCGCACTCCCGCACGCTGAGGTCGTCGCACCAAGCGGCATCACCTCACCACCTCGTACAAGGGAGTACATCATGCTCGCAGTCATCGCACGGATCATCGCCGCGCTCGGCAAGCTCGTCTGGACGAAGGGGCCGGCGCTCGTCCGCCGCGCCATCGCCTACGTCAACGCCAACAAGGCACGGGTCTACAACTACTTCACCCGGAACGGCGCAAGCATCGCCAGGACCATCGAGTTCATCCTCCGCCAGATCGGCGGCTGAGCCGAGCGCACCGCCCCGCTCGCACGGTCCCGCGCTCCTCGCGCGGGACCGTGCGGCGCCTTCGCCGCAGCATTCGACCCGTTCCTCTCGCACGCACCCCTTGGAGGCCCCGTGCTACTGTCCGTGACCATGCAGGGCGCCGATGACGCATCGCGCGACCAGCTCGCCGGATCCTCAGCGCTCCCGCCCGTCGGCGCACCCGGCGAGCATCACCGCCCGCCGCAGGCGCAGCGCTTGTCGCACGTCATGACCGCCATCGGCGCGCTCGTGCTCGCAGCGATCGCGCTCGGCGTCATGGCCATCTTCCGCACCGAGCTCGCGTCGATGATCGTGCTCGCGGGCGTGCTGCCGCTGCTCGTCGTGATCGCTGCGCTCGACTTCACCGTCGGCAACCGCTGGGAGCAGCGCTTCTACACGTACACGGTCACCGACGACTTCGTCTACATCACGTCCGGCCGCTTCGTCCGCACCACCACGACGATGCCGACGCCGCACATCATCGCGGTCGAGACCCAGCAGGGCCCCATCCAGCGAGCGTTCGGCCTGATGTCGGTGCGGTTCACGACCATCACGGGCCAGCAGGAGCTCGGTCCGCTCGCTCCCGCCGATGCCGAGCGCATCCGCGACCTCGTCACGCGTGCGCTGCACGCGCCCGGCGATGCCTGAGTCGCCGGCGACTCCTGCGATGGAGGGCTTCCGCAGCGCGAGGGCCTCGATCCTCGCCGCCTACCTCTCCCTCGCGGTGGGCATCGCCCTCGGCGGGCTCGGGGTGACCCTCCTGGTGCAGCTCCTGCCGCCCGATTGGCGCTGGATCGGGCCGGTCATCATCGCCCTGCTGGTCGTCGCGATGATCGCCGAGCCGGTCACCTCGCACTGGTTCACGCGCTACACGGTGACCGCCGACGCGGTGATCGAGGAGTCCGGCTGGCTCGATCGGAAGGTCAAGACGCTGCGCTGGAGCAGGGTGCAGGCGGTCGATCGCAGCACCGAGTGGCAGCTGCGCCTGTTCGGCCTCGCGAACCTCAGGATCGCGCAATCGGGGCAGGATGCGGCACAGATCGAGATCCGCGGCATCCGCGCGGCGACGATCGCGCAGGTGCTCGAGCGCGCGCGGCTCGGCGGCGCGACCGCCGCCGTGGTGGCGATCGACTCGGTGGCGATCGATTCGGTGGCGCCTGCCCTGGCCGAGCACCCGAGCGGGGACTCCGAACCGCTCGCGAGCGGCGACGCCGAGCTGCCCTCGCCGACAGAGCGGCTGCTCTACCGCGCCTCGACCTGGGACCTCGCGGTCATGAGCGTCATGTTCGGAGCCGCCGTGCTCACGGTGCCAGCACTGGCGTTCGGAGCGTGGGAGGCGGCAGAGCAGTTCGGCCTGCAGGGCTGGCTCAGCGGCGTGGTCGGCGGGCTCGAGCCGGTCAGCGCGGCGATCCTCGCGGGGCTCGCAGCCATCGTGCTCGGCGCGCTCGGCACCGTGCTGCGCTACCACGGCTTCTCCGTGCGGCGTGATGGTGCAGAGCTCCGCATCCGGCACGGGCTGTTGATCACGCATGAGCGCAGCTTCCGCGAGGACTCCATCCAGGGCGTCGTCGTCCAGCGCAACCTGCTCGAGCAGTGCAGCGGTCGCGCGCGCCTCTGGCTGCTGACCCTGGACGCGAACGAGCAGCTCGGCAAGAACCTCGTGCTCCCCTCGTTGCCCGTCCGCGTCGTCGAGCGCATCGCCCGGGAGTCGTTCCCGGGCCGGGTCCCGGCAGGGGGCACGCTGCTCGCGCGGCGACCCCCGCTGCTGACCACGCTCGTGACGACCATCTTCGCCATCGCGATCGTGGGCAGCACCTATGCGGCGCTGACCTGGGGGCTCTCCTGGCCGATCCTGCTCGCGGGTGCTGCGGCGCTCGTGGCGCTCGCGACCTTCTCGGCGGTCTGCCGGGTGCTGCTGGCGCGCCTCGCGACCGACCCGCACAGCGAGCTGCTGCTGCTGCGGCGCACGTACCTCACCGAGAGCCTGCGCTGCGTGGATCTCGCGGCGGTGCGTCGAGTCACCGCGCGGCGCCTGCCTCGGTGGGTGAGCCCGCGCGGACGGCGACTGCTGCCGAGCGCAGCGATCTACGCGGGCAAGGCAGTCACGCTGCGCGCACTGCACGCGGACGCGGCGGCCGTGGAGCGCATCCGCGCCGTGAGCGTCGCTCATGCGCCGCTGGTGGCCGCGCGCACCCTGGCGCAGCACCGCGCCTGAGCCTCGCGTCGAGAGCGCCTCCCGCCGAGCGGGAGGCGCTCTCGCCATCTCACGTCCGGGTGAGGTGCATCGGAGGGCGCAGACGACCTGCGCCGAAAGGCGCAACGAGGTGCATCCCGGAGGCGGTGCCGCTGCTGGCGGGATCCGGCGAGGCTGGGAGCAGACCGGAAGGCACCCCGCCTCACGGCACCGATCGACACAGGAGTCGACATGCTCGCCAACTTCATCGCCTACGTCCGCCGCAACGTCAGCTGGTCCGACGCGGTCCGCCTCGTCGCATGGATCCTGCGCAACACCGCCAAGGTGCTGCGCTGGCTGCGCCAGCACCCGCACTACCTCGTGCTGCGCTACGTGCGCGCCGCCGCCTGAGGCCGCTCGTGCGCGCGATGCGCTGAGCCTCGCACGCGGCGAGCCCTGCTGGGCCCGGTCCCGACCTCGGTCGGACCGGGCCCTGCTCGTGCGCTCTGCCGGTGCCCGACGGCGACGATGCCGCGGGGCGTCGGCGCGTGCTCCCGCGGATTCCTCGCGGATGCGCGACGATGGGGCCCATGAGCGAGTCGATCGGCTACGACCAGACCGCGCTGCGCAACGCGGTCGATGTCGCCTCGGCTGCCAGGCGGCTGCGGCAGCTCGGCCGCGAGCGCTCGCTCGCAGCGGTGTCCGAGCGCGCGTGGCTGCTCGAATCGATCGGCCGCCTCGACGAGGCATTGACCGCCGCGAGCGAGGCTGTCACGCTCGCTCGCGCATCCGGCTCGCGCGACCGCGTCGCGGAGGCGCGACTGCTGCGCGCATCCGTCGTGCAGACGCGCGGCGACCTGCGCAACGCGCTGCGCGAGTGCACCGCGATCATCGCCGAGTCGCGGTCGAACGACTGGGTCGAGCTCTGGGCGCACGCCCTGCAGCAGCGCGGCACCGTGCACTTCGCGCTCGCCCAGTGGCACGAGGCGTGCATCGACTTCACCGTCGCGGTCGAGCTGTGCCGGGAGGCCGAGCTGGAGGCCTCGCAGCTCGAGGCGGCTGAGCTCGCACTCATGGTCGCGACCGACCGCGCGCAGACCGAGGCGCTGCGCGCGGAGCAGGACGTGCCGCGCGCGAGCCACCCCATCTGGGGCGGGCGCTGACTCTCCACAGGCCCTCGCCTGCGGTCCCTGCCCGCGCTGCCGCTGCTGGCATGCTCGCAGCCGACGGAGGGCGGACGGGTGGCTGATCTCGAGCGGGTGCGGGTGTGGGCAGAGGCACTGCTGCGACTGCACCTCGACGACAGCTGGAGCTTCGGCTTCGACCGGGCAGCGAAGCGCGCCGGCCTGACGAACTTCACCGCGCGACGCATCACCGTCTCGAAGCACCTCGCCGCGCGGTGGGATGACGACGAGGTGCACCAGATCCTGCTGCACGAGGTGGCGCACGCGATGGCCGGCGCGCGTGCTGGGCACGGGCCCGCGTGGCGGCGCATCGCTCGCGACATCGGCTACATCGGTGGGCGCACCCATCACGGCGAGATCGCGGCCGAGCGCGCCGGCTGGGTGGGCACCTGCCCAGGGGGCCACAGTCACGTGCGCTTCCGGGCGCCGAAGGGCCGATATGCCTGCACGCCGTGCACGCGCGCCGAGCGCCGGCTCGTCGAGGTGCGCTGGAGCCGGAAGGAGCAGGCTGCGTGAGCGCCGCGACCCGAGAGCTCTCGAGCGGCCACGAGGCGCGGCTCGAGGCCGACGAGCACGGCCACGCGCTCGTCATCGACGGCATCATGCAGTCGCACATCGGTGACCCCGCTGCGCCGCCTCGCCACGCCTCGGCCCGGTGGGTGCTCGCGGCAGCGCTCTCGGCGCTCGAAGCGAGCGCCACCGGCGCTGCCGACGCGGGCGGGGGTGCCCGCGACGCATCCGATGCGGTGCTCCACCTCGGCGGCGGCGCGCTCACCATCCCCCGCCTGCTGCAGCACGCCTCGCCGAGCCTCCGGCAGCGCGTGATCGAGCTCGAGCCCGCACTGGTCGACCTCGTCCTGGAGGTCATCCCGCCGCCCGCCGGCATCGAGCTCGAGATCGGCGACGGGCGGGCCGCGCTCGAGCGGGTCACCGATCCCCTGGCGCTCGTGACGACGGATGTGTTCGGCGGCGGCCGCGTGCCCGCAGCGTTCACGTCGCTCGAGTTCTACCGGGCGGCGAGCGCCGCCCTGCTGCCTGCCGGCGCGCTGATCGTCAACTCGGTCGACGGCCCGCCGCTGCACTTCCTCCGGCAGCAGCTCGCCACGGCGCGCGCGGCGTTCGACCACGTCGCGCTGATCGCGACCGGCTCGACGCTCGCGGGCGCGCGCTTCAGCAACGTCGTGCTGCTCGCCAGCCGTGCACCGCTGCCGCTCGACGCGATCCGGTCACGACTGCGTGGCGAGCAGCCGCCCGTCGCGGTGCTCGGTTGGCGCCGACTCGAGCGCTTCGTGGCCGACACCGCGCCGGAGCCCGTCACGGATGCGACAGCCGTCGGATCTCCGACGCTCGTGCGCGCCGCCTACCTGGACGGCCCGGCGGGCGGGCCGGTCTCGCTGCCGCCCTCCCTCACCGAGCCGATCGACTGATCCGGGGCGGCCGGGGCCACCGCATCCGCGCCTTCACCCTGCGGCAGTGGAGCCGACGCATCCGCTCCCGCGGCCTGTGGCAGCGGGGCCGACGCATCCACCCCCTCGCCCTGCGGCAGCGGAGCCGAATCGGCGTAGGAGTCGCTGATGAGGCGGTAGGACTTCGTGAGGAAGGCGAGGCCCGCGGCGATCACCATGATGATGCCCGCGAAGAGGAACACGAGCGCGATCCCGCGCGTGGTGCCCGTGCCGAGCAGCGGCTCGAGGGCCGCTGAGCCCTCGGACGACCGCGCCCACGGGATGATGAGGAACTCGGCGATCGGAGCGATGAGGAACGCCGTGATGGGCGCGGCGGCGGACTCGAAGGCCATGGCGAAGCCGAAGACCCTCCCCTGCCGATGCAGCGGCACCACGCGCTGGATGATCGTCTGCTCGGCCGCCTCAGCGGCCGGGATGAGCGCCATGTAGAGCCAGGTTCCCAGCGCGTACAGCCACCACCACTCACGGATCGTGAAGAGCGCCCCGAGCACGCCCATGATGGCGACGACGATGAGCAGCGTGCGGATCGGGCGCGTGCCGAGGCCGAACTTCGCGATCACCAGGCCGCCCACGATGAAGCCCGTCGAGGCGACGCCGAACACGATGCCCCACATCTGCACGGTGAACAGCTCGAGGCCGTATGGGTCCATCAGCGCCATGTAGACGCCGCCGATCAGGTTGTTGAAGGTCGAGAAGATGATGAGGGCGAAGAGGCCGCTGATCGCAAGCACCGCGCGGATCGAGCCGCGCAGGTCGATCCCCTTCGCCTCGTCGTCGGGAGCGACCGCGACGACGTCCTCCGGGATCCGAAGGGTGCCGAGGTGCACGAGGCTGAGCGCGAGCATGGCGATGCCGATCGCGATCGTCCACCCCATGCCGAGGAAGCCGATCGCCAACCCCGAGAACACGCTCGTGACGATCATCGCGAGCCCCTGCACGGTGCCGACCAGGCCGTTCGCGTTCGCGTGGCGCTCGTCGGGCACGAGGATCGTCACGGTCGTCGAGAGCGCGATGTTGCGCATGTGCTCGACCACGGAGCCCGCGAGGATGATCGCCATGAAGAGCCACAGCCACGGCGCCGTGAGGTCGAGCAGCACCGGCTCCGGCAGCAGCAGGTACATCACGCCGGCGACCACGAAGGCCGCGACCGTCAGCGCACCGGAGAGCATCATGACGCGCAGCTTGCGATGGTGGTCGACGATCGAGCCGAACATGATGCTGCCGAAGGCGACGAACAGCATGTACGCGCCGCCGATCACACCGGTGGCGAGCACGCTCTTGGTCTCGAGGTAGACCCAGAAGGTCAGCGCGAACCACACGAACGCGGTCGTGAGGTTCGCCAGTGCGGTGTTCGCCAGCACGTGCAGGAAGGTTCGCTCGCTCGGCGACCTCGTCATCGAAGCCATGCGCACACGGTAGACCCGCCCGCCCACATGGTGCACTCCCCCTCGTGCGGCCCTCGTCGCGTCGGCCGCGCATCCGTGTGCACGCTCGTGTCGCCCTCGCGCGTGCCGGAGAGCAGTTGGGTGCACACGGATCCCGTCGCTCGAGGGTCCTCCACAGCAGGGGCGCGGATGCGCGCGCGGGGCGCGCGGCGGAGGGCATCCTCTCGCGCGTGACCGCCCCCGCCCCGCTGCCTGCACCGTTCGGTGGCCAGCCGTTCCGCGTCTGCGCGGCGCTGCGGGCGGGGGTCACGGCGGGCCGCCTGCGGAGCGGTGACCTGCAGGCGCCGTTCCGCGGCGTCCGCGCGCCTGCCCGAGTCGCAGGGCCGACGGACGGATCTGCCCAGCGGACGAGCATGGGCGACCCCTCGCTTCTGCCCGTGGCCGAGCAGCGCGCGACTGCGGACGAGCGCCTGCGAGCGACCGCAGCGGCCTACGCGCTCCTGATGCCCGCGCATCATGTCTTCGGCGGGGTCACGGCGGCGCGCCTCTGGGGACTGCCGTTGCCAGCGGCTCTCGAACAGGAGGAGGCGCTGGTGATCGCGCGGCCCAACGGCTCGACGAGGGGTCGTGCGCGCGGCACCCGCCACGTCGCCTTCGATGCCGCCCGCCTGCGCGTCACCGAGCTCGAGGGCCTTCGCCTGCTCACGCCGCTCGCAACCACCCTGATGCTCGCTCGCGACCTCGAGCACGAGCGGCTCGTGCACGTCGTCGACGCGCTGCTCACTCCGTCGACGCGCTATCCCGGTCTCAGACTGCCGCGCCGACCGCAGGTCACTCGAGAGGCTCTGCGGCGAATGCTCGGCGACGCCAAGAGCCTCAGGGGCGCCGGAGCGCTGCGCGCCGCGCTCGCCGATGCGCGCGTCGGCGTCGACTCGAGGTTCGAGAGCATCGCGCGCAGGACGATCGTGCTCGCAGGATTGCCCGAGCCTGCGGTGCATCCGCTCGTGGTCATCGACGGCATGCGACTGCGGCCGGATCTCGGCTACCCGGAGCTCAAGATCGCCATCGAGTACGAGGGCGAGGGCCATCTGAGCCCGAAGCAGTGGGCGATCGACATCGATCGCTACGAGCGGCTCGAAGCCGCCGGCTGGATCGTGGTGCGGATCACCAAGGCGCATCTCGCGCGCGCCGGTGCGTCGTGCGTGCGACGCGTGCGCGCAGCGATCGCCCGCCGCAGCTGAGCAGGCGTCATGCCCCGCGCCACCGCCTCAAGCCGCGCGCCGCAGCCTGCGCCCACCCGCGACCCGCGCATCCGTGTGCACGCACCCGCTGTCTCGCGGCGCCCGGAAGAGCAGTTCGGTGCACACGGTTCGGATGGAGGCCGAGAGCGGGGCCGCGGGCAGGCAAGGAGGGTCAGCGCGGCAGCCGCGGGCAGGCAAGGCGGGTCAGCGCGGCAGCCGCGGGCAGGCAAGGCGGGTCAGCGCGGCAGCCGTGCGCATCAGGGACGCGAGGCGCCGGCGGGGGCGCGCGTCAGCTGCGCGAGTCGCGAGCGCCCGCCCAGAGGTCGACGCCCGGCTCGTCGCGCGCCAGCTCGTCGATCGCCGCGAGCTCCTCGGCGGTGAGCGGGGCGGCGGTCAGCGCGCCGAGGTTCTGCTCCAGCTGCTCCACGCGCGAGGCGCCGATCGTGAGCGAGGTCATGCGATCGTCGCGCAGCGCCCAGGCGAGCGCGAGCTGCGCCAACGACTGCCCGCGCTGCTCGGCGATGGCGGCGAGGCCGCGGATGCGCTCGGTCGCCTCGGCGGAGACGTTCGGATCGAGCGGCTTGCGCTCGCCACCTCGCGCGGCCCGCGAGTCGGCGGGCACGCCGTCGAGGTACTTGCCCGTCAGCAGCCCCTGCGCGAGCGCCGTGAAGCCGATGACCCCGATGCCGAGCTCCCCCGCGGTGTCGAGCAGCCCATCCGTCTCGATCCACCGGTTGAGCATCGAGTACGACGGCTGATGGATCGTCAGCGGCGTGCCGAGCGAGGCGAGGATCTCGTGCGCGCGCCGCGTCTCGTCCGCGGAGTAGCTCGAGACGCCGACGTAGAGCGCGCGGCCGGTGCGCACGATGTGGTCGAGCGCACCCATGGTCTCCTCGAGCGGCGTCTCGGGGTCAGGGCGGTGGTGGTAGAAGATGTCGACGTAGTCGAGGCCCATCCGCTCGAGCGACTGGTCGAGGCTCGCCACGAGGTACTTGCGGCTGCCGCCCATGCCGTAGGGGCCGGGCCACATGTCCCACCCGGCCTTCGTCGTGACCAGGATCTCGTCGCGGTGCGCGGCGAGGTCGCTCGACATCACCTGGCCGAAGTTGCGCTCGGCGGCGCCGAAGGGCGGGCCGTAGTTGTTCGCGAGGTCGAAGTGCGTGATGCCGCGGTCGAACGCGGTCGTGAGCAGCGTGCGCTGCCGCTCGAGCGGCACGTCGTCGCCGAAGTTGTGCCAGAGGCCGAGGGTGAGTGCCGGCAGCTTGAGGCCGGATGCGCCGGCGCGGCGGTACTGCATGGTCTCGTAGCGCGCGGGGTCGGGCTGCCAGCTCATCGTGCGGCTCCTTGATGCTCGGGGGTGTGCTCGGGGGTGTGCTCGGGGACGTGGTGTGTGACGTGCGCGGGACCGGGTGTCGAACCAGGTGCGGAGGCCGCCCCAGCGCCCCGCGCCTCGGCCGCGACGAGCGCGTTCGTCGCGCCGCGCAGCCCGACGGCGGCAGCGCAGGCCGCCGCGCAGGCCGGGCTGTGGAAGTCGATGCCGAGCTCGGCCAGCTCGTCGACCACGCGACCGGCGACCAGCAGATCGGCGGCCGTGGGGCGCAGCGAGCCGTCGGGCCAGCGCTCACCCGCCGCCACGATCGCGATGCTCGCGCGCTCGCCGCGGCGCTCCTGCTCGTCGAGCGCCGCACGGGCGATGCGGTCGGCGTTCACGAGCGTCGCCTCGAGCACGAGAGCCGTGCGCGGCGCGAGGCGCAGCAGCTCCTCGGTCTCCGGGCCGCGATCGGCGTCGGCGAGCACGACCACGTCGGCGGCCGCCGCCCGCAGGCCGGCCGCCGCCCATTCGAGGGTCACTTGGTACTGCGCGCTCATGTCACCAGCCTACGGAGCGCGGCCGAGCGCATCCTTCGTGCGGCGTCGCCCCGCAGCGCCTCACCGCAGGGCGCCCAGGTGCGCGAGCGCCGCCCGCACCAGGCTGCCGCGCCCGCCCTCCATCTCGCTCGTGACGAGCTCCGAGGCCGCCGCCTCGGGCGAGAGCCACGTGAGCTCGAGCGCGTCCTGGCGCGGGTCGCACGTGCCGGTCACGGGCACGATGTAGCAGAGCGAGACGGCGTGCTGGCGCTCATCCGAGTAGATGCCGTCGCCCGGCAGCGGGAAGTACTCGGCGACGTGGAACGGCGAGGGGCAGGCCGGCAGTTGCGGGAAGGCCATCGGGCCGAGATCCTTCTCGAGGTGGCGGTAGAGCGCATCGCGCACGCGCTCGCCGCGCATGACGCGGCCGGAGACGACCGTGCGCGTCATCTCGCTCTGCGCGTTCATGCGCAGCAGCAGCCCGACCTCGGTGACCTGGCCGAGCCCGTCGAGGCGCACCGGGATCGCCTCGACGTAGAGGATGGGCAGCCGTTCGCGCGCCTGCTGCAGCTCGTCCTCGCTCAGCCATCCGGGATTGGGGTCAGGGGTGCGCACGGCCATGGCCCCATTGTGCCTGGCGCGGGTGTCCCGGCGCTCGGAGTCCCAGGTGCCGAGCCGCGCAGCGGTGCTCGGGCGCGTGCTGGCGCAGCGCTCAGGGCCGCAGGCGCCGCCCGCGACGGTCGGCCCAGAGCGCGAGCGTCAGCCACAGAGCGACGACGATGAGGCCGAGCACGATCGACGGGATGTCGCCGAGCCGCGCGAACCAGCGGACGGGGCTCGGCTCGATCGCGTCGAGCAGCGTGCGCGCCGCGAGCGTCGTGCCGACCGCGAGCATGCTGATGCGCCCGACGGCCGCGAAGGGCTCGGCGAAGACCCCGAGCGCCGAGGTGCCGCCCCGCAGGTCGGTGTCGATCGACGGATGCATCGCGGTCGCGAGCAGCGCGGCGAGCGTCGCGACGGCGAGGGTGAGCGGCGGCGTCCACAGCGCGACCGTCGGGGCGAGCGGCTGCTGCCCCCACACGGTGGGGGTGAAGTAGGCGAGGATGCCGAGCACGCCGAACAGCAGCGCCGCGAGCAGCCCGTAGCCGATCACGCGCCCGCGCTGCCGGGCGTCGACGCTGCGAGCGCGCAGGAAGGCGTGCACGAGGGCAGCGCCGGCGACCGCTGGCAGCGCGAGCCCGAGGCCCGCGGCGACCGTGGTGACCCCGGCGACGACGAGCGGATCCGCGGAGGTGCCCGCCGCATCCGCCACGCCCCCGACGAGCAGCGTCGCCGGGCTGCACCGATCGCTGAGCCCGCCGCAGATGCCCGTGCTGAGCCACAGGGCGCCGGCGCCGACGGCGGTCACGACCGCGAGCGCGAACGCCCAGCCGGCCCAGCTGCGGGCGAGCACGCCGAGGAAGCCGAGCGCCGCGACCGCGACCGCGACCTGCAGCAGCGGCCCGGCGACGCGGATGCGCTCGAGGCCGCCGAGCGTGCCGCCCTCTGGCGCAAAGGGGATGCCGGCAGCCGCACCGCCGATCAGCGCCGCGACGGCCGCGATGAGCAGGCCCGCGAGCAGCAGGAGCAGGGTGCGACGGATGACGCGGCCGCCGGAGGTCCAGTCGCGGTGCTGGGCCATGGCGAAGGCGCAGCCGAGCACGACGGCGAAGGCCGGCAGCACGAGCGCGTCGAGCGCGAGCGAGCCCCACTGCTCGGAGCCGGGCAGCGGGCGGCGCGGGGCGGCGAGCCAGAAGACCGTCGCGAGCACCAGCACTCCGCGGGCAGCATCGAGCGAGACGACGCGGCCGATGCGGCGGCCGCGAGCGCGCGTCGGCGCCGAGCCGGAGCCGCGGACGCGGCCGCCCCCGCTCCCGCCCACCGGGCGCAGCACCTTGGTGGTCGCCGACGTGTTCGCCATGCTTCGAGGCTACGGTGTCGGTGGAGGCGCTCGCCGCTCGGCGGCGCCCGGGCGAGAGGGGCGGGCATGCTCGAGATCGACGCGGATGCGGTGCAGTGGCGTGAGGGGCGCACCGACGCTGCGGAAGACGCGGCAGCCGGCGACGGCGGCGACCTGCTCGTCGTCATGCACGGGCTCGGCTCGCACGAGGGCGATCTGTTCGGCCTCGCTCCGCACCTGCCGGCCTCGCTGACGATCGCCTCGCTGCGGGCGCCCATCCCCTACGGCGGCGGCTTCGCGTGGTTCGACCGCGCGGTGGTCGAGCTCGACGATCCCTCGCTCGTCGACGCATCCGCCCGCGCCGTGCTCGCGTGGCTCGACGGGCTCGAGCGCCCCTTCCGGCGCGTGCACCTGCTCGGCTTCTCGCAGGGCGGCGTCATGGCGGTGCAGCTGGCGCGCCACGCGCCCGACCGCTTCTCGTCGATCGTGCACCTCGCCTCGTTCGTCAGCGCGCGCGAGCAGCCCGGTGACGCCGCGCTCGCGGCGCGCGAGCCGCGCATCCCCCTGCTGTCCACGATCGGCACGCTCGACGACGTCATCCGCCGCGAGGAGGTCGAGCGCGCCATCCCCTGGCTCGACGCCCACTTCGACGTGGAGCGCCGCACCTATGAGCGCGCGCACTCGATCGTCGCCGAGGAGCTCGCCGACGTCGTCGCGTTCCTCGATCGCTGGCGCTGACCTCGCGCCTCGCACGGCAGACTGGGCGCATGGAGCGGTTCAGGCTGGGCGGTGTGCCGGGGGTGACGCCGGCGAAGTGGCTGCGCGTGTGGCGCGAGCGGGTGCCCGACGTGCCGGCCGAGCTCGTCGAGGTCGACGAGGCGGATGCGGTCGGGTGCCTGCTCGAAGGACGCTGCGACGCGGTGCTGGCTCGCCTGCCCATCGATGACACCGACCTGCACGTCGTGCGGCTCTACGACGAGCTGCCCGTCGTGGTCGCGGCGAAGGGGCATCCGATCGTGGCCTTCGAGACGGTCACGGCCGCCGACCTCGAGGGCGAGCCGATCCTCGAGCGTGCGGGCATGACGGATGCGCAGCTGCTCGAGACCGTGGCCACCGGCGCGGGCATCGCGATCGTGCCGATGTCGGTCGCGCGGGCGCTCGGCGGCGCCGAGACCCGCCACCGCGTGGTCAGCGACATGCCGCCCACCACCATCGCGCTCGCCTGGCTGCAGCAGGCCGACTCGCCGCTGCATCAGGAGCTCATCGGGATCGCGCGGGGCCGCAAGCCCGGATCGTCGCGCGGCGACCGCGAGGAGCGCCACGGCGACGCCGAGGCGTCGCAGGGTGCGGGACGCAAGCACGGCGTGCAGCCGGGCAACGCCCCCACGGGCTCCAAGCCGCGGCCCTCGAAGCCGAAGCCGAAGCCCGGGTCGAACCGGCCGCGCAGGCCAGGTGGGCCGGGGCGCTCTGGCAGGCCTGGGCCTGGCAAGCGACGCTGACGGCCGCGAGCGCCGCGCCACCGCAACGAAGAAACCGCGCCCTTGCTGGCGAGAGCAAGGACGCGGTTTGGCGGTGACGGTGGGATTTGAACCCACGGTAGGGGGTTGCCCTACACGACTTTTCGAGAGTCGCACCTTCGGCCGCTCGGACACGTCACCAAGGGGAGAGTTTACACACGGTCCCGCGCGAGCGCGAAACGGGGCCTAGGTGCTCAGGTCGCGCACGTGGCGCAGCTCGTGCAGCCCCTCCTCGGTCTTCGCTCCCCCGTCCGCGTGCCAGCCGTGCGCCTCGTAGAAGCTCGTCGCGCGCGCGTTGCCGAGCAGCACCCACAGGTAGGCGCGGTCGTGCCCGTCGGCGCGCAGCCGCCGCTCGGCCTCCATCAGCAGCGCGTTGCCGACGCCGCGCGACCAGCGGTCCGAGCGCGCGTAGATGGCGTAGAGCTCGCCGCTCGCCGGGGCATCCGCCTCGCGCGCGGGCCCGCACATCGCCCACCCCACCACCTCACCGTCGGCGACCGCAACCAGGTCGTGGCAGCGCGCATCCGCGTGCATCTCGTGCCAGTGCTCCATGCGGCGCCCGGTCTCGCGCTCGATGTCCATGCGATCGAGCACCTCCTGCGGCACGAGCCCGCCGTAGGCCGCCCGCCAGGTCTCGACCCGCAAGCGAGCGATGCCGGCAGCGTCGTCGATCGACGCGTCGCGGATGTTGGCGGTCACGCCCCGACCCCCGGCGCAGCGTCGATCACGCAGAAGCGATTGCCCTCCGGGTCCTGCATGATCACGAAGTCGGCATCGTCGGGCCTCCCCGACCACTGCACTCGCTGGGCACCGAGCGACTCGAGCCGCGCGACCTCGGCGGCCTGATCGTCGGCGTAGAGGTCGAGGTGGATGCGCGGGGGCAGCACGCGCTCGCTGCGCTGCGCGTCGAGCGACAGGTTGGGCGCGCCTGCTCGTCCAGCGCCCGCTCGCGGCCGCAGCAGCGCGAAGTCCTCGTCGACCGGCTCGCGCGGCTCATAGTCGAGCGCGGCGGCCCAGAATCGCAGCTGGCCATCGAGGTCGCTGCAGCGGATCACGATGGAGCCGACGGTGAGCATGGCGCAACCGTAATGGCAGATGCCGCGCAACCGCTGACAGACGGGATCGCCGGTGCGTCGCCGCGTCAGTGGCCGCCGCTAGCCTCGAAGGCATGGCCAAGGCACCCGCGTTCCGCTGCTCAGAGTGCGGCTGGACGACCCTCAAGTGGGTCGGCCGCTGCGGCGAGTGCCAGCAGTGGGGCACGATCGAGGAGGTCGGCGCCTCGACCGCGCGCGTGAGCGCAGGCGCGGTGCCAGCCTCTCGCGCAGCGCGCCCGATCACCGAGCTGCAGACGACGGATGCGCCGCGGTGGCCGACGGGCATCGGTGAGTTCGATCGGGTGCTCGGGGGCGGCATCGTGCCGGGCGCCGTGGTGCTGTGCTCCGGCGAGCCGGGCGTCGGCAAGTCGACGCTGCTGCTGGCCGTCGCCGCGAAGGCGGCGGCAGCGGGCAAGCGCGTGCTCTACGTCTCCGGTGAGGAGTCGCTCGCGCAGGTGCGACTGCGCGCCGAGCGCACCGGCGCCCTCGAGCCCCAGCTCTACCTCGCGAGCGAGACCGACCTGGCGACCATCCTCGGCCAGCTGCGCGACACGCAGCCAGAGCTGGTCGTCATCGACTCGGTGCAGACCGTCGCGAACGCCGACAACGAGGGCCTCGCCGGCGGGCCCAGCCAGGTGCGCGACGTCGCGTCCGCGCTCACGCGCGCGGCGAAGGCGGCGGATGTGCCACTGCTGCTGGTCGGGCACGTCACGAAGGACGGCTCGGTCGCGGGCCCGCGTGTGCTCGAGCACCTCGTCGACGTCGTCGCCCACTTCGACGGCGACCGGCAGACGGCGCTGCGCTTCGTGCGCACCACCAAGAACCGCTTCGGCCCGACGGACGAGGTGGGCTGCTTCGAGATGACGGGCGACGGGATCCTCGAGGTGCCCGACCCCTCCGGCCTCTTCCTCTCGCGCTCGGCGACGCCGCTCGCGGGCACGTGCGTCACCGTGACCCTCGAGGGCCGCCGCGCGATCCCGGTCGAGGTGCAGGCGCTCGTCGTCGCCGCGTCGACGCCGCAGCCGCGCCGCGTCGTGAACGGCGTCGACTCGTCGCGCGTGGCGATGGTGCTCGCGGTGCTCGAGCGCCACGCGGGCATGCAGCTCGGCACCAAGGACGTCTACGTCTCGACCGTCGGTGGCATCAAGCTCACGGAGCCGGGTGCCGATCTCGCCATCGCGCTCGCGATCGCGAGCGCCGACCGCAACGTCGCGCTCTCCGGGCGCCTCGCCGCGATCGGCGAGCTGTCGCTCGCGGGCGAGATCCGAGCCGCCTCCGCCGTCAAGCGACGCGCCACCGAGGCTCGGCGGCTCGGCTACACGCGCGTGATCGACGACAGCGTCGCGCTGGTGCGCAACGCCATCCCCGAGGCGATCAGCCAGGGGCGGCGCGAGGCCGAGTCGCGGCCGCACCTCGTCGCGGTGCCGGACTTCTGAGGCGCGTCTCGTGACGCGTGCCTTCGGCGCGCTCCTCGACGAACGGCGGTGACGCGTGCCTTCGGCGCGCTCCTCGACGAACGGCGGCGACGCGTGCCTTCGGCGCGCTCCTCGACGGACGGAGCTAACTCGCCGTGTCGGGCTTCGGGATCTCGAGCATGGCCGTGTCGAGCGTCAGGTCGCGGCCGCCGTCGGAGACGCCGATGGCGATGCGCTCGCCGCGGAAGAACGCCGGCTGGCGCACCGCCTGCACGATCATGATGACGACACCGATGCCGAGGGTGACGACGCCCAGCACGAACACCAGCCCGAGGCCACCGATGCTCGAGCCTGAGCCGTAGTCCGGGCTCATCGAGTCGATGAGCGTCGTGACGAACAGCACCGCGAGCACGAGGCCGCCGAGCAGCGGGAACACCAGCCGGTAGAGCGCCGTGCGCCATGACGTGAACCACGTGCGACGGAAGTACCAGACGGCCGCGAAGGCCGTGAGGCCGTAGTAGAAGCAGATCATCATGCCGAGCGCCGTGATGGTGTCCCACAGCACGTTCTCGCTGATGAAGCGCATGATCGCGTAGAAGCCGCTCGCCACGGCGCTCGCGACGAGCGTCGCGAACCCCGGCGACTTGAAGCGCTCGGTGACGCGCGCGAAGGGCGCGGGCAGCGCGCCGTAGTGACCCATCGCGAGCAGCGTGCGCGCGGGGCTGACGAACGTCGACTGCAGCGAGGCAGCCGAGCTCATGAGCACCGCGAGCGACACGAGCACCGCGAGCGGCCCGAGGATCGGCCCCGCGAGCGCGAAGAACACGTTGTCCTGGATGTCGGTGTTGCCGAGCCCGAACTCGCCCTCGCCGACGCCCGCGTAGGAGATGAGCGAGATCGCCAGCACCAGGTAGAGCACCATGATGATCACGACGGTCCAGGTGGCGGCGAGGCCGGGCGTGCGATCTGAGCCGCGCGTCTCCTCGTTCATCGTCAGCGTCACATCCCAGCCCCAGAAGATGAAGATCGACAGCGAGAGGCCCGCCGCGAACGCCGTGAACGAGTCGACGGCGAAGGGGTTGAACCAGGATGCGTCGACGGGCGTCGCGTCGAAGGCCGAGCCGTTCATCACGCGCACGATGGCGGTGGCGGCGAATCCCAGCAGCACGAGCACCTGGATGCCGACGAGCCAGTACTGCAGCCGCTGCGTCGTCTTGACGTCGCGGTAGGAGATGAAGGTGGCGCCGGCCATGAAGAGCAGGCAGACGAGCACGTTGATGCCGGGCTCGGCCGCGAGGTCGGCGATCGCCGGCTGCCCGAAGACCTGCGCCAGCAGCAGGAAGAAGAAGTCGACGGCGATCCCGGCGAGGTTCGAGAGCACGAGGATGGTGGCCGCGATGAGGCCCCAGCCGGCCATCCAGCCCACCCAGGGACCGAAGGCCCGCGTCACCCACGTGAAGGTCGTGCCCGAGTCGGGCATCGCGCTGTTGAGCTCGCGGTAGCCGAAGGCGACCAGCAGCATCGGCAGGAAGCCGACCAGCATGATCGCCGGCACCTGCACGCCGACCTCCGACACGGTCGGGCCGAGGGCAGCCGTGAGCGTGTAGGCCGGCGCGATGCACGAGATGCCGATGACGATCGCGCCGATGAGCCCGACCGAGCCAGCCGAGAGGCCCTTCGCGCTGCGCTCCGCGGTGGGTGCGTGCGTCTCGCTCATGGGACGTCCTTCCTCTGCCGCTCCGTCGCGGCGCTGCCAGCGGCGCGCGACGCGCGCCGACGAACGGGTGCGGGGCTAGGCCCCGAGGGTCGCGAGCACATCCTCGGCGGCCTGGCGGCCGGAGCGGATGGCGCCGTCGACGTGCTGGTAGCCGTGGCCGGCGTAGTCGCTGCAGGCCCAGTGGATCGGCCCGACGGGCTGGCGCTGGTCGGGGCCGTAGCGGTGGAGGCCGCCGAGGTCGTAGCTCGCGGCGTAGGCGCCGCGCGTCCACTCCTCGCTGCCCCAGTCGCTCTCGTAGTACACGACCGGCTCGAGCGCCTCAGGGCCGAGGTAGTGCGCGATCGAGTCGAGGATGCGACGGCGGCGCTCCTCGTCGCTCAGGAGGAACGCGGCATCGGCGTGCTCGTCCGAGACGAATCCGACGAGCGTGCCCCGCGCATCCGCGTGGTTCGTGTTGTCGTAGAGCTCGTGCACGAGCTCGTCGGGCCCGAAGCCCGTGCCCGAGAGGCCCGCCTCGCGCCAGAAGGGCCGGTCGTAGACCGCGTGCACCTTGATGACGATGCCGAGCGAGAGGTGCTGGTGCAGCTGGTGCTGACGGCGCGGCAGCGGCGGCTGCACGTCGATGCGGGTGATGAGGTTGGGCGGCACGGCGACGATCACGCGGCGGCCGCGCACGACGACGCCGTCGGCGACCACCCGCACACCGTCGTCGGAGCGCTCGATGCGCCGCACGGGCGCCGAGAGGTGCACGGCATCGCCGAGCGCCTCGGCCATGCGGACGCTGACCTGCTGCATGCCACCGACCACCCGGCGATCGAGGATCTCGTCCTCGTCGAGCAGGTTGGCGAAGCCGCCGGCGCTCGCCGCCATCAGCAGTGCCTGCAGGGTCGAGAACGCGTGCGAGGGCTTCGTCAGCATGGCCGGACCGATGAAGAGCGCCGTCAGGCTCGCGGCAGCCCGGTCGTCGGTCTGGTCGCGCAGCCAGCGCTCGAAGGCGACGGTGTCGAGCTCGCGAGCACGCGGGTGGTCCCAGGGCGCTTCCGGGTCGATCTCGGCGACCAGGCCCTCGATCACCGCGACCAGCCGGTCGACCTCTGCGAGCGTCGCGGCATCGATCGGGAAGTCGCCGGTGAAGCGCTCCGCAGAGCCGTCGGGGTGCACGTAGACGGACTCGCCGACGCGGTAGCGCGGGAACGTCTCGAGCCCGAGCCGCTCGATCGTCTCGAGCAGCGTCGTCTGGTGCGGCGAGACCCACTGCCCGCCGAGCTCGAGCATGGCGCCGTCGACGGTGTCCGTCCAGGTGCGGCCGCCGACGCGGTCGCGCGCCTCGAGCACGGCCACGGTCCGGCCGGCATCGACGAGCGCGGTGGCCGCCGCGAGCCCTGCGGGGCCGGCGCCGACGATCACGACGTCGACGGACGTCTCGCTGTCGATCCCTCGGGGTTCCTGCTCGGCCATGCCGCTCTCCGCTCTGCGCACCTGGGGCGAACCTAGCGCCCTTCGGGGCCGGAGACCATCATTCCAGGATGAACTGGCGGCTCTCGGCGCTCGCGTAGTCGCCGACCCTCACGCTCAGGTTGTAGGCGGCGCCGCCCGCCGTCACCTGCGGGCGCTCCGCGGTGCAGGTGTCGGACGAGGATCGCGTGCGATCCCACTCGATCGGCATCGTCGACTGCGGCGTGCCCGGCTGCAGCGCGACGACGTTGTCCTGCACGTCTGCCGCGCAGTCGGACCACCGGTAGACGAGCTCGTCACCCGTGCGGATCTCGTACTCCTGCACGCTCGTGCCGGCGTTGAGCGAGCACGGCTCCTCGCCGGTGTTCTCGATCGTGAAGGTGAGCTGCACGGGCTCGTCCTCGGCGTAGGTCGAGCGGTCGGTGCCCGGTGCGATGCGGATCTGCTCAGCGGTGCACGGCTCGCTCGCGTCGGCCTCGGGGTCGCCCCCGATGGGCGTGAAGGGCTGCGTCGAGGTCGGCTCGGGGCTCTCCTCCTCCTCGCCGCCCTCGGGCTCCGGCGTCTCGGGCGCTGCCGTGGCCGGCGCGCTCTCGCTGGGCGAGGTCGGAGCGGGAGCGTCACCGGAGGCCCACGGCTGCCAGATCACGAGCCCGACCGCCACGAGCACCGCGATCAGCAGCAGCGCGAGCAGCGTGCGGCGCCGGCGCACGGCGGCGCGACGCTTGGCCGGAGGATGCGTGCTCACTGATTCAGGGTAGGCGAGCGGGCGCTCAGAGGCGCTTGAGCATCCGCGTGTTGCCGAGGGTGTTCGGCTTGACGTGCGCGAGGTCGAGGAACTCGGCCACACCGCCGTCCTGCGAGCGCAGCAGCTCGGAGAACACGTCCGGCTCGACGACCTGCTCCGCGACCTCTGCGAAGCCGTGGCGGCCGAAGAACTCGGTCTCGAAGGTGAGGCAGAACAGCCGTGTGAGACCCAGCCGCCTCGCGCGCTCCTCGAGCGCGTCGAGCATGGCGTGGCCGACGCCGCGCCCCACCGCGTGCTCGGCCGCAGCGATCGTGCGCACCTCGCCGAGGTCCTCCCAGAAGACGTGCAGCGCGCCGCAGCCCACCAGCTCTCCGTCGCGCTCGGCCACCACGAACTCCTGCACCGCCTCGAAGAGCGTCACGAGCTCCTTGCCGAGCAGGATCTGGCGATGCGCGTAGGGCTCGATCAGGCGCTGCATGTCGCGCACGTCGCTCGTGCGCGCGGGGCGCACGGTGATGTCGGATGCGTCGTGGGTCATGGGTGTCGAGCCTACGCCGCAGCGGCCCGGCACGCGCGCCGCCGGGTCGCTCTGCGCGGCTATCCCACCCGGTAGACGAGCCGCGCGAACTGCCCGACCTGGCGCGTCTCGACGAGGGTGAGGCGGTCGGACTCGATCCGGCGCGGGAGCAGCGGCGCGCCGCTCGCCAGGGCGACGGGCGCGATCGAGATGGCGATCTCGTCGAGCGCCCCCGTGTCGAGGAACTGCCCGGCGAGGTCGCCGCCGCCGACGACCCAGATGTCCCCATCGCCCGCCGCCGCGCGGATCTCGGGCAGCGCCTCCGTCACCGTGCCGCGCAGGAAGCGCACGTCGGCGCCCTCCGGCACGGGCAGCTCGCGGCTCGAGAAGACGAAGAGCGGTCGGTCGCCGTAGAACTCCTGCCACGTGCCGGGGTTTGCTACCACGTCCCATTCCCGCAGCCCCCACTCGTAGGTGTGGGATCCCTCGACCATGACGGCAGCGTCGGCCGGCAGCAGCGAGTCGTCGGGATCGGTGCCGCCGTCGACGGCGAAGAGCCAGGCGAGCGAGTGATCGTCGTCGGCGAGGAAGCCGTTCAGGGTGGTCGCAGTGTCGAAGATGATCTTGGCCATGCGGGCACGCTAGCGATGGCCGCCCACACGCGCCCGTGCACAGCGGCGGGGGTGGAGCCGAAGCCCCCCCCCCGCCGCCGATCAGACGATCAGCTCATCAGCTGCAGCGCGTCAGCGCAGCAACCTCCTCGCTCAGCGAGGGCGTGCCGCCGAGCAGCGTCACCGACGTGGCCGAGAGCGACTCGAGCGCGCTCAGCACGCTCGCGTCGATGCAGCCCGGCCGGGTGATCAGCAGCGGAGCGCCCTGCGCGCCGGCCACGGCTCCACCCGAGAGCGCGTCGGGGAAGAGCACGCCGCTCGCGAGGTAGGCGCCGGCCTCGGCCGAGTCGAACGCCGCCCGCGTGACGATCGCGCTCGTGATGAAGCGGTTCGAGCCCGCCTGGCGCGACACGACGAAGCCCGCGTCCACGAGCTCACCGGCCTGCGCCGAGGGAACGGCGTTGGTGTCGCCGATGACGCGCACGCGCTCGACCTCCAGGTCGTCGAGCAGCGCGACCGTCTCCGAAGGGATCTCGACCCGGGTGTCGACCAGCATCAGCGGCCACTCGAGGTGGCCGGCCGCGGCACCCGCCGACAGCGCGTCGGGGAAGCGGCTGCCGGTCACCACGTAGGCGCCCTCAGCCGACTCGAACGCGTAGTCCGCGACCATGCGGCTGGTCTCGAACCGGTTGACCCCGCCGAGGCGGGTGACGTCGCTGACCGTCTCGATGTCGGCGATCGCCGACTCGACAGCCGCGCTCACCGAGGGCTCGCCGCCCACGATGACGACGCGCTCGGCGCCGAGGCGCGCGATCTCGTCGAGCACGACCTGCGGAGCCTCGGCCTTGGGCACGAGCAGCAGCGGCCCGCCCTCGGTCGCGGCAGCGGGGGCCGCCGTCAGCGCGTCGGGCCAGACCTGGCCGCTCGCGACGTAGACGACCTCGGCACCCTGGCCGTAGTGCGACTGCGAGATCTCGACGGAGGTCTCGAACCGGTTGTCGCCCGCGATGCGGTCGACCGCGAAGTCGACCGCCAGCGGCAGCGCGATCGCGGTGCCTGCGGCCGTGCGCAGCTCGAAGGCGCTCTGGGCGGATGCGATGGGCACGGTGAGCTCGACGGTCGCCGAGCCGTCGACCACGTCGAACGAGCCGAGCAGCGTGTCGTCGAGGTAGAGCTCGATCTGCTCGCTGACGGGAGCGCCGAGCGAGGTGAGGTCGATCTTGTTGACCGTCATGCTCAGCTCGGTGCCGGGAGCGACGGGCTCGGTCGGCAGACCGACGACCTCGAGCTGGCGGCGCGAGAAGTCGGGCGAGATCGGCGACTGCGCCTCGATGTAGGCCTCGAAGGCCTCCGAGTCGACCAGGCCGGAGTCACGAGCCCCGCTGCCAGCGGTGAAGCCGCGGAAGTTGTCGCCGCCGGAGAGCAGGAAGCTCGGCGCCGCGACCCGGAACGTGTCGTCGGCGGCCACGAGCTCGCCGTCGACCCAGATGCTCGTGATGCGCGAGCCCTCGGCGAGCGTCGAGTCGTAGGTGTACTCGACGTTGTCGCTCAGGCCCAGCTGCAGGTAGGCGCGCGAGGGCACCTCGCCGCCGGCCGTGCGCTGCCACTGCTGCTCGAGGACGAGCTTGAGCTGCGCGCCCGTCAGCGTGGTGGTCCAGAGGTTGTTGGCGAAGGGCAGCACCGCGGCCGCCTCGCCCACGGTCACGACGCCGTCGCCGGCCTCGCCGTCGGCAGCCTCGAAGAGGAACTCGTCGCGCAGGCCGCCCGGGTTGGTGATGCCGATCTCGGCACCGCCACGGCTCTCGGAGGAGAGCTGGTCGCGCAGCATGTTGGCGACGAGGGTGCCCATCGTGGATGCGGAGCCGCGGTCGTCGCGGCCGCCGTCGCGGAACGCGGTGGTGATGTCGCCCGTGATCTCGCCGAGCGGCTCGCTGCCGATGACCTCGGCCTGCTCGAGCGCCTCGTCGGTGATGGTGTCGACCGCTGCGGCGCGCGGGAAGGCGGCGATCAGCTCCGCTGCCGGCTCGGCCGTGCGCGCGACGTTCTGCACGGTCGGGAACGAGACCTCGCCCGTCGCCACGTCGACCTCGGCCACGACCTGGCTGACGTTCTCGGCGTACTGGCCGCCCTGCACGATCGGGCGCACGTCCTGCGTGCTGCCCTCGGGTGCCGGCGCGAGCCAGGAGTAGAGCTTGTGGGTGTGGCCGTTGAAGATCACGTCGACGTCCGCCGCGGTGTCCTCGACGATCGAGCGGAACATCTCCGACTGCGCCATCGACGCCTCGAGCGATGCGGCCTGCTCCTCCTGCGGAGCGTTGATCGCGAGGGTCGCCTGGGAGCCCTCGTGGTAGTCGGCGATGATGAGGTCGGCCTCGCCGTTGGCCTCGTCGCCGTCGCTCAGCTGCGCGGCGATCTCGTTCACGGCCTCGACGGGGTCGCCGAACAGGACGCCGTCGATGCCGGAGGGGTCGACGAGCGCCGAGGTCTCCTGCGTAACCGCGCCGATGACGCCGACCGTGACGCCGTTGGACTCGAACAGCGCGTAGCCGTCGTCGATCCGGGCGCCGTCGAGCGTGACGTTGGCGGCGAGGTAGGGGAAGTCGGCGGCGTCGCGCACCCGGCCCTGCAGGTCGTCGATGCCACGGTCGAACTCGTGGTTGCCGACCGCTGCCGCGTCGACCTCGAGCGCGTTCAGCACCTCGAGCGAGGGCGTGTCCTGCTGCGAGGCGGAGGCGTAGAGCGAGGCGCCGATGTTGTCGCCGCCGGAGAGCAGCAGCGAGGCGTCGTCGCCGAAGGGTGCGCGCAGCTGCTCGATGGTGCCCGCGAAGCCGACGGTGCCGCCGCTCCAGTTCTCCTCGTCACCCTCGTCGCCCGAGGGTGCCTGCAGACGGCCGTGGAAGTCGTTGAAGTGCAGGATGTTGACGACGCCGCTCTCGACGGCCGCGGGGGCCGCTCCGGCGTCGTTCGTGCCTGCCTCTGTCGCGAGCGCGACGGTCGGGGCTGTCAGGAGCCCCAATCCGAGGGCGCAGGCGGCTCCGGCCGCCACGTTGCGCTTGAAGTGCTTGATCACTGTCTCTCCGATGCAAGGGATGCGGACGGCGCGCGGGACACGCCTATGCCGAGCCTAGGAACTCGGAGGGCGACGCGCGAGGCCCCATTCTTGCCTCGAGGTGAACAGGCGGTGACCGTCTCCGGACGACGGAGCAGGGGACCCCTCTCGGGATCCCCTGCTCCGTGGCTCGTCGACCGGTCAGGCGTCGGCTGGCTCGAGCTCCGGCTCCTGCGGCTCGGGGCTCGTGTGCGTGAAGACGAACTCGCCGTCGGCGAAGTCCACCATCACGTGCTCACCCGCGCCCAGCTCGCCGTGCAGGATCTTCTCGCTCAGCACATCCTCGACCTCGTGCTGCACCGCGCGGCGCAGCGGCCTGGCACCGAGCGCCGGGTCGTGCCCGATCTCGATCAGGCGCTGCTTGGCAGCCACCGTGAGCTCGATCGACATGTCGCGGTCGAGCAGGCGCTCCGCCAGGCGGTTGATGAACAGATCGACGATCTGCAGCAGCTCGCTCGGCGAGAGCTGCGGGAAGACGATCATCTCGTCGACGCGGTTCAGGAACTCGGGCTTGAAGTTCTTCTTGAGCTCCTCGCGCACCTTGCCGCGCATCCGGTCGTAGTCGTTGCCCGCGTCGCCCTCCATGACGAAGCCCACCGGGCCACCCGAGATGTCCCTGGTGCCGAGGTTGGTCGTCATGATGATGACGGTGTTCTTGAAGTCGACCACGCGGCCCTGACCGTCGGTCAGTCGACCCTCCTCGAGGATCTGCAGCAGCGAGTTGAAGATGTCGACGTGCGCCTTCTCGATCTCGTCGAAGAGCACGACCGAGAACGGCTTGCGGCGCACCTTCTCGGTGAGCTGCCCGCCCTCCTCGAAGCCGACGAACCCGGGAGGGGCGCCGAAGAGCCGCGAGACGGTGTGCTTCTCGCTGTACTCCGACATGTCGAGCGCGATGAGCGCATCCTCGTCGTCGAACAGGAACTCGGCGAGCGCCTTCGCCAGCTCGGTCTTGCCGACGCCCGTGGGGCCGGCGAAGATGAACGAGCCGGAGGGGCGGCGCGGGTCCTTGAGGCCCGCGCGCTGACGACGGATCGTCTTCGCGAGCACGTCGATCGCCTCGTTCTGACCGATGACGCGCTGGTGCAGCGCCTTCTCCATGAAGATGAGGCGAGCCGACTCCTCCTCGGTGAGCTTGAACACGGGGATGCCGGTCGCGTTCGCGAGCACCTCGGCGATCACGCCCTCGTCGAGCACGCCCGTGGGGCCGCCGTTGCCGCTGCGCCACTGCTTCTCGGTGCGGAGCCGCTCGCCGAGCAGCTCCTTCTCCTCGTCGCGCAGGCGCGCCGCAGCCTCGAAGTCCTGACCCTCGATGGCGCCCTCCTTGCGGGTGCGCACGTCGGCGATCTTCTCGTCGAACTCCCGCAGCTCCGGCGGGGCCGAGAGGATCGACAGGCGAAGGCGAGCGCCGCCCTCGTCGATCAGGTCGATCGCCTTGTCCGGCAGGAAGCGATCCTGCACGTAGCGGTCGGCGAGGTTCGCCGCCGCGACGAGCGCGCCGTCGGTGATCGTGATCTTGTGGTGCGACTCGTAGCGGTCGCGCAGGCCCTTGAGGATGTTGATCGTGTGCGCGACCGAGGGCTCGTTGACCTGGATCGGCTGGAAGCGGCGCTCGAGCGCAGCGTCCTTCTCGAAGTGCTTGCGGTACTCGTCGAGCGTCGTGGCGCCGATCGTCTGCAGCTCGCCGCGGGCGAGCAGCGGCTTGAGGATGTTCGCTGCGTCGATCGCGCCCTCTGCGGCGCCCGCGCCGACCAGGGTGTGGATCTCGTCGATGAAGGTGATGATGTCGCCGCGCGTGCGGATCTCCTTCGTCACCTTCTTGAGGCGCTCCTCGAAGTCGCCGCGGTAGCGGCTGCCCGCGATGAGCGAGCCGAGGTCGAGCGTGTAGACCTGCTTGTCCTTGAGCGTCTCGGGCACCTCGCCCTTGATGATCGCCTGCGCGAGGCCCTCGACGACGGCGGTCTTGCCGACGCCCGGCTCGCCGATCAGCACCGGGTTGTTCTTGGAGCGGCGAGACAGGATCTGCATGACCCGCTCGATCTCCTTCTCGCGACCGATGACCGGGTCGAGCTTGCCGTCGCGCGCCGCCTGCGTGAGGTTGCGGCCGAACTGGTCCAGGATCTGCGATCCCTTGGCGTCGGACTGGACGGTCTGCTCACCGCCGACGGTCGTGGACTCCTTGCCCTGGTAGCCGGCGAGGAGCTGGTTGACCGTCTGGCGCACGCGGTTGAGGTCGGCGCCGAGCTTCACGAGCACCTGGGCTGCGACACCCTCGCCCTCGCGGATCAGGCCGAGCAGCACGTGCTCCGTGCCGATGTAGTTGTGGCCGAGCTGCAGCGCTTCGCGCAGGCTCAGCTCGAGCACCTTCTTGGCGCGCGGTGTGAAGGGGATGTGCCCCGACGTCTGCTGGCTGCCGGTGCCGATCATGTCCTGCACCTGCGCGCGCACAGCATCGAGCGAGATGCCCAGCTGCTCCAGTGCCTTCGCAGCGACGCCATCGCCCTCGTGGATGAGGCCGAGCAGGATGTGCTCCGTGCCGATGTAGTTGTGGTTGAGCAGCTTCGCCTCTTCCTGGGCGAGCACCACGACTCGGCGAGCGCGGTCTGTGAATCTCTCGAACATCGCTGCCTCCCTTCCTTGATTGTCGAGCGTAGCCGCGCGCTCGGGGGTGACGTGCGGGTGTTCGCTGTCGGCGCGACGACGATGCGCCAGCGGTGGCACGCGCCCGGTCCGCCGGATGCCGTGCGCTCGGCATCGCGCGCGCGGCACGCGGTTGCACTCCGCCCGCATACGTGCGACATTATCGACCATCGATAACAACGATGATCGATAAATCGAGAGGACCTCGCATGACACCTTGGTGGATGCTCACCGCGATCGCCCTGCTGCTGGGGGCCATCGCCCTCGCCGTGGCCGCGGCGCGCGCGACCCGACGTGGGAGCGACAGCGCGGTCGTGACGACGGCGCTCACCCTCGCGGTCATCACTGCGGTCATCGCCGCGGTGGGCGGCGTCGTGGCACTGCTGTCGAGCCTGCTGGCGCCGTCGGTGCCGATCTCGATCCCCGTGCAGGACTACTGGCCGGTGCTGCCCGCCGGCGCCGAGATCCAGGGCCCGTCCGCGACGCGCGTGGGCGGCGGATTCCGGACAGCCGAGATCGTGGCAGCGGGGCTCAGCATGGGTGCCCGGGTCTGCTGGGGGATCTCGCAGGCCGTGGCATGGCTCGTGCCGGGGACGGTGGCGACGCTCGTGGCCATCACCTGCGCGCAGCTGCGGGCAGGCCGCCCCTTCGCCCCGGTGCTCGCGCGCCTGACGATGTTCGTCGCGGGCGCTGTCGCGCTCGGCGGCACGTGCGCCCAGGTGCTGGGCGACACCGCCGGCAGCATGGCCGCGCAGGAGCTGCTGGCGGTGACCGGCTGGACGAGCCCGGAGGACCTGTCGGCGCTGCTGCCGCAGCCTGCGCTCCTGATCACCTTCCCGTTCTGGCCCATCGGCGCCGGCTTGGCGCTCGCGGCGCTCGCCACGCTGCTCCGACGCGGGCAGGCGCTCCAGCGCGACACCGAGGGGCTGGTGTAGGTGCCCGCCGAGGAGGATCTCTCCCGCCTGCACTGCAGGCTCGACGAGCTGCTCAGCGAGCGCGGCATGACGCTGACGGCGCTCGCCGACGCCGTCGGCGTCAGCCTCGTGAACCTCTCGGTGCTGAAGAACGATCGCGCGAAGGCGATCCGGTTCTCCACCCTCATCGCGCTGTGCGACGCCCTCGAGTGCCAGCCCGGCGAGCTGTTCACGGTCACCGCTCACGGAACGCAGAACTCGGATCGGTAGCCTGCGAGGGCAGACGCGACGAGGAGCACGGTGACCGATCAGCCCAGCCAGTCCTGGAACCAGCACGGCTCGCAGCAGCCCCCGCAGGAGGGGCGGCCGCAGTACGGGCAGTACTACGGTGCGCCGCAGGTGGCGTCGACGCCGCAGTACGGGCAGCAACCGCAGTACGGGCAGCAGCCGCAGTACGGGCAGCAGCTGTACGCGCAGCCGCAGTACGGGCAGCAGCAGCACGGGCAGCAGCCCCTCGGGTTCCCGCCAGCATCGCCGACGAAGCCCGCGCTGCTGCCTGCGGCGCTGCCGATGTCCGGGCGCCCCTTCGCCATGGCCTTCCAGCCGCTCGAGCGGCGCGTCGGTCGCTGGTTCATCGCCTGGGCGATCGCGATCGGCTTCTTCTTCGGGGGGCAGATCCTCTCGCTCGTCCTGCTGCTGCCCGGCATGGCCGACTTCCTCGCGACGGTCGACCCCACGGACCTCTCGCTCGATCAGCAGGAGATCACGAACCGGCTCATCGAGACCGTGATCGGCACGCCGCTGGGCATGGCAGCGGTGAACATGGCCTGGGCAGCGATGATCCCGGGTGCCATCGTTGCCATGGCGGCCTTCGGCATGCGCGCGGCGGGCTTCGCCTCGAGCGTCATCGGCCGGTGGCGCTGGAGCGTCGTCGCCCGATCGGCATTCGTCATCCTGCCGATCTTCGCGATCTACATCGGCCTGTCGCTGTCGATGGATCGCTCCATCGAGTGGCAGTGGAACCCGAGCTGGGGCCTCGTCATCGCGGTGCTGCTCACGACGCCCCTGCAGTCCGCTGGCGAGGAGTTCACGTTCCGAGGCCTGCTGCCGCAGCTCATGGGCGGTTGGCAGCTGCACCGCTACGTGCCAGCGCTCGTGATGCTCTTCCCGTCGCTGCTGGTGGTGGTGCTGCAGCCGGCCACCTGGTGGCTGTCGATGCTCGCGCTCGTCGCGGCGGCCGTCGGCCCCTGGGTGCTGACCGGCCGCTTCGGCAACGCGGTCTGGACCGGCGTCGCCACCGGCCTCCTGTTCGGCGCGATGCACGCGCATCCGTCGATCGCCGCGACGCTGCAGCTCTCGCTCGTCGGCTTCGCGTGCTCGATGCTCACCTACCGCACCGGTGGCCTCGAGGCCGCGTCGGTGCTGCACGCCGCGAACAACGTGTTCATCATGGTGCCGCTCGCACTGACCGGCACGTCGGCGTTCTCCGGCCAGCCGGTCGCGGGTGAGGACTGGATCTCGACCGCGATCACGGCGGCGGCGCTCGGTCTCGCCTACGCCGCGGTGCACTTCACGATGCCGAAGGTGCAGCGCTTCACCGATGGCTCGGCGGCCGCAGACATGCTCGCGCCGCCCCAGCAGCCCGGGCCGCAGCAGCAGGGACCGCACGCGGAGACGACGACGCCCGCTCCCTGAGCGCAGCGCGCACCGCGCGGCTCACGCCGGCACGCGCCAGAGCGGTCAGGCGGAGGTGCGCTCCCCCGGAGCTGGCGCGCTGCCCGGTGTGTCGCGCGCAGGCTCCGAGGGCGCGGCGGCGGCCGGCGCGGCAGGCGCTGCGCCCTTCGGCGGCAGGCCGAGCTTGGCGCGCTCCTCAGCCTCGACGCGGTCGTACTCGCGGCGGGCGGTGCGGTCGCCGCGGATGATCGCGCGCAGCACCATCCAGAAGATGAGGCCGAGCACGATCGTCGGGATCAACGAGAAGATCGCGTTCCCCCACCAGCTCTCAGGCATGGGACCAGCCTACCGGGCGCCTCAGGTCAGCAGCTCGCGCACCCGCTCGCGCCCGATGGCGAGCAGCAGGGTCGGGATGCGGGGTCCGGTCTCGCGGCCGACGAGCAGTCGGTAGAGCAGCGCGAAGAACGCCCGCTGGGCCGCGGAGAGCTCCTTGTCACCCTTCACCATCGCGCCGGGCTCGAGCCCGCGCTGCACCTTCGCGACGCCGTAGACCTGGAAGGTCAGGCCATCGAGGGTCCACGCCTCCTCGATCGGCGGCAGCCCCTGCCCGCCGTCGAGCAGCAGCGCGATCCCCTCGCGCTCGGCCTCGGTGAGCGCGTCGAGCGCCTCGCGATCCGCCTGCTCGCGCACCGCGGTGTGCTCTTCGGCGGGCATGTGGGTCGCGACCCACGCCTCGACCCGGTCGAGCCGCGGCCGAAGCGCGTCGAGGTCGGTGATCGGGTCGTCGGCGTCCAGCCCGCCCAGGATCCGCACGATCTGCTCCTCGTCGCCGAACGTGATGTCGACGACGGATGCGAGGGTGCGGTAGGCGACGCGGCGGGGGGTCTCGGGCAGCGGGCCGTTCGCCGTCGAGGTGGCGCGCTCAAGGGCGGCGATCTCCGCCTCGCCGGCGGTGCCGGCCGCAGCCTTCCGCAGCAGCGCATCCCACTCGTCGTAGGTGCGCTGCAGCTCGGAGCCGAAGGCGACGTCGAACGACTGGTTCATGCGACGGCGGGCGTAGAGCCAGCGCAGCACCGGCGCCTCCATCACGGCGAGGGCATCGGAGGGCGTCGGCGCACCGCCGCGCGACGACGACATCTTGGCGACGCCGCCGAAGCCGACGAAGGCGTACATCGGGCCGAGCGGGCGCTCCCAGCCGAAGACGGGCGCGAGCTGCAGGCCCACCTGGAACGACGAGCCCGGGCTCTGGTGGTCGACGCCCGAGGGCTCGAACACCACGCGCTCGTGCGCCCAGCGCATCGGCCAGTCGACCTTCCAGACGAGCTTGCCGGAGCGGAACTCACGCAGCAGCACCGTCTCGCGGTGGCCGCACTGGCACGAGTAGGTCATCTCGGTCGACTCGTCGTCGTAGGCCTCGATGGTCGTGAGGTCCTTGCCGCAGGCCGTGCAGTAGGGCTTGTAGGGGTAGTACTCGGCGCCGCCGGAGCCGTCGTCGTCGCTCGCGGCGCCGGAGGAGGCGTCGAGCGCCCGCTGCAGCGCCTCGTCCTCATCCTTGGCGGCGGGCAGCGTGCGGTACTGCGCGAGGATCGCGTCGATCTCGCGGCGGTGGCGCATGGCGTGCAGGATCTGCTCGGTGTAGGTGCCCGCCGCGTACTGCTCGGTCTGGCTGATGCCGCGGTACCGCACGCCCGCCTCGGCGAAGCCCGCCTCGGCAGCGCTGCGGAAGTGCGCGGCCCACGAGTCGTGCTCGCTGCCAGGAGGGGCCGGCACGCTCGTGAGCGGCTTGCCGATGTGCTCGCTCCACGACGCATCGACGCCCTCGATGCCTGCCGGCACCTTGCGGAACCGGTCGTAGTCATCCCAGCTGAAGATGTGCTCGGCCTCGATGCCGCGGCGCTGGATCTCGTCGATCACGAGGTGCGGGCTCATCACCTCGCGGAAGTTGCCCAGGTGCACGGGCCCGGAGGGCGAGATGCCGGATGCGGCGACCGGCTTCGTCCCGCGGCGCGCAGCCTCGGCGATCACGTCGTCGGCGAGCCGCGAGACCCAGTCGGCCCGAGCCTGCACGGTCTCGGCCTGGTCGGTCGTGTGCTGGGCGGGGCTGTCGTCAGGCGTCTCGGTCACGACGTCCGATCCTACCGGCGCTCGCGCATCCGCCCCGAGGCGCACCTCGTGCAGGCGATCAGGGGATCGAGAAGACGGCGTTGTCGATCAGTCGCACAGCGCCCACGCGGGCTGCCACGAGCACCTGCACGGGGCCGTGGTGCGCATCGCTCGCGAAGGCGAAGGTGCGCGGGTCGACGATGGCGAGGTAGTCGAGCTGCACCCCGGTGTCCGACTGGAAGACCGACTGCGCTGCCGCGAGCATCGACTCGACGCCGCGGTCGGCGGCCGAGCCCGCCGCCTCCAGCGCGCGCGAGAGCGCGAGGGCGTCGCGTCGCTCGCCCGCCGTGAGCATGGCGTTGCGGCTCGAGAGCGCGAGGCCGTCGAGCTCCCGCACCGTGGGCACGCCGAGGATCTCCACCGGCAGGTTCAGGTCGCGCACCATGCGGCGCACGAGGAAGAGCTGCTGCGCGTCCTTCTCGCCGAACGCGGCGACATCCGGCGCCACGATCGAGAAGAGCTTCGTGACGACGGTGAGCACGCCGTCGTAGTGACCCGGGCGGCTCCGCCCCTCGAGCACGGTGCCGAGGTGGCCGGCGGAGACGATCGTGGCGGATCGCCCGCCGTCGGGGAACACCTCGTCGACGCCCGGCATGAAGACCGCGTCGACGCCGAGCGCCGCGAGCCGCTCGGTGTCGGCCTCGGGCGTGCGCGGGTAGCGGTCGAGATCCTCGTGGGGCCCGAACTGCATCGGGTTGACGAAGACCGAGGAGATCACCACGTCGGCGTGCTCGGCCGCTGTGCGCACGAGCTCTGCGTGCCCCTCGTGCAGCGCGCCCATGGTCGGCACCAGCGCGATGCGACTGCCCGCGGCCCTGGCACCGCCGACGAGCTCGCGCACGGCCTCGATGGTCGTCAGGGTCTGGATGGGTGCAGGCACCCCGACAGCCTAAGCGCGCGCAGGGTGCGGGTCGGCGCGCTCGGCCGCTCTCCTGCGCCACGCTCGGAGGCCGACCCTGCGACCGGCGCGCCGAGCCCGCCAGGGGCATCGACCGACCGGCTAGCTGGTCGAGAGCGGATGCGGCGGGTCGGGGTAGCGGGCCAGCGCGGTCTCGACGGCCGAGCGGACGACGCCGCCGAGCACCCGCGAGGGGCGCTCGACGCCGATCTCGTGGAGCTGCCGCATGCCCTGCGCCACGATGCCGTCGGCGAAGTCGCGCGCGGCGGCGATCGCCTCGGCATAGGCGGCGCGGTCTGCCTCGTCGACGACGATCGGCTCCGCGCCCATCTCGACCGCGAGCGCCTGGCCGATCGGCAGCACCGGGCCGGGTGCCGTGACGGCGATCGTCGCCTCGAGCAGGCGCGAGAGGTCGAGCGAGGTGCCGGTGAAGCTCATCGCGGGGTGCAGGGCGATGGGGATCGCGCCGCGCTCGAGCGCCGGCCGCAGCACCTCGGTGCCGTGCTCGGCGGCGGTGTGCACGACGAGCTGGCCAGGCTGCCACGCGCCGGTGGCCGCGAGCCCGGCCACCAGGTCGGGCAGCGCGGCCGTGGGGACGGCGAGCAGCACGAGCTCGCTGCGCTCGACGATCGTCGGCGCGTCGAGGATCTCGACGCCCGGCAGCACGGCCTCCGCGCGGTCGATGGCGTCCTCGCCCATCGCGTCGATGCCGATGATCGCGTGCCCCGCACCCGCGAGCGCCGCGCCCAGCACGGGGCCGACGCGGCCGGCGCCGATGATGCCGACGCCGAGGCGGCCGGGCTTCACCGGCCCTCGCGCGGCGGCTGGCCGCCTTGCTCGGGCTCGCGCCCGTCGGCCTGGCCCGGGGCCTGCTGACCGAACGACGGCGGGCTCTGCGGCGCCTGGGGGGCACGCGGCGGCTCCTGCGGCCGCTGCCACTGCTGAGGGTCGCCCTGCGGCGGCTGCCCCTGCGGCGGCTGCCACTGCGGCGGCTGCCACTGCGGCGGCTGCGACTGCTGCGGCTCGCCCTGCCGCTGTTGCGGCGGTTGCGGCGGCTGCCACTGCTGCGGCTGGCCATGCGGCGCCTGCCACCGCTGCGGCTCGCCCTGCGGCGCCTGCCACTGCTGCTGGCCGGGCTGGCCCCGCCACTGCTGCTGCCCCTGCTGCTGCGTCGGCGGCGGAGGCGGCGCCATCAGGCCGTCCTGCACCGCAGGCGCCGCCTGCAGCACCGCGTTGCGCGAGAGCGCCGACGCCCACGACTCCGAGGCATCCCGATCGATCGCCGTCTTGACGGTGCGCATCGCATGCTCGAAGAGCGTCGAGGCATCCCGCTGGTCGAGGGCGCCGATGCTCGGCGAGAGCACCGAGCCGGGCACGTGGAACTGCACGCGCGCGAGCCGGGCCATGCCGTAGATCGGGCCCTGCTGCAGCGCGACCGACTGCACGCGAGCGCCCGGCACCAGCTGCAGCGAGCGCCAGATGCGCCCGTGGCGCAGCAGGAAGGCGGCGTCGTGCACGTGGAAGCCGTTGCGGCGCACGGAGAACCAGCGGAAGGTGCGGGCGCGCGGCGGGCTGACGACGAAGGCGTCGGGCGCCTGGCCGAACATGCCCTGGTCGACGAGCGGCGACTGCGCGAGCTCCGGCAGCACGAGCGAGATCACCGTGCGCACGTCGCGCACGTCGCCGACCGGCAGCAGGTAGTTCGCCATCTGCTGGCTCTGCCCGCCCTGGCCCGAGCCGTCGCTCGTCGTCTTGCCGGCGCGGGTGAAGGTGACCTGCCACCAGCCGAACGGCCGCCACAGCAGCGGCTGCTTGACCTGCAGCGCGAAGATGCGCCCGGGTGGCAGGATCTCGGTCGTCGTGGATGCGAGCCCATAGGCGAGCCGGATGCCGTCGGGCGTCGCGGCGATCGAGTAGCGCAGCTTCGCGCCGAGCGACCGGATGCCGGCCGCGAAGAACGCGATGCCGGCCGGCAGCAGGGAGAACACCACCCACCACTGCTGCAGCACGAGGACCAGCACGAGCGTGCCGACGAGGTAGAGCACAGCCCAGACGATCCAGCCGTCGAGCAGCGACGAGGCGATGATGCGCTTGACGGGGATGCGCACGAGCGAGTCGGGTGCGAGGTGGGAGATCTCGGCGTCGGGCCGCAGGATGTCGCCGACCACGCCGCCCTGGGCGCCCTGGCGCTCGGCTGCCAGGCGCTGCGCGTCGGCCGAGGAGCGCCCGGAGGCGCGGTCCATGATCTCGTACCGCAGCGCATCCGCCACCGACGAGCTCAGGTAGTTGAGGTCGACGTTCGAGTCGTTGCCGGCCTGCTGGATCTCGAACTTGCAGGCGCCGAGCAGCCGGGCGAACCAGGGCTTCTGGATGTTGATGCCCTGGATGCGCGCGAGCGGCGCGCGACGGTGCTTCTTGACGAAGATGCCCTGCTGCACCTCGACAGCGTCACCGGTGATGCGGAACTTGTGGACGCGCCAGGCGACCCAGAAGAGCAGGATCAGCACGAGCACGAGGCCGATGACGCCGAGCGTCACCCACAGCAGCTGGTCGACGATGAAGTCGCCGAAGGGGTCGTCCTCCCACTCGCCGCCGAACTCGTCGGGCACGAAGATGCCGATCAGGCGGTCGCGGAAGGTGGAGACCAGGATGCCCAGGAAGATGATGAGCGCGAGGCCGCCGCGCAGCAGCGGGGTCGCGGGGTGCAGCTGGTGCCACTCGCCGTCGACGAGCTCCGCGGCCTTCGCGCGCGCATCCTGGGGCGCGGCGGCCGGAGCGGCGGCCGGAGCCTGCGTCGGCGGCTGCCCGTGCTGCTGCGGGTCGGTCACAGGCCGGCCCGCCGGGACTCCGAGACCGCGACGAGGTGATCGCGCAGCTGCTCGGCCGTGTCGCCGGGCATGCCCGGGATCGTGATGGCGCTCGTCGCCGCTGCCGTGACGAACTTCAAGGTCTTGAGCCCGAACATCCGCTCGATCGGGCCCTGCGTGATGTCGACGACCTGCATGCGCCCGTAGGGCACCGCGACGAAGCGGCGGAAGAGCATGCCGCGGCGCACCAGCAGGTCGTCCTGCCGCTGCAGGTAGCCGATCGTGCGGGTGCGCAGGAACGCGAAGAGCACGCCGAGCACGATGAGGAGCACAGCCGCGGCGAGCGGCAGCCACCCCCACCAGGGCATGGCTCCGTCGTTCACAAGCCAGATCGGCACGGTCGCGCCGACGCCGAGGATCAGCCACCAGATGACGGTGCCGATGGAATCGACCGTGGCGTAGCGCATGCTGATGCGCTGCCACTCTCCGGCGACGTCGACGCGCTCTGCCACGGGTTCCTCCTGCTGCTGGGGGGCGATGGGGCCTGCGGCGAGCGGGCACGGGGAACGCCCTGCCGCTGCCGGGTCCCAGGCTAGTGCGAGGAGCCTGAGCGGCGCTTCTGCGATACTGCCGCAGTGACGGCAGAGACCTCGAAGCAGAAGAAGCACGTCGGCAGATGGATCGCGGTGAGCATCGTCGGCGTGATCGTCCTGGCGCTGCTGGCGGCGATCGGCTGGTACTTCGTGCGCATCAACCCCTCGGTGCAGCAGGTGGAGACCATCGAGTCGGCCTTCCCCGAGGAGTCGCTGCGACCGGAGGTCGCGGAGGGGCCGGCGCAGCCCATCAACGTGCTGCTGCTCGGCAGCGACTCGCGCGCCGCTGACGGCTCGCTGCTCACCGACCTGGGCGACCGCGCCGACACCATCCTGGTCGCGCACATCCCGCCGGACCGCGAGACGATCCAGATCATGTCGATCATGCGCGACTCGTGGGTCGAGATCCCCGGTCACGGCTCGGCGAAGGTCAACGCCGCCCTCGCCTTCGGCGGCGTGCCGCTCATGGTGCAGACCGTCGAGGGGCTCATCGACCAGCGCATCGACCACGTCGCGATCATCGACTTCGACGGCTTCGAGGGCCTCACCGAGGCGCTCGGCGGCGTGACCGTCAACAACGACATCGCCTTCTCCTACTACGGCTACGACTACCCGCAGGGCGAGATCACCCTCGAGGGCGAGGAGGCGCTCATCTACGTGCGCGCCCGCTACCCCTTCAGCGACGGTGACTACCAGCGCGTGCACAACCAGCGCGCGTTCCTGCGCGGCATGATGACGCAGCTGATGACGCGCGAGAACCTCACGAACCCGAACCGCGCCGCCGACCTGTTCGCGACCGTCTCGCCCTACATCGCCACGACCGACACCGTCGACCTCGGCACCGTGCTGTCGCTCGCGCCGTCGATGGCCGGCATCAGCGGCTCGAACATCCAGACCTTCACGATGCCGACGCTCGGCACCGGCATGGAGGGCTCGCAGTCCGTCGTCTACGTCAACCAGGACGGCCTGGCCGAGGTGCAGGCGGCGTTCGACGAGGAGTCGATGACCTCGTTCCAGCCTGCGCCGGACCGCTAGCGGTCAGGCGGCGCTGCCCGCCCTGACGGCGACGTCGTCCTCGTCGTCGGGCGGAAGCACGCACCAGCGCTCGGCGACGAGGCCAGCCGTGAGCTGCACGGCAGCCCCGACGGCGACGACGACGAGCGCGAGCACCGCCTCCTCGGCGACGACCGCCCTCGACACGAAGAAGCCGAGCGCGCCGAGCGCCGCGCCGGCGAGCAGGGCGCCGACGATCGAGGATGCCTTCGCGAAGCCGAGCACAGTTGTCGCGTGGCGGTAGTCGATGCGCCGCTTGCCCTGCGCGGCCTGCCGCACCGGCCAGGCGAGCACGAGCAGCACTGCGCCGAGGAGCGCGAGGGCCAGCCCGAGCGCGAACGAGGGCACGATCGCCGCGCGCCCGCCCATCACGAGCATCCACTCGAGCAGCCACGCGAGCGCTGCCGCGGCGAGCGCCGCCAGCACGACGGTCGGCGCGCTCGTGCGGGTCACGGCAGCCTCCAGGCGTCGCCGTCGACGTAGTCCGCGAGCTCGGCGATCGGACCGTGGCCCGGCAGCACCGCGCCCGGATCCAGCTCGAGCCAGGGCTGCAGCACGAACTGCCGCTGGTGCGCGCGCGGGTGCGGCAGCACCAGCCGGTCGCTCGCGCGCTCGATGGTGCCGACCGCGACGATGTCGATGTCGATCGTGCGACTCCCCCACCGCTCGGCGCGCTCGCGACCCAGCGCATCCTCGACCGCCTGGAGCGCATCGAGGAGGTCGATGGGCTCCATGAGCGTGCCGACGATCAGCACGATGTTGACGTAGTCGGGAGTCAGACCCTCGCCGTCGGGGTGCCACGAGGGCGACTCCCAGGCGCTCGAGCGCTGCAGCACGCGGATGCCGTCGATGGCCTCGATGGCGCGCACGGCCGCGTCGATGGTCACGAGGCGGTCGCCGAGGTTGGCGCCGAGCGACAGCACGGCGCGGCGCTCGAGCGCGAAGCTCACCACTGGCGCTCCCGGTGCACCGTGACGGCGACGTCGTCGAAGGGCACCGCGATCGGCGCGGCGGGCTTGTGCACGGTGACGGAGGCGCGTCGCACCAGGGGGTGCGCGAGGCACACCTCGGCGAGGCGGTCGGCGAGCGTCTCGATCAGGTCGAGCGGGTCGCGCTCGACCGCGTCGACGAGCTGCTCGGCGAGCTCGCCGTAGTGCACGGTGTCGCCGACGTCGTCGCTGGCGATGGCCCCAGAGAGGTCGAGCTCGAGCCGCGCGTCCACGACGAACTCCTGCCCGTCGCGACGCTCCTGCGGCAGCACGCCGTGGTGGCCGCGCGCGCGGATGCCCGTCAGCGCGATCTCCCCCGTGCGGCGCTCTGCCGCCGGCAGCGGCAGAGCGATGCTCCAGTCTGGACGCGCGCTCGCGTGCGCCTCTCCGATGGCCCGGTGGGTGCGCTCCAGCGCGCTCAGCGCGGCGACGGTCGAGGCGACGTCGTGCACGCGCACCGAGACGCTGCTGCTCGTCTGCGCAGCGAGCAGCGAGGTCGCGGCGGTCGCGGCGTCGCGCTCCTCGAGCGTCGCGCCCGCGGCGAGCAGCTCGCCGAGGAAGCGCTTGCGGCTCGTGCCGACGAGCACCGCGGCTCCCAGCCCGATCACGCGGTCGAGGCCCGCCAGCAGGCGCCAGTTGTCATCCGCCTCCTTCGAGAACCCGAAGCCGGGATCGAGGACGATGCGATCGCGGGCGATCCCAGCCGCGATCGCCGCGCGCCGGCGCTCGTCGAGGTGCCGGACGACCTCGCGCACGACGTCGTCGTAGTGCGTGTCGACCGTCACGTCGATGCCGCGCGAGTGCATGAGCACGATGCGGGCGCCCCCTTCGGCGACCGTCCGCAGCATCTCGGGATCGTGGAGCCCGGCGGTGACGTCGTTGATGATCTCGGCACCGGCAGCCATCGCCGCCCGCGCGGTGGAGGCGTGGATCGTGTCGACCGAGACCCTGACGCCCTCGCGCACGAGCTCCTCGACGACCGGCAGGATGCGCGCCCGCTCCTCGGCGGGATCGATCGGCGCGGCACCGGGCCTCGTCGACTCGCCACCGATGTCGATGACATCGGCACCCTGCGCCCGCAGCCGGCGGGCGTGCGCGATCGCGGCACCCGGATCGACGTAGCGCCCGCCGTCGCTGAACGAGTCGGGCGTGACGTTGAGGATGCCCCAGACCTCGGTCTCGAGGGGCGTGCGCCACTGCGCCACGGCTACCTCCGCTCCCCGATCAGCGCCATGATCTCGGCGCGCTCGATCGGCTCTGACAGCCTGCCGCGGCTCGCGACCGTCACCGTCGTGGACTTGGCCTGGCGCTGCCCGCGTGCCGCGACGCATCCGTGTGCCGCCTCGATGACGACGAGCACGCCGAGCGGCTCGAGCCCCGCCTGGAGCGCATCGGCGATCTCGTCGGTGAGGCGCTCCTGGATCTGGGGCCGCGAGGCGACGACGTCGACGACGGCGGGGATGCGGCCGAGCCCGGTGATGCGGTCGCCCGGCAGGTAGGCGACGTGGGCGACGCCGGTGAACGGCAGCAGGTGGTGCTCGCACATCGAGCGGAACTCGATGTCGCGCAGCAGCACGAGCTCGCCCGACTCGCCCTCGAGCCCGAGGGTGTCGAGCTGCGCGGTCGGGTCGGCGCCGACGCCGGCGAAGTACTCGCCGTAGGCCGTCGCGACGCGCCGCGGGGTGTCCTGCAGGCCCTCGCGCGCGGGGTCGTCGCCGATGGCGGCCAGGAGCTCGCGGACCGCCGCCTCGACGCGCTCGCGATCGACGGCCATCAGGCCGGCGTTTCGCTCTCGACGTCGGGCTCGACGGCCTCGTCGACGTGCTGCGAGACCGGCAGCTCGATCGGCGGGCGGTCGCTCACCGGGCGATCGGAGTTCGAGAGCCACTGCGGGCGCTCCGGCAGCTTCTCCACGTCGACGAAGATCTCCTCGAGCCGCAGGTGGTCCAGGGTCTCCTTCTCGAGCAGCTCGCTCGCGAGTCGATCGAGCACGTCGCGGTTGGTGTTGAGCACCTGCCACGCCTCGGTGTGGGCCTGCTCGATGAGCACGCGCACCTCGCGGTCGACGACCTCCGAGAGCGAGTTCGAGTAGTCGCGGCTCGAGCCCGTGTCGCGGCCGAAGAACTGCTCTCCCTGCGCCTGGCCGAGCTTCACGGCGCCGATGGCGCTCGTCATGCCGTACTCGGTCACCATCTTGCGGGCGATGCCGGTGGCCTTCTCGATGTCGTTGCCGGCGCCCGTGGTCGGGTCGTGGAAGACGATCTCCTCGGCGACGCGACCACCCATGGCATAGGTGAGCTGGTCGAGCAGCTCGTTGCGGGTGATCGAGTAGCGGTCGTTCACGGGCAGCACCATCGTGTAGCCGAGCGCGCGGCCGCGGGGAAGGATCGTGACCTTCGTCACCGGGTCGGAGTGCCGCATCGCCGCCGCCGCGAGCGCGTGGCCGCCCTCGTGGTAGGCCGTGATCAGGCGCTCCTTGTCGTTCATCACGCGCGTGCGCCGCTGCGGGCCCGCCATCACGCGGTCGACGGCCTCGTCGAGCGACTCGTCGGTGATCTGCGTGCCGTTCTGGCGCGCGGTGAGCAGCGCTGCCTCGTTGAGCACGTTCGCGAGGTCGGCGCCCGTGAAGCCCGGCGTCTTGCGCGCGAGCACGGCGAAGTCGACGCCCGGCGCGATGGGCTTGCCCTGCGCGTGCACGCCGAGGATGGTCTCGCGGCCCTTCATGTCGGGCGCGTCGACGCCGATCTGGCGGTCGAAGCGGCCGGGGCGCAGCAGGGCCGGGTCGAGGATGTCGGGGCGGTTGGTCGCCGCGATGAGGATGACGTTGGTCTTGACGTCGAAGCCGTCCATCTCGACCAGCAGCTGGTTGAGGGTCTGCTCGCGCTCGTCGTGGCCGCCGCCGAGCCCCGCGCCGCGCTGGCGCCCGACCGCGTCGATCTCGTCGACGAAGATGATCGCCGGCGCGTTCTGCTTCGCCTGCTCGAACAGGTCGCGCACGCGGCTGGCGCCGACACCCACGAACATCTCGACGAAGTCGGAGCCGGAGATCGAGTAGAAGGGCACGCCCGCCTCACCCGCGACGGCGCGAGCGAGCAGCGTCTTGCCCGTGCCGGGTGCGCCGTACAGCAGCACGCCCTTCGGGATGCGCGCGCCGACCGCCTGGAACTTCGTCGGGTCCTGCAGGAACTCCTTGATCTCGCCGAGCTCCTCGACGGCCTCGTCGGCACCCGCCACATCCGAGAACTTCACCTGCGGCATGTCCTTGGTGATGAGCTTCGCCTTGGACTTGCCGAACTGCATGACGCCGCGGTTGCCGCCCGCCATGCGCGACATGATGAAGTAGAACAGGCCCGCGAGCAGCAGCAGCGGCAGCAGGAACGTCAGCATCGAGACGAGCCAGTTGGACTGCGGCACCTCGTCGACGTAGCCGCCCTCGGGGTCGGCTGCCGAGATGGCGTCGACCACCTCTGCACCGCGCGGCGCCACGTAGTAGAACTGCACCCGCTCGCCGAACTCCGCGTCGGCTTCGGTGAGGATCAGGTCGACGCGCTGCTCGCCGTCGACGATGCGCGCCTGCTGCACGCGGCCGTCCTCGATCATGTCCATGCCGACATCCGTCTGCACGGGTCGGAACTGCGGCGTCATGAAGAAGCTGAACGCCACGCCGACGATGAGGAGTGCGACGACGATCCAGGGGATCGGCCCGCGCAGGAACTTCTTGAAGCTCATGACGCCCTTCTGAGTCTCGATTGGATCAGGCTATCCCGCGGCGGCGCGCGAGATCGGGCTGTTCGCTGTGGGCCGGTGCGAGCTGAGCGGCGCCTATGCCTGCAGCTCGAGCGACATCAGGATCGCGCGGATGGTCGCGAACTCCGGGTCGGCGAGATAGGCCTCGCCGTCGGCGAGCGACGCCACCTGCCACGCCGCCGCCTCGCCACCGCCGTCGACGATGACCTCGGAGGCGAACCCGATGGTGCCAGCAGGCGAGTCGAAGGCGTTGATGATCGGGCAGCTCGGCGACTGGGCGTCGGCCGCGGGACGCAGGCCCACGCTGACGATCCACTGCTCGCCCAGCTGCAGCGCTGCCGCGCCGAAGGCGATGCCCTCGGCGCCGGCCAGCTGCACATCCTGCCGGTCGAGGATCGCGGTGCGCCAGGCGACCGGCACGCCCTCCGCGTCGAGGCAGCGGCCCTCGCCGGTGTCGGGCGCCTCGCGGTACAGCAGCTGGCGCTGGCCGTCGGGGCGCAGCACGTCGAGACCGCCGTCGGCCTCCTGCACCGTCCAGTCGGCGGGGATGCGGAAGGTGGATGCGCCGCTCGGCGCCGCGATCTGCTGCCAGTCCGTCGTGTCGACGCCGGCGATCTCCGCCGGCAGCTCCGAGGTCACCTCGGGCGTCGGCTGGGCGGGGGCCGTGGGCGGAGGCGCGGTGATGCCCGGAGGGATCGAGGGGCCGGTGGTCGGCTCCGGGGAGCCGGAGCAGCCCACGAGCATCGTGGCCGCGAGCAGCAGGGCGGCGGGCGCGACGCCGCGGGCGAGGGACTTCATCCGACCATGATGCCAAGCGCCGGCCGTGGTGCGCGAGGCGCTCACTCGGGGTCGCTGTAGACGTGCGGCGCGAGCACCCCGATGCCGCGCAGGTTGCGGTACTGCTCCGCGTAGTCGAGGCCGTAGCCGATGACGAACTCGTTCGGGATGTCGAAGCCGCAGTACTTCACGTCGACCTGCACCTTCAGCGCATCCGGCTTGCGCAGCATCGTGCAGATCTCGACGGATGCGGCACCGCGCGACTCGAGGTTGCCGCGCAGCCACGAGAGCGTCAGGCCGGAGTCGATGATGTCCTCGACGATGAGCACGTTGCGCCCCGAGAGGTCGCTGTCGAGATCCTTCAGGATGCGCACGACACCGGAGGAGACCGTGCCGGAGCCGTAGGAGGAGACCGCCATCCAGTCCATCTCGATGTGGCGGTTGAGCGCCCGCGCCAGGTCGGCCATCACCATCACGGCACCGCGCAGCACGCCGACGAGCAGCAGGTCCTTGCCCTCGTAGTCCGCCTCGATCTGGCGCGCGAGCTCGTCGAGCTTGGCGTGCAGCTCCTCTTCGGTGATGAGGGTCTTGGCGAGGTCTGACTCGACGTGCTCGAACTCCATGTGCGCTCCCGGATCTGCGACTGCGGTGCGACTACCGTACCGGCGTCGCGCGCCTCAGGCGGCGACGAAGACGAGCCGGCGGCCCTCGCGCGTGACGCGGATGCCCGGCAGGTGGATCGGGCCCTGACCGTGCCAGTCGGTCACGAGCCGCGAGACCTCGAGCGTCTGCTGCCGGCTGAGCGCCGTGTGGAACTCGCTCTGCACCGCGAGGCGGATGATGCGCTGGCGCAGCGCCGGAGGGTTCGCCGCGAGCGCTCCCGCGTCGAGCGAGAGGCCGCCCTCGGCATGCTCCACCAGGTCGAGGATCTGCTCCTGGGCGAAGTGGGCGAGCGCCTCGGCATCCTCCCGGAGGGTGTCGGCCGTGCGCGTCAGCGCGAGGGCCACGCCACCACCGAGCACCTCGTCGAGCATGGGCAGCACCCTGTGGCGCACGCGCACGCGCAAGAAGCGGTCGTCGTCGTTGTGCGGATCGCGCCACGGCTCGAGGCCGGCGTCGGCACAGGCCTGGTGCGTCGTCGCTCGGCGCACCTGCAGCAGGGGTCGCCGCAGGAAGCCGATGCGCTGGTGCATGCCCCACAGGCTCTCGGCGCCCGAACCGCGGGCGAGACCGATCAGCACCGTCTCGGCCTGGTCGTCGAGCGTGTGCCCGAGCAGCACGGCGGCGGCACCGAGCTCCTTGCGCGCCTGCAGCAGCGCTGCGTAGCGCGCCTGGCGCGCGGCAGCCTCCGGGCTGCCGTCGGGCGCGACCTGCACCGGCATGATGCGCACCGGGTCGAGCCCGAGCTCGCGAGCCTGGGCGGCTGCGCGCTCGGCGACCTCGCCACTGCCTGGCTGCAGCCCGTGGTCGATGATGACCGCGCCGGCGCGGTGGCCGGCGCGCTGCGCCTCGAACGCGGTCGCGGCGGCGAGCGCGAGCGAGTCCGGCCCGCCCGAGAGCGCGACGAGCAGCAGCGAACCCGGCCCCAGGTCTGCCGTCGTCTCCCGCACGGCCCGGCGCACGTCGGCGACGGCCGGCGTCAGCCGCGGGCGGCGCTCGTTTTCGGGCATGAAGTAACCTTATGCCGATTCCCCACCCCCACGAGAAGGAGCCGCCGTTGGCCGCCTACGACGTCGTCATCGAGATCCCCAAGGGGAGCCGCAACAAGTACGAGCTCGACCACGAGAGCGGTCGCGTCTACCTCGACCGCGTGCTGTTCACCACGTTCGTCTACCCCACCGACTACGGCTTCTTCGAGGGCACGCTCGGCCTCGACGGCGACCCGGTCGACGCGATGGTGCTGCTGGAGTACCCGGTGCCGCCGGGCGTCTTCGTCAAGGTGCGCCCCGTCGGCCAGCTCAACATGGAGGACGACGGCGGGATCGACACCAAGGTGATCTGCGTGCTCGAGAAGGACCCGCGCTGGGCGCACATCCAGGACATCGACGACGTGCCGCAGCAGATCCGCGACGAGATCGAGCACTTCTTCCAGCACTACAAGGACCTCGAGCCCGGCAAGTGGGCGAAGCTCGGCGGCTGGGAGGGCGCGGGGGCTGCTGAGGCGACCGTGCAGGCCGGCATCGCCGCGTTCGATGCGACGCACGGCGACGAGAGCGACGAGGCTGTCGAGAAGCCCGAGGGTGGCCGCGACGTCACCGACTGACCCGCGAGACGACGAAGGGGCGCACCTGCTGGTGCGCCCCTTCGTCGTCTCGGACCGGATGTCCGTGCGGACTAGCGCAGGCCGACGCCGCGCGAGTTCAGGAACGACTCGGGGTTGACGAGCGTGCCGCCGGAGCGGATCTGGAAGTGCAGGTGGCAGCCGGTCGCGTGCCCCGTGGCGCCCTCGTAGCCGATCACCTGGCCGGCGCTCACGCGCTGGCCGGGGCTCACGTGGGCCGGGCGGATCATGTGGTAGTACTCCGTCTGCACGCCGCCACCGTGGCTGATGTAGAGCATGTTGGCGCCGTAGATGTCGCGTGAGCGCAGCGACACCGTGCCGTTCGCGGCGGCATAGATCGGGGTGCCGCAGCCAGCCGCGATGTCGACACCGGCGTGCAGCTTGCTCCCGAGCACGCCGACCGGGTCGTTGCGCCAGCCGTAGCCAGAGGTGAAGCGCCCGTAGTGCGGCGTGACCCATCCGCTGCTCGCCGGAGGCGTGACGGGCACCGTGGTGCCGCCGCCGCTGCTGCTGCCTCCGCCACCGCCGCCGCCGCCGCTGCTCGCCTCGGCGGCCGCGGCCTCCGCGGCGAGCCGACGCTGCTCGGCCAGGGCCCGCTGCCTCGCGGCCTCCGCCTCCTGCCGCTCGCGCTCGATGCGCTGCCGCTCCAGCTCTGCGAGGTAGGCGCGGTGGGCCTGACCGGCCTGGTAGTCCTCTTCAGTCGCAGCGCGGTTCTCGATGAGCACGGAGAGCTGCGCCTCGAGCACCACGCGGTGCTCCTGCTGCTCGGCGACAGCCGCCTCTGCGGCGATTGCCGCCGCCTGCGCCGCGGCGAAGGCCTCGTCGGCGGCCTCCTTCAAGCCGAGCAGCTCGTCGCGCGCGACCGCTGCCTGATCCTGCAGCGACTGCGCGGTGTTCGCGTCCTGCTGCGCCTGCTGGTAGAGCGAGTCGGCGGTGCCGGCGACGCGGTCCATCATGCCGAGCCGGTAGAGCCACTGGTCGGCGGAGCCGGGGTTGGCGAAGAGCTCGGCGCTCATGTCGCCGGTGCCGCCCGAGCGGGCGAGCTGCGCGGCGAGCTGGCCGGCGGCGAGCTGCGACTCCTCGGCGCGCTGCGTCGCCTCGTCGGCCTGCTCCTGCAGGCGCGCAGCCACCGCGACCGCCTCGTCGTAGATGCGCTGCGCCTCGATCGCCTCCGCCGCGCGCTGGTCGGAGTCGGCCTGCGCATTGGCGGCGGCCGTCTCGAGATCAGCGATGAGCGTGCGGATCTGCCCGATCTGCTCGTTCTTGGCGCTCACGTTGCCGCGCGCTGCCTCGACCTCCGACCACGTCGGGTAGCCATACTCGTCGACGGCGCTGGCCCGCGGTGTGCCCGGGGAGACGACGAGACCGACGACGATGGCGACGGTCGCAGATGCGGCGATGCCGATGCGCAGTCGTCGAGCGCGGCTGCGCACGTCACTGCCGAGCGCCTGCCGGTCTGGCTGGGCCATGGTCTCCCCGTCTTCGCGGTGTCGGATCGCCGCGATGTCTCCATCGTGCCCGCAGAACCCGCCTGCGGCCACGACACGATCGGGGCAACGTTACCAACTTTCATGGTGCACCTGAAGGTTTTGCTGAGGTCATGTTCAGGACGGCGTGTCGTGCGACCGGATGCGCGCCGCGCTCCCGGGCCGCCGACCGTGCGGACACCGCGGATCCGGGGCCCCGACGCGCCGGTTTGCACGAGAGCCGGATCGTCCTGTAGCGTTGCTCCTCGGTAGTCGGGTGCTTCGGCACGCGGCCCCATCGTTTAGCGGCCTAGGACACCGCCCTTTCACGGCGGCAGCACGGGTTCGAATCCCGTTGGGGTCACTCATGACGGATTCTGTCTGTACGATGGGTTCTACCAGTAAGGCCCTGTAGCGCAGTTTGGTTAGCGCGCCGCCCTGTCACGGCGGAGGTCGCGGGTTCAAGTCCCGTCAGGGTCGCCATTGCCCTGGCCCTCTCACTCGAGAGGGCCTCGTGCAAGGGCGGGCGAGAGTCCGCCTGGCTCGCAGGAGCCCGGCTCTGTAGCTCAGTTGGTAGAGCGCACGACTGAAAATCGTGAGGTCACGGGATCGACGCCCGTCGGAGCCACCAGAGAAGCCCCCGCCTCGACGGGGGCTTCGTCATGTCCGGGCCCGCCCCACCGGGCCGCCTCGCCGCCGCCCTCAGTCCACGACGAGCAGCCCCCGCAGCGTCTCTGCATCCTCGTTCGCGCCGAACGCGGGCCAGCCCGGCTGCAGGTGCAGCCCGGCCGCGAGCGATTCGAGCACCACAGGATCGAAGCCGAACCCGTCGACGATCGCCGCGACCTGCTGGACGTCGCGCTCGTCGTCGCCGGCGATGGCGATCGCTCGCCGCTGCACGTGCCCAGCCGGCCGCGGCCAGTCGGCGAGGTCGTGGTAGCCCATGTGGTTGAAGGCCTTCACGACCCGCGCGCCCGGCAGGGACTCCTGCACGATGGCGCTCGTCGGGCGCTCGGGGTCGGTGAACTCGTCGCGGATCCCGTCGGTCTCCCACCAGTAGTTCATCGCGTCGATGACGAGCTTGCCGCGCAGCTGCTCCACCGGCAGCCGGTCGTACTGCCCGAGCGGCAGCGCGAGGATGACGACGTCGGCCGCGGCAGCCGCATCCGCCGACACCATCGCCTCGGCGCCCGGCGCCAGGTACTCGACGATCAGCCGGATGCGCGCGGCGCTGCCGGAGCCGGCGATGAGCGTGCGGTGCCCGGCCGCGAGCGACAGCTTCGCGAGCACGGTGCCGATCTTTCCGGCACCGAGGATGGCGATCGTCTGCGCCTGCGACTCGGGCGCCGCGCTCTGCCCGCCGTCGATCGTGCTCGTCCCCGACTCGATCGGCTGACCCATGCGCTCGCTCCCCGCTCCCGACTCCTGCAGCGCGCCTGCCGCCGACAGGCACGTCTCCACAGTCTGACAACAGCGGATGCGGTGGGCACAATTCCCGCGGGGTCGTCGCGTCACGCACCGTCACGCCAGCCTCGCGGGCGGCTGCGCTCAGTCGCTCGAGTCGACCAGCGGCTCCGCGTCGGGGTCGGGTGCGGCCCAGCGGTGGAAGCGCCGCCCGGAGACGCGCGCGAGGTCGATGCGGACGAACTCTCGCGTCACGGTCGGGATGAGCGGGTGGATGGGCAGGGCCGATGCCTCCTCGACCTCGGCAGCCGACTCGAGCCTGCGGGCGCGGCCGTGCCCGATGACGCTCCACGCCTCCTTCACGCCGATGTTGTCGATCTCGAACACGACGTCGTCGGCAAGCAGCACGCCGGCGAGCTTCGTGCCGGGGGCCGTCCGGAACGTGATCGCCCGCCCGCGCGCGTGGTAGTTCACGGGGAACACCTCGAGCGCATCCGCGACGCGGAAGGCGATGCGGCCGAACTCGAACACGGAGAGCAGCTTGAGGCACTCGTCCTCGCTGATGTCGTGCACGGCGTCGGTGGGTGCGGCGTTAGCGGGCATGCGCTCATGGTCGCACCGCGGCGGCGCGGGCGCCAGGGGTGGAGGCGGGGTCTCGTGACGCGTGCGGCCTGCGGCCGCGCGCTCCTCGACCAACGGGGGTGACGCGTGCGGCCTGCGGCCGCGCGCTCCTCGACCAACGGGGGTGACGCGTGCGACCTGCAGCGGAGGCTAGGCGCGCTCGGTGAGGCGCTGCGTGAGGCCGGCCTCGTCGGCGAGCCGCGGCTCCGTCGTGCGCTCGGGGTTGATGCCACGCTTGTCCGCGTAGAAGGCGCGGATGCGGTCCATGTCGGAGACTACGTCACCCGTCAGGTGCACGGTCGGCCCGAGCCCCGACGTGCGCGTCGTCGAGTCGACGAAGCCCAGCGTCACCGGCACGCCCGCCTCGTAGGCGATGCGGTAGAAGCCGCTGCGCCACTGCGTGGAGCTGCGGGTGCCGTCCGGCGTCACCACGATCGCCGCGCGCGGGTCGCTACGGGCGAGCTCCACGACCCGATCGACCAGCCCGGCGGGGTCGTCGCGATCCACGGGGATCCCACCCAGCCAGTGCATCACGCGGCCGAAGGGGCCCTGGAACAGCTCGCGCTTGCCGAGCCACTTGACCGCCAGCCGCGCATCCCACGCGATCGCGAGCATGATGACGAAGTCGCGGTTCGAGGTGTGCGGGGCGCCGATCAGCAGCCGGGGGCCGTCGTAGGACGGCGACTCGCGCCGCAGCTGCCAGGGGCTGAGCGCCCAGTGCAGCCGCGAGATGGCATGACGGATCGGCATCCTGCTCATGGTCGTCCTCCTGCTCGCGCCGTCAGCGGCGCGCGTCCAGCATGGGGCAGTCGAACGGGTCGCGCGCGGCGAGGCCGACGCGGTTGAGGTGACGGACGACGGATGCGTAGGCACCGGTCAGGCTCGTCTCCGTGTAGGGGATGTTGTGGGTCTCGCAGTGCAGGCGCACGATCTCGCTCGCCTTGCGCAGGTGCGGGCGTGCCATGTTCGGGAAGAGGTGGTGCTCGACCTGGTAGTTCAGGCCGCCCATCAGCCCGCTCATGCCCCAGCCGCGGATGTTGCGCGAGGTGCGGACCTGCTTCGTGAAGAAGTCGAGCTTCGCGTCGGGGCTCACCGTCGGCATGCCCTTGTGGTTCGGGGCGAAGGATGCGCCCATGCCGACGCCGAAGACGGCCATCTGCACGGCGAGGAACGCGACGGCCATCAGCGGCGGCATCACGATGAAGACGAAGGTGAGGTAGAGCGCGAAGCGGGCGGCGATGAGGCCGAGCTCGATCCAGCGGCCCGTGACCGGGCGACGCTCGAGGAGCGTGCGGATCGAGTGCTGGTGCAGGTTCAGGCCCTCCATCGTCAGCAGGGGGAAGAACAGCCAGCCCTGACGGCGAGTGATCCAGCGCACCACGCCGCGCGACTTCTTGGCGTCGGAAGGGAGGAACGAGATGGTGTCGACCTCGATGTCGGGGTCGCGACCGATCTGATTGGGGTTCGCGTGGTGGCGCGAGTGCTTCGTCATCCACCACTGGTGGCTGATGCCGACGACGCCGGCGGCGAGGATGCGGCCGAGGCGGTCGTTCGCGGGGCCGTTCTTCAGCACCTGGCGGTGCGAGGCCTCGTGCGCGATGAAGGAGATCTGGGTCAGGACGATGCCGAGCCCCGCGGCGATGAGCAGCTGGAACCAGCTGTCGCCGAGCAGAGCCGAGCCGACGAGCAGCCCGATGAGGGCGACGCCGAGGCCGACCATCAGCCAGACGTAGAAGCCGATGGTGCGCTCGAGCAGGCCGGCGTCGCGCACGGCCTTGGCGACGACGCGGAAGTCGGCGCGGCGCTCCTCCTCGGAGCGGTCGGATGCGCGGATCGTGGAGCGCAGTGCGCCCTGCGTCACCTCAGGTGTGGTCATCGTGGTCATGCGGCCCCCTTGGGGTCAACGGCGACTTCCCAGCCGGTGGAGGCCTGCCGACCGTGCGCGGTCGGGACCTCGGATGCTTCTTAGCGTATGGCGTACGCAATGCCGCTCGGTGCATGCGACCTATGGGTTGCGCATGCAAGGACAACGCAGGGGCCCGGCTGCAGCAGCAGCCGGGCCCCTCGTCGCCGCGGTCGACGGCGTGCCGCAGGTCAGCGCGACGCGAGCGTCGCGCCTTCCTCGGCGTCAGCCGCATCCGATGCCGACGGGGCCGACGGGGCCGAGTCGGTGAACGCCGATGGCGGGACGGGTGCCGCGCCGGCGACGGCGATGGGCTGCGCGTCGGGGTTCGTGCCCTTCGCGCGCTTCTCGGGCGTCGGCAGCTCGCCGGCAGCACGGAGGCGGTCGTAGTGGGCCTGCGCCTCGGCCTGCCGCGAGGCCTCCGCGCCCGTCGCGATGTGCGCGCGCAGGTGCTCGTCGCCGAGCCCGAAGGCGGCGACCAGGTCGAGCGCGTGCGGGCGCAGCTTGACGAGCAGGCGCTCGATCGTCGAGGTGACGGCCTGCGAGCGGGTGCCCGAGATGCGGCCCTGCTCGAGGTGCCAGGCGGCGTGCTCCTCGATGATCGTGAGGGCGAAGAGGTCGCGCAGGTGGGTGAGCACCTGCTTGGTCGCCTCTGGCGCGCGCTCGACGGCTGCTGCGAGCGCCTCGTACTGCTGCAGCTCGACCCAGGCCCGCGCCGCCTCGATCAGCTGGTGCTGCTCGGCGTTGAAGGCCGCGGCGGCCATCTCCTGCTCCTTGGGCGCGTGGCGCAGCCGGCCCGCGATGTCGGCGACCATCGTCTCGACGCGGTCCTCGAGCAGGTCGCGCTGCACGTCGGCGTCGCGCAGGGCGACCGACGACTTCTTGACGTTGCGCAGGTCGCGCACATCCTGCGACAGCGCCCGCAGGCCCACGAGCGAGGTGGCGCGGTCGAAGAACTGGTCGGCGGCGAAGCGCGCGATGTCTGCCTTCGACACGCCCTTGAACTGCTTGGCGAAGTCACCCAGCAGGCGCTTGCCCACCAGCTGCAGCAGCACGGTGTTGTCGCCCTCGAAGGTGACGTAGATGTCGAGGTCGGCCCGCAGCTGCACGAGGCGGTTCGCGCCCAGGAAGCCCGCGCCGCCGCACGCCTCGCGCGCCTCCTGGAGCGTGTCGAGCGCCTGCCAGGTGGAGAGCGCCTTGAGGCCGGCGGCGAGCGTCTCGAGGTCCTCGCGCTCCTCGGGGGTGTCGGTGCGGCCGGAGAAGACGCCGTCGAACTGCACCAGCAGGCGCTCGTGCGCATAGGTCTGCGCGTAGGCCTTCGCGAGGCGCGTGAAGAGGCGGCGCTGGTGGCGGCGGTAGTCGAGCAGCACCTCCTCGTGGGTGTCGCTCGAGGCGTTGAACTGGCGGCGCTCGGCGCCGTAGCGGATCGCGATCGCGAGCGCTGCCTGCTGCGCGATGGTCGCCGCGCCGTCGAGCGAGACGCGGCCCTGCACGAGCGTGCCGATCATCGTGAAGAACCGGCGCCCGGGGCTGTCGATCGGGCTCGAGTAGGTGCCGTCGGGGGCGACGTCGCCGTAGCGGTTGAGGAGGTTCGTGCGAGGCACGCGCACGTCCGTGAAGTGCAGGCGGCCGTTGTCGATGCCGTTGAGGCCGCCCTTGTAGCCGTCGTCCTCGCCGCCGATGCCGGGCAGGAACGCCCCGTCGGCGTCGCGCAGCGGCACGTAGAAGGCGTGCACGCCGTGGTCGACGCCCTTCGTGATGAGCTTGGCGAAGACGACCGCATCCTTGCCGTGCAGCGCGGCGTTGCCCAGGTAGTCCTTCCACGCGCCGCGGAACGGGGTGTGGATCACGAACTCCTCGGCCCGCTCGTCGTAGGTCGCCGTGGTGCCGATGGACGCGACATCCGAGCCGTGGCCCGTCTCGGTCATGGCGAAGGCGCCCGGCACCTCGAAGCGCATGATCGGGGGCAGGAAGGTGTCATGGTGGTGCTCGGTGCCCAGGTGCAGCACCGCGGCACCGAAGAGCCCGTACTGCACGCCCGACTTGATCTGCAGGCTCGGGTCGGCGAGCACGAGCTCCTCGAAGCCCGCGATGTTGCCGCCGTGGTCGTCGTCGCCGCCGAGGCGCTTCGGGAACGCCGCGAGCACGGCCCCGTCGTCGGCCAGCAGCTGCAGCTGCTCGAACGCCCGCTGGCGGTGGTCGGCCACGGTGAGGTCGTCGATGCGCTGGAAGCGCGGGTCGGCCACCTTCTTGCGCGCGGCGAGGCGGCGATCGCCCCAGGTGCCGCGCAGATCGCGCCCGAGCCAGTCGACGTCGACCTTGCCGCGCTGGCGCGGCTGCTCGCTGCGCTGTCGGCGAGTGCGGTTGGTGTCGGCCATGGATCCTCCTCGGACGGACGTGCGTGTGCGGCACCGTCGCCGGTGCGATCCCACGGTAGGCAGGGCGGAGGCGCGGCGCGCGAGCCTTGCACGAGGGCACAAGGGCGCGCGCGGCACCCGCGGCGCGCCTTGTGCCCTCGCCACAACGCAGCGCCTGATCCGCTGTCGGAAGCGGCAGTCCGTCAGAGCGAGCCGTGCACGACCTCGCCGGCGATGAGGGTCGCCCTCGCGGTCGTCGAGCGGAGGCGCTTGGCCGCCGCGCGCGGGTCGCGCGACACCTCGTCGTCGTCCGGCAGCGCATCCGCGAGCACCACCAGATCGGCAGGCTCGCCCGCCGCGATGCGCGTGCGCGACGAGGCGGCGATGGCCTCGGCGATCGTGATCGCCTCCTCCGGCTGCCACGGCTCCTCGTCGTCGCGGGTGCGCGTGACCGCGGTGGCGATCGCGCGCCACGGGTCGAGCGGCGTCACGGGCGCGTCCGATCCGAGCACGACGCGCACGCCCGCGTCGATGAGCGAGCGGATGCGGTAGGCGTCACCCGCTCGATCGGCCCACAGGGAAGCGGTCAGCTCGCGGTCGTCGAGCGCATGCTCTGGTTGGAGCGAGGCGACGATCCCGAGACGAGCGAGGCGAGGGATGTCGGCGGCGTCGACGAGCTGCGCATGCTCGATGCGGTCGCCGCCGCGCGGCCTGCCGCCGGCGTCGGCGCGCTCGAGCGCGTCGATCGCCGCGGTCACCGCCGCGTCGCCGATGGCGTGGATGGCCGCGCCCAGCCCCAGCTCGGTCGCGCGCGCGAGCAGCCGGTCGAGGTCGTCGTCGTCGACGTTGCGCACCCCGGCGCCGGCCAGCCCCGCGCCATCCGCGTACGGATGCGAGGTCCACGCCGTGCGGGTGCCGAGCGCGCCGTCGGAGATCACCTTGAGTCGGCCGACGCGGGCGTTGGCGGCCCCGCGCTGCCTCGGCGGCACGATCGCATCGCCCATCCGCAGGCCGCGCTCGGCGGCGAGCTCGAGGTCCTGCTGGTAGATCCCGACCTCGACGCGGGTCGGGGTCGCGCGGCCGGGCCGCATCCACGCCCCGACCGCGTCGTCGAACTCGAGGTCGACGACGCCCACGACGCCGCGCGCCGCCGCGCCCGCCAGGGCGTCGACGACGTGCCGGTCGAGCGCATCCGCGTCGAGCATCCCCTCGACCGCCTGCAGCGCGTCGAAGGCGGCGTCCTCGCGCAGCAGTGCGGTGTCGAGCGTGAGGCCGAGGCGGGCGAGCATCGCCGTGTTCGGCCAGGAGGAGTGCACGTCGCTCGAGACGATGAGGGTCGGCACGGCGCCGGTCGCGGCGTCGAGCAGCTCGCGGGTCGGCGGCGCGGGCCAGAGCGCGTCGCGCATCCCGACCAGCACGAGGGGATCGGCGGCCGATCGCGAGCCGACGTGCGCGCGGGCCGCCTGGGCGGCGATCGCCACCGCTTCCTCGGCGCTGGCGGCCTCGAACACAGAGGGCCGCATGCGGTGCCGAGCCCACTGGCCCATGTGGGTGTGCTCGTCCCACAACCCCGGGATGACCGTCGCGCCCTCGAGGTCGTGCCGCTCTCCCACCGACGGGGTGGACCCCGCAGGGCTCACGCGCTCGATCTCGCCGTCGACGATGTCGATGTCGACCAGCGCACCGGCGGGCGGACCCGCGATCGAGGGATGGGCGTCGACGAGGCGGGCGTTCGAGAGGCGCATGCCTCGCACGCTACCGGCAGGCGCGTGGTCGCGCAGACGCCCTAGAGGCCACCCGCCCACAGCCGTTCGGTGCTGAGTCGCTCGGTGCCGAGGGGCTGCTGCCGCTGGCGCTCTCCGCTCGCTCGCGCAGCGCCGCGATCCTCGAGGATCCGGCGCTCGAGCTGGGCGGATCGCCGCAGCGCCTCGCTGGCCGCGACGCGTTCGCGCAGCCTCGCGAGCCGCTCGCGATCCACCCTCGCTCGGGGCGCGCGCTCCCCCAGCAGGAGGGCGACGGTGCCGACGACGCCCACGAGGGCCACGACGGCGATGACGATGATCCAGGTGATGTCCATGGCAGGAAGTCTGCGCTTGCCAAGTTCCTGCCACGAGTGGCAGGATGGCCAATGTTCTGCAAGATCCTGCCAAGCGAAGCCGCCACACCGGTGGGGCCGTCAGGACGTCTGCACGAGAGAGGGAGCGCATGCTCAAGGTCGCGTGCATCGTCGACGACGACGTCAGCGTGTTCGAGCTGGGCGTCGCCGCCGAGGTCTTCGGCTACGACCGCAGCGATCGCGAGGTGCCGCGCAACGACTTCCGGGTGGTGACGGCGACGCCCGGCCCCGTGCGCACGGCGGGCGGGCTCGGCCTGCCGCTGGTCGTCGCCGAAGGGCTCGACTTCGCTGACGAGGCCGACGTGATCATCGTGACCCCCTATGACGAGTGCAGCAGCGACGCCGAGTGCAGCCTGCCCGTCGCTCGCGTGCTGCAGCGCGCCGTCGAGCGCGGCGCCCGCGTGCTCACGCTCTGCAGCGGCGCCTTCGTCGCGGCCAGGGCCGGCGTGCTCGACGGGCGCAGGGTCGCCACCCACTGGATGCACGCGGATGCGCTGGCCGAGCAGTTCCCGCAGATCGCGGTGGAGCGCGACGCGCTCTGGGTCGACGACGGCCCCATCACCTCCAGCGCCGGCACGGCCGCCGCGATCGACGCCGCCCTGCACCTCGTGAGCGAGCTGCAGGGCGCGCGGGTCGCCGCGTCGATCGCTCGCTCGATGGTCGTCCCGCCGCTGCGCGATGGCGGGCAGCGGCAGTTCGCCGTCGGCCCGGTCGCCGAGCAGCGAGCGGAGACGCTCGCACCCCTCATCGCCTGGATGGTGGAGCGCCTCGACGAGGAGCACTCGGTGCCCGCCCTCGCCCAGCGCGCGAACCTGTCGGAGCGCACCTTCGCCCGCCGGTTCCGCGACGAGCTGGGCACGACGCCGGCCGCGTGGCTCGCCTCGCAGCGGGTGCAGCGCGCCCAGCAGCTGCTCGAGGTCACCGACCTGGGGCTGGATGCGGTGGCGCAGCAGGCGGGCTTCGGCACGGCGGCGCTGCTGCGGCACCACTTCACGCGCCAGCTGGGCGTCTCACCGTCGTCCTACCGGCGCCGCTTCTCCTGCTCGGAGGGCGTGCCAGCCTGAGCGGCTGGCGCGGGCTCGGGCGGCGCTCAGCCCAGCGCGCTCCAGCGCTCCGGCATGAAGCCCTCCGGCTCGAGCACGAAGCGGCCGATCGGGCTCGCCGGGCGCTTGCGCAGCTTCGCGTTCGACGAGCGCAGCTCCTTGAACGGCTTGCCGTAGACCGTCACCTCGCGGCTCGCGCCGAACTCCTGGTCGGGCCGCTCACGCGGGATGGTGAGCACCTTGCCCGCGGCCCACGCGGGCTCCTGCGGCATGACGGGCGCCAGCTCGATGGAGCCGCCCTCGGGCTCGAGGAAGCCGCCGAACGCGACCGGGTCGCCGCCGCCCACGGGCGTGAGCCAGCGCATCCATGCCCCCGGATCGAACTCGGGCAGCGGCTCGCGCGCTGCACCCTCGATGGCGCGGCGGGTGCCGACCTGCCAGCGCTCGTACTCGCGATCGTCGTCGCCGTCGAACTCGTAGAGCTGCAGGTCGAGCAGCGCGTCGGCGGCGTCGAGCGCGTGCTGCTCGATGACGAGCGTGTCGGCGCGCACGGCGCCGTACGCCCACGGGTGGCGCGCCTTGCCGAAGCGGGTCGCGGCCTCGATCACGAGCCCGCCGGTCTCGTCGTCGAGCTCGGCCTCGACGCGGAAGGGCACGCCGCCCTCGTCGATCGCCCACAGCCCGAAGGGGTTGACGGGCGCATCGCCCTCGCGCTCCGGCGGGGCGTCCTGCAGGAAGCGGTCGGGGGTGGATGCGATGAGCAGGTCGCGCTCGTCGGACTCCCACTCGTCGTCGAGGGTCGTGTCGGTGCGCACCTCGGCGGCCTTCGCCTCCGGCTCGAGGTCGATCTCGACGACCCAGCCGTACTCCTCGTCGACGTCGACCACCTGCTTCACGAGCGTGCTGTAGGTGCCCGGCGGGATCTCGCCGGCGCCGTCGGGCACGAGCACGTAGGTGCGGGCGATCGCTGTCGGGCTGTTCGACAGGGCGATGTCGACGATCGGCCCCCTGCGGGTCTCGAGGAAGCCGTGGATGGGGAAGTCGAGCTCGCCGACGGTCTGGGTCACGGGTCAACGCTAACGCCCGAGGCGGGCGCGCGGTCGCTGCACCAGGCACCCAGGCCGGCGGCGTAGCGTGACGCCATGCGCATCGTGGTCACGGGAGCGACAGGCAACGTCGGCACCGCCCTGCTGCGGCGGCTGCGCCGCGACCCGGAGGTCACCTCGATCGTCGGCGTCTCGCGGCGCGGGCCGGATCGCGCCGGCGAGCCCTACGCGGGCGTCGAGTGGCACCGCGTCGACGTCTCGCACGCGACGGCGCCCGCCGAGCTCGAGCAGATCATGCGCGGCGCCGACGCCGTCGTGCACCTGGCCTGGATCATCCGCCCCAACCGCGATCTCGAGCAGCTGCACCAGGTGAACGTCCTGGGCTCGCGGCGGGTGTTCGAGGCAGCAGCGGCCGCCGGGGTGCCGCACCTCATCAACGCCTCGAGCCTCGGCGCCTACGGCCGGCCGGACAGCAGTGAGCCGGGCGCGGCCACTGCCGACGAGTCGTTCCCGCGCCACGGCGCACCGACCTCGCACTACGCGCGCCAGAAGAGCGCCGTCGAGCGCATCCTCGACGAGGTCGAGCTGGCCAACCCGGCCATGACGGTCGCGCGCCTGCGACCCGCCTTGACCTTCCAGGCGGAGGCTGCCCCCGAGATCCGCGACTACTTCTTCGGGGCGCTCGTGCCGCGGCTGCTGCTGCGTGCGCTGCCGGCGGTGCGGCTGCCGCTGCTGCCGTGGCCCGAGGGCCTCGTGACGCAGGTGGTGCACACCGACGACGTCGCCGAGGCCTACTGGCGGGTGCTGCGCGCCGGGGTAGGCGGAGCGTTCAACGTGGCGACGGAGCCGCCGGTCAGCCCGGAGCTCGTGGGCCCGATGGTCGGCGCGCGCCGCACGGTGCCGGTGCCGCTGCCGCTCGTGCGGGCGGTGGTGTCGGTGGCGTACCGCCTGCGGCTGATCCCGACCGACCCCGGCTGGGTCGACATGGCAGCGGTGACGCCCGTGATGCTGACCGACCGGCTGCGCGAGCTGGGCTGGCAGCCTGCGCGCGGCGCTGCCGAGACGCTGCGCGAGACGGTCGCCCACCTCGGCGGCCGCGGCGGTCTGGGCAACGCGCTGCACCGCTCCCGCAGCCCGCTCGAGTAGCCGCCGCTCTCGCAGGCTGGCATCCCGCGACGCTCAACCGGCCTATCGGTCGGCCGAGCCGCCAGAGCGGCTCGACTGCCGCCTGACCGGTTGAGCGTCGACCCGCTCTGCGCCTGCGGCGCGGAGCGGCTCGGTCGACGAGGGGTCAGACGAGCAGGGCGCCGCTGCCGGGCGGCAGCGAGAGCTCGCCCGAGAACGCGACATCCGGATGCGTCTGGAAGCGCAGCGTCGTGCGGCTCACGGGGATCGACTGGGGCTTGTCGCCGAAGTTGATGACGATCTCGACGGGGTGGGTCTCGTGACGCGTGCCGGCTGCGCCGGCGCGCTCCTCGACCGACGGGTGCGGGGCGCCGCGGAGGAGGCGCAGCACGCCAGCCTCCTCGAAGACCTCGACGCGGTTGCCGGTCCAGTGCGGGTCGGTGAGCGCCGGCAGCTCGCGACGCAGGCGAGCGAGTTCGCGATACCCGTCGAGCACCCGTGCGTGCCGCTCACGCCGCAGCTCCGACCAGTCGAGCTTCGAGCGCTCGAAGGTGGCCGGGTCCTGCGGATCGGGAACGACCGACTCGTCCCACCCCATCCGCTCGAACTCTGCCAGGCGCCCCTCGGCGGTCAGGCGCCCGAGCTCGGGCTCGGGGTGCGAGGTGAAGAACTGGAAGGGGCTGGAGGCGCCCCACTCCTCGCCCTGGAAGAGCATCGGCGTCGACGGGCCGCCGTAGAGCAGCAGCGCCGCGCACAGCAGCTGCGACTCCGAGAGCACCTCGGTGATGCGGTCGCCGCGCGCGCGGTTGCCGATCTGGTCGTGGTTCTGGGCGCTGACGACCAGTCGCCACGAGGGCGCGTGCTCGGTGTCGATCGGATGCCCGTGGACGCGCTCCCGGAACGTCGAGTAGGTGCCGTCGTGGAAGAAGCCGCGCTCGAGCGTCTTGCCGAGCGAGGCGAGCGGCGCGAAGTCCTCGAAGTACCCGTGCGTCTCGCCCGTCAGCGCGACGTGCAGGGCGTGGTGGAAGTCGTCGGACCACTGCGCGTCGAGACCCCAGCCGCCGCCCTCGCGGGGCGTGATGAGCTTCGGGTCGTTCATGTCGCTCTCGGCGATCAGCTCGAGCGGTCGCCCGAGGTGCGCGGCGAGCGCCGCCGTCTCGATCGCCATCTCCTCGAGGATGTGCGGGCGGCCCGCCTCCACCGAGGCGTCGTCGACGAGCGCGTGCACCGCGTCCAGGCGCAGCGCATCCACGTGCATCCGCTCGAACCAGTAGCGCACGTTGTCGAGCACGTAGCGCCGCACCTCGGGGTCGGCCAGGTTGACGTGCTCACCCCAGGTCGAGCGCCCCTCGCTCGAGAGGTAGGGGCCGAACTGCGGCAGGTAGTTGCCGGAGGGGCCCAGGTGGTTGTAGACGACGTCCTGCACGACCGCGAGCCCCGCGGCGTGCGCGGCGTCGACGAAGCGCTGATAGGCGGCCGGGCCTCCGTAGCCCTCGTGCACGGCGAACCACGCCACCCCGTCGTAGCCCCAGTTGTGGGTGCCGTTGAAGCCGTTCACCGGGAGCACCTCGACGTGGGTCACGCCGATCTCGAGCAGGTGGTCGAGCCGCTCGGCGGCCGCGTCGAGCGTCCCCTCCTCGGTGAAGGTGCCCACGTGCAGCTCGTACAGCACGCCGCCGGCGATGGGCCGGCCCGTCCAGGCGCCGTCGCTCCAGTCATGGGCGGATGCGTCCCACACGCGCGAGCGCTCGTGCACCCCGGCGGGCTGGCGGAGGGACCGCGGGTCGGGCAGCACCGCGTCGTCGTCGTCGATCTGGAAGCCGTAGTCGCCCGCCGCCGCGACGGCGTGCCACCAGCCGCCGGCCTCCGGCGCCATCTCGACGCTCAGCTCGCCGACCACCACGCGCATCCGCGAAGCCTTCGGCGCCCACACCCGGTAGTCGTGCTCGGTCATGCTCATCCCTCTCGCGTCAGGAGCGCCACCGGCAGACCGCCCAGCAGCTCGGCCAGCAGCACCTCGCCGCCGGCGATCGCGCGACCGGTCAGCAGCTCGCGCCACCCGCCCTCGACCTCCGGCAGCTGGATCGTCGTGTCGCCCCAGCCGCCGCGCGCCGCGAGCGCGATCGGCAGCCTGGTCGCGATCGCGACCGCTCCCCCGCGGTCGAAGGCGATCGCGTGCTCGGCAGACTCCCCGTGCGCGAGCAGCGGCGCGTAGTCGTCGAAGCGCTCCGGGTGCTCGCGTCGCAGGCGCAGCGCCTCGCGGACGAGGCGGGTCTTCGCCAGCTCGAGGTCGTCGTCGGCCGACCACTCGCTCGACAGGGGCTCGCGCGCCTGCTCGCGCAGTGCATCCATGCGCGCCCATTCGACCGGCCGGCGGTTGTCGGGGTCGACGAGCGACTGCTCGAGCGCCTCCGAGCCCTGGTAGATGTCGGGGAACCCGGGGATCGTGAGGTTGAGCAGCTTCGCCGAGAGCACGTTGGCGCGGAAGCCCGCCTCGGTCTGGGCGAGGAAGGCCTCGACGTCGCTGCGCGCGGGCTCGGCGACCACGTTGCGCACGAGCTCGGCCAGGTGCGACTCGAAGCGGGTGTCGGGGTCGGTCCAGTGCGTGATCGCGTCGGCCTCGCGCGCCGCCTTCTCCATGTAGGCGATCAGGCGATCCTCGCTCGCGGGCCAGGCGCCGATGACCGCCTGCAGCAGCAGGTTCACGAACGCCCGGCCCTGACGCGGTGCGAAGACGAGCAGCTTGTCGAGCAGCTCCTCCCACGCGGTCGGCAGCTCGGCGATCGTGGTGATGCGCGCCCGCACATCCTCGCCGCGCTTCGTGTCGTGCGTCGAGAGCGCGTTCATCGCGTGCGGCCACTCTGCCTGGCGCTGCGCCATCATCGCGTGGAAGTCGCGCGGCTCGATCGAGAACACCTCGGGGTCGCCGCCCACCTCGTTGAGGCTCGTGAGTCGCGAGTAGCGGTAGAACGCGGTGTCCTCGACGCCCTTCGCCATGACCATGCCGCTCGTCTGCTGGAAGCGCAGGGCGGCGGGCTGGCGCGGGTTGCCGAGCACGGGCAGCAGCGCGTCCACGGTGTCGCCGAGGTCTGGCCGGTGGTGCTTCGCGCGCTCCGCGGCGGTGCCGAGGTGCTCGCGCCCCTCCGGCAGGTAGGAGCGGTAGACCGGGAAGCATGCGAGCAGCTCGGCGATCGCGTCAGCGGTGTCAGCCGGCATGTCCTCGCCGTCCTCGCCGGCCCGCACCTCGCGCTCCAGCCGCAGCACCTCAGCGCGCAGGATCGTGTCGGCGATGCGACGCTTCGTGCGGTGCGTCAGCTCTGCCCAGTCGACGGCCTCGCCGCCGCGCAGGCGAGCGTCGAGCGCGTCGAGCGCCTCGGCGGCGGATGCGTCGGTCAGCACCCGGTCGATGGCACCGAGCGTGTCGTAGCCGGTGGTGCCCGCCGTCGCCCAGCGCGGCAGCTGCTCGCCGGGCTCGAGGATCTTCTCGACCAGCACGAAGGCGCCGCCCGTGATCCGGTCGAGGTCCTCGAGGTAGCCTGCCGGGTCGCGCAGGCCGTCCGGGTGGTCGACGCGCAGGCCCTGCACGAGGCCCTCGTGGAACCAGCGCTCGATCTCGACGTGGGTGGAGGCGAAGACCTCCGGCAGCTCGACGCGCACCGCGGCGAGCGTGGTCACCGCGAAGAAGCGCCGGTAGTTCAGCTGGTCGTCGCCCTGCTTCCAGTGGCCGAGCCGGTAGTGCTGGCGCTCCAGCACCTCCTGCGGGGTGCCCGCGCCGGTGCCGGCCGCGACCGGCAGCCGGGTGTCCCAGTAGCGCAGCGCCACGGCCTCGCCGCGCTCGTCGCGCTCGAGCTCCAGGTGCCCGACCGTGCCATCCTCCGACCAGTCGTCGTCGCCGACGATCGGCAGCAGCAGCGTGCCGCCGCCCGCCTCCCAATCGATGTCGAACGCATCCGCGATCGCGCCCTCGCGCCCTTCGCGCAGCAGCTGCCACCACCACTCGTTGTGCTCCGGCGTCGCGACGCCCATGTGGTTCGGGACGATGTCGACCAGCACGCCCATGCCGAGCCTGCGCGCCTCGCGCGCCACCGCATCCAGCCCCGCAGCGCCGCCCCTGGACTCGTCGACGCGCGCGTGCGAGACGACGTCGTAGCCGTGGTCGCTCCCCGGCTCGGCCTGCAGGATGGGCGAGAGGTAGACCCAGTCGACCCCCAGGTCGGCGAGCGCCTCGAGCCGCTCGGCGGCGTCGAACAGGGTGAACGCCTGCGTGATCTGCAGTCGGTAGGTGCTCTGCGGCGTGCGCACGGTGGTCTCCTTGATCAGTCGCTCGCGGTCTGCTCGCTGGTGGCGTTGAGCGGTCGGTGATCGCTCTTCGACGACTCGATGATGGTGATGGAGCCGGTCGCCGCGGCGATCGAGGCCGACACCGAGTAGTCGTGCTCGACCGGCGGCACGTGCTCGCGCAGCACGGCGACGGTGCGGGCCGCGATCCGTCCCTTGTCGCCTGCCTTGATCGGGCCCTGCCGCTCCTCCTGCGCGCTCGTGTCGATGACGACGTCCCACGCCTCGGCGTACTCGCTCGGCGGGAAGACGAGCTCGCGCTCCTCCTCCGAGGCGTTGCAGTAGATGAGGAAGTGGTTGTCGGTGATGACCTCGCCGCGCTCTCCGCGACCGGCGATGCCGTGGCCGTTGAGGTACATGCCGAGCGTCTTCTCGGCCTCCGCCTCCTGCCAGTCGCCGTCCTCCATGGGGGTGCCGTCGACGCGCAGCCAGACGATGTCGTTCAGGCGCTCGCTGTCGCCGGTGCGCACGGTCTTGCCGGTGAAGAATCGCTTGCGACGGAAGGTCGGGTGATCCTGCCGCAGCCTCGCGACGGCAGCCGTGAACTCGATGAGCGGCTGGTCGATGCTCTCCCAGTCGATCCAGCTGATCTCGGAGTCCTGCGCGTAGGTGTTGTTGTTGCCGTGCTGCGTGCGGCCGAGCTCGTCGCCGTGCAGCAGCATCGGCACCCCCTGGCTCAGCAGCAGCGTGGCGATGAAGTTGCGCTGCTGTCGCGCGCGCACCCGAAGGATCTCGGGGTCGTCGGTCGGTCCCTCCGCCCCGTAGTTGTAGGAGCGGTTGTGGCTCTCGCCGTCGTTGCCGTCCTCGCCGTTGGCGTCGTTGTGCTTCTCGTTGTAGCTGACGAGGTCGCGCAGCGTGAAGCCGTCGTGCGCGGTGACGAAGTTGATGGATGCGACGGGTCGCCGTCCCGAGTGCTCGTACAGGTCCGCAGAGCCGGCCAGGCGGCTGGCGAACTCGCCGAGCGCCGTCGGCTCGCCGCGCCAGAAGTCGCGCACCTGGTCTCGGTACTTGCCGTTCCACTCCGTCCACTGCGGGGGGAAGTTGCCGACCTGGTAGCCACCGGGGCCGATGTCCCAGGGCTCTGCGATGAGCTTCACCTGGCTGATCACCGGGTCCTGCTGCACGAGCTCGAAGAAGGTCGAGAGCTTGTCGACGTCGTAGAACTCGCGCGCCAGGGTCGCGGCGAGGTCGAAGCGGAAGCCGTCGACGTGCATCTCGGTGACCCAGTAGCGCAGGCTGTCCATGATCATCTGCAGCGAGTGCGGGTGGGCGACGTTGAGGCTGTTGCCCGTGCCCGTGTAGTCCATGTAGTGCTGCTCGTCGCCCTCGACCAGGCGGTAGTAGGCCTGGTTGTCGATGCCGCGCCAGCTGAGCGTCGGGCCCAGGTGGTTGCCCTCTGCGGTGTGGTTGTAGACCACGTCGAGGATCACCTCGATGCCGGCGGCGTGCATGGCCTTGACCATGGCCTTGAACTCCTGCACCTGCTGGCCGAGCTCGCCGGTCCCGGCGTACTCCGCGTGCGGCGCGAAGAAGCTGAGCGTGTTGTAGCCCCAGTAGTTGCGCAGCCCCTTCTCGGCCAGCGTCGCGTCGTGCACGAACTGGTGCACGGGCATGAGCTCGAGGGCGGTGACGCCGATCTTCTGCAGGTGGCTGATGATCGACGGGTGCGCGAGGCCCGCATAGGTGCCGCGCAGCGACTCGGGCAGGTCGGGGTGGGTCTGCGTCAGCCCCTTGACGTGCGCCTCGTAGATGACGGTCTCGTTGTAGGGCGTGCGCGGGTAGCGGTCGCCCGTCCAGTCGAAGAAGGGGTTGATGACGACGCCCTTCACCATGTTGCTGGCGGAGTCGTCGTCGTTGCGGCTGAGCGGGTCGCCGAAGTCATAGCTGTGGAGCGGCTGCCCCCACGTGATCGAGCCGCTCGTCGCCTTCGCGTAGGGGTCGAGCAGCAGCTTGTTGGGGTTGTGCCGCAGGCCGCGCTCCGGCTCGTAGGGGCCGTGCACGCGGTAGCCGTAGCGCTGGCCGGGCTGCACGGTCGGCAGGTAGCCGTGCCAGACGTAGGCGTCCACCTCGCGCAGCTCGACGCGCGTCTCGACATCGTCATCGTCGAAGAGGCACAGCTCGACCTTCTCGGCCGACTCGGTGAAGAGTGCGAAGTTGGTGCCGGTGCCGTCGAACGTGGCACCCAGCGGGTAGGCGTCTCCGGGCCAGACCGGCAGATCAGTGGTCGTGTCAGTCACTCCGCGAGTGTATGGGGGACGAGTGGCGAACTCCTGAGTCTCGGCCGGGCCCCGTCCTCAGTCGCCGACGACGCGCTCCTCGCCGCCGGTGATGCGCAGCAGCTCGTCGTAGCTGAGCATGAAGACCGTCTCGGGCGTGCCCGCCGCGGCCGAGAGCTGCGGGTGGTCCCGCAGCGCCACGTCGACGATCGTGCGGATGGGCGCGGGATGGCCCAGCGGCGCGACACCGCCGATGACCTGGCCGGTGGCAGCGCGCACCTGCACCGGTGTGGCGCGCTCGATCGCACCCTCGTCCAGCTGCTCCGCGAGCGCCGCCGTGTCGACGCGATGCCGGCCGGAGGTCATCACGAGCAGCGGCGCATCGGACATCCAGAAGATCAGCGAGTTGGCGATCGCGCCCACCTCGATGCCGAGCGCCGCCGCTGCGGCCTTCGCGGTGTGGACCCCCTCGGGGAACCGGATGATCTCCCGGTCGATGCCGTGCTCGAGCAGCTGCGCCCTGACTCCTTCGGCCCTGGGTGGGAGCGTCATGCGATGCGACTGCCGGGCGCGAGGGTGCGAGCGGGCGAGCGCACCGCAGCGATCGCACCCCAGACCGCGAGCGCCGCGAGCGCCACGTGGATCGACATGCCGACGAACCAGCTGGGCGTCGTGCGCTCCCAGAGGTCGCTGTACGGATCCTCGAACGGCTCGCTGTAGCCGACGCACGACTCGACCATGGGCGGCAGCTGCGCGATGCGCACGCCGAAGGCGATCTGGCCGAAGAGGTCGTCGGGGTACCCGTCGGCGTTCAGCTGCGGCGGGGTGGCGTCGGCGACGATGACGTAGGGGTTGGCGGCGAGCAGCCACCACGCGCGATCGGGCCGCTGCACGACCGTCTCGTAGGTGCGGTCGGTCACGCGGCACGTCGACTCGTCGGTCTGCTCGTCGTAGCCGTACTCGATCTCGTTGCGCGTCTCCGTGGTCTGGAAGGCGAACGAGCCGACCGCGAAGCCGATCAGGGTGCCGATCGAGAAGGTGGCCACCACGAGGTAGGTGACGACGGTGGAGAGCACCGGCTTGCGGATCACCCCGGAGAGGCCGACGCCGATCGCGGAGATGACGCCGATCTCGAGCACGAGCAGGGAGGTCGAGATGGCCACCGCCTCGATGCGCAACCCGCCGAGCAGCGCGGAGGCGACCATGAAGGGCACGCACACGGCCAGGAAGCCGAGGGAGGCGATCCAGGAGCCGATGACCTTCCCCAGCACGAGCTGCGCGCTCGTCACCTGCGTCACCTGCGTCGAGGCGAGCGTGCCGGCGTCGCGGTCACCGTTGATCGCGTTGCCCGACAGTGCGGGCGTCACGAGCGAGGTGACGAGCATCACCAGGAAGATCGTCATGGCGAAGATCGCGTTGCCGAGGTCGCGCTGGTAGCCCTGGAGCGACAGGAACAGCACCACGATGACGCCGCCGACCACGAGCGCCACGATGCCGAGCAGCACGTACCAGGCCACGGAGCGCACTCGCTGCCGCAGCTCGAGCCCGATGACGACGCCGAGCATGCGCATCCAGCCGTTCATCGTGCACCTCCGTGGTTGCCGCTGGAGAGCCCCAGGTAGGTGCGCTCGATGTCGCCGACCGCCGGCGCGAAGTGCGTCACCGGCACGCCCGCCTGCACGAGCCGCGCCAGCACATCCGCCGCGTCGGCGTCGCTGTCGAGCGCGACGTGGGCGACGTCGCCGTCGATGCGGACGCGATCGAAGGCGACGCCGATGTTCGCGAGCTGGTAACTGAGCGCTGCCGTGGGCGCGGCGTCACGGGCGAGCGCCTTGATGCGCCACTCGCGCGAGGCCTGCTTCGCGAGCACGAGCCGCTCGCCGCCCACGACCTCGCCGCGGTCGACGAACACGGCATCCTGCGCCATCTCATCCAGCTCTGAGAGGTCGTGGCTGGAGATGAGCACGGTGCCGCCCTCGGCGGCGAAGTCGCGCAGCAGCTCGCGCAGCTCGACGCGCGAGGTGGGGTCGAGGCCGGCAGCCGGCTCGTCGAGCAGCAGCACGCGCGGTCGGTGCATGAGGGCGCGCGCGAGGCCGAGGCGCTGCTGCTGGCCGCGCGAGAGCACGCGGCTCGGGCGGTCGGCGAGCTCCTCGAGCCTCGCCATGATGATCAGCTCGTCGGCCCGCTCGCTCGCCGCGGCCCTCTGCATGCCATGGAGCCTGCCGACGGTCGTGAGGATCGTGTGGGGCGTGAGCGTGCGCCAGGAGCCCAGCACATCCGGCATCCAGCCCATCGCGCGCCGCACCGCGCGCGGGTCGCGCACCGGGTCGGCGCCGTCGATGCGGATCGTGCCGGCATCGGGCGCGAGCAGCGAGGCGAGCATGAGCAGCAGCGTCGTCTTGCCAGCGCCGTTGGGGCCGATGAGGCCGGTCACGCGGCCCGGCTTCGCGTGGAACGTCATCTGCCGCACCGCCTGCACGCTGCCGAAGCTGCGCACGACGCGCTCGACGACGATGCCGCCCGCGTCGGGGCCGGGCGGCGGCTCCTGCTGCAGCAGCGGGTCGACGAAGACGGGCGGGGCGGATGCGCGGATCGGCTCGGGCACGCCCGAGTCGCCGGGCGCTGCCGGAGGCTGCGGAGGCTGCATGGCCACATCCTGCCCGCGAACGGGTGCCGCGCGCGGCGCCCCGCCCGAAAGATCAGCCGAGCGGATGAGGCCCGCGCCGCTGGCCCTCCGGGCCGGCCCTAGGCTGAGGCGGTGGCAGGCGACCCCAGCAGCAGCGGCGGCAGCGGCGTACGAGGCAGCGGCATGCTGGCGGGCGTCGCGCTCGTGCTCTGCGCCATCGCGTCGGTGCAGTTCGGCGCGTCGATCGCGAAGACGCTGTTCGACCGCATCGACCCGGCCGGGCTGACGCTGCTGCGGCTCGCGTTCGCGGCCCTGGTGATGCTGCTCGTGGCGCGGCCGCGCATCCGCTCGTGGAACCGCGCGGCGTGGCGCTCGATCGTGCTGCTCGGGCTGTCGCTCGCGGCGATGAACCTGCTGTTCTACCTGGCGCTGCCGCGCATCCCGATCGCCGTGGCCGTGACGCTCGAGCTGATCGGGCCGCTCGTGCTGGCGCTCGTGCAGTCGCGCCGGGCCATCGACGTCGCCTGGGTGGGGCTCGCGGCCGTCGGCGTCGGCGTCATCGGCGTGCAGTCGGTGGGCGGCGACCTCGACCCGATCGGCGTGGTGCTCGCGCTCGCCGCGGGCGGATGCTGGGCGGCGTACATCCTCGCCTCGGCATCGGTCGGCAGGCACGTGCCCGGCGTCGGCGGCCTCGCCGGGGCGCTCGTCATCGCGACCGTCGCGGTGCTGCCCTTCGGCATCGTCGGCGCGGTGGGCTCGGTCGCGGCCGATGCGAGCGTGCTGCTGCCGGCGTTCGGCGTCGCCATGCTCTCCAGCGCGATCGCCTACGGGCTCGAGATGCTGGCGCTGCGCCGCGTGCCCACGCGCGTGTTCGGCATCATGATGGCGGCGGAGCCGGCGGCCGCGGCGATCTTCGCGTTCCTCGTGCTGAGCGAGCTGCTGACGGCTTGGGACCTGCTCGCGATCGCGCTCGTCATCGTCGCCTCCGCGGGCGTCGCGGTGACCGCGGCGCGCGGGCGGGCGATGCCGCCCCAGACGGGCCAGGTGCCGCTGGTGCCATAGGCACGGGCTGCTGGCCCGACTGCGAAGATGGATGCGTGGGCGAGCGCGACGAGGACGCCCGGCGGTGGGCGCCGCCGGGGCATCCCGCTGCGCGCGGCGAGGCGGAGGCGCGGCGCGCTCGTGCGGACGAGCCGAGCGCGAGCGGCGCCGAGGAGCAGCAGCCGAGTGCCTCGGCAGCGGCACCGTGGACCCGCGACGTGCTGCGGCCCCGTGCGTCGACCGAGGCATCCGCCGTGCCTGCCTCGGAGCTCACACCGCCCACCGTGCCGTGGATCGCACCGCCCGAGGAGGCTGCTGCCGCGCGCAGGGAGCCGTCGATGCTGCCGATCGCCGTCGGGCTCGCGCTGCTCGCGGCCCTCGCGTGGGTGCCGCACTGGGTGGCGCCCACGATCGCGATCATGGTGGCGCTCGTCGGGCTGCCGATCGCGTGGGGGTTCCGGCGCATCTCGCACGGGCGGCGCCGCGTGCAGTACGTCGTGGTGGTGCTGGCGCTCGCGCTCATCGCAGCGCTGTCGGTCATCGCTCCGATGACGTGGCTCGAGCTGGGGGTGCTCGAGCCGCTGGCGCTGCCCGACTGAGCCTCCGCTCAGCAGCTGCCGTTGGCCTGCAGCGCGGGGTCGCTGATGATGCCGCCGTCGATGGCGAAGCCCGCGACCAGCTCGTCGTCGACGACCTCGATCGACTGCAGCGTCAGCGCTGCGGGGAGGGACGAGGCGATGCAGACGCTGCGCTCCTGCAGCAGCGGCTCGAGGAGGCCGCCGAGCTGCTGCCGCAGCTGGTCTGCGGTCACCGTCACCTCGCCGACCGTGCCCTCGACGGGCGCGAGGAGGAGGTCGCCGCCGGCGGCGCTGGGCGCGAGCACGAGTCCGAGCGGGATGGTGGCGCCGAGCAGGTCGACCTCGGTGGAGGCCGTGACGTTCGGCCCCTCGAGCTCGATCGACTCGGCGGGGAAGCCGTCGATCGTGGCGAGCAGCGACCGCAGCTGCTCGGTGCTCATGCGCACCTCGGCCGTGCCGCCCTCGGCCGCTCCACCCCGGATCGGGACGCCCTCGGCGTGCGCGGTGACGTCGCCGCTGAAGGAGCCGACCGTCACGTCGTCGGAGGCGATGCGCACGTCGGTGAGCACGCCGGCGATGAGCTGCGGCACGAGGATGCCGTCGACCTCGACCTCCATCGGCTGCTCGGCGGGCAGCCCGAGCTGCTCGACGACGGTGGATCGGACGGTGTCGGGCACCACCTGGCGGGCGATGAGCTCGGCGGCCACCGCGAGCGCGGCGATCACCACCAGGACGACGCCGAGCACGATGAGCCAGCGCCCGCGGCGGGGCTGGGCTCGGCCCTCGCCGCTGGAGCTCGCAGTCATGGGGAGAGCGTAGACGCATGCGATGAGCGCGCGATCCGGGTCGAGGCGTTGACCGCGCACCGACCCCACGACGTACGGTGTGGTTGGCGCGATCTCGGCGGTCGCTGAGCGCGGAGCAAGGGGGCGGACATGTCCGAGTACGACGTCATCGTGATCGGTGCCGGTGCGGTGGGCGAGAACGTCGCCGATCGCGCGGTGCAGGGCGGCATGACCACCGCCATCGTCGAGGCCGAGCTGGTCGGCGGCGAGTGCTCCTACTGGGCCTGCATGCCGTCGAAGGCGCTGCTGCGCAGCGCCGCTGCGCTGCGGGCCGCGCAGGATGTGGACGGCGCGAAGCAGGCCGTCACGGGCGGGGTGGATGCGGCCGCGGTGCTGCGCCGGCGGGACCGGATCACGAACGACCGCGACGATGCTTCCCAGGTGCGGTGGCTGGACGGCGCGGGGATCGACCTCGTGCGCGGCCACGCAGAGCTCACCGGTGCCAAGCGGCTCCGCGTGACGGCGCCGGACGGCACCGTCACGGAGCTCACGGCCCGGCACGCAGTGGTGATCGCCACCGGCTCCGCGGCGTTGCTGCCCGACATCCCGGGCCTGCGCGAGATCGAGCCGTGGACGAGCCGCGAGGCCACGACCGCGAAGCAGGTCCCGGCCTCGCTGGCGATCCTCGGCGGCGGCGTCGTCGGCGCCGAGATGGCGACTGCCTATGCCGGTCTGGGCTCGCGCGTCACCCTCATCGTGCGCGGTGCGCTGCTGCAGCAGATGGAGCCGTTCGTCGGTGAGATGGTCTCGGCATCCCTCGAGGAGCTGGGCGTGCGCATCCTCGCCGGCGCCGAGGTGCGCGGAGCACGCCGCGTCGGCGAGGCAGCGCAGCTGGACCTCTCGAACGGCGAGCGCGTCGTCGCGGACGAGGTGCTGGTCGCCGTGGGTCGGACGCCGCGCACGGGCGACCTCGGGCTCGACCGCATCGGCATCGAGCCGGGAGCCTGGCTCGACGTCGACGACACCATGCTCGTGCGGGGCTTCGACTGGCTGTACGCGGTCGGCGACGTCAACCACCGCGCGCTGCTCACCCACCAGGGCAAGTACCAGGCCCGGGCGGCCGGCGACGTGATCGTCGCGCGCGCGAAGGGGGCGCCGATCCACGACGAGCCGTGGGGTGCACACGTCGCGACGGCGGACCACGAGCACGTGCCCCAGGTGACCTTCACCGATCCGGAGGTGGCGTCCGTCGGCCTCACCGAGGCCGCGGCGCGCGCGGCCGGTCGCCGCATCCGCGTGCTCGACTACGACCTCTCGAGCGTCGCCGGCGCCTCCACGCATTCGGACCACTACGAGGGCTCGGCGCGGGCGATCGTCGACGAGGACCGCGGGATCCTCATCGGCGCGACGTTCGTCGGCCCGGATGTCGCCGAGCTGCTGCACTCGGCGACCATCGCGATCGTCGGGGAGGTCCCGATCGACCGGCTCTGGCACGCCGTCCCCTCCTACCCCACCGTCAGCGAGGTCTGGCTCCGCTGGCTCGAGGCCTACGGGCGACCTGCCTGAGCTCTCAGCGCTCGCGGCGCGGGTGCAGCCACGGGGCCGCGAGCCGGGTGATGAAGGGCAGGATCAGGCCCACCATGATCGGCGTCAGGATCACGGTCGAGACGAGCAGCCGGAGCGGGAGCGCCAGCTCGCCGAACCCCGGGATGAGCCCGAGCAGCCAGGTCACGAGCACGTTCATCGGGAAGAACGCGAGCCACACGACGATCATCTGCTTCCACACCGGCGGCGCCGCCGTCACCTGCCGGATCTCGACCCTCGCGTCGTCCTCGACCACCACGCCTGCGGGAGCGTCGAACCACCCCTCGATGCCGGAGCGCCGCTCGACGCGCGACTCCTTGGCGAAGCTGGCGCCGCCGGCGATCCACTGCTGGCGCTCCGGGCTCTGCTCCCACGCGTCGAGGGTGACTCGATCCTCGAAGCGGTAGATCATGTGCCAGCGCTGCGTGCGGCGCGACTCGCGCACCCATCCGGCACCCAGGAACCCCTCGAAGCGCGAGGCGAGGTCGACCCCGTGCTGGGCCCACGCCTGCGCGTAGCGATCCATGCGCGGATCGACGACGCGCTCGATCGCGACCGTGATCGGTGCTTGCTCCATGCCTCCACCGTGGCAGATGTGCTGTTTCGCGCGCATGTCGACGACGGATGCGCTGCGGTCTGGAGCGGATGACGGGAATCGAACCCGCGCTATCAGCTTGGGAAGCTGAAGTTCTGCCATTGAACTACATCCGCGCACCGCCGAAGCGGCTGCGCCCATCCTACGCCACGGCACCCCGGAGGGCGCACCGCGGGGCGCTGCTCAGCCGTGCAGGGGGGTGCGAGGAGCGCGCAGGAACGGGATCGCGAGCAGCGGGCCGACCGCTTCGCCGCGGGCGGCGGCGGACCAGCCGCGCACGAGGTTGACGAGCGTCATGATGCCGCCGCCGATGTACGCGATGCCCAGCAGGCTCGCGGTGATCGCGAGCACGATGCCCTGCGGCGACGAGCCGGAGACGCTGCCGCCGCTCGTGAGGACGAAGAGCAGCACGAAGTGCAGCGTCGCGGTCACCACCACCGAGGCCAGCCACGTGAACGACCAGTTCAGCGCGCCGCGGGAGTTCGCCTCGTCGACGCCGCCGTTGCGCACCGCGCTGCTGCGCAGGCCCAGCAGCACGAGCGGCACGATCAGCAGCGGCAGGAGCGGGATGGGGAGGTAGGAGAGCAGCTGCAGCGCCCAGTGGCGCACACCGGTCGACGGGCGCAGCGGGAAGGCGGCGGGCGCGTAGCCCTGCGGCTGCTGCGGATAGCCCTGCGGCTGCTGCGGGTGGCCCTGCGGCTGTGGGTAGCCCTGCGGCTGCTGCGGGTGGCCCTGCGGCGGGTAGCCCTGCTCAGGCATGAGCCGCGATCGCTGCGCGCAGCACCTCGACCGTCGCCTCGCTCGGCGGCTCGATCGCCATGCGCGTCGTCCCGGCGTCGATGCCCATGAGGGCGTAGGCCGCCTTCATCCGGCCCATGTCGCCCGCGATGGCGCCGACCGCGTCGTCGATGTCGCGCTGCGCGGCGGCGACGGCATCCGCGTCATCCGAGCCCGCGACGGCCAGGCCGGCGCGGAACGGCTTGGGCAGCACCGAGGAGACTCCGGAGATGACGCCCTGGGCGCCGAAGTCGGTCACTCGCAGCAGGTCCGCGTCGGCGCCGGTGTAGATGATGAAGTCCTCCGGCACGACCGCGCGGTAGGCGGCGAGCTGCTCGAGCGACTCCTCGCTGACCTTGGCGCCGACGAAGTTCGGCAGGGCGGCGATCTCGGCCATGAGGTCCTCCGACACGAAGTTGTTCGCGCGCTTGCGGTAGACGTAGACGTACACGTCGAGGCCGGCGGACGCATCCGACACCGCGCGGAAGAAGGTGCGCAGCGCCGCGTCGCTCGCCGGCAGGTAGTAGGGCGTGAGCACCGCGATCTCGCGCGCGCCGGCCGCTCGCGCCTGGGCGATCAGGCGCAGCACCTCGGCGAGGCTGCCAGCGCCGACGTGCACGATGACGCGCATGACGGGCGAGAGCACCTCGATCGCCGCTTCGACGAGACGCCCGCGCTCCTCCTCGCTGAGCGCCACGAACTCGCCGGTCGTGCCGAGGACGAAGGCGCCCTCGTTCCCCGACTGCGCGACGTACCGCATGATGGCGCTCGATCCCTCGAGGTCGAGCGCGCCATCCTCGCGGAACGCCACGGGCACGGCGGTGATGATGTCTCGGCGGGGTGCGGGGCTCATGGTGCGTCCTTCTCGTTTCGGTCGGTGGTCGCGGCGAGGTCGGCAGCGGCGACCACCTCGGTGTTGGGGGTCGAGGTGTCGGAGAAGCCCTCGGTGATGCTGCCAGCGATGCTGTCCTCGAGGCTGCCGCCGCGCCCGCCCTTGGTGAAGAGGCGGCGCAGCAGCGGCCACAGCAGCGAGAAGGCCGAGAGCGCGAGCAGCACGAGCGCGATGGGGCTCCACACCTCGAAGAAGGGCCGGCCCTGCGACAGGACGAGGGAGCGCGAGAGGTTCTCCTCGGCGATGGGCCCGAGGAGGAGGCCGAGGACGACGGGGCCCGCGGGGATGCTCATGCGCTTGAAGACGAGGCCCACGACCCCGAAGAGCAGCATCGTGCCGACGGTGAAGAGGTTGTTCGTCGTGGCGTAGGTGCCGATCATGCAGAAGACCAGGATGACCGGCCACAGGAAGCGCACGGGCGTGTCAAGCAGGCGCACCATGCCTCGCAGCCGCGCGAGGCTCGCGAGCAGGGCGATGATCGTGGCGATCACCATGATCCCCGTGATGCTGACGACGAGGTCAGGGCGCGAGGTGAACAGCTGCGGGCCGGGCTGCAGCCCCCAGATGAGCATCGAGCCGATCATGACGGCCATCACCGAGTCGCCGGGGATGCCGAGCGCCATGGTCGTCGTGAGCGAACCGCCGAGCGTGGCGCTGGACGCGGTGTCGGCGGCGACGACGCCCTCGATGTTGCCCTTGCCGAAGCTGTCCTTCGTCTTCGATGCGCGCCGCGCGCGATCCCAGCCGACCAGGCCGGCGATGTCGCCGCCCGCTGCGGGCACCAGACCCACGACGGTGCCGACGCCGGCGGCGATGCCGAAGGGCTTCGCCGAGCGACGGTACTCGGCCTTGTTCGGCCACCAGCGCCCGAGCGAGGAGATCGGCTTGATGCGCCGCTGCTGGTGCGTCAGCATCTGGTCGAAGAGCTCGGCCACGCCGAAGAGGCCGATGATGACGGCGATGAAGCTGAAGCCGTCGGCCGCGAGGTTCGCGTTGCCGAAGCTGAAGCGCTGGTCCCCCGTCGCGGAGTAGAGCCCGACGGTGCCGAGCAGGAGGCCGAAGACGCCGGCGAGCATGCCCTTCAGCACCGACTTCGAGGTGATGCCGATCATGACGGTGAGGCCGAAGACGACGAGCGCGAACAGCTCGGGCGAGCGGAAGTAGTCACGGGCGAGCGTCGCGACGGGGATGGCCGCCACCGCGAACAGCAGCATGCTCAGCAGGATGGCCGCGGCCGACACGAGCGCGGACATGGTGAGCGCGAGGCCCGCCTTGCCCTGCTTCGCCATCGGGTAGCCGTCGAGCGTCGTCGCGATCGACGCAGGCGTGCCCGGGGTGTTGATGAGGATCGAGGGGATGCGGTCGCCGAAGTTGGCAGCGACGTAGATCGTCAGCAGCACCGCGAGCCCCGGCACCGGGTCGAGGGTGAGCGTGAAACCGGCGGCGAGCGCGACGGCCATCGTCGCGGTGACGCCGGGGAAGGCGCCGACGAGCAGGCCGAGCACGAGGCCCAGCAGCATGCAGCCGGCGACCTCGAGGGTGAGCAGGGCGGACAGGCCCTCGACGATGACGTTCACAGCGGGATCCTCAGCAGCACGTGGAAGATGACGTAGATGCCCGCCGTGAGCAGCGCGGGGAAGAGCACGAGCGCCTTCCAGCCGCGGCCCCCGTAGAGCCAGACGAGACCGACGAGGAACAGCGCGCAGAGCACGGGGAAGACCTCGAAGCGGAAGCCGAAGGCGACGACGCTGCGGATGCTCCACAGGGCGATGAACGCGATCGTCAGGAGCAGCGTCAGCGCGAGCCGCCGGTAGCCACCCGCCGAGACGACCTCCTGGTCGCTGCGATCGTCGGGCGCGCTGACGATCGCGATCACGAGGCGCCAGATCGCGAGCGCGAGTCCGACGATCGCGAGCAGCGAGGGCCAGAACCGGGCGCCGATCTGGCCCTCGGCGGGCTCGCGCCGGAGCTCGATGCCCTGCGCCAGCACGATCGCCGCGGCCATGAACGCGATCGCCACGATCGCGATGATGACCTCGGTGCGTCGCGACGCCGTCGGATGCTCGGTGTCCTCGATCGGGGGCTCGAGCGCTTCAGTGGGGCTGGGGCTCTTCATCGACTGCTCCTCAGCGCGTCGCGGAGTCTCGGTGGCGCCGGGTGCCGGGCTCGCGCCCGGCACCCGTGCGATCAGCCGAGCAGGGACTGGAAGGTGGAGAACTGCTCGGACACGAAGGAGGTGAACTCCTCTGCGTCGCGGTAGACGACGAGGTTGCCGGCGTTCTCCTGGAACGCCGTGTAGCCCTCGGACTCGACGGCCTCTGCCACCGCGGCCTCGAGCGTCTCGCGCACGTCCTCGGGGACCTCGCCCTGGGTGTAGATGCCGCCCCAGCCGCCGAACTGCACGTCCTCGCCGATGGCCTCCTCGAAGGTCTCGACGTCAGGCAGGTCGGGGTGGCGCTCGTCGTTCATGACGCCCAGGATGCGCACTGCGTCGCCCTGGCCGATCGCCTCGCCGGCGCCGGAGACGGCAGCGTCGGCCTCTCCGGAGGCCGCGGCCGCGACCGCGGTGGCGCCGCCGTCGTAGGCGACGGGCGTGAGCTGCGCGCCGGTCGCCTCGTTGATGCCGAGCGTCGCGGCCTCCCAGATCGAGCCGGCGCCGGAGTTCGCGACCGTCAGCGGCGCATCCGCCCCTGCGTCGACGAGGTCCTGCAGCGTCTCGAACGGGCTGTCGGCGGCGACCGAGATGACACCGGGCGCGAGCATGATCTGGCCGAGGAAGCCGAAGTCCTCAGGCATGACGTCGGCGCCCTGCGTGGTGTTGAGCATGGCGATCTCGACCGGCGAGAAGCCGATGACGTAGCCGGTGGGGTCCTGGTCGCGCACGTACTCCATGGCGATGGCGCCCGAGGCTCCCGGCATGTTCTCCGGGATGATCGAGACGCCGAGGATGCCCTCGAGCTCGGTCGCGAGCGCACGGCTCGAGAGGTCGGAGCCGCCACCGGGGTCTGCCTGGATGATGAGGCGGATGTCGTTGGCCGGGAAGTCGTCGCTCCCCTCGGCCACCGGGGTGCAGCCAGTGAGCACCGTCGCGGCGGCGATCGTCCCGACGAGCATCGTCGTTGCAGTTCTACGGATCACAGTTCAACTCCCTTGTCGGTCCCGCGGCGTCGTCGCCGGGGCAGTGATCGGATGCCGACCGGATGACCGGATCTTCAGCAATCGATTTCTCCACATCGTAGGAACGCGGCGGCCGGATGTCAACACGGCACGTCCCGATCCGTCCGATCAGGTGAGCACGCTGCCGTGCTCGAGGCGCTCGCTCCTGGCCTCGACGTCGAGCCCGTCGATGCGCTCGAGCAGCATCGCGGCGGCGCGAGCGCCGATCTCATAGCTCGGCAGGTCGAGCGAGGCGACGCTCGAGACCGCACCCCAGCCCACGCCCGGCGCTCGCCCGAGCGGGCCGAAGGAGGCGAGCGCCAGCGCCTCCCGGTCGATCCCGCGCTCGGCGAGCGCACGCAGCAGGCCCTGCGCCATGAGGTTGTTCGCGCTGAAGATCGCGGACGGCATCGCCTCCGCCTCGAGCAGGCGCATCGCCGCCTCGTAGCCGCCGCTCTCCGAGTAGTCGCCCTCGACGATCCAGTCGAGCCGCGAGTGCAGGCCCGCCTCCTCGATCGCCTCGCGGTAGCCCTGCAGCCGCTCCCGCCCGGTCGTGCTCGTGACGGGGCCGGCGATGATCGCGACGTCCGGCGTGCGCTGCAGCAGGAAGCGCACGAGCTCCTTGGCCCCGCCGACGTTGTCGAGCGTCACGCTGTCGACGCCCGGCAGCTGCAGGCGCCGGTCCACGGCCACCGCGGGGGTGCCGTCGAGCACCGCGGCGATGCCCTCCTCCGACTCGTGGACGGGCGCGATCACGACCCCCGCGACCTGCTGGTCGACGAGCAGGCCGAGGTACTGCCGCTCCTTGACCGCCGACTCGTCGCTGTTGCAGAGCACCAGGAGGTGCCCGGAGGGCGAGATGGCGTCCTCGACCCCGCGCACCACATCCGTGAAGAACGGATTCGTCACGTCGGGCACGACGACGCCGACGACGTTGTTCGCGCGGCGGCGAAGGCCGCGGGCGAGCGAGTTGCTGCGGTAGCCGAGCTTGCGCTTGGCGTCGTGCACGCGCTCGGCGAGCGTCGGATCGACGGTGCCGAGACCGTTCAGCACGCGCGAGGCGGTCGCCTGCGAGACACCCGCGAGCCGAGCCACGTCGCTGAGCTTCGCGCGCTGCACCATGTGCCCTCCAGATCGAGCCGACACATCCGCGTCCTTCGGCCTCCCGCATTCTACGACCGAGACCGCCTTGAGTGCGAAATCGATTTCTGGCAGAGTGGCCGTCGAGTGGCTCGACGACGACCGTCGCGCCGAACGATCGAGGGAGATCCCGTGCCAACCGACGCCGTCTACGCACTGCCGACGCCGATCCAGCCGCCCTCCGCGGCGCCCCGCACCGTGTACCTCGTCGCGAGCGGCGACGGCCGCCCGGCGGCGAACACCGCGGGATGGTCGACGCAGGAGGCGATGGAGCGCGACCTCGCGGCCGCCTTCGAGGCGCTCGGGTGGAGCGTCGAGCGTGCGCACCCGTTCGACGCCGAGAAGGGCCACGGCTTCATCGACAGCCAGCGCATGGGCATCGAGGTCTTCCGCGCCGTGCCGCTCGACGCGCCCGTGGTCGTCGCGGAGGCCGTGTGGCAGTACTCCAGCCACGTGCTGGCCGGCCTGCGCAAGCACCGCGGGCCCGTGCTCACCGTCGGCAACTTCGCGGCCGACTGGCCCGGCCTCGTCGGGCTGCTCAACCTCAACGGCGGCCTCACAAAGATGCAGCGCGACTACGCCACCCTCTGGAGCGTCGACTTCACGGACGAGTGGTTCCGCGCCCGGCTGGCGGAGTGGGTGGAGACGGGGACCATCGTCCACGACGCATCCCACGTCCGCGACCTGCCGCCGCTCGCCGACTCGCCCGAGCGCGAGCTCGGCGTCGCGCTCGCCGAGCAGCTCCGCTCCGAGCAGGCGCTCATCGGCATCTTCGACGAGGGCTGCATGGGCATGTACAACGCCATCATCGACGACGAGCTGCTGAACCCCATCGGCATCTACAAGGAGCGCCTGTCGCAGAGCGCCCTGTTCGCCGAGATGCGCACGGTCTCCGACGAGGATGCGGCCGCCGTGATCGACTGGCTGCGCTCGGCGGGCATGACCTTCCGCGTCGGCACCGACCACGACACCGAGCTCACCGAGGCGCAGCTGCTCGAGCAGGCGCGCATGTACGTCGCCGCCGTGCGGATGGTCGACGACTTCGGGCTCGACGCCGTCGGCATCCAGTACCAGCAGGGCCTCAAGGACCTCACGCCCGCGAGCGACCTCGTCGAGGGCATCCTCAACAACGTGCAGCGCCCGCCCGTGTCGCGGCGCGACGGCTCGACGATCATCCGCGAGGGCGCCTCGATCCCCCACTTCAACGAGGTCGACGAGGGCGTCGCGGTGGATGCGCTCATCACGACGCGCATCTGGACAGCGATGGGGCTCGACCCCGCGAACACGCTGCACGACGTGCGCTGGGGCGAGGAGTTCGACGGTCGCTTCGTCTGGGCCTTCGAGATCTCCGGATCGGTGCCGCCGTCGCACCTCGAGGGCGGCTACGCCGGCGCCGAGGGCTGGCGCCAGGGGAACGTGTTCTTCCCCGCGGGCGGCAGCACGATCAACGGCGTCTCGCGAGCGGGCGAGATCGTGTGGTCGCGCGTCTACGTGATGGACGGCGCGCTGCACGTCGACATGGGCCGCGGCAGCGCGATCGCGCTGCCCGACGAGGAGTCGACCCGCCGCAAGGAGGCGACCAACCCCGAGTGGCCGATCATGCACGCCGTGCTGCACGGCGTGAGCCGCGACCAGTTCATGGGCAGGCACAAGGCCAACCACGTGCAGGTCGCCTACGCCCCCGACGCCGCGGCGGCCGATCGCGCGCTCGTCGCGAAGGCGGCGATGCTCGACGGCCTCGGCATCCACGTGCACCTGGCAGGCGATGTCTCGATCTGACGCCGCGGCGGGCGCAGCCGCCGGCGCGCTCGTGCTGGGCGTCGACGTGGGCACATCCAGCACGAAGGGCGTGCTGGTCGACCTCGGCGGCCGGATCGTGCGGCAGGCGGTGCGGGAGCACGCGCCCAGCAGGCCGCGCCCCGGTCACGTCGAGATGGACGGCGCGCTGTGGTGGGAGGAGTTCGCCGCGATCGCGCGCGAGCTCGCATCCGACGGCCTGGGCGCATCCATCGCCTCGGTCGGCGTGAGCGGGATGGGCCCGTGCATCCTGCTCACCGACGAGGCCGGCGCGCCCCTGCGCCCGGCCGTGCTCTACGGCGTCGACACTCGCGCGACCGAGCAGATCGCGCGCCTCGACGACGAGCTGGGGGCCGAGGCGATCCTCGCGCGCGGCGGCTCGCTGCTGTCGAGCCAGGCGGTGGGACCGAAGCTCGCCTGGCTCGCGGAGCACGAGCCGATGATGTGGCAGCGCGCGCGCCGCCTCTTCATGCCGGCGTCGTGGCTCGCCTTCCGCCTCACGGGCGCCTACCGCCTCGACCACCACTCGGCGAGCCAGTGCACGCCCATGTACGACACCGAGGCGCTCGCGTGGCACGCACCGTGGGCCGATCCCCTGCGCGGCGACATCGAGCTCCCGGAGCTCGGGTGGCCGGAGGAGGTCGTCGGCACGCTCACGCAGGCGGCCGCTGCGGAGACGGGCCTGCCGGCCGGCATCCCCGTCGCGCTCGGCACGATCGACGCGTGGACGGAGGCGCTGAGCGTCGGCGCGCACCGCCCCGGCGACCTGATGCTGATGTACGGCACCACCATGTTCCTCATCGAGACGACGAGCGAGCGCGTGACGCACCCGACGCTGTGGGGCACCGTCGGCTCGGCGCCGGGCACCTACTCGCTCGCCGGCGGCATGGCGACCTCCGGCGCGATCACCGGGTGGCTCCGAGACCTCGTGGGCCGACCCGACTGGGCGGAGCTCATCGCGGAGGCCGAGTCGTCTCCCCCGGGGAGCCGCGGCCTGCTGATGCTGCCGTACTTCGCGGGCGAGCGCACGCCCATCAACGACCCCGACGCGCGCGGCGCCGTGCTCGGTCTCACGCTCGACCACGGGCGCGGCGACCTCTATCGGGCGACGCTCGAGGCGACTGCCTTCGCCGTGCGGCACAACGTCGAGGAGATGCGGCGCGCCGGCGCGGTGATCGAGCGGATCGTCGCTGTCGGCGGCGGTACGCAGAGCGCGCTGTGGCCGCAGATCGTCTCCGACGTCACCGGCCTCGTGCAGGAGCGGGCGACGGTCGCCGTCGGCGCGAGCCTGGGGGCCGCGTACCTCGCGGCGCGAGCGATCGCCGACGTGTCGATCGACGACTGGAACCCGATCGCGCATCGCGTGGAGCCGGATCCGGGCGTCGCTGCGCGGTACGACGCGCTCTACGCCGACTACCGATCGCTGTACACGGCGACCCGCGACGTCGCGCACCGGCTCGCTCGCCTGCAGCACGACGGCTGAGGCCGGGCTCGAGGGAGGGCCTCCGGCGCGACCGCGACGCGTCGCCGCCGCGCCGGAGGATCCGTCAGGCGGACTGCCCCGTCGTCGCCTCGCGCCGCGGCAGCACCCAGCCCGGCCGGACGAAGTGGCAGGTGTAGCCGTTCGGGATCCGCTCGAGGTAGTCCTGGTGCTCGGGCTCGGCCTCCCAGAAGGGACCGGCTGCCTCGATCGTGGTGACGACCGGCCCGGGCCACAGCCCGGAGGCGTCGACGTCGGCGATCGTGTCGCGGGCCTCGCGCTCCTGCTCAGCCGAGAGCGGGAAGATCGCAGAGCGGTAGCTCGTGCCGACATCGTTGCCCTGGCGGTTGAGCGTCGAGGGGTCGTGGATCTGGAAGAACAGCTCCAGGATCTCGCGATAGCTCGTGCGCGTCGGGTCGAAGACGATCTCGATCGCCTCCGCGTGCCCGGGGTGGTTGCGGTAGGTCGCGTTCGCGTTGCTGCCGCCGGTGTAGCCGACGCGGGTGTCGACGACTCCGGGCCGCGCGCGGATCAGGTCCTCCATGCCCCAGAAGCATCCGCCTGCGAGCACGGCGGTCTCGGTGCCCTGGGTCTGCGTGATCATGCCGGTGTCGGTCATCTCGTCGCTCCTTCGTGGTCGAGGCCTGCGCTCGTGCGTGAGCGCCTGCCCTCTCCGTTGTCAACGTCTTCGGAACCGGATCTGGTCCCGGATGGCGTGTCGGCCCCGCCGCGCCGCTACTCGGCGGCGCCGTGGGCGTGGGCGACGAGCGCCGCGTGCTCGGGGTGCCGCTCGAGCCAGCCCTGCACGAACGTGCACTGCGGCACGATCCTGCGCCCCGCATCCGCCGCATCGCCGGCCGCGAAGGCCGCGAGGGCACTGCCCACGCCGTGGCCGCCGTAGGCGTCGCCCACGACGGTGTGCTGCAGCACCCGGTTGCCGTCGGCGTCGTCCGCGTACGAGAGCACACCGGCGAGGCGATCGCCGATGTGCGCCTCGTAGCGGTTGCGGTCCGAGTCGTCGCCCACGATCACGTGGGAGTGGTCAGCCTGCTCGCTCATGCCCCCATCCAACCCCGAGGGGCGGATGGGGACAAGGCTCAAGCGCGGTCGCTCGGCGGCGTGGCGGGTGCGGCGCCCGTCGCCGGCTTCCCCGCGTCGACCGCCGCAGAGCCCTGGCCGGTGGCGGCCGCCGCGAGCTGGGTCTCTGGGCTCATCGTGTCGTGCAACTTGACCGGCTCCGACGCGCTGCCCTTGCGCTTGCGCCGGCGAGCGGCGGCCCACAGGTTGAGCGCCTCGACCAGCACCGCGAAGGCCATCGGCACGTAGATGAGGGCCTTGTCGATGTGGAACCCGAAGCCGTCGGCGATGAGGAACACGCCGATGAGGAGCAGGAACGACAGCGCCAGCATCTTGACCGTCGGATGGCGGTTCACGAACTCGAAGATGTACTTCGCCGAGAACAGCAGGATGCCGAACGAGATGAGCACCGCGCTGATGATCACGAGCATGTTGCTCGTCATGCCGACGGCCGTGATGACCGAGTCCAGCGAGAACACGAGGTCCATCAGCAGGATCTGCGCGAGCACGGCGGCGAAGGTCGCCTTGACCGCGGAGGAGGCGTGCTCCTCCTCGCCCTCGAGCTTCAGGTGGATCTCGTGGACGGCCTTGTAGAGCAGGAAGCCACCACCCGCGATGAGGATCAGCTCGCGGCCGGAGAAGCCCATGCCGAACAGGGTGAAGAGGTCGTCGTTGAGGGTGATGATCCAGCCGGCCAGCAGCACGAGGCCGACGCGCATGACCATGGCGAGCGTGAGCCCGAGGTTGCGAGCTCGCGCCTGCTGCTCCTTGGGGAGCTTCGAGGCGAGGATCGAGATGAAGATGACGTTGTCGACGCCGAGCACGATCTCGAGCACGAACAGCGTGAGGAAGACGGCGATGAGGTCAGGGGTGAATTCGAGGGAGAAGTCCATTTGAGGTCGATCTTAGGCAACCGAGGCTGCGGGAGGACCCCGAGCCGCGACCGGCGGCGACGCGACCCGTTCAGGGCACGCGGTGCAGCCACTCCTCGGTGCCGAACTTGGTGCGGATGCGCTCCTCGGCCTCGGCGAGCTCGGCCGGCGCGAGCGCGCCCTCGGTGCCGCCGAACAGGCGACGGAAGGTGCCCTTGAGCGCGTCCTGCACTGCGGCCTTCTCCATGCCGGTCTGCGACTTGAGCGGGTCGACGCGCTTCTTCGCGCTCGTGGTGCCCTTGTCGCTCAGCTTCTCCTTGCCGATGCGCAGCACCTCCGTCATCTTGTCGGCATCGATGTCGTAGGACATCGTCGCGTGGTGCAGCACCGCGCCGGAGGCCAGGCGCTTCTGCGCGGCGCCGCCGATCTTTCCCTTGGCCGAGGTGATGTCGTTGAGCGGCGCGTAGAACGCGTCGATGCCGAGCCCCTTGAGCGCTTCGATCACCCACGCGTCCAGGAACGCGTACGAGTCCTGGAAGCTCATGCCCGAGACCAGGTCGCCCGGCACGTAGAGCGAGTAGGTGATGGCGTTGTCGGGCTCGGAGAACATGGCCCCGCCACCCGTGATGCGCCGCAGCACCGGGATGCCGTGCCGCGCGGCGGCCTCGGGCTCGACCTCGTTCTTGAAGGACTGGAACGAGCCGAGGTAGACCGCGGGGCCTGCGAGGTTCCAGAAGCGCAGCGTCGGGCCGCGTCGCCCGGCCCCGACCTCCTCGGTGAGCACCTCGTCGAGCGCCACGTGCACGAGCGGCAGGCGAGGTTCGTCGTCGATGATCGTCCACTCGTAGTCGGCGAACGAGCTCGCGTGCTGGAGGGCGCGGCGGACGGCGACGCCGACCGATTCGGGCGTGAAGCCCAGCAGTGCGGCGTCGGCAGGCAGCGCGGCCTTGATCGCCTCGCCGATCTCGACCGCCGTCGCGGTGACGGGGAGGCCCTCGACGGCTGCGTCGATCGCACCGAGCGCCTCGTCGGGCTCGAGGAAGAAGTCGCCGGCGAGGCGGAAGCCGATGATGTGGCCGTCCTGCTCCTCGAGGTCGACCACCACGAGCTTGCCGCCAGGGACCTTGTACTCGCCGTGCATGGCTCCAGCCTACGTCGCGGGCGCTCGCGCGGCGGCTGCGTGCGGTCGGATCGAGCGCGAGGTCAGCCGCGCGGCGGCGCGAGCCGCTCGTCGAGCCAGGCGACGACGTCGTCGAGCACCTTCGACTTGTTGATCTCGTTGAGGATCTCGTGCCGGGCGCCGGGGTAGACCGTGACCGTCACGTCGCTGAGGCCCGCGCGCGTGCGGTAGGCCTCTCCGAGGCGCTGCAGCGACTTCGTGCCGCCGAGCGAGTCGTCGGAGCCGCCGGCGATGAGCACCGGGATGTCGGGGCGGATGCGGCGGGCAGGCACGCCGTAGAGGCGCAGGCCCTCCACGATGCCGAGGTGCTTCGCCGGCTTGGCCGGGAAGGTCAACGGGTCCTCGACGAAGGCGTCGATGATCGCCTGGTCGCGCGAGAGCCACTCGTAGCCGGTCTCGCCCAGGTGCGTGTGGCGGGCGTTGAGGTCGCCCGCGTTCATCCATCCCGGCATGCGGTAGGCGGTGCCGGAGAGGATCGCGGCATCGACGAGCTCTGCGTGGCTGTTGAGCAGCAGCTGCGTGGAGACCGAGCCCCAGGAGTGCCCCAGGATCGCGACCGGGAGGGTCGGGTGCTCGCCGCGGATGCGGCGCAGCGCGCTCGCGAGATCGCCGACGACCGCGCGCATGCCGCCGGGGCCGAGCCGGCCCAGCTTCGTGAGGTCGCCGCCGTGCTGCTCGATGCCTGTGGCCCCGTGCCCGCGCTGATCGAGCGCCCACACCGCGTAGCCCGAGGCGACGAGGCGCTGCGCCACGTGCTCGTAGCGGAGCGCGTGCTCGCCGAGGCCGTGGGCGATGAGCACGACCGCCTTCGGCTTGCCGGGCTTCCAGGTGTAGACGTGGATGTTCACGCCCTGCAGGTCGACGAACGTCGACTCGGCGCGGATGGCGGTGAACTTGGGCATGGTTCGATTTTAGAACGCTGTCGCGCTGCTCGAGCGCCGCTTCGCCAGATGACGGCCCGTGAGCGAGTCGCCCGGCTCGGCCGCGAGCGCCGCGGGCGTGCCCTCGAAGACGACCCGGCCGCCCTGCGCGCCGGCGCCGGGCCCGAGGTCGATGAGCCAGTCGGCGCGAGAGACGACATCGAGGTTGTGCTCGATCACGATCACCGTGCGGCCGGCGTCGACGATGCGCTCGAGCAGCCCGATGAGGTTGTCGACGTCGGCCATGTGCAGGCCCGTCGTCGGCTCGTCGAGCACGATCACGCTCGCGGTCGTGCCCATCTCGATCGCGAGCTTCAGCCGCTGGCGCTCGCCGCCGGAGAGCGTCGTGAGCGTCTGGCCGAGCGTGATGTAGCCGAGGCCGACGTCGACGAGGCGCCCGAGCATCGGCGCGACCTGCTTCTCGGTGAAGAAGGCCGAGGCCTCCTCGATCGACATGTCGAGCACGTCGCCGATCGACTTGCCGCGCAGCTCGTACTCGAGCACCTCGGCGGTGAACCGGCGCCCTCCGCAGAGCTCGCACGGCGTCGTGACACCGGCCATGAACGCGAGGTCGGAATAGATGACGCCGAGGCCCTTACACTCGGGGCAGGCGCCCTCGGAGTTGGCGCTGAAGAGAGCCGGCTTCACCTTGTTTGCGGTGGCGAAGGCCTTGCGGATGGGCTCGAGGATGCCCGTGTAGGTGGCCGGGTTCGAGCGCCGCGAGCCCTTGATGACGGTCTGATCGACGAAGGTGACGCCCTCGCGCGGCAGCGAGCCGTGGATGAGCGACGACTTGCCCGACCCCGCGACCCCGGTGACGGCCACGAGCACGCCCGTCGGCACATCCACGTCGACGCCCGTGAGGTTGTGGGAGCGCGCGTCGCGGATCTCGATGTGCCCCTGCGGCGCGCGCACGGACTCCTTCATCTGCTGACGGTGCTCGAGGTGCTCGCCCGTGCGGGTGCCGGAGGCGCGCAGCTCGTCGAAGGTGCCCTGGAAGACGATCGTGCCGCCGTGCGTGCCCGCGCCGGGCCCCATGTCGACGATGCGGTCCGCGATGGCCATCACCTCGGGCTTGTGCTCGACGACCAGCACCGTGTTGCCCTTGTCGCGGAGGCGCTGGAGCAGCCCGTTCATGCGCTCGACGTCGTGCGCGTGGAGGCCAGCGGTCGGCTCGTCGAAGACGTAGGTGACGTCGGTGAGGGCCGAGCCCATGTGCCGCACCATCTTGGTGCGCTGGGCCTCGCCCCCGGAGAGGCTGCCGGCGGGCCGGTCGAGCGAGAGGTAGCCGAGGCCGATGGCGTCGAAGGTCTCGAGCAGGTCGACGAGCTTGGCGCGCAGCGGCGCGGTCGCGGCGCCGCCCGCGCCGGCGGGGATGCCGGCGATGAAGGGGGCGAGGTCGGTGAGCTGCATCGCGGTCGCCTCGGCGATCGTGATGCCCTCCACGCGCACCTCGCGGGCCGCGGCGTTGAGGCGAGAGCCGCCGCACGCCTCGCAGTCGCCGAAGGTGGCGGCCGCTTCGACGCGCGCGCGCAGCGCAGGCTTCATCGACTCGGGATCCTTCACGAAGACGCTCTTCTTGAGCTTGGGGATGAGCCCCTCGTAGGTCATGTTGAAGCCGGCGAAGGTCACCTTGCGCTCCTCGCCGTGGAGGAAGGTCTGCAGCTCGTCGTCGCTGTAGTCGGCGATGCGCTTCGCCGGGTCGAGCAGGCCGGACTCGGCGTAGAGCTTCCAGTACCAGCCGCCGACCTGGTAGTTCGGGAAGTCGATGGCGCCGTCGTCGAGCGACTTCGAGCGGTCGACGATCGCGTCGACGTCGATCGCCGAGACCCGGCCGAGGCCCTCGCACACGAGGCACATGCCGCGGGGGTCGTTGAACGAGAACAGCACCGAGGAGTCGAGCCGCGGCGTGCCCACCCGCGACCAGAGCACGCGGAGCATCGTGTACGCATCCGTCGCCGTGCCGACCGTGGAGCGCGAGTTCGCGCCCATCTGATCCTGGCCGACGAGGATCGCGGCGGTCAGGCCCTCGAGGCTGTCGGCCTCCGGCTGCGGCGCCGGCGGCATGAAGCCCTGCACGAAGGCCTCGTAGGTCTCGTCGATCAGGCGCCGCGACTCGGCCGCGATGGTGCCGAACACGAGGCTCGACTTGCCGGAGCCGGAGACGCCGGTGAAGACGCTCAGCCTGCGCTTCGGGATGTCGACGTCGACGGCCTTGAGGTTGTTCTCGCGGGCACCGCGGACGCTGATCTGCTCGGTCACGGCTCGACCGTACTCCGTGCCGCCCACGCACGCGCGGTCAGTCGCCGGCGGCTCCGCGAGCGCGGCCGTCGCGCACCGCGGCGCGGCGGCGGGAGATGCGGGAGAGGTGCAGTGCCACGAGCGCGAGCAGGCCGCCGATCGCCGCGCCGATCGCGTTCGCGAGCAGGTCCCCCGTCGAGCACGAGCGACCGATGGCTGGCACGAGCGCCTGCACCGCCTCGACCAGTGCGGAGAGCAGCGCGCCAGCCGCGAAGCCGAGCGCAGCGCCGGCGGCAGGGCGCCCGATGGCGACGCCGACGAGCAGCGCGAAGGGCACGAGCAGCACGATGTTGGCGAGCGGTTCGGGAGCCGTGAGCGAGACATCCCACTCGATGGCGCAGCCGATCTCGAGCTCGCGCGGGCTCGGCAGCAGCGTCAGCAGCAGGGTCGCGACGGCCGTCACCGCAGCGAGCGCCCAGGTCAGCCTCGGCCGCTGCGCGAGCCACCAGGCCGCGGGCAGTCCGATCGTCACGACTGCTGCCAGCAGCACGCCCGCGAGCCAGGGATGCGCGGCGAGATGGGTCGAGAGCACGCCACGACGCTAGCGCGGGGCTACGATCCGGAAGTGGCGGCTTCCCTCGCCATCAGACGCAGCACCCTGCACGCATCCCCGCACACGCACCGAAGGGCATCCGCTCATGGCCACCATGTTCCGCTGGAGGAAGCGCGACGGCGCCCACCTGACCGCGACCGACCTCGTGCTGCCGGAGGAGCGGCTCGGCTGGGGCCGCACGATCGGACTCGGCATGCAGCACGTCGTGGCGATGTTCGGCGCCACCTTCCTCGTGCCGATCATCACCGGCTTCGATCCCTCCACGACCCTGCTCTTCTCGGGCATCGGCACGATCGCGTTCCTGCTCATCACGAAGAACCAGCTGCCCAGCTACCTCGGCTCGTCGTTCGCGTTCCTCGCGCCGATCGGGGCCGCCACCGCGATGGGCGGGCAGGGCTTCGCGCTCGCCGGCATCGTGCTGGTCGGCGCGCTGCTCGCGATCGTCGGCCTCATCGTGCACCTCGCCGGCACGCGCTGGATCGCCGCCGTCATGCCGCCCGTCGTCTCCGGCACCATCGTCGCCCTGATCGGCTTCAACCTCGCCCCCGCGGCGCGCAACAACTTCACCGAGGATCCGCTGCTGTCGGTCATCACCCTCGGCGCCATCATCCTCACCGCCGTGCTCTTCGGCGGGCTCGTCGGGCGCCTCGCGATCCTCGTCGGCGTGGTCGTCGGCTATGCCGTCGCCGCCGCGACGAACGGGGTCGACTGGACCGGTGTCGAAGAGGCCGCGTGGATCGGTCTGCCGCAGTTCCAGAACCCCACCTTCGACCCGGCGCTCATCCCCTCCCTGCTGCTGTTCGTGCCCGTGGTGCTGCCGCTGGTCGCGGAGAACCTCGGCCACGTGAAGGGCGTCGGGCAGCTGCTCGACCGCGACCTCGACCCGCTCGCCGGCAGGGCGCTCATGGCCGACGGCGGCGCGACCGTGCTCGCGGGCCTGTTCGGCGGCTCGGCGACCACGACCTACGGCGAGAACATCGGCGTGATGAGCGCGACCCGCGTCTTCTCGACCGCCGCCTACTGGGTGGCGGCCATCACCGCGATCCTGCTCGGGCTCTCTCCCAAGGTGGGCGCGATCATCTTCGCCGTGCCCGCTGGCGTGCTGGGCGGTGTGACGACGGCGCTCTACGGCCTGATCGGCATCATCGGCGTGCGCATCTGGATCGAGAACCGCGTCGACTTCTCGATCCCCCGCAACCAGTTCGCCGCCGGCGTCGGCCTCATCGTCGCGATCGCCAACTACACGCTCACCGCGGGCCAGCTGGTCTTCGAGGGCATCGTGCTCGGCACGGTCGCGACCCTCGTGATCTACCACCTGATGGATGCGCTGGAGCGCCTCCGCGGGCGGGATGCGGAGGTGCGAGCCGACCACGCACCGCCCGCGACCGACCCCGCGGACTAGCGCCGGCGCATCCGCCCGCCCACGGCGAGCCCTGTCTCAGCTGCGCGTGCCGGCCAGCTCGGCGTCGGGATCGGGAGCGCTCGCGATGAGCGGCATCGACGCGGTGTCGAGGTAGGGGTTGTCGTCCTGCCCCTCGACGAGCTCGACGGCCTCGGCGCGCGTCTCGACCGTCGGCACCGAGCCGACGAGCGGGCGCTTGGCCGACTCGCGCATGGTCAGCAGCGCGATGCCCGCCAGCACGGCGAAGAGCATGATGTAGAACGCCGGCATGTAGGTGTTGCCCGTCAGCTGGATGAGCGCCTCGCTGAACAGCGGCGTCGTGCCGCCGAAGAGGGACACCGAGATGTTGAAGGCGATGCCCATCGCTCCGAAGCGCGTCGCCGTCGGGAAGAGCGCCGGCAGCGCCGACGTCGACGGTGCGACCCACAGCGCCACCGGCAGCGCCACCATGCAGAGGGCGACGACGACCGACCAGACCTCGCCCATCTGCATGAGCCAGAACGCGGGCACCATGAGCGTGAGGGTCGCGGCGACGGCGGCGACGTAGACGGGCTTGCGGCCGACGCGGTCGGACAGGCGGCCGAGGACCGGCAGCAGCGCCGACATGCCGATCAGCACCGGCACGGTGACGATCGCGGCGAAGAGGTTCGAGGTGCCGACCGTGCGCTCGAGGTAGGAGGGCATGTAGCTCGTGAGCGCGTAGCCGGCGGTGTTCGTCGCGGCGACGATCGCGGCGGCGATCAGCATGACGCGCCAGTGGTGGCGGATCGTGCCGAGGATGCCGTGGCGCGCGAGCGGATCGCCGGCGTCGGGCTCGGCGTCGGCCTGCTCGAGCTGCTGCTCGAAGGCGGGCGTCTCGGGGATGCGCAGGCGGAACCAGATCGCGACGACGCCGAGCGGGATCGCGATGAGGAAGGGGATGCGCCAGCCGTACTCGACCATGGCGTCGGCGCCAGAGATCGACGTGGTGATCCAGGTGACGAGCGCGACCGTCGAGGCGCCGGCTGCGAAGCCCACGTAGGAGCCGACGTCGAGCCACGACGCCCAGAAGCCGCGCGAGCGGTCGGGAGCGAACTCGGTGACGTAGGTCGATGCGCCGGCGTACTCGCCGCCGGTCGAGAAGCCCTGCAGCATCTTCAGGGCGTAGAGCAGCACGATCGCCCAGCCGCCGATCTGCCCGCTGGTGGGCAGCAGGCCGATCAGCGCGGTCGCGAGCGCCATCATCGCCATGGTGAAGAACAGCACCTTCTGCCGCCCGATGCGGTCGCCGAGCGGCCCCAGCACGAGACCGCCGATCGGGCGGACGAGGAAGGAGATCGCGAAGCCGAGCAGCACGACGAGCAGGCCGAGGTTCTCGTCGAGGCCAGAGGTGAAGACGGCGGTCATCGTGACGGCGAGGTAGCCGTAGATGCCGAAGTCGAACCACTCCATGAAGTTGCCCACGACCGTGCCGGTGATCGCCTTGCGCACGCGGCCGGTCCTCACGACGAGCACGTCGTCCACCTCGAGCCTTCGCCCTGCCTGCGGTGCCGAGCCGGCGGTGCGGGCGGCGGATGCATCCGGCGCCGACGCGAGGCGGGCGTCGACGGGCGTGCGGTCAGGGTGGGCTGCGGCGTGCTCAGGGGGCATGGCTGATGCGTCTCGTCTCGTTGCGCGTGTCGGTTCCGGGATGCGGGCGCGCCGAAGTGGGCGGGCTCGACGGTCGGCCACGGTAGCGAGCCGCCTGCGGAGCCGCGTTGAGGTTCGCTTGCTACGACGCGCACGCGTGCGCAAGCGGGCACGCGCACGCGTGCGCCCTCGCGCACGCGCAGGCGCACGCGGCTGGTGAGGCATCGGTCGCCGCTCGGATCGGCGGCACGTGCGACGACCCGCGCTGTCGCCCCGCGCATCCGCGTGCCATGGTTGGCCCTATGACATCGGTCGCCGCTCGCGCGCAGCCCCGCGGATGACCGCGCAGACCCCTGGCCGCGTGCAGCGCACCTACTACGTGCTGGTGCTCGGCAACACGCTCGCGGCGTCGTTCATCTGGGGCATCAACACGCTGTTCCTGCTCGATGCGGGGCTCACGAACCTCGAGGCCTTCGCCGCCAACGCGTTCTACACGATCGGCGTGCTCGTGTTCGAGATCCCCACGGGCGTCGTCGCCGACACGATGGGGCGGCGCTGGTCGTACATCCTGGGCTCGGCGACGCTCGCGGTGACGACCTGCCTCTACTGGCTCATGTGGCTGTGGCAGGCGCCCTTCTGGGCGTGGGCGCTCGCCTCGATGCTGCTCGGGCTCGGCTTCACGTTCTTCACGGGGGCAGTGGATGCGTGGCTCGTCGACGCGCTGCAGGCGACGGGCTACGAGGGCTCGCTCGAGAAGGTGTTCGGCCGCTCGGTGATCGTCAGCGGCGGCGCGATGCTGGTGGGCTCGGTGCTCGGCGGGGTGGTGGCGCAGCTGACGGACCTGGGCGTGCCCTTCCTGCTGCGGGCGGGGGTGCTCGTCGTGATGGTGGTGATCGCCGGGCTCTTGATGCGTGACCTCGGCTTCACGCCCGATCGCAGCGAGGGCCCACTGCGCGCGACGCGCACGGTGCTGCGGGCGTCGCTGCGCCACGGGCTCGGCAACCCGCCGGTGCGGTGGCTCATGCTCGCGAGCCCCTTCACCGCCGGCGTCGGCTTCTACGCCTTCTACGCGCTGCAGCCGCACCTGCTGCTGCTGTGGGGCGACCCCGAGGCCTACTCGATCGCCGGCCTCGCCGCGGCCCTGCTGTCGGGCTCGGCGATGCTCGGCGGCCTCCTCGCGCCGGTCGTGCGACGGTGGTTCCGCAAGCGCACGTCGACGATCCTGCTCTCGACCGTCACGGGCGTCGTCGTGCTGGTCGGGCTCGGGCTCGTGCAGAGCTTCTGGGTCGCGGTCGTCCTCGTGGCGCTCTGGGGCGTGATGTCCTCGATCGACGATCCGGTGCGGCGCGCCTACCTCAACGACCTGATCCCGGCGAAGCAGCGGGCGACCGTGCTGTCGTTCGACTCGCTGCTGGGCTCTGGCGGCAGCGCGATCGCGCAGCCCGTGCTGGGGCGCTCTGCCGACCTCGGCGGCTATGGGCTGTCGCTCCTGCTGAGCGGCGTCATCTCGGCGGCGGCGGTGCCCTTCGTGCTGCTGAGCCGTGCGCAGCGCGACCCGGCGGACACCTCGAGCGAGGCGGTCGAGGGCCCTGGCGACACCGCGGCCGTGTGAGCGCCCGTCGGTGCCTCGCACACGGTGCGCGATCGTCCGTCAACCGGTGTGGGACGCCTGCGACCGGATGGTCCGGCCGGGCGCCGCTGTCACCGGTCGAGCGACGCGCTCGACCGGGCGGCTGGTTGCGCGCCGCTCCCCCGCGCATCCGCCGACCGATAGCCCGGTCGAGAGCGCAGGAATAGGCTGGGGGTACAAGCCGTTGCACTCTTTGTTCAACTTTGAAAGACTTGTCCGCGACGGAAGGACCACCCATGAGCAGCATGCAGTTCGGCATCTTCTCGGTGAGCGACCTCACTGAGGACCCCACCACCGGCCGCACTCCCACCGAGCACGAGCGCATCAAGGGCTGGGTCGCGATGGCCAAGAAGGCCGAGGAGGTCGGGCTCGACGTCTTCGCCGCCGGCGAGCACCACAACCCGCCGTTCTTCTCGTCCTCCCCCACGACGACGCTCGCCTACATCGCCGCGCAGACCGAGCGGCTCATCCTCTCGACCGCGACGACGCTCATCACCACGAACGACCCGGTGAAGATCGCCGAGGACTTCGCGATGCTGCAGCACCTGAGCGACGGCCGCGCCGACCTCACGCTCGGTCGCGGCAACACCGGCCCCGTCTACCCGTGGTTCGGCAAGGACATCCGCGACGGCATCGAGCTGGCGATCGAGCAGTACGCCCTGCTGCACAAGCTGTGGCACGAGCCGGTCGTCAACTGGCAGGGCAAGCACCGCACACCGCTCACGGGCTTCACGTCGACGCCCGCGCCGCTCGACGGCGTCGCGCCCTTCGTCTGGCACGGCTCGATCCGCTCGCCGCAGATCGCCGAGCAGGCCGCGTACTACGGCGACGGCTTCTTCCACAACAACATCTTCTGGAACAAGGAGCACACGGAGCGCATGGTGCGGCTCTACCGCTCGCGCTTCGCGCACTACGGCCACGGCGAGCCCGAGCAGGCCTACGTCGGCCTCGGCGGCCAGGTGTTCATGAAGTCGACCGAGCGCGAGGCCAAGGAGCGCTTCCGCCCCTTCTTCGACGTGGCACCCGTCTACGGCCACGGACCCTCCCTCGAGGAGTTCACCGAGGCGACGCCGCTCACGGTCGGCACGCCCGAGCAGGTCATCGAGCGCACGCTCGCGTTCCGCGACTACGCCGGCGACTACCAGCGCCAGCTGTTCCTCGTCGACCACGCCGGCCTGCCGCTCGAGGAGGTGCTCGAGCAGATCGAGATCCTCGGCACCGAGGTCGTGCCGGTGCTGCGCCGCGAGTTCGACTCGGTGCGGCAGGCGGGGGTGCCGGATGCGCCCACGCACGCCGCGCGCGTCGCCGCAGCCCGCGAGGCGGGCACGCAGATGGGCGAGCAGGGCAACGCCTGGCGCGAGCAGAGCGCCCGGACCGACCTCGACACCGGCGCATCGATCGCCCGGCAGGACTCGGAGCGCGTGGCGTGAGCAGCCCGCGCATCGCCGTCGTCTCGGCCGGGCTCGGTGAGCCCTCGAGCACCAAGCTGCTCGCCGACCGACTGCGCGACGCCACCCTCGCCGCGCTGACGACGCACGGCCAGCACGCCGAGTTCGCGGACGTGACGCTGCGTCCCCTCGCTCAGGACATCGCGAGCCACATGCTCACGCACAACCCGAGCGAGGCGCTCGCCGCCGCGATCAGCGAGGTCGTGGACGCGGAGGCGATCATCGCCGTCACGCCCACCTTCAACATGAGCTACTCGGGTCTGTTCAAGTCGTTCTTCGACGTCATCGAGGAGGGCCAGCTCGCCTCCATCCCCACCGCCCTCGGGGCGACCGGGGGCTCGGCCCGGCACTCGATGGTCATGGACACCGCGATGCGCCCGATGTTCGCCTACCTCAAGGCGCAGGTCGTGCCGACGGGCGTCTTCGCCGCGAGCGAGGACTGGGGCACGACCGCCGGCCTCGACCGCCGCATCGCCCGCGCGGGGCAGGAGCTCGCCGACCTCATGGTCGCGATGCCGCGCCGCCGCGAGGCCGATCCCTTCGACACCGAGGGCGAGGCCTTCGTCTCGTTCGAGCAGATGCTGGGGCACGCGTGAGCTCCCGCGAGCTGGCGGTGCGCGCCTGGCGCGGCTACATCGAGGGCTCGCAGCTGCTCACGAACGAGCTCGAGCGCCGGCTGAAGGCCTCCAGCGGCCTCGACCTCGGCGACTTCAACGTCCTGCTCCTCCTGTCGGAGGCAGAGGGGCTGCGCCTGCGCATGGGCGACCTGGCGCGCGCCCTCGCCTTCGCACCGGGCCGCCTCACCTACCGCGTCACCGCGCTCGAGAAGGAGGGCCTCGTCACGCGCGAGCCGAGCCCGAACGACCGGCGAGGCACGGATGCGGTGCTCACCGACGCGGGTCGCAGGCGGCTGCGGAGGGCCAGGCCCGTGCACGCCCGCCACGTCGACGACCTCTTCCTCGAGGGGCTCGACGACGAGGCGCTCGCGGTGCTCGACCGCGTCTTCGGCCCGCTGCGCGCCCGCCTGCTCGACGAGTGCAGCACGGCAGAGCAGGGCTGAGCGTCGACCGAGCCCCGGGACGGGGCTCGGAGCTGGGGTCGCGGCGAGGCCCGAAAGGGCCTCGCCCTCGGAGCTCCACCGCTCTGCGGCGTGTCCCAGCCGTCCACTGCGACGATGGACGGGTGCTGGAGCAGCGGCTGCTGGAGAAGGCGATCGGGCACCCCGGTCGCCTCGTCTCCAGTGAGCCATTCGGCGAGGGTCGCATCGCGCGCTTCACGGTCGACGACGGCGCCGAGAGCGGCGAGTGGTTCGTCGACACCTCGCGCCAGGCGGTCGCGAAGGAGACCGGCTTCGTGATCCGCGACCGAGCCGGACTGATCGTCGCGCGCATCTGGAAGCATCCGCTCGACCCGAGGCTGCCGGCGCTGCGCACGGCGCTCGACCCCGCGCGGCTCACGCGCATCGCCATGGCGGGCGGCAGCACACCGGGCCCGATCGAGGCGCGCGTGCTCGCCTACCGACCCGGCCGCCGCGCGGTGGTGCGGATGACGCAGCTCGGCAGGCACATGTTCGTCAAGGTCGTGCGTCCCGGCGAGGCGGAGGACCTCGCCACCATCCACGAGGCGTGCCGCGACGCCGGTGTGCCAGCCCCGCGCGTCGTGCACTGGTCGCGCGCGGGGGCGCTCGTCGTGCGCGACGCCGCCGGCACGCCGGGACCGGTCGCCGCGGCGACCATGGCACCGGAGGCGCTGCTCGACGCCGCCGACGCGCTGCGCGAGCAGCTCCTCGGCGTGCGCACGCACCGCGTGGCGCGCGCCTCGGTCGGCAGCCGGCTCGACTGGCACGTGGAGCGCCTCGCCACCGGGCTGCCCGAGCAGCGGCGCGAGGTGCTCGAGCTGCCGGCCGCGCTGGTGCCGCACCTGCGGCGGGTCGGCCCGCCGCGGGTGATCCATGGCGACCTGCACATCGGGCAGCTGTTCTTCACCGACGGCGCCGTCTCCGCCGTGATCGACGTCGACACCGCGGGGCTCGGCGACCCGAGCGACGACGCGGCCGCGTTCATCGGCCACGCCACCGCGAGCGCCGTGCGCAACGAGGTCGCCGGCCGCGACGCCGACGCCGCCCTGCTGCGCGAGCTCGTGCACGCGGCGAGCGACCGCTGGCTGCGCGACCCGCACACCACCGCGCTCGCGGCCCTGCACATGATGGGCCACGCGGTCCGCGCGGCCGAGCGCTCGAGCGAGGCGGCGAGGCTCCTGCTGCAGCGCGCCCGCATCACCGCAGGCGTGCAGCGCTGAAGCGTGGGCTGCCGCGACCCGCGGCGCCGCGACCTCAGACCAGCCGGTAGCCCATCCCCCGCACCGTCTCGATGCGGTCGGCGCCCAGCTTGTTGCGCAGGTAGCGGATGTAGACGTCGACGACGTTGGAGCCCGGGTCGAAGTCGTAGCCCCAGACGCGCGAGAGCAGCTGCTCGCGCGAGAGCACCTGGCCGGCGTGGCGCACGAGCTCCTCGGCGAGCGCGAACTCGCGACCGGAGAGGTCGATGGCACGCCCGTCGACGGTCGCTCGACGGGTGCGGATGTCGAGCTCGAGGCCGTGGTGGCTCAGCTCGCTCGCGGGCGAGGCGCTCGCGGTGCTCGTCGCCATGCGCAGCCGCACGCGTGCGAGCAGCTCGTCGAAGCGGAAGGGCTTCGCCATGTAGTCGTCAGCGCCGCCCTCGAGGCCCGCGACCGTGTCGGCCCCGCCAGCGCGGGCCGTGAGGATGATCACGGGCATCGTCGAGCCGGAGCCGCGCAGCTGCGACAGCACCTCGAAGCCGTCGATGCCCGGCAGCCCGATGTCGAGCACGAGCAGGTCGAACTCGTCGGTGAGGGCGAGGTCGAGCGCCTCGTGGCCGGTCGTGGCGACGCGGGTCGTGTAGCCAGAGGACTTCAGGCCCTTCTCGACGAACGACGCGATGCGCGCCTCGTCCTCAGCGATCAGGATCGATGCCATGGATGCTCCTCGGCCTGGTTCGGGCGTGCGGTGGGAAGGGTCTGCTGCGCGGCCCGGCGCTGCGCGGGCTGCTGCCCCGCCGGCTGCAGCGGCGGCTGCGGCACCGGCACTGCCGGCAGCGTCTGCGGCGCGGGGTGCGGATGCGCGTGCGGGCCGGGCTGCCCACCGTCCTCGACGATGACGGCACCGGGCAGCGTGAGGATGAACTCCGAGCCACGACGGGGCGCGTCGTCGCCCGCCTGCCTGCTCCACGCATCCGCCACCCATGCCCTGCCGCCGTGCGTCTCGGCGATGAGCTGCACGATCGAGAGGCCGAGGCCCGAGCCGCCGTCGCCGCGCCCCTCGGCGAGACCGCGGCGGAAGCGCTCGAAGATCACGCCCTTGAGATCGTCGGGCACGCCGGGGCCGCGATCGCGCACGAACAGCTCGACGTCGCGGCCGCGCGAGCGCGAGCCGATCGTGATCGGTCCCTCGGCGTGGCGGATGGCGTTGGCGACCAGCTGCAGCATCGCCTGGGTGATGCGGTCGGGGTCGAGCATGCCGCTGACGGGCGTGCTGACGACGGTGTCGTCGATCGCGGCCGCCGCCTCCTCGGCGCCGGCGCCGCGCATCGCACGGGCCTTGGCGGCGATCGACTCCGTGAGCGCCCGCAGGTCGGTGGGGCGGATGTCGAAGGCGCTGGGATCCCGCAGGCGCGCGGCCGCGCGCAGGTCGTCGACGAGCCGCGCCATGCGGTCGAGCTCGTCGATCGCGAGATCGCGCGTCGCGGCGACGTCGGCCGGGTCGTTCGTGTCGACGAGCTCGAGGTGGCCGCGGACGATGGTGATCGGCGTCTTCAGCTCGTGGCCGACGTCGCGCAGCAGCTCGCGCTGACTGTCGAGCGCGCCGCCCAGCCGGTCGAGCATGCGGTTGACGGTGCGGGCCAGCTGCGAGACGTCGTCGCGGCTGTCGTCGACCGGGATGCGGTCGGAGAGGTTGGCGGCGGAGGCGCGCTCGGCGACCGCGTTCATGCGGCGCACGGGCCGCAGCAGCCGGCCGGAGACCCAGAGGGCCACGAGGAAGGTGCCGACGACGGCGGCGAGGCCGGTGATCAGGTAGACGCGGGCGGCGTCGTCGATCTCGGCGAGCTCGCCCGCCACGTCGTAGCCGGTGACGAAGATCGCGCTCGGCGGCCGGCTCGTGTCGACCTCGCCGACCGTGACGGGAGCCGCGAGGTAGCGCACGCTCGTGCCGTCCTCGTGCACGTAGGTGCCCATCACGGTCTGGTGCTCTGCGGTCTCGGCGACGATCCGGTCGACGAAGCCCGGCAGCGCCTCGAGCTGCACGTCGGTCTGGATGCCGGGCACGAGCGCCGGCAGGCCCCCGACGATGCCGAGCGTGCCGGTGTTGTCATCCGGCGCGAGGCGCTGCACGACGGCTTCGAGCGCCGCCTCGGATGAGTCCCAGCCCTCGTCGGGGTCGGCGACCGTGTAGATGCCGGAGTCGAGGGCCGTCTGGAGGTTCGCGTCGATCTGCTCGACGACGCGGCCGCGCTCCACGAAGTAGGCGACGACGCCGGCCGAGAGCACCGACACGAGCGTGAGCACGGTGAGCAGCAGCACGATGCGCGAGCGCACCGTCCAGGTGCGCAGGCGCGGCAGGGCTCCGTCGGGCATGCTCCCATTCAACCCTGCCAGCTCACGCGCAGCGCTGCGGGTGAGAGAACCCTCACCTTCAGGCTCGCGGCGCCGCGGTCTGCTGAGATCGACGGGTGAACGAATCGACGCCTCCGCCCGCGCCGCTCTCGGCACCGCGCTCGATCGAGGAGCAGATGCTGCGCGACGCGCTCGGCGACGACCTGGCGGGGCCGCTGCGCGTGCTGAGCCGCGAGCCCTACGGCTCGGGTGCGCTGACCGGCTTCGAGGAGGGCAGCGAGCCGAAGCGCTACTGGTACGTCGACACCTCCGGCAAGCGCGTCGACGCCGAGACCGGCTTCGTGCTCGGCGACCCCGAGCACCCCGAGGCGCGCATCTGGCTGCACCCGGCAGACCCGCGGCTCCCGGCCCTCGCGCCCGCGAGCTTCCCCGATGCCGCCGCGACGCTCATGGGCAGGCTCGGCGTCAGCATCGACCGGGTGCCGGAGCTGCTGGTCTACCGGCCCGGCAAGCGCGCGATGTTCCGGATGCGCGCGGGCGAGCGGGACACATACCTCAAGATCGTGCGCCCCGCGGCGTCGTCGTCGATCGTCGCGCTGCAGGAGTCGCTGCGCGGCGGCGGCGTGCCCGTGCCGCCCATCACCGGCTGGTCGGAGCTCGGCATCGTGCTGACCGAGACCGCAGCGGGCGCGCCGATCACCGCGCGCCTCGACGCGCTCGATCCCGAGCGGCTGCTCGACTCCATCGAGGCGCTGCGCGCTGCGATGGCAGCGGTCGACACCGGTCGGGATGCGCGCGCCTCGCTCGCGCTGCGCCACGGCTGGTACACCGAGCGCATCGCCGCGGCGCTCGGCCGCGCGGTGGCCGAGCTCGCGGTCGCTCGGGGCGAGGATGCTGCGGGAGCCGATGTCGCGGCGCTCACCGAGCCGCTCGCGGTCGTGACTGCAATGGTCGCGTCGGTCGACGCATCCGACCTCGTCGTCGACGACGCGGTGCGCCGCACCGTGCACGGCGACCTGCACGTCGGGCAGCTGTTCGTCGACGAGGGCGACGCGAGCGCGATCTCCGGCGTCATCGACATCGACACCGCCGGGCTCGGCGACCCCGCCGACGACGAGGCCGCCTTCATCGGGCACCTGGTCGCGTCGATCGTGCTCGCGAAGGGCGACGAGGGGCGCGCCGCGGGGTTCGGCCGACTGCTGGAGGCGGCGTGCGGGCGCTGGCTCGCACCCGGTCGCCCCGGAGTGCTGCGCGTCGCGCACCGCACGGCCGTGCACGTGCTCGCGCACGCCCTCGCTCCCACCGAGCGGGGCGACCTCGTCACAGCCGCTGCGCAGCTCGCGATCGGCGCCCGCATCCTGCAGCCCGTGCTCGGCGAAGATGAGAGAGCTCTCATCTGAGGCTCCTGCTCACCTCACGCCCGAGCGCCAGGCTGGAGCCATGAAGCGCAGCCAGTGGGTCCTCGTCGGTTCGGCCGGCCTCCTCAGCGTCGGCGCCATCGGCCTCGGCGCGATGAGCATCGCCAACGCCATGAGCGTGCAGGACGCCAGCGGCACTCCCGTGTCGGGCAGCCAGATCCGGGGGCACGCGGCGGGCGGCGACACCTTCGAGGCCGCCGGCATCACGCTCAAGACGGGCAGCGACATCCTCGCGCCGACGCCCACGTCGCCGCCGGCGGCGACCGCGACCTCAGCGCCCGTCGCGGCGAGCGCGCCGGCACCTGCTCCTGCGCCTGCGCCGGCTCCTGCTCCGGCCCCGGCACCTGCGCCTGCTCCGGCTCCCGCGCAGCAGCAGGCACCGCGACCGGTGCCCGCGCCCGCCCCCGTCGCACCCGTCGGCTCGGCGTCCGCGGCCTCGGGCGCCTCCGCGGCCTCGAACGGCTGACGCGGCCGCCTGCGGCTCGGCACTCGCCGAGCGTGCGGTGATCTGCGCTCTCAGGCGCGGCCCCGCGGTCGTGAGATAGACTAACGACATGGCCATCATCGCGCTCGCAGACTCCCTCCGCGTCGCGCTCGTGCGCCTCGGGCGCCGCATGCGCCAGCAGCGCACCGACGAATCGCTGTCGCTGCACCACCTGTCGGCGCTCGGCACCATGCAGCAGCTCGAGCAGCCCACGCTCGCCCGCATCGCGGCCGCCGAGTGCGTGAAGCCGCCGAGCATGGTCAAGACCCTGCAGCACCTCGAGGACCTCGGCTACGTCGAGCGCAGCCCGCACCCGAGCGACGGCCGCATGGTGGTGCTGCGCATCAGCGACAAGGGCGAGAGCATGATCGCCTCGATGCGCGAGCAGCGCAACCGCACGCTCGCCGACTCCCTGGCGAAGCTCACGCCCGACGAGCGCCAGACGCTCGCGAAGGCCATCCCGCTGCTCGAGCGGTTGGCAGAGCAATGATGTTCCGATCCCTGCGGCTGTTCAACTACCGCACCTGGTTCGTCGGCGCACTCATCTCGAACGTCGGCGCGTGGATGCAGTCCACCGCGCTGTCGTGGACGGTGCTGACCGTGCTCACCGCCAACGACGCGACCGCCGTCGGCCTCAACATGGCGCTGCAGTTCGGCCCGCAGCTGCTGCTCGTGCCCATCTCGGGGCTCATCGCCGACAAGTACGACCGCCGCAAGGTGCTCTTCGTCACCCAGTCGGCGATGGGCGTGCTCGCGCTCACCCTCGGCGTCGTCGTCACCACGGGCATCGTCGAGCTGTGGCACGTGCAGGTCTTCGCGCTCATGTTCGGCATCGTGCAGGCCTTCGACATGCCTGCCCGCCAGGCCTTCGTCTCCGAGCTCGTCGGCCAGACCGACATCGCCAACGCCGTCGCCCTGAACTCCGCCTCGTTCCACGGCGCCCGCCTCATCGGCCCCGCCGTCGCCGGCCTCCTCATCGCGCTCGTGGCACCCGGGCCCGTCTTCCTGATCAACGCCGTCACGTTCGTCGCCATGCTCGTCGCGCTCGCGCGCATCCGCACCACCGAGCTGCAACCGGCGCCACGTGGCGCGAAGGGCTTCGGCGACATCGTGCAGGGGTTCCGGTACGTCAAGAAGCGCAAGGACCTGCTCGTCATCTTCGTGATGGCGTTCATCCTCGGCACCTTCGGCCTGAACTTCCCCATCTACATCTCGACCATGACGTCGATCGAGTTCCAGGCGCAGGCCGACACCTTCGGCATCCTCTCGAGCGCCATGGCGATCGGCTCGGTGACGGGTGCGCTGCTGTCGGCGCGCGCGTCGCGGCCGCGCTGGACGGCGATCGTCGGCGGCATCGGCATGTTCGTGATCGCGTGCGGCCTCGCCGCCTGGACCCCGAACATCTGGTTGTTCGGCGCCGCGCTCGCGATCGCCGGCTTCACCGCGCAGCTGTTCATGACGAACGCGAACTCGATGGTCCAGCTCACCGCTGCGCCCGAGATGCGCGGGCGCGTGATGGCGCTCTACGGCGCGGTCTTCATGGGCGGCACGCCGATCGGCGCACCCATCGTCGGGTGGGTGGCGGATGCGTTCGGCCCCCGCATGGGCATCCTGGTCGCGGCGGGCACGTGCTCGATCGCGTTCGTGGTCGGCGCCATCTACTGGATCCGGGTGCGTCGCAGCGACCGCATGACGCGCACCGGCACGCTGACGCTGCCGCCGGCCACCGAGTCGGTCGACGTGGTCAAGTAGGAGGCACGCATGGCAGAGGTCGAATCGGTCTGGGACTACCCGCGGCCGCCGCGAGTCGAGGCGAGCGACGAGCTCGTGCGCGTCGTGCTCGGCGGCGAGGTGATCGCGACGAGCCGGCAGTCGCTGCGCGTGCTCGAGACGAGCCATCCGCCCACCTACTACCTGCCGCGCACGGCGTTCGTCGACGGCGCGCTCACGAGCGCCCGCGGGGCGAGCGTGTGCGAGTGGAAGGGACGCGCGAGCTACCTGACCGTCTCGGGCGGCGGGCGCTCGGAGGAGGGCGCCGCCTGGTGCTACCCGACGCCGAGCCCCGGCTTCGAGGCGCTGGTCGGGCACGTGGCGCTCTACCCGGGCCGGATGGATCGCGTGGAGGTGGCCGGTGAGGTCGTCGAGCCGCAGCCGGGGGGCTTCTACGGGGGCTGGATCACGTCGCGCGTGACGGGCCCCTTCAAGGGCTCGCCCGGCACGATGGGCTGGTAGCGGGCGCAGCGGGCTCGCGGTAGCGCGCGCGTCCTCGCGGGCGCCGCGCGTCGTAGCGGGCGCAGCAGGACCCCTTCTGCCATGCCGGACCCGGTGCACCGGGTCCTGCTTGGGCGAAGGGGTCCCGAAGTCGACCTGCAGGGTCCCTGCCGGCGCTACCGTTGCGGCATGTCACAGGCGATCCGCTACAGCTCGACGACGCTGGCGTGCCCGCGGCCGACCGCACTCGCGGCCTTCTACGCCGATATCACCGGCGGATCCGTCACCTTCACCCACGAGGAGGAGTGGGCATCGGTGCGCTGCGACGGCGGACGCCTCGAGTTCATGGGCGTGCGCGACTACGTGGCACCGCGGTGGCCCGAGGATCCCGCGCTCGTGCACATCGACTTCTTCGTCGACGACCTCGAGGAGGCTGCCGCGCGGGTCGAGCGCGCCGGAGCCCGCCGCTTCGACCACCAGCCGAACGCCGCGCACTGCCTGGTGTTCGCCGATCCGGCCGGCCACCCGTTCTGCCTGACGCTCATCGACGACGTCGACTGACCCCCGCGCCGCGAGCAGCCGGCGTCCGCCGCTACTCCGTGCGGCCGAGCTTGACCGCCTCGAAGACGAGGCGCACGATGAGCAGCACCAGGAACGCGGCGAAGATGATGGATGCGGTGCGCGGGTCGAGTGCGATGGCCGCGGCCGCGCCGAGCGCCGTCGTGACGCAGGCCGCGACGCCGACGATGGCGGCAGCGATCAGGTCGACGTTCTTGCGGCGCAGGTTGCCGATCGTGCCGGAGAGCGCGGTGGGGATCATCATCGCGAGCGAGGTGCCCTTGGCGACGACGTCGCTCTGCCCGAACAGCAGGATCAGCATCGGCACGATCACGATGCCGCCGCCCACACCGAGGATGCCCGAGAGCACGCCCGTGACGAAGCCGAGCACGACGAGCCCGATGATCGGCAGCACGCCGAGCTCGAGCTGCGCGTCGCGCGAGGGCACCACGAGGAACAGGCTCACCGCGACCGCCGCGAGGAAGACGATGAACGCCCAGCGGATCGCGAGCACCGGCAGCTTGTGCAGCAGGTGGGCGCCGAGCTGCGCGCCGACGACCGAGCCGACGACCAGGATCAGCGCGACGAGCCAGTCGACGTGCCCGACCGCCGCATAGCTCGCGACGCCGACGAGCGCGGCCGGCACGATCGCGCCGAGCGAGGTGCCCGCCGCGAGCTTGCGCGGGAACTTCGCCAGCAGCACCAGCAGCGGCACGATGACGATGCCGCCGCCGATGCCGAACATGCCCGACAGGAACCCCGACAGCAGGCCGATGCCCACCAGTGCCCAGATCGGTCGGCGGTGCTCGGTCTCGATGCTCTCGCTCACCTGTCCATCCTGCCGTGCCGCGGCGCATCCGACCGCCACGCGATCTCGGGCCCGCCCCGGCCGCCGGGGCTACCGCGCGGTGACCGAGCCGAAGCGGCTCGCGATCGGGCTGAGCAGCGCGGGCCGCGCCAGGAGCAGCGCCCCCGCGACGACGAGCATCGAGCCCGCGAAGAACGCGAAGCCGAGCCAGTCGTCGGCGTCGCGCGCGGCGTACATGTGGTTGAGGTTGCGGAGCGCTCCGGTGACGAAGACCAGGAGCACGTGCACCGCGATGAAGACGACGAAGTAGAGCATCGTCGGGAAGTGCACGGCGCGTGCCCACTCGATCGGGTACGCGCGGTTCAGCCGCTCGGCGCCCTTCGGCCACCAGGTGCTCATGCGGAGGCCCGTGATGATCGCGAGCGGCGCGGCGATGAAGACGGTTGCGAAGTAGGCGATCTGCTGCAGCGCGTTGTAGTTGACCCAGCCGTCCTCGACCGGCCAGTCGAGCGTGGCGTACTGCAGGGCGGCCGAGATGGCGTGCGGGAAGACCTCCCAGCTGGTGGGGACGATGCGCATCCACTGCCCCGTGGCGACCAGCAGCACCACGAAGACGAGTCCGTTCACGACCCACAGCACGTCGACGCTCGTGTGCAGCCAGACGGTGAGCGAGACCTTCGCGCCCGTGCGCTTCGAGGTGAAGGAGGCGGGCGGCTTGCGCTCGCCGCGCACCTGCAGGCCCGAGCGGATGATGAGCGCGATCAGCAGCACGTTGAAGAAGTGCGACCAGCCCAGCCAGGCAGGCAGCCCGACGGGGGCGCCCTCGGGCAGCGGGTAGGTGCCGTGGTACTGCTCGATGAACGCCGCGACCGGCTCGAGGCCGGTGATCCAGCGGGCGAGCGCGACGACGATCGTGGCGAGCCCGATGATCGCGAGCGCGACGAGCACGCTCGCAGCGACCCACTGGCTCGGTCGTTGGTTTGACGCCGCGCCGCACGCCGGCGTCGACCGTGCCCTCTTCGCCGGCAGCGTCGGATGTTTGTAAGGGGCGGGCGGGGGGCTGCGGGCTCGGCGGCGGCTGCCGGCTCGGCGGGGGCTCCCGCCGGCTGCGTCTCGTGACGCGGCTCGCTCCGCTCGGCGCTCCTCGACGGACGGGTGGGCGCATCCGCAGCCGGCTGCGTCTCGTGACGCGGCTCGCTCCGCTCGGCGCTCCTCGACGGGCGGGTGGGCGCATCCGCAGTCGGCTGCGCCTCGTGGCGCGGCTCGGACGCGAGGACGGGGGCGGCACCCGCGGGAGGCCAGGCGTCGCCGCCGGGCGTGCGCGGCAGGCCGCGGCGCAGCGTGCCGGTGGGACTCTGGCCGTCGGTCACCGCTACGACTTCCGGGCCTCGAGCGCGGCGATCAGCTGCGGGACGATCGTGAACACGTCGCCCACGACTCCGAGGTCGGCGACCTCGAAGATCGGCGCACCCGCATCCTTGTCGATCGCGATGATCGTCTTCGCGGTCTGCATGCCGGCACGGTGCTGGATCGCGCCCGAGATGCCGAGCGCGACGTAGAGCTCCGGCGACACCGACGTGCCCGTCTGACCGACCTGCATCGCCTGCTCGGCGTAGCCCGCGTCGACCGCGGCCCGCGAGGCCCCGACGGCGGCACCGAGCTGGTCGGCGAGCTGCTCGACGAGCACGAACTGCTCCTTCGAGCCGAGCCCGCGCCCGCCGGAGACGACGCGCTTCGCCGACCGCAGGTCGGGACGCGCCGAGGTCTGCTGCACCGCCTCCACGCTCTGCACGACAGCAGCGGGCTTGCCGGAGGCCTCCACCTGCAGCTCGCTCACCTGCGCCGGCGCGGCCTCCGCGCGGGCATCGATCGAGCCCAGCCGCAGCGTCACGACGAGCGGCCCGAAGGTCGCCGCCGAGGTCACCGAGTAGGCGCCGCCATAGACGCTGTGGTGCGCGAGGACGCCCTCCTCGTCGCGCTCGACGCCGATCGCGTCGACCGCGAGCGGCGCTCGCAGGCGTGCGGCGAGGCGACCCGCCGCATCCGTGCCCTCGATCGAGTGCGGCACGAGCACCGCCTCGGGCGAGACGCGGGCGACCGCAGCAGCCGCGGCGTCGACGACCGGCACGCCGAGCTGCGCCCTGTCGACGGCGGCGGTGAGCACCTCGGCGGCACCGAGCGCAGCGGCCCGCTCGGCCAGCTGCGGCAGCGCCTCCGCCGGGCCGATCACGACCGCGACGGGCGTGCCGAGCGCAGCGGCAGCGCCGAGCGCCTCCGCCGCGCCGTCGGCGAGGGCAGGGCTGTCGCCGGGGGTGGCGAGCAGCAGCGTCAGGATGTTCGGCATGTCGGTGCTCCTCAGACCAGTCGGCGGTCGGCGAGGAACGCGGCGATCCGCTCCCCCGCGTCGCCCTCGTCGGTGATGACCTCGCCGGTCGCGCGCGGCGGGCGCGCGGCGACGGCGGTCATGATGGATCGCGGTGCGCCCGTCTCGTCGGCCTCGATGTCGAGGTCGTCGAGCGAGAGCACCTCGAAGGGCTTCTTCTTCGCGCCCATGATGCCCTTGAGCGCCGGGAAGCGCGGGTCGGGCATGCGCTCGCTGATCGAGACGACCGCCGGCAGTGCCGCCGTGACCGTCATCGTGCCGCCGTCGGTGGCGCGGGTGCCCTGCACCGCCTCCGCCGTGATCTCGATCGTCTCGAGCCGGGTGATCGCTGGCAGGCCGAGCAGCTCGGCGAGCATCGACGGCATCACGCTGCCGCTGCCGTCGGTCGAGCCGTTGCCCGTCACGATCAGGTCGAAGCCCGTGCGGGTCAGCGCGGCGGCGAGCACCTCGGCGGTGCGCACCATGTCGGCGCCCGCGAGCCGCTCGTCGGCGACGTGCACGGCGGAGCCGGCGCCCATCGCGAGCGCCTTGCGCAGCGTCGACTGGGTGTCGGCAGGCGCCATCGACAGCACGACGACCTCGACGTCGGCGGCGGACTCCGCATGCCGGATCGCCGTCTCGACGGCGCGCTCGGTGATCTCGTCGAGCACCGTCTCGCTCGCGGCACGATCGGCGAGTCCGGTCTCGAGGCTGAGCACGCGGTCGCCGTAGGTGTCGGGCACGGGCTTGATGAGCACGACGATCTTCATCGGCGGGCTCCCTTCTGGGTGGGGTGCGCGGCGGGCGCTACGGTGAAGCGGGATGAGGAGGAGCGCATGAGCGAGCGGGCGACGCGGGGCGAGCGGCCGGCCAGGGCCGACCGGCCTGCCCAGATCGACCCGATCGCCGAGGCCCGGCGGCAGTGGCTCGACCACGGCTGGGCGGATGCCGCGCCGGGCATGACGCTCGTGACCTCGGTGAACCGCGCGCAGCAGCTGCTGGAGGCGCGGGTCGAGGGTGTGCTGCGGCCCTTCTCGCTGTCCTTCGCGCGCTTCGAGGTGCTGCGGCTGCTCGCCTTCACGCGCGAGGGGCGCATGCCCATGCAGTCGGCGGTGCGGCGGCTGCAGGTGCACCCGACGAGCGTGACGAGCACGGTCGACCGGCTCGTGCGCGACGGCCTGGTGACGCGCGAGCGGCACCCGACCGACGGGCGGGCGACGGTGCTGACGATCACGGATGCGGGACGAGCGCTGGTCGAGCGGGCCACGGCCGCGCTCAACGACGAGGCGTTCACCGCGACGGGGCTCGAGGCCGAGGAGCTCGCAGAGCTGGTGCGGATCATCGCGCTGCTGCGGAAGCGCTCGGGGGACTTCGAGGATCCGCGGCCGGCGCCTGAGCCGCTCTGACGCTTCGACGCGGCGAGCGCCCTGCGGGCGCGCACCGGCTCAGCCAGCGGACCGCGCTTCGACACGGTGAGCGCCCTGCGGGCGCGCACCGGCTCAGCCAGCGGACCGCGCTTCGACGCGGTGAGCGCCCTGCGGGCGCGCACCGGCTCAGCCAGCAGGGTGGCTCCCTGAGCCGCTCCGCGGCCGCAGGCCGCAGAGCGCGTCGAAGGGTCAGCGATGGCGGAACGCCGGCTTGCGCTTCTCACTGAACGCCGCCATCCCTTCCTTCTGGTCGGCGGTGTCGAACAGCGCCGTGAACCGCTCGGCCTCGAGCGCGAGGCCCTCCTCGAGCCCCGTCTCGAGCGCCGCGTCGAGCGCGGCCTTCGCAGCCTTCAGCGCCGGCAGCGACTTGGTCGCGATCGACTCGGCGAGGCGCTCGGCCTCTGCCCGCAACTCGGCGGCGGGCACGACCCGCGAGACGATCCCCAGGGCATCCGCCTCCGCGGCATCGATGCGACGGCCGGTGAGCACGAGCTCTGCCGCCTTCGGGTAGCCGATCGCGCGCACGATGCGCTGCGTGCCGCCGATGCCGGGGATCACGCCCAGGCCGATCTCTGGGAAGCCGAACGTGGCCGAGTCCGCTGCCAGGATCACGTCGCACATGAGCGCGAGCTCGAAGCCGCCGCCGAGCGCGTAGCCCGACACGACCGCGATCACCGGCGTCTCGACGCGCGCGAAGTCGAGCCACGGCCCGAAGTGGTTCGCCTCGCGCATCTGGGCGGTCGACCGCGACGACATCTCCTTGATGTCGGCGCCCGCCGCGAACGCCTTCTCCGAGCCGGTCACGACGATCGCGCCCACCGAGTCGTCGCGGTCGAGCTCGGTCGCGGCGGCGACGAGCTCCTGCATGAGCTGCGTGTTGAGCGCGTTGAGCGCATCCGGCCGGTCGAGCGTGATCCACGCCACGCGGCCAGACCGCTCGACCCGGATGGTCTCGTAGTCGGTCGGCTGGGCCGTCGTCGGCTCCGTCATGCGGTCTCCTCATCGAGCGATCGTGCGTCAGCAGCGGCAGTCGGGGCGGGCAGCTCGAGGTCGCCCTCCGGCACCGGCGCGAAGCACGCCTCCACCATGGCAGGCGTGACGCCCGCGAGCGAGCCCGGGCGCCACTTCGGCGCGCGATCCTTGTCCACGAGCTGCGCGCGCACGCCCTCGCTGAAGTCGGCGGCGAGCGAGGTGTGCCGCGAGACGCGGTACTCCTGCACGAGCGCCTCCTCGAGCGAGCCGAGCCGCCGCGCGCGCCGCAGCGCCGCGAGCGCCACCGACACCGCCAGCGGCGAGCGCTTCGCGATCGTGGCGGCCAGTGCCTGCCCCGCATCTCCTGCGGCCTCGAGCCGCTCGACGATCCGGACCGCGTCGTCGCCGGCGAAGGCATGGTCGATGAGCTCGCGCTCCTGCTCGAGCTCGCCCGCGGGGGGCTCGGTGGCGAGCTGCGCGATGGCGTCGGTCGGATGCGTCGTCTCGAGCAGCGCGACGAGCTCGGCCAGGCGCTCGGCCGGCACGTGGTCGTCGGCGAGGCCGAGCGCGATCGCGTCGGCTGCGCCGAAGTGGTCGCCGGTGAGCGCGGCGCGGGTGCCGAGCTCGCCGCGACCGCGCGTGAGCAGCCAGGTGGCGCCGACGTCGGGCACGAAGCCGATCGTCACCTCTGGGAAGCCGATGCGCGTCGTGCCGGTGACGATGCGGTGGCTCGCGTGACCAGAGATGCCGACGCCGCCGCCCAGCACAATGCCGTGCTGCAGCGCCACGACGGGCTTCTGGGACCGCGCGATCAGCGCGTTCAGCGCGTACTCGTCGCGCCAGAACCGCGCGGCGCCCTGCCCCCGCGTGCGGTCGACGTCGTCGCGCAGCGTCACCACGTCGCCGCCGGCGCACAGTGCCCGCTCGCCCGCGCCGGTGATGAGCACGCGCTCGACCGCGTCGTCTGCCGCGAACGCGCGCAGCGCATCCGTCATGTCGACGACCATCGCGTGGGTCAGGGCGTTGAGCGCCTCGGGGCGAGCGAGCTCGACCACGCCGAGGGCGCCGCGACGCTCAGCGCGGATGTGCGTCATCGCTCACCGAGGAGGGCGCGGCCGACGATCATGCGCATCATCTCGTTCGTGCCCTCGAGGATGCGGTGCACGCGCAGGTCGCGCACGACGCGCTCGATGCCGTACTCGTGCAGGTAGCCGTAGCCGCCGTGCAGCTGCAGCGCCTCGTCGGCGACGCGGAAGCCGACGTCGGTGGCGAAGCGCTTCGCCATCGCGCAGGCCGTCGGGGCGTCGGGCGCCTTCGCGTCGAGCTTGATCGCTGCGCGCTCGAGCAGGGCGCGGGCGGCCTGGAGCTCGGTCTCCATGTCGGCGAGCTGGAACTGCACGTGCTGCCGGGTCGAGAGCGGCTGGCCGAATGTGGCGCGCTGCTTGACGTAGTCGATCGTGCGCTCGAGGGCGAACTGCGCGCCGCCCACAGATGCGGCGGCGATGCCGAGGCGGCCGCCGTTCAGGCCGCGCATGGCGATGCCGAAGCCGTCGCCCTCGGCGCCCAGCCGGTTGGCGGCGGGCACCCGCACGCCGTCGAGGATCACCGCGCGGGTGGGCTGCGCGTGCCAACCCATCTTCTGCTCGAGGCCGCCGAACGAGAGGCCGGGCGAGCCCGCCGGCACGATGAAGGCCGACATGCCGCGCGAGCCGCGCAGCGCCGGGTCGACGCCGCCCGCGGCGGTGAGGCCGGTGCGCGCCATGACGATGTAGACGGCAGAGGCGCCGGCGCCGGAGATGAACTGCTTCGTGCCGGTGAGCACGTAGTCGTCGCCGTCGCGCACCGCGGTCGTCGCGACCGCCGCCGCGTCGGAGCCCGCACCGGGCTCGGTGAGGCAGTAGCTCGCCAGGTCGTCCATGGCGCACAGCCGCGGCAGCCACTGCTGGCGCTGCTCCTCGCTGCCCTCGGCGTCGATCATGCCGGCGACCATGTTGTGGATGGAGAGGTAGGTGGCGACCGCGACGTCGCCGCGCGCGAGCTGCTCGTAGATCGCGATCGCGTCGACGCGGCTGAGCCCCGTGCCGCCGACGTCCTCGCGCACGCAGATGGCGCCGAGCCCGAGCTGCCCGGCCTCGCGCAGGGTGGCGACGGGGAACTCGTGGTCGGCGTCGCGCTGGCTCGCGAAGGGCGCGAGGCGGGCGTCGGCGAAGTCGCGCACGGCTTCGATGAGCGCTGCTCGCTCCTCGGCGGTGCTGGCGTCGGCGGCCGCACTGGGCATCGGCATCGTCGCGGTGGCAGTCACGGTCGCACGACCTCCTCGTCGCTTTGGCGTCCTCGCAGTTGCATGGACATCCACATATCTATCATCCTGGCAGCAGGACGCGCCAGGACGCGGCGCGCCAGGATACGGTCAGTGCGTCGACGGCGACGGAGGACAGATGGAGATCAAGGGTTCGGTGGCGCTCGTCACCGGCGGGGCATCGGGGCTGGGCCTCGCGACCACCGAGGCGCTGCTCGCGCAGGGCGCGCACGTGGTGGTGATCGACCTCGCGGGCACCGAGGCGGCGGATGCCGTGGCTCGCCTCGACGGCGTCACCTTCGTCGGCGCCGACGTGCGCGACGAGGCGCAGGTGAGCGCCGCCCTCGATGCAGCGGAGGCCGCGGGCGAGCTGCGCGTCGTGGTGAGCTGCGCCGGCGTCAACGACGCCGCGAAGGTGGTCGGCAAGCAGGGGGCCTTCCCGCTCGACCGCTTCCAGCGCGTCATCGACGTCAACCTCGTCGGCACCTTCAACGTGATCCGCCTCGCATCCGAGCGCATGGCGCGACTCGCGCCGGTCGCGGGCGCGGACGGCATCGCTGGCAGCGGCGAGGAGCGCGGCGTGATCATCTCCACCGCATCCGTCGCCGCCTTCGACGGGCAGATCGGCCAGGCCGCATACTCGGCGTCGAAGGCGGGCATCGTCGGCATGACCCTGCCCATCGCGCGCGAGCTCGCCACCAGCCGCATCCGCGTCAACGCGATCGCGCCGGGGCTGTTCGACACGCCCCTGCTCGCGGCGCTGCCGCAGGAGGCGCGCGACTCGCTCGGCGCCCAAGTGCCCCACCCCGCCCGCTTGGGCAACCCATCCGAGTTCGCGCTGCTCGTCACCCAGATCATCGCCAACCCCATGCTGAACGGCGAGACGATCCGGCTGGACGGGGCGATCCGCATGCAGGCCCGATAGGAGATCAGGATGCGTTCCACGTTCTACGACGACGACCAGGAGGCGTTCCGCGAGACGGTGCGGGAGCTCGTGAACCGCCACGTCGCGCCGCACTACGCGCAGTGGGAGGCGGACGGGCTCATCGACCGGGAGCTGTACCGCACGATGGGCGCGGCGGGCCTCGTCGGGCTCGCGATCCCGGAGCAGTACGGCGGCATGGGGGTCGACGACTACCGGTTCCGCATGATCATCAGCGAGGAGCTGTCAAGGGTCGGCGCCGCGTCGGTCAACGCGACCTTCGGCGTGCACGACGACATCGTGCTGGCCTATCTGCTCGACCTCTGCACGCCCGAGCAGCTCGAGCGGTGGCTGCCGCCGATGGCGACCGGCGACTCGATCGCGGCGATCGGCATGACCGAGCCCGACGCGGGCAGCGACCTGCAGGGCATCCGCACGAACGCGGTGCGCGACGGCGACGCCTGGGTGCTCAACGGCTCGAAGACCTTCATCACCAACGGCTTCCATGCCGACAAGGTGCTGGTGTTCGCGCGCACGGATCCCGGGGCGGGCTCGCGCGGGTTCACGCTCTTCCTGGTCGAGGACGGCATGGAGGGGTTCGAGCGCGGGCGCAAGCTCGAGAAGGTCGGCCTGCACTCGCAGGACACCTCCGAGCTGTTCTTCCGCGACGTGCGCGTGCCCGACGCGAACCGCGTGGGCGACGAGGGGTTCGGCCTCATCGCGATGATGCAGCGGCTGCCGCGCGAGCGCCTGTCGATCGCCACCGGCGCGCTGTCATCGGCCGAGGCCGCCTATGCCTGGGGGCTCGACTACGTCTTCCAGCGCAAGGCCTTCGGCGGCCTCGTCGGCGACCTGCCGACCGTGCGCTTCACGCTCGCCGAGCTCGAGACCGAGCTCGACGTGACGCGCGCCTACATCGAGCGCTGCGTCTTGGCGCTCAACGAGGGGCATTTGACCACGGCGGATGCGTCCAAGGCCAAGTGGTGGGCGACGGAGCTCGAGCAGCGGGTCATCACCCGCAGCCTGCAGCTGCACGGCGGCTACGGCTTCATGGAGGAGTACCCGATCGCGCGCGCCTTCCGCGACTCGCGCGTGCAGTCGATCTACGGCGGCACGACCGAGATCATGAAGGAGATCATCGCGCGCGACATCGCGAAGCGCGCGAAGGCGTGACGCGGATGACCGTCAACCGGCGAGGCGGCGGCCCGACCGGATGATCCGGTCGGAGGCCGCTCTCACCGGTTGACGGACGGCCGTCGCGGCGACGCGAGGCGTTCGCGTCAGGCGGCGGGGGATGCCGGGGCCGCGAGGGCGCGCTCGATGTCGGCGCGGATGTCCTCGGGCTTGGTCGCCGAGCCGTAGCGCTCGAGCACGGCGCCGTCGCGGCCGATCAGGAACTTCGTGAAGTTCCACTTGATGGCGCCGCCGATCATGCCCTTCTTCTCGTCCTTCAGCCAGCGGTAGATCGGGTGCGTGCCGCCGCCGTTGACGTCGATCTTCGCCGACAGCGGGAAGGTGACGCCGAAGTTGCGCTCGCAGGTCTCGGCCACCTGCTCGGCCGTGCCGGGCTCCTGCCCGCCGAACTGGTTCGAGGGGAAGCCGAGCACCACGAGCCCCTGCGGCTCGTAGTCCTTCCAGAGCTGCTCGAGGGCAGGGAACTGCGTGGCGAAGCCGCACTCGGTCGCCGTGTTCACGACCAGCACCACCTTGCCGTCGGTCGCGGCGAGGTCGAGCTCGCCGCCGGTGAGCGCATCTGCCTGGAAGTCGCTGAGCTTCGTCATGCCGCCACTCTGCCAGCGCGACCTATGCGGCACCCGAGGTGCCGCGGCGCTTCACGACTCGGCGGGCGTCGGCCTCTCGAGCCCCTCGAAGGGCGCGATGCCGTCGCGGTACGCCTGCTCGTCGGCTTCCGAGATCACCGTGCCCCCGACGGACAGCGAGAGGAGCTCGTCATCGCCGGGTTGCGCTCCGGCATCCAGCCCCGCGCCTCGCTCGGGGTCCTGCACGAAGATCGACACCCACATCGAACCCTTGGCGGACATCCCGTCCCACATCCACATCTCGTCCGGATCGAGCGTGCCGTGCTGATCGATGATCGACGCGTCGCGCTCTGCGGCGGTCTGCCACTCGGTCGCACCTCGGTGCCAGCTCCAGACGATCGGCGAATAGCCGTGGTCGGCGAGCACCCCGTCGAGCACAGCCGTGAGCGCCGTCCAGTCAGCGGGCGCGGTGCCCGTCGTGGCGCTCGCGGAGTTGTGCAGGCGATGCAGCGAGGGGCCGCCGTAGCCGTTCTCCTCCGAGGGGTAGATCCCGCTCTCGCCGTCGCGCTGCCACGACAGCCCGGGCGCGTGCTCGTCGACCGCCGCCTGCAGCTCGTCGAGCAGCGCCTCGCCGACCGCCTCGACCTCCTCGGCACGCGGCGCCGCGAGCACATCGGCAGGCTCGTGCGCGCCGTCGGCGGGATAGTCCTCCCAGTGCAGGGTGACCTCCCGCCCGCTCGCATCGACCACGGTCGTCGACGGCGACGGCGGCACCAGCAGCATGCAGCCCGAGACGAGCGCGCCGGCGAGGCAGAGGACAGCTGCCGGGAAGGTCCAGTGGATGCGCGCCATGGCCTGAGCGTGCCACGGCGACACCCGTCCGGGCCCGTTCGGGGCGAGGAATCATCCGCTGGTCGGACGCCCGTCGTGCGTGGGGGCACTCGCCGGGGCATCGTCGCCCGCCCGCCCCATCCAGACGGCGACCGCGGCCGCCGCGATGCCGACCGCCGCGGCGAGCAGCAGCCAGCGGAAGTCGACGATCGCCATCGTTGCCGTGCCGAGCGCGAGCATCAGCATCTGGGGCACGTTGATGGAGACGTTCATCGCGGCAGAGGTGCGCCCCTGCAGCCGCCGCGGCACCAGTCGCATGCGCAGGGTCGAGAGCCCGACGACGACCCACGGCACGCCGAAGCCGATCGGCCACTGCACGAGCGCGATGCCCGCCCAGCGCATCCACTCCTCCGGCAGCGGCCACTGCACCACCGCGTAGGCCGCGAACGAGCCGACCGCGACGAGCGTCATGCCCCACGCGAAGAAGCGGCGCTCCGCGAGCCGCCGCAGCGCCAGCGCCGAGAGCAGCCCGCCCGCGAGCGCCGCGACGCCCTGGATGGCCTGCGCAGGGCCGAGCGCCGCCGGGCCGGCCTGCAGCCCGTGCTCGATGAGCGGGAAGATCGTGGCGTTCAGGATGCCCGTGAGCCCGAAGCCGACGGCGGCGGCGATGGTCAGCAGGCGCAGCAGCGGATCCCGCAGCAGCTCGCGGAAGCCCGCCGACACCTCGTGCCAAGAGGTCTCCCCCGCACCGCGCGGCTCGGGCGCCGACTCCTCGATCTGCACGGTCAGCAGCATCGCGGCCATGACGAGGTAGCCGGCGACCGAGATCGCGATCACCGCCCAGGGCCCGGCGACCACATAGAGCCCGGCGCCCAGCGGCGGGCTCACGATGCGCATGCCGTTGTCGATCGAGGTGAAGATGCCGTTCGCGCTGCCGATCTCGTCATCGGGCAGCAGGTCGCGCAGCAGGCCCGCCTGGGCCGCGCTCGTCAGGTAGGCCGAGAGGCCGTAGCCGAAGGTCACGGCATAGATGAGCCACACCTGCTCGGGCCCGCGCACGAGGAGCAGCAGCAGCACGACGGCGGCGACGCCGAGGTTCGAGGCGATGAGCAGCGGCCGGCGGTGCGCGCGATCGGCGAGCTGGCCGGCCCACGGCGCGAGCAGCGCCGGCAGGCCGATGAAGAGGAACACGAGCGCACCCGCGGCATCCGAGCCCGTGATCTCTCGCACCCAGATCGCGAGCACGAGGTAGAGCGCGCTGTCGCCCAGGTTCGTGGCGAACCAGCCGACCATCAGGCGGCGGTAGGCCGGGCGGCGCATGGGCGATGGCGGCTTCGGTGCCCGTGCTTCCGGGCCATGCGGGGCGGATGCGGTGCTGGTCATGGGAGGACTCCTGTGTCCTGAGCGCGCGGTCGGCGGACGCGACCGCGCGCCGATCCGGCCGGTGGCCCGGCCGAGGGGAGGGGAGGTGGGGTGAGGTGAGGTGAGGAGGAGCGGGCGGGGCGTCAGCCCGCGTCCGGCTCCTCGGGGGTCGCCGGTGCGTCGAAGTCGGGGTTGAGCGTCGCGAACAGGTGCGCCTTGCGGCTGCCCGGCGGGCGATGCGCGGGATCCTTGCGGCCGCGGAAGCGGTCGACCAGGTGCGCGATCTCGGTGGCGACCTCGGCGAGCTCGTCGGAGGTCGCCCAGAAGGTCGAGGTGTTGATCGTGGTGCCGGGCAGCCACTGCTCGTCGCCGAGCCCGTGCACGGTCAGGAAGTCGACCATCCGGTTGGCCTCGTGCTGCACGTAGAGCGCGCCGATGGCGGCGGAGGTGCGGATCGAGTCCTGGTCGTGGGGGTTCGGCCGCAGGTCGCGGCTGTGGTGCACCGCGCGCCACGGCTTCGAGGTGCCCTGCGCTGCGGCCCGCTCGATGAAGCCGGCCTTGGCGAGGGTGCGCAGGTGGAACGAGCAGTTGGACGGGCTCTCGCCGACGCGCTCGGCGATCTGCGTCGCCGTCGCCTCCTCGAGCTCGTCGATCACCGAGAGGATCTCGACGCGCAGCGGGTGGGCGAGGGCTCGCAGCAGCGCGGGGTCGCCTGTGCGCAGCTCCCTGCCGTGCTCGGTCTCGACGTCGCTCGTCTCGAGGTCGAGGTCGCCCTGCTGCTCGGTCATGCTCAGATCAAACCACGCTGCAGCGCGAGCTCCGCCCGCAGGCGGTCGTAGTAGCGGTGCGAGTCGTCGCGCTCGATGCGGGCGCGGTTGCGGCGCTCCTCACCCGCGAGCTCGAGCGCTGCAGCCGAGTGGCGTGCGATGCTCCTGCGTCCCATGGGATGCCTCCTTCGTCATGCCGACATGTGTGCCGGCATCCGAAAGACTACTTTCAAAGCGGTTGCTTTGCAAGAGTTCTTTCTAAAGACTTGCTTCGGCATCCGTGCTCGTCATGGTGGCCCGACGCCGAGACCTCGGCACGGGTTGCTCAGCTGCCCAGGAACTCCTCGCGCGTCACCTCGACGAAGGGGCCGGCGGGGTTGACGACGAGCCCTGCGAAGAGCGTGCTGGTGCGCAACTGCTCGCGCAGCCGCTTGGTCGTCGTCGAGATCACGCCGTCCTGCGGGTTGCGTGCCGCGATCTCGGGCGCCGAGGTGAACACCAGCAGCGCGCGCGTGCCGTCGGCGCGCTCGCTCATGCGCAGACGGGGCTGGTCGGTGCGCTGCTCGCCGCCGCGCACCTCGCCGGCGAGCAGGATCGGCCCGTCGGCGCGCAGCGCCTCGAGGATCGCCTCGCGCGAACCCCCGGACTCCCCCGCGGCGATCGCGGCGCTCAGTCGGTCGTTCCGGAGGTGCCGAAGGGCGAAGTCGATGTCCTTGGCCGACAGGGCGACGGTCTTGTCGGCCGGGTCGAGGTAGAGCCAACCGGCTCCCTGCTTCTTCGCCATCTCGAGCACGCTCGCGGCGGGACGTGCGAGCGACTGGTGCTGCGTGCCCTCCGGGTGCATGCGCGCGACCTCGGCGTTGCTCGTGAAGGCGAGCATCGCCCGCCGGCCGTCAGGACCGACACTGCTGCGGATGCGGATCTTGGAGCCGCTCTGCGCCGAGCCGCCCCGCAGGTCGAACTCGGAGCCGGTCGCATCGAGCAGCAGCTCGCCGACGAGCGCGGCCCGGATCACCTCGACCATGTTCTGCTCGCTCGAGTCGGCACCGAACGCCGTGATCGCCCGACGGAGGCGCGCGTTGTCAACCTGATCCATGCTCATGGCTTCACGCTAGCCCTCGCAGGTTTCGCCGACGAGTCGCCGAGCCGGGCAGCGGCAAGACGGTTCACGCTTGACTTATATAAGTGGCGGTGCAATCATCGCCCCATGCACGCGCTCGACGTCCTCGGCGATCCGGTGCGGCGACGCATCCTCGAGCTGCTCGCCGATGGCGAGGCGAGCTCCGGCGCGATCGCCACGGTGATCGGCGGCGAGTTCGGCATCAGCCAGCCCGCCGTCAGCCAGCACCTGCGCGTGCTGCGCGAACAGGGCTTCGCGACCGTCCGCCCCGAGGGGCAGCGCCGGCTCTACGCCGTCGATCCGGCCGGGCCGCGCGAGGCCCGCGAGTGGCTCAGCACCTTCGACGGCTTCTGGCTGCCGAAGCTGGCCGCGCTCGACACAGAGCTCGCCCGTGGTCGCCGCCAGCGGCGGCTGAGCGCGGAGGCGGCCGCGTCGCTCGCCGCTGCCAAGCGTGCCCGAGCCGCGAAGCGCGCCGCCGATACCCAGACCATCTCGAACGAGGAGTGACCATGGTTGATGTCCTGAAGCAGCTCGGCGCAGTGTCGCGCGGGGTGCGCAGCGAGACGATCGACGGCGAGGCCTCGAGCGTGCAGACGCTCGAGCAGACCTACCCATCGCCGATCGCCGATGTGTGGGATGCGGTGACGAGCCCCGAGCGCATCGCGCGCTGGTTCATGCCCGTGTCGGGCGAGCTGCAGCTGGGCGGGCGCTATCAGCTCGAGGGGAACGCGGGCGGCACGGTGCTCGAGTGCAGCCCGCCGGAGGGCGAGTCGGCGAGCTACCGCGTCACCTGGGAGTTCGGCGGCGGCGTCACCTGGCTCACCGTGCGCCTGCGGGCCTCTGGCGAGGGCACGCTGCTCGAGCTCGAGCACGTGGCGCGCGATGCGGATGTGCCGGCCGAGATGGGCGAGACCTTCGGCCCGGGCGCCACGGGCGTCGGGTGGGATGGCGGCCTGCTCGGGCTCGCGCTGCACCTGCACGAGCCGGCCAGTGCGATGACCCCGGAGGAGGGCGCCGCATGGGGCGTCACCGACGAGGGCAAGGCCTTCTACCGCGGCTCCGCAGACGCCTGGGGAGAGGCCTCGATCGCGAACGGCACCGACGCCGAAGCGGCGCAGCGACAGGCCGATGCGACCTACGGCTTCTACACCGGCGACATGGGCGCGGGCGGCTACTCCGCCTAGCTCGCCGGCGGCTCGGCGATCGCCGCGCCCGAGGCCGGCGCACCCCTCGACGCCATGGCGCTGCCTGCAGCATTGCCCTGCGCGGTGGAGTTGATGATCGCCTGCAGGTCGATGCCGGTGGCGTCCTTCATCATCTGCGTCATCGAGGCCATGTTGCCGACCATGTCGCTCGTGAGCTTGCCGGTGCCGTCGGCCGAGACCACGGTGATCTGGCTCGACGCGTAGGCCTTGCCGAAGGCGTCCGCCACCTGCGGCAGGACCTTGAGCAGCTCCTGGGCGAGCACGACCTGCGCGTTGTCGCTCAGCGCCTTGGCGCGCGCCTCGATCGCCTGTCCCTCGGCGAGACCGCGCGCACCGATCGACTCTGCCTCGGCGCGGCCCTTCGCAGCAGTCGCGACAGCCTCTGCCTCACCCTCGGCCTTCGCGGCCTCGGCGGCGGCGATGCGGGCCGTGCGGTCGGCGTTGCCTCGCGACTCCGTCACCGCCGCGTCGGCGACACCCTCGGCCTGAGCCGCGTGCGCGCGGGCCTCACGAGCCCGGCGCTCGGCGTTCGCCTCGATCTCCTTCGCCTTGGCCTGCGCCTCCGCGGTGACCTGGATGCGGTAGGCCTCGGCGTCCGCGACCTTGCGCACCTCGGCGTTCAGCTCCTGCTCGCGCAGCTCCGCCTGGCGCTGCGCGGTGATCTCCTCCTGCCGCACGATCGCCTGCCGCTGCACCGCATCCTCGAGGGGCTTCGCGGCAGCGGCCTGCGCGACCGCCTTGTCGGTCTCGGCAGTCACGGCAGCCTGCTGCAGCTGCAGCACGCGGTTGGCCTCGAGGATCTGCTTCTTCGCCTCGATCGACGCCTGCTCGGCGGCCTTCTGCGCCTCGGTGTTGGCGATCGCCGCGGCCCGCTGCACGGCAGCCGACTCGGGCACGCCGAGGTTGACGAGGTAGTTCGAGGTGTCGTTGATCTCCTGGATCTGCAGGGTGTCGACCACGAGGCCCTGCTTCGACAGCGCGTCCTCTGCCGCCTGCAGCACGGCGGCGGCGAGCGCCTGCCGGTCGTGGATGATCTCGAGCACCGTCAGCTGACCGATGATGCCGCGCAGCGAGCCCGACAGCACCTCCTGCGTCGAGGACTCGATCTCCTCCTGCTGCGACAGGAATCGCTGGGCGGCGTTGCGGATCGACTCCTCGGTGCCGCCCACCTTGATGACCGCGACGGCCTGTGCGTGGATGGTGATGCCGTCCTTCGCCTGCGCCGTCGTGTTGAACAGCAGGCGCCGCGAGCGCAGTGACATCTTGAACGACTTCTGCACGAACGGCATCACGAAGACGCCGCCGCCCGTGACGACCTTCTGGCCCGAGAGGTCCTGCGTGGTGTGGCCCTCGGCGTCGACCGTCTTCTTGCCCTTGCGGCCGGTCACGATGATCGCCTCGTCGGGCTCGGCGATGCGGTAGCGCTTGATCGCCCCCATCACGAGGATCACGACGAGGATGACCGCGATGATGATGGGCAGCACGAGCGGGGAGAGCAGCAGATCGAACACGGGGGCTCCTGAGGGCGAAGGGGGACTTCCTCTGAACCTACTGGGCGCGCGCTGTGACGCGCGAGGCTTGCGGCAGGTGGATGCGGCGGTCGGATGCGGCGGCGGCGACCGGAGCGCGGCACGCAACGGATGCGCGCGCAGTCGCGCTTGTGCGCCGACTCCTTGCGCCGATTCCCGAAAAGCGCGCGCGATCGCCGCTAGATTCGGCAGGTGTGAGCGCCGTCGCACCCCATGCCGTCATCCTGATCCGAGCCCGGCACTTCCGCCCCAATCCCGCGACCTCCGCCGACAACGCCTTCCAGGCCGACGCGCCGGAGCACGAGTCGCCCGAGCAGACCGCGGCGAAGGCGCTCGCCGAGATGGACGCGCTCGCCGCCGCCCTGCGTGACGCCGGCGTCACCGTGCACGTCTTCGACGACGAGGATCACACCCGGCCCGACAGCGTCTTCCCCAACAACTGGCTCTCGACCCACGCGGGCGGCACCGTCGCCGTCTACCCGATGTACGCATCCAACCGCCGCCACGAGCGCCGCACCGACGTGCTCGAGATGCTGAAGGCCGACTACCGCGTGCAGGCGATCATCGACTACTCGGGGCTCGAGCCTGACGGCATCTTCCTGGAGGGCACGGGCGCGATGGTGCTCGACCCCGTCTCGCGCGTCGCCTACCTGGCGCGCAGCCACCGAGCCGACACGCACGTGCTCGAGCGCTTCTGCACCGACTTCACGTACGAGCCGATGGTCTTCGACGCGCTCGACGGCGACGGCGTGCCGGTCTATCACACCAACGTCATCGCGACCATCGGCACCGACGTGGCGCTGTTCGCGCTCGAGATGATCCCGGATGCGCGGCGGCGGCAGGAGGTCCGCGAGCGCCTCGCGGTCAACGGGCGGCGCGTCGTCGAGCTGACCGAGCGGCAGGTGCGCGAGTTCGCGGGCAACGCGGTCGAGCTCGCGGGGCGCTGGCCCGACGGTCGCCGGCGCACCATCATGGCGATGTCGGCGCGGGCGCGGGCGTCGTTGACGGAGGCGCAGGTGGCGCTCATCGAGGAATCGTGCGAGATCGTCGCGGTCGACATCCCGACCATCGAGCTCGCGGGGGGCTCGGTGCGCTGCATGATCGCCGGCGTGCACCTCGATCCGCGGCCCGCGCGCGAGCCAGAGCTCACCGAGGCCGTCGAGGCGATCGCCGAGGAGCCCGAGACGATGGACGGCGCTGAGGCGGCCTCCGAGCTGCCCGTCTCGGCCTAGCCGCCTCCGCGAAGCGGCCCGCGCGAGGCGGGCCCGCCCGGCGACTGGTGCTCCTGCGCACGAGCGGTGCTGGCGTGCCGGCACCGCTCGTGCGCAGCGGCACCGCTCGCGCTCGACGTCAGGTCGGCGGGAGGGACGCAGGGCGCGGGCGGGGGCGACGCGACAGTCGTGAGCGCAGGGCGAGGCCAGCTGCGATGCCCGCGGCCACGCCGATGACGTCGGCCACCGCATCCCACGCGTCGCCGGAGCGCTCGCGCAGCAGCAGGTGCTGCAGCACCTCCGACACGACCGCGTGCACGATGAGCAGCGCCGCCAGCAGCGCGGGGCGGATGCCCGCCAGCACCCCGAGGAGCGCCGGCAGCAGGAAGACGGCCACGTGCACGACCTTGTCGAGGCCCGGGATGCTCGGGGTGCCGTCGGGCGTCGAGGGCGCGTAGAGCGCGACGAGCTGCAGGAGCACCGCGAGCGCGAAGCCCGCGAGCGCCGCGAATCGCACCCGCGCAGTCGTCATCGTTCGATCGTGCCACGCTGCCGCCGGTCGTGCCGCGGCGCGTCGAAGGCCGACCCCTCCCGCCATCGGCGACCCGGTGCACCGGGTCGCGCGTGGCGCACGAGGTCGGGCTTCGGGGTCGAGCGGACGGGAGCGGGGCTTCGAGACGGCAGCGGGCAGGGCCCGCGGCCTCCTCAGCCAGCGGGTGCGCCGGCGGGAGGTGCCGCAGGGAGCGGCGCACGCCCGAGGTAGCTCGCCGGCGTGTGGCCGAGGCGCGCAGGCCCGCGCGCTCCGCGCCGAACACCTGGGTCGACCACGACGCATCCGCATGCCTGACCGCGTGCGAGAGCGCCACGAGCGCGATCACGCCTGGCTGCGAGGGCGGCCGCTCGACGAAGGCGACGGCCCACGCCAGATCGCTCCCGGCATCGTTCAGGTCGACCTGCGGCAGCGGCGGCAGTGGCAGCTCGAGCCCGCACAGCTCGCAGCGCTCGCGATCGGAGTAGGCGTCGAAGCGCCTCCGGTCGCCGTCGTGCCGGCAGGCTCGCTGCGCTCGCGCGACCGCCTCGAGGTAGCCGATACCGGAGGCGCCACCGCCAGCGGGAAGCTCGGGCAGCGCGGGAAGATCGCGCCAGGAGACGGGTGGTTGCACGTGCATGGGTCGCTCCGACCGCTCGGCGAGGAGCGGCGCACCGCTCTCGCTGACTTGCCGGGCACGAGTGCGCCCGACCGGCTCTTCCCCTGGGGCACCCCGCTCAGCGGAGAGGGTTGCCGTGCAGCCGGCCAGGTACCGATGGCTGCAGCTCTTGAGCCTGGTGCCGAGTGTAGACGGATGCGGTGACACGGTCACCGACGGCTGCTACTCGACGATCAGGCTCGCGGCGCCTCGAGCGTCGTCGGCATAGCCGGCGAGCACCACGACGAGCTCCTGCGGCTCCTCGCCCAGCAGCTCGATGCGCGGGTTGCGGTCGCCGCCGCTGTCGTCGTCGCTGTAGGCGGTGTCCGACTCGGGCGCGTAGGCCCAGAGCACCGTGTCGATGTCGGACTCGCCAGCCAGCACCGCGTCGCCTCGCTCGATCGGCACGATCGCGACGCCGGGCGCTCCCGGCTGCAGCCCGAAGCTGGCCGTGGTGCCCGGCGACACCGTCGTCGTGCCCGTCAGCACCTGCAGCCGGTAGCCCGAGCGGTCGCCCGACCACTCCCCGACCTCGATCGTGTACTCGCCGGCCTCGAGCACGACGGCCAGCATCGGATCGCGCAGCCCCTGCTCGAAGTCGAACACGCGCCGGGTGTCGGTCTGCCCGTCGTCGTTCTCGAGGTCGACACCCTCCCCCACTAGGCGGAGCGTCAGATCCTCCTCGTCGGTCGAGGTCGCACCGATCACGACGGCGGCGCGCTCCTCGAGCACGAGGTCGACGGGCGAGGTGCCGTTCGCGGGCACGACGCCGTCGGCGTCGCCGCTGCCTGCGGAGCCGCCGGGCGCGATGGGCGCCGCCGGCGAGGGCACGGGTACCGGCGGGGGGCCGGGGGTGCATCCGGCGAGCCCGACGGCCACCGCCGCTCCGACGGCGGCGGCGGCTGTTCCCCGGCGTGCACTGCGCATGCGCTGACTCCCTCTCACCCGACGCCACGATCGCGGCGCGGCCTCACGCATCCGATCGTATGGCGCACGGCGCCTCGGCGCCGCGAGGTGCGGTCGGCTGGCGCGGCCGCGGCGATAGGGTCGGCGCATGGCCGAGCGCACCACCTATCTGCTCATCGATGGCGAGAACATCGACGCGACCCTCGGCATCTCGGTGCTCGGCCGACGCCCGCTGCCCGAGGAGCGCCCTCGGTGGGATCGCCTCCTGCACTACACCGAGGCCGCATGGCAGCAGCCGGTCAAGGGCCTCTTCTTCCTGGCGGTCACGCACGACCTGCCGCTCTCGTTCGTGCAGGCGCTCATCGCCATCGGCTACCGCCCGGTGCCGCTGCAGGGCGAGGGCAAGGTCGTCGACATCGCGATCCAGCGCACCGCCGAGGCGCTCGTCGCCCGCGAGGACGCCGACGTCATGCTCGTCAGCCACGACGTCGACTTCGCGCCGCAGATGGAGCGCCTCGCTGGGCAGGATCGCCGCCTCGGCGTCGTCGGCTTCGGCGAGTTCATGGCGAACGGCCTGCGCGAGGTGCCCGGCATCGAGGTGTTCGACCTCGAGTACGACGTCGAGGCCTTCAAGAGCCGCCTGCCGCGCGTCCGGGTGATCCCGATCGACGAGTTCGACCCGCTCGAGTTCCTCTGAGGCAGCCCCGGCCCTGCTGAGCCGGTCGCTCCGTCACCGGTGCACGGCGGCACGGCCGCGCCGCCGTGTCGCCGGAGCGCTCCGGGCGGTGCCAGAATGGAAGGCTGGAGCGCGCTGACGCTCCACACCCCCAAACACTCCGATGGCGGATGCGCTCGCGCTCTGCCGCGCCCCGCATCCGTCTGACGACATCGACGGAAAGAGCAGCAGCATGAGCGCCTCGCAGACCCCCGACAGCAGCCCCGCCACCGAGACCGCCACCGAGGCGACGGCCCCCAAGGCGCCCTCGCGCCGCTGGCCGTGGATCGCCGCGCTCGTCGTGGTCGCCGCGCTCGGCGCGACCGGCACGGGCATCGCCACGGCTTCGGCGGCCGACGCGCAGGAGGAGGTCGCCTCGCTGCAGGAGGACTACGCCGACCTCGAGACCCGCTCCGACATCGCGCAGAGCAGCCTCGACCTGATCCGCGACCACCGGGACCGCCTCGCGCTGCAGGTCGAGGAGCAGGCCGCCGAGCTCGAGGAGCTGCGCGCGCAGGCCGGCGAGGGAGCGGGCGCGCAGCAGGGCTGAGCCCCGTCGCACGCTCGGGCCGGGCGCACCGACCGCGGGCGCGCCCGGTCTGACTGTGGTGTGATTGCGTCACCAGCTCGTCGAGCGAGGAGGCGCCGGTGCCCGAGATCCTGCAGCTGCTGGGCGAGGCCCTCCGCCCCGACCAGCTCTCGATCGACGACGCGACGCGTGACGCCTACGCGCACGACGACGCCGAGTGGGCCCAGTTCGCTCCCCCGCTCGGCGTCGCCTTCGCCGAGTCGCTGACCGATGTGGTCGCCGTCGTGCGCGCGGCGGCGGCGACGGGCACCCCGCTCGTGCCGCGCGGTGCCGGCACGGGCCTCTCCGGCGGCGCCAACGCATCCGCCGACAGCATCGTGCTGAGCCTCGAGCGCATGACGCGCATCGTGGAGATCGACGAGGCCGAGCGCACGGCGACCGCCGAAGCGGGCGTGCTCAACGACGCGCTGCGCGCCGCGGTCGCCGAGCACGGGCTTTGGTACCCGCCGGACCCGGCGTCGAGCGCGATCTCCACGATCGGCGGCAACGTCGCCACGAACGCCGGCGGCCTGTGCTGCGTGAAGTACGGGGTGACGGCGGATGCGGTGATCGCCCTCACGGTCGTGCTGGCCGACGGTCAGGTGGCCAGGGTCGGGCGCAAGACCGCGAAGGGCTCGACCGGCTACCAGCTGGCGCAGCTGCTGGTCGGCAGCGAGGGCACGCTGGGCATCGTGGTCGAGGCGACCGTGAAGCTGCGGCCGCTCGCCGGCCGCGAGGATCGCGCCATCGTCGGCTCGTTCGGCTCGCTGCAGGACGCCGGGCGTGCGGTCGCCGCCGTGAGCGCCGACGGCATCATCCCCGCGGCGCTCGAGCTCATCGACCGCACCTGCCTCGACGCGGTCGCCGCGTGGCAGCAGCTCGACCTGCCGACCGGGCAGGCGGCGCTGCTGCTCGCCAAGGTCGACGAGCCGGGCGCAGCCGGTGAGGCGCTCGCCGCCCGCGTCGCGGCGCACTTCGAGGCGGCGGGCGCCACCTCGGTCGCGCGCTCCGTCGACGCCGCCGACGCCGATCGGCTGTTCCTCGCGCGCCGTCTCGCCTACCCCGCGCTCGAGCGGCTCGGGCCCGTGCTCACCGAGGACGTCTGCGTACCCCGCGGCGCCGTGCCCGAGATGCTCGCGCGCATCGAGGCCATCGCCGCCACCCACGCCGTGACGATCGCGAACATCGCCCACGCGGGCGACGGCAACCTGCATCCGCTCATCATCGCGCCGGAGGGCGACGAGGCCGCGCGTGCGCGGGCCAAGCTCGCGTTCGACGAGATCGTGGATGCGTGCCGCGAGCTCGGCGGCACGGTCACGGGCGAGCACGGCGTGGGCCTGCTGAAGCTGCCGGGGGCGGCCGCCGAGCTGTCGCCCGTCGTGCTCGGCATGCACCGGGCTCTCAAGGACGCGCTCGACCCGCAGGGCATCCTGAACCCGGGGAAGGCGTTCCCGGGCTGACCGGGCGCCACTGATCGAGGAGGCACCATGCCCACCATCACCGCTGACGACGGCACGCAGCTGCAGTACGAGCAGCACGGGCCGCACGACAACGTGCCGCGGAACGCCGACGTGGTGCTGCTCGCCGGCTTCCGAGCGCCCGGCACCTCGTGGCGCTACCAGGTACCGGCCCTGCTGGCCGCCGGCCACCGCGTGACGGTCGTCGACCTGCGAGGGCACGGCGCCTCCGACCCATCGCCGACGGGCACGACGATGGCGACCCGCGCATCCGACCTCGACGCGGTGCTGCGCCACCTGCACCTGCGCGACGTCGTGCTCGTCGGCGGCTCGATGGGCGCTTCGACGGTCTGGGCGTTCGTGCAGCAGTTCGGCGAGGAGCGCGTGCGGGCGATCGTGTCGGTCGACCAGACGCCTCGGATGCTGAACGGCGAGGGCTGGGAGCACGGCTTCTACGGCTACAGCGACGCCAACCGCGACACGTTCTTCGCCGAGACGATCCCCTCGACCGGCGTCGGCACGCCGATGTGGCGGCGGCCCGCGCGGGTGCTGCGGATGCTGCGGGCGATGCAGGGCGTGTCGCGCGAGCTGGGCCCGGGAGACCTGGGCGTGCTGAACGACCACGCGAAGGCCGACTGGCGGCCGGTGATCGCCGGCTTCTCGAAGCCGGTGCTGTTCGTCGCCGGCGCTGAGAGCGAGTATTGGCCCTCGGAGCACGCCGCCGCGTCGGCCGCCCTCGCGCCGCAGGGCACGTCGGCGACCGTGCAGCGGGCGGGGCACGCGACGAACCTCGAGCAGCCGAAGGCCGTGAACGCAGGACTGCTGGACTTCATCGCGCGGCTGCCGCGCTGAGCTGCCGGCGCGACGTGCACAGGGCGGCAGGTCGGCGTCAGGCGGCGAGCTGCAGGTCGAGCGGGCCGAAGGCGAGGTAGGCGAGGCCCAGGGGCGTGCCCTGCTCGAGCAGCTGCACCCTCGTCGATCGCACGGCGGCGCCGAGCGACTCGCGGTTCGCGACGAAGCGGCGCAGGCACTCCTCGGCGAACGCGGTCGCGAGGCTCTCGAAGACCGAGATCTCGGTGCCGATGACGCCTGCGGCGTGCGCCGTGTGCAGGAAGCCGCTCGCGTAGGAGAACGCGGCGCCGGGCCGGAGCGGGCTCGAGCGGCACCCGTTCAGGAAGACGAGCGGATGCGCGTCACGCCAGTCGACGGCGCCCCGCAGGTCGGCGCGGCGGATCGGCCCGTCGGCGTCGTCCCCGACGACGAAGAAGGGGCTCGCGTCCTCGCCGCCGCCATGGCCGTAGAGGTAGACGACGCTGGGCCTCGAGCTGCCGAAGAGGTCGAGCAGGCCGGAGGCGGAATCGGCGCGCTGCCACCCGCCGGCGAGCTGGCGCACCTGGGTGAGGTGCGCGTCGCGCCGCGTCAGGTCGGGGTCGGTGGATGCGCCGACGACGAACGCTGCAGGCCCACCGGGGCCGGCGGTGAGCGAGAGGGTGTCGGCACCCTCGGTCGCGGCGAACGGCAGATCGGCCGAGTAGCCGATCTCGTGGCGGAAGCCCCAGAAGCCGCTGGGGCACACGATGTCGCGCGAGGCGTAGCTCGGGCAGCGCCCCTGGAAGCACTCGGTGGCGGGCAGCGGGCCGGTCGCCGAGGCGAAGGCAGGGCAGATCCTCACGTCGGCGAGGGAGACCGTCAGCGGGTGGTCGTAGATGCACGCCGCCGGCACCAGCAGCTCGGCCGACTGGCGGTTGGCGATCTGCAGCCGGCCGGGTGCCTGCATCAGCACCTGCAGCGCGTCCGCCTGCCCGCCGGAGAGCCCGTCGACGAGCGCGTCCCACACTCGGAAGCCGGTGCGGGCGAGCGCGATCAGATCCTCCGCCAATCGCGCGGGGTCCGGCGTGGCGTAGCGGTCGTGGAGCGTCTCGAACTCCTCGAGGCTCGGCTCTGCTCGGTCTCCCCACGTCACCCTCCGCAGCATCCCGCGCGTCTGCTCGAGCAGCTGCTCGAGCGCCGCGCCGCCGATGCTGGCCTCCTGCTTGAAGTCGGTGCCGCCGAAGAAGCGGAACCCGTGGGTGCCGTGGCCGTTGTCGTTGATCATGACGCTGAGCGCGATGGGCTCGAGCGTCGCCACCTCCGTCGCCGTCAGGTCGCGAGCGATCGAGAAGTCGACCTCCGAGGCGAGGGCCCGTCGCCGCAGCGAGGAGGGCTTCGCGCGGACCTGGGCCGTGACCACGCGCGACTGCAGCAGCACATTGCCGCGGTACACGTTCCAGCGAAGCCGCTGCGTGCGGCGCGAGGCTGCGCCCGTGCGCACCGACAACCACAGCCGGCGCCCTCCGGCCGCGCCGGTCCTCCCGTCGATGGCGACGGCCGCGGACCCCACCAGCCGCATCCGCCCTTGGTCCGCTCCCTCGACGGGCTGCAGCTCGTCGTCGAAGCCGAACACGGCGATGTCGAGCTCCGTGCCGCTCGGGAGCGAGATGAGGCGATGCCCATCGGTCTCGATGGCGTCCGTCGGGCGCTCGTCACCGATCTCCACCCAGAACCGGTAGGTGGTGTCGGCCTGCAACGCACGTCGCGTCGGCCACGCCTCGGTCGCATCCATCGCACTGAAGCCAGAGCTCACGAGTGCGCCGCGCGTGCGCTCGGGAACGACCTCGGACGGGCCGGCCGGCCCGAGGGGCAGGCCATCGTGCCGGTGGGCCGAGAGGTCGCGCGCGAGCTCGCGGAGCCCGACGCCGTCGACCCACCGTCGCGCGCGGAGGCTGCGAAGCAAGAGGGCGAGGGTCTCGGACAGCGGCGTCGGAGGACGGCGCTCCGCCGCGGGCGGCTGCACGCCCGGCGGCAGCGGGGCGGATCCGGCCGTCGGGCTTCCGCCGCCCTGCGGCTGGCCGGCCGGTGCATCGCGGGCAGCTCGCCCGGCGCACACGAGCTCGAGGAATGCGAGCGATGGCTCCGGCCGGGTGCGCAGCGACGGCTTCATGCGCTGCACCAGATCGGCACCGCCGCGCGCCGTCGCGAGGGCGGCGATGCGCGACAGCAGGCCGGTGACGCCGACCCCGCCGAGGTTCGGCCGGTCCGCCAGCGCCGACGTCGCACGCTCGATCGCGTCGAGGTTCGGGGCGTAGGTGGAGCCCAGGGCAGCGGCGGCCGAGAGCACGAGCTCCCATGCCGCTGCCGACGCATCCGTGTGCAGGCTCAGCGCGAGCAGCGCATCGTCGATCTGCGCCGACGGCGACGCCCCGTCGTCTGTCCGCGCGGGCAGCACGCCTGACGCCTCGAGGGCCAGCATCGCCTCGTCGAACCGCTCGGCATCGCGCTGCGCGCTGAGCGGTTCGATCCGCTGCAGCAGCGCTGCCACCGCCCGCGCCCGCGCTGCGAGCTCCGGTCTCGCGAGCGCGAGGTGCTCGAGCGGATCCTGCCGCTTCGGCCGATGCTGCTCAGCGGCTCCGGGCGGGCTCACGCGCCGTCCGGAGCTCTGACCTCCGTCTGCATCGGCCCCCTGCCGGTATCCGGTAGCCCCGAACCGGACTGCGGGTCCTTGCGGCGCCCGTCGATGAGGTAGTTCAGGTCGAACTCGTCGCTCAGCATGACGAGCACCACGAGCAGGGCCAGGTAGCCGAAGAAGCCTGCCGCCAGGCCGATGCCGTAGGCGCCGAAGAGATCGGTGCCGGCCGGGAAGAGCACCAGCACGGCCGCGCCCCCGACCGCGCTGACCACCGTGGTGAGGTCGCCGAGCACGACCTCCTTGCGATAGCGGTTCAGGAAGTAGATGAACCAGCCGATGACGGCGCCGAAGGCGAACGCTCCGCCGAGCTGCCACCCCGTCGCGCTCGACTCCTCGGCTGCCGCGACTGCGGTCGTGAGCATCGCATCCATGTGGTCCTCCTCGACCGAGCATGGGGCACCGGGGTGCCGATGAGCCGGCACCAGCGATGCCTGCTGGCAGTCACGGTAGTCCTGTGCGGAGCCGGGCGCGCCTACCGTTTGCTCAACGTTGCGCGAGGTGCGCCCGGAGGATTCCGCTCTCTGCGGGCCGCCGCGTGGATAATCCCGACGGAGGCGCGCAGCGGCGGGAGAATTCCGGGCACCGCCGCGAGGCGCGGCGGCCTCGTCTCGGGTCAGCGGTCGGCGTAGTGCGCGGCCAGGCGGGCCAGGCCCTCGTCGAGCGAGACGGTCGGCTGCCAGCCGAGGTCGCGGCGGGTGGTGCGCTGGTCGAACCAGTGCGCGGTCGACAGCTGCTCCGCGAGGAACCGGGTCATCGGTGGCTCGTCGGCGCCCGGGCGCAGCGCCCACGCGCGCTCGATGAGCGAGCCGGCAGCACGGCCGAGCGGGGCCGGCACGCTGCGGTGCGGCGGGCGCACGCCGGCCGCGAGGCAGATGCCGGCCAGCAGGTCAGCCACGGGTCGCGGCTCGCCGTTCGTGATGACGTAGGCGTTGCCCTGCGCGTGCTCGGCGCGGTGCAGCGCGGCGGCGATGCCGGTCGCGGCGTTGTCGACGTAGGTCGTGTCGATGAGCGCCGTGCCGCCGCTCAGCAGCGGCACGCGGCCGCGGCGGGCGCGCTCGACGATGCGCTCGATCAGCTGCGTGTCGCCCGGCCCCCACACGATGTGCGGGCGCACGGCGACGACGGCCATCGCCGCCGAGTCACGGTCCAGCGCGAGCAGCTCGGCCTCGGCCTTCGTGCGGGCGTAGTCGCCGCGAGCGTGCTCGGGCGACGCCGGGTCGGCGCCGACGCCCGCGAGCGAGGCGCCGAGGTGCGCGACAGACGGCGACGACACCTGCACGAAGCGCGTCACCCCCGTGCGCTCGGCGGCGTCGAGCATCGTGCGCGTGCCCTCGACGTTGACCGTGCGGAACTCCCCCGGGTCGCCCGCGAGCGAGACCTTCGCAGCCAGGTGGACGACGCCCTCAGCGCCCCGGAGGGTGCGCGCGACGTGCCCGGCGTCGGTGATCGAGCCGAGCGCATCCGTCACGCCGGGCACGGTCGAGGGGCGGCGCTGCAGCGTGCGCACCTCGTGACCGGCCGCGACGAGCTCGGCGGCGACGGCGCGGCCGAGGAATCCGGATGCGCCGGTGACGACGACGATCACGCTGCTGCCAGCATCACGGCGCGGTCATCCTGCTGCCGGCGAGGCTGCGCTCGGCCCAGGCCGAGAGGCGCGAGCGGTCGATCTTGGAGTTGTGGCGCACGTCGGTCGGCAGCTGCGGCACGACGAGCACGGCCGCGAGCGGCAGGGTCGTGCTCGCGCGCACGGCTGCGGTGAGCTCGGGGTCGGCGAGCGCGGGGCGGGGCGCCTGCGGCGTGGTCTCGACGACCGCGACCGCCTGCCGCAGCCCGTGCGGACCGACGCCGACGACGGCGGCGCGACGCACCGCATCCGTCAGCTCGACCTGCTGCTCGGGCTCGACCGGCGCGATCGGGCCATCGGCGGTGACGATGACGTGCTGGATGCGGCCCTCGATCCAGACGCGGCCCTCGGCGTCGAGGTGGCCGAGGTCGCCGGTGCGATGCCAGCGGGGGGCTTGGTCTCGTGACGCGAGCGGCTGCGCCGCGCGCTCCTCGACCAGCGGGCTCGCGAGCGGCCGCGCCGCGCGCTCCTCGACCGGCGGGCTCGCGAGCGGCTGCGCCGCGCGCTCCTCGACCAGCGGGCTGTCCAGCGACTCGGTGTCGCGGGTCGCCTCGCGGTCGGTGAGGTGCAGGCGGTCGTAGTGCGCCTTCAGGTGCGGCGCCGAGATGATGATCTCTCCGAGCACGCCGGGGGTGGCGCTCGGCTCGCCCGTGGCGCGTCCGTCGGCGTCGAGCGCGCTGACCAGGACGCGGTTGCTGCCGATCGGCGTGCCGACGCAGACGCCGCCGTCGGATGCCGCGGCCGCCGCACGCACGCCGTCGAGCGTGATGTCGGCGACCAGCAGGCACTCGGTCATGCCGTAGGGGGTGTGCGGGGTCGCGTTCGGCATCAGCTCGGCGACCGCGGTGAGCATCGCCTCGCTGATCGGGGCGCCGGTCGAGAGGAAGGTGCGCACCCCCGCGAGCGCTGCGCGGTCGTCGGCGCTGAGCGCGTCTGCGGTCGCGACGACGTTGAGGATCGCCGCGGGCGACAGGAAGACGATGCCTGCGGCGGATGCGCGCACCGCAGCCGCGACGGCGGTGGCCGTCAGCGTGCGGGGCGACGAGACATCCATGTCGGGCGTCACCGAGCGGGTGCCGAGCGCCGGGCCGAGCAGGGCGAAGGGCGCGAAGCCGGTCACGAGGCCGGTGTCGGCGGCGATGCCGAGGTGCTCGCCGAGCACGTCGCGCAGTGCGCTGAGCTGCCCGTGCGTGTAGACGACGCCCTTCGCGGGGCCGGTGGAGCCGGAGGTGAAGAGGATCGCGGCCGTGTCATCCGGGCCGGGCTCGTCGGGGAGCGCTGGGCCTCGCTTGGCGGCCGCCGGGCCGGCGGAGGCGGCGAGCTCGCTGAGGCTGGTCGCGACGCCGAGCGCGGCGGCGGCGACGCGCGGCAGGCGCTCGGCGGAGATGCGCATGCCGGGCCAGCCGAGGGCGCGTGCGGCGGTGAGGCCGAGGCGCTCGCCGATGATGAGGTCGGGCCAGGATCCGCGCACAGCGCGCGTGAGGCCCTTGATGCCGAGGCCCGCGTCGGCGACGACGACGATCGCGCCGATGCGGAGGCATGCGTAGAGCACGGCGGTGAGCGTCGGGCCCGGCTGCATGAGCAGCGAGACGCGATCGCCGCGGCGCACGCCCATGCCGTGCAAGCCGGCGGCGATGCGCTCGCTCTGCGTGGCGAGCTGGCGCCACGAGACGCTGCGGTCGCGAGCCATGTCGATGACGGCGACGTCGGAGTCGGCGGCGCGGGCATCGAGGTGGTGCCAGAGCGGGGTGAAGGGGTTCGCCTCTCCCGCTGGTCGAGGAGCGTGCGCCCCAGGCGCACGCGTCTCGAAACCATCTTCCGCCGGGGCTGTGGTCTCGTGACGCGTGCCGGCGGAGCCGGCGCGCTCCTCGACCGGCGGGGTAGCCGCCGGGGCTGGTGCCGCGAGCGGCGGGGCGAGCCAGTCGAGCAGCGCGGGGGCGTAGGGGCGGTCCTCGGCGACGAGGTGGCTCGCGCCCTCGAAGCGGTGCACGGCGGCGTGCGGTAGCCGGTCGATGAGGTCGTCGAGGTAGCGGTCGCCGAAGACCGGGTCGCCCGGGCCCCACAGCATGAGCGCCGGCACCGGCCGCTCGGAGCGACCGAGCGCCGCGACGCCCTCGCTGATGCGGGTGAGCTCCGCGAAGCTCTCGTGCCGCGCATCCACGGGGATGTCGGCGACGAACGCGCCGATGCCCGCCCGACGCGCGGCCGAGCCGTAGGGCGCTCGATAGGCGGCGCGCACCGCAGGCCCGAGCGACGGCGAGGCGAGCGCGAGCGTCGTGTCGAGGAACGCGGTCGTCTGCACCGTCGAGGCTGCGAGCACGCCGCGCGCGCCCGCGAGCCGGAGCGGGGCGGGGATCGGCACGCCCTCCGGGTGGTGCACCGCGGTGTTCAGCAGCGCGATGCCGGCGAGCTGCTCGGCATGGTCGACCGCCCAGCCGAGCGAGACGACGCCGCCCCAGTCGTGCCCGAGCGTGACGACCGGGCCCGAGAGCGCCAGCGCATCCGTCAGCGCCCCGAGATCCTGCACGCGCTGCGCGAGCGGGCGGTGCGCGCCCGTGCGCTCCGAGAAGCCCATCTCGAGCTGGTCGACCGCGATCACGCGCCAGGCGGGCTCCCCCGACTCGGCGCGGCGCAGCGACTCGGCAGCGACGCGCCGCCAGAGATAGCTCCAGGTCGGGTTGCCGTGCACCGCGAGGATCGTGCCGGCCACGGGCGCGCCTGCGCCCTGCCCTCCCAGGCGAGCCAGCGCATCCGCCGTGTCGATGCAGTGCCACTCGCGCGTCGCGCCCTCGTCGAGACCGACGCCCGGCACGCGCACGATGCGGCTCCAGGCCGGGTCGAGCTCTGGCAGGTCGCGCGGCGGCAGCGATGCGGTCGCGGAGGCCGCAGTCACCAGGCGAGCTCCATCATGGCCGTGTTGAGGCCGGAGCCGACGCCCATGAGCAGCACGCGGTCGCCGCGGTTGAGGCTCGGCGCCTGCTCGGCGAGGGTGATGGGGATGGATGCGGGGCCGACGTTCCCGTACTGCGGGAACGTCGTGGGAACGCGCGCCGGGTCGAGCTTGGCGGCCTTCAGGATGGCGTTCGTGTGCACCGAGGAGACCTGGTGCGTGATGTAGCGATCCATGTCGTGCCAGCGCCAGTCGGGCTTCGCCTCATCCCAGGCGGAGACGACGAGGTCGAGGCCGCCCTTCAGCAGCTCCTTGGCGTTCGTGTACATGCCCTCGGCGCTGCCGACGCAGAGGTCGTGGAACTGCGTCGCGGCGCGCGTGACGCCGCCCAGGATGCGGTGCCCGTCGGGGTGCTCGTCGGCGCGACCGAGCACGGCGGCGGCCGAGCCCGAGCCGAGCGTGAGGGTGGCGAACTCGCTCAGGAAGTCGTCGCGCTTGACGCCTTCGCCGAGCAGCCGCTCGATGGTGTTCACCTGGATGTCGTCGGCATCCTCACCGTTCACGACGATCGCGTGGCGGATCTGGCCCGACTCGATCATGCTCGCCGCGAGGCTCATGCCGTTGACGAAGCCGAGGCACGCGTTGGCGACATCGAAGTTGACGGCAGAGCTCGGCAGGCCGAGCCCGTGGTGCAGCCGCACGGCGACCGAGGGCTCGAGATGCTTGCGCGTGACGCTCGTGTTGATGAGCAGGCCCACGTCGCCGGGGGCGACGCCCGCCTGCGCGAGTGCCTTCTCGCCGGCGTCGATCGTGGCCAGGTCGGCCGATTCACCCTCTGCCCAGTTGCGTCGCTCGAGCACGCCGGCGACACGGCGCAGCAGCCCGCCCTTGAGGCGCAGGCGCGAGAGCGAGGCGCCGAGGCGATCCTCGATCTCCTCCGAGGTCGTCACCCGGCTCGGCAGCGTGCTCGCGACCGAGAGCAGTGCGACGTTGTCGAATCGGGTGGTCGCGTTGCCAGCCACAGAACCTCCGTCGCGGGCCCGGTAGCGGTGGGTGGCCCGTCTACCAGCGTACCGAGCGTGCCTATGCGAAACCCGGATGCGGGCTGCTCGTGACGCCCGTCATCCGACGCGGCGAGCGACCCGGTCGCAGAGCAGGGTCCACTCGCCCTCCGGCCGGAACTCCCAGTGGTGCGTCTGCGTGCGACCCTCGTCGCCGAAGGTGATCGTGGCGCGCTCGCTCTCGCCCGACAGCGTCCAGACATCGCCATCGACGGTCACCAGGTACTCGCGGTTGAAGCCGTGGTTCTCGATGCTCCACGAGAAGTAGGTGCCGCGCTCCTGATCCCAGCCGAGGAAGCTCATCGTGTCGAAGGGCCCGTTCGCGCGCTCGTCCTGCACGACGAACTGCCCGCCCGAGTGCCATCGCGCCGAGTGGACGCTGCGCCACGGGCTGCCGCTGCGGTCCGCGCCGTACGCCGTGCCCTCTGCTGCCCAGTCGCCGATGAAGACCGCGAGGGCCTCGTGCTGCTCTGCCATGCCACGGAGACTGGCGCAGCAACCTGCCAGGACGCTGTGCGGCGTCAGTCGTGCGCTCAGCCGAGCAGCGCGGAGAGCTGTGCGGCGAGCTCGCGCACGGCCGCCTCGAGCTCTGATCGCCGTGGCCGCACCCGTTCGGTGGCGCCGACGATGCACGCGGCCGCAGCGACCGTGCCGCTCGCATCGATCACCGGCGCCGAGATCGAGGTGATGCCCAGCTCGTCGACCGACTCGATCGTCAGCACGCCCTCGCGTGCCACCCGCTCGACCTGCGCGAGGAACACGCCTCGCTCGTGGTCGCTGAAGCGGGCGGGGAAGATCTCGGCCAGCTGTTCGGCCTCGAGGTCGAGGAGCATCGTCGGGCCGCCGTCCGATCCGACGATGGGGTGCACGCGGCCCAGCCACGGCCGCATCCGGAGGCCCTCGCCGAGCGGCTCGAGGTGCTCGACGAGGGTGCGGCTGCGCAGCCCCTGCAGCACGGTGAGGAAGACGCAGGTATCGGTCGAGACTGCCGCCTGCGAGACCGCGAGCGCACCGGCCCCGGCCAGCGTGGGGTTGAGCGCCGCGCGATACCAGCCGTGCACCTGCCAGGACAGCCGCAGTCCGAGCCGGTCGTCGCCGAGCACGAGGCCGACGCCGCGGCAGGTGTCCACGAGCCGTCGCGCGCGATCGAGGCGCAGCCCCGCGGCGCGCGCCGTACTCGCGAGCGTGTCGGCTCCGCCCGCGAGATGGGTGAGGATGCGCAGGCTCGCATCGAGCGCGCTCGTCGCGGCGGCGGCGGCAGCGCGTACGTCGGCCGTCGTCGTGGCGGCGCGTGCGGCCACGATCGCCCGCTCCAGGTTGCGGCGGGCGACGCGGATGGCCCGACGAGCCCGCGGTGCGCCACGCTCCGCCCGGTAGAGCGGCAGCCTGATGGCGAGCACCGCGATGCGATCGCCGTTCGGGTCGAGGACGGGCGCGGCGATCTCGACCACGCGGCCGATCCGCGACTCGACGCAGCCGCCCGCGACCGACAGGTCGCCGAGCGCTCCCGTCGCCGCCGCGACGATCGCGCTGTCGCGCTCCACCACCTGCTCCGCCACCTCGGCGGGAGCGTGGAGCGTCCAGCCCGACTCGATCACCGCGATCATGCGGGCGCCCTCGCCGTCGGGCGCTGCCAGGCAGACCGTCTCGCCGCTGTGGAGCGCCGCGCGCGTCAGCTCGAGCCGCGCAGCCCGCGCGATGGGCGCCGCCGCGACCCCGGAGAGGCGGATCGCTGCCCGACCCAGCCGGTACGCCCCGTAGTCGTCGGCGCGCTCGAGCAGGCCGAGCTCCTGCAGCGACGCGCACAGGCGAGAGGCGGTGCTCAGCCCGAGCCCGAGCTCGCGCGCGATCGCCCCCACCTGCATCGGCGCGGTCGGGTCGACGCGCGCCCCGACGAGCTGCACCACCCGCAGGCCGGACTCCACCCGCGCGCTCATGCCGCGCATCCGCAACCCTGCGCGCCACGGATTGCGCTGCCCGCGGTTGCGCGCCCCGCCGCTCGAGCAGCCGCGAATACTGCTGGGAGCACCACGATCGACCGAAGGGGTCCACCATGCAGGAGTACGACGTCGCCATCGTCGGGCTGGGCGCGCTCGGCAGCGCCGCCGCCTACCACGCGGCCGGCAAGGGAGCCAGGGTCGTCGCCTTCGAGCAGTTCGAGCTCGGCCACGTGCGCGGCGCATCCCACGACACCTCGCGCATCGTGCGCACCTCCTATGGCGCGCCGCAGTACGTGCGGCTCGCGCAGTCGGCCTATCGAGACTGGGCCGACCTCGAGCGCGAGACCGGTGAGCGGCTGCTGACGATCACCGGCGGCCTCGTCTTCATCCCCACTGACGGCCCCTTCGACGCCGCTGACTTCGTGCAGAGCCTGGAGGAGGTCGGCGTCGAGCACGAGCTGCTGTCGCCGGCCGAGGTGCACGACCGCTGGCCGCAGTTCTCGCTCACCGACAACGTGGAGACGATCTACACCGCCGACTCGGGCATCGCCCACGCCGCGCGCACCGTCGCGACGCTGCAGCTGCACGCCCGCATGCGCGGGGCCGAGCTGCGCGACCGCACCCGCGTGCTCGCGGTCGTTCCGGATGCTGGCGGCGTCGTCGTGCGCACCGATCGCGGCGACGTGCGGGCCCGCAAGGTCGTGCTCGCGGCCGACGCCTGGACCAACGAGCTGCTCGAGCCGCTCGACGCCGCCATCCCGCTCATCTCGATGCAGGAGCAGGTCACCTACTTCGCGCCCGCCGAGCCCGAGGCCTTCGACGCCGCGCGCTTCCCGGTGTGGATCTGGGAGGACGACGAGTGCTTCTACGGCTTCCCCACCTATGGCGAGCCGACGATCAAGGCCGCGCGCGACCGCTCGGACAACCTGATGACGCCGGCCGAGCGCACCTTCGTGCCCTCGGAGCGGCTGCTCGCGGAGCTCACCGCCTTCGTGGGCGGCACGATCCCGGCGAGCGGGCCGGCGCTGCGCACCGTCACCTGCCAGTACGCCATCACGCCGAACCGCAACTTCGTGCTCGGGCCGTTGCAGCAGCACCCCGACATCCTCGTCGCGCTCGGCGCCGGGCACGCCTTCAAGTTCACGCCGGCGATCGGCCGGATCCTGGCCGAGCTCGCCCTCGACGGGGCGACGAGCGACGACATCTCGACCTTCGCGGTCGACTCCGCGGCGCACCCCGCGGGCGGCATCGACGAGCGGCCGATCGAGGCCGCCGCGCCCTGACCGCGGCGCCCGGCTCAGGCCAGGCGCTGCCACGCCAGCTCGGCGAGCAGCGCCGCGTGCTCCGGCAGCAGCCCGTCGTCGAAGACGGCGCCGTCGGAGTGCATCGGGGCGGTCGCGCCGGGCTCAGGCTGCACGCCGAGGAAGACGAGCACGCCCGGCACCTGCTCGAGCACGTAGGCGAAGTCCTCGGACGCCATCGAGGGCGCCTCGAGCCGATGGATGCGCTCGGCGCCGACGAGCGGCTCGACCACGCCGAGCGCGCGCTCGGTCTCCGCCGGGTCGTTGACGGTGACGGGGTAGGACTCGATCCACTCGGCGTCGAGCTCGGCACCGTGTGCGCGCGCGATCCCGTCGAGCATGCCGGGCAGCGTGTCGCGCACGAGAGCGTAGGTCTCGCGGGAGAGCGTGCGGATGTTGAGCTCGAGATCCACGTTCGCCGCCAGCACGTTGCCGGCGGCAGCATCGCTTGCCAGCTTCGTCACCGAGAGCACCGCGGGATCGGTCGCCGGCACGCGGCGCGCGGAGAAGGACTGGATCGCGAGGATGAGCTCGGCCGCGATCGGCACGGGGTCGACCGCGTGCTGCGGGAAGGCCGCGTGGCCGCCGGAGCCGCGCACGCGCAGCCGCATCGCGCTGACCCCGCCCATCATCGGGCCCGGGCGCGTGACGACGCGGCCGGCCTCGGTGACGCAGTCGACGTGCATGGCGTATGCGGCGACCGGGCGCTCGCCGGAGGCTTCGAGCACGCCCTCCTCGATCATCAGGCGGCCGCCGGCGAAGCCCTCCTCGCCGGGCTGGAACATCAGCACGATCGTCCCGGGCAGCGTCGCGCGGCGCGCGACGAGCAGGTGCGCGGCGCCGATGAGCCCCGCCATGTGCAGGTCGTGGCCGCACGCGTGCATCGCGCCGTCGGTGGCCGCGAAGTCGAGCCCGCTCGCCTCGAGGATCGGCAGCGCATCCATGTCGCTGCGCAGCAGCACCGTGGGTCCCGGCAGCGCGCCGCGGAGCACGGCGGTCACGGAGGTCAGCGCGGTGCCGGTCGTGATCTCGAGGCCGAGGCCCTCGAGCTCGCGGAGCAGGATGGCCTGGGTCTGCGGCAGGTGGAGGCCGATCTCGGCGGCGGCGTGCAGCTCGCGGCGCAGCGACACCAGCCGCTCGCGCAGCGGCTCGGCATCGGCCAGGAAGCCGTCGGCGTCGCGCGCGATCGCTGCCCGCTCCGCCTCAGGCATCGTCGAGCTCCAGGGTGCGGCCGAGCACCGGGATGGCGGCGAGCAGCTCGCGCGTGTAGGGCTCGGCGGGATCAGCCAGCAGCGCCTCGGTCGCGCCCTGCTCGACGATCGCGCCGTTCCGCATGACCGCGATCTCGTCGCTGATGTAGCGGACGACCGCCAGGTTGTGCGAGATGAAGAGCATCGTCAGGCCCAGCTGCTGCTGCAGGTCGCGCAGCAGGTTGAGCACCGTCGACTGCACCGAGACGTCGAGCGCGCTGGTCACCTCGTCGGCGATGAGGATCTCGGGGTCGCCCGCGAGCGCGCGAGCGATGGTGATGCGCTGCCGCTGCCCGCCGGAGAACGCGCGCGGCAGCTCACCGGCGCGATCGGGGTCGAGGTCGACCTGCTGCAGCAGCTCGGCGACGCGCTCGCGCTGCTCGGTGCGCGAGTAGCGCATGCCGGTCGCCCTGATGCCCTCGGCGATCGAGGCGCCGATCGGCATGCGCGGGTCGAGGGCCGAGAAGGGATCCTGGAACACCAGCTGGATGCGGCGGCGCGCGGTCTTCGCGGCGGCGGTCCGCCCGAGCGTGCTCGTGCCGAGCACCCGGATGTCGCCGCTCACGATGGGCGCGAGACCGACGGCGGCGTTGGCGATGGTCGACTTGCCGGAGCCGGACTCGCCGACGAGCCCGAGCGTGCGACCGCTCGGCACCTGCAGCGAGACGCCGGAGACGACGTCCCGGTGCCCGTACCGGACCCGCAGGTCCTCGATCTCGAGCGCGTGGTTCACAGGATCGCCTCCTCGCGGTCGACCGCGGGCATGTGGTCGGTGATGACCGGCAGCGGCTGCGTGCGGTCGGAGCTCATGTCGGGCAGGCACGCGATGAGACCGCGCGTGTAGGGGTGCTTGGCCTGGCGCTTGATGCCCCTGGCGCTCAGCTGCTCGACGATCTCGCCGTCCTTCATGACGACGATGCGGTCGCAGAAGCCCGACACGAGGGCGATGTCGTGCGAGATGAAGACGATGCCGGCGCCGGTCGCCTGCTGCGCGCGCCGCAGCACGCCGAGCACCTGCCGCTGCACGGTGACGTCGAGCGCGGTCGTCGGCTCGTCGGCGATGATCAGCCGCGGCTTGCCGGTGAGCGCCTGGCCGATCATGGCGCGCTGCCGCATGCCGCCCGAGAACTGGTGCGGGTAGTCGCCGAGGCGCTGCGCGGGGTCGGGGATGCCGACCGCCTCCAGGCCGTCGATGGCGCGCTGCCGAGCCTCGGCGCGCCCCATGCCGAGGTGCTGCTGCGGCACCTCGGTCAGCTGGCGCCCGATCGACAGCGCCGGGTTCAGCGAGGTCAGCGGATCCTGGAAGATGACGCCGAGCTCGATCCCGAGGCGCTTGCGCTGCGCGGCGCTCGGCGCGACTGCGAGATCCATGTCGTCGAAGCGTCGCGTCTCGGCCGTCACCACCGCGGGCGCGTCGAGCAGCCCCGCGAGCGCCATGGCGGTGAGCGACTTGCCGGAGCCCGACTCCCCCACGATGCCGACGATCTCGCCCGCGTCGACGTGCAGGTCGACGCCGTGCACCCGCTCGACGAGACCGCCCTCGCCGTCGGGGAACGAGACGCGCAGGTCGCGCACCTCGGCGAGCGCCGCGCCCGGCTCGAGCTTCGCGGCCGTCGCGGCAGCGGCACCGGCGCGGCGGCTCGCGAGCACCGCCGTGCGGCTGGCGCGCGCCACCGCCCGCAGGCCCTGCCCGGGCTGATCGGCGACGGTCTCGGCGATCATCGTGAAGACGAGGCCGGCGAAGACCACCGCGATGCCCGGCCCGACCGCCGACATCGGGTTCGTGTAGAGGTGGCTGAAGCCCTCGTTGAGCAGCCTGCCCCAGTCGTACTCCGGCGCCTGCACGCCGAGCCCCAGGAAGGAGAGCCCCGCGAACGACAGCAGCGTCGTGCTCGCCGCGGCCGAGGCCTGCACGAGGAGCGGGTTGGCGATGTTCGGGAGCACGTGCTTGACGACGATGCCGAGCGGGCCGACGCCGACGACGCGCGCTGCGCGCACGTAGTCCTGGTCGGTGACGGATGCGGCCATGTTGTAGACCAGGCGCGTCACGTTGGGGATGCCCGCCAGGCCGATCGCCAGCATGGCGCCGGTGGCCGAGGCGTCCCAGATGACGGTGAAGAAGAGGACGAGCAGCAGCCACGGGAAGGCCAGCAGCAGATCCATCACCCAGATGAGCGCTCGGCGCGGGGCGCGGGGCAGCATCGCGGCGGTCAGCCCGATCACGAGCCCGCCGACGATGAGGATGGCGGTCGCGCCGACGGTCAGCAGCAGCGAGAGCTGCGTCGCCACCATGACGCGCGCGAAGATGTCGCGGCCGATGTCGTCGGTGCCGAAGGGGTGCGCAGCGCCGGCCGGAGCCCACCGCTCTGCGACGTTGCGCTCGGTCGCGGCGGTGAGCCAGATCTCGGGCCCGATGGCGGCGATGATCGCGAGCACCGCGACGCCGATGATGGCGGTGATGCCGGTGAGGCTCAGCCAGCGGGAGCGCCGCCGCCGCCGCTTGGGCGGCGTCGCGACGATGCTGGCGTCGAGCTTCCCGGGGATGGTGTTCGTCATCGCAGCGCACTCACCCTTCTGCGATCGTCGTGCGGGGGTCGATGGTGATGAGGATCAGGTCGACCACGAGGTTCACCGCGAGCACCATGCCGGCGTAGACCAGCACCATCCCCTGGATCATCGGGTAGTCCTTCGTGCCGACCGCCGAGACGAGCGTGGTGCCGGCGCCGGGGATGGCGAAGACCGTCTCGATGATGACGGTGCCCGCGACGAGGCCCGAGAGCAGGAGCCCGCCGACGGTGAGCGTGGCCGTGATGATGTTGGGCAGCGCGTGCCGCAGCAGGATGAGCCGCTGCGGCAGGCGCTTCGCCCGCGCGGTGGCGATGTAGGTGGAGTCGAGCACCGCGATCATCTCGACCTGCACGATGCGCGAGAGGTAGGCCATGGCGCCGAGCGAGAGGCCGAGCACCGGGAGCACGGCGTTGTCGGCATCGCCCCAGCCCGCGGGAGGCAGGAAGCCGAGCCAGATGCTGCACAGCGCGATCAGCCCGACCGAGAGGACGAAGTCGGGGATGGCGATGAGGATGCCGAGGAAGCCGGAGATGCCGCCGTTGAGGGTGCGCCCCCTGCCGGTGCGGGCCACGAGCGCGGCACCCATGCCGATCGGCAGGGCGCCGATGACGGCGACCAGGAAGCCGAGCGCCGCGAGCGTCAGCGTGGTCGGGAACCGCGCCGCGATCGTGTCGCCGACCGACAGGCCCGACTGGATCGACGTGCCCAGGTCGCCCCGCAGCAGCCCCGAGAGGTAGTTCAGGAGCTGCTGCGGGAGCGGCAGGTCGAGCCCGAGCGAGACGCGGGTCGCCTCGACGAGCGAGGCGGGTGCGGTCGGCCCGAGCGCCGCCCGCACCGGGTCGCCCGGCACGAGGTGGACGAGGAAGAAGGCGGCGAGGACCACGACGAGCAGGCCGACGACGAGGCGCCCGATGCGACGGATCGCGAAGTCGGTGCGGGGCGAGAGCCGCCCGCGCAGGCTCCGCAGCCTCTGCAGCGGAGCCTGCGTCGACGCGCCCGGTCGGAGTTCCGTCGTGGTCATCGCCCGCTCACTCGGTCATGCGGATCGTCACCGGCTGCAGGTAGTCGGTGAACTCGAAGGATGCGCCGTTCATGTAGGTCGGCCGGATGGTGCCGGTGAGGAGGAAGGTGTGGAAGTTCTCCACCACCACCTGCTCGGCCTGCTCCCAGAAGCCGCAGGCCTCCTCCGCATCCGCCGATGCCCGTGCCTGGTCGGCGAGCGCGGTGTACTCCTCGTCCTGGACGCCCATGAAGTTCAGGCCGCCGTCCTCGGGCGACGCGCCGCCGTAGAAGAGGTCCTGCGTGACGGGGCTGCCGACGCCGATCTGGATCCAGCCGGTGTCGTAGTCGAAGGTCTCGTACAGGTACTCCGACCACGCGGCTCCGTCCATCGCGACGAGGTTCGTCGTGATGCCGAGCTCCTGCCAGTCCTGCGCGACGAGCTCGCCCGCGGAGGCGTGCGAGGGGGAGGTGGCGTCGTAGAGGAAGTCGATCTCGAGCGGCGTGCCGTCCTGCTCACGCATGCCGTCGGGGCCCTCGGTCCAGCCGGCCTCGTCGAGCAGCTCCGCCGCGCGGGCGGGGTCAGCGGCGGGTCGCTCCCAGACCGCCTCCTCGTTGAAGCACGTGAAGGGCGCATCGGTGATCCACGACGTCAGCTCGTGGGGTCGGCCGCCGGAGACGACCTCACTGGCCTCTTCGTGGTTGAAGCCCAGCACGAGCGCCTCGCGCACCAGCGGGTCGCTCGTGGGGCGATCCTCCCGCTCGTTGAACAGCATCTGGCCGATCGGGTTGATCGTGCCGGCGAACTCGTAGCCGCCAGCTTCGATGCGGTCCTGGTCGGGACCCTCGACCGCCGCGGCGTTGAGCTCGCCCGAGAGCAGCAGGTTGGTGCGGGTCGAGGTGTCGGTGACCACCGTGACCTCGAGGCCGTCGGGCAGGCCCTCGGTCTCGCTGGTCAGGCCGTCGGGACCCCAGGTGTAGTCGTCGCGCGTCTCGAAGACGTAGCGGTCGGGGGCGACGGTCGTCAGCTCGTACAGGCCCGTGCCGTTGGACGCGGTCTCGAGGCTGGATGCATCCGCGAGGCCCGCCGAGCCGACCATCATCAGGTCGCCGATGATGACGCTCATGAACGGGTCGGACGCCTCGGCCGTCACCGTGAGCGTCTGTCCCTCGCCGCTCGCCTCGAGGCCCTCGGGCAGCACGTCGGCGAGGATCGTGGCATTCTCGGGGTTGGCGTGGAAGTTGATGTTCTCGGCCGCGACGGCCGCGTCGAACGCGGTGCCGTCGTGGAAGGTGATGCCGTCCTTGATCTCGAACGTGACCGACCTGCCGTCGTCGCCCACCTCCCACGACTCGGCCAGCCAGGGCAGCTCCTCGCCCTCCTGGTCGGTGTAGATGAGCGACTCGTAGGCGTAGGTGATGATCTGCAGCTCGACCGGCTGCGTCGCCGTCATCGGCACGATGCTGCCGACCTCTGGGAAGACGGCGTGGCGGAACGTGCCGCCGGAGACGGGTGCGCCGCCCTCGGAGGGGCCCGCGGACTCGCCGGGCTCGGCGGCGCCGCAGCCCGCGAGAGTGAGCGCCATGATGGCGGTGCCGGCGATCAAGATCGCCGGGGTAGAGCGTCGTTGCATCGGGAACTCCTCGATCGGGTGGTGCGTTGGGTGAGGTCGGTGACGGATGGGGTCAGTGGCGCGCGAAGGCGGTGGCACCGATGCGCGCGAGGGGGCCGGCCGCCTTGACGGAGACGTGGATGGCCGGGTGCGCCGAGTAGGCGACCGGGGTTTCGACCACGTCGACCACGGAGACGCGCAGCGGATCGGCGCCGGCCTGGATGGCCTTGTCGATGGCGACCTGCGAGGCCGCCGCGATGGCTTCTTCGCGGTCGGCGACGTCGCTCATCTGCTCGGCGCGCCCGCCGGCGAGCGAGATCGCGGCGCCGACGGCGTTCGCGACCCCGCCGTGCGCTGGGCGGATGACTTCGCTGGCGCCCGGCAGGCCGTCCGGCACCAGGAAGCCGCCGCCGCCGACGACGACGAGCGGCAGGTCGGTGCGACCGAGTGACAGCCGCTCCACCGCCTCCTCCAGGCGCGCGTGGGCGGTGGCGAGCGCGGCGGTGAGCGCCTCGCGGGTGGCTGGCCGCTGCGCCGGCAGCGCACGACCGGCGATGGATGCGCCGGCGAGCGTCGCCGCGTCGGTGAGCGTCGGGGTCGTCCCGCCGAAGACGAGCGCCTCGGGGTCGATGCGGTAGCCGACCGAGTCGGGCCCGACCGCGCCGGTCGCGACATCGACGACGGTGCCGCCACCGATCCCGAGGCTGAGGATGTCGGGCATGCGGAAGTTGGTGCGCACGCCACCGATCTCGCGCGGCAGGGTCGACTCGCGGGGGAAGCCGTTGACGAGCACGCCGAGGTCGGAGGTCGTGCCGCCCACGTCGACGACGATCGCGTTCTCGACACCGGAGAGGTAGGCGGCGCCGCGGATGGAGTTGGCCGGGCCGGAGCCGATGGTCAGCACCGGGTAGCGCGCGGCGTACTCGAGCGACATGAGCGTGCCGTCGTTCTGCGCGAAGAACGGGAGCGCGTCCAGGCCCTCCTCCTCGACGACCGCGACCAGGGCATCCGTCACCGCGCTCGCGACGCCGAAGAGGGCGGCGTTGAGGACCGTGGCGTTCTCGCGCTCGAGGAGACCCGTGGGCCCGATGTCCTGGCTGAGGAAGACGCGCGCATCCGCACCCAGGTGCGCGCGGATCAGCGCCGCGACCTCGAGCTCCTGCTCGGGGAACGAGGGGCTGAAGATGCCGGCGACCGCGACGGCGTCGAAGCTGTCGAGGCTGTCGAGGAATCGCAGGATGCCGTCGCGGTCGAGCGGCGAGATCGGCGTGCCGTCGATCATGTTCCCGCCGCCGAGCATCGCGGAGCCCGCGAGGATGGTGGCCGAGAGCCCTGCGGGCCAGCCGAGCAGCGGCGGGTACTCGGTCGCGGCGGGCGCGCCGAGCCGCAGCATCGCCACGCGGCCGAGCCCGCGGCCGCGCACGATCGCGTTCGTCGCGTGGGTCGTGCCGAGCATGACGCGCGAGACGCGCGAGCGGTCCTCGCCGACCTGCGCGAGCACGGCGGCGATGCTGGCGCGGATGCCGCCGGTGACGTCCTCCGTGGTGGCCTGCTTCGTGCTGGCGAGCACGCCGCCGCTGCCGTCGAGCACCACGGCGTCGGTGTTCGTGCCGCCGACGTCGATGCCGATGGACAGGTCGCGGTCGCGCGGGCTGGACAGGTCGCTCACCGGCGGCCTCCTTCGAAGGGCACGTAGGGCACGTCGTAGCCGAATGCGGCCGGGCCGGCGAGCTCGAGCCCCCTGGGCGTGCGCCACAGGGGGTCGCAGGCCCACGCGAGCACCGAGACGCGCTGGCCGAAGCGCAGCAGCTCGGTCGAGATCGCGTGACCGGTCTCGGCGTCGACGATCGTGATCAGGTCGGGGACGCTCGCGAGCACCTCGCCGTCCTCGAGCACGATGAGGTTCTCGTTCTGGATCTCGATGCGCTGCAGGCGCCCGCGGTCGGCGCCGGTGCCGGCGATCGTCACCGAGCCGCGCACGAAGCCGCCCTCGGTGCGGCGCGCGACGTCGGTGAGCTTGCCGGTGATCAGCACGGCGGCGTCGAGCTCTGCGGCCATCGCCGGCACGGGCTCGCTGGCGGCGAGCAGCGCGCGGCCGACGCGGATCGCGCGGCTCACGGTGCCCTCGATGACGGCCCCGCGGGCGGTCTCCCCCGTCAGCGGGTAGTGCGCGCCGAGCGCGATGCCGCCGCTCGCCACCGAGGTGGCGCGCGCGTGGCGCTCGAGCCAGGCGATGTCGATCGTGTTGTGCGTGATGACGTTGCCGACGGCATCCCCCATCACCGAGATCTCGCAGGGCAGGCCTGCGACGTTCATCGCCACCATGGTCGCCTTGGGGAACGCGCGGCCCATGCCGTCGGCGTCCAGCACCGGCAGCCCGAGGCGGGCAGCCCATCCGACCGGGCTCACGCCGTTGCTGCCGCCGATCTCGACCGCCATCAGCGCCGTGATCGGCCGGCCGAGCAGGCGCTCGGCCTCGCGCACCATCGAGCCCATCTGGTCGGCGGAGGAGAGCATCTCGATGCCGACCGTGGGGGCGCCGAGCCCAGAGGTGACGATCACCGTGTCATCGGGGCCGAGCTCGTCGACGCGCAGCAGCCGCACCGGGCCGTGCTCGACCAGCGCGTGCTGCACCGCCATCTGCGAGGTGTAGACCGCGCCGCCGCCGCCGGTGCCGAAGATCGCGGCGCCAGCGGCCAGAGCCGGGATGTCGGATGCGTCGACCGCGGCGAGCGACTCGGCGGTCGTCGCGGGGGAAGGGGCTGCTGCCATATGTCGACAGTAGGGAGCCGATGCGACGGCAACAATGTGGTGGCAACTCAGAGAATCGTGCACCATTGTGCTCATGACACAGTTCACGGTGCGCGACCTGCTCGATCAAGCCGAGCGCCTCCGCTTGCTGCACGCCGCTGGCCCGCGCGAGTCCACGACGATCGAGCGGGTGCAGATCGTCGAGTTCGCGAGCGTCGGCTCCCTCGCGCGCGGCACGCTCGCCGTGGTCGCGCCCTCGGGCGACCCGGCCCCCTACCTCCTCGACATCGCCATCCGGCAGGCGATCGCGCGCGAGCTGCCGGCGCTCATCGTCGTCGCGGAGATCGAGATCGCCGAGACCGCCATCACGCTCGCCCGTCAGGGCGGGGTGCCGGTGCTGACGGCCGCCGGTGCGCGCGCCGCCGACCTCGCCGTGGCGATCGACCGGTTGCTCTCCGGCGGATCGTCAGAGCTGCTGACCCGCTCGGCCTATGCGATCGAGCGGGCGACGAGCGCAGCGGGCGAGCCGGGCAGCACCGTCGACAGCATCCTGCAGGCCGCCGGCCGGGCGCTCGGCGCGCAGCTGCGGGTGACGGAGGACCCGGATGTGCTGTGGACCGAGAACGACGCGGTCTGCGTCGGCGAAGTGCCCATCGGCCGCCTGGTGGCAGACACCGCCGATGCCGCCGTGGCGATCGCGCTGCCGGTGGTCGCGGCGCTCGCCTCGCGCGCCGCGCAGCGCAGCATGCGCGATCGGCTCGCACCGACGCAGTCGAGGGCCGACCTGATCGTCGAGCTGGTGCTGGCAGAGGCGGCGCGGGTGGATGCGTTCGTCGCGCGCGCCGCTCGCCTCGGGCTCCCGCTGCAGCTCTCGCACGCCGTCGCCTGGCTGAAGCCCACGGCGGTCGCCGAGAGCGAGAGCGCCGAGCACGCCACGCCCCCGCGCGTGGTCGAGCCGGCGCTCGAGCTGTTCGCGCTGCAGCTCATGGAGGGTCGGCCAGAGCTCTGGCACGTCGCCTTCGTGCAGGACGACATGCTCATCGTCTGCACCGAGGAGCACGGCGCCGGCGACCACCAGCGGCGGCTGCGCGAGGTGGCCGCGAGGCTGCAGGAGCGGGCGCGCGAGCTCGCGGGCGGCGACTGGGTCTACACGCTCGGGCTCGGCACGCCGCAGCAGGGCGCCGCGGGGCTGCGGCAGTCGGCGGCCGAGGCCAGGATCGCCGCCGAGACCGCCATCGCCGCCAACCGGCACGGCGACGTGGCGCTCACCGACGGCACGGGCCTGCGACGCGTGCTGCTCGACCTCTACGCCTCACCGATCAGCCGCACCCTGCTCGACGACGTGCTCGCACCGCTCGACGCGCTCGAGCCCGAGCGCGCGGTCACCGAGGTGCAGACGCTGCTGGCCTACCTCTCGCACAACAACTCGCTCGCGAGCGCCGGGCGTCAGCTGAACCTGCACCCGAACGCGGTCGGCTATCGCCTGAAGCGCATCCGCGAGCGGCTGCAGCTCGACCTCGACGACCCCGACACGAGGTTCTCGGTCGAGCTGGCCTGCCGCGTGCGACTGCTGGGGTTCGCCCGGCGCTGACCCGCGCCGCGCCGCTACAGGGCGCGGTGCGTGAACCGGCCGCCGAGCAGCGTCGCGGCGACCGGCATCGCGCGCAGCCCGTCGCGGTCGAGCGCCAGCGGGTCGGCGTCGGTGACCACGAGGTCGGCGGGCTGGCCGACGGCGACGGTCGAGCGGCTGCTCGCCGCGAGCGCCACCTCCAGCGGGATGGTCTGCTCCGGATGCCAGGCGTCGCGCCCACCGCGGCTGCGGCTCACCGCCGATGCGATGGCGTGCCACGGGTCGAGCGGCGCCACGGGGGCATCGGATCCCAGCCGCAGCTCGGCGCCCGCCCGGTGCAGCGAGCCGAACGCGAAGGCGCGGCCCGTGCGGCCCGACCAGTAGCGGTCGGCGATGTCGCGGTCGTCCATCGCGTGCTCCGGCTGCACGCTCGCGATCAGCCCGAGCTCGGCGAAGCGCGCGAAGTCCTGCTCGCGCACGAGCTGCGCGTGCTCGATGATGCCGCCCATGCCGAGCTCGGCGAAGGTGTCGAGCACCTCGGAGTTCGCGCGGTCGCCGATCGCGTGCACCGCCGCCTCGACGCCGCGCTCGCGTGCTCGCTCGAGCAGCCCGCGGAGCTGCTCGATCGGCACGCTCAGCACGCCGCACGCGTGCACGCCGCGCGGGTCGACATCCGGGTACGGGTCCCAGCAGAAGGCCGTGCGCGTGTTGAGCGAGCCGTCCACCACGACCTTCAGCCGCCCCATCCGCACGAGTCCCTCGGGGTCGCGCTCGAGGTCGGCGGCATCGCCGGTGCGCAGCCCGCGCGCGATGAGCTCCTCGAGCCGATCGGGCCACACGCTCGCGTCGACCCGCAGGCTCGTCACGCCCCGCGCCACGCGATCGGCCCACTCATCGACGCCCAGCACGTTCTCGTAGTCGACGATGCCGACGACCCCGCGTGCGGCAGCCGCATCCGCCGTCGCCCTGAAGAGCTCGAGGGGCAGCGGGGCGGCCTCCTGGAAGCGCTGGAGCGTGCCGATCCACTCGGTCTCGCGGGCGACGCCGTCGGGGCCGGGCTGCAGCTGCAGCCGGCGCGCGGCGGCGCTGTTCATCCAGGCGCTGTGCAGGTCGCCGTTGACGAGCAGCACGGGCTGCTCGCCGAAGGCGGCGTCGATCGCGGCGAGCGAGACCGCGTCGCTCCAGAGGCCGTCGCGGTAGCCGTAGCCGACGAGCACCCCGTCGGTGAGCGGGAAGCCGGCGTCGAGGGCCTGCCGGGCGACCGCGAGCGCCTCGGTCGCTCCGCCCGTGCCGCTGAGGTCGACGCGCCGGCGCTGCGTGACCCACTGCGTGAAGTGCACGTGCGCATCCCACAGCCCCGGGCCCACGAAGCGGCCGTCGAGGTCGAGCTGCTCGCCGTCGGCGGCGAGCTGCCCCGCCGGCGCGATGCGCTCGATCAGGCCGTCGCGCAGCAGCAGGTCTTTCGGCGCCGCGCTGCCGTAGGTGCGGGCGCCGCGCAGCAGCAGGGTCGTCGGGCTCATCGGGTTCCTCCGGTCATGGGTGTCGCGGGGCTGCGACGGTGGTGGGATCCGTCAGCGCGAGCCGGCGGCGATGGGGCGAGGGCACATAGGTGGCAGGCTCGGGCGCCGCGAGGATGGGGGCATGCCGCACACCACCACGGACGATGTCGGGCTCTACTACGAGGTGTTCGGTCGGGAGGCCGACCCGCTCGTGGTGCTGATCTCTGGCGGCGGCGCGCAGCTGCTCTCGTGGCGCACCGAGCTGATCGACCTGCTCGTGGCCGAGGGCTTCCGGGTCGTGCGCTTCGACAACCGCGACACCGGCCTCTCGCGGCGCTTCGGCGGCCCCGAGGACATCGACGGGGGCTACTCGGTGAGCGATCTCGGCGACGACGTCGTGCGCGTGCTCGACACCCTCGGCGTCGAGGCGGCGCACCTCGTCGGCCACTCGATGGGCGGCATCATGGCGCAGATGGTGGCGATCGAGCACCCCGAGCGGGTGCTGAGCCTCGGCCTGCTCTCGACCCTGCCGGGCCGCGACGACCGCTACGTCGGCCAGCCCGATCCGGGCGGCGAGCGCACGGCGCCCGTGCCGCTCCCGCGCGACGTGCTCGTGGCCGGCGCCGGCGAGTACGCCCGGGTAGCGGGCAGCGAGCGCTACCCGATCGACGTCGAGTGGATGCAGCAGGCCGCCGGCGAGGCCTTCGACCGCGGCAACTTCCCCGACGGCTTCGCCCGCCAGTGGTCGGCGCTCCTGCGGCAGCCCGAGCGGCTCGGGCAGCTGCGCTCGGTCACCGCGCCGGCGCTCGTCTTCCACGGCCGCGAGGACGACGTGGTGCTGTGGCAGGCGGCGGTCGAGATCGCCGCGGCCATGCCGGAGGCCGAGCTGCAGGTGCACAGCGGCATGGGGCACCTGATCCCGGATGCGCTGTGGCCGGTGCTCGTGGACGGCATCGCGCGCACCGCGCGGCGCGGCGAGGCGCTGGCGGCGCGCGAGCGCTGAGACGAGGGCTTCGGTCTCGTGACGCGTGCGGCTCCGCCGCGCGCTCCTCGACCTGCGGACTACCGCCACCGCACCTCCGCCGTCGCGAGCACCACGTCGTCAGCGTCGAGCGCCGTCACCCGCGTGACCGCTCCGTCATCCGCCTCCTCCGTGCGCCCGCAGAGCCGCAGCGGCCGATCCACGAGCATCGGCGCGGTCGCCCGCACCTGGAGCGACGCGATCGCGCGCCCGCACTCGCGCTGCGCGCGCTCCTCGCGGCGCCGAGCCGCGTCGACCAGCAGGATGCGGGTCAGCGGTCCGTGCACGAGCAGGTCCTCGAGCCCCTCCTCGCCCGTCGCCCAGCCGCGGTCGTAGTGGATGAGGTGCGTGTTGAACGTGAGCGCCGAGAAGCGGAACAGCTGCCGGGCGTCGAGCGCCAGCTCGTCGACCCAGGCGGCGTCGGATGCGGCCTCGGGCTCCCGGCGCGGCGGCCGCACGGGCGCGTCGGGGTCGGCTGCTTCGAGGAACACGTCGTGCCAGGTGCTGCGGATCGCTACCTCACCGCCGACCGCGAGCTCGCGCACGAGGTCGACGAAGACGAGCCTGCCGCGCGAGCCCTGCTTCTCGACGAGGCTGCCGAGCGCGGTCGTCTGCGTCACCTCGTCGCCGTAGCGCAGCGGTCGCAGGAACTCGGTGTCCTCCCCCGCGTACATGCGGCGAGGCAGGTCGATCTCCGGCAGCACGCCGTCGCGGGCGGGTGTGCCGTCGGGGCGCAGGTCGGCGAGCGCCACGTCGAAGGGGAAGTAGACGCCCTCCCACCCCGCCGGCAGCTCCGCGCCCTGCGCGGGCGTCGCATCCGTCGGTGCGAAGGTGCCGCGATAGCGCTCGGCCTGGCCGAGCGCGATCGGCTCGACGCGGGTCTTGGTCGGTCGCGGGTCGCTCGCGGCAGCATCGTCGCTCACGGCAGCACGCCTGCCTCGCGCAGCGCCGCGAGCCGCTCGGCGTCGTAGCCCGCGTACTCCGCGAAGACCTGCTCCGCGTGCTCCGCCAGGCGGTTGGCGCGACGGGCGGGCGTCGCGGGGGTTGCGCTCAGCTTGATCGGCTGGCCGAACATGCGCAGCTGCCCGAGGTCGCCGTAGTCGGCGGTCACGATCATGTCGCGCTCGGCGGTGCCGGGGTCGTCGACGACCTCGCCGATGTCCTTGATCGCGGCCAGCGGCACGACGTCGCCCGCGAGCTCCTCGAGCTCGGCCTTCGTGCGGGTCGCGAGCCACTCGGCGACCAGCGGCTTGACGCGGCGCTCGTAGACCTCGGGGTCGAAGCGCTTGCGCATCGTGTCGATCTCGGGGTCGTCGGCGGCCTCGGGCGAGCCGAAGAGCTCGCAGCTCGCGCGCCAGAGCTTGTCGGTGTAGGCGCCGAAGAACACCTGCCCGTCGGCGCAGTCGAACAGCTCGTAGGGCCGCACCCAGGCGTGCTCGTTGCCGGCCGGCTGCGCGACCTTGCCGGTGACGGTGTAGTCGACGACGGCCGTCTCGGTGAGCGCGAGCGTGCTGTCGACCTGGGCGACGTCGACCAGCTGCCCCTCGCCCGTGCGCTCGGCGTGCCGCAGCGCCGCGAGCGTGCCGACGACGGCGAAGAGCGTCGCCGAGAGGTCGCCCATCGTGACCCCGACGCGCACGGGCGGCTGATCGGGGTAGCCGTTCATCGACCAGAGCCCGCTCTGCGCCTGCGCGATGTTGTCGAACGCGGGCCGGCGTCGACGCGAACCCGTCTGCCCGAAGCCCGAGATGGCCGTGTAGACGAGCCGCGGGTTCACCTCGCGCAGCACCTCCCAGCTGACGCCGAGCTTCTCCATCGTGCCCGGCCGGAAGTTCTCGATGAGCACGTCGGCCCTCCGCACCAGGTCCTTCAGCACCTCCGGCCCGCCTGGCGCCGCCAGGTCGATGCCGATGCCGAGCTTGCCGCGGTTGTACTGCCCGTAGTAGCCGCTGAACTCCTCCTCGCCGTCCGTGAGGTACGGCGGGAACCCGCGCGACACATCCGGGTCCTTCGGGTTCTCGACCTTGATCACCGTGGCGCCCAGGTCGGCGAGCATCTGCGCGGCATAGGGGCCGGCGAGCACGCGCGAGAGGTCGAGGACGACGACGCCCTCGAGGGATCCGGCGGGCGGCAGCGAGAGATCGGTCATGAGGGCGGCTCCTGGATGGCGGGGTCGGTGGGCGTGGCGGATGCTGTGGATGCGGTGGGTGCAGTGGACGCGGCGCGCAGCTCGGCGAGCACCTCGCGGGCGTCGTCGACGCGGATGCGCCGCTCGGCCACGATGCGCGCGGCGACCGCGGCGACCTCGTCGGGCGCGGCACCCGCGCTCGCCGCGATGGTGCGGGCGTGCAGGGTCATGTGCCCGCGCTGGATGCCCTCGGCCGCGAGCGCGCGGCAGGCGGCGAGGTTCTGGGCGAGGCCGACGCTCGCGATCACGGCAGCGAGCTCGCGCGCCGTCTCGACGCCGAGCAGCGCGACGGCTGCCTGCGCGCTCGGGTGCGCGCGGGTCGCACCGCCGACGAGGCCGACGGCGAGCGGCACCTCGAGCGAGCCAGAGAGGTTGCCGTCCGCATCCTGCTCGAAGCGCGAGAGCGCCCGGTACTGCCCGTCGCGGGCGGCGTGCGAGTGGCAGCCGGCCTCGACGGCGCGGGTGTCGTTGCCGGTGGCGAGCACGACGGCGGTGATGCCGTTCATGATGCCCTTGTTGTGCGTCGCAGCCCGGTAGGGATCGGCCTCGGCGAAGGCGCTCGCCGCGACGATGTCGGCGACCACCTGCGGGCCCCCGAGCAGCTCGGCGTCGAAGGTGGCGCTCGCGCGGGCGATGCGACGGTCGGCCTTGTTCGTGAGGATGCGCAGCAGCGTGCGGGCGCCGGCGATCTCTGCCACGCGGGGCGCGATCGCCTCGGCCATGGTGTTGACGGCGTTCGCGCCCATCGCGTCGCGCACGTCGACGTGCAGGTGCAGGATCACCTGCGTGCCGGCACGGGTCGGCAGCACGCGCACGTCGATGTCGCGGGCGCCGCCGCCGAAGCCGGCCAGCACGGGATCCTGCGCGTCGGCGAGCGCCAGCAGCTCTGCCTTGGCCGCGAGCAGGCGCAGGCGCGCGGCCTCGGGGTCGACGACGTCGAGCACCTGCACCTGCGCCATCATGACGTCGCCGGTCGAGGAGGTGCGGAAGCCGCCGTGGTCGCGGGCCATGCGCGCGGCGTTGGAGGCGGCGGCGACGACGCTCGGCTCCTCGGTGGCCATGGGGATGAGCCGGTCGACGCCGTCGACGAGGAAGTTGGTGGCGACGCCGACGGGGATGGCGATCAGACCGACGACGTTCTCGACCATGTGATCGGCCTGCGCGAGTCGCAGCCCCTCGCCCTCGTCGAGCGCGGCGAGGGCGTCGGCGTCGAGCCCGGCTGCCTGGGCGACCAGGGCGCGGCGCTTGGCCGGGTCGTGGTCGCGGAGCTTCGGCAGGCGGCTGTCTGCGCGTGGGCGCGCGCCTGGCGCCGGTCGGCCGCTGGTCGTCGACATCGAGACTCCTGTTCCCACCCGTGCGCTGCGTGCTGCACGGCGCATGCTGCACCGCGCCGTGCACTGTCGACGCTAGGTGCACCGGTGCCGCGCGGCCCATGGGGCGGCATCCCATGCCTGTCCCGCACCGGTGGGGTGAACGCCCACTGCGGTCAGCGCGACGCCAATCGGCGCCGCAGCCCGTCGAGCCGGATCGCGAGGCTGATGCGGAACAGCGACTCGTCCTCGCGCCAGCCCTTGCCGAGCACCTGGTCGAGGCGCTCGAGCCGCTGCAGGATGGTGTTGGGGTGGAAGGTGAGCGCGCGCGCCGTGCGCGTGGGGCTCGCGCCGTTGCTGACGAAGGCGTGCAGCGTCGCGAGCAGCTCGGTGCCGCGGTCGGCGTCGTAGCGCCGCACCGCGCCGATCGTGCCGTCGAGGAAGGCCTCGAGCGCGCGCTGGTCGGTGTCGAGCACGGCCGCATAGGGCAGCAGCTCGTCGACCGACACGGCGCCCGACTCGACCCCGATGGCCTCGAGCAGCCGCAGTGCGCGGCGCGCCTGCTCGAAGCGCAGCGGCACGCCGTCGGCGCGGTGCGCATCGGTTCGGCGCTCGTCGGCAACGGCCGCAGCAGGCACCCCGACGGCGAGCACCGGCACCTCGAGCGCCGCCTCGAGCTCGGCGCGCAGCGCGGCAGGCACGGTCATCTCGTCGCTCGCGGCAGCCACCAGCACCACCACGCCATCGCGCTCGCCGGCCAGGCCCATGCCCTCGAAGCGCCTCGCCAGCAGCTTCACCGCATCCGCGCGACGCTCGCCCTGCACCCCGATCGCGACGAGCCCGTCGAGGTGACGGATGTCGAGGCCGAGCCTGCGGGTGCGCGCGGCCAGGTCGGCGCGACGGTCGGGCGTCGCGGTGAGCAGCTCGGCGACGAGGTCGACCTGCTGCCGCCGGGCCGCTTCGGCCTGCGCCTCCTCCGAGAGGGCGAGCAGCGCGCCGACCTGCGCCGCGCGCTCCAGGGTGCGGCGGTCGACCGCGCCCAGCGCATCCGCCCGGTCGATGAGCACGGCGCCATAGAGGCTCGACCCCGAGGCGAGCGCCGCGACGAGCACCTCCTGGCCGTCGCTCTGCACGCCGATGGCGTGCCCAGAGCCGCGGCTCTCGGCGACCGCTGCGCGCAGCCGGCCGGAGTTCCAGGCGGTGCGCAGCCGCTCGATGTCGCCCGCGGCCGCTCGCAGCTCGCCCTGCTCGTCGACGATGCAGGCGGGCCGCCCGAGGGTCGCCTCGAGCGTCGCGGCGACGGGCGCGAAGCCGCCGCCGTCGAGCACGGCGTGCACGAGCTGCTGGTGCACGGTGTTGGCGCGCTCGCGCTCGGCGACGTGCGCCGAGAGCTGGTCGAGGGCTGCGCGCGAGGCCTCCTCCGAGCGCCGCAGGCTGCGCAGCGCCCCCGCCGACTGCAGCACGACGGATGCGTGGTCTGCGAGCGCGGAGAGCAGCGCGATCTGCTCGGGGAGGAAGGAGCGCTCCTGCCGCATGGCGACGAACAGCACGCCGAGCATGCCCTCGTCGGCGTGCAGCGGCACCCCGAGCATCGACACGATGCCCTCGGCGGTGACCGCGTCGTCGACCCCCGGGTCGTGCCGATCAGCGGCGTAGTCGTCGTAGCGGCTGACCGCCTGCGGGATCCCGGTCTCGGCGATGACGCTCACCAGGCCGCGGCCGGGCGGCACGATGAGCTGGCGGAAGGAGGCCGAGACGGCGCCGTAGGTGGTGCGCACCCGCAGCTCGCGGGTGTCGCGGTCGAACTCCGAGAGGTAGGTGATGTCGGCGCCGAGCATCTCGTGCGCGCGCTCGACGAGCCGCGTGAGCACCGCATCCGCGTCGCCGAGACCCACGAGCTGGCGGGCGCTGGCATAGAGGGCCGAGAGCTCGTGCTCGCGGCGGCGCAGGCCCTCGACCTCGCCGCGCGAGCGATCGATGCCGGGCAGCAGGCGGTCGGCGAGCCTGGCCGGCACGGCGTCGCGCAGCAGCTCGGCCGAGCCCTCGCCCATCACGACGGCGACGGCGGTCTGGATGGCGGCGGCGAGCGTCGCGTCGTTCGCGGCGCTGGAGTCATCGCCGCTGAACGGATCCGAGGGCATGTGTCCATCCTGCACCACCCGGGGGAAGGGGTGTGGCGTGGGCACATGCCCTCGGAGGGGCCTGCTGGGTCGTGCGCCTATGGCGTCGGCATGCCGCCGTTCACGTTGAGCGTCTCGCCGATGACGTAGCTCGACTCGGGCGAGGCGAGGAAGACGTAGGCCGGCGCGAGCTCGGTCGGCTGGCCGGCGCGGCCGAGCGGCGTCGACTGGCCGAACTTCGGCAGCTCCTCCTTCGGCTGGCCGTCGGAGGGCTGCAGCGGGGTCCAGATCGGGCCGGGAGCGACCGCGTTGACGCGGATGCCCTTCGGCGCGAGCTGCTGCCCCATGCTCTTCGTGAAGTTGTTGATCGCCGCCTTGGTAGACGCGTAGTCGACCATCACCTCCGGCGCCATGTAGGCGACGACCGAGGTGGTGTTGATGATCGTCGAGCCGGGCTGCAGGTGCGCCAGCGCCGCCCGCGTGATGCGGAACATGGCGAACACGTTCACCTCGTAGGTCTCGACCATCTGCTCGTCGGGCAGCTCCTCGAGGCTCTCCGCCGCGATCTGCTTGCCCGCGTTGTTCACGAGGATGTCGAGCCCGCCCAGGCCCTGCACCGCATCCGCCACCAGGGACTCACAGAAGGCCTTGTCGGTGAGGTCGCCGGGCAGCAGCACGGCGGTCCGGCCGGCCTCCTCGACGATGCGCTTGATCTCCTGCGCGTCGGGCTCCTCGGCGGGCAGGTAGTTGATGGCGACGTCGGCGCCCTCGCGGGCGAAGGCGATCGCGACGGCCGCGCCGATGCCGGAGTCGCCGCCGGTGATGAGCGCCTTGCGGCCCTCGAGCCGGCCGGTGCCGCGGTAGGAGAACTCGCCGCGGTCGCTCTTCGGCAGCAGATCCTGGTCGAGACCGGGCTCGGGCTGGTCCTGCTCGGGCGGCTCGATGACGGGGTATCGGGTGACGGGGTTCTGGAAGGCCAGCTGGTCGGTGGTCTCGTGGTTCGTGTCGTCGGGGTTGGTGTGCTCTGCGCTCGCGTTGGTCTGGTCGGTCATGTCCGCTCCTCACGTGTCACGTTCCGGGCCTTCCACGCTAATGAGGCGGATGGGTGGGGTACAGCCCGCGGGGCGGACTCACACCAAATGTCCACCGGGCGGCCATGCTGCGGCCTAGTCGGGCTGCCAGCACGCCCCTCAGCGCACGAGCAGCAGCTTGCCGCCCGGCGCCTCCGGCGAGCCCATGAGCTCGTGGGCGCGTTCGGCATCCGAGAGCGGCATCGTCGCGCCGATCACCGGCCGCACCTGTCCCTCGGCGAATAGCGGCCACACGTGCTCGCGCACCTGTCGCACCACCTCCGCCTTCGAACCCCGGCCGCCCGTGCGCGGCCGAGCGCGGAGCGTCATTGCGCGAAGCGTCACGCGCCGCTGCATGAGTCGCAGCAGGTCGATCTCGGCCCTGGTGCCGCCCTGCGCGGCGATCACGGTGAGGGTGCTGTCGAAGGAGAGCGCGTCGACGTTGCGGTCGAGGTAGTCGGCGCCGATCACGTCGAGCACGAAGCCGGCTCCCTTGCCCTCCGTCGCGCCCCGCACGACCTCGACGAAGTCCTCGCTGCGGTAGTCGATCACGATCTCAGCGCCGAGAGAGGCGCACAGCTCCCGGTGTCGCGCGCTCGCCGTCGTGGCGACGCGCCACCCCAGTGCCCGCAGCATCTGGATCGCCATCGTTCCCACGCCGCCGGAACCCCCGTGCACGAGCGCGAGCTCGCCCGCCTCGGGCTCGGGCAGGTCGCGCATCGCGCTCCACACCGTGCAGACGGCTTCCGGCAGCGCCGCCGCTTCGGTGAGGGGGACGCCCGCGGGCAGGGGCAGCAGCTGCGTGGCCGGCACGGCCACCCGCTCGGCGTACCCACCGCCGGCCAGTAGCGCGCACACCTGGTCGCCCACTGCCCAGCCCTCGACACCGGAGCCGAGCTCGACGATGGTCCCTGAGCACTCCAGGCCCAGCACGCCCGACTCCCCCGCGGGCGACGGATACTTGCCCGCGCGCTGCATCAGGTCGGCGCGATTGACCGCGGTCGCGGCGATCTCGAGGACCACCTCCCCCGCGGCCGGCTCGACATCCGCCACCTCCGCCCACGTCATCGGGCCATCCACCTCGAACTGCATCGCCTTCATGGCGTTCTCATCTCCCTGCTGCCTCTCTCGACACTAGGAAGAGGATCCGCCTCACCGCGTCGAGAGCCCTTGAAGTAGCGCTTCAGCACCGCTCGAAGCTCGGGGTCGACGACGTGCACATACGTTCCGCGCATGCCGCGCGTGAGCAGCACTCCGTAGATGTTCAGCACTAGTGCACGCACATCCTCATCCGAGTAGCTGAGACCGAGGATGTGGTTGTTCGCCTTTCCCCGGCGGTCGAAGTAGTGCGAGCGATGGAATGCGATTCGCTGTCGGTCTGCGTCCCACCCGAGGTCCGGGCCGATCAGGACGCCCGCGTAGTTGAGGTCATAGCCCTGCACCGTGTGGATCGAACCCACCTCCTCGCGCGAGCTCTGCGAGCGGATCCACTCCGTGGCGACGGTGTTCCACTGCAGACGGAGCCCACCCACCTCGATGTCTGCGAGCGCGCGATCCTTCTTGCTGCGCCACGGCCAGGCGTACCCGGCGACCATCCGCGCGAGCCCGGCCTCGTCGTCACGCTTCAGGATCGCGGCGCGCATCTCGACCGGATCTTCGAAGAACCGCAGGTCGTAGTCTCCAAGGTCGGGCTGGTCCAGCTCGAACCGCCCCTGCATCGCCAGCACCTCGCGGACATAGCCGACGTAGTCCGTGCCGGCCGCAACCCGCATCTGCGTCGCGAGCAGGTGCATCCGGCCGTCGGCTCGAGCGCGCTCGACCAGCGGACTGACGACGTTCGACGGCAAGTCGGATGGACGCACGGCCTGCAGCTCATCGAGCATGAGGATTCGGTGGTCGGCTTGCGCCTCGACCCAGTCGAGCTGAGTTCTCGAGTGATCGTCCGACCCGAAGAGTCGCTCGGTGATGGTCCCGAAGTCACGCGTCTGCACGCCGACGGCCTGCGCTGCACGCTGCGAGAGGCGGTGCGCCTCATCCACCACCAGGACGTCGAAGCGCTCGAGGCTGCGGCCCACGTCGAACGGCGATAGCACCATGGAGGCGCTGAGGTTCGGCGTGTGCTCGAAAACGCGCTTGATGGACGCCCGTAGGGACTGCTGCGGCACGACCAGGCCGATGCGCGGGGTGGAGAGCAAGGCGCGGTGGCCTGCGGTGAAGAAGTCGTCGAAGACCGTCTCGCCGCTGGGATCTTCGTGACGCTCCTCCTCGGCGATGTCGGCCAGGAGCTTGACCAAGTAGATCGCGACGATCGTCTTGCCGGTGCCAGGATCGCCCCGCACCACGCTGGTAGCTGATCGGCCCGCCTCGAGATCACCGAAGAGCGCCTCGACGAGGGCTTCTGTAGCGGTGGCCTGATCCGGTGTGAGCGCCTTGAAGGGCGACAGCTTGAACAGATCGGTGTTGCGGATCTCCGGGATCGATCGAGTGAAGAGCCCGCGGCGCCGAAGCTCCTCGAAGATCTCGTCGAACCCAGCCTGGTACTCGGATCGGCGATAGTAATCGGCGTCGACGATGCCGGTGTTGCGATTGATCACCCTGCGCGCCTCGTCGCCGCTGAACAGGCGGATGAGGAACGACTCGAGGTCGAGGCAGGCAGACTTGTGGAACCGGTCGTCCACGACCACGTGCGCGCGGCGCAGATGCCCCCGCTCGACGCTCCCGAAGTGCTGTCTCGACCTTGCCGCCATGTTTAGCGTCTCTCCGACGTAGACCTCGTCACTTCCTTCCAAGGTGTACACGACCGGCCAGTTCGCAGCTCGAGGATCACCCTGCGCCCATGCGCGCATCGACGCCTCGTCGAAGGGCAGATCATGGATCATCGGCGAGGCCATGCGTCAGAGACGGTCGTACTTCTTGCTCGTACCCCTGGCGGACGCGATCGGGTACTTCTGCCGAGTCTTCTCCAGCTTCGTGCGGACGAGCTCTGACGGGTCTCTTCCCATGCGGTCGGCGAGGAGGAGGCAGTACGTCAAGACATCCGCCAGCTCGTCGCACACGCGAGACGCGTCCAAGTCATCGCCCCACTGGAAGCACTCGAGAAGCTCACCTGCCTCGATCGCTACGCTCTTGGCCAGGTTGGGCGGAGTGTGGAATTGCGCCCAGTCGCGCTCGGCGACGAAGGCGCGCAACTCGTCGATCACGGATTCCGTCGACATGCACTCACGCTAGCGCCACCCTCCCATTGCGTGCCTGAATCGGGCCATCACTCGGAGCCCACCCAACGCGGTCCCATCCAGGCGGCGAGTGCACCGGTCATCTCGACAGACGGACGCGGCACCAGCCGCGTCCGTCGCTCACACTCGGGTATTCAGGCGCCAGCTCAGAGATGCCGCCAACGTCATCAACGATGAGGCCGGGCCCGACGCGCCTCCCCCTCGGCTCGAGGAGGTTCGACGAGCCTGGCGAGCAGCGACCGCAGCTGTGCCCGCTCCATCGCGTCGAGCGCTTGCATCGCCGTCGACTCCGACGTGACGGCCTTCACGAGCCGCGCGCGGATCTCCACGCCAGCCGGGGTCGCCGCCAGCAGCTTCACGCGACGATCCGAACCTGTTGTCCTCACCGCGATCCCGCATGACTCGAGCTCGTCGGCGACGCCGGTGACGTACGAAGCGTCGACCAGCAGTCGCTCGGCGATGCGGCGCATCGGCATCGGCTCGTCGAGCAGGAGCAGCACGCGCGCCATCGACCCCGTCACGCCCAACGGCTGCGCCGCCCGCATGAGGTCGGCGCCCGCGAGCGCCGCCGCGCGGTGGGTGAGCATCGCGAGCTCCCGCGTCTCCTGCAAGGCATCCAGGTCCGTCATCCCGCCAGAGTACTTTGCGAGGTCAATACTTGACCTAATCAAGCATTACGCGCATCATGGCGTCAGACGGTTTCGCACCTGACGCCGGAAGAGGAGAAGCCATGACGAACGCACCCCGACCCCACGCTCCCCCGGCGCAAGTGCCGGCCGCTGCTCCGAGTGGGCCCACGCAGCTCACGCGAGGCGGCCGCTCCCTCCTCGTGCGCGGGCTCATCGCGGTCGGCATCGCGACCGCGGTAAATCTCGTGATCCTCGGGGCGGCCGCCGCCGCCGGCGCCTCCATGCTCGTCGCGCAGGACGGCTCGGAGATCGCAGTCGGGCTGCTACCGGTGCTCGTGGCGACGTTCGCACCGCTCGCCCTGGCGACGGTCGTCGCGTGGCTGCTGGCCAAGCGCTGGCCCCGCACGACCACGATCCTCGCTTGGGTCGGCCTCGTGGTCGCTGCGGCATCGATCATCGCGCCGCTGACCGGCGCGCTCGACACTGCGACCGGCATCGCACTCGCCCTCATGCACCTTGTCGCCGGCGCGAGCTGGTTCGTTGCGCTCGTCGTGCACCGAAGAGGCTGAGCGACGCAGCAGCGCCAAGTCGCTCAGCACGGCGCGGTGCGGGCCCAGACACGGGCAGCGATGGGGGTTGACCCGCGGTCGAACGGCACGACGACGGCGAGGCAGTTCATGAGGCGCGAAGCGGGCTACGCATCGGGGGATGCGCTGTGCGCGGGCAGCGTGGCCCCGCACTCCCGGCACTCCGCAGCAGCCGGCACGACCATGAAGCAGCTCGTGCAGGTCACCTCGCGAAGCGCCGGGGTGGCGGCGGCCTTCGCTGGCGCCCGGCGCTCGCGCACGCGGCCGCTGCTGCGAGAGCGGCCGTGGCTGAGGCGCTCGAGCACGAGCGGCGGCAACGTCGCCGCTCCGCCGTCAGCCGGCATCTCGGCACCCGCCCAGCGGTAGCAGTCGAGGCGATCCTCGGCGGCGAGCCGCTCGCGCGTGCGCTCATCCGCATACGGGTCGGCACTCACGTAGCCCTTGCCGATCGACTGATCCTCGGCGACGCACAGCGACGCCAGTCGCGGCTCACCGCGCTGCTCGGCGAGCGTAGCCACCTTGCCGAGCACCCGGCCGACCCACTCCTCCGCGGGCTGCCGCGTCGTGACGCCGGTGCTCGCCTGGATCCGCTGGCTCAGCTCCTCGTGCGTGATCCACGCCCCGTACTCACGGGCGGTCTCGGCGAGCACGTCTCGAGCCGCTGGGACCCACTGCCGGTCGGCGTCTGCCTGCGAGACGTAGTTCCCATTTGCCAGATCCGGCATCGCCCGGTTCCCTCCGTTGCCCAACCATCAACGGTATCGACAAGGAGCGGTGCGGCTCACCGCCGGCTCAGCCGATGACCCCGTCACCCGAGTAGCCGACGACCACCCGAGACTCCAGCAGCGGGATGATCTGCATCTTGCCGATCGATGCGAAGTGCACGCTCTCGCGGTGCGCCGTGAACGCATCCGCGTCGTCGTAGACCTCGACGATCGTGAAGACCTGCGGGCGCTCGAGGTCGCGGGCGATGGAGTACGAGATGTTGCCCGTCTCCTGGCGGCTCTCGGCCGCGAGCGCGGGCAGCAGCTCGGCGACCTGCTCGGCGGTCTCGAGCTTGGCGGTGTAGGTCGCGATGGCGACGAAGTGCTGGGTCACGAAGAATGCCTCCTCTGGGTGGCGCGGTGCCCGCCCTCCTGAGCGGCGAAGCGGATGTGCGTGCGGGTGGTCACGGGCGCTTCCAGTGAAGCAGCGGCTCCTGAACGGACGACGATCGGAGCCCGAAGCCCGAAACGGCGACGCCGCATCCGGCACTGGATGACCAGCGGCCGGAAGCGGCGTCGACGTCGCAGGGCGTGAGCCCGGCTACACCCACCCGAAGAGGAACGGCAGATAGGTGACGCCCGCGAGGAACGCGAGGCAGATGCCGAACCACGGCAGCATCGACGGCAGCAGCTCCGAGATCGTGACCTTGCCGATCTTGCTCGCGACGAGCAGCACGAGCCCCACGGGCGGTGTCAGCAGGCCGATGCCGAGGTTGACGACCATGATCAGGCCGAGGTGCACGGGGTCGATGCCGACCTCCACCGCCACCGGCAGCAGCAGCGGCACGAAGACGATGAGCGCGGCATTCGTCTCGATCACCGTGCCGATCACCAGCAGCAGCACGTTGATCATCAGCAGGATCAGCAGCGGGTTGTCGGTGAGGCGCAGCATCGCAGCGGCGATCTGCTGCGGGATCTGGCCCGAGATGAGCGCCCACGAGTACATCTGGGCGGCAGCGATCACCAGCATGATGACGCCGACCAGCAGTGCCGACTCGTGCAGCGCGTGCACGATCTTCTTCCAGGTGAGCTCGCGATGCACGAAGAAGCCGATGACGAGCGCGTACATGACCGCGACCGCACCGCCCTCGGTCGGGGTGAAGACGCCCATCCGGATGCCGCCGATGATCACGACGGGCAGCAAGAGCGACCAGATGGCTCGGCCGAACGCCCGAGCGACGTTGCCGAAGCTCTCCCGCGCCTCCGCCGGCTGCTTCTGCACGAGCGCGGCGACGTATGCCGCGATCATGAGCACGACGACGAACGCGATGCCGATCAGCAGGCCGTAGAAGAAGAGGTCGGCGATCGACGCTTGGGCGAGCACCCCGAAGACGATCAGGTTGATGCTCGGCGGGATCGTGACGAACATCGCGCCGGCCGTCGCCATTACCGAGACCGCGTAGGTGGGCTTGTAGCCGCGCTGCACCATCTGCGGGATCATCAGCCGGCCGACATTGGATGTGTCAGCGACCTGCGAGCCCGAGATGCCGCCGAAGATCGCGGTGGTGAGGATCGTGACGTGGGCCAGGCCGCCGCGGATGGAGCCGACGATCGTGTAGGCGAAGTCGACCAAGCGCTGCGTGATGCCCGACGCGTTCATGAGCGCGCCGGCGATGATGTAGAGCGGGATGGCGAGCAGCGGGAAGCTGCGGATGCCAGCGATCATGCGCTGCGCGGAGACCTCGAGCGGCACGGTCGAGAAGAACTCGAGGCCGAACATCGAGGCGAGGCCGAGCGCGACGCCGATGGGGGCGCCGATGAGCAGCAGGAGCGCGAAGGCTCCGAGGAGTGCGTATCCCATGGTCAGCGCTCCTCGTCCTTGCGCGGGCTCGCGCCCGGCCGCGCCTTCGCCGCCTGCGCGTCGAGGGTGCCGTCGGCGGCCTCGTGCTCGAGCTGCACGATGATCTGCTGGTCCGGATCCTCGACGAGCGTGTGGATCCGTCCCATCGCGAACAGCACCGCTCGCTCGACGGAGAACAGCACCGACAGCGCTCCGCCGACGACGACCGCGACGTAGACCCACGAGACCTTCGCCTGCACGCCGAGCCCGCCGGCGATGCCCGCGAGCAGCTGCCGATCCGCTGCCGGCAGGAGGTTGACCGTCAGCACGATCAAGACGACGAAGAACAGGATGTTGAGGGCTGCGATGAGGAGCGCCGAAGCCTTCGCGACACCACCCGAGAAGCGCTTCACCAGGAAGTCGAGCGTGAGGTGCTCGCCGCGGCGCAGGCCCAGCGGGATCGCCAGCATCGAGACCCAGACGAAGATGCTGATCGCCAGCTCCTCAGACCAGACGGTCGGGCTGTTCAGCACGTAGCGAGCGGCCACCTGCACGAAGATCACCACCGCGAGGAGCCCGAGGCCCACGACCACGACCCACGAGACCGCGCGATCGATCCCACCCAGGATGCCTCCCGACAGCCCCGGAGGGTTCAGCATCCACCTGCGCTCTTCCATCGCGGTCTCTCCTTTGAATCCACGGGTGCAGCGGCGGGCGAGCCGATCGGCTCCATCGCTCACTGGTTCACCAGTACCGATCCACTGGTCTACCAGTGAATGCCGTCGATGCGCAATAGTCGCGATGCATAGCCCGATTTTCGGCCTGTTCTGCTCCTCACTGGTTAACCACTTGACACGTCGAAGTCGCATGTTGCACACTCAGGACGCACGCTTCTCGCGATCGATGAGCGTTCGACCCTCGAAGGAGAGACATGCAGCTCGACGCGACGACGATCGCCATCGTCGGATCCGGATACATGGGTGGCGGCATCGCTCAGGTGCTGACGCGAGCCGGCGCACGCTGCGTGCTCATCGACACCGATGCCACCCGCGCCGAGACCGGTCATGGCCGCGTCATCGCCGACACGCGCGACCACGTGGCGCGCGGCTACCTCACGGCCGAGCAGGGCCAGGCGGTCGAGGCCAACCTCACCTGGTCAGGATCGCTCGCCGACGGCGTGCAAGGTGCAGACATCGTGTTCGAGGTGGTGTTCGAGCAGATTGACGTGAAGCACGCGGTGCTCCGAGACATCGAGGCGGTCGTGGGCGACGACGTGGTGATCGCCACGAACACCTCGGCGATCCCGATCGGCGACCTCGCCGAGGCGCTCACGCGCCCCGAGCGGTTCCTCGGCGTGCACTTCTTCAACCCGGCGACGCTGCTGCCCGGCGTCGAGGTGATCCCCCACGCGACCACCGACCCGGCCCTCCCCGCGCACCTCGTCGAGCTGCTGACCGAGGCCGGCAAGGAGCCGGCCGTGGTCGCAGACACCCCTGGCTTCGTCTGCAACCGGCTGCAGTTCGCGCTCTTCAAGGAGGCGGCGCGCATGGTCGAGGACGGCCACGCAGGGCCCGAGCAGATCGACACCATCGTGCGCGCCTCCTTCGGGTTCCGCCTCGCCCTCTACGGCCCGTTCGCGGTCGCCGACATGGCCGGCCTCGACGTCTACGCGAGCTCGTACACGTCGCTCGAGCGCGCGCTCGGCGAGCGCTTCACCGTGCCGCCCTCGCTCGCCGCTCGCGTCGCCGATGGCGACCTCGGCATCAAGTCCGGCGGCGGCTACCTCGGCCTGAGCGAGGCGGAGGCCACGGCGATGGTCGCTGCTCGCGACCACGCATACAGCGAGCTCGCTCGCCTCCGGGCAGACCTCGACGGAACCGCATCCTGAGATCATGACCCTCATGCACGACACTGAGCGCCCCGACGACGAGGCACAGCACTCCCCCTCGGCCCCTGCTGGAGGGCATGCGAGCGACGTGCGCGAGGCGATCGTGCACGCGCTCACCGATCGCATGTTCTCCGGCCCCGTGCTGGCGGGCTCGAAGCTGCCGAGCGAGCGCCAGCTCGCCGAGGAGCTCGGCGTCAGCCGCAGTCAGGTGCGCGAGGCGATCCAGTCGCTCGGCCTCCTCGGCGTCGTCGAGATCCGCCACGGGGATGGGACCTACCTGCGCGAGTCCGGTGGAGACCTCTTGCCCCGCGTGATCGAGTGGGGACTGTTCCTCGGCGAGCGCCGTCTCGTCGAGCTCGTCGAGGCTCGCCAGCACATCGAGATCTCGCTCACCGGCCTTGCCGCGCGGCGCGCGACCGAGCACGACGTGGCCGCGATGCGCGCGCTGCTCGCGAAGATGGAGTCCTCCGCCGGGGACGTCGCAGCATTCGTCGACCTCGACGTGCAGTTCCACCGCGCGATCGCGCTCGCCGCCCGCAACAGCGCGCTCGGAGACATGCTCTCGAACATCACGTCGCTGCTGCGGGTGTGGATGCGCCGGTCGCTGCGAGCGGCCGGCGAGACGGACTCGTCGCACGGCGAGCACGCGGCCATCGTCGAGGCCATCGCCTCCGGAGACCGCCGCGGCGCCGAATCCGCGATGCGCCAGCACATGCGCCGGGCGGAGCGACGGCTTCGCCGAACCCTCGGCGACGCTCCCTCCTCCTTGCACGCGACCCAGCTCCCCGACGACCCGCTCGACATCTAGCCGCACTCAGACCCCACACGCTCGACCACCAGGCGCGCACGCGTCCTCGGTCGATCGACCGCGCTTCCGCGCATCCATCCGAAGGAGAACATCGATGAAGATCCGTTCCAACCGAATCGTCGTCGGCACCGCAGCCGCGGCCGCCACGGCACTCATCCTGACGGGTTGCTCGAGCAGCCCCGACACCGCGAGCGCCGAGGGCGGCGTCGAGTCGATGGCCCTCACGCTCGGCCATGCCTACGCCGTCGACAGCCTGCAGCACCGCGCCGCTGAGCAGCTCGCCGAGGAGGTCTCGACGCTCAGCGACGGCGCAATCACCATCGAGGTCTTCCCCTCCGCGCAGCTCGGCAGCTGGGAGGAGATGCAGGAGGGGCTCGAGATCGGCTCCGTCAACATCGTGATCGAGAGCCTCGGCTCGCTCGAGCGCTACACCGACCTGGCCGCGATCGAAGGCCTCCCCTTCCTCTACGAGGACGAGGAGCACTTCTTCGAGGTGTGGGACGGCGAGATGTCGGACGAGATCCTCACCGCTGTGCGTGAGGACGCAGGCTTCCAGCTCATCGGCGACCTCTACCGCGGCGGCCGTCAGCTGAACTCGGTGCGACCCATCGAGCAGCTCAGCGATCTCGCCGGGCTGAAGCTGCGCGTGCCGAACCAGCAGACCTACATCGACACGTGGCAGGCGCTGGGCGCCTCGCCCACGCCGATGGCGCTGAACGAGGTGTTCTCGGCGATGGAGCAGGGTGCGATCGAGGGTCAGGAGAACCCGCTCGACGTCGTGCGCTTCTCCTCCTTCTACGAGGTGGCGCCGTTCGTGACCGAGACCAACCACCTCTACGGCAACTTCCACTTCCAGATGTGGGGCGACACCTTCGACGGCTACTCGCCCGAGGTGCAGCAGATCCTGACCGACGCCGCGGACACGGTCTCGTCGACGTACCGCGAGGAGTCCGTCTCCGAGGCGCAGGATCACCGCGCGTTCCTCGAGGAGAACGGTGTCGAGTTCTTCGAGATCGATCTCGCCGAGTGGCGCGAGCCGACGGCGAGCCTCATCGAGGAGGCAGACCCGCAGGTGCGCGAGTGGGCTGAGGCGATCCTCGCCCTGCGCGACTGACGCAGCGCGGGTCTGACCCGCACCTGTCGTGCGGCCGTCACCCGGGCGGCCGCACGACATCCTTCCACCGCACACCACGCATTCCGCACGCCGCGCATCCGGCACACCACCTTCGAGAGGATCGACATGCAGCTCGGTGTCATCGCTGACGACTACACGGGAGCGACCGACCTCGCCGGCATGCTCGTGCGCGCTGGACTCACCGCGGTGCAGCACCTCGGTGTGCCCCCGGCAGACGGGAGTGCCGACGCCGACGCCGTCGTCATCGCCCTGAAGTCGCGCAGCATCCCAGCCCCGGAGGCCGTCGAGCAGTCGCTCGCCGCAGCCCGGTGGCTGCTCGAGCACGGCGCGCCCCGCCTCTACTTCAAGTACTGCTCGACCTTCGACTCCACAGACCGCGGCAACATCGGCCCGGTCGCCGTCGCGCTCGCCGATCTGGTCGGCGCGGCATCGGTGCTGTTCGCGCCCTCCGTGCCGGAGAACGGCCGGACGACGCGCGACGCCCACCTGAGCGTGCACGGGGTGCCGCTCGCCGAGTCGCCCATGCGCGACCATCCCATCAACCCGATGCGGGAGTCGGATCTGCGAGTGGTGCTCGGCAACCAGGTCGCCGAGCCGGTCGACGCTGTCACGCTGACGACCGTGGAGCGCGGGCCGGCAGCGATCGCTGCGGCGCTCGCCGAAGCAGCATCGTCGGGCGCACGGCTCCTGATCGCCGACGCCGAGACCGACGCGCACCTCGACGCGCTCGCGCAGGCGGTCGCCGACGCCCCGCTCACCACCGGCGCCGCGGGCCTGTCGGCGGCGCTCGGCCGCCTGGTGCTCGCTCGCGACGCCGCAGCCTCGGGCTTCGCACTCCCCGCAGGCCCCGCGGCAGTGCTCTCCGGGTCGTGCTCCGCGGCGACCCGCCGGCAGGTCGCGCTGCACCGCGCGACGCATCCGTCGTACGAGATCGACGTGCGGCGCCTCGCCGCCGGCGAGTCGGTGGTCGACGACGCCATCGCCTTCGTCGAGGCCCGCATCGACGAGCGGCCGCTCGTCTACTCGTCGAGCGACCCGGAGGTCGTGGCGGGCATCCAGGAGGAGCTCGGCGTCGATGCCTCCGCCGCCCTGGTCGAGCAGGCATTCGCGAGCATCGCCGCACGGCTGGCCGACCTCGGCGTGCGCCGCATCGTGGTCGCGGGCGGCGAGACGAGCGGCGCCGTGGTGAACGGCCTCGGCGTGCGCGCCCTCGCGATCGGGCCAGAGGTCGACCCTGGCGTGCCCTGGACGACGAGCCTCGCCGAGCCGCGCATCGGCCTGCTCCTGAAGTCGGGCAACTTCGGCGGCGACGACGTCTTCGACCGTGCGCTCGACGAGGCGCCGGAGGCCGCGGCATGAGCGCGGCGGAGCGCATCGTCGAGCTCGGCGCGCGGCTGGACACCCTGGGCATGTGCCCCGGCACGAGCGGCAACATCAGCGCCATCGAGGGCGGGCGCATCCTCGTGTCGCCGACGGGCGCGCGCCTGGGCGCCCTCGTCGCCGCCGAGCTGAGCGTGCTCGATCTCGACGGCACGCACGTCGACGGCCCTCGCCCGACGAAGGAGGCGGTGCTGCACGCCGCGGTGTATCGCGAGCGGCCGGCCGCTCGGGCCATCGTGCACACGCACTCGCCCTGGGCGCTCGCCCTCTCGTGCCTGGCCGGCCTCGACCGAGACGACGCGCTCCCGCACTACACGCCGTACTACACGATGCGCGTGGGCACGCTGCCGCGGGTGCGCTACGTCGCTCCCGGTGCGCCCGAGCTCGCCGCGGCGTGCGCCGAGGGCTTCGCTCGGGACCCGCGCGCCAAGGCGGTGCTGCTGGATCGGCACGGGCTCGTCGCGGTGGGCGCATCGGTGGAGGACGCCGCCGCGATCGCCGAGGAGCTCGAGCTCGCCGCTCGCCTGCACTTCACGCTCGCGGGACACCTCGTGGCACCGCTGACGCCGGCAGAGCAGGACGCCCTGCGCTGAGCCGGCGGCCGCGGCCGCTAGCCCAGGTGCACAGCACCGAGCGCAAGAGCGGCCACGAGCACCCACGACGCCAGCGCCACGACCAGCGCGCGCCACCCGGTGCGCACCAGCGATCGGATGCGCACGGCGGCGCCGAGGCCGAAGAGCGCGACGGCGAGGAGCGCGGTCTGCACCGCGGCCGCGGTCTCGAGCACGGCATCCGGCACCGTCGTGAACGAGCGCAGCAGCATCGCCGCGATGAAGCCGGCGACGAACAGCGGCACGATCGGCGGCCGGGAGGCGCCCGGCGCGGGCTCGGAGCGCCGGCGCATGACGAGCGTCGTCACCGCGACCATCGGCGCCAGCATCACCACGCGCGTCAGCTTGACGACGACGGCCACCGCGAGCGCCGCCGAGCCCGCGATCTGCGCGGTGGCGACGACCTGCCCGACGTCGTGCACGCTCGCGCCCACCCAGTGCCCGAACTGCACGGCGCTGAGGCCGAGCGGGTGCCAGAGCAGCGGCAGCACGGCGATCGCGAGCGTGCCGCAGAGCGTGACGAGCGCGACGGGGGTCGCGGCCTCCTCGTCGTCGGAGCCGGTCGCGGCGCTCATCGCCCCGATCGCCGAGGCGCCGCAGATCGAGAAGCCCGCGGCGATCAGCAGCGGCTGGTGCCCCGGCAGCCGCAGCGCGCGACCGAGCCCCAGCGTCACGACGAAGGTGATGAGCAGCACGCCGATGACGGCGACGATCGCCACCCAGCCGAGCGCGGCGATGTCGACGAGGCTCAGCTGCAGGCCGAGCAGCACGATGCCGAGGCGCATGCAGCGCTTGGCGGCCACGCTGAGGCCGGGCTTCAGGCGGCCGGCGAGCACCGGCTGGGCTGCAGGGATCTGCGCCACCGCGATGCCCAGCACCACCGCGGCGGTGAGCAGCGGCACGGCGGGCAGCGCCGCGTGCACGCCCCACGCGATGAGCGCGGCGGCAGCTGCGACGAGCAGGCCCGGTGCGATGCGGCGCAAGGCCGACGCGCTGCTGATGCTGCTCATGGACCCATCCTCCTCGCCCGCGGGCGGAATCCGCACGGCGTCGCATCGGCGGCCGCATCGCACAGGTGACGCGGCCGCCGACGCGCCTCCCTATCGCGCGACCTGCTCGGCATCGTCGGCGTAGCGGCCGATCGCGATGGGCTCCAGGTAGAAGCGCTCCGGCCGCATGGCCGAGAGCTCTCCCACGTCTTCGCCGCCCAGCAGCTCGCGGGCGGCCATCCACCCCCACATCGGGCCCCAGCCGATGCCGCCGTGCGACACCGTGAAGTAGAGGTTGCGCAGCCACGGCACGGCGCCGACCACGGGCCCGCCGGGCGGGATCGCGCGGATGCCGATCGAGCTGCGCACCGGCGCCGTGCCCGCGAGCTCCGGCAGTGCCGTCGCGATCTCGTCGATCAGCTCCTGGCCAGAGCGGGCGTTCGCGCCGTGCGTGGCATCCTGCGGGCCGCCCCGCCAGTGCACGGCGAGACCCCCGGATGGGTCGGGTCGGGCACACCACTCGGGCCCGTTGATCACGTGGCTGATCGAGTCGATCGGCTGCGTGTAGACGAGCTTGCCGGGGATCAGCTCGAGCGGGATGGCGAGCTCTGCCATCGCGGCGACGTGGCTCGACCAGCTGCCTGCCGCGTTGACGAACACGTCGCCCTCGACGCGCGAGCCGTCCTGCAGTCGCGCGGCGACCAGCCGCTCCCCCGCGCGCTCGAAGCCGACGACGCGGGCGCCGCGGCGCACGCTGCCGCCGCGCGCGCCGATCGCGGCGACGAGGGCGCGCACGACGCCTGGCCCATCGACCCATCCGGAACCCGTCTCGTGGAAGACCACCTCGTCGTCGCGCAGCCGCAGGCCGGGCGCGAGGCTGCGCGCCTCGTCGGCGCCGAGCTCCTGCACCTCGACGCCCTTCGCGCGCACCGCGGCGGCAGCGCGCCGCAGCTCGTCGCGCTCGTGGCGATAGCCCCACATGAGCGTGCCCGACCAGTGCAGGTAGTCACCGGGCAGCTCGTGCTGCAGCCGGGCGAACATGTCGTGCACCTCACCGCGCAGCTTCGCCTTGCCGGGCTCCTCCTGCCACGACATCTGCGGATAGCTCGACAGCCAGGCGATCGACGATGCCGAGGTGCCGCCGCCCGGCTGGCTCGCGTCGAGCAGCTCGACCTCTGCGCCCTGCTCGAGCAGCCTGAACGCCACGTGGCTGCCGATGGACCCGGCGCCGATCACCACGACCCTCACGCGTGCTGCACCGCTCTGGTCAGCTCGGGGAAGTGGCAGGCGGCGTCGCGCGTCGCCGACGTCGGCTCGAGTGCCGGGTCGTCGCCGATGCAGCGCTCTCGGCGCTCGTCGTCGAGCAGCGTCGCGAAGATCGGGCACCGCGCCCGGAAGGCGCACCCCGTCGGCCGGTCGCTCGGCGACGGCATGTCGCCCGTGAGCGTGATCGCCTGGCGCTCGCGCTCGACCTTGGGGTCGGGGATCGGGATGGCCGACAGCAGCGCCTTCGTGTATGGATGCGCGGGGTCGTCGAAGACCTCGTCGCGCGTGCCGATCTCGACGATGCGGCCGAGGTACATGACGGCGATGCGGTCGGAGATGTGCGCGACGACCGCGAGGTCGTGGGCCACGAAGAGGAAGCCGAGGCCGCGCTCGGCCTGGATGCGCGAGAGCAGGTTGACGATGCCGGCCTGCACCGAGACGTCGAGCGCAGAGACCGGCTCGTCGAGCACGACCACGTCGGGATCGGTCGCGAGCGCCCGGGCGATGCCGATGCGCTGGCGCTGGCCGCCGGAGAACTCGTGCGGGTACCGCTCGGCCATCGACTCGGCGAGGCCCACGTCGCGCAGCAGCTGCGCGACTCGCTCCGGGCGGTCCTTGCGATCGACCCGCGCGAGCGCGAGCGCCTCCCCGATCAGGTCGGCGACCGACATGCGCGGGTCGAGCGACGAGAACGGATCCTGGAAGACCATCTGGATCTGGCGCCGCATCGCGGTGAGCGCCTTGCCGCGAGCCGAGGCGAGGTCGCTGCCGCGCACGCTCACGGCGCCGGAGGTCATCGTCTGCAGCCGCGTGATCGCGCGAGCCGCCGACGACTTGCCGCAGCCCGACTCGCCGACGAGGCCGAGCGTCTCACCCTCCCTGATCGTGAACGAGACGCCGTCGACCGCGAGCACGCTCGTGCGCTTGCCGGCGCGATCCTTGCGGTCGTAGCGCTGCACGAGGTCGTCGACGTCGAGCAGCACCTGCGCGTCGCGCTCGACCACCACGTCCGCCACGGGCACGCTCGGCAGGGGCGCGCGCACGATCTCCGGCTGCCGGGCGAAGTGGCAGGCTGCGGCGTGCGTGCCCAGCTCGCGCGAGTCGTCGAGCGCGGCGGCCGCCTCGTCGATCACGAGCAGCTCGGGCTCCGACTCGCGGCAGGTGTCGCGGGCGAAGGCGCAGCGGTCGGCGAACGGGCAGGCCCGACCGGTGAGGCTCGCCGGGCTCGGCGGCGCTCCAGGGATCGGGATCAGCGGCGCATCCCGCTGGTCGATGCGCGGGATCGACGCGAGCAGCCCGCGCGTGTAGGGCATGCGCGAGTGCTCGAAGACCTGGTCGACCCCGCCGCGCTCGACGATCCGCCCGCCGTACATCACGAGGACGCGGTCGGCGTGGCCCGCGATGACGCCCATGTCGTGCGTCACGAGGATGAGCGCCGCGTTCACGTGCTTGCGCGCCTGGTCGAGCGCCTCCAGCACCTGCGCCTGCACCGTGACGTCGAGGGCGGTGGTCGGCTCGTCGGCGATGATCACGTCGGGGCGGTTGGCCATCGCGATCGCGATGACCGCCCGCTGCCGCATGCCGCCGGAGAACTCGTGCGGGTAGTGGTCGATGCGGTGCTCGGCATCGGGGATGCCGACGACGCCGAGCAGCTCGACCGCCTCGCGCCGCGCCTCCGCCTTCGGCATGTCGCGGTGGATGCGGATCGCCTCGATCAGCTGCGCGCCGACGGTGAGCACGGGGTTGAGCGAGCTCATCGGATCCTGGAACACCATCGAGATGCGCGCGCCGCGCAGCTTCGACATCGCGCGGTCGTGCAGGCCGATGAGCTCCTGCCCCTCGAACCTGATCGAGCCCTCGATCGTCGTGTGATCGGGATGCAGCCCCATGATCGCGTTCGACGTCACCGACTTGCCGGAGCCTGACTCGCCGACGATGCCGAGCACCTCACCGCGCTGCAGGTCGAACGAGACGCCGCGCACGGCGTGGATCGCGCCGAAGCGCACGTGCAGGTCGCGCACCTCGAGCAGCGGTGCGGTCGTGAGCGGCGTCGCCGGCTCGTGGGCGGTGATCGTCATGCCGACCTCCTCGTCGACTGGCGGGGATCGAGCGCGTGACGGATGCCGTCCCCGATGAAGGATGCGCAGAGCGCGATGATCACGATGAAGAGCCCGGGGAAGTAGAACAGCCAGGGCCGCGTCATGACCGCGCTCTGCGAGGTGGAGACGAGCAGGCCGAGCGAGGTGTCGGGGGCCTGCACGCCGAAGCCGAGGTAGGACAGCGCCGTCTCCGACAGGATCGCCGTCGCGGTCAGCACCGTCACGGCGACCGTGATGGTGCCCATGGCGTTCGGGATGAGGTGGCGCACGATGATGCCGAAGTGGCTGACGCCGAGACCACGGGCCGCGAGCACGTACTCCGAGGTCGCGAGCGACATGACGGTCGCGCGCACGATGCGGGCGACGACGGGCCAGGCGAGGAACGCGAGCACCGCCGCGATCGTCACCCAGCTGGTCTCGGAGCCGGTGGAGAGGTAGGCGAGCACGGCGGCGACGGCGATCGACGGGAACACCAGGATGATGTCGATCACGCGCATGATCGCGCCGTCGGTGAAGCCGCGGAAGTAGCCGGCGATCGCCCCGACGATGGAGCCCACGATCGTCGCGGAGATCGCGACGACGAGCGCGATGAGCACCGAGCGCTGCGTGCCGCGCATGATCTGCGACATGGTGTCGTAGCCCGTGCTGTCGGTGCCGAAGGGGTGCGCGAGCGAGGGCGCCTGCGAGATGTCGTCGGTGTAGACGTCGTAGCGATAGGGCCACACCAGCGGCCCGACGAACGCGAACAGCAGCACGAGCACGAAGACGGCGAGCGCGATGACGCTCGTGGGATTGCGGAGGAAGCGGCGCAGTGCCGGGTGCTTGCGTCGGCTCGAGGGCCGAGGCGCTGCCACGGCGTCGCGCGCGGTGGGCGATGAGGGGATCATGCGCGGCCTCCTCAGGCGGTGCGGATGCGGGGGTCGAGCACGCCGTAGAGCAGATCGGCGAGCAGGTTGAGCAGGATCGTCGCGGTCGCGAACACGAGCAGCCACGCCATCACGACGTTCACGTCGAGGTTGCGGATGCCGTTGAGGAGCAGGTCGCCCATGCCTCGCCACTGGAAGATGCTCTCGGTCACGATCGCACCGCCGACGAGGGCGCTGAAGTCGAGCGCGATGACCGTGACGAACGGCATGAGCGCGTTGCGCAGGCCGTGGCGCACCACGGCGCGGCCCCTGGTCAGCCCCTTGGCGCGCGCCAGTCGCATGTAGTCGGCGCTGAGCACCTCGATCATCGACGAGCGCACGTAGCGGCTCCAGGATGCGAACTGGTTGATGACGAGCACGACCGTCGGCAGTGCGAGGAAGCCGACGAGCTGCAGCCCTTGCGCACCGGTCGACGCGCCATCGCCGACGGTGAAGAAGATCGTCGACCCCGCGGCGTTGTTCACCTCGATCGCGGCGTACTTCAGCAGCACGCCGATCCAGAAGACGGGGATGGCGAGGGCGATGAAGACGATGACGCTGAGCGTGACGTCGAGGCTGCCGTTCTGGCGCATCGCGCTGATCACGCCCACGATGACGGCGACGACCGCGGCGACGAGCACCGCGATGATGATGAGGCGGAAGCTGACGACCATCCGGGCGCCGAGCTCTGCGCCGATGTCGACGTTCTGCACCGAAGCACCGAAGTCTCCCTGGACGATCCCGGTGATCCAGTTCCAGTAGCGCACGAGCACCGGCTGGTCGAGCCCCAGCTCGCGCTCGAGCTGATCGAGCGCCTCCTGCGGGGGCGGCGGATCCATCGAGCGGAACCGCGACATCGGGTCACCGGACAGCGCCACCATCATGAACATCGCGAACGACGCGATGATGATCATCGGCACGGCGATCGCGATGCGCTTGAGCGTGTATCGCAGCATGGCTCTCCTTCCTCTCGTCCCGGTGCTCCTCGACCGGGGTGCCCGGTGCGGGGATCGCTCCCCGCACCGGGCTGCATTGCGGTGCCGGATGCGGCGGGTGGCGACGCCGCCGACCGCATCCGGCTCGCTTCACTCGCCCGTGAAGCCCCACTCGTGCAGGTTGTAGAGCGGACCGCTCAGGGTCGGGTTGTCGCGGATGTTGCCGAGGTCGCTCGGGTAGGCGATCAGCGTCGACTTCTGGTACATCGGCAGCAGCAGCAGGTCGTGCACGAACACCTCGTCGGCCTGGTTGATGAAGTCGATCGCCTCCTCCTGCGACTCCGCGGCGAGCGCCTGGTCGACGAGCCCGTCGACCTCTGCGCTCGAGTAGTGCGGGTTGTCGCCCGTGCCCGAGGTGTAGCGGTCATGCGCGTTCGACGCGATGAAGGGCGAGCCGGTGTAGCCGACGAGCACGATGTCGTGGCCGTAGGGCTCGATGTTCGACATCGTGTCGCCGAGCGAATCGGTCGTCTCCAGCGCGAGCGAGATGCCGAGCGGCTGCACGGCGGTCTGGATCACCTGCATGGCCGACTCGCGCACCGCGTTGCCCACCGAGTAGACCGCGCGCAGCGCAGGCACCGCCTCGCCGTCGGGAGTGAAGAGCTGCCCGTCGGTGATCGTGTAGCCGGCATCCGTGAGGATCGCCTCGGCCGCGGCGGTGTCGCCGAGCCCGTAGTTCAGCGCGTCGCTGTGGTTCTCGTAGCCCGTCTGCTGCTGCATGATCATGCCGTTGCCGAGCGGGGTGACCGACTCGTCGAACTGGCCGACGGTGCGGTCGATGACGCTCTGCTTGTCGATCGCGGTCGCGATCGCCTGGCGCAGCGGCAGGTCCGAGAGGAACGAGTTCGAGTGGTTGAAGACGAGCGCCTCCATCACGAGCGACTGGTTCATCTGGAAGCTGACGCCCTGCTGCGTCATGCCCTGCACCTGCTGCAGCAGGTCGACCTGCGGCTGCGGGTACATGACGTCGATCTCGCCGTTCTGCATCGCGATCGGCGTCTGCTGCGAGTCGGTGATCATCGAGAACGTCACCTTCTCCAGGTTCGGCGCATCGCCGTACCACTCGGGGTTCTGCTCGAGCACGATCTGGATCCCCGGCTGGAAGTCGGTGATGATGTACGGCCCGCCCGAGAACACCGGGACGGTGTTCACGAAGTAGTCGCTGAAGGACTCGTAGAGCCCGCCGTTCTCCTCGGCGAGGTGCGCGGGCAGCAGGCGGTTGAAGCCGCGCTGCCACTCGGAGAAGTTGGCGGAGAAGGTCGCGGTCACCGTGCGGCCGTCCTCCGACTGCTCGAGCGTCTCGACCTTGTCGAGGCCGTCGCTGCGACCGGCTGCGCACTCGGGGCAGTCGCGCCCGTTGAGCATCTGCCACTGCAGGATGAAGTCGTCACCCGTGATCGGCACGCCGTCCGACCACACCGCATCCTCGTTGATCACGTACTCGACGACCGTCGGGTCCTGGCTGACGACCTCGGCGCTCTCGAGCAGCGCCTCGTTCATCTCGAGGGTCGAGCCGTCGGGCTGGATCACGAACGCGCTCGGGTAGAGCAGGCCCGTCACCCAGACGGCCTCTGAGATGTCGCCAGCGGCAGAGAGCGTGTTCCAGTTCTGGATGGTCTTCTCGATCGCCATCGTGATCTCGCCGCCCGGCTCGACCTCCGCGGTGTTGACGGTGTTGAGGTCACCCGTGACCTGGCCGGGGACCGGAGCAGCCGAGCCATCGGCCGGGGCGTCGGTCGGGTTGCCTGCGGCGCCTCCCGGCGCGCAGGCGGCGAGGAGCAGCGCAGCGGCAGCGGCCACCGCGACTCCCGTGGTTCGCATCTTCATGATGTGCTCGCTTTCGTGGGGTGAGGGATCAGACGGCGAAGGGGTTGTGGCGGAAGACGTGCGGGCCGAGGTCGGCGATCGACGAGCAGCCGAGGTGACCGAGCGTCATCCACAGCTCCTGCTTGAGGATCTCGATGACGCGCAGCACGCCCTCCTCGCCGTCGGCGGCGAGGCCGAGCGCGGTAAGCCGGCCGATCGCGACCGCGTCGGCGCCGAGCGCGACGGCCGCGGCGATGTCGCTGCCACGGCGGATGCCCGAGTCGAGCACGATGGGCAGCTCAGGCACTGCGGCGCGGATCTCGGGCAGCACCTCGATGGTCGACGGCGTGCGGTCGATGGTGCGGCCGCCGTAGTTCGAGACGTAGAGGCCGACAGCGCCCGCGTCGCGGGCCGCGACCGCGTCGACGGCGCTGTGGATGCCCTTGATGATCACGGGCAGCGGCGCCTGCTCGATGATGCGGGCCGCGTCGGCCCAGGTGTAGCGCGGCTTCGTGAACGCGACGAGCTCCTGCAGCCCGGCGGGGTCGGAGCCCTCGGGACCGAAGTTGATGTTGTCGCCCGTCGTGCGCGACGAGAAGCGGTTCTCGATCAGGCGCTCGCGCCACTGCCGGATGGGCGAGTAGGTCGCGATGATGTGGGTGTAGCCGGCGTCCTTGGCCCGCTGCATCATCGCCAGCACGAGGTCGTCGTCGCCGACGAGGGTCATCTGGTAGAAGTGCGCGGCGTTCGATGCCGCTGCGACGTCCTCCAGGCGGTACGAGGCCGCGACGGGCACCATCTGCTGGATGCCGGCACGCTCGCAGGCGCGGCCGATGCCCGGGTGGCCGTCGGAGTGGAACGTCGCCTCCTGCCCGAACGGCGCCGTGAACAGCGGCATCGAGAGGTCGTAGCCGAAGACGCTCGTGGAGGTGTCGGGGTTGCTGACGCCGGCGAAGAGCGGCACCTCCCACAGCAGCTCGTCGAACTTCGACTGGTTGCGGGCGACCGAGGTCTCGGCGCCCGTGCCCGTCCAGAGGTAGTCCCAGGCGGATTCGGAGAGGTGGTGGCGGGCGGCCTTCGTGATGCCCGTGATGGTCGTGAAGCGCTCGTTCGAGCCGAAGCGGTCGTCGAAGATCGCGCGGGTGGTGGCTGTCTCGGTCATGGACGTGTCCTGTTCTCTCGGCCGCGCTCAGGCGACGGTCAGCGCGCTGGCGCGGAAGCTGTCGGTGACGGTCGCGACGTCGCGCACCCGCCCGATCTGCGGGAACACCTCGCGCACGGCGAAGTCGTGCTGCTCGGTCGTCTGCGACGCCATCGCGTCCTCGACGAAGACGAGCTCGTAGCCGTGGTCGTAGGCCGAGCGAGCCGTGCCCTCGACGCCGAAGCTCGTCGAGATGCCGCACATCACGACGGTCTCGATGCCGTGCCGGCGCAGCTGCAGGTCGAGGTCGGAGCCGTAGAACGCGTTCCACGAGCGCTTGATGATGACGGGCTCGGTCGGCAGCGGCTGCATCTCCTCGACGAGCTGGTCCCAGCCGTCCCACCGCTTCGGCGCGTTGCGCTCGGCGTCGACCCGCTTGACCATCGTGAGCGAGTCGGACTCGTCGGGGAGGAAGCTCGTGCGCACGTAGACCACGAGCGCACCGCCCTCGCGCGCGGCGTCGACGAGGCCGGCGACGCGGCTGATCACCGTGTCGGCGTCGTGCGGGGCTGCTGCATGGCGCCGCACGGCCCCCTGCATGTCGATGATCACGAGGGCGGCGGAGGCGGAGTCGAACAGGGTCATGGTTTCCTTCTCGATCGGTGCGGATGGGGTGCAGGAAGCAGGTGGGTGGGCTCGGCGAGCGAGCGGATGCGCGTCAGGAGCCGGTGAGGCGGCGCACGAGCCGCACGAGCGTGTCGGGAGCACCGATGCTCGAGGCCTTGGTGATGACGGCGAGGTTCGCGAAGGGGCCGCCCGTGAGGCGCACGACGGGGCAGAGCGGCTCGAGCTCGTTGCCGGGCTTGAGCGCGACGGCGTCGAGGGCACGGATCGTCCTGCCGGAGCTCACCCCGCCGCTGACCACGACGCCGAGGGCGGGGTGGTCGCCTCGAGTGCTGACATCCAGCAGGCGCCGGACGGCGGCGGCGATGTCGTCGGCCGCGAGCAGCGGGTCGTCACCGGTGCGCTCCGGCGCCTGGATCACCACGACGCGGTGCTGGGCGACCGTCTCCAGCAGCATCGCATCCGTCTCTCGCAGCAGCGCTGCCGTGGTGGTCACGCGTGCCGCGGGGCCATAGACGTCGGCGACGCGCGCGAGCTGCTGACGGTCGAGCGTGGCGGCACCCGTGGCCGCGACGACGACGAAGCCATCGGCGTCGAGCGCCGGGTGGCAGCGCAGCCAGCCACCGCTGGAGACCGCGACCACCTCGTGCTGCGCCTCCAGCCCGTGCACGACGCCGGCTGCTGCTTCGAGGTGCCCCTCGTTCGCCGCGTCGAAGATCAGGGTCCGGTGGCCGGCCGCGATCGCGCGCTCGACGGCGAGCGTGGCCGCCTCGATGCCGAGCGTGAGCGAGTCGACGGAGACGACGAAGGGGTCGCCCTCGAGCTCGAGCCGCTCGGCGACCGGGATCACCTCGACGCCCTGGCCGTGGCGATGCACGCGCTGCTCGCCCTCGACGCAGATGCGGCCGGCGGTCGGATAGCCGGTGATGACGGTCACGATCGGGTCACGAGCGCCAGCGCCCCGCAGCACGCCGCGGTGCACATCGGCCGGCGTGCCGCGGAAGGCGGAGTCGACGCGCTGCTCGACGCGCAGGCAACCGCGCTCGCGCAGCCACCGGGTCCACTGCTCCGCGAGGTCCGTGGCGTCCTCGAGCCGATCCTGCGCCTGCAGGTCGACGACGATGGCGTGGAGGCCCTGCATCGGCACGGTCGAGGGATCGTCGACGACCTCGACGCGCAGGCCGCGCTGCTGCAGGCGGCCGGCGACGCTGACGGCGGCCTGGAGATCCTCCGTGATGACCCCGAGCGCGACGGAGGCTGTGCCGGCCTCTGGCCGAGCACGGGATGACGAGCTTCCGAGCATCGCCGCCTCCTCGCGTCACCTGCCGCTCCGTGGGATCGGTGCGCTGTCGTCACGCTAGGCAGGCCTGGCGAGGCAGTCACGCGACATCTGTAGCGACGTGGAGCCGGCCCCCGACGCGCCGTGGTCGCGTTATCTGATCGCAACGTGCTCGACTCCGAAAGTTGCGTAGTCTGACAGCACACTGTCTCTGTCGACAGGGTCCAGCGAGAGCGGAGGTGCTGCCATGGGGGCACTCCGACTCGAGGCCGCGCACCGCAAGCTGCTGCACGAGCTCGCCGACGCCATCGGCACCTCGCTCGAGGTCCCGGTGGAGATCACGGATGCGCGCCTGCGCTCGCTCGCTCGCAGCGAGCTCGTGCCCGTCGAGGGCCATGCGCGGAGCCTGCGGCCCGATCTGTCGCCGCGCGTCCGCATCCCCTCCGGGCACCGCGAACCCATCCACGTTCCCGGTGTCGAGGCGATCGGACTGCAGGGATTCTGGGTCGTCCCGATCTTCGGCGTCGATCGGCTGCGCGTGCTGCTCTGGGTGCTGGACGGCGACGCCGATCGCAGCGCGGTCGAGTTCGCGGCCACTGCCGCGCACGCCACCGTGCACGGCCTCGACGCCGCGCATGCCTTCGAGGCCGCCTCGCGCGAGTCCGGCCTCGGCGCGGCGCCCTTCGACGACCGCATCGGCGAGGTCGAGCGCGCGGTCGCAGGCGCGACGAGCGAGGGCGACTTCCAGTACGACTCGGTGAGCATCGCGCTGGCCGTGCTCGTCGAGCCGGCCAGCGCGCACTTCGCCACAGCCCACGACCTCGCCGCGACGCTCGGGCGCACGGCGCAGCGCGGGGCGAAGGTGCTGCCGGCTCGGCGCGTGCTCGCCGCTCAGCACGAGCACGAAGCGGTCGTGCTGCTCGCTCCCTTCCCGCAGGATCCGCCGTCAGAGGTGCTCGAGCGCGCGGTCGCCATCGTGCAGGATCTGCTCTACCGCAGTCAGGACGCGGGGCTCTACGGCCGGTGGACGATCGGCACGAGCGCTGTCGTGCGTCACCCGGAGGGACCGGCACGCGCGATCTGGCAGGCGCGGAACGCCGCGCGCACGGGTCTGCGCATCGGGATGAGCGGGCAGGTCGTCGAGTGGCAGCGCGCCGAGCGGCTCCACGGGCTGCCGCAGCTGCCGCAGCGGTTCATCGACGACCACTACCTGACGCCCGAGCTGGTGGCCTTCTTCGACGACCCCGAGAACGAGGATCTGACCGCGACGCTCGAGAGCTTCCTGGAGCACGCCGGCAACGTGCAGGCCGTGGCGGCGGAGCGCTTCGTGCACCGCACGAACGTCTACCACCGCCTGCGCCGGATCGAGACAGCACTCTCGGTCGATCTCGGTCGGGGCCACGACCGCCTCGCGCTGCACATGGCGCTCATCGCGTGGCGGATGCGTCGGGACGGCTCGGGCGAGCACGTCGCCCCTGCCGGCATGCACCGAGCGCTCTCGGGGTAGCCACGAGCCGCGCGCACCCTGCGCGCGCCCAGGTCGCCCTGCTTGAGTCGAGCCGCGCGGCATCGTCGCTGCGCTCCACGACCGGGTGCGCATGCGCGCCACCGACGAGAGGGATCACCATGACCGTCAAGCTCGAAGACGCCCGCCGCATCATCGCCGCCGCTGAGGCGAAGGCCGACGAGATCGGCCAACCCATGAACATCGCCGTCGTGGATGCCGGGGGCAACCTGGTCGCGCACGTGCGGCAGGACGGCGCCTGGATCGGCAGCGTCGACATCTCGATCAGCAAGGCGTGGACCTCGCGCGCCTTCGACATCTCGACGAAGGACCTCGGCGACAACGCGCAGCCCGAGCAGCAGTTCTTCGGCATCCACACCACCAACGGCGGCAAGGTCGCGATCTTCGCCGGCGGCATCCCACTCTCGCGCGACGGCGCGGTCGTCGGAGCGATCGGCGTCAGCGGTGGCGGCGGCGACCAGGACCACGCGGTCGCCGAGGCGGGGGCAGCGGCCTTCTAGCTCGCCCCGCACGACCGAAGACCGAGGGCAGTGGCATCACGAACGATGCCACTGCCCTCGGCGCTGCAGACGCTGACGCCCTACCGCTCCCCGTGGAAGCTCACCGAGGCCGGCCCGCCCGCCTCGAGCGCCTCCCGGATCACGCGCTCCTCCTCGCGACGATCGAGCCCGACGCACAGCAGCAGGTAGGCCGCCGCCCCCACGACGAGCCCGACGAACAGCGCGACGTCGATGCCGCCGATCGCCTCGGCGACCGGCCCGACGAACCACGTGGTCACCGCGAACGGCACCATCGCGACGATGCCGATCGCATACGCGGTGAGCCCGCGCCAGCCCCAGGCGCCATAGACCCCGTCGGCCTTGAACATCTCGAGGATGGCGTAGCGGCCCTTCCGCACGAAGTAGTAGTCGACGAGGTTGATGCTCGTCCACGGCACGAGCACGTAGAGCAGGATCACGAGGAAGCTGCCGAAGTTGTCGAGGAAGTCGCCGGTGCTGAACAGCGCGCCCGACATGCCCACGAGCGCCACGATCGAGCAGGCGATCACGCGCACGCGCCGCGTCGCCGCGAGCGGGAGGAACGAGTCGACGACGGTGATGCCCTCGATCGACGCCGCATAGATGTTGACGGTGATGACGCTGACGAGGCCGGGCAGTGCGGCGATGAGCAGCCAGGGGCTCGACCCGGGCAGCACGCTCTCGGCGACCGCTGCGACGGCGGCGATGGGGGATGCGTCGGCCGCGAAGGTCGCGGCGACGAACGCGCCGAGCACCATGAGCCACGAGGCGCCGACGAAGACGCCGGCGTAGGTGTAGAAGGTCGCGGCCACCGGGCTCGTGCGCGGCGCGAGGTAGCGCGAGTAGTCGGAGACGTACGGCGCCCAGCCGAGGCCGTAGCCCGCGGCGCCGGCGAACTGCACCAGGAACGCCGGCCACGCGAAGTCGCCGAGGCCCAGCTGCTCGACCGGCAGCGGCAGCACGAAGATCGCCGCGACCGAGAAGACGCCGAAGGTGGCCAGGAACAGCAGCGTCAGCCACTGCTGCGTGCGGTGGATCCAGTGGTAGCCGACGACCGCGAGCGCGAGCGCCAGCGCGGTGATGACGACGTACCAGAGCTGCGGCACGTCGACCCCGGTGGTGGCGGTGAGCACCTCGCCCGCGAGGATCTGGTTGAAGACGTTGAAGCCCACGATCGACAGGATCGTGACGAGGCAGACGACCGCGACGCCGCGATAGCCGAACTGCGCGCGCGACTGCAGCATCTGCGGCAGCCCCAGCTGCGGCCCCTGCGCCGAGTGGAACGCGGTGAACACCGTGCCGACCGCGACGCCGAGCAGGATGGCGAGCACCGAGGCGCCGAACGTGGCGCCCATGGCGACGCCCAGCATGCCGGTCGCGAGCGTCGTGAGGTTCGCGTTCGACATGAACCACAGCGGGAACAGCGAGGCGACCGAGCCCTTGCGCTCGTCGAGCGGCACGAAGTCGATCGACTTCGACTCGATGCTCTCCACCCGCGGGCTCTCGGGGCGGCGGGGTGCGGATGCGGTGCTCGCGCCCGCGGGCGCACCATCGTGCGTCGGTGGCTGGGTGGTCATCGCTGACCCTCTCCTTCAGTGGGTGCGGCGCGCCGGCCCCCGAGCTCGCCGTAGAGCTCGGGGCGGCGGTCGCCGATCAGGTCGTTGTGGTCGCCGGCACGGGTGTCGGCGGGGATCTCGATGATCGCGGTGGTGCCGGCGGCGTCGGCGCCGGCGATCCAGCCGTCGCCGTCGACGATGGCGGTGCCGCCCGTCCACGCGATGCCGCCGTCGGCGCCGCGATGGTCGGCGATCACGATGGGCAGCCGCGACGAGCGGGCGGTGCCCATCGCCTGCACCAGCTCCGGCGGCCGCTCCCCCGCGGGCCGCGGCACGATGGGCCACGCCACGGGGGCGACGAGCAGCTCCGCGCCCTGCAGCTTGAGCGCGCGGGGCAGCTCGGGGAACTCGATGTCGTAGCAGATGGCGATGCCGAGCCGGCCGACCGGCGTCTCCACGACGGGCGCCGGCTCCTCGCCCGCGGTGAAGAGCCGCGACTCCCCGCCCCACAGGTGGATCTTGCGGTAGACGGCGAGCAGCCTGCCGCCCGCGAGCACCGCTGCGCTGTTGGCGACGCCGCCGGCGTGCAGCTCCGCGAAGCCCACGACGAGCACCGTGCCCTCGGGCAGAGCCTCGCCGAGCGCGAGCAGCCGCTCGTCGTCGGCCGCCATCGCGCAGCTCGCCACCTGCGCGGCGTCGACGAGCGCGTAGCCGCTCGTCGCCAGCTCTGGCAGCACGATCAGCTCGGCGCCCTCGAGCGCCGCCTCGTCGATCGCCGATCGGCATGCCGCCAGGTTCTCGTCGAGCGCACCCGCACGGATGCGCGGGCTGCGCACCGCGACGGTCACCTGGCGGCCCACGGTCAGTCCTGCGTCTCGCGCGCCAGTGCTTCGAGCCGCAGGGTCGCCGTGTCGCGGTGCGCGGCCATGCCCTCCGACTGCGAGATCGTCGCGACCGCCTCGGCGAGCGCGGGCGTCGCCTCGCGCGCGATGCGCTGGTAGGTGAGCGCCTTGAGGTAGCGCGACACCGACATGCCGGCCGTGTGCTTCGCTCCGCCAGCGGTGGGCAGCACGTGGTTCGTGCCGGCCATGCCCTTGTCGGAGTAGGCGACGGTGCTCCAGCGGCCCAAGAAGACGGAGCCGTAGTTCGTGAGCTTGCCGTGCACCGCGTCGTCGTCCTCGGTCATGAGCTCGAGGTGCTCGGGCGCCAGGTCGTCCATGAGCGCGATCGCGGTCTCCATGTCGTCGGCGACGATGACGAAGCCGTGGTCGCGCCACGCGGGCCCGGCGACCCACTCGGTCTCGAGCGTCTCGAGGCGGCGGTCGACCGCTGCCAGCACCGCCTGGCCGAGCTCGGCCGAGGTGGTGACGAGCGCTGCCGGCGAGTTGGTGCCGTGCTCGGCCTGCCCCAGCAGGTCGGCGGCCACCCAGTCGGCGTCGGCGCTCGCGTCGGCGAGCACCGCGACCTCGGAGGGGCCGGCGGGCAGGTCGATCGCGACCCGGCCGAAGAGCGCGCGCTTGGCCTCGGCGACGTAGGCGTTGCCGGCGCCGACGAGCATGTCGACGGGCTGCTCGTCGAGGAGGCCGAAGGCCATGGCCGCGAGCGCCTGCACGCCGCCGAGCATCCACACGCGGTCGACGCCCGAGAGGTGCGCCGCATAGAGCACGGCGTCGTTCGGCTTGCCGTTCGGCTGCGGGGGCGTGCAGGCGATGCGGCGGGGCACGCCCGCCTCGGCGGCGACGCCGAGGGTCATGAAGGCGGACGCGGTGAGCGGGAACCGCCCGGCCGGCAGGTACGCGCCGACGCTGCCGACGGGCACGTAGCGCACGCCGGTGACGAGGCCCGGCACGGGCTCGCCCTCGAAGTCCTGGAGGTGGCTGCGGGTCTCGCGGGCGAAGGCTCGGGTGCGCTCGGCACCGAGCTCGATCGCGGCGCGGAGGGCCGGGTCGAGGCGATCGCCGCTCGTGGCGACGACCTCGGGGTCGACTGCCAGCTCGCCGGTCGTGCCGTCGAGCTGCTCCGCGTAGCGACGCACGGCGTCGAGGCCCTCGCGCTCGATGTCGCTGAGCATCGTGGCGACGGTCTCGACGACCGCGGGATCGCGCTGCGCTGCGGGCACGTCGATGCCCTGCTTGAGGAAGCGGAAGCGGCCGTCGAGCTGGTTGGCGGTGTGAGAGGTGAGGCGCATGCCGCGAGCCTAGATCTCCGGCAACCATCGGACAAGGGGGCATCAGGCGAGCGCATCCCTAGGGTCACCCTATCCCTCGACTCGACGCGTCGCGCCCTGCGAGCGCGCGGTGCTCGCAGGCGACAGCCAGATGTGCGGCTTAGCGTGGAGCGACGCCGCGGAGCGCGGCCAGACGCGAGGAGTGCTGATGAGCGACGACCGACGCAACGACCGCGACCACCCGCGACACGACGCATCCGAGGCCGACGACAACCTGTCGCGCTACCTCAACGAGCACCTGCTGGGCTCTGAGGGGGGCCTGCGCGCCTTCAACGCCGCGGCGCGCACGTGGGAGGGCACCGCGCACGAGGCACCGTTGCTCGCCCTCAAGGACGAGATCGACCGCGATCGGCGAGACCTCGCGAAGCTCATCCTGCAGCTCGGCTTCCGGCCCGCCGGCTGGAAGCGCCTGCTGACGCTCGGTGCCCGCGCGGTGGGCGAGGCGAACCCGATCAACTTCTTCCGGCTGCGGCGCGGCTCGATGGCGCAGCTCGAGCTCGACGTCCTCACCGGCATGGTGCGCGCGAAGCTCTCCATGTGGGATGCGCTGCTCGAGCTGGCGGAGGACGACCGGCGGTTCGATCGGCGGATGCTCGAGGCGCTGAAGCTGCGGGCGGAGCAGCAGATCGCCGAGCTGCAGCGCATCTCGCTCGCGACGGCGCATGAGCGCTTCCTGCCGCGGGGGCGCTGAGGTCCGGCTACTCGACGACGGGCGGCGCGACCCGGGGGACCGCTTGGCGACGAGCCTGCGCGCCGACCGCCCACTCCACCAGGAGCGCGAACCAGCCGAGAGCCCACGGCAGCAGAGCGAGCAGCGCGATGAACTCCGACAGGTCGTGCGTGAAGGACGACGACGCGGGAGCGCCGAGCAGCAGCGTGAGGGTCGATTGGACGGATTCGGCCGAATCACCGCCGTCGATGACCGCGAGGCTGACGAGCACCACGCCGACCGAGGTCAGCCAGGCCCAGATCCGTGCGCGCGTGCGACGCCGGCCCTCGCGCAGCACGCCCTGACGCCGCAGCAGCCCGCGCGCCACGCAGACGACCAGCAGCGCATAGCCAGCGAGCCACAGCGGGCTCGAGAACACGAGGAAGACGAGCAGCCATCCGGCCGACGCGAGCTTGATCGCGACCGCGACGAGCGGGGCGAGGATCGTCACCCAGGCGGTGACCGCCATCAGCCCGCCCTCGCCGGCCGGCGGCTCCCCGGGACGCGTTGACGGCATGACTCGAGCATGCCGCACGCGACTGAGAGCCGTCCGCTCGCACCCACTCTGCGCTCGGATCAGGCCGGCGCCCACAGCTCCGGCTGCTCGACCAGCGAGCCATACCGCGCCGCGGTCTTGCGCGCCGCGCGCTCGAGCTCGTCCAGCACGCGGCGCTGATCGCCTCTGCGCTTGACGAGCGCGGTCTCTGTCGGCGGGAGATCGATCTCGACGAACGAGGTTCCGGGGTGCCCGAAGTACTGCTGCGCACGCTGGCTGATGGTCATCACCGCCTGACCGCGGGCGACCGCCCCCAAGCCCTCGCGGATGGTCGCGACGACGGGTCCTGGCGCGAGCTCCCTGCCCGCGGGCGTGAGCAGAGGCAGATGGAAGGCCATCCACTCGTCCGTCATCGTGCCTGGCGGCAGCTGGATCATGCGCTCGCCCGCGAGCTCCTCGGGATCGACCAACTTGCGATTCGCCAGCGAGTGGCCACTAGGCACGACCAGCATCCGGTGGTCGCGCATGAGGATCGCTCCGCGGAACAGGTCAGCGGCACCGATGGGCATGCGCACGATCGACAGATCGACCTCGCCCGCGCGGATCGCGCTGATCTGATTGGAGTAGGTCAGCTCGACGAACTGCAGGTCGACACCCGGCGCTCGGCGCTCGAACTCGGTCACCACGGGCCGTTGGTACTCGTAGAGCCCACCTCCCAGGTACCCGACCTTCAGGACATCTGGCACCCCCCTCGCGCGTCGCTGCGCACCGGCGAGCGCCTCGAGCACAGCCGCGAGCGGTGACTCCAGCTCATCCCGTAGGCGCTCGCCGCCGGGTGTCAGCGCGACACGACGGCTCGTGCGCACGAACAGCGGCTCTCCCACCTCACGCTCGAGCGCGCGGATCGCCTCCGAGACCGTCGCTTGACCGAGGTGTAGCCGATCGGCCACTCGACCGAAGTGCAGCTCTTCTGCGAGCGCCAGGAAGCACTCGAGCTTGCGCGTGTCCATCGGTGCTCCAATCGGCAATACCGATCGATCCTAGGGGCAACCGTCGTTGATCATTCGATCCTACCGAGCGACGCTGGCTCCACACCTTCTCGAAGACTCAAGGAAGAGCCAACGATGAACACCACGCACGCACCTGAGCAGCACGCCCGTTTCGACGCGACATCCGTCGAGTTCGGCGACCCCGACGCCCCACTGCGGGGAACGCTCTACCTGCCTGTCGGTGCAGAGAACGTGGCAGGGGTCGCACTCGGCCACGGCTGGGGCATGGTCGCAGGCGGCGACCTCGAGGACTACGCCAAGGTCATCGCGACCAAGGGCATCGCCGCACTCACCTTCGACTTCCGTCGACTCGGCAAGAGCGGAGGCGAGCCGCGGCAGGAGCTCGACCCCTTCGATCAGATCGAGGACTATCGCAACGCCGTCACCTTCCTCGGCGCTCAAGTGGGCGTCGCCGCTGCGCGGATCGGCGTCTGGGGCTCCAGCTACAGCGGCGGCCACGTGCTGGTCGTCGGAGCCACGGACAGCCGCGTCCGTGCTGTCGTGTCACAAGTCCCGACAATCAGCGGCTATGCCGCCGGTCTTCGGAAGACGGCACCCGATCGCCTCGCGACGCTCCACGAGCGATTCCACGCGGACCGCGCAGCGCGACTGCGGGGCGAGCCGCCCACCATGATCACCTCGGTCAGCGCCGATCCCGACGCACCCGTCGCCTACCCCGGCCCGGATTCTCACGGCTACATGATCGGGCAATCGGAGCGCTGCCCCGAGTGGCGGAACGAGTCGACCCTGAAGTCGTTGGAGCTCGCGCGCACGTACGAGCCAGGCGCGTGGATCGATCGGATCGGGCCGAAGGCACTGCTGATGATCGTCGCCTCGGCCGATAAGCAGACACCCACAGACCTACAGCTCGCCGCATTCAACCGCGCGCTCGAGCCGAAGCGCCTCGAGATCCTCGACGGCGGCCACTACCGCGCCTACACCGAGGAGTTCGAGCGCACCTCGACCGCAGCGGCCGAGTGGTTCGCCGAGCACCTCTGATCCCCCCCTCCCCACCCTCAACAATGGATCCCCACCCTCAACAATGGAGTTGACGACCATGACCACCCCCACCACCGCGAGCTCGACCGTCGAGCTCGACCTCCGCTCCCGGCTGCGCTCGTTGCGCGCCGCCGTCGCCGGCAACGTGCTCGAGTGGTTCGACTGGACCCTGTACGCGACCTTCGCCGTCTACCTGGGCGCGAGCTTCTTCGAGTCCACCGACCCCACCTCCGCGCTGCTGGCGACCCTCGCGGTCTTCGCTGCCGGCTTCATCGCCCGCCCCCTCGGCGGGCTCCTATTCGGCCGCCTGGGCGACCGCATCGGTCGCAAGCGAGCGCTCATCCTGACGATGATGACCATGGCGCTCGCGAGCCTCGCCATCGCGCTCATCCCGTCGTTCGAGCAGATCGGCGTGTGGGCGTCGGTGCTGCTGACCGCCGCTCGGCTGCTGCAGGGCCTCGCCCACGGCGGCGAGTCAGGCGTCTCCTACACCTATGTCGCGGAGATCTCTCCGGCGAAGCATCGCGGCCTCTGGTCGAGCTCGGTCTTCGTCAGCGTCACGATCGGCGTGATGCTCGCGACGCTGACCGGCGTCGTGCTGACCGCTATCTTCTCCGAGGCGGACATGGGCTCGTTCGGCTGGCGCATCGGCTTCGCGATCGGCGCGCTGCTGGGCCTGTATGCGCTGTACCTCCGGCGGGCGGCCTCCGAGAGCCCCGTCTTCGAGCACGGCGAGCAGGAGCAGGAGGTGCAGGAGCAGGACGCGCCGAACGCCTCTCCCCGCGCGGTGGCGCTGATCGTCGCGAAGGTGGTGCTGTTCTCGGCTGCGTCGAATGTCGCGTACTACACCTGGGTCACGTTCGCGCCGAGCTTCGCGATCGCGAACCACGGCATGGAGCCGAACGGCGCGTTCGTCGCGAGCCTGCTCGCACAGTGCGTCGTGCTGCTGCTGCTGCCCTTGTTCGGGCACCTCGCCGACCGCTTCGGGCGCAAGCCGATGCTCGCCGTCTACGGGATCGGGGTGGTCGTGGTGGCCTTCCCCGTCCACTGGATCCTCGGCAGCGAGCCGTGGACGCTGTTCGTCTCCCAGGGCATCGGGCTCGCGGTGTGGGCGATCGTGGCGTCGATCTACCCGACGCTGATCGCGGAGCAGATGCCCACGAAGCAGCGCGCGCTCGGCGTCGGCCTGCTCAGCTCGCTCTCGGTCGCGATCTTCGGCGGCACCGCGCCCTACCTCAACACGTGGCTCACCTCCATCGGCATGAGCTGGCTGTTCTCCGTGTGGGTCATGTTCCTCGGCCTGCTCGCCGTCGTCGCGGCGGTCATCATCCGCGAGACCCGCGGCGTCGAGCTCACCGAGATCGAGGCTGCCCCGTGACGGCGGCGATCGACCTGAGCGCCGGCGATCTCAGCGGCAAGGTCGCCGTCGTGTCCGGTGCCGCCGGCGCCATCGGCACGGCGATCGTGGAGGGCCTCGCCGCGCGAGGTGCGACGGTCGTCGGTACCGACCGGGAGGCCGCGGGACGCGGCGCGCCGCAAGGCACGGAGCTGCGACGGCTCGACGTCACCGACGTCGCAGCGGTGCGCTCGCTCGCCGACGCCATCGTGGAGCAGCACGGGTCTATCGATATCTGGGTCAACAACGCGGGCTACCTCCAGCGCACGCCTGCGCTCGAGGTCGAGCCCGAGGCGTGGCAGCGCACCATCGACGTCAACCTCACCGCCACCTTCTTCGGCGCGCAGGCCGCCGCGCGCCACATGGTGCGTCAGGGTGCTGGCGCGATCGTGAACCTGTCGAGCTATGCGGGCTTCACCGCACGCCCGCAATGCCCTGACTACGCCGCCGCGAAGGCAGGAGTGGCTCACCTGACCGCCTGCCTCGCGACGGAGTGGGGCAGCGCGGGCGTCCGCGTGAATGCCGTGGCACCGGGCTACATCCTGACGCCAATGAGCGCCTGGATGCACGACGATCCCGACGAGCGCGACGCGCTGCTGAGCGGCACCCCCCTGCCCCGCCTCGGCACTACGAGCGAGGTGGCGGATGCGGTCGCCTACCTCGTCAGCGACCAGTCGAGCTACGTCACAGGCCACACCCTCTTCGTCGACGGCGGGAAGGCGCGCGCATGAGCGCTGAGACGGAGGACCGGGCGTTCTTCTCTGGCGGCACCTTCGTGGTGACCGGTGCTGGCCGCGGCCAGGGCGCGGCGGAGGTCGCCCTGCTGCTCGAGGCCGGTGCGGCGGTGGTCGCCGTCGACCGCGACCCGATCGCGACGGGGTGGGCGGCTGATGCGTCGATCGTCGAGGGCGACGTCAGCGACGAGCGGACGTGGGAGCGCGTGGCCACCGCGATCGGGGGGCGGCCGCTGCGAGGCCTCGTCAACAACGCGGGCGTCACGCTGCGGAAGACGGTGACCGAGACGAGCCTCCCGGAATGGGAGCGCCTGCTGGGCATCAACCTCTCCGGCGCGTTCCTCGGCATCAGGAGGCTCGGGCCGCTGATGCCTGCGGGCGGCTCGATCGTGAACGTGAGCTCGACCGCTGGGGCGACCGGCTACTTCAGCGCGGCCTACACGGCCAGCAAGTGGGGCCTGCGTGGCTTGACGAAGGCGGCCGCGATCGAGTTCGCGCCGCACGGCGTGCGCGTGAACGCGGTGCTTCCCGGACTGGTCGACACCCCGATGGCGTTGACCCAGCACAGCGGGCTTGATGATGCGGACGCACGTGGCTTCTACGAGGGCAACCGGGAGCTCACACCGCTCGGCCGCGGCGCGGATCCGCGGGAGATCGCACGTTCGGTCCTCTTCTTGCTGAGCCCGGCCTCCTCGTTCATCACCGGAGCGGATCTGGCGGTCGATGGCGGCATGCTGGGCGCCGGGATCTACTCCGTGATCGGGCGGCGCGCAGGCAAGGTCACCGCGACGGAACGCGCATAGCGGAGGGGCTGCCCTGTCGGGGCAGCGCGGCGACCAGTGGCCGATGAGCCGCGAGCATGCCGCACGCGACTGAGAGGCGCCCGCTTGCACGCGTCAGGGCACCGCGAGAGGCTGGGGCGATGACCACCGCGACGATCGTCGGCGCCGGGCCCAACGGGCTCACCGCCGCCGCGGTCCTCGCCCGCGCCGGGCTCGACGTCACGGTGCTCGAGCGGCTCGACACGATCGGCGGTGCCGTCGCATCCGCCCCCGCGTTCGGCGACCAGGCGCTGATCGACCTGGGTGCCGCCGCGCATCCGTTCGGGGTCACGAGCCACGCGTTCCGCGAGCTCGGGCTCGAGCAGCACGGCCTCGAGTGGGTGCACGCCGACTACCCGATGGCGCATCCGCTGCCCGGTGGCCGCGCGGCGATCCTGCACCGCGACGCCGAGCAGACCGCGCGCGAGCTCGGCGTCGACCGCGATGCCTGGCTGCGCCTGCACAAGCCTGCGACCGACGATCCCTTCGGCACCTCCGAGGCGATCATGGGCCCGCTGCTGCGCTGGCCCGAGGACCCGCTGCTGCTCGCCCGCTTCGGGCTGCGCGGCGCGTGGCCGTCGACGACGCTCGCGCGCACCGTCTTCCGCTCCGGCGCCGCGCAGGCACTCTTCTCGGGCAGCGTCACCCACGCGACCCTGCCGCTCGGCTACCCGCTCACGAGCGCCTTCGGCGTCGCCTTCGGCGGTGTCGGCCACTCGGCCGGGTGGCCGTTCGCGAAGGGCGGCTCGCAGTCGATCGCGGATGCGCTGGCGCGCGTCGCAGAGGCAGCCGGTGCCCGCATCCAGACCGGTGTCGAAGTGCACGATCTCCGCGACGTGCCGGGCGACGTGGTGCTGCTCGACCTCACCCCGCATCAGGTGGCGCGGATCGCGGGCGAGCAGCTCGGCGGCCCCTACGCCAAGCGCATGCAGAACTGGCGGTACGGCCCGGCGGTGTCGAAGCTCGACCTGCTGCTCGACGGCCCCATCCCCTGGGAGGACGAGCGCGTCGCCCGCGCCGGCACCGTGCACCTCGGCGGGGCGATGCGCGAGATCGCGGCCGCCGAGCACGACGTCGCCGTCGGGCGCATGCCCGCGGAGCCGTTCGTGCTGCTCACCCAGCCCACCGTGGCCGAGCCCGAGCGGGCTCCCGCCGGCAAGCACCTCGTGTGGGCGTACGCGCACGTGCCGTTCGGCTGGCCGGGCGACGCATCCGCCGCCATCGAGGCGCAGATCGAGCGCTTCGCGCCGGGGTTCCGCGACAGGATCCTCGAGCGGCGCCCCGCGACGCCCGCCGCGCTCGAGCTGTGGAACCCGAACCTCGTCGGCGGCTCGATCGGCGGCGGCACGCTCGCGGGCACGCAGCAGCTGGCGCGGCCCCGACCGATCGACCCCTACCGCGTGCCCGTCACCGGCCGAAGCGGTCGGGTCTACCTCTGCTCGTCGTCGGCCCCGCCCGGCGGTGGCGCGCACGGCATGAGCGGCTGGCACGCGGCGCACGCGGCGCTGCGCGCGCTCTGACGACGCGCGACCTGTAGCGCCGCGTCAGCCGCTGCCGCTACCGTGCAGGCACGGCGGCGGCACCCCATCCGGGTGCGCTCGAGCCTGACACCGGAGGTGGACGCATGGGTGCAGTGGACGACCTGGCCAACAAGGCCAAGGAGTTCGTCGAGGCGAACAAGGAGCAGATCGACGAGGCCCTCAAGAGCGAGCAGGCCGAGGACATCAGCGACAACGTGCTGCGTGCGGTCGCCGAGAAGGCCAACGAGGTCACCGGCGGCCACCACGTCGACAAGATCGAGGATGTGCGGGCGAACATCGACGGCAAGATCGGCAACCAGTAGCGGTGCATCACGAGGGGTGCGGGGAGTCGAGCCATGGAGTGGGCGCTGATCACCACCTGGCTCGACGCCCCGCACGCCGAGCTCGCCCGCCAGGTGCTGCAGCGCGGCATCGCGGCCGTCTTCGCCGTCGCCTTCCTCTCGACGCTGCTGCAGTTCCCCGCGCTGCTCGGTGAGCGCGGCCTGATGCCCGCCACGCGCGTCGTCGACTCCGGCGCGCTCCGCACCCAGCCATCCCTCTTCCGCTGGGGCTACTCCGACCGGCGCCTGCGCATCCTCTGCCTCATCGCCATCGCGATCGCCCTCGCGCTCGTCGCGGGTCTGCCGCAGCTCGGCCCCCCGTGGGTCCCGATGCTCGCGTTCCTCGCGCTCTGGATCGGCTACCTCTCGATCCTCCCCATCGGCCAGGTCTTCTACGGCTTCGGCTGGGAGCTGCTGCTGTGCGAGGCGGGGTTCCTCGCCGCGTTCCTCGGTTCGAGCGCGACCGCTCCTCCGACGCTCGCGCTGCTCCTCATCGTCTGGCTCGTCTTCCGGCTCGAGTTCGGCGCTGGCATGATCAAGATCCGCGGCGGGCGCGAGTGGCGCGACCTCACGGCACTGACCTATCACCACGAAACGCAGCCGATGCCGGGGCCACTGAGCCGCTGGGCGCACCTGCTGCCGCGCTGGTTCCACCGGGGCGAGGTGCTCGGCAACCACGTGGCGCAGCTCGCGGTCCCGTGGCTGCTGTTCGCGATAGTGGTGCCGCATCCGGTCGCGGCGGCCATCGCGAGCGCCGCGGCCGCCGTCGTGATCCTGACGCAGCTGTGGCTCGTGCTGACCGGCAACTTCGCCTGGCTCAACTGGATCACGATCGTGCTCGCCTTCGCCGCCGTCGACGACCGCGCGGTCGCCTGGCTCGTGCCCGCCGTGCCCGCCACGCACGCCTACGCCCCGACGCCGCTGTGGTGGAGCATCCTCGTCGCCCTCGTCTTCCTCGCCTACGCCTGGCTGTCGATCCCTGCGGTGCGCAATCTCGCTTCGCGCCGCCAGCTGATGAACGCATCGTTCAACAGGCTGCGCCTCGCCAACGCGTACGGCGCCTTCGGCACCGTGACGAAGGCGCGCGACGAGATCGTCATCGAGGGCGCAGCGTTCGACGAGGCGAGAGGGGCGGATGCGCCGGCCGACGACGAGTGGGTCGAGTACGGCTTCAAGGGCAAGCCGGGCGACGTGCGGCGCGTGCCGGGTTGGTTCGCGCCGTACCACCTGCGGCTCGACTGGCTGATGTGGTTCCTGGCGCTCGGCTCCTACGGCCGCTGGTTCGAGGTGCTGCTCGAGCGGCTGCTGGAGGCCGACCGGGCGACGCTGCGGCTGCTCGGCCGCGATCCCTTCCGAGGGGAGCGGCCGCAGTGGGTGCGCGCCCGCGTCTACCGCTACCGCTTCGCGACGCGCGCCGAGCGGCGGGCCACGGGCCAGGTGTGGATGCGCGAGGACCGCGGCCTGCTCGTCGCACCGATGCGCCGGCACCGCTGAGCCGCGACCTCAGCGACCGCGCCCCTCCCGCACCGACTGCCACACGCTCCAGGCGAGCACGCCGGCGAGGAAGACCGCGAACAGCACGGTGGCGGTGGCCGCCGAGAGCGCTGCCGCAACGATCGCGCCGAGCGCGCTCGTGGTGCACGCCGCGACCCCCACCACGATCGCGGCCGGCAGATCGACCGTGTGACGCACGAGGTTGCCGACCGTGCCGGAGATCGCCGACGGCACGATCGTCAGCAGCGACGTGCCCTTCGCGACCAGGTCGCTGGCGCCGAACAGCAGCATCAGCGCCGGCACGATGAGCACGCCTCCGCCGACGCCGAGCACGCCGGAGAGCGCACCGACGGCGAAGCCGAGGAGCACGAGGCCCGCGATCGTCCAGGGCGTCAGCGCGATCCCGGCATCACGGGTCGGCACGGTCAGCAGCAGCTGAGCGATGACGACGCAGACGAAGGCGACGAAGAGCCAGCGGCCGACGACCGCCGGCACGCGCACGAGCAGCCACGACCCGAGCTGCGCACCGCCGACGGCACCGAGCGCCAGCAGCCCGCCGGCCACCAGGTCGAGCGCGCCGAGCGCCGCATAGGAGACGGCGCCGGCGGCAGCGGTCGGCACGATGGCGGCGAGCGACGTCGCCGCGGCCCTCCGGCCATCCATGCCCGCGAGCGCGATCAGGGCCGGCACCAGCACGATGCCGCCGCCGACCCCGAACAGGCCGGAGAGGAAGCCGGCGGCGAGCCCCAGGCTCGCGAGCACGAGCCACGCGGTCGCACGCCGGCCGCCTCCCCTCATCGCGCCTCCGCCGTGACGCGGCCCTGCCCGGTCACGCGGGCTGGTGGATGTCGCGATCCTTGCTCTCGGGTGTCAGCAGGACCGCGGCGGCACTGGCCGCGAGCACGATCATCCAGAAGACGCCGACCGTCCAGCTCGCGCCGAACGCCAGCATCAGGCCCGTCGCGATGAGCGGCGAGAAGCCGGCGCCGACGGTCGAGGCCGTCTGGTACGACGCGGATGCGCCGGTGAAGCGCAGCGAGGTCGGGAACTGCTCGGCGACGAACGCGCCGATCGGCCCGTAGACGAGGCCCTGCACGAGGCCGTTGCCGAGCACGATCGCGAGGGCGAAGCCCCAGACGGTGCCGCTCTCGAGCAGCCCCATGATGGGCAGCGCGAGCAGGATGCCGAGACCGCAGCCGATCGCGACGATCAGGCGGCGCCCGAACCGGTCGCTCAGCTTGCCGGCGAGGATCGAGACGATGACGGTGACGACGGCCGCGGCGGCCTTCCACGCCAGCACGCCCGTCGCATCCGCCCCGTTGCCGACTGCCTGCGAGACGCCCCAGACCGTCATGAGGCCCTGGCTGGTGGTGAAGGCGAGCACCGCGATAAAGGCGATCAGGATCGCGCGCCAGTGGCTGCGCACCACCTCGACGATCGGGGCGCGGCGGCGGGAGCCGATCTCCTCCAGGCGCTGGAACATCGGGGTCTCGGCGACGCGCAGCCGGATCACGAGGCCGACGGCGAGCAGCGCGATGCTCATCAGGAACGGCACGCGCCAGCCCCAGGAGAGGAACTCCTCCTCGGGCAGCATCGAGAAGAGGCCGAGCATCACCGTCGCCAGCACCGCGCCGACGGGCCCACCGGCGTTGGCGAAGCTCGCGGCGAGGCCGCGGCTCCGCTTCGGCGCGTGCTCGAGGGCGACGAGGATCGCGCCGCCCCACTCGCCGCCGACGGAGATGCCCTGCACGACGCGGAGCAGCACGAGCGCGATCGGCGCGATGATGCCGACCTGGTCGGTGGGCGGCAGCAGGCCCATGACCGTCGAGGCGATGCCCATCAGCATCATCGTCAGGATCAGCACACCCTTGCGGCCGCGGGTGTCGCCGAAGTGGCCGAAGATGATGCCGCCGAGCGGGCGCGCGAGGTAGCCGACGGCGAAGGTCGCGAACGAGGCGAAGACGGCGAAGCCGGGGCCGAGGTCCTCGAAGAAGATGCGGTTGAAGACGATGCTCGCCGCGGTGGCGTAGAGGATGAAGTCGTAGAACTCGATCATCGAGCCCATGAAGCTCGACGCGAGCACGCGGCGCATGTCACGCGTGGTCATCGACAGCTGGGTGCCATCGGCGTTCGTCGTCGCCGGCATCGGGGCCTCTGGTGCGGGGGTGGATGTGGTGGAGCTGGTCATCGTCGACCGTGCCTTTCGTATCAGACGGCGAGCTGCCGCTGGCGGGTGAAGGTGTAGCGCGCGAGGTCCTGCGTGATCACCGGCGCGGGGTCCAGCTCGGCGGCGAGCGCCTGCCAGCGGGCGAGCGCGGTGCTGCCGGGCACGAGGTGGTGCAGCAGCAGCTGGCCGACGTCGGCCTCGCGGGCGATGGCCGCGGCCTCGAGGACGCTCGTGTGCGACTTGCGGTGGTGGTCGCGGGATGCGCGGGCCGTCGCGTCGGACGTATCGCCGTACTGCGCATCGACCCAGTCGAAGTCGATCGCCTCGTGCAGCAGCAGGTCGGCGCCCTCGGCCAGCCGCACCATGTTCGCGGTCCTCGCGGTGTCGCCGGAGATCGCGATCGACCCCTCGTCGCTCGTGATCCGGAACCCGAAGGCGGGCGCGATGGGCGGATGCTCGACGAGCGTCGCGTCGACGCGCACGCGGTCGTCCTCGAAGACGGTGAAGGGCGCCATCGCGGGGGTGGCGCAGGTGTTCGGGTGGTAGCCGATGCCGCCGGGGATCGCGATGTCGCGAGCATCGAACAGGTCGCGCGGCGCCGGGCGCAGCGCGTCGAGCACGCGATCGTTGAGGTCGGTGGCGTGGGCCTCCATCAGCAGGCGGAACATGTCGGCCGTGCCGGGCGTCGGCAGGTGCGGCGCGACCGGCTGCGGTGCGATGGTCGCGCGCGGCGACACCGGCGGCAGCTCGCCGCGGTCGCCGGGACCGACGATGGGGATGCGGCCGAGCTGCGGATCGCGGGAGAACATGCCGAACAGCGCGATGTTCGCGAGGTCGGTGGTGTGGTCGGAGTGCAGGTGCGTCAGGAAGATGCCGCCGAGGTCGTCCATGGCGATGCCGGCGCGCTGCAGCTGGCGACCGGCCCCGATGCCCGCATCGACGAGGTAGGCGCGGCCGCCGACCACGACGGCGGTCGCGATGCCGGCGCGGTTGCCGCCGTCGACCGGATCCCACCAGCGCGGCCCTCCGGCCGTGCCGAGGGTCACCACGTGGGCTTGCTGCGCTGTCATCGTCGACCTCCTGCGTCGTTGCTCCCGCAAGCGTGGCGCGGCGCGCGACCATCTGAACAGCAGAAAGTGCAGAACATCCTCTTAGGCTGTGGTTATGGTGCAGCCGACGCTCCGACAGCTCGAGTACTTCGTCGCCGCGGTCGACGGCGGCAGCGTGACGGAGGCTGCGAGGCGCTGCGCCGCCTCGCAGGCCGCGGTGTCGTCAGCGCTCAGCGACCTCGAGCGCAGCCTGGGCCTGCGCGTGCTGTCGCGTCGAGCGGCCAAGGGTGTGCAGCTGACACCGAGCGGCGAGCAGATCCTGCCCATCGCCCGGCGCATCCTCGACGATGTCGAGGAGCTCGTCGCCGCAGCGGATGCGGAGCAGGGCGAGGTCGCGGGCCCGCTGCGAGTGGCATGCACGCTCGCGCTCTCGGCCCGGATGCTGCCGATGCTCGCGCAGCGCTTCGCCCAGCAGCACCCGCGCGTCGACCTCGAGCTCGTCGACGGCCTCGCGCTCGAGCTGCAGGAGCTGACGCTCTCTGGCGGCGCAGACGCGTGCATGCTCTACGCGCGGCAGCTGCGCCCGGGGTTCCGCACGGTGCGGATCCGCACGGCGCTCCCCTACGCCGTGCTGCCCGACGCGCATCCGCTCGCCGATCGCGACTCGGTCGAGCTCGCGGAGCTCGCCGACGAGCGGCTCATCATCGTGCAGCGCGCCGGTTCCCAGGGCGTCGTCGAAGCGCTCATGCAGGAGGCGGGCATCGCCCCGCACAGCACCTGGTCGTTCGCCAATCCCGAGACGGTGCGTGCGATGGTGGCGCACGGGCTGGGGTACTCGATCTTCAGCGGTCGAGGCTCTCACAGCGAGTCGTTCGACGGCCACGGCGTGCGCTTCGTGCGGCTCTCGGACCGGGTGACCCCGAACGAGGTGGTGCTCGCGGTGCCGAGCGATCGACCGCTGACGGCGCGGCTCGACGCGCTCGAGCGCGTGCTGCTCGCCTCGGCGACCGAGCCGATCGACGGCTGAGCCCTCCGGCCGCGCACGCGCCTGCCACGATGAGTGCATGCGGGCGAGACTCATGGCTGGCGTCGTCGCAGCGCTCGCGGCGGCGATGCTCGTGGGGTGCGCGCCCGGCGCGCTCGCTCCGACGCCCTCGGCATCACCGTTGGCACCGACGAGCGAGCCGACCCCGACGCCCTCGCCTTCCCCCGGCGCCGACGCCGCACCCGGGCCGCAGCCGGTGCTCCTGGCGACCCTCGCCGCATCCGATGCCCTCGCCGTCGTCGACCCGGATGCGACCGAGCCGCTGCTCGACCTGATCGAGGTCGGCGCCGCGCCGTGGGGCGTCGCCGCGCACGACGGCACCGCCTACGTCTCGACCGCCGAGGGCCTCGCGGTCGTCGACGTCGCCGCGGGCGAGCGCACGGCGCTCGTGCCCTACGAGCACCAGCCGACCGCGATCCAGTTCGGCGAGTACCGCGACGGCGGCCTCGGCATCGCCGTCTCCCCCGACGGCGACCGCGTCTATGTCGCCGTGCACGAGTGGCCGAACCCGGCCTGGCTCGAGGTCTTCGATGTCTCGGAGGGCGCCTTCGTCGAGAGCGTCGACGTGGGCGTGCGGCCCTTCGACGTGCTCGCCGACCCGGCCGGCGAGTGGGTCGCGACGGTCGACCACGACAGCTACACCGTCTCGCTCGTCGATCCGCGGTCGCTCGCGGTGCGCGCGATCGAGATCGCACCCTTCGGCAACCTCGGCTTCGCCGGCTGGGAGAAGCCGCACTACGCCTCGATCACCGCCGACGGCCGCATCGCGCTGCCCTACCAGGGCCTCGTCACCGTGCTCCTCGACCCGGCCACCGGCGAGACCGAGCGCCTCGAGACCACCGCGAACTCGCATCAGCACGGCATCGCGACCGCGCCCGACGGCACGCTCGTCACCGCCGGCACGGGCCCCTTCGGCACCGCGACCGGCGAGCCGAACGTGTCGTTCCTCGACCCCGCGACGGGCGACGAGCGCGTGATCCCGCTCGCGCATCCGCACGAGACGGTCGCGATCTGGCCCGCTCCGGCCGACGCCGCCACGACGGGCACAGGGGCGGATGCGGCGGCCGACGCCCCGGGGTGGGTCGCGGTGCTCGCGGGCGGCTTCACGCGCGACGGCTGGTGGGACGGCCTCACGGTCGTCGACCCGGCGACCGGCGACGTGCGCGAGATCCCGCTCGAGGGGCGGCCGCAGCACGTGACCACCGCATCGTTCGCGCCGGCGGAACCCTAGGCCGCCCATAGCCGGCGAACTCCCGCAGCGCGCACTGGAGCGGCGCGCACGACTTCGGTACGCTCATCACTGTTGACAGTTCGACACGAACCTTCGACACGAGAATGCGCAGCGCCAACGGAGGCGCCGCCGAGGAGGACACCGCATGACCGACTCCCCCATCACCTTCGTCGGGCTCGGCGCCATCGGCACACCCATGGCGCAGCGCGTCGCTGCCGCCGGCTTCGCCGTCACAGGCGTCGACACCTTCGACGCAGCTCGCGAGCGCGCCGCAGCGCTCGACATCCCGGCAGTGGCCTCGATCGCCGATGCGCCCGCCGCGGGCACCGTCGTCGTCATGGTCGCGACCCCCGACCAGCTCGACGCGCTCGTCGCCGAGGCGACCGCCGCATCCGTCGTCGCCGACCGCACGTGGGTCATCATGTCGACGGTCGGGCCGGATGCCGTGGCTCGCGCGGCCGAGCGCCTGACGACCGCGGGTGCCCGCGTCGTCGATGCGCCGGTGACGGGCGGCGTCGCGCGCGCGATGACGGGCGAGCTCGTGATCTTCGCGGCCGGCGCCGAGGCAGACCTGGCCACGGTCGCCGATCTGCTCGCCGCCATGGGCGCCGCGCGCGTCGTCGGTGCCGAGATCGGCAGGGGCCAGTCGGTCAAGGTCGTCAACCAGCACCTCTGCTCGGTGCACCTCGTGGCCGCCGCGGAGGCCCTCGCGCTCGGCGCATCGCTCGGGCTCGATCGCGCCGAGGTGCTCGACCTCGTCGCGGGCGGCGCCGCCGGCTCGTGGATGCTCAGCGACCGCGCGCCGCGCATGCTGCAGGGCGAGGACGCACCCGTGCTGAGCAGCATCGGCATCTTCGTGAAGGACTCCGGCCTCGTCGCCGACGCCGCCGCATCCGCCGGCGCCGAGGTGCCCGTGCTCGTCGCGGCGCGCGAGCGCCTCCTGCGGGCGGCGGATGCGGGGCTCGAGCGCCGCGACGACAGCAGCGTGATCGAGACCTATCCGTCGGCAGCGCACTGACCGGCTGCGCCAGCACCCACCACCGCACCAACCCCCCACACCTCAGGAGGAGCACCATGAGCACCGAGACCGTGCAGACCACCGACACGACGGACCAGCCCCTGGTCGTCACCGCATGCTTCCACCCGGCAGACGGCGCGCGCGACCGCGTGCTCGCCGCCATGGAGCGCGTGATCCCCCGCGTGCACGAGGAGGCGGGCTGCAACCTCTACGCGATCCAGGAGGCCGAGGACGGCACGATCATCATGATCGAGCACTGGGATTCGGCAGCGCTGCTCGACGAGCACGGCGCCGGCGCTCCGGTCGCCGACTTCAACGCAGAGCTCGAGGGCCTGCTCGCGAAGCCCGTCGAGGTCACGCGCTACCGCCCCCTCCCGGTCGGCGGCCGGAAGGGCATGGTCGTCGCCTGAGGTCTCTCGCGACACTCGCCGACGCAACTGTTGATTGTCAACAGTAGAACGTCATACACTGCGAGTGACGCCGACGATGGCCGACGGCGCGGGAGGAGACGACGATGTCGCTGCCCACACGGCTCGGATGCTCGACGATCACGTTCCAGCACCTGCCGCTCGCTGACGCGCTCACCGACATCGCGGCGCTCGGCGTCACCGAGATCGACCTCGGCGCGCTGCCCGGCGTCTGCGACCACGTGCCCTTCGACCTGGACGACGCGGCGATCGACCGCGTCGTCGCCGACCTCGCGGCCTCCGGCCTGACGGTCCGCAGCGTGAACAGCGACATCGGCGACCTCAACGATCCGGGCGCCGACGAGGCCGCGCGCGCGCAGCACCTCGACCGGCTGCTGCGGCTGACGGCAGCGATCGGTGCCCGCGCGCTCGTGCTGCCCTGCGGTGCGCTCGGGCACGAGCCCATCGAGGGTGAGGCCGCCGATCTCGACCGCGTGGCCTACGCACTGGCCACCGCCGCCGACGCCGCGCACGGCCACGGCGTCGAGCTGTGGATCGAGTCGCTGCACTACCTGCGCTTCAGCTGGGGCCGCGAGCGCGCCGACGCGCTGCACGCACGCCTCGACGCCGCCGGCGCTCGCGTCGGCATCGTGCTCGACGTCGCCCACGTGACCGCCGCAGGCGACGACCTGCCCAGCACGATCGCCCACTGGCAGGGTCGCATCGCCCACGTGCACCTGCGCGACGCCGTCCCTGGCGACTTCAGCCGCCGCATCGGCGAGGGCGACGTCGACTTCCCGGCCGCCTTCCGCGCGCTGGATGAGATCGGCTTCTCGGGCGCCTGCATCCTCGAGCAGCCCTCGCGCGCCTACGTCGACGACGCCACGAGCGCCGTCGAGGGCGATCGGCGCGAGGAGCTCGCCGGCATCGCCGACCGATCCATCACTCGCCTGCGCGATGCGATGGCCGCATCCGCCACCCTCTGAGCACCCAAGGAGCACCCATGACCGAGACCACCACCGCATCCGCCCCCCAGCGCACCGCGATCGTCACCGGCGCCACGAGCGAGCGCGGCATCGGCATGGCCGTCGCCGACCGCTACGCGCGCGAGGGCTGGGCCATCGTCGTCCTCGACCTCGACGCCGAGCGCTCGGCGCAGGTCGCGCGCGAGATCGGCGAGCGCAACGGCGTGCCCGCCTTCGGCACCGCCATCGACGTGGCCGACGAGGCTGCAGTCGCCGCCGCGCACGCCGCCGTGCAGGCCGAGGTCGACGCGGGACGCCTGCCCGTCGTGGGCGCCCTGGCCAATGTCGCGGGCATCACCTCGCCCGTGCCCTTCCTCGAGACGACGCTCGACCTCTGGAACACGGTCATGGCGGTCAACGCCACCGGCACCTACCTGGTCACGAAGGCCTTCCTGCCCGGCATGCTCGAGGCCGGCTGGGGCCGCATCGTCAACATGTCCTCGGTCTCCGCGCAGCGCGGCGGCGGCGTCTTCGGCAAGGTGCCCTACTCGGCCGCCAAGGCGGCGGTGCTCGGCTTCACGAAGGCGCTCGCACGCGAGATCGCCGACTCCGGCGTCACGATCAACTCGGTGACGCCCGGCGCTGTCGACACGAACATCCGCGTCGGCGCGACCGCTGAGTCGGAGGCGAAGCTCGCCGCCGACATCCCCATCGGCCGCGTCGCGTCGACCGACGAGATCGCCGCGGTCTTCACGTTCCTCTCCAGCCAGGACGCGGCCTACCTGCAGGGCACGAACATCGACATCAATGGCGCGAGCCACCTGCACTGAGCCCTGCTCGGCGCAGATCCCCCGATCGACGATTCAGGTACGGTGACCGCATGGCCCTCGATGCACAGTTCAGCACGCTCGGCGCGATCGAGCGCGTCACGAGGCGCGAGCTGATCCTCGACCGCCTGCGGGAGGCGGTGACGACCGGCGAGCTGCCGCAGGGCACGCACCTCGCCGAGACCGAGCTGAGCGCATCGCTCGGCGTCTCGCGCGGCACGCTGCGCGAGGCGCTGCGCCACCTCGAGGAGGAGGGGCTGCTCTCGAAGGACTCGCGGGGCCGCCTCTCGGTGCGCGTCGTCACCCCCGCCGAGGTTCGCGACATCTTCGAGGTGCGCTTCGCCCTCGAGTCGCTCGCGGCCGAGGCGGTCTGCGTGCGCGACGACCTCGACGTGATCGTCGGCGAGCTGCGCGTGGCGCTCGACCGGCTCGCGAAGAGCGAGGAGGGCCCGATCGCCGACCAGGTGGCCGCAGACCTCGCCTTCCACGAGCAGATCTGCATCGCGAGCGGCAACCAGACGCTCGTCGAGTCGTGGCGCCGCGTCAGTGGGCTCGCCCGCGCGGTCATCACCGCCGCGGGGCGCGACACCGCGATCGCCAACATGGCGGCCCGTCGTCACGAGCCGATCGTCGACGCGATCTCCTCGGGCGACGCGGGCGCGGTGCGGGAGGTGCTGCGCGAGCACAACGACAGCGCGCGAGAGACGATCATGGCGCGGCTCGACGCCGCAGCCTGACGCTCCGCACGCGCCGACTCAGTCCCGCAGCACCTGGCGGTAGACGCCCGAGTGGTCGAGCCCGCCGTCGCCGGCCGCCGACGCGTCCGTGAACAGCGCGAGCGCCGTCTCGGCCGCCCGCAGGCGGATCCCCGCCGCATCCGCCGCCTGCTGCGCGTAGCGCAGGTCCTTCACCTGGTAGTCGATGGTGCCGCCGGGCGCGAAGTCCTCGGCGATCCAGTGGTGGCGCTTCTGCCGCAGCGCCTCGCTGCCGGCGAGTCCGGAGCCCAGCGCGTCGGCGAGCACGGCCGGGTCGATGCCGCTGGCTCGCGCGAGGGCGAAGGCCTCCGACAGCGCCGTGATCGTCTCGGCCACGACCAGCTGGTTGCAGAGCTTGGTGGTCGCTCCGGCGCCGGTCGGCCCCATGTGCGAGACGAGCCGCGCGCAGGGCTCCAGCACCTCAGCGAGCTCGGCGACCTGCGCGCCCGTGCCGCCGACGAAGATGCTGAGCCGCCCCTCGGCGGCGCCCAGCACGCCGCCGGACATCGGAGCGTCCACCACTTCGACCCCGTGGGCGGCGAGCTCTGCGGCGAGCTCGCGCAGGGCCACGGCCGAGACGGTGCCCATGACGACGAGCATGGGCCGCTCGACGGATGCGCGACGCCAGCCCGCGAGGAGCCCGTCCGGTCCGTCGAGGAGCACGCGCACCTCCGGCAGATCGGGCAGCACGGTCAGCACCACCTCTGCCGCGGCGTCGGCGGGTGCCTCAGCGACCACGACCGACGGCGCCTCGGCGGCGAGGGCGTGCGCGCGCGCCGCGCTCCGGTTGTGCACCGTGAGCGCGCCGCGAGCAGCGAGCAGGCGAGCCATCGGCAGGCCCATCGCCCCCAGCCCGATGAGGCTGAGCGAGCGGGTCATGCGGCCGCGGCCGCCGCGAGGGCCTCGGTCTCGCGACGCAGCTGGATCGCCTGGTCGAGCGAGTCGTCGACCTCGACATCTGCCCAGCGCACGCTCTCGCCCTGCTTGATGTCGCGCTTGAGCGGCACGTGGTGCGCGAGCGCGACCGGCAGGTAGCCCTCGGCGACCGACGTGCGGGCCGAGACGAGCTTGCCGAAGACCGCGAAGCCGCCCTCGCCGTCGAGCGTGTCGCCCGCGGCCAGATCCTTCTTGGCCGTGGCCACCACATCCGCCGTGAACCCGACGGCCGTGCCGGTCGCGACGCCGCGCAGCACGGCGTTGGCGATCGAGACGTTCAGCTCGAGGCCGACGTAGTGGTACGGGCGGTAGAGCGCGGCGTACTGGCCGCTGGGGTCGGGGTGCCAGGGGTACTCCTGGAAGCACTCGGCGACGTAGGCGTTCGTGGCCTTCACGACGACGAAGACGCCCTCCTGCGTGTTGTGGGGGATCCAGTCGCCCTCGCGGGTGTAGCTCGACATCACGTCGACCGTGCCCTCGTGCGAGAGCACGCCGCCGACCGACTCGGGGCGGCAGACCGTCGCGATCTCCTCGAGGTTGCCGGGCGTGAAGCTGAGGCCGGCGTCGCTCGGCACGAGCGCTGCCGCGTTGGCGACCGCCGCCATCTCGATCGCGGCCTTCGTGCCGTCGCGGAAGGAGGTGTGCATGTAGGGGTTCAGCTGGCCGGACTGCTTGAGCTCCTCCGAGAACTCCCAGTGCTCCCACACGTTGTCGGGGTTCATCTGGTTGTAGCCGGGCAGGTACTTCGCGCCCTTGCCGGCGCAGACGACGTCGAAGCCGGAGGTGCGGGCCCAGTCGACGAGCTCCCAGATGAGGGCCGGCTGGTCGCCGAAGGCCATCGAGTAGACGACGCCCGCGTCGGCGGCGCGCTTCGCGAGCGCGGGGCCGGCCAGCGCATCCGCCTCGACCGTCACCATCATGACGTGCTTGCCGGAGTCGATCGCGGCGAGCGCGTGCTTGATGCCGACGATCGGGTTGCCGGTCGCCTCGACGATCACGTCGATGTCAGCGCGGAAGAGGTCCATCGCGTCGGCGATGACGGCGGTCTTGCCCTCGCTGAGCTCGTCGACCGAGTCGACGATGTCCTCAGCGGGCCAGTCGACGCGGGCGAGCGACTCGCGCGCGCGCGCCGTGTTGATGTCGGCGATCGCGCGCACGCGCACGCCGGGGATGTTGCGGGCCTGCGACAGGTACATGGTGCCGAAGCGGCCGGAGCCGATGAGGCCGACGTTGATCGGCTGGCCCTGTGCCTCGCGCTCCTTGAGCAGCTCGTGCAGATTCATGGTGTGTCTCTCCTGTGGGTGTCGGATGCGCGTCAGGGTCGGGGTGTGCGGATGGAGCGGGCGGCGGGGGCCCGAGGGGCCCCCGCCGTCGCGTCACATGCTGCGGATCTGCTCCACCCAGGTCTGCACCTGGTCGGGCAGTCCGTCGACGACGGGCTGCGTCGCCTCGATCCAGGCATCGCGGTCCTCGATCTCGTGGAACTCCGCGCCGCCCTCCTCGAGCTGCGTGCGGTAGTCCTCGAGGTTCGTGACCGTGTTCTCGGTGTACTCCTGGCCCACCCCGGCAGCCACGTCCTGGATGGCCGTGCGGATGTCCTCGGGGTACGCCTGCAGCGCCTCGTCCCACATCAGGAAGTGGTAGTTGGCGAACATGTGGTCGGTCATCCCGATGTGCGGCGCGACCTCGTGGATCGAGTTGAACAGGATGGCGTCGAGCGGGTTCTCCTGCCCGTCGAGCACGCCCGACTCGAGGGCCGAGTAGACCTCGTTGAAGGGCAGCGCCTCGGCGCGGGCACCGAGCGCGTTCCAGCTGTCCATCATCGTCTGCGCGCTGGGCGTGCGGATGGTGAGGCCCTGGAGGTCCTCGAGCGACGTCACAGGCTCCTTGGTGGTGAGCTCGCGCGAGCCGCGGAACATGTTGCCGAGCGTCGCGTAGCCCGAGGCCTCGGTGACGGCGGTCTGGATCTCTGCACCGAGCTCGCCCTCCCAGACCTCGAAGAACTGCTCGTTGTCGTCGTAGAGGAACGGTGCGGTCTCGACGGAGGCGAGGTCGGTGTAGGCCTCGAGCGAGAGCAGCGACTCGATGACGATGTGCGTGCTGCCGATCTGGAGGCCGTCGATCATCTCCTCCCAGGTGCCGAGGGTGGAGTCGGAGTGCACCTCGACGGTGACGCGGCCGTCGGTGGCCTCCTCGATCCGCTCGGCGAACTGCTCGGCCGCCCACTGGCGGGGATCGGTCGTGGAGCCGGCGTGGCCGAGGACGAGGTTGTAGGTCTCGTCTCCGGTCCCGGCTCCGCCGCTGGCAGCGGGGTCGCCGCCGGAGGCCGAGCAACCGGTGAGGGCGAGGGCGACGATGCCCACACCCGCGAGGGTCTTGATGGAGTTGCGCATGGCGTGTTCCTTCCTAGGGGCTTGCAGGTGCATCACTCGGCGCTGACCGACAGCAGCGACGGCAGCCACAGCGAGATCTGCGGGATGTAGGTGATGAGGATCATGTAGATGAGGCCGCACAGCAGGAACGGCCACGAGGCGCGGATCGCGGAGACGAACTTCACCTTCGCGATCTCGGAGGAGAGCATCAGCGCGATGCCGACCGGGGGCGTGATGAGGCCGATGCCCAGGTTGACGACGATGATGATGCCGAGGTGGACGGGGTCGACGCCGAGCTCGGTGAGCACGGGGTAGAGGATGGGCGTGATGATGATGAGCGCCGCGTTCGCCTCGATGAACATGCCGGCGATCAGCAGCAGCACGTTCACGAGGATCAGCAGGACCACCAGGTTGTCGCTGAAGGCGAAGATCGCGTCTGCCGCCGCCTGCGGCACGCCGCCGGAGGTCAGCGCCCACGAGTAGAGCTGCGCAGCGGCGAGCACCAGCATGATGAGGCCGACCATCATCGACGACTCCGCGAGCGAGGCGATGAGCTTCTTGAGCGTCAGCTCGCGGTAGATGAAGATGCCGACGAGCAGGGCGTAGACCACGGCCACGGCCGAGGCCTCGGTGGCGGTGAACCAGCCGAAGCGGATGCCGCCGAGGATCAGGAGCGGCAGCAGCAGCGCGGGTGTCGCACCCCAGAGCGACTTCCAGAACGGCGGGCGCTCGGCCGGCGGCGTCTTGCCGATCAGCTCGAGGCTGGCCGTGTTCGCCACCAGCTCGTCGGTGAAGCCCTGCTTGCGCACCGTCAGGTGCACCGTGACCATCACCATGGCGATGTAGAGGATGGCGGGCACGATGCCGGCGAAGAAGAGCTGGCCGATCGAGGTGCCCGAGACCACGCCGTAGACGATCATCGTGATCGAGGGCGGCATGATCGGCGCGACGATGGGCGCTGCGGCAGTGACCGCGGCGGAGTAGGCCGCCTTGTAGTCGCGGGCCTTCATCGCGGGGATCAGGATGCGGCCGAGGCTCGAGATGTCGGCGACGGCGGAGCCCGAGATGCCGCCGAAGAACAGCGCCGACAGGACGTTCGTCTGCGCGAGCCCGCCGCGCATCCCACCGACGATGGAGTCGGCGAGGTTCAGCAGGCGCTTCGTGATGCCGCCGGCGTTCATGATGCCGCCGGCCAGGATGAACAGCGGGATCGCGAGCAGCGCGAAGGGCGTGATGCCGGCGACGATGCGCTGGGCGCCGATCGCGAGCGGGGTGTCGGTGACGAGCCAGAGCGTCACGAGGGAGGCGATCGCGAGCGCGAAGCCGATGGGCACGCGCAGCAGCATCGCCGCGCCGAAGTTGCCGAGCAGCAGAGGACCCATCAGAGCTCTCCCTTCACCATCGTGTCGTCTTCGGACTGGAACAGCACTGCCGAGGGCAGCGGGTCGACATCGGGATCCGGTTCGCGGACGAGCTTCCACCAGGCCTCGATCGCGAAGATCGCCGAGATGGTGCAGCCGACGGGCACGGCGAGCGAGATGAGGCCGAAGGGCAGGTCGATGCCGGGCATCGTGCGGCGCATCGCGCTCGGCAGCGCCTCCATGCCGAAGATCACGAGCGCCACGAGCGTGCCGAGCACGAGCGCACTGGCGATCGTGGTGATCGTGATCCGCAGCCAGCGGCGCTCTGGCACGTACTCCCAGATGTCCAGCACCATGTGGCGGCCCTGGCGGACGCCGAGCGAGATGGCGAGCATCGAGAGCCAGACGAAGGCGAGCGAGGCGATCTCGACCGTCCACGAGGCGGAGTCGCGCGTCACGTAGCGCGTGAGCACCTGCCAGCTCACGGCGAGCGTGATCACGGCCAGTGCGATGACGCACGCCCACTGGACGACGCGGTCGAGCAGCGTCAAGCTGCGCTCGAGCAGTGCTGGCATGTTCGCTCCTTTGCGAAATGGACGGCTAGGCCGTCATGAGTGAAGCAAGGCGGATGCGTCGCTGTCAACAGTCGGACTGTCACCAGTTACGAGATCGTTACGGCTGCTCGGCGCGGAACTCCGCCTCGAGCTCGCGACGGACCTTCACGGCCGACAGCGATGCATCCACGTCGACGTCGGACCAGCTGACGGAGCGGTCCTTCGGCACGTCGCGCACGAGCTTGGCGCTGTGGGCGAGGCCGAGCGGCAGCGCCTCGTGCTCGAGCGAGAAGCTCGCGGGCCGCAGCTTGCCGTAGACCGTGAAGCCGCCCTCGCCGTCGAGCGTCTCGCCGGCCCTCAGGTCGCGCTTGGCGGTCGTGACGACGTCGCCACGGAAGCCCGTGGGCGCACCCGTCGCCTCGCCGCGAAGGACGGCGCTCGCGATCGAGACCCCGAGCTCGAGCCCGATCATGTGGTACGGCCGGTAGAGCGAGCCGATGCGGCCGGTGGAGTCGGTCTTGACGCCGTACTCGGCGAAGCACTGCACCGCGTAGTCGGTCTTCGCCTCGAAGGTGACGTAGACGCCCCAGCGCAGGTCGCGGTCGACCTCGCTGCCGTCGCGGTGGAGGCTCGACGCGATCTCGACGGTGCCCGCATGGTCGAGCGAGCCGCCGAGCGAGCGCGGGCGGAAGACGTGCGGCAGGTCGTCGACGCCGGCCGGCGGGAACGCGAGGCCGTCGAGCTGCGGGGTGAGGCCCGTGCCGTTGGCGACCGCCGCCATCTCGATCGCCGACTTCGTGCCGTCGAGGAACGAGTTGAACATCTTGGGGTTGAAGTCGCCGGAGGCCAGCTGCTCATCGCTGAACCCGTAGAAGTCCCACACGGTGTCGGGCGTCGAGTAGTGGTACTCCGGCAGGTACTTGGTGCCCTTGCCCGCGGCGATGACCTCGAAGCCGACCGTGCGGCACCAGTCGACGAGCTCGGAGATGAGCGCCGGCTGGTCGCCGTAGGCCATCGAGTAGACGACGCCCGCAGCTGCGGCGCGGCGCTGCAGCAGCGGCCCCACCATGCAGTCGGCCTCGACGTTGACCATGATCACGTGCTTGCCGTTGTCGATCGCCGCGATGGCGTGATCGGTGCCGACGAGCGGGTTGCCGGTGATCTCGAGGATCACCTCGACGGCGGGGTGGGCGATGAGCGCCATCGAGTCGTCGACGACCGCAGTCAGGCCGGTGCGAGCCGCCTCGTCGAGGCTGGTGGCAGCGAAGCGCTCTGGGCTCCAACCGGTGCGCTCGAGCGCATCCTTGGCCTTCGGCACGTTGATGTCGGCGACGCCGACGACGTGGAATTCGGGAGTCACCGATGCCTGCGTGAGGAACATCGACGCGAACTTGCCTGCCCCGATCACCCCGACGCGGATCGGACCGGCGTCTGCGGCGCGGCGTTGCAGCAGCGTGTGCAGGTTCATGACTGCTCCTTTGCAGTGGCGTCACCCGAGCGGGTGTTTGATTGTTGACAGTAGGACGCAAAGCGCGTGGTGTCAAGCGCTCAGGTGACGACGATGCGCGCGCGGAGCGTCGCGGAAGCGTGCGCGGGCGCGCAGAGGAGGACTTGCGTCGAGCGACGGCGTGCGCTCGCGACCGCGAGGTCGAGGTCAGGAAGCGGAAGCCACCCTGTCGATGCGCTCGCGCATGGCGCGGAGCGAGAACACGAGGCCCGCTGCGCCCGAATCGGGCTCGGGCTTCACGATGGCGTGGGCGTAGAGGGCGTCGATCGCCACCCCCGAGGCGATGGATGCGTCGGCGACACCCTCCTCTGCGACCCACGACCGCAGGTGCGCCTCGAGCGCGGCCAGCGCATCCGCGGTCAGTGCACGCTCGCTCTCGTCGAGGTGCACCTCGATCGGCGTGCCCCAGGCCGCGCTCGAGACGGTGTCGATCACGTCGATCATGCGGTGCACGACGGCGCGCAGCGCGGCGAGCTCGTCGCGGTCGCGCGTGAGGTCGTGCGACCGCCAGAGCGTGCGCGGGTTCAGCCGCTGGCTCTCGCGCGCCTCGCTCATCTCATCCTCGAGGTCCGCGATCCAGACCTCGAGCTCCGAGCCCCACTCGAGCCAGTCGCGGCGGTCGGGCGGCCACTCGCCACGCAGCTGGTCGGTGAGCGCTTCGACGCGATCGGCCAGCGAGCGCGTCGCGAGCCGCAGCCGCTCGTGCGCCTGCCTGTCGTAGAGCGGCGGCCGCGCGATCGCGTTCACGATCACGCCGACGACGAGGCCGAGGGAGAACTGGCCGACGTAGGCGACCGCGTAGCCGTCGGGGTCGATGCGGCCGAACATGATCACGAGCAGCGCCGCGACGGGCACGTAGCTGGCGCCCGCGCCGAGCGTCCGAGCGCCCGGTAGCAGCACCGAGATCGCCGCGATGATGCCGATCTTGACGAGGGCAGGGATGTCGAGGTTGAAGAGCGCGAGCCCGATCGCGGCGCCGATCGCGAGCGCCACGATCTGCTGCAGGGCGGCGCGGGCGATGCTGAAGAGGTTGGTGCCGATGGCGACGAAGGCGCCGAGCGCGGCTGCGTAGGCATACTCGGACATGTCGCCGGGCAGCAGGGTCCCAACGAGGAACGCGCCCATCGCCGCGGCCGCGGCCCGCAGCGCGTTGACGACGCGGTCGGGCGGGAACCACGCCGCGAAGAAGCGGCGCACGCGTGCCGAGCGGGCTGCATCGGCCGGATCGCTCGGGTCGAGCGAGTGCACGCGGGGGGCTGTCACATGGCCACGGTAGCCCGGAAGCGCCCCTCTTGTCCCCCAGTCTCGTCCGCTTGGGGAGAACGGGGCTCCCGACGCGAAGCAGGGCCGCCCCGGCGAGGGACGGCCCTGCGTGCACTGCGCCCATCAGGGCAGCATCTGGCGTGCGAGCGCATCGAGGCTGCGCTGCTCGCGAGCCTCGATGGCGGCCGCGTAGGCGCGAGCCTCGCGGTTGGCCTGCTCGTCGACGTGGGCCCGCATGGCCCAGCGCTCGAGCATGCGCGATGCACTGAGTGCGAGCCGGCGAGGAGCCGGCAGCACGAGTGACATGGTCGACATGGTGTTCTGCTTTCTGGCATGGCGATATCGCCCCGGAATTGGGCGTGCGATATCGCAGGCTGCATTGCGATTCGAGCGCGCGAAGCGACCCGTGCAATGGGGCGCGGATGCGCGAATTGCGACCACGTGCATCGGTCGCGACCCGAGTCGGGTCGCGCGGGCACGGCGGCGCGTCAGCGGTCAGTCAGGGAGATCGACGCAGGGGTAGCAGGCCAGTGCTGGCCTGGCAGTCGCGGAGCCGGCATGGCTCAGACGACGTTCAGCCGCTGCGTTCTCGCGCTAGGAGACCCCACCCGGAAGAAGGGCTCCAGCGGTCAGGATGATCGTGTCAAACATCGCGAGCTCCTCCTTTCTCGTGGCGTGGAAGTTCGCATTGACGAAGGTATAGCGAAGCGCGGGACAATTGCAAGCGAAAGCACAACATTCTCCGGATTCGTCCTGCGACCGGCTGAGTTGTACCCCGTCTCGAGGCTGTGGAGAACTCCGAGGCGGCTCGGGTCGCCTCGCGTAACCTGCCCGCATGCTCGGACGGCTTGGATCTCGTGTCGCGCTCGCTTCGATCGCGGTGCTGCTGCTCGCGGGCTGTGCGCCCGAGGAGCCGACGCCGGAAGAAACGCCCGACGCACAGTCTGAGCTCCAGGAAGCGTTCGACGGCTTCTATAGAACAGTCGACGCACAGTTCGCGCGCGGCTCCGCCGATGCGGCAGAACTGCAGCAGCACGCAACGGAAAACCTGGCGACGCGATGGGCCGCCGACATCCAAGCGGCACTCGACTCCGGCATCCGCTCTAGGGGCGTTCTAGTGATCACCAATACGACGGTCACCCGCGAGAGCGCCGAGCAAGTTGACGCGTTGATCTGCACAGATGGCGCGGCCATCTCAACCACCACGTCCGACGGGAGCACTCAGGCTCCGAGCGAGCTTCTCGCCTGGCGCAGTGAGTTCGTTCCAAACGAGGAGGGACCGGGACTACGTATCGCTGCGCTTGAACCAATCGCAGATCGATCAGTATGCGACGTCTAACAGCACTCATCGGCCTGCTGCTGCTCCTGCTGCCCGCAGTTGGCCACGAGACGACCGGGACGAGTTCGCCTTGCAGTCCCGTCCTGGTCGGCAGTGGCACCTGCGTCATCGACCCTTCGACGGGTCAACTGGTCGTTGGCGGATCGATCGTCCGGCCAGCCCCACCGCCCGACGCCGACGGCCCTGGCGGTGGCGGTGGCGATGCGGGGGCGGCCCCACCAGCCGGCGCCGATCGGCCGAACCTCAGCGCCCCGTGCCAGCGCTGGACCGAGGTCCCGGGCCTCTGCTTCCAACACTCGATCACGGTGCCGCCGCCCGGCGCATCCGACGACGAGCCCATCGCGCCCCTCGAGCCGGCAGCCGCCGCCCGACCCATCGCGATCACCGACCTAGTCTCGTTCACTCCGCTCGTCGGCGAGCTGGTCGTCGAGCCCGAAGGCTGGGGAGTCGTCGGCACACCGACCAACTTCTACGCGACCGCCGAGACGCACACGATGGAGGGCGAGCTCTTCGGGGCACCGATCGAGGTGCGGTGGACACCGAGCTCGTACCGGTTCGACTACGGCGACGGCACGGTCGAGGAGACCTCGGCTGCGGGGGCACCGTGGCGTGGCACCGAGGAGGCGTGGACCGAGACGACCACGAGCCACACGTATGCGACGACGGACGACGTGACCGCATCCGTCACCGTCATCTTCACGGCGGAGGTCAGCGCAGGCGGCGGCTGGTTCAGCGTGCCGGGTTCGTTGCCTGTCGAGGCTCCCCCTGTGGGCGTGAAGGTGTTCGAGGTCGACACCGTCCTCACGGACGGCGACTGCCTGGCGAATCCAGCAGCGGCCGGCTGCGGGTGATCGCAGCCGGCCGTCGAGAGCCGAGCACAGCAGGTTCGAACGATCAGGCCACCGGTGTGTCCGGGCCGGCGGCGTCGCCGTCGCCGTCGCCACGCTTGCCAGGACGGCTCATCACCGCACCGACCACCACGCCGACCATGAGCCCCAGCCCCAGCCAGAGCGCGAGGTTGTCGAGGGTGATGCCGAGCACGACGCCCACCATGAGTCCGATCGCGATGCCGACGCCCATCATCGGGTAGGTGTTCCGCTTGTTGTCCATGCCTCGAACCTAGGGCGGCGTCGAACAGCGCGCCTCCCGCAGCCGGATGAGATCGCTACGCTGCCTCACCCGACCGGCCTCCCCCGGCCGCATGAAGTCGGGCCGGGCGCCAGGATTGCCCCATAGAGTCGCCGCATGAGCACGAGTCTGGGATGGGGCATCCTCGGCGCCGGCGGGATCGCCGGAGCCTTCGCACGCGACCTCTCCACCGGAGGCCACCGCGCGGCCGCGGTCGGCAGTCGCGACGGCGAGCGCGCCCGCGCGTTCGCGAGCAAGCACGGCATCCCTGCGGCGCACGAGGGCTACGAGGCGCTCGTCTCAGACCCGAGCGTCGATGTCGTCTATGTGGCGACACCGCACTCGCACCACCTCGAGCACGCCCTGCTCGCCATCGAGGCCGGCAAGCACCTGCTCATCGAGAAGGCGTTCACGACCACGGGCGATGACGCGCAGCGGCTGGTGGACGCTGCCCGCGAGAAGGGCGTGTTCGTGATGGAGGCGATGTGGACCCGCTTCCTCCCCACCATGGTCGCGGCCCGCGAGCGCGTCGCCGCGGGTGACCTCGGCGAGGTCGTGAGCGTGGTCGCCGATCATTCGCAGATGCTCGACCTCTCCCCCGGCAGCCGGCTGATCGAGCCGTCGCTCGGCGGCGGGGCTCTGCTCGACCTCGGGGTCTACTGCGTCTCGCTCGCGCACGCGTTCCTCGGACCGGTCGCGCGCATCCGCGCAGCCGGCGTCGTCGACGACGCCGGAGTCGACCACCGCGGCGCCGCGATCCTCGAGCACGCAGGTGGTGGGATGTCGACGGTCACGTTCTCGATGGAGACCCTCGGTTCGAACCGCGCCACCATCGCTGGTACGGAGGGCGTGATCGAGCTGGACCCGTCGTTCTACGGCTCGACCGCCTACCGGCGACGCCACGAATCCGACCACGACGAAGCCGCGGAGTCCTTCACGCCAGAGCACGAGGGGCGCGGCATGCAGTTCCAGGCCGCGGAGGTCGAGCGGTGCATCGCGGCGGGGCAGCTCGAGAGCCCGACGATGCCGCTCGACGAGACCGTCGCGATCATGCGCGTGATGGATGAGATCGCGACGCAGATGCGCGACTCGTCCCGCGGCTAGCTCGCCGCCGCACCGCGCGCGGCGATCCGCTCTCGCACCTCGGGGCGACGCAGCGGGGGCACCGTCTTCGGCGGCTGCTTGCGATCAGGCAGGTCGTCGAGCAGGTGCTGCGTGATGTGCGCGATCTCGGCCACGGCGCGCTCGAACGCGTCGCGCGTGCGGTCGGTCGGATGCGTGATGCCCGACACCTTGCGCACGTACTGACGGGCGGCGGCCTCGACCTCGGTGTCGTTCGCGGCCGGCTCGAGCCCGCGGAGCGTGGTGATGTTCCTGCACATGGCGACCACGGTAGGCGCGGACTCGCGTGAGCGCCAGGGGCAGATCGCGCGGGTCGCGCGAACGGACGAGGGCCCGGGATCCGCGCTCGTTCGCGAACTCGGGAGTTCTCCACAGGCCGCCCCAACGACCCGCGCCAGATGGATCGTGCGAGGTAATCTTCGAACGTAGATTCGAAGGCAGTGAGCGGATGCGACGGGCACGAGAAGTGCGAAGGGGGTGAGTATGGCGAAGGTCGAGGATGCCGCGGCAGCTGCCGAAGCAGTGCGCCTGTCCTTCGTGGATGCCACCGAGCTCGCGACCGCATCACGCCAGGATGTCGCGGATCTGCTCGAGTTGAACGCGCAGCTGATGCGGCTTGTCGATGCGCAGAGCGTGCGCCTCGCGGGCGAGATCGCTCAGCGCTCGACGGGCACTGATGAGGATTCGATCTGCCGGCTGCTGGGCGCATCGACGCCCCGGTCGGCGATCGCCGCCGCTTTCGGCATCCGCAACCGCGACGCCGGCGAGCTGCTCGCGCTGGCCGCGGCCACGGCATCGGCGACGAGCCTGACCGGGAGCGACATCCCCGCGCGCTACCCCCGCGTCGCCGCCGCGCTCGACGAGGGCGCCATCTCGCTCGCTCAGGCGGGCGCCATCGTCTCGACGCTCGATCCTGCGGCGCCCCGGGCTGATCTCGACGAGCTGGCGTGGGCCGAGGACTGCCTGGTGCGTGCTGCGACCGACGCCGACGGCCCGCTCGTGCCTGAGCTGCTGGTCACGCAGGGTCGCGCCTACGTCGCGGTGCTGGATCCCGATGGGGTGCTGCCGAACGACGAGCTCCTGCGCGCAGAGCGATCGCTTCGCCTGTGGCGGCGCCGCAACGGCAGCTGGCGCATGCAGGTGGATTCTCCGCCCGAGGACGGCTCGGCGATCCAGGCGCTGCTCGACGCCATGACGTCGCCGAGGAGCACCGTGTCCTTCACCGATGATCCCGTCGATGGCGAAGAGCTCGAGCCATGCGCGGGCGGCGCTGGCGCAGAGCACAGCCCGCAGCGGGAGGGTGCCGCGGTGAGCGGGGAGGACTCCGCCGAGCAGGACAGGGGGAGCGAGACTGGGCAGCACGGGCCGCCGGTGGATGAGCGCACCCTTGCGCAGAAGCGCCACGACGCGCTCATCGGCGTCGTCCACGCATTCGCGGCCTCGGGGAACGCGCCCGTCGCCGGCGGCGAACCGCCCCGGCTCGTCTTCGTCGGGTCGATCGAGGCGTTCGACGCCTACCGGCAGGGCACGGAGCGCCGCGACCGGGCGCTCCGCATCGAGCACACCGGCGCGATCGCCCCCATCGAGACCGCCGGCCGGCTGCTGTGCGACGCCGTGGTGCAGCGCGCCGTCGTCGACAGCGAGGGGCACGTGCTCGAGCTGGGCCGCGAGCAGCGCACCTTCACGAGCAAGCAGCGCCGGGCGCTCGGCCTGCAGTACAGGGGCTGCGGCAACTCGAGCTGTGGGGCGCCCGTGAGCTGGACCGAGGCCCACCACGTCCAGTGGTGGCGCAACGGAGGCCCGACCGACGTCGACAACGGCATCCTGCTCTGCAGCCACTGCCATCACGAGGTGCACGCTGGCCGACTCGTCGTCATCGGCACCGCCGGCCATTGGCGCGTGGTGTCGCAGTTGCGGCGATCGAGCCGATTCGCCCGCAGCGCGCGGCGGTCGGCACCCTCGGCAGTGGCGACGACGTGCGCTGCCGATGCACCAGCGCGGCTGGCTGTGCAGGTGCCGGACGCGGCATGGCCGCCGGCGGGCCCGCCAAGCGCGAGCAGCGCCGCCCGGTCAGCTCTCCTTGGTGATCTCCACCGAGACGAACAGCTGGCTCTTGGCCGCCCCCGCATACACGCCGCGCAGCGGTGGCACGTCGTTGTAGTCGCGGCCGAGGCCGACCTTCACATGCCGCTCACCGATGTCGATCAGGTTCGTCGGGTCCCACGCGTTCCACTCACCCGTGAACCACTCGACCCACGCGTGCGACTCCCCACGGATGGTCTCGCCGATCTGCGCGTTCGGCCTCGGGTGCAGGTAGCCGGAGACGTACCGCGACGGGATGCCGACCGAGCGCAGCGCACCGATCGTGATGTGCGCGATGTCCTGACAGACGCCCTTCCGGTTCGCCCACGCCTCCGAGGCGAGCGTGTGCACGTGCGTCACGCCCGACATGTACTCCATCTCCTCGCCGACCATCCGGGCGATCGCGGCAGCGGCGGCGCCCGGCGTCTCCGATGCATCCTTGATCTCCTGTGCCGCCGCCACGAGATCGGCGGTCGGCCGCGTGCGCACGGTCTGGCCGAGCTGCTCGACGTACTGCGTCGCGCGCTGCGCGACCTTCTCGAGCTGCTCCCAGGTCAGGTCACGGCCGCCCGTGAGGCGCGGCCGCACCTCGACGAGGCTCGTCGCCGTCAGCTGCAGCTCGGTGTGCGGCGCCAGCACGTCGAACGACACGACCGTCGTGCCCCAGTAGTCCTCGTAGGTGTTGACCGAGGTGTTCGGGCGGATGTCGAGGTTCGAGTAGATGACGAACTGGCCATCGCTCGTCGACGGCAGCATGCGCGACTCGTTGTAGCTGGCGACCGCGGGCTGCTCGTAGCGATACCCGGTGGTGTGACGGATGCGGATGCGGCTCACGATGCCTCCTTCGTCCAGGCGGGCATGTTGTGGGTCGGGAAGTAGCGCTCCCGCACCGCGTTCGAGACGGCGGTGGTGGTGGTCTGCACCTTGTCCATGACGGTGGGGAGGTCGTCGATGATCTCCTGGATCGGCCGGAACTCGAGCTCCGAGCGGATCTGCCCGAGCATCCGCTCTGCCGCACCGACGTAGCCGACGCGCTCGCGCCGCGGCTCGATGTCCTCGAGGCACTGCTCGGCGCCGCGCACCGAGAACAGGATCGAGCGCGGGAAGAGGCGGTCGAGCAGCAGGAACTCGGCGGCGTTCGTGCTCGACGGCACCCCGCGATAGGTGCGCAGGTAGGCCTCGTACGCACCGACGGAACGCAGGATCGTCGTCCACGACGGGCCGGAGGCCTCGGTCAGCGCACGCGTCGCGAGCAGTCGGGCCACCATGTCGGCGCGCTCGATGTAGCGGCCGAGCGTGAAGAAGCTCCACGCGTCGTCGCGACTCGACGTGGCGTCGGCCATGCCGCTCGCGAGCGCCATGCGCTCGCGCACCCAGCCGAACATGGTGTGCACCTGCTCGTTGTTGATGCGCCGCGGCATGTTCGCGTAGGTCGCGTTCAAGACCTCCCACAGCTCGGTCGAGATCGTCTCGCGAGCACGGCGGGCGTTCTCGCGAGCGGCGTTGACCGAGTAGGCGATGGATGCGGTCTGCGTGCGGTCGATCGCGAGGAAGTTCACGACATCGGCGCGCGACAGCTTGCGCTCGGGCGGCGCCTCGTGCCCCATGACGCCGAGCAGGGCGCGGCACGCGGTGTCCTCATCGACGGCGACATCCTCCAGCAGCAGCTGGAGGTAGACGTCGAGGATGCGCGCTGTGCCGTCTGCGCGCTCGATGTAGCGACCGATCCAGAACAGGCTCTCGGCGATGCGGCTGAGCATCATGCGCGGCCTCCTCGGTGCTGGGACTGCGACTGCTGCTGGGCCTGGCGCTGCGACTGCGACTGGCGCTGCGACTGCTGCTGCGACTCCGCCTGGCCCGTGCGACGCGGCGCATCCTGCGGCGACTGGTCCTGCGGGTGGTCGTTGCCCGTGACGATGCTGATCGGGCGCGTCATCGGCTCGCCCGACGCGCCGAACTCGGCGTCGTGGTCCACGACCGGGATCTGCTCGCGGGGGCCGGCGAGCACCCAGGTGTCCTTCGAGCCGCCACCCTGCGACGAGTTCACGACGAGCTGCCCCTCGGGGAGCGCGACGCGGGTGAGCCCGCCCGGCAGCACCCAGACATCCTTGCCGTCGTTGACCGCGAAGGGGCGCAGGTCGACGTGGCGGGGCCGCACGCCGTCCTCGACGAGCGTCGGGATGGTCGAGAGCTGCACGACCGGCTGCGCGATCCAGCCGCGGGGGTCGGCGAGCAGGCGCTCCTTGAGCTGCTCGAGCTCCTCCTCGGTGGCGTCCGGGCCGACGACCAGGCCCTTGCCGCCGGATCCGTCGACCGGCTTCACGACGAGCTCGTTCAGGCGCGGCAGCACCTCGTCGAGCACGCCGGGCTCCTCGAGCCGCCAGGTGTCGACGTTCTTCAGGATCGGCTCCTCGGAGAGGTAGTAGCGGATGAGCTCCGGCACATAGGTGTAGACGAGCTTGTCGTCGGCGATGCCATTGCCGACCGCGTTCGCGATCGTCACGTTGCCGAGCCGCGCCGCGAGCATGAGGCCCGGGCTGCCGAGCATGGAGTCGGCGCGGAACTGCAGCGGGTCGAGGTAGTCGTCGTCGACGCGGCGGTAGATGACGTCGACGCGCGCCGGGCCCTCGGTCGTGCGCATGTAGACGCGGCCGCCGGAGGTGAACAGGTCGCGCCCCTCGACGAGCTCGACGCCCATCAGTCGGGCGATCAGCGTGTGCTCGAAGTAGGCGGAGTTGTAGACGCCGGGCGTGAGCACCACGACGCGCGGGTCGTCGACGCCCGCGGGCGCCGCGTTGCGCAGCGCGTGCAGCAGCTTGTCGCAGTAGTCGCCCACCGGTCGCACCCGCATCGACGAGAACATCTCCGGCAGGGTCTGCGCGATCACGCGGCGGTTCGACATGACGTAGGAGACGCCGGAGGGCACGCGCACGTTGTCCTCGAGCACCCGCCACTCGCCGTCCTGGTCGCGGATCAGGTCGATGCCGGAGACGTGGATGCGCACGCCGTTGGCGCCGACGACGCCGGCCGCCTGCCGGTGGAAGTGCGTCGAGCTCGAGATGAGCTTGGCCGGGATGATGCCGTCCTCGACCGCTCGCTGCGGACCGTACATGTCGGCGAGGAAGGCCTCGAGCGCCCGCACGCGCTGCTGCACGCCGGACTCGACGTGCTTCCAGTCCTGCGCGGTGATGATGCGCGGGATCGCGTCGAGCGGGAACGGGCGCTCCTCTCCCGCGAAGTCGAAGGTGACGCCCTGCGCGAGATAGGAGGAGGCTAGCGCGTCGGCGCGGGCTCGCAGGTCGGCCTTCGTCATCTCCGACAGCGCGTCGTGGAGCGGCTTGTTGGAGGCGCGCGGCGCCCCCTGCTCCTCGAACATCTCATCCCAGGGCTGGCCCTGGCGCTTGCGCGGATTCTCGAAGGGCTTGTCGTAGTCCTCGAACAGATCGCCCATGCCCGCGAGCCTAGTGGTGGGGCGCCTGAGCGCAGTGCTCCAGCGCGTGGCCGGGCTCGCCCTCGGCGACCAGCAGCACGTCGCGCAGCACGGTCAGCGGCGGCGTGTCCGGCTGCTCGCACAGCTCCTGGAAGCTCGCGCCGCCCAGCGCGCCGACGTACTCGACGTCGATGTGCTGGTCGCCGTACTGCTCGCCGTAGGCCGAGCACTCGCCCCACGCGGCGCACTCCTCGCTGATCGCGAGGTCGAAGCCGGTCGCGGGCCCGAGCGCCTCGAGCTCCGGCGCGTTCTTCTGCGCCACTGCCATGCCGCGCTCGTGCGCCTGCTCGATGAGCAGTGCCGCGAGCGCCAGGTTGCCCTCGCGAGAGAGCGCCGCGAAGCGCGTCCAGGTGTCGAGGTTGTCGAGCCCCACGGCATCGAACCCCGCATCGGCGCAGCGGTCGATCGTCGGCGCGAGGACCGCGGCGATCTCGGCACGCGACGCCGCGGTGCGGGTGTCGAGCACGAGCTCGTCCGGCCAGCCGGGGTCGACGACCGGTGCGCCGCCGTGGTCGGTGAGCACCGCATCCGGGTGCCGATCGAGCCAGCGCTGCCGCTCGGCGGGCTGCGTCTGGAACCCGTTCACGTAGCAGATGCTGTAAAGCCCCGGCGCGGGCGCTGCGCTGCTGTCGCGCACGACGACCGTGACGCCCTCGGGTGGCGCGTAGGCGCCGCCGAGCTGGTAGTCGACCGCACCCTCGGCGCTCGGCAGGCGCCAGCCCTCGGCGCTCGGCGCCGCCTGGCACCCGGTCAGCAGCAGGAGGAGCGCGACGAGCGCGAGGATGCGGCGCACGCGTCAGCGGTTGCGCGCCGAGCGCAGGATGCGCTCGGTGGCGGTACCCATGTGGCGCTGCATCGCGAGGCCGGCAGCCTCGGCGTCGCCCGCGACGATGGCGTCGGCGACCGCGATGTGCTCGCGGATCGCCTGCTGCATGTCCTCCTCGCGGTCGACGGCGTGCTCGAACCAGATGCGCAGCAGCGAGCGAGCCGTCGAGAGCAGGTCGTCGAGGATCGGGTTCTTCGCCATCGCGGCGATGTGCTGGTGGAAGGCGACGTCGGCGTCGACGTAGGCCCGCTTGCCGATGTGGTCGCGCTGCGCCTGGATGAGCGCGCGCAGCCGCTCCGCGTCCTGTGACGTCACAACCTCCGCCGCGCGCTCGGCCGCAGCCCGCTCGAGCGCGGAGCGCACGAAGGCGAGCTCCTCCATCTGGTCCTGATCGAGCAGCATCGACCAGGACAGCGTCTGCGGCAGCAGCTCGGACGACGAGGCGCGCAGGTACGTGCCGCTCCCGGCCCTCGTGACGACGATGCCGAGCACCTCCAGCGCCGCGAGCGCCTCCCGCACCGCGGATCGCCCGACGCCGAGCGCCTCGGAGAGCTTGCGCTCGGGCGGCAGGCGATCGCCGGCCGCCATGTGGTCGCCGAGCAGCATGCTCAGCAGCTGCTGGGCGACGGAGCCGCTCACGGATGGCACGACATCGGCGCTGCGCAGCGACTCGAGCATCGATTCGTGGTTCACGGGATGACTGTAGCCCTCAGCTCTCCAGAATTGGTCAACCGGTTGCACAATCGGGTCCCGGGCACTAGCGTTTCGCTGACGGCGGCCGACGGAGTGCGCGCCCGCCACCACGACGACGGCGTTGAAGAGGGTGCAGCAGTGAAGATCGGGATCGGCTCCTACGCCCTGTTCTGGGAGTGGCACGACCACCCGCAGCCGCTCAGCATCGAGGACATGGTCGACCGCGCCAGCGACCTCGACTGCGAGGTCTTCGAGATCTGCGACGATCCGCGCATCGAGGCCTACGACGCCGACGCGCTCGCGGCGCTGCGCGCACGCGCCGAGGCCGCCGGCCTCGCGCTGCAGCTCGGCACCCGCGGCATCGCTCCCGCGCACCTCGCCGCATACATCGACATCGCGCGTGCCCTCGGCGCGAGCGTGCTGCGCTCGATGGTGCAGCGCGAGGACGCCGAGCAGGGCGCCGAGCACATCGTCGACCTGCTCAGCCTGAGCACGCAGGCGCTCGAGGCCGCCGACGTCACGCTCGCGCTCGAGACCTACGAGCAGATCCCGACCGCGCTGCTGCTGGCCACCATCGAGGGCGTCGGCTCCGACCGCATCGGCGTCTGCCTCGACCCCGCCAACGTCGTCGCAGCGCTCGAGCTGCCGAACGACGTCATCGACGCCGCCGCCTCGCGCACCGTCGACCTGCACGTCAAGGACTTCGCCTTCGCACGCCGGGACGGCTGGGTCGGCTTCACCTACTCCGGCGCCCGCATGGGCGAGGGCCAGCTCGACCTCGCGCGCGAGCTCTCGGCCGTCTACGCCGATGGCCGCTCCCCCGCAGCCATCGTCGAGCACTGGCTCCCCTGGCAGGGCGACAGCGCGACGACCGTGGCCATGGAGCGCGTCTGGACCGACGCGACCATCGCGGCGCTGCGCGCATCCGCCCCCGCACACCACTCCGATCAGACCCCCAACCGCAAGCAAGGAGACCCCCAGTGAGCAAGGAACTGAACCCGCTGTTCGGCAAGCAGGTCGAGCTCGACCCGAGCCTGACCGTCGCCGTCATCGGCGCCGCCGGCAAGATGGGCATGCGCGTGTCGAACAACTTGAACCTGACCGACGCGACCATCCACTACACCGAGGCCTCCGAGGCCGGCCGGGGCCGACTCCAGGAGCTCGGGCGCGCGGTGTCGACCGTCGACGAGGCCGTTCCCGACGCAGACGTCGTGATCCTCGCGGTGCCGGATGTCGTGCTCGGCAAGGTCTCGGAGCAGGTCGTGCCGCTCATGAGGTCGGGCTCGGTGCTGCTCACCCTCGACCCCGCGGCCGCCTACGCGGGCCTGCTCGCCTCCCGCGACGACGTTCACCAGGCGTGCGCGCACCCCGCGCACCCGTCGATCTTCCTCGAGCGCACCACGGTCGAGGAGTACGGCGACACGTTCGGCGGCATCGCGGCCGACCAGGAGGTCGTGGCGGCCTTCGAGGGCGACGACGAAGCCGCCAAGGCCCGCACCGAGGCCGTCGTGCGCGCGATCTACGCGCCCGTCATCGACGTGCACTGGGTGACCGTGAAGCAGCTCGCGCAGCTCGAGCCCACGCTCGTGGAGACCACGGCGTGCATGATCGGGCAGTTCCTGCAGGACTCGATGGACCACGCGATCACCGAGGTGGGGATCCCGGAGAAGGCCGTCAAGGCGCTGTTCTACGGGCACATCGGCATCGCGCTCACGAACGCGCTGCGCGGCTCCAACCCCTTCTCGGAGGCGTGCCTCGAGGCGATGGACTACGGCCGCGACGCCATCATCAAGGACGACTGGAAGCGCATCTGGGATGACGCCGACCTCGACATCGTGCTCGCCAAGATGCTGAAGCTCGAGAAGATCGAGCGGAGCTGACGACATGGATCCCATCTACCTGATCGTCGTCGCAGCGGTCGCGATCGCGCTGCTGCTGTTCCTGGTCATGAAGCTCAAGTGGCCGGCCTACCTCGCGCTGCTCGCGGTCTCGGTCGTCACGGCGCTCGCCGCCGGCATCGAGGTGCAAGAGGTCATCCCGACCGTCATCGAGGGCATGGGCGGCACGCTCGGCAGCGTCGCGCTGCTCGTGGGCCTGGGTGCCATGCTCGGCGGCATCATCGAGAAGACCGGCGGCGCCGAGCTCATCGCCACCAAGGCCGCGAAGGTGCTCGGCCAGCATCGCCTCGGGCCGGCGCTGCTCATCGCCTCCGCGATCGTCGCCATCCCGATCTTCTTCGACGTCGCCTTCATCATCCTCGTGCCGATCATCTTCAGCTTCGCGAAGGCCGCCGGCCACAAGAGCCCGATCTTCCTCGGCGCCCCGGTCGCGGTGCTCATGGTGTTCATCCACAACGCGGTGCCCCCGCACCCCGGCATCGTCGGCTCGACGACGCTGCTGAACCCGGATGTCATGGGCCTCGTCACGATCCTCGGCCTGGCGCTCGCGGTGCCGATGGCCTTCGTCATCTGGTTCGTCAACAAGCGCATCACCCCGGCGGGCGGCTGGCAGATGTCGCCGGAGATCGCCGCGAAGTACGCGTCGGCCGGTGCTGCCGACTTCGGCGGCACGACGGGCGGCGCCTCGGGCGCAGCCGCCGGCTCGGTGGCGGTCGCCACGGAGGCGACGACCTCGACCCGCACCATCACGCGGCCGAGCGCCGGCATGGTGATCGCGCTCATCCTGCTGCCGATCCTCATGATCGCCGTCGGCACGGTCGGCAAGCTGATCGTCGAGCCGGAGACCCCGGTCGCCAACGTGCTCGCCTTCATCGGCGCACCCGGCTTCGCCCTGCTCGTGGCGTGCATCCTCGCGATGTACCTCCTGGGCGTCCGCCACGGCTGGGGCAAGCAGGACATGGGCGACCTGATGGACTCGGCGCTCGCTCCCGCAGCGATCGTCGTCTTCGTCACCGGCGCCGGCGGCGTGTTCGCGCGCGTCATGACGGAGTCGGGCATCGGCGACGCCGTCTCCGGCATGCTCGTCTCGGCCGGCGTGCCGATCGTGCTGCTCGCGTTCCTGCTCGCGCTCATCTTCAAGGTGGCGCAGGGCTCCGGCACGGTCGCGACGCTCACCGCGGCCGGCCTCGTGCAGTCGACCGTCGCCTCCGGCGGCTACGCCGATTTCCAGGTCGCGCTCATCATCCTCGCGATCGCCATGGGCTCGGTCTCGCTGTCGCACATCAACGACTCGGGCTTCTGGATCGCCACGAAGTTCCTCGGCCTCTCGGTCGGCGGCGGCCTGCGGACCTGGACGCTGATGTGCACGATCGTCGGCTTCCTCGGCATGGCGATCATCGCGGTCGCCTGGTTCGCGACGGCGGGGCTCTTCTAGCCGGGCTCATCGGCACCCGGCATAGGCTTGCCGGGTGCCGATGCCCAGCCCCGCAGACCTCGCGCGCGCCGAGGCGCTCATCGCCCGCACGCCCGACTTCCCGAAGCCCGGCATCCTGTTCCGCGACATCGGCCCGGTGCTGAGCGACGCGGATGCGCTGCGGTGCGTCACCGAGGCACTGGCCGCACCGTTCGAGGGCGGCTTCGACCTCGTCGCGGGCGTCGAGGCGCGCGGCTTCCTGCTGGCTGGCACGGTCGCGGCGAGGTGCGGCACCGGCCTCCTCCCCATCCGCAAGGCGGGGAAGACGCCGGCGCCCACCGCATCCGTCGACTACGCCCTCGAGTACGGCACGGCGACGATCGAGGCCGCGGGCGACCTCACCGGGCGCCGCGTGCTGCTCGTCGACGACGTGCTCGCCACTGGCGGCACCCTGCGCGCGGCGATCGAGCTCGTCGAGCAGCTCGGCGGCACGGTCGCCGGCGTCGCCGTGATCCTCGAGCTGACCGGTCTCGGCGGGCGTGCGGTCGTGCCGGAGGCGCACGCGGTCTTCGCCGCCTGACCGCTCGCGCGCGACCGCGTCAGTGCATCGCGATGGTCTCGACCGTGCGCAGCCCGTCGCGGATGAAGCGGTTCGCGTGGGCCGCGAGGTCGTCGGAGTCGTCCCAGAGGTTGCGCCAGATGCCGAGCGAGCGCGTCAGCTGCTCGTCGACCACGGCGCTCGAGAACGACTCGAAGACCACCGGTCCGTCGTAGCCCGCGCGCGCGATGCCGCGGAACAGCCCGTCGAAGTCGACCGATCCGGAGCCGAGGTAGCCGCGGTGGCTCTCGCCGATGTGCACGTAGCGCAGCCGGTCGCCGGCGTCGAGCACGGGCTCGAGCATCCCCGACTCCTCGATGTTCATGTGGTACGTGTCGAGGTGCAGGTGCACGTTGTCGTGCCCGATCTGCTCGAGGAACCGCAGGCCCTCGCGCGCGGTGTTGCAGATGTTCGTCTCGTAGCGGTTCACGACCTCGAGCGAGAGCTGCACGCCGCGCTCGGCCGCGTAGTCGCCGAGCCGCCGCAGCGCCGCCGCGCTGTGCTCGCGGTTGCGATCGGTGGCGACCTGGCCGTACTTCTGCAGCGCCGAGTAGATGACGCCGCAGAGGTCGGTGCCCTCGACGTGCGCGAGGATGTCGATCGCCCGCATCAGCAGGTCCTCGCCGCGCTGCACGACCGCGGGATCCTCGCTCGAGAGATCGGTCTCGGCGGTGAGGCCGAGCGACGACGTCATGGTGATGCCGGTGTCGGCGAGCACCTGCGCCGCGACCTGCTCGTCGAAGGTGAAGGGATCCATCAGCGGCATCTCGATGAAGTCGAAGCCCGCGCGCTGCACCCCCTCGATGGCGGTGCGGATGCCCGTCTCGTCGAACGAGCCGGAGAACACGAATCCGTGGCAGCCGATGCGCATGGTGTTACCTCTTTCCCTGCAGGACGCGGCGGCGGTGGTGCTCGTCCGCGCGGTTCTCGATCCGATCGAGCACGTCGTCGCCGAGGAAGACCGGCTCGCCGACCGCGAGCGCCGCGGTCAGGATCCTGGCGTGCTTGTCGGCCATCTCGGTGATCCGCAGGCACTCGGCCGGGTCGGCGCCGATGGCGAAGATCCCGTGGTTCTGCAGATAGGCGATCTTGGGCAGCGTGCCGTGCCGATCGACGAAGTCGGCGATCGCGGCGCGCATGTGCCGCGCGAGCGCCAGACCTGGATCCAGGTAGGGCACGAGCAGCGCGTGCTGCCCGAGCACCACGATGGCGTCGGGGAAGAGCGCGCCGGCGGCGATGATCGCCGCGCGGTCAGACGAGAGGATGCCGTTGGCGGAGACCGGATGCGTGTGGCACGCGGCGCCGGCACCGGCAGCCAGCACGACGGCGTGCAGCAGCGCCTCGACGCTCGGGCGCTTCGCCTCCTGATCGACGCGGCTCGCCATGAGCGCAGCGCCGACGTCGTCGTCATCGGCCGCCTCCGCATCGAGGATCGCCAGGATCGGCGCGAGCTCGCACTCGACCAGGTCGTCGGGGCCCGCGGTCGCGAGCGTCGAGCCCGAGGCCTTCACGAGCATCCGGCCCGTGCCCGTCGAGGCGCTGACGTTGCCCTCGCCGAGGATCGCCAGCTCGCGGTGCGGCTCGCCGACCGCGTGGGACAGCGCCAGCAGCGCTTCGGTCGTGGTCATCCGCGGAACTCCTGGCCGTAGGCGCCCTGGTAGCGGGCGAAGAGGGCGTCGACGTCGTCGCTGCCGATGGGCAGCGTCGGGCCCAGCTGCCGCGCGAGGTGCATGGTGCGGGCGACGTCCTCGAGCATGACCGCGGCCTTCACGGCGTCGCGCGCATCCCGGCCGATCGTGAAGGGGCCGTGGCTCTGCATCAGCACGGCGCGCGAGCGATGCCCGCGGAGCGTCTCGACGACGCCCCGCCCGATCGAGTCGTCGCCGACGCGCGCGAACGGCCCGATGGGGATCGGCCCGCCGAACTCGTCGGCCATCGCCGTCAGGTGGCACGGGATGGGCTCACCGCGCGCCGCCCACGCGGTCGCGTAGGGCGAGTGGGTGTGCACGACGCCGCCGACCTCCGGCATGTGCCGGTAGACGTAGGCGTGCGCCGCCGTGTCGCTCGAGGGCAGCAGCTCGGAGCCGGCGGAGCCCGGCACCACGACGCCGTCGAGGTCGCACAGGATCATGCGCTCGGGCGCCAGCTCGTCGTAGTCGACGCCGCTGGGCTTGATCACGAAGCGATCCTCGCCGGGCACGCGGCCCGAGATGTTGCCGCCCGTCCACTGCACGAGGCCGGCACGCGTGAGGCGCTCGTGCAGCGCGCTCACCTCAGCGCGCACGCGATCGACGGCGCTCACGCGAGCGCCTCGGCCCGGCGGCGCTTCAGGCGGTGCATCAGCAGGTCGGCGCCGCGCCCGAAGGCATCGTGCAGCGCGAGGTAGTCGCGGTAGATCGCGTCGTAGGAGGCGACGGCGGTCGCGTCGGGCACGTAGCGGTCGCGCTGGACGGAGCCCATGGTCGCGGCCGCGGCCGGCACGTCGGGGTAGGCGCCCGCCGCGACTGCCGCGTGGATCGCGGAGCCGAGCGCCGGGGCCTGGTCGCTGCCGGCGACGTCGATCGGCATGGCGAGCACGTCGGCATAGGTCTGCATCAGGTGCTCGTTGCGCAGCAGCCCGCCTGCCGCGACGAAGCGGTCGACCGCGACGCCGCCCTCGCGGAACGCCTCGACGATGCGGCGCGCACCGAACGCGGTCGCCTCGACGAGGGACCGGTAGACGTCCTCCGGGCGGGTCGCGAGCGTCATGCCGACGACGAGGCCCGACAGCCGCGCGTCGACGAGCACCGAGCGGTTGCCACCGTGCCAGTCGAGGGCGACGAGGCCGTGCGCGCCGATCGGCTTCTGCCAGCCGCGCTCGGTGAGCAGCGCATGCACGCTGACCCCCTGCCGCGCGGCCTCCGCCTGCACCGCACCAGGCACCTGGTGCTCGACGAACCAGGCGAGGATGTCGCCGACGCCCGACTGCCCGGCCTCGTAGCCCCACGAGCCGGCGGTGATGCCGCCCATGACCGCGCCGCACATCCCGTCGACGTCGACGAGCGCATCGGCGTTGACGATGTGGCAGGTGCTCGTGCCCATGATGGCGACGAGCGCTCCGGTGCCGGTGGCCTGCACGGCGGGTGCGGTGACGTGCGCGTCGACGTTGCCGACCGCGACCGCGATGCCCTCCGGCAGCCCGGTCAGCTCGGCCATGGCGGGCGTGAGCGAACCCGCGGGTGCGCCGAGCGCCCCCACCGGGCCCTCGAGCTTCTCGATGACCGCGGCGAACCCGGGGGCGAGCGCCTCGAAGTAGGCCGGCGCCGGCAGCGCGCCATCCTGCACCATGCCCTTGTACCCGGCGGCGGAGGCGTTGCGCACCGCGACGCCGCAGAGCTGCTGCACGATCCAGTCGCTCGCCTCGATCCAGCGGTCGGCGGCGTCGAAGGCCGCGCGGTCCTCCTCGAACACCTGCAGCGCCTTCGCGACCTGCCACTCGCTCGAGATCGCGCCGCCGTAGCGCGCGAGCCAGTGCTCGCCGCGCTGGGCCGCGACGCGATTGATGCGGTCGGCGTGGGGCTGCGCGGCGTGGTGCTTCCAGAGCTTGGGGTAGGCGTGCGGCCGCTCCTCCCAGCCCTCGACGAGGCACAGCGCCGTGCCGTCGGCGAGCGCCGGCAGCGGTGTCGAGGCGGTGAAGTCGCAGCCGATGCCCACGACCTCGCTCGCGTCGACGCCCGCGGCCGCGAGCGCTGCCGGCACCGCGACGCGGAGCACCTCGAGCCAGTCGGCCGGGTGCTGCAGCGCCCACTCCGGCGGCAGCTGCGCGGCGCCGAGGCGCTCGTCGATCACGCCGTGGGCGTAGTCGTGCACCGCGGTGCCCAGCTCTGCTCCATCCACCGTGCGCACCACGAGGGCGCGACCGCTCAGGGTGCCGAAGTCGACGCCGATGACGACGCTCACTGGCGCTTGACCTCCGGCAGGGTGCCGGTGACGGCCGGCACGGCACTGAGCGGCACGGGGGCGAGCCGTCGGCGCTTCAGCGAGACCTGCCCGAAGAGCGCGGCGCCGAGCAGCACGAGGCCGAGGGCGAGCGACTGCGCCTGCGCGCCGTCGTTGCCGGGCACCACGAGCAGGATCGAGGCGTTGAGCCACACGATCAGCAGCGCCGCCAGCAGCACACCGCCCAGCTTGCCGATGCCACCGGTGATGGCGACGCCGCCGAGCACGGCGATCGTGATCGCCGGCAGCGCCATGCCGCTGCCGCTCGTGCCCGCGTCGGGCCGGGCCGAGGCGAACTGCGCCACCGTGTAGACGCCGACGAGCCCGGAGATCGCGCCCGCGGCGACGAACGCCATCATGCGCGTGCGCCGCGTGTCGATGCCCGCCCACTGCGCGGCCAGGTCGTTCGTGCCGATGGCGTAGAGCGCGCGGCCGTAGGCGGTGCGGTTGAGCACGAACCAGGCGACCACCGCGACCGGCAGCAAGAAGGTGAACACCCCGAGCGGCACGAGCGGCAGCGAACCGCCGATGAGCGGCAGCTCGACGGCCTTCGCGGCGTCGTAGAACGCCGAGATCTCGGGGCCGGAGATCGGGCGCTGCTCGCTCACGACAAGCGCGATCGAGCGGTACCCGTAGAAGGTCGCGAGCGTCGCGATGAGCGGCGGGAAGCCGAGGTAGGCCGAGAGCACGCCGTTGACCGCGCCCAGCACCGCGCCGAAGAGCACGGCCAGCAGCATCGCGACCGGCAGCGGCAGGCCCGCGTGCTGGAAGAGCATCGCGAACGCGATGCCCGAGAGCGACACCATCGAGCCGACCGAGAGGTCGATGCCGCCGCGGCCGGAGGTGATGACGAACAGCTGGGCGATCGCGAGCAGCGCGAGCGGCACGTAGGCGATGAGCGTCGAGGCGAGGTAGTCGCTGTTGAACGCACCGCTCGTCTGGCCCACGAGGTCGAGGATCGTCATCGCCACGACGAGGGCGATGAGGAGGACGAGGAGCAGCGCCGCGCGGTCCTTGAGGCCGCCAGCGGCGAACCACTCGCGCATCCGCCCGCTCGGCCGTGTCGTCTGCTGCTGCGCCGCCGGGGCGGCCTGCTGCCTGGTGTCAGGCGTGACGTGCGTCATGCGCGCCTCCTCGCTCGCTCGCGGATGAGATCGGTGCCGACGGCGATCACGATGAAGATGCCGACGAGCAGGAAGCCGAGCTGGGTGGGCCAGCCGAGCTGGGTGACGCCCGACACGACCGTCTGCACGAGGATCGCCCCGAGCAGCGTGCCGACGACGCTGCCGCGGCCGCCGAGGATCGAGGTGCCGCCGATGACGACGGCCGCGATGACCTGCAGCTCCTTGCCGGAGCCGACCGACTGGTCGAGCGACGAGGTGCCGGTCGCGATCATCATGCACGCGGCGAGGCCCGCGAGGGCGCCGGTGATCGCGTAGACCCAGACGAGGCGCGGCTGCACCTTGATGCCCGCGAGGCGCGCGGCGTTGGCGTTGCCGCCGATGGCGTAGAGGTTGCGGCCGCCCTTCGCGTAGCGCAGGAACCACCAGGCGGCGGCGACCGCGACGAGCGCGATCGCGAACGAGTGCGGCACGCCGAGCGTGACACCCGCCTCGCCGCGGCCGAGGAAGTCGAGCGTGCTCGGGATGCCGTTCACGGTCGAGGAGTCGAACACGCGCAGGCCCAGCCACTGGAAGACGTTGGCCGTGCCGAAGGTGATGATGATCGGGTGCACGCGGCCGTAGGCGATCAGCAGGCCGTTGATCGCGCCGAGCGCGAGGCCGATGGCGATCGCGACCAGCAGCGCGAGCGGCGCGGGCAGGTCGAGGCTCACCATCATGCGGGCGGTGACGACGGCGGAGACCATGATCATCGCGGCGACCGAGACGTCGATGCCGGCGGTGATGATGACGAAGGTCATGCCGACGCCGACGAGCGCGATGGGCGCGACCTGCACGAGCAGCGGACCGATCGAGCCGGGCGAGAGGAACGCGGGCGTGAACAGGCCCAGCAGCACCCACAGCACGACGATGACGGCGAGCAGCACGATCTCCTGCCCGGTGACGACGGGCGGCAGGATGCGCCGGAGGCTCGGGGCCGGAGGCTTCTCCGGCGACGCGGTCGGGGGTGCGGTGTCCACGCTCATGCGGCGTCCTCCTCGATGGCGCCCGCGGCGGCGGCGAGCAGCGATGCCTGGCTCGCGGTCGGCGGGAACTCCTTGGCGACCCGGCCGCCGCGGAAGACGAGGATGCGGTCGGAGACCCGCAGCACCTCCGCGAGGTCGGTCGTGATGACGAGCACGGCCGCGCCCTTGTCGGCCAGGTCGGCGACGATGCTGTGGATCTCCTCCTTGGCGCCGACGTCGACGCCCTGCGTGGGCTCGGCGAGCACGAGCAGCCTCGGCTGCTCGACGACCTGCCGGGCGAGCACCACCTTCTGCGCGTTGCCGCCCGACATGGCGCCGATCGGCTGCCGGCCGGAGGGGGTCTTGACGGAGAGGCGGCGGATGAGGTCGTCCGAGATCCGGCGCTCGGCGCGCGGCGAGACCCAGCCGAGCCTGCCGAGCAGGCCGAGCGAGCCGATCGTGATGTTGAACGCGATGGGCTGGAAGGAGAAGGAGCCCTGCGACGACCGGTTCGCCGGCAGCATGCGGATGCCGCGGCGCTTCGCAGCCCCCGGGTTCGTGACGTGCGCGTCGGTGCCGACCGAGCGCATCCGCCCGCCGGTCGCGCGGCGCATGCCGTAGACGACCTCGCCGACCTCTGCGGCCCCGCAGCCGACCAGTCCGTAGAGCCCGACGATCTCGCCCTCGCGGACGCTGAGGGTGACGTCGTCGAAGGCGCCGGCGAGGGAGAGGCCCTCGAGCTCGAGCACGGGCGGGCCGGGCTCGGCGGCCGCGCGCACGCCCTCGGCGAGCGTGCCGCCGACCATGCGCTCGGCGATCTCGCGCACCGTGAGCTCGCCGATCGGCTGCGAGGAGACGGTCTCGCCGTCGCGCATGATCGTGACCTCGTCGGCGATGCGGAAGAGCTCGTCGAGCCGGTGGCTGATGTAGATGATGGAGACGCCCTCGGCGGCGAGCTTGCGCACGACGCCGAAGAGCACCTCGATCTCGCTGTCGGTGAGGATCGCGCTCGGCTCGTCGAGGATCAGCACGCTCGCCTCCTCGAGCAGCGCCTTCGCGATCGAGACCTGCTGCTGCTTGGCGATGGAGAGCGTGCCGAGGGGCTGCGCGGCGAGCGAGCGGTCGAGCCCGACCATGTCGAGCAGCTCGAGCATGCGCGGCGCCTGCGCGCGCCAGTCGATGGCCGGCCCGCGGGTGATCTCGCGGCCGACGAAGAAGTTCTCGGCCACCGTCAGCTCCGGGAAGATCTGCGGCTCCTGGTAGACGGTCTGCACCCCGAGCGCGATGGCGTCGGAGGTCGAGCCGATCGTGACGGCGCTGCCGTCGATCGCGACCGAGCCGGTGTCGGGCTGCTCGGCGCCCGCGAGGATCTTGATGAGCGTCGACTTGCCCGCGCCGTTCTCGCCCACGAGCGCGTGGACGGTCCCCGGTCTGACGGTGAGGTCTGCGTGGCGGATGGCGCGGACGCCGCCATAGCGCTTCGAGATGTCGCGCATCTCGAGCCTGGGGGCGATCGCGGTCGCGGTGTCAGTCATGGGGCTCCCGAACGGCGTCGCTGCCGTGTGGTCGACGGATGTGGGGGGTGGTGGTGGATGCGGTGATGCAGGATGCGCTGATGCAGTGCCGGGGCGCGGCGAGCGCCGCGCCCCGGCGGAGCATCAGTAGTCGTAGTCCCCGGCGTTCTCTGCCGTGAACACCGTCGGCGGGCCGAGCAGCAGCTCTGCCGTGGCCTCGTCGTACGACACATCCGTCAGCGCCTCGTTCGAGATGCTGGAGGTGTCGCCCAGGTCGCCGTCGTTGGCGAGCTGCACGCCTGCCCAGCCGGTCAGCCAGCCGAGGCCCTCGACATCCCAGAGGATCGAGGCGCTCGACGAGCCCGACTCGAGGTAGGGCAGCATCGCCTGCGGCGTGCCGAGGCCCACCGTGAAGACCTCGCCCGTGCGGCCGGCGTCCTCGACGGCCTGCGCGACACCGGGAGCGCTCGAGGTGCACTCGCCGATGAGGCCCGTGAGGTCGGGGTTCGAGTTCATGAGGTCGAGCGCCATCTGCGTCGCTGCAGCCTGGTCCTCGCCTGCGTAGACGATGTCGACGATCTCGGCGTCGGGGTACTCCGAGGCGGTGTAGGCCTCCTGCACCTCGATCCAGGCGTTCAGGTTCGCGGCCGTCTCGCCGCACGAGACGATCGCGTACTGGCCGGAGCCGCCCATCGCCTCGAGCAGCGAGTCGGTCAGCTGCTCGCCGATGCCCTGCACCGAGGCCTGGCTGATGAACAGCTCGCGCACCGAGTCCGGCGCATCCGTGTCCGTCGTGGCGACGTGGATGCCGGCGTCCTGCGCCTCCTGCAGCAGCGGCGCCATCGAGTTCGGGTCGTTGGGCGCCACGAACAGCACGTCGACGCCCTGCTGGATGAAGGAGCGCACGATGTCGGCCTGCGCGGCAGCGTCGGCGGTCGTCGGGCCCTGGTAGAGCCACTCGAAGCCGAGCTCCTCCGCGGCCTGCTGACCGCCCGTGTTCATCGCCTCGAAGTAGGGGATGCCCTGGAGCTTGGGGACGAAGGCCACGGTGACCTGCTCGTCGCCGCCGCCGCTCTCCGTCGCTCCGGGTGCGGGCGTCGCGCCCGTGTCGTTCCGCGAGGTGCACCCGGCGAGCACGACGGCCGCTGCCGCCGTGAGCGCGAGTGCGCCCGTGATCCTGCGTGAGATCTTCATCGATGCTCCTTCTGGATGAGGCGACGGGAGGCCCTTCCCGCCCGTGCCGTGGCCGGCTCCGTGCCGGTCGTCTGCGCGTCGTCGAGCGGGACCAGGGTGACGCTGACGCCCCTGGCCTCCCACTCGGCGACGAAGTCGTCGGATGCGCGCTCATCCGTGATGAGGCTCGTCACCTGCTCGGCGCTCGCGAACGAGTGGAGCGCGAAGCCGGTGGTCTTGCTGCTGTCGAACAGCGCGTGGATCTGGTCGCTCGCCGCGACGAGGCCCTGCTTCGAGATGGCCTCGTCGGTCGCGAGCTCGAGCAGCCCGCGCTCGGGTGAGAGCCCGACGACGCCGACGAAGGCCTTGTCGATGCGCCCGCGCCCGACGAGCGCATCCGTGATCGGGCCGACGAGGCCCGAGCTCTCGCGGCGCAGCGTGCCGCCGGGGATGATGACGCGGGCGTCCGAGCGCTCCATGAAGAGGACGGCGGTGCGCAGCGACTGCGTGATCACGACGAGGCCGGTGCGCTGCAGGAGCTCGAGCGCGAGGAAGTGCGCGGTGCTCGAGGTGTCGAGCGCGATGACGTCGCCGTCGTCGACGAGCGCGGCCGCGTGCGAGGCGATCGCCTGCTTGGCGTCGGCGGCCTGGCGCATGCGATCGGCGAAGGCTCCCTCATCGCCGCGCACCGGCGGCAGCGCACCGCCCCGCGTGCGCCGCAGGAGGTCGCGCTCGGCGAGCGCGTCGAGGTCTTTGCGGATCGTGACCTCTGACACGCCGAGCTCCCGGGCCAGGTCGACGACCTGGACGGCGCCGTGCTGATCCAGCGCATCGAGGATGCGCGAATCGCGAGTGACCACGTGGACTCCTTCGTCGTGTGCTGCTGGTGACAGTACGCATCCGAAACCGCTTACGCAAGCGTTCGATACCAAAACGCAACAATTTGGGTTGCGTTCGAAAGCGTAGGGCGGCATGCTGGCAGGCACAGCGCCTCGCGACCGGTTCGCGAGCGCCACGATGTCGAAGACGACAGGAGCCGCCCATGGCCATCGCCCCCTCACAGGAGCAGCTCGCGCAGCTGCAGATCGAAGTGCCCTCGTGGGCCTACGGCAACTCGGGCACGCGGTTCCGCGTCTTCGGCACGCCGGGCACGCCGCGCGACGCGTTCGAGAAGGTCAGCGATGCCGCGCAGGTGCACGCCGCCACCGGGCTCGCCCCGCGCGTGGCCATCCACATCCCCTGGGATCGCGTCGACGACTTCTCGGCGCTCGCCGAGCATGCGCGCTCGCTCGGCGTCGAGCTCGGCACGGTGAACTCGAACACCTTCCAGGAGGAGGACTACAAGTTCGGCTCGCTCTGCCACCCCGACGCCCGCGTGCGCAGGAAGGCCGTCGACCACCACCTCGAGTGCCTCGACATCATGCGGGCGACGGGCGTGCGGGATCTCAAGATCTGGCTCGCCGACGGCACGAACTACCCCGGGCAGGACTCCATCCGCGAGCGCCAGGACCGCCTCGCAGAGGGCCTCGCCTCGATCTACGCCGAGCTCGACGCCGACCAGCGCCTGCTGCTCGAGTACAAGTTCTTCGAGCCGGCGTTCTACCACACGGACGTGCCCGACTGGGGGACGAGCTTCGCCCACACCATCGCGCTCGGCGACCAGGCGAAGGTCGTGCTCGACACCGGCCACCACGCGCCCGGCACGAACATCGAGTTCATCGTCGCGCAGCTGCTGCGGCTCGGGAAGCTCGGCGCCTTCGACCTCAACTCGCGCTTCTACGCCGACGACGACCTGATCGTCGGCCTCGCCGACCCGTTCCAGCTCTTCCGCATCATGATGGAGCTCGTCTCCGGCGGCGGCCTCGGCGACCCCGACGTGCAGCTCGTGCTCGACCAGTGCCACAACATCGAGGCGAAGATCCCCGGCCAGATCCGCAGCGTGCTGAACGTGCAGGAGGCGGTCGCGAAGGTGCTCGCCCTCGACACCGAGGCGCTCGCGGCCGCGCGCCGCGACTGCGACGTGCTGCTCGCGAACGACATCGTGATGGACGCGTTCAGCACCGACGTGCGGCCGCTGCTGGCCGAGTTCCGGGCGTCGAGAGGGCTGCCAGAGGATCCGATGCGGCACTTCCTGGCGTCCGGCTACCTCGAGCGGATCGCCGACGAGCGCGTCGGCGGCGCCCAGGCCAGCTGGGGAGCGTGAGCGTCGTGCACGAAGCAGTCGAGCAGCTCATCGGTCGCAGCAACCGCCTCGGGGCCGATCCGCGCAACACGAACTACGCCGGCGGCAACACCTCCGCCAAGGGCGTCGACCGCGACCCGGCCTCCGGCGAGCCCGTCGAGCTCGTCTGGGTGAAGGGCTCCGGGGGCGACCTCGGCACGCTCACCGCCTCGGGGCTCGCCGCCCTGCGGCTCGACCGCGTGCGCGGGCTCGAAGCCGTCTACCCCGGCATCGAGCGCGAGGACGAGATGGTCGCCGCGTTCGACTACTGCCTGCACGGCAAGGGCGGGGCCGCGCCCTCGATCGACACCGCCATGCACGCGCTCGTCGAGAAGCCGCACGTCGACCACCTGCACCCCGACGCGGGCATCGCGATCGCGACGGCCGCCGACGGCCCGCAGCTCACCGAGCGCATCTACGGCGGCAAAGTGGTCTGGGTGCCGTGGCGCCGGCCCGGGTTCCAGCTGGGGCTCGACATCCGCGAGATCCAGCGCGCGAACCCGGATGCGGTGGGCTGCATCCTGGGCGGGCACGGCATCACGGCGTGGGGCGAGACGAGCGAGGAGGCCGAGCAGAGCTCGCTCTGGATCATCCAGACCGCTGCGGCCTACCTTTCGGAGCACGGCAGGCAGGAGCCCTTCGGCGCCGCGGTGCCCGGCTTCGGCGCGCTGCCGCCCGTCGAGCGCCGTGCGAGGGCTGCTGCGCTCGCGGCGCAGGTGCGCGCCATCGCCTCGGCCGACCGGCCCATGGTGGGGCACTTCACCGACGATGCGGTCGTGACCGACTTCCTCGAGCGCGACGGCCACCGCCGGCTCGCCGAGCTCGGCACATCCTGCCCCGATCACTTCCTGCGCACCAAGGTCAAGCCGCTCGTGCTCGACCTGCCGGCGGATGCGCCCGTGGAGGAGGCCGTCGCGCGCCTGCAGGAGCTGCACGAGCGCTACCGCGAGGACTATGCCGCCTACTACGCGGCGCACGCGACCGAGGACTCCCCCGCGATGCGCGGCGCGGACCCCGCGATCGTGCTGATCCCCGGCGTCGGCATGTTCTCCTTCGGCAAGGACAAGCAGACCGCGCGCGTCGCCGGCGAGTTCTACATCAACGCGATCAACGTCATGCGCGGCGCCGAGTCGGTCTCGACCTACGCGCCGATCTCGGACGCCGAGAAGTTCAGGATCGAGTACTGGGCGCTCGAGGAGGCAAAGCTGCAGCGGCAGCCGAAGCCGCGCTCGCACGCGGGCCGGGTCGCGCTCGTCACCGGCGCCGCCTCTGGGATCGGCAAGGCGATCGCCACGCGGCTCGCCGCCGAGGGTGCCTGCGTCGTCATCGCCGACCTGTCGCTCGAGAAGGCGCAGGAGGCGGCGGCCGAGCTCGGCTCGAGCGACGTCGCGATCGGCGTGCAGTGCGACGTCACGAAGGAGCCCGAGGTGCAGGCCGCGGTCGACGCGACCCTGCTCGCCTTCGGCGGCATCGACCTGGTCGTGAACAACGCCGGCCTGTCGCTCTCGCGCTCGCTGCTCGAGACGACGGAGGCCGACTGGGACCTGCAGCACGACGTGATGGCGAAGGGCTCGTTCCTCGTCTCGCGCGCAGCGGCCAGTGCGCTCATCGCCCAGGGCATGGGCGGAGACATCATCTACATCTCCTCGAAGAACTCCGTCTTCGCCGGCCCGAACAACATCGCCTACTCGGCGGCGAAGGCCGACCAGGCGCACCAGGTGCGGCTGCTGGCCGCGGAGCTCGGCCAGCACGGCGTGCGCGTCAACGGCATCAACCCCGACGGCGTCGTACGCGGCTCCGGCATCTTCGCCGGCGGCTGGGGCGCATCGCGCGCGAAGGTCTACGGCGTGAAGGAGGAGGAGCTCGGCAAGTACTACGCCGGCCGCACCCTGCTCGGCCGCGAGGTGCTGCCCGATCACGTCGCCAACGCGGTCGTGGCGCTCACGGGGCCAGAGCTCACGCACACGACGGGGCTCCACGTGCCGGTCGACTCCGGCGTCGCGGCGGCATTCCTGCGATGACGACGAGCGTCGCCGCGATCGACCTCGGCGCGACGAGCGGTCGCGTCGTGCGCGCCGAGGTCAGCCGCACCTCGCTGCGGCTGACGGAGATCGCGCGCTTCGAGAACCGCCCGGTGCGGGTCGGCGACGGCCTGCACTGGTCGGTGCTCGCGCTCTACGACCAGGCGATGCAGGGCGTCGCGGCGGCCTCGCGGCTCGGGCCGCTCGCGTCGGTCGCGGTCGACTCCTGGGCGGTCGACTACGGCCTGCTGCGGCGCGGGCGCCTGCTCGGCATCCCCCACTCCTACCGCGACGACCGCACCGCCCGCGGGCTCGAGCTCGTCGACCGGGTGATCGCGCAGCCCGACCTCTACCGCCGCTGCGGGCTGCAGCGCATGCCGTTCACGACCATCAACCAGCTCGCCGTCGACGGCGAGCGCGGGCTGCTCGAGGCGGCGGACCGGCTGCTGATGCTGCCCGACCTGTTCGGCTACTGGATGACGGGCGAGATGGTGATGGAGGCCACGAACGCGTCGACCACCGGGCTCATGCGCCTCGACGGCGAGTGGGATGCGGAGCTCATGGCGCGCTTCGGCATCCCGGTCTCGCTGATGCCGCCGGTCGTCGAGCCCGGCACGCGCATCGGCCCCATCGATGAGGTCGCGCGCGCGCACTTCGGCATCCAGGGCGCACCCGACGTGCTCGCCGTCGGCTCGCACGACACCGCATCCGCCGTCGTCGGCGTGCCGATGGGCGCAGGCGGCGCCTACATCTCGAGCGGCACCTGGTCGCTCGTCGGCATCGAGACGAGCGCGCCGATCGCGACCGAGGAGGCGCTCGAGGCGAAGTTCACGAACGAGGGCGGCGTGGACGGCCGCACGCGGTTCCTGAAGAACGTGATGGGGCTCTGGATCCTGTCCGAGACCATGCGCGCGTGGGAGGGCGCGGGCGAGCGCCTCAGACTGCCGACGCTGCTCGACGCCGCGGCTCGCGTCGACTGGCAGGTGCCGGTCTTCGACCCGACCGACGACGCGTTCTACCCGCCGGGCGACATGCCCTCGCGCATCGCCGCGTGGTTCGAGGAGCGGGGCCAGCGACCACCGCGCGGTCACGCGGAGGTCGTGCGGTGCATCCTCGAGTCGCTGGCGGAGGGCTATGCCGTGACGCTGCGGGACGCCGAGCGCATCAGCGGGCAGCGCATCGAGCGCGTGCACGTCGTCGGCGGCGGCTCGCGCAACGCCCTGCTCTGCCAGCTGACGGCCGACCGATCCGGGCTGCCGGTCATCGCGGGCCCGGTGGAGGCGAGCGCGATCGGCAACGTGCTGGTGCAGGCGCGCACGCTCGGCGCCGCGCCAGAGACGCTCGAGGATCTGCGCGAGCTCGTGCGCTCGACGCACGAGCTGGTCGAGTACCGCCCGCGCGCTCGCCCGGGCTCCTGAGCGACCGAGCGAGCGGCGCGAGATGATGGATGCGCGATCACGACCCAGGAGAGCGCATGAACCAGGCACGCGGCCCCGTGAAGTCGGCCGAGCGCGCGCTCGCGGTGCTCGACCTCGTCGCGGCGCGGGGCGCGGCGACCTTCGTCGAGATCGGCGAAGCGCTCGAGCTGCCGCGGTCGAGCGCGCACGGGCTGCTGGCGACGCTCGTCGACGCCGGCTGGCTCGAGCTCTCGGATCGGCGCTACCGGCTGGGCCTGCACATCTGGCAGCTGGGCCAGCAGTACGACGGCCACCGGCTGCTGCTCGAGACCGCGAAGCCCCACATGGATCGCCTGGTGCAGACGACCGGCGAGACCGTGCAGCTCGCCCGGCTCGACGGCATCGAGAACGTCTACATCGGCATCAGCCTCTCCCCGAACCCCATGCGGATGGCCTCGACGGTCGGCATGCGGCTGCACGCGCACGCGACGGGCATCGGCAAGGCGCTGCTGAGCGTGCTCGACGAGGCGGAGGCGCAGGCTCGGCTCGAATCCGTCGTGCTGCCACAGCTCACGCCGCGCACGGTGACGGATGTGCCGGAGATCATGCGCGTCGTCTCCCGCGCGCGGCAGCTGGGCTTCGCGACCGACGACGAGGAGTTCGTGGCCGGGTGCCGCTGCGTCGCCGTGCCCCTCACGACCGTGGCGGAGACCGGCATCGCCGCAGCCATGAGCATCACCATGCCGAAGAGCCGCACGGGCGAGGGCTGGCAGCACGCGCTCTACGGTCCGCTGCGCGATGCGGCGCAGGCCATCCGCGGCGGCATGGGGCTGCGCGGCGCGCTCTCGCCCTGATCCATCGGACCGCACGAGGGCACTTGCGCACCCGCGAACCGCGTGGCATCATCTGGCGGCTTCACAGACGTGAACCTCGATTCACATATGTGAACGACTCTGGTGATCAATGGAGATTCCCGTGACCGACACGCGATCAGCGCAATCCGCAGCCCTCGCCCCCGTGATCCGCAAGGTCACCGCGCGGCTCATCCCCATCCTGCTGCTCATGTACATCCTGGCGTTCCTCGACCGGTCGAACCTCGGCTTCGCGAAGGCCACCTTCCAGGCGGACACGGGCATCTCCGACGCCGCCTACGCGCTCGGCGCCGGCCTGTTCTTCCTCGGCTACGCCGTCTTCGAGGTGCCGAGCAACATGATCATGCAGAAGGTGGGCGCCAAGTTCTGGCTCGCTCGCATCATGATCAGCTGGGGCATCGTCTCGGGGCTCATGATGTTCGCCCTCAACGAGCCGATGTTCTACGTGCTCCGCGTGCTGCTCGGCATCACCGAGGCCGGCTTCTTCCCCGGCGTCATCTGGTACCTGACGAAGTGGATCCCCGTCGAGCACCGCGCGCGCGTCAACGGCCTGTTCTACTTCGGCGCCCCGCTCGCGTTCATCTTCGGCGGCCCGCTCTCTGGCCTGCTCCTCGACCTCGACGGGCTCGGCGGCCTCGCCGGCTGGCAGATCATGTTCCTGGTCACCGGCGCCCTCACCGTGATCGTCGGCCTCGTCATCATCGGCTACCTCGACAACGGCCCGCGCGACGCCAAGTGGCTCACGCAGCAGCAGAAGGACCTGCTGATCGCCGCGCTGGACCGCGAAGACGCCTCGAAGGCCGACCACTCCCCGCGCGGCGCGCTGCGCGCCCTCGCGAACCCCGCGGTGCTCTACTTCAGCGTCGCTTTCCTGACGATCCAGATGGCCGTCTACGGCGTCACCTTCTACCTGCCCACGCAAGTCGCGGCGGTGGTCGGCGAGGACGTCGGGCTGATGGTGGGCGTGCTCACCGGCGCGGTCTGGAGCCTCGCGATCGTGGGCGTGCTCGTCGCCACCCGCATCGCCGACCGCACCGGCAAGCGCCGCATCGTCGCCGCCTGCACGCTCGGCCTCTCTGCCGTCGGCATCCTGCTCTCGGTGGTCTTCGAGCAGCCCGTGCTCGTGCTGCTGGCCCTCGCCCTCGGCGCGGCCGGCTTCATCGCGGTGCAGCCGGTGTTCTGGACGCTCCCGACCTCGTTCCTCGTGGGCGGCGCGGCCGCATCCGGCATCGCGCTGATCAACTCGATCGGCAACCTCGGCGGCTTCCTCGCCCCGATCGTGAAGAACGCCTCCGACGAGGCCTTCGGCGACTCGGGCGGCTCGATCGCCCTCGCTGCGATCGCCGCGACCGGCGCGATCCTGATCGCGTGCAGCCACCTCGTCTCGCGCGGCGTCCGCGAGGTCGGCGAGCGCACCGAGTCGAACCCGACCGTCTCGGAGCCCCAGCGATGAAGGCACTGCGACTCGAGGAGATCGGCCGCCTCGCGGTCGTCGAGCTGCCCGACCCTGAGCCCGCGGCCGGCGAGGTGCGGCTCGAGATCATCGCGACCGGCATCTGCGGCTCCGACATCCACGGCTTCACCGGGGAGAACGGCCGACGCTTCCCGGGTCAGGTGATGGGCCACGAGAGCGTCGCCCGCATCGACGCGCTCGGCGACGGCGTCGAGGGCCTCACCGTCGGGGACATCGCGACCTTCAACCCGGTCGTCGTGCCGGCGGCAGAGGCGGATGCGTTCCAGGGCCGCGAGCAGATGGCCCCCGGCAAGCACGTCATCGGCGTCAAGCGCGAGGTGGTCGCGTCGTTCGCGCAGCGCATCGTCGTGCCGGCGGTGAACGTGGTGCCGCTGCCGGCATCCATGCCGGTCGAGCTCGGCGCGCTCGTGGAGCCGCTCGCGGTGTCGGTGCACGCCGTGCGTCGCTCCGGCGCGCAGCCGGGCGACCGCGTCGTCGTCGCCGGCGGCGGTCCGATCGGCCAGTCCGTCGTGCTCGCGCTGCAGATGGCGGGCATCGAGCGCATCGTCGTGACCGAGCTGAGCGCCTCGCGCCGCGGGCTCGTCGAGCGGCTCGGCGCGACCGCGCTCGACGCGGCCGGCGACGACGTGGTCGACCGGATCCGCGAGGCGCTCGGCGGCGCCGCCGACGTCGCGATCGACGCGGTCGGCATCGAGCCGACCCTGCGCGCCAGCCTGCAGGCCACCCGCATCGGCGGCACCGTCTGCCTCGTGGGCATGGGCGCGCCGAAGCTGGCCCTCGACGCGTTCCTCGTCTCCACCGAGGAGCGCTCGATCGTCGGCAGCTTCACCTACTCGGCGCAGGACTTCCGCGACGCGGCCGAGTGGATCGGGCAGGCGCCGCCCCAGGCGGCCGAGCTGATCACGAAGACCGTGCCGCTCGAGGCCGGCCACGACGCGTTCGCAGAGCTCGCGGCGCACGGCGACATCCCCGGGAAGGTGCTCGTCCGCATGACCGAGACCGACAACAGCCACACCGACGAGGAGGAGCAGCGATGACGCAGCGCACCATCAAGGAGGTCCGCGCCTACACCGTGCGCGGCAAGGGCGCCGACTACCACGACCAGGACGGCTACCACTGGATCGACGACCACATCGCGACGCCGATGTCGGCCTACCCCGAGTTCCGGCAGTCGCGGCAGTCGTTCGGCATCAACGTGCTCGGCACCCTCGTGGTCGAGATCGAGGCCGACGACGGCACGGTCGGCTTCGCCGTCACCACCGCCGGCGAGATCGGCGCCTGGATCGTCGAGAAGCACCTCGCGCGCTTCCTCGAGGGGCGAGCCGTCACCGACATCGAGCGCATCTGGGATCAGATGTACCGCTCGACCCTCTACTACGGCCGCCGCGGCGTGGTGCTGAACACGATCAGCGGCGTCGACCTGGCGCTCTACGACCTGCTGGGGCGCCTGCGCGACGAGCCCGTGTACGCGCTCCTCGGCGGGCCCGTGCGGGACGAGCTGCAGTTCTACGCCACGGGCGCCAGGCCCGACCGCGCCAAGGAGCTCGGCTTCATCGGCGGCAAGATGCCGCTGCACTTCAGCCCCTCGGAGGGCGAGGAGGGCTTCAGGAAGAACATCGCGGAGCTCGCCGACATGCGCGAGAGGGTCGGCGACGACTTCTGGCTCATGTGGGACTGCTGGATGTCGCTCGACGTCGAGTACGCGACGCGCCTCGCGCACGCAGCGAGCGAGCATGGGCTCAAGTGGCTCGAGGAGGCGCTGATCCCGGACGACTACTGGGGCTACCAGCAGCTGAAGCAGCAGGCGCCGGCCGGCATGCTCATCACGACCGGCGAGCACGAGGCGACCCGCTGGGGCTTCCGCCAGCTGCTCGAGACCGGCGTCGACATCATCCAGCCCGACGTGGGCTGGTGCGGCGGCATCACCGAGCTCATCAAGATCTCGGCGCTCGCCGACAGCCACGGCACCATGGTCGTCCCCCACGGCTCGTCGGTGTACTCGTACCACTTCGTCGTGACCCGCACGAACAGCCCGTTCGCCGAGTTCCTGATGATGCACGAGACGGCCGAGGAGGTCGTGCCGATGTTCTCGCCGCTGCTGCTGAACGAGCCGGTCCCGGTGAACGGCCGCCTCGTCGTGCCCGAGACGCCCGGCTTCGGCGTCGAGCTCAACCCCGACGTGCCGCGCGACCGGCCCTTCACGCACTGACCAGCCCGGACATCCGACCAGAGGAGACCCCATGCGATTCCAGCGACTCGGCGAGCCCGGCGCAGAGATCCCCGTGCTCGTGGACGGCGACCGCCGCCTCGACCTGCGCGGCATCACGGCAGACATCGACGGCGCCTTCCTCGAGAGCGGCGGCGCCGATCGGGCGCGCGCCGCGCTCGAGGCCGGCGAGCTGCCGGCGCTCGAGGGAGCGGAGCGGATGCGCGTGGGCGCGCCCATCGCGCGCCCCACGGCGGTGCTGTGCATCGGCCAGAACTACGCGGCGCACGCCGCCGAGTCTGGCGACGCCCCGCCCTCGGTGCCGATCCTCTTCTTCAAGCACCCGAACACCGTGGTCGGCCCGCAGGACGACGTGGCGATCCCCCCGGGCGCCGAGACCGTCGACTGGGAGGTCGAGCTCGGCGTCGTGATCGGCTCGCGCGCCCGCTACCTCGGCTCCGAGGAGGAGGCGCTCGCGGCGATCGCCGGCTTCGTCGTCTCGAACGACGTCTCGGAGCGCGACTACCAGACCAAGCACTCTGGCGGCCAGTGGTCGAAGGGCAAGTGCGCCGAGACCTTCAACCCGCTGGGCCCGGAGCTCGTCACCCCCGACGAGGTCGACGTGCAGTCGCTGCGGCTGTGGTCGCGGGTCAACGGCGAGGCCCGCCAGGATTCCAGCACGGCCGACATGATCTTCCCCGTCGCGGAGATCGTGCATCACCTCTCGCACTACTTGGTGCTGGAGCCGGGCGATCTCATCAACACCGGCACGCCGCAGGGCGTGGCGCTGTCGGGACGCTTCCCCTACCTCGTCGCGGGTGATGTGATGGAGATCGGCATCGAGGGCCTCGGCGAGCAGCAGCAGCGACTCGTCCCTGCCACGATCTGATCGCCCGAGATCCGCTGACTGCCTGAGCACTGAGGAGCACGACACCGTGGAACGACGCATCCCCACCCTCGCCGACCTGCGAGCGACCCTGAACTTCCGCGCACCCGGCAACCCCGCTGCCGCTCGGCTCGGGCTCGCGCAGACGATCTGGGATCTGCGGGCGATCGCCAAGGCGCGCACGCCCAAGGGCCCGTTCGACTACACGGACGGCGCCGCCGAGGGCGAGATCGGCATCGCCCGCGCCCGGCAGGCCTTCGAGGACGTCGAGCTGCACCCCGCGGTGCTCAAGGACGTGACGGATGTCTCCACGTCGTGGGATGTGCTCGGCGCGCCGAGCGCGTTCCCGCTCGCGATCGCACCGACCGGCTTCACCCGCCTGATGCACGCGGAGGGCGAGCCCGCCGGTGCCCGCGCGGCCGCCGCCTACGGCATCCCCTTCACCCTCTCGACGCTCGGCACCACGTCGATCGAGCGGGTGCGAGAGGTCTCGCCCGAGGGGCGGCTGTGGATGCAGCTCTACATGATGAAGGAGCGCGACCGCTCGCTCGAGCTCGTCGAGCGGGCCGCGCAGGCCGGGTACGACACGCTCATGATCACGGTGGACACGCCCGTCGCGGGTGCCCGCCACCGGGATGCGCGCAACGGCATGCAGTTCCCGCCGCAGCTGACCCTCTCGACGCTCGTCGACGCGGCCCCCAAGGTCGAGTGGTGGTGGAACTTCCTCACCACGGAGCCCGTCACCTTCGCCGCGATCTCGAAGTGGGACGGCACGGTCGGCGAGCTGCTCGACGCCATGTTCGACCCCTCGGTCGACTACGAGGCGCTCGCGGAGGTGCGCGCGGCCTGGCCGGGCAAGCTCGTCGTCAAGGGCGTGCAGTCGGTCGCCGACGCCCGCACGCTCGCCGACCTGGGCGTCGACGCCATCACGCTCTCGAACCACGGCGGCCGGCAGCTCGACCGCGCACCCGTGCCGTTCCGACTGCTGCCGGAGGTGGCGCGCGAGGTCGGCGACGACCTCGAGATCCACCTCGACACGGGGATCATGTCGGGCACCGACATCGTCGCGGCGGTCGCGCTCGGCGCGCGCACCACGATGGTCGGGCGCGCCTACCTCTACGGCCTGATGGCCGGCGGTCGCGCGGGCGTCAACCGCGCGCTCGCCATCCTGACCGGCGAGGTGCAGCGCACCATGCGCCTGCTCGGCGTCTCATCGCTCGAGGAGCTCGGCCCGCAGCACGTGACGCAGCTCGACCGGCTGGTGCCGCGCGCCGACTGAGCTGGAATGCCGCGCGGTCGCGCGCGTTGCCTCTAGGAGACGCACGACGGACGCAGAGGAGTGGGAGAGATGGCACGTTTCGACAGCAAGGTCGCCCTGGTGACGGGTGGAGGCTCGGGCATCGGTGAGGCGATCGCCAAGCGACTCGCCTCCGAGGGCGCCAAGGTGGTCGTGACCGACATCAAGCTCGAGGCCGCGCAGCGCGTGGTGGACGAGATCGCAGCGACGGGCGGCAGCGCCGCCCCGATCGAGGCCGATTCGTCGAAGCCCGCCGACGCGCAGAAGGTGGTCGCGTTCGCGCGCGACACCTACGGCGCGCTCCACTACGCCGTGAACAACGCTGGCATCGGCGGCGCACCGCACCGCACCGCCGACGTGCCGGTCGAGGAGTGGGACGCGGTCGTCGCGGTCAACCTCAGCGGCGTCATGTACGGCATGCGCGAGCAGATCAGCGCCATGCTCGACGCTCCGCGGGAGTCGGCGATCGTGAACATCGCCTCCATCCACGGCATGGTCGCGGCACCGCGCAGCAGCGCCTACACGGCCACCAAGCACGGCGTCGTCGGCCTGACGAAGAACGCCGCGGTGGAGTACGGCCCCGAGGGCCTGCGCATCAACGCGATCGGACCGGGCTACATCCTCACGCCGCTGCTCGAGCAGAACCTCGACCAGGAGGCGCGCGACGCGATGGCTGCGAAGCAGGCGCTCGGCCGCCTCGGCACGCCCGACGAGATCGCGGCGGTCGTCGCGTTCCTGCTCTCGGACGACGCATCCTTCGTCACGGGCAGCTACATGGTCGTCGACGGCGGCTACACCGCGGTCTGAGGCACCCCTGCCGGGCCCGGTGCGGCACGGTCGGTAGGCTCGAGCCATGCCCGCAGACCGCGATGGCGTGCTGATCGTCGGCTCGATCAACGCCGACGTCACCGCCTACTCCAGCCGCCTCCCCGAGCCCGGCGAGACCTTCGCGGGCGAGGCCTTCGAGCTCGGCCTCGGCGGCAAGGGCGCGAACCAGGCCGTCGCCGTGGCGAGGGCCGGTGCCGCGGCGCACATGGTCGGATGCGTCGGCGACGACGCGTTCGGCACCCTCGTCACGACGGGGCTCGGCGAGCACGGCGTGGGCCTGACCCACGTGCGCAGGCTGGCGGACGCCCACACCGGCATCGCGCACATCCGCGTCGCCGGCGGCGAGAACGACATCGTGATCGTCTCCGGCGCGAACGCGGCGCTCGACGACGGCCAGCTCGATGCCGCCTTCAGCGCGCTCGGCGACCGCGTCGCGGTGCTGCTCACGCAGCTCGAGACGCCGCTCGAGACCACGCTCGGCGCCGTCCGCCGGGCGCACGCGGCGGGCATCACCGTGATCCTCGACCCGGCGCCCGCGCGCGAGCTGCCCGACGAGATCTGGCCCCTCGTCGACATCATCAAGCCCAACGAGACCGAGGCGGCGCTGCTGACGGGGATCGCGGTCGACTCGGCCGAGTCGGCGGCGCGCGCGGGCCGCTGGTTCCTCGAGCGCGGCGCGCGGGCCGCCATCGTCACCATGGCCGGCGCCGGCAGCGTGCTCGTCACCGCCGAGGGCGCGAGCGAGCACCCCCCGCTCCGCGTCGACGCGGTCGACACCACGGCCGCGGGAGACGCCTACGCGGGCCACCTCGCCGCATCCATCGCCGCCGGCCTCAGCCTGGTGGCGGCCGTCCAGCGCGCGACCGCTGCAGGCGCGGTCACCGTCACGCGCCGCGGCGCCTCCGCGAGCATCGCGAGCGCCGCAGAGGTCGACGAGCTGCTCGCCCGCTGACGATGCTCAGGCGGCCGGGCGGGAGCTCGCGCTCGCACCGGGCTGGTGCACGCGCTCCCAGGGCGCCGGGATCGGGAAGTAGGCCTCGAGGAACTCGGTGACGGCGCGGTTGCGCTCCTCGGCCGTGATCTCTGGCCGGCTGCCGTCGTTGAGGCAGAACATGTCCTGGTCGCGCTTGCGCAGCAGCCGCTCCATCGCAGGCAGCGCCTTGTGCAGCGTCGTCTCGACGTACTGCACCCTCGCGACCGTCTGCTGCACCGCGCGCCCCGTCATGAGGGCGTAGTAGTGGTAGAGCGAGTTCGTGACCGAGATGTCGGTCGCCGAGCGGAAGCGCGAGGCCGCCGTGCGGCGGAAGTCCTCCGGGAAGGTCGCCTCGAGCTCGCGCAGCACGCTGCGCCGCAGCGGCGCGGCGCAGTGCTCGAGGTGCCGCGTCGTCACGGTGCCGAAGCGCTCGCGCAGCAGGCTGCGGTTGAAGCGCGCGGCGTTGTCGTGCCCCGAGCGCGCCGGATCCGTGTCCCCGAGCCCGATGCGCGTCGTCGCCTCGACGAACTTCGTCACCCCGCCGGGCGAGAAGAAGAGGTCGGGCTCGAGCGGCCGCGCGAAGAACATGTCGTCGTTGGAGTAGAGGAAGTGCTCGCTCAGACCCTCGATGTGGTGCAGCTGCGCCTCGACCGCGTGCGAGTTGTGGGTCGGCAGCACCGAGGTGTCGGCGAACATGTCCTCCGCCGGCACGATCGTCACCTTCGGGTGGTCCGCGAGCCACGCGGGCGCCGGGGAGTCGGTCGCGATGAAGATGTGGCGGATCCACGGCGCGTACATGTGGATCGAGCGCAGCGCGTACTTCAGCTCGTCGATCTGCCGGAAGCGCGCCTCCGAGTCGTCGCCCTCGCCGACGACGTGGTCGCGCATCCGCTCTGCCCACTGCCGCTGGAACTCGCTGCTCGAGCCGTCGACCCACGAGAAGACGATGTCGACGTCGAAGGTGACGTCGCTCGCGAGCGGCTCCCACATGTGCTGGATCGTCTGCCACTCGCGGCCGAAGCGCACGACCGTGTCGCCGACGGCCTCGTGGCGCGGCATGGCGGCGCGCATCACCGCGTTCGGCAGCGGCGCGACGAGGGTCTCCTCGCCGAAGCGCCACAGCTCGAGCTGCAGCGCGGTCTCGGGGCCGTAGCGCAGCCGGCCGGCCGGCTCGACGCGGGGACGGTAGACGCGCATGGCCGAGGCCTTCTTGTGGCCTGCGAGCTGACCGTCGGCGAGCAGCACCGGTCCGCGGCTCGCCGCCTTCTGGGGCGCGATCGCCTCGGCGTAGAAGGGCTCGTCGGCGAAGGCCGTCGCGAGCGCGGCCGCGAGCTCGGCGCGGCGCGCGCGGTCGACGGCGATGATCGGCCTGCCGCGATCGTCGCGCACCAGCAAACACGGGATGCCGGCCGCGTCGAGGGCGGCGCCGACCGCGAGCAGATCCTCCACCATCGACTCGTGCGGCGTCATGTGGCCGTTCGCGAGGGCATAGCGCCCCTTGCGCACGACGATGTCGGGGCGGTCGAAGCGGCTGAAGCCGCCTCCCGTCGAGACGAGCACGGGCTCGTGGGCGTTCGAGACCAGCTGCGCCGGAGGCTCCAGCCGCGATGGCGCGAAGGCGCTCCGTCGGCTGTCGATGCCGTGCTCCCGAAGGTCGCTCACGTCTGGATCTGCTCCTGCCCGCTGGGTGTCTGCCTCAGCCTCATGCTACTGGCCCGCCCGGCTGCGCCGTTCGACCTGCGTACACGCCGGGTTCACGGCGCGTTCGCGCGCGCGTGCTGGACTACGGTTCGACCAGTGCCCATCGCTGTGCATGACCGAGAGATCGGGAGACCATCACCGTGACCACGTTCGAGGCCGAGCATCCCCGGCCGGATCACTTCCTCCTGCACATCTCCGACACCCACCTGCTGGCAGGCGGCGGCAGCCTCTACGACCGCGTGCCGAGCGAGGCGCACCTGCGCCGCCTCTTCACCGAGTTCGAGGCATCCGGCGCCCGCCCCGACGCGATCGTCTTCACGGGCGATCTCGCCGACCGGGGCGAGCCCGACGCCTATCGCCGGCTGCGCGAGATCGTCGACCCGGTCGCCGCCGAGCTCGGCTCCCGCGTCATCTGGGTGATGGGCAACCACGACGAGCGCCGCGCGTTCCGCGCGCACCTGCTCGACGAGCCCGCCTCCGACGAGCCGATCGACGCCGTCACCGAGCTCGACGGCCTGCGCATCATCACGCTCGACTCCACCGTGCCGGGCAGGCACCACGGCCACGTGAGCGTCGAGCAGCGCGACTGGCTGCTCGCCGTGCTCGCGACGCCCGCTCCGCACGGCACGATCCTCGCGATGCACCACCCGCCGGTGCCGAGCGTGCTCGACCTCGCGGTGAGCGTGGAGCTGCGCGAGCAGGCTCCGCTCGCCGAGGTGCTCGCGGGCACCGACGTGCGCTCGATCCTCGCGGGCCACCTGCACTACTCGTCGACGGCGACCTTCGCCGGCATCCCCGTCTCGGTGGCCTCCGCCACCTGCTACACGCAGGATCTCAACGTGCCGGTCGGCGGCACGCGCGGCCGCGACGGCGCTCGCGCGTTCAACCTCGTGCACGTCTACCCCTCGACCGTGCTGCACTCGGTGGTGCCGCTCGGCGACACCCCGCCGCTCGACTGGATCGATGCTGACGAGTCGGCCAGGCGGCTGTCGGCTGCGGGCGTGCGGATGCCCGGGGTCATGCCGCCGGGGCTGGTCGAGCCGGTGCTCGTCGGGGCCTAGGCCAGAGGCGGCGGCTAGGCCAGCCGCGCCTCGATCGTCACGTCCTCGGTGACCTGCACCTGCACGTCGGCGACCCGGATGCCCGGGGGCAGCTCGGCGGCGAGGTCGATGCGGCGGCCGTCGTACTGCGCGATCTTGCCGCGCACCGCGCCGAGCATCGCGGCGATGAGCGGGTTGCCGCTGTCGACCTTGATGCCCGAGAGCGTCACACCCATCTGCTCGTCGATCTCGGCGTTCGCCGAGCCCGTCACGTGGGCGCCGAGCAGACCCTTGCGCACCTTGGCGTCGAAGGTCAGGCTGACGGCCCGCGGTCCTGCCTGCGCCACATCGACGTCGAAGCGCGACACCGTGATGCCGCGGTCGAGCAGCGCCGACTCGGCGAGCCCGAGCACGGCCTTGCCGAGCTGCTCCTTCGGCACCGCGACGATCGCCCAGCCGTGCAGCGGGTGCTGCGCGTCGGGCGGCGAGAGCTCGACGGCGAGCTCGCCGTTGTCGGTCTCGAGCCAGCGGAAGGGCACGTCGGTGAGCTGCGCGTCGAGCCGCACGCGCGCGCCGGAGATCACCATCGGGTCGGCCTTGACGCGAAGCTCGCGCAGCACGGCGTCCTCGATCGAGACGGGCGCGCCCTGCGGCTCGAGCCTCGCTCGGTCGCGGTCGTGCTCGCCAGCCAGCTCGAAGTCGGTGAGGTCGAGGTGCAGGTGCGCGATGTCGGCGCCGTCGAGCTCTGCCTCGATGAGCGAGGTGCAGGCGATGCCCGCCGGCTCAGCCGCGATCACCAGGGTGCGGATGCGCTTCTCGAGCTGGGCGCCGGAGGTCGGCCTGGGCGCGTGCCCGAGGAGGATGCTTTCAGCCACCCCACGACCATACGCGCAATCGGTGTGGTGTCCAGTCCCGGTGCCCGACACGCGGGAGCAGTCAGTCGGAGGGCGCACCGCCACGCCCGCGCAGCGACCAGGCGGCGATGACGGTGAGCTGCACGATGCCGGCGAGGATCGCGCCGAGGTCGCCCCAGGGTGCGCCGAGCGCGATGGCGAGTGCCACGCCGACCGCGCCGACGACGGCCACCGACACGCCGAGGCGCGTCAGCATCCGCTCGCGGAAGGCGATCGCGAAGGGCACGAAGTGGGCGCCGACGCAGACCGCGATCCAGGCCGGTGCCGCGTGCTCGGCGCCGATCGCCGCGAGCAGCGCCCGACCGCCGGCGATCGCGGCCAGCATCGCTGCCACCGAGCAGAGGTAGAGGAGCCAGGCGAAGCGATGCGGCGTCGCGGGAGCGCCGAGCGGCCGCGGTGCGACGAAGAGCCGCCACACGCAGAGCGCCGCGAGCGCGGCGGCGAGGATGCGGAGGCCGAGCAGCCAGGGCTGGTCGATCGCCCCGTCGCCGTTCGCGAAGGCGAAGACGAGCCCGCCGACGACGGCGATCGACGAGCCGAGGCGGCGCGGATCGGCGCGGTGCCGACCCTCGCGGAAGCGGTCGGCGGCGGTGCTCACGGGGATGACTCTTGCACGAGGTCTCGCTCGGCGGCTGACCGCCGCCGCTCGCGCGACCGCTCACGTACGCCCGCCACGATCATCGACACCGCGTAGATGCTGAGCGCGAGGACCGCGATCGGGATGACGACGGCCCGCACCTCGCCGGTGACCACCTGGGTGACCCAGCCCACGAGCGGGATCGAGTACCAGACGGTGCCGCGCACCTGCACCTCGCGCACGAAGCCCGGGTCGGGGGCGGGGTTGGCGTCGCCCTTCGTGACGAAGCGGTAGCCGCCGTCGGCCGTGCGGTGCTGCTCGAGCACGCGGTGCGTGACGACCGTCGGCTCGCCGCTGCGCAGCTGGTAGGTCATGATGCTGCCCGGCGCGATCTCGTCGATCGGGGTAGGGCGCACCACCACGAGCGTGCCGGGCGGGAGGCCCGGCTCCATCGACGACGTCAGCACCGTCAGCGCGGTCGAGCCGGTGACGGCGGGCACGACGATCGCCGCGATGCCGATCAGCACGACGACCGCGAGCACGCCGGCCATGATGCCGGTGGCGAGCGCGCGGATGGTGCTCACGATGGCGTTCGAGCCGCCTCGCCGACGGTGCCGGCCGCGAGCGGCGCCCGGCGCTGCAGCCTCGGTCACTGCTCGCTCGCGCGGGCCGCCGACTCGGCGCGGCGCCGCGCCAGCAGGACGCCGAGCAGCCCGCCGCCCACGAACACGGCGCCGATGAGCGCGAAGCCGAGCGGCATCCCACTGCCCGTCTGCGGCAGCTCGCCGCCGGAGCCGCCCTCGCTGCCGGCACCCGCGCCGGGGTCGTCGCCGCCCGCGCCGGGGGCGCCGCCGCTCTGCGGGCAGCTGCCGAGGTCGTGGCCGGCGCGCGCGTCGGCGAGCGCCGCCTGCAGCCCGAAGGCGACGCTGCCGAGCGCGCCAACGCGGCCGTCGTCCCGCGACTGCGAGCCGAGCGCGGGGTCGACGAGCATCGCGACGTCGAGCTGCAGCTCCTCGCCCGGCCCGAGCGGGATGTCGCCTCGCACGGTCGCGCAGCGCTCGGCACCGAGCGCATCCTCGATGCTGAGGCGGCCGAGCTCACCCTCGTCGGCGCTCGAGAAGACGAGATCCGTCGCGATGGCCAGGTCGCGGTCGTCGGCGCTCACGTCGACGAGGTCGATGCGCAGCACGCCGGGCTCGGCGGTGTCGTTGCGGAGCCAGACCCGCTCGGTCACCGCGTCGCCGGGCACGACGCGACCGGCGTCGCCGAACAGCGCGAGGTCGCTGCCGTGCGTGAAGCGCTCGCCGTCGTGCGAGACGAGCAGGAGCTCTGGGGAGGGAGCGGTCTGCGCCGGAGCTGGCGCCGCGCCCGCCGGTGCGGCACTCGCCATCACGAGCCCCGTGCCGAGCACCGTGGCGACGGCGAACGAGCAGAGCCGACGGACAACGCGAGCGCTCATCCGGTGCCTGACACTGCGGAGACCACGTTGGTGGTCGAGCGGTTGAGCACGAACGCGTAGGCCACGGTGCCGTCGGCGTACCGGAGGCGCAGGGTGGTGTTGCCGGTGAAGAGGTTGGCGGGCGCGATCGTGATCATCGTGGGGTATGCCGCTGGCTGCACGAACGCGACGCTCTGCCAGACCCCGGCACTCGCCTCGCGCTCGAGGATGAAGTCCGCTCGGTTCGCTCCGACCGTGAGCGCAGCGTTCGAGCCGAGGCCGATGAGTCCCGGGTTCCAGGTGAAGCCGAGCGGCTGCAGCTGGGGCGAGAGCACGGCGGCCGTGGCGTCGGTGCAATCGACCGTCGTGCGCGCGGTGGCACTGCTCGCGGTGGGGAGCGAGAGGCATCGACCATCCACCGCGGAGACCAGCTGCACCGTCGACGCCGAGGCGCGCTGCACGTACCACTGCTGCGCCGCGCCGGCAGCAGCGATCGCCAGGGTCTGACGGCCGGTCGCGTCGACCGCGAGGCGCATCGTGGGTTGATGACGCGGCCGGAGGGTCACGAGCGTGCGATCCGCTTCGCTGACCGGCACGACCTGCCACAGCTGGTTGGCCTGGGGCGCACTGTTGACCTGGGTGCAGGTCCAGCCGATCACGGCCGCGCCCACACCACCGGCACCGCTGACATCGAGGCAGACGCCGGTGCTCGCGGCGGTGCGGAGGGTGTGCCACCGCGAACCGATGACCGGGGCCAGGCTGGTGTCGAGCGGGTAGATCGCCTGCGTGGTGTGCGCGGCGGGAGCCGGGGCGGAGGCCGCGGTCCAGCCGGTGCCGGTGCCCACGAGCGAGACGTTGAGGTTCGCGGCGACGGAGGTGGTGCCGGTCGTCGAGGCGAGCGCGTTGCGCTGCGAGACGGGCAGCGTCGTGCGCACGCAGAGGACCTGCGAAGCACCGGCGGCGAGCGAGGTGCCCGCCACGGTCGTCGAGGCCCAGGTGCCCGTGCCCGCCGTGACGGGGACGGCGGTCGCGGCAGTGCAGGCCGCCGTGGAGGCCACGGGCCAGATGCGCAGCGCCAGCTGTGCCGCGCGCGCGTCGGCCGACGTGATCGTGGTCGATGCGACTCCCGCGACCCCGCCGGAGTTGGTGACCGTGAAGGAACCGGTCGTCGTGAGGCTCGTGTGCGTGTTGATGAAGGTCGCGCCGAGGGAGGGGAAGCTCGTCTGCGAGACGCGGACGGCCTGCGTCGTGACCTGGCCCGAGCCCTGCGCACCTGCGGTCCAGTACGCGGAGGCTGCGCCCCCGCCGGCGAGCATGGCGAACGCGAGCGCGCCGACGGCGAACGCCATCAGGCCCTTCCGCGTCCGCCGCATGTCAGCTCGCCTCCTGCGTCGCCGTGATGTCCAGGGTGAATCCGATGCTCTGCCCGCTCTGTGCCACCGGGGTGTTCGCCGCGAGACGCACCTCGAGGCAGAACGTGCGCTGCGCGCCCGCGGCGATGCGCCCGAGGTTCGGTGCCGAGTAGTTGCCCAGCGGTGCCAGCGCACCTGCGAGTCCGGGAGCGCACGCTGCCGCCGAGGCGACCGGTGTGATGCGAACCTGCGCGCTGCTGGTGATCTGCTGCGCCGTCGTCGCCGTGACGCTGCCTCGGAGCGTCGAGGGGACATCCCCGACGCTCGTGACCGTGAAGGCGCGCACGACCGGCGTCGCCGGACTCACCGGCAGGTTGCCGAGGGCAGCCGAGGCCTGGCCGTCGATGCGCAGGTCGAGCGTGCCGGCACGGATCGTCGCGCTCGACGTCTCAGCGCGCGCGGAGAGCAGGGCGTAGGTGCCGCCCGCTCCGGCGAGGCCGAGCACGGTGGCGCCCGTCAGGATGAGGCCGGTGAGCGCGGCGGAGCGGAGCCGACTGCTCGACCGCGGCCGCGCGTGGGCGGCGCGGCGAGGAGCGTGCTGCAGGGCTGCGTGCATCGTGGTGCCTCGGTGCGGTGGCCGACGCTCGCGCGCCGGCCACCGCCCGCGATCACGGGGTGCCGTCGACCTGCGTGACGGTCACGGCGAACTCGGAGAGGTCGACCGCACCGGTCTTGGCGGGGTTGTCGAGCGCGGGCGACGCGGCATCGCCGAACGCCCAGTCGAGGTCGACGTCGATCGTGACGGCGTAGGTGCCCGCGGTGTTGCTGCGGTGCTCGATCTCTGCGGTCGAGCCTGCGACACCGTTGATCGTGAAGGCCGCGGTCTCCGTGAGGCGGCTCGCGAGCGCGACGTCGGCGGGGGCGGCGGAGGCGGCCTCGATCGCGCCGGGCGCGACACCGGCCTCGAAGACGAGGTTCTGGCCCTGCGCCGCGATCGCGTAGTCCGCGCTGAAGGTGAGCTGGTCACCGGGCACGATGCGCACGGCGCTGATGTCGGCCACTGCGGTCGCCGTGCCGTCCGTGTGCGTGATGGTCCACGCCGGTGCCGAGGTCTGCGAGAGCGCCAGGTTGCCGGCGGTGATGACCGCGGTGTCGCTGACGTCGACCGTGTCGTTCCAGTATGCGAGCGTGCCGCCCGCGCCGAGCAGGAGTGCCACGGCCGCGCCTGCGGCGATGGTGCCCTTGGTGATCTTCTTCATTGGTCGCCCCTTGCGAGTCCGGTGTGGATCGATCTCCCAGGCGCACGACAAGGGCCCCTCTTCGGGAGCGGAATCTCTGCGGCGGCGGCAAATCAACGAGTTCAGCAAATATGTTACCGGAGCCCGCGCGACCCGTCCAGGACTAATGCGCGAGGGCAGCCTCGAACTCGCGCACGAGCATGTCGAGATCGGCCTCGTCGATCACGATCGGCGGGGCGAGCCGCACGGTCTGACCATGCGTGTCCTTCGCGAGGATCCCCCGCTCGAGCAGCCGCAGGCAGACGTCGCGCGCCGTGCCGTAGGAGGGATCGATGTCGATGCCGGCCCACAGGCCCGCACCGCGCACCGCCGTGACCCCGTGCCCGATGAGCGCGCCGAGGCCCTCCTGCAGGCGAGCGCCCAGCTCGCGGGCGCGAGCCTGCATCGCACCTTCCTGCAGCATCCGCACCACCTCGAGACCGACGGCCGCCGCCAGCGGGTTGCCGCCGAAGGTCGAGCCGTGCGAGCCGGGCGTGAGCACCCCGAGCACGTCGCTGTTCGCGACCACCGCGGAGACGGGCACGACACCGCCGCCGAGGGCCTTGCCCAGCAGGTAGACGTCGGGCACGACGCCCTCGTTGTCGCACTGGAAGGTGGCGCCGGTGCGGCCGAGGCCGGACTGGATCTCGTCGGCGATCATGAGCACGCGCTCGCGCTCGGTGATCTCGCGCACCGCCCGCAGGTAGCCGGGCGGCGGCACGTTGATGCCGGCCTCACCCTGGATGGGCTCGAGCAGCACCGCGGCCGTGTTCGGTCCGATCGCCGCCTCGAGCGCGCCGGCGTCACCGAAGGGCACGCGCACGAAGCCGGGCGTGAACGGGCCGTAGCCGGTGGTCGCGTCCGGGTCGTCCGAGAACGACACGATCGTCGTCGTCCGGCCGTGGAAGTTGCCCTCCATGACGATGATCTCGGCGCGATCCGCCTCGACGCCCTTGACCTGGTAGGCCCAGCGGCGCGCGACCTTGATGGCCGACTCCACCGCCTCGGCGCCCGTGTTCATCGGCAGCACCATGTCCTTGCCTGCGAGCTCGGCGAGCGCCTCGACGAAGGGGCCGAGCGCCGCCGAGTGGAAGGCGCGGCTCGTGAGCGTCACGCGATCGAGCTGCGCGTGGGCGGCGGCCAGCAGCCGCGGGTTGCCGTGCCCGAAGTTCATCGACGAGTAGGCGGCGAGGCAGTCGAGGTAGCGACGGCCATCCACGTCCGTGACCCAGGCACCCTCCGCGTGCTCCACCACCACCGGCAGCGGGTGGTAGTTGTGCGCGGCGTGCGCCTCGACCTGGTCGATCGCCGCCGCGGTGGCGGCGCTCACCGCGGGCTCGCCCTCGTGGGTCGTCGTGCCGTCGTGCTGCAGCGCATCCGTCGTCATCGTCGTCTCCTGGTTCGTCGTCGTGATGGGGTGCGTGGTCAGCGGCGCAGCTCGAGCGTGCAGCACTTGATGCCGCCCCCGCCGAGCAGCAGCTCGGAGAGGTCGAGGCCGATGGTCTCGAAGCCGCGCTCGGCGAGCTGGCGCTCGAAGCCGGTGGCGCGCTGAGCGATCACCATCGTGCGGCCGTCGCCGAAGGAGTTCAGGCCCAGGACGGATGCGTCGACCTCGTCGACGATGACGGCGTCGGGGTAGCGGCGCTGGAGCACGGCCTGGCTGGCCTCGTCGAAGGCGGCCGGCAGGTAGGCGATCTGCTCGTCGTCGAGGATCGCCATCGCGGTGTCGAGGTGGTAGAACCGCGGGTCGACCAGGCGCAGGCTCACGACCTCGCGGTCGAAGGCGCGTCGCAGCTCGTCGTGCGACTCGAGGCTCGTGCGGAACCCGTGGCCGGCCAGGATCGCTCCCTGCGAGAGCAGCATGTCGCCCTCGCCCTCGTTGACGTGCTCGGGCTCGTGCACCTCGAAGCCGTTGTCGGCGAACCATGCCATGTAGGCGGGGCCTTCGGGCATGCGCTCCGCATAGGTGAACTTGGCGCCGTAGGCCTTGCCGTCGAGCGTGAAGCCGCCGTTCGCTGCGTAGACCATGTCGTCGAGCCCGGTCACCGGGTCGATCAGCTCGACGTCGTAGCCGAGGCCGACGTAAACGTCGTGCAGCGTCTGCCACTGCGCGAGGGCGACCTCGGTGCGCGTCGGCTTCGAGGGGTCCATCCACGGGTTGATGGCGTAGCTGACCGTGAAGTGCTCCGGTCGGCACATGAGCACCGTCTTGGACTTGGCGGTGCGGTCGCCCGAGAGCGCGGTCGAGGTGGCGGTGTGCTGCATGCTTCGATGGTCGCAACGAATCGACGCAATTGCGCGGGCCGAAGCGCACTTTCTTTGCAGATCGACCCCTGTCGGCCGTAGATTCGTGCATATGGACCGCATCGATCACGGCATCATCGACCAGTTGCGCCTGAACGCGCGCGCAGGCTACGCCGACATCGGCGCGGAGGTGGGGCTGTCCGCCTCCGCGGTGAAGCGGCGCATCGACCGCCTGATCGCCGACGGGGTGATCCGCGGCTTCACGGTGCAGATCGATCCGAAGGTCGAAGGCCTCGCGACAGAGGCGTATGTAGAGCTCTTCTGCCGCGGCACCGTCTCCCCCGCCGACCTGAAGCGCATGCTCGCCGGCGTGCCGGAGGTCATCGAGGCGAGCACGGTCACCGGCAAGGCCGACGCGATCGTCATGATGCGCGCGCGCGACGTGATCGCCTTCGAGGAAGCGCTCGAGAAGGTGCGCGCCGCCGCCTCGGTCGACCACACGACCTCGGCCATCCTGCTCTCGAAGCTCATCAGCCGCCACGCTGGGTAGTGCCGACCGGCACAGCAAGATGGCGGGCGCTGCCGGCCCGCCATCCTGCGCAGATCAGCGTGTCAGCTGCCGGCGAGCTGCTCGTCGAGCGACTGGATCGCCTGCATCATGCCGCGCAGCGCCTCGCCCATGTCCGAGATGCCCTCGATGGCCTGGTCCAGACCCGTGGTGAGCTCCTCGTAGCCCTCACCGAACTTGCCCGACGCGTGCTGCGTCTTGAAGTCCTCGCCCAGCAGCGTGTCCACCTGGCTCTTCAGGTCCTTCAGGACACCCGAGATGTCCTCCTTGCCAGTGTCGAGCTTGCCCGCCACCGACTCCATCTCGGAATATGAAGCTCCGAAGTCGCTCATGCGATCGTTCCTTTCCTCAAGCCTTGTGCTGCCCGTGCGAGCCAGCATCATCAACGTAGGCCGAGGATCCTGGAAGCGCGATGGGGAGAACTCCCCAGCGGCCAGCACCGCCTAGCCTGATCGCATGGGCGTCATCACCGTGTCGGCGATCTGCTTCGAGCGCGCTGACGGCGCGGTGCTGACGGTGCGCAAGCGCGGCACGAGCGCGTGGATGCTGCCGGGCGGCAAGCCCGAGGCCGGCGAGAGCGCGGCCGAGTGCGCCGTGCGGGAGGTGCGCGAGGAGCTCGGCGTCGAGATCGCGATCGACGGGCTGCATCCGATGGGCGACTTCGAGACGCGGGCGGCGAACGAGGCGGGCTTCGCGCTGCGGGCCAGCGTCTTCCGCTCGCGGCTGGCGATCGACCCCGAACCCCGGGCAGAGATCGAGGCGGTGCGCTGGATCCACCCCTCGGTGGGCATCGACGACGAGGCGGAGGCGCCGCTCAACCGCGAGCTGATCTTCCCGCTCCTGCTCGCCGAGGCGCAGGAGCGCCCGGAGGGCGCGCGACCACGGGGTCTGGCCGCCCGTGCGGCGCAGGGCAGTGCCGAGGCGCCGCGAACCTGAGGGGCCTGTTCCCGTCAGCTCGGGTCGCGCGGCGAGCGCCAGGCCAGCACCCAATCGGCCGCGATCTCGCTCGCGAGCGCCGGGGTGAGGTTCAGCAGGCCGTTGCGCGCCGCCACGAGCAGCGGGCTGCGCGTGCGCGTGCTCGAGCGCGCGATGCGCTCCGACAGGCCCATGAGGCGCTGCGTGCGGGCGATGCGCTCAGCGTCGTAGGCCTCCAGCGCATCCTCGGTGCCGTGCTCCTCGAGCAGGATGCCGAGCGTGGCGGCATCCTCGAAGGTCGTGTTGCCGCCCTGGCCGAGCGTCGGCAGCATCGCGTGGGCCGCATCGCCGACGAGCACGACGCCGGGCCGGTGGTAGGAGTCGAGGCGGGTCGCGAGCGACCACAGGTCGCGGTGGACGATGCCCTGCTGCGCCGTCGCAGCGATGTGGTCGCGCACCTCTGGCGCCCAGTCGTCGAACTGCCGCAGCGCTGCGGCGATCTCGTCCTTGGAGCTGCGCCCCATGCGCGCGAACGCCATGCCCCACCAGTAGATGCGCCCGCCGTCGATCGGCTCCATGCCGAACTCGGCGCCGCGACCGAGGTAGACCCGCGGCCCGGCCGGGGAGTCGGCCGCTGCCTGCACGACGCCGTACCACGAGGTGGCGCCCGAGTAGTCGGTGCGAGCCTTCGGCCACAGCGCGCGACGCACCGCCGAGTCGATGCCATCGGCCCCGACGACGAGGTCTGCCTCGAGGCGCTCGAAGCGCGACTCCTCGACGGCGCGCACCTGTGCCTTCGAGGCACGCGCCTCTGCCCTGCGGTCGATGGGGTCGTCGCCCGGCTCGAGCGCGCGGTGCAGCCGGCGCCCCAGCTTCGTGCCGCGCGCGCGATCCTTGCGGCGCTCGCGCTCCGAGCGCGCGTCGGAGGAGTCGGGGTCGGCCGCGCCGTGCTCGATCGTGACCGAGGGGCGCGAGCCCTCGGACGCATCCGTCGCAGACACGACGCGCATGCCGGTCTCGACCTCGCGGTCGCCGCGCAGGATGTCGAGCAGCGTGCCCCGGTGGATGGCGCGGATGGCGCTCGAGTCGGCGTGCATGCCTCGCTGCAGCGGCGTGCCCTGGTCGGTGAAGGTGCCCTCGGGCAGCGCGCGCACCGCGGCCTCGCGCACGGCGTCGCCGACGCCGAGCTCGTCGAGCGCCGCGAGGCCGTTCTCGGTGATGGAGATGCCGGCGCCCATGGCGCGCACCTGCGGCGCCGCCTCGAGCACGCGCACCTGCCAGCCTGCGGCCTCGAGGCCTCGAGCTGCGGCGAGGCCGCCCAGTCCTGCACCGACGATGATGGCGGTCTGCGTCATGCAGGCAGGCTATCTGCCGTGCCTGGCGCGCAGCAGTGCGGATCGGGCGACAGTCGGGGCCTCGTGCCGATCAGTCGTGCGCGGGGGCGTCGAGCTCGCCAGCGCGCTGCGAGGTGCGGCGATCCCAGACGAGCCACTTGTCATCGATGGCCTGCTCGATGTCGACGCCCGTCGCCTCCGCGAGCGCGAGCAGCATGCCCAGCGCATCCGCGAGCTCGAGGCTGAAGCGCCGCTCGATCTCCTCGGCGCTGTGCCCCTTGTCGCGCTGCCTGCCCGTCTTCGCGAGATAGGCCTGCACGAGCTCGCCGACCTCTTCCTGCAGCTTCAGCACCAGCCAGTCGGCGTCGCGCTCGAAGCCGTAGATCTCGGCGTAGCGGCGCGAGATCGCGTCGATCTGTCGGGCGGTGGCGCGGATCTCCATGCGGGCCATGCTCGCACGAGGGCATAGGTTCTTGACCATGGATCACGCCTTCGACGACCTGCTCGCGCACAACCGGGAGTTCTCCGCCAACTTCGACCTGCAGGGCTTCGACGGCGTCGCGAAGTCGGGCGTGGCGATGGTGACGTGCATGGATTCCCGCATCGACCCGCTCGGCATGATCGGGCTCGTGCCCGGCGACGCGAAGATCCTCCGCAACCCCGGCGGCCGCGCCACCGAGCGCACGCTCGTCGCACTCGTGCTCGGCGCGAACCTGCTCGGCGTCGACCGCATCCTGCTCGTCCAGCACACGCGCTGCGCGATGGCCTCGAAGTCCGAGCGCGAGCTGCTCGCCGACATCTCGTCCGCGGCCGGGCACGACGCGTCGTGGCTCGACCTCGGCGCGATCGAGCACCAGGAGCTGGCGATCATCGAGGACGTGCACCGCGTGCGCTCGCACCCGCTGATCGGTGACCGCGCGCGCGTCGGGGGCTTCCTCTACGACGTCGACACGGGCCTGATGCGCCAGGTCGCCTGACGCTCGACCAGCCCATCGGTGCGCGAGCCCGCCAGGCGGTGCTGCCCTGCCAGCTGGCCGGTTGAGAGGATGAGGCCATGCATCCCTTCGAGCGCGTGTCCTTCGCCGACCTCTCGCAGCGCACCAGCATCAAGTGGCGCTTCTTCGAGCCCGACGTGCTGCCGATGTGGGTGGCGGAGATGGATGTGCTGCCGGCCGAGGCGGTGACCCGCGCGGTCACGGATGCCCTGGGTCGCGGCGACACCGGCTACCCGTTCGGCACGGGCTACGCCGAGGCGTTCGCGCGCTTCGCCGAGGATCGCTGGGGTGCCCGGGTCGAGGTGCCGCGCACTGCGCTCGTCTCCGACGTCATGATGGGCGCGTTCGAGCTCATCCGCCTCCTGACGCCGCCGGGCGGCCGGGTGATCGTGCCGAGCCCCGTCTACCCGCCGTTCCACGCGTACTCGAGGCATGCTGAGCGCGCGGTCGTGGAGGCGCCGCTCGGCGCCGACCTGCGGCTCGACCTGGCCGCCATCGACCAGGCCTGCGCCGCCTCTGCGGATGCCGGCGCCGTGCTGCTGCTCTGCAACCCGCACAACCCCACCGGCACGGTGCACACGCGCGCAGAGCTCGAGGCCGTCGCGCAGATCGCCGCGCGGCATGCGGTGCGCGTGATCGCCGACGAGGTGCACGCCCCGCTGCTGTTCGACGCCGAGTTCACGCCGTACTGGAGCGTCGACCCGCGCGGCTTCTCGATCACGAGCGCCTCGAAGGCCTGGAACCTCGCGGGCCTGCGCACGGCGCTCATCGTGGGCGGCGAGGACACGGGCGCCGACCTCGCGGGCATCGCCGAGGTCGTCAGCCACGGCCCCTCGCACCTGGCCTCCATCGCGCACATCGCCGCCTTCGACGACGGCCGCGACTGGCTCGACGAGGTGCTCGGCGGACTGCGCTCGAACCGCGCGCTGCTCGCGCGCCTGCTCGCCGAGCATGCGCCGAGCATCCGCTGGCAGCCCGGCGAGGCCACGTTCCTCGCCTGGCTCGACTGCAGCCGGACGCGCGTCGCCGACCCGGGGTCGCGCGCCGACGCCGGCTACGTCGGCCTCTCCACCGGTCCGGCGAAGGCCTTCCTCGAGCGCGCCCGCGTCGGCCTGAACGCCGGCGAGGCCTTCGGCACCGGCGGCGAGAACCACGTGCGGTTCAACCTCGGCACCCGCCCCGACGTGATCGAAGAGGCCGTGCGGCGGATGGGCTCGGTCGCCTGACGCGAGCGGCTCTACCGGCTCGACCGACGCTTCGCGAGAGCCTCGGCGGCGAGCAGCGCGCCCACCACGACGAGGCCCAGCGCGAACCACAGCGAGAGGGCGACGACGTCGCCGCTCGGGGCCAGCAGCGCACGCTCCTCGGTCTGCCAGGGCCACAGCGCCCGCAGCGAGCCCGCCATCAGGCCGGTCATGATCGCGAGGGTCACGCGATGGTGCTGCCGCAGCAGCCACAGCAGCACCTGCACGAAGACCGCGAGCCCGAGCACGGCACCGACCGCGAAGAGCGCGACGTACGCGACGTCGCCGGCGTTCAGGGCTCGGAGCGTCGGCTCGTACATGCCGGTGGTCACGAGCACGAAGGAGCCGGAGACGCCCGGCAGCACGAGCGCGCAGATGGCGACGGCGGCGGATGCGACGATCGCCAGCGCTCCCGGCTCGGCGGCGTCCGCGGCCGGCAGACCGGTGAGGAGGAAGCTCAGCACCGCCGCCGGCACCGCGAGCGCCCAGTCGCGCAGCCGCCAGCGCCCGCCGAGCATGCGCGCGGGAACGACGAGCGATGCTGCGATGAGCCCCGCGAACAGGGCCCGAGCCTCGAGCGGATGCGCTTCCACGAGGGGCGCGACGATGCGGGCGCCGACCACGACGGCCGCGAGCATCGCGATGCCGACCGGCAGCACGGTGCTCCACGAGACCGCGAGCAGGTGCTCGCGCGCGCCAGCGGTGCCACGCCCCCGCGGGACGTCGAGGACGAACCGCACGACGCCCCGCACGAGCTCCGCGGCCGACTGGATCAGTCGCTCGTAGACGCCCACCAGCAGGGCGATCGTGCCGCCGCTCACACCGGGGATGATCTCGCTGACGCCGATGAGCGCACCGCGCGCCACGTTCCAGAGCAGCAGGAGTGCAGGCACGCAGCACCGTTCTCGGCGCTCATGGCAGCACCGTTCGAGGGATGTCCGACTGGGGTGATCGGGCACGAGCCTCCCAGTCTGCCAGCCGTCAGACCTCCGGGTGCGCTGACGCCAGCAGGTCGACCATGCGCTCCTCGAAGCCCGGCTCGACCTCCATCACGACGCGGTGTCGGGCGCCATCGCGCTCGGGCCACTGCCCCCACTCCCCCTCGAGCGTCGTCACCGTGCGCCCGCGGGTCGGCCCCTCGGAGCAGTCGACGGTGACGTCGACGATGGGCGAGAGGGTGGTCTTCACGAGCCCGGTGGCGACCGCGAGCGCGAGCGCGTCGTGGTTCCCGGAGGCCCGCTCGCCCGTGTACTGCTCGTAGAAGTCGAGGTAGAAGTCGAGGATCTCGCTCGAGAACCGCCCGACGGCGCCACCGGCCGCGAGCCGCGCGCGGTGCTCATCGGTGATGAGCGAGGTCATCGTCACGTCGAGCCCCACCATCGTCAGCTCCCAGGGCGCGTCGAACACCACCTGCGCGGCCTCCGGGTCGTGCCAGATGTTGGCCTCGGCGGTCTCGCTGACGTTGCCCTGCGCGAGCGCAGCCCCGCCCATGACGGTGACCTGCCGGATGCGCTCCGGCAGCGTCGGATCGACGTCGAGTGCCGCAGCGAGGTTCGTGAGCGGTCCGACCGCGACGATCTCGAGCACGCCGGCGTGCTCGTGGCTGAGCCGCAGCATGAGCTCGACGGCGCTCTCCGGGCTGCCGGCGGCGCCTGCCGACCGACCGCGCGACAGCACGGGCACGTGCGCCGTGTCCGCGCATCCGCCCAGCCCGTCAGCGCCGTGCACCTGCGGCGAGAAGACCGCCTCGGCGCCGCCCCTCGGGCCCGCGGCGCCGATCGCGATCGGCACGTCGCCGTGGCCGGCGAGCTGCAGCACCGCCGCGGTGTTGCGCGCCCCTTGCTGGACATCCACGTTGCCCCACACCACGGTGCAGCCGACCAGGTCGATCTCGTTCGAGAGGGCAGCCGTGAAGATGGCGAGGGCGTCGTCGATGCCTGTGTCGACGTCGAGGAGGACGGTCGTCAGGGCAGTGGGGGAAGCGGTCACCGCTCGAGCCTAGGCCGAGCGGCGCGCGGCGGTGGCGTCGGCTGCGGGCCGGTGCGAGAGGATCGGGGCGTGGCTGACGAGGCGGGCATCCCCAGGCGCAGGACCCAGGCGTTCCAGGCCGAGCTCGACGCGCTGATCGACGAGCTCAACCAGGGCTCCGTGACGATCCGGTCCAGCTGGCGGTGGCAGCTGTGGTCTGCGCTCGCGGGGCTCGGTGCGCTCGTCGTGCCGGCCGCGGTGACCGTCGGCGCCGTGGGGCGACTCGTCGAGGGCGACGAGCGGATGCTGTGGCCGGCGGTGCTGATGGGCGCGATCGCCGCGGGCATCGTGTGGCTCGAGGCGGTGCTGGTGGCGAAGATGGTGCGCGGCGAGCCCTCGCTGACGCTCACGCGCGAGGGCTTCGCGCTGAGCGGCGGGCAGACGGTGTCGTGGCTGCACGTGCGCGCGGTGACGGCGAGCGCGACGCGGTCGCGCCTGCGCGGGCAGGAGATCACCGCCTACCTCATGCCGGACGCCCGAGCGGTCGTCGAGCGCTCACTGCCGAGGTCCTTGCGCGTGCTGCTGCCGACCGAGCGCTGGCTGCAGCGCCGGCAGCACGGGCGCGCTCACGCGGCGCTCTCCAGCCGCTTCCTGACGCTGCTCACGCACCCTGCGGTCTCCGCCGACGTGGTCGCAGACCTCGCGAGCTTCCTCGCGCTGCGCGCTCGCGACTGAGAGGGCGCTGAGCCGTGGCTGCTGCTCGCGTGCCGTCAGGCGACGCAGAGGCAGAACGGATGCCCGGCCGGGTCGAGGAAGACGCGGAACGTCGTGCCCGGCTGGTGCTCGTGCTTCGTCGCGCCGAGGGCGACGACCGCCGCCTCCGCCTCGTCGAGGTCGTCGACGCTCACGTCCAGGTGCATCTGCTGCGGGTGCTCCTGTCCGGGCCACTCAGGCGCGCGGTAGTCGTCGACCTGCTGGAAGCAGATGACCTGCCCGTGCTCGGCGCGGATCTCGTACCAGTCGTCCTCGTCGTCGCCGTCGGGGTGCACGGGCCAGTCGAGCAGCGCGCCGTAGAAGCGCGCGAGCGCTGCCGCATCGGGGCAGTCGATGACGAGCGAGGGGTGCTGAGCGATGGCCATGGCGAGAGGCTACCGACGGCGACCCGCGGGCGGAACCCCGCATCCGCCCGGCGGACCCGTGCGGCTCAGAAGCCGTGGATGAGCGGGAAGATCGGCAGCGCCTCCGGATGGTGCGCGTGCACGATGACGAGGAAGACGACGGCGTCGAAGAGCAGGTGCACCGTCACGACGTAGAGGAGGTTCTTCGTCCAGGAGAAGATGGCGCCCTGCACGAGCGCGAACGGGATCGTCAGCAGCGGCCCCCACGACTGGTAGCCGAGCTCCCACAGGAACGACACGAAGATGCCGGCTTGCAGGATGTTCGCGATCCACGGGCGGAAGTGCCGCAGCAGCAGCGTGTAGACGGTGCAGATGAAGAACAGCTCGTCCCAGAGGCCCACCGCGTTCACGCCCATGAAGAGGCGCGCGATCATGTCGGCGTCCTCGACCGCCGGCCAGTTGCGGTAGACGCCGGAGGTGAGGAAGTAGAACGGCAGGATCAGGTAGGCCGCCAGCACCACGACGGCGATGTACGTCCACATGCGGCGGGTCCAGCGGCCGCCCTGCCACGGGAAGCGGATCGCGTGATCCTCGAAGGCCCAGCGGGTGATCGCGTACGGGATCAGGACGGCGCCGCCGAGCGCGACGGTGAACCGCAGGATGCCCTCGTTCGAGAGGTCGGCGTGGAGCGAGATGAAGCTGATCCAGGTGAGGGCGATCGCGATGATCGCCAGGTCCTGGCCGAGCTTGCGGGAGGCGCCGGCGCGGTCGGTGAGGATGCCGCCGACGACGCCGGCGACGAGCGGCAGGTAGCCCCAGTCGCTCAGCACCCAGAACAGCAGGATCGCGCCGAGCGTCACGAGGGCCGCTGGCACGATCGCGATCGCTCGCGTCGAGGTGCCCTCTGCCTGGATCCTCTCGGCTGCGATCGTCACGGGACCAGCCTAGGGATGCACGACCCAGCGCACCTGTCATCCGCTCGGATGATCCGCCATCCGACCGCCGATGCAAAGGCCCCCCGCGGCGGCCAGCGCCGGTGTGAGGTGGAACCATGCAGACCAACAGACTCGACGCCCACCAGCTCACCCACACCTACGGCGAGGGCAACTCGGCCGCCGCAGCGCTCGCGAACGTGAGCCTGACGATCGGTGCCGAGGGCCCGGAGGCCGTCGCGATCATGGGCCCCTCGGGCTCCGGCAAGTCGACCCTCCTCCACGTGCTCGCAGGCATCGTCGCCCCGGCCGACGGCCGCGTCGTCTGGCGCGGGCAGGATCTCGCCACCATGCGCGACGGCCAGCGCACGAAGCTGCGCCGCAACGACTTCGGCTTCGTCTTCCAGTCCGGGCAGCTGCTGCCCGAGCTGCCGGCGATCGAGAACGTGGCCCTGCCGCTCATGCTCGGCGGCGGGCTGCGCTCGGGGGCAGAGGCCGCCGCCGGCGCCCTGCTCAACCGGCTCGGACTCGGCGGCATGCTGCATCGCCGGCCCGGCGAGCTCTCCGGCGGCCAGGCGCAGCGCGTGGCCATCGCCCGTGCGCTCGTCGGCAACCCGGGCATCGTCTTCGCCGACGAGCCCACCGGCGCGCTCGACCGCTCGACCGGCCAGGCCGTCATGGCGCTGCTCATCGGCGCGACGCTCGGCCACGGCGCCTCGCTCGTCGTCGTCACCCACGACCCCGAGGTCGCCGCCGCCTGCTCGCGCGTGATCCGCCTCGAGGACGGTCACGTCGTCAGCGACGGCCCGAACGAGCAGCGGGCGGATGCGCCGGTGCACGCGGCCGACGCCGGATACGTCCCCCAGGCGGCCGCGCCGGCCACCCAGGTGCAGCCGGCGCAGCTCGCGCAGGTGCAGGCAGCGCCGGGCCAGCCCACGCGCTGGGCCGCCGCGCCCCTGCCCGCGCATCCCGCTCCCTACGGCGAGCCCTCCTACGCAGACCCGCGCGGCGGCCAGCGCGTCGCGAACCCGATGCAGCAGTGGGGCACCGGCAGCATCGAGGCCGGGCGATGACCGCCATCAGGCTCTGGGCGCGCCTGCTGCGCGCCACCGGCCCGCGCGCGACCGACGTGCTGAGCGCCATCGCCTTCGCCTTCGCGACCGCGGCGCTGCTCGCCGTGCTCGGCGGCGTCAATGCCTTCCGCCTGCGCCTCGAGACCGGCGCCGTCGACGAGGCGAGCGGCTCCTTCGTGCTCACCCTCGCGTTCGTCGCCGCCGCCCTGCTGCTGCCCGCCGTGTGGACGCTCGCGCAGGCCGCCGTGCGGCTGGCGATCGCCCGCCGCGACGACCGGCTCGCGGCGCTGCGCCTCGCCGGCGCCACTCGCGGCCAGGTCAGCGCCATGGCGGTGCTCGACGCGGTCGCGCAGGCTCTCGTCGGCGTGCTCGTCGGCGCGATGCTCGCGCTCGCTGTCACGCCCGGCATCGCCAGGATCGAGTTCCAGGGGCTGCCGTTCACGGTCGCCGAGCTGCTGCCGCCCGCGTGGGTCTGGCTCGCGGCCGGCGGTGCCGTCATCCTGATCGCCCTCGGCGCCGCCCTCGCCTCGCTGCGCCGCGTGCACGTGACGCCGCTCGGCGTGGCGCAGCGCGTCACCGCCAAGCGCCTGTCCCTCTGGCGGATCGCGGGCTTCCTGCTGGTCGTCGCGGTCTACGTGGTCACGGTGGGCCTCGGGTGGATCCCGGTCGAGACGAGCGTCGCGATCGTGTTCATCGGCATCGTCGTGCTCGCCTACTCGCTCATCGGGCCGCTCGTGATCCAGGGCATCGCGTGGCTCGTCGCGAAGGGCGCCCGTCGCCCCGCGACGCTCCTCGCCGCGCGCCGGGTGGTCGACGACCCCCGCGGCGCCTTCAACATCGTCGGCGCCATGGCGATCGCCGTGATGGCCGGCGGGTTCGCCTCCATGGCGCCGGCGATGGCCGCCGGCGACGACCCGATGAGCCGCGACATGGCCACGGGCGCAGCCCTGACCATCGCGATCGCGGCCGTCCTCGGCGCCGTGCTGGCCGGCATCGCCCAGTCGGCGAAGGTGCTCGACCAGCGCCGCGAGCACCAGGCGATGCACAAGATGGGTGTCGACCTGCCCGTGATGCAGGGCGCGATCATGCGCCAGGTGACGCTGCCGCTGCTCGTCGCGGTCGGCGGCGCGGCCGGCATGGCGCTGCTGCTCATCCTGCCGACGATCGTCATCTGGTGGGACAACCCGAGCTCGGTGCTCACCTGGGCGGCCATGGCCGTCGGTGCGGTCGCCGTGACGCTCGGCGCCACCGCGTGCGCGCTGCCGCTCGTGCGCCGCGTGGCGACGGAGGCCGTGCCGGCCTAGGCGTGGACCAGGATCGGGGGACGCATCACGCGTCCCCGATCCTCGCTTCAGCGCGCGGGCAGCAGCGGCAGCACGTCCTCGGAGAACTGCTCGAGGAAGCGACGCTGATCCCCGCCCGGCCCGTGGAACACGAGGTGCGTGAACCCGAGCTCTGCGTAGTGGGCGATCGCGCCCGCGACCTCTGCCGCATCCGAACCCACGATCCAGCGCTTCGCGACCTGCTCGATCGGCAGCTCGTCGGCCAGCCGCTGCATCTCGATCGGGTCGTGCACGGAGTGCTTCTGCTCCTGCGAGAGCGACAGCGCAGCCCAGAAGCGAGTGTTGTGCAGGGCGGCGTCGGCGTCGCGGTCGTAGGAGACCTTGATCTCGATCATGCGTTCGACCTCGGAGGAGTCGCGCTCGGCCTTCGCGAGGCCCTCCTCGAGGTTCGCGACGATCGTGTCCCGGTAGTACTCGTCGCCCTTGCCCGAGGTGCAGATGTGCCCGTCGGCGAAGCGCGCCGCGTAGCGCGTCGTGGCGGGCCCGCCGCCGGCGACGTAGATCGGGATGGGCTGCTCGGGTCGGTCGTAGATCGTCGCGCCCGTGGTGCGGTAGTAGTCGCCCTCGAACTCCACGCGCTCCTCGCTCCACAGCCGGCGCATCAGGCGCACGGCCTCGCGCAGCCGCGCGAAGCGCTCCTTGAGCTCTGGCCACGGGACGCCGATGATCTGCTCGTTGAGCGCCTCCCCAGTGCCGATGCCGAGGATCAGGCGGCCCGGGTGCACCTGCCCGAGCGTCGCGAACTGCTGCGCGACGACCGCCGGGTGGTAGCGCAGGGTGGGTGTGAGCACCGAGGTGCCGAGCGTGAGCGTCGAGGTGCGCTCGAGCGCCATGCCGAGCCAGGCGACGGCGTTGGGCGCGTGGCCCTCGTCGTGTCGCCAGGGCTGCAGGTGATCGCTGATGAACGCGCTGTCGAGCCCGACCTGCTCGGCGAGCTGCACGAGCTCGAGCAGCTCCGCCGGGCTGAACTGCTCGGCGCTGGCCTTGTATCCGTACCGCATGGTGCCCAGTCAAGCAGGCCGGTGCTTCAGAGCCGCAGCGCCTGCATCTCGGCGTCGGGCGTGCCGAAGCGGTGCGCCGTGATCGAGATCGACTGCTCGCGCAGGAACGGCAGCAGCTCCACCCGGCCCTCCGCGGTCACCGGACCGTCGTAGACCGCGACCGTCGCGGTGCCCGCGAGCGCCGCCCGCAGCCCCGGGTCGGTGCCCACCAGGCGGATGCGCCGGAGCGGCTCGGTCACCCGGGTCAGGCCGAGCGCATCCACGTTCTCCACCGCCTGCAGCACGGAGCCGTCGGCGATCCGCGCGCGGAACTGCGCGTCGGTCTCCTCGACGAGCTCCTCGATGCGCACGTGCGGGATCGCCTGCTTGGACAGCTGCACGATGCGGCTCGGGACCTCGACGGCGGTCGACAGGCGCACGATGGCGCGCGTCCTGGCCGCGGCGACGAGCAGCCGCACGAGGTCGGCGACCGAGCCGTCGTCGGCGACGCGGATGAGGATGTCGGCCGGCCGGTAGCGCAGCACGTTGCGCTCGACGCCGAGCTCCGCCACGTCGCGAGGGGTGCCGAACTCGGCGTCCCACGCGGCCTGATCGCTGTTGGCGCCCGCACGCACGCGGTCGAACTCGAGGAAGTCGAGGGCGGGCGTCGCGGCCTCGATCAGCTCCGAGACGCGGCGGTCGAGCCCGTGCAGCCGCACGGAGGCGCGGGGCCCGCGGTCGATCGGCTCCCAGTCCACGAGCGTCGTCAGGGAGTTCGGCCCGCCCGCCTTCGCGCCCGGCCCGACCTGCGAGCGCTTCCAGCCGCCGAAGGGCTGGCGGCGCCAGATTGCACCGGTGATGCCGCGGTTGACGAACAGGTTGCCGGCGCGGACCTCGTCGATCCACTGCGCCACCTCCGCGGGATCGAGCGAGTGGATGCCCGCCGTCAGCCCGAGCTCGGTGGCGTTCTGCACGTCGATGGCCTCGTCGAGCGTCTCCACCTCGATGAGGGACAGGTGCGGCCCGAAGAGCTCGGTCAGGTGCGTCACCGAGCCAGGCTCGACGGCGTCGCGGATGCCGGGCGACCACAGGCGACCGGCATCGTCCAGCTGCTTCGGCTCGAGCAGCCACTCCTCACCCTCCTCGAGGGTCGTGAGCGCGCCGAGCAGCGCGCCGTGCGCCGGCTCGATGAGCGGTCCGATGTGCGTGCGCGTGTCGAGCGGGCTGCCGACGCGCAGCGTGGTCGCCGCGTCGACCAGCTGGCGTCGGAAGCGCTGCGAGTCGCCCACCGTGCCCACCATGATGACGACGGATGCCGCGGAGCACCGCTGCCCGGCGTGACCGAAGGCGCTCTGCACGATGTCGGCGGCCGCGAGCTCGAGATCGGCCGAGGGGGTGACGACGATGGCGTTCTTGCCGCTCGTCGCGGCGAGCAGCGGCAGCTCGGGTCGCCACGAGGTGAACAGCTCGGCCGTCTGGGTCGAGCCGGTCAGGATCACGCGCCCGACGGCGGGGTGCGCGACCAGCTGGCGCGAGAGCTCGCCCTCCTCCACGTCGCACAGCACGAGCACCTCGCGCGGCACGCCCGCCTGCCAGAGCGCCTCGACCATGACGGCCGCGGAGCGGCGGGCCTGCGGGGCGGGCTTGAGGATGACGGCCGAGCCGGTCGCGAGCGCCGCGGTCACGCCGCCGGCGGCGATGGCGACGGGCGAGCTCCACGGCGGCGTCACGACGGTGAGCGCCACCGGCCGCGGCGAGGCATCCTCGATCCGGTCGAGCTCGAGCGCCTGCTCGGCGGAGCAGCGGGCGAAGTCGATCGCCTCCGAGACCTCCGGGTCGGCATCGGCGAGCGTCGTGCCCGTCTCGGCCATCATGATCTCGATCAGCCTGCCGCGGTAGGCGCCGAGCGCCTCTGCCGCGTCGCGCAGCACCCGCGCGCGGCTCTCGGCGCCCAGCCCGGCCCATCCGCTCGCCGCCTGCGCGGCGCGGTCGATGCGGCGCTCGAGGGTCGGCCAGTCCTCGATGCGGTTGAGCTCGAGCGTGCGCAGGCCGAGCTCGCTGGTCGCGGCGCGCTGCACGACCTGGCGCGCCCAGTCGCGGTTCGCGGCCAGCGCCGGGTCGGTGTCGGGCTCGTTGGCGAAGCCGGTCGGATGCGCCATGGCCGCCTGTAGGTCGCCGGCGCGATCCTGCGTGCGGGTCGGATGCGGCGCCTCCCCCTCGGCGCGCGCCGCATCCTCGCGGCGCATGAGCGCGAGCGAGCCGAGGAACCTGGCCTGCTCGCGCTCGAGCACGGCAGGGTCGGCGAGCTCGAACATGCTCGACACGAAGTTGCTGTCCGCTGCGCTCTCCTCCAGCCGGCGGATCAGGTAGGGGACCGCGGCGTCGAATCGGTCGGGGTGCACGACGGGGGTGGAGAGCACGAGGTTCGGGAAGAGCTCGCGCACGGCCTCGCGGTGATCGGCAGCCATGCCGAGCAGCATCTCGGCGTCGACGCGCTGGTGCGTGCCGTGGTGGCGGGCGAGCTCAGCGGCGTAGGCGAGGTCGAAGAGGTTGTGGCTGGCGACTCCGACGCGCACGGCGAAGGCGTTCTCGGGCAGCAGCGCCTCGTGCAGCACGCGCTTGAAGTTCGCGTCGCTCGACTCCTTCGAGGGCAGCACCGCGAGCGGCCAGCCGTGGAGCGCCGCGTCGACGCGCTCCATGGCGATGTTCGCGCCCTTCACGAGCCGCACCTTGATGCCGGCGCCGCCCTGCGCGCGGCGCTGCTTGGCGAAGGCGGCGAGGCGGCGGTAGGCGGCGAGCGCGTCGGGCAGATATGCCTGCAGCACGATGCCCGCCTCGAGCCGCGCGAGCTCTGGCCGCATGAGCAACCGCTCGAACACCGCGATCGTGACGTCGAGGTCGCGGTACTCGTGCATGTCGAGGGTGATGAGCTTCGGTGCGCTCGGCTGGGCGGCGAGCCGGTAGAGCGGCAGCAGGCGCTCGACCGCCAGCTCGACCGTCTCGTCGAACGCCCACAGCTGCAGCTGCGGCACCACCGACGAGACCTGCACGGAGACGTGGTCGACGTCGTCGCGCCGCAGCAGCTCCATCGTGCGCTCGAGGCGGTCGGCTGCCGCCTCGTCGCCGAGCACGGCCTCGCCGAGCAGGGTGATGCTGAGGCGGTTGCCCTCCTCGCGCAGCTTGGCGAGCGGCTTCGCGAGTCGCGCGGGGCTCGCGTCGATGACGAGGTGCGAGACGATCTCGCGCATCGCGCGCTTCACCACGGGGATGATCAGCTTCGGCGTCACGATGCCGAAGCCGCCGCCGAGCGTGACGCCGAGCTTGAGGTACCAGTCGAGGAAGCCCGGGATGTCGCGGCTGAGCTCCTCGAAGTTGCGAGCGCCGATGCGCGGGTCCTCGGGACGCACGACCTTGTCGACGAAGCCGACCGCGAAGGCGAGGCCCTGCGGATCCCCCAGCAGGCCAGCGAGCCGCTCCTCCGCCTTGTCGCGCTTGCCGGACGCGGGGCGGGCGATCCAGGTGCGGACTCGCTCGATGGCGGCCGCCGCGAAGGGGTCGTCGTCGCCGCTCGCGGGGGCCGGGGGCACGGGTGCGGCTGCGGGGGGTGCGGGCTCGGGCTCGGCCTCCGGCTCCGGCTCCGGCTCCGGCTCCGGCTCGGGCTGCGGCTCGGGCTGCGGCTCCGGGGCGGGCTCCGGCTCGGGCTCCGGCACCTCCACCTGCGCCGCCTCGGGCTCCGGCACCTCCACCTGCGCCGCCTCGGGCACCGGCGCGAGCGACGCGGCACGCAGCTCGGCGTCGAGCTCGAGCGCATCCATCTGCACGGTCGGCACATCGGCCACGTCGGCAGAGAGCGACCAGCCAGCGGGCGGGGCATCGACCGACCGCGGGATGCGCGGCACCTCGACGGGCTCGTACGGCGCGACCGCGCGCGCCCACGTGGCGTCGTCGATCTCGAAGGCGGGGCCGGTGCTGAGCGGCACGGGCTCGAAGGCCTCGCCCTGGTGCGACGGCGTCGGCGCGGACTGGCTCGCTGCCGGCTGCTCCTGCGCCGGCTCGTCGGCGCTCGCGTGCTGTGGTGCAGCATCCCCCGACGCGGTCGGATGATCCTGGTCCGCCGCCTCGATGCCCTCCTTGATGAGCGCGTCGAAGTCGTCGTCCCTGGGCTGCTGGGTCATGCCGCATATCGTATGCGTGCGGGCCCCAGCCGCGTCGTCGCACCGGGGCGGGCCGACGCATCCGTCGTCGCACGAGGAGAGAGCATGGCCAGCGCAGCATCCAGCCGAAGGACCGGCAGCACGGGCCGGCCGCCGCGGGTCGCCGTCATCGGCGGAGGCCACAACGGCCTCACCGCCGCCGCCTACCTCGCCCGCGCGGGCGTCGAGGTGACGGTGCTCGAACGGCTGCCGCACCCCGGCGGCGCAGCGGTGTCGACCGACGGCTTCGCGGGCCTCGACGCGCGATTGTCGCGCTACTCCTACCTCGTCAGCCTCATGCCGAAGCAGATCATCGATGATCTGGGGCTCGACGTGCGGCTCGCCCGGCGGCGCTACTCGAGCTACACGCCGCTGCCCGATGCCCTGCTGCGCGGCCCCGCAGCGTCAGGGCGAAGGCCCGGGCTGCTCATCGACGCCGGCGACGAGGCGGCGACTCGCGCGTCGTTCGCGGCGATCGGCGCCGCGAGCGATGCCGATGGCTTCGCGTCCTTCTCCGACCGCACGACGCGCCTCGCCGCCTCGCTCTTCCCGACGCTGACCCGGCCCCTGCCCACCGCGGCCGCGGCGCGCGAAGCCGCGGGAGGCGCATCCGCCTGGTCCGAGATCGTCGACGCTCCGATCAGCGACGCGATCGAGCGCGCCGTCGACCACGACCTCGTGCGCGGCGTCATCGCGACCGACGCGCTCATCGGCACCTTCGCGGCGCTCGACGATCCGGGGCTCGAGCAGAACCGCTGCCTGCTCTACCACGTCATCGGCGGCGGCACCGGGGACTGGGACGTGCCGATCGGCGGCATGGGGCGGGTCTCCGGCGGCCTCGAGGCCGCGGCGCGCGCTGCCGGCGCCTCGATCATCACGGGGGTGACCGTCACCCGCGTCACGCCGGACGGCGAGGTCACCTGGGAGGAGCGGATCGGCGGGCTGCCGCTGGAGAGCGCGGGCCTGCCGACCGGCACCGAGCTGACGGCGCAGTTCGACCTGGTGCTCTCGGCGGTCGCGCCGCACGTGCTCGCCCGGCTGCTGGGTGACGAGGCGCCGGCGACCGAGCGGCCCGAGGGCGCGCAGGTGAAGGTCAACATGCTGCTGCGGCGGCTGCCGCGCCTGCGCGACGACGTCTCGTCCGAGGCGGCCTTCGGCGGCACCTTCCACATCAACGAGGCCTACTCGCAGCTCGGTGCCGCGCACGCGAGCGCGAGCGGCGGCGGCATCCCCGCCCCCCTGCCGTGCGAGATCTACTGCCACTCGCTCACCGATCCGACGATCCTCGGCGACGAGCTGCGCGCATCCGGCGCCCACACGCTCACCGTCTTCGGGCTGCACGTGCCGGACCGGCTGCTGACGAGCGAGAACAACGAGCGGATGCGCGCCGAGCTCGAGCGCGCGGCGCTGGCCTCGCTCGACTCGGTGCTCGCCGAGCCCATCGAGCCGTTGCTGCTCGAGGGGGTCGGGGGCGCCGGCCGCGCGATCGAGACGAAGACGACGCGCGACATCGAGGAGGCGCTCGCGATGCCGGGCGGCAACATCTTCCACGGGCCGCTGTCCTGGCCGTGGCTCGAGGCAGAGCCCGAGAGTCCTGCGGCGGCGTGGGGCGTCGAGACGGCCCACCCGCGCGTGCTGCTCGCCGGCTCCGGCGCGCGGCGCGGCGGCGCGGTCTCCGGCATCGGTGGCCACAACGCCGCCCATGCGGCGCTGGAGCTGCTCGCGGAGCGCCTGTGACGCGGCGCGCCGACCGCCTCGGGCGCGGGCACCTGTCCTCCAACCGGTGACAGCGTTGCCCGACCGAACGATCAGCTCGACGCCACGCAGGGCCGGTTGAACGACCGCGGGCCGCGCGGCGAAGCCAGCGTCGCGGCCGCGCAGCGCGCAGCTATCGGGGCGTGCGGCCCGACCAGCTCGAGGGCGCGGGCAGGCGGTTCGAGGGCAGCCGGTTCGTCTCGGCCCAGTCGCGCACCCGCTCGTCGAGCTCCGGCAGCGCTACGCGGACGCCGGCCGCCTCCAGCACCTCCACGACGCGCGCGACGGGCGCCGTGCCGACGCCCTTCTCGATGAAGCGCCCCTGCACGATGCCGCGCGCGTGCAGCTCCCCGTCGACGACGAAGCGCTGCTGCAGGTAGACGGCCCGCTCGTCGGCGCCGAGCACGGCCGTCTCGATGTCGAAGCGCTGCCACAGGTCGAGCGAGCGGCGGTAGACCATCGTCGACTGCCCGACCACCGCATAGATGCCCGCTCGCTCGAGCGCCGCCTGCATGCCGGTGCGCACCGTCATGTCGACGCGGGCGAGATCCATGTACGAGGGGTAGCGGCCGTTGTTCATGTGCCCGAGCAGGTCGATGTCGGTCGGCAGCACCACGAACGGCGTGCGCGCCACCTCGTCGAGTCCGAGCGCAGGGCGCCCCTTGCTCTTCACGGTCATCGCCAGCAGCCACTGCACCCACATGTTCACGTGAGCATCCTGCCCGAGCCGTGCAGAGCATCCGCCGTCGTTTGGGAGAATCGAACAATGCACAAGGTGCTGCTCTACTACCGCTTCACGCCGATCGCTGACCCCGAGGCGGTGCGGCTGTGGCAGCGCGCGCTCTGCGAGCAGCTCGGGCTGACCGGCCGCATCATCGTCTCGCCGCACGGCATCAACGGCACGGTCGGCGGCGTGACGGATGCGCTGCAGCGCTACGCGCGCGCCACCAGGGAGTACTCGGGGTTCCGTGGCATGGACATCAAGTGGTCGAGCGGCACCGGCGCCGACTTCCCGCGGCTGAGCGTCAAGGTGCGCGACGAGATCGTGACCTTCGGCGCGCCCGACGAGCTCGAGGTCGACGCGGACGGGGTCGTCGGCGGCGGCACGCACCTGAAGCCGGGTGAGCTGCACGAGCTGGTCGAGCGCCGCGACGACGTGGTGTTCTTCGACGGGCGCAACCGCTTCGAGGCCGAGGTCGGGCGCTTCAAGGGCGCGATCGTGCCCGACGTCGAGACGACGCGCGACTTCGTCGACCTGCTCGACTCCGGCGCCTACGACCACCTGAAGGACAAGCCGATCGTGACCTACTGCACAGGCGGCGTGCGCTGCGAGGTGCTGTCGTCGCTGATGGCGAAGCGCGGCTTCCAGGAGGTCTACCAACTGGACGGCGGCATCGTCCGCTACGGCGAGAGCTTCGGCAACCGCGGCCTCTGGGAGGGCTCGCTCTACGTCTTCGACCAGCGCCAGACGGTGTCGTTCGGGGCGGATGCGGCTGTGATCGGCTCGTGCGCGAGCTGCGGGGCGCCGACGGGCGACATGGGCAACTGCCGCCTGTGGTCGTGCCGCACGCAGGTGCCGGTCTGCGACGCGTGCGAGCCGGCGTGCGCCGAGCACGTCGCGGTCGCCTGAGGCTCCGGCTGCGGCCGGTGCGCCGCGCGGCGACGGCTACGCTGACGACATGGGCGATGGCGACATCACGATCCGGCGAGCGGCCGCGGCAGACGCGGCCGTGCTGCAGCAGCTGATCGCCGCCCATCGCTCGGTCGACGAGGAGGACGAGAAGGTCGACCGCTACCGCGAGCGCCTCGAGGCCCTGGTCGTGAACGACGCGCACCACATCGTCGTCGCCGAGGCCGGCGGGCAGCTGCTCGGCTATGCCGCCGCGCAGGACTACGGCCCGGCGCCGCAGCGCGACTGGTCGATCGCCCGCATGCACGACCTGTGGGTGTCACCGGAGGCGCGGGGCCGCGGCGCGGGCACCGCGCTGTTCCGCGCGGTGCGGCAGTGGGCCGAGGAGCAGACCCGCATCCGGGTGCTCGAGTGGCAGTCGCTCGACGTCGCTGCCGAGTTCTACCGCAAGCTCGGGCTGGCCGGTGAGCGCGCCGATGCGGCCGAGCCGCGCGCGCTGTACGAGCTCGAGGTGCACCTGCCCTCGCGGGAGTGACCGGCTAGACCCGGCCCGTCACCTTGTCGATCGCCATCCGCAGGATGACGCGGTCCGCGGCGTCCGGCGGCGCCTGCTCCGAGGGGTTGCCGTAGTGGTTCTGCAGCTCCACGTAGAAGGCGCCCGTGGGATCCTCGATGACCCCGGCCAGGTGTCCGCGCAGCTCGACGTAGAGGTGCGGCTGCTCGGGATCGGTGATCGACAGGCTCATCGTCGGGTTCGCCTGCAGGTTCTTGTACTTCTGCCGCTTCGAGGTGTGCGTGAAGCGGATCTCGTCACCCACCACCTTGAACCACATCGGGTTCGACTGCGCCGACCCATCCGGCCGCACCGTCGCCAGGTGGGCGAACAGCGGCGCATCGGTCAGGTAGCGGTACTGCTCCGGGATGCTCGTCATGGCCTCAGCCTGCCAGGTGCTCTGCCGTCTCGCCCAGCCCGTCGAGCTGCCAGGCGAGGGTGCCGGCCGCCAGCGACACGGTCGAGACCGAGCAGTTCGGCAGGATCACGTCGGGCGTGACGTCGGGCACGAGCTGGCGCAGGAGCGACGTGATGAAGCCGCCGTGCGAGACGATCAGCACCTCGGCCTCGCCGTCGCCGGGCAGTGCGGCCGCAGCGGTGATGATGCGCTCGAGCGCGCGGTCAGCGCGCAGCACGGTCGCGGCGGCCTGCTCGGCCTGCCCGCTCGAGTCGAGCTTCGCGATGGTGTCGAACAGCCCGCGCCAGCCCACCTGCTCGCCGATGGTGCGCAGCGCGCTCAGCTCGCGGTCGACCTCGAAGCCGTGCTCGACGATGACCTCGCGCCAGACCTCGGATGCCGGTCGCTCCTCGTGCGAGCCGAAGTTCCACTCGCGCAGCAGCTCGGTGTGCTCGATCGGCGGCTGCGGGTCGAGGCGGGCGAGGATGCCCTCGGCCGTCGTGCGGGTGCGCTGCAGATCGGAGCAGAAGGCGAGGTCGAAGCGCTCGCGCGCGAGGTGCTCGGCGACCGCGGCGATCTGCTCGCGGCCGCGGTCGGTGATCGGCGAGTCGGACCAGCCCTGCATGAGGTGGCCGACGTTGTACTCGGTCTCGGCGTGCCGCACGATGCGCAGCCGCAGCGCGCGCCCCTCGGCCATCGCCGCCAGGTCCTCCGGCAGCTGCTGCTGATCCTCGGTCATCGCTTCCCCATCCTGTCGAGCATGTCGTTGTAGGCGTCGAGCTCGGCGCCGCCGTCGCGATCCGCGGCGCGGTCGATGCGCGTGCGCTCCTTCTTGTCGCCCTGCGCCCACATCACCACGGTCGTGATCGCGAGGATGACGGTCGGGATCTCGCCGACCGACCAGGCGATGCCCCCGCCCTCCTGCTGATCGCGCAGCGCGTCGATGCCGTCGCCCATCGCGCCGAACCAGTCGGAGAGCAGCAGCACCTCGCCGGACATGAGCGTGACGCCGAAGAAGGCGTGGAAGACCATCGCCCCCAGCAGCAGCACGAGGCGCAGCGCGTAGGGCGGGGGCGCAGGGCCCGGGTCGATGCCGATGATCGCCTGCACGAAGAGGTAGCCGGCGCCGACGAAGTGGACGACCATCCAGACGTGGCCGACGTGCTCCTCCATCGCCCAGCCGAAGATCGGCGTGTAGTAGAAGATCCAGAGGCTGAACACGAAGATCCCGGCGGAGACGATCGGATGCCCGACGACCTGCATGTACTTCGAGTGCACGATCGCGAGCAGCCACTCGCGGCCGCCGCGCGTGCCGTCGCGCCGCTTGGCGATGGCCCGCATCGCGAGGGTGATGGGCGCGCCGGGCACGAGCAGCACCGGCACGGCCATGCCGAGCAGCATGTGCACGAGCATGTGGAGCGAGAACTGGAACTCCTGGTAGACGTTCAGCGCGCCGTTCGTGCACCACCACAGCAGCAGGACGCCGGCCGACCAGGATGCGGTGCGCAGCACGGGCCAGCGGTCGCCGCGCTGCGTCAGCCGCCGCACGCCGGCGAGGTAGAAGAAGAGCAGCAGGGCGCAGACGACCGACCAGAGCGGGTCGAGCGACCACTCGGTGAGCAGCCGCCCGGCGTCGAACGGCGGGGGCAGCGGCGTGCCGGTCAGGATCTCGGCGGGCGTCGCCTCGAGGCCCGGCGGCGTCTCGGGCACGGGGGTGGCGGTGCGCGCGAGCCCCGCGGCGACGCCGGCGGTGATGCCCATCACCACGAGCTCGAGCGTGAGCACCATCGCGATCGCCCGGCCGCCCACCCGCTCGCCGAGCGTCTTCGCGGGGCGCAGCAGGCGCATCCGCTGCCAGGCGCCGAAGCCGCCGAGCACCACGAGCAGCACGGCCTTCGCGATCGAGAGGATGCCGTAGTCGCTGAACCAGTCGCCCTCCATGCGCACCCAGGAGGAGACGATGCCGGTGAACGCGACGACCCCGAAGCTCACGGCCGCGAGGCTCGAATAGCGCAGCAGCACGTCGCTGTAGGCGGCGTTCGGGGCCGTGTCCTGCGCCGCGGCCCCGCTCGGAGCGGGCGCGCCGTCGCGGCCGCGCACCAGCAGGCCGAGGTGCAGCAGGCCACCGAGCCAGATCGAGACGAACAGCAGGTGCAGCAGCAGCGACGAGACCGCGAGGGTGTGACCGGCGGTGCCGCCGGCGTGGCCGCCCGAGGCGATGAACCAGAGCGGCACGAGCCACCCGACCACCGCGAACGCCACCGAGACGGGCCCTCGCGCCACGAGCAGCACGACCGTGAGCAGCGCGAGCGAGAGGAGGGTGGCGAGCAGCAGCCTGCCCGTCTCGACCTGGATGAAGTAGAACTGCAGCAGCGCACCGAACTCGTTGGTCGCCGAGACGGGGTTCGTGACCGCGGTGCGGAAGCCGCCCCAGGCGAGGAAGCCCTGCGCGACGGCGGCGATGCCGGTGGATGCGGCGGCGATGTCGAGCGTGCGGTTCCAGTCGCGGCTGCCGGGGCGGAGCGCGAAGCACGCGAGCACGAGGCCGCCGAACGCGCCGGCGATCGCGATGTTGCGCAGCATGCTCGCGATCGGCACGCCGTAGCGGACGCCGGCGCCCGGATCCTGGCTGGCGATCGGCAGCGGGTCTGCGCCTCCGCCGAAGTCGAGCGCCGCCCACGTCGCGACCAGCCCCGCGAGGATCGCGAGTGCCGGCGCGAGGAGACGGAGGCGCTGCACCTGACCAGGCTAGTCGCCGCCGACGACGCGCAGGGCCCCGCCGAGGTGGCGGGGCCCTGCGCGTGCTGTGTGGAGCGGTCTTACTTGACGGCTGCCTTGAGCTTCGAGCCAGCGGTCAGCTTGACGCGGTGGCCGGCAGCGATCTTGATCTCCTCGCCCGTCTGCGGGTTGCGGCCCGTGCGGGCAGCGGTCGCGGTGCGCTCGGCGCTGAAGAAGCCGGGGATCGAGACCTTGTCGCCGCCCTTGACGGCCTCCGACACCTCGTCGAAGAGCGCGTCGAGCACCGCGGTGACCTTCGCCTGCGAGAGGTCGGTCGATGCGGCGATCTTCGAAGCGAGGGTGGTCTTGTTGATGGTCTCAGCCATGATGTCCTCCTGGTGGTGGCATGTCCGTCCCGCCGAGGGGGCGGGCATTCGCCGGGGCCCGTGAGGCTCCGACCACACATGAACGTAGCCCGGGGGCTCGTGATCGGCCGGAGGAACACCCCGACACGCCGCGAATTCCGCGTGTTTTCGCGGTCTGCGAACGGATTTGGGGTACAGATTGCGCCGTCAGGTGCGGTCGTCGGTCGGCGCGGCGGTCGCGGCGGCAGCGAGCCGCCGAGCCCGCAGGCGCCCTTCGGCGGCCGCCCTGCGCCGCTCGAAGAAGGGCAGGAACACCCCGATGAGCGGCCCGACGCCGAACGCGAAGATCACCGTCCCGACCCCGACCGGCCCGCCGAGGAGCCAGCCCACGAGCAGCGCGGAGCCCTCGATCAGCGTGCGCACGATCCAGATCGGCCAGCCGGTGATGCGCACGAGCCCGGTCATGAGCCCGTCGCGCGGGCCGGGCCCGAGCTGGGCCGCGATGTAGATGCCGGTCGCGACCGAGAGCAGCAGGATGCTGCCGGCGAGCATGAGTGCCTGGCCCCAGAGCTCAGTCGGGCTCGGGATGAGCCAGAGCCCGAGGTCGGCCGCCGGGCCGACGAGCACGGCGTTCAGCAGCGTGCCGACGCCGACCCGCTGCCGCAGCGGGATCCACAGCAGCAGCACGAGCCCCGAGACCACGACGGTCGCGGCGCCGTAGCTCATCGGCAGGTGGTTCGCGATGCCGAGCGAGAGCACGTCCCAGGGGCCGACGCCGAGCGTCGCCCGCACGAGCAGCGCGAGCGAGATGCCGTAGAGGAACAGCCCGACCATGAGCTGCGCGACGCGCGCGCTCGTGTCTGCTGCGCCCAGCGAGTCGATGGGCAGGAAGAGACGACGGATGCGGTGCACGGCTCCATTCCACCGCCTCGGTCGAGCGCGCGGGCGGACCACTGCATGAGAAGTGGCTCGCCCGCAGCAGTCCACTGAGGCGTCGTCGTGCGGCAGGATGAGCGCATGGCATCCCGGCTCGGCACCCATCTCGGCGAGTGGCAGGCGACGACGGCCGTCGCGCAGTCGCTCGCCGACCGCATCCGCATGCTGCTGCTCGACGGGCGCATCACCGTCGGCGAGCGGCTCCCGAGCGAGCGAGCGCTCGCCGCGGAGCTCGGCCGCTCTCGCGCCACGATCGCCCGCGCCTACGAGCTGCTGGAGTCGGGCGGCTACGTCGCCAGAGCGCACGGCTCCGGGACCCGCGCGGCGCTGCCTGCCCAGCGCATCCATCGCCCCGCCGCCGCCGGGGACGGGGTGATCGACTTCACGATCGCCTCGGTCGGCTCGGCGCCCGGCATGCATGCGGCGACCGTGCGGGCCCTCGACCGGCTCGCCGGGCTGCTCGGCACCCCCGGCTACTCGCTCGACGGGCTGCCGGAGCTGCGCGAGCGCATCGCCGCCCGCTACGCAGCGCGAGGCCTGCCGACCGACCCCGACCAGATCGTCGTGACGAGCGGCGCGATGCACGCCCTCACCGTCGTGCTCGCAGCGTTCGGCGAGCGCGGTCGCGGCGCGCTCGTCGAGCAGCCGTCCTTCCCGCACGCGCTCGAGGCGCTGCGCCGCGCCGGCCACCGGCTGATGCCGACGCCGGTCTCGCCCGAGCAGGCGGCTGGTGAGGGTCAGGGCGGCGGTTGGGACGCCGCGCACCTCATCGAGACGCTGCGCGCGCAGCGACCGGCGCTCGCGTACGTGATCGCCGACTTCCACAACCCGACCGGCGCCACGATGCCGGAGCTCGAGCGGGCGCGGCTCGCCGCCGTCGCGCGCACCACCGGCACGCTGCTCGTCGTCGACGAGACGTGTGCAGAGCTCGACATCGACCGCGGCTGGACACCGCGGCCCTTCGCGGCGCACGGGCCGGCGCTGCTGATCGGATCGATGTCGAAGATCGCCTGGGGCGGCATGCGCATCGGCTGGATCCGCACCACGAGCGCCGAGCAGACGGCGCGGCTGCTCGCCGTGCGGCCCTCGATCGACCTCGGCAGCCCGGTGCTCGAGCAGTGCATCGCGATCGAGCTGCTCGACGACATGGCACCGCTGCTCGAGCGCGCGCGCGAGCGGCTCTCCGCCGGTCGCGCTGCCGTCGCCGCCGGCATCGCCCAGCACCTGCCCGGCGTCGCCATGCCGCGCGTACCCGGCGGCCTCGCCGCGTGGGTCGACCTCGGCGGACCCTGGTCGACCTCGCTCTCGCTCGGCGCGCGCGACCGCGGCCTGCTGCTGCCGCCCGGGCCGCGCTTCTCGCCCTCCGGCGTGCTCGATCGCTTCGCGCGCATCCCCATCACCTGGGAGCCGGAGGTCACGGCCGCCGCGATGGAGCGGCTCGGCGCCGCCTGGCGCGCGCTGCACGCGGGTGAGCTGCCCGACTCGACGCGACTGGCGGCATCCGCCGTCGTGTGATGCGGGCGCGGTGGCTTCGATAGCGGCGCTGCCTGGGCGTGCGCTCCCTTGACGCATCCGCGCATCCGCGCTTGCGTGGTCGGATGGCCGTCATCGGATTCCACGCCTCCCACGAGCAGATGCCCCCTAGCGCGCTGCTCGCCCACGTGCAGCACGCCGAGCGCGCCGGCTTCCACGCCGCGATGTGCTCCGACCACCTCGAGCCCTGGAGCCTGCGGCAGGGCCACAGCGGCCACAGCTGGTCGTGGCTCGCGGCGGCGCTCGCCACCACCTCGCTGCGGTTCGGCGTCGTGACGGCGCCCGGGCAGCGCGCGCACCCCGCGGTCGTCGCGCACGCGATCGGCACCCTCGGCGAGATGTTCCCGGGGCGGTTCTGGGCGGCGCTCGGCTCGGGCGAGAACCTCAACGAGCACATCACGGGCGAGGCGTGGCCCGAGAAGCCGGTGCGCGAGCAGCGCCTCGTCGAGAGCGTCGACGTGATGCGTCGACTGCTCGCGGGCGAGCGTGTGTCGCACGCTGGCGCGATCACCGTCGACCGCGCGCGGGTGTGGTCGCTGCCGACCGAGGTGCCGCCGCTCATCGGCGCCGCGATCACGCCGACCTCTGCGGCCGCGCACGCGCGGTGGGCGGATGGGCTCATCACCGTGGCAGGCGACCTCGCGGCACTGCGCGAGGTCGTCACGGCCTACCGCGACGCGGGCGGGCGCGGACCGGTCTCGGCGCAGCTGCACCTGTCGTGGGCGCCGGATGAGCGGGAGGCGCTCGCGATCGCGCGCGACCAGTGGGCCTTCGGCATCATCGCACCGCCTGAGGCCTGGGACATCGACCTCCCCGAGGAGTTCGATCGGCGCACCGCGAGCGTGACGGAGGAGCAGATCAGGGGCGTGGTCACGGTCTCGAGCGACCTCGCCCGGCACGAGGCGCGCATCGCCGAGATCATCGACACGGGCTGCGACGCCGTCTACCTCCATCACGTGGGGCAGCAGCAGACCGCGTTCATCGATGCCTTCGGCGAGCACGTGCTGCCGACGTTCAGCGGCGGAGCGGCGGCGTGACCCCGCGCCCGATCGAGTCGGCCGACCTGTGGTGGCGCAACGCCGTCTACTACTGCCTCGACATCCAGGTCTTCCAGGACTCCGACGGCGATGGTGACGGCGACATCCAGGGGCTGAACTCGCGCATCCGCTACCTCGCCGACCTCGGCGTCACGTGCCTGTGGCTCATGCCCTTCTTCCCCACCGCCGACCGCGACGACGGCTACGACATCACCGACTTCTTCGCCGTCGACCCTCGGCTCGGCACGCTCGGCGACCTCGTCGAGCTGCTTCGCGTCGCCCGAGCCCACGGCATGCGGGTGATCGTCGACTTCGTCATGAACCACACCTCCGCCGAGCATCCGTGGTTCGTCTCCTCGCGCTCGTCGAAGGCGTCGCCGCACCGCGACTGGTACGTCTGGCGGGATGCGCCGCCGCCGAACCCCGACCCGCCCGTCTTCCCCGGCGAGGAGGACTCCACCTGGACGAAGGACGAGCGCACGGGGCAGTACTACCTGCACCACTTCCGGGCGCACCAGCCCGATCTGAACATCGCGCATCCGCCCGTGCAGCACCAGATCGAGCGCAACCTGGGGCTGTGGCTGCAGCTCGGGGTCTCGGGCTTCCGCATCGATGCCGTGCCCTATCTCTTCAGCGGAGCCGCGAGCCACGGCACCGAGACGGCCGGCGACTACGGCGGCGCGGAGCACCTGCGGCGCCTGGGCGAGTTCGTGACGATGCGGCACGGCGAGGCGCTGCTGCTCGGCGAGGTGAACCTGCCGCACGAGGAGCAGCTGCAGTGGTTCTCTGCTGACGGGAAGTCGGCGGGCCTGCAGCTGCAGTTCGACTTCGTCTCGATGCAGCAGCTCTTCCTGTCCCTCGCCCGCAAGGACGCGCATCCGCTGGCCGCGGCGCTCCGCGACCGGCCGCAGCTGCCTCCGACGGCGCAGTGGGCGAACTTCGTGCGCAACCACGATGAGCTGACGCTCGACAAGCTCGCCCCCGACGAGCTCGAGGAGGTCTTCGAGGCGTTCGCACCGGAGGAGGGGATGCGGCTCTACGGCCGCGGGATCCGGCGTCGGCTGCCGACGATGCTCGGCGACGAGCGTGCCGTGCGCCTGGTGTACACGCTGATGTTCTCGCTGCCCGGCTGCCCGGTGCTCTTCTACGGCGAGGAGATCGGGATGGGCGAGGCGCTCGAGGTGGAGGGCCGCTATGCGGTGCGCACCCCGATGCAGTGGGAGGCGGATGCCTCGGCCGGCTTCTCGACGGCGCCGCAGCGGCGCTGGACGCGGCCGCTGCCGGGTGGCGACTTCGGGCCCGATCGGGTGAACGTCGCCGACCAGCGGCGCGACCCGACATCGCTGTGGCGACACATCCAGCGACTGAGCACCCTCTACCGCGACACCCCGGAGCTGGCATGGGCGCAGCTCGAGGTGATCGGTGTGCGCCAGCGCGCGGTGCTCGCGCACGTCTGCCGCGGCGACGACTGGGCGATGCTCGCGCTGCACAACCTCGGCGACGGGCGCGAGGCGGTGCGGCTCGAGATCAGCGCAGACGACGGGCCGGTGACGCTCATCGACAGGTTCGACGACTCGTCCATGCGCGTCGAGGGCCGACTCGAGCTCGACCTGGACGCCTACGGCTGGCGCTGGCTGCAGATCTCCCCCGCGGACGCGACCATCCGCCGCGTCTGACGGGTTCAGCGGGGCGGGCCGTCGTACGGGCCCTCGCCGCGCGCGACGCCCTGCTCGACGAGCGCGCGCAGGGAGCGGTCGATGCCGCGCAGCGCGCGGACGGCGAGCACGATCGCGATCACGAGGCCGATCAGCAGCACGAGCCAGATCGCGGGGACGATGAGACCGGCGAAGCCGAGGTAGGAGGGGAAGCTGCTCATGCAGCAACGATCGCACACCGGCGGCGGACGCGAGGAAGGCCCCGACCTTCCGGTCGGGGCCTTCCTCGTCAGCGGGTGCTTACCAGCTCGACTTGGTCACGCCGGGCAGCTCGCCCGCGTGCGCCATGTCGCGGAAGCGCACGCGCGAGATGCCGTACGCGCCGACGTGGCCGCGGGGGCGGCCGTCGATGGCGTCGCGCTTGCGCACGCGCACCGGCGAAGCGTTGCGGGGCAGCTTCTGCAGGCCGAGACGAGCGGCCTCGCGCTCTGCATCGGTGCTGGTGGGGTCGACGAGCGCCTTCTTCAGCGCCAGGCGCTTCTCGGCGTAGCGGGCGACGATGACCTTCCGCTGCTCGTTCTTGGCGATCATGCTCTTCTTGGCCATTATCGCTCCTCTCGGAACTCGACGTGCTGGCGGACGACGGGGTCGTACTTCTTCAGCACAAGGCGGTCAGGGTTGTTGCGACGGTTCTTCTTCGTCACGTAGGTGTAGCCGGTGCCCGCGGTCGAGCGCAGCTTGATGATCGGACGGACGTCCTGCGACTTCTTCGCCATCAGAGCTTCACCCCTCGTGCCTGCATGTCACGGACGACGGACTCGATGCCACGGGCGTCGATGACCTTGATGCCCTTGGCCGACACGTTGAGCGTCACGCTGCGCTTGAGCGACGGGACGAAGTAGGTCTTGCGCTGCACGTTCGGGTCGAAGCGTCGCTTCGTGCGCCGGTGCGAGTGCGAGATGTTGTGCCCGAAGCCTGGGACGGCTCCGGTCACCTGGCAAACGGCTGCCATGATTCCTCCAGAGTGGTTACCGTGGGCCGAAGCCCACCCAAGATCACTTGCCTGCCCACGCCACTGCCGAGCCCTTGCGGGCGCTGGAGGGGGCGTGTGCTGCGCGGCCGAAGCCGCACCAAGGATCGAGTCTACGGCACGCGCGCGCTCCTGGGCAAGACCGAGCCAGAGTGCGGATGCGCGGAGCGCGTGAGCGGTCAGCGCGCGCTGGGCGGGAACACCGGTTGTCCGTCGGGACCCATCGGGTAGGGCGAGCCGTCGGGGAAGGTCGGCCAAGGGAGCAGGCCGTTCGCGTCGGGCTGCTGCTGCGGCGGCTGCTGCGGCTGCTGCGGCGCCGGCTGCTGCGGCCACGCCTGCTGCTGCGGCCACCCCTGCTGAGCGCCGCCCGGCAGCACCGTGCCCGGCGCGACCCTCGGGCGCACGTGCTCGCCGCGCGCCTCCGCCTCCTGCCAGTCGAGGTTGCGGCGGTTCCAGAACAGCAGCACCGTCACCGATGCCGCGAGCGCCGTCACCACGATCGCGGCGACCGTGGCTCGCCAGTACCACTCCCCGAGCTCGATGCCGAAGGCTTCGATCGCGAAGTGCAGCGTCAGCAGCACGCCCGCCAGCCCCAGCAGCGCTGCGGCGATCTGGCCGAGGACGCGCCCGAACTGGGTGCCGGAGCGGTGGCCGAGGCTGATGAGGCCCCACGCACCGGCAGCGGCGGCGCGCACCACCAGCAGCGTCAGCAGCACGATGCCGAGCAGCTCGGCGAAGAACCACCCGGAGCCGAAGTCGTACTCGTCGACCATCTCGCCGGTGTCCCCGCCGCGCACCCAGATGGCGATCATGAGCACCGCGAGCAGGTAGGTGTTCGCGGCGACACCGATCACGAGCGGCGTGGCGGAGCGCCGCGCGAGCACCAGGTCGAGCGCCAGCAGCCCGGTGAAGGCCAGGAAGACCACCACCGTCCAGACCACGCGGGCCGCCTGGCTCTCGAAGTCGCCGACGAAGATCAGCACGACCGTGATGAGCGTGACGATCGCCAGCAGGCACATGCCCACGAAGAGCACCGGCTGGATGCCCATGATGCGGCGCGGCGCGGATGCGGCCGGTCGGCGCACCGTCTGGGTGTCGGGAACCTCGGACTGCTGGGTGCCGTAGGGGCTGGGCGGGTTCGTCACGGACGACCTCCTCGATCGATGCGCCCAGTCTCACAGGGCGGCGAGGACAGCGCCAGCGGCGCGCGCCCGGGTGTGGAGAGCGTCAGCGCGCGGCTGCGCAGGCCGCGCACAGCCCGAAGATGTCGACCACGTGCTCCGGCTCGACGAAGCCGTGCTGCGCGGCGACCTGCCCGGCCCAGCGCTCGACGGCGGCGGCCTCGAGCTCGACCGTGCGGCCGCAGCTGCGGCAGATGAGGTGGTGGTGGTGCGTGGGCGTGCACGCCCGGTAGAGCAGCTCGCCGCCCGACTGCAGCGCATCCGCCTCGCCGTCCTCGGCAAGCGCCGCGAGCGCGCGGTAGACGGTCGCGAGGCCCACGGTCGAGCCGGCGCCGCGCAGCGACTGGTGGAGCGCCTGCGCGGAGACGAACTCGTCGCTCGCCGCGAGCGCCTCGCGCACGGCTTCGCGCTGACGGGTGGGGCGGCGGGTGGTGTCGGTCATGGCTTCCTCGCCTCGATAGTGGCATGCGCGGCGCCACCGCGCCCACTCGGCAGCCGCCGGGCGGGGCGCGGCGACGACGCAGCGGGCGCGCGGGGCGCGCCACGACGACCGCCGGCGAGCCAGGCGAGCGCGTAGAGCAGCGCAGCGACGAGGGCGATCGCGCCACCGGCGGCGATGTCGAGCGCGCGCGAGGCCAGGAGGCCGAGCGCGCCGGAGACGACCCCGCCCGCGGGTGCCAGCACGAGCATCCATCGCCAGTCCCGCACCACGAGCCGCGCCGCCGCGGCCGGAGCGACGATGAGCGCGACGCCCAGGATCGCACCGACGACGGGCATGATCGCCACGACGGTGCCGGCGATGAGCACCAGCGAGGCGAGCTCCGGCAGCCAGGGTGCGAGGCCCGCGCGGCGGTAGCCCTGCTCGTCGGCGCTCGAGAAGAGCAGGTGGCCTCCGAAGAGCGCCCACGCGGCCAGCGCGACGACGAGCACGGCGCCGGTGAGCGCGAGGTCGGCGCCCGTCACCGCGAGCACCTGGCCGACCAGGAACGACTCCACGTCGATCGCGAGCGGCGACACCGACTGCAGGAAGGCGCCGAGCGCGAAGCCGGCGGTGAGCATGATGCCGGATGCGACGGACGGCCCCTGCGAGCGGATGCGGCCGATGCCGACGGCGATGCCGATGAGGGCGACCGCTGCGACCGCTGCACCCGCCGGGACGGACAGGCCGAGGATCGCGGCGGCGACCGCGCCCGGGAACGTCGCGTGCGTCAGCGACATCGTGAAGAAGGCGCGCTCGCGCAGCACCACCAGCACGCCGACGACACCCGCGAGCGCGCCCGCGAGCACGACCTCGACCATGGCGAGGCCGAAGAAGTCCAGGCCGGCCATCAGCGCGCCACCGCCTGGGTCGGGCGGATGCGCGCGGCGCGCCCGCGCAGGGCCCCGGCTCCCAGCGCCACCAGGTACGCGACGACCATCGTGAGGGCGACGGTCGCGCCGGGGGCCGCATCCACGCCCGCCTCGGCGAGCTGCACGACGATCCAGAGGCCGATCCAGCCGGTGAGCGCACCGAAGAGCACGGAGACCGCGATCGCCCCCGGCAGCGACCGCGTGAGCGCCCGGGCGGCGGCCGTCGGCACGATCACGACGGCCAGCGCCAGCAGCGTGCCGACCGAGGCGGACGCGGCGACCACCACGAGCGCGATCGCGATGGTGCCGACGATCTCGAGCGCGAGCACCGGCAGGCCGGCGCGGCGGGCTCCGGCGGGATCGAAGGCGGCGAACAGCTGCTGGCGCCCGGTCGCGACGATCAGGCCGACGGCGATGGCGATGAGCGCGACCGCGACGCCGAGCGAGCTCCAGGTGATGGTGAGCAGCCGGCCGAAGAAGAAGTCGGAGAGGCTGCCGCTCGATCCGCCGCCGATCGAGACCAGCACGACGCCGAACGAGAAGAAGGTGGTGAGGACGATCGCGACGGCGGTGTCGCGCGGCTGCCCGCGGCGCGAGAGCAGCGCGAGCACGACCGCGGCGGCGAGCGCCGCGCCGAGCGCGCCGGGCAGCAGGCCCGCCGTGCCGCCGAGCGCGGCGCCGATCGCGAGGCCGGGGAAGACCGCGTGCGTGAGGCCGTCGGTCGAGAACTCGAGGCGCCGCAGGTGCACGAGCATGCCGACGGTGCCGGCCGCGACAGCGAGCGCCACGAGCAGCAGCAGCGGCCGACCGAGGAAGGGCGCGGTGAACGGTGTGAACGGGTCGACCAGGGACGAGAGGTCGACGCGTGCCGCGAGTGCAGCCGGCGTCATCCGGCGTCGCGCCCCGCCCGCTGCTCGTCGGAGCGCGGGTGGTGGCCGTGCTCGGTGGCGTGGTGCTCCGTGGTCGCGAGGGTGTGGCCGTCGATCTCCATCACGTGGCTCGCGAAGGCAGCCTCGACGCGCTCGAGGGTCAGGACGCACTCGGTGTCGTCGAAGGCGATCTGGCGCTGGTTCACGAGCAGCGTGCGATCGCAGACGAGGCGGGCGAGCTCGAGGTCGTGCGTCGTGATGATGAGGGCGACGCCCCGGTCCTTCAGCGAGCGGATCGTCTCGACGAGCGCGTCGCGCGAGCCCTGGTCGAGCCCGTTGAAGGGCTCGTCGAGCAGCAGCAGCCGGGGCTCGCTCGCGAGCGCGCGGGCCAGCAGGCCGCGCTGGCGCTGACCGCCGGAGAGATCGCCGAAGCGCGTGCGTCGCAGCTGCTCGAGCCCCACGGCCTCGAGCGCATCGGCGACGACGCGCCGGTCGCCGCTGCCCGGCCAGCGCAGCCCCAGGCGCGGCGTGCGGCCCATGGCGACGACCTGCTCCAGGGTCACGGGGAAGGCCGGGTCGATCTCGCTCGTCTGGGGCAGCGTGCCGATCTCGCCGCGGCCGCTCGGCACCCGGAAGACGCGCGCATCGTGCCGGGCGAGGCCGAGGATGCCGGTGAGCAGCGTCGACTTGCCTGCACCGTTCGGGCCGATGAGCGCGAGCGCCTCGCCCGCGCGCAGCTGGAAGGAGACCTCCGTCAGCACCGGCGCGCCGCCGTAGCCGAAGGAGGCGTCCTCGATCTCGACGATCGCGGCGGGCTGCTGACTCATGTCAGCGATTCTGGCACCGCGAGCGGCTCGACCCCCCATGCGGTCACGATCGCGGTGATGTTGTGGATCTGCGCGTCGATGTAGGTGGCGGTGTCGCTGCCCTCCGGGCCGAGCGCGTCGGCCGCGAGCGCGTCCTCGCCCTCCCGCAGCTCGACGCCCGCCTCGCGGGCGATCGTCGCGGCGAGCTGCGGGTCGATGGCGCTCTCGCTGAACACGACCGAGGTGCCCGTCTCGCGGATCTCGGCGACGAGCTCGTCGATGTGCGCGGCGCTCGCCTCGGCGCTGTCGTCGAGGCTCGGCAGCACGGTGCCGACCACCTGCACGTCGAACGCGCGCTCGAGGTAGCCGAAGGTGTCGTGGGTCGTGACGACCAGGCGCTCCTCGACCGGCACCTGCTCGATCGAGTCGCGCATCCACGTCTCGAGGGCCTCGAGCTGCCCGACGTAGGCGGTGACGGATGCGTCGATGTCGAGCTCGGGGTCGGCGGCGGTCACGGCGGTGGCGATGGCCTCGGCCTGCAGGATCACGTTCGCGGGGTCGGACCACACGTGCGGGTCGAACTCGCCGTGGTCGTGACCCTCGTGGTCGTGCTCGGCGTGCTCCTCCGCCGTCTCGTGCTCGTGCTCGTGCTCGTGCTCGTGCTCCGCGTGCTCCTCCGCCGCCTCGCCCTCGTGCTCGTGCTCGTGGTCGTGGCCGGCGTGCGGGTCCTCGTCAGCCGCGATCAGCTCGAGCTCGCTCGAGGTGTCGACCATGGTGCCCGCGAAGCCGGAGGCCTCGACGGTGTCGTCGAGCCAGCCCTCGAGGCCCGCGCCGTTGATGACGAGCAGGTCGGCGTCCGCGAGCGCGCTGAGCGCCGCGGGGCCGGGGTCGAACGAGTGCGCGGATGCGCCCGGCTGCAGCAGGCTCGTCACCTCGGCCGAGTCGCCGACGATCTCGCGCGTGACGTCGGCCAGCTGCGTCGTGGTGGCGACGATCTGCAGCCTCTCGCCGGCGGCCCCGGTGTCCGCTGCCGCGCCGGGGTCGGCGCCGGCTCCCGCGCATCCGGTGAGCACGAGGGCGACGGCCGCGACGGTGCCGAGGGCGGGGAGCTTGCGCATGACGATTCCTTCTCAGCACGACGCCTTGCCGTGCCGCACCACGCTACGCGGTGCTGAGAACGATTGTCAATGTCGCACTGCAGTCCGTGCGCGCAGCAGCCGGAGCGCTGACGCCGCTCAGGCGCCGATCGCGCGCGGCTGCGCGCCGATCGCCTCGATCGCGGCGATGAGCGTGCGCGCATCGTGCGGGCCGCGGTGGCGCATCCCGTCGATGAAGAAGGTCGGCGTGCCGCGCGCTCCGCTGTCGTGGGCGCTCTGGGCGTGCCGTCGCACGCGCGCGTGCACCTGCTCGTCATCGCAGTCCTCGGCGAAGCGCTCGAGGTCGAGCCCGAGCTCGCTGGCGAAGCGCTCGAGGTCACCCGGCTCGAGCGTCGCCTGATTGGCGAAGAGCACGTCGTGCATCTCCCAGAACCGGTCCTGGCGCCCCGCCGCCTCCGCCGCGACCGCCGCTCGCCAGGCAGCGGGGTGCACGTCCGTGAGCGGCAGGTGCCGCACCACGTAGCGCACGCGGTCCCCGAAGCGCTGCTGCACCTGGCGCCACATGCCCGTCGCCTCGGCGCAGAAGGGGCACTCGAAGTCGAGGTACTCGACGACCGTGTGCCGCGCATCCGCCGGCCCGCGCGCGTGGTCGCGCTCGTGCACCGCGGGCGTGAGCGTCAGCGGCAGGTCGGCGGCGGTCTCGCCGAACCGGCGCCTGGCGACGCGGAAGATCAGCCAGCCCAGCAGCGCGGAGAGCACCATCGCCAGCAGCACGCCGACGACCGCCGGGCGGCGCTCCTCTGCCGAGTCGAAGGCGAGGCCGACGATCAGCAGCGACATCGTGAAGCCGATGCCCGAGAGCGCAGCACCGCCCATCACGCTGCCGAAGCCGACCCCGTCGGGCAGGCGACCGAGGCCGAACCGCACGATGAGCCAGGTGCCGCCGGCGATGCCGACGAGCTTGCCGACCACGAGCCCGAGCACGATGCCCCACATGACGGTGGAGCCGAGCGCCTCGGGGATCGCATCGCCGCGCAGGTCGATGCCGGCGTTCGCGAGCGCGAACACGGGCACGATCACGAGGGAGACCGGAGTCCGCAGCGCGTTCGAGAAGCGCTCGCTGACCGCGATCGAGCGCGCCAGGCCGCGCTGGGCGTCCCGCGCCATCGAGGCCTCCGGCGACTGCCAGTAGGAGACGAACAGGTGCTTCGCGCGCATGACGCCCTGCCGCTCCGGCGCGAAAGCGGGGATCAGGAGGCCGGCGGCCATGCCGGCGATCGACGGGTGGATGCCCGAGAGCAGCGTCGCGAGCCACAGCACCACGATCACGAGGACGTAGGGCGCCGTGCGCCACTCGCGCAGCCTGCCCAGCAGCCACAGCAGGCCGAGGCACAGGGCGGCGACCACGAGCGGCCACACCCGGACCTCGTCGGAGTAGACGACCCCGACGATCAGCACCGCGAGGAAGTCATCGACCACGGTGAGCGTCAGCAGGAAGATGCGCAGCTGGTTCGACATCCGCGGCCCGACGAGCGCGAGCGTGCCGAGCAGGAACGCGGTGTCGGTGCCGACGACCGCGCCCCAGGCCTGCGGGGCGTCGCGGCCGGCGACGACGAGGAACAGCAGCGCAGGGAGGGCCACCCCGGCAGCGCCCGCCACGAGCGGCGCGAGCGCCCGCGAGCGATCGCGCAGCGACCCGACGGCGAGCTCCTGCCGCACCTCGAGGCCGATGAGCAGGAAGAAGACCACCATCAGCCCGTCGTTCACCCAGTGGTGCAGGCTCAGCTCGAGCTGCTCGTCGCCGAACGCGATCGCCACCGGGGTCTCCCAGAACTGGGCGATCGGGTGCGAGAGCGGCGAGTTCGCCAGCAGCAGCGCGACCGCCGTCACCGTGATCAGCATGATCGCGCCGCCGCTCTCGGACCGCAGTCGGTCGAGCCAGCGCGCTCTCGTCGTCGCATCCCGCATGGTGCCTCCGCGCTCACCCTAACCAGCCGAGCGATCGTCAGAGAGCGCGCGTAGGCTCGCTCCATGGCGACCAGCAACGACATTCGGCAGTCCGCGATCACCACGGCCCTCGGCTCGCAGCCGAGCATCGATCCCCCCGCGGAGCTCGAGCGCCGCATCGGCTTCCTCGTCGACTACCTGCGCTCGACGGGGGCGGGCGGCTTCGTGCTCGGCATCTCGGGCGGGCAGGACTCCACGCTCGCCGGGCGCCTCGCGCAGCTCGCGGTCGAGCGGGTGCGAGAGAGCGGCGGCGAAGCGACCTTCGTCGGCGTGCGCCTGCCCTACGGCGTGCAGCACGACGAGGAGGACGCGCAGCTCGCGCTCGACTTCATCGCGGCCGACCGCGAGGTCACGGTGGACGTGAAGCCCGGCGTCGATGCGCTCGAGGCCTCCGTCGAGGCGGCGATCGGCCCGGTCAGCGACTACCACAAGGGCAACGTGAAGGCCCGTGCGCGCATGATCGCGCAGTATGCGGTCGGAGGCCAGCTGGGCCTGCTCGTGCTCGGCACCGACCACGCCGCCGAAGCGGTCACCGGCTTCTACACGAAGCACGGCGATGGCGGGGCCGACGTGCTGCCGCTCGCCGGCCTCACCAAGGGCCAGGGCAAGCAGCTGCTGCGCGAGCTCGGCGCACCCGAGCGGCTGTGGCAGAAGGTGCCCACCGCCGACCTGCTCGATGACAGGCCCGGCCAGACCGACGAGGCGGAGCTCGGCCTGCAGTACGAGCAGATCGACGCATTCCTCCGCGGAGAGCGGGTCGAGGATGGCGTCGCCGACCAGATCATCGCCCGCTACGACGCCACCGAGCACAAGCGCCGCATGCCGGTCGGCCCCGACGACGCCTGGTGGCAGGGCGAGCGCAGCTAGTCGAGCAGCAGCGCGGGCTCCTCCAGGATCGCCGCGACGTCGGCGACGAAGCGGCTGATCACGTCGCCGTCGATCGCGCGGTGGTCGAACGAGCCGCCCACCGTGGTCACCCAGCGCGGCCGCACCTCGCCGTCGACGACCCACGGCTTCTGCCGGATGGTGCCGAGCGCGATGATCCCGGTCTCGCCCGGGTTCAGGATCGGCGTGCCGGTGTCCATGCCGAAGACGCCGATGTTGGTGATCGTGAACGTGCCGTGCTGCATGTCGGCCGGCTGCGTGCGCCCCTCGCGGGCGGTCGCCGTCAGCTGCTGCAGCGCCGTCGCGAGCTCGAGCAGCGACAAGTCCTGCGCGTCCTTGACGTTCGGCACCAGCAGGCCGCGCGGCGTCGCCGCCGCGATGCCGAGGTTGACGTAGTGGTGCACGACGAGCTCGTCGCCGGTGAAGGTCGAGTTGACCTGCGGCGAGCGGCGGATCGCCCACAGGATCGCCTTGGCCATGATCAGCAGCGGCGAGATCTTCACGCCCGCGAAGTCGGTCGACGCCTTCAGCCGCTGCACGAACTCCATCGTGCGCGTCGCATCCACGTCGGTGAAGACCGACACGTGCGGCGCTGTGAACGCCGAGTCGACCATGCCCTGCGCTATCACCTTCCGCACGCCCTTGACCGGGATCCGCTCCTCGCGGCCACCGGACCACTCGGGCGCCTGCAGGTTGCGGAACACGGTCGCCTGCTGCGCCGCCTGCACCACGTCGTCGCGCGTCACCTCGCCCGCGAGGCCCGAGCCCGCCACGGCGGCGAGGTCGACGCCGAGGTCCTTCGCGAGCTTGCGCGTCGGCGGCTTCGCGATCACGGGCGAGGCGGATGCCGCGGGCACCGAGGCGGGCCGCACGGGCTGCGTGGGCGCGGGCACCGAGCGCACCGTGTGGGGCTTGCGCCTGCGGGTCTCCGCGCCGCCGCGCACGCCGTAGCCGACGAGCACGGCCCCGCCGTCCTCGTCCTTCTCGACGGTGTCGGCGGTGTCCTGGGTGGTCTCCACCGCATCCGCGTCGCCCCCCGACACCCTGATGATCGGGGAGCCGACCTCGACGGTCTGGCCCTCGTCGACGAGCAGCGCCTCGACGGTGCCCTCGAAGGGGCTCGGCAGCTCGACGAGCGACTTCGCCGTCTCGACCTCGAGCAGCACGTCGTTGACGTGGACGGTGTCACCGGGCTTCACCCGCCAGGTGACGATCTCGGCCTCGGTCAGGCCCTCGCCCGGATCGGGCAGTCGGAACTCCTGCATGGTGCGCCTTCCGTCAGTAGGCCATGGCGCGATCGACCGCGTCGAGCACGCGGTCGGCGTCTGGCAGGTAGATGTCCTCGAGCTGCGCCGGCGGGAACGGGGTGTCGAAGCCCGACACCCGCAGCACCGGCGCCTCGAGCGAGTAGAACGCGCGCTCGGCGATCGTGGCGGCGATCTCGCTGCCGACCGAGACGTGGCCCGGCGCCTCCTGGGCGACGACCACGCGGCCCGTGCGGCGCGCGGAGCCTACGAGCGTCTCCCAGTCGATGGGCGAGAGCGAGCGCAGGTCGACGACCTCGCACGAGGTGCCCTCGCGCTCGGCGATCTGCGCCGCCTGCAGCAGGACGTGCACCATCGCGCCGTGGCCGATCAGGGTCACGTCGGTGCCCGGATGCGCGATGACGGCGCGGTGCATGCCCGTCACGCCGTCGAGGCCCGCGGCGGGCGAGGCGAGCACCTCGCCCTTCGACCAGTACTTCGACTTCGGCTCCAGGAAGACGACGGGGTCGTCGCTCGCGATCGCCTGCCGCAGCATCCAGTGCGCGTCGTTGGCGGTCGCGGGGCTCACGACCCGCAGGCCGGCCGTGTGCGCGAAGTAGGCCTCCGGGCTCTCCTGGTGGTGCTCGACGGCGCCGATGTGGCCGCCGTAGGGGATGCGGATCACGACCGGCATCCGCACGGCGCCGCGGTGGCGCGCGGTCATCTTCGCCAGCTGCGAGACGATCTGGTCGAAGCCCGGGTAGACGAAGCCGTCGAACTGGATCTCGATCACGGGCCGGTAGCCGCGCATCGCGAGCCCGATCGCGGTGCCGATGATCCCCGACTCGGCGAGTGGCGTGTCGAGCACCCGGTCGCCGCCGAACTCGGCGTGCAGGCCGTCGGTGATGCGGAAGACGCCGCCGAGCGGGCCGATGTCCTCGCCCATCAGGAGCACCCGGTCGTCCTCGCGCATGGCGGCGCGCAGGCCCGAGTTCAGCGCCTTCGCGATCGGCATGGTGGTGGGAGCAGCAGGCTCGGTCATGCGTCGCCTCCGAAGCTCGACTCGAACTCGGCCAGTGCGCGCTTCTGCTCGGTCATGAGCGGATGCGGCTCGGCGTAGACGTGGTCGAAGATGTCGTCGCTCATCGCGGTGCCGGCAGCCAGCGCCTGGCGGCGCATGTCGGCGGCCAGGTCGGCCGCCTCCTGCTCCTGCTCCGCGAGCGCGGCGTCGGCGACGCCGAGCGAGCGCAGGTGCGTGGCGAGCCTGGCGATGGGGTCGCGACGCCGCCACGACTCCTCCTCGTCGCTCGTGCGGTAGCGGGTGGGGTCGTCGCTCGTGGTGTGCGCACCCATCCGATAGGTGTCCGCCTCGATGTAGCCGGGCGTGCCCTGCCGTGCCGCGTCGAGCATCCGCCGCGTCACCGCGAAGGAGGCGAGCGGGTCGTTGCCGTCGACCCAGGCGGCGTCGAGCCCGAAGCCACGAGCGCGCTCGTGCAGCGGGAAGCGGCTCTGGCGGGTGGAGGGCACCGAGATCGCCCACTTGTTGTTCTGCACGAAGAAGACGATCGGCGCCTCGTAGCTCGCGGCGAAGACGAGCCCTTCGCTCGCGTCGCCCTGGCTCGCAGCGCCGTCGCCGTAGAACGCGATGACCGCCTCGTCGCGCTCGGCCTCGCCCGTGCCGCACGCGCCGTCGAGCCGCACGCCCATGGCGTAGCCCGTCGCGTGCAGGGCGTGCGTGGCGATCACGAGGGAGTAGATGCGCATGCCGCGCGTCTCGAGCGGGTCCCAGCCGCCGTGGCGCGCGCCGCGGAAGATGTCGATGATCTCGTGCATCGTGACGCCGCGGTGCAGCGCGATGAGGTGCTCGCGGTAGGAGGGGAAGATCGTGTCCTGCTCGCGGGCCGCCCAGGCGGCGCCGACCTGCGCGCCCTCCTGACCGATCGAGGGCACCCAGAGGCCGAGCTTGCCCTGCCGCTGCAGGTGGCCGGCCTCGATGTCGAAGCGGCGCGTGCGCACCATCTCACCGTGCATCGCCAACCGGTCCTCGGTGCTCAGCTGCGCTGCGATCGCCTGCCACTGCTCGGTGGCGGCGCTCTCGACGAGCACTCCCTCGGCGTCGAGCAGGCGGATGGGCTCGGCTGCCTGCGGCGCCCGGGTCGCGTCGGCAGCGGTCACTGCAGCGCCTGGATCGCGACGGCGGCGGCGAGGATGTGCTCGTCGGCCTCCGGCTCGCCCACCGAGATGCGGGCGCCGCCGGGGAAGACCTTCGCGACGATGCGGTTCGCCTCGAGGATGTCGTGCACCTGCTCCTCCTGGCCGGGCTTCGCGGGCACCCAGAAGAAGTTGCCGTGCGGGCGGGGCACGCGCACGCCCGCGTCGACGAGGCGCTGCCAGAGCGCGTCGCGCTGCTCGGCGAGCCGCTCGATGCGGGAGTAGGTCTCGCCGGCGTGCTCGAGCGCGGCGAGCGCGGCGGCCGAGCCGAGCGCCGTCTGCGAGAGCGGCACGCCCGCCATGTCGGCGCCGCGCAGCACCGCGGGGTCGCCGACCGCGAAGCCGACCCGGAGGCCCGCGAGGCCGTGCGCCTTGGAGAAGGTGCGCAGCACGACGACGTTGTCGTGCGCGCGCTGCAAGGCGATCCCGTCGACGGTCGGCACGCGCACGAACTCGATGTAGGCCTCGTCGAGCATGATCAGGACGTCCGCGGGGACCTTCGCGATGAAGGCGTCGAGCGCCTCGCGATCGACGATCGTGCCGGTGGGGTTGTTCGGGCTGCAGACGATGACCGCACGGGTGCGCTCGGTGATCGCGTCGGCCATCGCGTCGAGGTCGTGCGCGTGGTCGGCGTCGACCGGCACCTCGATCGCTGACGCGCCGCCCATCCGCACAAACAGCGGGTAGGCGTCGAACGAGCGCCAGGCATAGACGACCTCGTCGCCGGGGCCGGCGACGGCGTGGATGAGCTGCTGGATGAGCGCGGCGGAGCCGTCGCCGATCAGGATGCGCTCGGCGTCGACGCCCAGCTCGCTCGCGAGCGCCGCCTTCAGCTCGGGGCCACCGGGCCGGGGATAGCGGTTGACGCGCTCGGCCTCCCGCTGCACCGCCGCGACCACCGCGGGCAGCGGCGGGAAGGGGTTCTCGTTGCTGGAGAGCTTGAAGCCCCCCTGCGGCGCTGGCCGCCCCTGCTGGTACGGCGGTACCGCCGCGATCTCGGGTCGAAGTCGCACAGTCACCTCCTCAGGCTATTGCGAGCGGGCGGCCGCCGCAGGGATATGGGTGCGCGCCGAGGTGTGCGCCGAGGTGTGCGCCGAGGAGATGGTGCGACAATCCCCGTATGCGCTTCCTGCTCCGAGTGATCTTCACCGCTGTCGCGATCTGGCTCGTCACCTTGTTCGTGGGCGGCATCCACATCGTGCCCTTCGGCGAGGAGGGGTGGCAGGTCGCGCTGACGACGCTCGGCGTCGCGCTCGTGTTCGCGATCGTGAACGCGACGATCGGCAACGTGATCCGCATCGTCGCCTTCCCGCTCTACATCCTGACGCTCGGGCTGGTGTCGCTGTTCGTGAACGCGTTCCTGCTGATGATCGTCCACTGGATCTCGGAGGCCGTGGGCTACGGCCTGCAGGTCGACGGCTTCTGGTGGGGCATGCTGGCCGCCGTCTGCATCGCCTTCCTGACCTGGCTCATCACGATCGTCACGCGCCCGATCTTCGGCAAGGAGCGTCCGCGCGAGCGCTGAGGCGCTACGTCACCGCCTTCGCAGGTGCACGCTGACTCCTGCCACCCCAATGCCGCCGACGGCACCTCCTGCGAGACGCTCCTGATAGGCGTCGTAGGCGAAGTCGTCGAGCGCGTCGAGCGTGTCGACGTACTCCAGCCCGGAGTGGCGCGCGAGCGGGCCGGAGCCGTGCGCCTCCGCACTTCGCACCATCGTCGTCGCGTGCACGCTCTGGTCGCCCCAGCCGTCGAGCGCCGGCACGACGTCGCCGTGGTGCGCGACGCTGAAGACGGCGACGTGCGGCGGGATGCCGGCGGCGTCGACCGGGCCGCCAACGAGCAGCGCGGTCTGCACGTCGAACTCGCCTGACGCGGCGACGTTCGCCGCCGCGCCGGCGCCCTGCGAGAAGCCGAAGAGGTCGACCGCGTCCCCTGGCTCGACGCCGACGTCGCGCATCGCCTGTGCGACCGCGGCGCTCGAGCCGTGCAGCCGCGACCCGTCGTCGCCCGCGTTCTCGAGGTTCGCGCGCATGTCGAGGCCCGTCGTCGCATCCGGGCCGATCGACTCGGTGCCGCGCACGAAGACCTGGAAGCGACGAGAGCCGTCGGGCATGCGGTGCTCGTGGATGGTCACCTGGTCCTCCTGCTCAATGATGATGCGCATCGCCTCGGCCGGATCGGTCACCGGCGCATCGGGCACCGGGACCGGTCGACGGAAGGCAGGCTCCACGCGGCCGCCGCCCGTCGCGAGACCGGCACCGCCCGCTGCCGCGAGCGCGATCAGCCCGAACACCTCATCATCGCCGACCCGCGCCTCCAGCTGCGCTGCCATCGGCGCCGGGATGCCGAGCAGACCCGCGAGCGCCTCGTCGGTCGACTCGACAGCGAGCGCGAGCGCAGCGGTGAAGACCTGGTTCGCCATCAGCGCCTCCCCCGCCCGCTCCCAGAAGCGAGAGGTGTCGTCGAGGAAGCGCTGCACGTCCGTGCCGATCCGCGCGCCGTCCTCCGTCACGCGAGCGAGCAGCGCCGGGTGCAGCAGGAGCAGCCGGGCGGCGAGCGGCACCGCCACGAGCCCGAGCGCCACCGCCCACGGTGCCGCGGCGAGCAGCGCCGTGCGCGCGGCAGTGCCGAGCGCGTAGGCGACGCTGCCGGCGGTCTCCTCGATGATGTGCCGCACGGCATCCGACGCCCACTCGTAGCAGCGACCGGCAAGCGCGGTGTCGTCGTGCAGCCGGCCGAGCTCGTCGACGAGCCGCTGCGCCTCGACCGCGCGCTCGCCGATCGCCGCACCGCACATGCGCAGCATGGCGGCATCGACGCCGGGAGCGGCCTGCACCACCAGGTCGGGAGCGGCGCGCAGCGCGTGCAGCGCATCCTGCGCGCGGCCCTCCGCCTCGCGCAGCTGCGCGCACGCCATGCCCGTCACCGATGGATCCCAGGCCCGCAGCTGCTGACCGCCCGCGCTCACGAGGCCCGCCCGGTCACAGCGCGCCCCGGATCGACGACGCGAGCAGCTGCAGCGCGGTCGACTCGTCGAGCAGCTGCGCCCGCAGCGCCATCCCGCGAGCGTCGAACGCGTCGCGTGCGGGGCCGAGCCACGCCTCCTGACCCCGCAGCACCGCGAGCGACCCCGCGTCACCGAGCGCACGAGCCGCGCGCTCCACCGCCGCGATCGCCACGTGGGCCTCGGCTGCCGCGCTCGCCCTCGCGGCCGCGGCCACCGCATCCGTCATCGTCATCTCGCCACCTCGTCTCGACGCCGGGTCGCACGATGGCACGGCCCGCGGGCGCGGTTGAGCCCCGCCTCGGAGAGGTGCTCGGCGAGCGCCGAGGTCTGCCGCGGGTAGCGGGAAGTGGGGGTGTGGAGGGCTGGGTCTCGTGACGCGAGCGGCCTGGGGCCGCGCGCTCCTCGACCTGCGGGCGAGCGCGTGCGCCAGAATGGAGCCGTGACCATCGACCGGGAGTTCGCCGACGCGACGCGCTTCCGCGTCTGCTTCGTGTGCACCGGCAACATCTGCCGATCCCCCATGGCCGCGACCGTCTTCGAGCACCTCGCCAAGAAGCACGGCGTCGCCGAGCGCCTGCTGGTCGCGAGCGCGGGCATCAGCGAGTACCACGTGGGCGAGACGGCCGACCCCCGCACCCTCGTCGCGCTCACCGACGCGGGCTACGACGCCGTCGCGCACCGCGCGAAGCAGTTCAAGGCGAAGTGGCTCGACTCCTTCGACCTCGTGATCGCCTTCGACCGCGGTCAGGAGCGCGCTCTGCGCTCGCTCGCCCGCAGCGACGAGCAGGAGTCGAAGATCCGCCTGCTGCTCTCGTTCGACCCCGAGGCGGCCGGCTTCGACGTGCCGGACCCCTACTACTCGGAGGACGCCTTCTTCGGCACCGTCCTCCACCAGATCGAGACCGCCGTCAGCAGGCTGTTCCGACAGATCCAGCCAGCCATGCGTCCCTGAAGGAGCCCCATGCCCCTCCCCATCCAGCCGCTCTCACCCCTCGACGGCCGCTACCAGCGGCAGACCTCGGCGCTCGCCGAGCACCTCTCCGAGGCGGGGCTCAACCGCGCCCGCGTGCACGTCGAGGTCGAGTGGCTGCTCTGGGTCGCCGAGCACGGGCTCTTCGGCGCCACCCCGGTCGAGGCACATGACGCGGATGCGCTCCGGCAGTGGGCTGCGGCGTTCGGCGAGGAGCAGATCGACTGGCTGGCCGAGAAGGAGGCGGTCACCCGCCACGACGTGAAGGCCGTCGAGTACCTCGTGCGCGACCAGCTCGAGCAGCAGGGCCTCTCGCGCCTCTCGGAGGCGGTGCACATCGCCTGCACGAGCGAGGACATCAACAACCTCTCCTACGCGCTCACCATCCGCTCCGCGGTGGCCGAGGTCTGGATGCCGGCGTTCCGCGCCGTCATCGATCGACTGCGCGAGCTCGCGCTCGAGCACCGCGACCGGCCGATGCTCTCGCTCACCCACGGCCAGCCCGCGACCCCGACGACGCTCGGGAAGGAGCTCGCGGTCGTGGCCTGGCGCCTCGAGCGGCAGGCGAAGCGCATCGATGCGGTCGAGGTGCTCGGCAAGTTCGCGGGCGCCACCGGCACCTTCTCGGCCCACGTCGTGGCCGAGCCCGGCGCCGACTGGCCCGCCACCGCATCCGCCTTCGTCGAGTCGCTCGGGCTCACCTGGAACCCGCTCACCACCCAGATCGAGTCGCACGACTGGCAGGCGGAGCTCTTCGGAGCGATCTCGCACGCCGGCCGCATCCTGCACAACCTGGCGACCGACGTGTGGACGTACATCATGCTCGGCACCTTCACGCAGATCCCGATCGCAGGCGCGACCGGCTCGTCGACGATGCCGCACAAGATCAACCCGATCCGCTTCGAGAACGCCGAGGCCAACCTCGAGATCGCCGCTGCCCTGCTCGACTCGCTCTCGGCGACGCTCGTCACCAGCCGCCTGCAGCGCGACCTCACCGACTCGTCGACGCAGCGCAACATCGGCGTCGCCCTCGGGCACTCGCTGCTCGCGCTCGACAACCTGCGCCGGGGGCTGAGCGAGATCGCGGTGTCGGATGCGTCGCTCGACGCCGCGCTGGAGGGCAACTGGGAGGTGCTCGCCGAGGCGATCCAGACCGTGATCCGCGCCGAGGTGCTCGCCGGCAGCTCGTCGATCGACGACCCCTACGCGCAGCTCAAGGAGCTCACGCGCGGCCAGCGCGTCGGCCAGGCTGAGCTCGTCGCCTTCGTCGACGGCCTCGACATCTCGGATGCGGCGAAGGAGCGCCTGCGCCGCCTCACGCCGGGTGCCTACACGGGGGTCGCGAGCGCGCTGGTCGACCGCCTGCCGTAGGCCGCTCGGCTCTGCACCCGGCCCCGCCGACGCGACGGGTAGTTCTGCCCATCGCGTCGGCCGGGCGATCGCCCTAGCGTGAGCACATCGGTTCGATAGGGGTGGTGTGACATGGCGATGAACCTGCCGGGTGAGCTCGTCTGGGTGCTCGACATGCTCGGGTACGACTGGCCTCCGCTCGACGAGGACGAGATGCGCCGGGCTGCGGGCATCATCCGCACGTTCTGCGCCGATGTCGAGGGAACCATCGAGGTCGCGGACTCGCGCATCAAGAACGACGTCGGCTCCGCGATGAAGGCGCAGGCCGCCCAGTCGTTCGGCAACGCCTGGGACACCAACAAGTCGCAGAACATCCAGAAGCTCATCGATGTGCTGGAGCCGGCGGCGAGCGGCGTCGACATCGCGGCCGACGCCGTCTTCGCGCTCAAGGTCAAGGTGATCGCCGAGCTCGTCATCACCGCCGCGCAGATCGCTGCCGCGGCAGCGAGCGCGGTCTTCACGCTCGGCGCGAGCCTCGCGGCGAACGCCGCCATCATCGCGCTGCGCAAGAAGCTGCTCGACGTCGCGACGAACATCGCCATCGACCAGCTCGCGCAGCAGCTGCTGCCGATGATCATTGAGCCCCTGTTCAACCAGGCGGTGCCCGCGGTGATGGCGATGCTCGACTCGCCGATCGTCGAGGGCCAGGTCGGCGACGTCGACAAGTTCGGCGCCGACCTCGATGCGCTCGACACCGCCGCGAACGACCTCGAGAGCAACGCGAGCGACCAGGAGGCGCTCGCCGACGACTTCCTCACGCAGCTCTCCTCCTGCCAGATCTTCACGGAGTAGTCGATGTCGCAGCTCAAGATCATCACGAAGCAAGCCGTCGACGCGCTGCAGGAGGTGCTGCCGCAGATCGCGCGAGGCGTCTCGCGGCAGTCGACGCGCGCGAAGAAGAAGATCGTCGCGATGTCGAAGGCGATCAAGGACAAGGACCTCGAGCTCGCGAGCCGCGTGCGGCGCCACGACGTGCCGCCGCACCGCCGCACCGAGCTCGACGTCGACATCCCCGGCTTCCGCAATCGGCGCGGCTACGACCAGGGCGAGTTCGACGACCAGGTGCGCGAGCAGCTGGACACGCTGCAGGACATGTCGATGCTCGAGTGGATCGCGCGCCGCGGTCGCTACGCCGACGGCGGCAGGCCCAGCGCATCCCGCGCGGCGCAGCAGGCGGCGCGCGACCAGGCAGAGATCGATCACCTGACCGAGCTCCTCGACGCAGGGGTCGACTACGACGATGCCCTGGCCCAGACGAGCAGCTGGATGAGCAGCCAGGCCGCGCTCCATCGGCTCGACGGCGTCGCCGGCGGCAACGTCACCGACATCTCGGGGCTGGGCGCCGGCGGCATCAACTCGTCCATCGGCGGGCAGTGGAGCTCGCGCATCCGCCAGATCGACATCGCGGTCGCGGACTTCGTGCAGAGCAACCCCGGCATCGACCTGTCCACCGTCTTCATGAACGTCACCCAGCTGCCGTGACGACCCTCGCTAGGTTGGAACCATGATCGAGATCCCTGACTTCGTCGCGCACGCCCCCCTCGCCCCAGAGGTCATCGCGCGCTATCGCGACCGGGTCCCGGCAGAGCTCGTCGAGATCTGGGAGCAGTACGGGACGGGCACCTTCGCCGAGGGCTTCATCCGCATCATCGATCCGCAGCAGTACGAGGACGGCGTCGGCGACTGCATCGGCCGAGTGGTGGACTCCACCGAGTCGATCCCCGTCATGGTCACCGGCCTCGGCGACCTCATCACCTGGGAGCCCGGCTCCGGCCTCATCGCCCTGATCTACCGCGAGGAGCGGCTCAGGGGCGTGGGCTCGTCGATGCAGGCGTTCTTCACCCCCGTCCGCGCCGGCGGTGCGAAGCACCTCGCGTTCCTGTTCGACTGGGGCCTCTTCCCGGAGGCGGTGCAGGCGCACGGCGCGCCCGGCTTCGACGAGTCCTTCGTGTTCGTGCCGCTGCTGTCGCTCGGCGGCAAGAAGAAGGTCGCGAACCTGAAGCCGCGCAAGACGATCGAGGCCATCCGCATGATGGTCGAGTTCCAGGGCCGCATCGAGCACTGACCGCATGACGGCGCGTCAGGAGTTCTCCTTCACCCTCCCGCCCCGCGGGCCGCAGCCCGTCGACGTCGTCCGGCAGGTCGGCGGCGCGGCGGTGCGGGGGCGTGCGGCGGCTTCGCTGCGTCCACGGCTCGAGTCCCTGCTCGCACAGCTCGCCGAGCAGGCCGATGCGGTGCGCGACGGAGCCACGATCGAGCGCCCCTGGAGCCCGTTGACCGTTCGACGCGACGGGCAGGGCCTCGTGCTCGAGGTCCCCGACTTCGATGCGGAGCCCCTGGAGCGCCGGACGACCGATCTGACGACCGTGCTCTCCATCGAGGCTGCCTGGGAGCGCGTCGCACGGGCGATCGCACTGCCCGCACAGCCCATCCGCTCTGACGACACCTTCCTCGCCGTCGCCGGTTGGCAGCGCTGCGAGCTCCTCACGATGTCGCGCGTCGAGCATCCGGGTGCCGGCGACTCCGGGTGGTTCATCGAACCGCACGCCGACGAGCCCGGCACCTGGGATCCGGAGCAGCAGGAGAAGCTCTCCGCCTGGATGGTGCAGCTGCTGCGGCCGGCGATCGTCCGCGCGGCGGCAGCGCCCGCCGGGATCGCAGCGGTCATCCAGGGCGACGACATCCGCGTGCTGGTGGATCAGGCAGACGGATCCGTGCGGGCGCACGGCCTCCTGTAGTCCACCGAGCACGAGAGGCCCGCACCGTGCAGGTGCGGGCCTCTCGTGCTCAGCGCGACGGGCGAGCGCTCGGCTCGCCGGCGATCACGTCGTGCCGATGGGCGCGGGCTCCGGGTCGCCCGCGAGGCGCGTGCGCGGGTGGTCGATGGGCGTCAGTCCGGCCTCGACGCGCGCACCGAGGTCGGCGTCGACGTTCTTCCAGTACTGGATGGCTCGCTCGCGGATCGCGGGTACGCGCGTCTTGCCGACGTGGCCCACGATGTTCTCCACCAGGCGTGCGCGCTCCTCGTCATCCAGCACCTCGCGGTAGAGCGTGCCGGGCTGGCCGAAGTCGTCGTCCTCGGGGTGGAGGGTGTGGGCGACGCGCACGAGCTCGCCGTCCGACACCCAGCCGCCGTCGTCGCCTGCCGCAGCCGCATCCGCCGCCGGCCCGCCGAAGGAGTTCGGCGCGTAGACGGGCTGGTCCGCGGGGCGGAAGCGCGTGCGCATCGAGCCCTCCTTGTCGTAGGAGCGCACCTCGGTCTTCGCGGCGTTGACGGGCAGCTCCGCGTGGTTGACGCCCACGCGGTAGCGCTGCGCGTCGGCGTAGCTGAAGATGCGCGCCTGCAGCATCTTGTCGGGGCTGCCGTTGATGCCCGGCACGAAGTGCGCGGGGCTGAAGGCCGCCTGCTCGATCTCGGCGAAGTAGTTCTCGGGGTTGCGGTCCAGCGTCATCTGACCGACCTCGATGAGCGGGTAGTCGGCGTGCGGCCACACCTTCGTCAGGTCGAAGGGGTTGAAGCGGTAGCTCTTCGCATCCGCGTAGGGCATCACCTGCACCGAGAGGGTCCACGAGGGGTGATCGCCCCGCTCGATCGCGGTGTACAGGTCCCGGATGTGGTGGTCGGCGTCGCTGCCGGCGAGCTGGTCGGCCTCCTCCTGCGTGAGGAAGTCGTTGCCCTGGTTGGTCTTGAAGCGGTACTTCACCCAGAAGCGCTCACCCGCGGCGTTGATCCACTGGTAGGTGTGCGAGCCGAAGCCGTCCATGTTGCGCCAGGTCTTCGGCAGCCCGCGGTCGCCCATCAGCCAGGTGACCTGGTGCGCAGACTCGGGCGAGAGCGTCCAGAAGTCCCACTGCATGTCGTTGTCGCGCAGGTGGCTACCGGGCAGGCGCTTCTGCGAGTGGATGAAGTCGGGGAACTTGATCCCGTCTCGGATGAAGAAGACGGGCGTGTTGTTGCCGACGAGGTCGTAGTTGCCCTCGCTCGTGTAGAACTTGAGCGCGAAGCCGCGCGGGTCGCGCCAGGTGTCGGGGCTGCCCTGCTCGCCGGCGACGGTCGAGAAGCGCGCGAGCATCTCGGTCTCGGCGCCCTGCTGGAAGAGCGCCGCGCGGGTGTACTGCGAGACGTCGTGCGTCGTGACGAAGGTGCCGAAGGCGCCGCCGCCCTTGGCGTGCACCACGCGCTCGGGCACGCGCTCGCGGTTGAAGTGGGCGAGCTTCTCGACCAGGTAGTGATCGGTGAGCGCGATGGCGCCCTCGGCGCCGACGCTCTGCGAGTGAGCGTCGCTCGCGATGGGGGTGCCGACGCTGTTCGTGGTGGGTGTCGTCATGGATCCTCTTCCGTCTCGGTCGTGGGTCAGGCTCTGGTGGTCGGTGGTCGCACGAGGGCGCGAGCGCGCCGCGCTGCGTGCTGCCGGGCGATGCGGCGGATGGGCTCCGTCGCCCGGGCGGGTGCGGTGGCCGTGCGGTGCAGTCAGGCGGCTGCCTCGACGCAGTCGGCGCAGACGCCGACGAACGTCACCTCGGCGGTGCGCACCGCGAACCCTGGCGGAGCGTCGGCGTGCAGGCACGGTGCTGCGCCGACGACGCAGTCGACGTCCTCGACCCTGCCGCAGCTCGAGCAGACCGCGTGGTGGTGGTTGTCGTCGATGCGCCGCTCGTAGCGCGCCGCCTGCCGCTCGGGCTCGAAGCGGCGCAGCACACCGGCGGCCGTGAGGTCGCCCAGCACGTTGTGCACCGACTGCACGCTGAGGTCGGAGCCTGCACCGGCGAGCGCGCGGTGCACCGCGTCGGCATCGGCGTGCGGCATCCGCTCGAGCGCGCCGAGCACCGCGAGCCGGCCCTGCGTCACGCGCAGACCCCGCCCCCGCAGCAGCTCGGTGTCGCTCTCGGTCATGGCTCCACCGTAGCGCTTATCGTGAATGGATCAAATCTCGCGCGAGGTGTGTCGGGGCGGCTGCCCGATGCAGCTTCAGGCGACGGGTCGGCCCGAGGCCTCGTGGCCCCACTCCGACCAGGAGCCGTCGTAGACGGCGGCCTCGCGGCCGACGAGCGTCGCCGCGAGCGCCAGCACCGACGCGGTCACGCCCGAGCCGCAGCTCGCGATGATCGGGCGCGCTCCCGCCGCCTGGCCCAGCCGCTCGCGCAGCTGCTCGATCGGCAGCATGCGGCCGCCGGGGGCAAGCTCGGCGAACGGCAGCGAGACAGCGCCCGGCATGTGGCCGGCGCGCACGCCCTCGCGCGGGTCGGGCTCGTCGCCCGAGAACCGCGCCGCGGAGCGCGCGTCGAGCACCGCTGCGTCGCCCGACTGGAGCGCTGCGGCCGTGACCTCCGCGTCGACCAGCGCCGACGCGTCCCACACCACCGCCACGTCGCCCCGGCGCCCCGTGGTCGCTCCGACCTCGGCGCGCGGATGGCCTGCGGCGACCCAGGCGGGCAGGCCACCGTCGAGCACGGCTGCGTCGAGCCCTGCGGCACGCAGCATCCACCACGCGCGGGCGCTCGAGAAGAGGCCGGCGGCGTCGTAGGCGACGACGCGGTCGCCCGCCCGCAGGCCGAGCGTGCGCAGCGCGCGCTCGAAGTCGGCCGGCGCGGGCATGTCGTGCACGCCGACCGGGCCCAGCCCATCCGACTCGTCGTGCCTGGACATCGCGCCCTCGAGGTCGAAGCGCACGGCGCCAGGGATGCCCTCGGTCGGCAGCGGCGCGTCGGAGCCGGGCGGGCTCATGGAGGCGTCGACGACGACCAGGTCATCCTCGCCCAGGTGCTCGGCCAGCCAGTCGACGGAGACGAGATCGCGCATGCGCCCATCGTGGCAGAGCATGCGCAGTGCCCCAGTGCAGGAGCGAGACGCTGGCGACGAGTCGCCTCAGCCGAACGAAGCGCCGAGCACCTCGATGCCGAGCCGGCCAGCGGCGTCGCGCGCGAGGAGGAACCCGACGATGCCGACGATCCACGCGGTGTTCTCCGGGCCGTTGCGCTGCAGCCAGCGCGCGAGGCGCTGCAGCGCAGGCTCGACGAGCCCGCGCAGCAGCACCCGACCGGCGAGCAGCGCCAGCGCGGGCACGATCATCACGAGGCAGTAGCCGGCGAGCGCCGCCACCAGCTGCGGCAGCGGCAGCGCAGCCGAGGTGAGCATGCCGATCGCTGCGAGGTACGGCAGCATCGTCGCGAGCTCGAGTGCGCCAGCGGCCACGGCGATGCCGATGAGCGCGCCGCCACCGCCACCTGCCATCGCCGTGTCGCGCCAGCGACCTAGGCGCGAAGGCCGGTTCAGCAGCGCTTCCGCCTCGGGGGTGCCCGGCTTCGGCGCGGCACGGCCGAAGATCAGAGCTCCGGCGAGCAAGGCAGCTCCGGTGACGAGCTGCAGCCACAGCACCGGCTCGCTGTCGGTCACGGGTGCGAGCACTTCGGCGATCCAGCCGGCCCCGCTCGCGAGCGCGATCCCAACGGCGACGTAGAAGCCGGCGATCGCGGCGAGGTAGAGCAGCACGCGGCCGGCGCGCACGCTGCCAGGTGCGATGAGGAAGAACACCGGCACGAGCAGCGTGCCGACGCTCAGGCTGTCCACGAGTGCGAGCGCAGCGAGGGAGAGCAGCAGGGGAATGTCCACGGCTCGAGACTCCCGGGGGTGCGGCTGCGCGCGCATCACCCGAACGGTGCGACCTCGACGAGCGGACTGCATCCTTCGGCCGACGGCTATCGCGCTCCGGCGTGCTGGAATGTGGACATGACGAGCCCACTGCCGTCACGCGTGCGCGCGTGGCGCATCCCGCTGACCTCTGCGGCCACGCTCGCGATCGGCCTGCTGTTCATCGCGCTCGACGCACCGTTCGTCTCCGACCCGCCGCTGCTGCTCGGGCACGTGCCGTGGGTGCAGGCGGGCCTGCTGGCGCTCGCGTGCCTCGTGCTGCTCGCCAAGCGCCGCGCTCCGTTCTCGGTGCTCGCGGCGACCGCGGTGCTGAGCTGCGTCGATCTCGCCCTCGGCGGGGGTATCGGCATGCTGCTCGCGCTCATCGACGCGATCTACAGCACCGTGCTGCACACGAGCGACCGCGGCAGGCGAGTGCTGCTCGCCCTCGTGGCCGGGCTCGCGGTCGGTGCCACGCTGCTCGTGCTCGCGCTGACGGGCGATCTGCGCATGACGGCGCTCACGGGGCTGCAGCTGTTCGCGATCGTCGGCACGCCCTACTGGTGGGGCCTTGCGGTGCAGCGCGAGCGTGCGAGGGCTGCGCTCGAGGCAGCGCGCGCCGACGACCTCGAACGGCTCGCGGCGATGACGCAGCAGGATGTGGTGCGCGAGGAGCGAGCCCGCATGGCGCGCGACCTCCATGACGCGATCGCGAGCGAGCTCGCGGCGATCGCGATCCACACCGAGGCTGCGCTCGCCGCGCCCACCGCGCCCCGTTCGTCACTCGAGACCATCCGCGCGGCGAGCGTGCGCAGCCTGGAGCAGATGCGCTCGATGATCCTGGTGCTGCGCTCGGGCGGGGAATCCCCATCGGCACCCGACCGGGTCAGCGACGCGGAGGGCATCGTCGAGCGCGCTCGGCAGCGGGGTCTGCAGGTCTCGCTCGAGGGCACGCTACCCGCAATGGCCGTGGCGACCGACCAAGCAGCGGGGCGCATCCTGCAGGAATCGCTCACGAACGCCATGAAGCACGCGCCTGGCTCCCCCGTCACCGTGCACATCTCGCACGCGCGCGGCGCCATGGCGCTCCGAATCGACTCGGCGATGGATGTGTCCGGTCGCCTGGCTGCACCGCCCTCGGCGGGCCTCGGGGTGCGCATGATGCGCGAACGCGCGCTCGCGCTCGGCGGTGACCTCAGCGCCGGGCCGGACGACATCGATCCCGGCGGCGGTCGCGGCGATGCTAACGGTCGCGGCCGCGGCGCCGGTGACGGCGCGACCACCGAGGGAGGTGCGCGATGGACGGTGCGGGCGACGCTGCCGCTGCGATCGTGAGCGACGCCGCGACGCGCGTGATCATCGCAGACGATCACGAGGCGATCCGGGGTGGTCTGCGGCTGCTGCTCGAGGCCGCAGGCCTCGACGTCGTCGGCGAGGCGGGCGACGGCGCCGCCGCGGTGCGGAACGCTCGCGCGCTGCGGCCCGACGTCGTGCTCATGGATGTGCGCATGCCCGGCACCGACGGCATCGCGGCGACGCGCGCGATCGTCGCCGAGCGGCTCGCGCACGTGCTCGTGCTCACGACCTTCGACCTCGACGACTACGTCTTCGACGCTCTGCGTGCGGGAGCCGCGGGTTTCCTGCTCAAGTCGGCGGATGCCGCGACGCTCGTCGACGCCGTGCGTCGCGTCGCGCGCGGCGAGGGGGTCATGGCGCCAGAGGTGACCCGCCGCGTGCTCGATGCGTTCGCGGCAGCTCCCCAGCCGCCTGAGCCGATCGAGCATCCGGGTGTCGCCGCGCTCACCGAGCGCGAGCGCGAGGTGCTCACAGCGCTCGGCGACGGGCTCTCGAACGCCGAGCTCGCGCAGCGGCTCGGTATCAGCGCCGCGACGGCGAAGACGCACGTGTCGCGCGTGCTCGCGAAGCTCGGGTGCTCGACCCGTCTGCAGGCCTCGATCGTGGCGCGCGAGGCGGGGCTCAGACCCTGACGCGCGGCCGGCCCTGCATCAGTGCTGCTCGTCGGGGAACGAGGTGATGATCTGCCCTGAGCCGAGCCCGACCCCGACCGTCACCATCCACGAGCGCTCGACCGCGCCGCCGTCGACGTACTCGACCAGCACGTCGTAGTTCACGATGTCATCGCGGTACTCCTCGACCCGCGTCGGCTGCTCCAGGGCGCGGTCGATCGCGAACCACGCGACGTCCTCCCAGTCGGCGTCGACCAGGTCGGCGAGCTCGCCGAAGTCATCCGTGTGGCCGTCGGCGATGTGGCGCCAGCCGGCGCCGGATGCGTTGCCGCACGTCAGGCGCGCGTCACCAGCGGTCACGTCGAGACCCGGCCAGGCCGACCGGTCGAACGTCGTGAGCGTCTCGCGCCCTCCGCGGCCGTCGCAGTCGGTCTCGGGGTCGACGTCGTCCCTCGCGGGATCGAAGGCGCGCCCCTCGGCGAGGAGGTGCGGGCCGTCGGGATGGGGGCCGTGGTCCGCGCCGTGGTCGCTCGCGGCCGGCGGCGCGGTCTCGAGGGAGGACGAGAACGTGGTGCAGCCCCCGAGCGCGAGCGGCAGCAGCAGCAGCGCTGCCAGCCCCCGCGCGCGCCTCACGCCTCGAAGCCGTCCCGCTTGTCGAGGTCGGCCGACGAGCGGCCCTTCGGCTTGATGGCGAGCATCATGGTCGCGGTCAGCAGCAGCGTGGCGATGAAGCCGACGCCGCCGAAGATGAGCGCGAGCGTCACGTCGCGCACGCTCAGCATGACGACGAGGCCGATGAAGCCGCCCGCGACGGCGGCGAACACCAGGTACTCGAAGGGCTTCAGCTTCTGGCGTCGACTGGGCTGGCCGGGTCGCTGGGGATCTGCGTCGCTCATGCATCGCTCCGCTCGCTCGAGGTGGCGCGGGACGGGCGTGCGGAGAGCGCCGCGACCGCGTGGAAGACGCCGACGATGACGGCGTAGGCGCCGATGAAGCCCGTGAGGCTGACGGGATCGCGCAGGAAGGCGAACACGATGCCGAGCAGCACCGTGAACCCGCCGACCACGAGCCAGTCGCGTGCCAGCTGGCGCGTGCGCGGCTCGGTGGTGGCGCGCATCCGCACCCAGCCCTGCAGCTCGACGAGGCCCGCGGGCACGGCCCACAGGGCGACCGTCAGCCCGAGCACCGCCGGTGTCGGCGCGATGATCGCCATCGCGATGGCGACCACGCCGACGACACCCGACCACACGGCGACGACGGTCGGCCACGCGCCCGTGCCCTCCGGCACGCGACGGCGCGCGACCCACACCGCCGCGGCACTGCCGAGCAGCAGCGCGGCGAGCGCGATCAGCCCGACGCGCGGTGAGTGCAGCAGGACGAAGGGCAGCGGCAGACCGACGACGAGGGCGGGGATGGCGCGCAGCGCAGGGAGGTGCCAGTGCTGCAGCTCCTGCGAGGCGACGGGCGTGGCGGTCACGGCTCTCCTCACGGTTCGCCATCGATCCTATCGGCGCGGGGCCCCGGTGCGGTCGGCGGCGTAGCCTGGCCGCATGACGCTCGAGCACCACCGCCCCTTCATCGAGGACCTCTACCGCGAGCTGCACGCGAGCCCTGAGCTCTCGTCGCGCGAGCACCGCACGGCCGCGCGCATGGCCGAGCTGCTGCGAGAGTCGGGCTTCGAGGTGCACGAGCGGGTCGGCACCGCCACGGGCGTCGTCGGCGTGCTGCGCCGCGGCGAGGGCCCGACGGTGCTGCTGCGCGCCGACATGGACGGGCTGCCGGTCACCGAGGTCGAGCAGGTGCCCTACCGCTCGACCGCGACGGCCGATCTCGCGGGCACGCCGGTCGGCGTCATGCACGCGTGCGGGCACGACACCCACATGGCCTCGCTGCACGGCGCCCTGCGCATCCTGCTCGACCAGGACGACTGGTCGGGGACGGTCATCGCCCTCTTCCAGCCCGCCGAGGAGACCATGGACGGCGCGCTCGGCATGCAGGAGGCGCTGCGCGAGCTGCTGCCCGGCGGCATCGACGTGGCGCTCGGCCAGCACGTGATGCCCGGCGCGGCCGGCACGGTGCTGACCGCCGGCGGCCCGGTCATGGCGGCGAGCGATCACTTCGTCGTCACGGTGCGGGGGCGCGGCGGCCACGGCTCGCAGCCCGAGAAGACGATCGACCCGATCGTGCTCGCGGCGAGCATGGTGCTGCGCCTGCAGACGATCGTGTCGCGCGAGGTCGCGCCCCGCGAGCAGGCCGTGCTCACGATCGGCACCTTCCACGCGGGCACGAGGCAGAACATCATCCCCGAGACGGCGCGCTTCGAGATCAACATCCGCACCTTCGACGAGCAGGTGCGCGCCCGCATGATCGCCGCGATCGAGCGCATCGTGCAGGGCGAGTGCGCGGTCGCCGGTGCGCCGGCCGCCACCATCGAGACCGGTGAGCGGGCGCCGCTCACGATCAACGACGCGGATGCGGCTGCGGCCGTGGGCGCAGCGTTCGATGCGCTCTTCGGCGAGCGGCACCTGCCGCAGACCCCGGTGCTCGGGTCGGAGGACTTCAGCTACCTGCCCGACACCTGGGGTGCGCCGTCGGTCTACTGGTTCTACGGCGGCTTCGACCCGCAGCTCGTCGCCGACGCGACCGCGCGCGGCACGGCCGACGCGGATGTGCCGTCGAACCACTCCCCCGACTTCATCCCGGTGCTGCAGCCCACGCTCGACACCGCGACGACCGCCATGGTGGCCGCGGCGCGCGCCTTCCTCGCCTAGGGCGCGCTCGAGCCCGGCCGCCGCGGCCGCACTGCTCGGAATAGCGGCGCGCGCGCCGCGTTGTCTGATTGCGGCGCCGCGTCGAGGCGCGCCAGCACCCACCCCAGACCCTGAGGAGCATCATGTCTGCACGCCCGCAGATCGGCATCATCGTCGGCAGCACCCGCCCCGTCCGCGTCGGCAGGCCCGTCGCCGACGAGCTCGTCGCCCTGCTCGAGTCGGCCGGAGCCGACGCGGTCATGCTCGACCTGGCCGAGATCCGGCTGCCGCTGCTCGACGAGGCGATGCCGCCGGCATCCGGCGTGCGCACCGAGCCGCACACCATCGCGTGGGCCGGGCGGATCGAGGCCCTCGACGGCGTCGTCTTCGTCACCCCTGACTACAACTCGGGCTACCCGGCGGCCCTCAAGAACGCCATCGACTACCTGAAGTCCGAGTGGGTCGCCAAGCCCGCGATCGTCGTCTCCTACGGCTGGGCGGGCGGCCGCTCGGCCGCCGCGCAGCTCAGCGCCGTGCTCGGCTACATCGGGCTCGCGCTGCAGGGCGAGGGCGTGCAGATGCCCTTCGCGTCGACCGACTTCGACGAGTCGATGCGCATGATCGACGCATCCGCGTTCGTCGGCCGCTCCGAGGCAGCGCTGCGCGAGAGCGTCGAGCTGCTGGTCTCGGCGGCTGCCGAGGAGCTCGTCGCGGCCTAGGCCTTCGGGCTTCGTCGGAGGCGAGCCGTTGGCAGTGCCTAGGCTGGAGCCATGATCGCCGTCATCCTCTCGTTCTCCGACGACCCCGCCCGCCTCGAGCTGCGTCCCGCGCACCGTGAGCGCGCCGCCGCGCTCCACGAGCAGGGCTTGCTGCTGGCCGGCGGCCCCTTCGAGGATCAGTCGGGGGCGCTGCTGCTGTTCAGCACCGACGACATGGCTGCCGTCGAGGCTGCCATCGCCGACGACCCCTACTACTCGGCGCCCGGCGTGCGGGTGGTCACCGCGCAGCCGTGGACGATCGCGACCGGCGGGATCCCTGGCCCGTCGAGCTGACGGCTCCTCGCCGGCCGGAGCCCTGGGCTATCGCCGCACGCCGAGCCGTGACAGCACGCGATCGGCGAGCGGCTTGCCGCCCGTCTGGCACGTGGCGCAGTACTCGAAGGTCGATTCGGCATAGATGACCTGTCGCACCGTGTCGCCGCACACGGGACAGGCCTCGCCCTTGCGGCCGTGCACGCGCATCCCCTGCCGCTTCTCGGCCTTGAGCGACGCTGCGCTGACGCTCAGAGCGCGCTCCACGGCCTCGCCGAGCACCTGTCGCAGCGCCGCGTACAGGCGCTGCACGTCGGCAGCCGGCATCGACGCAGGATGGAACGGTGACATGCGCGCGGCGTGCAGGATCTCGTCGGAGTAGGCGTTCCCGATGCCGGCGATGCGCTGCTGATCGCGCAGCACCCCCTTGATCTGCGCCCTGCCGGCGTGGGCGAGGATCGCGGCGAACCGCTCCTCGGTGAAGGCTGCATCGAGCGGCTCGGGCCCGAGCGTCGCGATCGACATCACCTGCTCGGGGTGGCGCACGACGTGCAGCGCGAGCCGCTTCTGCGTCGCCTGCTCGGTCAGGTCGAAGCCGTCGCCGCCCAGCTCGTCGCCCCCGCGCTCGCCGTCGCCGCGCTCGCCGTCGCCGGCTGGCGCCTCCAGCACGACGCGCGCTGCCAGGGGCCCGCGGCCTCGACCGGCCGTCGGGCGCGGCGACGCCTCGCGCCACCTGACCCATCCCGAGTGGGCGAGGTGGATCACCAGGTGCAGCCCGCTGTCGACGGTCAGCACGAGGTGCTTGCCTCGCCGGCCCGCTGCGGTGACCGTCGTGCCGCGCAGTGCGTCCACGGATGGGTCGAAGGTCTTGAGCGCGGAGATCGACGGCACGTCGACGCGGCGCATCGTGCGGCCGACCAGGCGTGCGCGCAGATCGGTCGCCAGCGCTTCGACCTCCGGCAGCTCCGGCATGGGTCCAGTGTGCCGCGTACCGCCGACACGCTCCATGAGAGGCCTCTCACCCAGCCCTCCTCTGCGCCTCACCGCTGCTCGAGAGAGTGATGGCAACGCGAACGACGCACACGAACAGCACGCACCAGGATCGGGAGCCTCACCATGCAGACCAAGTGGATCGCCATCAGCACCATCTCCGCCCTCGGCCTCGGCGCCATCGCCGCGAGCGCCGCGACCGTCGCGAGCGCGGTCGAGCTGCGCGGCGCCGACGGCGCGGTCGTGCAGGGCGCAGCGATCACCGGCGACATCACCACCCGCGGTGCGGTCGAGATCACGACGAGCGGTGCCCACGCATCCGTCGTCTCTGCCGCATCGGCTCCCGTCGCTTCGGCGCCGTCCGCGACGCAGTCGGCCACCTCGCCGGTGGCGAGCTCGCCCGCCTCGGCGCTCTCGGCAGCCGCGGCACCGGCGCCGGCGCCGCAGGCGCAGGCGCAGCAGGTGCAGGCGCAGCAGCAGGCATCCGCGTCCAGCCCCGCCAGCGCTCCGTCACCGGCATCGGCTCCGTCACCCGCCTCGGTCCAGACGCCTGCATCGCCGGTCTCCGCCGCATCCGCCGGCTCGGCAGGCTCGAACGGCTGAACCACCCCCACGACAGCAGTGAGGCTCCCCGTCGATCGACGGGGAGCCTCGCTGCTGTCGGGCTAGGCGTCCTTGAGGTGCAGCAGGCGCGCCTGCCCCTCCTCGCGCATGTCGACGAGGTCGCCGCGCGCGGTCACGAAGTCGGAGAAGGACTTGTGGCCGAGCGACTTCTCGTTGAACACCGGGTCCATGCGCTTCATCTGCTCCTTCACGACGTTGGCGTGCAGCCACTCGTCGTCGGTCTTCTGGTGCAGGATGCGCATGGCGCGCTCGAGGAGGCCCGTCGCGGCATCGCCGCGCTGGTCGGGCGTCATCGCCACCTCATCCTGCTCGGCCGCGACCGAAGCGCTCGTCGCACGGCGGCTGCGTCGGGCTGGCGGCCGGGCGGGCTCGGGCTCGGCGACCTGCTCCGAGGCGGGCTCGGCCGCGACATCCGCTGCCTGCTCGTCCTCCGCCGCCGCGGCCTCGGCGCTCGCCTCCGACTTGGTGCCGCGCTTCGAGCGGCGCTTCGACGCCGCAGGCGCAGCGGCTGCCGCCGCCTCGGGCTCGGGCTCGAGCTCGTCGAGCTGCACGGGGTCGATGCCCGGCAGCGCGTCGTAGTCGGCGAACTCATCGCACGCGGCCGCGAGCGACTTCGAGGTGCTGCCGGCGACGCCGATGCCGACGACATAGCTGCCGAGCCGCTTCGCGCGCTGCGCGAGGGCGATGTAGTCGCTGTCGCCCGCGACGATCACGACGTGCGTGATCGCGTCGAGGCGGAACAGGTCCTCGACCACGTCCACCGCGAGGCGGATGTCGGCGCCGTTCTTCAGCGCGCGCGTCGTCGGGAACATCTGCACGAGGTCGACCGCGCGCGCGAGCAGCTGGTCGCGGTAGGCGGCGTGCGCCGGCACGGACCAGTCGGCGTAGGCGCGACTCAGCACGATCGAGCCGAAGCTCGAGGCGTAGTCGATGATCGCGCCGAGGTCGACCGTGGCCTGCTGGAAGCGGGTGCGAGCCTTCGACTCGCGGCCGCCGTCGGCGTGCAGCGTGCGCACCTTGTCGGCGTGGAAGGCGCCCCGACCGTGCAGCTGGTCGTAGCGGGAGATGAGGATGTTGTCGAAGTCGATGTAGACGGCGACGCGCGCCTCGAGATCAGTGGGCATGCCAGCCAGTCTGTCAGGCGAACTCGCTCGAGGCGCCGCGCGGTGCGCACCCGGCGACACGCCCGAGCCCCCTGATCGGCTTGCATCGTCGGCGCGGGACCGGCATCGTGGCCTGCTCGCCAACGGAAGGAGCGCCATGCTCACCCTGACCGAGAACGCCCAGACCGTCATCACCGGCATCGTCGACGGTGCGCAGGCGCCGCAGACCGGCGGCATCCGCATCTCGCAGGACCTCGAGGGCGCGGGTCTTAACGTCGCCGTCGCGAACCAGCCGGAGGCCGAGGACCAGGTGGTCGAGTCCGCCGGGGCGAAGGTCTTCCTCGACCCGCAGGCCGCCGAGACCCTCGACGACAAGATCCTCGACGCATCCGCGCAGCCCGACGGGCGCGTCGACTTCGCCATCGGCCAGCAGGGCTGATCGAAGCGCAGCAGCACAGCGGAGCGGGGCCCCGGCACGATGCCGGGGCCCCGCTTCGCGCTGCGGCCGGGGGTTGGAGCGTCAGCCCTCGACGGGCGGCGGCTCCTGCGGTGCACCATAGGGGGAGCCGCCGAAGGGCGTGCCGCCCGGTGGCATGGCCGACATGCCGCCGCCGTCGCTCGGGCCCATGCCCGGAGCGATGTCGGCGAAGCGCGCCAGGTGGCCGTGGAACGCGACCGGGATGGTCTTCGTGGGGCCACCGCGATGCTTCGCGACGATGATGTCTGCCTCGCCCGGCCGGATGTCGCGGTCGTAGGCGTCCTCGCGATGCAGCAGCATCACGATGTCGGCATCCTGCTCGATCGAGCCCGACTCGCGCAGGTCGCTGATCGCCGGCTTCTTGTCGCCGCGCTGCTCAGGGCCACGGTTGAGCTGCGAGAGCGCGATGACGGGCACCTGCAGCTCCTTCGCGAGCAGCTTGAGCGATCGTGAGAACTCCGAGACCTCCTGCTGGCGCGACTCGACCTTCTTGCCGCTCGTCATGAGCTGGAGGTAGTCGACCACGACCATCTTCAGGCCTGCCTGCTGCTTGAGCCGGCGGCACTTGGCGCGAATCTCGACCAGCGTGAGGTTGGGGCTGTCGTCGATGTAGAGCGGCGCGTCGTTGATGCGGCCCCGCACCTGCGCGAGCGTCGTCCAGTCGCGACCCTCGATCGAGCCCTTGCGCAGCTTCTGCAGCAGGATGTTCGACTCGGCCGAGAGCAGCTTCATCGCGATCTCGGTGCGCCCCATCTCGAGCGAGAAGAACGCGGAGGGCATGTCGTGCTTGATCGACGCCGAGCGCACGAGGTCCATGGCGAGCGTCGACTTGCCGAGGCCGGGGCGAGCGGCGATGACCACGAGCTGCCCGGGGTGCAGGCCGTTGGTCAGCTCGTCGAGCTCGCGGAAGCCCGTGGGCACGCCCGTCATGACTCCGTCGAGGCCCTTCGCGGCCTCGATCTCCTCGATCGCCATCTCGACGGCGATGCTGAGGGGCACGTAGTCCTCGGACTGGTCGTCGCCCATGACGGCGTAGATCTCTGCCTGCGCGTTGTTCACGAGGTCGGTGACCTCGCCCTCGGAGGCGTAGCCCATCTGCACGATGCGGGTGCCGGCCTCCACGAGGCGGCGCAGCACCGCCTTCTCGGCGACGATCTCTGCGTAGAAGCCGGCGTTCGCCGCCGTCGGCACCATCGAGGTCAGCGAGTGCAGGTACTCCACGCCGCCAGCGCGGGAGAGCATCGCCGTCTTCGTGAGCTCGTCGGAGACCGTGATGACGTCGGTCGGCTCGCCGCGCGAGTAGAGCGAGAGGATCGCCTCGTAGACGATCTCGTGCTTCGGCTGGTAGAAGTCGACGCCGCGCACCGTCTCGAGGCAGTCGGCCACCGCGTCCTTCGACAGCAGCATGCCGCCGATCGCCGACTGCTCCGCGAGCATGTCGAACGGCGGCGTGCGCTCGCTGTAGCGGCTCTCGTCGATGCCGATCTCAGCCAGATTCGTCACGGTGCCCCCTCCGACTCGACGATGCCGCACTCCACCCACACGAGATGAGGGAGCCTCGCACAGGCTAGAAGCCGCGAGACCCGGCGTCGAATCGCCCTGTGGAGAGATCTGTGGAGACCTGGGGACAACGCCGCCGCATCGCCGCCTCGACACTCCGCACGCCTGTGCACAGATCTGTGGAATGCGGATGAGGATTCCCCCCGAAAGCGGCTCTGACCGGGCATTTTCGTTTCCACACCCGGTGGGGAGAAGCATCCCTGAAGTGCACGTTGAAGGTTCCTGTCCCCCACTGCGATTTGACACACATCCGACCCCCGCCGCGCACATGACGAAGGCCCGCATCCGGGTGGGATGCGGGCCTTCGTGCAGTGTCGCGACTACTTCGCGGCGACCACCTTGAGGGTGATCGTCGCGACGATCTCGTCGCGCAGGCGAGCGGTCGCCTGGTAGTCGCCGACCGAGCGGATCGGCGTCGCGATCTCGATGACGCGCTTGTCGATCGAGCCGTGACCGGCTGCCTCGACGGCGTCAGCGATGTCCTTCGTCTGGATCGAGCCGAAGAGGCGGCCCTCAGCGCCGGCCTTGGCCGACAGCGTGACGGGGTTCGCCTCGAGGCGGGCGCGCAGGTCCTGCGCCTCCTCGATCGTGGCGTGCTCGCGTGCGACGCGGCCTGCCTTGATCGACTCGACCTGCTTCTCGCCGCCGCGCGTCCACGCGACAGCCAGGCCCTGGGGCACGAGGTAGTTGCGAGCGAAGCCGTTCTTGACCTCGATCACGTCACCAGCGGAGCCGAGGCCGGAGACCTCGTTCGTGAGAATGAGCTTTGCCATCGTTCAGCCCCCTCAGCGTCCGGCGCCCGAGTAGGGCAGGAGCGCCATCTCTCGCGCGTTCTTGATCGCCTTCGCGATCAGGCGCTGCTCCTGCACCGACACGCCGGTGATGCGACGGGCACGGATCTTGCCGCGCTCCGAGATGAACTTCTTGAGCGTCGCGACGTCCTTCCAGTCGATGACGCCGACCTTGATCGCCTTCGCCGGGGCGACGTTCTTGCCGCCCTTCGGGCCCCGCGGCTTGCGGTTCTGCGGCTTGCCAGCCATGTGTCCTTCTTTCATGCTCGGGACTGCCGTCCCGGGAGAATGGTGAGTGCGAGAGGCTTAGAAGGGCGTCTCGTCGTTGTACGAGGTGCCGGGGGCACCCCAGACGTCGCCGCCCTGCTGGCCACTGGCCTGCTGGCCACCGGCCTGCGACTGCGGCTGACCCCACGGCTCGTCGGCGACCTGCTGCGGCTGGCCGAAGCCGCCGCCGCCCTGGTTGCCGCCCGAGCTGCGCCCTGCGCCGCCACCCGTGGTGCGGGTGACCTGCGCGGTCGCGTAGCGGAGCGAGGGGCCGATCTCATCGACCTCGAGCTCGATGACCGTGCGCTTCTCGCCCTGCTGCGTCTCGAACGAGCGCTGCTTGAGGCGGCCCTGCGCGATGATGCGGCTGCCCTTCTGCAGGCTCTGCGAGACGTGCTCGGCGAACTCGCGCCACACCGACGCGCGGAGGAACAGCGCTTCGCCGTCCTTCCACTCGTTGGCCTGTCGGTCGAACGTGCGGGGGGTCGACGCGATCGTGAAGTTCGCGACGGCGAGGCCGTTCTGCGTGTAGCGCAGCTCCGGGTCGGCAGTCAGGTTGCCGACCACCGTGATGGTCGTCTCGCCAGCCATTGCTACTTCGCCTCTGCCTCTGCGGGCGTCGGTGCGTCCGACGGCTTCGCGTCGGACGGCTTCGCGTCGGTCGTGGCCGGAGCGGCGGCAGCGGCGGGAGCCTCAGCTGCCTTCGTGGCCTTCGCCTCTGCCTGACGACGCGAGAGGCTCGTCTGCGAGACGGCGACCTCGGCGCGGAGCACCTTCGTGCGCATCACGGCCTCGGACAGGCCCAGCTGACGGTCCAGCTCGGTCGTGGTCGCGGGCTCGGCCGAGAAGTTGACGACGGCGTAGATGCCTTCGAACTTCTTGTCGATCTCATAGGCCAGGCGACGACGGCCCCAGATGTCGACCTTGTCGATCGTGCCGCCGTCGTTGCGGACGACGTTGAGGAACTTGTCGAGCGACGGAGCGACAGTGCGCTCGTCAACCTCCGGGTCGAGAATCACCATCAGTTCGTATTCCTGCATGCTTCACCCACCTCCTTCGGACTAGAACGGCTGCAGACGGTCTGCAGCAGGAGGGTATGCATGGTGCGCGGCGGCCGCTCGAAGACGAGCAGCGCAGAGCGCAACCTGTGAAGCCTACCGCAGGCGGTCACCCCGCGCTAGGGCGCAGCCGACCGCTGCACGCCGCGATCAGGCCGGGCGGGCTGCCCACCACTCGCGCAGCACGGCCTCCGCGCGCTCGGCGCCGAGCGGACCGTGCTCGAGGCGCTGCTCGAGCAGCATCCGGTAGGCCTCTCCCACCTCGCGTCCCGGTCGCAGCCCCAGGATCGCCATGATCTGCTCGCCGTCGAGGTCGGGGCGCACCGCCTCCATCTCCTCCTGCTCTCGCAGCTCGGCGATGCGCTGCTCGAGGTCGTCGTAGGCGAACTCGAGCCGCTCGGCCTTCCGGCGGTTGCGCGTGGTGACGTCGGAGCGGGTGAGGACGTGGAGGCGCTCGAGCACCGGCCCGGCGTCGCGCACGTAGCGCCGCACGGCGGAGTCGGTCCACGCCTGCTCGCCGTAGCCGTAGAACCGCAGGTGCAGCTCGATCAGCCGCGCGACCGCCTTGATGGTGTCGTTGTCGAAGCGCAGCTCCTTGAGCCGCTTCTTCGCCATCCGCGCCCCGACGAGGTCGTGCTGGTGGAACGTGACCGTTCGCCCCTCGATGCGGCGCGTGGCGGGCTTGCCGATGTCGTGCAGGAGCCCCGCGAGCCGCGACACGAGATCAGGGGCGGCGCCCGGGTGGCGAAGGGCCTCGAGCTCGATCCCCTGCTGCAGCACGGTGAGCGAGTGCTCGTAGACGTCCTTGTGGTGCGCGTGCTCGTCGGCCTCCAGGCGCAGGGCCGGCACCTCCGGCAGCACGCGGTCGAGGATGCCGGTGTCGGTCAGCAGGCGGATCCCCGGCACCGGGTCGCCCGTCAGCAGCAGCTTGCTCAGCTCGTCCCGCACGCGCTCGGCAGAGATGTCGCGGATGCGGTCGGCCAGCTCGGTCATGGCGGTCACGACGCGAGGCGCGACGTCGAAGCCGAGCTGGGCCGCGAACCGCGCGGCGCGCATCATGCGCAGCGGGTCGTCGTCGAACGACTGCTCCGCTGCCTGCGGGGTGTCGAGGATGCCCGCCAGCAGGTGCTCGAGGCCGCCGCCGACGTCGACGAGCTGCGGCGACGCATCCGCCGCCTGATCGCCGCGCAGCGGCGTCACCCGCAGCGCCATGGCGTTGACGGTGAAGTCGCGCCGCACCAGGTCGCCCTCGAGCGAGTCGCCGAAGGCGACGGATGGCTTGCGGGAGACGCCGTCGTAGGTGTCGGCCCGGTAGGTGGTGATCTCGATCGTGTCGTCGCCGATGCGCGCGGCGATCGTGCCGAACTCGCGCCCGACATCCCAGGTGGCGTCGGCGAGCGGCGCGACTATCCGCAGGATCTCGTCGGGGCTCGCGCTCGAGGCGAAGTCGAGGTCGGTGACGGGCCGGTCGAGGAAGGCGTCGCGCACGGGACCGCCGACGAGCGAGAGCTCGTGCCCGGCAGCGGTGAACGCAGCCGCGAGCTGCGTCGTGGGCGCGGTCGCGACGAGCGCGTGCAGTCGCGCGGTCGCCTCAGCCATGTCGGTCACGACGCATCATTCTGGCAGGTCGGGCGGCGGGCAGCGGTCGTAGGCGAGCGGCCTACACTTGCCACCATGCTGTCGGGAGGTCGCCTCGCGCGCCGGCGCGCGACCTCGTGCGCCGTCGCCCTGCTCGCGACCGCGGCGCTCGCCGCACCCCTGCTGGCCCCCGCAGCGGCCTCGGCGACGGGCGTGCCGGACGAGACGGCGCAGCAGGTGCCCACCGTGCGCATCGCCCCCGTCGACCCGCTCGTGGGCGACGGCGAGGGCCTCGTGGTCGAGCTGGAGTTCGACAACGCGGGCCAGGAGCCCACCGCCGCCTCGACCGTCGACGTGCTGCTGACCTCCGCGCCGATCAGCACCCGCTACAGCCTGAGCCGCTGGTTCGCCGGCGAGGGGTTCCTGGCCAGCTCGGTCGTCGCGACGGTCAACGTGCCGGCGCTCGGCGCCGACGACGACCACGCCATGCGCACAACGATCAGCGCTGAGCAGCTGGGGCTCGATGGTCGCGCGTGGGGCGCCTACGGCATCGCCGCGGCGACCGAGACCTACGGTGGCGCGAACAGCGTCGTGGTGCGCGACGTCCCTGGCGAGGCACAGCCGACGACCCTCGCGCTCGCCGCCCCGATCGACTCGGGCGTCGACGCCACCGGCCTGCTCGACGCAGCAGCGCTCGAGGCGGAGACCGACTTCGGCGGCGGCGCCTACGGCGCGCTCGACGCGGCGCTCGACGCGGGCGCGACGATCGGCATCGATCCGGCGTTCGGCACCAGCGTCGAGGCGCTGGGGGCGGATGCGCCGGAGGCCGCGGTCGAGTGGCTCGAGCGCGCAGACACCCGCGAGACCTATCCGCTGCTCTACGGCAACGCCGACCCGCTCGCGCAGCTGCGCGCCGACACCTACCCGCTCGAGCCCCTCGGCATCCCGCGCGCAGACGGCCGTCGCCCGCTGCCTGCGTCGTTCGGCTCCACCGGCAGCCGCGAGCCCGTGATCGACGCCACGAGCACGAGCGTGCAGCAGGCGGAGCTCGCCTCGCTCACCGAGGCCGGCACGCTCGTGCTCTCCACCGGGATGCTCGACGAGGAGCTCGGCGGCGCGACGCCCAGCGCCGGCGTCGAGATCGACGGGGTCCGCCTGCTCGCCGCCGACGCGCAGCTGCAGCAGCTGGTCGTCGAGTCCGCCTCCACCGATCCGCTCGAGGCGTCCGCCGTGCGCGCGCAGGTCCTCGCACTGCTGGCCACCGTCACGCGCGAGCGGCCGAGCGATCCGCGCATCCTCGCGGCCGTGCTGCCGCCGGTGACGCGCGGCGACGCATCCGCCCTGCTCGACGATCTCGCGGGGGCGCAGTTCGTCGAGACCACCGACCTCGATGCAGCGCTCGAAGGGCCCGCGCGCGAGGCCGCGCTCGCGCCGGTCGACGAGCCGGCGCTCGGCGACGGCGCGGCGCTCGTCTCCGAGGCGCTCGAGGAGGAGGCGGCGGTCGCGAGCATCGCCTCGATCGTCGACGAGCCCAGCACGCTGCTGGCCGAGCTGCGCCTCGCGCTGCTCGTCGCCCTCCCCGATGCCGGCACCCCCGTGACCGACGCCGACCGCACAGCGATCGCGAGCCTCGCCGGCACGCTGAACGAGGTGCGCAACGCCGTGCAGATCGTGCCCGGCAGCCCGATCCGCGCGGTCGGCGAGAGCGTCGGCCTGCCCGTCACGATCACGAACACGCTCGACGTGCCGGCGAACGTCGTGCTGACGCTCCGCCCGACGAACGCGCTCGTGAGCGTCGACCAGCCGCGCGTCGAGGTGACGATCGCCCCGAGCAGCCAGCAGCGCGTGCAGGTGCCGATCGACGTCGTCGGCACCGGCGGCCTGTTCGTCCTGACCCAGCTCTACACCCCCGACGGCGTGCCGCTCGGGCAGACCGAGCGCATGAGCGTCTCTGCGCAGCCCACGATCGAGGTCGCGGTCGCCTGGGCGCTCGGCGCGGCGATCGTGCTGCTGCTCGGGTTCGGCATCCTGCGCTCGATCCAGAAGCGCCGCCGCGGCGAGACTCGCGGCGACATCGACCTCGCGAGCCGAGACCAGAGCGGCAGCACCCCCGGCACGACCCAGGAGGAGACCGCGTGAACGCTGGCAGGGCGAGCGCGATCATCGCGTCGGGCACGATGGTGTCGCGCGTGCTCGGCTTCGTGAAGATGGTCGTGCTCGCGGCCGCGATCGGCCAGTCGGGCTCGGCTGCCGCTGAGACCTTCGGCCTCGCCAACCAGCTGCCCAACAACGTCTATGCGCTCGTCGCCGGCGGCGTCATGAGCGCTGTGCTCGTGCCACAGATCGTCAGGGCGTCGAAGGCTGCCGATGGTGGCGAGTCGTACGTCTCGAAGATCCTGACGCTCGGCGGCACGGTGTTCCTGCTGCTCGCGGCCATCGCGACGGTCGCCGCCCCCTGGCTCGTGCAGCTCTACGCGGTCAGTGCGGGCGATGGCGGGCTCGGCTTCACGAACGAGCAGATGGCGCTCGCCACCGCGCTCGCCTACTGGTGCATGCCGCAGATCCTGTTCTACGCGATCTACACGCTGCTCGGCGAGATCTACAACGCGCGCGGCCAGTTCGGCCCCTACACGTGGGCGCCGGTCGTCAACAACGTCGTCTCGATCGCGGGCCTGGGCGCCTTCATCCTGCTGTTCGGCGGCGAGCGGGTGAACCGCGCCGTCCAGGTCTGGGATGCCGACCGCATCGCCATCCTCGGCATCGTCACCACCGCCGGCGTCGCGGTGCAGGCGCTCGTGCTGGTGCTCTTCTTCCGCAAGACGGGCATGCGCTTCCGGCTCGACTTCGGCTGGCGCGGCGTGGGCCTGCGCGCCACCGGCAAGGCAGCGCTGTGGCTCTTCGGCATCGTCATCATCGGCCAGATCAAGGGCGTCGTGCAGTCGCGCGTCGCCTCGATGGGTGAGGTGGCGAACATCGCCACGATGCAGAACTCCTGGTTCGTGTTCTCGCTCCCCCACTCGATCATCGCCGTGTCGATCGCGATCGCCTACTTCACCCGCATGTCCCATCACGCGAGCGAGTCGAACATGGCGGGCATCCGCACCGACCTCTCCTCGGCGCTCCGCGGTGTCGGCATGCTCACCACGATCTCGGCCTTCGCGGTGGCCGTCATCGCGGTGCCCTTCGCCCGCCTGCTCGACCCCGAGTTCGAGCTGATGCTCGCGATGGCGCAGGTCATCTGGGCCTTCCTGATCTGCCTCGTGGCGTTCAGCGCCGAGTACGTCATCCAGCGCGTCTTCTTCGCGCTCGGCGATACGCGCACCCCCTTCTTCTACGCCTGCTTCGGCATGTTCGTCACCTTCGCCCTCCTGTGGGCGGCCTCGACCCTGCCCGGCGAGTGGATCATCGTCGGCACCGCGCTCGCGGTCTCGGGCGCCAACCTGATCTCCTGCTCCATCTGGCTCATCCTCGTGCGCCGGAAGATCGGCCCCTTCGGCTTCAAGCTCATCGCGCTGCGCCACCTGCAGTACCTCGCCTTCGCCCTGCCTGCGGCTGCTGCAGGCGCCGCGACCGTGTGGGCGATGGGTGGCTATCGGCCCGGTGGTTTCGGCACGCTGAACTTCGCCGGGGCGATCACCACTTCGCTCACGGCAGGCGTCGTCATCGCCGTGATCTACTTCGGCCTGCTCTACCTGACGCGCAACCCGGACTTCCGCGCCACCGTCGCCATCGTGGTCGGCAAGCTCCGCGGCGGCCGTGGCGGCGGCCTCCCGCCCACCGGGACCGACCCGGCCTGAACGGGTGGTGCTCCGCCGACGCAGAGGCGGTGCACACGCTCGCCCTCTAGCATGGCGATCGGTCGGGGGCGGATGCCTCTCACGACCACGCAGGGACGTCAGGAGGCGTGCATGGCGAGTCCGCTCATCCGCATCGCGGCACCGCTGCTCGTCGGCGCGCTCGCCGGCGTCGGCGCGATCGTCGCCGGCAGCCTCACGCGCGAGCGCGAGCAGCAGCGCGAGCTCGCCGCACCGTCTCGGCCGCTCGCGGTCGAGGGCTGGTGGTCGTCGGATGCCTCCTCTTCGCTCGCGCACGCGCACCCGGCGGTGCTCATCGTGGACGCCGACACCGCGCGCCTCGTCGACTCGTGGGATCGACGCATCCGCGACCGCGTCGTGCAGCCGGTCGTGCGCCGCACGCCGGAGTGGCCCGCCGACGGGCTGATCGTCGTGGACGCCGCGACGGGCGACCTGCTGACCGAGCTCCGGGGAATGCCGACGACCTAGAATCGGTTGTCTCGGGAGCAACCCGCCATGACCCAGGAGGTCTCGTGCACGACGTCATCATCATCGGTTCCGGGCCGGCCGGCTACACGGCAGCGATCTACGCAGCGCGCGCCAATCTGCAGCCGATCGTGCTCGCCTCGAGCGTCGAGATGGGCGGCGACCTCATGACCACGACCGAGGTCGAGAACTTCCCGGGCTTCCCCGACGGCGTGCAGGGCCCCGACCTCATGTTCGCGATGCAGCAGCAGGCCGAGCGGTTCGGTGCCGACGTGCGCATGCAGGATGCGACCGAGCTCGAGCTCGACGGCGAGGTCAAGCGGGTGCACGTGGGCGACGAGGTGCTCGAGACGCGCACGCTGATCTTCGCGACCGGCTCTGCCTACCGCAAGCTCGGCGTCGCCGGCGAGGAGCCCCTGTCGGGCCACGGCGTCTCGTGGTGCGCGACCTGCGACGGCTTCTTCTTCAAGCAGAAGCAGCTCATCGTCGTCGGTGGCGGCGACTCCGCGATGGAGGAGGCGACGTTCCTGACGAAGTTCGCCGACAAGGTGACGATCGTGCACCGCTCCGACCGCTTCCGCGCCAGCGAGGTCATGCTCGACCGCGCGCGCGCCGACGAGAAGATCGAGTTCCTGACGGGCGCGGTGGTCGAGCAGATCACCGGCACCGACGTCAACGGCACGCAGCAGGTCTCCGCGGTCACGCTGCGCGACACCACGTCGGGCCAGACCTGGGAGATGCCGATCGACGGCGTCTTCGTGGCGATCGGCTCCGACCCGCGCACCCACCTGGTGCACGGCAAGCTCGACCTCACCACCGAGGGCACGATCGCGGTCGACGGCCGCACGTCACGCACCTCGGTCGCCGGTGTCTTCGCCGCGGGCGACGTCATCGACCCCACCTACCGGCAGGCGATCACCGCAGCGGGCTCCGGCACCGTGGCGGCGCTCGACGCCCAGCACTACCTGGCCGCGCACGCCGTGCCGGCTCTCGCAACCGCACCTACGGAGGCAGCACTGTGAAGGAAGTCACCACCGCATCGTTCGAGCAGGACGTGCTGAAGTCTGAGAAGCCCGTCGTCGTGGACTTCTGGGCTGCCTGGTGCGGCCCGTGCCGCGCGGTCAGCCCGATCCTCGAGCAGATCAACGACGAGACCGAGAAGCTCGACGTCGTCAAGGTGAACGTCGACCAGGAGCCCGACCTGGCCATGCGCTACAACATCACGTCGATCCCGGCGATGAAGGTCTTCCAGGGCGGCGAGGTCGTGCACGAGCTGATCGGCGCGCGCCCGAAGCCCGCGATCGAGCAGGAGCTCGCGAAGTTCCTCTGAGCGCGCACGCATGCGTGAGGGCCCCCGGGATGCGTTCCGGGGGCCCTCACTCGTGCGGCAGCCGCATCGTGCGGCGGCGCGCTCCGTCGCTCACTCGGCGGCCGGCTCCTCGGATCCGAATCCCTGCTCCCCCAGCTGCGCCAGGATGCGGTTCAGGTCGGCGACGGTCGCGAAGTCGATCGTCAGCTGGCCCTTCGAGCGGCCGAGCGTCACCTTGACGCGCGTGTCGAGGCGGTCCTCGAGGCGCACTGCGATCTCGTCCAGCCCGTGCTGGAGCGCGCCCTTCGTCGGCGCCTTGCGCGGGCTGCGCGTCTGCACGAGCCCTGCGGCGGCCTCCGCAGCCCGAACTGAGAGATCCTCATTGACGATCTTCGCGGCGAGCTGCTCCTGAGCCTCCACCGTGGAGAGCGACAGGATCGCGCGCGCATGGCCAGCCGAGAGCACCCCTGAGGCGACGCGCGTCTGGATGCCCTCCGGGAGCTTCAGGAGCCGGATGGTGTTGGAGATCTGCGGACGACTGCGCCCGATGCGCCGTGACAGCTCCTCCTGCGTGATCGCGAAGTCCTCCATCAGCTGCTGGTACGCCGATGCCTCTTCGAGCGGGTTGAGCTGCGCGCGGTGGAGGTTCTCGAGGAGTGCATCGCGCAGCATGGCGTCATCGGCGGTGTCCCTGACGATCGCCGGGATCGTCTCGAGACCGGCGCGCTGGCTCGCTCGCCAGCGCCGCTCCCCCATGATGAGCTCGTACTGCGTGCCATCCTCGCCGAGGGCCGCGGGCCGCACCACGATGGGCTGCAGCACACCGAACTCGCGGATCGAGTGCTCGAGCTCACTGAGATCGTCCTCGTCGAACACCGTGCGCGGCTGGCTGGCGTTCGGGCGGATGGCCGTGGGGGCGACCGCGATGAGCGTCGCACCCGGCACCTCCAGCAGCGGCTGATCCTCTTCCTCGCCTGAGAAGAACACGTCGACGGGTCGAGATCCCGCCTTGGATGGCCGACGGCGGCGTGCCGGGGCGGTGTCGCTGGGCGGCGTCCGCGAGCCGTCAGAGGTCGTGCGCTCCGAGGCTGGATCCGGGGACGTGTCGGGTGCGCCCTCGATGACCGACGGACCAGTGGGGATGAGCGCGCCGATGCCGCGCCCGAGCCCTGCCTTCTTGCTCATGCGGTTCCTCTGCGTGCGATCTCCGTGGCAGCCTCGCGATACGAGAGCGCTCCGGGTGAGTTGGGGTCGTAGGCGATCACCGTCTGGCCGTAGCCCGGGGCTTCCGAGACGCGCACCGAGCGGGGGATGACCGCTTCGAGGGTCTGCTCGGGGAAGTGCGCCCGCACCTCGTCGACGACCTGCCGTGACAGCAGCGTGCGGCCGTCGAACATCGTGAGGAGCACGGTGCTCACGTCGAGCTTGGGGTTCAGGTGCGCTTGGATCCGACCGATGGTGTCGAGCAGCTGCGTGACGCCCTCGAGCGCGTAGTACTCGCACTGGATCGGGATCAGGACCTCGGTCGCGGCGGTGAACGCGTTGATCGTCAGCAGCCCCAAGGATGGCGGACAGTCGATGAACACGTAGTGGGGGGGCTCCCCCGTCGTCGAGAGGTGCGCGTCCAGCGCCTCTCGCAACCTGTGCTCGCGTCGCTCCATGCCTGCGAGCTCAAGATCGGCACCAGCGAGGTGGATGGTCGACGGCACGACCTGCAGCTGCTTGCTCTGCGGGCTGATGGCGATCGCATCGGTGAGTGACTCGCCGTCGATGAGCACGTCGTACGTGCTCATGACGTCGGCGTGGTGATCGATGCCGAGCGCGGTGGATGCGTTGCCCTGGGGATCCAGATCGAGCACGAGCACGCGCGCACCGCCCTGCGCGAGGGCAGCAGCGAGGTTGACGGCGGTCGTGGTCTTGCCGACGCCGCCCTTCTGGTTCACCACGGTGAAGATGCGCGTCCGTGAGGGCAGTGGCAGCTGCTGCGCCGAGAGCGCCTGCCGGCGGCGCGCCATGGCGGCGAGCTCCCGGGCGATCGGAGTCGTATCGAACTTTCCCGTGGTCACGCGTGCCTTCCTGAATGATGTTTCACGTGGAACATCGCGCCGAGCGCGACGAGCCGAGTGGGATGCGGTATCCAGTCTGGACCGCGCGCGCCGATTCGCAAAGTCCGCAGCCACTCACGCAGGGCCACGGCCACGCCCGTCGGGTGGCGCGTGACTTGTCCACACGGCAGACCTCGCCTGTGGACAACTCCACTGGACCTCAACGCGGAGGTGAGCCTTATGGGGTACACGCCAACTTCCGCGAGTTTCCGCGGAAGTTGCACCTAGCCCGAGCGCTGCCATCGCCTACGCACGTGCCGTGCGCGACGCAGTTGTCCACAGTTCTCCACAGGCGGCCCCCGACCGCTGTTACGAACGACCACGTGGCGTGGAGGACCCGCACCGGCCCAGTACGCCAGCAACACTGCTCGATCTCGAGGTTCACTCGAACGCGCAGCGCCCTCATCGGGCTCGCTCAGCGGTAGCGGGGCCCACGGCCCGCGCCGGATCGTTCTCACATGAGTCGAGCGCTCGTCGCAAACGGCCGCGCCTGCCGCACCTCCGCACTGCAGCCTCAGCTCCGAGGTGCATGCGGAGTGCAGCGCGATCAGCGCGCTCCTTCTGACCTTGCCCTGATGCGCCCCATTATGCTGCCGCGCTACTACGGCCCCCTCGGAATGCGCGATGGCATCGGCGCCCTCGCCAGCCTCGACGACCGGTGTTTCACGTGAAACAGTGCCGTCGCCTCAGCCACGCGCGCCCCCAGCAGCGTGCGCTCGCGCGCGCAGCTCGGGCTGCATCGTTCCGTCCTCCTGCGTCTCGCAGGCGTTTCACGTGAAACACCGCGGCAGATCGAGTATCTACGAGCCTCGGCACGGATCGAGCGCATCTCCTGACGCTGAGCCACCCCAGGACCACCCGCCGCCACCGGTGCTCCGCGCGTTACCGAAGCCGGTGTTTCACGTGAAACACGCGGCGCTGGGCGCGCACCGACGGAATGACGACTCGCCGCGCGTGTCCTCGCCGAGAGGTGCACGACCGGCCGGGCCGACCATGCCGTCGTCTGGATGAACCAGCACGTGAGATTCAGCCTCCGTTTCACGTGAAACGCCGGTCGAGCCACGCCTACGCACAATCATCGCGTGGGCAGCATCTCTGCCTGACTCCGCCGATCTCGCGAACAGCGGTGCTGTCATACTCGCAGGTGACGCCGCTCGGCTCTCAGCGAAACCCCCATTAGGGCACCCGAGGCGCGCCGCACCCGCAAAGCAACCCGCTCGCAGTGAGAATCCAGCGTCGGAGCGCGGGCGCCGCTGGCACCGCGCACGTGCACCGTGCGGCGAGAGCCGCGGCACCATCCGCTCACCGCGACGGGCTCCGACACGCGTGTTTCACGTGAAACGCCCGGAGTCCGCGAGCCGGCATCGTCCTGACGCCCACCGAAGTGCACCGGCTGCCCGCAGCACTCCTACGGGGAGAGCCGACGCTCAGGGGTCGACGACCGCCCGCACCACGCGCGTCGTGTCGAGGCCGTGCCCAGCACCGAGGTCCAGGACCTCCACGTCATGCAACCGATGCTTGCGGATCACCTTCTGCGCAGCGGCGATCTCTTCCTCGGCACGACCGCCCTTGAGCAGCACCAGCTGCCCGCCACTGCGGACCAGGGGAGCGGTGAGGGGGATCAAGGTGCGAAGAGCGGACACCGCTCGCGCAGTGATCTGGTCCAGGGGCTTCAGCAGCCCCGATCCGTGCAGCTCCTCGGCCCGAGCTCGCAAGACGGTGACATTGGTCAGACCCATCCGGTCGACCTCGCTCTGCAGCCAATCGGTGCGACGCTCCATCGGCTCGATCAGCGTCAGCTCGACGTCTGGCCGAGCGATCGCCAGCACCAGGCCAGGCAAGCCGGCACCCGACCCGACATCGCCCACACGCCCGTGCAGCAGCGGTGCGACGAGCGCAGAGTTGAGGATGTGTCGACTCCAGAGCTGTGGCAGCTCGCGCGGTCCGATCAGGCCGAGCGTCTCGCCGTGCTCCGCGAGCGACGCGGTGTACGAGCGTGCCAGCGCGATCCGGTCCCCGAACAGCGCGACCGCTGCAGCGGGCTCCTCCTCGAGCAAGGGTGCAGTCGGCGGGGGAGTGGGTGCTGCAGCTGTCGGCACAGCAACACCATCTCGATCCGCATCAGCGGCGGCACGCGGCATCTGCCGGTCGGGGCGCTCGTCGTGCGACACCGTGGTGACAGGATTCAGGCAGGGAGCACGACGATGTGGCGGTCGGCCGCCTCACCCTCGGACTCGCTCGACAGTCCGCGATCGCGGATGAGGTCGTGGACCAGCTTCCGCTCGTAGGAAGACATGGGCTCGAGCGCGATACGCTCCGCCCCGTCCTCCAGCGCGGTCGCCGCTTCGTCGACCATCGCCTGCAGCTCCTCGGCCCTGGCGTCGCGCGAACCGGCCACGTCGAGCACCAGGCGAGAGAACTCACCGGTCTGCTGCTGCACCACCAGTCGCGTCAGCTCCTGCAGCGCCGAGACCACCTCGGGCTTCGAGAGCCCGCCGAGGTCGTCGCCGGCCTCGCCGACGACGATCGTGGTGCGCGCATCCGACTGGTCGATCTCGATGTCACCGTCGAAGTCGGCGATGTCGAGCAGGCCCTCGATGTAGTCGGCGGCGATCTCGCCCTCGTCGACCTCGGCGTGCTCGTCCCGCACGGACGTGTCCTGCTCCGTCATGCTCAGCCCTCTCGCTGCGACTTCGGCCGCTTGCCGCGCGGCTGCTGCCGCTGGGTGCGGATGTCGATCTCTGCCTGCGTCTCGCCGGGCTTCGCCTCGTCGACGGCCGGGAGGCCCATGCGCTGCCGCTTGCGAGCCAACCGCGCCTCGCGCGCGAGCGCGGCCTCGGAGCCGGGCGTCGGCAGCTTGTTGATGATGATGAGCTGCTGCACCAGCGTGTAGATGTTGGAGACGAGCCAGTAGAACATCGTGCCGAGCGGGAAGAGCCACGCGGACACGAGCAGGAACACCGGGATGATGTACAGCAGGATGCGCTGCTGCTTGTACATCGGCGACTCCTTCATCGCCGGCGTCTGGTTCTTCGTCATGATCTGCAGCTGCGTGTAGAACTGCGTCGCGCACATGATGAGCGTCAGCAGGATCGCCGTGATGATCACGGGGATGCTGCCGGTGGCGAAGCCCGCCTGCATCGTCATGTGCAGCGGGACGATGCCGAACAGCGTGGACTCGCTGAACAGCCGTGCGAGATCGATCGTCAGCAGGCCCACGCCGGGCTTCACAGCGTTGGCATCGGTCAGGACCTGCACCAGGCCGAGGAAGATCGGCATCTGCACGAGCAGCGGGAGGCACGAGGCGAAGGGGTTGGTGCCCGCCTTCTTGTAGGCCTCCATGGTCTCGCGCTGCATCGCCTCGCGGGAGAACTGATCCTTCTTGCCCTTGTACTTCTTCTGGATGCGCTGGATCTCGGGCTGGATCTCGAGCGACTTGCGCGAGGAGACGATCTGGCGCACGGTCAGCGGGATCATCGCGCTGCGGATCACGAGCACGAGGCCCACGATCGAGAGCACCCAGGTGAGGCCGGAGCCGGGGTCACCGCCGAGGCTGGTGACCACCCAGTGGAATCCGACCAGGATCGCCTCGATGACCCACTTGATGGGCCACATCAGCAGGGCGAAGATGTCCAAGCTGTCACTGCTCCTTGTGGGCGAGCACGAATCCCGCCCGAGTCGTTGCGAACCGCTCTCGCGGCTCTGGGATGTCGTCGACCCCGCCTGCCGCCCACGGGTGGCAGCGGAGCAGGCGCCTGGCGCCGAACCAGATGCCGCGCACCACCCCGTGCTGCTGGATCGCCTGCATGGCGTATCGCGAGCAGCTGGGGTAGTAGCGGCACACGTCGCCGTAGAGCGGTGAGATCACTGCCCTGTAGGCGACGAGGATCGCGACGCAGACGTTGCGCGGCAGGAGCATGAGGCTCCTCACCGGCGCACCAGCAGCGGCGCGATGCCGGCCCTCAGTGTAGCCAGGTCGGCTATGGCTGCCGCAGGAAGGGCCCGGATGACGATGTCGGCCGTCTCGATGTCGCCGAGCTCGGCGCGCACGACCTCGCTCAGGCGTCGCTTCACTCGGTTGCGGATCACGGCGTTGCCGACCTTCTTGGACACGATGAACCCGAAGCGGGCGACTGCCGCTTCGGGTTTCGCGCGGTGCACCACCGCGAGCTCGCAGCCCGCGCGGCGACCGGTGCGCACGATGCGACGGAAGTCATCGCCGCGCACGATCCGGTTCGCCTTCGCGAGCACCTCGCTCGGTCTTACGCCGAGAGCTCGGTGCGGCCCTTGCGACGGCGTGCCGCCAGGATGCCGCGGCCGGCGCGCGTGCGCATGCGGAGGCGGAAGCCGTGCTTCTTGGCGCGGCGGCGGTTGTTCGGCTGGAACGTGCGCTTGCTCATGGTGTTCTCCCGTGGTCCGGCGCAGTTCGCGCCGCAAGTCATGGTGGCGAGCCGACGGGCTCGACGATGCGCCGCACTGCGGGCGCGGCAACCTGACGAGCATACGCGAAGCACGAGCCCCGGTCAACGGAGCGGAGGTCTGATCCGCGCCACGCCGCTCGGGTGCCAGCGAGACTTGCACGGGATGGTCTATGCGTGCAGACTCGACTGATCCGCGTCACGCAAGGTGCCATTCGAGCGTCGGTGCGAGCGGACCTCTCATCCACACATCCTGTGGATAATGGTGTGGATAGCACCCGTCACACGACTGTTCTCGGAGAGGAACCGCATCCGATGGCCCCGGACGACAGCACCGGACACCTCTGGTCCTCCGTCCTGGCGACCCTCGAGGTCGACAACCGGATTCCCCCGTCGTTGCGCGGATTCCTCGACCTCGTCGAGCCGCAGGGCGTCATGGGATCGGTGCTCTACCTCGACGTCCCGAACGACCTGACGCGCGACATGCTCGAGCAGCGCCTCCGGCTCCCGGTCACGGAAGCCCTTGTGGAGAACGCTGTGGAGATCTCGCAGTTCAAGATCGTCGTGAACCCGCAGCTCGAGCGCGAGGAGCCGCTGCCGGACCTCATCGACGACCCCGCCTCGGACCCCGTCGTCGCACCCGTCACGAGCTACGAGCGCGAGCCGGGCGAGAAGAACCAGCGGCGTGTCGACTCGCGGCTCAACCCGAAGTACACCTTCGACAACTTCGTCATCGGCGGCTCGAACCGCTTCGCACACGCTGCCGCTCTGGCGGTCGCCGAGACGCCGGCCAAGGCCTACAACCCGCTGTTCATCTATGGCGACTCGGGCCTCGGCAAGACGCACCTCCTGCACGCGATCGGTCACTACGCCGAGGGGATGTACCCGGGGATCCGGGTGCGCTACGTCTCGAGCGAAGAGTTCACGAACGACTTCATCAACGCCATCGCGAACAACCTGAACCAGTCGTTCCAGCAGCGGTACCGCGAGGTCGACGTGCTGCTGATCGACGACATCCAGTTCCTGCGCGGCAAGGAGTCCACGCAGGAGGCGTTCTTCCACACCTTCAACACACTGCACGATCACAACAAGCAGGTCGTGATCACCTCGGATGTCGCGCCCAAGCACCTGCAGGGCTTCGAGGAGCGCATGGTGAGCCGCTTCGAGTGGGGTCTCATCACAGATGTGACGGTGCCGGATGTCGAGACGCGCATCGCGATCCTGCGCAAGAAGGCGGAGGCCGAGCGCATCCAGATCCCCCCGGAGGTGCTCTCGATCATCGCCGACAAGGTGCAGTCGAACATCCGCGAGCTCGAGGGCACGCTCATCCGCGTCACCGCGTTCGCGAGCCTCAACCGGCTGCCGGTCACGATGGAGCTCGCGCAGACGGTGCTGAAGGACCTCTTCTCGTTCGACGAGGAGGCACCCGTGTCGCCGAGCGACATCATCAGCCACACCGCTGCCTACTTCAAGCTGACGGTCGACGACCTGCACGGCTCATCGCGGTCGCAGACGATCGCGCTCGCTCGCCAGATCGCCATGTACCTGTGCCGCGAGATGACGAGCATGTCGCTGCCGAAGATCGGCCAGCTGTTCGGCAACCGCGACCACACCACCGTGATGTACGCGAACAAGAAGATCGAGAAGCTCATGCAGGAGCGGCGCTCGGTCTACACGCAGGTGACGGAGCTCACGGCGCGGATCAGGCAGCGCGCTGGAGCTTAGGGCGAAGGCCCTGTCGGGCTTTCGCCGCGACGCCCTCCCCTTGGTCTCGAGACGCGTGCGCCTTCGGCGCGCGCTCCTCGACCGACGGCTCGCGCGCCTTCCCCAGCGACCGGGGAGCGCACCCAAACCCTCAACGTGCACTTCATGTGGTTCGACCTGTGGAGAAGCAGCGCTGCCTGTGCACAACGTGGCTCGGGCTGTGAGCGCGGTCGAATGACACATCCGTCGCCCTCCACCGAGGTGTGGATGCGCGTCAACAGGCGCTCTACAACTTCCACGCTTGTAGTTCCCATGCCACGAGCCGCGAGGAGCCCGCGGTTCCACAAGTTCCACAGGGGTTATGAATGACAGTGTGAGTGAGAAGAGGATTCGGCGAGCTGCCAACCATGACGGTCGGCGGTCGAGGAGGCCACGGGTCGCAGGACGCGAGGCTGTGCCACAATCGACACCGCCGCCAACGCTCTGCGGTGCGGCACTGCCTTGCGACGCCTTCAGCGCCGAAGCATCTGCTCAGTGAACGAGGGAGACCCGTGAAGTTCGTCATCAACCGCGATGTCTTCAGCGATGCCGTGTCGTTCGCCGTGAAGCTCCTCCCGCAGCGGCCGACGATGCCGATCCTCAGCGGCGTGCGCATCGAGGCGACGCCCGAGGGAGTCGTCTTCTCGTCCTTCGACTTCGAGTCGTCGGCGCGCACCTCGGTGCAGGCCGATGTCGAGTCCGAGGGCGTCGTGCTGGTCTCCGGCAAGATGATGAGCGACATCGCGGCGAAGCTGCCCCAGCGCGAGGTGCGCGTCGAGGATGACGGCACGAAGGTCTCGATCCGCTGCGGCAACGCCAACTTCTCGCTCGCCAAGATGCCGCTCGAGGAGTACCCCACGGTCCCGACCGTCGAGGGCCGCACCGGCGTCGTCGAGGGCAAGGCCTTCGCCGAGGCGATCGGCCAGGTCGCGATCTCGGCATCGCGCGAGGACGTCACCCCCGTCATCACGGGTGTGCAGCTCGAGGCCTCCGACACCACGCTCACGCTCATCGCCACCGACCGCTACCGCGTCTCGGTGCGCAGCATCCAGTGGGATGCCGGCGACGCGACGGAGGCCCTGACCTCGCTCGTGCCCGCCCGCACCCTCACCGAGGTGGGCCGCACCTTCGGCGGTGCCGACCGCATCCAGATCACCATGAGCGAGCCCGGCGAGCGCCAGCAGATCGCCTTCTCGACGACCGATCGCACCGTCACGAGCCTCCTCATCAAGGGCAACTACCCGCCCGTCCGTCGGCTGTTCCCCGAGGCGATCGACCACCACGCCGTCGTGAGCACCTCAGAGCTCGTCGACGCGACCCGTCGCGTGCAGCTCGTGCTCGACGCCGAGGCCGCCATCCGGTACACCTTCAGCGAGGGCCAGGTGCAGCTCGAGGCCATCGGCTCCGAGCAGGCGCAGGCCTCCGAGATCATCGATGCGGTGCTCGAGGGCGACGACATCGTGCTCTCGATCAAGCCGCAGCTGCTCATCGACGGCATCCAGGCGACGCACTCCGAGTTCGTGCGCGTCTCGTTCACGCACTCCGAGAACACGAACAAGCCCGGGCCCATGCTGATCCGCGGCCAGACCTCGCGCGACGACGCAGAGGCCACCGACTTCAAGTACCTGCTGCAGCCGAACCTGCTGCTGCGCTGATCCGCGCAGATCGCGACGAGGGAGCTCCATGACGACGCACATCGGACTGATCGGCCTCGGCAAGATGGGCGGCAACATGCGCACCCGCCTCGAGCAGGCGGGCATCGAGGTCACCGGCTACGACACGAACCCCGAGATCAGCGATGCTGCGAGCATCGATGACCTCATCGCGGCACTGCCGGCGCCGCGCGTCGTCTGGGCGATGGTGCCTGCTGGCGCTATCACGGATGCCGTTGTCACCGAGCTGGGCGCGAAGCTGTCGGAGGGCGACCTGGTGATCGACGGCGGCAACTCGCGCTTCACGGAGGACGAGCGTCACGCCGCGCAGCTCGCGGAGCGTGGCGTGCGCTTCGTGGATGTCGGCGTCTCCGGTGGGGTCTGGGGCCTCGAGAACGGCTACGGACTGATGGTCGGTGGCGAGCGCGCCGACGTCGAGGAGCTCATGCCCGTGTTCGACGCGCTGCGGCCCGAGGGTCCGCGCGAGGAGGGCTTCGTGCACGCGGGCCCGACCGGCGCCGGGCACTACGTGAAGATGGTGCACAACGGGATCGAGTACGGCCTGATGCAGGCCTATGCCGAGGGCTTCGAGCTGCTCGAGCGCAAGGAGCTCGTGCACGACGTCGCCGGCTCGTTCAAGGCCTGGCAGCGCGGCACGGTCGTGCGCTCCTGGCTCCTCGACCTGATGGTGCGCGCGCTCGACGAGGACGACGACCTCTCGGAGATCGAGGGCTACGTCGACGACTCCGGAGAGGGCCGCTGGACGGTGGAGGAGGCGATCGCGAACGCGGTGCCGATGCCGGCCATCTCGGCGTCGCTCTTCGCCCGCTTCGAGTCGCGGCAGGATGACAGCCCCGCGATGAAGGCGGTCGCCGCGCTCCGCAACCAGTTCGGCGGACACGCGATCAAGAAGGTCTGAGTGCGCGTCAGTCGGCTCGCCCTGACCGACTTCCGCAACTATGAGGTGGCGGATGTCGAGTTCGCGCCCGGTGCGAACCTCCTGGTCGGTCGCAACGGGCAGGGCAAGACCAACATGGTCGAGTCGCTCGTCTGGATCGCGACGGGCTCGAGCCACCGCGTGCCGACGGATGTCGCGCTCATCAGGGCGGGGGAGCAGCAGGCGATCGTGCGCTGCACCGTCACGAACGACGAGCGGGCGTTCCAGCTCGACGTCGAGCTGAACGTGCGCGGCGCGAACCGCGCGCAGGCCAACGGGCAGAACGTGCGCATCCGCGACCTGCCGCGCTACCTGCAGGCGGTGCTCTTCAGCCCCGAGGACCTGCAGCTGGTGCGCGCCGATCCCGGTGGCCGCCGCCGCTTCCTCGACGAGCTCGCCGTGATGCGCGCACCACGGCTCACCAGCGTCCACAGCGATCTCGACCGCGTGCTGAAGCAGCGCAACTCGCTGCTCAAGAGCGCTCGCGCCGCGCGGCTGCGACCGGATGACATGACCACGCTCGAGGTCTGGGACGGCCGGCTCGTCGACCTCGGCCTCGAGGTCATGCGCACGAGACGTACCCTGGTCGACGAGCTCTCGCCGCACGTCGCGGCGGCATATCGGCTCGTCGCCGGTGACGAGCACGACGCCCGCATCGCGCTGATCACGAACGTGCCCGACTCCGCTGATGCGTTCCGTGCGCTGCTGGCAGAGCGCCGTCGCGACGAGCTCGACCGCGGGGTCAGCCTCGTCGGCCCGCACCGCGACGACCTCGAGCTGCAGCTCAACGACCTGCTCGCGCGCCACTACGCGAGCCACGGCGAGTCGTGGTCCTTCGCGCTCGCGCTGCGCCTCGCCTCCGCAGAGCTGCTGCGCGACGGGTCCGGCGGCGACCCCGTGATGATCCTCGACGACGTGTTCGCCGAGCTCGACGCCGGTCGGCGCCAGCGCCTGGCCGAGGCGGCGAGCGGCTTCGAGCAGGTGCTCATCACCGCCGCCGTCGAGGACGACGTGCCGCAGGCGCTTCGCGACCACCGCATCCGCATCGATGCCGGCGCGGTGGTCGTCGATGCGTGAGCTCGCGCCCACGGAGCCGGAGCGCGTCTGGCTCCGCCTCAAGGCGAAGATGGGCGACCCGGCGATGGTCACGCGCGATGGCCGCCGGCGCTCGCGCAGGGATCCGGATGCCTCCGTGCCGTTCGGGAAGGGACGCGACCCGAAGGGGCTCGGCGATGTGCTCGCCGGCTTCGCCGACGACCGAGGGTGGACGACGACGCTCGCGCGCGCCGACGTGATGGTCCACTGGCCGGAGCTCGTCGGGGAGGAGAACGCCGGTCGCACCGAGCCGGTCTCCTTCGAGGAGGGCGTGCTGACCGTGCGCTGCGCCTCCACGGCCTGGACCCAGCAGATGCGCATCCTGCGGGCGGAGACCACCACGCGGATCCTCGCCCGGTTCCCCGACTGCGGTCTGACGCAGGTGCGCTTCATCGGGCCCGACCTGCCGAGCTTCAACCGCGGCCGCCGATCGGTGCCGGGGCGCGGGCCGCGGGATACGTGGGGCTAGGGCGGCATGGGCGGCTACGCTGTCTGACACCCGTCTGAGGAGGACCGATGCCGCGCCCATCACGCACGCACGACGCCGTCGACCAGCTGCTCGACGCGATCATCGACGGAGCGCTCACCGCCGGTGAGCAGCTGCCCCCCGAGGGTCAGCTCGCCGTGGAGTTCGGCGTCTCGCGACTGACGATGCGCGAGGCGGTGCGACTGCTGCAGGCGCAGGGCGTGATCGTGCAGGTGCCCGGCAGCAGGCACCGCATCGCTCCGGTCGCGGAGTGGACGGGCATGGATGCCGTGGTGCGGCACGCGCGCAGCGCCGGGCAGCGCAAGCAGTCCTCGCTCGAGCTGCTCGAGGTGCGCATGATGATCGAGACCGGGGCCGCGAGGCTCGCGGCCGGGCGCAGGACGGATGAGGACCTGGCAGTGCTCGAGGATGCGCTCGTGCGCATGTCCGAGCACCACGAGGCGGGCGATGTCGACGGCTTCGTCGCCGCCGACCTCGACTTCCACGACGCCATCATCCGCGCAGCGGAGAACCGGATCCTCGTCGCAGCCATCCGCCCGCTCACCGCGATGCTCGAGGAGACGCGCGGGGAGACGAGCGCGGTGCACGCGATCCGCGAGCACGCCATCGCCGAGCACCGCACGGTCCTGGAGGCGATCCGCGCAGGCGGGGCGACGGAGGCTCGCGACGCGATGGCGCGTCACATGCAGCAGACGCATGAGGATCTGGTCGGGCTCGTCTTCGGCTGAGCGCCGGATCGCTGCGATCGGCGTGAGCGCCGGATCGAGGGTTGACATCGCCCGCCGACGCAGTGAAGATATCTGATATCTGACCAGAACACAGGAGTTCTCTTGCACCTCGACGACCTGCTCGCCCCGCTGCCCGCGCCCCTGCAGATCGACGCCGCCGACGTCGCCGCGGCTCGCGCCGCCGACCTGGTGCTGATCGTCCTCGACGACGACCCGACCGGCACGCAGTCGGTCGCGGGGCTCCCGGTGCTCACCAGGTGGGACGCCGCCGACCTCGACTGGGCCCTCGGGCAGGACGCGGCTGCCGTCTACGTCCTGACCAACACCCGCTCGCTCTCGGAGTCGGGCGCCGAGGCCCGCAACCGCGAGGTCGTCGCCGTGGCGCTCGAGGCCGCACACCGCGCCGGCAAGCGCGTCTCGTTCGTCAGCCGCAGCGACTCGACCCTGCGCGGGCACTTCCCGCTCGAGACCGACGTGCTCGCCGAGGCCGTCGCCCAGCATGGCGGTGCTGCTCCCCACCTCACCATGCTCATCCCCGCGTTCCCGGACTCCGGCCGCATCACCGTCGACGCCGTGCACTACTGGGTGGTCGACGACGAGGCGACGCCCGTGGGCCAGACGCCCTTCGCCGCCGACGCGACCTTCGGCTACCGCGCCTCCGACCTGCGCGACTGGGTCGAGGAGAAGACGCATGGCCGCGTGCGCCGCGACGACGTGGCAGCGCTCACGATCGACATCATCCGCGCCGGCACCGCGGCGGTCACGGGCTTCCTCCGCGAGCTCGCTCCCGGAGCGGTCGTCGTGGTCGACGCGGTCGACGAGCATGACATGCGCCAGGTCGCGCTCGCGCTCCACGAGCTCGATCGCGAGGGTGTCACGTCACTGCTGCGCATCGGCCCGCCGTACCTGCGCGCGCACATCGGCCAGCCGATCGCCGAGCCGGTGACCGCCGATCGCATCGAGTTCGCCAACGATCGCGGCGGGCTCGTCGTCGTCGGCAGCCACGTGCCGCTCACGACCGCGCAGCTCGCGGCGCTCCAGGCCGACCGCCCCGACACGGCCACCGTCGAGCTCGACGTGCGATCCCTCATCGACGAGCGCCGCGAGCAGCACCTGGCACAGCAGGCGGATGCGGTGGCCCGCGCGATCGAGCACGGCACGGTGATCGTCCACACGAGCCGCGAGCTCGTCACCGGGGCCGACGGCGATGCGAGCCTCGACATCGCGCGCCGCGTCTCCGCCGGCCTCGTCGAGCTGGTCGCGCGCGTGCTCGAGCTCGCGCCGCCGCGCTTCGTCATCGCCAAGGGAGGGATCACGTCCAGCGATGTCGCGAGCGAGGCGCTGCAGATCCGCCGCGCGCAGGTCGTCGGCCCGATGCTGCCGGGCATCGTCTCGCTCTGGCAGCCGCAGGTCGGCCCGGCCGTCGGCATCCCCTACGTCGTCTTCGCCGGGAACGTCGGCACCGAGCACTCGCTCTCGCTCGTCGTGCGCACGCTCGCCGACTGACCGCCACCACGACATCCACTCGCACCGAGGAAGCAGGAACCACATGACCAGCACCGTCGCCGTCATCGGACTCGGCGCCATGGGACTCCCCATGGCAGCACGCCTCGCGGAGCGCTTCGAGGTGCGCGGCTTCGACATCGCCGACCAGCGCCTCGCTCTCGCGGACCAGCACGGGGTCGCACCGGCCGCCTCCGCCGTCGAGGCGGTCTCCGGCGCCCAGGCCGTGATCGTCGCGGTGCGGACGGGCGAGCAGCTGCGCGAGCTGCTGTTCGGCGAGGCGGGGCTCGCCGAGCACCTCGACGAGGGCGCGGTCGTGATCCTGACGAGCACGGTGGGCACCGACGGCATCGCCGAGCTGGCCGAGCGCCTGGCCGAGTCGGGCGCGAGCCTCGTGGACGCACCGCTCTCGGGCGGACCCGTGCGCGCGGGCCAGGGTGACCTGCTGATCGTCGTCGGCGCAGCACCTGCAGCGCTGGCGGTGGCGCAGCCGGTGCTCGAGCAGCTCGCCTCGACGCTGACCGTGGTGGGGGACAAGCCCGGCGACGGGCAGGCGCTCAAGACGGTCAACCAGCTGCTCTGCGGCGTGCACATCGCCGCCGCCGCAGAGGCGCTCGCGCTCGCGGATGCGCTGGGCCTGGATCGCGAGCGCACCCTCGAGGCGCTCTCGGCCGGCGCCGCCGGCTCCTTCATGCTCGCCAACCGCGGGCCGCGGGCACTGCAGGCCTATGACGAGGGCGGTGCAGAGGTGCTCAGCCGGCTCGACATCTTCGTGAAGGACCTCGGCATCGTGGGCGCAGCTGCCCGCGCGCAGCACCTCGCGGTGCCGGTGGCGGCCGCTGCCGAGCAGCTCTTCCTCCTCGGTGAGGCGCAGGGGCTCGGAGCCCTCGACGACTCCGCGGTGATCCGGGTGGTCGCCCCCATCCGGCGCTCGCCGCAGGCATAGCGGAGCCACCCGCGCACGGCCCATCGGTCGTCGCTCCGGGACGGCCTCCGCGCGACCCCCGTTCTGGACGGGGGATCGTCACCCATCCTGAACCTGCCCACGCAGGCCTGTGGAGGCATCCTGCGCCTCAGAACGGGGCTGTGCCAGGGTTTCGTGCTCTCGGAGTGCCCGATCGGCGCTCTGAGGCGCGTGCGAAGCCGTCTTTTCGCGGTTGGCGGGGTAGAATCGGAGGGTTGCGCCCTCCCAGGTGGAGAGCGCGGAAGGCGGATGCGAAGAACCATGGTGAACGAGCACGACGCACAGCCCGGACAGCCGGCACCCGAGCCCACCGAGAAGCCCAAGGCCAAGCCTGCTCCGCAGCCCCAGCAGGGCGACTACGGCGCCGATCAGATCCAGATCCTCGAGGGCCTCGAGGCGGTGCGCAAGCGCCCCGGCATGTACATCGGCTCGACCGGCCCGCGCGGTCTGCACCACCTGGTCTACGAGATCGTCGACAACGCCGTCGACGAGGCGCTCGCGGGCCACTGCGACAACATCGAGGTCACGATCCTCGCCGACGGCGGCGTGCGGGTGACCGACAACGGCCGCGGCATCCCCGTCGCCCCGCACTCCTCCGACCCCTCGAAGTCGACCGTCGAGGTCGTGCTCACCGTGCTGCACGCCGGCGGCAAGTTCGGTGGCGGCGGCTACGCGGTCTCGGGCGGCCTGCACGGCGTCGGCTCGTCCGTCGTGAACGCGCTCTCGTCGCGGCTCGAGGTCGAGATCCACCGCGAGGGCCACGTGCACCGCCAGTCGTTCGCGGTCGGCGACCCCGAGGGCGCGCTGCAGACCGGCGAGGCGACCGACCACACCGGCACGACCCTGACGTTCTGGCCGAGCACCGACATCTTCGAGACCGTCGAGTTCGACTACGAGACGCTCGCGAAGCGCTTCCAGCAGATGGCGTTCCTCAACAAGGGGCTGCGCATCGCGATCGAGGATCTTCGCCCAGAGGCGCTGCTCGAGCCCGACGGCGACGACACCTCCGAGGCGCAGCAGCGCTCCGACGCCTTCCTCTACGAGAACGGCCTCAAGGACTACGTGGCCTACCTCAACGAGTCGAAGAAGGCGGAGCCGGTGCACCCGGAGATCATCGACTTCGAGTCGGAGGACACTGAGCGCCGCATCTCGGTCGAGATCGCCATGCAGTGGACGGGCTCCTACCAGGAGGCGGTCTACACCTACGCGAACACGATCAACACGCACGAGGGCGGCACGCACGAGGAGGGCTTCCGCGCTGCGCTGACGACGCTCGTCAACCGCTACGCGCGCACGACGAACCTGCTCAAGGAGAAGGACGAGAACCTCTCGGGCGACGACGTGCGCGAGGGCCTGACCGCGATCGTGTCGGTGAAGCTCGGCGAGCCGCAGTTCGAGGGCCAGACGAAGACGAAGCTCGGCAACACCGAGGCGAAGTCCTTCGTGCAGAAGGTGACGGGCGAGGAGCTCGGCCACTGGTTCGAGTCGAACCCGGCGATGGCCAAGGACATCGTGCGCAAGGCCATCCAGGCCGCGACCGCGCGCATCGCGGCCCGCAAGGCGCGCGAGCAGACCCGCCGCAAGGGCCTGCTGGAGTCGGGCGGCATGCCCGGCAAGCTCAAGGACTGCCAGTCGAAGGACCCGGCGATCTCCGAGATCTTCCTGGTCGAGGGCAACTCGGCCGGCGGCTCCGCAGTGCAGGGCCGCAACCCCTACACGCAGGCGATCCTGCCGCTGCGCGGCAAGGTGCTGAACGTCGAGAAGGCGCGCCTCGACCGCGCGCTCGGCAACGCTGAGATCCAGTCGATGATCACGGCCTTCGGTGCCGGCCTCGGGGAGGAGTTCGACCCCGAGAAGACGAGGTACCACAAGATCGTGCTCATGGCCGATGCCGACGTCGATGGCCAGCACATCACGACGCTGCTGCTGACGCTGCTGTTCCGCTACATGCGGCCGCTCATCGACCTCGGCTACGTCTACCTGGCCGCGCCGCCGCTGTTCAAGCTCAAGTGGACGAACGCCGACCACGAGTACGCCTACAGCGACCGGGAGCGCGACGCGATGCTCTCGGCCGGGCAGGCAGCCGGCAAGCGCATCCCCAAGGACAACGGCGTGCAGCGCTACAAGGGTCTGGGAGAGATGAACTACTCCGAGCTCTGGGAGACCACGATGGATCCCGAGACCCGCACGCTCAAGCAGGTGACCCTCGATGACGCAGCCGTCGCCGACACGATCTTCACCACCCTCATGGGTGAGGATGTCGACGCCCGCCGCACGTTCATCCAGAAGAACGCCCGCGACGTCCGCTTCCTGGACATCTGAGGCTGAGAGAGACCGATGACTGACGAGACGACTCCCGCGGCCGTGCCCTTCGACCGCGACGCCCCGAACCACGGCGCGATCGAGCAGGTCGACCTGCAGCTCGAGATGCAGCGCTCCTACCTCGACTACGCGATGAGCGTGATCGTGGGCCGCGCGCTGCCAGAGGTGCGCGACGGCATGAAGCCGGTGCACCGCCGCGTGATCTACGCCATGTACGACGGCGGCTACCGCCCCGACAAGGCGTTCTCCAAGTGCTCGCGCGTGGTCGGCGACGTGATGGGACAGTTCCACCCGCACGGCGACACGGCGATCTACGACGCGCTCGTGCGCCTCGTGCAGCCGTGGAGCCTGCGATACCCGCTCGCGCTCGGCCAGGGCAACTTCGGCTCCGCCGGTGACGACGAGGCAGCTGCCCCGCGGTACACCGAGACGAAGATGTCGCCGCTCGCCATGGAGATGGTGCGCGACATCGACGAGGACACCGTCGACTTCCAGGACAACTACGACGGCCGCACGCAGGAGCCCTCGGTGCTCCCGGCGCGCTTCCCGAACCTGCTCGTCAACGGCTCCGTCGGCATCGCCGTCGGAATGGCCACGAACATCCCGCCCCACAACCTGCGCGAGGTGGCCGCCGGCGCCATCTGGCACCTCGAGCACCCGGATGCCACGCGCGAGGAGCTGCAGGACGCCCTCATCGAGCGCATCAAGGGGCCGGACTTCCCCACGGGCGCTCAGATCCTCGGCACCAAGGGCATCCAGGAGGCCTACCGCACAGGCCGCGGCTCGATCACGATGCGGGCGGTCGTGAGCGTCGAGGAGGTCAACAACCGCACGGCGCTCGTCATCACCGAGCTGCCCTACCAGGTGAACCCCGACAACCTCGCGCGCAAGATCGCCGACCTCGTGAAGGACGGCAAGCTCTCGGGCATCGCCGACATCGAGGATCAGACCTCCGGCCGCACCGGCCAGCGCCTCGTCATCACGCTCAAGCGCGACGCGGTGGCGAAGGTCGTGCTCAACAACCTCTACAAGCACACGCAGCTGCAGGAGAACTTCGGCGCGAACATGCTCGCGATCGTCGACGGCGTGCCGCGCACGCTGCCGATCGACGGCTTCATCACGCACTGGGCCGACCACCAGGTCGAGGTCATCGTCCGTCGCACGCAGTACCGCCTCGCCAAGGCGCAGGAGCGGATGCACATCCTGACCGCCTACCTCAAGGCGCTCGACGCGCTCGACGAGGTGATCGCGCTCATCCGCCGCTCGCAGACGACGGACGCCGCGCGCACCGGCCTGATGGAGCTGCTGGAGATCGACAAGGGGCAGGCCGAGGCGATCCTCGAGCTGCAGCTGCGCCGCCTGGCCGCCCTCGAGCGCCAGAAAATCCAGGACGAGGCGACCGAGCTCGAGCTGAAGATCGCCGACTACCAGGACATCATCGCGAGCCCCGAGCGCCAGCGCACGATCATCGTCGACGAGCTCGGCGAGATCGTCGCGAAGTTCGGCGACGACCGACGCACCGAGATCATGTACGGCTACGGGGGCGACGTCTCCATGGAGGACCTGATCCCCGAGGAGCAGGTCGTCGTCAGCCTCACCACCGGCGGCTACATCAAGCGCACGCGCATCGATCAGTACCGCGCGCAGCACCGCGGCGGCAAGGGCGTGCGCGGCGCGCAGCTGCGCAGCGACGACGTGGTCGACCACTTCAGCGTCAACTCGACGCACGACTGGATGCTGTTCTTCACGAACCTCGGCCGCGTCTACCGGATGAAGGCGTACGAGATCGTCGAGGCCGGGCGCGACGCCAAGGGGCAGCACGTCGCGAACCTGCTGGCCTTCCAGCCCGACGAGCAGGTGCAGACCGTGCTCACGCTGCGCTCCTACGACCAGGCCGACTACCTCGTGCTCGCGACCCGCGAGGGCCAGGTCAAGAAGACCCGCCTCGAGCTCTACGACACGAACCGCTCGGGCGGCATCATCGCGATCAACCTCGCCGATGACGACCGCCTCATCTCGGCCATGCTCGCGAACTCCGACGACGAGATCCTGGTGATCTCGAAGCAGGGTCGGGCGGCTCGGTTCGAGGCGACGGATGCGGCGCTGCGCCCCATGGGTCGCAACACCGGGGGAGTGCGGGGCATCCGCCTCCGCGACGACGACGAGGCGCTCGCCGCCATGGTCATCGGCGACGAGGGCTACGTATTCGTCGTCACCGAGCAGGGCTTCGGCAAGAAGACCGCCGTGGCCGACTACCCCACGAAGGGCCGCGGCACCCAGGGCGTGCTGACGTTCTCCTCCGGCGGGCACGACCGCGGTGCGCTCGTGGGTGCGACGATCGTCCACGACGGCGACGAGCTGCTGCTCATCCGCACCTCCGGCAAGGTCATCCGCTCGCACGTCGACGAGGTGCGCGCGACCGGCCGCACCACCATGGGCGTGCAGTTCGCCGAGCGCAGCGAGAAGGACCTCGTGATCCAGATCGCGCGCAACGTCGAGGAGGAGGTCGTCGAGGCCGCCGCCGAGACCGCCGCCGCCGCCGATGCGCCCGCTGGCGCCGATGCATCCGCCACCACCGACCCGGAAGACGATGCCGCTATCGTTGACGGCACGGATGACGCAGCTGCGGATGCAGACGCGGGCGAGCCCACCACCGAGGAGAACGACGAATGAGCATTGCCGAGAAGCTGCAGAGCAAGGCGCCTCGTCGCAGCGGATCGAACAAGCAGGTGCGCCTGCGGCTCGTGCACATCGACTTCTGGTCGGCGATGAAGGTCGCGGCGATCCTCGGCCTCGTGCTGGGCGTCGTGCAGCTGGTGGTCGTGTTCGTGATGTGGACGCTGCTGCAGGTCGTCGGCCTGTTCGACAAGGTCGACGAGGTGCTGCGCGACATCCTCGCCAACCCCGACTTCGCCATCACCTCGATGCTGTCGCTGCCGCAGGTGATGATGTTCACGCTGCTCGTCGCAGTGCTGAACTTCGTGGTCATCACGGTGATGGGCGCGGTCATCGCCGTGCTCTACAACCTCTCGGTGCGCGTCACCGGCGGCCTGCAGGTCGGCTTCGCCAACCAGTAGGTCGCGCTGGCGGTGTTCCGGGACGCCGCCCAGACATGGTAGAGTCGATGCTTGTGCTTGGGGCTATAGCTCAGGCGGTTAGAGCGCTTCGCTGATAACGAAGAGGTCCATGGTTCGAGTCCATGTAGCCCCACCAAGCACGATCCCACGGCATGCAGATGCCACGGGGCCTTAGCTCAGTTGGTAGAGCGCCTGCTTTGCAAGCAGGATGTCGGGAGTTCGATTCTCCCAGGCTCCACATCAGAAGCCCGGCCACTGGCCGGGCTTCTCTCGTCGCGCCCGCGATCGCCCGCGCCCTCCCATCCGCCTACCTTCTCCAGCAGAGGACGGATCGGGGATGCGTGCCGAGCAGAGGACGGATCGGCTGCTGGGCAACGCGCGTCCTCTGCTCAGGACGCGTCGGCGACCGGCGAGGCGGTCGCGCCGAGATGCGAGGATGGATGCGATGGACAGGCGGCGAGACTGGCGGCGGCGGATCGTGGGCGCGATCCGCACGGACGCGACCGCACGACCCATGACCGAGGCGATCCTCACGATCGACGAGGTCTACGCGCGGAAGGTCATCGACCTCGCGATGCGCATCGCCGAGGCGCTCACCGCGGTCGGCGCGTCCGCCAACGACGTCGCGCTCGCGACGATCCGCGTCTCGGCCGCTCTCGGCATCCAGCCCGTGCACGTCGACGTGACCTACAACTCGATCACCGTCTCGTACCACCGCCACGACACCGACCTGCCGATCACGCTGCTGCGCGTCGTGCGCGCGCCGGTGCCCGACCACTCGAAGCTGCAGAAGCTGCAGGCGCTCGTGGCAGAGATCGAGGGCGGCCTCGAGCTCGAGCAGGCGCGCTCGCGGTTCCACGCGATCCGGCGCCTGCCCTTCATGTACCGCGCGGCGTTCATCGTGCTCGCGCAGGGCCTCCTCACCGTGGGCGTCGCGCTGCTGTTCGGCGCCTCACCGGTGATCGCCGCGGTCGCGTTCGTGGCCGCCTGCTGCGCCGCCATGGCGCAGCGACTGATGTCGCGCATCCGCATGCCGTTCTTCTTCTCGCAGATCGTCGGCGCCTTCGTCGTCACGACGATCGCGGCGATCACGAACTGGCTCGCGCAGCTGGGCGTGCCGCTGCTCGAGGATGCGCGGCCGTCGATCATCGTCGCTGCCGGCATCGTCCTGATGCTCGCCGGCATGTCGGTCGTGGGCGCGGCGCAGGATGCCATCGACGGGTTCGCCCTGACGGCAGGCGGCCGGATCCTGGACCTCGCGCTCCTGACGCTCGGCGTCGTCATCGGCATCGTCGGTGGGCTCTGGGTGGCTCGCTCGCTCGGCATGGGCTTCGTCGTCTCGAGCGAGGCGACGGCGCTCGGGCCGCTGCCGCTGCAGTTCGCCGGGGTGATCGTCATCGCGATCACCGTGGCGATCTGGAACGGCGCCGGGCTGCGCACCATCGTGGTGAGCGCGCTGCTCGGCTGCATCGCGTGGGCCGGCTACTCGGTGTCCGCGACGGGGGGCCTCGAGGTCGCGGTCGCGAGCGGCATCGGCGCGCTCATCGCGAGCTTCATCGGCATCCTGATCGCGCACCGACTGCACGTGCCGTCGATCGCGGTCACCACCGCGGCGATCGTGCCGATGGTGCCGGGCTCGGCCGTCTTCCGCGGTCTGCTCGAGCTCGTCGAGTCGGATGGCAGCGCCGAGAGCCTCGTGCTCGGTGTCGCGACGCTCATCGTCGCCGGCTCGATCGGCATCGCGCTCGCCGCCGGCTCGTCGCTCGGCCTGTTCCTCGGGGCGCCGCTGCGCGACACCATGGAGAGCCGCGTGCGCTCTCGCGGCCGCATCCGCTGAACCCCGCTCGGCGCCCCCGTCCGCACCCTAGGATGGGCGGATGCGCATGCGAGTGGCCGCCTACGCCCTCATCACGAGGGGCGAGGGCGCCGACCGCGAGATCCTCCTGCCGCACTGGAACGAGAACGGGATGAGCGGATGGACGCTCCCCGGCGGCGGCGTGGAGCCCGGCGAGCACCCAGCCGACGGGGCCGTGCGCGAGGTCAACGAGGAGACGGGCTACGACGTGCGGCTCACGGGCCTGCTCGGCGTCGACTCGGCAGTGCTGCCGGAGTCCAGGCGCGGCGATGCGCTGCAGGCCCTGCGCATACTCTACAGAGCCGAGATCACCGGCGGCGAGCTCGCCATCGAGGTCGACGGCACGACCGACGACGTCGCCTGGCATCCGCTCGACCGCGTCCCGCAGCTGCGCCACGTGCACGCGGTCGACTGGGCGCTGCGCCACCTCGACGACGCCGGCAGCCCGCTGCGCTGACCGCCCGACCGCCCGCCCCGACCGACCCACAGAGCCCCACCATGCATCCACTCATCGTCATCGGCTTCGGCCTCATGATCGCCTGCTGCGTCGTCAGCGGCTTCGACATCTTCCGCACCATCCGTGAGGGCAGGGAGCCAGAGCGGCGGATGCGCTCGTTCCTGCTCTCGGCGGGGCTGCTGGTGGGCGGCGGGGTGCTGGTGCTCATCGGTCTGACCCAGGGCTGAGGGGCACCGATCGCACGACGAAGGGGCCCCGCCAGCTGGCGGGGCCCCTTCGTCGTGCGTCTGATCAGGCCTGCGGTGCGCCGGCCTCCGGGCCGTCGGTCAGGCCGCCCGAGGGCTGGCTCGAGGAGCGCGTGGATGCGTCGCTCGAGGAGTCCTCGGCGTCCGGGATCCAGAGGTCGTCGTCCGCGCGCAGCGTCTGCCACGCGGCGTAGGCTGCGCCGACCACGGCGACAGCGCCGACGCCGATGAGCACCCACTGGATGGCATTGGGGCCGGAGCGGTGCGAGTGCGCGGGAGCGATCTCCGGCACGGTCGCGTACTTGCGGACGTTCTCGATGGCGCCCTTCACTCGGTCGTCCTTGGCGACCTGCGCCATGGCGGCGAAGGAGCCGAGACCGGTCGCGATCGCGGGGACGACGCTGCGGTTCCAGCCGCGGGTGGCCTTCGAGAGGCCGTCGCGACCCGCGTCGACGCTGCGGTTCACCGCGCGCTCGGCCGCGGGCACGAGCGACTCGTTGCTGTAGGCGCGAGCCTGGTCCTTGGCGCGACGAGCGATCTCAGCTGCGTGGTGGCTCACCGCGCGCTGCTCGGCCCAGAGCTTGTCGGCCTGCTTGCGGAGCTTCTTGATCTCCTTGGCGCGCTTGCGCGAGAGTTCGAGTGACATGGCTGTCCTTCCGTGGTCGAAGCCTGGGCGTCATCCTCGCAGGTTTTCCTGGATGCGGCACCCAGTGGTCGGGCACGCTCCCAGGGTGCCGCGACGGAGCGCCCGGAGGCCAGGTTTCGCTGTGCACGAACCTGGTGCTCGCGGCGGCCTCTGCCGCACCCTCCTATGGGAGGATCGAGCCATGGCTCACCACACCGCTGTCGCAACGATCCGCACCAACCTCGGCGAGATCAAGGTCAACCTCCTCGGCGACCACGCCCCCATCACCGTCAAGAACTTCACCGACCTCGCCACCGGCGCGCGCGAGTGGACGCACCCGCAGACCGGTGCGACGTCGACCGCGCCCCTCTACGACGGCGTCGTCTTCCACCGCATCATCCCCGACTTCATGATCCAGGGCGGCGACCCGCTCGGGCAGGGCGTCGGCGGCCCCGGCTACCAGTTCGACGACGAGATCCACCCCGACCTCACGTTCAACGCGCCCTACGTGCTCGCGATGGCGAACGCCGGCAAGGTCGCCGGTCGCGGCACCAACGGCTCGCAGTTCTTCATCACCACGGTCGCCACCCCCTGGCTGCAGGGCAAGCACACGATCTTCGGCCTCATCGAGGACGACGCCTCGCAGCGCGTCGTCGACGCGATCCAGGCCGTGCCGACCGATGGCCGCGACAAGCCCCTCGAGGATGTCGTGATCGAGTCGGTCGACATCCAGCAGGCCTGACCCCCCGTGAGCGCAGCAGCCCCAGCTGACCGGTGCTACCGGCACCCTGATCGGGTCAGCTGGGTGCTGTGCTCCCGCTGCGGCCGCACGATCTGCGGCGAGTGCCAGCAGCAGGCTCCCGTCGGCTCGCGCTGCCCCGAGTGCGTGCGCGAGCTCGCGCAGGAGCAGCGCACGCTCCACCGCGAGACGCGCGTCGCGCACGGCGGGCCGCGCACGGCGGTCGGCGTGCGCATGCGCCAGTGGCTCGCGCAGCCCGCGCCCGTCACGATCGCGATCATCGCGGTGACGGCGATCGTCGGTGCCCTGCAGATCCTCCCGGGCGACCTCTCGGGCTCGCTGCTGTACTTCCTCGGCTACTCGTTGGCCGAGCCCTGGCGCTTCGTGACCTACGCGCTCGTGCATGCGAGCGTGCTGCACCTCGCGTTCAACATGCTCGTGCTCTACATGGTCGGGCCCTCGATCGAGGAGCGCATCGGCAAGCTCCCCTTCCTCGCGGCCTACGTCGTGAGTGCCGCCGGCGCTGCGGTCGCGGTGTCGTGGCTGACGCCGATGTCGGCCGTGGTCGGCGCATCGGGCGCGATCTACGCGCTCTTCGGCATGATGATCGGCATGCAGCGCATGATCGGGCGAGTGCAGCCGGCGCTGCTGGTGATGGTCGGCATCAACCTCGTCATCACCTTCATGTTCGGCGGCATCTCGTGGCCCGCGCACGTCGGCGGCCTCGTGATCGGCTTGGCGCTCGGCTTCGGCATCGGTGCGGTGCACAAGCGGATGCGCGGCGATCAGGCGACGAAGGCGGCCTGGCTCGTCATCGGTGGCGTCACGCTCGTGCTGGCGGCGCTGTTCGCGATCCGGATCGCGCTCATCCTCTGAGGGGCTTCGAGACGGCAGCGGCCGAGGCCGAGGCCTCCTCAGGCTCCTTCGGAGTTCTCCACAGATCTATCCACACCTGGGGAGAACTACATCGGTGTAGTTCGCGCTACTTCCAGCGAGTGGTCATGATGAAGCCGATGAACATCACGACGAAGCCCACGACGATGTTCCAGGCGCCGAGCGATGGCACCGGCAGGGTCGTGCCCGAGATGTAGTAGACGATCACCCAGAGGAAGCCCACCGCCATGAAGCCGAACATCACCGGCTTGAACCACGCGGGGTTGCGCTGCTCGTCGTGAGGGTTGCGCTCGCGGCTCTGCTTGGACTTCGCAGCCGACGCCTTCTCGACAGACTTCTCGCTGGGGCTCATGCAGCCCATGGTAATGCAGCCGAGGCCTAGGATTGATCCCGTGGCCAGGCACCAGGGGGATCGCCGGCGTCGCCCGCGGCGCCGTGCCACGTTCGCGAGCGTGCTGGGCGAGCTGCTCCTGACGCTCGGGGTGCTCGCGCTCGGCTACGCCGGCTGGCAGATCTGGCTCGCGGATGCGGTGCTCGGCGGCCAGCAGCAGCAGGCCGCGCAGGAGGTCGCCGCAGAGCTCGGCCCCAGCACCGTCGCCGCGCCGGACGTCGAGCTGCGCACCGACGAGCCGCCCGCCGAGGCCGTGCCGGGCGACACCGAGACCTTCGCCGTCATGTACATCCCGCGGCTCGGCGAGTTCGAGCGCGCCGTCGGCCAGGGCACGAGCAGGCAGGTGCTCGACTCGCTGCAGCAGGGGCTCGCGCACTACAGCGACTCGGCGATGCCGGGGGAGCTCGGGAACTTCGCGGTCGCCGGGCATCGCAACGGCCAGGGAGGCCCGTTCACCCACCTGGACGAGATGCGCGTCGGGGACCGCGTGTACGTGAAGACGAACGAGGCCTGGTACGTCTACGAGTTCCGCAACCACGAGTACGTCGCTCCCTCCGGCGTCGGCGTCGTGGCTCCGGTGCCGCAGCAGCCCCAGACCCCGGCCGACGGCCGCTACCTGACGCTCACCACCTGCAACCCCGAGTGGTCGGCCCAGGGGCGTCTGATCGCCTACGCGACCTTCGTCGGGTGGCAGAGCCTCGACGACGGCATGCCGGCAGAGCTCGCCGAGACGCTGGGGAGGGCCTGATGTACGCAGGTCTCTGGCGCATCCTGCCCGGTCCCTGGCCGCTCAAGCTCGTCCTCACGCTCGCGCTCCTCGCCGGCGTCGCCTACCTCATGATCTTCCACGTCTACCCGTGGGTCATGCAGGAGTACTTCCCGACACCCGACCCGGTGCTCGACGCAGCCGCCTCGGCGCCCCCCGCATCCCACTCGCCCGCACCCAGCACGGAAGCCGCATGACTCGCATCCTCGTCGTCGACAACTTCGACTCGTTCGTCTACACCCTCGCCGGCTACCTCGAGGAGCTGGGTGCCGAGGTGGTGGTGCGCCGCAACGACGAGGTCGAGGCCGCGTCGATCGCGGACTGGGATGCGGTGCTGCTGTCACCCGGGCCGGGCGCGCCGGTCGATGCGGGCGTCTCGATCCCGATGGTGCACGCGGCCATCGCCTCCCGCACGCCGCTGCTCGGCGTCTGCCTGGGCCACCAGGCGATCGCCGAGGCGCTCGGGGGCGTCGTGACGCACGCTCCCGAGCTGATGCACGGCAAGACGAGCGACGTCGAGCACGACGGCACGACCGTCTTCGAGGGGCTGCCGAGCCCGCTCATCGCGACCCGCTACCACTCGCTCGCGATCGTCGAGGGCACCGTGCCGGAGGTGCTGCGCGTCACCGCGCGCACTGCGGCCGCGGATGCGGTCACGGGCTCGGCGCGCGCCGCGGCGAGCGCAGGCGCGGAGGGCCCCGGTGTCATCATGGCCATCGAGCACCGCCAGGCGCCGGTGTGGGGCGTGCAGTTCCACCCGGAGTCGGTGCTGACCGAGGGCGGGTACCGCATGTTGGGCAACTGGCTCGAGGCCGCCGGGCTCACCGGAGCCGCGGAGCGCGCCGCCGGCCGGGCACCGCTCGTCACGCTCGCACCGCCGCCCGACCACGTGGCCTGAGGGCTTCGATCTGCGCGGTCCGACCCGAGCGGCCGCCGCGGGGCCTCAGCCCTCGTCGCCCTCGCCGCCGCCTTCGCCGCCGCCCTCACCCTCGCCACCGCCGTCGCCTCCACCGTTCCCGGGCTCCTCATCGGACTCGGTCGGCTCCGGTGTCTCCACCGGGTCGGGCGCGGGCTGGCCGTTGCAGTAGAGCAGCGTGATCGTGCTGCCCTGCGGGTGATCGCCGGGGGCGAGCGACTGCTCGACGACGTCGCCGCCCATGCAGCGCACGGTGTAGCGACGCTCGACCGTGAGGCCGAGCGCCTGCATCTCGTCGGCCGCTGCGGCGATCGGCTGACCGGTCACGTCGCCGACCGTCACGAGGCCGTTCGAGAGGACCAGGTCGATCACCGCACCCTGCGACACCGAGGTGCCGGCGCTCGGGTCGGTGCTGACGACGAGATCGGCCGCGACATCCTGCGACGCAGCTCGCGTGACCTCGCCCACCGTGTAGCCGGCGGCCTCGAGCGCTTGCCGCGCCTGCGCCTCCGTGAGGTTCGCGACGCTCATGAGCGGCTCGGGCGGGGGCCCGTTCGAGACGATGAGCGTGACGGGCGCGTCGATGGCGAGGTTGACGCCTGCCGCGGGCTCGGAGCGCAGCACCGTGCCGGCCGGCGCCGCGTCGACCGTGAGGCGCACCTCGGCGGAGAGTCGCGCCGCCTCGACCTCGGCGACCGCTTCGTCCTCCGAGAGGCCGACGACCTCCGGCACCGCCGCGGAGAGCCCGACGAGCGGCAGCTGGCCGAGGCTGAACGCCCAGACGCCGGCGCCGACGACGAGCACCGCGATCAGCGCGACCGCGGCCCAGAGCCAGGCCAGGTGCGGCCGGCGCGATCGGTCGACGACCGGCGCGGGCTCAGGCATCGCGTCGTCGGCGGTGAGAGCGGCGAACATCGTCGTCGCGGCGCCGATCTCGACCGCGGCGGTCTGCGGGGCCTCGAAGGGCACGAGGGTGCCGTCGAGCGCGTCGTCGAGCGACTGCTTGAACTCCGTCGCCGACTGGAATCGGTCATCGCGCGGCTTCCGCAGCGCCTTCGTCACGACCGAGTCCATCTCCGGCGTGATGCCGGGCGTGATGGAGGAGGTGGTGGGCGGCTCCTCGGCCACGTGCTGGTAGGCGACGCCGACAGCCGTGTCGGCCGAGAAGGGCGGCCGGCCCGTCAGCAGCTCGAAGAGGATGACGCCGGTGGAGTAGAGATCGGTGCGAGCATCGACGGACTCGCCGCGGGCCTGCTCGGGGGAGAAGTAGCCGGCGGTGCCGAGGATCGTGCCGGTCTGGGCGACGTTGGCGCTCGTCTCGCTGACGGCGCGCGCGATCCCGAAGTCCATCACCTTGATCTGCCCGCCGGGGGTGACCATGACGTTGCCGGGCTTGATGTCGCGGTGCACGATGCCAGCCCGGTGGGAGTACTCGAGGGCCGTGAGGATGCCCTTGGTGATGCGCACCGCCTCGGCCTCAGGCAGCGGCCCCTCGGCGATGATGTCCTTCACCATGCGCCCGTCGACGTACTCCATGACGATGTACGGCACGGCCGCCGGATCGCCGTGGGCATCGACGGTCGGCTCCTCGCCCGCGTCGAAGACGCGCACGACCGTCGGGTGCGACATGCGCGCCGCCGACTGGGCCTCCTGGCGGAACCGCGTGCGGAACTCGGGGTCCTTCGACAGCTCCGGCTTCAGCAGCTTGACCGCGACCTGCCGGTCGAGCCGGGTGTCGCGCGCGAGGTGCACCTCGGCCATGCCACCCTGACCGATGAGGTCGCCGATCTCGTACCGGTCGCCGAGCGTCCGCAGCGACGCGATGATGCTGTCGGTCATCGCCGCTCCTTCTCCTCGTGCGCCCGCGCGGGGCTCGGGCCTGCTGCCCAGGCATCGCCCGGGTCGGTCGATTCTACGTCAACGACCGATCAGGGGCCCTCGGGGTCCTCCACCGGCGTCGTCTCGATCGGCTCCGTCGGCTCGGGGGTCGGGTCCGGCGTGGGGTCCGGCGTCGGCTCGGGCGTCTCCTCCGGCGCGGTGGCCACCATCGTCAGCGACGGCGAGAAGCCGCTCGTCAGGGTCTCGCCGGAGGCGGAGTCGCAGCGGAAGGCGTAGGACACCTCGTTGGGGCCGGCCGGCATCTGCGTGATGCGCAGCTCGGCGGCCGTCTGCTGCAGGGTCTCCGGCGTGCCGGCCGCCCACTCGATCAGCACGTCGTAGCCGGCGAGCGTGTAGTCCGCCGGGCACGTCGCCGCGTCCCAGACCACCGTGTACGGCGTCCCGGTGCTGAGCGCCTCCGGGTCCTCGTCGCCCGCCATCCGCGGCGGGGTGGTCGGGTCGTCGAGGGCTGCGACGGGGGCATGGATGGTGCCGGTCACCGTGGAGCCGACGGGCACAGGCCCGGTCGGGTCGACAGCATAGATGCGCGCGACATCCTCGGGACTCGTGGCGGGGTCGCCTGTCGTGACGCTCGCGACCAGGTCGAGCGCCTCGATCGCGTTGCGGAACTCCGTCTCGGTCAGCCCCTCGAAGTCGGCGAGGTCGATGGTGACCTCGCCCGGCTCCTCCGGAACCTGCGACGACTCGGTCGGCTGCGGCTCGTCGCGCTGCCCGTTGATGAGCATCATCGCGATCGCCACGCCCGCCGCGACGAGCAGCAGGGCGAGGATCACGACGGGCCAGATCCACGGGTTCGTGCGTCGACGCTCCGCGACCTGCCGCGTGGCCGTCGTGCCTGCCACCGGGAGCGCTGCCGTCACGGGGGTCGACTGCGTCGTGATCACGCGGGTGGCCGCCTGCGTGGGCGAGTCGATGGTCGCGAACGAGTCGGTCGAGGCGATGCCCGGCACGATCGCCGCGGCGCCGGCGATGTCGCCGCGGCGCAGCATGGTGGCCGCGCGCGAGAGGTGTGCCGCGGAGGTCGGGCGATCTGCCGGGGTCTTCGCGATGCACGACAGCACCAGGTTGCGCACCGGCTCCGGCACCGAGCCCGGCAGGTCGGGCGGGGAGTCGTTGATGTGCGCCATCGCGATGGCGACCTGCGACTCACCCGTGAACGGCCGACGGCCGGCCAGGGCCTCGTAGGCGACGATGCCCAGCGAGTAGATGTCGGTCGAGGGCGCTGCCTGCTGGCCGGAGGCCTGCTCGGGCGAGAGGTACTGCACCGTGCCCATCACCTGGCCGGTTGCGGTGAGCGGCACCTGGTCGGCGATGCGCGCGATGCCGAAGTCGGTGATCTTGACGCGACCCTCTGGCGTGATCAGCAGGTTGCCCGGCTTGATGTCGCGGTGCACGAGCCCGGCCTGGTGGGCGGCGTGCAGCGCGGCAGAGGTCTGCGCGACGATGTCGAGCACCTTGTCGGCCGACAGCGTGCGGTCCCGGTCGAGGATCGCGCTGAGCGGTTCGCCCGGCACGAGCTCCATCACGAGGAAGGCGCTGCCCTCTTCCTCGCCGTAGTCGAAGACGTTGGCGATGCCCTCGTGGTTGACGAGCGCGGCGTGGCGGGCCTCGGCGCGGAAGCGCTCCAGGAACCCGGGGTCGCCCATGTACTCGTCTTTGAGGATCTTCAGTGCGACGGTGCGCCCGATGACCTGATCGGTCGCCTGCCACACCTCGCCCATGCCGCCGATCGCGATGCGACTGGTCAGCTGGTATCGCCCACCGAAGGTGAGTCCGCTGGATGGTCTCATGAGTTCAGCACCGCCTCGATCACTGCTCTCCCGATTGGCGCGGCGATCACGTTTGAAGTGTCACCGACGATGTTCTCATCTGGCACGACCACGACGGCGACCGCCACGCTCCTGTCGTCCAGTTCTCCGTACCCCGTGAACCACAGGTTGAAGGGTGCGTCGGTCTCGACGTTGTTCTCGGCCGTGCCGGTCTTGCCACCGACCGTGGCGCCCTGGATCTGCGCGTTCGTCGCGAGGCCCTCCTGCACGGCCAGCTCCATCGTCGCACGCATCTGCGCCGCGACATCCGCCGTGACGGGGTTGCCGAGGATGGTGGCCTCGGGCTCTGCGAGCACGTCGAGGTTCGGCGCGAGGACGCGATCGACCATGTTCGGCCGCATCATCGTGCCATCGTTCGCGATCGCCGCGGTCGTCATCGCGATCTGCAGCGGCGTCACGCGCACCTCGAACTGGCCGAAGGACGTCAGCTGCAGCTGCGACGGCTCGAGGTCGGTCGGGTAGGTGCTCGGTGCGACGGGCACCGGGATCTCGAGGCCCTGGCCGTAGCCGAGCGCCGCTGCCTGCCGCGCGATGGCATCCTCGCCGAGCTCCTCGCCGAGCTGCGCGAAGGGGATGTTGCAGGACAGGATGAAGGCGGTCTCGAGCGTCACGGTCTCGCCGGGCCCGCACGTCGAGCGCGAGGCGTTGCGGATCTCGCGCGTGGAGCCGGTCAGCGTGAGGGTCTCGGGGTTCTCGAATTCGGAGTCGAGCGTGTAGCGGCCGGACTCGAGCGCCGCGGCGAGCACGACGACCTTGAAGACCGAGCCGGGGAAGTAGAGGTCGCCCTCGACCGTTCGGTTCTGCAGCGGGTCCGCGGGGTCGTTCACGAGCTGGTCGTGCAGCTGCTGCACCGCCGCGGTGTTGTGGCTGGCGAAGGCGTTGGGGTCGAAGGTGGGGCTCGAGTACATCGCGAGCACGTCGCCGGACTCGGGGTCGAGCGCGACGACCGCGCCGTTCCTGCCGCCCAGCGCATCCGCGGCCGCCTGCTGCGCCTCGTGGTCGATCGTCAGCTCGACCGAGGAGCCGGCGGCGTCCTGACCGGTGATGGTCGCGACGATCTGGTCGAGGAACTGGCTGTTGGCCGTGCCCGTCAGCTCGTCGTTCATCGCGTCCTCGATGCCGCGGTTGCCCTGCCCGAGGGTGTTGTAGCCCGTGATGTGCGAGTAGAGCTCACCCATCGGGTACTGCCGCTGCCACTCGTACTCGTCGTCGGAGGGCACGGAGAGCGCGACCTGCACGCCGTCGACGACGATCGAGCCGCGCTCGACCGCGAAGGAGTCGTAGAGCGAGCGGGTGTTGCGATCGTCGGCGTGCAGCGAGTCGGCCTGCACCGCCTGGATCATGGTCGACGAGCCGAAGAGCCCGACGAACATCACCAGCAGCAGCGTGCTGACGTGCCGGATCGGGCGCCGCATGCTCTGGTCGTTCGAGGCGTCGCTCATGCGATCCCCCTTCCGCGCACCGAGTCGCTCAGCCTCAGCAGCAGCGCGACGATGAGCCAGTTGGCCAGCAGCGACGAGCCGCCGGCGGCCAGGAACGGCGTCGTCAGCCCCGTGAGGGGGATGAGGCGGGTCACGCCGCCGACGACGATGAACACCTGCAGCGCGATCACGAAGGCCAGGCCCACGCCCAGCAGCTTCGTGAAGTCGTCCGGCCCCTGGAAGCCGATGCGCAGGCCGCGCGAGACGAGGACCAGGTAGAGGCCCAGGATGGCGAACATGCCGGTCAGGCCGAGCTCCTCGCCGAGCGACGGGATGATGTAGTCGCTGTTGGCGTACGGGGTCAGGCCGGGGCGCCCGAGCCCGAGGCCGGTGCCGAGCAGCTCGCCGTGCGCCATCCCGAAGACGCCCTGCACGATCTGGTACGAGCCGCCCGGGGCCAGGAAGACCTCGGGGTCGAAGGCGTGCACCCAGGCGTGGATCCGCCGCTGCACGTAGCCGAGCGAGAAGTAGGCGGCGACACCGCCGACGGCGACGAGGCCGACGCCGATGAACATCCAGGAGCGCCGCCCGGTCGCGACGTAGATCATCACGAGGAACAGGCCGAAGTAGAGCATCGCGGTGCCGAGGTCGCGCTGGAAGACGAGCACGAGCATGCACATCCCCCAGACGAGGAGGATCGGGCCCAGGTCGCGCAGCCGCGGGAAGCGGATGCCCAAGAAGCGCCTGCCGACCACGGAGAGGGAGTCGCGCGCGGTCATCAGGTAGCCGGCGAAGAAGATCGCCAGGGCGATCTTCGCGAGCTCTCCCGGCTGGAACGACGCGAAGCCGCCGACGCTGATCCAGACGGTCGCGCCGTTGATCGTGCGGCCGAGGCCGGGGATGAGCGGCAGCACCAGCAGGATGAGGGCGACCGCCATCGCGACGTAGCGGTAGCGCGCCAGCACGCGGTGGTTTCGGATCAGCACGATCGCGGCGATCGCGGTGACGAGCGCGAGCGCGGTCCAGACGATCTGCCGCATCGCGGCGGAATCCCAGCCCGTCAGGCCCTCGCCGATGTCGATGCGGTAGATCATGGCGATGCCGAGGCCGTTGAGCACGGTCGCCACGGGCAGGATGATCGCGTCGGCCTCGCGCGCCACGACGCGCAGCGCGATGTGCATGGCGAAGGTGAGGATGCCGAGCCCAGCGGCGAGCTGCAGCGGGAAGATGTCGATGCGCTGCAGCGCGCCCAGCTGCACCAGCACCATCGCGGCGCCGCCGATCGCCCACGCGATGAGCAGCAGGAACAGCTCGAGGTTGCGCAGCTTCGCAGGGTTGCGGATGCGCACCTTGATGGCCTCGGTGACGTCGCGCAGCTGCAGGCTGCCGGTCTGGAGGCTGACCTTGTTGAGGCTCGTCGGAGCGGTGCGGTCGGTCACGGTGCCGGCTCCAATCGCTCGACGATGGCGCGCGCAGCCTCGAGCGAGGCCGCGGAGAGCGTCTCCTGGACGTTCCGCTGGTTGAAGGGCGACAGGTCTTCGACCGCGATGTCGGTCTCCTCGACCTCGGTCGCGAGCACGATCGGCCCGATCTGCTGCTGGATGCCTTGGTAGATCGCCACGTTGCCGGCCTCGTTCGCACCCACGAAGTAGCGGTCCTGGGTCCAGTTGTAGAAGATCGTCGACAGCACGACAACGCCGATCACGGCGACGAGGGCGCCGAAGCTCCAGATCAGCTGGCGGTTGCGGCGCATGCGGCGCTGCTCGGCGAGCAGCTCCTGCAGGAACTCCTCGCTCTCGGGCTCGAAGTGCTCGAAGGCCGGCTGCATGCGCGACTGCCGCGGGTGCATGATCAGCTGGCCGAGGCTGACGGAGGTGCGCTCGGGCTCGACGGCCTCGTAGCTGATGGGCGCAGCGGCAGAGCCGACCGTCGTCGGCGGGATCGACGACGAGTGCCGCTCGTCGATGTCGCATAGCACGACCGTCACGTTGTCGGGCGCCCCGCGCGAGAGCGACTCGTTGACGAGCCGCTGCACGGTGGAGGGGGTGTCGAGCCCCTGGGCGAGGATCGCGCGGATGCGCTCCTCGTCGACGTAGCTCGAGAGGCCGTCGGAGCAGACGAGCCAGCGGTCCCCTGGCAGGGCCTGCTCGACGGCCGTGTCGATCTCGGGGTGCTGCTCCACGTTGCCGAGCACGCGCATGACGACGTTGCGGCGCGGGTGGTGCTCGGCCTCCTCGCGGGTGATGCGACCGGCATCGACGAGCTTCTGCACGAAGGTGTGGTCGGTGCTGATCTGCTCGAGCGCCCCGACCCGGTATCGGTAGATGCGGCTGTCGCCGATGTGCGCGATGCCGACGCGGTCGCCCACGCGGATGATGCCGGAGCCCGTCGTGCCCATGCCGGAGAGCTCGGGGTGCTCGAGCATGGCCTGCTGCAGCGCGTCGTTGCCGTCGCGGAGCGCTGCCGCGAGCGTCTGGGCCGCCTCCTCGGCGGTCTCGTACTCGCGGTCGGCCTCGCGCGCCTTCCGAGTGACGATGGCGCTCGCGACGTCGCCGCCCGCGTGCCCGCCCATGCCGTCCGCGACGAAGTAGAGCCGGGAGCCGGCGTAGCCGGAATCCTGGTTCTCGGTGCGGATCCGGCCGACGTGGCTGATCGCTGCCGCGAGCGGTGCGCTCAAGCTCAGCGCCTCAGCTCGAAGGTCGTCGTGCCGATGCGCACCGAGCTGCCGACCCGCACGGTGGTCGACTCGCTGATCCGCTTGCCCTCCACGAAGGTCCCGTTGGTGGAGCCGAGGTCCTGCACGACCCACTGGTCGCGCCAGCGGACGATCTTCGCGTGGTTCGTCGAGGTGTAGTCGTCCTTGATCTGCAGCCCGCTGCCCGACGAGCGGCCGATCGTGAGGCCGGTCTCCGGCAGCTCGAGCTCGAGCCCTGCGCGAGGGCCGGAGGTGATGACGATGCGGCCGGCCTGCCCGCGCTCGGCGCTCGGGGCGGCGGATGCGGTGCCCGGCCCCGCACCCGAGGTCGCCCGCGCGTTCACCGTCGTGGGCGCATCCGCTGACCCGATCGACGGCCCGCTCGACGGCGACGCGGTCTCGCGCGTGCGCTGGCTCTCCACCGCCACCCGCTGGAGCGGGGTGAGGCGCGGGCCGAAAAGGTCGCTGCGGAGCGAGTAGAGGACGATGAAGATGAACAGCCACAGGACGGCGAGGAAGCCGATCCTGATGATGATGAGGGTCAGCTCGCTCACGCTTGCTCCTTCGACTGCGCCAGCAGGCGGTAGACGATCCGCGTGGCGCCGATGTCGATGATCGAGTCGGGCTCGAGGAGCGCGCTCTTGAGCGCCCTGCCGTTGAGCGTGGTGCCGTTGGTGGAGCCGAGGTCGCTCACCTGGGCGCGCGTGCCGTCCCAGATGATCTCGGCGTGCTTGCGGGAGGCGCCGGCGTCGTCGACGGTGATGTCGGCGTCGGAGCCGCGGCCGATGACCGTGCTGCCCTTGCGCAGCCGGTGGCGCTTGCCCTTGATGTCGACCACGGCCATCCAGACCACCTCGCCCGCCTCGCTGTCGGAGCGGATGTCGAGCATGCCGGTGGAGAGGCCCTCGTCGGGCTCCAGTCCGAGGTCGATCGGGCCGGCGAACGAGTAGCCGGACTGCCGGGCGTGCGTCTGGAGCGTGCCCGTGAGCTCGTCGAGCAGGGTGTCACCGAGGCGGCGCAGCTTCTGGAAGTCGGTGGGGGCGAGGCGCACGGTGAGGTGGTTCGGCACCAGGATGCGGTCGCGGGAGACGACGCTGGCCTGGGTGTCGAGCTCGCGCTTGAGCGCGCTCGCGATCTCCACCGGCTCCACGCCGGAGCGGAACGTCTTCGCGAAGGCGCCGTTGACGGCCTTCTCCAGTCCACGTTCGATCGAGTCGAGGAATCCCATGAGTGTCGTCACCTCCCTTCAGCCGCCGTTAGCGTACCTGCCGCGGCTCAGAACCTGATATTCTCGGTGAGTTGCCCTGCGAACGTAGGGCTTCGCGCGAGTGGCGGAATTGGCAGACGCGCTGGCTTCAGGTGCCAGTGTCCGCAAGGACGTGGGGGTTCAAGTCCCCCCTCGCGCACGATTGGCCCCGGGCTCCACCCCGGGGCCTTTCGCTTGCCCGGGGGCTGTTGCAGACTGCAGCCATGCCCGCCTATGTGCGTCCCGAGATCGTCATCCCGTCCGTCCGCGACGCCGATGGCGAGTTCGTCCCCTTCGGGGAGCGCTGGCGGCAGCCGCCCGAGAAGTCGTACTCGGGCGTCACGCATCCCGAGCGCTTCGCGCCGCTACAGCGGGTCGCCGAGGCGCTAGTCGAGCATCTGGTCGCGACCTATGAGGTCGATCTCGAGCAGGGGCCCGCGATCGCGGCGGCGCTGCCATACCCACCCGAGGACGTGGTGCGTGCCGTGCGCCTGACGCCGCGCGACAGGGTCGCCGCACCGATCTCGATCGTGCTCACCCGCTTCCCGGGCGTGATGGTGCACGCGGGTGTGCTGCAGTTCGATGCCTTCCCCGCGTGCGGCTGCGACGCCTGCGACGAGGACGTCGAGCGACTCGTCGGCGAGCTCGAGGATCTCGTGCTCGCTGTCGCGCGCGGCTGGCTCAAGGAGACGGTGACGCCGCGCGGCGTGCACCACCGGGTGGAGTTCGCGTCGGGCTCGCGATCCGGGACTGCGGACGCAGAGGAGCTGGGGGCCGAGCGGCTGCATGCGGCGCAGGAGCGGCTGCGCGAGCGGCCGAACGGGTGGCAGGCGTGGCCTTTGCGGGTGGGGTGACGGGGTCTCGTGACGCGTGCGCCTGCGGCGCGCGCTCCTCGACCTGCAGAGCGTGCGCCTGCGGCGCGCGCTCCTCGACCTGCGGAGCGTGCGCCTGCGGCGCGCGCTCCGGCTCCTGAGCTGGCCGAAGGGCGACCAGCGGGCAAGGAGCGCGCGCCCGCAGCCTCAGGGCTCCAGCACGACCTTGATGCAGCCGTCGTCCTTCTTCTGGAAGGTCTCGTACATCTCGGGTGCGCGGTCGAGCGGCACGCGGTGCGTGACGAGGTCCTGCGTGCCCAGCGGGTCGGAGGGATCCTCGACGAGGGGCATCAGGGTGTCGCGCCACGCCTGCACGTTGCACTGCCCCATCCGGATCGTCAGCTGCTTGTCGAACAGCGTCATCATCGGGATCGGGTCGGCCGTGCCGACGTAGACGCCGCTGAGCGAGACGGTGCCGCCGCGGCGCACCGCGTCGAACGCGGTCATCAGCGCAGAGAGCCGGTCGAGCCCACCGTGCTGCATCATCGGCTTCGACAGCGCGTCCGGCAGCATGCCGACGACAGCCTGGGCGGTCGCGGCCCCGGGCGAGCCGTGTGCCTCCATGCCGACCGCGTCGACGATCGAGTCGGGCCCGCGCCCGTCGGTGGCCTCCTGCAGCGCCTCAGTCGCGCCCGCCATGTCGAGCGTCTCGATGCCGTGGCGCTCAGCCATGGCCCGCCGCTCCGGCACCGGGTCGACGCCGATCACGCGGTGGCCGAGGTGCCGGCCGATGCGGGCCGCGAACTGGCCGACCGGCCCGAGCCCCAGCACGGCGAGCGTGCCGCCCTCGGGGACGTCGGCGTACGCGACGCCCTGCCACGCCGTCGGCAGGATGTCGCTGAGGAACAGGTAGCGGTCGTCGGGCAGCTCGAGGCCGACCTTGGTGGCGTTGAAGTCAGCGAAGGGCACGCGCAGGCGCTCGGCCTGCCCGCCCGGCACCGAGCCGTAGAGCGAGGTGTAGCCATAGAGCGCGGCGCCCGTGCCCTCGTCGCGGTTCTGCGTCGTCTCGCACTGCGTGGTGAGGCCGCGCGAGCACATGAAGCAGTGGCCGCACGCGATCACGAAGGGGATGACGACGCGGTCGCCGGGCGTCAGCGACGTGACGCCCGAGCCGACCTCCTCGACGATGCCCATCGTCTCGTGGCCGAGCACGTCGCCCTTGTCGAGGAACGGGCCGAAGAGCTCGTAGAGGTGCAGGTCGGAGCCGCAGATCGCCGTCGACGTGACCCTGATGACGACATCGGTCGGCTGCTCGATGCGCGGGTCCGCCACCTCCTCGACGGTGACGGTGCGCTTGGACTGCCAGGTGAGTGCTCGCATGAGCCCGACGCTACGTGAATGGGGTACATGAAGACACCCCGTTCTCCTGTGAATCCCATCACCAGACGACGGATGCGGCCCCGCACGCCGGCGGGACCGCATCCGTCATGCGCGCGTCAGGCTGGGCCGCGCCCGTCGCCCGTCGCCGGCAGGCGGCCGTCGACGAGCTCGTGGTTCGGGTCGTTCACCTTGCCGATGAGGTCCTGACCGATGGCGAGGCGATCGACGTCGTCGTCGCCCGGCACCACGTCGCCGCGCAGGCTGCGCCCGGCGGTCTCGTTGAAGGTCCAGATGGCGATGAGCCCGATGATGCCGGCGATCGTCATGTAGAAGCCGGGCACGAGGTTCGACCCGGTCTCGCCGATCAGCCACTCGTTGATGAGGCCCGCCGGGCCGCCGAGCAGCGAGGTCGCGACGTTGTAGCCGAGCGCGAAGCCGGCGTAGCGCACCGTCGTCGGGAAGAGCGCAGGCAGCGTCGCCGAGATGTTGCACAGCAGCATGACGAGGAAGATGCCGAAGATCGACAGGCCGAGGATCTGCAGCAGCACGACGCCGGTGGTGAGCAGCATGACCGCGGGGATCGAGAAGAGCGTGAAGCCGATGGCTGCGGTGAGCAGCACCGGCCGCCTGCCGACCCGGTCGGTGAGCGCGCCGAGCGGCACGATCACCGCCATCATCACGAGCTGCACGCCCACGAGCATCAGGCCGGACTGCGTCGCATCCATGTCGAGCGAGGTCGTCAGGAAGGTCGGCATGTAGGTGAGCACGAGGTAGAAGGCGGTGTTGATGAGCACCGTGATGCCCATGATCTTCAGCAGCTGCTTCGGCTGCTTCGTGATCAGGTCGCGCAGCACCTGCCACGCGCTCGTGCGGGTGTCCTGCTGCTTCGCCTCGGTGAAGGTGTCGGAGTCGTGCAGGCGCGCGCGCATGAGCAGCGCGACGAGGCCGAGCGGCAGCGTCAGCAGGAACGGCAGGCGCCACCAGCCGGCCTCCATGCCCTCGGGCCCGACGATGAACTCGAGGCCCGTGACGAGGATCGCGGCCATCGAGAAGCCCAGCAGCGTGCCGAACTCGAGGAACGAGCCCCAGAAGCCGCGCCGGTCGTCCGGTGCGTGCTCTGCCATGTAGACGGCCGCGCCCGCGTACTCGCCGCCGGCCGAGAAGCCCTGGATGATGCGGAGCGAGAAGAGCAGGAGGGGTGCGAGCCAGCCGACCTGCTCGAAGGTGGGCAGGATGCCGATGCAGGCGGTCGCCACCGAGATCATGATGATCGTGAAGACGAGCACCTTCTGACGGCCGATCCGGTCGCCGAGCGGGCCGAGCACGGCGCCGCCGATGGGGCGGATCAGGAACGAGACGGCGAAGCCGAACAGCGCCCAGAGGGTGGAATCCTCGCTGCCGCCGAAGATCTGGCTCGACAGGTGCACGACGAGGTAGCCGTAGATGCCGTAGTCGAACCACTCGATGGCGTTGCCGGCCATGGCGCCCATGACCGACTTCTTGACGGTCTTGCGCTGGATGGGAGAGAGGTCGAGCTCTCTCGTGATGGGGGGAGGCTCGTGCGCGGGGGCGCCTCCTGCTGCGGTCTGCTCGGTCATGCCGTGTCCCTTCTGGTGGTGCCTTGGGGGTCGTGCTCGTGCGTCCGTGGTCTCAGTCGTGGGGGAGGGGATGCGCGCTGCTGGTGCGCGCGTCGTGCAGGTGCACAAGCATGCGAGTGTACGCGCGTGCGGCGACGGCGAGGTGTGCGATGCGCACCCGCTCGTCGGGCTGGTGGGCCTGGCCGGTGATGTCGCCCGGGCCCAGGATGATGGTCGGGCACGCGTGGTGGCGGGCGATGAAGCCGCCCTCGCACGCGGCCGTCCACGCTTCGACCGGCGCCTCGGCACCCTCGGCGCGCAGCGCCTCGACGGCGCTGGAGACGAGCGGATGCGCGGAGTCGGTCTCGAACCCGGGCATCTCCATGAGCAGTCGCGCCGAGGCCTCGCACCCGACATCCGCGGAGGCTCCCGCGATGCCCGCCTCGAGCTGCGCGAGGGCCTCAGCGCCCGTCTCGCCCGGCATCAGGCGACGATCGACGAGCAGCGTGCAGCGGTCGGGCACGATCGAGGTGCCGTGCCCGCCCTCGATCCGACCGACGCTCCAGGTGGCCGAGCCGAGCAGGCCGGCGGCGCCCGCGCGCATCCGCTCGTGGTCCCGAGCGATCCAGGTGGCGATGCGGGCAGCGGCGGTGATGGCGCTCGCGCCGTCCTCGGGCCGGCCGGCGTGGGCCGCGCGGCCCGTCACCTCGATCTCGAGGTTGGCCGCCCCGCGGCAGGCCACGACGACCGCCATGTCGGTCGGCTCGGCCACGATGCACGCCAGGTAGTGCCCGGGCGGCTCGGCGATGTGCGCCTGGATGCCGGTCGCGAGGTCCTCCTCGTCGACCGTCACGAGCAGCTCGAGCGGCAGCTCTGGGCGCACGCGGTGCACCGCCGCCATCGCCTGGAGCGCCGCGGCGATGCCGCCCTTCATGTCCGCGGCGCCGCGGCCGGTGAGCCAGCCGTCGGCGACGCGCGGGTTGAAGGGGTCGGCGCTCCAGCCCTCGCCTGCCGGCACGACGTCGCTGTGGCCCAGCAGCAGGACGGCGGGGTGCTCGGCGCTCGCATCGGGGCCGAAGCGGATGGAGAGGTTGGGCCGCTCCGGCGCCACGAGCGTGCGACGCGTGCGGCCGCCGAGGCGCGACGCGATCGACTCGAGCACGCGCACGGTCACGAGCTCGGTGCCGCCCGGGTTCTCGCTCGCCGCGAGGATGAGCGATGAGGCATCGGCGACGATCGTCGCATCCTCGATGAGCGCGAGCGCGCGCTCGAGGTCGCGCTCGTCGCGACCAGAGGCATCCGTCACGTGCCCTGCCTCACGATCAGCTCGCGCGGCGCATCGGTGAGCACCTCGACGCCGTCGCCGGTGATCGCGAGCGACTCGCTCAGCTCGCAGCCGTAGCCCGACATCCACATGCCCGCGATGATGTGCAGGCACATGCCCGGCTCGATCACCGTCTGCTCGTCGCCGCGGATCGACACCGTGCGCTCGCCCCAGTCGGGCGGGTAGCCGATGCCGATCGAGTAGCCCAGGCGCGAGGGCTTCTCGATGCCCTCCTTCGCGATGTGCCGCTGCCAGATGCCGTGCACCTCGGCGATCGTGCGACCGGGTCGCATCCCGTCGACGACGAGCTGCAGGCCCTCGGCCGTGATCTCTGCGAGGTGCGCGAGGCGGTCGCTCGGCCGGCCGAGCACGAGCGTGCGCGCGAGCGGTGCGTGGTAGCGGCGGTGCGCGCCCGCGAGCTCGATCGAGACGGCCTCGGATGCATCGAGGCGGCGGGCGCTGAAGGTCATGTGGGGCGTGTCGGCAGACTCGCCCGTCGGCAGCATCGGCACGATCGCGGGGTAGTCTCCCTCGGCGCCGTCGACGCCCGTCGCCTGCGCGAACTGGATTGCAGCGGCGACGTCGTTGAGGCGGGCGCCGGCCGCGACCGCGTCGATGCCCGCCCGCATGGCGGCTGAGGCGACTCGACCCGCGCGGCGCATGAGGTCGAGCTCGTAGGGGCTCTTGATCAGGCGCACCCAGTTGACGAGGTCGTGCGCGTCGACGAGCTGCCACTCGGGGAGGCCCTGCTGGAGCGCGAGGAACGACCGCACCGAGAGGAAGTGCGCCTCTCCCTCGTAGCCGATCCGGCCACGGCCGCCGAAGCCGTGGGCGCGCAGCTGCTCGGCCGCCCAGTCGAAGGGGTGCGCGTCGCGCTGGTGCACGAGCGACTCGGGGTAGCCGAGGATGCGCTCGCGCGGCGTCTCGACGGCGGTGCGGTGAGCGCCGCCCGCATCCATGTCGCGCATGATGAGGAGGGGCTCACCCGCGAGGGGCACGAAGAGCAGCTGCGGCATGTAGAACGACCAGGCGTCGTAGCCCGTGAGGTAGTGCAGGTTGGCCGGGTCGACGACGACGAGGCCGTCGAGGCCGGCGGCGGCCATGCGCTCGCGCGTGCGGGTGAGCCGGGCTGCGTACTCGTCGGGGCTGGGGCGCACGGTGACTCCTCGTTCTGCTTGGCGCAACCCTATGCCAGCGTCGAGAGCCGGTCGGCGAGGAGAAGCGATGCGGACTGGCTCAGAGGCGCTTGCTCAAGTGCAAGAACTGGTGAAGGCGCCTGGTCGGTCCGCATCGCTGCTTGCCCGGAACTGTACGCCGGGCCCAGCGCATCCGCAATGCATCAATCGCTGACCGCGACCTGCGGCTTCCGGATGCCGGGGTGCGACCTCGGGATCGACGCGAACAGCACCCAGCCGGACGCGGCGATGCACGCGATGATCAGCGGGTAGGTCAGCGCCGCGCGCATGATGGCGAGCCAGGTGGTCTCGTCGAGCCACCAGAGCACCGAGAAGACGACGACGCGGATGACGTACTGCAGCACCCAGATCCAGGAGGCGCGCTGGTAGGCGCGCAGGAGAGCGGGATCCCTGCGCCAGCGCGTCTTCGTGCCGATGAGCCCGCCGACGATGAGGCCGAGGAACGGCCAGCCGATGACGATCGAGACCATCCACGCGAGCGCGCTCGCGGCGTTCGAGAGCAGCTGGATCAGGAAGAAGTTGCGCGCCTCGCCCGAGTAGTAGGCGATCATCGCCGCGAGCACGGTCATGAGCATCCCGATGACGACGGCCTTCGGCGTGCGGCGCGCGATGAGGGCGGGGATCAGGGTCGCGGCGCTCGCGACGAGTGACCAGACGACCGCGGTCAGCAGCTCGCCGTCGCTCGCGAGCCACGCGGCGAGGAAGGCGATGGGCGGGATGCTGCCCTCGAGCGCCGCCCTGCCGCCGCCGAGCAGGCGGGAGAGCGACTCCTCCTGGGTCGGGTCGCCGTCGGCGTCGAAGCGGTCGGCGCTCACGCCCGGCTGGTCTCCCAGCCCTCCGGCCCCGTCGACCCGGCCGCGTAGTCGTCCATGGGCACCGCATCCGCTCGCCACGCAGCGAGCACCGGCTCGATGATGCGCCAGCACTCCTCGGCCGCGTCACCGCGCACCGCGATGCGGGGGTCGCTGTCGAGGATGGAGGCGAGCACCTCGCCGTAGGGCAGCAGCTGGCCGCCGCCGAGCTCGCCGCGCAGGACGGTCTGCTCGAGCGTGAAGGGGTCGCCCTTGCCGTTCGTCGTGATGTGCAGCTCGAAGCCGTCGGGCTTGAAGTCGATCACCAGGCAGTCGGGGGAGTCGTGGCCGCCGAAGCCGGTCGGCACGTGCGCCGGAGGCTTCCAGTGGATGACGGCCCGCTTGCGGACGCCGCCGAGCGACTTGCCGGAGCGCAGGATGAAGGGCACGCCCGCCCACCGCGCCGTCGCGATCTCGACCTGCACCTCGGCGAGCGTCTCGGTGCCGAGCGCGGGATCGACGCCGTCCTCCGCGACGTAGTCGGGCACCGCGCGGCTCTCGACGCTGCCGGCCGTGTAGCGGGCGCGGCGCGAGTGCTCGATCGGGTCGACGACGCTCGAGGCGCGCAGCACCTGGCTGATCGCATCGCGCAGGTCGCCGGCGGTGACGCTCGAGATCGGCTCGATCGCGATGAGCGCCATGATCTGCAGCAGGTGCGACTGGATCATGTCCCGCAGCGCACCGTTGCGGTCGTAGTAGCCGGCGCGACCCTCGAGCGTGACCGTCTCGTCGTAGAGCACCTCGACCTTCGCGATGCTGTCGCGATCCCAGACCGGTTCGAACAGGCGGTTCGCGAAGCGCAGGCCGATGAGGTTGAGCACCGTGTGCAGGCCGAGGAAGTGGTCGATGCGGAAGACGCGGTCCTCCGGCACGATGCGCGTGACGAGCGCGTTGAGCTCGCGCGCAGACTCGAGGCTGGCGCCGAAGGGCTTCTCGATCGCGAGGATCGTGCCCTCTGGCACGCCGATCTGCTCGAGCGCGGTGCACACGAGCTGCGTGACGTGCGGCGGCAGCGCGAAGTAGATGACGAGCCGGTCGCAGGGGATCGAGGCGATGAGCGCTGCCAGCGACTCCGGATCGGTCGCGTCGGAGGCGACGTAGCGGGTCGAGCGCAGCACGTGCTCTGCGGCCTCGCCGGTCGCGCTGCCGGCGGCCAACGCGGTCTGCACGCGGCCTGCCCAGTCGGCGTCGCTGAGCTGGCGCAGGTCAGCGCCGACGATCTCGACCCGTCGCTGCGGCTCGATCTGCAGCAGCGTGGCGATGCCGGGCAGCAGCAGGCGGCTCGTGAGATCGCCGGATGCGCCGAGGATGAGGAGGGTCGTGGCGGGCTGAGAGGTCGAGCGCTGCGCAGTGGCCATGGCTCGATCCTCGCATCCGATGCTCTGCTCGGGGGTCGGTCAGCGCCCGGGCGTCACCACCACACGCCGCCGCCGAGCGAGATGCCGCCGTACGTCAGCAGCACGAAGACGCCAGCGATGACCGCGGGGGCGACACCGCGGCCGCCCGCGTGGCGAGACTTGAACAGCGCGATGACGGCGAGGATCGCCGCGATGGCTGCGAGGCCGCCGCCGAGGATGAGGCCGACGAACAGCGGGATCGGCATGAGGACGAGGCCGAGGAGGCCGATCCAGAACGCCCACCACGCCCAGGGGTTGGAGCGCTTGATTTCCATGCCCCCATCCTCTCGCGGCCTCGCTTCATGCTCGCCGGGAGCCGGCGCGACCACAGCGGCTCTTGAGCGAGACCTGGGCCGCTGCCGCGAGGAGACGAGTGACGCTCACCGCAGAATGGATGCAGCTGCGCCCCCACCCGTCGTGACCGGGTGGGGGCGCGGTCCTCGGCAGCACCGTGGCAGGGTGGGGGCATGACGCGCGACCTCCACATCACCGGCGACGAGAGCGCCGACCGCCTGCTCTCGGACGATGACTTCGCGCTGCTGACGGGCATGCTGCTCGACCAGCAGGTGACGATGGAGTCGGCGTTCGCCGGGCCCGCGAAGCTGCGCGACCGGCTCGGCCGCTTCGACGCATCCGAGATCGCGAGGATGGACCCGGAAGCGTTCCTCGCCGCCTTCGGCGAGAAGCCGGCGGTCCACCGCTTCCCGGGCTCCATGGCCACGCGCGTGCAGGCGCTCGCGAGCGTCATCGTCGACGAGTGGGGCGGCGACGCCGGCGCGATCTGGCGCCAGGGCGAGCCCGACGGCCCCGAGGTGCTGCGGCGCCTCGAGGCGCTGCCCGGCTTCGGCGAGCAGAAGGCGAAGATCTTCCTGGCGCTGCTCGGCAAGCAGGCGGGCTTCGACGGCGATGGGTGGGCGGATGCGGCGGGCCCGTATGGCGAGCCCGGCGCGAAGCGCTCGGTGGCGGACATCGTCGACGCGGCCTCGCTCGCCGAGGTGCGCGCGACGAAGCAGGCTGCGAAGGCTGCGGCCAAGGCGGCGAAGGGCTGAGCGTGCCGCCACCTTCGTCGTGCGGCGCGCCGACGGGCATCGCTAGGTTGATCCCGAGCGCGGCGCGCGATGGAGCGGTCGCAGGGCGGAGCATGCCATGACCGAGTACACCGATACGAGCGCGGGCGACCGCATCGGCTTCGATCGCTATGGCAGCGGACCGGGCGTCGTCTTCGTCGCGGGCGCCGGGCCGTTCCGAGCGCAGGATGCGACGACGACCGAGACCGCGCGGCTCGCCGCCGAGCAGGGCGTGCAGGCGCTCGTCTACGACCGCCTCGGCCGAGGCGACAGCCCCGCCGACGGCGACCTGACGCTCGACCGGGAGCTCGCGGCCATCGCGGCCGCCATCGACGAGGTGGGCGGCAGCGCAGTGCTCGTCGGGCACTCCTCCGGCTGCTCGATCGCGCTCGCTGCCGCCGACGCAGGGCTGCCCGTCACGGCGCTCGCGCTCTGGGAGGCGCCGATCGGCCAGTTCGAGGGCGGCGCCGCCGGCTTCGAGGCCGACTTCCTGCGGCACCTCGACGCGGGCGACCTCGACGCGGCGCAGCGCGAGTACATGCGCGACATGCCGCCGGAGTTCCTCGAGGGCGCGATGCAGGATCCGTCGTGGCCGCAGATCGTGCTCGGCAGCCGCAGCTACCGCGCCGACGCGCGCTCGCTCGCCTGGGCCGAGGAGCTGCCCGCTGACGAGCGCTACGCCCGCATCGCCGTGCCGGTGCTCGTCATGGTCGGCGAGCACACCTTCCCCGGCATGACCGAGAGCGCCGAGGCGCTGCAGGCAGCGATCCCTTCCGCGACCTTCCGCGTCATGCCCGGCGCGATGCACGAGTGGGAGGCGGGGCCCATGGCGACCGCCATCGCACAGCTCGCCGCACAGGGCGGGTAGCGGCCCTCAGCCGCGCCGCTTCGCGCGCCCGCGGGGCAGCAGCTGCGCGCTCGGCAGCCGCGGACTCGCGAGCGGGTGGCTGTCGTCGTCGACGACCGAGCCGAAGCGCGGCCGGGCCGACGCGCTCGACTCGCGCTCGCGCATCCACTCGTCTCGTGCCTGCTGCACCTCGTCGTGGTCGGTGCCGATGAAGTTCCAGAACATCACGACCTCCTCGGCGAAGGGCTCACCGCCGAGCAGGATCGCGACGCCGTCGCGCTGGGCCGAGACGATCACGGCCTCGCGGCCCGGTGCCGCGTAGGCGAGGGCGCCGCGACCGACCGGCACGTCGTCGACCGCGATGCCGTCGCTGAGCGCGAGCACCCCGTGCTCGAAGTCGCCGCGCAGCTCGAGGCGCACCTCGCTGCCGGCTGCCATGCGCAGCTCGACGCCGACGAGCGGCGTGTATGCGCCCACGTGGCTCGCGGCGCCGGCGTGCTCGCCGACGAAGACGCTGCCGGTGACGCCCGCGGCGAGCTGCACCTGCGGCACCGCGTCGAGCCCGTCGAACCAGGGCTCGCGGCCGCGCTCGTGGCTCGGCAGCACCGTCCACAGCTGCACGCCGTGCAGCACCTGGGTGTCGGGCGTGGAGTACTCGCTGTGCGCGATGCCGCGCCCCGCGGTCATGATGTTGAGCCCACCGGGTCGCACCGTGTGCGAGAAGCCTGCGGAGTCGCGGTGCTCGATCGCGCCGTCGACGAGCCAGCTCCAGGTCTGCAGGCCGGTGTGCGGATGCGGTGGCACGTCCATGCCCGGATGCCCGGCCATGGGTGCGGGGCCGAAGGCATCCGCGAAGCACCACGCGCCGATGAAGTGGCGGTGCTTGTTGGGCAGGACGCGCTGCACGGGCATCGCGCGCGGACCGCCGAGCGGCACGTCGCGGGGCAGCAGCAGCTCGAGGCCGGCGGCCGCTGCCTCCTCGACGCAGGCGGCCTCGCTGTTCTCGACGATCGTCGCCTCGGTGTTGCTCATGCCGCCAGGCTACGCACCGCGGCTCAGCGACGCGCCTGGCCATCGGCATCCGCCGTACCATCGAGGGGTGAACGAGCAGCCTGCCGGGTGGTACCCCGACCCCTTCGCCGCAGTGCCGGGAGCGACGCGCTACTGGGACGGCGAGCGGTGGACGAGCAACGCGCAGGCACCCGCGCCCGAGCCGCAGCCCGCGCAGCGCGAGCACGACGGCCACGGCGCAGGCGGCGCGCGCGGCTTCGGCGCGGCATCGCCGCCCGCCGGCCACCCCGAGGCGCAGCCGTGGCAGCGGGCCGCGGCGCAGGGCTGGGACCAGGGAGCGGATGCTCAGGGTCAGCCGCCCCTCGCGAGCTGGGGCCGCCGCGTCGGCGCCTACCTGCTGGACTGCATCCCCATGATCGTGCTGACCATGGTGCTGCTGCAGCTGCTGGGCGTCGTCGACGCGATGAACGCCGCGCTCGCCTCGGGCGACGCTGCGGCGATCGACGAGGTCAACGCCATGCTCTCCACCCTCAGCCCCGTCGGCCTCGCCATCAGTGCCGCGAACCTCGCGTTCTCGGCCATCTACAACATCGGCTTCCACGTCTCCCGCGGCGCGACACCGGGCAAGATGCTGGTCGGCATCCGGGTGCGCCGCATCGACGAGGATCGCAATCCCGAGCTGCGCGGCGCCGGCCTGCGGTGGCTCGTACAGTTCGGCCCGAACCTGCTGAACAGCGTGCCGGCCATCGGGTTCCTGAGCGGCGTCTTCTCGATCGCCGATCACCTGTGGCCGCTGTGGGACCCGCGGAACCAGGCCTTCCACGACAAGGCGGGCCGCACGGTCGTGGTGCGCTCGCGCTGAGCGGCGGCGGCCTCAGCCGCCGAAGATGGCGTCGCCGAACACGATCACGACGATGCCAGCGATCGCGAGCAGCACGCAGGCGGCGAAGAGCGCGACGCTGACCGCGCTCGATCCCGGCCGCCGGCTCTCTCGCGATCGCACGCCGAGCGCGTAGAGCAGCGGGATGCCCGCGCCCAGCAGCAGGCCGACACCGAGCACCGAGGCGACGGCCACGGCGAGCGCTCCGAAGTCGATGGTCATGCGGTGCCCTTCTTCTTGCCGCGGCGCTTGCGTTTGCGCGGCTTCGAGAGCGGGGCGACGCCCGAGGCGACGGCGCTCAGCTCGCGGTCGATGCTGCGCTTGCGCTCCGCCTTCGGCTGCTCCCACTCATCGGTGACGTTGTCGTGGCCGACGGGGCTCAGGCGCGAGCGCATCCACATGATCGTGCACGCCACGATGAGGATCGCCGTCACGACGATCGCCCCCCAGAAGTGGCCGAAGAGGTTCGAGATGAACAGGCACGCGGCGCCCACCGCTCCTGCGGCCGGCAGGGTGATGAGCCACGCGACGAGCATGCGACGCGCGACGCCCCAGCGCACCTTCACGTCATCGCGCGCGAGGCCCGAGCCGATCACCGAGCCCGATGCCACGTGGGTCGTCGAGAGCGGCAGTCCGAGGTGGCTGGAGGTGAGGATGATGGAGGCGCTCGAGAAGTCGGCGGCCATGCCCTGGCGTGGCGAGATGTCGACGATGCCCTTGCCGAGCGTGCGGATCACGCGCCAGCCGCCCGTGTAGGTGCCCGCCGCGATCGCGACGGCGCAGGCGATGCGCACCCACAGCGGCATGTCGGCGGATGCATCGAGGGAGCCGTGCGCGACGAGCGCGAGGAAGATCACGCCCATCGTCTTCTGCGCGTCGTTGGTGCCGTGCGCGAGCGACATGAGCGATGCGGCACCGATCTGGCCCCAGCGGAAGCTGCGCTGCTCGGCGCGGGTGCTGATGCTGCGCGTGACGCGGTGCACGAGCCACGTGCCGCCGAAGGCGACCACGCCGGCGATGATGGGCGCGAAGAGCGCGGGGATGAGGATCTTCTGCGCGACGCCGCCCCAGAGCACGCCGGAGACGCCGAGCGCAGCGATCGTCGCGCCGATGAGCCCGCCGAACAGCGCGTGGCTCGACGACGACGGCAGCCCGAAGAGCCACGTCAGCACGTTCCAGACGATCGCGCCGGTGAGTCCGCACAGCACGATGAGCATGAGCTGCTCGCCGTCCACCCCGGTGAGGTCGACGATGCCGCTGCCGACCGTGCGGGCGACCTCGATCGACAGGAAGGCCCCGACGAGGTTGAGGCTGGCCGAGAGCGCGACGGCCGGCTTGGGCTTGAGCGCGCCGGTGGCGACCGACGGTGCCATGGCGTTCGCGGTGTCGTGGAAGCCGTTCGTGAAGTCGAAGGCGAGCGCGACGACCACGACGATCACGAGGATGGCGACTTCCGGCACCGCGCCAGTCTGCCACCTCCGCCGCGCGGCGGATGTCGCGGATCCGATCCCCACCGCGAGCGGGAGGCGCGCCCGGATCGCTGCTCGTAGCGTCGACGGCATGGACATCACGCCTGTGGACATCACGATCCCGGAGACCATCCTGCTGCTGGGCATCGACGACGAGACCGGCAAGCCGGTCGTCGGCGACGAGCGGCTCCGGCTCGCCTTCGCGGTCGGCGCGATCGCGCAGCTGACGATGCTCGGTCGCGTGCGGCTCGCGCAGGAGGGGGAGGCCGAGGCGAGGCCCGGGACCTTCGTCGCCGCGGACGGCGCCGTCGACGAGCGGCTGGAGGCCCTCGTCGAGCTCATCGACGGCAAGCAGCCCTCGAGCGCCATCTCGCACGTGCTGCGCTTCGGAGGCCCGGGTGCTCCTGCGATGCAGGTGCGGCAGCGGATGCTCGCCGACTTCGCCGAGGAGGGCGTGCTCGCGCGGCAGGAGCAGCGGTTCCTCGGCATGACGTGGTCGGAGCGCTGGGAGCGCGGCGAGCGACGAGAGGTCGAGGATGCGGTGCAGGCGCGGGCGCGGGCGCTGCTGCAGGGCAGGGCGCAGCAGGCGCACGAGGGCGCCGCGGCTGGCGACGCGATCGCGCGGCTCGAGCAGCGCGATCACGTGCTCGCCGCTGCGCTCGCGATCCTGCACTCGGCCGAGGCGCTCCCGAAGGTCTTCCCCGACCTGCCGAAGGAGCAGGTCGAGGCCGCCGGCAGCGCGCTCGCCAGCGACGACTGGGCGAGCGAGGCGGTGCGAGGCGCGCTGCAGCAGCTCGAGGCGGTGATGATCACGGTCCTGGTGGCCGGCGTCATCACCACGACGACGAGCAGCTGAGGCAGCGAGAGCCCGGTGGACGCGACTCCAGGTCGCGGCCACCGGGCCATCGGGTGCTGCTCGTGCGGATCAGCCTGCGAGCGCCAGCTCGTTCGGCTGCCCGGCGATCTCGCCGCTCGTGAGGATCTCGCCGGTGGCGAGGTCGACGCGGTGCACGCTGTTCGTGGCCGGGTCGGTGACGATGGCCGCGTCACCGTCGATCAGCAGCGCCGGGTGCGGCAGCTGCCACTCGGCAGGGCCCTCCCAGGCGTCGATCACCGGGTAGGAGGCGACGATCTCCTGCGCCTCGACGTCGACGTGGTGGAGGGCGCCATCGGTGCCGATCACCCATGCGTCGCCGGCATCGTCGCGGCCGACGCCGCGCCAGGTGTAGGAGACGCCCTCAGGCAGTGCGAGCACATCCATGGTGCTCGCCGCGGGGTCGACGAACGCGAGGTTCTCGAGCAGCACGCCCTCGGCATCCGGGTCGTCCTTGTAGTCGACGACCGCGATCGTCGAGGAGTCGGTCGTGTAGGTGTTGCCGACGCGGCCGAAGTCGTCGGGGCTGTCGATCTTGACGAACTCGCCGTCGACGTACGTCAGCACGCCGTCCTCGCAGCCGAACACGACGGCCTCGTCGCCCACGACGCCCTCGCCGTGCACCGAGGGGCACTCCTCGAAGCGGGCGACCTCGTGGCCGTGGTCGTCGAGCGCGCGCACGCCTGAGCGCGACTCGCTGTCGCCGAGGGTCGAGAGGATCGTGCCGTCCTCGAGCTCGACGGCGACGCCGTGGTGGGCCGCCTCCGACTCGAAGCTGCGCATCTCCGGCACGCCCTCGGTCTCGAGCAGCGCATCCGTGTCGAAGATGTGGAAGTCGCCCGTGCCGTCGTCGAACAGCACCGTGCTGCCCGCGTGGCGCACGACGTGCGCCGGGGTGGTCGCCTCGATGACCGTGTCGGTCAGCTCGGCCTCGCCGCCGGAGGCGCCGGTGGCGAGCACCTGGAAGCCGCCGACGGTGGTGACGAAGACGTGCTCGCCGTCGCCTGCGGTGTTGAGGCGGTTGAAGCCCTCGATCGGCAGGTCCGCGACCTGCTCGAGCGTCGCGGCGTCGAGCACGGCGATGCCGCCGTCGTAGGCGAGGGCGAGACGAGTGCCTGCCTCGCCGGTCGCGGCGCCGGCCGAGGTCTCTGCCGGAGCCGGCGCGGGTGCCGACTCGGTGTCGACGGGCGCCTCGGCGCTCGAGCAGCCGGCGAGCGCGATGGCCGCCGCCGTCGCGAGGCCCGCGGCGGCGAGCAGGCGCCTGGGGCTGTGGGCCCTGGCGCGCTGTGTGGTGCGGATGTGCATGGTGTCCTTCCGTGGGGATCTTCGGTGGGTCCGGCGACAGCGGTCGCTGCCGCCAGGGGGTTCGGGGGAGCGCTGGGGCGGCCGAGGCTCAGCGCAATGCGGCCTCGATGCGGTCGGCGTTGGCCTCGAGCATCTGCACATAGGTCTCGGCGCCCTCGCCGGGCCCGGTGAGGGACTCGGTGAAGAGCGTCTCGACGCGCACGTCGATGCCGGCCTCCTCGGCCAGCACCTGCACGAGCCGATCGGGCTGCGACGACTCGGCGAAGATCACCGGCACGCCGGCCTCCTCGACGGCGCCTGCGAGGTCGGCGAGGTCGCTCGCGCTGGGCGCCGCGAGCGTCGTGCCTCCCGGCACGATCGCGCCGATGATGCGGAAGCCGTAGCGCTCGGCGAGGTAGCCGAACACGTGGTGGTTCGTCACGAGCGCGCGGTGCGCCGGATCGATGGCGCCGAAGCGTGCGGCGAGGTCGGCGTCGAGCTCGGTCAGGGTGCCGGCGTAGGCGTCGGCGGCCGCGTCGAGCGCGGTCGCGTCAATGCCGTCGATCGCGCCGAGCTCCGCGCGCAGCGCCTCGACGACCGCGACCATCTGGGTCGGGTCGGTCCAGAAGTGGGGGTCGGCGCCGGAGGCGTCCTCCGAGGAGTACTCGAGCACGTCGACCTGCTCGCCCGCCTCGAGGATCGGCACCCCCGCTGCTGCTGCGGCCTCGACGTGCTGGGCCAGGCCCTCCTCGAGGCCGAGCCCGTTGGCGACGATGAGGTCGGCCGACTCCATGGCCGCGGCCTCCTGCGCCGAGATCTCGAAGGAGTGCGGGTCGGCGTTCGGGCGCATGAGCGTCATGACCTCTGCCTGCTCGCCGACCAGCTCGTCGACGACATCGCCCAGGATGTTCGTGGTGACGACGACCTGCGGGCGCTCGGACTCGGCGGCGCCGGTCGACGCGGGGGCCGTGACCGCGCATCCGGCCAGCACGATCGCGAGGGCACCCGCGGCGACCGCGGCACCGGCACGGATGGCGGGTCGACGCGCGCTCATCGTCCGGTCTCCGCGATGTGCAGCGGCGTCGGCACGGGCAGCGTGCGAGCGATGCGCGCGCCATCGGCGTAGTCGATCTCGAGCACGGAGCCATCGGCGAGCACCGGCACGTAGGCGCGGCTCGCGTCGAGCTCGAGCGAGAGCGCCGCCGCGGCGACCGGGTCGGCGAGGGTGGCGGCGAGCACCGGCTCGGTGGCGCCGAGCTCGGCGCCCGACTCGTCGAGCACGAGCACGCGGCCGTCGGCGGCGATGGCCACGACGTGCCCCGCCTCATCGTCGACGGCGACGACCCGCACGAGCGGCTGCGGGGTCTCGACGAGCGTCATGGTGCGCTCGCGGGTGTCGAGCAGCCAGAAGCCGGCGTCGCCGGCGATCGCGGCCGCCGTCGCACGGCCGGCGCGCATGTCGAAGCCCGTCGCGCGGAGCGCTGCGGCGGTGCCCGCGGGGTAGCCGATCGACTCGAGCTCGACGAGCGACTCGCCCGCCTCATCCACCGTCGTCGCCAGCACCGCGCCCTCGTCGCAGCCGAGGACCGCGCCGACGCGCGTGACGATGCCGCCCTGCGGGTCCGTGCACGGCTCGCTCGCGACCTCGGTGCCGGATGCGTCCAGCACGACGACCGCGTCGTCGACGCCCACGATGGCGCCGTCGCCCGCCGGTGTCGCGAATCCGCCAGAGTCGGCCGGGAAGCGGCCCGTCTCGACGATCTCGCCCTGCCCGAGCGCCTCGCGATCGAGCAGCACGACCTCGCCGTCACCGAGCACCGCGGTGCGCGACTCGGTCGACGAGATCGTCGCGGGGCCGCCGAGCTCGAGCGAGCCGACGACGCGCGCATCCGCGCGGTAGTAGTGCACGTGGTCGGCGTGGTCCACCGTCCAGACGCCGGTGTCGACGATCGTGACACCGCCCTCGGTGGTCGCGACGAGGAAGCGGCCGTCGTGCTCGAGCGACGCCACCTCGCCGATGGCCTCGAGCTCCTCGGTCTGCTCGGTGAGCAGGTCGAGGAGGCGCACCTCGCCCGCCGGGCCGATCGCGGCGAGCACGTGCTGCGGCTCGGCGAGCTCTGCCGCGCCCTCGACGTAGCCGTGCGGCACGGCGGTCTCGGTCGGCGCGGCCTCGGCCGACGCAGCAGCGCCGCCGGTCGGCGCGCTCGGCGCCGCGGGCGTGCTGCAGCCGGCGAGCAGGAGCGCCGCGCTCGCGACGACGGCGGTCGTCTGCGCTGCAGCTGCCCCTCGCGCGCGGCGTCGGGCGGTGGTCGGTCGCAGGGTCACGCTGCGCTCCTCTCGCTGGCGAGCGCGGGCTCGCCGATCATCGGTCGTGCGGTCGTCGTGACCCGCGCGCCGTCGCGCGGTCGAAGATCGGTGAGCGCTCGCAGGCAGCTCGAGACGGCGAAGGCGAGCACGGCGGCGATGGCGATGGATGCGCCGGCGGCGGTGCCGAGGTGCCACGAGGCCGTGAGGCCCACGACCACGGCGAGCGACCCGATGGCCGCGCCGCCGAGCATGGCGCCCGGGATGCTGCGCGACCAGACGGCCGCCGCTGCGGGGGGTGCGACGAGGAGGGCGACGACCAGCAGCGTGCCGACCGCCTGGTAGGAGGCGACGACCGCGACGGTGACGAGCGCGGCGAGGCCGATCCTGGCGAGGCCGGGGCGCAGCCGCAGGGTCGCGGCGATGCGCTCGTCGAAGGCGAGGGCGAGGATGGGTCGGTGCAGCACGGCGGCGAGCACAGCGGTGCCGAGCAGGCCGATGGCGAGCGCGACCAGCTCTGCCTGCTGGACGGCGAGCACGTCGCCGAAGAGGATGGCGGTCGCGTCGGTCGCGAAGCTGCCCGAGTGCGACACGATCACGACGCCGAGCGCGAGCATGCCGACGAAGGCGATGCCGATGGCGGTGTCGTCGCGCAGTCGCGCCCTGCGGGTGAGCCAACCGATGCCGACGGCCATGGCTGCCGCGCTGACAGCGGCGCCCGCGAGCGGCGAGCCGCCGATCAGCGTGGCGATCGCGACGCCCGGCAGCATGCCGTGCCCGAGCGCCTCGCCGAGGAACGCCATCCCGCGAGCCACGACCCAGGCCCCGGCGGTCGCGCAGATGCTCGCCGCGAGCATGCCACCGATGAGCGCGCGCCCGAAGAAGGCGGTCTCGAAGGGGGCGAGCAGCAGCTCGTGGATCCAGGGCACGCACCGACGATAACGATAACGATTCTCAAAGTACAATCGGGGGATGGACACAGACGAGACCGAGCGCGCGTCGACCGCGTCGACCGCGTCGACCGCGCCGTGCATCCGCGTGCATGCCCTGAGCGCTGCGCGCGGCGATGCGCTCGCGCTCGACGCGGTGACCTGCGACCTGCCCGCCGGAGCCGTGACGGCGATCGTCGGCGGCAACGGCAGCGGCAAGTCGACGCTGCTCGAGGTGCTCGCCGGGCTGCTCGAGCCGACGGCGGGCGAGGTGACGGGGCTGCCCGACGACCGAGCGCTCGTGCTGCAGCGCACCGAGGGCGGCGACCGCTTGCCGCTCACCGCGCGGCAGGCGGTCGAGATGGGCCTGTGGCGCGAGCGCGGACTGCTCGGCCGGATCGGCGCAGAGGGGCGTCGGCGCGTGACCGCGGCACTGCGTGCCGTCGACATGGAGGGCAGCGCCGAGCGGCAGCTCTCGGGGATGTCCGGCGGTCAGCGGCAGCGCGTGCTCGTCGCGCAGGGCCTCGTGCAGCGCGCGCCGCTGCTGCTGCTCGACGAGCCCGCCGCCGCCGCGGATGCCGAGGCCCGCGACCGCATCGACGCGGCGATCGCCGAGGCTGCTGCGGCCGGCGCGACCGTCGTGCTCGCGACCCATGACCGCTCGAGCCTTGCGCGAGCCGATCACGCGATCCTGCTGGAGCGCGGCAGGCTCATCGCCACCGGGTCGCCGAGCGAGGTGGCCGATGCGCAGGCGGCACGAGCGGCGGCTGCGCTGGCGCCGGTGGTGCCGGTGGTGCCGACCTAGCGACGGCCTCGAGGACCGGGCGGAGGCCCGTTGGGCGTCAGCGCATCAGCGCGCCGGCGGCGCGGTCGAGGTGCGCACGACGAGCTCCGGCGCGTAGTTCGTGTGGCTGCGGTCGGGCTCGCCGCTCGTCGTGCCGTCGCGGTGCAGCGCGGCCATGATCCACCCCACCACGTCCTCGCCGTGGCGGGCCGGATCCTGCCGCACGGTCGTGAGCCCGAAGGAGCTCGCCGAGGGGATGTCGTCCACGCCGGTCACGCTCAGCTCCTCGGGCACCCGGATGCCGAGCTGATGCGCCGCGAGCAGCACACCGACCGCCACCTCGTCGGTGCCGGCCATGATCGCGGTCGGGAGGTCGCCGCTCGAGAGCAGCTCGACCGCCGCCCTGTGCGCCCCCTCGAGGGTCGTCGGCATGGTCACGACCGGTCGCAGCGGCAGGCGGTGCCGAGCCGAGACCGCCTCGAACGCCTGCTTGCGACGATCCGACGACGACGAGTCGAAGGGCTGCACCTCGGTGGCGCTCGCGATGTGCAGCAGGTCGGTGTGGCCTAGCGCCACGAGGTGCTCGGTGACGAGCTCTCCGGCGGCGGTGTCGTCGAGGCTGAAGGAGCGGCTGTGCGGCGTCGGCTCGCCCACGGTCGCCACCGGGATGCCGAGCTCGGCGAGGCGGCTGAGGTCACCGCCGACGAGGCTCCAGGTGATGGTCACGAGCCCATCGACCTCGCCGCGCCGCATGAAGCGCTCGAACTTCTCGTGGCCTCCGTGCCCGAAGGCGCCGAGGTCGTAGAGCAGCACGTCGTGCTCGTGGGCATCGGCCGCGTGCGCGATGCCGTGCAGGACGCTGCCGAAGTACCAGCGGTCGACGGATGGGGTCAGCACCCCGATCGTGCGTGTCATGCCGGTCGCGAGTCGGCGCGCGGCGCCGGAGGCTCGGAAGCCGAGCTCCGCAGCGATGCGCTGCACCCGCTCGCGCGTCGCGGGGGAGACGGCGTCGGCGCCCGAGAGTGCGCGACTCGCGGTGGCCTTCGAGACCCCCGCCGCACGGGCGACGTCATCGAGCCGTGGCATCGCGCCTCCTCGTGCCGTGGCAGCGCGCGCGTGCGGGGCCGCGCCACCGGTCTCATCGTTGGAACCGGTTCCAAACGTAGCCCCTCCGGCCGCCCCGGCCAAGGCGCGCGCATGTCGATCGTTGCCGAATCGAAACATCGTCGCGCATCGTTCACCGCCTCGGTGCGCTAGCGTCGCTGGCAATGGAACCGGTTCCGGTTCTGAGGATCGGGCACGGCGCTGTGCGGAATGCTGCGGCGCGTGCCGATTGCACTGAGCGAAGGAGTTCATGTGAAGCACGCACGCAGGATCGCGATGCCGCTGGGCATCGCGGGCGTCGCAGCACTCGCCCTCACGGGCTGTGTCGGCGACGCACCCGCCGACCCCTCGGCCGAGCCGGGCGGCTCGGCTCCCGCAGCCGCCGAGGGCTGCGAGACCTACGCCGACTACGGCACCTTCGATGGTGCCGAGGTGAGCGCCTACGGCACGATCCTCGACGCAGAGGCCGACCGCCTCAACGAGTCGTGGGCCGAGTTCGAGGAATGCACCGGCATCGACATCGTGTACGAGGGCTCCTCCGAGTTCGAGGCGCAGATCAACGTGCGCGTCCAGGGCGGCAACCCGCCGGACCTCGGCATCTTCCCGCAGCCGGGCCTGCTGGCCTCGGTCGTCGGCACCGGTGCCGTGCTCGAGGCTCCGGAGTCGGTGGCCGCGAACGCGCAGGAGTACTGGAACGAGACCTGGCAGGGCTTCGGCACCGTCGATGGCACGTTCTACGCCGCCCCGCTCATGGCCTCGGTGAAGGGCATGGTCTGGTACTCGCCGTCGGTCTTCGAGGAGAACGGCTGGGAGATCCCGACGACGCTCGACGAGCTCGACGAGCTGACCGCGACCGTCGCCGACTCGGATGTCACGCCGTGGTGCGTCGGCTTCGGCTCCGGTGAGGCGACCGGCTGGCCGGGCACCGACTGGCTCGAGGACTACGTGCTCCGCACCGCGGGCGCCGACGTCTACGACCAGTGGGTCACGCACGAGATCCCCTTCGACGCGCCTGAGATCGTCACCGCGCTCGACCGCGTCGGCGACCTGATCAAGAACCCCGACTACGTCAACGGCGGCATCGGCGACGTCTCGACCATCTCCAGCACCGACTTCGGCGAGGCCGGCCTGCCGGTGCTCGACGGTCAGTGCGCGATGCACCACCAGGCCACGTTCTACGAGGGCTTCTTCAACCCGGAGGGCGACGTGAACGTCGCTGAGGACGGCGACGTCTGGGCCTTCCTGCTGCCGGGCGTGGAGGCTGGCGCTGCGGATGTCACGGGTGGCGGCGAGTTCGTCGGCGCGTTCAGCGACGACGAGGAGGTCGTGGCCGTGCAGACGTACCTGTCGAGCCCGGAGTGGGCGAACAGCCGCGTCTCCCTCGGCGGCGTGCTCTCGGCGAACTCGGGTCTCGACCCGGCGAACGCCTCGAGCGACCTGCTGCGCGAGGCGTACGACATCCTCCAGGACGAGAACACCACGTTCCGCTTCGACGGTTCGGACTCCATGCCCGGCGCCGTCGGCTCGGGCACGCTGTGGAAGGGCATGATCGACTGGATCTCCGGTGCCGAGACTGCCTCCATGCTGGCCACGGTCGAGCAGAGCTGGCCGTAACAAGTAGGTGATCGGGCGTGGGGGCCGCAGCTGCGGCCCCCACGCCCGCATCGACGGAGGTAGGTGACTATGACCACGATGGATCTCATCGGCAAGCTGATGCAGGCGGTCGTCGGGCTCGCGGCGTTCGGCGTCGTGATGGCGCTGCTGCTCGCGTTCCTCGATCGCCCTGAGGACAAGCCGTTCGTCAAGGGCTGGGCGGGCATCAAGCAGGGCCTCAGGCCGCGCGTGGTGATCATCGGGGTGCTCCTGCTGATCGCCGTGCTGGCCCGCGTGCTCTACGGCGTCGTGCCGTGGATGACGCAGGGGCTGACGAACGCGGCGATCATCTTCGCCGTCGTCGGCCTGGTGGTCGTCCTGCTCCAGTGGGGGCTCGACCGGATGCTCGCGAGGGTGTCGCCGGCGGTCCGGAGCGCGGTCATGCGCCTCGTCGCCGCCGCCGTCGTGATCGCCGTCGTGCTGGTGACGCAGATGGCGGAGAGCATCCCGATGCTCGACTGGGTCACCTCCGCGCTCATCCTCGCCGCCACCATCGTGGGCTGGCCGCTCGCCGGCGCGCTCGTCGTGACGGCCGGTGTCGCCTTCGCGCCCACGCGCATCCGCCGTGGTCTGCGCCTCATCGTGTGGCTCGTCGCCGCAGTCGCGGTCGTCGCGATCGCGACCCTGATGGAGGCCGGCGGCGAAGAGGCCATCGGTGTCTGGCCGTGGGCGTTCGCCGCGGCCCTCAGCGTCGTCGGCGTGCTCGGCTACGTGGCCGACAAGGACGAGGACTCGAAGCCGATGCTCGTGTTCCTCATGCCCGCCGCGCTGCTGCTCACCGCCGGGCTCGTGTACCCGGCGATCCGCACGGCGCTGCTGGCCTTCACCGACAAGACCGGCACCTTCAACGGCGTCGACAACTTCGTCTGGATGTTCACGCAGCCGGAGGCCCTGGTCACGCTCGGGAACACGGTCGTGTGGGTCGTGCTCGTGCCGCTCATCTCGACGATCGTCGGCCTCGCCTACGCGGTCTTCATCGACAAGAGCAGGGGCGAGAAGGTCTACAAGATGCTGGTCTTCATGCCGATGGCGATCTCGTTCGTCGGCGCCGGCATCATCTGGAAGTTCATGTACGCCTACCGCGGGCCGGAGCAGGACCAGATCGGTCTCATCAACCAGCTCATCGTCATGTTCGGCGGCGAGCCGCAGCAGATCCTGCAGAACAGCCCCTGGAACACGCTCGCGCTGATCCTCGTGATGATCTGGATCCAGACCGGCTTCGCCATGGTCGTGCTGTCGGCGGCGATCAAGGGCGTCGCGACCGAGCAGCTCGAGGCGGCGCAGCTCGACGGCGCCAACCCGTGGCAGCGCTTCCGCAACGTGGTGGTGCCGGGCATCCGCTCGTCGCTCGTCGTGGTCGTCACGACGATCTCGATCGCGACCCTCAAGGTCTTCGACATCGTCCGCACCATGACCGCTGGCAACTTCGAGACCTCGGTGGTCGCGAACGAGATGTACACGCAGGCCTTCCGCTCCGGTGAACCCGGCAGAGGCGCGGCCCTGGCGCTCGTGCTGTTCATCATGGTGCTGCCGATCGTCATCTACAACATCCGTGTCATGAACCAGCAGAAGGCGATCCGATGACCAGCGCCGCAGTGACCCCAGACCCCGCGATCACCACGGCCAGCGCGGAGGCGGCGCTCGGCGGCAAGCCCGAGCGCACGCGCGCCGATCGGGTGAAGCAGCGGCTGACGAGCCCGTGGGCGACGCTCGCGGCGATCGTGATCGCCCTGCTCTGGACGGTGCCGACCTTCGGCCTGTTCCTGTCGTCCTTCCGCCCAGCGGATCAGATCGGCACGACGGGCTGGTGGACGTTCTTCACCGACCCGCAGCTGACGCTCGACAACTACGGCGAGGTGCTCTTCTCCTCGTCGTCCTCGTCGCCGCAGCTCGGCGAGTACTTCATGAACTCGCTGCTGATCTCGATCCCCGGCACGCTCATCCCGCTCGTGCTCGCGTCGCTCGCGGCATATGCGTTCGCGTGGGTGAAGTTCAAGGGCTCGTCGACGCTGTTCGTGATCGTGTTCGCGCTGCAGATCGTGCCGCTGCAGATGGCGCTCATCCCGCTGCTGCAGCTGTTCGTGACCTTCCTGCAGCCGTTCCAGAACGGGCTGCACGAGATCATGCCGTTCGTGAGCGAGAAGCAGTTCCTGCCGGTCTGGATCGCGCACACGATCTTCGGCCTGCCGCTGGCGATCTTCCTGCTGCACAACTTCATCTCGGAGATCCCCGGCGAGGTGATCGAGGCGGCCCGCGTCGACGGCGCCGGTCATGGGCAGATCTTCTTCCGCATCATCCTGCCCCTGGCGATGCCGGCCATCGCGTCGTTCGGCATCTTCCAGTTCCTGTGGGTGTGGAACGACCTGCTCGTCGCGCTGGTGTTCTCCTCCGGCACACCAGACACCGCGCCACTCACCCAACGATTGGCCGAGCTCGCGGGTTCGCGAGGCGAGAACTGGGAGCGGCTCACGGCCGGTGCCTTCGTCTCGCTGATCGTGCCGCTGGCGGTGTTCTTCGGTCTGCAGCGGTTCTTCGTCCGAGGGCTCCTGGCGGGCTCCGCGAAGGGCTGATCCGAGCGGATCGCTGCAGGGCACGGCATGGGGCCGGGACGCGAGTCCCGGCCCTATGCTCGTGCTGTGGACGACCAGCCGGGCAAGGCCAGCGCCGCGTCTTCGAAGGCGCCTGCGCCCGGGGCTGCCAAGCCAGCACCCGGGGCTGCCAAGCCTGCGCCCGGGGCGAGGGCCGCGGACGTCTCGAAGGCGCCTCCCGCCGCGGTCGCCGCGAAGCGGGGCAGCGGGCGCGCCGGCGGCCTGCTGAGCAAGGCGGCCGAGAAGGTGCCGATGCGGTGGCTGACGACCGCGGTCGCCGGCGTGTTCCTCGCCGCGACCGCCGCCTTCGGCGGGCTCGAGACGGCCGCGTCGACGCTGCCCGCGGATCTCGCGGCGGGGGAGACGCACATCGGCCCCTTCGCGTCGTTCACGCTCGAGCGCGCGGTGCTGATCGACACCTTCGACGAGGCCGGCGCCACCGCTGACCCGGCGGCCGGCGAGCGGGTGCTCGCCCTCGTCGGCACCGTGGAGGGGACCTGGGACCGCTCGATGGGCACGGACGCCAGCACCTTCGTGCAGGCGGTCCGCCTCGAGGCGATGCCGGATGCGAGCATGACGGCCGCCGCGCGCCTGGACGACGCGACGCTCTCGCCCAAGGTGCAGCCGGGCGTGCCCGCCGAGCTCGTCCTCACCTGGATCGTGCCGGAGGATCTGTTCGCCGACGGCGACGAGGTGCGGGTCTCGCTCTTCGACCACCAGCTGTACGTGGGTTCGAGCACGCTCTACGGCGAGTACTGGAGCGACCAGGAGCTCGCGGCGACCGTCGTGCTCGAGGTCGAGGACGTCGGGGCCGGCGCCGACGCCGAGGCAGACGGCGAGGAGGCCCCGTGAGGCGCGTCGTGTCGTGGGTCGTCGGGCTCGGGATGATCGCGCTCGCGGCGCTGATCGGCACGCTGACCCTGGGCGACACCGAGACCGCGCAGCCGTTCGTCGTCGAGGCGGCGGTCGGCGAGCGGGCCGAGGCGCGGCTGTTCGCCGCCACGGTGCGCGAGGTGCGAGCGACCGAGCAGCTGAGCGACGCGAGCGGATGGCAGGCGGGAGGCACGTGGGTCGTGGTCGACCTGGACGTGGAGGCCATGCAGACCGAGGTGGCGAGCCTGCTCTCGCTCGCTGAGCTCGATCTCGGCGACCGCGTGATCTCGGCGAGCGAGCGGCCGGAGTCGCTCCGCTCGGCCTCGCTGCGACTCGGCATCCCGCAGTCGGGCTCGCTCGCGTTCGAGCTGCCGGAGGGGGCGCTCACGGGAGAGGCGACGCTGCGGCTGGGGCGATCGCTCGAGACGCGCGTCGACACGATCGTCGAGCTGCGCATCGACCTCGCCGCGATCGAGCGCGAGCCCTCGATCGAGCTCCGGGAGACGGGATGGGCGCAGTGAGGCGCAGCTGGTGGCGCCGGAACGCGATCGCGCTCATCGCGCTCGCGGTGCTCGTGCCGGTGACGGGCGGCGCGATCGCGTGGCAGGAGTGGCGCACGTACTACGAGTTCCGCCACTGGCAGCACCTCCCCGTGGCAGCTGGCGCTTCGATCGAGCTCGACGGCGTCGACATCGGCCCCGCGAGCATCGTCGAGGTTCCGGCGGAGCTCGACGTGGACGTGCCGCCCGGCGCGCGAGCCCTCGCGGCGCAGGTCACCGTCGTCCCCGGCGACGAGCCGCTCTCGTGCGCCCGCCCGCTGCTGGTCGAGCGAGGGACGGGCCGCAGCTGGGAGGGCAGCTGGGGGCCGCTCGGGTGGGAGGGCGAGGTCTCCTGCTACGAGGCGACCGAGCCCGTGTTCCTCAACCTGCTCTACCTCGTGCCGGAGGACGCCGGGCCGTTCGAGCTCGAGGTCGCGATCCTCGGCTCCGAGCCGGTGCTGCCGACGTTCGTCGTCGAGCTGCCCTGAGCCGCGGTCGGCCGCGCTGCCTGCGGCGCTGCCGGACCGGCGATGGCCTCGCGCGCCGACGCATCCGTCGTCGTCGTCGCGGCACCGGCGGGTGCGGCCCCCGCCTCGTGGCGGCGGAGGCGGCCGATCATCGCGTCGTACGCGCCCGCGATGAGCGCGATCCGCAGGGTCTCGACGAGCATCGCCGTGGGCAGGAAGAGCAGCGAGTCCCACACCATCCAGAACTCGTTGAAGCCCTGCGGCCCGACGATGCGGGTCGTGAGCAGCATCAGGCCGCCCTCGAGCCACTCGACGACTGCGTAGAGCAGCACCGCGGTGCCGAACAGCAGGGGCCCGCCCCGGAGCATGAGCAGGATCGCGCGCCAGATGGGCATGAAGCGACCGCTGACCGAGCCCCACGCCTGCTTCGCCTGCGACTGCGCCCACGTGGGCAGCGCGCCGTAGCGGCGGCGGGCCTGCTCGATGCGCTCGTGGACGGGCGCGAGGCGGGGGTCGCCGAGCTGCGCGGGGATGGGGGGCGCCTGCGCGCGCACGGCCTGGCCGTACATCACGCCGCCGATCGTCAGCCACGCCAGCGGCTGGCCGAGCGCCGAGCCGAGGTGGCCGAGCGCCCAGTCGATGCCATCCCAGAGCCACGCGATCGGCGCGACGGAGGCGGCGAGCCAGCCTCGCGCATCCGCCACCCAGGCCATCGCCTGGCGGTCGTCGACCCAGGCGGTGACGAGCGGCAGGTACTCGCCGATGAGGAGCACGAACAGGAAGACCCACACGCCCTCGAGGTAGACGGCGATGACCGAGACCCAGCGGGGGAGGCGCTGCTCCCAGCGGCCCCACGCGAGCCGGCCCGCGAACGCGATGCCGAGCGCGATGAGCACCGCTGGGCTGAGCAGCACCTCGTTGACCGTGCCGGTGCTGTCGAACTCCTCGCCGGTGACGAACGCGCCCCAGCTCAGGGACGACTGCACCTCGAGGGCGCGGGTGGCGTAGGCGTCGGCGTCCTCCTGCACGTTGCCGGTGGCCATGTAGACGGCGAAGAACGGCAGGACGCCGCCGAGCAGGGAGGCGACGAAGGTCTTGCGGCGCGCCTCGGGCGTGGTGGGCGGGGGAGCGATGGCGCTCAGCTCGCGCAGGCTGCTGCGCACCACGAGGAACATGCCGACGAACGACGCGAGGCGCGCGAGCACGGCGAGCGGCAGGATCAGGAAGCCGGCGACCGCGCTGAAGGCGCCCACCCAGCCGGCGATCTCGATGAGCACGTAGCGGCTCAGCACACCGCCCAGGTGCCAGGCGAGGAGCGCGGGCCAGTGCTGGACGAGGACGCGTCCGATGGTGGCGAGCATGCCGAGCACGGCATCAATCTAGTGGGTGGGTGGCGGGTTCTTACGCCTTCGCGAGGGCGCGGTGCACGGGCACGACCGCTGCCGCGCTCCAGGCCTGCGGCCGGCAGGATGCGGGGTAGGCGACGGGCGTGGAGGCCTCGGCGGCTGCGAAGCCCGCAAAGAGCTCCGGCAGGCGACCGCCGAAGGCGTCGGCGGCTCGCACGAGCTGCGCGGAGAGCACCCGCGCCTCGTCGTCGAGACCCGCTCGCAGCATCCCCTCGATGACGACGCCCGTGTCGTGCGGCCACACCGAGCCGCAGTGGTACGACAGCGGCCAGTAGCCGCCCTCGTCGCTCGCCATCGTGCGCAGGCCCCAGCCGGAGGCGAAGCGCTCGTCGACGAGCAGGCGGGCGACGTGCGCCTCCTCCGCGGGGCTCAGCAGCGTCGTGCCCAGCAGCTGGCCCATGTTGGAGGACTTGGCGTCGACCGGGGTGCCGGTGCCGTCGAGGGCGATCGCCGGGTAGTGCTCCCCGCCGCGCTCGACCCAGAAGGTGGCGCGGAAGCGAGCGCGCATCGCCTCGGCCCACGCGCGCCACTCGTCGCCGTCGCCGCCGAGCGCCTCGAGCAGCTCGGCCCCCGCGGCGGCGGCCTGGCACGCCTGCGCCTGCACCTCGCACAGCGCGATCGGCCCCTCGGCGATCGAGCCGTCGCGGAAGCGGATGGAGTCGCCCGAGTCCTTCCAGCCCTGGTTGGCGAGGCCCGTGCCGGTCTCGTCGATGTACTGCAGGAACCCGGAGTCGCCGGGGCTGCCGTGGTCGCGCATCCAGGCCAGCGCCGCCTCCAGCGCCGGCTGCAGCTCGCGCACCGCGGCCAGCGGCAGGCCCGCCCGCCACGCCTCGTGCAGCAGGATGACCCAGAGCGGCGTCGCGTCGATCGTGCCGTAGTAGACGGGCGGCAGCACGATGCCCTCGCCCGGCATCGTGAACGTGGCCTGGCGGATCTCGTGCAGGATCTTGCCCGGCTGCTCGGCGGTCGCCGGATCGATCGACACGCCCTGGCGGGCGGCGAGCGTGCGCAGGGTGCCGACCGCCACGTCGAGCGACAGCGGCAGCAGCAGCCGCGCGGTGATGAGCGTGTCGCGGCCGAAGAGCGTCATGAACCAGGGCGCGCCGGCCGCGGCGAAGGGCCCCTGCCCGGTGTCGAGCAGCAGGGCCTCGAGGTCGCCGACCGCGCGCGCGGCCCAGCGGTCGAGCGCGGCGTCACCGCTCGGCGAGAGAGCGCCGAGGCTGCGGCGGGAGGCGGGCCCGACGACCGCGGTCGGGTCGGCGACCGCGAGCTCGAGCAGCACCCCGAGCGTCTGCCCCGGCGGCACCTCGAGGCGCCACTCGGCGTGCACCGAGTCGCCGTCGCGCTCGATCGCGGCCGCGCCGGGCGCAGACACCTCGAGCGATCGCGTGCCATCATCCGCGGCCAGCCCGCGGGCGGTCTCGCGCCACGAGAGCGCCACGGGCGCCGGCAGTCCGGCCTTGACGCTCGAGAGCTCGGCGAACGAGGCGTCGAGCGACAGGCGCACCGGGGCGACGACGGATGCGTCGAGGCCGTTGCGCACGAGCACGCGCTCCACCAGGCGGCCGGCCGAGACCTCGCGGCGGCGCTCGACGAGCACCCGGGGGTCGGGCGTCGCGTCGTCGATCGAGCGCGTGACGCCGTGGAAGCTCGCGGCGCTCGCGGTGGCCGCCGTGCCCGTCGCCTCGACGGTCTCGCCCGCGATCGTGAGCCGGAGGCCGCTGACGTAGCGCCAGTCGCCGTGGAACACGCCGTCGATCGGTTCCCCGCCCATCTCGCCCGACACATCCGACCACGCCTGGGTCGGGGCTTCGAGCACGACGAGGGCATCGTGCAGCAGCGGCTGCCTGCCGTGCTCCTGGTGCGGGGGCTCGGGGTGCATCGATCGCCTCTTCCGCTCGTGCTTCACATCCGACGGGGGATACGCTACCGTCACGATTGGAACGATCCAAGAGTGAAGCGCAGCCACGCTGCGAAGTGCCGGCACGAAGGGGTGACGATGGCTACGACGCTCGTCGACGTCGCCGCCCACGCCGGCGTCTCGGTGCAGACCGTCTCGAACGCGCTCAACAATCCGGCGCTGCTGAAGGCCGACACCCTCGCACGCGTGCTCGCCGCCGTCGAGGTGCTCGGCTACTCGCCCAACATGCAGGCGAGGCGGCTGCGGCAGCGCACCGTGTCGACCATCGGGCTGCGCATCGAGCCGCTCGCCGACAACATCGCCTCGTCGCTGCTCGACCGATTCCTGCACGAGCTGACCGCGAAGGCGGATCTGCAGGGCCAGCACGTCGTGCTCTTCACCGCCACCTCCGACGAGGAGGAGGTCGAGAAGATCCGCGGCCTCGCGAGCGGACGGGTCGCCGATCGCTTCATGCTCACCTCGACGCACATGGGCGACGCGCGCGTGCCGGCGCTCCTGGATGCGGGGCTGCCCTTCGTCACCTTCGGCCGCCCGTGGGGCCCCTCGCCCCAGCACTCGTGGGTGGACGTCGACGGCGCGGCGGGCACGCGAGAGGCCACCGAGGTGCTGCTCGACGCCGGTCACCGCCGCATCGGGTTCCTGGGCTGGCCCGAGGGCAGCGGCTCCGGCGACGACCGCCGACTGGGCTGGGCGAGTGCGATGCGCGAGCGGCTCGGCGTCGACGGGCGCGACCTCGACGCGCTCACGGTGCGCAGCGAGGACGGCGTCGCCGAGGCGCTCGCCGCCGTGGCCCCGCTGCTCGAGCAGGGCGTCGACGCCCTGGTGTGCGCCTCCGACTCGCTCGCGACCGGTGCCATCGGCGCCCTCGCGCAGACCGCCGCCCGCGTGCCGGTCATCGGCTTCGACAACACCTCGCTCGCGGCCGGCCTCGGCTTCCCGAGCGTCGACCAGAGCCTCGGCGAGGTCGCGGCGGCAGCGCTGCTGGCGCTCGACCCCGAGGCCGGCGTCACCACGACCCTCGTCACACCGCAGCTGGTGCGGCGCGACGACGCACGGTGGGGGATCGCCCCCGCCGCCGACCGGGGCTCGACCCCATCCTGAAAGGAATCCCCATGCGACTCAGCAAGCTGGGCAGCGTCGCCCTCGTCGGTGCGCTCGCTCTCGCCCTGGCCTCCTGCTCGGGCGGCGGCGCCCCCGACACCTCGGGCGAGGCGGGCGAGCCCGCAGCCTCGGGCGACCCCCTGACGATGCTCATCGGCTCCTCCGGTGACGCAGAGACGGCCGCCGTGCAGGCGGCTGCCGACGCGTGGAGCACCGAGTCCGGCGTCGACGTCGAGGTGATCGCCGCATCCGACCTGAACCAGGAGCTCGCGCAGGGCTTCGCGGGTGACACGGCGCCCGACGTCTTCTACATGGGCTGGGATCAGTTCCAGACCTACGCGAGCGACGACTTCCTGGAGCCCTACGCCGCGAACCTCGAGAACGCCGACGCGTTCTACCCCGCGCTCGTCGACGCCTTCTCCTACGACGGCGAGTTCGTGTGCGCCCCGAAGGACTTCTCGACGCTCGGCCTCGTCATCAACACTCAGCTGTGGGCGGATGCTGGACTCACGGAGGCAGACATCCCGACCGACTGGGCGTCGCTCCAGTCGGCGGCCGAGACGCTCACGAGCGGCGACACCGTCGGCCTCTCGATGGGTGCGGAGTACGCGCGCCTCGGCGTGTTCATGGAGCAGGCCGGCGGCGGCCTCATGGATGGCGAGACGGTGACGGCGAGCTCGCCGGAGAACCTCGAGGCGCTCGAGTACGTGCAGGGCCTGCTCGAGGCGGGCGCGCTGCAGTGGCCGGCCGACCTCGGTGCGGGCTGGGGCGGCGAGGCGTTCGGCAACGGCTCGGCGGCGATGGTGATCGAGGGCCCGTGGATCCGCGGCGCGCTCGAGAACGACTTCCCGGACGTCGAGTTCCAGGTCGTCGAGCTGCCGGCCGGCCCCGCGGGGCAGGGCACGTTCACGTTCTCGAACTGCTGGGGCATCCCCGAGGGGCAGGACACCGTCGAGAGCGCGCAGGAGCTCGTCGCCTTCCTCACGAGCGACGAGCAGCAGCTCGAGTTCGCCGAGGCCTTCGGTGTGATCCCCTCGACCGAGTCGGCCGCGGCGACCTACGCCGAGACCTACCCCGAGAACGAGGCCTTCGTCGCGGGCGCCGACTACGCGGTCAGCCCGGTCGCCTTCTCGGGCGCAGCGGATGTGGTGGGCGAGTTCAACAACGCCATCACGACCCTGCAGGGCGGTGACGCGCAGGCCGTGCTCGACCAGGTGCAGACGCAGCTCGAGGCTGCGCTCGAGGCCTCGCAGGGCTGACGCAGCCGGGCGCGACCGACATGAGCACCACCACCGCCGCTCCGGCGCCGCATGCGCGGCGCCGGAGCGCGCGGCGCCAGACCAAGCGCAGCGGCGAGGCCGTCGCCGGCTGGCTCTTCACGCTGCCGGCGATCCTCATCATCGGCGTCTTCCTGATCGCGCCGATCGCCCTCGCGCTCTGGGTCTCGTTCACCGACTGGAACGGCCGCAACTCGCCGCTGTTCAACGACAGCGTCGACGTGGTCGGGCTCGAGAACTACGCCGCGATCACCACCGACGACTCCCTCACTCGCGAGCTCTTCGGCCGCTCGATCCGCAACAACGTCTTCTACGTGCTGCTCGTCGTGCCGCTGCAGACCGCGCTCGCCCTCTTCCTCGCAGTGCAGGTCAACCGCCGCATGCTGCGGGCGAAGAGCTTCTTCCGGACCGCGTTCTACTTCCCCTCGGTCACCTCGTCGATCGCGATCACGGGAGTGTTCCTGTTCCTCTTCGGCGCGACGGGCGTCGTGAACCGGGTGCTCGCGTGGCTGAGCATCAACGGGCCGAACTGGTTCGCCGACCCGCGCGGCGTGCTGCAGATGCTGCTCGGGCTCGCCGGCGTCGACGGGCCGCCCGCCGGCTGGGAGGCGCCGGGCTTCCTCGGCGTCTCCGCCTGGGAGTGGGTCGCCGGACCATCGGTCGCCCAGTGCGTGCTGATCATCATGGCGATCTTCACGACCTCCGGCACCTTCATGCTGCTCTTCCTGGCCGGGCTGCAGAACATCGGCGCCGAGGTCGGGGAGGCGGCGGTGATGGACGGTGCCGGACCCATCCGCACCTTCTTCTCGGTCACCGTGCCGATGCTCAAGCCGACGCTGTTCACGGTGCTCACGCTCGGGCTCATCGGCACCTGGCAGGTCTTCGACCAGGTCTACCTCACGCGGGGCACGCCCGCGGCGCCCACGCTGACGAGCCCGGCGTACCTGGCCTTCAACCAGGCGTTCGAGAACAACGAGCCGGGCATCGCGGCCGCGATCGCGTTCGTGCTGTTCCTCATCATCATCGCGATGACGCTCATCCAGCGCTGGGTGCTGGGCGAGCGGGATGCGAGCGGCATGGGCACGAAGCGCGAGCGGCGTCGCAGGGGGAAGGGCGATGACCGCGAGGCGGGGCTGATGGCGGAGGGCGCCGTGCGCCTGCAGGCCGGTCCGCAGAGCACGACGGGAGGTGGGCTCACATGAGGGAGCGCATCAGCGGTGGCCTGATCGCGGGCTACGTGATCCTCGTCGTCCTGGCGATGCTCTACATCTACCCCTTCGTCATCGCCATCAGCAGCTCGTTCAAGACCGATGCCGAGGCGAACGGCGACCCGATGCGGCTCATCCCCGAGACGTTCACCTTCGCCGCCTACGAGCGGCTGGTCACGGGCACCGACCTGCCGCTGTGGGCGGCGAACTCGGTGTTCATCACGGTCGTCGTGACGGTGTTCCGGGTGTTCTTCGACTCGCTGGCGGCCTACGCGCTGTCTCGGCTGCGATTCCGCGGCAGGAGCGCGATCTTCGCGCTGTTCATCGCCGTGCTCGCGGTGCCGAGCGTGGTGCTGATGATCCCGCGGTTCCTCGTCATCAAGGAACTCGGGCTCTACGACAGCTATGCGGGCATGATCATCCCGCTGCTCGCGGATGCCGCCGGCATCTTCATCATGAAGCAGTTCTTCGACTCCATCCCCGCGTCGATCGAGGAGGCGGCGCGCATCGACGGCGCCGGTGTCTTCCGCACCTTCTGGTCGGTGACGCTGCCGATGGCGACGCCCGCGCTCATCACGCTGACGATCCTGTCGTTCCAGGGCTCCTGGAACGAGTTCGCGCACTTCGTGATCTCGCGGCAGAGCCCGGAGCTGCACACGCTCACCACCGGGGTCGGCTCGCTCGTCTCTGGGCAGCTGGGCTCTGGGACGCAGTTCCCGCTGAAGCTCGCCGCGGCGGTGCTCATGACGATCCCGGTCGCGGTGGTGTTCTTCATCTTCCAGCGGCGCATCATGTCGACGACGGAGGGTGCGGAGAAGGGCTAGCCGGCGAGCTCGGCGTCGGTCGCCCTTCGATGAGCGAAGGAGCCGGAGCGGGCGCCCGCTGGTGGTGCTTCGACCACCACAGGATGCGGAGTGCGCGCCTGCTGGTGGCGCTTCGACGACCGCAGGAGGCGGACCGCGCACCACAGGCGCTCGCGTCACGAGGCCCAGCCAGGGCTGCCGTCGACCCGCGAGACCTCAGAAGGGCAGCGGCCGCGCGGTTTCGCTGACCTCGGTGCCCCACACCTGCGGCTCGGGTTCACGCTCAGGCTCGCGCTCGCGGAACACCGGCCTCACCTCTGGCGGCTCGTCCACATACGTCTCCCCCATGGGTGAGGTGAAGGCGAGGACGCCTGGTGAGCGCTGGTGGACCTTCCAGCGTCTGGCGCCGGAGAGCTGTGCGCCTTTGAGGGTGTGGTGTCGTCTGCAGAGGTGGGCGAGGTTGCCGGTGTCGGTGGTGCCGCCGTCGGTCCAGGGGATGGTGTGGTCGAGGTCGCTGCGGTGTGCGCGTTGGCCGCAGCCGGGCCATCTGCAGTGCTGGTCTCTGGCTCGGAGGAGCTGCTTGAGCCGCTTGGAGGGCACGTAGGTGTCGACGGCGGTGACGTGGCCGGTGAGGGGGTCGGTGAACAGGCGCGTCCAGGCGGTCGCGCGCTCGGCGAGCCGCCTAGCGGTCTCGGGGTCGACGGGGGCGCCGGTGGAGAGCCGCGCGACCGCGGCCGTTCGTCTGCGGGTCCGCTGATCGCGGCCGACGTCGGCGGAACGCGCCCGGCTGGACACTTCGCCACCAACACTGGGGCGCTGCGCCGCGTCACTCACAGCGGCGTCACTCACAGCGTCGTCGGCAGTGCCGTCGGTGTCGCCGGCGGTGCGGTCTCGGTCGGTGTCGCCGTCGTCGACACCGACGAGGACGTCGGCGGGCATGACGATCGTGACGTCTGCTCGGATGGCGTCGATTGTGGCGCCGGCGGGGTCGCCGGTGAGCAGCAGATCGCACATCAGATCTGCGCGGAGCTGGTCGAAGGTGCGCGGGTCCTTGCCCTCTCCGCTGGCGTCGGCGGCGCGGAGGGTGGCCTTGGCCATCTGCGTCAGCCGATCGTGAGTCGCGGCCACGAGCACGGTCGGGGCGATCAGCTCGAGCCGCGACATGCCGTCGTCGAGCTCCTTCTGGAACACACCCCGACGATCCCTGGCCGACCGATGCCGGGCCGCGAGCGGCTGCTCCAGGTGCCGCTCGAGCTCGCGGCGCGCGATGGCTCGCAGGCGGCCGGGCGTGGTCTGCTCGGCGTGCGGTAGCAGCGCCTCCTCGAACGCGGCCCGGCCTTCGGGGTCTTGGATGGCTCCGCCGATCTCGGTGATCACGCCGACGTGTCCGCGGTGGATGCGCGCCTCGCCCCACGCGTGCACCGTCGCCGGCCATGCGGCGACCTGTTCCATCGCGTGACTGATGTTCGCCTCGAGGGTGCGGTCGCTGCGGCGCTCCATCAGCGCCAGCTCGCAGGCGACCTCGCGCACGCCGACGCCCGGGTCGAGGCGCTCCTCGAGCGCATCCTCGACCGCGACGTGCCCGATGCCGGCGAGGAACCGCACCCGCATCGCCTCCAGGCTCGCGATCGCCACATCGATCTCGACCACGGCACGCATCGCCGATTCGGCCACATCACGACCCGTCACCGGGGCGGGAGGGATCGGTTCAGCCTCAGCCGCGACCGCACGCTCGCCAGACGGCACGGCCGCAGCCGCGTCGAGCGGGTGCGGCCCGCCGCGCAGCCACGTCGGGCCGTCGAAGAAGTCAGGCGCGAACGGCACCGGCACCCGGTGCGGCGGCAGCGTCGGCGCCGGCGGCGAGGCAACCCGCGCGACAGCAGGCGCGGCACCCAAGCTCGCCGCACCGACCGCGCCCTCCGGCCCTTGCTGCCGCACCGCATCCCTCGTCATGGGCGAAGTGTCGCATCGACCACTGACACGACCCGACGGGTGCGAACGGGCGGCAGCCCCACCGATCTGCCTGCGCCAAGGTCAGCGTCAGCACGCAGCGGAGGATGCGCCTCGCGGCCCCTCAGCCCTGCGGCAGCGGCAGCGGCGGCACGAGGTGCAGGTGCGGATGCTGCCGCGACGTCGCCGAGCCGCGCGCGCCCGCGTTGATCTCGATGGGCTCGGGCCCGCTCGACGCCGACTCCGAGCCAGCGCCATCCGTGTCGGAGTCCATCCCGTTGCCGCGCCTGCTCAGCGTCGCGACCGCCGCCAGGTGGCGCTCGGCCATCGGCGCCCGCGCGGCCTCCGCCTCGATCACGGCGCGCAGCACGGGCACGACGGATGCCGCGGCCCACGCCTGCGGCGCACGCGCACCCGGGAGCGGGATCGGGATCTCGGTCTCGTCGGTGCCGTAGCCCGCGTAGACCTCCGGCACCCGGCCGTCGAACGCATCCGCCGCGCGCTCGAGCTGGGCCGCGAGCTGCGCCGCCACATCGACGAGCCCTGCTCGCAGCAGCCCCTCGATGGCGATCGCGGTGTCGTGCGGCCAGACCGAGCCGCAGTGGTGCGCGAGCGGCCAGTACTGCTCGGCATCGGTCGCCATGGTGCGCAGGCCGAAGCCCGAGGAGAGCCGCTCGTCGAGCAGCAGCTGCGCGACCTCGGCTTCCTCTGCCGCGTCGAGCAGCGTGGTGCCGATGAGGTGGCCGATGTCGCTCACGAGCGTCGGCACCGGGATACCGTCGGCGTCGAGCGCCATGGCGGGGAAGCGATCCTCTGCCACCGTGACCCAGTACGACGCGCGGAACCGCTCGCGCATCTCCTCTGCCCATGCGCGCCAGGGCTCCCCGTCGTCGCCGAGCGCGTCGAGCAGGTCGGCCGCGCCGACCGCCGCGCGGCACGCGAGGCCCTGCACCTGCGCCATGGCGATGCCGCTGCGGCTGCCGTCGAGGCGCTGGCAGTCGTCGTCGTGCGCGTCCTTGCCGGTCACGCCGAGGCACTGCTCGTCCGGGCTGATGAGCAGTCCGTCGCGCGTGTGCGATCGCATCCAGCCGAGCGCCGCGTGCAGCGCCGTGCGCAGCTCGCGCACGACCTCGAGCGGCAGGCCGGCGCGCCAGGCGTCGTGCAGCAGTGCGACCCAGAGCGGCGTCGCGTCGACGGAGCCGGCGAAGACGGGCGGAGGCTCGACACCGGGTCGGGGCGCCTCGGTGGCGCCCTGACGGATCTCGTGCAGGATGCGGCCCGGCTCCTCGCGGGTGGACGCGTCGAGCTGCACGCCCTGCCTGGCGGCGAGGGTGCGCAGCGTGCCCTCGGCGACCTCGGTGCCCAGCGGCAGCAGCAGGCGGCTCGCGATGAGCGCGTCGCGCGCGACCAGCGTCATGTGCCAGGGGGCGCTCGCTGCGGGGAACGGGCCGTGCCCCGCGTCGAGCAGCAGGTGCTCGAGGTCGATCGTGGCGCGCTCGGCCCAGCGGTCGAGCGCGACCCTGCCCGTCGGCAGCGGCTCGTCGAGATGCGTGCCGGTGGCACCGTGGAACGCGAGCGAGGGATCGTCGATCTCGAGCTCGAGCGTGATGCCCAGCCAGTCCTCCGGTGCGATGCGCGCCCGCTGCGAGACCACGACGCGGTGACCCTCGAGGCGCACGCTGCCGCCGTCGCTGCGCACGCTCACCGAGCGGACGCCGTCGGTGGCGATCGCCTCGTCGTCGAAGAGGTCGAGCGTGATGTCGGCGGCGTCGGGCGCGCCGGCCTCGACCGAGGCGGTGGGCGCGAGCTCGATGCGGCAGGCGAGCTCGACGAGCACGTCGATCGGGTCGTCGCCGCCGTTGATGATGGTCGCTCGCTCCACCATCCCGCCGGAGTGCGCATGACGCAGCTGCTCGACGGTGACGCGGGTGCGCGCGCGCCGGGTGGAGGGATCGAGCGCGAGCGCGCGGAAGACGGTGCCGCCGTCCTCGTCAGCGGCTGCGAGCGGCTCGACGAGCAGGCCGTCGACGCGCAGCTCGATGCCGGAGACGTAGCGCCAGTCGCCGTGGAAGACGCCGTGGGAGGGCGCGGTCATGGAGCCGTCCTGCGCCGACCACACCTGGGTCGGGGCGGCGAGGGCGAGGTTCTCGGTGGAGAGAAGCGGCTGTCGCACGGCGCTTCTCAGGCGCTCTGGAGACATGACTTTTCCGATCTTTTGCGGGCGGCGCACCAAACGCTAGTCGCGCACCTGCGCGGACTGCCCAAGAGTGAGCAAGTCTTATCTTTCAGTTTCCTCAGGCTCGGAGGCAGAGAATCGCGAGTCTGCGCGGCTGCGGTTCAGGGCGTCGGATTGCGCGCGTCGTACGCAAGGAACGAGCGTTGCGCGCGCGTCACGACGGCGATCAGCACGACGATGACGAGCCCGCCGAACAGCGGCGGAGCCCACAGCGCGATGAGCGTCGCGGCGGCTCCGGCGTAGAGATCGCCGATGCGGGGCCCGCCCGCGACGACCACCATGAACAGGCCCTGCGTGCGACCGCGCATGTCGTCGGGGGCTGCGGTCAGCATCATCGTCGAGCGGAAGATCGCGCTGATCTCGTCGCTCGCGCCCATGCCCGCGAACGCGACCGCTGCGACGCCCAGCGCGACCCAGGACACGTCCGGCCACTCCGGCCCGACCGGCCCGCCCCATCCGATCGCCATCGCCAGGATCACCGCGCCCAGCAGCGTGACGAAGCCGCCGTAGAGCATGATCGACCGCGACACGGCGAGGCCGTGGCGGTGCACGTGCGCCACCGGGCCCGAGAAGACGCTCGCCAGCAGCGTGCCGACCGCGGCCGCCGCCGTGAGCACGCCGACCGTGACGGGCCCGCCGCCGATCGCGACGGCACCGACCGCCGGCAGCAGGGCGAAGGGCCGCCCGAAGGTCATGGCGATGATGTCGACGATGAACGACATGCGGATGTTGGGCGCCTGCCGCATGAACGCGACGCCGTCGAGCAGCGACGCGAGCCCCGGCCGGACGACCGCGCCGAGCGGCGGCAGCTTCGGCAGCCCGATGATGCCGAGGAAGCCGGCCGTGAACAGCACCGCGTCGATCGCGAAGGTGATCGGCAGGCCGACCCCCGCCACGAGCACCCCTGCCGCGGCCGGGCCGACCGTGAGCATGATGCCCATGGCGATGCCGTTGAGCGCGGCGGCGCGGGAGATGAGGTGCGCGGGCAGGATGCGCGGGGTGACGGCGCTGCGCGTCGCACCCGAGATGGTGTGCGCGACGGTGTTGATCGTCGTGAGCACGTAGAAGGGCCAGACCACCGCGCGCTCGCCGGCGTCGATGAGCATCGCGTCCCACGTGGAGAGCGCGACGAGCCCCAGCACGGCCGCCCAGCCGGTGAGGCTCGAGATGATGAGGACCAGCCGCCGATCGAACGCGTCGGCGAGCATGCCGCCCCAGAGGCCCGCGACCACCATCGGCAGCAGGGCGACGCCGCCGACGAGCGCGACCATCATGGTGCTCTGCGTCATGTCGAAGATCTGCAGCCCGACGGCCACGATCGTCATCTGCGCCCCGATGCCGCTGATGGCGTTGCCGATCCAGAGGCGCGCGAAGACCGGCGAGGCCCGCAGCGGGGCGAGGTCGACGAAGCGGCGGCGCTTCAGGGGTTCGCCGACGCCTGCCCCGTCGCCCGCAGCGCCATCATCAGCTGCCGCGCTCTGGCCCGGCAGCTGTGCGCCAGCGGGCGGCAGGATGCCGTGGGCGCCGGTGGTCGGCTCTGCGCCGGACTCGAAGGGCTCTGTCACGCGGCGAGACCGCGCCTAGGCGACGTCGTCGATGCCGTACAGCGCGTCGATGGCCGAGAGGAAGTCGTCGTGGCGGCCCTCGGCCGCGAGCTCGCGGGCGCGCACGGTGGGCTTGTGCAGCAGCACCCCGGCGAAGTGGCGCAGCGCCTGCTCGGCAGCCTTGCGCTCTGCCTCGCTGCCGCGCTTCGCGATGCGCTCGAGCTCGGCCTCCATGGCCTCCTCGACGTGCTGGCGCAGCGCCGCGATCGCAGGCCCGACCTGGCGCTCGGCGGTGCCGCGCTCGAAGCGGCGCGCGGCCTTGCGGACGAGGCCGCGGGCATCCTCGGTGGCCGTGAGGTGCTCCAGGGGCGCGTGCAGGCGGATGGTCTCGAGGTCGAGCAGCTCGACCCCGTGCACCGTGGCGACGTCGGGGTCGACGTTGCGGGGCATGCCCATGTCGATGACGAGCTGGGCGGCGCGGCCGTGCTCGACCGGGCACTCGGCGACGGCGGTCGCGCCGCCGGCGTGCACGGGGCAGCCGAGGGGGGCCGTCGTGGTCGCGCGGTGCGCGTCTGCGATCGAGGCGCCCGCCGTGAGGAGGCGCATGGGGCAGCCGGATGCGTCGTGGTCGCGGGCAGCGGAGCCCGGGAAGGCGTGGGTCGCCGCGAGCTGCTGCCGCCCGGCGGTCAGGAGCTCGGCGTCGACGACGAAGCCGTCGGCGCTCGTGCAGGTGACGATGACGTCGGCGGTCGCCGCGGCGAGGGCCGCGTCGCGGCCGTCGACGTGGCCGATCGCGTGGCTGCGGGCGAAGCCGTTGCCGCGGCCGGAGGGGCTCCACACCTCGACGCTCTTGGCGCCGCGGCGGCGCAGCTCGGCGAGCGAGATGCCGGCGAAGCGGCCGGTGCCGACGAGCAGCACGCGGGCGTCGGCGAGGTCGACGCGGGCACTCGCGAGGTCGAGCGCGAGGCGCACGATCGAGCGGCCCGCCTCGCCGATGCCGGTGCGGTTCTTGATGCCGCGCTGGGTCTCGGAGGCCCGCTGGAAGAGGCGCTCGAGGTGCGGGCTCGTGGTGCCGGCCTCCTGCGCGGAGGAGAGCGCTCGGCGCACCTGCCCGGCGATCTCGCCCTCACCGATGACGACCGACTCGAGGCCCGCCGCGACCGAGAAGAGGTGCTCGGCGGCGCGCACGTCGGTGAGCGGCTCCAGGGCCTCCGGGTGGTGGAAGCCCAGCGCATCCGCTGCCGCCGTCTGTGCGATGCCCGCGGCCTCCGCGGCATCCTTGTCGGTCTGCACGTCGAGGTAGACCTCGAAGCGGTTGCAGGTGGAGATCACGACGGCGCCGTCCACGGCGGGATGCGCGGCGAACGCGGTGGGGAGCTGGGCTGCGTCTGCGGTCGACAGAGTCTCGAGAGCGGTGAAGTCGGCGTTCTTGTGGCTCGCCGTGAGGCAGATCAGCACTGGACCATCCTACCCGTACCCCACTTGGCGCTCGAGCGCGCCGCATCCGCTCGCGGCGAACGAGCGGAGCGGCCCCCGCCGGAGCTCGACGGGGGCCGCTCGGTGGCTCACTTGCCGAATGCGTCCTTGGCCGCATCCTTCACGTGCTCGCCGGCCTGCTTGGCCTTGGCGCCGGCCTGGTCGGCCTGGCCCTCGGCCTCGAGGCGCTCGTTGTTCGTGAGGTCGCCGAAGGCCTCCTTGGCCTTGCCGCCGAGCTCCTCAGCCTTGTTGCGGATCTTGTCGTCCATGCCCACGGGGGCCTCCTTCGATGGGTGCGCGATTCGACGCGCGTTGCCTGCGGTGCGGATGCGTCGCAGGGCGACGGGTCATTCGGCCCGTCGAGCGTGAGCGACGGCTGAGCGCAGCCCGCCGCTGAGGTGGATGAGGATGGGCGCCGCAGCGCCCAGCCGTGCGCGGGTGCCCTCGGCGGCGGCCGCTGCCCGGTCGGCGAGCTCGTCGAGCCGAGCGCCGCGACGCACGCGCAGGGTGACCTGCCACGCCTCGCGCCCACGTGTCCGCCAGGGCTGCACGTCGAGGTCGAGCAGGTCGGGGTGCTCGCCGAGCTCGGCGCGGAAGACGTCGCGCACGGCGTGCTTGTCGACCGTGATCGATCCGGCGACGAGCGCGTCGTCGCTGCGGCCGCGGCCCCTGGTCGCGGTGTGGATCGCCGCGATGAGGATGAGTGCCGCGCCGGCGATTGCGGCGACGATCGGCCAGTCGAGCTGCGCCGCGGGTGCCGCGAGCGGGGCGAGGGCAGCGATCACTGCCTCCGGCTGCAGGTGCCACAGCAGCACGAGCGAGCCCGCTGCGAGCCAGGCGATTCCCAGCACGGCCAGCAGCACCCGGTTCAGGATGCGGGAGGAGCCGCTCATGCGCTGCGCTCCTCTCGGACGACCACGCGCAGACCAGGCGTGGGTCGCAGCGACTCGATGAGCGAGCGCACGGCAGCGTCGGCCGCGGGGGCGTCGCTCGAGAAGCCGCTCTGCGGGTGTAGGGCGACCATCGCTGCGGCGCGGCCGAGCGAGGTGCGAGCGCGGTCGAGCGGCAGGCGTGAGCCGCGGGATGCTGCGCGGGAGATGGCGCTCGCGAGCAGGGCGTCATCGGCGAGCATCGCCATGCCGGGCCGCTGCAGGGCGTGCCTGCGACGACGAGCCGGCGTCAGCGCGGCGACGAGCAGGGCGGCGCCGAGCACCACTGCTGCCGCGCCGATCGCCAGCCCGACGGCGCCCGCGCCGCCAGCCAGCGTCGCGATCTCGGCGCTGCCGGGCAGCGCGAGCCCGGGAACCGTGGTCCCCGTGCGCTCGAGCAGCAGCAGCGCAGCGGTCGCCGCGACGGCGAGAGCGGTGATCCAGAGCGCCGCGCTCGCCGACAGGGAGCGCGAGCGGTGCAGCTCTCGGCGCGCGAGGCGGCGCAGGGCGCGCGCTTCCGTCGTGCCGCGCACGCTCGTGTCGAGCGTGGCCGTGCTGCCCTCCGTGTGCGGAGTCATGTCCTGTCCTTCCTGGGCCTTGCGGTCGTCAGCGGACTCGAGGCCGAGCCGGCGGCGCGCATCGGGTGATGCGGACCTCGCAGCGGCCGAGCCTGGCCCCGGTGAGCACGCCGGCGCGCTCGAGCAGGCGCGCTCGCGATCGCTCGGCGGCGCCCTGCACGGTCTCGGGGCCGAGCCGGATGGGGGTGGCGATGCGGATGTCGAGAGAGCGACCGCGCTCCAGCACCTCGGCGCGGACGTCGCTCGCGCTGGCGCCGAACGCCTCCGCAGCGGCCGCGCGCACGGTGGCGCGCAGCGCGCGGGGAGCGATGGTGACAGCCCCGGGCACGTCGGTCACCAGACGCTCCTGCCCCTGGCGGCCGCGGCCGCGGCGCGCAGGTCGAGCGCGCCGGTCGCGATGGCGGCGATCAGGGCCCCGAGCACGGCGAGCGCGAGGCCGAGGAAGAAGCCGCCCGGCCCGAACGCGAGCGCGAGCGCGGCCAGCGCGATGCCGGCGAATGCTCCGAAGGCGATGGCGCTCATGCGAGTCGCAGCCCCTCGGGCTCCTCGTCGTCACCCGGGATGTGCACGTCGGAGACCGTGACGTTGACCTCGGCGACCTCCATGCCGATGAGCTCGACGATGGCGTTGCCCACCGCCTGCCGCACGTTCTCGGCGACGACGTGGAGCTGCTCGGGGTAGGCGACGACGATCGTCACGTCGGCCGCCACCTGGTGCTCGCCCACCTCGACGCGCACGCCCTGGCTGAGGTCGCTCTGCCCGATCGCGTCGCGCACGGCGCCGACCACGCGCGCAGCGCCACCGCCGAGCGCGTGCACGCCGGGCACCTCGCGCGCCGCCATGCCGGCGATCTTCGCGACCACGGGGTCGACGACCACGGTGGTGCCGTGGATCCCCGTGCTCTCGAGGCCGGTGCCGTCGCCCGACGTGCTGACCTTCGCGGCGGGAGTGGTGCTGCTCATGATGTCCTCCGATTCGTGGGGGCGGATGCGCCCCTCTGCAACTGAGACGGCACCAGTGCCGGTTTCGTCACACATCGATTCGAGATCGAACCGCCTCCGGATTGCGCGGCCCCGGCGCCGTGCGCCTCGGCGCGCTCACGGCGGACGAGGCATACGCTCCGAGCACGATGACGACGCAGCTGGAATCTGCGCCCGACGCCCTCCTCGCGCAGCGCGCGAAGGACGGTGACGAGCGGGCCTTCGGCGTGCTCATCCGCCGGCACTCGCCTTTCCTCGTCGCCTTCGCGACCCGCTACCTCGGCGGCTCGAGCGATGCCGACGACGTGGTGCAGGAGGCGCTCATCGCCGGGTGGCGGCAGCTCGACGAGCTCCGCGACCCCGCGCGCATCCGGTCGTGGCTCGCCACCTCGGTCGCGCGCCGGGCGACGGATGTGCTGCGCACGCGCGCGCGTCGCGACGTGCGGCCGCTGCCCGATGAGGAGCGCCCCTCGCTCGCGCCGCTGACGGAGGCGGTGGCAGAGGGCCGCGCAGCGACGCGCGCGCTCGGCGACGTCCTGGCAGCGCTGCCGCAGGACCAGCGAGAGGTGTGGCTGCTGCGCGAGATGGCCGAGCTCTCCTATGACGAGATCGCCGAGCGGCTCGACGTCGGCGTCGCGACCGTGCGCGGCCGCCTGGCTCGCGCTCGGGGCGCGGTGCTCGCGGCGATGGAAGAGTGGAGGTGACCATGGATGACACGATCGGAGAGTCCGGCCGGACGCTCGAAGAGCTGTCCGACTACTTCGACGCGGGCAGGTCTCCAGCGATCGACGCGATCGAGCAGGATCCCGAGTGCAGGGCGATGCTCGCATCGATGGAGCGGATGTCGCGGCTCACCCGTGCCCTCGCGGCCGAGGAATCGCGCGTCGTCGAGTCCAGCTGGGTCGATCGCGTGCTCGCGGTCGTCCGCGACGAGGTGCGCGCGGGTCGCGACCTGCCGCTCGAGACGATCGACGATCGCACGGAGACGACCGTCACCGAGGGCGCCCTCCGCGAGCTCGTCCGGCGCGCGGGCGACGAGGTCGACGGCGTGCTCGTCGGCAGCGTCGAGCTGCGCTTCGACGAGCAGCAGGAGCCGCACGTGCGCGTCACGATCGGCGTTCGCTTCGGGTCGCCCATGCGCGAGCGCGCGGACGACGTGCGCTCGAGGATCCGCACCGCGCTCGCGGCGCACGCGCCGACGCCGGTGCAGCAGGTCGACGTCGTGATCGACGACGTCTTCGAAGCGGGGGTGCCGGATGCCTGAGAGCCCGCAGCGCGTGGCAGAGCTCGTGGACGCGGCGGTGGCCGCGCTCCCCGGCGTGGCCCGCGCCTATCGCGCCGTGCCGACCGCGGCGGGCAGGGCTGCGCCCTCGAGCGTCCTCGCGCACGTCACGCTCCTGCCCCGTCGCGTCGCGGTGAGCGTCGGCGTCACCGAGGCCGACGACTCCCGAGTGGTCGCAGCGAGCGTCGCGGGCGCCGTGCGCGCCGTCCTGCCGGAGGACTGGAGTGATGCCGCGGTGCGCGTGCAGGTGCGGCGCATCGAGCAGCTCGACCCGCCGCCCGAGGGTTGAGGCCGGACGACACCGGCGCTCGGCGCGGCCCCACGCGCGAAGTGGGATGATGGATGCGATGCCTGCTCTGCGCGAAGCCCACCCCCTGAACGCTCGCACCGGCCAGTCCCGCCTGGTGCGCGCGTACCGCGGCGACCGTCCGGAGATCACGCCGGTCTGGTTCATGCGCCAGGCGGGTCGCTCGCTGCCCGAGTACCGCGAGCTGCGCGCGCGCACCGACGGTCCCGCGCGCGACATGATCGACACCTGCCTCGTGCCGGAGCTCGCGAGCGAGATCACGCTCCAGCCCGTGCGCCGCCACGGCGTCGACGCCGCCATCTTCTTCAGCGACATCATGGTGCCGCTGCGGCTCGCGGGGGTCGACGTGAAGATCGAGCCCGGTGTCGGGCCCGTGGTGGCCCAGCCCATCCGCACCCCCGACGACGTCGAGCGGCTCGTGGCCAACGACCCGGCGATGCTGGATGCAGCGCTCGAGCCGGTGCGCGAGGGCGTGCGCCAGACGGTGGCTGGGCTCGCTGAGATCGGCGACGGCTCGACCCCCCTGATCGGCTTCGCCGGTGCCCCCTTCACGCTCGCCGCCTACCTCGTGGCCGGCCGCCCCTCGAAGGACCACCTCGAGGCGCGCACCCTCATGCGCTCGCACCCCGAAGCCTGGGATCGCCTCACGCGCTGGGCGGCCGACGTCACCGGCCGCTTCCTGCGCGCGCAGGTCGAGGAGGGCGCGAGCGCCGCGCAGCTGTTCGACTCGTGGGCGGGTTCGCTGCCGCTCGACCAGTACCAGCAGCACGTCGCCCCTGCCTCGCGCGTCGCGCTCGACGCCGTGCGCGAGCTGACCGACGCATCCGGCACCCGGGTGCCGCTCGTGCACTTCGGCGTCGGCGCGGGCGAGCTCTACGGCGCGATGGATCTCGACGTCGACGCCGTCGGTGTCGACTGGCGCGTCTCGCTCGACACCGCGCTCGAGCGCATCGGCAGCGACCTCACCGTGCAGGGCAACCTCGACCCGGCAGTGCTCGGCGCGCCCTGGGAGTTCGTCGAGGCGGCGATCGACCACGTGCTGATGGCCGGATCCGTCGCCCGAGCGCACGTCTTCAACCTCGGCCACGGGGTGCCGCCGAGCGCCGACCCCGCGGTGCTGACGCGCATCGTGCAGGCGGTGCACGAGCGGTGACCGAGCACAGCGCCGCTGCCGCTGCGCCCGCCGGCGCTCCCGAGCCCGGCACGGGGGCGGATGCGTCGGCGCGCGACGAGCGCTCGCGGTTCGACACGATCGTGGCCGGTGCGGGCATCGCGGGGCTGACGGTCGCGCACGACCTGGCGGCGCGCGGCTACCGGGTGCTCGTGCTCGAGGCCGCCGACCGCATCGGCGGCACCGCCGCCAAGCTCGAGCTGCCGGGCATCGGAGGCGCAGCGGGCAGCGGCGGGCGGGCCGGCGCGCTCGCGATCGACGCCGGCGCCGAGTCGTTCGCGGTGCGCGGCGGTGCGGTCGCGGCGCTCGCGACCGAGCTCGGCCTCGGCGACGCGATCGTCGACCCCAATCCGGCAGGCGCCTGGCTGCAGCTGGCCGATCGCGCGGTGCCGCTCCCGAAGCGCACGCTGCTCGGCATCCCTTCGACGCCGCTGGCGCGGGATGTCATCGACGCGCTCGGCTGGGGCGGCGCGCTGCGCGCCTACCTCGATCGACTGATGCCCGTGCTGCGCATCGGCACCGACGACGCGCTCGGCCCGCTCGTGCGGCGCCGCATGGGTCAGAAGGTGCTCGACCGCCTCGTCGCGCCGCTCGCGGGCGGCGTGTACTCGGCCGACCCCGAGCTGCTCGACGTGGCGACGGTGGCGCCGGGCCTCAACGGCGGCGTCACGCGCGCGGGATCGCTCTCCGGCGGGGTCGCCTTCGTGCTCGAGGAGCGCGCGCAGGCTGCCGGCGGTGGTGGCGACGCGAAGCCCGGCAGCGCGGTGCAGGGCCTGCGCGGCGGCATCCACCAGCTGCCGGAGCGCCTCGCCGAGCGGGCGGTGGCGCACCACGCCGAGATCCGCACGGGTGTGCGCGTGCTCGGCGCGACCGAGACGGCGACGTGCTGGGCGGTCGAGACGGATGCGGGCACGCACCACGCGTCGTCGCTGGTCGTCGCGCTCCCGGAGGCGGCTGCGCGCGCGCTGCTGTCCTCGCCGGCTGCCCTTCGACACGATGAGCGCCTTGGGCGCGCATCGGCTCAGGGACCGGAGCCGGAGCCCGCGCCGCAGGCGCCCCCGTTGGCTGAGGAGCCCGCGCCGCAGGCACCGCCGTTGGCTGAGGAGCCCGCGCCGCAGGCGCAGGCGTCTCGAAGCCCGGTCGTCGAGCTCGTCACCCTCGTCTTCCCGCCCGGCGCCATCACCGGCGACCCGCGCGGCACGGGCGTGCTCGTCGCGGCCGACAACCGCAGGGTGCGCGCGAAGGCGATGACCCATGCGACCGCGAAGTGGCCGTGGCTGCGCGAGGCTGCCGCCGGCCGCGAGATCGTGCGCCTGTCCTATGGCGCCGGCACCGACGTGCCGGCGACCGAGCCGCTGGACGATGCGGCCGCCGCCGAGCTCGCCCTCGACGATGCCCGCGCGATCTTCGGCACCGCGCTGCCGAGGCCGGTCGCCAGTGCCCGCGTGCGCTGGCACCAGGGCCAGCCCTCGAGCATCATCGGAGGCCGCCGCCGGCAGCAGGAGCTGCGCAATGCGGCCGCAGAGCGCGACAACCTCTTCGTCGTCGGCGCCGCCGTCGCAGGCACGGGCCTCGCCCAGGTCGTGCCCGACGCGCGCAGGACGGCGCTCGAGATCCGGCGCGAGCGCTTCGCCGTCGAGGGCACGCCCTGGACGGCCGACATCGCGCCCGACGAGGCCATCGCGCCCGACGCGGCCGAGCCGGCCGGCGCATCCGACACCACACCAGCAGCAGGACGAGGAGAGGCATGAGCGAGCAGAGCACGCACGCCCACGAGGCACCCCAGGCCGAGATCGGCGACGGCTACGCGATCTGGGCGGTCTTCCAGCGCGGCACCGGCGTGCCCGCAGACGGTGACGCCCGCGTGCCGCTCGCCGAGGTGCTCGACGAGCTCGCGGCCGAGGGCATCGTCACGCGCGGCGTCTACGACGTCTCCGGCATGCGCGCCGACGCCGACGTGCTCGTGTGGATGCACGGCGCGAAGGGCGCGGGCACCCCGCCGGAGGCGCTGCAGTCGGCCGTCCGCCGCGTGCGCCGCTCGCGCGAGCTCGCCGGCACCACGCAGGTCTGGGGCGCGATGGGCGTGCACCGCGACGCCGAGTTCAACAAGCGCCACGTGCCCGGCTTCCTGCGCGACGTCGAGCCCAAGCGCTGGGTGAGCGTCTACCCGTTCGACCGCTCCTACGACTGGTACCTGCTGCCGGCCGAGGAGCGCAGCCGGATGCTCGCCGAGCACGGCCGCGCCGGGTCGGCCTACCCCGGGGTGATCGCCAACACGGTCGCGGCGTTCGCGCTCGGCGACTACGAGTGGATCCTCCCGCTCGAGGCAGACGAGCTCACCGAGCTCGTCGACATGATGCGCGACCTGCGGGCGGTCGACGCCCGCCTGCACGTGCGCGAGGAGACCCCATTCTTCACGGGCCGCCGGATCGCGGCCGACGAGATCGAGGAGGTGCTCGCGTGAGCGAGTCGATGGAGCAGGTGCAGCAGCCCGCAGGCGGGTGCTGCGGTGGCGGATGCTGCGGTGGCGGTCAGGCGGAGGCCTCGGCCCTGGGCGCGGAGGCGCTGCAGCTGCAGACGCAGCAGCAGCAGGCCCAGCAGGAGAGCGAGCGCCGCGAGACGAAGGCGCCCGCCGCGACCGGCGTGCACATCGAGCCCGGCGCCGCGGTGCCGAGCGCGACGCCCGCCGCGCAGACCGGCCCCGAGCACGTCGAGGAGCCGGTCGCGTACGACGGCATCCTGCTGTCGGGCTTCGGCGGACCGGAGGGCCAGGACGACGTCATCCCGTTCCTCCGCAACGTCACGCGCGGCCGGGGGATCCCCGACGAGCGGCTCGAGGAGGTCTCGACCCACTACCGCCACTTCGGCGGTGTCAGCCCCATCAACCAGCAGAACCGCGACCTGAAGGCCGCGTTCGAGGCCGCGCTCGCCGATGCCGGCGTCGACCTGCCCGTCTACTGGGGCAATCGCAACTGGGCGCCCTACCTCGACGAGGCGCTGCAGGAGGCCGCCGACGCGGGAGCCTCGAAGCTGCTCGCCATCCCCACCTCGGCCTACTCCTCCTACTCGTCGTGCCGGCAGTACCGCGAGGACTGGGCCGACGCGCTCGAGGCCACCGGCCTGCAGGCGTCGATGCAGATCGACAAGGTGCGGCAGTTCTTCAACCACCCCGGCTTCCTCGCGACCTTCGTCGACGGCGTGCGCGCCACGGTCGCCGAGGCGCGGGCCGCCGGCTTCGCCGACGCTGAGGTCGAGGTGCTCTTCGCGACCCACAGCATCCCCACCGCCGACGCGGAGCGCTCCGGCGCGCCCGACCTGCACCAGTGGGGCCCGGGCGGCGGCTACGAGGGCCAGCACCTCGCCGCCGCCGAGTGGGTCATGGCGGAGGCGGCGCCGGGCGTCGCCTGGCAGCTCGTCTACCAGTCGCGCTCGGGGCCGGCGTCGCAGCCGTGGCTCGAGCCCGACATCAACGATGCGATCGACGAGCTCGCCGAGGCCTCGAAGCAGGCGGGCGGCGAGGGCGGCCGCAAGGCGATCGTGATCGTGCCGCTCGGCTTCGTCAGCGACCACATGGAGGTCATGTGGGACCTCGACGAGGAGGCCATCGAGACGGCCACCGAGGCTGGCCTGTGGGCGCGTCGCGCGCCGACGCCCGGCATCGACCCGCAGTACGTCGGCGCGCTCGTCGACCTCGTGCAGGAGCGGCTCGAGGGCCGGCCGGTCGCTGACCGCAAGGCGGTCACCTCGATCCACACGTGGTACGACGTGTGCCGTCCGGGCTGCTGCGAGAACCCGCGCCTCGGCTTCCGCCCGGCGATCGCCGGGCTGCAGCCGTGAGCGCGCCGATGGCGGTCCGGGACCTCTTCCACCGAGCGGGACCCGGTGCACCGGGTCCGTGCGGGCGGAACGGGTCCCCGAGGAGCGAGCGATGAGCGCCACCGCGCCGCTGCGGGTCGGCACGCGCGGCTCGGCGCTCGCGATGGCGCAGTGCTCGGCGCTCGCCGCGCGCTTCGCCGGCGAGGTCGAGCTCGTGCCGATCACGACGCAGGGCGACACCGATCGCTCGTCGCTGCAGCAGCTGGGCGGCACTGGCGTGTTCGTGTCGGCGCTGCGCGACGCGCTGCTCGACGGCACCGTCGACGTGGCGGTCCACTCGATGAAGGACCTGCCGACGAAGCCCGCTGAGGGCATCGAGCTGGCGGCGGTCGCGAAGCGCGAGGACGCCCGCGACGCGCTCATCGCCCGCGACGGCCTCTCCTTCGCTGACCTGCCTGAGGGCGCGAGGATCGGCACCGGCTCGCCCCGCCGAGCCGCGCAGCTCCGGCTCGCGCGCCCCGACGTCGAGATCGTCGACATCCGCGGCAACGTGCCGACCCGCATCGCCCGCGCGCTCGGCGACGCCGAGACGGGGGAGGGCGGCGACCTCGATGCCGTCGTGCTGGCGCTCGCTGGCCTCAAGCGCCTCGGGCTCGAGGCGAAGGCGACCGAGCTCCTCGACCTGATCGACTTCCCGACCGCGCCCGGGCAGGGCGCCCTCGCGGTCGAGATCCGCGCGGGCGACGCGGCAGCGCGCACGGCCGTCGCGAAGACCGACCACGCCTCGACGCGCGCCGCGACCGACGCCGAGCGGCGCGTGCTCGCGGGCCTCGAGGCCGGATGCGCGGCGCCGCTGGCCGCGCACGCCGAGGTCGCGGACGGCATGCTCTTCCTCGCCGCCGTCGCGTACGCGACCGATGGCTCGAAGAAGCTCAGCGCATCCCACGCCTACACGCTCGACGCCACCTCGGCATCGGAGCTCGCCGAGGCGGCGCGCGACGTCGCCGACCGGGCGGTGTCCGAGCTGATGGACGCCGGCGCCGCCGACCTCATCCACTGAGCGGTCGGTCTGCGCGCATGATCGATCCCACGCAGAGCAGGCACGTCCGCGTCCTGATCCCGCGCGGCGGCAGCTGGGGCGACGACGTCGCCCAGCGCGTCACCGAGGCCGGCTTCGAGCCGCTGATCCTGCCGCTCGTGCAGCTCTCGCCCGCCGAGGATCAGCAGCAGCTGCAGCTCATGCTCGACCAGCTCGCCGCGGGCCGCTTCGACTGGCTCGTGGTCACCAGCCAGTCGACGGTGCGGGTGCTGCCGCGGGTGCCCGTCTCGACCTCGGTCGCCGCGGTCGGCTCGGTCACCGCGGCGGCGCTGCGCGAGCGCGGCGTGCCCGTCGCCTTCATCCCGACGAAGCAGTCGGCCGCCGGTCTCGTCGACGAGTGGCCCATCCGCTCGGGCCGGGTGCTCTGGCCGCACGCGCTCGACGCGAAGCCGACGATCGCCGACGGCCTGCGCCAGCACGGCATGCAGCTGAGCGAGGTCGTCGCCTACCGCACCACCCCGATCTTCCGCTCCGCCGAGCAGCTGCTCGAGGCGGCGCACACGGGCGTCATGCCCGTGATCGATGCGGATGCGCTGCGGCGCCGCGAGGAGGCCACCGCGGCCGGGCAGGATGGGGACGAGGGCGTGCTGACCGCCGTCGAGCCCGCGGAGACCCCGATCGACGCGGTGCTCGTGACCTCTGGGTCGGTCGCGAAGCAGGTGGCGCGGCTCGGGCTCGCCGCCAGCACGAGCATCATCGCGATCGGCGAGCAGACGGCCGAGGACTGCCGTCGCGCCGGTCTGCAGGTCGCGGGCATCGCGAAGCAGCCGAGCGCCGCGGGCCTCGTGGCCGCGCTGCTCGCGGCTGCGCCGACCGCACGCACCTGACGCGGCCGGAGCGTGCGGCACGAATCGCCGACCTCGTGCGCCAAGGGCGACCTGGTGGACCGGGTCGCCCTTGGCGCAAGGGGTCGGGCTCCTGCGCGTGGAGCGCCGGCGCACCGCGCCGCATCGCATCGCGAAGCGCGGGCGCGCCTGGCGCGCCCGGCGCGCGGCGTAGCCTGGCCGCATGGCTGACACCGATCGCGAAGCCGCGAATCCTGCGCTCGACGCGCTCAGCGCATCCGGCCTCGAGCACGAGGTGACGCGCCACGGCCGAGTCGGCTCGCTCGCCGAGGCGGCGGCCGCGCGGGGCGTGACGCCCGCCGACATCATCAAGACGATGGTCGTGCGGCGCGGAGAGGGCGATCACCTGCTCGTGCTCGTCCCGGGTGACCGCACCATCTCGTGGCCGAAGCTGCGCGAGCTGCTGGGCGTCAAGCGCCTCTCGATGCCTGATGCTGCGGAGGCGCGCACCGTGACGGGCTTCGAACGCGGCACGATCACTCCCTTCGGCACGACGCAGCAGCTGCCCGTCGTCGCCGACGATCGGGTGCGTGGCCGCCGCGTCTCGATCGGCGCCGGAGCCCACGGCGTCGCCGCCACGCTCGACGGCGACGCGTTGATCGCGCACCTGGGCGCGCGGGTCGCCGACGTGACCGAGGCCGAGCAGCCGCGCTGACTCGGGGTCAGGTGAGGCGGCGCTCCAGCCGCACGGTGACGGTGTCCCCGAGCTCCTTGTCGAGCTGCTTGCGCAGCTTGGCGCTCAGGGAGAGCATGTGCCCGCCGGTGCCGGTCACCATCAGCCCGACGTTCGGCAGCGCGATGCCGTCGACGGATGCGTCCACCCGCACCGCGCGCTTGGTGCCGAAGAGCTCGGCAGAGCCCGGAACCTCGACGCAGGACCACAGCTCGCCCTTGACGTCGACGCCGATGGGCGCGGTGAAGGTGACATCGAGCGGCGTGGGTTCGGTCATGGCACCATCCTGGCGCGCCGCTCGCCCATGCGGCGCACCAGCACCACCGAGTCGTCCAGCGTCGCGGGTGATCCGTCGGGCGCCGTGATCGAGCGCTCCCGCCGCTCGCACGCGAGCACCTCCCACCGTGAAGCGTCCAGCTGCAGCGCCGCGAGATCGCCCTCGGGCGTCGGGAAGGGGTGCGTGCGCGCCATCTCGGGGTCGGCCCACGAGGGCGCACCGGCGTGCGCGACGACGAGCAGGTGCCCGCCGGGCGCGACGAAGCCGGTCGCGCGGTGCAGGATCTCCTCCCGCGGGATCACAACCGGCCACGACTGCAGGAACGACGCGCTCACCAGGTCGTGCGCATCCGTCGTCTGCCACGTCGCGAGGTCGCCGGCCTCGAGGTGCAGGTCGGCGGTGCGGATGCCCGCGGCGGCTGCCGCGGCACGCGCGCGCTCGATCGCGGTCGGCGAGAGGTCGACGCCGGTGACGCGCCAGCCCTGCTGCGCCAGCCAGAGCGCGTCGCCGCCCTCGCCGCAGCCGAGGTCGAGCGCCCGGCCGGGCGTGAGCGTGGCCGCGACGTCGGCGAGCACCGCGTTGACGCGGCCCGACCAGATGCGGTCGGCGTCGGCGTAGCGCGCCTCCCAGAACTCGGCAGCAGCCGTCGTCCCGCTCACGCGCGAGCTCCCGCGGCCCCGGCGTCCGCATCCGAGCCCTCGCTCGTCGCTCGCACCGCGAGGTCGAAGTCGGCTTCGACGAGCGCGCCGTTCGCCGCGCCGCCCGCCATCGCCCCCGCTGCCATCGCGATGGGCACGTTGGCCATCGGGTTCACGACGTTGCCAACGCCCCAGATGCGCTCGTGGCTCGTCCTGCCGGCGAAGTCGACGGTCAGGAAGGAGCCGAGGCCGAACGGCTGCTCGGTGCGCGCGAGGTCGAGGTCGGCGAGGAAGCCGTCGTGCGGCCGCGGGGCGCCGGCTGTGAAGATCGCGCCGACCTCGGTCACGCGCCCGTCGGCGGTGCGCACGCCCGTCACGGCGTCGCCGTCGCCGAGCACCTCCACCACGGGCGAGGTCTCCACCTCGACGCCGCGCGAGCGCAGCCGCTGCGCATCGGCGGCGTCGATCTCACCTGCCGCGGCGGAGAAGAGCACGACCCGATCGCTCCACTGGCGCACGAGCCGCGCCTGGTGCAGCGCCATCGGCGAGGTCGCGATCACGCCGATGCGCCGATCGCGCACCTCCCAGCCGTGGCAGTAGGGGCAGTGGAGCACGCTGGTGCCCCAGCGCTCGGCGAGGCCGGGGATGGCGGGGAGCTCGTCGGCGATGCCGGTGGCCACGATGAGCGCTCGCGTGCGCTCGGGTGCCGCGCCCGACACCGCGACCGTCAGGCGCGCATCCGCCTCACCTGCGCTGGTGGGCGCACCCGCGGCGATCTCGCTCACGCGCTCGACCGTGCCCTCGCGGACCTCGACGCCGTAGGCGGCGACCTCGGCGCGGCCGCGGCCCACGAGCTCGGCGGGTGCCGTGCCCTCGTTGCCGAGCACGCCGTGCATGTGCGCGGCGAAGCGGTTGCGCGGCGAGCCAGCGTCGATCACGAGCACGCGCCGACGGGCGCGTCCGAGCATGAGCGCCGCGGAGAGGCCGGCGGCGCTGCCGCCGACGACGATGGCATCCCACGCGGGGGAGGAGCCCGAAGCGCTCGGGCCGGAGATCAGGTCTGAGGAGTTCATGGCTCCATTGCATCGCGGGGCATGAGAGAATCGCAAGCGCGCTTGCAGAATTGGCAAGCACCCGAAGCACAGAGGAGCGAGCGGATGCGCGAAGCGCTGGAGCAGATGGGCCCGCGGCTGCGCGCGGTGCGGCACGACAAGGGCTGGACGCTCGACGAGCTCGCCGCCCGTGCCGGCATGTCGCCGAGCACGCTCTCGCGCCTGGAGTCCGGCAAGCGCCAGGCGAGCCTCGAGCTGCTGCTGCCGCTCACGCGCCAGCTGGGCATCCGCATCGACGACCTCATCAGCGTCGAGGCGCCCGACCCGCGCGTGCGCCGCCCGGCGATCCGCCGCGACGGGCTCGTGATCGCGCCGCTCGCGCCGGAGGGCTCGGCCGTGCACACCTACAAGATCACCTACCCGCCGCTGCGCGAGCTGCCCGAGCTGCGCGTGCACGACGGCTACGAGTGGCTCTACGTGCTCTCCGGGCGCCTGCGGCTGCGGCTCGGGGAGCAGGATCTCGTGCTCACGCGCGGCGAGGCCGCCGAGTTCGACACCCGCATCCCGCACGCCATCCACGCCGCGGGCGGCAAGCCCGCGCAGGTCATCAGCATCTTCAACGACGACGGCGTGCGCATGCACACGCACGTCGGCGGGGCCGTCGCGTCGGCGGAGGACGCGCCGGTCGCCGACTGAGCCGAGGCACGCCTGCAGCAGCGCCGCGTTCCGGCAGTACCCAGGTGCCGCCCCGAGCGGGCGCCGACGGGACCGCGGTCCGATGCGGTGCCGGATGCCCGTGCCTAGCGTGGAGGGCATGGAAGAGGTGGGCACATGATCACAGCGACAGCGCTGACGAAGCGATACGGCAGCACGGCTGCCGTCGACGGCGTCGACTTCACGGTGAGGCCCGGTCAGGTGACCGGATTCCTCGGGCCGAACGGGGCGGGCAAGTCGACGACGATGCGGATGATCGTGGGGCTCGATCGGCCCACGAGCGGCAGCGTGCAGGTGAACGGCCGGCCCTACCTCGAGCACCGCGCGCCGCTGCGCGAGGTGGGCGTGCTGCTCGACGCGCGCGCCGCAGCCTCCGGCCGCACGGCCTACAAGCACCTGCTCGCCATCGCGGCCACCCACCGGATCGGTGCGTCCCGGGTGCGCGAGGTCATCGGCCTCGCCGGGCTCGACCCCGTCGCCGGCAAGCGCGTCGGCGGCTTCTCGCTCGGCATGCGCCAGCGCCTCGGCATCGCGGCGGCGCTCATCGGCGACCCGGCGACGATCATCCTCGACGAGCCGGTCAACGGGCTCGACCCCGAGGGCGTGCGCTGGGCGAGGACCCTGCTGCGCGGCCTCGCGGAGGAGGGTCGCACCGTGCTGCTCTCGTCGCACCTGATGAGCGAGATGGCGCAGACGGCCGATCGCCTCATCGTGATCGGGCGCGGCCGGATCCTCGCCGACGACGCGATCGGCGACGTCATCGCCGGCGCGACGCGCTCGGTCGTGCGGGTGCGCACCCACGCGGCCGCGCAGCTCACCGAGGCGGTCGCCGGGCCGGAGGTCACGGTGACCGTGCTCGAGGACGGCGCCCTCGACATCGCGGGCCTGACCGCTGAGCAGGTCGCGGTCGCGGCCGCCGGCGCGGGTATCGTGCTGCACGAGATCGCGTCGCTGACCGGCTCGCTCGAGCAGGCCTACCTCTCGCTCACCGCGGGAGCCGTCGAATACCGCTCGGCATCCGCCGCGACCACAGGAGCAGACCGATGACCGCCACCTCGCTCGAGCGCACCACCACCGCCGAGCAGCACGACAGGCTCCGCTTCGTCGACCTCGTGCGCTCCGAGGCCATCAAGCTCACGAGCCTGCGGTCGTCCGTGGGGCTCCTCCTCTCGATCGTCGTCCTCGGCATCGGCGTGAGCGTCGCGCTCGGGCTCACGCTCGAGAGCGCCGGCCTCCCGGCCGGGCCGTCCGCCGGCTTCATGCTCGACCAGGTCACGATCGGCACCGTGCTGTTCGGTCAGCTCATCGCCGGGGTGCTCGGCGTGCTCGTCATCACCGGCGAGTACGCGAGCGGCACCATCCAGCCCACGCTCACCGCGGTGCCCGCGCGACTCAGGGTGCTCTCCGCCAAGGCGGTCGTGGTCTTCGCGAGCGTGACGGCAGCGGCGCTCATCGCGATGCTCGGCTCGTGGGCGGTGACCTACCCGATGCTCGCGACGCACGGCATCGAGATCGGCCTGGGCGCCGAGGGCGTCGTGCCCGCGCTGCTCGGTGGCGCCGTGTACGTCGGCCTCGCCGGCGTCCTCGGCCTCGGCATCGGCACGCTGCTGCGCTCGGTCGCGGCAGGGGTCGCGGCCGTCGTCTCGGCCATCCTCCTGCTGCCGATCGTGCTGTCGGTGCTGCCCGCATCCGACCTCGTGCGCAACCTGCACCTGCTCACGATGTCGAAGGCCGGCGACGCGATGGTGAGCGGCGTCGACGCCCACGGCGGGTTCTTCGACCTGGCCGCCGGCTACGTGAGCACCGGCGCCGGCTGGCTGATCGCGACGGTCTGGGCGCTCGGCTTCCTCGCCCTCGGCGCGCTGGCGCTGCGCAGGAGGGACGCCTGATCCCCCTGCTGGGCACGCGCGGCGCCTCGCCCGAGGCGCCGCGCACTGCCGCGCCCGCAGGCGGGCAGCGGCGACGACGGGTCTCGGATGCGGTGCTCATCACGGCCTACGCCGCAATGGCCGCTGGGATGGCCGTGCTCTCGCTCGAACCGCCGTTCGTCACGCCGCTGTGGTCGATGGTGGCGCTCGTTGCAGGCGGGTTCGCCGCGCTCGCGGTGCGGCGCCGGCATCCGCGCACGGCGTTCGCGGCCGCGATGGCGCTGCCGGTGCTCTCGTTCGCGGGCGGCTCGGGCGCCGAGGCGCTGCTCGCCGTCGTCGCGGTGCACGCCGCTGGGGTGCGCTGCAGCGCCGGTCGCGCCTGGCTCGCCTTCGGCATCGCGGCGGCCGCCGGCGCGCTCGGGGCGCTCGCGCTCACGCTGCGCACGCGGCTCGGGCCGCCGATCCTCGGCATCGCGCCGCCCACGCTGCCGCGCGACACCCTGCTCGACTGGGTCAACGTCTTCGCGCTCGTGACCGGCGTGCTGCTGATCGCCGCGCTGCTCGGCATGAACACCGGGCATCGGCGACGCCACATCGCCGAGCTCGTCGACCGCGCCGAGCGCCTCGCGCGCGAGCGCGACCAGCAGGCCGAGATCGCGAAGGCGCTCGAGCGGGAGCGGATCGCGCGGGAGATGCACGACGTGATCGCCCACAGCCTCTCGGTCATGGTCGCGATCTCCGACGGCGCGCACGCCTCGATCGAGCAGCGCCCGGAGGAGGCGAAGCGAGCGATCGGGCGCGTCGCGGAGACCGGCAGGCGCACCTTGGGGGAGGTGCGTCGCCTGCTGGGCGCGGTGCGCGGCGAGGCTGCTGCAGGTGGTGCTGCTGCCGAGCACGACCGGGGAATGGTGCGGGACGCGCCACAGCCGGGCGCGGCAGACCTGCCGGCCCTCGTCGCCGAGATCACGGCCGCCGGTCTGCCCGTGCGGCTCGCCGTGACGGGGGTCGCCTCGACCGACCCGGCCCTCGGTCTCACCATCTACCGGATCGTGCAGGAGTCGCTCACGAACGCCCTCCGGCATGCGCAGGGCGCGGGCTCCGCCTCCGTGGCGATCACCTGGGAGCCGGACGAGGTGCGGATCGCGGTCACCGACTCGGGCACGGGAGCTGCTGCACCGTCGCAGCCGGGCCGTGGCATCCTCGGGATGCAGGAGCGCGCTGCCCTCTTCGGCGGCACGGTCGAGTCGCGGCGGCTCGCTGCAGGCGGCTGGCGCGTCGACGCCCGGCTGCTGCGAGAGGAGCAGGCTCGATGAGGGACGAGATCAGGGTGCTGCTCGTCGACGACCAGGAGCTCGTGCGCTACGGCTTGCGACTGATGCTCGACGCTCGGCCGGGCCTCGTCGTCGTCGGCGAGGCGGGCGACGGTGCGGAGGCGATCGACGCGGTCGCCCGGCTGCAGCCCGACGTGGTGCTGATGGATGTGCGGATGCCCGGCGTCGGCGGCATCGAGGCGACGCGGCGCATCACCGAGCTGCGGCCGGACGCGCGGGTGCTCGTGCTCACGACCTACGACCTCGACGACCATGCCTTCGGCGCGCTCAGCGCCGGTGCCTCCGGCTTCCTGCTGAAGGATGCGCGGCCCGACGACCTGGTCGCCGCCATCCGAGCCGTGCACGCGGGCGACGCCGTCGTCTCGCCGCGCATCACCGCGAGGCTCATCGAGGTCGCGGCGCCGCACCTGGGCGCGCATCGCCCCGGCGACGGCCGGGCACCCGATGCCGACGCGGCCCTCGGCGAGCTGACCCCGCGCGAGCGCGAGATCTTCCTTCTCATCGGGCGGGGCGCCACCAACGGCGAGATCGCCGCGTCGCTCTTCCTCAGCGAGTCGACCGTGAAGGCGAACGTCGGCCGCGTGCTCTCGAAGCTGCACCTGCGCAATCGGGTCGAGGCGGTCATCCGCGCCTACGAGCTCGGCGTCGTCGGCTGACGCCCTCAGGGGCCGGTCACCAGTCGATAGCCCATGCCGGCCTCCGTCAGGATGTGCTTCGGTGCCGCGGGCCGTGGCTCGAGCTTCTTGCGCAGCTGCGAGATGTAGATGCGCAGGTAGCCGGTGTCGCGCACCTCGGCGGTGCCCCACAGCTCCGTCAGCAACTCGGCGCGGGTCACCAGGCGACCCTCGGCCCGGGCGAGCTGCTCGAGGATGCGCCACTCGGTCGGGGTGAGGCGCACGCGCTCACCGCCGCGTGCGACAGCCTTCGCGCCCAGGTCGATCTCGGCGTCGCCGACCCGCAGCACCGGGGCCGCGTCCACCCCGCCGCGGCGCCGGCCGAGCGCGCGCAGCCGCGCCAGCAGCTCGTCGATCTCGAACGGCTTGGTCACGTAGTCGTCGGCGCCGGCGTCGAGCGCCTCGACCTTGTCGGCCGATCCCGTCCGGCCGGACACGACCAGGATGGGCACCTCGCTCCAGCCTCGAAGCGCCGCGATGACGTCGATGCCGTCGACCGCCGGCATGCCGAGGTCGAGCATCACGATGTCGGGGCGGATCGTCGCGGCCATGCGGATCGCCTCCTGGCCGTCGACGGCCGTCTCCACCTCGTAGCCGACGCTGCGCAGCGTCAGGCGCAGCGCCCGCACGATCTGCGGATCGTCGTCGACGACGAGCACCTTCACGAGCCCGCCTCACCCGCATCGGCGGCTCGCCGCAGCCGCACCACCATCGTCAGCCCGCCACCCGGCGTGGTCTCCGCGGCGAGCTCACCGCCCATCGCCTCGGCGAAGCCGCGCGAGAGCGCGAGGCCCAGGCCCAGTCCGGTGTCGTTGTCGGTATCGCCCAGGCGCTGGAAGGGTACGAACGCGCGATCGCGCTCGTCGGGCGCGATGCCCGGCCCGCGGTCGGCGATGCGCACCTCCACCGCCTCGCCGAACGCGCTCGCGACGATGGTGACCGGCACCCGTGCCGGGCTGTGCCGCATCGCGTTGCTCAGCAGGTTGACGAGCACGCGCTGCAGGAGGACCGGATCGGCCACGACCTGCGGCACCGCGCCCAGCTTGAGCGCGATCGCGTCCGGCGAGGCGCCGACCTCGTCGAGCGCCGGCGCGATGGCGTCCTCGACGTCGATCGCACGCGTCGCGACGGCGAGCGCGCCCGCGTCGATGCGGCTCACGTCGAGCAGATCGGTGACGAGCGCGCCGAGGGTCGCGAGGCTCTCGCCGGCGGTGGCGAGCAGCTCGGCGCGGTCGGCCTCGCCCAGGCTGATCGTCGAGGATCGCAGGGCACCGACGGAGGCGGTCGCGGCGGCGAGCGGTCGGCGCAGGTCGTGGCTGACGGCGCGCAGCAGCGCCGAACGCACGCGATCCTGCGCGGCGAGCGGCTCGAGCTCGGAGGCGATGGCGGCGACGGAGCGGTGCCGCAGCGAGGCAGCGAGCTGGTGGACCACGACGTCGAGGATGCGGCGCTCGCCCGCGTCGAGCATCCGCCCGTGCAGCTCCAGCATCGAGTCGTCCCCCACCGGCACCGTGGTGGGCGCGCGCCCGCTCTCGCCAGCGCCGTCGGCCGGCTCGCCGTCGAGGGCGACGACGCGCTCGCCCTGCAGCAGCCGCACGCCGGTGAGCCCGAGCGCCTCGCGCGTGCGCGTCAGCGCCACCTGGATCGAGCCCTGACCGCCGAGCACGCCGCTCGAGATCGCGGCGAGCAGCTCCGACTCCGCCGCCGAGCGACCCGCTGCGCGCGTGGTGCGGGCGGCGCGGTCGACGACCCAGCTCACCAGCAGCGCACTCACGAACAGCACCACGACGGCCACCACGTGCCACGGCTCGGCGACCACGAACGTGAAGCGCGGCTCCACCAGCACGACCAGGAACAGCACGCCGGCCAGCAGCGCGGCGAACGTGGCGGCCCAGATGCCGCCGACGAGCGCCACGACCACCACCCAGAGCTGCAGCAGCAGCGCATCCGCGGTCACCGACGCCTGCTCGCTCCCGGCGTCGAGCATCCAGGTCAGCATTGGCACGCCCAGCACGGCGAGCGCCCAGCCGGCCAGCTGCCGCCGTCCCGACAGCGGCGCGTGGGCGAGCGACGGCAGCCTGCGACCCCGTGCGGCGGCAGCGTGCGCCACCGTGTGCACGTCGATGTCGCCGGACTCGCGCACCACGGCCTGCCCGATGCCGGGACCGGTGAGGGCGGTCTGCAGCCAGCCGCGGCGGCTCGCGCCGACCACGAGCTGCGTGGCGTGGCTGGCGCGCGCGAACTGCACGAGCGCCTTGGGCACGTCGTCGCCGACCACCGTGTGGAACGAGCCCCCCAGCCGCTCGACGAGCGCGCGCTGCGCGGTGATGGCGGCGAGGTCGCGGTCGACGAGGCCGTCCTGCCGCTGCACGTGCACCGCGAGCAGGTCGCCGCCGGAGGAGCGCGCGGCGATGCGCGCGCCGCGCTTCAGCAGCGTCTCACCCTCGGGGCCGCCGGTGAGCGCGACGACGACGCGCTCGCGGGTCTCCCAGGTCGCGTCGATGCCCTGCTGCTCGCGATAGCGCTGCAGCGCCTGGTCGACCTCGTCGGCCAGCCACAGCAGCGCGAGCTCGCGCAGCGCCGTGAGGTTGCCGAGCCGGAAGTAGTTCGACAGCGCCGCGTCGACGCGGGCGGCGGGGTAGACCTCGCCCGCCTCGAGCCGCGCTCGCAGCGCCTGCGGCTGCAGGTCGACGAGCTCGACGCGATCGGCGTCGCGCAGCACCGCATCCGGCACGGTCTCCCGCTGCCGGACGCCGGTGATCTGCTCGACGACGTCGCCGAGCGACTCCAGGTGCTGCACGTTGACGGTGGAGATCACGTCGATGCCGGCATCCAGCAGCGCCGCGACATCCTGCCACCGCTTCTCGTGCGCTCCGCCCGGTGCGTTCGTGTGCGCCAGCTCGTCGATCAGCGCGACCTCCGGTGCCCGCCGCAGCACCGCATCCAGGTCCAGCTCCTGCAGCTCCACACCGCGGTGCTGCACCCCGCGCGTCGCCACCTGCTCGAAGCCGTCGAGCAGCGCGGCGGTCCCCGCGCGGCCGTGGGTCTCGACGACGCCCACCACGACATCGCGCCTCGCGGCCAGCAGCTGGTGGCCCTCCTCGAGCATCGCGAACGTCTTGCCGACGCCGGGCGCGGCGCCGAGCAGCACGCGCAATGCACCGCGGGCCACGGTCACCTCCCAGTGAGCTCGTCGAGCGCCAGGTTGAGCTCGAGCACGTTCACGCGCGGCTCGCCGAGGATGCCGAGGTCGCGCGGGGCGATCCTACGCTCCACGAGCTCGCGCACCTCGCTCGTCGGCAGGCCGCGCGCCTCGGCGACGCGAGGCGCCTGCAGCAGGGCGTAGTCGGGCGAGATGTGGGGATCGAGGCCCGAGCCGGATGCGGTGAGCGCGTCGGCCGGGATCGCCGCCGCCTCCACGCCCTCGAAGGCAGCGATGGCGGCCCGGCGCTCGACGATGGCGGTGATCAGATCGGGATGCTCCGGCCCCAGGTTGGAGCCGCTGGATGCGCCGCCGTCGTAGCCGTCGCCGGCCGCCGAGGGGCGGCCCTGGAACCACTCCGGCAGCGGCTCACCCTCGGCGTCGAGCCAGGACTGGCCGATGAGGGCGGAACCGACGACCTGCCCCTCGCGCTCGACGAGCGAGCCGTTCGCCTGCGCCGGCAGCAGCAGCTGCGCGACGCCGGTGACGGCGAGCGTGTAGGCGATGCCGAGCACGACGGTGGCCAGCGCGAGGGCGCGGAGGGCGGTCAGGTGGGTCTTGAGCGCGGTGCGCACGAGGGTCTCCTCAGAATCCGGGCAGCAGGCTCACGACGAGGTCGATGAGCTTGATGCCGATGAAGGGTGCGATCACGCCGCCGAGCCCGTAGACGAGCAGGTTGCGGGAGAGCATCCGGGATGCGCTCTCCGCGCGGGTGCGCACGCCCCGCAGGGCGAGCGGCACGAGCGCGACGATGACGAGCGCGTTGAAGATGACGGCGGAGAGGATGGCCGACTCCGGGGAGCTCAGCTGCATCACGTTGAGCGGTGCGAGCTGCGGGAGCGAGGCGGCGAACATCGCGGGCACGATGGCGAAGTACTTCGCGATGTCGTTCGCGATCGAGAAGGTCGTCAGGGCCCCCCGGGTGACGAGCAGCTGCTTGCCGATCCGCACGACGTCGATGAGCTTCGTCGGGTCGGAGTCGAGGTCGACCATGTTGCCGGCCTCCTTCGCTGCCGAGGTGCCGGAGTTCATGGCGACCCCGACATCCGCCTGCGCCAGCGCGGGGGCGTCGTTCGTGCCGTCGCCCGTCATCGCCACCAGCCGCCCGCCTTCCTGCTCCTTGCGGATGAGCGCCAGCTTGTCCTCCGGCGTGGCCTCGGCGAGCACGTCGTCGACGCCTGCCTCCTCGGCGATCGCGGCGGCCGTGAGCCGGTTGTCGCCGGTGATCATGACGGTGCGGATGCCCATCGCCCGCAGCTCCGCGAAGCGCTCGCGCAGACCGTCCTTGACGATGTCCTTGAGGTGCACGACGCCGAGCGCACGAGCGACGCCGCCGATGCGCTCCGCGACCACGAGCGGCGTGCCGCCCGAGCGGGCGATCGCCTCGACCTGCTCGGTCAGCGCGCGCGCATCCGCCCCGGTGGATGCATCCGATCCCATCCAGGCCAGCACGGCGCCCGCCGCACCCTTGCGGATCTCGCGCAGGCCATCGGGCCCCTGCAGGTCGACGCCCGACATGCGCGTCTGCGCCGTGAACTCGACCGGCTCGCCTGCGACCTCGCCGAACTCGTGACCCTGCTGGTGCGCGAGCTCGACGATGGATGCCCCCTCGGGGGTGGGATCGGCGAGCGAGCCGGTCGCGGCCGCGATGGCGAGCCGCGCATCCGTCACGCCGTCGGCAGGCAGGAACGCCACCGCGCGACGGTTGCCGTGCGTGATCGTGCCGGTCTTGTCGAGCAGCAGCGTCGTGACGTCGCCGGCGGCCTCGACCGCGCGACCCGACATCGCCAGCACGTTGCGCTGCACCAGCCGATCCATGCCGGCGATGCCGATGGCGGAGAGCAGGGCGCCGATGGTAGTGGGGATGAGGCACACGAGCAGCGCGATGAGCACCGCGACGCTCACGGGCTCTGCCACGAAGCCGGCGATCGGGTTGATGGTGAGCGCCACGACCACGAAGACGATCGAGAGGCTCGCGAGCAGGATCTCGAGAGCGATCTCGTTGGGCGTCTTCTGACGGTCGGCACCCTCGACCAGCGCGATCATGCGGTCGACGAAGCTCTCTCCCGGCTTCGAGGTGATGCGCACGACGATGCGGTCGCTCAGCACCCGCGTGCCGCCGGTCACGGCGCTGCGATCTCCGCCGGATTCGCGCACGACCGGAGCCGACTCGCCAGTGATCGCCGATTCGTCGACCGTCGCGATGCCCCAGACGATCTCGCCGTCGCCGGGGATCGCCTCGCCAGCCGTCACGAGCACGTGGTCGCCGGGCAGCAGCTCGCTCGACGAGATCTCGCTCGTCTGCGCGCGCTCGGCCCCCGCATCCGCCGGGGTCCACGAGGCGAGCCTGCGGGCAGGGGTCGCCGTGCGGGTCTGGCGCAGCGAATCCGCCTGCGCCTTGCCGCGGCCCTCGGCGACCGCCTCCGCGAGGTTCGCGAAGAGCACCGTGAGCCAGAGCCAGACCGCGATCGCCCAGGTGAAGGCCAGCGACGAGCCTCCGCCTGCCGGGAGGAACGGGTGCGCGACGGCGATCGCGGTCGTGAGGGCGGCGCCCGCCTCCACGATGAGCATGACGGGCGTGGCGAGCATGTGGCGCGGGTGCAGCTTGCGCAGCGCGCCGGGCAGCGCCTGCCAGAGCTGGGCGGGCGTCAGTGCGCCGCGGCGCTCGCCCTCGGCGGAGTGCGCGTCGGGCTTGGCCGAGGTGGATGCCGGGCTGGATGCCGGCGTGGTCGTGGGCGTGGTGGTCACAGGAGGCCCTCCGCGATGGGTCCGAGGGTGAGGATGGGGAAGTAGGTGAGGGCGGTGACGATGACCGTCACGCCCACGAGCAGGCCGACGAAGAGCGGCCGGTGCGTCGGCAGGGTGCCGACGGTGGCGGGCGCAGCGCCCTGGCGGGCGAAGCTGCCCGCGAGCGCGAGCACCAGGACGATCGGCACGAAGCGGCCCAGCAGCATCGCGACTCCGAGCGCCACGGTGAACCAGGGCGTCGAGGCGGTGAGGCCCGCGAAGGCCGAGCCGTTGTTGTTGGCGGCTGAGGTGAAGGCGTAGAGCACCTCGCTGAGGCCGTGCAGCCCGGGGTTCCACAGCGACTCGCCCTCCACCGATGCGCGCACCGCAGGGATCGCGAAGCTGAGCGCGGTGCCCGCGAGCACGAGCGTCGGCGTCACCAGGATCATGAGGCTCGCGAGCTTCATCTCTCGCGGTCCGATGCGCTTGCCGAGGTACTCGGGGCTGCGTCCGACCAGCAGGCCAGAGAGGAAGACGGCGATGATCGCGAGCACGAGCATCCCGTAGAGGCCGGAGCCGACCCCGCCGGGCGCGACCTCGCCGAGCATCATGTTGAGCATCGGCAGCAGACCGCCGAAGGCCGTGAAGGAGTCGTGCATGCCGTTGACCGCGCCAGTGGAGGTGGCGGTCGAGACCGTGCCGAACAGCGTCGTGCCGAGCACACCGAAGCGCACCTCCTTGCCCTCCATGGCGCCGCCGGCGAGCTCAGGGGCGGTGCCGTGGCCCGCGCTCTCGACGACCGAGAGGATCGTGAGGGATGCGATGAAGATCGCCGCCATCGCACCGAGGATCGCCAACCCCTGCCTGCGGTCGCCGACCATCGTGCCGAAGGTGCGGGTGAGCGCCACCGGGATCAGCAGCATGAGCACCGTCTGCACCAGGCTGGTCCAGGCGGTCGGGTTCTCGAGCGGATGCGCGGAGTTGGCGTTGAAGAAGCCGCCGCCGTTCGTGCCAAGGATCTTGATCGCCTCCTGCGAGGCGACGGGACCGAGCGGCACGGTCACCTGCTGGCCGGTGAGCGAGGTCGCGCTGCCGAAGGGCGCGAGCGTCTGGACGGTGCCGCCGATCACGAGCACGACGGCGACGATCGCGGCGAGCGGCAGCAGGATGCGCGTGCAGATGCGCACGAGGTCGACCCAGAAGGAGCCGATCGTCGCTGCCCTGCGCCGCGAGAGGCCGCGCACGAGCGCCACCGCGACGGCGATGCCGACGGCCGCCGAGACGAAGTTCTGCACTGCGAGGCCGCCGAGCTGCACCAGGTGCCCCATGGTCACCTCCGGCGAGTAGGACTGCCAGTTCGTGTTCGTCACGAACGAGACGGCGGTGTTGGCCGCGAGCAGCTCTGGCACTGCGGGCGTGCCGAGCGAGAGCGGCAGGAAGGCCTGCAAGCGCTGGAGCCCGTAGACGACGAGCACGCCCACGAGCGATACGGCGAGCACTGACTTCGCGTAGGACTGCCACGACTGCTCGCGCTCCGGGTCGACGCCCAGCAGCCGGTAGGCGCCGCGCTCGATCGTGAGGTCGTGCGGGGAGGTGAAGGCTCGCGCCATGCCGTCGCCCACCGGGCGCCAGAGCAGCGCGAGCACGGCGACGAGGGCGGCGGCCTGGGCGAGGCCGGGCAGGAGGTCGGCGGGCATGCTCACCGCTCCGGGTGCACGAGCGTGCGCACGAGCAGTGCGAGCGCAGCGAGGGCGAGGGCGACGGCGATGATCTCGAAGACGATCACAGCGCGTCGGCCCCCCGCACGAGCAGGCCGACGAGCGCGAAGATCGCGATGATGCCGGCGACGACGACAAGGTCGAGCATGGGTTCCTCCGGTCGGGGCGGCGACGCAGCCGTCGCCGGGCCGCGGGCGGCCGATCTCGATCAGACACCTGCCGGAGGGCCCGGCGGTCAGTCCTCACGCTTCCCTCACGGGTCGGTGGCCACGCCTCACGCTTCCCTCGCGGCATCGCTTCGCGTAGCATCGCTCGAGCACGTGCGGGCAGTGTCAGTGCCCGTGCCCTCCGCGAGAGAAGAGCCGAGATGACCGAGACCCAGGGAGCCGCGACCACGCGCTGACCCGACCGCACACGCACGGTCGATCGATCCGTCAGCGCATCCCGCTCTCGGAGGATCTCTCTTGGCTCATCCCGCCATCGCGCTCACGCGCATCCACGTCTCCTGGCCTGACGGCACCGCGGTGCTCGACGGCCTCACCGGCAGCCTCGGCCACGGCCGCACCGGGCTCGTCGGCCGCAACGGCGTCGGCAAGTCGACGCTGCTGCGCCTCATCGCCGGCGAGCTCGCACCCGCCGCCGGCGACGTCTCGGTGCACGGCACGGTCGCGACGCTGCCGCAGCAGCTCGCGCTCGGGCCGGGCACGGTGGCGGATGCGCTCGGCATCGCACGCGTGCTCGGCGCGATCGAGGCGATCGAGTCGGGCGACGCCTCGCCCGCGCGCTTCGACGAGGTCGGCGACCGCTGGGGCGTCGAGGCCGAGGCGCTCGGCGAGCTCGCCGCGCTCGGCCTCGCCGGCGACGCAGAGCTGCTGCGCCGCCCCATCGCCTCGCTCTCGGGCGGGGAGGCCGTGCTCGTCGGCCTGACCGCCATCCGGCTGCAGCGCGCCGACATCGCGCTGCTCGACGAGCCGACCAACAACCTGGACGCATCCGCTCGTGCCCGCCTGCACGCGGCGGTCGAGGGCTGGCGCGGCACGCTCGTCGTGGTCAGCCACGACACCGAGCTGCTCGAGCGGGTCGACCGCATCGCCGAGCTGCACGGCAGCACGCGCTCGGGCGCCGCGGGCGCGAGCCTGCGCACGTTCGACGGGCCCTACTCGGTGTACCGCGCGGCGATCGAGGCCGAGCAGCGCGAGGCCGAGCGCGACGTGCGCGACGCCGAGCAGCTGCTGCGACGCGAGAAGCGCCAGCGCATCGAGGCGGCCGAGCGGCGCTCGCGGTCGGAGGCCGCCGGGCGACGCGCGGGCGCGGCGGGCGGGATCCCGAAGATCGTGGCGGGCGGACTGCAGCGGAAGGCTGAGGGCACGAGCGCGCGCTCGAAGGCGCTGCACGAGGGGCGGGAGGCGGCTGCGGGCGCAGCGCTCGAGGCGGCCGAGGAGCGGCTGCGCGACGATCGCGCGATCCGCATCGAGCTGCCCGACACCCGCGTGCCCGCTGGGCGCGAGGTGCTCGAGCTGCGCACGGCCGCGGGCGCAGCCATCCGCGTCCGCGGGCCCGAACGCATCGCGCTGACCGGCGCGAACGGCGCGGGGAAGTCGACGCTGCTCGACGCCATCGCTTCGTTCGGCAGCGCGTCGTCCGGCGGTGTGACGTCCGTCAGCGCGACGCCCGAGGCGAGCCACGCTCGGCCGGCGCCTGTCGCGGTCGTGACCCACCGCATCCGCAGCACCGCCCTGCTGCCGCAGCGCGTGCGCTTCGGCGACGAGGATGCGACGCTCATCGACGCCGTGCGCGAGGTCGCGCCGGATCGCGACCCCGGTGAGGTGCGCGCGCAGCTCGCGCGATTCCTGTTCCGCGGGCGCAGGGCCGAGCAGCGCGTGCGCGAGCTCTCGGGCGGCGAGCGCTTGCGGCTCGCGCTCGCGCGCCTGCTGCTGGCCGACCCGCCGCCCCAGCTGCTGCTGCTCGACGAGCCGACGAACTCGCTCGACCTCGACTCGGTCGACCGGCTGGTGGAGGCGCTCGCGGCCTTCGAGGGCGCGCTCGTCGTGGTGAGCCACGACGCCGGCTTCCTCGAGCGGATCGGCAGCACGCGCAGCTGGTCGATCGAGGCCGGCGGGCTCGTCGATCGCCTGCCGTGAGCGCCGCCGCGCCCGTAGCATCGAGCGGAGGACACCGATGGAGACCCCCGGAGGCGATGATGCACGTGGACACCCGAGCGCTCGACGAGGCCGTCGCGGAGCGCGCCTTCACCGGCGTCGCCACGATCGACGTGGCAGGCGAGCGCACGCTCGAGCGCTGCGAGGGATACCGGCACCGTGCGCTCGAGGCGCCGATGACCGCGGACACGCGCATCGCGATCGCGAGCGGCAGCAAGGCCTTCACAGCGCTCGCGATCATGCGGCTCGTCGAGGAGGCCGCGCTGCGGCTCGAGCAGCCCGTGCGCGAGGTGCTCGGCGACGACCTGCCGCTCATCGACGACGCGGTGACGATCGAGCACCTGCTCGGCCACACCTCCGGCATCGGCGACTACCTCGACGAGGAGGCGCTCGGCGACATCAGCGACTTCGTCATGACCGAGCCGGTGCACGCGCTCACGCGGGCGGAGGCGTTCCTGCCGATGCTCGAGGGGCACGAGCAGCGCTCCGCACCGGGTGAGCGCTTCGCCTACTGCAACGGCGGCTCCATGGTGCTGGCCCTGGTGCTCGAGCGCGTGACGGGCGAGGGGTACCAGGATGCGGTGCAGCGACTCGTGCTCGAGCCCGCGGGTCTCGAGCGCACCGGCTTCCTGCCCCTCAACGCGCTGCCGGGTGATGCGGCGGTCGGATACCTGGACGAGGAGGGCGACCTCGCCAACACCCTACACCTGCCGGTGCTGGGCAACGGCGACGGCGGGGCGTTCACGACCGCCGGTGACCTGCACCGCTTCTGGCTCGCGCTGCTGGATGGCCGCATCGTCTCGAGGGAGAGCGTCGACACCATGACCCAGCCGCGCCACGAGGTGCCGGGGGAGGACCTGCGCGCCGGGCTCGGCCTCTTCCTGCACGCCACCGGCCCTGCGCTCGTGCTCGAGGGCTACGACGCCGGCGCCTCGTTCCGCACCACCCACATCCCCGCGTCGCAGACGACCGTCAGCGTGCTCGGCAACAGCTCCGAGGGCGCGTGGCCGGTGATCGGCGTGCTCGCCGAGGCTATCGACGCCGAGCTGGAGGGCGCTGGGTGGGCGCTCGACGACCCCGGGGCCTGACGGACCGACGACGCGGCCGCCGGCTCCGCCGCGAGCCGCGGCATCCTCAGGCCGTGGGGAAGCGCACGCCCGTCAGCTCCTCCGAGAGGCTCCAGCCGCGGCGCGCGTCGTCCTCGCTGCGCAGGCGCGAGTACATCCGCTGCTCGGCGGGCGCGCCGCCCAGGTGCCCAGGCCCGCGCGGGCCGTACAGCCTGCCCGGTCGAGCGTCTGGCGAGGTGGCCGCGTGGAGCGCCGGCAGGCCAGCGGTCTGCGGGGTGCCGGCGAGGATGCCGCGCGCGGACATCCAGCGGATCGCGCGCACGGCTGCGGTGTCGCGCGCGCGGTCGAGCTCCGGTCGCGCCGAGAGCAGGCTGGTCGGTGCGATGCCGGGGTGCGAGAGGTTGCTCGTGATGCCCCAGCCCGCCGCCGCGCTGCGCCGCTCGAGCTCGAGCCCGAACAGGCCGAAGAGGATCTTCGAGTGCCGGTAGGCCCGCATGCCGTCGTAGCTGCGCTCCCAGTTCGAGTCCTGCCAGTTGATCGCGCCGCCGTTCGCCGCGACGCTCACCTGCGAGGTGACGCGCGCGCGGCCGTGGCGCAGCAGCGGCAGCAGCTGCGCCACGAGCGCGAAGTGGCCGAGGTGATTGGTGCCGAGCTGCAGCTCGAAGCAGTCGCTCGTTACCTGCCGCGTCGGCGGCGTCATGACGCCCGCGTTGTTGATCAGGAGGTGGATGGGCCTGCCGTCGCCCCGCAGGGTGTCGCCGAGCGCCGCCACGGAGGCGAGCGAGGAGAGGTCGAGCTGCTGCAGCTCGACCGTCGCGGCCGGCGCGCGCTCCTCGATCGCGGCCTTGGCCGCAGCGCCCTTCTGCTGGTTGCGCACGGGCAGCACCAGCTCGGCGCCGGCGCGGGCGAGGCGAGTCGCGATGCCCAGCCCGATGCCGTCGCTGCCGCCGGTGACGAGGGCGCGCGTGCCGCTCAGGTCGGGGATCTCGATGTCGATCGTCCTGCGTGTCATGGGTGCTCCATCGTTCGGGTGGTGCCTCCACTGTCGGGCGCGCCGCTGGCCTGAACCAGGACCTCCCGATCCACCGCTCCGCATCCACCGCTCCGCATCCGCCACTCCGCATCCGCCGCTCCGCATCCGTGGATCGTCAGGGCGTGGCTCGACGCCGCTCGACCCGGTAGGAACGACGATGAGGCGGAGGTGCGACATGGTGATCGATCGAGACGGGCTCGCCGAGTTCCTGCGGCATCGTCGCTCGGTGCTGCAGCCGGAGGACGTGGGGCTCGGCCGCGGCCAGCGGCGCCGCACGGAGGGCCTGCGCCGCGAGGAGGTCGCCGCGCTCAGCAGCATGTCGACCGACTACTACGCGCGCCTGGAGCGCGGCACGGGGCCGCAGCCCTCCGAGCAGATGCTCGCCGCGATCGCACAGGGGCTGCACCTGAGCGTCGACGAGCGCGACCACCTGTTCCGGCTCGCGGGCCACCGAGCGCCGCTGCGAGGCGCCTCGAGCGATCACGTCAGCCCGGGGATGCTGCGCATCTTCGATCGGCTCGCCGACACCCCGGCCGAGATCGTCACAGAGCTCGGCGAGACGCTGCGGCAGACCCCGCTCGGCGTGGTGCTCACCGGCGACACCGCGAGCCTGCGGGGGCCGGAGCGCAGCATCGGCTACCGGTGGTTCACCGACCCGGAGAGCCGCCGGCTCTACGCCACCGACGACCACGAGTTCCTGTCGCGCCTGTGGGCCTCCGGCATCCGCCAGGTGGTGGCAGAGCGCGGGCGCCCGTCGCGCGGCACGATGCTGCTCGACCTGCTGCTCGAGCGCAGCGCCGAGTTCCGCAGCGTCTGGGAGCTGCAGGAGGTGGGGCTGCGACCGCGCGAGGTCAAGCGCTTCGAGCACCCGGAGGTCGGCACGCTCGAGCTCTCCTGCCAGACGCTCGTCGAGCCGAGCCAGTCGCACGTCCTGCTCGTGTACACGGCCGCTCCGGGCAGCGAGAGCGCCGAGAAGCTGCGGCTGCTGTCGACCCTGAGCGCGCGGATGCCTCGATAGCCTGAGCGACGGCCGGCCCCGCAGCGCATGCTGCGCGCAGGATGCCGGAGAGCGCTGGAGGTGCCGTGGTCGACGACGGGTCGAGGCGCGACGAGCTCGAGCGCCTGCAGCGCGCCGAGGCGCAGCTCGCCGCGATCGCGAGCACGACCCGCGACCTGCTCGAGGTGCAGGATGCGACGGCGATGCTGCAGCGCATCGTCGATCGCGTGCACGAGCTCGCGGGTGCCGACGTCACCTATCTCTCCGTGTACGACGTCGACTCCGACGAGCTGTTCGTGCGCGCGGTGCGCGGCTCGCGCTCCGGCAGGTTCCTCGGCATGCGGGTTCCGGCGGGCGTGGGCGTCGCGAGCCTCGCGGTTCGCACGCGCAGCGCGCAGTCGGTCGCCGACTACGACGAGCTCGGTGCGCTGCCGCGCGACCACCAGATCGACGAGATCGTCGGTGCTGAGGGCATCCACGCGATCCTCGGTGCGCCGCTGCTCGCGGCCGGCGAGGTGCTTGGCGTGCTGTTCGTCGCGAATCGCGCCGCGCGCCGCTTCGACGAGGAGGACTCGTCGCTGCTCACCGCCTTCGCCGACCACGCGGCGATCGTGCTGCGCATCGCCGGCGTGCTCGACGCGCTGACCGCGAGCAGGCACGAGGCGGAGGCGGCGCGCGAGCGGGCGGAGCGGCTCGCAGCCGACACGCTCTCGGCGTCGCGGCTGCACGGCGAGCTCACCGGACTCATCGTCGGTGGCGGCGGGCAGGCCGACGTGCTCGCGGCGCTCGCCGTGGCGCTCGAGCGCCCGATCTGGGCCGAGGACCTGCACGGCGAACCGCTCTGGGGCACGCCGCGACTGGGTGCGCGCGACGCCCGCGCAGAGCTCGCCCTGGCGGTCTCGCACAGCGCGGCGACCGGCAGGGTGTCGGTGCTCGGCGGCGGACCGGTACGCGCGACGATCACCGTGCTCGGCGCCGGCCAGCGCATCGGCGCGGTGCACATCGGCGGCGTCACCCCGCTCAGCGAGCTGCAGCGGCGCACGCTCGAGCGCACTGCGCAGATCCTGGCGCTCGTGACGATGCAGCGCAACGCGGTCTCCGACGCCGAGGAGCGCGTGCGCGGCGAGCTCGTGCTCGACCTGCTCGACAGCGCCGACGCCGAGGCGGCCGTGCGCCGCGCGCGGCAGCGAGGGGTCGCGGTGGACCGCCCGTGGAGCACGGTCGCGGTGAGCGTGGCCGAGAGCGAGCGCTCGCGCGCCGCCGCGCGACTGCGGCAGCTGCGAGGCGCGCTCGTCAGCATCGCTCCGGACGGATGCGCGGTGCTCGTGCCGGAGGGCGAGGCGCAGCGGGCGGCATCGACCGTGCGCTCGCTGCTGGAGGGGCTGCCGGCGGTCGTGGTCGCCGAGCCCGTCGCGACCCTCGCCGGCGCGCAGTCGGGCATGCGCGCCGCGGTGCGCGCCGCCCGGTTGCTGCGGGGGCTCGGCATCGACGACGCGGCGACGACCGCCGTCGAGCTCGGCCCCTACGCGGCGATGTTCGACGACGACGGCGCACGCGCTCGCGCCTTCATCGACGCATCGATCGGCGCGGTGCTCGGATGGGATGCGCGTCGCGGCACCGAGCTCGGTGCGACGCTCGCCGCGCTGCTGGAGGCGCAGGGCTCGGCGGTCTCGGCTGCCCGAGTGCTGCGCGTGCACGTCAGCACCGTGAAGCAGCGAGCGGCGCGGCTGCGCTCGCTGCTCGGCGAGGACTGGGATGCGCCGGAGCCGCGCTTCCGAGTCGAGGTCGCCATCCGACTCCACCGCGCACTGCAGGGTCTGGAGAGGACACGCTCGACCCCCGGAATGTGACCCATCCGGCCATGCACCCGCGGTGCGCCGCGCGCTTGACTGAGGCGGCCGACGAGGGTGCGGCGCGAGAGGTGGCGAGGATGGCACGGACGAGCAGGCTCAGCGGGCTGCGCAATCACACGATCGAGGAGCGTCGCGCGATCGTCGCGGATGCGCTCGGCGCACCGGATGCGCTCGCGCAGCTCGTCGACGGCGGCCTCGACGAGGCGCGCGCCGATCGCATGATCGAGCACGTCGTCGGCCAGATCGGCATCCCGCTCGGCGTCGCCACGAACTTCCTCGTGAACGGTCGCGAGGTGCTCGTGCCCATGGCCACCGAGGAGCCCTCGGTCGTCGCGGCCGCGAGCAACGTCGCCCGCATGGCGCGCGAGCGCGGCGGGTTCACGACCTCGAGCACGGCGCCCATCATGCAGGCGCAGATCCACGTCGTCGAGGTCGCCGACGCGCACGGCGCGAAGCTGCGCATCCTCGAGCAGCGCGACGAGCTCATGCGCCTCGCCGACGAGCAGGACCCGCGGCTGGTGGAGCTCGGCGGCGGCGTGCGCGACCTGATCGTTCGGATCGTCGAGCGCGGCGGACGGCGGCACCTCGTCGCGCACCTGCTGGTCGACGTCCGCGACGCGATGGGCGCGAACGCTGTCAACACCATGGCGGAGGCCATCGCACCTCGGGTCGCCGAGCTCGCCGGCGGCCGGCCGCTGCTGCGCATCCTGACGAACAAGGCCGACCTGCGCCTCAGCCGCGCGCGCGTCACGGTCCCCGCCGAGATGCTCGGCGGCGCCGAGGTCGTCGAGAACATGATCCTCGGCGCTCAGCTGGCGGAGGACGACCCCTACCGCGCCGCCACGCACAACAAGGGCATCATGAACGGCATCACCGCCGTCGTGCTCGCGACCGGCAACGACACCCGCGCGGTGGAGGCAGGAGCGCACTCGCACGCGGCGCGCGACGGCCACTACGGCTCGCTCTCGCACTTCGAGCGCGACGCGGCCGGCGACCTCGTCGCCACGCTCGAGCTGCCCCTCGCCGTCGGCCTCGTCGGGGGCGCGACCAAGTCGCATCCCGCAGCCCAGGCCGCCGTCGCGATGACCGAGGTCACGACCGCGCAGGAGCTCGCAGAGCTGATCTGCGCCGTCGGCCTCTCGCAGAACGTCGCCGCCGTGCGCGCGCTCGCCGCCGAGGGCATCCAGCAGGGGCACATGGCCCTGCACGCTCGCAACGTCGCCGTGGCCGCAGGCGCGGAGGGCGACGAGATCGAGGCCGTCGCCGCGCGCCTCGTCGAGCAGCGCGCCGTGCGCGCCGACGTCGCCGAGCGCGAGCTCGCCGCCATCCGGGGCAAGGCGTGACCGACACCCTCGCCCTCGGGCTCCCCGTCCCGCGCTCCCGCGCGGGGCTGCCCGAGCGCGTGACGATCTGGGAGGTCGGCCCCCGTGACGGTCTGCAGGCCGAGGCGACATCGCTCTCCGTCGGCGACCGCGTCGACCTGATCCGGCGGCTCGCGGCAGCCGGGGCCAGCGTGATCGAGGCGGGCAGCTTCGTGCGCGCAGACCGCGTGCCGCAGATGGCCGGCTCCGGTGAGGTGCTGAGCGCGCTCGGCGACGTCGGCGTGCGGCTGCCCGTGCTCACGCCGAACCTGCGCGGGCTCGACGACGCGGTCGCCGCCGGCGCTCGCGAGGTCGCGGTCTTCCTCAGCGCGACCGAGCGCTTCTCACTCGCGAACCTCGGCGCCTCGAAGGCCGATGCCGAGCGCGCCGCTGAGGCGGTCGTGCGCGCGGCGCTCGAGCAGGGGATCCGGGTGCGCGGCTACGTCTCCATGGTCTTCGGCGACCCCTGGGAGGGGCCGGTCGCGCACGAGGCGACCGTCGAGGTCTCCGAGCGGATGCTCGAGTGGGGCGTCGCCGAGGTGTCGCTCGGCGACACGATCGGCGTCGGCACCCCCGGCGCGGTCACCGACGTCGTCGCGGCGCACCGCGACCGCGGCATCCCCGTCGACCTGCTCGCGCTGCACATGCACGACACCTATGGCCAGGCGCTCGCGAACGTCTACGCGGGCCTCGAGGCAGGCGTGCGCATCTTCGACAGCGCGGTCGCAGGCACGGGCGGCTGCCCGTTCGCGAAGTCCGCGACCGGGAACCTGGCGACGGAGGATCTCCTCTGGATGCTCGACGGGCTCGGCATCGAGCACGGCATGGACCTGTCGGCGATCGCCGACACCGGCAACTGGCTGAGCGTGCAGCTCGGCAAGGCCACGACATCTCGCGTCGCACGAGCGCTCGCGAGCGGAAAGGAAGCGCGATGAAGCGCACGTATCTCGAGGTCTGGGGTGACACGGTCGACGGGCGCCACCTGCTCGGGGCCATCCTCATCGGCGTCGGCCTCGGCACCCCGGCCTACTTAGTCGCCGCATGGCTGTTCGGTCAGGCGGAGACCATCGACCCCGCCCTGTCCAAGTCCTACGCGCTGCTGGTCGGACTGGGCGCCTGCGTCCTGACGGGCGTCATCTCCGCCCGCATCTTCCCGCCGAAGCGCGTCCTCGTCGAGGCGGCGGACGAGCCGGGCTCGCGCGAGGTCGCGATGGACTCGATCGAGGAGGAGTTCGGCCCGCTCGGCGACCCCGACGAGTTGCCTCCCGCAGTGCTGCGCGAGGTCAAGGAGCTCGGGCTCTACGAGGACCTGGCACGCCAGCACGCGAAGCACGCCGCGAAGGAGGCGAACCGCTGATGGAGATCCTCGACGCAACCCTCTGGGCCGTGGGCATGGCGCTCATCGGCGCCATCGTCTTCGGCCTCCTCGGCCTGGTCTCCGGCACCGACGAGACCGCCACCATCGCGCCCGTGACGCTGCTCGTGATCCTGCTGGGCGTGCCGGCACCCGGTGTCTTCGCCTTCTTCATGGCGGCAGTCGCCTCGAAGCACATCACCCACGCGATCCCGACCACCCTGCTCGGCATCCCGGGCGACACCATGGCTGCGCCCCTGCTGCAGGACGCGCAGATGCTGCGCGAGCTCGGCGTGCCGCACATCGCGCTGCGCAAGGCGATCTCCGGCGGCGTCGTCGCGGCGCTCATCGCCGTGCCGCTCGCCGTGCTCTTCGCGCTCGTGCTCACCCCCTTCGCCGACGCGATCGGCGCCGTGGCGCCGTGGCTGTTCCTCGGGGCCGCCGCGCTCGTCGCCGTGCTCTCGAAGGGCCGCTGGGCCGCGCTGTTCGCGCTCGTGCCCTTCGTGCTGCTCGTGGTCGGGCTGCAGGGCTTCGCGACCTCGGTGCTCGACAAGGGCCTCACCATCGCGTTCTTCCTCGGCATCGCGACCGGTCCGCTGATCGCCGACCTCTTCCTCGCCTCGAGCCCCGCAGGGCGCAAGCTCATCGGTCGCACCGAGCAGCGCACCTTCGAGCTCGCGCGCGACACGCGCACCTGGAAGGGGCGGATGCCGAACCCGCTCTCGGTGCTCGACCGCAAGCAGCTCGGCTACACGGCGACCGCCGCGGGCATCTCGAGCGCGACCTTCGTGTTCTCGCCGGTGGCCATGACGGTGCTCATGGGTGAGCTCTTCGGCGCTCGCTTCAAGAACGGCTACCACCGCCTCACGGCGCGCATGGCCATCCGCAACGGCACGACCGAGTCGACGTACATCGCCGAGACGCTCATCCCGCTCATCGCGATCGGCCTGCCGCTCTCGCCGATGGCCGCGAGCGTCGCGAGCCCGCTGTTCAACGCGCCGCCGGTCTACACGATCGACACCGAGGCGGGCACGACGAATAACCTGCACGACATGCTCGAGCCGTGGCAGTTCCTCGTGTTCGGCCTCGTCGCGGTGATCATCGCGGTGCTCATCAGCTACCCCTTCGCGATGACGCAGGCGCACCGGGCGGCGAAGTGGGTCATGCGCAAGGTCTCGCACGAGGCGATCATCGGGGCCTTCGCGGCGCTGATCGTGGTCATCTGCCTCTACGAGGGCGGCATCGTCGCGCTGCTGGTGACGCTCACGGTCGGCCTCGTGGGCGGCATGCTCAACCGCATGTTCAACATGCACACGGGCGTGCAGTTCATGGGCTTCTACGTCGCGGCGCTCTCGGTGCCCGCGATCATGGCGCTCTTCGCCTGATCCGAGCACGCTCGAGCAGAGCACCCAGGGGCCGATCCGCAGCGCGGGTCGGCCCCTGGGTCGCGCGAGTACCCTGGAGGCAATGCCTCCCACCATCCGCCCCCGCCGGCTGCGGCAGAGCGCACCCATGCGCCGCCTGGTCGCCGAGACCCGCATCCACCCCGCCCAGCTCGTGCTGCCGATGTTCGTCGCCGAGGGGCTGACCGAGCCGCGCGCGATCAGCTCGATGCCCGGCCAGGTGCAGCACACGCTCGACACCGCCGCGCGCGAGGTCGAGCGGGGCATCGCCGCCGGCATCGGCGGCGTCATGCTCTTCGGCGTGCCGCAGCACAAGGATGCGGTGGGCTCGGGAGCGACGGATCCGGACGGCATCCTCAACCGCGCGACGGCGTTCCTCGCCGAGCGCTTCGGCGACGCCACGGTCATCCAGACCGACCTGTGCCTCGACGAGTTCACCGACCACGGCCACTGCGGCGTGCTCGCCGACGACGGCTCGGTCGACAACGACGCGACCCTCGAGCGCTACGCCGACATGGCCATCGCGCAGGCCGAGGCCGGCAGCCGCATCCTCGGCCTCAGCGGCATGATGGACGGCCAGGTCGAGCACGTGCGCACCGCCCTCGACGCCACCGGCCACCAGCAGACCGCGATCCTCGCCTACAGCGCGAAGTACGCGACCGCGCTCTACGGCCCCTTCCGCGAGGCCGTCGACTCGAGCCTCACCGGCGACCGCAAGACCTACCAGCAGGATCCGGGCAACCGCCGCGAGGGCCTGCGCGAGGCGCTCCTCGACATCGCCGAGGGCGCCGACATCGTGATGGTGAAGCCGGCCGGCCTCTACCTCGACGTGCTCGCCGACGTCGCCGCCGCATCCGACGTGCCCGTCTGGGCCTATCAGGTGTCGGGGGAGTACGCGATGGTCGAGGCCGCGGCCGCGAACGGCTGGATCGACCGCGACCGCCTCATCACCGAGAGCCTGACGAGCATCGTGCGGGCCGGGGCCGACACCGTGCTGACCTACTGGGCCATCGAGCAGGCCGAATGGCTGCAGGCGCGCGGGCTCAGCACGCAGGGCATGCCCGACCAGGGCCTGCACGGAGCATCGGGGGCACGACCGTGAGCACCAACGCCGAGCTGTTCGAGCGGGCCAAGCTCGCGATCCCGGGCGGCGTGAGCTCGCCCGTCCGCGCCTTCGGCTCGGTGGGCGGCACGCCCGCGTTCCTCGTCGGCGCCAAGGGCGCATACGTGACGGATGCGGAGGGTCGCGAGCTCGTCGACCTGGTCGCGAGCTGGGGCCCGGCGATCCTCGGCCACGCGCACCCGGAGGTCGTCGAGGCCGTGCAGGATGCCGCGAGCCGCGGCCTGTCGTTCGGCGCGTCCACGCCGGGCGAGGCGCTGCTCGCCGAGGAGGTCGAGCGCCGCGTCGGCCCCGTCGAGCGGCTGCGGCTCGTCTCGACCGGCACCGAGGCGACCATGACGGCGATCCGCCTCGCGCGCGGCGCGACCGGCCGCGACCTGCTGGTGAAGTTCGACGGGCACTACCACGGGCACTCCGACGGGCTGCTGGCCGCCGCGGGCAGCGGTCTCGCGACGCTCGCGCTGCCCGGCTCGGCCGGCGTGCCGGCCGCGGTCGCCGCGACGACCCTCGTCATCCCCTACAACGACCGCGACGCCGTCCGGGCGGTCTTCGCCGAGCGCGGTGACGAGATCGCGGCCGTCATCGTCGAGGCCGCGCCCGCCAACATGGGCGTCGTCGAGCCCGACGGCGACTTCAACGCCTTCCTCGCCCGCACCGCCCACGCGCACGGCGCGCTGCTCATCAGCGACGAGGTGCTCACGGGCTTCCGCGTCCACCGGGCCGGCATGTGGGGCATCGAGCAGTGGGTGGGTGACGAGGCCCCCGACCTCATCACCTTCGGCAAGGTCATCGGCGGCGGCATGCCGCTCGCCGCCCTCGGCGGCAAGGCAGCGCTCATGGAGCTCCTGGCCCCGACGGGCCCGGTGTACCAGGCGGGCACGCTCTCCGGCAATCCGGTCGCGGTCGCCGCTGGTCTCGCGACGCTTCGCCTGACGACCGACAGCGTCTACGCGAGGCTCGACGCCGCGGCCGACGTGATCACGCAGGCGTTGACGGATGCGCTGCACGCCGAGGGCGTGCCGCACGCGATCACGCGGGTCGGCAGCCTCTTCTCGGTGGCGTTCCGAGAGGGCGCGCCGTCGAGCTTCGACGAGGTGCGCGCGCAGGACGCCTCCCGCTCCCCGCCGTTCTTCCACGCGATGCTCGACGCGGGCGTGAGCCTGCCGCCGAGCGTCTTCGAGGCCTGGTTCGTGATGGCCTCGCACGGTGACGAGCCGCTGGCGCGCATCGTCGAGGCGCTGCCTGCCGCCGCTCGAGCAGCTGCCGCAGCCACTCGCTGAGGCGCCGCCGCATTCCGCCCCCTGGCCGTCGGCGGGCAACGCGGTTACGGTGGGCGGCATGGCGACCCAGCTGGAATGCCCGAACTGCGGCAGCACCATGCGCGAGATCGTGTGGGGCTACGGCACCATCGCCGACGTGGCCGATGCCGGTGACGTCGTGATCGGCGGCTGCGTGATCGACGTCGACCCCGACGGTCGCGTCGCGGCACTGCAGTGCCCGGCGTGCGGCACCCGAGCCGATGCCGACGGCGCGGCGCTCGAGCGGCCCGAGCCCACGGCGACCGAGCATCCGTTCGCGGTCGCCTTCAGCAACCCGCAGCCCGCGAAGCAGGAGGCCCCCATGAGCGACCACGAGCGCAACGACGGCGGCGCCGCGGTGCGAGCGGCGATGGATGCGTCGCCGTTCGTCGACGAGGACTTCGGCGGCGTCGCGTCGGGTGCGGACTGGCGCGACCACGTCGAGCCCTACGCCTCCCGCGAGGACGCGCTGCCCGAGCACGGCCACCCGACGCCCGATCACGTCGAGCCCTACGCCTCGCGCGAGGATGCCCTGCCTGCCGGCTCGACGCCGACCCCCGAGCGCGTCGGGCCCTACGCATCTCGCGACGATCGGCTGCCGGAGCGCTCCGGAGGCTGGCGCGACCGCATCGACCCCTACGCCTCGTAGCGGCGGTGCGGCCGCAGGGCCGGCCGCGTCAGAAGAAGCCGATGATGCGCCCGACCATGCCGAGGACCACGGCGATCACGAGCACGACGGGGATCGCGATCAGCCAGGCCTTGTTGCCGGCGCCCTCACCGCCACGGTCGCGGTCGAGGCCCGGGTTCGTGGGGCCGACGCCCGTGCCCTCGGCGGGCGGCGTGTCGCCCTCGATGCTGAAGCCGGAGTGCTCGTCGGCGGCCCGGGCTCCCGCCTCTGGGTCGTTCCGAGCGTCTTCTGGCGTGATGTTCGACACGGTTGCCCGCCTTCGGCCGATGCTGCATGGGAAGTGACCACAGGCTAGCAACCCCACGCCGGGGCGCGGCTGTGGCTGCGGCTAGAAGAGTCGCGCCCGCCCGGAGTCGATGCCGCGCATCTCGTCGTAGTCGAGCACCACGCAGCGGATGCCGCGATCCTCGGCGAGCGTGCGCGCCTGCGGCTTGATCTCCTGCGCCGCGAAGACTCCCGTGACCGGAGCGATGCGCGGGTCGCGGTTCAGCAGCTCGAGGTAGCGGGTCAGCTGCTCCACGCCGTCGATCTCGCCGCGGCGCTTGATCTCGACCGCGACGGTCGCCCCGGCGTCGTCCCGAGCCAGGATGTCGACGGGCCCGATCGCCGTCATGTACTCCCGCCGCCACAGCTCGAAGCCGTCGCCGAGGCGCTCGATCTGCTCGGCGAGCAGCACCTGCAGGTGCGCCTCGACGCCGTCCTTCACGAGGCCCGGGTCGACACCCAGCTCGTGCGAGGTGTCCGAGAGGATCTCGTGCAGCGACACGATGAGCGAGTCGCCGGTCTTCTTGTGGGTGACCTTCCAGACCTCGGTGACCCCGGCATCCGCCTGGTCCTGATCGGGCGCGGATGCGGTGAGCACCGCGGGCGGGCTCATCCAGTTGAGCGGCTTGTACGAGCCGCCGTCGGAGTGCACGAGGATCGAGCCGTCGGCCTTCAGCATCAGCACCCGCGGGGCGAGCGGGAGGTGCGCGGAGAGGCGCCCGGCGTAGTCGACGGAGCAGTGGGCGACGACGATCCTCATGCGGTCTCCTTCGGGGGCTTGACGACGGCGATGGCGGCGGTGCCGCGCTCGCGGGCGACGTGGCTCGTGAGCAGCGACAGCAGCACGAAGGCGAGCACCGCGAGCAGCGCGAGCCGCAGGCCGACGACGTCGCCGAGGAGGCCGAGCAGCGGCGGACCGGCGAGGAACGCGATGTAGCCGATCGCCGAGACGGTGCCGACGCGCGCCGCTGCCATGCGCGGCTCGTCGGCGGCGGCGCTCATGCCCACGGGGAAGCCGAGGCTCGCGCCCACGCCCCACAGCACGACGCCCGTGATGACGAGCGGGGTGGGCTCGGCGTAGATCACGAGCAGCAGGCCGATGGCCGCGATCGCGGCGGTGGCGCGCAGCACCGGCACGCGGCCGAAGCGCGCGAGCAGCTTGACGCCGAGCACGCGGCCGAGCGTCATGGCCGTCAGGAAGAGCGCGAGCATGAAGGCGCCGCCCTCGTTCGAGAAGCCGTGGCCGTCGACCATCGTGAGCGCGAGCCAGTCGTTGGCGCTGCCCTCGGTGAGCGACATGCCGAGCACGAGCAGGCCCAGCATGATCGTGCGCGGATCCTTCCAGACCGCGAGGCGCTCGCGCAGCGTCACGGGCTCCTCGTCCTCCGCCTCGACGTCGGCGGGCAGGAAGCGGAAGACCGTGACGGCGAGCGCCATCAGGGCGATGCCGACGCCCGTGGCCTGCCAGCCGATGCCGACGCCGAGCAGCTCGCAGAGCCCGCCGACGCCCGCGCCGGCGACGGTGCCGAGCGAGAAGAAGGCGTGGAAGATCGGCATGATCGGCTTGCCGAGGGCGCGCTCGTTGGCCGCGCCCGAGATGTTCATCGCCACGTCGGTGATGCCGGTGAAGCTGCCGCCCAGGATGAAGCCGGCGATCAGCAGCCACAGCAGGCTCGAGTCGGCGGCCCAGCCGGCGATCGCGAGGCCGACAGAGACGACCACCATGCCGGCGGAGACCACCAGGCGCGTACCGAGCGCGTGGATGATGTGGCTCGCGAGCAGCAGACCGGTGACCGAGCCGATCGAGATGCCGAGGAGGATCAGCCCCATCTCGCCCGTCGTCACGCCCAGCTGGTCGCGCACGTGCGGCACGCGCGCCATCCAGCTCGCGAAGCCGAAGCCCATGGCGAAGAAGGTGGCGAAGATGGCGTTGCGCCACGAGGTCACGGAGTGCACCGGCCCATTCTGCCGTGCCGGCGGGCGGCGCGCTGCGCCTCGCCGCCCGCCGGCGGGGGTCAGCCGCAGCTGGCCGCGAGCATCGGCAGCAGCACCGCGTTGAGGTCGTACAGCGGCTCGGGGCTGCCGGAGCGATCCATGCCCGTGATGGCGAAAGTCACCTGGCGCGAGCCGTCGGCCGAGGTGTAGGCGACGCTCACCGTGCCCATCGCGCCGCCGTCGTGGCCGTAGAGGAACTCGCCCGGCACGCACGGGTCCGGCACCCGGTAGATGCCGAGGCCGTAGCCGGTCGCCTCGGTCACGGGCGCGATCATCTCGGCCAGCGACTCCTGCGACACCACCTCACCGGTGATGAGCGCCTCCGTGAAGGCCGACAGGTCGCGCGTGGTGGTCACGAGCGCGCCGGCGTGCGAGAAGAACGTCGGGTCGAAGTGCTGCAGGTCGTGCCAGCGCTGGCCGTCCCACATCGCCTCCTGCATGGCGTTGCCGCGCAGGCCCGGCTCATCTGGGTAGCTGGTCTGGCGCAGCCCCAGAGGGTCGAAGATGCGCTCCTCGAGCAGGTCGGCGACGCTCTCGCCGGTCGCCTCCTCGAGCGCGACGCCGAGCGCCACGTAGGCGGCGTTCGAGTAGGCGTACTCGCCCGCGGGCGTCCACGCGCCGGCGTTCGCGGCGGCGACGTGCTCCTCGTCGGGGTAGCGGTCGCCGAGCACCGCGACGAGCTCGTCGATCGAGGTCGGGTCCTGCATGTTCGCGAGCAGCAGCTCGACGGTGCCGTTGGGGGTGCCGCCGGTGTGGCTCAGCAGCTGGCGGAGGGTGACGCCCGGGTGCTCGGGGAAGATGCCGGGCACGACCTCGCCGATCGGGGTGTCGAGGCTCCAGGTGCCGGCCTCGACCTCCTGCAGGACGAGCGCGGCGATCATCATCTTGGTGTTGCTCGCGGCGCGGAACCCGCTGTGGTCGAGCACCGGCGGGCGACGGTCGAGCGCCCTCGTGCCCGCCGCATCCGACCACGCACCGTCGGCGGTCTCGACGCGAGCCACCGCTCCGACCGCGCCGGCCGCGACGACCTCGTCGAGCGCCGCCTCGATCTGCGCGTACGGGTCCTGCGGCTGCTCCGGTGCCTGCCCGGGCCGCTGCTGCGTGCCCTCGGGCTCGGCCGAGCGCAGCGAATCGATCGCGGGCGACGACCACAGCTGCTCGTGCAGCGCGGTGTCGTCGGGCACCGCGGCGGGTTCGCCCGATGGCGCGAGGCTCGCGCCCGTGAGGGCCGTGACGGCAGCGACCGCCCCGGCAGTGATCAGCAGCTTCGATGTGCGCATGTGCTCAGCTCCTCTTCGCGACGTCGTGCGATGGACCGGAGTCCGGGCACTGCCCCGTTGGGCTGCACCGCGCCGACGCCTCAACGCTGGCAGGGCGCGCTGGGCGGCGCATCCCTCATCGGAGGGAGATCGCCTCGGTCGGTCGGCGGAGGCGCGCGTCAGCTGCGGCCGACCCGCATCCACGCGTCGCTGCGCGCGCGCAGCCCCAGCGTGACCGCCCGCGCGCCGAGGTAGGCGAACGAGAACGCCGCCCAGATGACGGCGAGCTCGCCCCACCCCGGCACGAGCGCGAGCAGCAGGAGCGGCAGGTAGACGAGCAGGTTCACGATGCCCGTCCAGGCGAGGTAGCGCACGTCGCCGGCACCGATCAGCACGCCGTCGAGCACGAAGACGAAGCCCGCGATCGGCTGCGCGAGCGCCAGCAGCACCAGCGCGACCGGCAGCGCCTCGAGCACGGCCGCATCGGTGGTGAACACCCGCCCGAGCACCCAGGCGACGGCGAGGAGCGCCGCGCCCACGACGCATCCGAACCCCACGCCCCAGACCTGCAGCCGCCGCGTCACCGCGCGCACCTCGCCCACGTCGCCCGCGCCTAGGGATCTGCCGACCATCGCCTGCCCGGCGATCGCGAGCGCGTCGAGCGCGAAGGCGAGGGTCGAGAAGAGCGTGAAGGCGATCTGCGTGGCAGCGAGCGTCGTCGTCCCGGCCTGCGTCGCGACGGCGGTCGTCGCGAGCAGCGCGACGCGCAGCGAGAGCGTGCGCACGAAGAGCCAGCCACCCGTGGACGCCGTGCGGCCCAGGTCGGCCCAGCGGATGCCGAGCGGCACGCCCTGCCGCCGCGCCTCGCGCACCGCGAACCACAGGAAGAAGGCCGCCATGCCCCACTGCGCGATGACGGTGCCGAGCGCGCTGCCGGCCACGCCGAGCCCGAGGCCGTAGATGAGGAGCACGTTGAGCGCGGCGTTCGCGCCGAAGCCGATCGTGGCGACGACGAGCGGCGTGCGCGTGTCCTGCAGGCCGCGCATGAGGCCCGTCGCGGCGAGCACGATGAGCATCGCCGGCAGGCCGAGGATCGAGATGCCGAGGTAGACCGCGGCGTGCTCGGTGACGGCGGAGGCGGCGCCGAAGAGGGCGACGAGCGGATGCGCGAGCGGGGTCGCCAGCAGCAGCGCCGCGCCTGCGACGATCGCGAGCCAGATGCCGTCGATGCCCGCGCGGATCGCCGCCGGTCGGTCGCCGGCGCCGAGCAGCCGCGCGACAGCCGGCGTCGTGCCGTAGGCGAGGAAGATCAGCAGGCCGACAGCGGTCGAAAGCACGGCGACGCCGATGCCGACGCCGGCGAGCTGCTCGGCGCCGAGGTGCCCGACGAGCGCGGTGTCGACGAGCAGGAACGCCGGCTCCGCCACGAGCGCGCCGAGCGCGGGCACGGCGAGGCGCAGGATCTCGCGATCCCGCTCGCTGGGCTGCATCCGCACCGCCCCACGCTACCGATCAGAGCACCGGCCGTAGGCTGAGGAGCATGACGACTCTGCCCTCCGGCCTGCCCGTCGACGACTTCGACGACGCGATCCGTCCTCAGGACGACCTGTTCCTCCACGTGCACTCCCGCTGGCTCGAGCGCACGGAGATCCCCGCCGACAAGGCCCGCTGGGGCTCCTTCGCGGTGCTCGCCGAAGCGGCAGAGGAGGCCGTGCGAGAGATCGTCATCGAGATGCAGGATGCAGAGCCCGGCACCGACGCCCGCAAGGTCGGCGACCTCTACGCCTCGTTCCTCGACGAGGACGCGGCGAACGCGAAGGGCATCGAGCCGATCCGCCCACTGCTGGAGCGCGCCGAGCGCGTCACGGACATCGACGGCCTGCTGACGCTGCTCGGCGAGCTCGAGTCGATCGGCGGCCCCGCGCTCGCCGGCCAGTGGGTCGACACCGACCCGGGGGACCCGTCCCGCTACCTCGTCCACGTCACCCAGGGCGGTATCGGCATGCCCGACGAGTCGTACTACCGCGAGGAGTCGTTCGCCGAGATCCGCGCCGCCTACCTCGAGCACCTGCAGACGATGTTCGGCCACCTCGGCGCCGAGGGCGCCGAGTCGGAGGCGGCGGTCGTGTTCGCGCTCGAGACCGAGCTCGCGACCCACCACTGGGACAACGTGCAGAGCCGCGACGACGAGAAGACCTACAACCTGCAGCGCCTGATCGACGAGCACCCGCGCCTGCGCCCGTGGCTCGAGGCCATCGACGCGCCCGCCGGCATCTACGCGGAGGCCGTGGTGCGCCAGCCCAGCTTCTTCGACGGGCTCGAGACGATGCTCGTCGACGAGCGCATCGACGAGTGGCGCTCGTGGCTGCGCATCGGCATCCTGCGCTCCTACGCCAGCTACCTGACCACGCAGATCTCGCGCGACCAGTTCGACTTCTACGGCACCGTGCTCACGGGAGCGACGGAGCAGCGCGAGCGCTGGAAGCGCGGCATCTCCCTCGTCGAGGGCATGCTCGGCGACGCCGTCGGCAAGATCTACGTCGAGCGGCACTACCCGCCGGAGGCCGAGGCGGCCATGGACGTCCTCATCGAGCACCTCGTCGAGGCCTACCGGGCCTCCATGGCGACGCTCGAGTGGATGGGCGAGGAGACGCGGCAGCGCGCCTTCGAGAAGCTCGACAAGTTCACGCCGAAGATCGGCTTCCCGCGCCGCTGGAAGGACTACGGCTCGCTCGAGATCGGCGACGACCTGGTCACCAACGTGCAGGCGGCGACGCGCTTCGAGCACGACCGCGAGCTCTCCAAGATCGGCAAGCCGATCGACCGCGACGAGTGGTTCATGAACCCGCAGACGGTCAACGCCTACTACAACCCGGGCTTCAACGAGATCGTCTTCCCGGCGGCCATCCTCCAGCCCCCGTTCTTCGACGCGGGTCGGGATGCGGCGGCCAACTTCGGCGGCATCGGCGCGGTCATCGGACACGAGATCGGGCACGGCTTCGACGACCAGGGCTCGAAGTACGACGGCGACGGGCGCCTCATCGACTGGTGGACGGATGCGGACCGCGCCGCGTTCGAGCAGCGCACCGCCTCGCTCATCGCGCAGTACGACGCCCTGGAGCCGGTCGCGGCGCCGGGCCACCGCGTCAACGGTGCCCTCACGATCGGCGAGAACATCGGCGACCTGGGCGGCCTCGGCATCGCCTGGCGCGCCTACCTGCGCTCCCTCGGCGGCGAGGAGCCGCCGGTGATCGACGGTCTGACGGGCGCGCAGCGCTTCTTCCTGTCGTGGGCCTACGCCTGGCAGATGAAGATCCGCCCGGAGGAGGCCGTGCGCCTGGTCTCGATCGACCCGCACTCGCCCAACGAGCACCGCACGAACCAGGTGGTGAAGAACCTCGACGCCTTCGTCGAGGCCTTCGACGTGCAGGCCGGCGACGGCCTGTGGCTCGATCCTGAGGCCCGCGTCACGATCTGGTGACGCCGCTGCGCGAGAGGCGCGAAGACTGTGAGCGCGTCCAGGGATGCGCTGGGTATCGTGGGGGCAGACCAACGCCAGCATCGCTGGCACACGAACGGCAGGAGTGAACATGCGCGGCAGGATCCTCTTCGTGGTCGGACTGGGCGCGGGCTACGTGCTCGGCGCGAAGGCCGGCCGACAGCGCTACGAGCAGATCGCCGGAGCAGCGGACAAGGTCTGGAACTCCCCGACGGTCACGAAGCAGCGGCACGAGGTGCAGCACTTCGTGGGCACCCAGGGCCCCAAGCTCGTCGAGACGGCGACGGATGCCGCGAGCGACGCGATCGGCAAGGTCACGCACCGCACCAAGGGCAAGAGCAAGGGCTCGCGTCGCGGCGGTCACGGCACTGACGTGGCGCGCCCCGAGGACGTCTGATGGTGCAGCGCAAGTCGCTGGGAGACCTGCTCGCAGAGACCCCCAAGCTCATGGTCGAGCTCGTCAAGGCTGAGATCGACAACCTGAAGACCGAGATCGCCGGCAAGGCGAAGGGCCTCGGCGTCGGCGGCGCACTGCTCGCGGTCGCCGGCGTGCTGGGCGTGTTCCTGCTCAGCTGGCTCATCTACGCGGGCTACCAGGGCCTGAACGAGGCCTTCGCGCCGTGGCTCTCGGCGCTGATCGTCTCGGGCGTGCTGCTGCTGCTCGTCGCGATCCTGGCGCTCGCCGGGCTCTCGTCGATCAAGAAGAACAAGGACTTCAACAACCTCGAAGCGGTCGACTCCATCAAGGACGACGTCAACATGGTGCGGGGCCTCGGCCACGCCGCCGACGGCAGCGACCCGCTCGACGACATCCCCGCGGGCGGCCTCGGCGCGACTGGCCCAACGGCGAGCCGCACCGACACCACCGGATCTCACAGCAACGGAGTGCAGCGATGACCGAACAGCGAGAGGTCGACCGCAAGCGCGAAGAGCTGCGCGAGCACCTGAACCAGCTCGAGGAGCGCGTCAACCCCAAGAAGGTCGCCGACCGTGCGGTCGGCAAGGCGCAGGACTCCTACAACGAGGACCCGACGCCGTGGATCGCGGCGGCCGCGGGTGTCGCCGTGCTGATCGTCGGAGGCATCGCGCTGGCGCTCTTCAGCCGCCGCTGACGGCAGCGACGGCCTGCGGCAGCTGCCGCAGGTTGCGCGCGACGATGCCGCCCAGCTCCCACGCGGACTGCGCCTCCGTCGCGCGGGCGATCCGCTCGAAGGTGACGGTCTGGAAGACGAGGTCGACGAGCGGTGCGATCTCGAGCATCCGCCCGACGACGACCGCCGGGTGCGCCGCGCGCCAGACGGACGCGTAGGCGTCGCGCGCGATCGCAGCGTCCTCGCCATCGAGGGCGCGCACGAGGTGCGCGCCGTCGAGGAACGGGTGGCTGATGCAGCCGTCGGTCCAGTCGAACACGCGCAGGGAGTCGCCGTCCCAGGCGACGTTGCCGAGGTGCAGGTCGCCGTGGCAGAGCGCCTCGGGGATGCCCGCCGACCAGAGCTCGCGGGTGAGCGTCAGCGCACGCACGGCTGCGGTGCGCGCAGCGGTCAGCTCGTCGGCGGTGAGCAGGGCGAGCTCGGAGCTCGAGGACAGCAGCAGCTCGAAGTCGCCGATCGTGGCCTCGAGCCCGCGGTGCTCGAGGCCCGCAGCCAGCAGCGACGGCACGTGCTCGACGGTCGCCAGCTGCGCCGCCGCCCACTGCGATGCGGCCTCGGTGGCGATGCCCTCGGCCTGCGTCTCCTCCTCGGCGCCCGCCATGGGCTCCATCAGCAGCCATCCTTCCGAGACCTCGACGGCGACGAGCGCTGGCACGAGCGCCGGCAGCAGCCGCGCGACCTCGCGGTGGATGCGCGCCTCGTCGCGGAAGTGCCGGAACGGCGCCTTGCACCACAGCACGCCGGCGTCGGTCGGCACGCGCAGCACGGCCGAGATGCTGCGCAGCTGATGCGGCTCCACCGGCGCGATGCGCCGGCGGCCGAGCGGTGCGAGCACCGCGTCGATCCAGGCCTCGACGAGGTCGAACCAGCCCGGCGCGAACCACGCGGGGCGAAGCGCAGGAGCGTCCCCGGGCGCGAGCTCGGCGATGGTGCGCCCCACGGCCGCCGCGTGCTCCGGTTCGGCGAGGTCACCCGGAGCGCTGCGGTGCTCGCTGGCAGAGCCGCTGTCGCCCGACGGACCCCGCAGGCCGACGAAGTGCAGCAGGCTCCCGTCGGCGAGCTCGGCGGTCGGGGCGAGGAGCAGCTCGCCGTCGACGAGCGAGAGCACCTCGGTGAGCGGACGCTCGGTGCGGTGCGCGTGGGGTGCGAGCGGAGGGAGCGCCGGCAAGCGGCCGCTGGCGTCGGCGAGCACGCGGCCGCCGACGATGAGGGCGACGTGGTCGTTCGGAGCGCCGCCCACGGCGATCAGGCTGAGAGCGCGACGTGCTCGTGCAGCTCGCGGCGCGACACCTCGAGCGAGGCGAGGTCGATCCGCACCGCGGTCTCGGGGGCCATGCGGTTCCAGCCGTCGCCCGTGAGTCCGCTCGACGTGACCGCGATGGCGCCGTCCTCTGCACGCCGCCACGACAGCTGGTAGTAGTGGTCGACGTGGTCGGCGGGCAGGTCGTCGCCGAGCCCCGACTCCTCGAAGAGGTCGTGCGGGATCGGTGCGCCCTGGTTCGCGTGCGTCGCGATCAGCTCGTCGGGCGAGAGCACCAGCAGGTTGAGGGCTGCAGCGGGGAAGTCGCGCCGCAGCTCGGTCACCGTGGTCGTCACGGCGTCGAAGAGGGGCTCGCCCGCCTCGTGGCGGCGCAGGATGAGCGCGAAGACCATCGCCGTGTCGGTCTCGCCGCCCACGCGCGCGAGCTCCGCATCCGTCACCTTCTCGCGCAGGCGCGAGATCGGGGTGACCGAGCCGTTCTGGGCCAGCACGATCTCGCCGACGCGGAACGGGTGCGTGTTCGCGACGCGGGTCGCGAGCCCCTCGGTCGCGAGCCGCAGGTGCGTGAGGCGGGCGCGCGTCGGGGTGTCGACGAGCGCGTCGGTGAGGTCGGCGCTGTCGAGGCCGCGGGCAGCATCGCGATAGCGGCGCACCTGGTCACCGTCGAGCCACGCCGTTCCCCAGCCGTCGGTGTGCAGGCGGCCCAGCCGCTGCCACTCCGCGCAGGACGCGCTCCCTATGACCTCCTGCGTCGTGGCAGGTGTCGGTGAGACGTGCGCGAGCAGTCGACACATGGGGGCGGTCCTCCGTTCCTGGCTCCATCCTCTCGCATCCGTCAAGGGCCCGGCGTATCCGTCGTCACACTCGGTCACAGACGCTCGCCGCGCATCCACAGCCCCTCCGCTTGCGCGGACGCGCGCGCCGGCTCCCGGCTACGGTGCCGGGCGTGCGCGAGGATGGTGGGATGACCGTCGTGCTGACCGAGGAGCAGCTGGCGATCTATGAGCGCATCGAGCACGGCGACGGGCACCTCTTCATCACCGGCCGCGCGGGCACGGGCAAGTCGACGCTGCTGCGGCACCTGACCCAGAGCTCGAGGAAGCAGATCATCGTCTGCGCGCCCACCGGCGTCGCGGCGCTCAACGTCGGCGGGCAGACGATCCACTCGCTGCTGAAGCTGCCGCTCGGTGTCATCGCCGACGCACCGCTGCGGCAGAGCGCCGAGCTCAAGCGCATGCTCGGCAAGCTCGACTTGCTGGTGATCGACGAGATCTCGATGGTCAACGCCGACCTCATGGACGCCATCGACCGCTCGCTGCGGCAGGCTCGCGGCGTGCGCTCGGTGCCCTTCGGCGGCGTGCAGGTCGTCATGTTCGGCGATCCGTACCAGCTGGCTCCGGTGCCCGGCGATGCCGAGGAGCGCGCCTACTTCGGCGACCACTACGAGTCGATGTGGTTCTTCGACGCCCGGGTGTGGCGCGACGAGCCGCTCGAGGTGGTCGAGCTCGTGCACATCCATCGTCAGAGCGACCTGGAGTTCAAGCAGGCGCTCAACGCCGTGCGGCACGGCACGGTCACGGCCGAGATCGCCCAGCTGCTCAACGACGCCGGCGCTCGCACGCCGCCCGGCGACGACGTGCTGACCCTCGCGACGCGCAACGACACCGTCACGCGCATCAACTCGCGCGAGCTCGCCCGGCTGGCCGGCAGGTCGAAGACCGCGGTCGCGGAGGTCTCTGGCGACTTCGGTGGGAGGCAGTACCCGGCCGACGCCGAGCTGCAGCTCAAGATCGGGGCGCAGGTGATGTTCCTGCGCAACGACTCGGCGGGGCGCTGGGTGAACGGCTCGCTCGGCAAGGTCGTCGACATCGGCGGCACCGTCTGGGTCGAGGTCGACGGCGAGCAGCACGAGGTCGAGCCGGCGGTGTGGGAGCAGTTCCGCTACTCCTACTCGCCGACCACGAAGGAGATCAAGCGGGATGTCGTGGCCGAGTTCACGCAGTTCCCGCTGCGGCTCGCGTGGGCGGTCACCATCCACAAGTCGCAGGGCAAGACCTTCGACCGCGCGATCGTCGACCTCGGCTCGCGGGCCTTCGCGCCCGGGCAGACCTACGTGGCGCTCTCGCGGCTCACGTCGCTCGAGGGGCTCTACCTCTCGCGGCCGCTGCAGCCGCGCGACATCATCGTCGATCAGCGGGTGCGCCGCTTCATCCACGAGGTGCGGGAGCGCGATGCCGCGCGCGCCGCGCGCGACGACCTGCGCGACGCATCCGGGGGCCCTCGCGCGACGACCCCTGCCGCGCACGACGCTCCCGCCGAGTCCGCCGCCGAGGACGACGCGCGCGATCGCGTCGACGCGGGCTTCGCCCCCGGCGGTCCGACGCCGTTCTGACCCGGTCCGCGGTCTGCGCGGCTCCGCAGGCGGCGCGGCCAGTGCGCCGCACGTGGAGCGCGGCACCGTGGGCGGGCCAGGCTCAGAGGCCGGTGCGGGCGGTGATCTCGGTGAGGAAGCGCGTCACGGCGCGGCGGTCGGTGCTCGGCATGGTGGCCGCAACGCGGAAGCGCCGCAGGTGCGCGGCGCCGACGCCCTCGGTGGCGCTCGCGGCGGTCGCGGGCGTCACGACGATCGAGAGCGCGCGGCGATCGGTCGGGTGCGGCTTGCGGCGCACGTGGCCGGCGCGCTCGAGGCGGTCGAGCATCTTCGTCACCGACGAGCCCTGGAGGCCCAGGTGCTCGGCGAGCATCGTCGAGGTGATGACGCCGTCGCCGTGGCTGGACGCCATCAGGAACCGCAGCGCCCGCATGTCGTTCTCGCCGAGGCCCATGAGGCGACGGCTCTGCTCCTGCTCCTCGTCTGCGGCCTTGCGCCACGCTCGCAGCGCCTCGAACATGTCGACGATCTCGTCGACGTCGGCATCCGCGAGCCCCAGCTCGCGCATCGCATCCGCAGCCATGGGGTGGTTGCGGGGATCGACGACAGCACGCTCGTCAGGAGTGCCCAGCGGTTCCGTCATGCGGTCATTCTATTCCTAAACTGATAGTTGCACTGTCTAAGTATTGCTACGCTGTGCTCATGACGACGACGCGGGAAGCGCCCGAGCCGGTGACGGACGTCGAGCTCGTGGTGCTGCTCGATGAGGGCGGCTCGCCGATCGGCACGGCCCCGAAGGCCGACGTGCACACCGACGCGACGCCGTTCCACCTCGCCTTCTCCTGCCACCTGCTCGACGACGAGGGGCGGATGCTCGTCACGCGTCGCGCGCTCGGCAAGCGCGCGTGGCCCGGCGTTTGGACCAACGCGTGCTGCGGCCACCCGGCGCCCGGCGAGCACATGGAGACCGCGGTGCAGCGGCGCGTGCGCCAGGAGCTCGGTGTCGACATCACCGCGCTCGAGCTCGCCCTGCCCGACTTCGAGTACCGCGCGGTCGATGCGAGCGGCATCGTCGAGCACGAGCGCTGCCCTGTCTACATCGCCCGCGTCGACGGCGAGCTGCGCCCCGACCCCGACGAGACCGTCGAGTGGCAGTGGGTGGAGCCCGAGCGCCTGCTCGCGGGCGTCCGCGCGACCCCCTGGGCATTCAGCCCGTGGCTCGTGCTCCAGGCAGAGCAGCTGCCGCTCCTCGCCGGTGCCGCATGACCGTCGTCGGCGCGGAGACGATGCTCGCCGACGTCGAGCGCAGGATCGCGGCGCTCGCGGCCCCCACGCGCCCGCATCCGGTGCAGGCGGCTGCCGCCGGTGCCGTCGGCGGCGGCAAGCTGCTGCGCCCGCGCCTCGTGCTCATCGCCGCGGGTGATGCCGTCGATCGCGATGCGGTCGTCACCGCGGCAGCCGCCATCGAGCTGCTGCACGCGGCGCTGCTCGTGCACGACGACGTCATCGACGCGGACGCCGAGCGCCGCGGGGAGCCCACCGTCGCCCACGCGGCGACGAGCACGGCGGTGGCTGCGGGCCTCGATTCCGCCTCCGCCAGGCGCCTGGGGCTCACGACGGCGATCGTCGCGGGCGACGCGCTGCTCGTGCGCGCCCTCGCCGCGCTCGGCCGCATCGACGTGCCCGCGGCCACGCGCATCCGACTGCTCGACGTGGTCGAGCGCTCGATGGTGCACGCCGCCGAGGGCGAGCACGACGACGTGCTGCTGGCCGGCAGCGCGCCGGAGGAGGCGGTCATCACGCGGATCCTGGAGGACAAGACCGCCGACTACTCCTTCCGCGCTCCGCTCGAGATCGGCGCGCTGCTGGGCGGGCGCGAGGACGCGGCGGTCGAGGCGCTCGGCGAGATCGGCCTGCGGCTCGGCGTCGTCTACCAGCTGCGCGACGACATGCTCGGCGTCTTCGGCGACGAGGCGGTCACGGGCAAGAGCGCGCTGAGCGACATCCGCGCGGGCGCTCCCACCCTGCTCTCGGCGCTCGCCCGTCGCGACCCGGCGTGGGCATCTGTCGCGCAGCACTACGGCGATCCGACGGCCGACGCCGGAGCCGCCTCTCGCGTGCGCGCCGTCATGCGCGGCAGTGGCGCCCTCGCCGCCGTCGAGCAGCGCATCGCCGACGGCTGCGCAAGGGTGCGAGAGCTGATCGCTGCAGCGCCCGTCGAGCAGCGCCTGCGCGACGACCTGCTCGACATCCTCTCCCGCTGCGCGGAGCGCGCGCGGTGACGGGGCTCGAGCTCTACACCGCGACCGCGCGCCGGGCGAGCGGCGCGGTCATCAGCGCCTACTCCTCGTCCTTCGGGCTCGCGAGCCGCCTGCTGCCGCCGCAGATGCGCGGCGACATCGAGACCGTCTACGCCCTCGTGCGCGTCGCCGACGAGATCGTCGACGGGCCGGGTGCCGAGTCGGGGCTCGACCCCGCGGGCTGTCGCCGGGTGCTCGACGAGCTCGAGCGCGAGGTGGAGCGCGCGCTCGAGAGCGGCTTCAGCGCCGACCTGGTCGTGCACGCCTTCGCCGAGACCGCGCGCCGGGTCGGCATCACGACCGGCCAGACGGCGCCGTTCTTCGCCGCCATGCGGCGCGACCTCGACCCGGTCGCGTTCGCCGACGAGCGCGAGCTGCGCACCTACGTCTACGGCTCGGCCGAGGTCGTCGGCATCATGTGCGTGCGCTGCTTCCTCGGCGGCGAGCGCCTGCCCGACGCCGAGGCGCGACGGGTGGCCCGCGGCGCTCGTGCGCTCGGCAGCGCGTTCCAGATCGTCAACTTCCTCCGCGACCTCGGCGCCGACTCCGCCGGGCTCGGCCGCGCCTACCTGCCCGGCGTCGACCCTGCCGCGCCGACCGACGAGGCGGTCGGGCACGTGCTGGACAGGCTCGAGGGCGAGCTGCGCATCGCCCGCAGCACCGTCGCGCTGCTGCCGCGCGGTGCGAGGCCGGCCGTGATCGCGGCGCACGACATCTTCGCGGCCCTGGCCCGCCGCATCCGCGCCACCCCCGCGGCGGTGCTGCCCACCCGCCGCATCAGCGTGCCGCCCGCGCAGAAGGCGGCGATCGTGGCGCGAGCAGCGCTCGGCGCAGGGCTCAGCCGCACGCGACCGGATCGGCAGCGCTCGCTCCGCCATCGCGCAGCCGACGCGGAGCCCGCGCGATGAGCCGCATCGTCGTCATCGGCGGCGGCGTCGCGGGGATCGCGAGCGCCGGCCTGCTCGCCCGCGACGGGCACGAGGTGACGCTCGTCGAGCAGCGCGAGGAGCTCGGCGGGCGCGCGGGCGCCTGGCGCTCCGGCGACTTCACGTTCGACACCGGCCCCTCGTGGATGCTGATGCGCGAGCCCTACGAGCACGCCTTCCGGCTGCTCGGCTCGCGGCTCGAGGACGAGGTCGACGTCGTGCGGCTCGACCCCGCCTACCGCGTGCTCTACGAGGGCGAGACCGAGGCGCTCGAGGTCTCCGGTGACCTCGAGACCACGATCGCGCGCTTCGAGGCGATCGAGCCGGGTGCCGGTGCGGCGCTGCGCCGCTACCTCGCCTCGGCGACCGAGACGGCAGAGCTCGCCACCGCCTCCCTGCTGTCGAACCGCTTCGACTCGCTGCGGGCCTTCGCCGGGCTCGGCCTCGGCGCTCGCCTGCCGCGCCTCGGCCGCCTGCTCGTCGAGTCGCTCGAGCGGCGGGTCGATCGCTCCTTCACCGATCGGCGCCTGCGCCAGGCGCTCGGCTACCCGGCGGTCTTCCTCGGCACCGAACCGCGCTCTGCGCCCTCGATGTACCACCTGATGAGCCACTTCGACCTCGTCGAGGGGGTCTGGTACCCGCAGGGGGGATTCACGCGGGTGGTGGATGCGCTGGCGCAGCTGGCAGTGCGCGCGGGCGTCGAGGTGCGCACCGGCACCGCGGTGCAGCGCATCCTCGTCGCCGACGGCGCCGCCCGCGGCGTCGAGCTGGCCGGCGGCGAGCGCATCGTCGCCGACATCGTGGTCTCGGCTGCCGACGGCCACGCCACCGACACGCGCCTGCTCGCGCACGTCCCGGGCGTCGCCGAGCGCGCGCGCAAGCGCTGGGCGCGCAGCGTGGCCGGCCCATCCGCCGTGCTCGTCATGCTCGGCGTCGAGGGTGAGCTGCCGCAGCTCGCCCATCACACGCTGCTGTTCACGCGCGACTGGGAGGAGGGCTTCGGCCGCATCTTCGGCGCAGAGGCTGCCGAGCCGGCCGACGGCGTCACCGACCCCGCCTCGCTCTACGTCAGCCGCACCTCCGCCACCGACCCATCGGTCGCGCCCGCCGGCCACGAGGCGCTGTTCGTGCTCGTGCCCGTGCCCGCCGACACCCGCCTCGGGCACGGCGGCATCGACGGCGCCGGCGACGCGGCGGTCGAGGCGATCGCCGATCGCGCCATCGCGCAGATCGGCGACTGGGCGGGGATCGACGGTCTCGCGTCGCGCGTCGTCACGCGCCGGACGATCGGGCCTGCCGACTTCGCCGCCGACTTCGACTCGTGGCGCGGCACGGCGCTCGGCCCCGCCCACACCCTGCGGCAGAGCGCGTTCCTGCGCGGCTCGACGAAGCACGCGAGCGTGCGCGACCTGCTGCTCGCCGGCGCCACCACCGTACCGGGGATCGGCGTGCCGATGTGCCTCATCTCGGCCGAGCTGGTCGTCAAGCACGTGCGCGGCGATCGCAGCATCGGCCCGCTGCAGCCGCTGGATCGCACGCCCGCCCGATGACCAGGGAGCCCCGGTGACCCTGGCCTACCTCGGAGCCCTGCTGCTCGCCGCGCTCGGCGTCGGCGCGATCGACGCGCGGTGGCGGCTCGCGCTCTTCCGCGACGCGCCGCGGGCGGTCGCGACCGTCGTCATCACCGCGCTCGCCATGCTGCTGATCGACCTGGGCGGCATCGCCACCGGCAACTTCCGGCTGGGCGAGTCGCCCTGGATGACGGGCTTCGAGGTGCTGCCGCACCTGCCGATCGAGGAGCTCGCCTTCGTGACCTTCCTCGCCTACGTCTCGATCGTCGCGCTCTGCGCGGCAGAGCGGGCGCTCGCGGCGCGCGCCGGACGCGGCGCCCGGGCCGGCAGCGGGGCGCCGCGCCGATGATGTACGCGCTGCTGCTCGCGCCCGCGCTCCTCATCGCGGTCGGTCTCGCCGCCTGGGCGCTGCGGCGCGACCGCCGCGGCTGGGCTGCCGTCGCGCTCGCCGCCGCCGCGGTGCTGCTGCTCACCGTGGTGTTCGACTCGCTCATGATCGCCGCCGACCTCTTCCGCTTCGACGATGCGCTGCTGCTGGGCGTGCGCATCGGCCTGGCGCCGATCGAGGATCTCGGCTACGCCCTCATCGCGGTGCTCATCGCGGCCGCCACCTGGCGGCTGTGGCCGGCCAGGTCACGGGCGGGCAGACTGGCAGCGCAGCCGCGCTCCGACGAGCGCGGCGCGAGGGGGCAGAGGGATGCGTGAGACCACCGGGCAAGACGGCGTCGGCGTGCGCGCGCCCGGCGCCGAGGCCGCGCGCGACCGCGGTCTCGCGGGCCGCCTGCTGCTGGCCTCCCGCCCCGTGAGCTGGATCAACACGGCCTTCCCCTTCGCGGCCGCGATGCTGCTGACGACGGGCGCGATCGACGCCCGCCTCGTCATCGGCACCCTCTTCTTCCTCGTGCCGTACAACCTCGCGATGTACGGCATCAACGACGTCTTCGACTACGCATCCGATGCTCAGAACCCCCGCAAGGGCGGCATCGAGGGCGCGCTGCTGCCGCCCTCCACGCATGCGGCGACGCTGTGGTGGTCGGCGCTGCTGTGCCTGCCCTTCGTGGTGGCGCTCGTCGTGCTCGGCGGCCCCGCCTCGTGGGCAGTGCTGGCCGTGAGCCTCTTCGCGGTCATCGCCTACTCGGCACGGGGACTGCGGTTCAAGGAGGTGCCGGTGCTCGACTCGATCACCTCGAGCACCCACTTCGTCAGCCCGGCGGTCTACGGCCTCGTGCTCGCGGGCGCCGAGTGGACGCCGCAGCTCATCGCGATCCTCGTCGCGTTCTTCTGCTGGGGCATGGCCAGTCACGCCTTCGGCGCCGTGCAGGATGTCGTGCCCGACCGCGAGGGCGGCATCGCCTCGATCGCGACGGCGCTGGGTGCGAGGGCGACGGTCCGGCTTGCCCTCGGCCTCTGGCTGGCTGCCGGCCCCCTGATGCTGCTCGCGCCGTGGCCGGCCTCGCTCGCGGCGCTCGTCGCCGTGCCCTACCTGTTGCTCGCGCTCCCGTTCCGCTCGGTGAGCGACGCCGACAGCGCCGACGCGAACCGCGGGTGGCGTCGCTTCCTGTGGGTGAACTACGGCTGCGGCTTCCTGGTGACGATGATCTGCATCGCCTGGGCCCTGGGCGTCCGATGAGCGAGGAGCACGACATGAGCGACACGAGCGACGCGGCCGGCACGGGCCCGACGAGCGATAGCGGCACCGCGGGCGGCAGGCGCGTGCTCGTCACCGGCGCCACCGGCTACGTCGGCGGCAGGCTCGCGCCGCGCCTGGTCGAGGCCGGGCACCGGGTGCGCGTGCTGGCGCGCGATCCCGGCCGGCTGCGCGGTGCGTCGTGGGCGGATGCGGTGGAGGTCGTGCGCGGCGACCTCGAGGTCGCGAGCGACACGCGTCGCGCCATGGAGGGCATCGACGTCGTCTTCCACCTCGTGCACGCGATGAGCGCGGGCGGCGACTTCGCGGCCGCCGAGCTCGAGCAGGCCCGCAACGTGGCCGCCGGCGCGAAGGCGGCGGGCGTGCAGCGCATCGTCTACCTCTCCGGCCTGCACCCGCAGGGCGAGCACCTCTCGAAGCACCTCGCCTCGAGGGTCGCGGTGGGGGATGCGCTGCTCGCCTCGGGCGTGCCGACCATCGTGCTGCAGGCGGGCATCGTCATCGGCTCGGGCTCCGCGTCGTTCGAGATGATCCGCCACCTCACCGAGGTGCTGCCCTACATGCCGGCGCCGCGCTGGGTTCGCAACTTCGTGCAGCCGATCGCGGTGCGCGACGTGCTGCACTACCTGGTGGCGACGGCGTCGCTGCCGGGTGAGGTGCATGGCGCGTACGACATCGGCGGGCCCGACGTGCTGCGCTACGGCCAGGTCATGAACGGCTACGCGGTCGAGGCCGGGCTCCCGCAGCGGCCGATCGCGCCGCTGCCGGTGCTGACGCCGTGGCTCGCGTCGCAGTGGGTCAACCTCGTGACGCCCGTGCCTCGCGCCATCGCGATGCCGCTCATCGGCTCGCTGCTGCACGACTGCGTGGTCACCGAGCGGCGCATCGACGCGCTCATCCCGCCGCCCGAGGGTGGCCTCACCGGCTATCGGCAGGCCGTGCGACTGGCGATCGCGCGCGAGCGGTCGGGCGACATCGAGTCGAGCTGGCGCTCGGCCTCGTCGGCCGGTGCCCCCTCGGATCCGCTGCCGAGCGACCCGAGCTGGTCGGGCTCCACGGTGCTCGACGATGCGCGGGAGCGGACGACGCACGCGCCTCCCGAGGCGGTCTGGCGGGTCATCGAGGCCGTCGGCGGTGATCGCGGCTGGTACTCCGTGCCGCTGCTGTGGAGCATCCGCGGCCTCGCCGACCGCCTGGTGGGCGGCGTCGGGCTGCGCCGCGGCCGGCGCGACCCCGATCGGCTGCGAGAGGGCGACGTCGTCGACTTCTGGCGGGTCGAGCGGCTGGATCGCGGCCGCCTGCTGCGGCTGCGCGCAGAGATGAAGGTGCCCGGCCGCGCCTGGATCGAGTTCAGCGTCGAGCCGACCGAGGGTGGCAGCCGCTATCGGCAGCGCGCGATCTTCCTGCCGAGCGGGCTCTCGGGCCGGCTCTACTGGTGGTCGCTCGTGCCCGCGCATCAGGTCATCTTCGAGGTGATGGCGAGCCGCATCGTCGCGGCCGCCGAGGATGCCGCATCGACCCCGTCCGGCGATCCCGCGGAGGACCCCGCTCGATGAGGCTGTGGTCGCTGCACCCCGAGATGCTCGATCGCCAGGGGCTGACGGCCGCATGGCGCGAGGCGCTGCTCGCGCAGGCGGTGCTCGCCGGCCGCACGCGCGGCTACACGCGGCATCCGCAGCTCGAGCGGTTCCGCGAGCAAGCCGATCCCGTGCGCGCGATCGGCGCCTACCTCGAGGTCATCGCGGATGCCGCGGCCGCGCGCGGCTACCGCTTCGACCGCGAGCGCATCGACAGCGCGGGGCGCGCGGCCCTCGGTGCCGTGCAGCGCATCCCGGTCACCGATGGCCAGCTGTCCTTCGAGCTCGCGCACCTGCGCGCGAAGCTCGCGGTGCGCAGCCCTGACGCGACCGTGCCGCTCGAGCCCGTCGTGCATCCGCTCTTCGTGGTCGAGCGCGGCCCGCTCGCGAGCTGGGAGCGGCCCTAGCGTTCGTGCTCGATGACCGGCAGGTCGGCCAGCGCGCTCAGGAAGCGGGTCGCGGCGCGGCGCTCCTCTGAGGTGAGCGAGGCCGCCACCTCGAACCTGCGGCTGTGGTCGGTGCCGACCGTGCTGCTCGCCGAGCTGCGCGTGGCGTCCGTCACGACGATCGAGAGCGCGCGGCGGTCGGTCGGGTGCGGCAGCCGCTCGATGTGGCCGGCGGCCGAGAGCCGGTCGAGCATCTTCGTGACCGAGGGGCCGGAGATGCCCAGGTGCGCGGCGATCATCGTCGAGGTGACGATGGCGCCCTCGCGGCCGAGCGCCATGACGTAGCGCACGGCGCGCATGTCGTTCTCGCCGAGCTGCATGAAGCGCCGTCCCGCCTCGCTGTGCGCCTCCGAGGTGCGGTGCCAACGACGCAGCGCGTGGAAGAGCTCGACGATCTCGTCGACCTCGGCATCAGCGAGCCCGCGCTCGCGCACGAGGGGGGCGGATGCGCCGAGGCGGCGCGGGTCGAGCATCGCGCGGCCGTCGTGATCGCCTTGGGCGTCGTCGGCGGTCAGCGGCACGTCGCCATGCTAGCGCGCCGGCTCATAGTTGCTCTGTCTAACGATCGTCGCTGTGGGAAGCGCTGGCGGCAGTCGCGCCCGTCCCCGCCTCGAGGTGCAGCGCCCACGTCGTGAGGATGCGCTCGAGCTCGCGCCGGTCGCCCTCGGGCAGGGGTGCGAGGATGCGCCGCTCGTTCTCGAGGTGCGCGGGCATGGCCTCGTCGATGAGCCGCCGCCCCGCATCCGTCAGGCGCACGATGCGGCCGCGTCCGTCGAGCTCGTCGGCCGCACGCTCGACGAGGCCCTTGGCCTCGAGCGAATCGAGGCGCTTGGAGACCGCGCCCTTCGTCACCATCGTCGCGCCGGCGAGCGCCGACGGCGCGAGCGCGTGGGGCGCACCCGTGCGGCGCAGGGTCGCGATGATGTCGAACTCGCCCTCGCTGAGGCCGAAGCGTCGGTAGAGCGCGGCGAGCTCTCCGCTGACGTGCTGCGCGACGCGGCTGAGGCGCCCGATGACGGCGACGGGGGATGCGTCGAGGTCGGGGCGCTCGCGGGCCCACTGGTCGATCATGGTCGCCACTGCGTCGCGCTGCATGCTTGCAGTGTAGTTGACACGGAAACTAGAGTGGTTTCCATGGAAACGAAAACGGGTGCCGGCGCGCTGCGCTGGATCCTGATCGGAGCGCTCGCACCGCTCTCGTGGGGCTCGGTGTACTTCGTGACCCTGCACTGGCTGCCGGCCGAAGAGCCGCTGACCGCTGCGATGCTGCGATCGCTCCCCGCCGGGCTGCTGCTGCTCGTGCTGCGCCGCACGCTGCCGAGCGGCTCCTGGTGGTGGAAGTCGGTCGTGCTCGGCCTGCTGAACTGCAGCGCGTTCTTCGTGCTCGTCTACGTCGCCGCCAAGCTGCTGCCGACCTCCATCGCGGCGATGCTGATGAGCCTGTCGCCGATCGCGATGATGCTGATCGCATGGGGCCTGGTCTCCGAGCGGCCCACCGCGAGGCGGCTGCTCGGCGCCGCCATGGGGCTCCTCGGCGTCGTGCTCCTCATGGCCGCGTCGGTCGGCGCGATCGACGGCTGGGGCGTCGGGGCGTCGGTGACCGGCATGGCGATGTACGCGCTCGGCTCGGTGCTCGGCAAGCGCTGGAGCGGCGAGGTCGATGCGGTCGCCTCCTCCTCGTGGCAGCTGACGGCCGGCGGGCTCCTGCTGCTGCCCTTCGCGCTCGCCCTCGAGGGCGTGCCGAGCGGGCTGCCCGCGACGGCCGTCCTGGGCTACGCCTACATCTCGGTGATCGCGACGGCGCTCGCCTTCGTCTGCTGGTTCAGCGCCCTGCGGCACCTGACGGCCGGCCAGGTGGGGCTGCTCGGGCTGCTCAACCCCGTGACGGGCGTGCTGCTCGGCGTCGCGCTCGGCAGCGAGGCGCTGAGCGGATGGCAGTGGCTGGGCATCGCGGTCGTGCTCGCGGGCGTGGCCGTCGGGCAGACGGTGGCACGGCGTCGCAGGCCAACCCGCGCCTGATCACTGCTCGCCGGGCCGTCGAGCGGGAGCCACGCCCTCGGACTGCCTGCCCCCGGCAGCGAAGCGCCCGGGTCGGAAGCCGTCGAGCAGGGGGCTCGGCTCGCCCCCGCAGAGCTCTCCTGCGATGAGCTCTGCAAGCAGGGGAGCCAGGGTGATGCCGCTGTGCGTCACGACGGCCCAGGTCCTCGCATCCGGCGTGCCGTCCAGCGGGCCAGCGACGGTCTGCCCGTCGGCGGGAATTACGCGGTGTCCGACGCGCACCGACGCGACGGTCGCGTCGTCCCGCTGCAGGAGGTGCATGACGCGGGACGCGAACGCGGCTGCGATCTCCGGATCGTGCTGGTGGTCCGGACCGGCGGCGCGATCGAGGTCGAGGCACTGCGCGACCAGCGCGTCCGGGCCGTCCGGCCGGATGTTCACGTCGTCTGTCGAGAGCACTCGGTCGATGCCGTGCGAAGGCACCACGATGCGCGCCAGGAAGCCCCATGCCGCACCGCCCGCCTGCGGGCCGACGAGCGGCAGCCGGAAGCCGGCCGACGCCGCGAGCGCCTCGCTTCCGTTGCCGGCTGCGAGCACGACGCGGTCGGCATCGACGCGCCCACCCGAGCGGAGCGCGACTCCCGCTCCATCGACCGCGACTGCCGCATCCGTGACGACGGTGCACGCGCCCGACGCCGCGAGCCCGGCGAGCAGCGACGCCCGGATCGGCCCCGGATCGCAGTGCCCCTCGAGCGGGAACTCAGCGGCGATGGCGCCGGGCGAGACGGCGCCGGGTACGCGTTCGGCGGCCCCTGCAACGGGGACGAACGAGGCGGGGTAACCGAGCGAGCGCAGGTGAACGACGCGCTCCCGCAGCGTCTCCACGTGCTCCGCTCGAGCGACGATCACCGCGTGACCGCCCCAGGTGACGTGCGCTGCGTGCCGATCGCCGAAGCGCCCGCGCCAGACGTCGAGGCCTCTGCGGTTCAGCGCTTGATAGGACTCGGGCCGCTTGCGATGGCTGTTGAGCCACGCGAACGTCGTCGACGTCGCCCCTGCGACGTCGCCTGACTGGTCGACGAGCGTCACGCGGCAGCCGCGCGCGACGAGCGCGTCGGCAAGGGTCGTGCCGACGAAGCCGGCACCGACCACCGCGACGTGCAGCGACGATGCGGGCCCTGCTGCGGTCATCGCGAGAACTCGCTGCGGTAGGCCTGCGCGCGCTGCCTGGCCTCCATCGCGCGTCGCGGGTGGCGTCGAGCGATCTCTGCCACGAGCGCATCGATGAGCGCCATCGTGCTCGCCGCTTCGGTGGCAGCACTGCTCTGCGTCGGCGGCAGGCGGAGCACCTCCGCCCCTGCGGAGCGCAGATCGGCGGAGACCGCGCCCTGCGTGATGATGAAGACGCGCGATGTGAGCCGCAGAGCGGCCGCAGCGAACCGCTCGACATCGGGGAACATCGCGCGCGGAGCGACGATCAGCACCGCGTCATCCGTGCCAGTGCGGAAGGCGGCATCGGCGTTCGCGTGTCCGCCACCCGTCACTGCCCGTGAGCGCAAGCCGATCCGCGCGAACTCGAGATCTGCGTACCCGGCCATGAACGACGCTGTGCCGAGCCCGTAGAGGGTGATGCTCGAGGCCGCGCTGCACGCGTCGACCGCGCGAGCAGCGACGCCCCAGTCGATGCTGTCGTGCACACCGAGGGTCAGTGCGGCTGCGGATCGCAGCACCGGCGCCATCGCGGCCGCCGCACTAGCGCTCGGATCATCTTCGTCGGTCACGGACACCGCGTCGAGCCTGCTCCTCAGCACGGTCTGGAGGTTGCCGGGATCATGCAGCTCGTTCGCGCAGTACGCCTTCATCTCCTTGATGTTGTCGAAGCCGAGCTTCTGCGCGGTCCGCGCGACGGTCGCCTCGCTCGTACCGGTGTGCTGCGCGATCTCTGAGCCGCTCGCCGTCGCGAACTGCAGCGGGCGCTCCAGCGCGAAGAGCGCCACGGCCTGCTCGAGGCGGGTGAGGCTGGGGCGTGTCTGGGGCCACATGCGACCATCCTCTCGCTGAAGGAAATCTTCCAGAATTGACACTGACTGGAGGAAAGTCTACGGTACAGGCAATGTGCGAGTGACAGGAGAAGTACATGGACGCGGAGTTCGTCATCGTCGGCGGCGGAGTGCACGGCCTGGCAACGGCGTACCACCTCGCGCTCGGCGGCGCAGCATCGGTCACGGTGCTCGAGGCGGGGGTCGTCGCGAGCGGCGCGTCCGGCGGCTTCGGAGAGCGCGGGGTGCGCGCCAACCGACGCGATCTTCGCGAGCTGCCGCTGATGGCTGAGGCGAACTCCCTCTGGCCCACGCTGCACGAGGAGCTCGGAGCCCCGACCGGGTACCGCCGCACGGGTGGCGTCTACCTCATCGACGGCCCCGCCAGCACCGGCTTCAAGGGCCTGGACGCGGCCGAGGTCTACGCGAAGGCGCACCGCGGCCTCGGTGTAGTCGCTGAGGTCTGGGATCGGCGTCGCGTCGAGCGCGAGTATCCGGGCATCTCTCCGGCTGTCCAGGGGGCGAGCTTCGTGCAGACCGATGGTGTCGCCTCGCACGCGAAGACGACGGAGGCGTACGCGCAGGCAGCGCGCCGCCTCGGCGTCCAGGTGGTCGAGCAGACGCACGTCGCCGACCTCGAGGTCGACGCTGCAGGGCGCGTCCGAGCGGTCATCACGGCGCAGGGCGAGCGCATCCGAGTCGGGAGGGAGGTCCTCCTGGCCAACAACACCGGCGTGCGCGATCTCGTGCTCGCCGCCGCGGGTCAGGAGCTCCCGCTCTGGTCCGTCTACCCGCAGGCGCTTCGCCTGCGCAGCTTGGTCGCTCCCCAGATCCCGATGCTCACAGGCCACGAGACGCGTCCGCTGTCGGTGAAGGTGCTCGGCGATGAGCTCATGCTGAGCGGCGGATGGCGCGGTCGAGCGACGCCGGCCGGAGGCGTTCCCGACGAAGAGCGCATCCGCGGCAACATCGCGGTGCTCGAAGCGGTCTTTCCGTATCTCACCGGTCTCGAGGTGGTGGATGCCGACGTGTCTAGGGCTGAGAGCGCCTCCGTCGATCAGATCCCCATCATCGGCCGATGCGGCCCCAACCTGTCCGTGGCCACGGGCTGGTCGGGGCACGGGTGGGCCATCGCGCCCGTGGTCGCGCGACACCTGGCGACCATGCTGCTGCACGACTCGCGGTCTGCGCTCCTGGCGCCGTTCAGCCCCGACCGCTTCCACTGACCTGTCCAGACCAAGGAGGCAAAGATGCCAGACCTCGTCGCCATCGATTCCGGTGCGCTGGGTTCGCTGCTGATCGCAGTGAGCCTGCTCGGTGTGCTGCTGCTCGCGGGCGTGCTGCTGCGAGCACTCATCCCGGCCCTGCGCCGCTACTTCATCCCCGCCGCGCTCATCGGTGGCATCATCGGCCTCATCCTGGGCCCGCACGCCACCGGCGTGGTGCCGGAAGAGGTGAGCGGCACGTGGTCTGCGCTCGCCGGAATCCTGATCACGATCGTGTTCGCTCCGATGCTGCTCGGAGAGAACCTCCCGAAGGCGCGCGAGGCGGTCAAGGAGGCTGCGCCGCACGTCTTCTACTCCTACTTCAGCAGCTTCGCGGTGATCGCTGTGCCGGCGCTGCTGACCTTCCTGGTCTTCACGCCCCTCTTCGGCACGAACGCGCTCTTCTCGACGATCTTCGAGGTCTCGTGGCCCGGCGGTCACGGCACCGCGGCGGGCATGGAGGAGGCCTACTCGGCCCTCGGCTGGGCCGAGGGCTCGTCGCTCGGCCTCGGCTCTGCGACGGCGGGCCTGGTCTTCGGCATCGTCGGCGGCATGGTGCTGATCAACATCGCGGTTCGTCGAGGGCAGCTGCTCAACGCCGGGGGCGGTGCCAAGGGGACCACCACCGACATCCTGCCGATCGCCGAGGCCCGGGTCGAGTCGCAGGGACGCCTGAACCGGGCCTCGCTCGACAACCTCGCGTTCCACTTCGCGCTCATCGCCGTCGCCGTGCTCCTCGGCTACGGGCTGAAGATCCTCGTCGACATGGTCATCACCGGCGTGCCGCTGTTCCCGCTCGCGATGATCGGCGGACTCATCGTGCACCTGATCATCAAGCGCACTCCCGCATACGCGCTGGTCGACAAGGCGACGCTCAACGCGATCACCGGCATCGCGCTCGACTTCCTCGTGGTCGCCGCGGTCGCAGCGCTCTCGCTGCCCGTGCTGCTCGACAACTGGCAGGCGCTCCTGATCTCGCTCATCATCGTGGCTGCCATGAGCGTCGCGATCTTCTACTGGATCGGCCCGAGGATCTTCGCCAAGGACTGGGTGGAGAACAGCATCGTGAACTTCGGTGCGATGACAGGCGTCGTGTCCGTCGGGCTCGTGCTGCTGCGTGCCGCCGACCCGAACCTCAAGACCGGCGCGTTCCGCGGCTTCGCCCTCCGCGCTCCGTTCGCGAGCCCGTTCGTCGGGGGCGGTCTGCTCACCGCGCTGTTCCCGGTCGCCGTCGCGAACTGGGGCAACCTCTGGGTCGGTGTCGGGTGCGTCGTCATCTGCGCGGCGCTCATCCTGCTCGCGAAGGTCACGGGTGTCTGGAAGTCGCCTCGGAAGCGCGCGGCTGAGCTGCAGGCGACCTCGGCGCTCGGATGAGGTGGACCGGGGCGGCGGAAGCCGCCCCGGAGCGGCCACGCTCAGCGGTGCTCGAACCTCCAGGGCAGCGAGCCGACGTGCAGCCGGTGGCGCGGGCCCTCCTCGGTGTCGGGCGCGTCAGCCTCGTAGCCCTCGTCGCCCTCCCAGATGGCCAGGCCGCGCGCGGAGTCCTGCTTCGTCGCATAGACGCGCAGCTCGTGCTGCCGCAGCCCGGCGAGCGCGCTCTCGACCGTCGGGTAGGCCATCAGGGTGTCGAGCGTCACCCACGTGGGCGGGAAGAGCCGCAGGCCGCCCGCGCCGTGGCGCTTCAACGCATCCGCCGGCCTGATCCAGAGGTGGTCGACGACCTCTGAGGGCTGCGGCACGATCTCGCCGTCGGGTGCTTCGGCGACGAAGAACCAGGTGAGGAACTTCGTGTCGAGCTGCACGGGCGGCGACCAGTGCGAGAGCGGGACGAGCGACTCGGGCTCGGCGATCAGCCCGGTCTCCTCGGCCGTCTCGCGCACGGCGGCGTTGCGAGCCGTCAGCTCGGCGTCGTCCGACACCGCGTCGACGGGCTCGACCTTGCCGCCGGGGAACACCCAGCCGCCGGCGAACGAGCCGCGGTCGGGCCGCTGCAGCAGCAGCACCTCGATGGCGCCGGAGCCGTCGCGCATGAGCACGAGGGTCGCGGCGGTGCGAATGGCGGTCACGCGGTCACGCTATCGCCGAGTCGCCCTCTCCCGTGCTCAACTCGCGCGTCATCTCGCGGATCTCGCGGTCGGCGCGGGTGCCCTCGGTCGGGTCCTCCGCATGGGCCGTGCTTCGCGCGTCCGCCGTGCTGGCCGCGTGCAGGTCGGCCTTCTGCGCCGGCACCGCGAGCACCTCGAGGGGCGCGTTGCGCTCGAGCGAGGGCTCGAGCCCCTGCAGGCTCGAGAAGCGCCGCGCCTGCGTGACGACGTTGCGGTCGAGGGATGCGTTGAACGCGTTGTACGCCTCGACGGTCTTGTTGAGCCGCGTGCCGAGCGTCGTCAGGTGCGTGCCCATCGTGCCGAGGCGCTTGTGCAGCTCGCGGCCCACCTCGAGCACCTGCAGGGCCTCGCTCGCGAGCTGCTCCTGGCGCCACGTGTAGCCGACCGTGCGCAGCAGCGCGACGAGGGTCGCTGGGGTCGCGAGCACCACGTTGCGATCGAAGGCCCGCTCGAAGAGCGAGGGGTCGCGCTCGAGCGCGGCGTTGAGGAAGGGCTCGGCCGGCACGAACATCACGACGAACTCCGGGGTGCCGGGCACGGCCTCCCAGTAGGCCTTCGAGCCGAGCTGGTCGATGTGGTCGCGCAGGTGCCTGGCGTGCGCGTCGAGCCGCTTGTCGCGGGTGGCGTCGTCGCGTGCCTCCATCGCCTCGAGGTAGCCGCTGAAGGCGACCTTCGCATCGACGATGATCTGCTTGTCGCCGGCCAGGTGCACGAGCATGTCGGGGCGCAGGGCGCCGTCGTCGGTGACGTGGTGCGCCTGCTCGGTGAAGTCGACGTGCTCGAGCATGCCGGCGGCCTCGACGACGCGGCGCAGCTGCAGCTCGCCCCAGCGCCCGCGCACCTGCGGAGCGCGCAGGGCGTTCACGAGCTGCCGCGTCTCGAGCGAGAGCTGCTCGGAGGAGGAGCGCATGGCCTGCAGCTGCTCGGCGAGGGCCGCGCTCGCCTCGGCGCGCGCCTTCTCGGCGGCCGTCACCTCGCCGCGCACCGATTCCAGCGACTTCGACAGCGGCTCGACGAGCTGCTGGACGGCGGCCTCGCGCTTGGCGAGCTCTGCCGCGCCCTCGCTGCTCGAGCGCCGCAGTCGCTCCTCGGCCTGCTCGAGGAAGACCGCGGAGTTGCGCTCGAGCGCGGCGCGGGAGAGCTGCGCGAACTCGTCGGCCCGGCGCTGCGCATCGGCCTGCAGCTCGGCGATCGCCTCGCGGCCGCGCTCGCGCTCGTCAGCGACGCGGCGCTGGGCCTCATCGCGCACCTCCTCGAGCTGCGCTGCATGCCGGCGGTCGGCCATGTCGCGCTCCCGCTCGCGCTCGTGCTCGAGCATCTCGAGCCGGCTGCGCGTCGCCTCGAGCGCGCCGCTCGCGCGCGCGGCACCGGCCCGCATGCCGAGCCACGCGCCGAGCCCGCCCGCCAGCACGACCGCGAGGAGGGCGACGACGACGATGAGCGGATCCATGACCCCATCGCACCAGAGGCCGCCCACATCCGAGCGCGCCGCGCCCAGCGCGCGAGACGCCCGGCGCGCGTAGGGTCGTTGCCATGGTCGACATCCAGCGCATCCTCGCGCCAAACCCTGGCCTCATGACCCTCGACGGCACGAACACCTACGTGCTCGGCGGCCAGGTGGTCGTTGATCCGGGGCCCGCCGACCCCGAGCACCTCGAGCCGCTCGTGGCGCTGCGCCCGCGGCTGATCCTCATCACGCACGGGCACGCGGATCACAGCGAGGGGGCGAGCGAGCTCGCGCGCTCGACAGGCGCAGAGCTGCGCGCCTTCGATCCCGACCACTGCCTGCGGGGCGAGCCCCTCGTCGACGGCGAGTGGATCCCGGTCGACGACGTCGAGCTGCAGATCCTCGCCACCCCCGGGCACACCTCCGACTCGATCTCGATCGTGGTGCCCGGTCAGGCGGTGCTCACGGGCGACACGGTCCTCGGCCGCGGCTCCACGGTGATCATGCACCCCGACGGCTCGGTGAGCGCGTTCCTCGCGACGCTCGACAAGCTCGAGGCGCTCGGCGATCTCGAGGTGCTGCCCGGCCACGGCGACCCGCGAGCCTCGATCGCGGAGGCCGCGCGCGAGTACCGCGAGCACCGCAAGCAGCGCCTGGCAGAGGTGCGCGACGCGGTCGCCGAGCTCGGCACGAGTGCCGAGGACGCCGACCTCGACGCCATCACGGACCGGGTCTACGCCGACGTCGACGACGAGATCCGCTTCGCTGCGCGCGCGTCCATGGCGGCGCAGCTGGCGCACCTCGCCGCGACCGACTGAGGACCGCCCGCACGGCCCCTGCCTGCAGGAGCGCACTGGCCGTCGCGAGCGAGCGCGACTCGGCGATCCGCGCCGTGATCAGGATGGATCGGCGATCCGCACCGAGCAGAGGACGGATCGGCGATCCGCACCGAGCAGAGGACGGATCGCCCGCTGCCCGCGTTCGGTCCTCGACTCGGTGCGTCAGCCGCTCTTGCGGCGGTGCACGCGCTTCTGCACGGCGGGGCCGGTGTGCGCGCCCTGCACGTTCGTCTGCCCGGCCATGCCCTGGCCGTGGTGGCCGAGCTTCTTCTTGTCGAGCGCCTCGCGGAACTTGCGCCGCTGCGCCTCCTCGGGCGTCTCGCTGCCCTCAGGGGTGTCCGAAGGGGTCGTGACCTCTTCCGGCTCGGCATCGTGAGTCGTCATGCGACCACCTTGCCGCCTCGCGCCTGTGATGTCGACCTCGACGCACCGTCGCGAGCAGATGCGGCCGCATCGCTCGCGTCGCGATCGGCGGTCGCGGCGTCGAGCGCGCGCACGAAGACGATGAGCCAGATGAAGATGATGCCGCAGGCCGCGAACTCGAAGCCCGTGAAGTTGTAGTAGCCGAGGGGCACCCAGAGCACGAGCGCGACGAGGCAGCCCGACGCACAGCACGAGGAAGATCACGACCATGCTGGCGGCGAAGCCGATGTGGAGCCACTGCGCGATGTCGACGCGCACGATGCCCGTGAGCACCATGCACGCACCGATCAGCGCGAGCAGTCGACCGACCCACTCCGCGCCGCCCCGCTCGCCGCGCCCGGTGATGCGATCGAGGTCGGCGCGCACGCAGCCGCCCAACGTCGCGACGAGCACCCCCGAGAGCCCGAGCGTCATGTTGAAGGCGAAGCCCGAGATGCCGCCGTCGGCGCCCAGCTCTGAGAAGTGCACCTCCCACCACTCCTCGTTGGATGCGGTGAGCATCGAGAAGAGCACCCCCACCACCAGGAAGGTGGGCATGAGGATGCCGAGGGTGCGCGTCGAGATGTCGTCGCCCAGCGGATGGGCGAGGTAGGCCGCCGCGCCAGCGGCGATGGCGCAGGCGAGCGCTCCGCCGAGGGCGTCGAGCTCGAGCCCGACGAAGCCGGCCTGGAACACCTCGCCGGCGGAGTAAGCGGCCAGGTAGCCGAGCCCGAAGGTGACGAGCGCGATCGCGAGCATCGCGCAGGCACGCGTGGTGCGCTGCAGGTGCTCGGTCAGCGTCGGCAGCCGGTGCGTGGAGTGCAGCTGGGCGAGCGCGAATGACGCGGCTGCTGCACCGCCCGTGGTGAAAGCGGCGACCCTGGCGACCGAGTCGTCGCCGGCGAGGGGGTGCGTGTCGCCGCGGAGGACGACGAGCGCGATCACGAGGGCGATGGCACCGGTCGCGCCGGCGCTGAGCACGGCGCGCAGCTCGAGGCGTGCGCGGGCGCTGCTTCCCTCGCCGCCCGAGGGGTGCGCGAGCGCATCGATCGCATCGCGGATCCGGGTGACGAGATCGGTCATGCTGCTGATCGAACCACGTTCGCGCCTCGCAGCAGCGACGGCTGCGCCGAGGGGCGGGATCCGTCGGGCGCGCCAGCGGCCACGGTGCGCACGAGCGCGGTCATCCAGACGAAGAGGATGCCGACCGCGACCGCCTCGAGCCCGGCGGCGCTGTAGACGTCGAATGGTCGCCACAGCAGCAGGGCGACCACGAGCGCGACGACGGCGGCCACGGTGGTGAGGAGCATCGCGCGCGGCGGCCCGGGCATGACGAGCGTCACGACGACAGCCGTCACGCCGAACAGGCCGAGGGTGCCGAAGGCTGCGACATTGTGCGCCAGTCGGGCGTCGGTGACCGGCAGCAGGCCGACGGCTGCGAGGCACGCCCCGGTGAGGGCGAACAGCACCACCACCGCCGCGATGCGGCCGAGCGCGGCGTCGCCGAGCCAGCGGTGCAGGTCGCGGCCGAGGTAGGAGCCGATGGTCGCGACCAGCAGGCCGGCGACGATGACGGTGCCGTTGAACGCCCAGCCGCCCTCGCCGGTGCCGAGGTCGGAGAAGTGCCGCTCCCACCAGCGCGGGTCTGCGGCAGTGATCATGGCGAAGACCACCCCGATGGTGAGGTAGCAGAACAGCAGGGCGGCGAGGTCGTGCGTGCGCAGCTCGACGCCCGCCTGGAACGCCAGCCAACCGGCCGCGGCGCTCGCGATGCCGGTGAGCAGCGCGCCACCGATCGCGGGCGCCTCGAGCCCCTGCAGCCCGAGTGCGAGGATCTCACCGCCGGTGAGGACGCCGATGGCGCTGACCGCTGCGAGGGCGAGCGTGAGGGCGGCCGTGGAGGCGTGCGAGACGGCGCGCTGCCAGCTGGGCATCGGCGCGGTCTCGCGGCGGCGGTGCAGGAGGGTGCTCAGCACGAAGGCGCTCGCGGCGACGATCGCGGCGATGCCGGCGGCCGGATGCGTGACGGTCGGGGATCCGAAGTCACCGCTGATGGGGCGCGGGGCGCCGGCGAGGACGATGAGGCCGAGCGCGAGGCCCACGCCGAACGCTGCCCAGGCCGCGGCGGTCGCGCGCGACTCGCGGCGGGCGGCGGCGGCGCGCGACGCTGCTTGCTCGGGTGACTGCACGCATCCGATGCAACCACGCGGGGCTGACGCGCGCCCCGCGCCGTGCACAGCGGCGCCGACGGCTGTGGGCGGTCAGCCGGCCAGCGCTGGCCGGTCGATAGCCTCGGCGCATGCGCTCACCCGTGACCGACTACCTCGGGGCGGTCCTCCGCTCCTGCATCGACGACGGCGACGAGGGCGAGGTCGCGACGTACATCCCCGAGCTCGCAGCCGTCGATCCCGATCGCTTCGCGGTCGCGCTCTGCACGATCGACGGCACCGTCTACGCGGCGGGCGACGCCGAGCATCGCTTCACCATCCAGTCGATGTCGAAGCCCTTCGCCTACGCGCTGGCGCTCGCGGATCGCGGGCTCGAGGCCGTGCTCGAGCACGTGGGCGTCGAGCCCTCGGGCGACGCGTTCAACGAGATCTCGCTCGAGGACAACGGCCGGCCGCGCAACCCCATGATCAACATCGGCGCGATCACCACCCATGCGCTGACCGGGCCGCCGGATGCGACGGCCGAGGAGAGCACGGCCCGCGTGATCGAGGGGCTCTCGGCCTTCGCGGGCCGGCAGCTCGAGGTCGACCAGCAGGTCTACGCCTCCGAGCGCGCCACCTCCGACCGCAACATGGCGCTCGCGTACCTCGTGCGGGCTCGCGGCAAGCTCGAGGACGCGCCGGGCGATGCCGTCGATGGCTACACGGCACAGTGCTCGCTCGTCGTCGACGTGCGCGACCTGGCGGTGATGGCGATGACGCTCGCGGCGGGCGGCCGAAACCCCGTCACCGGCGAGCAGGTGGTGCCGGCGTGGGTGTGCCGGCAGGTGCTGAGCGTGATGGCGACCTGCGGCATGTACGACGCGGCCGGCGACTGGATGAGCCACGTCGGCATGCCGGCGAAGAGCGGCGTCTCGGGCGGCGTGCTCGCCTCGCTGCCCGGGCAGGTGGGCATCGGCACCTTCTCGCCGCGCCTCGATCGCTTCGGCAACAGCGTGCGCGGCGTTCGCGCCTGCGAGCGGCTGTCGAGCGACATGGGCCTGCACCTGATGCAGACCCCGGAGGTCGCCTCGCACGTGCTCTACGGCGTGGTCGACCCTGACGACGACGGCGATCGGATGCGCGAGGTGAAGCTGCAGGGCGTCATGCACTTCGCGGCGGCCGAGGTCGCGCTCCGCGAGCTGGAGCGGATCCCCGAGGGCGACGAGCCGATCGTGCTCGACCTCTCGCGCGTGAGCTCTGCGAACGCGGTGGGCAGGCTGATGCTGCGCGAGGGCGTGCGGCGGCTGGAGCGCGACGGCCACGCGGTGCGCGTCGACGATCCGGACGGCGTGCTCGACGACTGAGCGGCGCAGCGCCGGGCCCCACCGGTCCACCATCAGCGCCGCTCGCTAGCCTCGCCCCATGCGCAACCCGATCCCCGACCTGCTGGACGAGCTGCGCGAGCGATGCGCCGATGACGACGGCGGTGAGGTGCTCAGCACGATCCCCGAGCTCGCGAAGGCCGATCCGGATCGCTTCGGCATCGGGCTCTGCACGATCGACGGCACCGTCTACGGCACGGGCGACGCCGAGCACCGCTTCTCGATCCAGTCGATCTCGAAGCCCTTCGCCTACGCGCTCGCGCTCGCGGACCGCGGACGCGACACCGTGCTCGAGCACGTCGGCGTCGAGCCCTCGGGCGACTCCTTCAACGAGATCTCGCTCGAGCAGAGCGGCAGACCCCGCAACCCGATGATCAACATCGGCGCCATCACGACGCATGCCCTCATCGGCCACGAGGGCATCAGCCGCAAGCAGCGCGACAAGCGCGTGCAGCAGGGGCTCTCGGCCTTCGCGGGTCGGAAGCTCGACGTCGACGAGGAGGTCTTCGCCTCCGAGCAGTCGGAGGCGAGCAGGAACCTCGCGCTCGCCTATCTCGTGCACGCGCGGGAGAAGCTCGACGGCGAGCCGCACCACGCGGTGGAGGGCTACATCCGGCAGTGCTCGCTGCTGGTCGACGTGCGCGACCTCGCCGTCATGGCGATGACGCTCGCGGCGGGCGGTCGCAACCCGGTGACCGGCGAGCAGGTGGTGCCGACGTGGGTCTGCACGCAGGTGCTGAGCGTCATGGCGACCTGCGGCATGTACGACGCCTCCGGCCAGTGGATGAGCACGGTCGGGATCCCGGCGAAGAGCGGCGTCTCGGGCGGGGTGCTCGGGGCGCTGCCGGGCCAGGCCGGCATCGGAGCCTTCTCGCCCCGGCTCGACGAGATCGGCAACAGCGTGCGCGGCGTGCGCGCCTTCGAGGCACTGTCGGCAGACCTCGGCCTGCACCTCATGCACGCGCCAGAGGTGGCGTCGCACGTGCTCTACGGCGTGGTCGAGCCGGATGCGGACGGCGACGGCCTGCGCGAGGTGCAGCTGCAGGGCACGATGCACTTCGCGGCCGTCGAGGTGGCGCTGCGGGAGCTCGAGGAGGTGCCTGACGGCGAGTCCTTCGTGCTCGACCTCTCGCGCGTCGCCTCGGCGACCGACGTCGGCCGCCGGCTCCTGCTCGAGGCGGTCGAGCGGATGCGCGCCGATCGTCGAGAGGTGCGCATCACCGACCCCCACGACATCCTCGGGGGCTGATCGCTCAGGCCACGGACTCGTCGCGCGAGCGGAGCACGAGCGTCGAGACGCCGAGCACGACGAAGGCGATCGTGGTGGGCCAGACCGCGAGCCGCTCGGTCGCACCGATCGTCGCGGCGTCCTGCTGGAGGAACAGCACGATGCCGAGCCAGTCGGCGGCGGCCAGCGCGCCGATGATGGCGCCGACGCGCCACCGCCCCGCAGCCACGAGCGCGATCGACGTCGCGGTCACGAGCAGCGCGCCGCCGCCGATCGCCAGCAGCGCTCCGAGGCCGTGCATGGCGCTGCGCGCCGGGTCGCCGCCGAGCTCCTCGGCGATCGAGCCGGGGAAGAGCCCGACGATCGCCGTCCCGACGGCGAAGACGTGGCCGAGGATGCCGACGATCCAGCGCCATCCGCGAGGCAGCTCGCGCGCCAGCAGCCAGGTCGCTCCGACGAGCAGCACGCCCTGGAGCACGAAGCCGGTGTTCATGACCGCGTGGGCGGGTGAGCACACGATGCGCTCGGGGAGCGTCTCGCACTCGGGCACGCCGAGGTCAGAGATGTAGTTGGCGACGAAGCTGTAGGGGACGCGGGTCCAGGCTGCGGCGGTGACGAGCTCGGCGACGAAGTACTGCGCCGTCATGATCAGCAGGATGCCGCCGGCGAGGCGTCGAGCTCTGGTGCGCATCCATCCATCGTCTCGCAGCCGCACCGCTCGCACGGCCGCATCATGCAGCGAAGCGGCCCCGCACCGCGATGGTGCGAGGCCGCTTCGAGCTTCCGGACTAGAAGTCCCAGTCGTCGTCCTCGGTCGCCTCGGCCTTGCCGATGACGTAGGAGGAGCCCGAGCCCGAGAAGAAGTCGTGGTTCTCGTCGGCGTTCGGCGACAGGGCCGAGAGGATCGCCGGCGATACGTCGGTCACGGTCTGGGGGAACAGCGGCTCGAAGCCGAGGTTCATGAGCGCCTTGTTGGCGTTGTAGTGGAGGAACTTCTTGACGTCCTCCGTGAGGCCGACGCTGTCGTAGAGGTCGGCCGTGTACTTCGACTCGTTCTCGTAGAGCTCGTAGAGCAGCGAGTACGTGTAGTCCTTGATCTCGGCCTGGCGGTCAGCGGGCAGCTGCTCGAAGGCCTTCTGGAACTTGTAGCCGATGTAGTAGCCGTGCACGGCCTCGTCGCGGATGATGAGGCGGATCAGGTCTGCCGTGTTCGTCAGCTTCGCGCGGCTCGACCAGTGCATCGGGAGGTAGAAGCCCGAGTAGAACAGGAACGACTCGAGCAGCGTCGAGGCGATCTTGCGCTTCAGCGGGTCATCGCCCTCGTAGTAGTCGATGATGATCTCTGCCTTGCGCTGCAGGTAGGGGTTCTCCTGCGACCAGCGGAAGGCCTCATCGATCTCCTTCGTCGACGCGAGCGTCGAGAAGATCGAGGAGTAGGACTTGGCGTGCACCGACTCCATGAACGCGATGTTCGTGTAGACGGCCTCCTCGTGCGGCGTGATCGCGTCGGGGATGAGCGACACGGCGCCGACGGTGCCCTGGATCGTGTCGAGCAGCGTCAGGCCCGTGAAGACGCGCATCGTGAGGAGCTTCTCGTCCTCCGTCAGCGTGCCCCACGACTGGACGTCGTTCGACAGCGGCACCTTCTCGGGCAGCCAGAAGTTGTTCACGAGCCGGTTCCAGACCTCGAGGTCCTTGTCGTCCTCGATGCGGTTCCAGTTGATCGCTTGCACCAGGTGGTTGTGGCGGTGCTGCTGCTTCTGGGCCGCCGTCTGCTCGGCGCCCTCCGCGTGGGCCTCAGCGGTCTCGGCTCGCTCGACCTCGATGGTCTCGCGCGCCTGCTCGGCGTCGACGGGCGCCTCGGCGATCTCGTCGAACGCGCTCGCGGCGGTGTCCTGGGTGTCCATGTCCTGTTCCTTCATCGTCTCGTCGTCGGCTGCCGCTAGAGCATGCAGCTGACGCAGCCATCGACCTCGGTGCCCTCGAGCGCCAGCTGGCGGAGTCGCACGTAGTAGATGGTCTTGATGCCCTTGCGCCATGCGTAGATCTGGGCCTTGTTGATGTCGCGCGTCGTCGCGGTGTCCTTGAAGAACAGCGTGAGCGACAGACCCTGGTCGACGTGCTGCGTCGCCGCGGCGTAGGTGTCGATGATCTTCTCGGGGCCGATCTCGTACGCGTCCTGGAAGTACTCCAGGTTGTCGTTCGTCATGAACGGCGCCGGGTAGTAGACGCGGCCGAGCTTGCCCTCCTTGCGGATCTCGATCTTCGACGCGATCGGGTGGATCGACGACGTCGAGTTGTTGATGTACGAGATCGAGCCGGTCGGGGGCACCGCCTGCAGGTTCTGGTTGTAGATGCCGTGCTGCTGCACGAGCGCCTGCAGCTGGCGCCAGTCGTCCTGCGTCGGGATCGCGACCTCAGCGGTGTCGAACAGCTCCTGCACGCGGGCCGTCGCCGGCTTCCACTCCTGCTGGGTGTACTTCTCGAAGAACTCACCGGAGGCGTAGGTCGAGCGCTCGAAGCCGTCGAAGGTGCGACCCGTCTCCTGCGCGATGAGGTTCGACGCGCGGAGGGCGTGGAACAGCACCGTGTAGAAGTAGATGTTCGTGAAGTCGATGCCCTCGTCGGAGCCGTAGTGGATGCGCTCGCGACCGAGGTAGCCGTGCAGGTTCATCTGGCCGAGGCCGATGGCGTGGCTCATGTCGTTGCCGCGGGCGATCGAGGGCACGGAGCCGATGTTCGACTGGTCGGAGACCGCCGTGAGGGCGCGGATGGCCGTCTCGACCGTGCGGCCGAAGTCGGGCGCATCCATCGACAGCGCGATGTTCATCGAGCCGAGGTTGCAGGAGATGTCCTTGCCGACGGACTCGTAGTCGAGGTCGTCGTCGTAGGTCGACGGGGTGTTGACCTGCAGGATCTCGCTGCAGAGGTTCGACATGTTGATGCGGCCGTCGATCGGGTTCGCCCGGTTGACGGTGTCCTCGAACATGACGTACGGGTAGCCCGACTCGAACTGGATCTCGGCCAGCGTCTGGAAGAACTCGCGAGCGTTGATCTTCGTCTTCGTGATGCGCGAGTCGTCGACCATCTCGTGGTACTTCTCGGTCACCGAGATGTCGCTGAACGGCACGCCGTAGACGCGCTCGACGTCGTAGGGCGAGAAGAGGTACATGTCCTCGCCCTTCTTCGCCAGCTCGAACGTGATGTCGGGCACGACGACGCCGAGGGACAGCGTCTTGATGCGGATCTTCTCGTCGGCGTTCTCACGCTTCGTGTCGAGGAATCGCATGATGTCGGGGTGGTGCGCCTGCAGGTACACCGCGCCCGCACCCTGACGGGCGCCCAGCTGGTTCGCGTAGGAGAAGCTGTCTTCGAACAGCTTCATCACGGGGATGACGCCGGAGGACTGGTTCTGGATCTGCTTGATCGGGGCGCCGTACTCACGGATGTTCGTGAGGTTGAACGCCACGCCGCCGCCGCGCTTCGAGAGCTGCAGGGCCGAGTTGATCGAGCGGCCGATCGACTCCATGTTGTCCTCGATGCGGAGGAGGAAGCAGGAGACGAGCTCGCCGCGCTGCTTCTTGCCCGCGTTGAGGAACGTGGGGGTGGCCGGCTGGAAGCGGCCGTTCACGACCTCGTCGACGATCTGCTCGGCGAGGGTCTCGTTGCCGGCGGCGAGCGCGAGCGCGACGTTGACGACGCGGTCCTCGTAGCGCTCGAGGTAGCGCTTCCCGTCGAAGGTCTTCAGCGTGTACGAGGTGTAGTACTTGAACGCGCCGAGGAAGGTCGGGAAGCGGAACTTGTAGCCGTAGGCGCGCTTCATGAGCGCCTTGATGAAGTCGAAGGAGTACTGGTCGAGCACCTCCTGCTCGTAGTACTCGTTCTCCACCAGGTAGTCGAGCTTCTCCTTCAGGGAGTGGAAGAAGACGGTGTTCTGGTTGACGTGCTGCAGGAAGTACTGGTTCGCCGCCTCACGATCCTTCTCGAACTGGATCTTGCCGTCCGATCCATAGAGGTTGAGCATCGCGTTGAGCGAGTGGTAGTCCATCGCCGACGTCTTCCCCGTCGTCATCTCGGGCGTCACGGTCGCCATAGTGCATCCAATCCTTCGTTGACGACGCGCACGTCGTCAGGAGTTCCGAACAGTTCGAAGCGGTAGAGGTGCGGCACGTCGCACTTGCGGGCGATGATGTCGCCCGCGAGCCCGTAGCCCGCACCGAAGTTGGTGTTGCCGGCGGAGATCACGCCTCGCAGGTGCTTGCGGTTCTCCTCGTCGTTGAGGAACCGGATGACCTGCTTGGGCACCGCGCCCTTGCCGTCGCCGCCGCCGTAGGTCGGCACGATGAGCACGAAGGGCTCACGCTGCTCGAGGGGCGGCTCCGTGGCATAGAGGGGGATGCGCGCAGCCGGCCGGCCGAGCTTCTCCACGAAGCGGGCGGTGTTGCCCGAGACGCTCGAGAAGAAGACCAGGTCGACCACGGCTGCATCCAGCACGGCCGAGGTCACGGCGATCAGGCCGCGACGATGGCCTTGATGCGGTCGGGCTGGAAGCCCGACCAGTGCGCCTCGTCGGCGATCACGACGGGGGCCTGCATGTAGCCCAGATCCTTGACGGTCTGCAGCGCCTTGTCGTCTGCGGTGACGTCGAAGATCTCGTACTCGATGCCCTGGGCGTCGAGCGCACGAGTGGTCATCGTGCACTGCACGCAAGCGGGCTTGGAGTAGACGGTGACAGTCATGTCGGCCTTCCTTCGTGGAGGGGTGGTGGTGGTGAGCAGGGGAGCGGCGCTGGCCGGGCTCCCACTATATGTGGGGTCTGGCGCCGAGCGATGACACAAGATGGTGTGTTTCTCCACACCTGTTTCAACAGTTCTCCCCAGCTGGTGATTCCCGCCGCGGAACGACGCGGAACTTGCTGTGGAGAGCGGATGCTGACACCTGTGCAGTCGGATCGAAATCTCTTCGCGACACGCCGGAGTCGAGTTACACGCGTGTCATTCGCGATCGTCACGGCGGCACCTCCGGTGGCTCTGCAGCCACTGTGCACCCGGCCACCCACACGCCGGATGACGGTGAGGCGACGCTCAGCGAGGGAGCGTACGGTGCCGATGTACCCCAAACGGAGGAGGAAGCAGATGGCTGACATCACCGGCAAGAAGGTCGCGTTCGTGCTCACGGACGGCTACGAGGACTCCGAGCTGACGAGTCCCTGGGAGGCAGTGCAGGGCGCTGGCGCGCAGCCCACGCTCGTCGCACCGAAGACAGGTGCTGTCGAGGGCAAGAACGGCCACTCGCAGGCGGTGGACGCGACGGCCGCCGACGTCGACGCATCCGAGTTCGATGCCCTGGTGCTGCCGGGCGGCGTCGTCAACGCCGATCACCTGCGCATGGACGAGGGCGCGGTCGCGCTCGTCAAGGGCTTCGTCGACGCGGGCAAGCCGATCGGCGTGATCTGCCACGGCGCCTGGATCCTGATCGAGGCCGGCGGCGTCGAGGGGCGGACGATCACGAGCTACCCGAGCCTCAAGACCGACCTGCAGAACGCCGGCGCGAGCTGGGTCGACCAGGAGGTCGCCACCGACAACGGCCTGGTCTCGAGCCGCACGCCCGACGACCTGCCCGCCTTCAACGCGAAGATCCTCGAGGAGTTCGCGGAGGGCGTGCACCCCGCCTGAGCGGCGCGCGACCGACGCATCGGGAGGGCGCGAGGCGAGAGGCCCCGCGCCCTCCCGCGTGTCTAGCGGCGGCCCGGCAGCACCGCGAGGGCGCCGCCCACCACCTGCGGCAGCCGCTCCCACGGCACGAACGACGCGTAGGCCGCGCCCGAGAGCTGGTAGCGGAACGAGATGTTCATCAGCGCCTTGATGCCCCAGTGCATGCCGAAGGCGCCCACCGCCCAGAGCCGCCCCGTCACGGGGTGCAGGAGCGCGAGCGGGGCGATGAGCTCGAGCGCGAGCGAGGGCGCGGCGGTCGCCGTCCAGATCGGGCGGAAGCCGTAGAGCCGCACGCCGAGCGGCGACGCCTTCGAGCCGAGCACCTCCTTGCGCAGTCCGTCGGCGGCGACCTGGCCGCGCATCGAGTCGCCCGTCGCCCAGCCCCAGCCGAGCGGCCCCTCGACCTTGGCGACGCCGCTCAGCCAGTACACGAGGGCCGACACGGCAGACATCAGGCGCGGCGGGTAGCCGTAGCGCCAGTGCGGCGCCGACGAGGCGGGCCTGCCGAGGATGCGGAGCGCGAGCGCGTCTGCGCTCCAGGCGTCGGCGGATGGCGCGCAGGCCGCGACGATCGTGTGCAGCACGAGCGCGTTGTCGTTGTGGAAGACCATCGACCAGGAGTTGCGATAGCTGAGGGTCCACAGCAGCAGCCCCGCGTGCACGGGGCCCGTGATGCGATGCGCGATGCCGAGCGTGAAGGCGGCGCCGGCGGCGATCTCGGCGACCACGAGCGCATCGGCGACGCGCGGCGGCAGTGGGCGGCGCAGCAGCTTGCACGGCCCGACGGGCGCGAAGAGCTCTGGATCCGTGCGGTGGATGCGCGCGAGCATGCGGGTGCGTCGAGCAAGGTAGCCCACCGCGTAGGCGCCCAGCAGGATGCGCGAGCCCGCGAGGCGCTCCGGCGGCGCGGGTGCGAGCACCCGGTCGAGGGCGGCGCGGCCGACCGCGGTCGCGAGCTTGGCCGCATCGCCCCTCACGACGCATCCGATCGCTGTGCGACGCCGAGCGTGACCTGGCGCTTTGGCTCGCGGTCGCCCGCGAAGAAGCGGTCGAACTCGAAGGTCGAGCGCACGACGCGCACGCGGTCGATGGGGGTTCGCCGCGTCGGCTCGAGCCGGGCGAGCACCTCGCTCGCGAGGCGGGCCGCGCCCTCCGGGGTCGCTGCGCGTCGCGTGAGCTGCCGCCGCACCTGGTTGAAGCCGCCGGTGCCGAGCCGCCGATAGCCGAGCGGGTGCGAGCCGTCGGCGTCGTCGACGACCACGTGCACGACGCGGCCGTGCCGGCGCCGCTTCGCGCTGAACATCGGGTAGTGCGAGAGCGGGAAGTCGTCGGCAGCGCCTGGGCGGCGATGCCGCAGGACGGGCGCAGCGACGGCGGTGAGCAGCAGGCCGCCGAGCGCGAGCGCGAGCGGTCGGGTGTCGGTCATCGGTGGTCTCCGGATCGGTGGTGTGCGAGCGGTGCGTGGGGTGGGGTCGGGTGCGACGGCGTCATCGGGGCGGGCACGGGGATGCCGTGGGCGCGCAGCGCGGCTCGCGCGGCGTGGAAGCCGCTCATGCCGTGCACGCCGCCGCCCGGCGGGGTCGATGCCGAGCAGAGCCAGATGCGCGGGTCGGGCGTGCCGTAGGGACGCAGCGAGCGGGTCGGGCGCAGCAGCAGCTGCGTGCCGGCGATCGAGCCGCCGATGATGTCGCCGCCGACGAGGTTGGGGTTCGAGCGCTCGAGCGCGGCCGGGCCGGTCTCGATCGCGCCGACGATGCGATCGCGGATCCCAGGGGCGAAGCGCTCGATCTGCGCCGTGACGAGCTCGAGCGCGGGGGCGGTGCAGCCGTGCGGCACGTGCGCGTACGCCCAGACGACGCGCCTGCCCTCGCGCGAGCCCCGGTCGCTCGCGGGCCGGCGGGATGCGTCGTGCGCATCCTGCTGCGCGAGCAGCGTGAAGGGGCGCTCGGGCAGCGCGCCGCGCACGACCGCGCGCTCGGCGGCGGCGATCTCGGCGAGCGAGCCGCCGAGGTGCACGATGCCCGCCTCGGCGACCGCAGGGTCGCGCCAGGGCACCGGCCCGTCGAGCAGCAGGTCGACCTTGGCTGCTGCGGGCGCGTGGCGGAAGCGGCGCAGCGCCGACAGGTAGGCGGGCGCCGCCCGGTCGACGAGCAGCCGCGCGGCGCTGCGGGGCGCGACGTCGAGCAGCACGAGGTCGAAGCGGTCGAGGGATGCGACGTCGTCGATCGGTGCGTCCGTCACGACCTCGCCGCCCAGCGAGCGCAGCACCGCCACGAGCGCCTCGGCGAGCCGCTCGCTGCCGCCGGCGACGAAGGGCCAGCCGCCCGCGTGGGCGGCCGCGCCGAAGAGCACGCCGAAGGACGCGGTGAGTGGCTTCGAGAGCGGCCGCCACGAGTGCGCGGCCGAGCCGGCGAAGAGCGCGCGTGCCGGCTCCGACCGGAAGGCGCCGCGCGCGAGGGCCGCTGCGGGCGCCGCCGCTCGCAGCCCGAAGCTCGCGAGCAGCAGCGGGTCAGCCGGGAGCGGGCCGGTGGGCGGCACCAGCGGGCGCAGCACGCTCGAGGCGACCTCGCCCATCCGTCGTGCGATCGGCTCGTGCACGCGGCGCCAGGCGCGGCCGTCGCGGCCGAGGCCATCGCTCGTGCGCTCGAGGTCGCGGTGCAGCACGGCGGCGGGGCCGTCGTCGAGCGGATGCGCCATGGGGGTCTCGGGCTGCACCCAGCGCAGGCCGTGCGCCGCGAGCGGCAGCTGGGCCAGCGCCGGGCTCATCGCCGCGAAGGGCATGCTCGTGGCGCCGAGGTCGACGATGTGGCCCTCGCCGAAGGGCGCTGCGGAGCGCAGCGCGCCGCCCGGCCGAGCGTGCGCCTCGAAGACAGTCGTCTCGACACCCGCGCGAGCCAGCTCGATCGCGGCGACCAGGCCGTTGGGGCCGGAGCCGACCACGGCCGCTCTCATCGCCGGGCTTCCGGGCTGGCGCTGCATCTGCGGTCCACGAGGTCCTCCGGCTGTGGCTGAGCGGCCGTTCCTGTCGAGCGGCCTGCGACCAGGTTCGCGGCCGGCGGTGAAGGCCAGAGGAGCGCGCGGTGAGAGGCCTCTCATGCGGGCGCGGCCGAGGGATGTGACGCCGCGTGACGGCGCGAGACCACGGCCGCGCTGAAACGATCCGCGATGGGGGGTATAACTGATGGTGCACCTCGGGCGACGTGGCCCGCGCACCCCTCCCACCGCATCCATGAAGGAGCACTGTGTCCGCGACCACCACCCCGGCGCCCTCTCGCGCCCGGAAGATCCTCGGCTCGTTCGGGTTCCAGATCACCCTGGCGCTCGTGCTCGGCGTCGTGCTCGGCCTCGTCGCGCGCCAGCTCGGCCCTGATGCAGAGGGCAACGACAACGGCCTCGCCGCGACCCTCGCCGCGATCGGCTCGAGCTACGTGGCGCTGCTGAAGACGGCGGTCGTGCCGCTCATCCTGACCGCGATCATCGCCTCGATCGCGCAGCTGCGGAAGGTGCAGAACGCTGCCCGCCTGGCCGGCCAGACGCTGCTCTGGTTCGCGATCACGGCGGCCATCGCCGTCACGATCGGCATCGCCCTCGGCACCGTGCTGCAGCCGGGATCGCGCGTCGACACCGGCGAGCTGCAGACCGAGGCGCCCGGCCGGGTCGGCACCTGGTGGGACTTCCTCATCGGCCTCGTGCCGCAGAACTTCCTGGGCCTGACCGTCTCGACGCGCGCATCCGACACCGGTGACCTCAGCTCGACCGTCGGCTTCAACGTGCTGCAGGTCATCGTCGTGGCGGCCGTCGTGGGCATCGCCGCGCTCAAGCTCGGCAAGAAGGCGCAGCCGTTCCTCGACTTCACCGAGTCGGCGCTGCAGGTGATCCAGAAGGTGCTGTGGTGGATCATCCGCATCGCGCCGATCGGCACGGTCGGCCTGCTCGGCAACGCGGTCGTGCAGTACGGCTGGGAGAAGCTCGGCACCCTCGCCTGGTTCGTCGGCGCCGTCTACCTCGGCCTCGCGATCGTGATGTTCATCGTCTACCCGGCGCTCGCGAAGGCGCACGGCCTGTCGGCGCGCAAGTTCTTCTCGGGCGTGTGGCCGGCGGTGCAGCTCGGCTTCGTCAGTCGCTCGTCCATGGGCACGCTGCCGCTGACGCAGCGCGTCGCCGAGCGCAACCTCGGCGTGCCGCGCGAGTACGCATCCTTCGCGGTGCCCTTCGGCTCGACGACCAAGATGGATGGCTGCGCCGCGATCTACCCGGCGATCGCCGCCATCTTCGTCGCCCAGTTCTTCGGCATCGAGCTGACGATCATCCAGTACGTCCTGATCGCCTTCGTCTCGATCGTCGGATCGGCTGCCACCGCTGGCACCACGGGAGCCACCGTGATGCTGACGCTGACGCTCTCGACGCTCGGCCTGCCGCTCGAGGGCGTCGGCCTGCTGCTCGCGGTCGACCCCATCGTCGACATGGGGCGCACGGCGCTCAACGTGGCGGGGCAGGCGCTCGTGCCGACGATCGTGGCGAAGCGCGAGGGCATCCTCGACCTGGAGCTCTACAACGGCGAGCGCGGCGACGGGCCCTTCGTCGACGACGCCGACGAGCCGGCCGAGGTCGCTGCACCGCACGGCGACGCGGCGACGGATGCGTCGGCGACGCCGGGCGACGAGCCCGGGCCGCGTCGGCAGCCGGTCCCCACCGCCTGACGCGGATCGCGGCGCGTGCTGCGCGCCTCCGCAGCCTCCGCGCCTCCGTCGCCGCCGCCTCCGCCGCCCTCCTCTGCTGCGGGACCCCTCCGCCCATGCGGGACCCGGTGCACCGGGTCCCGCATGGGCGAAGGGGTCCCCTTCGTTCGGCGAGCGCTCGGCGGGAGCGAGAGGGACCGCCTCGACCTGCCCGCGACGGGATCGCGCAGGAATGGAGAAGCGCGATGGGCGGCGAGCGCGGCATGATCGGTGCAACGCAGACCGCGCAGCGCGCTGCTGTGGCGCACACGCGCACCAGCGGCGCACCGCATCCGACCGAGGGAATCGACATGGCTGACGACGGCAAGCTCTCCGACTTCGAGAAGCAGGCGCTCAAGGATCGCGCCGCCGAGCTCCGCAAGCAGGCGGGCCGCAAGGGCGGCAGCAAGAAGGAGAAGGACCTGCGCGACGTGCTCGACACGATCGAGGGCCTGCCGGAGCCCGACAAGGCGATCGCGCAGATGATCCACGAGGCGGTCACCGAGGTCGCGCCAGAGCTCGACCCCAAGACCTGGTACGGCTTCCCCGCCTACGCCAGGGACGGCAAGGTGATCGTGTTCTACCAGCAGGCCTCGAAGTTCGACGCCCGCTACGGCACGCTCGGCTTCCAGGACGACGCCTCGCTCGACGACGGCGCGATGTGGCCGGCGTCGTTCGCGATCGTCGAGGCGACGGATGCGGTGCGCAAGCGCGTCGAGGAGCTCGTCAAGAAGGCGGTCGGCTGAGGCCATCGGCGCGCACTCCGCGCTCGCCCTCGGCGAACGGGAATGCGCGGCGCACTCCGATGTTCTAACTTGAGTCTCATACGCTCAAGTTCTCGGAGGACGCACATGGCAGCCATCTACGGGCCCGTCGGCGAGGGATCGTTCGACGACTTCATCGCTCGGATCCTGCAGGGGCAGCGCATGCCCGCGCAGCGCTCCATCGACCTCACCCGCCTCGTTTCGCGGCGCATGAGCTCGGTCATCGCGACGGCGGTCGAGTACGCGCGCGAGCACCGGCACGCCGAGGTCGACGCGCTGCACCTGCTGCACGCGCTGCTCGAGCTGCCGCAGGTCTCGGCCGCCGTCAGCGGCGCGGGCGCCGACCTCGACGGGCTTCGCGCCACGATCGAGGAGCGGATGCCGGCCGACGGCGAGCGCGAGACGCAGGGCCCGCCCGCGCTCACCGCATCCGCCCAGCGCGCGCTGCGCGACGCCTACCAGATCGCCCGCGCCAACGGCTCGAGCTACATCGACCCCGAGCACCTGTTCTTCGCGTTCCTGGTCGCCGGCGACAGCGCGGTCGGCGCGCTGCTGCAGGAGGCCGGCATCACGCAGGAGTCGCTGCAGCGCGGCGCCATGGAGGCGCAGCGCCAGGCGCTCGAGGCGCAGCAGGGGCGGCAGCCCTCGAAGGCGGTCGACCCCGGCTCGACGACGCCGACGCTCGACGAGTTCGGGATCGACCTCACCGAGCGCGCCCGAGAGGGCAGGCTCGACCCGGTCATCGGTCGCGCCGACGAGATCGAGCAGACCATCGAGATCCTCTCCCGCCGCTCGAAGAACAACCCGGTGCTGATCGGTGAGGCCGGCGTCGGCAAGACCGCGATCGTCGAGGGGCTGGCGCGCGCGATCGTCGAGGGCGGCGTGCCCAAGTCGCTCACCGGCAAGCGCGTCGTCGCGCTCGACCTCACGGCGATGGTCGCCGGCACCCGCTATCGCGGTGACTTCGAGGAGCGCATCACGAAGGCGATGGAGGAGATCACCGCCCACAAGGAGCAGCTGATCGTCTTCATCGACGAGCTGCACACCATCCTCGGCGCCGGTGGCGGCGGCGAGGGCGGGATGGATGCCGCGAACATCCTGAAGCCGCGCCTCGCGCGCGGCGACCTGCACATGATCGGCGCGACGACCCTCGCCGAGTTCCGCCGCATCGAGAAGGACGCGGCGCTCACGCGCCGCTTCCAGCCCGTGCTCGTCGCCGAGCCCTCCGTCGAGGACGCCGTGCGCATCCTCGCCGGCCTCAAGGACGCCTACGAGGAGCACCACCGCGTCCGCTACACCGACGCGGCCATCCGCGCCGCGGTCGAGCTCTCGCACCGCTACATCAGCGACCGCTTCCTGCCCGACAAGGCGATCGACCTGATCGACCAGGCCGGCGCCAGGCTGCGCCTGCGGCTGGGCGCGAAGGTCGACGTGGATGCGCTGACGACCGAGCGCGAGCACCTCGAGGACGAGAAGCGGCAGGCCGTCGCGGCTGAGGAGTTCGAGGAGGCGACGCGGCTGCGCGACCGGATCGCCGCGATCGAGGCCGCGATGCAGACGGGCTCCGGCGAGGAGGGCGAGATCGACGAGGAGCAGATCGCCGAGGTCGTCTCGCGCGCCACCGGCATCCCCGCCTCTCGCCTGACCGAGGGCGATCGCGCGCGGCTCGCGGTGCTCGAGCAGGAGCTGCACGAGCGCGTCATCGGGCAGGACGACGCGGTCGCCGCCGTCGCGAAGGCGGTGCGGCGCTCGCGATCCGGCCTCGGCGACGCCGGGCGGCCCATCGGCTCGTTCCTGTTCCTGGGCCCCACGGGCGTCGGCAAGACCGAGCTCGCGAAGGCGCTCGCCGGCAGCCTGTTCGGCTCCGAGGGAGCGCTCGTGCGCTTCGACATGTCGGAGTTCGGCGAGCGGCACACGGTCGCGCGCCTGATCGGTGCCCCTCCCGGCTACGTCGGCTACGACGAGGCTGGGCAGCTGACCGAGCGCATCCGCCGCCAGCCCTACTCGGTGGTGCTGCTCGACGAGATCGAGAAGGCGCATCCGGATGTCTTCAACCTGCTGCTGCAGGTGCTCGAGGACGGCCGGCTCACCGACGGTCAGGGGCGCACCGTCGACTTCCGCAACACGGTCGTGATCATGACGTCGAACCTCGGCGGCGAGTTCCTGGCGTCGAAGTCGGGGCCGATCGGCTTCCAGGCCGGCGACGGCGCGGGCTCCACCGATGAGCTGCGGGCGAAGGTGATGGGCAAGCTGCGCGAGCAGATGCGCCCGGAGCTCATCAACCGGATCGACGAGATCGTGCTCTTCCAGAAGCTCGAGCCCGCGCAGCTGCACCAGATCGTGTCGCTGCTGCTCGAGCGCGTCGGCGAGCGCCTGCGCGCGCAGGGGATCGAGCTCGAGGTGACGGATGCTGCGCTCGCGTGGCTCGCGGAGCACGGGTACGAGCCCGAGTTCGGCGCGCGGCCGCTGCGCCGGCTGATCCAGCGCGAGGTCGAGGATCGCGTTGCCGACCTCGTGATCGGAGGGCTCGCCTCCGGCACGGTGCGGCTCGACGCCCCGGGTGGCCAGCTGTCCGTCGCGACGTCGGCCAAGGAGGAGCCGAGCCCCGCGACCTGACCCGCCGGTCGAGGAGCGCCGCGCGCAGCGCGACGCGTCACGAGACCCAGCCGGCCCCCCGCCGGTCGAGGAGCGCCGCGCGCAGCGCGACGCGTCACGAGACCCAGCCAGCCAGCTCGTCTCGTGGCGCGTCGCCCTACCCGCCCGGCGACGTGGTCTTGCCCGCGCCGCCCGCTGCCGCCATGCTCACCGCCATCCCCCTCCACGAGGACGCCCGCCCGGCGGACAGGTGAGCCCAGCGCGCAGCCGCCCCAAGCCGGGCGCCCGCGCGGCTGAGGAAACCTTAAGTGAGTGCTGCTCGAAGAAAGATTGCTGGAAGCGCGCTTTTGCGCTTAGCCTGCTCATGCTCCCCCCGTCGATCTCGATGGGTTGCGGCGCGCAGTCGCGCCGGGAGCCTCATCCCCTCCCGGAGGTCTCCTCGGCATGCGCGCGTCCAGAACCCGTCGCTCCATCGGTGCGATCGCTGCGGCGACCGCGGCGATCCTGCTCGGTGCCGTGCTCGTGCCGCTCTCGCCGTTGACCCCCGCGTCCGAGGCGGAGGCGGCGCAGGCGACGGGTGGCTCCGGTCGCTACCTGCAGTCGATCGAGTGGATCGAGTGGGGCACGCACAACCAGGCCGTCAGCAACGGCACCCGCACCACCACCGTCACGGTGGCGGGGCAGCCGCTCACGGTCTCGTGCACGATCTCGAGCCTGAGCGGCTCGCTCACCGCGTATCGCCCGGGCTCTTGGGGCGGCGACGCGCTCGACGAGCTCTACAACATCGGCGGCACGGGTGCCAGCAACCGGCTCATCAGCGGCCTGAGCGGGCCGGACAACTCGACCGTCACGTTCAACCTCGCGTGCAGCGCGGCGTACCAGGGTGCGAACGTGCCGCTCGCCGGCCTCGTCTTCGCCGACGCCGAGCAGTCTGGCGCCCAGGAGCACGTGGGCGCGACCGCGCCCGCCGGCGCCACCTGGCGCATGATCGACGGCCACCGCACCGCCGGCTGCACGGCGGACTCCTACGCCTACCGTCCGTCGACCAGCCCGCAGCGGCTCGAGCTCTACGGTCCGACCTCCCCCTGCGCCTCCGGTCCCGCCACGGTGGCGTTCGTCGACGGCGCCACCTCGCTGACGAGCGTGACCGTGCGCGGCGGCGGCAAGAGCGCCATCGCCCTCGGCGTCATGCTCGCGCTCGACTTCGGCGACGCCCCCGCCTCCTACGGCGACGCCGGCGCGATCCTGCAGCCTCGCTACGACCGCGGCGAGGTGCCGACGACGACCGGCGCCTGGACCACGACGAACCGCGGCGTCCCCGTCTTCTCCTCCATCCCCTTCGCGACCCCTTCGACCTCGACGACCACGCCGGTCGGCACCCTCGGTGCCACCGTCGACGGGGAGGGCGCGCCGAACCCGGGGCCGGGGACCGGCGACGACACCACCGGCATCGACGACGAGGATGCGCTCTTCACGTTCACGAGCCCCACGACCGGCCAGCAGGTGACGAGCGGCACCCTCCAGGTCGCGACCGCCGCAGGCCAGCAGTACCAGGTGCGCGTCTCGTGCACCGGCACGGGCGCCGTGCGCGGCTGGCTCGACTGGAACCGCAACGGCTCCTTCATCGGTGCGGCCGACGCGGCGGATGCCTCGCAGCAGACGGTCTGCGCGTCAGGTTCCGCGACCCTCACGTGGACGGTGCCCGCCACCGTCGTCGCGGCGCCCGCCGCGACTCCGACCTACCTGCGCCTCCGCATCGGCGCGACGGGCACGACCCTCGCCCCGACGGGCGTCGCCGCGGTGGGAGAGGTCGAGGACCACCCCGTCGTCGTCGCGCTGCCCCAGCTGGCCGTGACGAAGGCCTCGAACGTGCCCGCCGGTGCCGGCGGCGTGCCAGGGCAGGCGATCGAGTACACGGTGACGCTCCGCAACAGCGGTCAGACGCTGTTGAGCTCGCCACAGCTCACCGACGACCTCAGCGGCGTGCTCACCCGCGCCACCTTCGTCGAGGGCTCTCTGCGAGCCGTGGTCTCCACCGGCGAGCAGGGCACGGTCTCTCGCGCCGGCACCACCATCACCTGGACGCGCACGGCCGGGCTCCCCATCGGCGCCACCGTGACGCTGACCTACCGGGTGCAGCTCACCGAGGCGTCACGCGGCCTCGAGGTGCGCAACACCGCGACCGCGACGGCGACGCCGGTCGGCAGCACCGCGGTCCTCAGCCAGACCGCGGCGGTCGTGAACAGCGGCGCCGTCCGGGTCGAAGTGCGCAAGGCATGGGTCGTCGACGGCGTCAGCTACCCCGAGGGCTCGCAGCCCGCCGGACTCACCGCATCCGCCACCCTCACGGGGCCGGGCGCCGCCGGCGCCACGGCGCAGACGTGGGCCGTGCCCCGCGACGGCTACCTGCCGACCGCGACCGTGACGGTGGCCGAGACCACCACGATCGCTCCCTCCGTCTCCTGCACGCTCGTGTCCTCCACGGCGACGGCCGGCGGCGTCACCCGGCCGATGCCCGCATCCGTCGCCCTCTCGGGCACGACCACCGTCGTCACCGTGACGAACACGGTCACGTGCCAGAGCACCCTGACGCTCGTCAACCGCGTGGACCACGGCAGCGCGGGCGCCGGGCAGTGGACGCTGAGCGCGACCGGCCCGACCGGCTCGCTGTCGGGTCCGACGGGCGTCACCGGGCGCGTCAGCCCCACCGCCGACTACACCCTCGGTCACGCGGGCCCGGCGACCTACGTGGCCTCCGGCCCGTGGTCGTGCACGACGGATGCGGGGGTGCCGGTCGCGCTCACCGGCGCCGCAGTGCGGGTCCCGACCGGCGCACGCGTCACGTGCGCGATCGGGCAGACGACCGCAGAGCTGACGCTCCTCAAGCAGGTCATCGACGAGCAGGGCCAGCTGGTCCCCGCCGCGTTCGAGCTGGTCGCCTCGCCCGCGCAGCTCGCTGGCCTCACCCCGACGGTCGTGCAGGGCGCCGAGCCGGCGCTGGCGGCGAACACCTTCGAGGTTCGGCCCGGCCACGCGTACGCGCTGACGGAGGGCGGCACCGCGCCGCACCTCGCGCTGCGCGTGGAGCGCTACCTCGGGGATCCCGAGGCGCCGATCGACCACGCCGACGCGTCGCTGTGGCAGGAGGTCGATCCGAGAGCCGTCTCCGTCGGCGCTGCCGCGCACGACGTCTACCGCTTCGTCAACCAGGCGGTGCCGGCCTTCGCGCTGCCGCTCACCGGCGGCATCGGCGCCGATCAGCTCGCGCTCGCCGGTGGCGGGGTGCTCGCCCTCGGCCTGCTCCTCGTGCTGGCGCTGGCCGTGCGGCATCGACGCGCGCACTGACCCCTTCGACTTCCCCCATCCCTTCCGAACCACTCATCACCAGGAGAACCCACTCATGAAGCAACGACAGATGGGCATGAGCAGCCGCCTCGCAGCTGCCATCGCCGCCGTGTCGGTCGCCGGACTGCTGGCGCTCGGCGCTGCACCTGCCTCCGCTGCACCCAACATCGACCCCGCCGCCGAGGGCTCGATCACCGTCCACAAGCTCGAGCAGCCGCCGACGCCCGGCACCGTCGGCGACGGCACCGAGATCGACACGACCGGCATGAACCCGCTGGGCGGCGTGACGTTCACGGCGCAGCAGGTCGAGAGCATCGACCTGAGCACCAACGCGGGCTGGGCTGCAGCGGACGGGCTCGTCGCCGCTGACGTGCTCGGCGACGCCGAGGCCTACCCGCTGGGCGCCGCCGACACGGCGACGACCGGCGCGATCGGCACCCCGACCGCAGGTGAGGCGGTCTTCGGCGGCCTGCCGATCGGCGTGTACCTCGTGACGGAGACCAGCACGGGCGCCAACCCGGTCGCGCTGCCGGCGCAGCCCTTCCTCGTCTCGATCCCGCAGGCGATCGAGGGCGATGACTGGCTCTACGACGTCAACGTCTACCCGAAGAACTCGCTGATCGACGTCGCGAAGGAGGTCGTGGACACCGACGCTCGCGGCATCGGCGACCAGGTCGCCTGGACGATCGACACCTTCGTGCCCTACCAGAGCGAGGGCAACACGCTGTCGGCCTTCGCGGTCATCGACCAGCTCTCGGTCGAGCAGCTCGCCTTCGTCTCGGCGACGGTCACGCTCGGCGAGACCTCGCTGACGGCAGGCACCGACTACGCGCTCACCTCGACCGGCGGCCTCGTCGTCGTCGAGATGTCAGGCCCCGGCCTCCTCGCGCTGAACGCTGCCGGCGGCCAGACCCTCGCCGTGACGATCACGAGCGAGATCATCGCGGTGGGCGACGGCTCGATCGAGAACACCGCGGCCGTCTTCGTCAACGACCCCGAGCGGATGAACGGCTTCGTGTCGAACGAGGCGGTGAGCTACTGGGGCGCGCTCCAGATCACCAAGACGGCCGCCGGCTCCACCGAGCTGCTCGACGGCGCGGTCTTCGAGGTGTACGACACGGCCGGCGCGCTGGTCGAGGTCGACGGCGAGACGCGGTTCACGACCGTCGACGGCGTCGTCGTCATCCCCGGCCTGCGCACGACGCTCGAGGGCGTGACCTACACGCTGCGCGAGGTCGAGGCACCGCTGGGCTACATCATCGGCGGCACCGGTGACTACGAGGTCACGGTGCTCCCGAGCAGCCTGGCAGCGCCCAACACCACGACGATCGAGAACGCGCAGGCTCCGGCCTTCCAGCTGCCCATCACGGGTGGCGACGGCCAGATCGCCTTCCTGATCGGCGGCGGTGCGCTGCTGCTGATCGGCATCGGCGTCGTGCTGGTCGTCGCGCGTCGCCGCGGCACGCACAAGGCCTGATCGGCCCGATCCGCTGTGCGGGGCGGTGGCGAGCGATGCTCGTCGCCGCCCCGCCGCATCCGCCACACCTCGAGGAGCGCCATGCGCCGCATCCGCAGGACCCGCCGGGCGACCGCGCTCGGGTCGGTCGCGGCTGCGCTCATCGCGTGCGGCTCGAGCATCATGGTCTACCCGTCGACCGCGGCGTGGTTCGCCGAGGCGGCGCAGTCGCAGGTCGGCCAGTCCTACTCGCAGGAGGCGGCCGAGCTCGGCCCCGCTGATCGCCATGCGTCGCTCGCGGCGGCGCACGCCTACAACAGCGCGCTCACGGGCGGAGCGGTGGTCGACCCGCTGCTCGAGCGAGTGTCCGACGGATCCGGCGAGGTGGCGGCCGAGTACCGCTCGCTGCTCTCGCTCGACGAGGCCGGCGTGATGGCGCGCGTGCGCGTGCCCGCGATCGGCGTCGATCTGCCGATCTACCACGGCACGAGCGAGGCGGTGCTGCGCCGTGGCGTCGGCCACCTCTTCGGCACGGCGCTGCCCGTCGGCGGCGAGGGTGGTCACACCGTCCTCACCGCTCACCGCGGGCTGCCGGAGTCGACCCTCTTCAGCGACCTCGACCAGGTGGCCGTCGGCGACCTGGTGCAGGTCGAGGTGTACGGCGAGGTGCTGACCTACCGCGTGCGCGACACCCGCGTCGTCCAGCCGGAGGAGACGCACTCGCTCTACCCGGTGGCGGGGGATGACCTCGTGACGCTCATCACCTGCACGCCGCTCGGGATCAACACGCACCGGATCCTCGTGACCGCGGAGCGCATCCCGACCCCGGCGGCGAACGAGCCCGCGCTGGTGATGCCACCGATCCCCGGCCCGCCGTGGTGGGCCGTCGGGCTCGCCGGAGCGCTCGGACTGTCGACCGCCGTCCTCACGGGCACGGCGCGCCCGCGCACGCCGGCCTCGGGCGCGGTGCAGAGCGCCACGGCGCTCGCTCGCTGAGGCAGTGCCCGCTCGCTGCGCCCCTCCACCACGACGCTCAACCGGCTGACGGGCAGGCCGACCGCCGTAGGGGCGTCCGCCCACCAGCTGACCGGTCGAGGGTCCGGATGGCGATGCCGTGGCCGGCCGCGAGCACTCAAGATGCATAGCCAGGCGCACAGAGAGCCTGGCTATCATGTTTGCTTCGAGGTGCCTCCGGACCGCCCGCGCTGCCCGTGCATCGATGCACGAAGGAGCACCGTGAGCCGCGAACCCGACCCCGCCCTGCCCGCCGACCGCGCTGACCGCGCAGCGCCCGCGGACCGCTTCGTGCGCTACCGCTGGTGGGGATTGCTCGCCATCAGCCTCGGCGTCGCCATCATCATCATGGACTCGACGATCGTCTCGGTCGCCATCCCGTCGATCGTCGACGACCTGCAGATCTCGAGCACCGAGATCCAGTGGGTCCAGGAGATCTACACGCTGCTCTTCGCGGCGCTGCTGCTCACCTGGGGTCGCCTGGCCGACCGCGTCGGCCGACGCCGGATCATGCTGACGGGCATCGTCATCTTCGTCCTCGCGAGCGTGCTGTGCGCGCTCGCCGACAGCGGCGCGCTCCTCATCGCCGGCCGTGCGCTGCAGGGGCTCGGCGGCTCGATGATCCTGCCGACGACGCTCGCGCTGCTCAACGCGAACTTCCACGGGCGCGAGCGCGGCATCGCGTTCGCGGTGTGGGGCTCGACGATCGGCGGCATGGCGGCGATCGGGCCGCTCGTGGGCGGCTGGCTCACCGAGAACGCGAGCTGGCGGTGGGCGTTCGGCATCAACGTGCCCGTCGGCGTGCTCATCGTCGCCGGTCTGCTGCTGTTCGTCGCGGAGTCGCGCGAGGCCTTGGCGGGCGCGGCGCAGCGCCTCGACATCGGCGGCGCGCTGCTGTCGATCCTCGGCTTCGGCGCCCTCGTCTTCGGTCTCATCGAGGGCCGCAGCTATGGCTGGTGGACGGCGGAGGACGCCGTACCGTTCGACGTCGTCGGCGTCTCGCCCGTGCCGCTCGCGTTCCTCGTGGCCGTGCTCGCGCTGACCGCCTTCGTGCTGCTGCAGCGCGCTCGCGGCCGCGCGGGCAAGGGGGTCATCCTCGACCTCTCGCTGTTCCGCATCCCCTCCTTCGCGAACGGCAACGTGACCGCGCTCATCGTGAGCTTCGGCGAGTTCGGCCTCATCCTGTCGCTGCCGCTGTGGTTCCAGAACGTGCTCGGGTTCACCGCGTTCGAGGCCGGCCTCGCGCTCGTGCCGCTCGCGGTCGGGTCGTTCCTCGCGAGCGGCGCGGTCGCCGGGCTCGCGCGCAGGCTCAGCCCGGTCGTCGTCGTTCGCATCGGCCTCGTGCTCGAGATCAGCGCGATCGCTGCGCTCGCGCTGCTCATCCGCCCCGACAGCACCGCATGGCTGACCGCTCCGGTGCTGTTCGTCTACGGCATCGGCGTGGGGCTCGCGACCGCGCAGCTCACGAGCGTGGTGCTGGCGGATGTGCCCCTCGAGCGCAGCGGGCAGGGCTCGGCGACGCAGAGCACGGCACGGCAGACCGGCTCTGCGCTCGGCATCGCCGTGCTGGGCAGCGCGTTCTTCACCTCGCTCGCCGTCGGCACCGAGGGTCGGCTCGCCGACGCCGTCGCGGCAGACCCATCGCTGCAGCCGCTCGTCGACTCGGTGACGGCGAGCTCTGGCGGCAGCATCGCGGCCCTCGCCGCCGACCCGCAGACCGCGTTCATCGCGGAGGCGGCGCGAGCCGCCATGACCGAGGGCACCGCGCTGGCCGGCTGGATCGCGGCGGCTGCACTCGTCGTCGGGCTGCTCTCGAGCCTGCGCATCCGCAGTGCAGCAGCGGATCGTGCGCCGGAGGCGGCCGCGGACTGACGCCCGCCGCGGCTACGGCTGCTGCTGCTGCGGCTCTGACTGCGAGTAGGAGGCCGGGTGGTCGTAGGGGTGCGCCATCTGCCCCTCGACGGGTCGTGCCACGCCCGGTGGCATCCACGGGGGCTGGCCGGTCGCGGGAGCGTATGCGGGCGAGCTCGATGCGGGCGGAGCGTATGCGGGCGAGCCCGATGCGGGCGGGCCGTAGGCGGGGGAGCCGTGGGCGGGCGGACCGTACCCCGGGTAGCCGTGCGCGGGAGCACCGTGCGCGGGCACGCCGTAGCCGTACTGCGTGGCCAGGTGCGCGCGGTACGCGGGGTCGAAGCGGATGCCCTCCGGGCTCGACGGGAAGATGCAGAGGATGAGCGGGATGATCGAGAGGCCAGCGAGCGAGAGCAGCGTGAAGGCGCCGTGGAAGCCGGCGTCCTGGAGCCTGCGCCACATCGAGGAGTAGGTGGGCAGGATGAGCGGCAGCGAGACGAGCACGACGATGACGCTCAGCAGCGTGATGCCGCCGGAGCCGGCGAGCGAGATGCTGACGAGCAGCTCAGGATCCTGGCTGGCCGCCGCAGCGATGATGCTCGCGATCAGGCCGAAGCTCGCCACCGCGAGCAGCGCCGACGGGATGAGCAGGACGATCGCGACGAACAGCTGTGCCCACCAGTACTCGCTGCGGCTCGCGCGTCCGGAGAAGAGCACGTAGCCCTGGAAGAAGCGCTTCACCGCGAGGCCGAACGACGTGCCGGGCAGCGGCTGGCCGACTGGCACGGCGATCGGGACGGTCATGCATCCATTGTCCCCCAACCTGCGACCGGATCACGCCACCGGCGGGCTCGGCTCAGGCCTGCAGGGCGAGGCTGAACGGCAGCACAGCGGATGCGCCGGCGCGGCGCAGCGAGCGACCTGCGACCGTGATCGTCCAGCGGCTGTCCACCAGGTCGTCGACCAGCAGCACGGGGCGGCCCGCAACGCCCTCGACCGCGCTCGCCAGCTCTGGCCCGAGCGCGAACCGATCCCAGACGCTCGCGAGCCGGTAGGCGCTGTTGCCGCCCGGCTCGCCCGCAGGACCGCCGTCGACGAGGCTGAGCGCACCGAGGTGGGGCAGTCGGCCGACCTCCGAGAGCGCGTGGGCGACCGATGCGATCAGCTGCGGCCGGCGCCGCGACGGCATGCTGACGACCGCGACCGGGCGCTCGTCCCACTGCCACTCCGCCAGCACTCGGATGCAGGCCTGGACGAGCGCGGGGCTCGCCGGAGCGTCGGGCGTGCCGGGCGCGAAGAGGCCGCGGAGCGTGCCGCCCCAGCCGAGGTCGGTGAGCCGGGCGAGCGCCCGCCCCGCCTCGACGCGCTCGGCCGGCGCGATCTTGCCCTTGACGGGGACGCCGAGCACGTCGGCGCCGGTGGGCCACTGCGCCCGCGGTTCGATGGTCACGCCGACGCGGCTGAGCGACTGCCTGGCCTGGCCGGTCGCCTCCTCGCGCACCTCGCTCGGATACCAGGCCGGCTGCCCCGCCGCGGCGGCGCACGTGTCGCATCGACCGCAGGGCACGGCCGTGTCGTCGTCGAGCGCCCGCTGCAGGAACTCCATGCGGCACGCGCTCGTGCGCTCGTACTCGAGCATCGAGCGCTGCTCCTCGACCCGAGCGGCGGCGATGCGCTCGTAGCGCTCCGCGTCGTAGACCCACGGGGCACCGGTGGCGACCCACCCACCCGTGACGCGCCGCACCGCACCGTCGACGTCGAGCACCTTGAGCAGCAGCTCGAGCGGTGAGCGCTTGAGGTTGACGCGCGCCTCGAGGGCCGGGGTCGACAGCGGAGCACCCTCGGCGGTCAGCTCGTCGATCACCGCGAGCGCCTTCTGCTCGTCGGGCATCGACGAGGTCGCGAAGTACTGCCAGATCGCCTCGTCCTCGGTGCCGGGCAGGAGCAGCACGTCGGCGCTCGCGGCCTTGCCGGCGATCATCGCGGCACGGCCTGCGCGTCCGACCTGCTGGTAGTAGGCGACGGGGGAGGAGGGCGCGCCGAGGTGGATGACGAAGCCGAGATCCGGCTTGTCGAAGCCCATCCCGAGCGCACTCGTGGCGACGAGCGCCTTGACGCGGTCGTGCTTGAGCGCCTGCTCCAGCCCCTCGCGCTCGCCCGCGTCGGTGCGCCCGGTGTAGGCCTGCACCTCGTGGCCCGCGTCGCGCAGCAGCCGGGCGGTGTCCTCGGCGGCGGAGACGGTGAGCGCGTAGATGATGCCAGAGCCCGGCAGCTCGCCGAGATGGCTCAGCAGCCAGCCGAGGCGCGCACCGGCGTCGGGCAGCCGCAGCACGCCGAGGCGCAGGGATGCGCGTGCCAGCGGCCCGCGGATCGTCACGACCGGGTCGCCACCGGCGTGCTCGAGCTGCTCGGCGACGTCGGTGACGACCCGTGAGTTGGCGGTCGCGGTCGTGGCCAGCACCGGGACCCCCTGCGGCATCTGCGCGATGAGGTCGCGGAGGCGGCGGTAGTCGGGGCGGAAGTCGTGGCCCCAGTCGGAGATGCAGTGCGCCTCGTCGACGACGAGCAGGCCGGTGCGAGGGATGAGCTTCGGCAGCTGCTCGTCGCGGAATCGCGGGTTGTTGAGCCGCTCGGGGGAGACGAGGAGCACGTCGACCTCGTCGGCGTCGAGCCGCTGCAGCACCTCGCTCCACTCGTGGGGGTTGGCGGAGTTGATCGCCACGGCGCGCACGCCGGCGCGGGCGGCGGCCTCGACCTGATCGCGCATGAGCGCGAGGAGCGGTGAGACGAGCAGCGTCGGACCCGCGCCTCGCTGGCGCAGCAGCAGCGTCGCGACGAAGTAGACGGCCGACTTGCCCCACCCGGTGCGCTGCACGACGAGGGCGCGCTGGCGCTCGGCGACGAGGGTCTCGATCGCCTCGAACTGGCCCTCGTGGAACTCGGCGTCGGGCGCCCCGACGAGGGTGCGGAGGATCTCGAGGGCGGCATCGCGGGTGGTCGTCACCGCCCCAAGGTCTCAGATGCCGCTGACAGCGGTCGAGGCGCGCGTGGGCAGCGCGGCCGGTTCAGGGTGTGAGGCCGGCGCGGAGGGCCGCCTCGGCGAGCGACCGCTCGCCCTGCACCTCGACGCCCGGAGCCGCGAGCCGGTCGTGGTCTGGCACTCCTCGGCCCCACGCCAGCAGCGCGAGCGATCGCGCAGGGCCGCGCACGACCGCGCTCGGTGCGTCGGCCGAGGCGCCCGCGAGCTCGAGCACTGCATCCGCCCCCGTCGCAGCGAAGGCGATCCGCACCGGCGGCGGAGGCACCCGCTCGAGCCGCAGCTGGCGCGGGTGCATGACGGCCACGACCTCGTCGATGCAGTCGAACCAGAGCGCTGCAGCGTCGCCGAGCTCCGCGTCCTCCAGCGGCTCGCCGATCGCCGTGCGCAGATCCCACAGGTGGATGAGCGTCTCGTGCAGCTGCCGCCGGTGCCAGAAGCGGACGGTGCCGCGCTGCTCGGCCTTCGGCACGCCGTCGTCGACGAGCGCCCAGGCGCGTGCCTCGGGATCGAGCGAGGCGAGGGTCTCGCGCAGCTCGGCCGCGCAGTCGGCGTAGAGCTGCGGCACGTCGAAGGGCCCGCGCCCGAGCGGCTCCTCCTGCCGGCGCCTGGCCTGCCCTGCTGCCCAGTGGTGGATGCGGGCGAGGTGCACGACCAGCTGCTCGACCCGCCAGCGCCCGAGCCACGGCACCGGGGTGCGTAGATCGGCGCGCTGCGCTGTCTCGAGGAACAGCGCCTGGCAGTGGCCGAGCGACTGCAGGTGATCCATGGCGGCAGGCTACGCCGCTTCGCCGATGCGCTCGACCGACGAGCGGCGACCGCTCAGCCGCGCCCGGTGAAGCGCGGCTGCCGCTTCTGCTGGAAGGCCTCGAAGCCCTCCCGGAAGTCGCTCGACTGCGCCAGCTCGACCTGCGCCGCGTTCTCGGCCTCGACCGAGCGCCAGAGTCCCTGCCGGTCGTCGCGCAGGCCGCGCATGATCTCCTTCGTGGCGAGGAAGGCCAGCGTCGGGCCCTGCGCGGCGTGCGCGGCTGCAGCGCGCGTCGCCTCGAGCACCTCGTCGTCGGGGAACGACTGGGAGAAGAGCCCGGCCGCGACGGCTTCAGCACCCGAGAGCAGCCGGCCGGAGTAGATCAGGTCGAAGGCGCGGTGCGCGCCCAGCCGCTCGAAGAGGAGCGCGTGACCACCCGAGTCGAGGGTCGCGCCGAGTGCCGCGAAGGGGCTGCCGAGCTTCGCCGACTCGGCGACGTAGACGACGTCGGTGGCGATCAGGAGCCCGAGCCCGACGCCCAGGCACGCCCCGTGCGCCACCGCGAAGGTCGGCGCCGGGAACGCCGCCATCTGCTCGAGCAGCGGCTGCAGCGCGCCGCGCATGAAGCCCGAGGCGTCGTCGGTGCGCGGATCCACCTGCGAGATGTCGCGGCCGGCGCAGAACGCCTTGCCCTCCCCGCGCAGCACGAGCGCGCGCACACCGGCGCGCTCGGCCTCCGTGTACGCATCCGCCAGTGCATGCAGCGCGGCTTCGTCGACCGCGTTGCGCTTCTCGGGTGCGCAGAGCACGACCTCGGCGATGTCTCCGGCGATCTGCAGCTCGATCATGGTGGCTCCTTCGTCGGCCGGCCGGGTCAGACGTCGTAGTCGACGACCACCCTGGCGGTGTCGGGCTTCGGATGCGACTGGCACGTGAGCACGTAGCCGCGGTCGAGCTCGTCGGGCTCGAGCGCGTAGTTCTCGGTCATGTGCACGCTGCCCGAGACGACCTTCGCGCGGCACGTGCCGCAGACCCCGCCCGCGCACGCGAAGGGCACGTCGGGCCGCACGCGCAGCGCGGCGTTGAGGATCGACTCGCGCGCCGAGATGGGGCTCTCGACCTGCGTCGACTGCCCGTCGAGGGTGAAGTCGAGCGTCCAGGTGTCCTCGCCGGCCTCGACCTGCACCGGGCGGCCGCGGTCGCCGCCCGCGTCGACGGGCTTGCCGGTCGTGAACAGCTCGAACCGCACGTGCGCGGCATCCACGCCCTGCGCCTCGAGCACGTCGCGGCACAGCTGCACGAGCTCGAACGGCCCGCACAGGAACCACTCGTCGACCGAGTCGGGCCGGATGAGCTCCGACAGGATGCGCTCGAGGCGCTCCTGGTCGATGCGGCCCGACATGAGCGGCGCCGCGCGCTGCTCTCGCGAGAGCACGTGGTGCAGCGCGAGCCGCGCGGGGTAGCGATCCTTGAGGTCGGCGAGCTCTTCGATGAACATGACGTCGAGCGTCGACCGGTTCGAGAACAGCAGCGAGAAGGTCGAGGTGGCCGAGCGCGACAGCACCTCGTGCGCGAGCGCCATCATCGGCGTGATGCCGCTGCCGGCGGCGATGCCCACGACGTGCGCGCCATCGATCGTCTCGAGCGCCGAGGTGAAGGTGCCCTGCGGGCTCATGACGTCGACGCGGTCGCCGGGCGCGAGCTCGCTGTTGGCCCAGGTCGAGAAGCGGCCGCCGAGGTCGCGCTTGATGGCGACCGAGATCGACCCCGGCGCCGGCGGCCGGCAGATCGAGTAGGAGCGGCGCATCTCGTGCCCGTCGACCGTGGCGCGCAGCGCCAGGTGCTGGCCGGCGACGTAGCCGAAGTCGCCGTGCAGCTCCTCGGGCACCGCGAAGGTCACCTCGACCGACTCGGCGGTCAGGGGTCGCACCTCGGCGACCTCGAGGGTGTGGAAGCGGCCGCGCGACCGGGGCGCGGAGCCGCCGGCCGGCGCGCGCAGGCCGGTGGAGCCGAGGTTCGTGGCCGCCACGTCAGTGCACCTTGAAGTGGTCGAAGGGCTCGAGGCACGCGAGGCACTCGAAGTGGCTCTTGCACGCGGTCGAGCCGAAGCGCGAGACCTCGCGGGTGCGCAGGCTCCCGCAGCGCGGGCACTTCACGCCGATCATGACGGGGATGGGGCCACGGCGCTCGCCCGCGCGATGCGTGGGCGGGGCGATGCCGTAGGCCTCGAGCTTCTGCTTGCCGGCCTCGCTCATCCAGTCGGTGGTCCAGGCGGGGCTGAGCGTGAAGTCCACGGTGATGTCGCGGAAGCCGGCGGCGGTGAGCGAGAGCAGCACGTCGTCGCGCATCTGGTCGATGGCGGGGCAGCCCGAGTAGGTCGGGGTGAGGGTGACGCGCACGCCCGAGTCGTCGACCTCGACCGCGCGCAGCACGCCGAGATCCTCGATCGTCAGCACCGGCACCTCCGGGTCGGGCACGGCGGCGGCGATGCGCCATGCCTCGTCCCGCGTGCGGGCGGATGCGGTGGCAGCGCTCACCACGACGCCCCCGGGTGCGAGCGGGCCAGCACCTGCATCTCGGCGAGCAGCGGCCCGAGGTGCGTCGAGTGGTTGCCCTGGCGGCCGCCGCCCGAGGACTGGCCGATCTTCGAGTTCGTGAAGTCGGCCTCGGTGATCTCCGCCTCGGCGAGCACGGCCTCCCACACCTCGTCGAACCCGGCGCGCAGGCTCGACGGCCGCGGGGCCGCGCCCTCCAGCCGGTCGTGCAGCGGGTCGTCGCGGAAGAGCTCGTCGGTGTAGGGCCAGACGTCGGTGAGCGCGACGAGCAGCCGACGCCGCGACTCCTCCGTGCCGCCGGCCAGGCGCAGCGTCCACTGCACGGCGTGGTCGCGGTGGTACGACACCTCCTTGACCGACTTCGCGCCGATCGCCGCGAGCGACGCATCCGTCGACCGAGCCAGGGCCGTGTAGAGCTCCTGCATCCAGATCGCGGCGATCAGCCCGCGCACGATCGTGTGCGCGAAGTCGCCGTTCGGCTGCTGGAAGAGCCATGCGCAGCGGAACTCGTGCTCCTCGCGCCAATAGGCCAGCTCGTCCTCGGTGCGACCGGATGCGGTGCCCGCGTAGTGCAGGAGGCTGCGCGCGTGCCCGAGCAGGTCGAGCGCGATGTTGCCGAGCGCCATGTCCTCTTCGAGCTCCGGGGCTCGCGAGATCCACCAGCCGAGCCGCTGCGAGAGGATCAGCGCGTCGTCGCCGAGCCGCATCGCGTACTCCGCGATGTCTGCGCTCGCGATGGCCGAGGCATCCGCCCCGGACAGCTCTGCTGCGAGGTCGAGCTCGTCGACGGTGACGTCGCCGTGCACCGCGTCGGCATCGGCCTGGTGCATCGCGGCGATCGATGCGGCGTCGCGGCCGGTTGCCGGAGGCTGGGGAGCGTTCACAGGTGCGGCACCTCCGCGCTCTTCTCGTAGTACTTCGCGTGGCGATAGTTCTTGCCGGCGGGGCTCTCGAAGAAGGCGCCCTTCTGGTCGGGATCGCTCGTCGTGATGGCGGTGGAGCGCGCCACCCACACCGAGACGCCCTCGTTGCGGCGGGTGTAGAGGTCGCGCGCGTTGCGCAGCGCCATCTCGTCGTCGGGCGCGTGCAGCGAGCCGACGTGCACGTGGCTGAGGCCACGGTTAGCGCGCACGAACACCTCGTACAGCGGCCAGCCCTCGCCGGCGACCTCTCCGGGCGTCGACATCAGGCGGCCTGCCGCTCGCGCGCCGCCTGCTTCTCGGCGTACGCAGCAGCGGCCTCGCGCACCCACGCGCCCTCCTCGTGGGCGTCGCGGCGGTGCTGGATGCGCTGCGCGTTCGCGGGCCCGCGGCCGGCGAGCACCTCGTTGAACTCGGTCCAGTCGATCTCCGACATGTCCCACTGCTGCGTCTCGTCGTTCCAGCGCAGGTTCGGGTCGGGGAGCGTGAGCCCCAGCACCTCGGCCTGGGGCACGAGCATGCCGACGAAGCGCTGGCGCAGCTCGTCGTTCGAGAAGCGCTTGATCTTCCACGCCATCGACTGCGCCGAGTTCGGCGACTCGTCGTCGGGCGGGCCGAACATCATGAGGCTCGGCCAGTACCAGCGGTCCACCGCCTCCTGCGCCATGCGGTGCTGCGCCTCGGTGCCGTTCGAGAGCTCGAGCAGGATCTCGAAGCCCTGCCGCTGGTGGAACGACTCCTCCTTGCAGATGCGCACCATCGCGCGGCCGTAGGGGCCGTACGAGGCGCGGCACAGCGGCACCTGGTTGCAGATCGCTGCGCCGTCGACGAGCCAGCCGATCGCGCCCATGTCCGCCCAGCTGGGCGTCGGGTAGTTGAAGATCGAGGAGTAGCGGGCGCGCGACTCGATCAGCTGCTCCGTCATCTCGTCGCGGCTGATGCCGAGCGTCTGCGCGGCGGAGTAGAGGTAGAGCCCGTGGCCCGCCTCGTCCTGCACCTTGGCCATCAGGATGGCCTTGCGCTTGAGGCTCGGGGCGCGGGAGATCCAGTTGCCCTCGGGCTGCATGCCGATGATCTCGGAGTGCGCGTGCTGCGAGATCTGGCGGATGAGCGTCTTGCGGTATGCGTCGGGCATCCAGTCGCGCGGCTCGATGCGCTGGTCGGCCTCGATGATGGCGTCGAAGTGCGCCTGGGCCTCGGCCAGCGCTGCCTCGTCGCGGTCGGTGACGGATGCGTCGGGTGCGGTGAGCGTCATCGTCGACTCCTCCTGCAGACGGTCGGGCTGCGGTAGGTTCGGAATTAGTGACCGAACGTTCAGTAAGTATAGACTGAGGGCACGCAGGCCCGCAACGGCCTGGAAGCAGCGCCGCCGGCAGGCGGGCGAGACCGAGCGCAATGGAGCGTGCATGGCTTTCGAGGCACCCAGAGACGACACCTGGCTCGCGACGATCATGGCCGAGACCGATCGCGCCAAGGAGGCGTTCGGCATCGAGATCGCCGAGCTCGAGCGCGGCAGGGCCGTGCTCACGATGACGGTGACCGACGCGATGGTGAACGGCTTCGGCATCACGCACGGCGGGCTCGTCTTCACGCTCGCCGACACGGCCTTCGCCTACGCGTGCAACGAGGATGCGAACGCCACCGTCGCATCCGGCGCCGACATCACCTTCGCGAAGCCGACGCGCGCGGGGCAGACGCTCACCGCGACCGCCGAGCGGCGCTGGAAGCGCGGCCGCAACGGGATCTACGACGTGACGATCGTCGACGAGACCGGGGAGACGGTCGCCGAGTTCCGAGGCCGCTCGTTCACGACCAACCAGGCAGCGCCGAGCGGCCCGGGCGGCCCGGCATGACCCCTCCCTCCCGTCCCTCGATCGCACCAGGAGCAACGATGCCCACTGCACCCACCGCATCCGACGACCTGCGCGACGCCGGCGAGCTCCTCTCGCTCGACGAGCTGCGCGCGCTGCAGCTGCAGCGGCTGCAGGAGACCGTGCGGCACGCCTACGGGAACGTGCCGACCTACACGCGCAAGCTCGACGAGGCGGGGGTGCGCCCCGAGGACATCCGCTCGCTCGACGACCTGCAGCGCCTGCCCTTCACGACGAAGGAGGATCTGCGGCAGTCCTACCCCTTCGGCATGTTCGCGGTGCCGATGGCGCAGGTCGCGCGCATCCACGCCTCGTCCGGCACGACCGGGCGCCCGACCGTCGTCGGCTACACGCGCGGCGACCTCGACAACTGGGCGGAGGTGGTGGCGCGATCGCTGCGCGCGGCCGGTGTGCTGCCGGGCATGAAGGTGCACAACGCCTACGGCTACGGCCTCTTCACGGGCGGCCAGGGGGCGCACGCCGGCATCGAGCGCCTCGGTGCGACCGTGATCCCCGTCTCCGGCGGGCAGACCGCGCGGCAGGTGCAGCTCATCCGCGACTTCGAGCCCGACGTGATCATGTGCACGCCGTCGTACCTGCTGACGATCGCCGACGCCTTCGAGGAGGCCGGGCTCGACCCGCGCGAGACCTCGCTGCGGGTCGCGATCTGCGGCGCCGAGCCCTGGACGAACGAGATGCGGGCAGAGCTCGAGCGGCGGATGGGGCTGGATGCGGTCGACATCTACGGCCTGTCGGAGGTCATGGGGCCGGGCGTCGGCAGCGAGTCGGTCGTCACGAAGGACGGGCCGACGATCTGGGAGGACCACTTCCTGCCGGAGATCATCGACGGCGAGAGCGGCGAGGTGCTGCCCGACGGCGAGCTGGGCGAGCTGGTCTTCACGTCGCTGACGAAGACCGCGTTCCCGGTGCTGCGCTACCGCACGCGCGACCTGTCGCGGCTGCTGCCGGGCACCTCGACGCCCACCATGCGGCGCATCGAGAAGATCACCGGCCGCAACGACGACATGATCATCCTGCGCGGCGTCAACCTCTTCCCGACGCAGATCGAGGAGATCGCGCTCGAGATCGAGCACCTGACCCCGCACTTCGTGCTCGAGCTCGTGAAGCGGGGGCGGATGGACGGGCTGGTCGTGAAGATCGAGTGCACGCCGGGCGTGAAGCCGGTCGTGTCGACCGCGGCCGCCGAGATCCTGAAGCTGCGGGTGAAGGAGCGGATCGGCACCACGGTCGACGTGGAGATCGTGCCGACCGGCTCGCTGCCGCGCAGCGAGGGCAAGTACAAGCGTGTCTACGACCTCCGATAGGGGTGCCCTTCGACTCGGTGTGCGCCTGCGGCACGCACCGGCTCAGGGAGCAGGGCCCCGTCCCCTGAGCCGCTCCGCGCCGCAGGCGCTGAGCGTGTCGAAGGGCGCTGAGATGATGGCTCGATGACCACGACCGAGCCCGCCGTCGCCGCGCGCCGCGGCCGTCCCGGCTACGACCGCGACTCGATGCTCGAGGTGGTCGTCGAGGCGTTCAACGAGCGCGGCTACGACGCCACCTCGCTCGGGGTGCTCGCCGAGCGGCTGGGGCTGTCGAAGTCGGCGATCTACCACCACTTCGCGTCGAAGGAGCAGATGCTCGAGGTCGCGCTCGGCATGGCGCTCGATGCCCTGGAGGCCGTGTTCGAGCAGCCCGGGGCGACGACCGGACCGATCGTCGACCGCATCCGCCACGTGATCCGCGGTGCGGTGCTCGTGCTGTGCGAGCGCACGCCCTACGTGACGCTGCTGCTGCGGCTGCGCGGCAACACCCCGATCGAGCTCGAGGCGATGCGGCGGCGACGCGAGATCGACGCGAAGCTGCGTGCGCTGTTCGAGGCCTCGCGCGATGAGGGCACGCTGCGGGCCGACATGGAGCCGCGCATCGCCGAGCGGCTGACCTTCGGCATGGTGAACTCCATCGTCGAGTGGTACCGCCCCGACGGCCCCTTCACGCCTGAGGAGCTCGCGGAGTCGGTGCTCGAGCTCGTGCGGACCGGGCTGCGCGATCCCGCGTCGCTGTAGCCCTGTGGAGTCGACGGGAGCGCTATCAGCGATACCGCCCGGGAGGCATCACGACGTGCCGTCTTGGCATGATTGTTACCCAATCGTGACATTGAGGTAGTGTTGGCGGCTTGAACCGCGAAGGACGGCCGTCGCATCCGCCCCATGAGTCCTTCGTGCCATCGAATCGATATGCACCGGCCGGGCGGTCGTGCGCGCTCAGCGCGTGCGAGACGGGGCCTGGAGTTCATTCGTGAGCAAGCAGCACACCACTACCCCCGCACGCCGATCGAAGCGCGCCGTCGCCGGTCTCATCGCCACCGGCATCGCGACCGTCGGAGGCGCGGTGCTCGTGCCGACCGCGGCCAATGCCGCGCCTGCGTCGACCTGGGACGCCCTCGCGCAGTGCGAGTCGGGCGGCAACTGGTCGATCGACACGGGCAACGGCTACTACGGCGGCCTGCAGTTCTCGCTGTCGACGTGGCAGGCCTACGGCGGCTCGGGCAACCCGGCCGACGCGTCGCGCGCCGAGCAGATCCGCGTCGCCGAGAACACGCTGGCCGGCCAGGGCTGGGGCGCATGGCCGTCGTGCTCGGCGCAGATCGGCGCGAGCGGATCGGCCGAGCCCAGCAGCACGCCGGTCGACAGCGCGCAGCAGGCGGCACCCGCAGAGCAGCCAGCACCCGTGCAGCAGGCCGCGCCCGTGCAGCAGGCCGCTCCGGCCGCTGCCGCAGCGACCGCAGCGCCCGCCGCGGCCGCGCCCAGCTACGCCCTGCCCGACGTCGAGGCGTCTGACGAGACCGTCGCGGTCGCGCCCGGCGACACGCTCTTCGAGATCGCCGAGGCCGAGGGCGTCGAGAGCGGCTGGCTCGGCATCTTCGCCGTGAACCAGGAGACCCTCTCGAACCCCGACCTCATCATGGCGGGGCAGCAGCTGATCCTCCCGGCCGAGTAGCGAGCGGATCGGGGAGCGGCGGAGGTCCTTCGGGGGCTCCGCCGCTCGCGTCTCCGGTCTCGTGACGCGTGCGGGCTGCGCCCGCGCGCTCCTCGACCTGCGGGGCTCGCGTGCGGGCTGCGCCCGCGCGCTCCTCGACCCGCGGGACTCGCGTGCGGGCTGCGCCCGCGCGCTCCTCGACCTGCGGGGGAAGCGTGCGGGCTGCGCCCGCGCGCTCCTCGACCTGCGGGGGACGGTGCCGGCTACGCGGGTGCCTGCTCCTTCGCGACGTAGGTCAGCAGGTCGTACTGCGCGACCGTCTCGTCGTCCTGGTTCGTGAGCTGCGCATCCCACCGCACCTCGCCGTAGGGGTCGGTCTCGCGCGGCGTGATCTGCTTGGCCGTGAGCGTCACCCGCAGAGTGTCGCCGGGGGAGACCGGTGTCATGAAGCGCAGGTTGTCGAGGCCGGTGTTCGCCAGCACGGGGCCGGGCGCCGGCTCGACGAACAGGCCGGCGGCGAACGACAGCAGCAGGTAGCCGTGCGCGACGCGACCGGGGAAGAACGGGTTCGCCTCCGCCGCCTCCTGGTCCATGTGGGCATAGAAGGTGTCGCCCGTGAACTCGGCGAAGTGCTCGATGTCGTCGAGCGTGATCTCGCGGCGCTCCGAGACCACCTGGTCGCCGATGCGCAGCTCAGCGAGCGACTTCCTGAACGGATGCGGCGGCTCGGTCGTCGCCGGAGCCCCCGGGTGCCAGACCCCGGTCACTGCGGTCAGCATGGCGGGCGAGCCCTGGATCGCCGTGCGCTGCATGTGGTGCAGCACCGAGCGCATGCCGCCGAGCTCCTCGCCGCCGCCGGCGCGACCCGGCCCGCCGTGCACGAGCATCGGCAGCGGCGAGCCGTGGCCCGTCGAGGCACGCGCGTCGTCGCGGTCGAGCAGCAGGATGCGGCCGTTGTGCGGCGCGATGCGGCGCGTGAGCTCTGCCACGAAGGCGCCGTCGTGCGAGGCCACCGAGGTGACGAGCGATCCGCCGCCGCGCGCGACGAGCTCTGCGGCCTGCTCGGGGGAGCCGTACTCCACGAGCGACGAGACCGGGCCGAACGCCTCGACCGTGTGCAAGGCATCCGCCTCTGCATCGGCGAAGGCGAGCAGCGTCGGCGCCACGAATGCGCCGCCCTCGGCGAGCCCCATCGAGCCGTCGGCCAGCCGCACCTCGCCGGCGTCACCGCCCACCACCACGCGGCCACCGCCCTCGCGCAGCTTCATCACCTGCTGCAGCACCTCGTCCCGCTGGCCGGTGGAGGCGAGCGGCCCCATCGTCACGCCCTCGCCGCGCGGGTCGCCGACGACCACCTTCGCGGCGATGCGATCGCGCACGGCGCCGGCCACGGCATCCGTCATGCCCGTCGGCACGATCGCGCGGCGGATCGCCGTGCACTTCTGGCCGGCCTTCGAGGTCATCTCAGCGACGAGGCCGCGCACGAAGGCGTCGAACTCGGGGGTGCCGGGGGCCGCGTCGGGGCCGAGCACGGATGCGTTGATCGAGTCGGTCTCGGCCGTGAAGCGCACGCCCCGGGCCTGCACGGCCTCGTGGCGGCGCAGCGCGTCGGCGGTGGAGGCGGAACCGGTGAACCCGACGGTGTCGCCGAGCCGCAGGTGATCCATCACGTCGCGGGCGGAGCCGTTGACGAGCTGGATGCTGCCCGCGGGCAGCAGACCCGACTCGGCCAGGATGCGCACCATGTGCTCGGCGACGAAGCCCGTGGGCGTCGCGGGCTTGATGAGCGTGGGCATGCCGGCGAGGAACGCAGGCGCGAGCTTCTCGAGCGAGCCCCAGACGGGGAAGTTGAAGGCGTTGATCTGCACGGCGACGCCCGGCAGCGTCGTGCAGATGTGGCGGGCGAGGAACGAGCCGTCCTTCGAGAGGGGCTCGACCGCGCCGTCGAGGTAGATCGTCGACTGCGGCAGCTCGCGGCGGCCCTTCGACGAGTAGGTGAAGAGCACGCCGATGCCGCCGTCGATGTCGACCCAGGAGTCGGCCTTCGTCGCGCCCGTGCGGGTGCTCAGCTCGTAGAGCTCGTGCTTGCGCTCGGTGAGCGCGAGGGCCATCTGCTTCAGCAGGATCGCCCGCTGGTGGAAGGTGAGCGGGGCGAGGCTGTGCTGGCCGATCGTGCGCCCGTGGTCGAGCGCGGCGGCGATGTCGAGGCCCGAGGCGCTGACGCGCACGACCTCGTCACCGGTGGACGCGTCGCGCACGACGGTGGCGTCGCTCGCGTCGGCGGGCTCCCACCACGCGTCGCGGATGTAGCTGGGCAGGAGTCGGGGCTGGCTCATCGGGCGCTCGCTCTCGGTCATCGGTCAGTCGTTCCAGTCGTAGAAGCCGCGGCCGCTCTTCTTGCCGAGCCGGCCATCCGCCACCATGTCGCGCAGCAGCTGCGGCGGGGCGAAGCGCGGCCCGAGGTCCTGATGCAGCTGCTCGGCGATGCCGAGGCGCACGTCGAGGCCGACGATGTCGGTGGTGCGCAGCGGCCCGACCGGGTGCTTGTAGCCGAGCTCCATCGCCGCGTCGATGTCGCCGGGGCTCGCGACGCCCTCCTCGACCATGCGGATCGCCTCGAGCCCGAGCGCGACCCCGAGGCGCGAGCTCGCGAAGCCGGGGGCGTCGTGCACCGTCACGGGCGTCTTGCCGATCGCCTCGACCCAGGCGCGCGCGTCGTTCGCGAGGGCCGGCTGCGTCGCCGTGCCCAGCACGATCTCGACCAGGGCGGATGCCGGGACCGGGTTGAAGAAGTGCAGGCCCAGGAACCGCTCCGGTCGCGCCAGCGTCGCCGACAGCCGGTCGATCGAGATGGAGGAGGTGTTGCTCGCGAGCGCCGCGCGCTCGTGGAGCACGCGCTCGACGCGGGCCAGCGCATCCGCCTTCATCGCCTCGTCCTCGGGCACGGCCTCGATCACGAGGCCGTTGCCGGCGAAGGCGTCGATGTCGATCGCGACGCGCAGGCGGCCCTCGAGCTCGTCGAGCGGCTCGGACCAGCCGCGCGCCACGCTCTTCTCGAGGCTCGCGGTCACGCGCTCGCGCGCCGCCTCGGCCGCCGCTGCGTCGCGCTCGACGACCACGACCTGGCTGCCGGCGAGCACGAAGGCGTGCGCGATGCCGGCGCCCATGCGGCCGCCGCCGAGCACCCCGACGCGCTCTGGCGCGCCCGCGCCGACCACGGCATCCGTGTCGTCGTGCTGATGCTCGTGCTGCTGCTGGTCGCTCATCGCTCGCCCTCGCGCTCGGAGGTATCGGCCCGCCGGCTGCGCCGCTCGAGGAACTCGGTCATGCGACGCTCCTTCTCCTCCGACTCGAAGAGCACGGCCTGCTCGTCGAGCTCGATCGCCGGGTGGGCCTCTGGCGGCGCGAGCAGGGTGCGCTTCGTCGCCTGCGTCGCCGCGGGATCGAGGCTCGCGATGCGCGCGGCGAGCTCGGCGGCGCGATCGAGGGCGGCGACCGGCTCGAGCACGGCGGTGACGAGGCCTGCGGCGAGCGCCTCGCCGGCGGTCAGGATGCGGCCGGTCAGGAGCATCTCGCTCGCGAGGGCGCTGCCGACGAGCTCCGGCAGCCGCCAGGTCGCGCCGGCGCCGGCGATGATGCCGAGCCCGGTCTCGGGGTTGCCGATCTTGAGGCTCGGCGTGCCGATGCGGATGTCGGCGGCGTAGGCGAGCTCGGCGCCGCCGCCGAGCGCGTAGCCGTCGAGCACGGCGATGACCGGCATGGGCAGGGCCCGGATGCGCTGGAAGCAGCGGGTGTTGATGCCCGCGCGCGCATCGGCGGCTCGGCGCTCGCGCAGCTGCGCGATGTCGGCGCCGGCGGCGAAGGTGCCGCCGCTGCCGGTGAGCACGAGCGTGCGGCGCTCGACCTCGAGACGTGCGCAGAGCTCGTGCAGCGCGTCGACGAGGTCCTGGTCGATCGCGTTGCGCTTCTCGGGTCGGTCGAGCGTGGCCAGCACGTGACTGCCGCGATCCTCGATCCGCAGCGACTCGCTCATGCCGCGCTCCTCGCCGACGGCCGCGCGCGAGCGCGACGCTCAACCGGTGTGGCGGCGCTTCGACCGGATGATCCGGTCGGGGTGCCGCCACACCGGTTGACGGTCGGGGCGGGCAGGGTGCCGGCGCTCACACGCGCTCCAGGATGATCGCGGTGCCCTGGCCGACGCCGACGCACATGGTCGCGAGTCCGCGGTCGGCGCCCTCGCGCTCCATGCGACCCAGCAGGGTCACGACGAGGCGCGAGCCCGACGAGCCGAGCGGATGCCCGAGGGCGATCGCGCCGCCGTCGGCGTTCACGATCCCGTCGTCGAGGCCGAGGCGCCGGATCGTCCCGATCGACTGCGTCGCGAACGCCTCGTTCAGCTCGACGGCACCGATGTCGTCGATCTCGAGCCCGGTGCGCGCGAGCAGCTTCTCGGTCGCGGGCACGGGCCCGAGGCCCATGATCTCCGGCGCGATGCCGGCGCTCGTACCGCCGACGACCCGGGCGCGCGCAGCGAGGCCCAGGCGCTCGACCGCAGCGTCGCTCGCGATGACGATCGCCGATGCGCCGTCGTTGAGGCTGGATGCGTTGCCGGCCGTGACCACGGACCCACCGGTCACGACGGGCCGGAGGCGCGCCAGCGCATCCATCGTCGTCTCCCGCCGCGGCCCCTCGTCGACCGCCACCTCGCCGCCCTTCGTCGGCACGGCGACGATCTCGTCGGTGAAGCGGCCGGCGTCGATCGCCGCGATGGCGCGCTCGTGGGAGCGCAGCGCGAAGGCATCGGCCTCCTCGCGGGTGATGCCGTCGACGCGCGCGACCTCCTCGGCCGTCTCCGGCATCGAGAAGGTGGCCTTGTCGCGGGCCGCGAGGCGGGGGTTCGTGAAGCGCCAGCCGATCGAGGTGTCGAAGGCCTCGCCGGGCTTGGCCCAGGGGCGCTCGGGCTTCGCCTGCACCCAGGGCGCACGGGTCATCGACTCGACGCCGCCCGCGATCACGATGTCGGCGTCACCGGCCCGGATCATCTGCGAGGCCATGATGATGGCCGACATGCCCGAGGAGCAGAGCCGGTTGACCGTGATGCCGGGGATCTCGTCGGGCAGACCCGCGAGCAGCGTCGCCATGCGCGCCACGTTGCGGTTGTCCTCGCCGGCCTGGTTGGCGCCGCCGAAGATCACCTCGTCGATCGACGCCGGGTCGATGCCCGCGCGCTGCACTGCCTCGGCGATGACGAGGGCGGCGAGGTCATCGGGGCGCACCCCGGCGAGGGCGCCGCCGTAGCGGCCGACCGGCGTGCGCACGCCGCCGACGAGAAGGGCCTCGGGCATGGGACTCCTGACTGCGCTGTCGGTGACGCGATCCGATGCGGCCGCGAATTAGTGACCGATCGTTCAGGAATACAGTATGCCCCCGTGGGTGCGCTCGCAAGCGCGGGGCGGCGGGTGCGCGGGCCGGCTCAGGCCGAGCGGCCCAGGCGGAGTGGCTCAGGCCGAGCGGCCCAGGCCGAGTGGCTCAGGCCGAGTGGCTCAGGCCGTGGCGGAGGCGGCCGCCGGCTGGCGGCGCGCGGCCGGAGCGGTGCGCGGGGCGCTGCTGGCTCGGTGCGAGCCGCGCAGCTGCACGAGCGAGGCGCTCCCGACGACGACGCCGCCGATGGCGACCACCGTCATCGCGGCGATCCCGAGCGCCACGAGCGCGACCTCGGCGATGGTGAACAGCAGTGCGAACATCTCCATGATGGGGTTCCCTTCGTCTGCTTCGACGCTACGAATCGCAGGCCCCGGGCCGCGTCCCCCCGCGGTCGCGCGGGCGTCATCCTCGCGGATGATCAGGGTGCGCCCGAGCCCGCGTGGGAGGCTGGGCGCATGCCCATCGAGCCCGACACGAAGGACTGGACGTGGGTGCTGCGCGAGCGGTGCCCCGACTGCGGGTTCGACCCGCTCGCGGTCGATCGCGACGATCTCGGCCGCCGCATCCGCCTCGCCGCTGCGGCGATGCACCAGCGGCTGCACGGCGAGTCCGTCGCCGAGCGGCCCGACGAGGCGACCTGGTCGCCGCTCGAGTACGCCGCGCACGTGCGCGACGTCTGCGGGGTCATGCAGGCGCGGCTCGAGCAACTGCTCGGCGAGGACGACCCCGAGTTCGCGAACTGGGATCAGGATCGGGCGGCGATCGACGGCGACTACGGCAGCGAAGCGCCCGAGCATGTGGCGGCCGCGCTCGACGTGGCGGCCGCGGGGCTCGCCAGCGCGGCGGATGCGGTGCCCTCCGACGCGTGGGATCGGCCGGGAAGGCGATCCAACGGCTCGGTGTTCACCGTGGAGACGCTGCTCATCTATGCGCTGCACGACCTCGAGCACCACGCTTGGGACGTGACGGATGCTGCGGATGCAGCAGGCACGGCAGGCACGACAGGCAAGACAGACGAGACGACGAACCACGGAACCGAGGAGCGAGCATGACGAGCATCACCATCATCGGCGGGCACGGCAAGGTCGCGCTGCTGCTGGCACCCCTGCTGGCAGAGCGTGGCGATCAGGTCTCGAGCGTGATCCGCAAGGCCGAGCAGTCGGCCGACATCGAGGCGGCAGGCGCGACGCCGGTCGTCGCCGACGTGCAGCAGCTCGACCGCGAGCAGCTCGCCGAGCTGCTGCGCGGGCAGGATGCGGTCGTCTGGAGCGCGGGCGCCGGGGGCGGCAGCGCCGAGCGCACCTTCGCGGTCGATCGCGATGCGGCGATCCGCGTCATCGACGCAGCGGCGGATGCCGGCGTGCAGCGCTTCGTGATGGTGTCCTACATGGGCGCGGGCCAGGACCACGGCGTGCCGGAGGACGACGACTTCTACGCCTACGCACAGGCGAAGGCCGACGCCGACGACCACCTGCGGGCGTCGAGCCTCGACTGGACGATCCTCGGCCCGGGCATGCTGACGCTCGAGGAGCCGACCGAGCAGATCGAGGTCGTGGGCGATGGCGCCGCCGATGGCGAGCACGCGGTCTCGCGCGCCAACGTCGCCCGCGTGGTCGCGGCGACCCTGGCCGATCCCTCGACGATCGGCCGGACGATCCAGTTCGGCGACGGCCGCACGCCCATCGCCGTCGCTGTCACGGCGTGAGTCGCGCCGCGTGACGGGCACGCCGCTGCCCGCGGCGCCCGTCGAGCACCCGCCAGAGCCAGACCTCCCGGCCGACCTCGACATCCGGCTCGTGGTCGCCGACATGGATGGCACGCTGCTCGACGGCGCCGGACGCATCCCCGAGGCCTTCTGGCCCCTGCTGGCGCGCATGCGCGACGCCGGCATCGCGTTCGTGCCGGCGAGCGGCCGGCAGCTCGCGACCCTCGAGCAGCTCTTCGAGCGCGCCGGTGGCACGTCCTGCATCGCCGAGAACGGCGCGATCGTCACGCACGACGGCGAGGTGCTCGAGGCGACCACGGTGAGCGCGGATGCGGTGCACGAGATCGTGCGGCGCGTGCGGGCATCCGAGGGTGAGCTCGGGGTCGTCGCGAGCCGCCGCGCCGTGGCGTCGATCGAGTCGCGGGAGCCCGGCTTCGTCGAGCAGGCGCAGCGCTATCACGCCGCCCTCGAGACGGTCGACGACCTCCTCGAGCGCACGGACGACGTGCTGAAGCTCGCGATGCACTCCGCGACCGATTCGTCGGCGGCGGTGGCGCGCTGGGTGCCGGATGCGCCTGCGGGGCATCGCGTCGTGATCGGCTCGCCGCACTGGGCCGACGTCATCCGCGACGGCGTCGACAAGAGGCTCGGCGTCGAGGCGCTGCAGCGCGAGCTGGGCGTGACGCGGGCGCAGACGGTGGTCTTCGGCGACTACCTGAACGACCTCGGCATGCTCGCCGACGCCGAGTGGAGCTTCGCGATGGCGAACGCGCACCCTGAGGTGCTGATGGCGGCCCGTCACCGCGCCCCGAGCAACGCCGAGCACGGCGTCGTGCGGGTGCTGGAGCGGCTGCTCGCGTAGCGCGCGACCCCGGCGGTCGAGGAGGCCGCGGCGCCCCGGAGGTCGAGGAGGCCGCGGCGCCCCGGAGGTCGAGGAGGCCGGCGCCCCGTAGGTCGAGGAGGCCGCGGCGCGGAGCGTCGCTGCCGTCACGAGACCGGAGCCCGCGCCCTGCCGGCCGGTCTCGTGACGCGTGCGGCCAGAGGCCGCGCGCTCCTCGACCTACGGAGTGCCGCACGCTCCTCCGGGCCCGCTAGCCGCGGAACGCGGCGATCCCCGTCAGCGCCTGCCCGATCACGAGCGTGTGCACCTCGTCCGTGCCCTCGTAGGTGCGCACGCTCTCGAGGTTCGCCGCGTGCCGCATGGGGGAGTGGTCGAGCGAGACGCCGTTGCCGCCCAGGATCGCGCGCGCCTCGCGGCAGACGTCGATCGCGGTGCGGCACGAGGCGAGCTTGCCCATCGAGATCTCGTGCGGTCGCAGCAGCCCCGCATCCTTCCGACGCCCCAGGTGCAGCGCGAGCAGCTGCGCCTGCTGCAGCGACAGCGCCATCTCGGCCAGCCGCGCCTGCGTCAGCTGCATCGCGGCGAGCGGACGACCGAAGACCTCGCGCTCGCCGGCGTAGGCGAGCGCGGTCTCGAGCGCATCGCGCCCGGCGCCGAGGGCTCCCCACGCGATGCCGAAGCGCGCTTCGTTCAGGCACTCGAAGGCCGCCCGCAGCCCGCGCGCCTCCGGCAGGCGCATGGCCCCCGGCACGCGCACCCCGTCGAGCACGATGTCGCACTGGATGGAGGCCCGCATCGACAGCTTCGGCTCGATCGGGGCCGCCGTGAAGCCCGGCGTCGGCACGCCGTGCGGCGCCGTCTCGACCAGGAAGCCGCGCACGCCATCGTCGGTCTGCGCCCAGATGACGGCGACGTCGGCGATCGAGGCGAGCCCGATCCAGCGCTTCGCTCCGTCGATGATCCAGTCGCCGCCGTCGCGGCGCGCGAAGGTCTGCATGGCGCCGGGGTCGCTGCCCGCGCCCGGCTCGGTCAGCCCGAAGCAGCCGATCGCCTCGCCCGCAGCCATCCGCGGCAGCCAGGCCTCCCGCTGCTCCTCCGAGCCGTGCTTCGCGATCGCCGTCATGGCGAGCGATCCCTGCACCGACGCGAAGGTGCGGATCCCGCTGTCGCCCGCCTCGAGCTCCTGCATCGCGATGCCGTACTCCACGGCCGAGCGCCCCGCGCATCCGTAGCCCGTCAGGTGCATGCCGAGCAGCCCCTCCGCCGCGAGCTGCGGCACGAGCTCGCGCGGGAAGTGCGCGCGCTCGAACCAGTCGGCGATGTGCGGCCTGATCTCGCGGTCGACGAGCGCGCGCACCCGCGCTCGCACGGCGCGCTCCTCGTCGGTGAGCAGCGACTCGAGGTCCAGCAGGTCGGTGGTCATGGATCCATCCTGCCTGCGCTGCGGCCTACTCGGGGTTCAGGTCGGCGAGCGACTTGTCGGGGCGCAGGCCACGCCAGACGGGGTGCCGCAGGGCACCGGAGGAGGTCTGCTCGGTGTGCTCCACCTCGCCGACGGCGGCGCGAACCCAGTGCGCCTTGCGCGCCACGTCCGCGGGCAGGTCGTCGATGGTCGGCGCGGTCCTGCGCGGGCGCAGCTCATCGCGCAACCGGTCGCGGTCCGCGCCCGAGAAGCCCGTGCCCACCCGGCCGGCGTAGCGCATCCGCCCGCCCTCGCCCGGCAGCGCGAGCACGAGCGAGCCGACGGTGCCCGAGAGCGAGCCGTTGCCCTCGAGCCAACCCACGACGACCACCTCGCGCTGCAGCTGGTGCTTGAGCTTGAGCCAGTCGCGCGTGCGCACGCCCGGCCGATACGTGCCGTCGTCGCGCTTCGCGATGACGCCCTCGAGGCCGCGCTCGGCCGTCACCTCGAGGATCCGCGCGAGCGCCCCTCGCAGCGGCTTCGAGACCTTCACGCGCGGGCTCTCGTGCACGATCTCGTCGAGCCGCGACTGCCGCTCGTCGAGGCGCTCGCCCGTGAGGCGCTCGCCGTCCACCTCGAGCGCGTCGAACAGCATGATGGTCGCCGGCGTCTGCTTCGCAGCCCGCGCCGCCGCGCGCCCCGTCAGGCCCGCGCGATCCTGCAGCGCCTCGAAGCTCGCCACGCCGCGCTCGAGCATCACGATCTCGCCGTCGAGCACCGCATCCGTCGCTCCGATCGCGGCGGGCAGCGCCTCGACGAGCTCGGGGAACGCGCCGGAGAGGTCGCGACCGTTGCGGCTCACGAGCCGCACGGTGTCGCCGTCTCGCTGCACGATCGCGCGCCAGCCATCCCACTTCACCTCGAACGACCACTCCCGCTCGTCGTCGATGTCGGATGCGTCGCCCTGCGTCGCGAGCATCGGCCGCAGGTCGGTGGGGCGCGGCTTCGCACCGCGGGTGCGCTCCTTCGCCGAGGATCGCGCCTTCGCGCCGGTCCTCGCGCCAGCCCTGGTGCCGGCCTTGGTGCCGGCCTTCGCACCGGCCTTGGCGCCGGCCTTGGCGCCGGCCTTCGCACCGGCTTCCTTGGCACTCGCCTGCTTCGCGCCGGCCCCCGCGCCCGCCGCCTTCGCCGGCGCCGCATCCTCGCCCGGCTGCTCCTTCGTCTTCTTCACCAGCCACTGCCGCTTGTCGGCGTCGGTCTGGATCAGCGCGAAGCGGTAGGGCTCGCCTCCGAGCCCGCCGCCCGGCTGCCCGTGCAGCACCGCGATCACCTCGTCGTCGCGCCACTTCTCGAGCTCGAAGTCGCCGGCATCCCAGATCTCGACCTTGCCGGCGCCGTACTCGCCCTTCGGGATCACGCCCTCGAACGAGCCGTACTCGAGCGGGTGGTCCTCGGTCTGCACCGCCAGCCGGTTCTGCGTCGTCGAGGTCGGCAGCCCCTTCGGCACCGCCCACGACACGAGCACGCCCTCCTGCTCGAGCCGGAAGTCGTAGTGCAGGCGCCGAGCCTGGTGCTTCTGCACCACCCACGACTGCCCCTCGCCTGCCACGGCGGGCTCGGCCGGCACGGGCTCGGGCGTGCGATCGGCCGATCGCATGCCGCGGTACTTCGCGAGCCGGTCGGGCGGCGGGTCGAGCGCGGCGATGAGGTCGCCGTCGCGCTCCAGGCGCTCGAGCACCGCATCCATCTCGAGCTGCTCGAGGCCGCCCGCCTCGACCTCCTCCCACGTGCGCGGTGCCGCGACCGTGGGTCGCAGCCGCCCGCGCAGCGAGTAGGGCGCGACCGTCGTCTTCGACGCCGAGTTCTGGCTCCAGTCGATGAGCACTTTGCCCTGCCGCAGCGCCTTCTTCATGTCGCTGACGACCAGGTCGGGGTGGAGCTGCTCGAGCGACCGCGCCAGCTGGTGCGCCACCGCGCTGGCCTGCTCGGAGGTCACGGTGCCGTCGAGGCGCGCATAGAGGTGGATGCCCTTCGAGCCGCTCGTGAGCGGCACCGGGTCGAGCCCGATGTCGACGAGCAGCTCGCGCACCCACAGCGCCACCTGCGCGCAGTCGTCGAGGTCGGCGCCGTCGCCGGGGTCGAGGTCGAGCACCAACCGGTCGGGGTTCGAGCGCTCGCCGTCGACGCCGCGCCACTGCGGCACGTGCAGCTCGAGCGCACCCATCTGCGCCATCCACGCGAGCGTCGCGGGCTCGGTCAGCAGCGGGTAGTGCTTCGGCCCGGTCGAGTGCCGCTGCTCGACGGTCTCGATCCAGTCGGGCGCGCCCCGCTCGAGCGTCTTCTGGAAGAACACCTGCCCGGACTTGCGCGCCGTGCCCACCCCATCCGGCCAGCGCTTGCGCGTGACGGGGCGCCCTGCCGAGTGCGCGATGAGGGCGTCGGATGCGCGCAGCACGTACTCGAGCACGTCGCGCTTGGTCGTGCCCGTCGACGGGTAGAGCACCTTGTCGCCGTTCGTGAAGCGCAGGCTCCGCCCGCCGACCGTGATCCGCTCGGCAGCCGGCACGTCAGGCCGACTTCCGCTTCGCCGCCGGCTTCTTGGTGGTCGAGCTCGTGGAGCTGGCGCTCGGTGCCTTCTTCGCCGGTGCCTTCTTCGCCGGTGCCTTCTTCGCCGGTGCCTTCTTGGCAGGTGCCTTCTTGGCGGGTGCCTTCTTTGCGGCGAGCTTCTTGGCCGCCGGCTCGTCGGCTGCCGCGCGCTTCGACGGGGTTCGCTTCGCGGCGGGCTCCTTCGCCGCGGGCTCCTCATCGTCGGCCGCCTTCCGCGCCGGTGCTCGCCTGCGCGTCGGGCTCGACGCATCCGCGCCCTGCTTCTTCTCGACCGAGCGCTGCAGCGCCTCGAGCAGGTCGATGACCTCGGCGCCCTCGCCCTCGTCGCTCTCGCCGAAGGTCGCCGCCGTGTCGAGCGCCTCGCCCTGGTCGAGCTTGGCCTCGACGAGCGTGCGCAGCTGCTCCTGGTACTCGTCGATGTACTGCTCGGGCTCGAAGTCGGCCTCGAGGTCGCTCACGATCGAGCGGGCGAGCTCCATCTCGCGCTTGCCGATCCGCACGTCGGCGTCGAGCGACTCGAACTCGGCCGCGCGCACCTCGTCGGCCCAGCGCATCGTCTGCACGGTGAGCACCCCGTCGCGCACGCGCATCGAGGCGAGGCGGGTGCGCTGCCGCAGCGACAGCTTCACGACGGCGGTGCGCTCGGTCTCCTCGAGCACGCGGCGCAGCAGCACGTAGGCCTTCGGGCTCTTCGAGTCGGGTTCGAGGTAGTAGCTGCGCTCGAAGAGGATCGGGTCGATCTGCTCGTTGGGCACGAACTCCATCACCTCGATCTCGCGGCTCTTCTCGGCGGGCAGCGCATCCATGTCGTCGTCGGTGAGGACGACCGTCTGCTCGCCGTCGTCGTAGGCCTTGTCGATGTGGGAGTACTCGACCTTCTTGCCGCACACCTCGCAGCGCCGCTGGTAGCGGATGCGCCCGCCGTCGGCGTCGTGCACCTGGTGCAGCTCGAGATCGTGCTCCTCGGTGGCTGCGTACAGCTTCACCGGCACGTTGACCAGCCCGAACGTGATCGAGCCCTTCCAGATCGCCCGCATGCGTTCACTGTCCCCCACACGCCTGAGAGGCGCCACCCCCGCAACTCACAGGAACGGCGGATGCGTCGCGTCGCTCTGGAGGGTCTGCGCGGCGTCGGGGAGAATCCCGAGCATGACGGTCACGCACCCGGTCAGGCGCTCACCGCGCACCTTCGGCGTCGAGGAGGAGATGATCCTGCTCGAGCCGGACACGCTCGCGCCGGTCGACGTCGCCGAGGATGTCATCGCCGAGATCGCCGACGTCGAGGCGACCGTCGGCTGGGTCGAGAGCGAGTTCTTGAAGGCGCAGCTGGAGTTCGCGTCGCCGGTGCTGTGCGAGGGCGATGCCGCAGAGCGGGTGGTGCGGGAGTTCCGGCGGGCGCTCGGAGGGGCGGCCGATCGCCGCGGGCTGGTCCCCGCGAGCATCGGCACGCCCTTCGGGCGCGGAGTCTCGAGCGTCGCCGGTGGCGATCGCTATGCCCGGTTCGTCGACGAGCTCGGTGCGATCCGCCCGGACCACCGCATCCAGGGCCTGCACGTGCACGTCGGGATCGGCAGCCGCGAGGAGGGCGTGCGGGTGATGCGGGCGCTGCGGCCTTGGCTCGCGCCGCTCATCGCGCTCACCGCGAACTCGCCGTGCTTCGAGGGTGCGGACACGGGGTTCGCGAGCTGGCGCACCATCGTCGGGCGGCGCTTCACGACCGCTTCGGTGCCGCCGATCTTCGCCGACGCCGCCGACTACGAGCGGCGCGTGCGTGCGCTCGTCGGGATCGGCACGACGCTCGACACCGCCTCGATCTACTGGATGATGCGGCTGGCCGAGCGCTACCCGACCGTGGAGCTGCGAGCCTTCGACGCGCAGCTCTCGGCCGACGAGACGGTCGCTGCGGCACTGCTGAGCCGCGCGCTCGTGGAGGTGGCTGCGGCCGGCCAGCTGCCGCACCACGAGGCGAGCGCCCACGCCGAGCTGGTCGACGGCGCCGTCTGGCACGCGGCGAGGCATGGGTTGGAGGGCGAGCTCGTCGACCCCACGACGGCCGAGCTGGCCCCCGCCTGGAGCGTGATCGATCGGATGCTCGAGCTCGTCGCGCCCGCGCTGGCCGCTGCCGGTGACGAGGAGCGAGTGCGCGCCGTCATCGAGCGCACGCGTGCCGAGGGCAACGGCGCCGTCCGGCAGCGCGCGGCGCTCGCGGATGGCCGCCCTGCGGTCGCGCGCCTCCTGCGCTCGACGTTCACAGCCTGAGCGCGCGCGGTCGCGCCGCGACGAGCCCGGCATCCGGAGTGCGCGCCCTCCCGCCGCCGGTCGCACTTCGAGGAGCTCAGGATGCGAAGCGCACCCCGCGGGCGCTCGCGTCGTGAGATCCGGCCGGCGCTGCCGTCGACCGGCAAGGTGTCAGAAGGGGAGCGGCCCAGCGGACTCGCTGACCTCGGCGCCCCACACCTCAGGTTCGGTCTCGCGCTCGCGGAACACCGGCCTCACCTCTGGCGGCTCGTCCACATACGTCTCCCCCATGGGTGAGGTGAAGGCGAGGACGCCTGGTGAGCGCTGGTGGACCTTCCAGCGTCTGGCGCCGGAGAGCTGTGCGCCTTTGAGGGTGTGGTGTCGTCTGCAGAGGTGGGCGAGGTTGCCGGTGTCGGTGGTGCCGCCGTCGGTCCAGGGGATGGTGTGGTCGAGGTCGCTGCGGTGTGCGCGTTGGCCGCAGCCGGGCCATCTGCAGTGCTGGTCTCTGGCTCGGAGGAGCTGCTTGAGCCGCTTGGAGGGCACGTAGGTGTCGACGGCGGTGACGTGGCCGGTGAGGGGGTCGGTGAACAGGCGCGTCCAGGCGGTCGCGCGCTCGGCGAGCCGCCTAGCGGTCTCGGGGTCGACGGGGGCGCCGGTGGAGAGGCGCGCGACCGCGGCCGTCCGTCTGCGGGTCCGCTGATCGCGGCCGACGTCGGCGGAACGCGCCCGGCTGGACACTTCGCCACCAACACTGGGGCGCTGCGCCGCGCCACTCACAGCGGCGTCACTCACAGCGGCGTCACTCACAGCGTCGTCGGCAGTGCCGTCGGTGTCGCCGGCGGTGCGGTCTCGGTCGGTGTCGCCGTCGTCGACACCGACGAGGACGTCGGCGGGCATGACGATCGTGACGTCTGCTCGGATGGCGTCGATTGTGGCGCCGGCGGGGTCGCCGGTGAGCAGCAGATCGCACATCAGATCTGCGCGGAGCTGGTCGAAGGTGCGCGGGTCCTTGCCCTCTCCGCTGGCGTCGGCGGCGCGGAGGGTGGCCTTGGCCATCTGCGTGAGCCGATCGTGAGTCGCGGCCACGAGCACGGTCGGGGCGATCAGCTCGAGCCGCGACATGCCGTCGTCGAGCTCCTTCTGGAACACACCCCGACGGTCGCGGGCCGTCCGGTGACGGGCTGCGAGCGGCTGCTCCAGGTGCCGCTCGAGCTCGCGGCGCGCGATGGCGCGCAGCCGGCCGGGCGTGGTCTGCTCGGCGTGCGGTAGCAGCGCCTCCTCGAACGCCGCCCGGCCGTCGGGGTCTTGGATGGCTCCGCCGATCTCGGTGATCACGCCGACGTGGCCGCGGTGGATGCGCGCCTCGCCCCACGCGTGCACCGTCGCCGGCCATGCGGCGACCTGTTCCATGGCGTGGCTGATGTCGGCCTCGAGGGTGCGGTCGCTGCGGCGCTCCATCAGCGCCAGCTCGCACGCGACATCGCGCACGCCGACGCCCGGGTCGAGGCGCTCCTCGAGCTCATCCTCGACCGCGACGTGCCCGATGCCGGCGAGGAACCGCACCCGCATCGCCTCCAGGCTCGCGATCGCCGCATCGATCTCGACCACCGCACGCATCGCCGACTCCGCCACGTCACGACCCGTCACCGGCGCAGGAGCCACCGACTCGACCTCAGCGGCAACCGACTCGATCCCCGCGACGTCCGATCGGCTGGCATCGTCATCGCGCGCCGCGGGCGCCTTGGCCACTGGTTCGTCGAGCGGGTGCGGCCCGCCGCGCAGCCACGTCGGACCGTCGAAGAAGTCCGGAGCGAACGGCACCGGCACCCGGTGCGGCGGCAGCGTCGGCGCCGGCGGCGAGGCATCAGGCGCGGCACCCAAGCACGCCGCACCGACCGCGCCCTCCGGCCCTTGCTGCCGCACCGCATCCCTCGTCATGGGCGAAGTGTCGCACCGGCCACTGACACGACTCAGGGACTGTGGACGAGCCGTCAACCTGCCGAGCCGGGAACGCTGAGCGGCCCTGATCGCGCCCCGCCCCCGCAGGAACGCGACCGTCGTCTCCCAGGCCGCAGCCGACGCATCCGCCGAGAACCGCTGCGGGATCTGCGCGTTCTGGAACCCGTGCACCGCTCCCGCGTAGTGCCGGATCTCGACCTCGTCGAAGCCCTCGCCCTCGAGCCGCGCGCGGTAGTCCTCCGGCGCCTCGCGCCCGCTCCAGTCGTCGCTCTCGGCGAGCTGGAAGAGCACCGGCGTCCGCGGCCCGGCCTCGATCCCCGGCATCGCCGCGCCGTAGTAGGCGACGACCGCCTCGAGCGCGCCCTCGGCGGCATAGCCGAGCGCGAGCGTCGACCCCATCGAGAAGCCGACGATCGCCGCACGCTCGCTGCCGAGCGCCCTGGCCTCGCCGATCGCCTCGCTCAGGATGCGGTTGGCACCCTCGGTGTCGGCGTAGCGCTCGGTGAGCAGCGCCGTCGCGTCGGCATCGTCGGTCGTGGTGCGGCCGTCGAAGAGGTCGGGCACCGCCACGCGGAAGCCCTCGCCCGCGAGCCGCTCGGCCAGCTCGTCGATCCAGGGCAGCCGCCCGTTCCAGTCGTGCGCGAGCACGACGACCGGGTCGCCCTCGGTGCCGTGCCAGTGGGTCGCGGTGTCGTCGGTGGTCTCGATCGCCATCTCTGCTCCTTCGCGTCGTCGCCACGGTAGCCGATCCGTCTCAGCGCCCACCCGCCACCGCGTCCAGCCCTCACCGCGTCCGACCCCCGCCGCGTCCAACCCTCACCGCCTCCAACCCCCGCCGCGGCCATCCTGCTCAGCATCCTTCTGGCGATGCCGCGTACGGTGACCGGCATGACGAGCTCAGAGCACCCTGCCCGCGATCGCGCCTCGGGCGCGGCAGACAAGGCGTCGGATGCCGCCGGTCGCGCGACCGCGTCGGCGCGCGGCGCCGCGGGCAAGGCGCAGAGCGCCGCGGCCGACGCCGAGCGGCACCCGGCTGCGCGCTGGGCGCTGAGCGCAGGCCAGGTGGCGAACGGCGTCGTGCACCTCATCATCGGTGGCATCGCGCTGGGCGTCGCGTTCGGCGACGGCGGATCCGCGGATCAGTCGGGCGCCATGCAGGCCTTGCAGCAGAGCCCGTTCGGCGCCTTCGCGCTGTGGGCGGTCGGGATCGCGCTCGCTGCGCTCGCGATCTACTCGATCGTCAGCGCGGTCTCCGACTCGCGGCACGACAAGCAGGACGGGCTGAAGTCCGCGGGGCGCGCGATCGCCTACGCGGTCGTCAGCGCGACGGCGATCACCGCTGCGCTCGGCGGCAGCTCGGACGGGGAGCAGAGCGCGCAATCGTTCTCAGGCGACCTGATGGCGCAGCCCTTCGGCCGCATCCTCGTCGGCGCGATCGGCCTCGGCATCGCCGCGGTCGGCGCCTACTTCGTCGTGAAGGGCCTGCAGCACAAGTTCCGCGAGGATGTCGCGCCGCCCCAGCGCTGGAGCAAGGCGGTGAATGCGCTCGGCACCGGCGGCTACGTCGCGAAGGGCGCTGCGGTCGTCATCGTCGGCGTGCTCTTCGTGATCGCGGCCATCCTGCACGACCCCGAGCAGGCGGGCGGGCTCGACGGCGCGCTGCAGTCCCTGACGACCGTGCCCGGCGGTGTCTTCGCACTCATCGCGATCGCGCTCGGCCTCATGCTCTACGGGGTCTACTGCTTCGCGCGCGCGGCGTGGCCCCGCATGCGCTGAGACCCGGGGCGAGCGCAGGCATGGCGACGAGCGAGAGGCCTGAGGCGACGGCCGACGATGCGACCGGCGCTGCGGATGCGGCGGGTCGCGCAGCGCACAAGGCGCAGGATGCGGCGGTGGAGGCCGAGGAGCACAGCGCGACCTCCTGGGTCGAGAGCGTCGGGCAGTCAGCCAACGGCCTCGTGCACATGCTCATCGGCGGCATCGCCATCGGCGTCGCCTTCGGCGCGGGTGGCTCGGCCGACCAGTCGGGCGCGATGCGCGCGATCGACAGCACGCTCCTCGGCGGCATCGCGCTGTGGTGCGTCGGCATCGCGCTCGTCGCGCTCTCGCTGCACGCCTTCGTCGTCGCGGTCGCGCAGTCGCGCACGAGCCGGCGCGATGCGCTGCGAGCCGCCGGGCGCGGCATCGGCCACGGCGTGGTCGGCGGCACCGCGCTGATCTTCGCGGCGGGAGGCGACGTCGACGGCGAGGAGACGACCGAGTCGGTGTCGTCGGCGCTGCTCACGAATCCCCTCGGCCAGTGGCTGGTCGGGCTCGTGGGCGTCGTGGTCGTCGGGGTGGGCGTCGCCTTCGTGCTGCGCGGCGTGCGCAGGAGGTTCTTCGAGGATGTCGCGCCGTCCGCGCGGTTCTGCCGCCTCGTCGAGGCGCTCGGCGCTCCGGGCTTCGTCGCGAAGGGCGTGGCGATCGGCATCGCCGGCGTGCTGTTCGTGATCGCCGCGGTGCGCGTCGATCCGGAGGAGGCTGGCGGGCTCGACGGCGCGCTGCAGTCGCTGACGACGGTGCCGGGCGGGGTGATCGCGCTGCTGGCGATCGCGGTCGGCCTGATCGTCTACGGCGCGTATTGCGTCGCCCGCGGGGTGTGGGCGCGCTGAGCGCAGCCCCCGCCGTCTGGCCGGCTAGCTCCCCCGGCCGCGCCGCGGATGCGGCAGCACGGGATTCCGCAGGCGCGCGAGCTTGCGGGCGAGCTCTGCCGGCGAGAGCCCGGCGCGCTCGGCAGGCGGCAGGTCTGCGAGCGTCGACTCGGGGTTCCGAGCGTCGTCGGCCATCTCGCCGCCCTGCTCCGACTCGGCCGCGTCCTCCGGGGTCTGGGGCACGTGTGGGTGCTGATCGACGTGCGCGCTGCCCCGCAGGCGGGCGTCGAGCGTCGTGAGGTTCGGGCCGCTCACCTGCAGGTCGCGGCCCATCGTGCGCAGCACGCGCACCACCGTCTCGTAGTCCTCGTCGGTCAGCGACGCGTCGACGCGACGGGCGACCTCGTCCTTGCCGTGGGATCTCCGGGCGCGCTCGACTGCAGCTGCTGCGAGCTCGACCCAATCCTCGAGCCGGCGCTCCCGCTTGCCATCCATGCGCCACCTCCCCGTGAGGCTCCATGCCGTGCCGCGAGCCGTCTCCGCACGACGACCCGTGCTCTCATCGTCCCCTCTTCGCCTGTGAACCACCCCACCGCATCCGCCTGCTCCGCCTAGGCATCGGGCGATACGCTCGCACTCGTGCTGCTCAGCGATCGCGACATCCGTGCCCGGCTCGACTCCGGCTCCCTCGGCCTCGACCCGCTCGACCGCTCGATGCTGCAGCCGTCGAGCGTCGACGTGCGGCTCGACCGGGGCTTCCGGCTCTTCGACAACCACAAGTACCCCTACATCGATCCCGCGGAGGATCAGCCCGAGCTCACCAGACTGATCGAGGTGGGCGCCGACGAGGCATTCATCCTGCACCCGGGCGAGTTCGTGCTCGGCGCGACCTACGAGCGCATCTCGCTGCCCGACGACGTCGCCGCGCGACTCGAGGGCAAGTCGTCGCTCGGGCGGCTCGGCCTGCTCACGCACTCGACGGCCGGCTTCATCGACCCCGGCTTCTCGGGGCACGTGACCCTCGAGCTCTCGAACGTCTCGACCCTGCCGATCAAGCTGTGGCCGGGCATGAAGATCGGGCAGGTCTGCTACTTCCAGCTCTCGTCGCCAGCCGAGGTGCCCTATGGGCAGGGCGGCAACCTCAACCGCTACCAGGGCCAGCGCGGGCCGACCGCGTCGCGCTCGTTCCAGAGCTTCCACCGCACGCGCATCGAGTCGACGCCCGGTGCCGCTGCGACCGCCGAGGTGCCCGCGGTGCCGAGCGAGGTCGAGCAGGCCGAGCCGTGAGCCGGGGCTGATCGCTGATGGCCGGCCCGCTGCGCGTCGAGCACGACATCGAGGTCGCCCGCTGGGTGCAGGCGTCGCTCAGCGACCTCGGCTCGGTCGCGACCAACGTGCCGCCGATCTTCGACGCCTACGCGCGCATCCTGCACCCCGCGACGCTCATGACGCCGACGGGCACGACGGATGCGTGGGGCAACCCCGAGCAGTCGTCACGCGAGATCACGTGGGCGGAGGCGGCCGAGCTGATCGGTGATCGGGTGGGGGAGCGGCAACCCTGGACGGCGTGGCTCAACCGCTTCGGCCAGGTTGCTCGTGACCTGCCCGACGGCAGTCTGTTGATCGAGGGGCACACCTTGCCGGACGGCAGCCGCATCCAAGAGCCAACCGACGGCGACATCCCGCTGCCGCTGCTGGGCACGCTCACCGAGCTGCTGCTCGACGAGCACGGCGACGCGGAGGTGCTGACGGCGTTCTGGGGAGGGCACGGGCTCGACAGCGCTGGGAGCGTGATCGCCCTCGCGTGGCCAGAGGGCGACAAGCCCTCGCGGCGCGAGGCCAAGCGTGCGACGCGCGCGGCGCAAGCGGCGCACGACGCGGCGTTCGCCGCCGCGGTCGACCCCGAGGTGGCCCGAGCGCTGCGCGAGCAGCACGAGCTCGGCCTGCCGGCTGAGGGGCAGGGGCGCGGCCACGTGCTGCTGCGGGGCCGCCTGTCGACCTTCGCCGACCCGGCCTGGGTCGAGCGCGCGGGCCTCGGGTGGCGTGCGGAGTGGCCGCACTCCGGCCGCACGCCGAACGCGCTCTGGCCAGTCGAGCCGCACGGCGCCCCCGCCTGGTTCATCGCGACCGACCTCGACCTCGACATCACGCTCGTCGGCGGCAGCGCCCACCTGATCGGCCGCATCCTCGGGCATCCGTCGATCGAGGCCGAGCGCACGCGCCCCGACGACCCGCTCGTCTAGTGGCTCAGCGCTAGGAGGCCGGGGCGCTCGCGATCGTCGTGATCGTCGCCGTCTCCGGGTCCCAGTGCCGCAGCGCGACCGCGTGCGCCTCGATCGACGGGCCCATCAGCGCGAGCGCCTGGGCTGCGTCGGCCAGGCGCAGGCGGCGTGCGAGCGTGACGTGCGGCAGCCAGCGCCCAGCGGCGAAGTGCGGGTCCTGCTGCGCGTCGTCGCCGCCTGCTGCCTGCCGCACCTGCCGCTGCAGCGCCAGCAGCTCGGCGCTCGGCACGATGGCGAGCGCGAGCACGCGGCGGTCACCCTCACCCATCAGCAGCGGCGGCCCGAGCACGAGCGGGACCGGGAGCGGCACGTCCTGCGGCGCTGCGTCGGCGGAGAGGCCGGCGAGCGCGAGGAGCGTCACGTGCGGCCGGTTGCTCGGGGCCTCATGGCGGGCGAGGCTCGAGAGGCCGGCATCGGCGAGCGCCCTCCAAAGCGCGCGCACCTGCGCCTCTGCGCGCTCGTCGAGCAGCAGCTCGAGGCTCGATCGGCGCGCTTCCATGCGCCCAGCCTGCCCGATGCGGGCGGTGCGCGGCCGAACGTGGACGCACGAGAGCGCGCCCCCGCTGGTGCAGGGGCGCGCTCGATGGTGGCTGCTGCCAGCGGCCGCCGGGATCAGCGCTCGGCGCGCAGCTCCATGCCGATGCGCCGCAGCGTGCGCATGGTCGTGACGTAGTCCGCGTGGCTGACGGTCGTCGCGATGCGATCGTGCAGCTGCTCGGGCGTCAGGCCCGCACGACGGATGCGTCGGGCTGACCGCATGATGCTGCGCTCGAGGGTTGGGTGTCGGTGTGCAGCGCCGCGGGGGTGCACGCCGTCGGGGCGGCCACTGCGGTGGCAGTGCCCGGGGCCGGCGTGCGCCTCGCGGTGCTCGTGCCCGCGGTCCTCGCGGTGCTCGTGCCCGCGGCCCCGGCGGTGCTCGTGCTCGCGGCCCTGGCGGCCGTCGATCTCGTGGTGATGGGTGTTCTCGTGGAGGTGGTGGGGGTGTCGCATGGCGATGGTCCTCTCTCAGCTGTGGCGGCGCTCCGCCGCCGATGCCGGCGCGGTGCGCCGGGCGATACATGTCATTGGACATATCCATGTCAAGGAGCATGTACATGTAGGATGACATGCATGAGCGCTGATCGTCAAGCCCCAGATCCGTCGATCGTCGAGATCGCCGCTGCGCTCGACCGCATCGGCATGCGCAGGGCGCCGGGGCGCGGCCACCGCGCCATGGCTCCGACGCCGCGCCCGCACGTGGAGGCAGGCGCCGCTCACGGCGAGCACGAGCACGGCGGCCCCCGCGGGCACCGCGGCGCGATGGGCGCGCGACGCATGCTGCACGCGATCGTGCACGCCGAGCAGCCGCGGTCCATCACCGACCTCGGTCACGCGATCGGCGTGGATCAGCCGCGCGCATCCCGTCTCGTACAGGCGCTGGGCGACGCGGGTCTCGTGCGTCGCATCCCCGACCCCGCAGACGGTCGGCGCACCGTCATCGAGGCGACCAGGGCCGGCCGCGCGCGCTTCGAGGCGCACGCAGAGGCTCGGGCAGCGGAGGTGGCCGCAGCGGCGACGTCGCTCACGAGCGCCGAGCGCGCAGAGCTCGCTCGGCTGCTGGCCAAGCTCGCCCTCGCCTGGCCCGCCTGAGGCGGTTGCCTAGAGCGCGGGCGACATCGAGCGGGCGAGCCCGCCCAGCTGCGCGGCGCGAGCGCGCTCGGCGACCGCCGGCTCGATGGCGCCGGCACGCAGCAGGGTGTCGATCGCTGCGCCCAGGTCGCGCGCGATGGCCTCGCGCCGCTCAGCCGGCAGTGCGGCGACCGCGGCGGCGAGCCGCTCGTCGTTGCGCGCCTGCCGCGCGCCGCCGGGCACACGCGGGCCGCGCAGCGCCAGGACGAGCAGCACCGCGCTGATCACGAGGTCGGCCACCATCGGCACCACCCACGCGGCGGTGACCGGCACGACGCGCTCGAGCGAGTCGTCCACGGGGGCGCCGGCGCCGAGCCAGACGAGCGCTCCGAGCACGCCGAGCGCCGCCGGCACCAGGCGGATCATCGCGACGGGCACGAGCCCGCGGTCGAGCGCGGGCCGACGCAGCTCCTGAACCAGCAGCGCGAGGCCGCAGAGCGCGGAGACGAGCGCGATGAGGCCGAAGCTGCCGGCGGCCAGACCGTCGTCGCGGAAGGCGATGCTCCACGCCAGCACGGGCAGGCCCCACACGACGGTGAGGGTGAGCGCGCCGAGCGACCACAGCAGCAGGGGCACCGCGAGGGCCCGCTGCAGCGCGCTGGCGCCGCTGCGCTCGCCCCGCAGGGTGAGGGCGAGGTGCCGAGGGGCGGTGAGCGCGAGCGCGTCGCGCACCGCGTCGTCACCGCGGAAGGCCGCTGCCTCCATCCGCCACCAGTCGTCGGGCGCGAAGCTCGAGCGGTGCGCGGCGTAGCCCGCGGCGGTCATGCCTGCCACCGCTCGACCGGAGGCACGACCTCGACGAGCAGCGACGGCTGCTCCGCCCACGGCGTGCCCTCGTGGTCGAGGCCGGAGGGGCGTGCACTGGCGACGACGGCCTCGGCGTAGGGGCGGAAGGCCTCGATGCCGTTCGGGGGCAGCGGTCCCAGCGTGGCGACGACCGAGCCGCCGGGGCGCACCGCCATCCACTGCACGAGGGAGTACGGCTGCCCCTGGCGCTCACCGAGCATCTGCATGCGCAGGCTCGTGCCGAGCTGCGGCAGCTCCACCACGTCGTGCCGCGGCGGCAACGACGCCGGTGGCTCGACGATGCGACGCTGCGAGGCCTCGTCGAGCGGCTCGTCGAGCACGTCGAAGCGCAGCACCGCGAGCGCGCTCGCGTCCGGGGAGCGCACGGCGAGCGTGTAGGTCGCGGTCGGTGCCACGCTCGCGCGCACGCCCTCGAGCCAGTCGGTGATCGCCGCCGGGTCGTCGAGCAGCTGCTCGTCGTGCGCCGCGATGCGCTCCAGCTCTGACGCCGCCCATCCCGGGTGGCGCTCGCCGAGCGATCCGTCGCGCGGCACCTCGATGGTCAGGCTCGGGTCGAAGTCGACGGTGATGCCGCGCATCAGGGCTCCCAGGAGAAGGTCGCGACGTGCGTGTCGATGAGCGCGATCCAGCGCTCGAGCACCTCGTCGTCGGCGGGCAGATCGGTCGGATGCGTGATGACGGCCGTGAGCTGCACGGCCCGGCGCCGCTCGGCGCCGGGGATGGGGATCATGTAGCTGATCGACGTGGTGGCGGTCTGCTCGCCGTCGAGCGCGACGTCGCGGCGCTCGACCCACCGCACGATCATCCCCGCGCGGTCGAGCGGCTTCGCGCCCTTGGAGCGGATCGCGTCGATCACCACCTCGCGCACCGGCGCATCCGGCGTGTCCACGCGCTCGATGCCGGTGATCGTCGCCGGCAGGAAGAGCGCCTGCGGGGTGCCCTCGCCCGGCATGATCACGAGGAACGCCCGCTGCTCGCGCAGCTGGCGGTAGGCGACGGATGCGTGCGCGCGCAGCTGCGCGAGCAGCTCTGGGCGGCCGGCTGCCGCGAGCTTCTTCGCCGCCGCGTCGAGCAGCTGCCGCTCGCCGCGCTCGTCGGGTCGATGCGCCACCCAGCCCTGCGGGAGCAGCATGCGGAACGCGGGGACGGCGTCGCCGCCTCGCAGCAGCGTTCGCAGATCGGTCACGTGATCACCTCGGCCACAACGCTACCGGCGCCGGCCGGCCCAGGCGTCCCGGCGGGGGCGCTCAATACGTCGGCCAGCGGATCTGCTCGAACAGGTCGGGCATGCCCGTGCCGGCCTGGATGGTGTCGCGCACCATCCCCGGCACGACGCCGAAGTAGTTGCCGACGGCGTCGGCGGTGTACGCCAGCGCCCACGGCGTGTGGCCGAGGTCGCCGAGCGCCTGCCAGGTGTCGCCGCCGTGCGTCGAGATGAACTCGGCGAACATCTCGGTGCCCTCGCCCACGAGGTAGCCCGCCTCCGGGGCGAGGCCGCGCATGTTCGACGCCCAGGTCGCGGGGCTGAAGCCCGAGCCGGTGAGCGAGAGGCCCCAGCGGGCGGCATCGTCGGTGAAGCTCATGCCGTTCGAGAGCCCGATCCAACTCTTGAACCCCGTCTTCAGGCCCCCGGAGGCGAAGTCGCCGATGGCGCCGATCGGCAGCACGCCGACGATCGCGAACGCGAGGTCCCACCCGTTCGCGTCGCCGCGGCAGAACTGGTAGATCGTGAGGCCGAGCGCGATGACGCCGACGATGAGCGCCAGGAGGCCCACGATGGGGCCGCCGACGACGAGCGCGAGCACCGCCAGCACGAGGCCGGCGATCGAGAGGACGGTCTGGACGAACGCGACGAGCCCGTCGAGGTTGTCCTTCCAGGAGTCCTCGATGCCGTTGGTCGTCGCGGTCTCGATGCCGTTGCAGGCGGCGTCGAACTCCTCCCACCACGTGTCGTGCTCGGTGTCGAACTTCGCGGCCTCGGCGCTCCAGTCGGCGTAGGCGTTGTCGGCGGCGGTCCGCGCGGTGGTCGCGGCCGACTGCTGGTCCTGCTCCGCCTGCTGCCTGGCGTCCGGATCATCCGCGCGCTCGCCCGTCGGGTAGGCCACGGGCATCGACTCCGCGTCGTCGGCGGCGTCGCGCTTCTCGACGTAGATGTCCCAGAGCCGCTGGCACTCGCTCACGATGGGCGTCATCGCCGTCTTCACCTCGCCGAGAGCGAGGCCGTAGTCGCGCACGTACGGGCCGACGTCCGAGTACAGGGAGCCTGCGCGCTCGAGCTCATCGTTGACCTCCCTCGAGGCCTCCTTGAGCTTGTCGATCCACTGACCCTCCTGCTCCGCCCCGTCCTCGAGCAGCGCGTTCATCGTCTCGGCGGCCTGGGTCATCTGGAAGCCGAGCGTGACGATCGCGCGACCGCGCTTCGTGACCTCCTCGGCGTTGCCCTCGATGACCCGGATCTCGTGCTTGCCGACCGGTGTGATCTCCATCAGGACTCCTCGCTCTCGACGCTCGCGGCCAGCTCCTCGTCGCCGGTCTGCCATGCCTCCAGCGTCTTGTCGGTGCGCTCGAGCACGTTCTCGAGGCCGTCCTTCAGCTGGTTGCGGCGGTCGTCCCACTGCGACTCGAACTCGCGCACGCGATCCTGCAGCGTGGCGTGGCCGTCGGGCCGATCGACCGCCGCCTCGAGGTCCTCGCGGCGCGCCGATGCCTCGTCGAACTCATCGATGATGTCGCGCAGTCGACGACTGAGCGTCGAGAGCTTGGAGTAGTCGACCTTGACGTTCATGGGGCGCAGTGGTGCTTTCTCGTCGGTTGGAGGGACATAGTGACGCTAGCGACTCGGGCGGGGTGCTCGCGATGGGGACAACTGCCCGTCCGGGCTGTCCTGCGCGCAGCGCTCGCCAGCGGGGTGGCCGGATGCGTCAGTCGCGGTCGTCGATGGTCGTCGGCTTCGGCGTGATGGGCAGCACCAGCAGCAGCCCGGCCAGCAGCACGACGACGATGCCGAGGATCCCGAAGCGGGTGTCGCCCGTGAGCCCGACGAACGCGCCGAACAGCGTCGCAGTGAGGAAGGACACGGAGCGGCCGGTGGTGGCGTAGAGGCCGAACATCTCGCCCTCGCGCCCCTCGGGTGTGATGCGCGCCATGAACGAGCGCGATGCCGACTGCACCGGGCCGACGAAGGTCGCGAGCGCCAGGCCGCACACCCAGAACATGTCCTTGCCATCGACGAACATCACCGCCGTGCCGGAGGCCACGAGCACGAGCAGCGAGGCGATGATGACGATCTTCGGACCGAACCGGTCGTCGGCCCAGCCGCCGACGAAGGTGCCGATGCCGGCCGTGACGTTCGCGGCGATGGCGAAGAGCATGACCTCCAGGAACTCGAAGCCGAACACCTGCGCGGCGATGATGGCGCCGAAGGTGAACACGCCGGAGAGGCCGTCGCGGAAGATCGCGGAGGCGACCAGGAAGAGCAGCGTCTTGGGGGCGCGGCGACCGATGCGAGAGATCGTGCGGAAGAGGATGCGGTACGACTCGACGACGCTGACGCGCTTGGGCACGATGCCGGTCGGCGGCAGCTCGGGGACGCGGAGCATGAGCGGCAGCGCGAACGCGAGGAACCAGGCGGCGCTCGCGAGCACCGCGAGGCGCGTGTCGAGCCCGGCGCCGTCGCGGCCGAAGGGCACGCCCAGCACGCCGTGGCCGTCTCCGCCCAGGGGCAGGATGAACAGCACGAGCAGCAGGGCCAGCAGCACGATGCCGCCCACGTAGCCCATGCCCCAGCCGAAGCCCGAGGTGCGCCCGAGCGACTCCTTGGTCGAGACCTGGTGGAGCATCGCGTTGTAGTTGACGCTGGCGAACTCGAAGAAGAGGTTGCCCGCGGCAAGCAGCAGGGCGCCCAGCCAGACGTACTCGGGCACCGGGGTGACGAAGAACATGCCGGCCATCGCGAGGATCGTGAACCCCGTGTTCACCAGCACCCACAGCTTGCGGCGACCGCCGCCATCCGACCGCTGGCCGACGATGGGCGCGATGAGCGCGACCAGGACACCGGCGATCGCGATGGCCCAGGCGACGACGGCAGCGTTGTCGGCGAGCGCTCGGGTGAGCTCCGGGGAACCCGCCTCGCCCGCCGCGTCGACGATCGCGGGGTCGACGAAGAGGTCGGATGCGAGGTAGGTGCTGAAGACGAAGGTCGTCACCACCGCGTTGAACGACGCGGAGCCCCAATCCCACATCGCCCACGCGCGGGCACGCCTGCCGAGCTCGCGGCGGGTCATCGGCTCGACGCCGATCTGGGCCGGCTGCACGATGTCGTCGGGCGATCGATCCGCCGTCGGCGGTGAAGCGGTGGCGGATGCCGCGTGCGGCTCGTGAGGGACGCTCATGGGTTGAGCGTAGGACCGAAAGGCGAACAGCAGGTGACGCCGGCGAGGGCGCGCCAGGGCGTGCCCGAGCGCGTCAGGCGAGCCGGCCGAGGCGGATCGCGGCGAGCGCGAGCGCGGCGATGGTCTCGCCGTCGCGGATGCGACCGTCGCCGCACATCGCGAGGGCCTCGCCGAATGGCACCCGGGTGACGGCCGAGATGCCCTCCTCGCCCTGGCTCTCCGCTGCATCCGCCGCCTGGGAGAGGCCGCGGGCGAGGAAGACGTGCTCGCGGGCGCGCGCGATCCCGTTGAGCGCGTCGAGGCTGCCGAGCGGCATCCACTCCGAGGCTTCCAGCCCGGTCTCCTCGAGCAGCTCCCGCTGGGCGGCGACGAGCGGCTCCTGATCGTCGCTGCCGCCAGCCGGCACCTCGAGCGAGTCGCGGCCGATCGTGTACCGATCGATGGTGACGAGCACGACCGCGTCGTCCTCGTCGAGCGCCACGACGAAGACGGCGTCGCGCAGCTCCACCACTCCGTAGAGCCCTTCGCCGCCGTCCGGGCGCGTGACCTCGTCCTCGTGCACCCGGATCCAGGGGTTCTCGTAGGCGATGCGGGTCGAGCGCGTGGTCCATCTCATTGCGCCAGCCTAGAGATGGCCGTCGCGGCGAGGCGCGCGGTCGGACTACGCGGTGCGCGTGATGAGCAACGAGGCGAAGACCGCGATGATCACGGTGCTGTAGGCGAAGCCGACGATCGACTGCACCGTCGCGACGCGGCGGGCTGCGCCGTTCGTGAGCGCGACGTCCGACGACGAGAAGGTGGTGGAGAGCTGCGTCGAGACGTAGACGAAGTCGCCGAAGGAGCGCTCCTCGTCGCCAGGGAAGCGCAGCCCGCCGTGCTCGGCCCAGCCGCGCATGTGGTCGATCGCGAACACCGCGACGAGCAGCACCCAGGTGCCGCCGACGCCCAGCACGCAGCGCACGATGAGCCACAGGTCGACCCCCGTGCTCTCGACCGCGAGCAGCACGACGGAGGCGACACCGACGGCGACGATGGAGATCGACCACGACGCCGGCCCGCCCAGGAAGAGGTGGCGCACGAGGCGGCTGCGCTCCTCTGAGCGCCGCAGCCGTGCGCGCAGCGCCTTGCCGCGCAAGGAGCGGAAGGCGAGGTGCGACAGGAGGAGGAAGGTCGGGCCGTAGGCGCCGAAGACGAGCGCGAAGGCCGACGCGTACAGGTTGAGGAGACCACCCTCGAAGGGCTCGCGCAGGACGAGGTAGGCCACGATGTAGGCCGCAGCTGCCACGATCCCGGCGATCACCGTCGCGACCGAGTGACGGATGTACTCGCGCTGGAGGAACGCGGAGATCTTCGCCATGGTGCTCACGCTAGTGGGCACCGCGGGGACTCACGGCGGATGCACAGCCGCGAAACTTGACACCCCTCGACTCAAGGTGCGAAAGTTGAGCCATCGCGACTCAGGTTGTGCGCCCACCCGGGCGCCGGTCGCAGCCGAGGTTCCGGGGGACGAGTCCACCGTCAGGCGGGCGCCCACTGGGCGGCCCGGGGGCTGACGGTGGCCTCCTCCGCCGGAATCAGGCAGAGCGCAGCACAGCTGCGAACAGGAGGCAAGAGACTATGGCACGAGCAGTCGGCATCGACCTCGGCACCACCAACTCCGTCGTCGCGTTCCTCGACGGCGGCGAGCCCACCGTCATCGCGAACGCTGAGGGCTTCCGCACGACCCCCTCGGTCGTCGCCTTCGTCAAGGAGGGCGAGACGCTCGTGGGCGAGCCGGCCAAGCGCCAGGCCGTCACGAACGTCGACCGCACCATCTCCTCGGTCAAGCGCCACATGGGCACCGACTGGAAGCAGGAGATCGACGGCAAGCAGCTGACGCCGCAGGAGATCTCGGCGCGCATCCTCGGCAAGCTCAAGCGCGACGCCGAGACCTACCTCGGCGAGCCGGTGACGGACGCGGTCATCACCGTGCCCGCGTACTTCAACGACGCGGAGCGCCAGGCCACGAAGGAGGCCGGCGAGATCTCAGGCCTCAACGTGCTGCGCATCATCAACGAGCCCACCGCCGCGGCGCTCGCCTACGGCCTCGACAAGGGCAAGGAGGACGAGCTGATCCTCGTCTTCGACCTCGGTGGCGGCACCTTCGACGTCTCGCTGCTCGAGGTGGGCAAGGACGACGACTTCTCCACGATCCAGGTGCGCTCGACCTCCGGCGACAACCGCCTCGGCGGCGATGACTGGGATGACCGGGTCGTCGAGTGGCTCAAGACGCGCTTCAAGGAGCAGTCCGGCGTCGACGTCTCGAAGGACAAGATCGCCATGCGTCGCCTGAAGGAGGCCGCCGAGCAGGCCAAGAAGGAGCTCTCGGCCTCGTCGAGCACGAGCATCCAGCTGCCCTACTTCTCGCTCACCGAGAACGGGCCGGCCAACCTCGAGGAGACGCTGACCCGCGCCCAGTTCGAGAACATGACGAAGGATCTGCTCGAGCGCACTCGCAAGCCCTTCGAGGACGTCATCCGCGAGGCCGGCATCACCGTGAGCGAGATCGCCCACGTCGTGCTGGTCGGCGGCTCGACCCGCATGCCCGCCGTCACCGAGCTCGTCAAGCAGCTCACCGGCGGCAAGGAGCCGAACAAGTCGGTCAACCCCGACGAGGTCGTCGCCGTCGGCGCCGCGCTGCAGGCCGGTGTGCTGAAGGGTGAGCGCAAGGACGTGCTGCTCATCGACGTCACCCCGCTGTCGCTCGGCATCGAGACCAAGGGCGGCATGATGACGAAGCTCATCGAGCGCAACACCGCGATCCCGACCAAGCGCTCCGAGACCTTCACGACCGCGGAGGACAACCAGCCCTCGGTCGCCATCCAGGTCTTCCAGGGCGAGCGCGACTTCACGCGCGACAACAAGCCGCTCGGCACCTTCGAGCTCACCGGCATCGCGCCGGCTCCGCGCGGCATCCCGCAGGTCGAGGTCACCTTCGACATCGACGCGAACGGCATCGTGCACGTGTCCGCCAAGGACAAGGGCACGGGCAAGGAGCAGTCGATGACCATCACGGGCGGCTCGAGCCTCTCGAAGGAGGACATCGACCGGATGGTGAAGGAGGCCGAGGAGAACGCGGCCGCCGATCACGCCCGCCGCGAGGCCGCAGAGATGCGCAACACCGGTGAGACGCTCGTCTACTCGGTCGAGAAGATCCTCACCGACAACGGCGAGCAGCTGCCGGAGGACGTGAAGACCGAGGTGCAGGGCGACGTCGACGCGGTCAAGGCCGCGCTCGCGGGCGACGACGACGAGGCCGTGAAGACCTCGGTCGAGAAGCTGCAGCAGTCGCAGTCGAAGCTCGGCGAGGCGATCTACCAGCAGGCCCAGGCCGAGCAGCCCACCGACGAGGCCGGCGCAGAGCCGCAGGCCGACGCGAGCGCTGACGACGACGTCGTCGACGCCGAGGTCGTGGACGACGAGGACGAGAAGAAGTAATCGTGGCGGATCCCAAGGAGTTCGAGGAGCCGCGCGAGCACGACGAGGGGCTCGAGGAGCCTCGCGTCACGGACAAGCGCCGCATCGATCCCGTCACGGGTGAGCCCCGCGAGCCGGCTTCGGCCGCCCCTTCGGCGGGCGCAGGAGAGGCCTCCGGGGCCGCCCCGGCGGCGGGAGCGGCGCAGGACGACGCGTCCGAGGCCGCGCCCGCCGACGATGAGCTGAGCGCAGAGGACCGCGCGCTGCTCGAGGGCGAGGCCGCAGCGGTCGACGCCGAGCGCGCAGCGCTCGAGGCGAAGTCGGCGGCGCAGCTCGACGAGCTGCAGCGCCTGCGGGCCGAGTACGTCAACTTCCGCGCCCGCACCGAGCGGGAGCGGGCCGGTGACCGCGAGGCGACCACCGCATCCGTCATCAAATCGCTGCTGCCGGCGCTCGACGACCTCGACCTGGCCGACAAGCACGGCGATCTGGTCGAGGGCCCGCTCGCGATCGTGGCGGCGAAGCTGCGCGGCTCGTTCGAGGCGCTCGGCGTCGTCAGGCTGGGCGAGGTCGGTGAGGTCTTCGACATTGACAAGCACGAGGCCGTCGCGCAGCTGCCGAACCCGGAGGTGACCGAGATGGTGGTCGCCGACGTGATCCAGTCGGGCTACCGCGTCGGCGACCGCATGCTGCGGCCCGCCAAGGTCGCGGTCTTCGTCCCGGCAGAGTGAGGCGGGGAGCAGTGCGCCCCGTCGCGGGCAGGAGGAGGTGACGCCGCATGGCCAGCAATGACTGGTTCGACAAGGACTTCTACGCCGTGCTCGGCGTCGCCAAGGACGTCTCGGCTGCCGACCTGAAGAAGCAGTACCGCAAGCTCGCACGGCAGTACCACCCGGATTCGAACCCGGGCGATGCCGCCGCCGAGTCGCGCTTCAAGGAGATCTCCGAGGCCCACTCGGTGCTCTCCGACCCGAAGCAGCGCCAGGAGTACGACGCGGTGCGCGCGATGGCCGGCGGCCGGCCGCGCTTCGCGCCCGGCGGCTCCGGCGGCTTCGAGGATGTCTTCGGCGGCTTCGGCGGCGGCCCCCGCGTGCAGTACTCGCAGGGGGACTTCGAGGATCTGCTGGGCGGCATGTTCGGCGGGCAGACGCCAGGCTTCGGCGGCGGCTTCGGCGGCCGGCGGCCGGCCAAGGGTCGTGACGTCGCCGCGCGCGCCGCGCTCGACTTCACCTCGGCGGTGCAGGGCGACACCCTCAAGCTCACCGTCGGCGGCAAGACGATGACCGTCAAGGTGCCGGCAGGCGTGCACGACGGCCAGAAGATCAAGCTGGCGGGCAAGGGCGACCCCTCGCCGTCCGGCGGCGAGCCCGGCGACCTCATCCTGACGGTGCAGGTGCGCCCGCACCCCGTCTTCACCATGGACGGGCTGCACCTGCGCGTCGACGTGCCCGTGACGTTCGCCGAGGCGACGCTCGGGGCCACGATCGAGGTGCCGACCCTCGGTGGCGCCCCTGTGCGGCTCAAGGTCGCGCCCGGTACGCCGTCGGGCCGCGTGCTGCGCGTCAAGGGCCGCGGCGTCGCGGGCAAGAAGGGCACGGGCGACCTGCTCGCGACCATCCAGGTCGCGGTGCCGGGTCACCTGACGAAGGAGCAGGTCTCGCACCTCGAGGCCTTCGTGCAGGCCGGCCCGACCGAGTCGCCTCGCGAGGATCTGCTCACCAAGGCGAAGGCCAGCTGATGCTGGGCGTGCCGGAGGGCCTCGACGAGGCGTCGCCGATCTTCTCGATCGCGGCGGCCGCCGAGCTGGCCGGCCTGCACGCCCAGACCCTGCGGCAGTACGACCGGTTGGGGCTCGTCGAGCCCGCTCGCACGGCGGGCAACACGCGCCGCTACTCGATGCGCGACGTCGGACGCCTCAAGCAGGTGCAGTTGCTCTCGGGCGAGGGCGTCTCGCTCGAGGGCATCCGCCGGATCCTCGAGATGAGCGACGAGAACCGCGAGCTGCGCGCACGCGTGCGGCAGCTCGAGAGCGCGCTGGCGGATGCGGTGATGCAGCAGGCGGGCCGCCGCGTGTTCGCGGCGGGTCACGCGGGCATCACGACGCTGCGCGCCGGCGCGCGGCCCGCGAAGCCGGGCCAGGTCGTGCTCTGGCGGCCGCAGCGCCACCTCTGAGCCGCGGCGACCGGCCGCGGCCGCGTGCGCCGACGTCTGCACCAGGCGCCCGCGCTCCAGCAGTGCCACAATGTGGCCGTGGACGAGACCCCGAGGCCGAAGCCCGTGCCACGCGACGCGTCGGCGCCCATCCCGCTGCCGCTCGACGACGGCGAGGCACGTCCGCGGCGCTCGAGCGGGGCGCCTCGCACGGCGGCGGCGACGCCGACGCGCGCTGAGCAGGTGGAGCCTGCCGCGCAGGGCGACGGCGAGCTGCCTGCGCGGATCACGATCTCGCCCGCGGACGTGCCCGACGCCACCGAGCGCATCCGGCACCCGCAGGTCACCGTCGAGCGCGTGCAGGTGCAGCGTCCGAAGCTGACGCGCCGCGCCAGGCGCGGTGCCTCGATCGCCGGTGCGCTCGGGCTGCCGCTCGTGTCGCTCGGCCTCATCGCGCTCTTGCTGCCGGTCGTGGCATGGTTCTCCATCAGGGTCATCGCGCCCGTGGCCGAGGCGCTGACGGGCTTGCTCATCGCCGATGAGCGGGCGCTCGCGCTCGGCGGCTCCGCCGCTGGCGACGCGGCGATCGCGCTCGACGCCGGGTCGGTCTGGCTGCTCGTCGCCGGCGGCGGGCTGATCCTCGTCGGCATGCTGCTGTCTTGGCTCGTGCTGCGGGCGCACGGGGTGTTCCGCCCCGTGCTCGTCACGCTCACGGCCGTGCCGACGGGCCTCGGGCTCGCCGGCCTGCTGCAGGCGGTGGCGCTCACGGCGCTGGTGCTGCAGCTCGGCGACGGCGGGGCGGCTGGCGCCGTGGTGAGCCCGATGCTCGCGCTGCTGGTGCTCGCCGCGGTCGTGGCGATCGCGGTGATCGCGGGACTGCTCGTGTGGCGGTGGATGGCGTCCGCCTTCCGCGCGACGGTGGTGACCGGAGTGCCGGCGGGCGGGGAGGGCTGATCGCGATCGTGCCCGACCCTCGACCCGTCCCCGGGCCGCCGGAGCCCGGCACCGGCGCACCGCCCCCGCCCGGTGCCGACAGCCCGGTGCCCGCTGACGCTGCGGCACGCGCTGCCGCCTCGGGTCGAGCGAAGCGCAGGGCCGACCGGGCCGCGGCGCGGCGGGACGCGCTCGTGCCGACGACGACCGTCGAGACGCGCGCCGAGGAGCGCGCGAGGGCCAGGCGCGAGCGGCTCGGCGTCGTGGGGCCCCACGGCCTGCCGATCGCGAACCCGGGCCTCGGCATGCCCGGGCAGCTGATGCCGCCGGGCTTCGTGCCGGCAGTCGCCGAGGCGATGCCGCAGCGCTTCGTGCCGACCGGCTGGCAGGTGCAGAACCCGGTGGCAGGGATGCCGTTCGGCGGCGCGCAGGTCGTCCACGCCGCGCCGCAGCAGGGATATCGGCTGCCGCCGCAGCAGGTGCAGCAAGCGCAGCCGGCACCCGGCCCCTACCCGCCGGGCCCGTACGGCTACGGCCCGCCGCCGCAGCAGGTGCGCCCAGCGCCCGGCCCCTATGCGCCGAGCCCGTACGGCTACGGCCCGCCGCCGCAGCACATGGTGATGATGCTCCCGCCGAGGGTGACGTGGTCGGCACGCCAGCGCCGCGCGGCCCTGCTCAGCTCGTGGCTGGGGCAGACGCTCATGGCGCTCGCCACGCACCTGCTCACCGCAGGCATCCTGATCGCGGGCTTCGCGCTGCTGCTGCACACCGGCGGCGACGGCGGCGACTTCGAGACCGACTCCTTCACCGCGATCGTCGCCCGCTGGACCATGCCCGACCGCATCTGGGCGACCGCGCTCATCGGGCTGCTCATCGGGGGCGGCCTGCTCGCCGGCGGCTGGCTCGTGCAGGCGATGTGGTCGGCGTCGGCCGGGCTCACGAAGCCTCACCGCTCGACCTGGCTCGCCTGGCTGTGCACCACGGCGGCGACCGGCCTCATCGGGCTCATGCTGTGGCCCATCGCGCTCATCGGTGCGGTGTTCGCCATGCTCGCGAGCTCGAGCGCATCGTTCACGGTCGGCACGCTGTGGACGGCGCTGTTCTGGGAGCTCGGCATCGCGGTCGTGCTGACCGGCCTCGTCGGCATGCTCTTCGGTTGGCTGTTCCTCTCGCAGTCGCGACCGCGCGTCGACCTGCGCGCGCTCGCCGCCGAGGAGGAGGCCGCCGCACGTGCCCGCGACGAGGCAGAGCTCGCGACCGGGCGGGCCGAAGCGGCGCAGCGATGACGCCGAGGCGTGCGCGGCAGATCGCGCCCCCGGATCCGCTGAGCGCGCCGCAGCGTGCCGCTGTGCGCGCGGCGGGCGGGGTCGGGCTGGGCTTCGTGGCTGCGGGCGCAGGGCTCTTCTGGGGGCTGCTCGTCGCTGCCCTCGTCGCGGCCTTCCTGCGCTGGGCGATCATCGACCTCTTCGACGATGTCGAGTGGGGGCTGCGCGTGGTCGACTGGATCGAACAGCTCGACCCGGGCTGGCTCGTGCCGCTCGTGCTCGCCCTGGTGCTGGTGGCGGTCGCGGCGGGCGCGCCCGGCTGCTGGCTCAGCACCAGGCGGATGCGCGCGGCCGGCGTCGTGGGCGCGGCGGCCGTGACGTTCAGGGGCGCCGCGCTCGGCACCGGCCTGCAGGCCGTGCTCTCGACGCTGTCGAGCTGGATGCTCGGCCTCCTGACGCTGCTGACCGGCGTCGTCGGCTTCTGGATCATCGCCTCGTCGTGGGTCGTGCTGTCGATCGCCCTCTCGTGGCTGATCGGCTGGCTCGCCGGCCCGCGCACCTGGCTGGCGCTCGCGAGGCGCGAGGCGCGGATGGCGCACCCCGCCTGACCGCGAAGGGCCCCGCCGCGGTCGGCAGCATCGGCTGCGCTCGCGGCGGGGCCATCGTTGGTCGCTAGGCGGCCGCTCCGGCCGCCCGCGTGGGCGAGCCCGCGCTCCGGGCGTCGTCGGCGGACGAGCCGGCGTCGAGCTGCGCGCGGCTGTCGCGCTGCTCGACGGTGATCCTGCGGGGCTTGGCGCGCTCGGCGATCGGGATCGTGAGCATCAGTACGCCGTGCTCGTAGCTCGCCTGGATGTGCTCGAGGTCGACGTCGGTGCCGAGCCCGAGCTGCCGGACGTAGCGCCCAGCCGGGCGCTCCTGCGCGAGCCACTGCGACCCATCCGCCGCCCCGATCGTGCGCTCGGCCTGGATGGTGAGCGTGTTGGCGTCGACGTCGAGGGCGATCGACCCGGGGTCGACGCCCGGCAGGTCGACGTTCACGACGTACGCGTCGCCGGAGCGATACAGGTCCATCGGCATCCAGCTGGCGGCACGCTGCGTGCCGCTGCTGGTGAGCAGCCGAGCGGCCATGCGGTCCATCTCCCGGAAGGGATCGAAGGTCAGTGCCATGACAACCACCTCCTCGTGCGTGAGCCGCCGCCCCGTGCGTCGGCTCCGGTGTCTGTGGCGCTCGGGATGCTGCGCATCTCGAGGTGCTTCCATGATTGGCACTCTCGCTCGGAGAGTGCTAACTCCTTGCTTCGTGATCGCTGGGAATCGGCCCTTCGATACGGTGGCGCGTGCGGCGAGCACCGGTTCAGGGAGCAGCGGCTGACCGCTGAGCGCGTCGAAGCGTCAGGCGCGTGACGACGCCAGCATGCGCGCAGCCGCCCGCACGCGCACGGGCCGGCACCCGGCATCCGTCAGCCGCGCCACGATCGCGGGCTCGCGCCGCGCGAGCAGCATGCCGCGCTTCACGAGGAACGCCGGGCTCTTGCGGTGCTCGCGCAGATCGCGCGCGAAGCGCAGCCCCATCGTCACCCAGCGCGAGCGTCGCACGCACAGCGCATCGGCCAGGATCCCGCGGCGCTCCGCCTCGGCCACCACCTCGGCCACGAAGATCCCCTCCGCCACGAAGCGCGTGGCACCGCCGAGCGTCACCTCGTGGGCGCCGACGGATGCGCTGCGCGAGATGTCGTAGACCGGCGCGGTCGTGCGGCCGGTGCGGGCGAGCTCCTCGAGCGCAGCGAGCGCGCGGTCGCGGTGCCAGGAGCCCGGGTGATCCCAGTCGGCCTCGCCCGACTCGAGGCGGGGGAGCGCAGGGTCGTCGCCCTCGCGGTAGTAGTCGTCGAGCCGCAGGATCGGCAGGCCGCTCAGCTCGGCGATGCGGGACTTGCCGGATCCCGATGCACCCCCGATGAGCACGACGCGCGCACGGGGCTCTTCGGTCGCAGGCATGACCTCAATCCTGCCTGATGCGGTGCGGGTGCTCGCGCCACGAGCGCAGCGCCGCGGCCGTGGCCGCGACATCGGCGGAGCCTGTCGCGATGGCGATGACCAGGTCATAGGCGTCGTCATCGGGGGCGTTCAGCTCGACGCCGTTGAGCCCGAGGAACACCACGAGGGCCAGCCAGCCGAGCCGCTTGTTGCCGTCGACCAGTGGTTGCCCGCGGACGAGAGATTCGATGAGCGCGCCTGCCTGCTCCTCGAGGGATGCGTACGCGGGGGTGCCCCAGAGCGTGGTCGCCGGACGTCGCGCCGCCGACTCGAGCAGCCCGACGTCGCGCACGGGGCCGACGCGGAGGTCGGAGACGAGCGTCAGCAGGTCCTCAGTCGTCAGGTAGTCGGTCAACGACCGAGCCGGTCGAGCAACGCGGCGTAGCGGATGCGCGCCGCGGACGACAGCTGGCCCACGGCATCCTCGTGGCCCCGGCGGGCAGCAGCTTCCCTGATCGCGCGGATCGTCGCTTCTTGGCGGCTCACGCCCTCGGCTTCGGCAAGCTCGCCGAGGATGCGCTCGTCATCCTCCGTCAGTCGCAGCGTCATGGCCATGGCCAGATGGTATCAATGTGGTACCAGTGACGCAAGGCCCGCGGTCAGGCCTCCGCGTCGAGGAAGCGCTCGAGCAGCTCGGTCACGATCGCGGGCTGCTCGGAGTGCACCCAGTGCCCGGCGCCGCGCACCGTCACGCGTCGCACGTTCGGGAACCGCGCCTCCATCGCGTCGCGGAACTCGTCGCGCACATAGCCCGACCGCTCGCCGCCGATCCACAGCACCGGCCCGTCGTAGACGGCATCGGTCTCGGGGAAGCCGCGCAGCACCGAGAGGTCGCGGCGCAGCACCTCGAGGTTCGGCATCCAGCGCCACGCCGCGCTGCCGTCCGTCTCCTGCTCAGCGCTCGTGGTGCGACGCAGGCTCTGCAGCAGGAACCCGCGGATGCCCGGGTCGGGGACCGCCGACTCGAGCGCCGCGCTCGCCTCGCCGCGCGACGCGATCGTGGTGAGGTCGATCGCGAGCATCGCGTCGATGAAGCCGCGGAACTCGTCGCTCGAGCGATACTCCACCGGCGAGACGTCGACGACGACGAGTCGCGCGACCTCCGCTGGGTGCCGCAGCGCCGCCAGCATCGCCGCCTTGCCGCCCATCGAGTGCCCCACGAGCGTCGCGGGCTCGTCGATCACGTCGGCGACCGCATCCGCCATCTGCTCGTAGTCGAGCCGCTCCGTCCACGGCGACTGCCCGTGGTTCGGCATGTCGACGAGCGTCACGCGGTGCCGATCGGCGAGCGCCTTGCCGATCGCCGTCCAGTTCTTGCCCTGCCCGAACAGGCCGTGGCAGAAGACGACGGGCGAGCCGTGCTCGCCCAGGTGCGTGGTGTGCAGGCTGCCGCTCGTCATGCGACCACGCTAGCGGCGGCGGATGCGACGGCACGGCACGAGCTGCCCGGCCTGTTCAGCGCCGCGTCAGTCTCGAGCCGCGATGATCATGGGATGCGCGTGCTGCTGGTCGATGACGAGGTGCGCCTCGCCGACGGCGTGCGCCGCGGGCTGCAGGCCGAGGGCATGACGGTGGATGTCGCGCACGACGGCGTCGACGGCCTCTGGCGGGTGCGGGAGTTCAGCTACGACATCGTGCTGCTCGACGTCATGATGCCCGGCATGAGCGGCTACCGCGTCTGCCAGACCATGCGCGCTGAGGGCGACTGGACGCCGGTGCTCTTCCTGACCGCCAAGGACGGCGAGTGGGATGAGGTCGAGGGACTCGACACCGGTGGCGACGACTGGCTCACGAAGCCGTTCTCGTTCCCGGTGCTCGTGGCGCGCATCCGCGCCCTCGCCCGGCGCGGCGCTCGCGAGCGGCCGGCGGTGCTCGAGGCGGGCGACCTGCGGCTCGACCCGGCGGCGCGCACCGTGCACCGCGGCGACGCGGAGGTCGAGCTCACCGCGCGCGAGCTCGCCGTGCTCGAGCTGCTGCTGCGGCGCCGCGGCGAGGTGGTGACGAAGCGCGAGCTGCTCGACGACGTGTGGTCCGACGAGTTCGAGGGCGATCCGAACATCGTCGAGGTCTACATCGGGCGCATCCGTCGCAAGGTCGACCGGCCGTTCGGGCGCGACGCGCTGCAGACGGTGCGGGGCGCCGGCTATCGGCTGGCGGCCGACGGTGGCTGAGCCCGCTGCACGCCAGCCCGCTGCGGGCGCGCGGCGCGCGCGACGCGGCGCATCCATCCGCCTGCGCATCCTGGTCGCCGCCCTCTCGGTCGTCGCGGTGGCGCTCAGCCTCGGCGCCGTCGCCGTCGTCTGGTCGCTCGATCGGCTGCTGACCGCCTCGGTCGGCGCGCAGCTCACCGATGAGCTCGCGGCGCTCGCGGAGGGCGTCGACGCCGGCACGATCCAGACCGCCGCGCTCGTGCAGCGCGACGACGACGTGCTCGTGGCGCTGCGCACGGCGACGGGCGTGGTCGTCAACGCCGACGCCGCCGCGCAGCTGCCCGAGCCGCCAGCGCTCGAGCCGATCGAGGCGCGGCTCGACGACGAGCGCTTCGTGGTGGTCGCCGAGCAGGTCGACGAAGGCACGATCGTCGTCGCCCGCTCCGCGTCGGCGATCGACGACGCGGTGCGGCTCGCGACGATGCTGCTGCTCGTGGCGGTGCCGCTCGCGATCGTGCTCGTGGGCACCGTGGTGTGGATCGTCGTGGGCCGCGCGCTCGACCCCGTGGACCGGATGCGCGCAGAGGTCGACGCGATCGACGCGACCGCGCTCGACCGCAGGCTGCCGGCGAGCGGGCGAGGAGACGAGATCGACCGGCTCGCGGCGACCATGAACCGGATGCTCGGGCGGGTCGAGGCGGGAGCGCGTGCGCGCCGCCGCTTCGTCGCCGACGCGTCGCACGAGCTGCGCTCGCCGCTCGCCTCGATGCGGCAGTTCGCCGAGCTCTCGCGCACGCATCCCCAGGCGACGGCGCCCGGCGAGCTCGCCGACGTCGTGCTCGCCGAGGGCGAGCGCATGCACGGCATCGTCGAGGCCCTGCTGCTGCTCGCGCGGCTCGACGAGCACGAGGCGGGCCAGCGCCGCCCGGTCGACCTCGACGACCTCGCGCTGACCGAGGTGCAGCGCGTGCGCGCGCTGGGGCGACGCATCGACGGCGCTGCGCTGCGCAGCGCCCCGGTGGTGGGGGATGCGCGACTCCTCGGGCGCGCGCTGCGCAACCTGGTCGACAACGCGCTGCGCCACGCGCGGGACGGCGTCGCGCTCGGCTCGGTCGTGCGCGACGGTCGCAGCATGGTCTGGGTCGACGACGACGGCTCGGGCGTGCCCGAGGGCGAGCGCGAGCGGGTGTTCGAGCGCTTCGTGCGCCTCGACGAGTCACGGGCGCGCGACGCCGGCGGCTCCGGCCTGGGGCTGGCGATCGTGCGCGAGGTCGCGCGGGCGCACGCCGGCGACGCCTGGATCACGACCTCGCCCGCGGGCGGCGCGCGGTTCGTGCTCGAGCTGCCGGTCGACGCCGACCGCACCTGAAGCGCTGTTCAGGATCGTTCAGAGTCGCGTCAGGCCCCGCGGGCGAGGGTGGAGCCATGAACGAGCAGACCCCCCGCGAGCCGCAGCAGTCCGGCGACGCCAACGACGCCCGCACGAACGACCTCTCGAACGACCCGACGCCGCGCGATCCCGCCCGGCCCACCGACGCATCCGCAGAGCCCACCGCCGTCATCGACGGCGCGCCCGCCGAGGCGCCCGCCGCCAAGCGCGGCCGCGGCATCCTGAAGCCGGTGCTGATCGGCTCGGCAGCCGCGCTCACCGTGCTCACCGTCGCCGGTGTCGGCATGGCGATCGCCGAGGCCGTCGAGGACGGCGACGAGCGCGAGCCGCAGTCCACCTCGTCGACCCCCGACGAGTCGAACGCACCGGGCGCTTCGACCGCTCCGGGCGCGGCGACTCCCGGCTCCACCACCGCACCGGAGCCGTCGGCCTCGGCAGAGCCGGGCGACGACAGCCCCTCGGCCAGCGCCGCCCCCGCCGGTGCTGCCGCGACGGGTGATGAGGCCGACCTCATCGCCGCGATCGATGCGGCCATCGCCGCGGCCGACGGCGGCCAGGCCACGGGCATCGAGGTCGAGCAGGGCGGCTGGAAGGTCGACGTGCGCCTCGAGGACGGCAGCGAGCTCGACGTGCTCGTGCCCCTCTCCGGCGAGGCGCTCGTGCGCGAGGACGACGACGACCGCTCGAACGACCTGCCGCTCGACCCCGCGCGCATCGGCGACATCAGCGCCGCAGCGATCGCCGCGGCCGGCGGCGGCGAGGTGCGCTCGATCGAGACCGACGACGACCGGGTGCGCTACGAGGTCGAGGTCGTGCTGAACGGCGAGGAGATCGACGTCGACCTCGCCGAGGATCTCGCGGTGCTCGAGACCGACCGCTGATCCCACCTCGACAGGGACCGCCGCGCAGCCGAGAGGCGGCGCGGCGGTTCGGCGTTCCGCCCCTTGCCAGTGCCGTCGCGGGCGAGCATGCTCGGACGTGCCGGCAGCGGCGCCCCGCCAGACCGGTCTCGACGAGGAGACGACGATGCGACTGATCGCGCACGAGTTCATGACGCTCGACGGTGTCATGCAGGGCCCGGGCGGTGCCGAGGAGGACACGAGCGGTGGCTTCCGGTACGGCGGATGGGTCGCCCCCGCCTTCGACGACACGGTCGGCGAGGTGGTCAGCGGCTGGTTCGAGCGCACGGACGCGCTGCTCTTCGGTCGCTCGACCTACCGGATGATGGCGGACTACTGGCCGCTCGTGACCGATCCCCAGGACCCGGTCGCGCAGCGCCTCAACACGGCGCCGAAGCATGTCGTCTCGACCACCATGCGCGAGGCCGACGCGACGTGGGCGGGTACCGAGGCGATCATCGCCGACGACGTGACCGAGCGCATCCGCGCCCTGAAGGACTCGGGCGATGGCGAGCTGCAGGTGCACGGCTCCTGGCAGCTGCTGCAGACGCTCATCGCCGAGCAGCTGCTCGACGAGCTGCGGCTCATCGTGTTCCCGACCGTCGTCGGCGCGGGCAAGCGGCTCTTCCACGACGTGGCGCAGCCCACAGGCTTCCAGGTGACGGATGCCCGGGTCGCGGGCAGCGGCGCGGTCGCGATGACGCTGACCCCGGCGCCCTTCCGCACCGCGACCTACGTGGTGGTCGACGGCAAGGAGATGCAGGTCGAGGAGTAGGCGCTGCCCTCAGGCGATCGGCGTCGAGGCTTCGCCGGCCGAGGGCTCGACGGCTGTTGCGCCAGGCCGGCGGCGAGCCCGAGCGATCGCGACCATCGCTGCGGCACCGAGCAGCACCGTGGCCGCCACGATCACGCACATGATCGCGACGCCGGCGTAGCCGTTCGCGTGCGTGGAGGGGTCGAGGAAGGGGTAGGGGTACCACCAGTCGCGGCCGCGCGACTGGTCGAGGGTGAAGGGTCCGCGCAGCAGCGTGTAGGCGAGCCAGACGACGGGGAAGATCGCGACGATGCCGAGATCGGCGAAGCGCACCTGACGCTTGCCGGAGCTCAGCACCCAGTCGATGAGCATCCAGAGCGGCGCGATCAGGTGCAGGATCTCGTTCGACCAGCCGAGCGTCGAGCCCTGCGGCAGCTCGATGCCGCGCAGCAGCGTGTTGTAGACGATGCCGGTGACGATCATGAAGGTGGTCGCGCACAGCAGCAGCACGTCGAAGCGCCGACCGATGCGCGGTCGGCCGAGCTGCGCGGAGACGAGCACGCCCAGCACGACCATCGCGAGCAGGTTCGACTCGATCGTGAAGAAGCTGAAGAAGTTGAGCACGTCGAGGGGGATCGACTCGTCGCCCCTGGCCGTCCAGACGTTGACGCTCGTGATGAGCTGGCCGATGACCGCGGCGAGGATGGCGAGCGCCATCACCGCCCGCCCGACGAGCAGGAATCGACGCACCGGGGAGGCCGTGGTGGGGCTGGTCGACATGCGGGCTCCTGACGCTCGCTCGTGGGGGATCGAGGAGGCTCGACCCCGTCACGGTGATCGTAGCCGTGCGGGGAGGACGATCGGCGGCTGCTCGGAGGAGTCTCGACCTCAAGGCCGGCCGGGCTGCGCGAGGATCGGCAGCGGCTCGCCATCGCCCGGAGGCTCGCGCACCACGGCGAGCGCGTCCTCCTTGGTGAGGTGCGTCGGGTAGGACGATCGGGAGAACCGACCTTTCGGGTCGCTCGAGTCGCGCGGCAGCTCGATCGCAGAGCGCGTGACGAGCGCCTCGAGCGCAGCGGTCTGCGACGCGGTCAGCACGAGTCGTCCGCGCCGGCGGAGCGCGATCGTGCCTCGGTGCTTGCCAGCAGCGGTGATCGTCATGGAGAGGCTGCGCTCGGTCGCGTCGGCCTGCCAGGGCACGACCGACAGGCTGGCGGCGTCGATCTCCTCCGCGGGCAGGTCGACGGCGCCGTGACGGATCGCGGAGCCGTCGCGCGCGATCCACGGCGGCCGGGATCGGCGGCGGAGCACCAGCAGCATCACCGCGGAGGCCGCCAGCGCGGCTGCGACGACGGCTGCCGCCACCCACGTCCCCAGGTTGAAGAAGGCAGGGAGCAGCGGCAGGAGCAGGAGCGGCACCTGGAGGTGCTGGGCGCTCTTGAGCGGTCCCAGCACGTCCCCGGCCCGCTGCGCGGATGCGGGCGGCCCGATCCGCACCCACGCCGCGTCCGCATCCGCATCGGCGTCCTCCGGCGGCCGCTCCATGGAGTCGACGGCGGGAGGGATGGGCGCGAGCCCTGCGATCACGAGCACGGCTCCGATGACACCGGTGCTGCCGACCAACCACCAGGTGCGGGTCGCATCCGCTTCGCCGGCAGTGTCCGGCAGCAGCAGCCCGAGCAGCGCGGCAGCGCAGGCGACGAGCAGGAACGCGCCGCAGATCAGCAGGGTGCGGCGGGTCTGCCGCTCACTGTCCTGAGCGCTCGCGCTGGGCCACGCGTCATCGGACCAGCTCGCTCGGCGCAGCGTGAGCAGGCCCGCGGCCACGCCCACCGTCGCGAACGAGAGGAGCCATGCCGCAGCGACCGACCACCGGGGATCAGCGATCGAGAACGCCGCGATCGCTCCCGCGACCATGCCGAGCACGATGAGCGCGAGCCCGACCACGCGTGGCGTCGCCGCACTCCGCGGTGTTCGCGCGGGCGGGGTCCGAGACATGGCCTGTTTGTAGCAGACCCGGGCTCCCCGGCCCAAGGTCTCGGACTCGCTGCCACCGCAGGTTCGGCCTCGGCGCTGGTGCTCTCACCGGATCTCGCATAAACTTGAGCCAACACCACTCAAGTTTGATCGATGGGGGAATCGATGGCACGAATGGGCGGCATACTGCCGGATCAGGACGACCAGCGCTCGGCGCTCGAGCAGTTCGGCACCGACCTCACCGCGATCGCGCGCGCCGGCAAGCTCGACCCGGTGATCGGGCGCGACAGCGAGATCCGCCGCATCAGCCAGGTGCTCTCGCGCCGCACCAAGAACAACCCGGTGCTCATCGGCGAGCCCGGCGTCGGCAAGACCGCCGTGGTCGAGGGCCTCGCCCAGCGCATCGTCGCGGGCGACGTGCCGGAGAGCCTCAAGGGCAAGCGACTCGTCTCGCTCGACGTCAACGCGATGATCGCCGGCAGCAAGTACCGCGGCGACTTCGAGGAGCGCATGAAGAACGTGCTCTCCGAGATCGCCAAGGCCGATGGGCAGGTCGTCACCTTCATCGACGAGCTGCACATCATCATGGGCGCGGGCGCCGCAGAGGGCAGCCAGGGCGCCTCGAACATGCTGAAGCCCATGCTCGCCCGCGGCGAGCTGCGCCTCATCGGCGCGACGACGCTCGACGAGTACCGCGAGTTCATCGAGAAGGATGCGGCGATGGAGCGCCGCTTCCAGCAGGTCTACGTGGGCGAGCCGAGCGTCGAGGACACCGTGGCGATCCTGCGCGGGCTCAAGGAGCGGTACGAGGCCCACCACAAGGTGACGATCGCCGACAGCGCGCTGGTCGCAGCCGCATCCCTCTCGAACCGCTACATCACCGCCCGGCAGCTGCCCGACAAGGCGATCGACCTCATCGACGAGGCCGCGAGCCGCCTGCGCATGGAGATCGACTCGGCTCCGACCGAGATCGACCAGCTGCGCCGCACCGTCGACCGGATGGAGATCGAGCGGCTCGCGCTCAAGCGCGAGCGCGACGAGGCCTCGAAGGAGCGCCTCGCCGCCCTCGAGGCGAGCCTCGAGCAGCAGCGGGCGGAGCTCGCGGAGCTCGACGCCCGCTGGCAGACCGAGCGCGCGAGCCTCAACCGCATCGGCAGCCTGCGCGAGTCGCTCGACGAGCTGCGCAACCGCGCAGAGCGCGCGCAGCGCGACGGCGACCTCGAGCGTGCGAGCCGCCTGCTCTACGGCGAGATCCCGCAGATCGAGCGGCAGGTGGCCGAGGCCGAGGCGAGCGCTGCGGAGGCTGGCGCCCGCATGGTCGGCGACCAGGTCTCGAGCGACGACATCGCCTCGGTCGTCGCCGCCTGGACGGGGATCCCCGTCGGCCGCCTCATGCAGGGCGAGACGCAGAAGCTGCTCGCGCTCGAGGATGCGCTCGCGCACCGCGTCGTCGGCCAGCGCCAGGCGGTCTCGGCGGTCGCCGACGCCGTCCGCCGCTCGCGCGCAGGTGTCTCGAACCCCGATCAGCCCACCGGATCGTTCCTCTTCCTCGGGCCCACGGGCGTCGGCAAGACCGAGCTCGCGAAGGCGCTCGCCGAGCTGCTCTTCGACGAGGAGAAGGCGCTCGTGCGCATCGACATGTCGGAGTACGGCGAGAAGCACTCGGTCGCCCGCCTGGTCGGCGCCCCTCCCGGCTACATCGGCTACGAGCAGGGCGGGCAGCTGACCGAGGCGGTGCGCCGCCGCCCCTACTCGGTCGTGCTCATGGACGAGGTCGAGAAGGCCCACCCCGAGGTCTTCGACCTGCTGCTGCAGGTGCTCGACGACGGGCGCCTCACGGACGGCCAGGGCCGCACGGTCGACTTCCGCAACACCATCCTCATCCTCACCTCCAACCTCGGCTCGGCGTTCCTCACCGACCCGACGGTGCCGCAGGCGCAGGCCCACGAGCAGGTGATGGGCGCGGTGCGCGCGGCGTTCAAGCCCGAGTTCGTCAACCGGCTCGACGACATCGTCATCTTCGACGCGCTGAGCGCCGAGGAGCTCGGCTCGATCGTCGGCATCCAGGTCGGCGGGCTCGACCGGCGCCTGGCCGAGCGGCGCCTCACGGTCGAGGTCACGGATGCGGCGAGGCAGTGGCTCAGCGAGCGCGGCTACGACCCGATGTACGGCGCGCGGCCGCTGCGCAGGCTCATGCAGCGCGAGATCGACGATCGGCTCGCGCGAGCGCTGCTGGCGGGCGAGGTGCGCGACGGCGACACGGTCGCGGTCGACGTCGCCCCCGATGGCACGGGCCTGTGGGTGGGTGCCGCGGGGGCAGAGCGGCCCGCGCCGTGGTCGTTCGACCCCGCCGGAGACGGGAAGATGGAGGGATGATCGAGATCCTGAGCCCCGCCGAGGTCGCCCGCGGCCGGAAGACCGGCGCGCTCGTCGGCGACATCCTCCACGCCCTGGAGGGCCGGGTCGCCGCGGGCACGAACCTGCTCGAGATCGACCGCTGGGCCAAGGCGATGATCGAGGAGGCCGGTGCGCGGTCGTGCTACGTCGACTACGCGCCGTCGTTCGGCAACGGCCCCTTCGGGCACTACATCTGCACGGGCGTCAACGATGCGGTGCTGCACGCCAAGCCGCGCGACCACCGCCTCGCGGCCGGCGACCTGCTGACGCTCGACCTCGCGGTGCTGCTCGACGGCGTGGCCGCCGACGCGGCCATCAGCTTCGTCGTCGGCGGCGACGGTGACGCCGAGAGCCTCGCCCTCATCGAGATCACCGAGCGCGCGCTCGCCGCCGGCATCGCCGCAGCGGTGCCCGGCGGTCGCACCGGCGACATCTCGCACGCGATCGGCACGGTGCTCAGCGACGCCGGCTACGCGATCAACACCGACTTCGGCGGCCACGGCATCGGCACCACGATGCACCAGGATCCGCACATCCCCAACGACGGACGGCCCGGCCGCGGTGTGCCGCTGCGCACCGGCATGCTGCTCGCGATCGAGCCCTGGGTGAGGGCGGACACCGACGTCCTCGTCACCGACGCCGACGGCTGGACGCTCCGCAGCGCGACCGGCTCGCGCACGGCGCACTCCGAGCACACCATCGCCATCACCGACGGCGCTGCCGAGATCCTCACGCTGCCGACGCGGCGCTAGGCCGGCTCGATCGTGACCGGCGACACGCTGTCGCGCGCGTCGGCGCTGCCGCCGCTCACGCCAGGCCCCCACCGTCGGCGGCTCGGGGTGATCTCGATCGTCGCGTGCTTCGGCGGGCTCCTGTTCGGCTACGACACCGGCGTCATCAACGGGGCGCTGCGGCCGATGAGCGCCGAGCTCGGCCTCGACGCCCTCACCGAGGGCATCGTCACGAGCTCGCTAGTGTTCGCCGCCGCCTTCGGCGCCCTCGTCGGCGGCCGGCTGTCGGATGCGTTCGGTCGCCGGACGCTGCTCGTCGCCCTGGCCGTCGTGTTCTTCGTCGGCACGCTCGTGATCGTCCTCGCACCCGGCTTCGCCGCGCTCGTGCTCGGCCGCATCCTGCTCGGGCTCGCGGTCGGCGGCGCGTCGACGGTCGTGCCGGTGTACCTCTCAGAGCTCGCGCCCTACGAGATCCGCGGCTCGATCTCCGGCCGCAACGAGGTCGCGATCGTCGCGGGACAGCTCGCGGCGTTCATCGTCAACGCGGTGCTCGGCATCGCGCTCGGGCACCTCGACGGCGTCTGGCGCATCATGTTCGCGGTCTGCGCGCTGCCCGCGATCGCGCTGTTCATCGGCATGCTGCGCATGCCCGAGTCTCCCAGGTGGCTCGCCGAGCGCGGCCGGCGCGACGAGGCGCTCGCGGTCCTGCGCACCGTGCGCGCCGAGGATCGCGCGATCGCCGAGCTCGGCGAGGTCGCGCAGGTCGCGACGCGACGGCACGAGCGATCGGGATCGCGCACCGGTCTCCGAGCGGTGCTGCGCAGCCGCTGGCTCGTGCGCATCCTGCTGGTCGGCATCGGCGTGGGCGTGGCGCAGCAGCTCACCGGCATCAACTCGATCATGTACTACGGCAACACGGTGCTGGTCGAAGCCGGGTTCGAGCAGACCGCAGCGCTGATCGCCAACATCGCACCGGGCGTCATCGCCGTCATCGGCGGGCTGATCGCGCTGCGGCTCATGGATCGGCTCGATCGGCGGACGACGCTGCTCGCCGGCTTCTCGCTGACGACCGCCTGCCACCTGCTGATCGGCGGCGCCTCGCTGCTGCTGCAGCCCGGCGACCCGCTGCGCCCCTGGGTGATCCTCGTGCTCGTCGTCGCCTTCGTCGGTTCGATGCAGACGTTCCTCAACGTCGCGACCTGGGTCTACCTCTCCGAGATCTTCCCGCTGCACATGCGCGGGGTCGGCATCGGCGTCGCGGTGTTCGCGCACTGGATCGCGAACGGCACCATCGCGCTCACCTTCCCCTCGCTCGTCGCAGGGGTCGGCATCACCGGCACCTTCTTCCTCTTCGCCGGTGTCGGTGCGCTCGCCCTCGCGTTCATCGCGACGCAGGTGCCAGAGACGCGGGGCCGCACGCTCGAGTCGCTCGAGGCCGACATCGCCAGCGGCGCGGTCTTCTCACGGTCCTGACCGCTAGTACGAACCGCCCGGTCCGCCCAGGTTGATGATCGCGTTCGGAGAGTTCGACTGGTGCATGGCCGCCAGCGAGGGGCCGTCGTCGACCAGGCGCCGATAGCCGAGCCATCCGAGCACGATGCCGACCGGCACCAGCGCGATGAGCACGATGACCAGCACCAGCTCGCCCGTCGAGCCCGCGGTGCCCATGAAGAAGGTCGCCATCGGGTCGAGCGTCGTGTCGCGCACGGCGCGGGCGGTCGGCAGCATGCGCGAGCCGAGCCCGATGAGGCCGACAGCCACGGCGGCGATGCCCGCGACGAGCATCGCGATGCCGAGGGTCGAGCGGCGCCTACTCGGCCGCTCGCTCGCACGCCCGACGACCATCGGCGCCGCCTCCGGTGCCGTGCGCTGGTGGAGCGGCTCGCGCTCGCTCGCCGGCCGGTCGTCGGTGTGTGCCATGGCGAGCTCCTTCGTCCGTCATGCCGCGGAGTCGTCGGTCAGCGATGGTCGCCGCCAGGCGCCCCTGGTCTGGCCCCAGGCTAGCCGGGGCCGCAGGATCCGGCCAGGGAGCGGTCCACAGGCGACGGCGATCTCACCGCACGAGCGTCAGTGGAACGGGCACTTCGCCTGGGACTGGGTCGACGACGAGGGGTCGGATGCGCTGCGCACGCGACCGCCGGAGGCCGGCTTCGTGGGCAGCCGCCGGCGGTTGACGTCGAGGCCCTCGCCGAGGATCCGCACCCGCGGGTCGCTGAGCGCCGCGACCGCCGCAGCGAGCCCGGCGATCGCGATCTTCTCGCCCGGGCAGCGGTGACCCGTGGCGGGGTGGCCGCCACCGTGCGGGATGAACTCGGGGATCGACTCCCAGTCGTCACGGCCGACGAAGCGCTCCGGGTCGAACTCGCGCGGTCGATCCCACGCCGCCTGATCGTGGTTCGTGCCCTGGATGTCGAGGAACACGCGGTGCCCGGCCGGCAGCCGCTCGCCGTCGAGCTCGACCTCGGTCAGCGTCTCCGCGGGCAGCATCGGCACGAAGGGCGCGGTGCGTCGCAGCTCCTGCGCGAAGGCGACCGCGAGCGGCCCCTCCGTCAGGCTGCCGCGCTCCGCGGTCTCCGCGGCGATGCGCGCTCGCCACTCGGGGCGCTCGTGCAGCTCCTTCGCGGCGAAGGCGACGAAGCGGGCGACGGCGATCATCGGGCGCAGCACGTTCTGCAGCTCGACGCCCGCGAGCTTTGGCTCCAGCAGCTCGCCGTCCGGACCGCGGTGCCAGGCCCAGGCATGCAGCGCCGAGCCCTCCGCAGCCTCGACGGTGCCGGCCCGCACCGCTGCGATCAGCTCCCTCGCGTGCCGGTCGCACCAGTGGCGGTTGAGCACGGCAAGCACGAACTCCGGCGAGTAGGGCACGCCGAAGCCGTCGACGATCTGCGCCTCCCTCGCCGCCCAGCGCGTCTTCGCCGCCGCGGTGCCCGGCAGGCCCGCCCAGCGCATGATCGCTCGGCCCAGTGCGCCGACCGCCGCGTCGTAGGCCGAGCGCTCGCCTCCGGCTGCCCACGCCTCCACCTCGCTGCGCCACTCCCGCTCGAGGTGCGGCAGCAGCCGCTCGACCTGCTCGTCCTCGTACGCGACGTCGAGGAACGTCGCCTTGCGGTGCTTGTGCTCGGCCCCGTCGAGCGAGTGCACCGAGCCGTGCCCGAACAGCGTCTCCTGGACGAACGCCGGCATCGCGCCGTGCCGGCGCATCCGAGCCTCGTCGTAGAACAGCTCGACGCCCTCGCGGCCGCGCACCAGCAGCCCGTCGTCGAGCAGCAGGCGCATGGGGATGGCGCGCGCCGTGGCGCTGCGGGAGCGGCGCCAGACCGAGCGGGTGAAGTCGTAGCCGCGCAGCACGAAGGGGATGGTGTCGTCGGCAGTCGGGGAGTGCGTCATGGAGGTCGTCCTTCCGTCACCCTCGACGCTAACGAGACCGCCTGACCGCGCCCCGAGCGTCCCCGAGCCCTGCCGGTGTCAGACCCCACCTGCTACGATGGAGGCACTGCGCGAGCAGGGCATCGCTGCCAGCTCGCCTGCGTCGTTGAACGCTCCTCTCTCCATCCGAGATCCTCGGGTGTCGATGAACCTTCCACGGCGAACGATCGCGGCCACCGCCGCGCTCGCCGAACTGCGTCGACGCATCCACCCATCCCGGGTCCAGCACGGGCCCGACCGCACGAGTGTGCGGACCAGGATGCGCGCGCACGCTCACAGAAAGAGCAACCTTGACTGACACCACCACCCCTCAGGTCACCACGACCTTCGCCGAGCTCGGCGTGCCCGCCAAGCTCGTCGCCGCGCTGAGCGCCGCAGGCCGCGAGCGCCCGTTCCCGATCCAGGCGGACACGCTCCCGGACACCCTCGCGGGACGCGACGTGCTGGGCCGCGGCAAGACGGGCTCCGGCAAGACGCTCGCCTTCTCGATCCCGCTGGTCGCCCGCCTCTCCGGCGACCTCGCCGGCGGCGGTCGCCGCAAGGGCCTGCCGCTCGGCCTGGTGCTCGCACCGACGCGCGAGCTCGCCACGCAGATCGCGACCGAGATCGCGCCGCTCGCGAAGGCCGCAGGCCTCACCGTCACCACCATCTTCGGCGGCGTCTCGCAGCGCCCGCAGGAGACCGCGCTGCGCAACGGCGTCGACATCGTCGTCGCGTGCCCCGGCCGCCTCGAGGACCTCATGAACCAGGGCATCGCGTCGCTGCAGGCGATCGAGATGACCGTCATCGACGAGGCCGACCACATGGCCGACCTCGGCTTCCTGCCGGTCGTCACGAAGATCCTCGACAAGACGCCCAGCTCTGGCCAGCGCCTGCTGTTCTCGGCCACGCTCGACAACGGCGTGGACAAGCTCGTCAAGCGCTTCCTCACGAACCAGGTCATGCACTCGGTCGACGAGGCGAACTCGCCCGTCGCCGCGATGACGCACCACGTCTTCGAGGTCGCCGACTCCGACAAGAACCTGCTCGTGCGCCGCCTGGCCTCGGGCGAGGGCCGTCGCATCCTCTTCACCCGCACCAAGCACCAGGCGAAGAAGCTCGCGAAGCACCTGACCGCATCCGGCATCCCGGCCGTCGACCTGCACGGCAACCTGTCGCAGAACGCCCGCGACCGCAACCTGGCGGAGTTCTCGGCCGGCACCGTCCGCGTGCTCGTGGCCACGGATGTCGCGGCCCGCGGCGTGCACGTCGACGACGTGCAGCTCGTGGTCCACGTCGACCCGCCCATGGAGCACAAGGCATACCTGCACCGCTCGGGCCGCACGGCACGCGCTGGCTCGGCCGGTGACGTCGCGACGGTGATGCTGCCCTCGCAGCGCCGCGACACGATGGCGCTGCTGCGCAAGGCCGACATCAAGGCGCCGGCGCAGATCGTCACGGCCTCGTCGGATGCGGTGGACGTGCTGGTCGGGCCGTACGCGCCCCACGTGGCGCCGGTCCCCGGCGGCCCGGGCTCGGGCAACGAGCTGCCGCAGCAGCGCGGTGGCGGCTCGTCGCAGGGTGCGAACGCGCGCCGCAAGCGCGCGTCGCGCGATGGAGTCGCGGGCTCCGGTGCCCACGGTGCCGGCGGCGGCGAGGCTCGCGCCGAGCGCCCCCGCAAGGATCGCTCGGGTCGCCCCGAGACGAAGCAGCGCCAGCAGGCACCTGCGGCCGGCGGCCGTGGCGGTCAGGGCGGCCGCGGCGGCCAGGGCGGCGCTCGCTCGCCGCGTGGCGGCTCGTCGGTCGCGTGGTCGTCGGGCGGTGGCGGCTCGCTGCAGGACGGCCAGCCGAGCGGTCGCTCGGGCGGCGGCCAGCGCCGCGCCCCGCGCCGCGCGCAGGGCTGACCCCTCGAAGCACTGCACAGCGCCCCTCCGGTCCGCCGGAGGGGCGCTGCCGCTGTGTCGGGCGCCTCCCGCCCCTGCGGCGTCGGGCCCCTCAGAGTTGCAGCGTTCGGTCGGCTGAGCGGCAGCGGGACGACCATTCGCTGCAACTCTGAGAGGCCGCCGCGCGGCAGGGGGGACGTGGCGCGTGGGGCGTGGGGCGCGGCGCTCCTCAGCGCGGCGACGCGGCGAGCACGGCGGCGCCGATCGCCGCGGCGTGGCCGCCCAGCTGCGCGAGCACCAGGCGGCGCGGCTGCGGCACGCCCTGCAGCGGCGCGTGCTCGGCGAGCTCGCGCTCGATGACCGGCAGCAGCAGGTCGGCGCACGCCAGCATGACGGTGCCGCCGAGCACGACCACCTCGGGATCGAAGGCGGGCAGCAGCCGCCGCAGCCCCGCCGCGACCGCCCATCCTGCATGCGCCATCGCCGCGAGCGCTCGCTCGTCGCCCGCGCGGGCGGCGGCGGCGAGGTGCGCAGCCGTCGGCACTCCGTCCGGCGCGAGCGCCACGGCTGCGGGCACCGATGCCGCCTCGCGGCGCAGCGCGTTGCCGCCCGCGAAGGCCTCGAGGCAGCCGTGCGCGCTGCACGAGCACAGCGGCCCCGCCTCGAGCACCGTCACGTGGCCGAGCTCAGCGCCGAGGCCGTTCGCGCCGATGAGCGGTCGGCCGTCGGCGACGTACGCGCCACCCACGCCGGTGCCGAGCGCGATCAGGATCGACGACGACGCATCCGCCGCCGCGCCCATCGCCGCCTCGCCGACGAGGTAGCCGTTGGCGTCGTTGTCGATCGTCACCGGCATGCCGAGCCGCTGCTCGAGCATGGCCCGCACCTGCGCGTCGCGCACGCCGAGGTGCGCCGCCCAGATGACGGTCTCGCGGTCGCGCGTCATCCACGCCGCGATCGCCAGGCCGACCGACTCGACCGGCGGGTGTCCGGCTGCCGCGAGCTGCTCGTCGAGCTCGCGCACCGCGGCCTCGACCGCGTCGGCCAGCGACTCGGGGCCGTGGATGCTGTGGGTGCGGTGGCTGCGCGCCAGCACGTCGTCGAGGGTCCACGGGGGCGGCGCGCTGCCGCTCCCGCCGCGCGCGGCGAGCGCGACGCCCGCGATCTTCGTCCCGCCAACATCGAGGCCTGCGATCGTCACGGGCCAATCCTGCCGTACCGGCGCATCCGCACCGCACCGCTTCGCGCAGGAGCGCTCGCGGCCTAGCGGACGAGGTCCTGCGTCTCGGCGTCGGCGGACGCCGCCGGCTCCTCGGGTCGGCGCACGAAGCACGCGATGACGATCGCGAGCAGCGAAGCGACCGCCCCGGCGACGAAGGCGAGGTGGATGCCCTGGCCCTGCGCCGCGATCGGGTCGAGTCCCGCGTCGGCCGCGTTCGCCGCGCCGACCGACATGATCGTGACGAAGACCGCCGTGCCGAGCGCGCCGGCGAACTGCTGCAGCGTGCTCGTGATCGCGCTGCCGTGCGAGTAGAGCCGTGGCGGCAGGGAGCCGAGCGCGCTCGTCATCAGCGGCGTCATCATGAGGGCGAGGCCCGCGCTCAGCGTGACGTGGGCGAGCACGACGCCCCAGATCGGCGTCGCGTCGCTGACGAGCGCGAGCAGGAGCAGGCCGGCACTGAGGACCACGGCGCCCGGGATGACGAGCGGGCGCGGCCCGACCCGGTCGAAGAGCGCGCCGATGAACGGCGCCGCGATGCCCATCAGCAGCGCGCCGGGCAGCGTGACGAGGCCGGTGTCGAGCGGCGTGAGGCCGCGCACGTTCTGCAGGTAGAGCGGCAGCAGGATGAGCGCCCCGAAGAGCGACGCCATCGCCACGAGCAGCAGCACGATGCCGATCCAGAACGGTCGGTAGGTGAAGGTGCGCAGGTCGAGCATCGCCGCGTCGCTGCGCTGCAGGCGCAGCTGCCGCCAGACGAAGAGGGCGAGCGCGACCGCGCCGACCGCGATGGCGACGGCGGGCAGCAGGCTGCTGCCGTGGCCGCCGGCCGCCTCGCCGATGCTGCCGAGCCCGAAGAGCAGGCCGCCGAAGGCGGTGGTCGAGAGCAGCACGCTCACGAGGTCGAAGCGGCCGCCGCCGGGTGCGCTGCCGCCGCGGATGAGCGCGGCGCCGACGAACAGCACGAGCGCCGCGATCGGGAGGACGACGAGGAAGACGGCGCGCCAGCCGGCGAGCGTGATGACGAAGCCCGACAGCGGCGGGCCGAGCGCCGGCGCGACCGAGATGACGATCGCCATGAGGCCCATCATGCGGCCGCGGCGCTCGGGCGGCACCGAGCTGAGGATGGTCGTGGTGAGCAGCGGCATCATGACCGCGGTGCCGGCCGCCTGCGCCACGCGGGCGACGAGGAGCACCCAGAACGCGGGTGCGAACGCCGCGATGCCGGTGCCGATGGTGAAGAGCACGAGCGCGGCGATGAAGATCGCGCGCGCCGAGAAGCGCTGCAGGAGGAAGCCGGTCATCGGGATGACGATCGCCATCGTCAGCATGAAGATCGTCGTCAGCCACTGGCCGGCGCCGGCGGTGACGCCGAAGTCCTGCATCACGGCCGGCAGGGCGACGCCCATCACCGTCTCGTTGAGGATCATCACGAACGCGCCGGCGACGAGCGTGCCGATCAGTGCCGCGATCCGCCTCCGCTGCCCGGCATCGTCGACCTGCTCAGCTTCGCGCTGCTCGACCGTGGTCATCGCACTCTCCCTCTTCTGCCTGGCACGAGCATCCGTTCGTGTCAGTGACTGCCAGTATATGCATGAACCGCCGCTTTCGTCTGCCTGGTACGTTTCGTTCATGACCCGTTCACCGACGCGCGACCTCGCACGGCGTGCCGTGCAGCGGGAGATCGCCGAGGTGGCCGAGCGGCTGTTCCTCGAGCGCGGCTACGAGTCGACCACCGTGCAGGACGTGGCGGAGGCGGTCGGCATCTCGCAGCGCACGTTCTTCCGCTACTTCGCGACCAAGGACGAGGTGCTCTTCCTGCACTTCGATCGCACGGCGCACACCGTGCTGGAGGCGATCGACGAGCGCCCGCTCGACGAGCGGCCGTGGGAGACGCTGCGCGTCGTGATCCGCGAGGCCATCGCGCAGAGCAGCCCGCAGGCCGAGGGTGAGTGGGCCGCGAAGGTGCAGCGCATCGCCGAGGGCGCGCCGGTGCTGACGGGGATCCTGCTGAACCGCTTCTCCAAGCTCGAGCAGGAGGTGACCGAGCGGCTGCTGGCACGCGCGCAGGCCGCGGGCGGCCGCCCCGCCGCGGTCGAGGATCTCGTGCGCCATCGGGCCCTGGTCGGGGCGGCCTTCGCCGGGCTGAACGCCGTCACCCGCGAGAGCGAGCCGCGCGGCATGCCGCTCGCCGAGCGCCTGCGACTGCTCGACGTGGTGTTCGCGGCACTGCGACCCGCCGACGGCTCGCCCGGCGACTGACCCATGCGCCTGGCGACCTGGAACCTGCAGCACGGCGTGGCGCGGGCCGACGGGCTGGTCGACCCCGACGCCCTCTCGCAGGCGATCGCGGTGCTCGACGCCGACGTGCTCGCGCTGCAGGAGGTCGACCGCGGCCAACCGCGATCGGGCTCGCTCGACCTCACCGCGCTCGCCGCCGAGGCGATGGGCGCGACCGCCTGGCGGTTCCATCCGACGCTCATCGGCGACCCCGCGCGGTCGTGGCGGCCGGCCGACGACGCCGACCTCGATCAGACGCCGCACGCCTACGGCATCGCCCTGCTCTCGCGGCATCCGGTCGTGCGCTGGCACACGCTGCGGCTCGAGCCGGCGTCCTCGTTCCGCGCACCTGTCGTCGACGTGCGGTCGCGCTCCGTGCACTGGATCGACGACGAGCCGCGCGCGGCGATCGCGGCGACGATCGACGCGCCGCTCGGCCAGATCACCGTCGCGAGCGCGCACCTCACGTTCGTGCCGGGCGCCAACGCTCGGCAGCTGCGGCAGGTGCTGCCGTGGCTGCGCACGCTGCCCGGCCCGCGCATCCTGCTGGGCGATCTCAACTTGCCGCGCGCGCTCGTGCGCGCCGTCGGAGGAGCCGGCAGCACGCTGCTCGCTCGCGGCGCCACCTATCCGATGCCGAGTCCGCTCGTGCAGCTCGACCACGCGCTCGGCATCGTCGACGACGCGGCCGCGCTGCCGCCGTCGAGGCAGCTCGCGGTCGAGCGGCCGGTGGTCTCCGACCACCTGCCCGTGCTCGTGCAGCTCGGCCACGGCGCCGGCGAGCGATAGCCGCTGGCTGGGGCGGCAGCCGCGGTGAGGCCGCTCCCGGCCGGCCCCGGCAGGATGGAGCGCATGAAGATCCTCGTGACAGGCTTCGAGCCCTTCGGCGGCGACCCCGAGAACGCGAGCATCGAGGCGGTGCGGCGACTCGCGGCGGCCTGGGCCGCCGACCCGCAGGCCGGGGTCGAGCTGGTCACCGGCGAGCTGCCCGTCTCGTTCGCTGCAGCCGGCCCTTCGCTCGCGGCGCTCGTCGAGCAGCACGCTCCGGATGCGGTGCTCGCGGTGGGCGAGGCCGGTGGCCGCGCCGCGATCACGCCGGAGCGCTGGGGCGTGAACGAGGACTTCGCGTGGATCCCCGACAACACCGGCGGCCAGCCGCTCGGCTCAGCGATCGACCCCGCCGGCCCCGCGCGTCGGGGATCCGGCTTCGAGGTCGACGCCCTGGTCTCCGCGGTTCTGGCGGTCGGCCTGCCCGCCGACGTCAGCGACGACGCGGGTCGCTTCCTCTGCAACCACATCGCCTACCGCGTCGCAGGTCTGCCGGTGCCGGGCGGCTTCGTGCACGTGCCCGCCGTGCGCACGCGCGGCGCCGCCACCGTCGGTGCCGAGACCGACGCGGATGCGCCGGCACGCGCATCCGGCATCACGCACGAGGGCAAGGGGCTCACCTTCGACGACCTCGGGCTGGCGCTCGCCGCGATGGTGCGGGCGATCGCGGAGGCGCGAGCGAACCGGCCGTCGACGCGCGAGGTCGGGCGGGTGGATCGCGCGTCGACCGTGGTGGCCGCCGCCGCCGGGCAGGTCTACGCGGCGCTGCTGGACCCCGCCGCGCTGGAGGCGTGGCTGCCGCCGGAGGGGGCTGTCGGCCGCATCGAGTGGGCTGGCGCGCACGAGGGCGGCGGGTTCACGATGGAGCTGCGGTTCGCAGCTCCGGTCGACGCCAAGACGGGCGAGGACACCGACGTGTCGCGGGTGACGTTCGCGGAGCTCGTGCCCGGGCGCCGCGTCGTGCAGCGCGTGGTGTTCGACTCGGGTCAGGAGCGCTTCGGCGGCGAGATGACGATGACGTGGGTGCTGGAGCCCGTCGAGGCGGGCACGCGCGTGACGGTCGCTGCGACAGGGGTGCCGGAGGGCGTGTCGCAGGCTGATCACGAGCTGGGGCTGGGGTCGTCGTTGGCGAAGCTGGCGCGGTATCTGGGGGCGTAGCGGGTCTTGCGGGGCTTGGTCTCGTGACGCGTGCCGAGCTGCGCCCGGCGCGCTCCTCGACCTGCGGGGGGCGTGCCGGGCTGCGCGCGGCGCGCTCCTCGACCTGCGGGGGGCGTGCCGGGCTGCGCGCGGCGCGCTCCTCGACCTGCGGGGCTCGACCGGCGGGGGCTTGCCGGGCTGCGCCCGGCGCGCTCCTCGACCGGCGGGGCTCGACCGGCGGGCTCAGCCGGCGGCGGCGGCTGCGGCTGCGGCCCGCTCCACCCAGCGGGGGGTGGCGCCGTAGCGCTGCGGCGGGATGAGGCGGCCGGCAGCCGAGTCGACGGCCAGCTGCTCCGCGCGCTGCTGGCGGGTCTCCTCGCGCTTCGCGCCCAGCACCCAGCCGATGGCGGTGCGGCGATAGCTCGCGGTCGCCTCCGCCAGGAACGCCACCGCGGCCGGGCTCGCGTCGACGTGGCGCTGCAGCTCGGGCGGCAGCGACTCGGGGTTCGTCTCGTAGGTGTAGATGGCCGTCCTGTCCTCCCGGCGGGCCTCGTAGGCCGCGATGCCGGCCGGGCGCATCCGCCCCTCTGCCGTCAGCCGCGCGATGTGCGCGACGTTGACAGCAGACCAGTTCGAGCCCGTCTTGCGCGGGGTCCAGCGCTGGCGCCGCGCGTCGTCATCGACCTTCTGCGAGAGCGAGTCGATCCAGCCGAAGCACAGCGCCTCTGGCACCGCCTCGGCCCACGTGAGGCCGCGCGGCGAGACGTGCTTGGCGTTGAGGCCCATCCAGAGCTCGGTCGCGGTCTCGTGGTGCGCCTCGAGCCAGGCGCGGAACTCGGCCGCGTCGCGGAAGAACACCGCGGGCCGCTCGTCGCTGCCGCCTGGTGTGCCGATCTGCTGCTGCATGCAGTCAGCATGCCAGCAGCCGCCCACGCGCGATCAGTCGCCGCCGGCGATCTCGGCGAGCGCAGCCAGGTGCCCCTCGAGCGCGGCCCTGCCGCTCGGCGTGAGCGAGACCCAGGTGAGCCGCCGAGCATCCGCGCGCTGCAGCGACGGCTCCTTGCGCACCGAGGCGAGCCCCGCATCCGTCAGCACCTTGAGGTTCTTCGACAGGTTCGCGTCGGCGATGCCGAGGGTGTCGCGCACGACCCCGAACTCGAGCTCGTCGACACGCCGCAGCAGGCCAGCGATGCGCAGCCGCACGGGGGAGTGGATCACCTCGCTGAAGGCCGGCACGACCTTCGCGCTCATGCCGGCGCACTGCCGTTCTGACCGAGCTCGCCGCGCAGCCGCGCGTCGTAGGCGCGGCCGAGCACGACGGTGAGCGCCCCGGCCACGACTGCCGGGATGAGCGACCACCACGGCGACACCTCCGTGAACTTGATGGCGAGTCCGCTGAGCATGCAGACCACCATGACGGTGATCATCGCGCTGAGGATGCGTCGGCTGCGTGGCCCGGCCGGCCGGCTCGTCGCGACGCCGTAGCGGCGCTGGTAGGCGATCGTGACCAGCACGAGGCCCACGACGGCGATGGCCAGCACGATCAGCGAGGCTGGACCGGGGATCGCCGTCGACACCACGAAGATCACGACGAAGAGCGCCACGACGGGGTGGTACCAGGGCGGCGTGACCACGCGCTCGGCGAGCGCGGCGCCATCGCTGTCGAGGTCGCGCAGCGCCTCGCGCGCTTCATCAGGGGTGAGGGCGGATGCGGCGCCATCGTTTTCCATGTCGGCAAGTCTACGAGCGACTTGCCCGAGTGGCAAGTCTCTTCGTCGCCGCCGCGTGGGCGCTCGCAGCACGGTCTGCTCGGCGCCGACGCGAAGCGACCTCGGAGGCCACACTCAGCATTGGGGTACAACATCGGCGGCAGCGGGGGAATCCTCCCGCGTCAACAGGATTGGATGACTCATGACCGACGCATACCAGCCCAATGACCCGCTCGCCCGGCCCACCGGCACGCCACCGGAGGCAGACGCGGTGTTCGCCGCTCCGACCGTGCCGGCCGCAGGCGAGCCCTTCTCCACCGGCACGACCGGTCCGAGCGGCAGCAGCTCCTCCTCGGGCGTGAAGGACACCGCCAAGGAGGAGGCCGCGAACCTCGGCAGCTCCGCCAAGGACGCAGGCCAGCGCGTCGCGGGCACCGCCAAGGACGAGGCCAAGAACGTCGCCGGAGAGGCGAAGCACCAGGCCAAGCAGCTGCTCGACACCACGATGCAGGAGGCCCGCGAGCAGGCGTCGACGCAGCAGCGTCGCGCTGCCGAGGGCATGCGCACCGTGAGCGACGACCTCCGCTCGATGGCCTCGGGCGAGGGCGCCAGCGACGGCATCGCGCAGCAGATCGTCACACAGGTCGGCGACCGCGTCGAGGCAGCAGCGGGCTGGCTGAACGACCGCGAGCCGGCAGACCTGCTCGACGAGCTCAAGTCGTTCGCCCGCCGTCGCCCCGGCACCTTCATCGCCATCGCCGGCGTCGCAGGCCTGCTGGTGGGCCGACTGACGCGCGGCCTCATCGCCGACGCGAAGGATGAGCACGGCAGCTCGAGCACGACCGGTGGCAGCGGCTACCCGAGCAGCGGCGGAGCCCACGCGGCCGGCGGCTCCTCGACGGATGGCTACTCGAGCAGCACCCCCGGCACCGGCGGCTACTCGACCGGCTCTGCAGGCACCGTCGGCGGTGCGGGCGCAGGGCCTGGCGTCGTGACGGATGTGCCCGGCACCGGCTACGCGGCCGGCTCGGGCGTCCCGACCGCAGGCGACAACGAGCCGTGGACGGGCGACACCGTGCCCGGCGACATGCCCGGCGGCCCCTCGACCGGTACCCGCCCGGAGGAGCGCGGACTGTGAGCGGCTCCGAGATCCCCACCTACGGGAGCAACGCGCCCCATGTGGATCCGGCCGTCGCCGCAGCCACGAACGACGCGGAGCGCCGCGCGGCCGGGCAGTCGGTGGGCGACATCGTCGGCGAGCTGATGCAGGACGTCTCGACGCTCATGCGCGACGAGATCGCCCTCGCGAAGGCGGAGGCGACGGAGCAGGCGAAGCGCGCGGGCAAGAGCGCCGGCATGCTCGGCGGCGCCGGCTACGCAGGCCACCTCTTCGTCGTGCTGCTGTCGTTCGCGCTCGCGTTCGCCCTCGGCGACCTCTTCGACCACACCGCCTGGGGCTTCGTCGTGGTCGCGGTCCTCTGGGCCGTCGTCGCCCTCGTCCTCTACCTGCAGGGTCGCAAGGCCCTCGCGAAGGTCGAGCCGATGCCCAAGACGGTCGACTCCGTCAAGCACATCCCTGACGCACTGCACACCAAGGAGGAGAACCGATGAACGAGACACCCGAGGAGATCCGCGCGCGCATCGACCGCACGCGAGCCGAGGTGAGCGGTGACGTCGACGCGCTCGCCGAGAAGGTCTCGCCCAGCAGCATGGTCGACCGCCAGACGACCCGCGCGAAGGCTGCGCTGGGCGACGTCAAGGACAAGCTGTTCGGCAGCGACGACAACCACGGCTCCGGAGCGATCGGCCGCGTCGGCGACAACGTGCAGGGGGCGGTCGGCCAGGTCGGCGACAGCGTGCACCACGCGACCGACAGCGTCGCGCGCAAGGCGAAGGGCAACCCGCTCGCGGTGGGCCTGATCGCCTTCGGCGTCGGCGCGCTCATCGCCTCGCTGATCCCCGCGAGCGACCAGGAGAAGCAGGCCGCTGCCAAGGTGAAGGAGAGCGCGCAGCCCCTCGTCGACGAGGCGAAGGACGTGGCCAAGGAGGCCGGCGAGCACCTCAAGGAGCCCGCGCAGGACGCCGCGCAGTCGCTCAAGGAGACGGCGACCGCCGCCGGCCAGAACATCAAGGGCGAGGCGCAGGGCGCCGCAGACGACGTGAGGTCGGATGCGCAGGACGCGCAGCAGCGCGTGCAGGACCAGGCCAAGCACTGATCTGATCCGTCAGCGAGCAGGGGCCCCGGCGATCGCCGGGGCCCCTGCTTCGTGCGCGCCGCCTACGCGCCGACGGCCTGCCGCACGGCCGCCGCGAACGCATCCACGTCTGCCTCGGTCGTGTCCCACGTGCACATCCATCGCACCTCACGGGCGGATGCGTTCCAGTCGTAGAAGAAGAACGCGTCGCGCACCGCGTCTGCGACACCTTCCGGCAAGCGCGCGAAGACGCCGTTCGACTGCGTCGGGTAGGCGAACTCGACCCCCGGCAGCTGCTCGACGGCGGCGCGCAGGCGCGCCGCCATGGCGTTCGCGTGCGCAGCGTTGCGCTCCCACAGGTCGCCCTCGAAGAGCGCGATCAGCTGCGCGGAGATGAAGCGCATCTTCGATGCGAGCTGCATGTTGAGCTTGCGCAGATAGACGAAGCCCTCGCCCGCCCTGGCCGAGAGCACGACGACGGCCTCGGCGCCCATCGCGCCGTTCTTCGTGCCGCCGAGCGAGAGGATGTCGACCCCCGCATCCGTCGTGAACGCCCGGAAGGGCTGCCCGAGCGCGACCGCCGCGTTCGACAGCCGCGCGCCGTCGAGGTGCAGCAGCATGCCGCGCTCGTGGGCGTGGTCGGCCAGCGCGCGGATCTCGTCAGCGGTGTAGAGCGTGCCGAGCTCGGTGGATTGGGTGATGGAGACCGCGAGCGGCTGCGCTCGGTGCTCGTCGCCCCAGCCCCACGCCTCCTGCTCGACGAGCTCGGGCGTCAGCTTGCCGTCGGGGGTGTCGACAGTGAGCAGCTTCATGCCGCCGACGCGTTCGGGGGCACCGCCCTCGTCCACGTTGATGTGCGCGCTCTTCGCGGCGATCACCGCGCCCCAGCGGGGCAGCAGCGACTGCAGCGCGACGACGTTGGCGCCGGTGCCGTTGAAGACCGGGAACACCGCGGCCTGCTCGCCGAAGTGGCCGCGCACGACCCGCTGCAGGTGGGCGGTGTAGTCGTCGGCACCGTAGGCGGTCTGGTGGCCGCCGTTGGCGGCGACGATGGCGTCGAGCACCTCGGGGTGCACCCCGGAGTAGTTGTCGGAGGCGAAGCCGCGGCGGTCGGAGTCGTGGAGCGTCTGCACGTGACGATCCTCGCAGACGTGGCGGGCGCGGCGGCGAGCGGCGGGCGGATGCGGGGCGCAGATCTCGGGGTACGGGTCTTCAGGCGGGCGGTGCACAATGGCGGCAGCACCACCAGCACGACGACGTGCGGGGCAACCCGTGTCGAGACCGCGGCGCCAGCCGGCGCAGCTTCCAGCGGAACGGAGCAGCAGATGGATCACCACGAGAACTCGCAGCACGACGGGACGACCGACCACGATCACGCGCACGACCACACGCACGACCACGCGCACGACCACGACCACGACCACGACGGCGCTGCGTCGCCGGCGGACGGCACCGGCCCCTCGGATGCGGGTCGGGGCTCGCCCGTCGAGGGCGCGGCCTCGCCCGTGCACGGCCTAGGTGCCTCGATCGACGGCGAGGGCTCGCCGGTGCAGGAGGCAGAATCGCCCATCCACGGCCTCGGCGCCTCGGGCGCGAGGGGCGGGGGGCCGCACGAGGGCTCGCCCGTGCAGCAGGCGGAGTCGCCCGAGCACGGCACCGGCGCCGCCACGATCGACGTGGGCCAGCACGACGCGGACGGCGACGAGCACCCGGATCAGGCAGACCCGCTCGGCTGAGCCGACGCATCCGACCGACCGACGAGAGCAGAGAGCCCGCCCCGCGTCTGCGGGACGGGCTCTCGTGCTGCGGGCGGGCGATGTCAGCGAGCCTGCGCCCGCCGCACCAGCGTGAGCCACACCGCGGCGCCGATCAGGGCGAGGGCCGCTGTCACGCCCATCCAGGGCAGCCAGCCCATCGCGAGGATCTCGAGGCCGGTGCTGCGGAAGCCCTCCGAGAGCATGAAGCCGGCGCCGATGGCAACGGCGACGACCGCGAGGCTGCTCCAGAAGACCCAGAGGAACGGCTGGCCCCAGCGGTGGAACGCGGTGGTGATCGCGGCGCCGACCAGCATCACCATGATGATGAGCAGGAAGGTCTGCAGCAGCGTCTGCCACCACTCGCCGAGCCCCGTGTAGACGACGTCGAAGAAGCGGATCGAGAGCCCGAAGCCGCCGGTGGCGACCTCGATCACCTTGCCGATCGTGATGATGGCCGCGTAGAACACGGCGTTGCCGAGGAAGACGAGCGTGGTGCCGGCCGCGAACTCGCGGCGGCTGAGGCCGAGGCCCAGCGCGAGCGGGAAGTACTGCCCCATCGCGGTGAATCCGAAGCCGATGAGCGGGCCGAGCAGGGCGAAGATCGCGCCGTTGTACTGCATGCCCGTGTTCATGCCCTCGCGTGCCTCGGGGCCGCCGAGGTTGCCGACGAGCGCGCCGATGGCGAGCACGATGGCGAGCGAGAAGCACATGATGAGCAGCGGCCAGCCGAAGGCCTGCATCTTGTTGACGGTGTGGAGCTGGACGACGTTGCGGATGCGCATGACGACTCCTCTCAGACGATCGCGCGGTCGGCGCGGTCAGCGGCCGTGGCCGCGTTGGCGGTGGTCAGGTGCACGAACAGCGCCTGCAGGGAGACCTGGCTGATGTCCAGGCCGGCCTCGCGGGCGGCGAGCTCGTCGCCGTCTCGCGGGGCGAAGGTGGCGGTGGCCAGCGTGCCGAGCACCTTGCGCTCCAGGACCTCGCGGCCCGACAGGAACGCATCCACCGTCGTCGCCCTGCCCGACACCGTGATGGCCGCGTCGTGCAGGTCGTCGGTGTCTGCCTCGAGCAGCACCTTGCCCTGATCGAGGATCACGATGTGCTCGAGCAGGTTCGCGACCTCGTCGATGTGGTGGGTCGAGAGCACGATGGTGCGCGGATGCGCGGTGTAGTCGGCGAGCAGGTCGTCGAAGAACATCTGGCGAGCGACCGCGTCGAGCCCCAGGTAGGGCTCGTCGAAGAAGGTGAGCGGTGCGCGGGCGGCGAGGCCGATCACGATGCCGATGGCCGAGAGCTGGCCGCGCGAGAGCTTCTTGATCAGGCGCTTGACCGGCAGGCGGTACTGCTCGACGAGCCGGTCGGCGTACGCCTGGTCCCAGTTCGGGTAGGCGCCCGCGGCGATGCGGAGCACGTCGATGGCACGGAAGGTGTCGGGGTACTTCTGGCTCTCCTGGATGAACGCCGTCTGCGAGAGCACCTCGACGTTCTCGACCGGGCTCGCGCCCAGCACCTGCATCTCGCCGCCGGTCGCGAAGACCTGGCCGGTCAGCAGCTGCATGAGGGTGGTCTTGCCCGCGCCGTTGCGGCCCAGGAGGCCGTGGATGCGGTGCTCCTCGAGGCGGATCGAGACGCCCGAGAGCGCTGCCACCTCTGGATAGCGCTTCGTGAGCTCGGTGGTGACGACGGCGCTCATCGCGATGCCTCCTTCGTGATCATGCCCGCGAGCTCCTCGGCGGTGATGCCGAGCTGTGCTGCCTCGCGGAGCAGCGGTGCGATGTACTGGTCCTGGAATGCGAACTTGCGGCGCTGGCGAAGTGCCTCGCGGGCGCCTGGAGCGACGAACATGCCGATCCCTCTCCTCTTGATGAGCACATCCGCGTCGACGAGGAGCCCGAGGCCCTTGCCGGCGGTTGCGGGGTTGATGCGGAGGAAGGCGGCCAGCTCGTTGGTCGAGGGGACCTGGCTGTCTTCCCTGTAGGTGCCGTCGAGGATCCCGTCCTCGATCTGTTCGGCAACCGCTTGGAAGAGCGGCTTGCTCTCGTCGAGCATGACTGCCTCCTGGGGGTCTGGACCGAGCTGCGCATCTCGCTCCGTTGGTTCATTACTCCACTAATGAACCATGCAAGCGATGCGGTGTCAAGCGATTCGCGATGCGGCGCGGGTAGCCTGCCGTCATGCCCGCGCAGATCGTCTGGTTCCGCCGCGACCTGCGGGTGCGCGACCACCCCGCGCTCGTCGCGGCCGCCGAGGCGGGCGAGGTGCTGCCGGTGTTCGTGCTCGACCCGTCCTTCGAGCGCGCGGGCACGGCGCGCACGGCCGCGCTCTTCACGGCGCTGCACGCGCTGCACGCGGCGACCGATGGTGCGCTCGTCGTGCGCTCGGGTCGGCCGGAGGAGGTGATCCCGGCGCTCGTGACCGAGGCGGGCGCGAGCGCCGTGCACGTCTCCGGGGAGACCACGCCGCTCGGGCGCCGCCGCGACCGGGCGGTGGAGCGCGCGCTCGACGTGCCGCTCGTGGCCACCGGCACCCCCTACGCGGTCTCGCCCGGGCGCGTGCTGAAGGGCGATGGCGAGCACTACCGCGTGTTCACGCCCTTCTCGCGGGCATGGCTCGAGCACGGCTGGCGGGCGCCCGCCGAGGCGCCCTCGCCGCGGTGGGTGCGCGGGGTCGAGAGCGAGGCGCTGCCGGCGGTGCCCGAGGTGTCGGCGACGCTCGACTGGGCCGCCGAGGAGCCAGCGCTCGAGCGCTGGGCCGAGTTCCTCGACGGGCCGATCGATGACTACGACGAGCACCGCGACCGCCCCGACCTCGACGACACCTCGCGCATGTCGGTCGCGCTCAAGCTCGGTGCCGTGCACCCGCGCACGCTGCTCGCCGACCTCGACCGCGTCGCGCACTCGCGCAGCGGGGCAGGGCAGCGCTCGATGCTGCGCTACCGCACCGAGCTCGCCTGGCGCGAGTTCTACGCCGACGTGCTGTGGCACCAGCCGCGCTCGGCGTGGCACGACTACAGCGAGCAGCTCGTGACGATGGCCTACGACGAGCCCGACGAGCGCTTCCGCGCCTGGCAGGAGGGCCGCACCGGCTTCCCGATGGTCGACGCGGGCATGCGGCAGCTGCAGGCCGAGGGCTGGATGCACAACCGCCTGCGCATGCTGACCGCGAGCTTCCTGACGAAGGATCTCCACGTCTGGTGGGGCGTCGGCGCCCGGCACTTCCTCGACCTGCTCGCCGACGGCGATCTCGCCTCGAACAACCACGGCTGGCAGTGGACGGCGGGCACGGGCACGGATGCCTCCCCGTACTTCCGGGTCTTCAACCCGATCCTGCAGGGCAAGAAGTTCGACCCCGACGGCGCCTACGTGCGGCGATGGGTGCCGGAGCTGCGGCACCTGCCCGGCGCATCCGCCCATGAGCCCTGGAAGGCCGCCGATGGCTACGAGGGCGGCTACCCGGGGCCGATCGTCGACCACGCCGCCGAGCGGCAGGAGGCGCTCGCGCGCTACGAGGCCGCCCGCCCCTGACCGAGCACCCGCGTGCCCCTACCCGCGTGCCCCTGCCCGCGTGCCCCTGCCCGCGTGCCCCTGACCTCGTGCCTCTGACCTCGCGCCCTCACTCCTCGCACAACGCAAGCCGTCGAGCGCACGCGCCCGGCGATCGCCCGCGACGGGAGCGATCCGGCCCGCTGATCGCTCGCGGGGCTTGCGTTGTGCGAGGGCTCGCGCGGCAGCGGCCCCCGGGCGAGTGCCGGGGGCCGCTGCGGGAGTGCGAGCGCTACTGCTTCAGCGCATCCCGCCACTTCACCATCGAGCCGGTCTTCAGCAGCGAGCGCTCGTAGATCCTCGCGGCGAAGGCGATGACGGCGACCGTGAACGCGATGAGGATCGCGAGCGAGAGGTACGGCTCCCACCACTCCTGCGACTGCAGGTAGACGCGCATCGGCACGGCCACGGGCGCCGAGAAGGGCACGTAGGACATGATCTGCAGCGCCACCGGGTTGTTGTTGAAGATGATCACCGCGATGTAGGGCAGCATCACGAGCATCATCAGCGGGCTCGTCGCCGTGCCGAGATCCTCGGCGCGCGACACGAGCGCGGCCGCCGCAGCATAAAGCGAGGCGAGCATCACGAAGCCGACGGTGAAGAGCACCACGAACCACACGATCGGCATGCCGAGCCCGTCGAGCAGCAGCTGCGAGCCGGTGATGGCTCCGCCGAGCAGCACGACAGCGGCGATCATCAGGATCTGCCCGAAGGCGAGCACCGAGTTGCCGATCACCTTGCCGGCGAGGATGGCGCGGGCGGGGATCGCCGCGAGCATGATCTCGACGATGCGCGACTGCTTCTCCTCGACGACCGACTGCGCGATCGTCTGGCCGAAGGTGATGGCCGACGAGAAGAAGACGATGCCGAAGGCGATGCCGATGAAGTAGGTGAGCAGCGGGTCGGGCGCGTTCGGGTCGAGCAGCTCGACCTCGGGCGTGACGCTCAGCATCTGCACGATCGCCGAGGGGGTCTCGCGGTCGCCGATGACGAGCAGGCCGCTCGCCCCGGTGCCCTGCAGCACGCCCGCGCTGGCCGCGCCGGACTGCACGGCCTGCCGCACCGCATCCGCAGAGCCGAGGGTGTCGACGACGACGCCGTCGAGCCCCTGCAGCGCGGGGGCGAGCGCCGCGATGGTCGCGACCGTGGTGTCCTCGTCGAACAGCTGCGGGCCGACCGACGAGAACAGCACGCCCGCGAGGATCAGCGCGAGCATGATCGCGGTCGAGATGATGAACGACTTCGAGCGCACGCGGATGAGGATCTCGCGCTGGGCGACGATGCCCGTCGCCTGCCAGAAGCCGGTGCGGCCGCGGTGGTTGGCGTGACCGCCGTCAGCGGGGGCGGATGCGGTGGTGGCGCTCATCGGACGACCTCCTGGAAGATCTCGTTCAGCGGGCGGATGGAGGGGGCGAAGCTGCGCACGGTGCCGCGCTCGATCGCGTCGCGGAGCACGCGGTCGGCGGCGTCGGTGCTGTCGGCGGCGAAGCGCACGTGGCCGCCGTCGAACTCGATCACCTCGATGCCGGGGATCGCGCGCACGAAGCCCGCGTCGTCGGTCTCGAGCACCCACTCGGGGCGCGTGTGGGCGGCGCGGATCTCGGCGCGGGTGCCGGCGGCGCGCACCTCGCCGTGGGCGAGGATGACGAGCGAGTCGCACAGGCGCTCGACGACGTCGAGCTGGTGGCTGGAGAAGAGCACCGGGGCGCCGGCGCGCGCCACGTCGCGCAGCACGTCGAGCGTGACCTCGACGGCCATCGGGTCGAGGCCCGAGAAGGGCTCGTCGAGCACGAGCGCCGAGGGATCGTGCACGAGCGCGGCGGCGATCTGCGCGCGCTGCTGGTTGCCGAGGCTGAGCGACTCGAGCGTGTCGTCCTTGCGCTCCCCGAGGCCGAGGCGCTCGAGCAGGTCGTCCGCGCGCTTGGCGGCCGCGGGGGCCGTCACGCCGTGCAGGCGGGCCAGGTAGACGAGCTGCTCGTGCACCTTCATCTTCGGGTAGAGACCGCGCTCCTCGGGCATGTAGCCGAACTGGGCGCGGTCGTCGGCGGTGATGGGGCGGCCGTCCATGCACACCTCGCCGCTGTCGGGCGAGAGCACGCCGAGGAGGATGCGCATGGCGGTGGTCTTGCCGGCACCGTTGGCGCCCACGAAGCCGGTCATCAGGCCGTCGTGCACCTCGAAGGAGATGTCCTTGAGCGCCTGGTGCCCGTTGAAGGAGCGACTGATCGCATGGATGGAGAGCATGCCTCAACGGTAGGGAGCGCGAGTGTCTGGCCGCCTCCGCCTGCGGGTGGGAATCGCGCCTCCCCCTGGCGGGGGAGGGCGCAGCGTGCGAGGCTCGCGGCATGCTCTTCGAGGACCATGAGGACGACGGGCCGATCCCCGATCTGCCGACGATCGACGAGGTGGCGGCCACGTTCCCCGTGCCGCTCGTGACCCTGGTGCCGCAGCCGAGCATCCGCGAGATCGCTGTGAACACGATCTCGTCGTCGTCGATCGACGGCGGGCCGACCCACTGGACGAACGCGTCGATCATGTACGCCGTGGTCAGGAACCCGGCCGACCTCGAGGATCCGGGCAACCACGTCGAGCTCTCGCCCGACCAGGAGGCGGCGCTCGCGAACCCGTCGCCGCGGTTCTCGCCTCACGCCATCGAGCTGATGCGGTGGATGCGGTTCCCGCTCGCGTACGAGGCCGTGCAGACGCACGTGCTCGGGCCCGACGACTCGACGCTGGCCGAGCGGCTCGCGCTGCACATGTGGAACGTGATCGCCAACACCTTCCGCGAGGAGCGGCATCCGGTGCTGTTCGATCCCGACTCCTTCGTGGATCCGCCGTCCGAGCGCGACGCGGTCGCCGCATCCGTCACCGTCGACGGCGTGGAGCTGCCGGCGATCACGATCGACGACGAGCACGTGGTCAGCCTCGGTGTCGAGCTCGACGACGCGATCGCGACGGTGGTGCTCGCGAAGCACCTCCTGCCGCTGGTGCGCGTCGAGCTGATGCGACGACCGCGGCCGGATGGGCCGGGCGTCAGGGCTTCGTGAGCAGCGAGGAGACCTGCTCGAGCGCGTCGGGCACGAGCCGGTAGTAGGCCCAGGTGCCGCGCTTGGAGCGAGTGAGGAAGCCGGCGTCGACGAGCACCTTCATGTGGTGCGAGACCGTCGGCTGCGAGAGCCCGAGCGGCTCGGTGAGGTCGCACACGCAGGCCTCCGCGTCTTCGTGGGCCGCGACCATCGAGAGCAGGCGCAGGCGCGCGGGGTCGGCGAGCGCCTTCAGGGTGCGCGCGAGGCTCGCGGCGTTCTCGGCGCTCATGACCTCGCCCGTGATGGGCGAGCAGCACGCCTGGAGGTCGCGCAGCGGCAGCAGCTCGATGGTGGTCACGGATCGATGATGCCACGCATATTGACAGGCGTCGATGCTTCCCGGCACACTCATCCCATCGACGGCTGTCGATATTCATGTCGATCGATCGATCGATCGATCGACGTCGATCGGATGATGGGGGAGGAGGAGCGATGGACGCGAACACGATCTGCGTCGAGCTGGGCTGCCCGCCCGAGCTCGACGCGCAGTGCTGCCCGCCGGGCTGCTGCTGAGGGGCACGCGGTCGGCCCTGCGCGCGCGGGGTCGGCCCGCGCAGCCCTCCCCACCTGACGACCCCGACCACTCCGAGAGAGATGCCATGAGCGACCACAAGCCCACCGTCCTGTTCGTGTGCGTGCACAACGCCGGCCGATCGCAGATGGCCGCCGGCTACCTGCAGGCGCTCGCCGGCGATCGCATCGACGTGCGCTCCGCGGGCTCCGCGCCGAAGGAGAGCCTGAACCCCGCGGCCGTCGAGGCCATGCGCGAGGAGGGGATCGACATCGCGACGAACGCGCCGAAGCTGCTCACGGTCGACGCGGTGCGGGCGTCGGATGCGGTGATCACCATGGGCTGCGGCGACGCCTGCCCGATCTTCCCCGGCAAGCGCTACGAGGATGGGCAGCTCGACGACCCCGCCGGCCAGAGCGTCGAGGCGGTGCGCGTCATCCGCGACGACATCCGCCGCCGGGTCGAGGCGCTGATCGACGAGCTGCTGCTCGAGCCGTCGCCGTCGCACTGACGCCGCCGCCCTCGCGTCATCCGCGGCGGCCGCCGCCGCCGGGTCGAGGCGCTGATCGACGAGCTGCTGCTGGAGCCGTCGCCGTCGCACTGACGCCGCCGCCCTCGCCCTGCCCCCGCCGCCCGGGGCCGGGGCATCCGTGTGCACGCTGCTGCGGCCGCGAGTGGCGGCAGGCAGCACCTCGGTGCACACGGATGCGCGCGCGAGAGCGCGAGCCCGAGCGCAGCGTCAGCGCGGCGACGCCAGCTCGTACTCCGTGACGACGTGGCCGGAGGGCATGGCGGTCGACGACGTCAGCCGCATGACGCGCTGGTCGAGGCTCGGGGGCGTGAAGCGCAGGCCCTCGCCGATCAGCGCGGGGCAGATCCGCAGGCGCAGCCGCGTGACGAGGCCCGCCTCGAGCAGCGCGCTCGCGAGGCGCAGCGACCCCCAGACGATGACCGAGTCGAACCTGCCCTCGAGGCTCGCGACCGCATCCGCCGCGCTCGGCTCTGGGCGCAGGACCTCGATCTCGCCGTCGCCCCAGGGCGCGCGCTCGAGCGTCGAGGAGACGACGAGCTTCGGGAGCCGCGCGATGGGCTCGGCAACACGCTCGCGGCTCGGGTCGGCGCTCGGCCAGTAGCTCGCGAACATCTCGTACGTGCGGCGGCCCAGCACGATCGCGTCGATCGACTCGAGCATCGCCAGCTGCGCGTCGTCGGTGAGGTCGTCAGGTGGCGCCGTCGCCGCGACGAAGCGCATGCCGCCGTCCGGCTCGGCCGCGAAGCCGTCGGCCGAGACGATCTGCTCGACGGTGATCATGCGCGGGCCAGCGCTGCGTCGAGCTCGGCGAAGGCCTCGCTCCAGCCGGTGTGGATGCTCTCCTCGGTCGCTCGCTCCTCGTCGACACCGGCGAGGTGGAAGGTCATCTCGCAGCGGTCCTCGGGCAGCTCGCGCAGGTCGATCGTGATGAGCATCGCGTCGGCGACGGCGTCGTCAGGGTCGGCCCACGAGAACCGCAGCCGCTCGGGCTCGCGCACCTCGAGGTACTCGCCGCCCGTCGGGTACTCGCTGCCGTCCGGGGCGACCATCAGGTAGCGGTAGGTGCCGCCGACGCGCAGGTCGATCTCGACCGACTCGGGCGGCGTCACGACCTCGTGCGGATGCCACCACTGCGCGGCGATGGCGGGGTCGGTCCACGCGCGCCACAGGGCTGCGCGCGGGGCGTCGAACGCCCGGGTGATCGTGAACTGCTTGGTCGTGCTCATCGGTGCTCCTCGGTGTCGTGCCCGGCTGGTGCGCCGGTGCTGTCGGTGTCGGATGCGTCGGTGTCGGATGCGTCGGTGTCGGATGTGTCGTGGTCGGATGCGGCAAGGTCCGATGCGGCGGAATCGGATGCGCCAGGGCGCGCGGTGAGGGCGGCGAGCGTCTCGTCGAGCCGGTCGAAGCGCTGCTGCCAGGCGGCGCGGTGCTCGGCGACCCAGCGCTCGGCGTCGTCGAGGCCCTCGGGGCGCAGTGCGCAGGAGCGCCACTGGCCCTGGCGCGTGCGCTCGATGAGGCCGGCGTCGTCGAGCACCCGCAGGTGCTGAGAGACGGCGGGCCGGCTGATGGCGAAGGGCTCCGCCAGCTCGCCGACGGTCGCGCTGCCAGCCTCGAGGCGCCCGAGCATCGCGCGTCGCGTCGGATCGGCGAGCGCGAAGAAGATGCGGCTGAGCGGATCGGTCGCGATCGGCATCCCGCACCCCTCTCGTGCGTTAGCACTTGCTTACGCGCTGGTGTGAGCCCATCGTGCGCCTTGGAGAGCGACGTGTCAACCCCTGCCGCGCCGCCGCTCATCCGCTGCCCGGGGCAGCGATGGGGCGAAGTGCTCGCCGGAGCTGCGCTGTGGAGCACTTCCGCCCATACCTGCGGAGCGGTGCGCGGCTAGCGAGGAGCGAGCTGCGAGCTGGGGGCTGGGAGCGGGGAGCGGGAGCGGGGAGTGGTGCGCACACCGCGAGGGCCGTGGTCGAGGTGCGAACGCATGGTATCGTTCTTCGATACTTCAGTATCGAATAGCGATAGGGATCACCATGCAACGAGCTGCCATCATCGGCGCGAAGGTCGTCATCGTCGTCGCGCTGCTGCTCTCGCTGACCGGGCAGGGCTTCTTCGTGCCGCTGCTCGCCGCCGAGGCCGTCCGCGAGATGCCCGAGGCCGCGGGACTGCGCTGGCCGGGCATCATCGGCTGCATCGCGATCATCCTCTGCGTGCAGGTCGCGCTCCTCGTGATGTGGCGGCTGCTCTCGATGGTCGCGCGCGACCGCATCTTCGACGCCCGCGCGTTCGGCCTCGTCGGCATCATGATCGCGTGCGCGCTCGCCGCATCCGCCCTGTTCGCAGTCGCCCTGGTCGTCCTCGCGGTCGCGAGCGCGCTGCCGCCGGTCGTGGCGATCTTCCTCATCATGGGCTTCTTCGGCGCCGCCGGCATCGGCCTGCTGCTCGTGGTGATGCGCGGGCTGCTCACCAAGGCGACCGACCTCGAGCACGAGATGGCCGAGGTGGTCTGATGCCGATCGTGCTCAACCTCGACGTCGAGCTCGCGAAGCGCAAGCTGAGCGTCGCCGAGCTCGCCGAGCAGATCGGCATCACGCCCGCCAATCTGCACGTGCTCAAGAGCGGCCGCGCGAAGGCGGTGCGATTCTCGACGCTCGACGCGATCTGCCGCGTGCTCGAGTGCCAGCCCGGCGACCTGCTGGCCCACGAGCCCGAGTGAAGCGCCGACCTCAGCAGCCCGGTCGCGGCAGCGCGCAGCCCGTGTCGGGCAGGCTGATCGCCTAGAGGCAGGCGTCGACGTAGTGCTCGCTGAGCGCGGTGCCCGCGTCTGCCGCCTCGCCGGAGGAAGCCGCTGCGATCAGCTCGGTCGGCGTCTCGCCGGCCGTCTCGGCCTCGCTGATCGCGGTCAGGTGCGCGCGCCAGGCCTCCCACTCGTCGGCGATGTCGCTCGGCGGCTCGCCCACCGCATCCATCGCCGCGAGCCTGCTGTCGACCTCTGCCGGGCCCGAGCCCCAACCGATGTAGGGGTTGAAGACGTAGTTGCCGGCGGGCTGCTCCCGCAGGGTCTCGCAGTATGCGTCCGAGCCCCCGGAGCATCCCGCGAGCAGCAGCATCGAGGCGGCGGAGAGGGCGATGGCAGCAGTTCGAGCACGCATGCGGTCGAGCCTAGCGAGCACGCGGGCCGCGCCGTCAGCCGTTCGGCGCGACGACGCCCCGCTCGTAGGCCCAGATGACGGCGTGGATGCGGTCGCGGATGCCGAGCTTCAGCAGCACGTTCGACACGTGGGTCTTGACGGTCGCCTCGCCCACGAAGAGCTCCTTCGCGATCTCGGCGTTCGAGCGGCCGCGTGCGAGCAGCAGCAGCGTCTCGCGCTCGCGCTCGGTGAGCTGGGCGAGGGCCGCGTCGGCCGCCGACGCGACGGCTGCCGAGACCGCGGTGCCGGATGCGTCGACGCCGGATGCGTCGACGCCAGGTGCGGCTGCGTCGGATTCGCCTCCGCCGGCACCACCAGCGGAGGCGGCGGTCGGCGCGGCCGCCGGCGCCGCCGCGAAGCGCTCGATGACGCGCCGCGTGACCTCTGGTGAGAGCAGTGCGTCGCCGCGTGCGAGCGCGTGGACCGCGTCGATCAGGTGCTCGGGCTCGGCGGTCTTCAGCAGGAAGCCGGAGGCGCCGGCCGAGAGCGCCTCGAACAGGAAGTCCTCTCGGTCGAAGGTCGTGAGCATGAGCACGGCCGGATGCGTCGAGCCCGCGGTGATGCGGCGAGTGGCCTCGAGGCCGTCCATCACGGGCATCTGCACGTCCATGCAGATCACGTCGGGCTGCAGCTCTGCGGCGAGCGTGACGCCCTCGGCGCCGTCCTTGGCCTGTCCGACCACCTCGAAGCCCGGTTCGCTCGTCAGGATCGTCTCGAAGCCGGCCCGGACGAGGGATTGGTCGTCCACCAGGAGGATGCGCGTCACGGTGTCACGCTACCCGCGGACTCGCGCGAGGCAGCGGTCCACGGGCCCGGGAGCGGCCCGAATCCGGCCGGTCTCAAGCATCACACCGTTATGTTTTCCATATGCTCGCCATAGGTGCGCGCTGCACGTAGCCTGGGGTAGCCCTAACCCTGAACCAAAGGTTGCAGCATGCGCTCGCGCCCTCGCCTCATCGTCGCCGCGGTCGTCACCGCGCTCGTCGGCGCCCTGCTCACCGTGGTCCCGTCGACCGGCTCCGACGGCCAGGCCTCCGCGGCCAACGCGGCGGACTTCGACCCGGGATACCTGATCTCGGATCAGCAGTTCTACGACGGTCGCGCCATGAGCGCCACGCAGGTGCAGACGTTCATCGACGCGAAGCACCCCGGATGCGCGGCCGGGTACCGCTGCCTCGACACCTACGCCCAGCGCACGCCGACGATGCCTGCCGACGCCTACTGCGCCGGCCTCGCCGGACGATCGAGCGAGTCGGCGGCGAGCATCATCGCCCGCGTCGGCCAGGCCTGCAACATCTCGCAGCGCTACCTGCTCGTGCTGCTGCAGAAGGAGCAGTCGCTCGTCACCTCGCGCGCGCCGAGCACCCGCCAGTACACCGCGGCGACCGGCTTCGGCTGCCCCGACACCGCCCCCTGCGACTCGAGCGTCGGCGGATTCTTCTACCAGGTGTACTACGGCGCCCGGCAGTTCCAGCGCTACGCAGCCCACCCCGAGCGCTGGTCGCACCGGGCGGGCGTGACGAACTGGGTGTGGTGGCACCCGAACCAGGCCTGCGGCCGCAGCTCCATCACCATCCGCAACGCCGCGACCGCCGGCCTCTACAACTACACGCCCTACCGCCCGAACGCGGCGGCGCTCGCGAACCTCTACGGCACCGGCAACAGCTGCTCGTCCTACGGCAACCGCAACACCTGGCGCATGTGGAGCGACTGGTTCGGCGACCCGACCCAGACGGTGGTGCAGCTGCCGACCGCCAAGCGCATCTCCGGAACCGACCGCTACCGCACGGCTGTCGCCGTCTCGCGCAGCGAGTTCGGCGCCGGGGTGCCCGTCGTCTACCTCGCGAGCGGCCAGAACTTCCCCGACGGGCTCTCCGCCGGGCCCGCGGCTGCGCACCAGGGCGGCCCGGTGCTGCTGACGCCGCGCGCGGAGCTGCCGAAGCACGTGCTCGACGAGATCGTGCGGCTCCGGCCGCAGCGCGTCGTGATCGTCGGCGATGCCAACTCGGTGTCGGCCGCGGTCGAGACTGCCGTGCGCGGGCTCTGGGGCAGCCGCGGTCCGCTGGCCGGTGCGACGGTGACCGTGGACGAGCTGCCGGCGTCGACCGATGTCGAGCAGACGACCGAGCAGCCGTCCGAGCCCGCCGCCACGACGGAGCCGACGCCCAGCGCGACAGCGGAGCCGACGCCTGCGGACACCGCCGAACCGGTGCCGAGCGAGAGCGCCGAGCCGACCGCATCCGCCGAGGTCGACCCGGCGGAAGCAGTCGCGCCCGCTGGGCCGGATGCCTCGGCCTCGCCCCAGCCGTCTCCGACGGCGACGGCGGGTTCAGCCCCGACATCCGCCAGCGAGTTGGCGCGGTCGCAGGAGACCCTCGCTGCGACGGCTGCCGACCCGGCGAGCCCCGACGCGCAGACGTCGGCGGCGAACCCGGTGCTGCGCCTCGGAGGCAAGGACCGATTCGAGACCAGCCGCATGATCGCCGAGTACGCCTTCCGCTCGGCCTCCTCCGCCTTCTTCGCCACCGGTCTGCGGTTCCCGGACGCGCTCTCCGCGGGGCCTGCTGCCGCGCGCCGCGACGGCCCGGTGCTGCTCGTGGACAACCGCCGCGGCTTCGACGCGCCGACGCGCGCGACGCTGCAGCGGCTGGGCGTGCGCTGGGCGGGCGTGGTCGGCAACGGCTCCTCGGTCTCCGCGCCCATCGCGTCGGGCATCGCCAGCACGGGAGCCACGGTCGTGCGCTACGGCGGCAGCAACCGGTTCGAGACCTCGGTGCGACTCGCGGCCGACTTCGGCGACGTGCGCACGGCATACGTCGTCAGCGGCCAGAACTTCCCGGATGCGCTCGCCGGCGCCGCCGTGGCCGGATCGCAGAACGCTCCGATGCTGCTGACCTCGCGCCACTGCATGCCCGAAGAGGTGCGCACCGCGCTGGTGCGCGCGAAGCCCGAGTCGGTGCTCGTGCTGGGCGGCCCGCCGACGATCTACACGTCGACCCTCCGCTACACGAGCTGCTGAGCAGGCAGCGGCGCTGAGCGGCATCGCTCCGCTCAGCGCCGCTGATCCCGCCCCGGCCCGCCGAGCCTGCGGCGACGCTGGGCCGCGGGTCGCACGTCGGCGTGCTCGGGCAGCAGTCCGATGCCGACGAACCTCGCCGCCAGCCGCCGCACGATGGGCGAGAGCACGCGAAGGCCGACGACGAGCGCGCGGGGCGCGACCCGACCGTCCCGCGGTGTGCGCGTGATCGCCCGGTGACCCATCCGCTGCACGCGCTGCATGACCTGCACCGGGCGCTGCCGCCGTCGCTGCAGGGCGGCGAGCCTCGACTCCGGCACGGCCCCGGCCGCGAGGTCGTCGGCGACGGCGTTGACGAGGGCGACCGCGTCCTGGATCGCGTAGTTCACCCCGACGCCGAACATCGGCGACATCGCATGCGCGGCGTCGCCGATGGCGATGAAGCCGGGGCGATGCCAGCGAGGGAGGCGGTTCAGCTGCACCGACAGCAGCTTCACCTGCTCCCAGTCGACGAGCGCGTCGACCACCGACCCCAGGTGCGGCGCGGCGCCGGCGACCCGGCGGCGGAACGCGTCGAGGCCCGCGTGCTCGATCTGCTCGAAGGCGCCCTTCCGGATGACCATCCCGGCTTGGTAGGAGTCGGTGCGCTCGATGGTGAGCACCATGCCGCGCTCCGAGAGGTAGCCGAGCGTCACCGGCGGCGGGTCCTGGGGCTTCGGCAGGCGGAACCACAGCACGTCGATGGGAGCGCCGAGCTCTCTCGGGGTCAGCCCCGCGTCGGTGCGCAGGGCGGATGCGCGCCCGTCGGCCGCGATCGTCAGCGGGGCACGCAGCTCCAAGGCCCCGTCGGCGCTCGAGACGCGCACGCCGCGCACGGCGCCGCGCTCGACGATCAGGCCCTCGGCGCGGGCTCCCAGCCGCAGCTCGAAGCCGGGCAGCGCCTCGCCCTCGTCCGCGAGGAAGCGCAGGAAGTCCCACTGCGGCGCGAAGACGAGGAAGCGATCGGGCGCCGGCAGCGTGCCGAAGTCCGCGATCGTAACGCGCTCCCCGTCGAGCACCGCATCCATCGTCCGGACGCGGGAGAGCGGCAGCTGCAGGAAGCGCTCGCGCAGGCCCAGCTCGCCCAGCAGCCCGATCGTCGAGGGGTGGATGGTGTCGCCGCGGAAGTCGCGGAAGAAGTCGTCGTGCTTCTCGAGCACCGTCACGCGCAGGCCGGCGCGCGCGAGCAGGTAGCCGGCGACCATGCCGGCCGGCCCGCCACCCGCGATGACGCAGTCACGCTCGATCCGCTGTGGCACCACGTGGTCCTCCGCTCCCGGCTCGCGCCGCCCGGCCCTAGTCGTCGGCGCTCGCGCTGACCGCCGGCACCCGCGCCCGCACGAGCCAGCCGCCGCGCGACCGCGGCCCCACGTCGAGCGTGCCGCCGAGCGCGGAGACGCGCTCGCGCATCCCCATCACGCCGGCACCTGCACCCTGCTCGCCGCTCCCGCCGCCGTGGCCGTCGTCGGCGACCTCGACCTCGAGCTCGTCGGGCAGGTAGCGCACGCGCACGTCGACCTGCGCGATGGGGCCGGCGTGCTTGCGGGCGTTCGTGAGCGCCTCCTGCACGACGCGGAAGCCCGTCAGCCCCACCATCGGCGACACTCGCCGCGCCTCGCCGATCGTGGCGAGGGAGATCCGCTGCCCGGCGGCGCGCGCCTGCTCGACGAGCTCCGGCAGCCGCTCGAGGTCGGGCGTCGCCGCGGTGCCGTCGTCGTCGGCGCGCAGCGTCACCACGAGCGCCCGCAGCTCGCCGATCGCGTCGCGGGCCGACTGCTCGACGTGCCGCAGCGCATCCGCCGCCCGGTCTGCGTCGACGGCCAGCATGCGGCGGGCCGCCCCGGCCTGCACGCCCATCGCCGACACGTGGTGCGCGACCACGTCGTGCAGCTCGCGAGCGATGCGCAGCCGCTCGAGCGAGACCGCCTGCTCGGCCAGCTGCGCCTGCTGCGCCACGATCTCGTCGTGCGCCGCGGCGAGGCGCTCGCGCTCGATGGCGCTCGACCAGGCGCGGTCGCCGAAGACCCAGGCGGCGCCGAAGTAGGCGATGTTGACGATGATCTGGATGATGAGCAGACCGAAGTAGGCCGAGACGCCGCGCTCGCCCGTCTCGGGGTCGAGGAACCCGCGCACCGCGGAGGTCGCGAGCCATCCGGCCATGAAGATCGCGATCGCGACCCGGGCCCAGTGCGCGCGCGTGCGGTTCGGATCCCAGGCGCCGATGGAGTAGAAGCCCATGAACAGCGCCACCTGCGAGGCATAGAGCTCGAGCACGCCGAGCTCGCCCGCCACCATGTAGATGGCGATCTGGCAGGCGGCGACCGCGAGCGGGAAGCGTCGCCGCAGCACCAGCGGCAGCGGCAGCAGGGCCGCCGCGAGCAGCGGCTGCCAGATCGGCGCCTCCAGCGGCTGGAAGCTCGTGCTGAGCGCGACCATGATGCAGCCGGAGAAGGCGAGCGCGATCGCGAGCAGCGTGTCGGCGCGCGTCGACCTCGCGTCAGGAGCGGGGCGCACAGGCATGCGTCGAGCCTAGGCGCGCGGCGTCGGCGGTCGCCTCCATCCCGAGGCGGGCGGATGCGCGGTGCGCCTCCGTCGGGCGGGGGAGCGCGGCGCGCGCATGGGCTCCTGCCGGGCGGGTGCGGTAGCGTCCTCGGGCCTGTTGCCCACACGAGGAGTCGCGCCATGCCCACCCTGCCCACGGACATCCCGCGATCGTTCGCAGCCACAGCCGCGCGCGCCTCAGCGCGGCGTCGGGTCGCTCCGGCGCTGGCGGCGCTCGCGACCGCGGCGCTCGTGCTGACCGGCTGTGGCGGCGCCGGTGAGCCGGCCGAGTCGGGCGTCGCGACCGACCCGGCCGCGACGGAGCCCGCCGCGACCGAGCCCGCGCCGACGACCGACGAGGGTGAGGCGCCTGCGGGTGCCGACGCATCCGCCACCTCGTTCGAGACGCAGACGGGCACCATGACGGTGCAGCTGCCCGCGGGCGCGGGTGTCGAGGATGCGAGCGCCGAGAACCCGGCAGAGGGCGCGAGCTGGTTCAACGACGTGCGCTTCACGCTCGAGTCGGGCGTGCAGCTGGTCTACCGCGACGGCATGACGGTGCAGCAGAGCGCGGCCTCGGGCGAGTTCGAGATCGTCGAGGAGCGGACGATCGACGGCGACGTGACGGCGATCGCGATGTGGATCGCGGAGAGCGGCGGCTACGTCCCCTACGTGTTCATCGGGATGCTCGGCGACGACGGGGCGCCGATGCTGCTCTTCCAGACGAGCGACGAGGATCGCGCGCGCGGCTTCCTGATGCTGCACGACGGCGAGCAGCCCTCGCCCGTCGTGCTCGAGTCGGCCGACGAGGCGCGCGCCTACCTGGAGGATGCCCCTGCGGTGCAGGAGGCGCTGAGCGTGATGGAGACGATCGAGCTGCACGACGTGCCGGCCGACACCATGCCGTGAGCCCGGCGCTGCTGAGCCTGGGAGCGCGCTCCGGGGTGCTGTGCCTGGGCTAGGCATCAGCCGGATGCGGTGCCAGGTGCGCGGATTAGCGTGGCGGTGATCATCGAGGAGGCACGCATGACTGAGATCGCCGTCAACAAGCGGATGCTGGGACTGAAGGACGTGCAGGTGCACGTCGAGGAGCGCGGTGAGGGGCGCCCGGTGGTGCTGATCCACGGTTGGCCGCTCTCCGGCGCGTCGTGGGAGCCGCAGCTCGGCCCGCTCGCCGCCGGGGGCTACCGCGCCATCGCCTACGACCGGCGCGGGTTCGGGCAGAGCGACAAGCCGAAGACCGGCTACGGCTACGACACGCTCGCCGACGACCTCGCCGGCCTGCTCGAGGCGCTCGACCTGCGCGACGTCACGCTCGTCGGCTTCTCGATGGGTGGCGGCGAGGTCGCGCGCTACATCGCCCGGCACGGCCAGGAGCGGCTGCGGAGCGTCGTGTTCGCAGCAGCGGTGCCGCCGCACATGATGCAGACGCCCGGCAATCCGGACGGCCCGCTCACCGCGAGCAAGGCGGCCGAGATGACGGCGCAGCTGACCGCTGACCGCGACGGCTTCTTCGACCAGTTCACGAAGGACTTCTACTCGGCGAACGCCGACGGCACGGTGCTCGTCAGCGAGTCCGAGCGGCAGCGCTCGATAGCGCTGTGCCACCAGTCCGATCAGCTCGCGGCGCTCGAGGCGATGCAGTCCTTCGGCCTCACCGACTTCACCGACGACCTCGCGCAGATCACGGTGCCGACGCTCGTGCTGCACGGCGACGCCGACGGCATCGTGCCCTTCGAGGGGTCTGGCGCGCGCACGCACGCGGCGGTCGCCGGCAGCGAGGTCGTGCTGCTGCCCGGAGCCCCGCACGGCTGCAACCTGAGCCACGCCGAGGGCTTCAACGCGGCGCTGCTGGAGTTCCTGCGGCGCTGACACTGCCCACGCTGAGGGCCCGGCCTCGTCGCTCGCGACGGGCCGGGCCCTCTTCGTCGTGCATCGGCGTCAACAGGGCTGAGCGCCCCGCGCGCGGGCGGATGCGCGGAGGATTCCGCTCTGTGCGGTGCTCCGGGTGGATAGTGCGCTCGTGCGCCCGCTGACGCCCGAATCCTCCGGCGCGCCCGTGCACCCTGCGCCTCCGACGTGCGACTGTTATGGTGTTCATGTACAGTGATCGGTCAGTGCCGAGCATGACGGCAGGGTGAGGGGAAGCGGATGCGCATCGTGATCTCGACGAGCAGCGCTGAGCCGATCTATCAGCAGATCAAGCAGCAGGCGACGTCGGCGATCCTGTCCGGCGCCGTCGCGCCCGGAGCCACGCTGCCGTCGCTGCGGCAGCTCGCGGCAGACCTGCGGGTGAGCGTCATCACCGTCACTCGCGCGTACAACGACCTCGTGGCCGCCGGGCTCGTGAGGAACGAGCACGGGCGCGGCTTCGTCGTGCTCGAGGTCGACCCCTCGGTCGCCGCTCGCGGGCTCGACGAGCGGTTCACGGCAGCGCTGCAGTCGCTCTGCACGACGGGGAGAGAGGCTCGCATGACCATCGACGACATCCACCGACGCCTCGATGAGGCGTGGAACGAGGCACGGAGGCAGCATGACTGACCAGCTGGTCCAGGTCACCGATCTGCGCATCGCACGACCGCAGTTCGACGTCCGCGACATCACGTTCACCATCCCGCGGGGCACCGTCGTGGGTCTCGTCGGCCCGAACGGCGCGGGCAAGACGACGATCATCCGGGCGCTCCTCGGGCTGCTGCCGTCGAGCAGCGGCCGCATCGCCGTGCTCGGCGAGGCGCCCGGTGCGCGCGCGGCGCTCGCGCGCATCGGCGTCGTGCTCGATCTGCCCACGGCGGCCGCCGACTGGCGAGTGCGCTCGATCGGCCGTCGCCTCTCGCCCTTCTACCCCCAGTGGAATCACGATGCGTTCGGCGCGCTGCTCGCTCGCCTCGGGGTGCCGCGCGACCAGCGGGTCGGCGAGCTCTCGCGCGGCCAGGGCGTGAAGCTCAGCCTGGCCGCCGCGCTGGCGCAGCGACCCGAGCTCCTCATCCTCGATGAGCCCTCGAGCGGCCTCGACCCCGCATCACGGCGCGAGATCAACGACGTGATCAGGGAGTTCATGATCGACCCGCAGCACTCGACGCTGCTCTCCACGCACATCACCGCCGACCTCGAGGGTCTCGCCGACGACCTGTTCGTGCTGGTCGGCGGACGGATCGCCCATCGGGGCCCGCTGCCGGATGCGAAGGAGGAGTTCGCGATGGCGCGCGGCTCGGGCGCTGCCCCCGATGGCGTCCTCGGCGCAGAGCAGACCGGCGACCGGTGGTCGGCGCTCATCCGCACGAGCGACTCGGCCGGCTTCGGGCCGGAGGTCGTCATCGACGAGGCCACCATCGACGACATCATCATCCATCTCTCTGCGCACGAGGAGGCAGCAGCATGACGCTCGCATTCACCCGCCTCGACCTGCTGTCGTGGTGCTTCCGCACGCAGACGCTGCTGCCGCTCGCGCTCATCGTCGTGGTCGGCGTCGCGCTCCCCATCCCCGGGATGGCGATCGTCGCATCCGCCTTCGTCACCTCGCTCGTCCTCTCGGTGCCGTTCCTCGGCGACGAGCGCGATCGCCTCGACACGCTCTACGGCGTGCTGCCGGTCTCGCGTCGCGCGATCGTCGTCGGTCGAGCGGCCTCCCTCCTGATCTACGGGGCGGCGGCAGCGCTCGTCGCTCTCGCGGCGACCCTCGGCATCACGGCGGTCCGGGGCACCGAGCCGGCGCCTGAGCTGCTGATCGTAGCCGCTGCGGGCGCGTTCGCGTTCGTGGGCATCGCGATGGCGGTGCAGCTGCCGGTGCTCTTCCGCGTGGGCTACTCGAGAGGGCGGCTGATCGTCTATGCGCCGGCGCTCGTGATCGCCGCCGCGGCGTGGGTCGCGCAGGCCACCGGCAACGTCAGCACGGATGCGATCCTCGCCGTGCCGCTGGAGTGGATCGTCGCCGCCTGCGCTGCGATCGGCGTCATCGGCATCGTGGTCGGCGTCGCCATCGCCGCTCGGCTGTATGCGAGGCGCGAGATCCGCTAGTCGCGGGCTCGCCGCGGTTGCGCGGTCAGCTGTCCCTCACCGCTGCGCGAGCACCTCGCGCAGCTTCGCGGCGAAGGCCTCTGGCTGGCCCGCGTAGCCGAACTCGCCGCCCATGAAGCCGCCGTGGTGGCTCGGGAAGACGGTGACCTGCTGGCCGAGGCGCTCCGCGAGCGCGATGGCGGTGCGGCCGGTGTAGACCTTCGTCGACTCCTCGCCGACCGCGACCACGATCCGCGTCGGCGACGCCTGCAGCGCCTCGAAGTCCGGCTCGTAGAGGCACACCGCCCACGATCGCTTCGAGAGCAGCGGGTCGTCTCGCGCGCCGTCGTCCTCGGTGGGCATGCCGAACGCGGCGGGGTCTGGCCACGGCTGCGCCAGGTGCTCCTCGGTGACCTCGCCCTCCCACGAGGTCATCGCGATGAACGCGGCCATGCCGGCGCCCCAGCCCTCGTCCTCATAGACCTGCGTGTAGGACGCGCGCGCCCGCTGCACGGCCTCCGCATCCGGCAGCACGCAGTCGATCGGCGGCTCGTGCGCGACGAGTGTGGCCACGTCATGCGGATGCGCAGTCACGAGCGCGAGGGCAGTGACCGCGCCGCCGCTGCTCGCGAGCAGGTCGACGGCGCCGGCGCCGAGCGCCTCGATGAGCGCGTGGACGTCCTCGGCCTGCGTCTCGGGCTCGTTCGTCACGCCGCCGTCCTTGCGCGTGCTGCGACCGATCCCGCGTGGGTCGTAGGTCACGACCGTGCGGTCCTCGAACAGCTTGACCTGCGCGTCGAACCCGCTCGCATCCATCGGCTGGCCGATCATGACGAGGGGCGGCAGACCGCCCGCCGGCGGCAGCGGGCCGTGGACGTCGTAGACCAGATCGACCTCCGGCAGCTCGAGCTTGCGTTGCGTCATGGGCGGCCTCCTCCATCGGAACCGATCTGACGGGATCCTATGGCGCTCGAGGGCGTACGGCGAGCCCTGCGCTGCTCAGGCCCGCGACGCCAGGCGATAGCGCACGTTCACCTCGGAGGACGAGCCGTCGTCGCCGACGCGGTCGAGGTGCACGGGCGCATAGCCCGGCTTGTCGTAGAGCCGGATGCCGTCGCCGAGGAGCACCGGCGAGATGTGCAGGTCGATCTCGTCGATGAGGCCCAGCTCGAGCAGCTGCCGGCCGACGGTCGGGGAGTGCACCTCGACGTTCTTGCCGCCCGCCGCGTCGCGCGTGATGCGCACCGCCTCGGCCGGCTCGCACGTCAGGAACGTGACGCCCTCGGCCGGCTCCGCATCCTCGGGATGATGGGTGAGCACGAAGATCGGGCCCTCCCAGTCGCCGTAGGGGCGGGCGCCGCTCGCGGCAGCCATGTCCCATCCGGTGCGACCGCCGAGCACGGCGCCGAGGGTCGCGACGTACTCGTCGATGAGCGTGTCGCGGTTCGTTCCGATCATCCAGTCCATCTCGTGGTCTGGGCCTGCGACGAAGCCGTCGAGCGAGGTCGCGAAGTGCCACAGCACCTTGCCCTCGGGCGTCTGCGGGGTGGTGTCGAGCATCGGATCTCCTGTCGCTGGGCTCGGATGGCCGTGGCGAGGCCCGTGCGAATGCCGGGCGTCATGGCAGCGACGGTATGGCGGATGCGGTCCCGTGCACAGGGCCGATCTGCCGCGCCCGGGATGGCGCGGAGGTCGACCGGGTTCGCGGCCGCCGAGCGGTCGGGCTCATCGGGCCGGTCGCCTGGTGGGGAGGGGGCCGGGCGGTCACGGTGCGGGCGCACGTCGCGCCGCCTCGTCGCGCTGCGGCTGCGCCGCTTCCCGGCGGGCTCCCGGAAAGATTCGCTCGCTCCGGTCCTCCGCGTGGATAATCCACTCGGAGGACCGGAGAGACGGAAGCTTTCCGGGTTCCTGCAGCGCCGAGGTCAGCGCCCTGGCCGCCCGAAGGCAAGCATGGCCGCGGCGGCGACGAGCCAGCCGATGCCCGAGCCCGCGAGCAGCAGCAGCGGCTCGAAGCCGGCGAGGGCGCCTGCGATCGCCGTGCCGGTGGCGCTCGCGGCAGTGCGCAGCGCCGAGCCGACGGTGAAGACCTGGGCGACCACCGCATCCGGGCTCTCGGTGCGGCGCAGGAGCAGCATCGCCGCGGTCGGCGCTGCCGTGCAGAGGCCCGAGAGGCCGACGAGCGCCGCCGTCCAGGCGAAGCCGAGGTCGAGGGCCGCCGCGAGGGTCGCCAATCCCGTGAGCGCGAAGCCGATGAGCATCGTCGCCTGGGGCGAGAGCACCTGGCGCCGCAGCGGCTCGATCGCCGCGCCGATCAGGGCACCGATCGCGAAGGCGGTCACGATCACGGCGCTGGAGGTGGCGTCGCCGGTGGTGGCGAGCGCGATGCCGATGGCGGCGATCGGCATGATGCCGCGGGCCAGCTCGGCGAGGGTGCCGGAGGTGGTGACGACCGCGAGGCGGCGAATCGTCGTGAGCGCGACGATGCCGGCCGCCATCGATCGCAGCAAGCCAGTGCGCTCCCCCTCGCGCGGCGGCATCGCCAGCAGCGGGTAGGCGACGAGCGAGATCAGCGCGACCGCGGCCATCGCGACGAGCGCCGTGCGCGGGCCGAGCGTCGGGGCGAGCACCGCGACCGCGGCGGGGCCGGCCACGCCGCTGACGTTGTAGCTGAGGGCGTCGAGGGCGTAGGCGCGGCGGGCGTCAGAGCCCGGCTGCGCGACGAAGCTCGAGAGCCCGCCGAAGCCGAAGGGCGTGAGCAGGCCGCTGATCGCCAGCGCGATGGCGACCAGCCAGACCGGCAGCGGATCGAGCGCGGCGGCCATGGCGAAGGCGACCGCGGTGCCCGCGGCCGCGGCCATCATGAAGTCGCGCGGCCGCCGGGCGCGGTCGAGCACGGCGCCCACGAGCGGCGCCGCGACGATGCCCGGCAGCAGCGCGATGGCGACGAGCGCTGCGCCGAGGGCCACATCACCCGTCGTCTCGACGACGAGGATCGGGATCGCGATCTGCGTGCCGCTGCTCGCGGTGCGGATCGGCACCGAGGCCGCGAGCTGGCGGATGGCGCTCACGCGCGCACCGCCGCATCCGTCGATGCGCGCGCCAGACGAGGGCCTGCGCTCGAGCCGGTGAGGGCTCGGGCGCAGGCCCTCGACGGTGATGCCTGGGTGTGCGTCAGTTCTCCACCGGCACGATCAGTCCGCTCCACGTCTCCAGCATGTACTCCTGCGTCTCCTCCGACGTCAGCAGCTCATACAGCGCCGTCACGCGCGGGTCGCTCTCGAGCTCGGGCGTCGTGGCCAGGATGTTGAAGTAGTTGGAGTCGTTGCTCTCCATCAGGATCGCCTGGTCGCTCGTCAGCCCTGCGGGCAGCGCGAACGATGCGGTCACGAAGACGGCGTCGTTGTCGGGGATCGCGAGCGGCAGCGTGGCGTTCTCGACCTCGGTGAACTCGAAGCTCTGCGGGTTCGAGGTGATGCCGTCGAGGTTCGTGGTGCCCTCGGCGATCTCGATCAGGCCCTCGGCCGCGAGGATCTCGAGCGCGCGGCCCTCGTTGGTCGGGTCGTTCGGGATGGCGATCGTGGCGCCGTCCTCGAGCTCGTCGAGCGAGGTGAGCGACTCGGAGTAGTAGGCGGCCGCCGGCAGGTAGACCTCGCCGGCCGAGACGAGCGAGCCGCCGGCCTGCGAGTTGTAGGTCTCCATGAACGTCGAGTTCTGGAAGAGGTTGGCCTCGGTCGAGCCGTCCGTGAGCGCCGGGTTCGGCGTGTTGTAGTCGGTGAACTCGACCCACTCGATGTCGAGCCCGGCCTCCTCGGCCAGGTTCTCGTCGACCCAGGTCAGCAGGTCGCCGGCCGGCACGGGCAGCGCGCCGACGCGGATCGTGCCGAGCGAGCCGTCCTCGGGCGTCTCGGCGGCGGGCGCGCCCGACGAGCAGGCGGCGAGGGTCAGGGCGGCGACGCCCGCGACGACGGTGGTCGCGACGCGACGCTTGGCAGTGCTGGTCATGGTGCTTCCTTCGGTGGTGTGGGGGTCGGATGCGCGGGGCGGTGCGAGCGCGGGCGCGGTCAGCGGTGTCGAGGACGCGTCATCATGCGGCCTGGATCACTGCGTGCCCGGCGGCACGGTCGTGGACCGCGTGGTCGTGAGATCCGCATCCAGGTTGGCCTGCGCATCCGCCACCGCACGCTTCGTGCCGCGCTTGTTCGGCACGGCACCGAGCCGCTTGGCGGCGAAGGTGAGCGTCCACTGGATGGCCTGCACGAGCACGAAGAGGATGACGACGACGAAGACGATGTGCAGCACGCTGTAGCGCTGCATGCCGTAGGTGAGGGCGACGTTGCCGAGGCCGCCGCCGCCGACCACGCCGACCATCGCCGAGAAGTTGATGATCGAGGTGATGGTGGTGGCGGTGCCGAGCAGGATCGCCGGCCACGCCTGCGGCAGCAGCACGCGGCGCACGAGCAGCCAGCGCGAGGCGCCGAGCGAGTCGGCCGCCTCGAACAGGCCCGGGTCGACCTCGCGCACCGCGATCTCGACGACGCGCACGAAGAACGGGATGGCGACGAGCGTGAGCGGCACGATCGCGGGTCCGGTGCCGATGAACGAGCCGAGCAGCCAGCGCGTGACGGGGATGAGCGCGATCATCAGCACGATGAACGGCACCGAGCGGCCGAGGTTGACGATGAAGCCGAGCACGGCGTTGACGACGCGGCCGAGCCAGCGCTGCCCGAGCGGCGCCTCGAGGAACCGCCCCTGCTCCGTGCCGACCAGGATGATGCCGAGCGGCAGACCGACGACGAAGGTGATGGCCATGGCGATCGCCACCATGTAGATGGTCTCCCACGTGCCCTCGGCGAGCACGTCGAAGAGGTTTGACCAGAAGTCGGGGGAGTTGACGTCGATCATGCGTGCACCTCGCGTCCGTTGACCTCCCAGGCGGTGACGCCCTGCGCGGTGAGGGTGTCGATGACCCTGAGGGCGGTGGATGCGTCGCCGGGCACGGCGAGGCGGGTGCGGCCGGCCTGGCGGCCTCCGATCGTCTCGAGCGCGGCGCCGAGGATCGAGACGTCGAGCCCGAAGTCGCGGCTCAGCTGCGCGATGACGGGGCGGTCGGCGCTGAGGCCCGTGTAGGTGACGTCGATGATGCGGTGGTTCGGGATGTAGTGGGCCTCGCCGACCGGGAAGAGCTCGGCGGCGACGCGGCTGCCGGGCGTGCGGATGAGGTCGTCGAGGGCACCCTGCTCGATGACGCGGCCGTGCTCCATGAGGGCGGCGGCGTCGCAGATGCGCTTGACGACATCCATCTCGTGGGTGATGAGCAGCACGGTGAGGCCGAGCTCGCGGCTGAGGCGCTGGATGAGCTCGAGGATCGAGCGGGTCGTCTCGGGGTCGAGGGCGCTCGTGGCCTCGTCGCTCAGCAGCACGTCGGGGCCGGAGGCGAGCGCGCGGGCGATGCCGACGCGCTGGCGCTGGCCGCCGGAGAGCTGGCCGGGGCGGTCGTCGGCGCGGTGCGCGAGCCCGACGAAGTCGAGCATCTCGAGCGCCTTGGGCCGCAGCTCGCGGCGGGGCGTGCCGACGGCCTCGAGCGCGAACTCGACGTTCTGCGCCACGGTGCGGTTGCCGACCAGGTTGAAGTGCTGGAAGACCATGCCGATCTTGTGGCGCTCCTTGAGCAGCGCCTTGCCCTCGAGCGCGGTGACCTCGACGCCGTTCACGGTGACGCGCCCGCTGTCGGGCCGCTCGAGTGCGTTGACGGTGCGCAGCAGCGTGGACTTGCCGGCGCCCGACTGCCCCACGACACCGAAGATCTGCCCCTTGGCGACCTCGATGCTGACGTCGTCGAGGGCGACGACGGCGTCTGGGCCGTCGCCGAAGCGGCGGCTGACGTGCTCGATCGAGATCATGGGGGCTCCAAAGGCGGGCGCGGCCGACGCCCTGCATGGTGGCTGGTGCAGCTCGTCGCCGACGACGAGCTATCAGACAGTGTCTCGCGGATGCGGTGCGGGCGCGAGCATGTGACGTCGCGTGACGGATCGACCGCAACCCGAGGGAACTTTGGTTTCTGATGTGGGAGCTGGGAAGCTGCGGACGTGATTCTCTACCAACGCTTCGAGCGAACCCAAGTCAATGACGACGAGCGGTCGGAACTCGCGGACGTTGACCGGATCGCGACTTCTCTCCGGGGCTTCCTTGAGGGAGCCACTGCGCGGCTGATGGAAGGCCATGTACACGGGGCGCAGAGCTCGGCAATTCAGGCGTTGATCGCAGAGCACCTTGAGCAGCTGGGCGGGTTCACGCCGGAGAGCAACGTGTTAGTTGGACCGGCGCTGACGCTTCGGCCTCGCGCTGACTTCTACGCATCGTTGGGCGTCAGTCGGGGCATTGTTGTTGAGGTCGAGCGCGGGGGCACCACGACCAACAACCACGACCTGAAAGACGTGTGGAAGACGCACCTTGCAGAGAACGCGCATCATCTGTTTCTCGTCGTGCCTCAGGTGAACTTCCGCGCCGACGGTTCGCCCCGTGAGCGACCGTACGCCGCGGTCGTGCGGCGGCTCTCTGCCTTTTTCGGCGATCCGCGTCGAGAAGTCGACATCGTGAGCGCGCATCTGTTCGGGTACTGACCGTTCCGAGGCGCTCGGCTTTCGATTGGACAGGAGATCTCATCCACTGCCGCGAGGCGTCTGAGGCCAGAGAAGAGGGCGAGGTCACGCACCCCTGGGGTCGATCCGCCGCAGGAAGTCATCGGCCGCCGCGAGCTGGCCCGCGAGCTTCTCGCGGCGGGCACGCGTCTCGGCGCGGTAGTAGTCGGCGCGGTCGGCCGGCATGCCGGCGAGCGGGTCGGTGGGGGAGACGTCCAGCGCGCGAGCGAGCTCTGCCATCTCGTCGAGCGTGAAGCCGAGCGGCTTCATGCGCATGATGAGGCGCACGCGCTGCTCGTCGTCGGCCGTGTAGAGGCGGAAGCCTCCGTCGGTGCGACCCGAGGCACGCACGAGGCCGACCTCGTCCCAGTGGCGCAGTGACCGCAGCGACAGCCCCGTGCGCTCCGCGAGCTCGCCGATGTGCATGGTCGAGCCATTCGGATCGACCTGCATCGGATCGTGGTTCGCTGCTTCACCGCTCATGTCGCCGCCAACTCTACCCTCACGTTAGAGTAGGGTTCTGCGCTCCACGCGGCGATCTGCGCGCGAGCCTCACCCGAGGAGCCCCATGGCAACCACTGCACCGACGAACGAGCGCGCTCGCTACCGCGACAACCCATCCGTCGTGACCGTGCTGCGCTCGCCCCGCCTGCTCACCCGCGAGGCGCTCGCGGGCCTCGTCGTCGCGCTCGCGCTGATCCCCGAGGCGATCTCGTTCTCGATCATCGCCGGCGTCGATCCGCGCGTCGGACTCTTCTCGAGCTTCGTCATGGCCGTCACGATCGCGTTCGTCGGCGGGCGCCCCGCCATGATCTCCGCCGCGACCGGAGCCGTCGCACTCGTGATCGCGCCGATCATGCGCGACCACGGCTTCGACTACTTCATCGCCACCGTGCTGCTCGCGGGCGTGCTGCAGATCGTGCTCGCGGTGCTCGGGGTCGCGCGGCTCATGCGCTTCATCCCGCGCAGCGTCATGGTCGGGTTCGTCAACGCGCTCGCGATCCTGGTGCTCATCGCGCAGCTGCCGCACCTCTTCGGCGTGCCGTGGCTCGTCTATCCGCTGGTGGTGGTCGGCGTCGCCGTCATCGTGCTCCTGCCGCGGCTGCAGAAGGTGGTGCCGTCGCCGCTCATCGCCGTCGTGCTGCTGACCGGCGCCGTGCTCGTCTTCGGCTGGTCGGTGCCGAACGTCGGCGACCAGGGCGAGCTGCCGCGCGCGCTGCCCGAGCTGTTCATCCCGCAGGTGCCGCTCACCCTCGAGACTCTCGGCATCATCGGACCGACCGCCTTCGCCATGGCGCTCGTCGGCCTGATGGAGTCGCTGCTCACCGCCAAGCTCGTCGACGACATCACCGACACCCGCTCGAACAAGACGCGCGAGTCGTGGGGTCAGGGCGTCGCCAACCTGCTCTCGGGCGTCTTCGGCGGCATGGGCGGATGCGCGGTCATCGGCCAGACCATGATCAACGTCAAGGTCTCTGGCGCCCGCTCGCGCGTCTCGACCTTCCTCGCCGGCGTCTTCGTGCTGCTGCTCGTCGTCGTGCTCGGCGACGTCGTCGCGCTCATCCCCATGGCGGCGCTCGTCGCGGTGATGATCATGGTGGTCATCAGCACCTTCGACTGGCACAGCATCCGCCCGTCGACCCTGCGGCGCATGCCCGTCTCCGAGACGCTCGTCATGGTCGTGACCGTCGTCGTGGTGGTCATCACGCACAACCTCGCGATCGGCGTGATCGTGGGCGTGCTGGTGGCGATGGTGCTGTTCGCGCGGAGGGTGGCGCACTTCCAGTCCGTGACGCGCACGGTGACGGATGCGTCGGGCGACGCAGGAGCGCCGGCGCGCGCGGAGGCGCACTACGTCGTGGAGGGCGAGCTGTTCTTCGCCTCGTCGAACGACCTGACGACGCAGTTCTCCTACGTCCACGACCCCGACCACGTCGTGATCGACCTGTCGCGCTCGCACATCTGGGATGCCTCCACCGTCGCCGCCCTCGACGCGATCGAGACGAAGTACGAGCGGCTCGGCAAGACCGTCGAGCTGCGTGGGCTGAACGCGGCGTCGGTGTCGATGCGCGATCGGATGACGGGGCAGCTGGGCGGGGAGGGCTGAGCTCCCAACCGGCTGATGGGCCGGCGAGCGTGCTGTCGCCGGCTGCCCAGCCAGCTGCCCGGTTGAGCGATCCTGTCGCTCAACCGGCAGGAGCGTGCGGCGACCGGATGATCCGGTCGAGCTGCGGCCACGCCGGTTGAGCGTCGCGCGCGCGGGGTAGCCTCGGGGGATGGAGACAATCACGCCGGTCGAGCTGTCGCGCGAGCTGGGCATGGACCGCAAGGGCAGGCAGATCCGCGGATTCCTGCGCAACCCGAGCGATGGCGGCGGGCCGTTCGAGGACCACGAGATCGGCACGGAGTGGCACCTCACGCCCGAGCAGGCCGACCGCATCCGGAAGCACTTCAAGAAGGACTGAGCCGCGCGGGCTGACCGCCCCGAAGCGTTGTGCCGCGCGGGCTGCGGCTCTGGCCGCAGCCCGACGCGACTGGCGCAGGCGACGCCTGCTACGTGCGCGGCAGCACTGCGGCGGCGACGATCACGTTGTTCACGACGATCGCCGTCGTCGTGCGCGCGACCGCCTGCGCCGCGGCACCCGCGCCCCACTCGCCGCGCTTGAGCCGCTCGGCGCGCTCGATCACCGGCGTCGTCCACGGGATCTCGCTGTCGAACTGCGGCAGCGTGCCGCTCGCCGCCAGGAGGGCGCCGAGCGCCGCGATGCGCGGGCTCGGCTCGGCGCCGTCGACCAGCACGCCGCGCACCTCGGCCATCAGCGCAGCGCGACGCTCGCCGCCGTCGCCCTCGAGCACATCCGTCGTGAACAGCCCCAGCGACTTGCGCTGCCCGCGCTCGATGTCGCCGCGCTCGACGAGCCGCTCGAGCACCGGGGCGCGCAGGGTCGGGCCGATCGCAGCGAGCACGGTCTGCACGCCGCGCGGCCTCTGCGCGATGTACTCCCAGCCCTTGCGCAGCAGCGCGTCGGTCGGCGGGTCGTCGGCGACCGCCTCGACACGGGCGGCGCGGCTCGACTCGTCGGTCGTGACGTGGCCGCCGAGCGCGAGATCGGTCAGCACCGCACCGGCGAGCACGTAGAACAGCGTGCCCTCGCCGGCGATGCTGCCGGTGCCGGAGTGCAGGCCCGACTGCGGCTGGAAGAGCAGCAGCATCAGGTCTTCGGCGAGGGTCGGCGCGCCGGTCGTCGGCTGGGGGCTGGCGGATGCGTCGGGCTCGGCGCCGGGGGCAGGGCCCGATGGCTGGCTCGGGTGGACGGAGTCGCTCATGGAGGTTCCTCTCAAGCAGGGCGGATGTCGTGGACGTGCGGGTGCGCGTGCGCTGGCGGGTGCCGTGCACGTGCGGGTGCGGGTGAGGATGCGGATGCGGTCGAGCTGCGCTCGAGCGCGTCAGCCAGCGACGGCCGAGATCACGAGCCAGAGCGGCACGGTGACGATGGTCGTCCACAGCACGATCGCGATCGCCTGCCACAGCAGCACCCAGCCGCGCGCGACACCGGAGGCGACGAGCGTCGCGGCGGTGAAGTGCGTCGGGATCGCGAGCGGGCCGAGCAGGCTCGCCCCCGGCACCCCGAAGCGCACGAGCCAGCGGTTGAACCGCTGTCGACCCTTCGACTCGGGCTTGGCAGGCCCCGCGCTCCCGGCCGGCTGGGTTTCCTCGTCGCCTTCGAGCGTCAGCACGGTGCCGTCGTCACCGGTCGCGCCGCGGTCGCGACGCGCCACGACGGCATCTCGCGTGCGCGACGTGAGCAGCACGATCGCGAGCACGGCGAGGAAGTTGCCGACAGCTGCTGCGATCGCGGCGATCAGCGGATGGATGCCGCCGATGATGCCGATCGCTGCGCCGCCCTCGCCCTCGATGAAGGGGATCATGCCGGCGAGCATGACGATGAAGGGCTGCAGCAGCTCTGGCACTTGGGCCACGAGCTCCTGGAAGCCGGCGATCAGGTCTTGGATCGGGTTCACGGGGGTGCTCCTCGGGTTGTGCGAGGCGCCGGAAGCGGCGCTCAACCCAGTAGGCACTGTGTTCCCACCACAGGGTCAAGCCCCGGTGAGCACGGTGGGCGGATGCGGTGCCGCAGCCGGTCAGGACGGGGTCGCGTCGGGCGCGTCGCCGGCCCCTGGCGCTGCTGCTTCGCCCACTTCGCCCGCCTCGCCCGCACCTCCGCCGGCCTCGCCGTCGCCCTGCTGCACGCGCGCTCGCGCGATGACGTCGGCACGACCCAGCGCATCGAGCTGTGCCGCGTTGTAGAGCTGCACGACGGCCTCGACGAAGGTCTCGGCCGTCGACTGCGCGTCTCGCTGCGAGCGCGAGACCGGGTCGAGCACCCAGGGGAAGTCGCGCATGTGCTGCTCGAGGGCCGGCGCGAGCGCCTCGGCGACGCGCTGCCTGGTCGCGTCGTCAGCATCGGCCGTGAGGGCGTTGAACTCCGCCTCCGCCGCGTCGCCGGCCTCCGCCTCGACCATCGCGCGCAGATCCCGCACGACATCCTCGTCGTAGAGCTGGGAGTAGAGGTGCAGCATCGAGCTGTCGGCATCGGAGAGCTGCGCCGAGATCGCCTCGAATCCGCGCGGGGCGTCGGCCGGGCCGTTGCCGGCCAGGATCGCCGCGATGTCGTCGCGCGCCCGCTGCAGGCGCTCGATCTGCTCGGCGAGCTGCGCGTCGACCGCGAGCAGCGCCTCGGGCGTGCGCTCGACGTCGCTGCTGAGCTCGGCGATCTGCATGAGCGGCACGCCGAGGTCGACGAGGCGGCGGATGCGCAGCAGCCGCACGACGTGCTGCACGCCGTAGTGCTTGTAGCCGTTGACGCTGCGCTCGGGCAGCTCGAGCAGCCCGAGCCGGTGGTAGTGCCGCACGGTGTTGACGGTCGTGCCGGTCAGGTCGGCGAGCTCGCGCGTGCTCCAGGCCATGGTGATCGACTCCTCCTCGTGTGGTCATGCTCGAGCATCAGCGTGGCCGCCTCAACCGCTGAGGCGGAAGATCGGCCACCCAATCTCGATCACCGCCTCCTCGTCGAAGCCGGGCAGGCCCTGCAGGTATGCCTCGCGCAGCGGGGCGTCGATGCTCAGTGCATGTCGAGCCACGTGCTCGCCCAGGGCTCCGTAGACCGCGGAGACGCTCTCATCCGCTCCGCGGCTGGTCGCCACCGCGAGCTCGACCGCAGGGAGCGTGAAGCTGCGCACCCTGCCAGCGAGCGAGGGGGCGCCGGCATCGGAGATCGGCGCGAACAGGGTGGCTGCGCCGCGCTCCTCGAGGAACAGCGCGTTCGACCACGCTCCACCGAGCGGCCCGACCTGCCGAGCGTCGGCGCTCTCGACGGCGGCCCGCAGCTCGGCGACCGCCCCGCGGAACCACGACCCGAGGTCGCGCAGCTCGATGGTCTGCTCGATGCCGAGCACGGCAGCGGCGGGTTGGCGGCGGGAGGAGATGTCGACGGGCGGCTCACTCTGCTCCAGCATCCCGCGCAGCGTGCGCAGCGATGCCGAGGTCTGGTGCAGCTGCGCCTCGAGCCGGTCTGCGTGCTCTGCCAGCACCAGCGCCCGGGATGCGACGTCGGGCGCCGTCAGGACCTTGCGGATGTCGTCCACGGAGACGTCGAGGCTCCTGAGCGACCGGATGAGCTGCGCGTCGGCCACCTGGTGCGCCGCGTAGCGGCGGTAGCCGCTGTCGACGTCGACGGACGCGGGCGTGAGGAGGCCCTCCCCGTGATAGAAGCGCAGCGCCTTCGCCGTCAGCTGCGTCGCGCGCGAGAAGTCGCCGATCGTCATCAGCGAGCTCGTCGGCTCAGGCGACATGGCAGCGCCGCGCGCCAGGGGGCTGCTCGCTTGCGTCGCCACGTCGACGATCCTAGGCGCGGAGCGGCACTTGACCTTCCCCTTGGGGGAATCCCCACGATGAGGGCAGAGGCCCCCCATCGACCCGACCACACCGACTTCAGGAAGCGAGCTCCGCATGAGCACCGCACTCCAGCCCTTCGACCGCGACCAGCTCCCATCGGCGATCCTCCGCTATCTCGATGCGGTCGACCCGGCCTCGCGGTCGGCACTGCCGGACACCGGCTTCGCCGGGGACGCCAGGGTGCGAGACGAAGGCATCGAGCATCTGGGCCGCGATGCGATCCGGACGTGGTTGCTCACGGCGGCCAGCGAGTACACCTACACGACGACCTACACGGCGCAGGTCGCTGACGGCCCGCAGCGGTGGACCGTCCACGCGCATCTGCAGGGTGACTTCCCGGGAGGCGAGGCCGACCTGCGCTTCCACTTCCGGCTCGAGGGCGAGCGGATCGCGGAGCTCGTCATCGAGCCCTGATGCCATGGTCGGCGCTCTTGCCGCGCATACCCCCTAGGGGTATGCTGGCGACCGCCGCCGCTCCCGCTGCGGCGAGCGAGGAGGGTGGAGAGCACCATGCAGCACGCAGAGACCAGCACAGAGTCATCGCACGAGGGGCACGGTCACGAGATGCCCGTCGGCGGGCTCGCGGTCGCCGATCGGGGGTTCAGCCTCTCGGTCGTCGAGGCTCCGGCCGCTGCTGGCGTCCCGGGGCAGCTCGGCTTCCGCATCGAGGATGCAGTCGGGCGGCCGGTGCGGTCGTTCGCGAAGGCCCATGAGCGGGAGCTGCACCTGATCGTGGTGCGGACGGACGGCGAGCACTTCCAGCACGTCCACCCCGTGCTCGATCGCGCGACCGGGTGGTGGAGCCTGCCGTGGCAGTGGTCTGCCGCGGGCGCATACCGCGTGTTCGTGGACTTCGCGCCGGGCGAAGGCGCGAACGATGCGGGATCGGTGGTGCTCAGCAGGCTCGTGCAGGTGCCGGGCATGCTCGAGCCTGGGCTCGATCGAGCCCCCTCCTCCACCAGCCGAGCCGGGGGCTTCGACGTCACCGTCACCGGAGATCTCCTCGTCGGGGGCTCGGGACCGCTGACGATCACCGTCGAGCGCGAGGGAAGCGCGGTGCGCTCGCTGGAGCCGTACCTGGGCGCCTTCGGCCACCTCGTGGCGCTCCGCGAGGGCGACCTCGGCTACCTGCACGTGCACCCCGAGGGGTCCGAGCCGTCCGCCGGGGATCTGAGCGGCCCCGACGTCGTGTTCCACGCACAGGCCCCGACCGCCGGCCGCTACTGGTTGTTCTTCGACTTCCAGGTCGACGGGGCGGTGCACACGGCTCGGTTCGCGCTCGACGCTCGCAGGTCAGAGCGCAGCTGAGCCGCCCGCCAGGTGCCGGGGCTGCCCTTCGGCCGTGCCGGATACGCTGACCGCGCGCTGTGACGACCATCGCGCGCTCGAACGAGAGGGACGCATCCGATGCAGGCATGGGACGAGCTCGCCCACCACTTCTCGACGGCTGCGGTCGCGCACCTCGCGACCCTGCAGCCCGACGGCTCGCCGCAGGTCGTGCCGCTCTGGATCGACCGACACGGCGAGGATCAGCTGGTGTTCTTCACGACCGCCGGTTCGCGCAAGGATCGCAACGTCACGCGCGACCCGCGCGTCGCGCTCTCGATCACCTCGCCCGACGACCCCTACGTGATGGCGACCGTGCGGGGCGAGGTCGTCGAGCGCGTCGAGGGCGAGGAGGGCATGGTCATCGTCGATCGGCTCTCGCAGAAGTACGAGGGCAAGCCCTACGGCGAGCGCGAGGGGTTCGTCGCGTTCGTGATCCGGCCGCAGAAGTGGTGGGGGCGCAACTTCGGGCTCGAGGAGTAGGGCGGGCGGCGGCCGCGGCGGACGCGGCCGCTACTGCGCCGCCTGCAAGCGCTCGCGCACCTCGCGCCGCAGCACCTTGCCGATGAGCGAGCGAGGCAGATCCTCGACCACCTCGATGCCGCGAGGCACCTTGTATGCCGTGAGCCGCAGCCTGGCGTGCTCGCGGATCTCCTCGAGATCCGGCTCGGCGCCGGGCGTCAGCACGACGGCGGCGACCACCGTCTCGCCGCCGCTCGGGCTCGGCAGCCCCACCACCGCGGCCTCCGCGACCGAGGGGTGCGAGACGAGCGCCTCCTCGACCTCCGAGGGCGCAACGTTGAAGCCGCCCGTGATGATGAGCTCCTTGCGGCGGTCGACGATCGTGACGAAGCCGTCGGCGTCGACGCGCACGAGGTCGCCGGTGCGCAGCCAGCCGCCGTCGAGCAGGGTCTCGCGCGTCTCCTCCGGCCGGTTCCAGTAGCCGGAGAACACCTGCGGTCCGCTCAGCAGCAGCTCGCCCTCCTCGTCGGGACCGCGGTCGACGGTGGGATCCTCGGGGTCGATCACCCGCATCCGCGTGCTTGGGAAGGGCACGCCGACGGCTCCAGGGCGCCGCGACGGACCCATCGGGTTGCCGATCGCGACGGGCGAGGTCTCGGTCATGCCGTAGCCCTCGATGAGCAGCCCTCCGGATGCCTCCTCCCACAGCTCGACCGTCGAGACGGGCAAACTCATCGCGCCAGAGATCGCGAAGCGGATGCTGCGCAGGCTCACCTCCTGCTCGCCGGCGGCCTTCGCGAGCCGCTCGTAGATCGGCGGCACCGCGGGCAGGAAGGTGGCGGGCGCCGAGCGCATGGCCTTCAGCACAAGCGCCGGGTCGAACTTCGGGAACAGCACGAGGCGCGCGCCGATGCTCATGGCGAACGTCGCGCACAGCGTGAGGCCGTAGGCGTGGAACATGGGCAGCACGGCATAGACGACCTCGCGGCCGGGCTGCAGCCCGGGCACCCACGCCTGCCCCTGCGCGGCGTTGGCGCGCAGGTTGCGGTGCGTGAGGATCGCGCCCTTGGGCCGGCCGGTGGTGCCGCTCGTGTACTGCAGCACGGCGATGTCGTCGACCGCCGGGCGCGGGTGCGAGCGCGAGATGCGCTTGGCCTCGGCCACCTGCGGCCAGTCGACCGCCCCCGGCGCCAGCTCGGCGCTCGTCAGCGCTGCTCGCGACTCGCGCGCCTTGGCGATCGGGAGGCGCAGCGCCGCGCGCGTGCGCCAGGGCATCGCTCGGGTGACGTCGACCGACACGACGTGCGCGACGCCGAGGTCGCTCGGGAAGTCGAGCACGGCGGGCGCCACCTTGTCCCACACGATCGCCGCGGTGGCGCCGTGATCCTCGAACTGGTGGCGCAGCTCGCGCTCGGTGTAGAGCGGGTTGTGCTCGACCACGATCGCGCCGAGCCGGAGCACGGCGTAGAAGGCGATCAGGTGCTGCGGGCAGTTCGGCAGCACGATGGCGACGCGGTCGCCAGCCTCCACGCCGAGCTTGCGCAGACCGCCGGCCGCGCGCTCGATCGCCTCGCCGAGCTCGGCATAGGTCAGCGTCTCGCCGAAGAAGTCGAGCGCGACGGCGCGGCGATGCTCTGTGATCGAGCCCTCGATCATGTCGACGAGCGTCTCGGTGACGTCCGGGATGTCGCGCGGCACCCCCTCCGCGTAGGAGGACAGCCAAGGCCGGTCGTCGAAGAGGCTCATGCTTCGATTCTGCTCGACCCGGCTGAGCCGTGCATGCGCATCCGCTCGTATGCTGGCGTCACCACGGCGAGGAGGCCACGATGACCGAGACGGTGGCGGCGCTGCAGGCAGAGCTCGCAGCGCTCGAGGATCCGCGCATGCGCGAGGTCAACGAGCGGCACGGCGACGACCACGGCATCAACCTGTCGAAGCTGCGCGCGATCGCGAAGCGGCTCAAGACCGATCACGAGCTCGCGCTCGAGCTGTGGGCGACCGGCGAGACGCCGGCGCGGCTGCTCGCGCTGCTCGTCTGCCGGCCGAAGGCCTTCGCGGCCGATGAGCTCGACGCGATGCTGCGGGAGGCTCGCGCGCCCAAGGTGCACGACTGGCTCGTGAGCTACGTCGTCAAGAGGTCGCCGCACGTCGAGGCGCTGCGCGTGCGGTGGTTCGACGACGCGGATGCGGTGGTCGCGAGCGCCGGCTGGGCACTGACGATCGACCGGGTCGCGAAGTCGCCGGCCGGCCTCGACCTGGTGGGGCTGCTCGATCAGATCGAGGCGGAGCTGGTCGATGCGCCAGAGCGCAAGCAGTGGGCGATGAACCACTGCCTCGCGCAGATCGGCATCTCGCACCCCGAGCTGCGCGAACGGGCGGTCGCGATCGGCGAGCGACTCGAGGTGCTGAAGGACTACCCGACGCCGCCGAACTGCACCTCGCCGTTCGCGCCGATCTGGATCGCCGAGATCGTGCGGCGGCAGGAGGTCGCTGGCTGACGGGGGCTTCGACACGGTCTGCGCCCTGCGGGCGCAGACCGGCTCAGCCGTCGAGCCGCTGGCTGAGCCGCTCCGCGCCGCAGGCGCCGAGCGTGTCGAAGCCGGGTCCGCTCAGACGAGCTGGTGCATCAGCCAGGCGCCCAGCAGCACCGCGGCCGTGGCGATCGGGAGCACCCAGGGCGTGAGCGCGAGCAGCACGCGGCCAGCGCGGCCCGAGTGCTCATCCTGATCCGAGACCGGGTCGACGACCGGGTCGTCATCGGTGGCCGAGGAGCGCGCCTCCCAGACGGAGGTGGCGAGCAGCGCGGCGACGCCGACCGCGCCCGTGACCAGCGCGGGCAGCACGACCAGCTGCTGGGGGAGCACGACCTCGGCGACCACCACGCCCGCCACGAGCGCGCCCATGATGAGGCTCGACCACCACGGGTGCCGCACGATGAAGCCGAGCCCGCGAGCGATGAGGAGCACCGCGCCGGTCAGCAGCGCGAGGGCGACGATCCGACCGATGGTGAGCGTGAACCCCTCGCCGTCGAGCCACGCGGTGAAGCTCCAGAGCGTCAGGAACATGGCGACGAGGCCGATGGCGCTCCGTGCGATCACGAGGCCGACGCCGCTGCTCGGCTGCGCGGGCAGCTCGAGGCTCCGCGCATACGACTCGGGCTCGCCGAACGCCTCGCGCATCGTCTGGCCGCTCTCGGCGCAGTGCGATCGCACCTGCGCGAGCGCATCGCCGATGGTGCGGCCGTCGACGTCGCGCAGCCGCAGCTCGACGATGAAGGCTTCCTGCCAGGAGGAGTCGACGAGGTTGTCGTGCGTGGTCATGAGGTCGCCTTTCGCGAGGTGGTGGTCAGCTCGGCGTCGAGGGGCTCGCCGAGATGGGTCGTGACGACGTGTGAGAAGGCCGACCAGCGGGCGGTGAGCTCCGCGAGCTCGCTCTGCCCGCGCTCGGTCAGCGAGTAGTACTTGCGGGCGGGCCCCGATTCGCCGGTGCGCCACTCGGGCGCGACGACGCCGGCCTTCTCGAAGCGGGTCAGCAGCGGGTAGAGCGTGCCGCCCTTGATCGAGCCGAGGCCCGCGGCCTCGAGATCAGCCGCGATCGCGTAGCCGTAGGTCGGCGCAGCGGCGACGGACCGCAGCACGCACACCTCCAGCACGCCCCGCAGCCAGTCGCTCGGCCATCCCTCTGTCGTCATGCACTAGATCGTACGGCTATCTAGTCTGGTTGTCTACCTAGTCGACGAGGAAGGCGTCTCGTACTTCGGCGTCCGCTCGCACCAGCACGGGCGTGCGCCCCAGGGGCGCATGCAGCTGCGTCAGCCCTGCCGGCACCGCCTGCCCGCTCCACGCATCGACCCAGCCGTCCTCCGGCACGCGCACCTCGACGCTCGTGCCGCCCGGCTCGAGCACGGGGGCGACGATGAGGTCGTCGCCGCACTGCCATTGGATGCGCTCCGCCTCCGCGACGAGGCTCGGCCACGAGAACCACATCGGCCGCATGACCGGGGCACCGGTCGCGATCGACTGTCGCACCGCATCCGCCAGGTAGGGCCGCAGTCGCTCCCGCAGCGCCACGATCTCGCGCGTCAGCGGGATCACCTCATCGTGCCCGGTGCGCTCGGCGATGTTCCATGGCGTGCGATCGCGCGAGGGCGATCGGTGATGGTTGAACTCCGAGTGATACTGCATGATCGGCACGAAGGCGCTCACGGCCATCGCCCGCAGGTACAGCTCGGCCGTCGGGATGTCGCCGGAGAAGCCGGCGATGTCCCAGCCCCAATAGGTGAATCCGCAGGCGCTGGCGTTCAACCCCGCGATCATCGACCAGCGGAACGCCTCCCACGTCGAGTTCTCGTCGCCTGCCCACACGGCGCCGTGAGCCTGCGAGCCGGCCCAGCCGGCGCGCGAGAAGGTCACCGGCGCCTTGCCGGCCGAGCGCAGCAGGTCGCCGTAAGCCTTCGCGTAGGCGACCGGATACGCGTTATTGCCGTGCACGCCCGTCGCGCCAGAGCGATACCGCAGCTCCCGGCCCCACGCGTGCTCGCCGCCATCCGTCTTGAACCCATCGATGCCCACCTCATCGACGAGGTATCGCCGCTGGTCGGTCCACCACCGCGCGGCGCGCTCATCGCTCAGATCGGGCATCAGCGACAGCGGGAACCACCAGCCACGGTTTCGATAGGGCACGAGACCCCGAGCACCGGGCTCCTGGATGAGGACGTCGGCGCCGCGCGCTGCCTCAGCGTCGGCACGCGCCTGGCCGACCGGGTGGGGACGCATCTTCATGAGCGGGATCTGCCAGAGGATCGTGCGCACGCCGTCGGCCCGGAGCCCCTCGACCATCGCCTTCGGGTCGGGCCACGCGCCCTCGGCGGGGAACGCGAAGTCGGCGAGCCGGGCTGGCCGACCGTGCTCGCGCACCGCGGAGCGCCCGTCGCGGAACGCCGTGAAGGTCGACTCGTCGCTCCACGCCTCGATGACCATGGCGCTGATCGGGATGCCGTGCTCGCGATGCAGCGCCGCCTGTCGCTCGACCTCGGCCTGCGTGTTCCACTCGTTGCCGCTGGCCCAGAGGCCCAGCACCCACTCCGGCAGCTCCTCCGGTCGGCCCACGCTCTCGAGGAAGCGATCGAGCACCTCGGTGGGCGTGCCGTCGAAGCACTCGATCTCGAGCGCGCTCGCCGCACCGCTCGGCAGCTCGGTCTCCACCTCGACCGACATGACGGATGCGTCGGTGCCGCCGACGTCGAACCAGGAGCGTGCCGTCGTGCGCAGGTGGAAGCCCCACCCGTCGCCGCCGACGACGTGCGCGAACGGCATCGGGAGATAGGTCTTGCCCTCGGCGCCCTGCGACTTGTACTGCTCGAACACCATGACGTCGAGCGCGCGACCCGTCTGGTCGACGCGATCGAAGCGCTCGCCGAAGCCGAGGACGTGCTCGCCGGGAGCGAGCACGAGCTGGAAGCGCACGCGGTGGATGGCGGCACCGTCGTCGAGCACCTGCACCGAGCCATCGACGATGCGCGAGCGACCGATCTCCGTGAGGGAACCAGCGCGCCATCGCGCAGGTCGCACGTCGAACCACCCCGTCGTCGTCGCTTCGCCGTCGGCCGCCTCCCCGACGAAGCGGTACCGCTGCAGATCAGGTTGAGGCGTGAAGGTCGCCGACCAGCCGCCCGCGGCACGGCGCTGCTTGGCGGCTGCAGCGGCGAGGTGACCGCCGTCGACCGCTCGGCCCCGAGATGTCTGCACGACGCGCTCGAGCGGCACGCGGCTCACCACGCCGTCGGCCTCGAGCTCGGCGACGACGCCGATGATCCCGTCGCTCGCCGTCACCCCCAGCCGCAGCGGCTCGCCGACGACGGGGATCGCGGGCTCGCGGGCGGCCGTGTCGACCGCGTAGGGGTGCCCGGTGCCGAAGGGCCGGTGACGGATCGTGCGCCTCATCGATCGACCTCCGCGGGCTGCGCGGCCAGCGCGGCCTCGAGTCGCGCCACCATCGCGTGCGACCACAGCAGCGGCGTCGCGACGGTGCCCCACCGATCGATCCACTCCTGCTCGCGCTCGGGCGCGAGCAGGTGTCGGTCGACCTGCTCCGGCACCATGCCATCCTCGGTCGCGGTCGATCGGGCCCAGGCGAGCAGCCGCTCCGCCTCGTCGCGGTCTCCGGCGGCGAGCTCAGCCAGCCCCAGGAAGCACGACAGCAGGGGCCACTGGCCCCCGCCGAAGAACGTGTCGTCCACGAAGCGGTGCACGCCGCCATCGACCTCGAGATCGCGATGCACGGCGTCGAGGGTGGCCCGAGCGAGCTCGGAGCCCGGCTCGATCCAGCCGAGCGGCGCGATCAGCGCGCTCAGGCTGCCATCGACCTCCCGGCTGCCCAGCCACTTGACGAGGTGCCCGTCGCGCACTCCCTGGGCGAGCACGAGCGCCCGGATCTCCTGCGCCGCAGCGCGCGCCTGACTCGCCAGCTGGGTCGGCAGGACGCCGAGGCGCACCGCTGCCTCCAGGCCCGCGCCGACGCAACCGAGCGTCGACACGTGCCGGTGCTCGTCGTGCTCCTCCCACCAGTCGAAGCAGGGCCGATGCCAGCTGCTCACGAGCAGCCGCACGGTGCTGACGACTGCGGATGCGTAGGGAGCGGCGTCGCGTGCGTGTCGCGCGACGTGCGCCTCGAGCGCCCACAGCCACGTGCCGTAGCCATCGAGCTGGAAGTCCCACCAGTCGTCGTCGCCGGGCGTGCCGTCGAAGCGGAAGCGGGTGGGCGGCATGGCGGCATCGGGGAGCGGCTCTCCCGACTCGGCCGCAGCCGCGATGGCCTCGATGTCGGCGGCGAGACCCCCGATCGTGCGCGCGCACCAGGAGAAGAAGCGGTCGGCGGAGTCGGCGAGCGCGTCGGCCGACGCAGCGCCCGCGCCACTCGCGCGACGGGCAGCGGCGCTCGCCGCCGCTGATGCGCCGTCTGCGATGAAGGCGCCGTCGCGGAACCAGCTGTAGCCGCGGTAGGCCGAGAACGTCGGCGACGCGGGGTATGCGCCGGTGACGTCCTGCAGCTGGGCGATCAGCAGCTCTGGGCGCTCGTGGAGGTCGGCCACGGGGGTCCTTTCGTGGTGGCGGCGTGGGGCCGCGGTCGAGCGGCGCACGCCTGCGGAGGTCGAGGCGGGAAGAGGGGCTGCGCTGCTGGGCGGGGCGACGAGCGCCGCCGCCCAGCAGCCCCGGGCTATGAGCCGATGACCTCGTTGATGCGGCGCTCGGCGTTCGACAGCGCATCCTCGACGCTCTGCTGGCCAGCCTGGGCGGCCACGAGCTCCTCGGTCACGATGTCCTGCATCTCGGTCTGGCCCTCGGCGACGACCGGCGGCAGCGCGATCTGGTCGAGGCTGTCGAACACCGCCTGGCGGTTCGCCGGCGACTCCTGCTCGAGGTACGCACCGAGCGCCGCCTCGTCGCTGATCGGAGGCAGCTCCCAACCGGTCGAGAGCCTGGTGTCGACCATCACGTCAGAGGAGGTGAGGAACTGCGCGAATGCGGTCGCCGCTTCGACGTGCTCGCTCTCCGCCGAGACGCCGACCGCGTTCGAGAAGGTCGCGCTGGCCTGCTGCGCGTTGCCCGGCTCGACCGCGATGTCCCAGGCGAAGGGCGCGTCGGCGAGTGCACCGAAGACCCAGATGCCCGAGTGCATCATGGCGAGCTTGCCCTCGAGGAAGAGGTTCGTGTCGAAGTCGGCGGTGCCCTGACCCTGCTCGATCGTCGGCATCACGGTGCCCGACTTGTCGATCAGCCAGCTGGCGGCCTCGATGCCCTCAGGGGTGTTGAAGGCGACGGCGGTGCCGTCTTCGCTCAGGAACTGCCCGCCGTTCTGCGCGAGCACCTTGTAGAACTCGTGGAACGAGACCGGCTGGTGGTCGCCCCAGACGCCTGCCGAGGCATCCGTCAGCGCCTCTGCTGCGGCCTGCTCGTCCTCCCAGGTCCAGTCGGCGCTCGGGTAGTCGAGGCCCGCCGCGTCGAACATGTCGGCGTTGTAGTAGAGCACCACGTTGCTGAAGGAGGAGGGCAGCGCGTACTGCTCGCCCTCGGTCTGGTACGACTCCAGCAGCGATGGGCGGTAGACGGATGGGTCGTCGACCGCCAGCGGCGCGAGCACGCCGAGCGACTGGTAGCGCGCGTAGTTCGCGAACTCGAGGTCGAAGACGTCGGCGACGGTGCCGGCGGCGAGGTCGGTGTCGAGCACCTGCCCGTACTGGTCGTAGGGCAGCGTCGTCACCTCGACCGTCACACCTTCGTGCTCGGCTTCGAAGGCGTCGACGATGGCGGTGAGGTTCTCCTCGTTGCCGGCGTTCGAGATGAAGTTCGAGTAGGTGATGGTGACCGGCTCGGCGGGGGATGACGCCCCGTCGGACGGTGCGGGGGCTGCCGACGAGCAGCCGGTCGCGAGCAGCGCCGTCGCTGCCGCGATGCTGACGAGGGCCGTGGCCTTGGTTCGCATGGAGTTCTCCTGGTTGGGGTTGAGGTGAGGGAGGGACAGGCAAAGGCGAAGAGAGAGGGCTACTTCAGCCCGGAGGTGGCGACGCCCTGCACGACGTGGCGCTGGGCGAGCAGGTAGATGAGGAGCATCGGGACGATGCTGACGATGGAGCCGGCCATCACGACATCCCACTGCGTCGTGAACTGGCCCTGCAGGCCGGCGAGCGCGACGGGGAGCGTCTGCGACTCACGGCTGCGCAGCACGACGAGCGGCCAGAGGAACGAGTTCCAGCTGCCCATGAAGGCGAAGATCGCGAAGGTGGCGAGCGCGGCCCGGATGTTGGGCAGGATGATCGTCGCGAAGATGCGGAGGTGGCCGGCGCCGTCGATCGTGGCTGCCTCGTCGAGCTCCTTCGGCACCTGGTTGATCGCCTGCCGCAGCAGGAAGATGCCGAACGCGCTCGCGAGCGAGGGCAGCAGCGCCCCGGCGAGGGTGTCGATGAGGCCCAGCACCTTGAGCTGCGCGAAGAGCGGCACGATCAGAACCTGCAGGGGGATCATCATGGTCGCGAGGTAGACGGCGAAGACCGCGCCGGAGCCGCGGAACGGCAGGCGGCTGAAGGCGTAGGCGGCGGTCGAGCTCGTGATGAGCTGGATGACCGTGGTGGCGGAGGCGAGCGCGATCGAGTTCACGATCGCCTGCCCGAAGCCGCCGCGCTCGAAGAGCGTGCGATAGGCGTCGAAGCTCGGGTCCTGGGGCCAGAGGGTCGGCGACTGCCCGAGGTTCGCGCCCGGCGTGATGGAGGTCACGACCGTCCACACGAAGGGGAAGAGCATCGCGGCGGCGCCGAGCGCGACGAGCAGCCACAGCGCGACCGCGCGGGGGGACAGGCGCCGCCGGCGGGTGGCCGCCCGCTCGACTTCGTGCGTGCGCAGGAGCTCAGGCATAGTGCACCCACCGCCGCTGCGCACGCGTCTGGAGCAGCGTGACCGCCAGGATCACGGCGAACAGGATCCACGACAGGGCGGATGCCTCGCCTGCGCGCTGGTACTGGAAGGTCAGGTTGTAGATGCGCTGCACGACCACCTCCGCTGCGGGGGCCGCCGATGGCCCGACCATGGCATAGACCTGGTCGAAGACCTGGAAGCCGTTGATGAGCGAGATCACCACGACGAAGAAGGTGGAGGGGCTGAGCATCGGCAGCGTCACCGACCAGAGCGTGCGCCACCGACCAGCGCCGTCGACCTTGGCCGCCTCGAGCACGTCCTCCGGGATGGCCTGCAGGCCGGCCAGCAGGATCACCATGACGAAGCCGAGATCCTTCCAGGCCGAGGCGATGATGACGCTCGGCATCGCCCACATCGGGTCGGTCCACCAGCCCGGGCCCTCGACACCGATCATCCCCAGCGCCGAGTTGACGATGCCGTTCGACGGGTTGAGGAGCCAGCGCCAGACGAGCGCGACCGCGATCCAGCTGGTGACGACGGGCAGGAAGTAGATCCCGCGGAAGAACGTGCGGCCGCGGAGGCGCGTGTTCAGTGCGAGCGCGATGCAGAGGCCGCCGATGTAGACCAGCGGCAGGTAGCCGACGATGTAGTAGAGCGTGTGGAGCACGACGTTCCACGTCGAGAGATCCGTGAGCAGCGAGGCATAGTTCTCGAACCCGACGAACCGCATGTCACCGATCAGGTTCCACTCGTGCAGGCTGATCCACGCAGCGTTGAGCATCGGCCAGAGCGTGAAGAGCGCGAGCGGGATGGCGCTGGGAGCGAGGAACGCCAGCGCGATCAGCGTCGTGCGCCGTTGCGAGCGACCTGCGCGACGAGGCGGCCGGGCGGGGCGGGCGCGTGTGGCGGCAACGGGGTCGAGCGTGGTCGTCATGGCGCCGGGGCGGTGTCGGCGGATGCGGCCCTCGTCGCCGTCGGGCGGGCGGCCGCCATGCGGGCGCGCACCCGGCGGCTCTGGGTTCCCGCGTCGGCTTCGAACGGGGTGCCGAGCACCAGTGCGGCGGCGCCCTGCGCCCACCGATCCTCCTGCCACGTCTCGATCTCGACGCGCAGCTCGCGCCGCTGCGGCAGCAGGCCGCCGCGGAAGGCGGGCTCGAAGCCGAACGTCCAATGGCGCCAGCCAGGCATCCCCTCACCGGTGAGCACGACCGCCTGGGGGTCGATGACGTTGACGAGCCCGGCCAGGGTGCGACCGAGCGTCCTGCCTGCCTCACCGAAGACGCGCTGCGCGGGTTCCTCGCCGTCGTCGGCGCGACGCACGAGGTCGTCGATGCCCTGGCGGGGGCCGAGCGCGCCCTCCGAGCGGGCGGTGGCGATGAGCGCCTCCTGCCCGATGACCGACTCGAGGCAGCCCCGGTTGCCGCACTCGCACATCCGCGCATCGACGCCGTCGTCGACCGGGAAGTGGCCGATCTCGCCCGCGGCCCCGGTGGCGCCGCGCTGCACCGACCCGCCGAGCACGATCGCGCAGCCGATGCCGGTGCCGATCGTGATGGTGAGGAAGTCCTCGAAGCGGCGGCCGTGGCCGAAGAGTCGCTCGGCGAGCGCGAGCGCGTTCACGTTGTTGTCGACGATGACGGGGATCTCGAGGCTCGCGGAGAGCGACTCGCCCAGGTCGGTGCCGTGCCATCCCACTGCGGGCCAGGTGACGGTGCCGCGCTCGCGGCCTGCCACCTGGCCGGGCACGCCGACGCCGACGCCGAGCAGCCGGCGCTCGCTGCCGCGGCCGATGAACGCCTGCAGCAGCTGCACGAGCTCGCTGATCGCGGTCGGCGCCGAGGCCTGCCACGGCTCGATCGCCGAGCGCACCACCGTGCCGTCGACCCCGGCCTCGACGATGGCGACGTGGTCGGCGACGAGCTTGGCGCCGATCACGACGCCGGAGGTGCCCACGAGGCTGAGGAGCTTCGCCGGGCGGCCGGGCAGCGTGCGGTCGTGGTCGCCCTCGGCGACGAGGCCGTCGGCGACCAGGCCGCGCACGAGGGCGGTCACGAGGGCGGGGCTCACGCCGAGCGCGCGGGAGAGCCCGGCCCGGCTCGTCGGCCCAGCGGCACCGAGGTGCGCGAGGATCGCGGAGCGGTTGGCGTCGTTGCCAGTGCGAGACGACATCGGCTCTCCCTACTTTGTTCAGGAGTAAATTAACTTCCGCACAAAGTGGTGTCAAGTGCCGATGTCGCCCCACTTCGCGGTCAGAGCACGAGGCCTGTCGTCAGCAGGTACTCGAAGGGCAGCACGTGCCCCTCGAGCCTGCGGTCGCCGAGGTCGGCGAGCGCCGCATCGAGCTCGGCCACGCGCCCGGGCTCGGCAGCGATGCCGCGGTAGGCGGCGATCGTCGGTCCGTAGTTCGCCTTGAAGAAGTCGCGGAACGCGGCACCGTCGCCGAAGCGCCGCACCTCGACCACCTCCCGCGCGAACGACAGCGCGACGCGCTCGCCCAGCAGCCCGCGCACGTGCTCCTCAGAACCCCAGAGCACGGCAGGCTCGGCTCCCGCAGGCGGCGCCGGCGCGAAGGGCTTCATGATGCGGAACATCTCGCCGATGAAGCCCTCGGGCGTCCAGGCGATCAGCCCGATGCGGCCGCCCGGCCGCACGACGCGCACCAGCTCGGACGCGACCGGAGCGTGGAACGGCGCGAACATCAGCCCGACGCAGGAGATGGCGACGTCGAACTCGCCGTCCGCGAACGGCAGCGCCTCCGCATCCGCCGCCTCCCATGTCAGCTCGAGCGAGGCATCCGCGGCCCGTGCCCGCCCGGCCTCGAGCAGCTCGGGCGTCAGGTCGCTGGCCACGACGCTCGCGCCGCGCTCAGCGGCGGGCAGCGAGGCGTTGCCGTCGCCCGCGGCGATGTCGAGCACGCGCTCGCCCGCCGCGATGCCGACCGCCTCGACGAGCCGCGCGCCGAGGTTCGGGATGACCTCGCGGGCGACGGCGGGGTAGTCGCCGAGCGCCCACATGGCGGCGTGCTTCGCCTTGATCTCAGGTGCGGCGGTGGTGACCGCAGCAGCGATGGTGTTCATGGTGTCTCCTTCTGTCGATGCTGTGAGCGTGCTCTCGCGCGCCCCGCGCATCCAGTCACCGATCTGCACCGGCGGCAGTTCAAGATCTGTACTTCCCTCGCGGGCTCGACAGGCGTACACCTGGCGGTGGAGGCGAACATGAGCGGATACGGCCAGTTCTGCCCCGTCGCCAAGGCGATGGAGCTGCTCGACGAGCGGTGGACCCTGCTGGTGGTGCGCGAGCTGCTCGCCGGCTCGACGCGCTTCAACGACCTGCGTCGGGGCGTGCCGCACATGTCACCGGCGCTGCTGTCGAAGCGGCTGCAGCGGCTCGAGCGCGCCGGCCTCGTGCGCAAGAGCGTCGACGGCAGCCACACGGCCTACCGGCTGTCGCCCTCGGGCGTGGAGCTGCGGCCGATCGTCGAGGCGCTCGCGGGCTGGGGCGTGCGGTGGATCGGTGACCTCGGCCAGGCCGACCTCGACCCGCACCTGCTGCTGTGGGATGTGCGGCGCACCGTCGACGTCGAGCGCTGGCCGCGCAGCCGCACGGTGGTGGCGCTGCGGTTCAGCGATGTCGAGACGGGGGCCGCGCGGTGGTGGCTCGTGTGCCACGACGGCGAGACCGATCTGTGCGACTTCGACCCCGGGTTCGAGGTGACGGCGACGGTGACGAGCTCGCTCGTCGCGCTGACGCGCGTGTGGCGGGGCGGCCGCTCGTGGGCGGGGGCGCTGCGCTCTGGCGAGGGCGGGATCGACGGCGATGCGGATGCGGTGGGGCGCGGCCCTGCGGGGATCGGGCAGGCGGGGTGGGCGGGCGTCCCGCGCCCCTCGGAACGGGAGCTGGCGCTGGCGCGGCCGGCTGCCGACTGAGGGGCTTCGACGCGGTCAGCGCCCTGCGGGCGCGGACCGGCTCAGCCGGCGGGGGCGCCCTGCGGGCTCGGACCGGCTCAGCCGGCGGGGGCGCCCTGCGGGCGCGGACCGGCGGGCGCGCTCAGCCGCGGAAGAACGCCTCCGCCACCCGCGTCAGGTCGAAGAGGTCGCTCACGCCCGCGAGCTCGCGCGCCGAGTGCATCGAGAGGATCGGGATCCCCACGTCGACCGTGCGGATGCCGAGCCGCGTCGCCGTGATCGGCCCGATCGTCGACCCGCAGGGCACCGTGTTGTTCGACACGAACTCCTGGCTCGCGACCCCGGCCGCACCGCACCATCCGTGCCATGCGGCGGCGCCCGCGCCGTCGGTCGCATAGCGCTGGTTCGCGTTGATCTTCAGGATCGGGCCCGACCCCAGCACCGGCTGCACGACCGGGTCGTGCTTGCTCGCGAAGTTCGGGTGCACGGAGTGCCCGACGTCGCTCGAGACGCACCACGACGACGCGAGCGCGCGCATCCGCTCTGCCCTATCGGCCCCGAGCGCGAGGCCGATGCGCTCGAGCACGTCCTCGAGGAACGGGCCGGCGGCGCCCGAGCGGGTGGCCGAGCCGATCTCCTCGTGGTCGAACACGGCCAGCATCGGGATGTGGTCGCCGTCGAAGCCCTCGGCGGCCGTCGCCATGGCGACGACGCCCGCGTGCACGCTGGCGAGGTCGTCGAGGCGCCCGCTCGCGAAGAAGACGTCGCCCTTGCCGAAGACCTGGCCGCGAGCCGCATCGGCGGTCACGATGTCGAAGCCGCGGATGCGGCCGGGGTCGACGGCGCCGCCGTCGGTCGTGGCGGATGCGGCCAGCTCGGCCAGCAGGTCTGCCGACGCGGGTGCGCCCGACGTCGCGGTCAGCCCCCAGACCGGCTGCGTGTGCGCCTGCTTGTCGAGGGCGAAGCGCTCGTTGGCCTCGCGGTCGAGGTGGATCGCGAGCTGCGGCAAGCGCAGCAGCGGGCCGGAGTCGGTGAGCAGCTGGGTGCCGTCGTCGAGCACGAGCCGGCCGGCGAGGCGCAGCTCGCGGTCGAGCCACGAGTTCAGCAGCGGACCGCCGTAGACCTCGACGCCCGCCTGCAGCCAGCCGTGCGAGCCGGTCGTGGGCTTCGGCTTGAGCTTGAAGCCGGGGGAGTCGCTGTGGGCGCCGAACACCCGCACCGGCGTGGTCGCCGTCGCCCGCTCGGGCACCACCCACGCGATGACCGCGCCGTCGCGCACCACGAGGTAGCTGCCCGGGGTCTCGGGCCACGCATCCGTCTCGTCGAGCGCGGCGAAGCCCGCGCCCTGCAGGCGTCGGGCGACCTCGGCGGCCGCGTGGTAGCTCGAGGGGGATGCGTCGACGAAGTCGGCGAGATCCTCGGCGTGGGAGACGGACTCGGTGGGCACAGGACCTCCATCGGACGGGCTTCCGATCGTATCGGCGCCCGCCGCCGCACATCCTCAACCGGTCAGCTGGTCGGCGGAGGCTCCTCAGCGGCTCGCCTCACCGCCCAGCCGGTTGAGCGTCGGGGGCCGGAGGCGGATCCGCGTCAGGCGCCGGGCGCGCGGCCCGTCTCGGGCAGCCCGTCGAGCCGGCGGTAGCGCAGCAGCACGACGCCCGAGGGGTAGGTCATCGCCGGCTCCTCGAGCGCGAAGCGCGTCGCGACCGTCCCGGCGGGGAACACGTGGCCGCCCATGCCGAGCACGATCGGGTAGGTCCAGAGGTTGATGACGTCGACGAGCCCCTCGGCGAGCAGCGTCTGCAGCAGGTCGCTGCTGCCCCACGTCTGCGTCTGCTCGTGCCGCTCGCGCAGCGCTCGCACCTCGGTGGCGACGTCGCGGATCTGCGTCGTCCCCTGCCACGACAGCTCCGGCTCGCCCCGGGACGCCACGTACTTCGGCACCCGTTCGAAGAGCGTCCCTATGCGATCGGTCTTGCCCGGCCAGTATGCGCGGAAGATGTCGTACGTGACGCGGCCGAGCAGCAGCGCATCCGACCCCTCGACGATCTCGAGCAGCCGCGCGCCATGCTCCTCGTCGCCGTACGGCCACTCCCACCCCGCGTAGGGGAAGTCGCCGTCGACCTCGGTGGGGCCGCCGTTCGCAGTGATGACGCCGTCGAGCGTCACGTGCATGTTGACGTGCAGCTCACCCATGCGGTGCCTCCGGCTCGGCCTCTCGGGTCAGATCTCAGGTGGAGCGCCAGGCCGCGCGGGTCAGCGCCCCGAGGTCTCGGCGATCGCCTGCTTGATCGTCGCGCGCTCCTTCTCGAGCCTGCGCACGCGCCGGCTGAGCTTGAACAGGCGCACCGAGCCGAGCAGCGCGGCGATCAGCACGCCGGCGATCGCGGCGAACAGCATGGCGACGCCCAGCGGCAGGGTGAACGCGAAGCCGAAGTAGGCGAAGTCGGCGGGCACGTTGTTCTGCAGGATGAAGATGAGCAGCAGGATCAGGATGAGCGTGCCGAGGATCAGCGCGATCCACGTCGCCCCCGTGACGCCCTGGCTCTGATGCGAGTCGAGCGCGGGGTCGGTCTTGACGACGCGGGGCTTGGCGGGCGACTCGGTGGTGCTCGAGTCGCTCCTGCTCGACGAGCCCGTGCGCGCATCCGTCGCCCGGGGCTGCGCAGCGGTCGGCGTGGCTGCCGTGGAGCCGGTGCCGACGCGGTCGGTGCCGACCCGCTCGCTGCGGCCGCGCTCGGCGCCGAGGTCGGGGTCGGATGCGGTGCCCGCCGTCGGCGAGTACGGCTCGTCGTAGGGGGTGGCCGAGTGCGAGCCGTCGGCGTCGAGTTCTCGCGAGCGGCGGTTCGGCTCAGAGGTGTCGGTCACGGATCGCTCCTTCGTCGCGGTGCTGCCTGGCCGCTCACGCTAGTCCTGCAACCTGACGATCGGTGGAGATCAGACGCGCGTGGCGCTGACGATCGGTGGAGATCGAGTGCGCGTGACGAGCGGCGGCGCGCTGCCCGTCCCGTGCGCCCAGCCTGTGCGACGTTCAACCGGCCTGGCGGCAGGCCGACCGGACTATCCGGTCGAGGTGCCGGTCAGCCGGTTGAGCGTCACAGGCGCGGGCGCGCTTACGGCCGTGGCCGCGGCGCGGGCGGCGGCGGCACCCGCTTGGCGGCGACGATGTCGCTGATCGGGATGGCGATCTCGCCGCGGCGCGTGCGGAGGGTGCACTCGGCCGCGTCGACCGAGACCAGCTCGCCGAGCGCATCCGTCGCCCCGTGCGACTCGCCGTGCAGCCGGTAGCGCACGACGAGGCGCGTGCCGAGCGGCAGCGCCCGCAGCTCGCTCGCCCTCATCGCGGGCCCCTCAGCACGGCCGCCGCGAGACCAGCAGCGCCGCGCAGACCCTCACCACGCACCCTTGTCGTAGTCCTTCAGGAAGATGCCGAAGAGGTCCTCGCCCGCCTCGCCGCGCACGATCGGGTCATAGACGCGGGCGGCGCCGTCGACGAGGTCGAGCGGGGCGTGGAACCCCTCCTCAGCGAGCCGCACCTTCGTGAAGTGCGGGCGCTCGTCGGTGATCCACCCGGTGTCGACCGCGGTCATGAGGATGCGGTCGCGCTCGAACATCTCGCGGGCGCTCGTGCGGGTGAGCATGTTGAGCGCGGCCTTCGCCATGTTGGTGTGGGGGTGGCCCGGTCCCTTGTAGCCGCGGCCGAACACGCCCTCCATCGCCGAGACGTTCACGATGTACTTGCGGCGCGCGGTCGAGGCGGCCATCGCCGGCCGCAGCTTCGACACCAGCAGGAACGGCGCCGTCATGTTCGCCAGTTGCACCTCGAGCATCTCGAGCGGCTCGACCTGGTCGACGTGCTGGGTCCAGCTGTTGACGTGCTCCTCGTCGGGCAGCAGGCCGCCCGCGTCGATCGCGGTGCCGGCCGCGAGGCGCTCGAGCGAGCTCGAGCCCGCCGCCATGGCCTGCGCGGTCAGCTCGTCAGCCGTCGAGGCGGCGCTCGCCAGGATCGGGTGGGCGGCGACCGAGGCGGCGAGGGCGAGCGGATGCGCGTCGTTCGTGTGCCCGAAGGTCACGAGCTCTGGCATGGGCCCGCCGTGCGGTGCGATCTCGGGCAGCGGCGCGCTCTCGGCGTCGACGAGCGGCGCGTAGGCGCCGGGCGAGCGCCGCACCGTCTGCGCGGCGTTGTTGATGAGGATGTCGAGCGGGCCGGCCGCCGCGACGTCCTCGGCGAGCGCGACGACCTGCGCCGGGTCACGCAGGTCGATGCCGACGACCTTCAGCCTGCCGAGCCACTCCGACGAGTCCTCGAGCGACGAGAACCGCCGCACCGCATCCCGCGGGAACCGCGTCGTGATCGTCGTGTGGGCGCCGTCGCGCAGCAGCCGCAGCGCGATGTGCATGCCGATCTTGGCGCGGCCGCCCGTGAGCAGCGCGCGCTTGCCGGTGAGGTCGGTGCGGGCGTCGCGCTTGGCATGGCTGAGCGCCGCGCAGTCGGGGCACAGCTGGTGGTAGAACGCGTCGACGAGCGTGTACTGCTGCTTGCAGATGTAGCAGCCGCGCGAGCGCAGCAGCGTGCCGGCGGTGGGGGCGGATGCGCGGGTCGCCAGCGGGACGCCGCGCGTCTCGTCGTCGATGCGGTCGGGGGCACCCGTCGCGGTCGCGGCGATCACTGCCCTGTCGGCGGCCTGGATGCGCGCGTGCTTGGCCTTGCGGCTGGCGAGCTTGACCTCCTTGAACATGTTCGCGGTGGCCTGGCGCACGGCGACGTAGTGGGGGTCGTCGCGATCCATCTCGTGGAGGGTCGCGAGCACGCGCAGCGTCGTCTCGACCTCGTCGGGCGAGAGCGTCGTGGGCTCGCCGGCGGGCTCGTCGGAGGGCGCGCCGGAGGGAGCCGAAGGATGGGGGAGCACAGGAGATCCTACCGAGCCGGGCGACGCCGGGGGAGAGGGTGCGACAGACTCGAGGTGATGAGCCTCTTCGACCACGCCGCGCAGCTCCGGGGATCCGACTCCTGGGATCCCGACGCCGCCTTCGACGCCTTCGAGGCGTGGGCCGCCGAGCGCGGCCTCACGCTCTACCCCGCGCAGGAGGAGTCGCTGCTCGAGATCGTCACGGGCGCGAACGTGATCCTCTCGACGCCCACGGGCACCGGCAAGTCGCTCGTCGCGACCGGCGCGCACTTCGCCGCGCTCGCCCAGGGACAGCGGTCGTTCTACACGGCGCCCATCAAGGCGCTCGTGAGCGAGAAGTTCTTCGCCCTGGTCGAGATCTTCGGCGCCGAGCGCGTGGGGATGGTGACGGGCGACTCCTCCGTCAACGCCGACGCCCCGATCATCTGCTGCACCGCAGAGATCCTCGCGAACCTCGCGCTGCGCAACGGCGCCGACGCGGACGTCGGGCAGGTGGTGATGGATGAGTTCCACTACTACGCCGATCCGCAGCGCGGGTGGGCCTGGCAGGTGCCGCTGCTGACGCTGCCGCAGGCGCAGTTCATCCTGATGTCGGCCACGCTCGGCGACACGAAGCCCATCGCCGACGACCTGAGCCGGCGCACGGGCCGCGAGACCGCATCCGTCACCGGTGTCGAGCGGCCCGTGCCGCTGTCCTACAGCTATGCGATGACGCCCGTGCACGAGACGATCGAAGAGCTGCTCGCCACGAACCAGGCGCCCGTCTACGTCGTGCACTTCGCGCAGGCGGCGGCGCTCGAGCGGGCGCAGGCGCTCTCCTCGGTGAAGATCGTCAGCCGCGAGCAGCGCGACGAGATCGCGGCCGCGATCGGCGAGTTCCGCTTCACGACGACCTTCGGCAAGACGCTCTCGCGGCTGGTGCGCTCCGGCATCGGCGTGCACCACGCCGGCATGCTGCCGAAGTATCGCCGCCTCGTCGAGCAGCTCGCGCAGCAGGGGCTGCTGCGCATCATCTGCGGCACCGACACGCTCGGCGTCGGCATCAACGTGCCGATCCGCACGGTGCTGCTCACGGGCCTGACGAAGTTCGACGGGCAGCGGATGCGACAGCTCACCGCGCGCGAGTTCCACCAGGTCGCGGGGCGCGCGGGCCGGGCGGGCTACGACACCGCCGGCACGGTGGTGGTGCAGGCGCCCGAGCACGAGGCCGAGAACGCGAAGATGCTCGCGAAGGCCGGCGACGACCCGAAGGCGCGGCGCAAGCTCGTGCGCAAGAAGGCGCCGGAGGGCTTCGTCTCGTGGGGCAAGCCGTCGTTCGAGAAGCTGATCGACGCCGAGCCCGAGCCGCTCGTCTCGCAGATGCAGGTGAGCCACTCCATGCTGCTCAACGTCATCGGGCGCGGCGGCGACGCCTTCACCGAGATGCGCGAGCTGATCGAGTCTTCGCATGAGTCGCGGCGCTCGCAGCTCGCGCTCATGCGGCGCGCGCTCGCGATCTACCGCACGCTGCGCACCGCCGGCATCGTCGAGCAGCACGTCGACCCGGCCGATCCCGAGGGACCCCCGCTCATCCGCCTCACGGTCGACCTGCAGCCGAACTTCGCGCTCAACCAGCCGCTCTCGCCGTTCGCGCTCGAGGTCATCGACGTGCTCGACCCGGCCGACCCGACGCATCCGCTCGACGTGATCTCGGTCATCGAGTCGACGCTCGACGACCCGCGGCCGATCATCTCGCAGCAGCAGTTCCTCGCTCGCGGCGAGGCGGTCGCGGCGATGAAGGCAGAGGGCATCGAGTACGACCAGCGCATGGAGCTGCTCGAGGACGTCACCCACCCGAAGCCCCTCGAGGAGCTGCTGACCGAGGCGCTCGCGGTCTTCGCGTCGTCGCAGCCGTGGGTGGGCGACTTCGCGCTCTCGCCGAAGTCGGTCGTGCGCGACATGTGGGAGCGGGCGATGACCTTCGCCGACTACACGCAGCACTACGGGCTCGCGCGCAGCGAAGGGCTCGTGCTGCGCTACCTCTCGGACGCCTACCGGGCCGTGCGGCAGACCGTGCCGGACGAGGCCAAGAGCGAGGATCTGCTCGACATCATCGAGTGGCTCGGCGAGGTCGTGCGGCAGGTCGACTCGAGCCTGCTCGACGAGTGGGAGGAGCTCATGCACCCCACGGCGCCGGGCGAGGTGCCGATCGCGCCGCCGCCGCCGCCCAGCGTGGTGGCGAACCCGCGGGCGTTCCGCACGCTGGTGCGCAACGAGCTGTTCCGGCGGGTGCAGCTCGCGGCGCTCGATCGGCACGAGGCGCTCGGCGAGCTCGACCCGGGGTTCGGGGCGGATGCGTGGGGCGAGGCCCTCGACGACTACTACGACGAGCACGAGACGATGGGCACGGGGGCGGATGCGCGCAGCTCGCGCATGCTCGAGATCGACGAGGGCGCGTCGGAGTGGCAGGCGCAGCAGATCCTCGCCGACCCGGCGGGCGACCACGACTGGCGCATCTGGGCGACGATCGACCTCGCCGCTTCCGCGGAGGCGGGCACCGCGGTCGTGCAGGTCACGCGGGTGGCCCGCCTCTAGCGCTGCCTGCGCGACACCTGGGCGCGCTACGGTCGAAGTCGACCGAGGGAGCACCATGCCATTGCAGGGCGAGTACGCACCGAGCACGTCCGAGTGGGCGCGCAACCAGGCCGAGCAGTTCGAGGCGTCGAACGGCGCCGAGGCGAACACGATGCGCGGGATGCCGATCATCCTGCTCACGAGCGTGGGCGCGAAGAGCGGCAAGCTGCGCAAGACCGCGCTCATGAGGGTGGAGCACGAGGGCGCCTACGCCGCGGTCGCCTCGCTGGGCGGGGCTCCCAAGCACCCCGTCTGGTACTTCAACCTCAAGGAGCAGCCGCACGTCGAGCTGCAGGACGGTGCCGAGCGGCACGACTACCTCGCGCGCGAGGTCTCCGGCGAGGAGCGGGCCGCATGGTGGGAGCGCGCCGTCGCCGCCTACCCGGACTACGCCGACTACCAGGAGAAGACCGAGCGGGAGATCCCGGTCTTCGTGCTCGAGCGCAAGCCCGAGTAGCGCTCGACCGGGCAGCTGGTCGGGCAGGCGCTGCAGCAGCGCTCGCCGACCAGCTGGCCGGTCGAGAGGGAGGTCAGCGGGTGCGGATGCGCGCCTGCTGCTGGGCGGCCACGACCCGGGCGCGCTTCGCCTCGATCGCCCGCCCGAGCTCCTGCGCGAGCCGCGGGTTCGCACCGATGAGCTCGTTGAGCGTCGCGAGCGGCACCACCAGCACCGTCAGCGGGCTCGAGGCGATGACCGTCGCGCTCGCCCGCTCGCGCGTGAGCGCCGTCTGCCCTACATAGTCGCCAGGCTCGATCCGGTCGACCTCCACCGCCGCGGCGCCCGCGCCGACCACGGTGCGGGCGCTGCCGGCGATGACGAATCGCACCGCATCCGGCACCACGCCCTCGGGCTGCACCGTCTCGCCCAAGCCCCAGCGCTCGAGGCGAGCGCCTTGCGCGAGCAGCGCGCGCTCGTCCTCGCCGGCGCGCAGCGTCGTCGCGATCGCGGCGATGGCCGCCTCGACCGCTGCGGGCTCGGCCACCGGATCGCTGTCGTCGCCGTCGAGCGCGAACCCGCGCCGCCGAGCGGCGTACCAGAGCCATGAGAGGTAGAGGCTGCGGGCGCTGTCGGCCAGTGCGGGCGAAGCGGTCACGAGCGTCACCGCATACTTCGCTGCCCCGCGGTACTCCGCGCTGACGCGCCCGCGATCGTCGTGCATGGGCAGCGCCTCGGCGAGCTGCGTCAGCAGCCCCACCACCTCGTTGGGCGGATCGTCGGTGGAGAAGGCCACCTCGACGACCGTCTGGTGCGAGCCGGCGGGCCGCGACAGGTTGCGGAACGTCGCGCCCGACAGGGTCGCGTTCGGCACGATCTGGATGCCGCTGCCGGTGTCGATGTGCACCGCGCGCCAGTTCACCTCGACGACCCGGCCCTGCGCGCCCTGCGCGTCGAGCCAGTCACCGATCTTGAACGGCTGCTCGAACAGCAGCAGCAGGCCCGAGATCACGCCGCCGACCGCGTTCTGCAGCGCGAGCCCGATGACGATCGACGTGACGCCGAGCGCGGTGATCAGGCCGCCGACATCCGCGCCCCACACCCACTGCAGCAGCAGCCCCAGCCCCACGACGACCAGCACGAGGCGCGCGAGCTCGACGAAGATCGAGGGGATCCGCTCTCGCCACGTGCCCTCCTTCGCGGTGCTGAACAGCGCCACGTTGAACGCCGACAGCACCAGCAGGATGACGAGGAACCCGAGCACGGTCGCGACGATCCGCGTCCACACGTGCTCCTCGGGCGAGCGGAGGCCGAAGGCGAGCAGCGCGAACAGGCCCGCCACGGGCAGCACCCACGTGCGCAGGAACCGCAGCGGCTTCGCGCCCGGGTGCCCGCGGCGCTGCAGGGCGTTGACGATCTCGGTGAGGACGACCAGCAGGATCGCTCCGGCCGCTGCGATGCCGACCGCCCACCACACCCAGTCGCCCGCGAGGTCGCTCATGCCACGACGCTCCAGATCGTCTCGGTGCGCTCGCGCGCCTCGACGGTGCCCGCCTCGACGAACTCGACCGAGCCCGCCAGCCGCTCCCGCACCGCCGCCGAGACGTAGATGCCCGGCTCGCGCGAGGCGGCGCGCATCGCGAACGCCAGGCTCACCGCATCGCCCCACAGGTCGTAGGCGAGGTTGGTGCGCGCGACGAGCCCGCTCTTCACGGCACCGGTGTCGACGCCGGCGCGGATGTCGAGCTGCGTCCCGTGCTGCGCGTTGAAGCGCTGCACCACGGCGCGCATCTCGCGCGCGAAGCTCACCGCTCGCAGCGCGTTGTCGACCCGCGGCACCACGAGCCCCGAGCTCGCCAGGTAGCCTCCGCGCAGCGTGCGCACCCGCTCGACCCCTGCGGTCGTGGCAGCCTCGTCGAAGCCGCGCATGAGCGCGTTCAGCGCCTCGATCTCCTGCGAGCCCGAGAGGCCGCGCGTGTGCTCGTCGAAGCCGATCAGCTCGGCGTAGACGACCGAGACGTCCTCGTGCTCCTCCGCGATCGACTCCTCGCCGTCGCGGTAGCGCGCGGCGACCGAACCCGGCAGCAGCGTGCCCAGCAGCCGCTCGTTCTCCGACTGCTGCTCCTCGATGAGCTCCTGCTTCACCTTGAGGCTCTCGGCCATCTCGTTGAACGCGAGGCCCAGGTCGCCGAACTCGTCGCGGGAGCGCGCCGGCACCCGCACGTCGAGCGCGCCGGCGGTGAGGCGCCGCACCGCATCCACGAGCTGCCGGATCGGCCGCACGAACACCTGCGCGAGCAGCAGCGACAGCACGCTGACCGCCAGCAGGATCGCCAGCGTCCAGATGGTCATGTCCCGCGCGAAGTCGTTCACGGGGGCGAACGCCTCGCTCGCGTCGATGTGCGCGATGATCGCCCAGTTGAGCCCTTCGATCTCGAGCGGCGCGTAGGCGATCAGGCTCGACCCCTCGGTGTACTGCGGGCCGACCATCGTGCCCGACTGGCCCCGCAGCGCCGCCTGCAGCGCGCCCGAGTCGACCGGCTGGAGCAGCACGGTGCCAGCGACCCGCACCATCCGCTCGGCGACCTCCGGCGGCGTGCCGTTCGCGATCACGGTCGCCGCGTAGGCATCCGGCTCCTCCGTCAGCAGCCTCGAGGCGCTGCGCATGAGCCCGTCGGCGCCCGCGAGGTACGCCTCGCCCGTCTCGCCGAGCCCCTGCGCGAGCCAGTCGCCACCGCCCGTCATCACCGCGTTGATCTGCTCGATCGGCACCTGCACGGCGAGCACGCCGGTGAGCTCGGTCGCGGTGCCGATCGGTGAGACGACCCACGCGGTCGGGATGCCGAGCGAGGGCAGGTAGCGCTCGAAGTCGGTCGTGATCACCGAGTCGAGCGAGCCCGATCGCAGGGCCTCGTCGACCGCCGTCGTGAGCGACGAGCCCTCATAGGGAGCCTCGCGCATCGACACCCCGAGGTCGACGCTCTTGTAGGCGCTGTAGACGATCTCCGCATCCGTGTTGAGGATCAGCACATCCTCGTAGCCCAGCTCCTCCACGAGGCTCTGGAAGTACGGGCCGTAGCGCGCGTTCGCGGCGCTCCACTGGCTGCCGTCGCCCGCATCCGAGAGCGCGAGCCCGGCGTCGAAGTCATCGATCGCCCGCTGCGCCGTGTAGTGGTACTGCAGGTAGCGACCGGGGTCCGTCGCGGGGATGAAGGATGCGGGCTCGAACTCGCTGCCGCTCCTGCTCTCGAGGGCGGGGACGTACTCCTCCTCGAAGAAGCGGGTGAGCGTGGCGTCCTGGGCAGCGTCGAGCTCCGTCCCCTCCAGGGCCTCGAAGCCGGCGATGAACGCGGCGGCACCCTCGACCGAGCTGGCGTTGCGCGACTGCAGCTCGACGTTCGTCTGCAGCGACGAGAACTCGCGCTCGATCGCCTCTGCACGCAGCTCGCGCACGGTCGTGAGCTGCTCGAAGGCGGCGCTCCGCAGACTCTCCTGCCCGCTGCGGTAGCCGATCACGCCGACCACGATCGAGGCGAGGAGGCTGACGCCGAGCAGCATCGCCAGCAGCTTCGACTGCGCGCTGAGGCCGAACCGGCGCCGACGGGGTGACGGATGCGGTGCGGGCTGGGGCGCAGACTGCGGTGCGCTGGTCTCGGTCATGCAAGGCCCTCCGGCTCGAGCTCTCGGTCGCCGCGACCTCGCGGCTCGGTGGTGACGGTATGTGCCCGCGCGCTCGACGCAGCGCGGCTGACGGTGATCAGCACCGCTCCCGCGATCGCGAACGTCGCCGCGATCGCGAGGGTCAGGAGCATGACGCTGCCGTAGCCGTTCTCGTAGCCGGCCGGGTCGAGGACGGGCGCGGGGTACCAGTGATCGCGCGCACCGGTCTGGAACGAGACGAGCGGGCCGCGCACCAGGGTGTAGGTCAGCCACAGGAGCGGATAGATGGTGACGATGGCGAGATCCGGCCACCGCACCGCGCGCTCCCTGGCACTGAGCAGCCAGTCGATGAGCATCCCGAGCGGCGCGATCAGGACCAGGACGACGTTCGACCAGCCGAGCGTCGCTCCCAGCGGCAGCTCGACGCCGAGCAGCACGGTGTTGTAGACGATGCCGGTCGCCACCAGGTAGGCCGTCGCGCACAGCGCGAGCACGTGGATGGCCCGGCCGAGCGGTGCCCGGCGGAGCGCCCGCACGGCGAGCAGTGCCAGCGTGACCATCGCCAGCAGGTTCGCCTGGATGGCGAAGAAGCTGAAGAAGTTGATCACGTGCAGGGGGATGTCGGGATCACCCCTGAGCGTCCAGAACTGGAGGCTCGTGCTCAGCTGGCCGAGCACGGCGGCCGCGATGGCAGCGGCGAGGGCGATGCGACCGATCAGCAGCGCGCGCGAGAGGAGCGGTGCGTGCTTGGGCGCGACGGTGCTCATGGCCGGGGCGGTGTGGAGCATCGCCGGGGCTCGGCGATGCGGCGTGACGGCATGGAGGCTCCAGCGGTGCTCGGGGACGCGAGGCGCTGCAGCCCTCGACGGCGAGCCCTGCAGGTATTCGCGAGCATAGTCGGGCAATTGCGCCGATGCATAGGCGCAGTCTGGCGCATCGCTCGACCGGCTGATCGGCGGTCACGGCCGCGAGAGCAGGTCGCCCGACCGGTCAGGCGGTTGAGAGCGGATCAGCCGCCGTTGGCGCTGCCCGGCGCGGGTGCGGCGAACTCGGCGGCGAGGGTCGCGGCGAGCTCGGTGACGTCGGTGAAGCCGGCGAACTCCCTGTCGGGCTGGGCGGCGCGCTCGGCATCGGAGACCAGCGCCTTCACGCGGTGCACCACCGTGCGCGCCGGTGTGGCCCGCAGCGCGTGCCCGACCGCCGCGAGCCACGCCTCGGCCGCCGCCTTCAGCGCGACGTAGTTCGCGTTGCCAGCGGTCGGCTTCTCGACGCCGGTCGACGAGATGATCGCGATGACCCCCGCATCCGACCGACCGATCGCCTCGGCGAACGCTCGCGTGGTGTTGCGCAGCGTGCCCACCACGCGCGCCTCGAGCCATGCCCAGTCGTCATCGCTCTGGCCGGCGAGACCACCGCCGCCGCGCCAGCCGCCGACCAGGTGCAGCAGGCCGTCGAGCTCGCCGACCTCTGCAGCGAGCTGCTCGACCGCCGCCAGGTCGGTCAGGTCGCACTCGAAGCGCCCGGTCGCGTCGACGAGCCCGAGCCGATCCGCGCTCGATCCGACGGCGATGACGTCATGACCCGCGTCGAGCAGGGCGGATGCGGTGGCGTGGCCGAGCGCGCTGCTGGCGCCGGCGATGAGGATGCGCATGCACCCAGTGTGCCCTGCGCGGTCGGCGGGCAGCGCGCATCCGCCCGCCCGGGACGCGTGCGCGGGCGCCGCGGCCCTTGCGCGTCGTCCCGCATCCGATGCATGGTGGCCGCATGGTCGAGACCCTGCGTTGGTGGAGAGCCCGATGAAGGTCACCGTGTTGGGCGTTCCGAGCAGTGCCGGTGCCTACTGCCTCGGCGTCGAGCGGGCGCCGGGGGCGCTGCGGGATGCGGGCCTCGTCGAGGCGCTGGCGGCGACGGGTGCGCAGGTCGTCGACGCGGGCGATCTGACGAGGCGGGTCTGGGTGCCCGACCGCACGAGCCCCTTCGCGCAGAACCTCGGCGACGAGGCGGAGGCGATGGTCGAGCTCGCCGACGCGGCCGCGATGCTGCTCGCGCAGGGCGAGCGCCTGCTCGTGCTCGGCGGCAGCTGCACCGTCGCCGTCGGGATGTGCGCTGCGATGGCGCAGGCCGGCGAGCGGCCGCGGCTCCTCTATGTCGACAGGCACCTCGACCTGAACACCCCGGGCTCGACCACGGAGGGCTCGCTCAGCTGGATGGGCATGGCGCACGCGCTGGCCCTCGAGGGTGCCGCCGCCGAGCTCGCCGACGCGACCGGTCGCATGCCCCTGCTGCGCCCGGCGGATCTCGTCTACCTCGGCGCCGACACGACGCGCGAGACGACGGAGTGGGAGCGCGAGCAGGCGGCGGGCCTCGGTCTCACCGTCGTCGAGCAGGCAGCGCTCTGCGCCGATCCCCGCGCGGCGGCGCACCGGGCCCGCGGCTCGCTCGAGCCGGGCCCGTTCGTCGTGCACCTCGACGTCGACGTGCTCGACTTCCTCGACGCGCCGATCGCCGAGAACGTCAACGGCCGCAGCAGCGGGCCGACCATCGCCATCCTCGAGCAGGCCCTCGTCGAGCTCCTGCACGATCCGGACTGCTGGGGGATGTCGATCGGCCAGCTCGACCCGAACCACGCGGCGTCGGATCCGACGGCGCTGCCCAGGCTCGTCTCGGCCCTCGCGTCGGCGCTGGCGCCCTAGCGGCGCTCGCGGAACGGTGACGGCACCGCATCCGTCGTGAGCCTGAACAGGCGCACGGTGCGGCCCGAGTCGCGCTCGTACTCCCGATAGCCCGGCCACTGCGCCTCGATGCGCGCCCACGCGGCGTCGCGCTCGTCGGCCGCGATGCGCGTCGCCCGCACCGGGTAGCGCAGGCCCCGCACGACGACCTCTGCGTCCGGATGCTCGGCCAGGTTCGCCGTCCAGCCCGGGTGCTGGGCGCGCGCGAAGCTCGTGCCGGCGACGATCGCTCCGCCGTCGCCGTCCGGTGTGAACATGAGCTCCGAGCGCCGCGGCTTCCCCGTCTTCGCGCCGCGCGTGTGCAGTACCAGCGAGGGCACCAGGATGCCGGAGACGACCAGCCGCCCGCCCGTCAGCCGCGTCGCGATGCGCTCCGCGATCGGCATGACGCGCGGGCCGACGCGGCGGAACGCGCGGGTGCGCGACACGGGCGCCAGCAGGCGGCGCAGCGCCCGGCGCAGCGGATGCGTCATGACAGCAGCGGCGTCATGACCGCGGGCAGTCAGTCGCCCTGGTAGCCCGCGCGGGCATCCTGCACCAGCTGGCGCACGTCGGTCTCCGAGGGGAGCGGGCCGCCGGCGTCGAGCTGCTGCAGCACCGCGGTGACCGCGTCATCCTCGGTGCCGTCGAGGGGGATGGTGACGCCGCGCTTGAGCAGCTCGCCGTAGTCAGGGATCCATTCGGTAGCCATGGGGCCACGGTGCCAGGTGCGGCTGGGAGGCGCCAGGGGGGCGTCTCGTGACGGCAGCGACCCTCCGGGCCGCGGCCTGCTCGACGGGCGAGAGCGGGCCGCGGCGTCCTCGACGCGCGAGGTCAGTAGGCGAAGTGCACGTGCGCGCGGCGGTGCTCGCCCGACTCGATCGCGTCGACGACGGCGAGGGCGAAGTCGGCGCCCGAGATCAGCGAGCCGCCGTCCTCCGTCTCGAGCGGGGTGTCGCCACCGGTGCGGTACTCGCCGCGGCGCTGCTGGTCGGGCACGTAGCTGCCGAAGGTGCCAGCCGGCGACACGTACGTCCAGTCGACGCCGTCGACGGCGCTGACCCGCTCGTACGCCGAGAACAGCTCGCGCGCCTCGTCCTTGTACTCCGGTGCGAAGGCCTCGGTCTCGACGATGCGCTCGCCGTTCGCGTCCTTCAGCGATCCGAAGCCGCCGACGATGATGAACCGCGCCGTCGTGCCCGCGAGCCTGCCCGCGATGTCGGCATAGGCATCCGCCACCTTGCCCTCCATGTCGCCGCGCGGCGACAGCGCGCCGATCACCGCGTCGGCGCCGGTGAGCGCCTGCGCGAGCAGCGCGCCATCGAGCACCGAGCCCTGCAGCACGCGCGCGCCCGCGGGCGCATCCTTCGGCTGCGACCGCGAGACGAGGGTGACCTCATGGCCGCGCGCCGCTGCCTCTGCCGCGATGTGGCTGCCCGCGAACCCTGTCGCGCCGAGCACCGTGATCTTCGCCATGTCGTCTCCTTGGTCGTCGCACTGCTGCCGATCGTTCTGCTCGAGCCAACCCGCGTCGCTGGCAGCGCATTCCGATGGAGCCGTAGGAGGGACGTTCTCAGGAGATTCGCACGAGATGCGGCAATGTACCCCGTTGTTGTACCCCACTCGCGGGCGTAGCGTGCCGATCGGCACCGCGGCCGCAGGGGCCCGGGCAGAGCGAGACCGGAGGAGCTTCACCATGTACTTCCACAGGCAAGAGCTGCAGCACAAGGCCACCCCCGACAAGCCGGACGCCGTGTACGCGCGCAAGCTGCAAGAGGTGCTCGGAGGCCAGTACGGCGAGATCAGCGTGGCGATGCAGTACCAGTTCCAGGCCTGGAACATGCACATGCCCGGCAAGTACCGCGACCTGGTCTTCGGCATCGGCGCCGAGGAGATGGGGCACGTCGAGATGCTCGCGACGATGATCGCGCAGCTGCTCGAGAAGGCCCCGCTCGGCATCACCGACGAAGCGGTCCAGGCAGACCCGACCGTCGCCGCGGTCGTGGGTGGCACCGACATCCAGCAGGGCATCGTCGCGGGCGCGGGCGCGCGCCCGGTCGACTCGATGGGCAACCCCTGGTCGGGCAGCTACATCACCGCCAGCGGCAACCTGCTGGCCGACTTCACGGCCAACGCGAACGCCGAGATGCAGGGCCGCGTGCAGGTCGCCAGGCTCTATCACATGACGGACGACCACGGAGTGCGCGACCTCTTGAAGTTCCTCCTGGCACGCGACACGATGCACCAGAACCAGTGGATCGCCGCCGCCGCCGAGCTGCAGGCGGAGGGCATCGAGAGCCTGCCGGTGCCGAGCAACTTCCCGCAGAAGAAGGAGCACACCGAGGTGTCCTACGAGTACATCAACTTCAGCGACGGCCCAGCGGCCGGCGAGGGCAGCTGGGCGAGCGGTCCCACCCCCGACGGCAACGGCGAGTTCTCCTATCGTGCTGAGCCCGAGCGCGGCGTGCCCATGCCGCCGCCGACGCAGCCGGACGCCCGCTGGTACGGCACGACGCCCAAGCCCAACCTGATGGAGAAGGTCGCCGGCGAGGTGCAGGACAAGCTGCACATGGAGTGACCGGCGGTCAGCGCGACCCGCGTCAGCGCTGCTGCGCCGCGAGCTGCTCCTCGATGAGGTCGGCGGCTCGCGGCGCGCCACCGGCCGCGGCGAGCCCCGCCGCGACCGCGTCGACCCCCTCGCGCATCCCCCGTGCCCGCCGCACCGCATCCCGCAGCCGCGCGGGCGTCAGCCGCTCGGGATCGAGCCGCACGCCAGCGCCCGCGTGCTGCACGCGTGCCGCGACCTCGACCTGGTCGCGGCCCGCAGGCACCGCGACGACCGGCACGCGATGCGCGAGCGCCTTCTGCGTGACCCCGAGCCCGCCGTGGGTGATCGCCACCTTCGCCCGCTCGAGCAGCAGCCCGTGCGGCAGGAACCGCTCGATGCGGGCGTTCCGCGGCACGGGCAGGCCGGGCGCCGCCCCCTCGCCCATCGTCACGACGACCGTGACCGGCTCACCCGCGAGCGCCGCGAGCGCCGTGCGCACGAGCTCCGTGTCGCCGCGATAGGCGGTGGCGGTCGCCACGAGCACGATCGGATGCGCGAGGCGCGCCAACCACGCCGGCGCGGGCGCCGCGGGCTCCCACGCGGTCGGCCCGACGAGCCGCAGGTGCGGCGCCCAATCGGCGTGGGCATACTCGAGCGGCTCGGCGGTCGTCACGAGGGTGAGCGGCGCGCGGCGCACCATCGCGTCGTAGGAGCGGACCGGCGGCAGCCCGGCGACCTCCCGCCGCATCGCGTTGAGGTGGAGCGTCAGCGCGCGCATCGCCGGCCCGTAGACGGCAGTCGTGAGCGCCGCATCGCGCAGCTGGCCGCCGAGGCCGCGCGCCGGGCGCAGCCCGGAGCCATAGGGCGGGCATCCCTTCGAGCGCACCGCGGGCGGGTGCGTCGCGAGCGACACCCACGGCAGGCCGCTGCGCTCCGCGACCGCGGCCGCACCCCAGGCGCTGATGTCGGTGAGCACCAGATCGGGTCGCGCGTCGTCGATCATCGTCTGCAGGTCGGTCGCCTCGTGCGTGGCGCGCAGGCAGTGCGCCTCGCTCATGCCCCGCATGCTGTCGCGCACGCGGCGGCCGTCCCCGTCGTCGAGCGCGATCGCCTCCACCCGCTCGTCCACGCCGTCCGCGTCGAAGCCGAGGTCGCGCATTCGCCCGGCCTCGCTCGTCAGCGTGCGCAGCCGGATGCTGTGCCCGCGCCGCCGCAGCTCTCGGAGCACGCCCGCGAAGGGCAGCACGTGGCCGAGGGCCGGGCTCGTGTAGGCCGCGATCGTCGCCATGGCGTGACTCCTGACGGGGGCCGCAACGCTGCATGAGTGCCCCTGCGGTCACTGTAACCCTGCACGCGGGATCGTCGCGTCATCCTTTGGGCGGACACGACGCGTGGCGACGACGCAGCCGCGGATGCCTCGCGGCGGACGCGAAGGGCCGGGCGCGCTGGTGCGCACCCGGCCCGTGGCCCAGCGGCCTGAGGTCAGGCCGACTCGGCCGTGATGCCCGCCGTCGAGGCGATGACGTCGCGCATCTTCTTCTCGAAGGCCTCGAAGAACATCGAGAGCGGGAACTCGTCGTCCATCACCAGGTCGGTGAGCTGGCGCGGCGTGCCGTCGAGCGGCAGCTCGCGCGCCTTCCACTTCGACGCCGGGTGCGGCTCGACGACCGACGACACGAGGTCGTAGGCGGCCAGCCAGTGCGCGACCTTCGGGCGGTCGATCGAGCGCCAGTAGAGCTCCTCGATCGCGGCGCCGAGCTTGTTGACGACATCCGGCACCTCGTCCCAGTCGAAGGCGAGCTGCGTGTCCGTCCAGTGCAGCACGCGGTGCTGGTGCAGCCACGCGAACAGCAGCTGGCCGCCGAGGCCGTCGTAGTTGCGAGTGCGCGAGCCGGTGATCGAGAAGCGGAAGATGCGGTCGAAGATGACGGCGTACTGCACGTGCTTGGCGTGCTTCGCGAGCGCGAGATCCGCATCCGTCGCCTTGTCGTCCGCCGCGATGCGCCGCTCGATCGCGACCGACTCGCGGAACGCCGTCAGGTCGCAGCGCAGCTCCTCGAGCGAGTAGAGGAAGAAGGGCATGCGCTGCTTGATCATGAACGGGTCGAAGGGCAGATCGCCGCGCATGTGGGTGCGGTCGTGGATGAGATCCCACATGACGAAGGTCTCCTCGGCGAGGCGCTGGTCGTGCAGCATCTCCGCGGCATCGGCCGGCAGCTCGAGCTTCGTGACCTCGCAGGCGGCCTCGACGACGCGTCGGAAGCGCGCGGCCTCGCGGTCCTGGAAGATCGCGCCCCACGTGAACGACGGGATCTCGCGCATCGCGACCGTCTCGGGGAACAGCACGGCCGAGTTGGTGTCGTAGCCGGCGGTGAAGTCGATGAAGCGCAGCGGCACGAAGAGCTTGTTGGAGTAGTCGCCGGCCTCGAGGTCGGCGATGAACTCGGGCCAGATGACCTCGACGAGCACGGCCTCGACGAGGCGGTTCGACGAGCCGTTCTGCGTGTACATGGGGAAGACGACGAGGTGCTGCAGGCCGTCGACGCGGTGCTCCTGCGGCTGGAACTGCATGAGCGCGTCGAAGAAGTCGGGCTCGCCGAAGTCGGCCTCCGCCCAGCGCTCGAAGTCGATCGCTGCCTGCGCGAGGTAGGCGGCGTCGTGGGGGAACTCGGGGGCGAGCTCGCGGATGCCCTGCGCGAGCGCGCTCACGTGGGTGGCGGCTGCGTCGTGGTGCGCGGCGTCGTCGATGGCGCCGCTCTTCGACTGCAGCGGCTGCAGCGCGGTCGCGGCCGCCTTGATGCGGAGCCAGGCGGGGTGCTGGCGGAGGTCGGCGGCGGTGGCCTGGGTCATCGTCATGGGGGCCTCCTGGCGGGTCTGTCGGCGCGGGGGCCGGATGCGGTGGTGGGGCGGGATGCGACGCGCACGGTCCTCGGGACCCAGGGGTCGGACGCTCTTGATGCGCGTGTTTCCAGCGTACGGAAGCCCTTGCGCACGTTTGTTGCGCCTCGGCCCGCGTCTCGCGCCCGTTCCTGGCGCAGCGCGCGATGCGCTCGTCAACCGCAACTCCCTTGCGCGAGGGCAGATTCGGAGGCGCCCAAGAACGCTCTGGTGCTGGGCGGCGCCGAGCCGTAGCGTCTGCCCTGTGACCGCATCGACCGCTCCGCAGCGCACCCTCGCCGCAGCGAGCCGCCCCGTCGTCGTCTCCGCGGGTCGCGTGCTCGCGGCCGTCGCCCTTCACGCCGCGCTGCTGGCGGTGCTCGTGTGGGCGATCGATCCGGTGATCGGGGAGACGGGCGTCTGGGGGTGGCCGAGCACCACCCTCGTCAGCCAGTACTGGCTGCTGTGGACGCAGACGGCCATCGCCCCCGCCGTCGTCTGGGGCGGCTTCGTGCTCGTCCGCGCGGCATCCCGGCGGCGAGCGGAGGGCACCTACTTCGCGATGTCCGCGATCATCGTCGCGATCGTCGCGTTCGCGGCCGCGGTGCCGCTCATCGTGCTGGAGGTGCCCGTGCAGGCGACGGGCATCGCGATCGCCGCGTGGCTGCTCGCCGGCTGCGCCGGGGTGGTCGCGGTCGCCGCGAGCGAGCGGCGCCTCCGCCACGCGCGGGCGAGCGTCGCGGCCGCCGTTTAGACCATCGCGAGGGCGACGCCGAAGCCCGCCCAGCAGCCGACCGCCGCGAGCAGCGGCGCGACGATCGCCCAGCGGCGCTTCGTCGCAGCAGCCGCAGCGCCCACGGCGTTGCCGACGAGCGTGCACGCCATGACCGCGACCCAGTACGTCAGCCTGGCCGGCTCCGCGTCGGTGCCCGCCGCATCCGCTGCCTCGACGACCGCGGCGTCGCCGACGGGCGCCAGCATCAGCAGCGCCAGGATGTTCGCGAACACGAAGCCCCACGCGGCGAGCCGCCACCGATCGGCGCCGCTCCACTCGCGGTGCGGCTCGAGCTCCTCCCACTCCTCGTGGGCCGCGCCTCCCGGCGCCCCCGATGCATCCGCCATCAGAAGATCATCGGCCGGTCGTCGTCGAGCTCGGTCTCGAGGTCGAGGTCGACCACCACGGGCACGTGGTCGCTCGGGGCGTCGCCCGAGCGCTCGTCGCGGTCGATGGAGGCGCGAGCGACGAGCTCTGCGAGCTCGGGGGAGCCGAGCACGAAGTCGATCCGCATGCCCTCGCCCTTGTTCCAGCGACCGGCCTTGTAGTCCCAGTAGGTGTAGCCCGGCGCCCGGTCGCGCACCACGTCGACGAGCCCAGCCTCGAGCAGTGCGCTGAACGCATCCCGCTCGGGCTTGGAGACGTGCGTCGAACCCTCGAAGGCGCGCACATCCCAGACATCGGTGTCGAGCGGCGCGATGTTGAAGTCGCCCATGAGCGCGAGGGGCTGGCCCCGCCACTCGTCGAGCAGGCCCGTCAGCACGCGCAGCCACTCGAGCTTGTAGCCGTAGTGCGCGTGCGTGAGCTCGCGGCCGTTGGGCACGTAGAGGCTCCAGAGCCGCACGCCCTCGACCGTCGCCGCCATGGCGCGCGCCTCGACGACCGGGTCGCCCGTGTTCGCGTAGCCGGGCTGGCCGGGGAAGTCGCGCTCGACCTCGGTCATCGGCAGGCGCGAGGCGATGGCGACGCCGTTCCACTGGCTGTGGCCGTGGGCCTGCACCTCATAGCCGGCGGCCTCGAAGGCGGCGTAGGGGAACTGCTCGGTCTTGCACTTGATCTCCTGCATCGCCAGCACATCGACGTCGCTGCGCTCGAGCCAGTCGACGACGCGGCCCGCGCGCGCTCGCACGGAGTTGACGTTCCAGGTGGCGATGCGCATGGATCGAGCCTATTGGCCGGGCGGTGATGCGCGGGTGAAGCGCAGGTGATGCACTATTGCTCCATGAGCAACGCGCGCGAACGCTACCTCCAGGCTCTCGACCTGTTCTCGGCGGAGACGCGAGCCGCGGCCGACCGGCTCGGGCTCCCATCCGCGTGCAGCGAGTGGTCGATCGCTGATGTCGTGCGCCACGTCACGGGCGTGCAGGCCGAGTACGGCGGGGCGGTGCTGCTGGGTCGGGCGCTCGGTGAGAACGGCCTGACCGCCGACCATCAGTCGGTGACGACGGGCTCGAGCGACTGGGAGGCGGTCGAGGCGTGGGAGCAGCTCGCGACCAAGCTGCGCCGCGCCGCGCACGACGCGACCGAAGCCGACTTCTCGTCGCTCTCGCTCGCGGGGCTCGACATGGTGATGCACGCGTGGGACATCCGGTGGGGCGCGGTGCGCGTCGGGCTCGCCGCGAACCTCGAGTTCCCCGCCGGGTGGCTCGAGTGGATGGAGCAGTACCGCGAGCGTGCCGATGAGGGCTCGATCCGCGGGCCGGGCATCTTCCAGGCGGCGGTCGAGCCGCCGGCGGATGCGACGCGCTCCGAGCGCTTCGCCGCCTGGTCGGGCCGCGTGCCGCGCGTCGCCTACGTGCCGATGCCCGACCATCCGGCGACCCCGAGCGTCGCGAGCGCCCCCAGCGCGCCGACGGACGCGGGCTGAGCCCGACCGAAGTAGCCTGGGGGCGTGACCGCGCGCGACCAGCTCATCCAGCTCATCCGTGACGAAGCCGTCTTCCACGGCGACTTCGTGCTCACCAGCGGCAAGCGCGCCAGCTACTACATCGATCTGCGCAAGCTCTCGCTCGACCACCGGGCGGCGCCGCTCATCGGCGACGTGCTGCTCGACCTGATCGCCGACATCCCGGATGTCGCGGCGGTCGGCGGTCTGACGATGGGCGCCGACCCGCTCGCGAACGCGGTGCTGCACCGCGGGCTCGCGCGCGACCTCGCCGTCGACGCGTTCGTCGTGCGCAAGCAGCCGAAGGACCACGGCCGCGGGCGTCAGGTCGAGGGGCCGGAGCTCGCGGGCAAGCGCGTGGTCGTGCTCGAGGACACGTCGACGACCGGCGGCAGCCCGATCGCGGCGATCGAGGCGCTGCGCAAGGTCGGCGCCGAGGTGGTGGCGGTCGCGGTGATCGTCGACCGCGCGACGGGCGCGCAGGCGGCGATCGAGGCTGCGGGCGTCGAGTACCGCGCGGCGATCAGGCTCGACGACCTGGGCCTCACGCCCCAGTAGGCAGATCTCAACCGGCTGACTGGCCGGCCAGCGCTGTCAGGGCTTCGGCCGACCAGCTGACCGGTTGAGCGTCGCCTGGGTGGGCGGGGCGGCCGCCCCGCAGGTGGCAGACTGGCTGTCTGACAAGCGGATGCGGGAGGTCACGTGGGCGGCGTGCTGATCGGCTTCGCCATCATCGGCTTCGTCATCCTCGTCGGCTGGCTGCTCGCCCGCTTCGGCATCGTCTCGCAAGAGGGCCGGCTGGTGCTCAACCGCACCTCGTTCTTCGCCGCGAGCCCTGCGCTGCTGTTCACCGTGCTGGCCGGCGCCGACGTCGGCCTGCTCTTCTCCGGCGTGCTCGCCGTCGCGCTCATCGCCTTCGTCGCGGTCGCGCTCGTCTACGCCGTCGTCGCCCGGGTCTGGTTCACGAAGGACCCGAGCCGCATCGCGCTCGGTGCCACCGCATCCGGTTACAGCAACGTCAACAACATCGGCCTGCCCGTCGCGATCTACGTGATCGGCGATGCGAGCTTCGTCGGGCCCATGCTGCTGCTGCAGCTGCTGCTCATCGCCCCCGTGCTGCTCGCGACCCTCGACATCCTCACTGCCGGTCGCGCATCCTTCGTCGGCATCATCACGCAGCCATTGCGCAACCCGATGCTCATCGGCGCGATGCTCGGAGCCGTCGTCGCGGCGCTCGACATCGAGCTGCCAGAGCCCGTGCTCGCGCCGCTGGAGATCCTCGGTGGGGCGGCGGTGCCGCTCATGCTGCTCGCCTTCGGCATCTCGCTCGGCGGCGACCGGCCGCTGCAGCCGGGCTCCGGGCGTCGTGAGGTGGCGCTCGCAGTGGTGCTGAAGAACCTCGCGATGCCGGTCGCCGCGTTCCTGCTGGCGAAGCTCGCGTTCGGCATGGACGACGAGCTCGTCTACGCCTGCACCGTCATGGCGGCGCTGCCGAGCGCGCAGAACATGTACCAGTACGCGCTGCGCTACGACCGCGCGACCGTGATCACGCGCGACATCGTGCTGCTGACGACCGTGACGTCGCTGCCGGTGATGCTGCTGATCGCCTGGCTGCTGAAGCCGGCCTAGCGCCGCGCTGACGCGCGCTGCGCCGCTCAGCCGCGAGCGGGCCACTCCGTGACGGGCGGCGCCGGCTGCAGCCGACCGGTCTCGGGCACCGGCACCTCCCAGGAGCGCGCGCTCGCCGTGACATCGCCGAAGTCGTCGAGCTTCACGCGGATGCGCGAGGGCGTCACCTCGACGACCCGCACGCGCACCTGCGCGCCATCCTCTTCCAGCAGCCACGGCTGGTCGATCCAGGCGATCGAGTGCTCGTCGAGCAGCTCCTCCGCCTGCAGCCAGTCGCCGGCCTCGGCCAGCGGCCGCCCGAACAGGTCCATCGGCTGGAAGCCCGTATCGACGGTGCGCACGAAGCCGACGACCTCGCCGTCCGCGCGGCGGTGCGGCATCCAGTCGGCGGGGATCACGCCTCCGACCCTATGGGTCGGCACAGCGCGGTCGATCGCATCGGCCGGCCGGTCGGTGAGAACGGTTGCATCACGGCAATCGCTCCATCAGAGCCGGCAGCTCGTCGTGCGTCGCGCACGCATCGCTCCGGAGCACGGGCATGCCTCGTGGATGCGAGCAGGTTCGCCGTTGCGAGCAGCTCCTCACGGTGGCCGCACTCGAGTGCATTGCATCTCTGCAAGCCGCCGATGGTCCCGGCCTCGATGCCTTGCAGCAATGCAAGAGAAGAAGTCCCAGGAACAAGCGAGCACACTGACGGACGCCTCCGGATCCGAATGCGTGTCACGCCGCTCCATCCGCAGCGCCCCATCGAGTCCGCCCCGCAGGTGGAGTGCCGCCGCCTGCGCCGAATACAGGGAGCAAGCAGACATTGGAAGACCCCGCAGTGCCCGATGCCATGCGGCCGATCGGCAGGCAGGCGCCGCTCGTCGCCGCCGAGGGCCTCGAGCCCGAGCGCGCCTCACTCGACCTCACGGAGGTGGAACGTTGAAGAACATCCTCATCACCGGAGCCGGCGGCCCCGCAGGCCGCGCGCTCATCGCCCAGCTGCACGGCAGGCGCATCGACGGCGAGGAGGTCGTGCTCATCGGCGCCGACACGGCGACGCTCGACGACCCGCGTCTCAGCCTGAGCGCCCGGCTGCCGGCAGCGCTCGATCCTGCCTACACGCCGGCGCTGCAGCACCTCATCGGGATCGTGCGAGCCGACCTCATCATCCCGACCGTGCCGGAGGAGCTGCCCATCGTCGCAGTGCTCGCCGACCTCATCGGCGCCGACCTCAGCCCCATGGCCGGTGTCGACGGCGAGTGGTCGAACATCGCGCAGATCGCGCCCTGGGTCTCGCCGCCGGTCGTCATCTCGCCGCCCGGGCCGACCGCGCTCGCCGCCGACACGCTCCACACGATGTGGGCGCTGGATCGCGCGGCGGTGCACGTGCCGGACTACGCGCCGGCGGAGCAGCTCTCGAGCGCCGAGGCCGCCCTCGAGCGGTTCCACGGCCCGATCGTCGTGAAGCCGCGCGGGTCGCGCGGCGCGCGCGGCGTGCAGGTCATCCGCGCGGGCGACGGGCTCGAGTGGTCGTCGCTGCCGGCGGGCTCGATCGTGCAGGCGTTCGCGTCGGGCGCTGCGTACTGCCCCCAGGTGTTCCGCTCGTGGGAGACGGGCAGGACCGACGTCGTCGTGCTCGAGAGGACCGAGGTGCGGGAGGCTCGGTTCGGCGATGCGGCCCCGATCCGGCGCTGCGAGCCCGGCGAGGTGCCCGACGTCGAGCGGCTGGCCGCACGCGCGGTCGAGTCGCTCGGCCTCATCGGTCCGGTCGACCTCGACATCCGTCGCATGCACGACGGTATGCCGGTGGTCCTCGACGTCGACGCCCGGTTCGGCGCGCACTCGGAGGCCGCACCGGAGATGGTGGACCTGCTCGTCGAGGAGGTGTTCGGCCGGCCGCGGCTCGCGGGATCCGCTCTCGCCGAGCGCTCGTGGTAGCAGCGGTCACCGGCATCGCTGCTCGCAGCGGTGCTGCCCGCGTGACGGTCGACTCGCAGGTTCGACGTAGGCTGTAGCCCCCGCGGCCCCGGCCGCGAGGCAGCGACGACGCTGTGCGGGCACTGCGACGTCCCAGAAGAAGGGAATCCGGATGCAGATGAAGGCTCCCCGAGCCGCTGCGGTCACCGAGCGCGCCACCGCCCAGCGACTCGAGCGGCTGCTCCAGCGAGCCCGCCGCGGCGACAATGACGCAGTCGGCGAGCTGCTGGAGGCGCTGCGGCCGCTGATGTTCCACGTCGCGCACCAGCGCGCATCGCCCACCATGCCGGCGGACGACCTCGTGGCGACCGCGACGCTGCGCTTCATCGAGTCGCTCGCCAAGGGCGGTGGCCCCACCAGCAATCCCGGTGCCTACCTCACGACCTCCATCCGCAACCTCGCGACCGACCACAGCAAGCTGCGCGAGACCGCCAACGTGTCCCTCGATGCGTCCGTGGGGGAGCACCGGCTCGAGGTCTCGCCGCAGGACCATCCCTCGATCGAGCTGCTGATCGAGCGCTCGGCCGTGCGCGCCGCGTTCGCGCGGCTGAAGCCCGAGCAGCGCAAGGTGCTGCACGAGACCGCCGTCGACGGCCGCAAGCCCGCCGACATCGCCGGCGAGCAGGGCCAGAGCGCGAACACGATCGCTGCGAAGGCCTCGCGGGCGCGCGTAGCGCTCGCGATCGAGCTGCGGGCCGTCATGCTCGCTCGGCTCGGCGCCGAGGGCTGCGAGCCATTCCGGGACGAGCTCTCGCGCGACGGCCTCGCGAAGTCCCCCGAGGCTCGCGCGCACCTCGACGCATGCGGTCGGTGCACGCGGGCGCTCGAGAGCTTCAAGGCCATCCCGGCGGTGCTCACCGCCCTGCCGCTCATCCTCGCCGGAGGCGGAGCGATCACCACGGCTGCGGTCAAGGGCGCGGCCGCCGGCGCTGCGGGTGCTGCGGCCGTGGCCGGTGCAGCGCACGCCGCCCCGGCCAAGGGCCTCCTCGCGGGTGAGGTCGGTCGCACGACCGCGCTGCTGCTCGGCGGCGGCACGATCGTCGCGCTCGCCGCGGGCGGCGTGTGGCTCGCCCAGCGCGAGCCGGCAGTGGTGGAGAGCCCCATCGCGATGGAGGTCTCGACGACCGAGCGCGCCGGCGCGACGGATGTCGCCGTCGCCGTCGAGCCGCGGGGCGAGGTCGACGGGCCGGTCACCGTGACGCTCGAGCTGCCCGACTCGATGCAGGTCGCGAGCGGCCCCGCGGACTGGACGTGCTCGCACGCACCGGGGGGCAGCACCTGCGAGCTGCCGGTGGGCGCGGTGGCCGGCGAGCTGTCGGTCGAGACGCTCGACGGCGCTCCGGCCTCCGGCACCTACTCGGTGGCGGTCACGGCCGCCTCCGGATCACTCGCGGTGATCGGCACCGCCGAGGGCTCGATCTCGGTGCAGTAGCGCCGCTCCACCCGCCTCACCCCGCCCGCGCGGCGCGTCGCTCGCCCGCTGTCACGATTTCGCGCCGAGCCCGTCTTGCGGTTAGGCGCGAAATTGCGCCGCGGTATCGAGGTCGAGGGCGGAATGCACGCGAGCAATGCATGGATCAGGCGAAGTCAGACGCTGCGGCGCGCACGAGCGCTCATCCTGGCGCTCATCCCTGCCGTCGCGCTCGCCACGTCCTCGTTGCCCGATGCCGCTGCCGCCGCTCCGACGGATGCCGCTGGCGCATGGCAGGCGCAGCGCACCGATGACGCACCGGACCCCGCGCCCGGAGGCGACGCGACGGAGCGCATCTCGACCGAGCTGAACGCCGGCGCGGAGACCCTCGCGCTCGAGAGTGGGCGGTGGCACGAGCAGCTCTCCGCCATCACCTCCTACACCGGTGGCGGCCTCGAGTCGCTGGTGGTGACGGATGCGGTTGGCCGCGACGCGCGCACGCACCGCGCCGATCCGGCGGCCGACCACCTCGACGTCTACCGCATGCGCATCGACTTCTCGCCGCAGCTCGCGCGCGCGGCCGTGCCCTACGCCGTCGAGTACACGACGGATGCGGGCGCGGGCTGGCAGCGCTTCGTCCCGACCGACTCCACCACGGCGAGCGATGCGCGCATCGCGGTGCAGCCGGCAGGCTCGAGCGGCTGGCTCGAGAGCGGCTTCGACCAGGCGCTCGAGCTCGCCGCGGGCGAGCGGCTCACGAGCTGGCGCGTGACGGTCTCGCCGGACGCCGCGACGCGGGTGCCCGGCCGCGCCGAGGTCCACGTGAGAGCGGACGTCGTCGCGAGCCTGCCCTCCTTCACGACCGGGGCACCGCCCTCCGGCGACCTCAGCGCAGCCGTCACCGCTGCGGGGACGACGATCGGCGGCGAGCGGCTGGCCGACCGCGACGCCGTGGGCGTGACGATCGCCGACCGCGTCAACCTCACGACGAACGTCGAGGCGCCGACGACGATCGGGCTCGGCACGAGCGCGCCGATCACGGCGACCGTCGTCAACACCGACCCGGCGGGGCGGCCGATCACCGACGCGTTCGTGCGGGTGGTGCTGCCACGGGGCGTCGTCTACGACGCAGAGACGGGAGTCTCGCGCGCGGCGGCTCAGACGCTGACCGGCCGCGCGGTGCCCGACATCGGCGACGGCGTGCGCGTCGCGACCGAGACCCTCGGGGATCGCCAGGTGGTGGTGCTGCTCCTCGACGAGGTCGCGTCCGTGCGCGCGGCGGGTGAGCCACGCCACCGCTTCGAGCTCTCGGACGGCTATCGCTACGCGATCCCCGTCGCCGCGCGTCCCGCGGCACTCGACTCCGGGGCTCCGGTCGAGTTCGAGGCGTGGGCGTCGACGAGCGACGCGGCCCGCACCGAGGTGCCCCTCGGCTTCTACGCCCCGCACGTGAGCGCCGACGTGCACGACTTCGACCCTGCGCGCGACGCGATCGCGCACCTGTCGGCTTCCAGCGTCGTGACCGGCGCCGGGGACGTGCGGCTGGAGGCGAGCGCGGCTGCTGAAGGCGGTGCCTGGGCGAGCTCGGCCACCGTTCGGGCGGGTGAGCTCGCGCGCTGGCGGGTGCAGGTGCGCAACGAGCTGCCGCGCCCCATCCACGACGTCGTGGTGTTCGACCGCCTGCCCGCCGTCGGCGACGAGCGCGGCAGCGAGCTCTCGCTGGCGCTCGCGGGAGCGATCGAGGTGCCAGCAGGCGCGACCGTGGAGTACTCGCGGGATGCGACGTCCGCCGACACGGGCTCCTGGTCGAGCGACCCCGCCGGTGCGGTCGCGTTCCGCGCGGCGCTCGGGACGGTGGCACCGGGTGCGACGGTGGACCTCGAGCTCGCGAGCCGCATGCCGAGCGACGCGCTCGCTGGTGCCCGCGCGGTCAACGACGCGACTGCCTCGGGCAGCTCCGGGGGCGCCGCCGAGTCCTTCACCTCGACGCGCGCGAGCGTGACGCCGGTCGCGGCGCCCGCGCTGCGCGTGGAGAGCGCGGTGGAGGGATGGCCCGACGGCGCCGCGCCCGGCCCGCGCCTGCGTGCGGGCGACACCGTGCGGTGGAGCCACGTCGTGACGAACACGGGCAACGCGATGCTCGATGCGCTCGAGGTGGCAGAGCGGTTCGTCGCAGGTGATGACAGCTCGGGCCTGCGCCCGGCCACGAGCGACGAGCTGGGCGCCTTGGCCCCCGGCGAGACGCGTCGCTTCACCTCGAGCGCGATCGTCATCGAGGGGGCCTACGAGGGCACGACGGTGGCGCGCGCGACCGCGGTCGACCCGCGCGGCCGGCCGCTCGAGGCGCAGCCGAGCGCTGCGACGGATGCGTCGTGGTACGTCGGCGAGGCCCCTCCGCGCGTCGGACCCGCGCCAGGGCCGCCCCCGGGCGGCGGCGCGGAGACGGGGCCACCGAGCCCGGGCCGCCCGCCCGTCGTGGTCGACCCGCCCGCTCGCCCGCCGCAGCCCCCCGTGAGCTCGATCCCGTTCCCCGGTCGCGGTGACGCGCCGCGCCCGCCCGTCGTCGTCGATCCGCCCGTGCCGCCGGCGGTCGCCGCGCCCGCCCCGGCGCCGGCGCCGCCGAGCGCGCAGTCGCCCACCCGGCCCGCGCGAACGGTGGGCGCGACATCGGTGGTCTGGCGCTTCGAGATCTCGAGCGGTGCAGCGGACGGCCAGGACATCGTCGTGATCGATCCGTTGACCGGTCAGCCGGTCTCGCTCGGTGCGCTCGCGGACGGCGAGTCGGCAGCCGTGCAGTTCGGGGGCGGCACCGCCATCTGCGAGCGCGTCGGCGAGGCCGGATCGGAGCGCATCGACTGCGTGCCGGTCGACGAGGCAGCAGAGCGGGATCCGGGCGCGGGCGATGCCCCGCCGCTCTCGAGCGCGCAGGCAGCACCGCCGGCGCTGCAGCTGCTGCCGCCCGTGCTCGCCAGCATCGCAGCGCTGCTGCTGCTCACCGGACTCGCGCTGCTCGCGCGAACACTCATCAGGAACCGCAGATCGGAGCGAATGCCATGACCTTCGTCCTTAACCGCCCAGCCGCCGCCGTGCCGCGGACACTGGATGCCCATCGTCGTCAGCTGCCACCGATGGAAAGGACACGTGCGATGCGTGATCTCAGGCCCGAGCCGACCGACGTCGAGCCCAGTGCATCCGCCGGTGACCGGCCCGCGTTCTCCTCGTGGCTGCGCGATCAGATGCGCGAGCAGGGGCTGCGCGGCATCGACGTCGCACGCGCCTCGAACGGGCTCATCGGGCAGTCCCAGGTGAGCCGCTGGCTCAACGGCCGGTCGCAGCCCAGCCTCGCGAGCAGCGCAGCCATCGCGAGCGCGCTCGGCGTGCCGCAGGCCGAGGTGGTCGAGGCCATCGGTGCCGACCGGCACGCGATCGATGCGCCGCGCACGCCCTCGAAGCGCGCCGCCGTGCCGGTGCAGGTCGGCTTCGACGGCAGCCGTTGGCGGCGCGACATCGATGGCGAGCGGGTGGTGGCAAAGCGCCTGAGCGACCTGCTCGACGCCGGTGAGGCGCCCGCCCTCGACGAGGCGGGCAGCGACCCGCGGGTCGCCGAGGCCTGCGCTCGCTACCGCGAGGCGATGGATCAGATGGAGGCCGCGATGCGCGAGCGCTCGGCGGCGCTGCGCAACCTGGTGCAGGCAGGCATGGCCGTGCAGGATCTCGCGGCCCTGCTCGGTGTCACGCCGCGCGGTGTCGAGCAGCGCATCCGCGCCAACGGCCGCCGGATGGACGACCGCGGACGGCTCGGCTGACCGGACGCTGCTAGCGGAGGTCGGGCTGCAGCCCGCTCGAGAAGGCGTCGAACGCGCACTCGAGCAGTGCCGCGAGGTCGTTCGCGTCGCCGTCGGTCGCCGACCAGGTGCGGATGGCCGTCTTGAGGGCGGCCGTGGCCGCTCCCGCCGTGAGCTGCGCGAGCAGGTCGCTCGCGGGGTCGCTCTCCGTGCGGGCGGCGATCATCGCTCGCACGGCGCCGTCGAACTGCTCGAGCTGCGCCAGGCGATGCGGCACGAGCGAGGGGTTCTCCTCGAGCAGCGCCTCCTTGTCGCGCAGCAGCTGCAGCCGCTCCTCATCCCAGCCGCGCACGTCCTCCAGCAGCACGGTGAGCACCGAGCGCAGCGGATGCTCGTGGGCGGGGCGGGCGGCGAGACCGTCGAGGAGGTCGTTCGGCCCGCTGTCGAACGCAGCGAGCAGCGCCGCCTCCTTGGAGGCGAAGTAGTTGGACACCGTCCTGGGAGAGACGAACGCGCGCTCGGCGATCTGATCGATCGTCACGTTCGGGAGGCCGCGCTCGGTCGTGAGGGTGAGTGCGGCGTCGGCGATCGTGCGGTAGGTCATCTGCTTCTTGCGGGCGCGGAGGCCCTGGGCCGTGGTCTGATCAGCAGGAGGTGCGGGTGCGAACATCGATCTCACTCAGGTCGTGCGTCGGCCGGCGATGGCGCGGCCTGCGCAAGTCTGCGCGAACGACGTTATGGAGCGCAAATCGACAAGGGCATGCTCGACCACCGCTGAGCAACGTCGCGCACCCTTGAGGAAACTCTGGGCTTGCGAGCGCAGCGCCTAGATGTCGTCGCGCGGCGACTCGACCTCTGACTCCACCGGCGCCGCGTCCACGAGCTCGAACACGCCCTCGAGCATCTCGTCCGGCCGGAACGGGTAGGTGTCGACGAGCGAGCGGGTCGAGATGCCGGTCATCACGAGCACGGTGTGCAGCCCGGCCTCCATGCCGGCGATGATGTCGGTGTCCATGCGGTCGCCGATCATGCCGGTGACCTCGCTGTGGGCGCCGATCTTGTTGAGCGCCGAGCGGAACATCATCGGGTTCGGCTTGCCCACGATGTAGGGCGTGCGCCCCGTCGCCGTCGTGATCAGCGCGTTGATGGCGCCGGTCGCCGGCAGGATGCCGTCGGCGCTGGGGCCTGTCGCATCGGGGTTCGTGGAGATGAAGCGGGCACCGCCGGCGATCAGGCGGATGGCCTTCGTGATCGCCTCGAACGAGTAGGAGCGCGTCTCGCCGATCACCACGAAGTCCGGATCCGAGTCCGTCATCGTGAATCCGATCTCATGCAGCGCCGTGATGATGCCCGCCTCTCCGATCACGTAGGCAGAGCCGCCGGGCGCCTGGTCGTGCAGGAAGTCGGCGGTGGCGAGCGCGCTCGTCCAGATCCGCGCCTCCGGCACGTCGAGACCGGATGCGCGCAGCCGCGCCGCGAGATCGCGCGGCGTGAAGATCGAGTTGTTCGTGAGCACGAGGAACTCCGTGCCCGCGTCCTGCCACTGCCGCAGCAGCTCCTTGGCGCCCCGGAGCGGGCGGTTCTCGTGGACGAGCACGCCGTCCATGTCGGTGAGCCAGCATTCGATGTCCTCGCGCGTTCGCATGCCCTGAGGCTACGGCGTGCGGGTTGCAGGCGGATGACGGAGATGTTGCCCGGGTCGGGGCCCCCACCCGGACGCGGGATCGCGTCTGTTATAGAACAGTTACCGAAAATGTTCTTTACGTTTCCTCAAGTGTGAACTACTGTCGAGTCGTTATGCCCGCCGCGTGCTGTCGCCGCCGTGCGTGCTCTCTCCCCAACGAAGATTGCTGACTCGATGCACCCTCGCGCCCGCACGCACCGCCGCTCCATCACCAAGCCGATCGCGGCGGGCCTGACGATGCTCCTCGCAGCGACCGCCGTGGTCTTCACGCCAGCGGTGGCGGCCGAGGCGGCCGTGATCAAGCCGGTCACGTCGAGCTACGACGAGATCGTCAACGGCGACTACGTGATGATCGGCAACGGCAACCTCGTCGCCTCCACCCCTGTGCTCTCTCAGCGCAGCGATTCCCCGACGGGCCTGCACAACGGCACCGTCAGCGGTACCGGCACCTCCCGCGTGAACTACAACGACTACCTGAACATGGTGAACGTCGGGGCTTCCGCGGCGATGGGCTCGAACTCGAGCCAGGCACGAGTCAGCATCCCTGCCGGCGCGAAGGTCGTGCACGCCGAGCTGTACTGGATGGGCAACACGGGAGTCGTCCAGGGCCAAACGGGCGCGCGATGCTCGGCCAACGCCGGCGTGACCGGCTCGGTGCCCACTGGCTCGTACCGCGACCGCATGCCGCGCGTCCGTATCGGCACGGGCCCGGTGCAGGTCGTCTCTGGCGCGACGTTCACGACGGAGCCGACCGTCAACACGAACGAGTCCTACTACTACTCGGGCCGAGCCGACGTGACGTCGCTGCTCGCGGGCCTTCCTGCTGGATCGCAGCAGCTGGTGAGCGTCGGAGACCTGTGGCTCGCGCAAGGACACGGCTGCTTCGGCGGCTGGTCGATGTCGCTCGTGTACGACTTCGGCAGCTACAGCGCCAACGACCCGGGCACGGTTGCGCGCAACGTCATCCTCTCTGACGGCCACGCGCGTCTCGCATCATCGGACGTCCCGCTGACTGTCCCGTTCGGCACGTTCAACTCCGTCGCCCCCGGCACGCGCGCCAGCTTCTCCATCGGCGAGGGAGACGCCGCGATCGTGGGCGATTACGCGGAGTACCGCAACGGTCCCAGCGGAGCGCGAACGCGCATCACCTCACCGACAGGCGTGACAGACAACATCGGCACGGGCTCGACCGCGTCGTCGGTGCGGTACCAGGGCACGTCGACCGGCAGCTTCTACAACGCGAGCATGACGGTGGTGGACGCGCCGCTCACCGCGATCGGCACGGGGCAGGTGCAGCCAGAGCTGGTCCTCGGCACGACCGGCGACTCCTACATGCTGCAGTCGGTCGCGCTCTCGGTGCCCGTGGGTGCCGTCACCGTCGACAAGAGCGTCAACGGTGCTGACGACCTGCAGCAGCTCGTCGAGGGAGAGATCCCGACCTTCACGATCGTGGTGAGCAACACGGGTTCCGCGCCGCTGCGGAACGTGCGGGTGAGCGACCCGTGGGCGACCGCCTGCGACCGCGTCATCGGCAACCTCGCCATCGGCCAGTCCATCTCCTACGAGTGCGTCGGGCCGCCCGTCTTCGAGGGCTACACCAACGTCGCGACCGTGAGCGCCGAGACCTCGGGCGGCGTCGCCGTGCGCGATGCGGGTGACCCCTCGGTGATCCAGTACACCGACATCGAGCTCGACAAGCGCGTCTCGCCCGGCGCCGACTACACCGCGCGCGCGGGCGACACGCTCGAGTACGCCTTCGTCGTGCGCAACGCCGGCACGAGCCCGCTCACGAGCATCGTGCTCACCGACGACATGGCGGGCCTCCAGGGCCTCGCCATCGACTGGGCGACGTCGAGCAACCCCGCCAGCCCCTCCGGCACCCTCGCGGCAGGCGAGACCGTCATCGCTCGCGCCACCTACGTGCTGACGCAGGCCGACGTGAACCGCGGCTCGGTCGTGAACGCCAACGCCCGCGTCGAGGGCTCCGATGCCTCCGGCAACCGGGTCGCAGCGCTCGACGGTGCGACGCACCCGATCCCGAGCCTCCCTGCGCTCGAGCTGCTGAAGTCGGGCGTGCTCGCCGAGGGCATGCCGGGCGACCCGATCGTCTACACCTTCTCCGCGCGCAACACGGGCAACGTGCCGCTCACCGGCGTCGCGATCAGCGACCCGATGCCGGGCCTCGGCGCGCTCTCGTACACCTGGCCCGGCACGCCCGGTCAGCTGGCCCCCGGCCAGACCGTCACCGCCACGGCGACCGCCGCGCTGACGCAGGCGCAGGCGGATGCGGGCGAGGCGCGCAACACCGCGACGGTCGTCGGCACGCCGCCGACCGGCCCCCAGATCAGCGACGAGGGCGGCACCCGCGTCGTCGTCGAGCGCGAGCCCTCGATCGACATCGAGAAGCGCGGCACCCTCACCGGCGGCAGCGTCGCGGGCGACCCGGCCGTCTACGACCTCGTCGTCACGAACAACGGCAACACCACCCTCACGGGCGTGACGGTCAGCGACCCGCTGTTCGCCGCCGACGAGCTCCAGGTCGTCGGCGAGTGGCCCGGCGACGCCGGCACGCTGCTGGCAGGCCAGTCGATGACCTTCCGGGCGACGCACCTGCTGACGCAGGACGAGGTCGACGCGGGCCGACTCGACAACACCGCGAACGTCTCGGGCACCCCGCCCGGCGGGCTCGCCGATGCCACCGACACCGACTCCTTCACGATCTCGCTGGAGCAGGAGCCCGGCGTCGAGCTCGCGAAGGCCGGCACGCTCGTGCTCGGCGGACCGGGCGTGGCCGACGACCGGATCGACTACACCTTCACCATCGTCAACAGCGGCAACGTCACGCTGACGGAGGTCGCGCTCGACGACGCCGACCTCGGCGGCGCGACGATCAGCTACACCTGGCCCGGCGACGCGGGCACGCTCACACCCGGACAGACGGCGACCGCGACCGCGACCTGGTCGGTCACGCAGGCGCAGCGCGACGCGGGTCGCGCAGAGAACACGGCCGTCGTCAGCGGCACCTCGCCAGAGGGCGCTGCGGTCGAGGACGACGACACGGCGATCGTGCCGATCGTCTCCCGCCCCGCGCTCACGCTCGACAAGTCGGGCTCGCTCGCCGAGGGCATGCGCCTCGAGGGCGACACCGTCGCCTACGACTTCACGGTCACCAACACCGGCAACGTCACGCTCACCGCTGTCGCGATCGCCGATGACCTCGTCGACGGACCGGTCGCGATCACGTGGCCCGCGGCCGCCGGCACGCTCCTCCCCGGCCAGTCGGCGACTGGCACGGCGCAGTACACCCTCACCCAGGCCGACATCGACGGGGGCTTCGTCGACAACGTCGCAATCGCATCCGCGACCTCGCCGCGAGGCGAGAACCCCGTGACGACCGACGACGACCGCGTGCTCGTTCCGCAGACGTCCCGCTTCTCGCTCGAGAAGACGGGCACCCTCGCAGACGGCGCGCAGGGCATCGCGGGCGATGAGGTCGTCTACACCTTCGTGGTCGAGAACACCGGCAACACGACGCTCACCGACGTCACCGTCGAGGACCCGCTGCCCGGCCTCTCGACGCCCACCGCCCAGGCGTGGCCTGCAGAAGAAGGCGTGCTGCTGCCCGGCCAGTCGGTCGAGCTCACCGCGACCTACACGCTCACGCAGGCCGACGTCGACGCGCTGACGCGCGAGAACACCGCGATCGTCTCCGGCACGACGCCGGATGGTGCCAGCACCAGCGTCATCGACGACTACTCGCTCCCGATCGTCGTCGAGCCCAGCATCGCCCTCACGAAGACGGGCGCGCTCACGGGCGGCGCCGTCGTGGGCAGCACGATCTCCTACGGCTTCGACATCGTCAACGACGGCCCGCTCACGCTCTCCGGCGTCGTCCTGGTCGACGCGCTCCCGGGCATCAGCGCCATCGAGTACGGCGCCTGGCCCGACCCCGAGCAGCCCGCGACGCTCGCTCCGGGAGCGTCGGTCTCCGCGACCGCGACCTACGTCCTCACGCAGGCCGACATCGAGCGCGGCTTCGTCGACAACGCCGCGACCGTCTTCGCATCCTCGCTCGAGGGCGAGAGCACGAGCGACTCCGACGAGCAGCGCGTCGAGCTGCCCGCCGCGCCGGGCATCACGGTCACCAAGACCCCGACGCTCTCGGGCGAGGGCGTCGCAGGAGCGACCATCAGCTACGCGATCGTCGCCGAGAACACCGGCAACGTCGCGCTCACCGGGGTCACGCTCACCGACGACCTCGCGGGCCTCACGGGCTTCACGCTGACGTGGCCGGGCACTCCCGGCACCCTGCAGCCGGGCCAGCGCGTCACCGCCAGCCCGACGTACACGGTGACGCAGGCCGATGTCGACCGCGGCGTGGTCGAGAACACCGCCGCCGCCTCCGGCACCCCGGCTCGCGGCGAGCCGGTCTCCGACAGCGCCGACGGCGACGTGCAGCTCTCGACCGACGCATCGATCGTCCTCACGAAGGATGCGTCGCTCGCGACGGGCAGCACCGGCGCGGTCGGCGACGTGGTCGAGTTCGACTTCGTCGTGCGCAACGCCGGCGACGTCACCGTCACCGGTGTCTCGATCGACGACCCGATGTTCCCGGCCGGCGTCGCCTTCGGCGCCTGGCCCGACGCTGCCGCGCCCGGCACGCTCGCGCCCGGCCAGCAGGTCACGGCGAGCGCCGAGCGCGCACTGACGCAGGCCGACCTCGACGCCAACGGCGTCGTGAACGAGGCCACCGCATCCGCCACCCCGCCGAACGACGCAGAGCCGGTCAGCGACACCGACGACGCGACCGTGCCGCTGCCCGGCACGGCGAGCCTGACGCTCGTCAAGGACGGCGCGCTCAGCGGCGTCGGCAACCCCGGCGACACCATCGACTACACGTTCACGATCACGAACACCGGCACCGTCACCGTGCGCGACATCGCGCTCGCCGATGAGCTCGAGGGGCTCAGCGACATCGCCTTCGGCACCTGGCCGGGCACCGAGGGCGAGCTGCCGCCGGGCGGGTCGGTCGAGGCGACCGCCAGCTACGCGGTGACGCAGGCCGATGCCGATGCCGGCACGGTCGACAACTCGGCGACCGCCACGGGCTCGACGCAGGAGAACGGCGAGGTCGAGGCGACCGACACCGACGAGCAGCCGCTCGCCTCGGTCGGCGCGCTGACGATCGACAAGACGCACACGGCTGACGGCCTCGCCGTGGGCGACGTCGTCGACTACTCCTTCGTGGTCGAGAACACCGGCGGCCTCACGCTCAGCGACGTCTCGATCGCCGACGCGCTGCCGGGCCTCACCGCCATCGCCTACGGCGAGTGGCCCGCTGCCGATGGCGTGCTCCTGCCCGGAGAGACGGTCACCGCGACCGCGCAGCTCACCGTGACGCAGGCGCACCTCGACGCGGGCGAGATCGTGAACGTCGCGACCGCCTCGGCCACCGCGCCCCGCGGCCCGGCCCCGAGCGGCACCGACACCGACACGGTCGCGCTGCTGCAGGATCCCGTGCTGACGCTCGTCAAGACCGGCGCGCTCACCGAGGGCGCGACCGGAGTCGCGGGCGACGTGATCACCTACGCGTTCAGCATCCGCAACGACGGCAACGTCACCGTCACCGGTGTCGAGCTGACCGACGAGCTCGACGGCCTCAGCGAGCCCGTCTTCGCGCTCTGGCCGGGCGAGCCCGGCACCCTCGCACCTGGCGATGTCGTCACGGCCACCGCGACCTACGCGGTCACGCAGGCCGACGCCGACGCGGGCCTGGTCGACAACACCGCAGACGTCACGGGTGACACCGCGACCGCCGGCCCCGTGGCCGATGCAGACGACGCCACCGTGGCGCTCGGCGCCGCGCCCGGCCTCTCGATCGCCAAGTCCCACACCGGCGCAGGCTTCGGCGTCGGCGACGTCGTGCCCTACGGCTTCCTGGTGACCAACACGGGTGACGTCACGCTCACCGACGTGACGGTGGCGGATGCGCTGCCGGGCCTCGGCGACATCGCCTACGGCGAGTGGGAGTCGGGCACCGAGGGCACGCTGCTGCCGGGCCAGTCGGTCACCGCGACCGCGACGCTCGCGGTGACGCAGGCGCACCTCGACGCCGGGCTCATCGAGAACGAGGCCACCGCGACCGGCACGCCGCCGCGCGCGACGCTGCCGACGCCGTCGGTCACTGACGACGACACGGTCGTGCTCGCGCAGTCGCCGAGCCTGTCGCTCGTCAAGGAGGGCTCGCTCGTCGACCTCGTCGACGGCGTCGCCGGCGACCGCATCGACTACACCTTCACGATCACGAACGACGGTGACGTGACGGTCTCGGACATCGCGCTGAGCGACGAGCTCGCGGGGATCACGGACATCGCCTTCGGCACGTGGCCGGGCGTGCCCGGCGTCCTCGCGCCCGACGAGGCGGTCACCGCGACCGCCTCGCTCGTCCTGACCCAGGCCGACGCCGACGCGCTCGAGGTCGTGAACGAGGCATCCGCCACCGGCACGACCGCGACCGCCGGCGACGTCGGCGACAGCGCGCGGCACGTCGAGCCGCTGCCCGCCGTCGGCGCGCTGTCGATCGACAAGACGCACCCCGCGGGCGACTATGCGGTCGGCGACACCGTCGAGTACTCGTTCGTGGTCACCAACACCGGTGACCTCACCCTCACGGGCGTCGAGGCGAGCGACGAGCTCGAGGGCCTGTCGGATCTGGCCTACCGCACCTGGCCGGGCGAGGCCGGCGTGCTCGCACCGACGCAGTCGGTCACCGCGACGGCGACGCTCGTCGTGACGCAGGCGCACATCGACGCCGGTGCCATCGACAACACCGCCTCGGTCGTCGGCACGACACCGCAGGACACCGAGGTCTCCGACGACGACACCGACACGGTGCCGTTCGAGCCGACCCCGCGCCTGACGCTCACGAAGACGGGCGCGCTGACGAGCGGCGTCGGCAACGCGGGCGACACGGTGACCTACACCTTCGAGATCGAGAACGAGGGCAACGTCACGATCGCGGCGATCGCGCTCGCCGACGACCTCGAGGGCCTCAGCGACATCGCCTTCGGCCCGTTCCCCGGCATCGACGGCGTGCTCGCTCCCGGTGAGTCGGTCACGGCCACCGCGACGTATGCGGTGACGCAGGCGGACGCCGATCGCGGCTCCATCGACAACGAGGCGACCGCGTCGGGGCTCACGCCCACGCGCCAGCCGGTCTCCGACGCAGACGAGCACACGCAGGAGCTGCGCTCGGTCTCGGCCATCGAGATCGACAAGTCGCACACCGCCGGCACCTTCGCGGTCGGCGACGAGGTGGAGTACGCCTTCCTCGTCACGAACACCGGTGGGCTCACGCTCGCGGACGTCTCCGTGGCCGACGAGCTGCCGGGCCTGGGCGACATCGCCTACGGCGAGTGGCCGGCCGCCGAGGGCGTGCTGCTGCCCGGCGAGTCGGTCACGGCGACCGCGACGCTCACGGTCACGCAGGCCCACGTGGATGCCGGCGAGATCCTGAACGAGGCATCCGCGACGGCGACCGCTCCTCGCGGCGACGACCCGAGCGACAGCGACACCGATCGCGTCGCCCTCGAGCGCATCGCCAGCATCGAGCTGCTGAAGACCGGCGAGCTCGCGGGCATCGGCGATGCCGGTGACGCGCTCACGTACACCTTCACGATCACGAACGACGGCAACGTCACCGTCTCGGGCATCGAGCTCGAGGACGCGCTGCCCGGCATCGGCGAGATCGCCTTCGGCGACTGGCCGGCCGAGTCGGGCACGCTGCTGCCCGGCGAGTCCGTCGAGGCGACAGCGGTCTACGTCGTGACCCAGGCGGATGCCGACGCCGGCACCGTCGTCAACGACGCATCCGCCTCGGGCACCACGCCCGCCGGCCCCGTCGACGACCAGGCCGCGCACACGCAGGGCCTGGGCGCGACTGCGCTGCTCGAGCTCACGAAGTCGCACGAAGCGCCCGCGAGCCCGCTCGCGGTCGGCGACGACGTGACCTACACATTCCTGGTCGAGAACGTCGGCGGCCTCACGCTCACCGACGTGACGGTGTCGGATGCGCTCACGGGCCTCGGCGACATCGCCTACGGCGAGTGGGAGTCCGGCACCGCCGGCACGCTGCTGCCTGGCCAGTCGGTCACGGCGACCGCGACGCTCGCGGTGACGCAGGCGCACGTCGACGCCGGCGAGATCCTGAACGAGGCGAGCGTCACCGGCGCCCCGCCGCGCGACGGCATCACGCCGCCGGTGACGACCGACGACGACCGCGTGCCGCTGCTGCAGCGCGCGAGCATCGCGCTCGAGAAGACGGGCGAGCTGCGCGATGGCGCGCTCGGCGTCACGGGCGACACGATCGACTACGCGTTCACGATCACGAACGACGGCACCGTCACGGTCTCGGGCATCGAGCTGAGCGACGAGCTCGAGGGTCTCGGCGACATCGCCTTCGGCGAGTGGCCGGGCGAGCCGGGTGCGCTGGCGCCGGGCGAGTCCGTCCAGGCGAGCGCCGCCTACGTGCTGACGCAGGCCGACGCCGACGCGGGCGCCGTCGTCAACGAGGCATCCGTCACGGGCACGACGGCGACAGCGGGCCCGGTCGCCGACGAGGCCGCGCACACGCAACCGCTCGGCGCGGCGCCCTCGATCACGATCGAGAAGTCGCACGAGGGCTCGGCCTTCGTGGTCGGCGAGACCGTGCCCTACACGATCGTCGCCACGAACGACGGCCACGTCACGCTGCGCGAGGTCGAGGTGACGGATGCCCTCGACGGGCTCGAGATCACCGGCACCACCTGGGATGGCGCCGAGGGCGTGCTGCTGCCGGGCGAGTCGGTCGTCATGACCGCGAACCTCGTCGTGACGCAGACGCACGTCGACGCCGGCAGCGTCGTCAACGAGGCCGTCGTGGCCGCGACGCCGCCCGCCGGCGAGCCGCTGCGCGAGACGGTCACCGACACGGTGCCCTTCGCACAGCTGCCGTCGATCTCGCTCGAGAAGACCTCGGTCCTCGGGGGCTCCAGCGCCGGCGACGGCGTCGACTACGCCTTCACGCTCGAGAACACCGGCACGGTGACGCTCACCGACGTCGCGCTGAGCGACGAGCTCGAGGGCCTCGGCGACATCGTCTTCGGCGAGTGGCCGGGCACCGAGGGCGTCCTCGCTCCCGGTGACGTCGTCACCGCCACGGCCCGGTACGTGCTCACGCAGGCGGACGTCGACCGCGGCTCGATCGCGAACGAGGCGACCGCCGTCGGCACCGCGCCGAGCGGCGCCGCCGCCGGCGTCGTGGCCCGCGACGACGCATCCGTCACGGACACGCTCGAGGCCTCGCCCTCGCTGCGCTTCGCGAAGGAGGCGCAGGTCGACGCGCCGGCGCTCGGCTCGGTCGTCACCTACGGCTTCGAGCTCGAGAACACCGGCAACGTGACGCTCTCGGGCGTCGCGGTCAGCGACCCGCTGCCTGGCCTCTCGGAGCTCGACTACAGCTGGCCCGGCGACGCCGGGGTGCTGCTGCCGGGCGAGATCGCCACGGCGACCGCCACCTACACGATCACGCAGGCCGACGTGGATGCCGGCGGTGTCACCAACAGCGCGGCCGCTGTCGGCGCGCCGCCCGTCGGCGAGCCCGTGCGGCCGACCGACGAGGTGACGGTGCCGATCACCACGCAGCCCGCGCTCGTGCTCGACAAGGCCGCGACGCTCGAGGACGGTGCGGCCGGCGTCGCGGGCGACGAGGTCACCTACACGCTCGTGGTGCGGAACGACGGCGACGTCACGCTCACCACGATCGAGCTCACCGACCCCTTGGCGGGGCTCAGCGACATCGCGTTCGGCGAGTGGCCCGGCACCGCGGGGCAGCTGGCGCCCGGCGAGCAGGTCACGGCGACGGCGACCTACGCGCTCACGCAGGCCGACGTCGACGCTGGCTTCGTCGACAACACGGCGACCGCCTCCGCACAGCCGCCGTCGGGCGACCGCATCGCGGTCGACGACGACGAGCGGCTGCTGACGCCCGGCACCATCGGCATCTCGCTCGACAAGTCGGCTGTGGCCTCCGCCGGCGCCGCGAGCGTCGCGGGCGACACCGTCGCCTACGAGCTCGTGATCGCCAACGAGGGCTCGCGCACGCTCACCTCCATCGTGCTGAGCGACCCGCTGCCGGGCCTCAGCGCGCCCGTGATCGACTGGTCGACCGCCGCCATCGAGGGGCAGCTCGCCCCCGGCGAGCAGGTCATCGCCACCGCCGACTACACGCTCACGCAGGCCGACGTCGACGCCGGGCTGGTGGAGAACACGGCGACCGTCGCGGCCGCCGATCTGCGAGGCAACCCCGTCGAGGCGGGCGACTCCGCGACCGTCGCGCTCGAGGGCACGCCGCTGCTGACGCTCGACAAGCGCGTCGTCAACGACGCCGACGCCGTGGGCGAGGCGGTCGAGTACCGCTTCGAGCTCGCGAACGAGGGCACGGTGACGCTGCGCGACATCGCGCTCGTCGACGCGCTCGAGGGCGTCTCGGCGCCCGTGATCGACTGGTCGACCGCGGCCGTCGAGGGCGAGCTGGCGCCGGGCGAGACGGTCACCGCGACCGCCACGCTCACGCTCACGCAGGCCCACGTCGACGCGGGCTCCGTCGTGAACGAGGCCACCGCATCCGCCACCCCCGACGGCGGCGAGCCGATCGAGGCCGGCGACTCGAGCACGCTGCCGCTGCCGCAGCTGCCGAGCCTCACCACCGACAAGGGCGCCCAGCTGCCCGAAGGCTCGACCGGTGCGGTCGGCGAGGCGGTCGACTACACGATCGTCGTCGTCAACGACGGCACCGTCACGGTCGACGACGTCACGGTCGACGACCCGATGTTCGCCGCCGACGCGCTCGCCTACGACTGGAGCGGCGCCACGACCGAGGGCAGCCTCGCCCCCGGCGAGACGCTCACGGTCACCGCGACGCACGTGCTCACGCAGGCCGACGTCGACGCAGGGCGCGTCGACAACACGGCGGTCGCCAGCGGCAGCTCGCCCGTGGGCCCCGTCGACGACGACGCGACGGCGGTGGTCACGATCGTGCAGTCGCCGAGCATGGCGTTCACGAAGACCGCGTCGACGGATGCCGCGCCCGCGCTGGGCGAGACCGTCACGTACACCTTCGAGGTCACCAACACCGGCAACACCACCCTGCGCGGCGTCGCCATCGACGACGCGATGGAGGGGCTGAGCCCGCTCGAGTACTCCTGGCCGGGTGAGGTCGGCGTGCTCGCGCCGGGGGAGACGGTCACCGCGACCGCGACCTACGGGATCACGCAGGGCGACGTCGACGCCGGCACGGTCGACAACACGGCGACCGCGACGGGCACGACGCCCGACGGCGACACCCTCGAGCCGAGCGCGACCGAGCAGGTCGAGATCGACCGGCACCCGTCGCTGCGGCTCGCGAAGCTCGGCACGCTCGCGCCCGGCGCCGCCGGCGTCGCGGGCGACCGCGTCGACTACGCCTTCGAGGTGGTCAACACCGGTGACGTCACGCTCACGGGCGTGGCCATCGACGACCCCCTGCCGGGGCTGAGCGACATCGCCTTCGGCGCCTGGCCGGGCGAGTCCGGCGTGCTGGCGCCGGGGCAGGCCGTCACGGCGAGCGCGAGCGCAGTGCTCACGCAGGCCCACATCGACGCGGGCCGCGTCGTGAACGACGCCACCGCATCCGCCGCCTCGCCCACGGGCGAGACGGTCACCGACGGCGATTCGGCAGAGGTCGGCACGCAGCAGCGCGGCGCCCTCGACGTCGAGAAGTCGTCGACCGTGACCGGTGCCGGGCTCGTGGGCGACGAGATCGCCTACGCGTTCTCGGCGACCAACACGGGCACCGTGACCCTGACCGGGGTGGCGCTGAGCGACGAGCTCGAGGGGCTGGGCGACATCGCCTACGACTGGCCCGGTGCGGCCGGTGTGCTGGCGCCCGGCGAGACGGTGACGGCGACCGCGACCTACGCGATCGCCCAGGCCGATCTCGATCGCGGATCGGTCGAGAACTCGGTCGTCGTCCGTGGCCAGGTGCCCGGCGGCGGGCCCGTCGAGCACGAGGACTCCGTGACGACCCCGACGCCCGGCTTCGGCTCGCTGACGTTCACCAAGTCGGGCACGCTCGACGCTGAGGGCGACGCGCAGCCCGGCGATGTCATCACCTACGCCTTCGTGGTGACGAACGACGGCACCCGCACGCTCTCCGGCGTCGGCATCGACGACCCCATGGCGGGACTGTCGGAGCTCGCCTACGCGTGGCCGGGCGAGGCCGGCGTCCTGGCGCCGGGCGAGACGGTGACCGCGACGGCGACGTATGCGGTGACGCAGGCCGACATCGATGCGGGCTTCGTGCGCAACGCCGCACTCGCATCGACCGACGGGCCCGATGAGCCGGGTGAGACGACGACGCCGCTGCAGCAGCGCTCCGAGCTGCTGTTCGAGAAGACCGCGGGCTACGCGGCGCCGCTGTTCGGCGCGCCGGCCTCGGTGGGCGACACGATCTCCTACGGCTTCCGGCTCGAGAACGCTGGCACGACGACGCTCACGGGTGTCGCGGTGATCGACGAGCTCGCGGGCCTGTCGACCATCGAGTACGCCTGGCCTGACGAGGCGCGCCCCGGCGTGCTGCTGCCGGGCGAGGTCGCGACGGCGACGGCGACGTATGCGCTGACGCAGGCCGACCTCGACGCAGGCGCCGTGCACAACGCGGCCACCGGCACGGCGACGCCGCCCACGGCACCGGGGGCGCCGGTCCCCGCGCCGCTGACGCCGGGCGACGAGACCACGACCGAGCTGCCGCGCACCACCGGCATCGAGCTGACCAAGGTCGGCGCGGTGGAGGAGGGCGCGATCGGCGAGGTCGGCGACCGCATCACCTACGCGTTCGAGGTCTCGAACACGGGCAGCACGACGCTGACCGAGGTGTCGATCGCGGATGCGATGCCGGGCCTGTCCGAGATCGCCTACACCTGGCCGGGCCAGGCGGGCGTGCTGCTGCCGGGCGAGACGGTCGCGGCGACGGCGACCTATGCGCTGACCGCGGCCGACATCGAGGGCGACACGGTCGTGAACGACGCGACGGCGACGGGCACGCCGCCGACCGGCATGGAGCCGCCGACGGACGGCGCCTCCGCGACGGTCGACGTGCCGAGCCCCGAGCACCCGGGCACGGGCCTGCCGCAGACGGGCATGGAGGTGCCGATCCCGCTGATCGCGGGCGGTGCCGCGCTGCTGCTGCTCCTCGGTGGGCTGCTCGTGTGGCGCTCGCGGCGGGCGCGCGACGACCAGGAGCCGCTCCTGTAGTCGCCGCCCGTAGCCTGGAGGCATGCAGCCACCGGTGACACGCCCCGACGCCGACGAGCCCCAGCTGGCCGTCGGCGTCGGGCCGTTCGCGGGCGAGTGGCCGAGCGACGAGCGCCTCGACCCCGAGCTGCTCGAGCATGGCGATCGGCGCAACGTCGTCGACCGCTACCGCTACTGGCGGCACGAGGCGATCGTGGCCGACCTCGACACGCGCCGGCACCCCTTCCACGTCGCGATCGAGAACTGGCAGCACGACCTCAACATCGGGTCGATCGTGCGCACCGCCAACGCGTTCACCGCATCCGCCGTGCACATCATCGGCAAGCGCCGGTGGAACCGCCGCGGCGCCATGGTCACCGACCGCTACCAGCACGTGCTGCACCACGAGACGACGGATGCGTTCACCGCGTGGGCGCGCGGTGCGGGCCTGACCGTCGTGGCCGTCGACAACACCGAGGGCAGCGTGCCCGTCGACGCGGCGCCGCTGCCGGAGCGCTGCGTGCTGCTGTTCGGCCAGGAGGGGCCGGGGCTGACCGAGGCGGCGGTCGCGGCCGCGGATGCGCACGTCGCGATCCGCCAGTTCGGCTCGACCCGCTCGATCAACGCCGCAGCGGCAGCCGCCATCGTGATGCACGAGTGGATCCGCGCGCACGCCGCCGTCCCTCCCGCCTCCGCTGGCTGAGGAGGCCGCGGGCGCAGCCCACAGCCGTCTCGAAGCCCCCGCCCCGCCCCGCCCCGCTCCGCCCGAGCACAACGCAAGCACCGCAGCCCTCTCGCGGGGCGAACGCCGCTTCTGGCCCCCGCAGCCCGCTGTTCCTCGTCGCCGGGCTTGCGTTGTGCGGACGGCCGTCGGGAGGGCGCGCCGCGGGACAGAGCCGCTACGCGGCTGCCGGCTCCGGCTGGCACCTGGGGCACCACTGCACCTGCCGCAGCATCCCGTCCTCGAGCCCGAGCTGCGCATCCCTGATGCGCGTGCCGCACCGCCTGCACGGCTGGCCGCCGCGCCCATAGACCCACGTCCGCCGGCCGTTGCGCGTGTCGCCCGTGAACGTGCGCTCGGTGCGCTCGCGATTGGCGACCATCAGCCGCCTCGCGAGCGCGACGAGCCGCTCCACATCGACCTCGCCCACGGGCGTCGCCGGGTGCACGCCGCGCAGGAAGCACAGCTCGCCGCGGTACACGTTGCCGAGCCCGGCGACGGCGTGCTGGTCGAGCAGCGCGACGCCCACCGGCGCCCCGGTCGCGCGCAGCCTCCGCGCGGCCTCCGCGGCCATCTCCTCGTCCCATCCCTCGTCGAGCAGGTCGGGGCCGAGGTAGCCGAGCGTCTCGAGGTCGCCCGCGCGCGGCAGCAGCTCGAGCACCGGCAGGCTCGACCCGACGATCTCGTGCTGGTCGGTGGCGAGCACGACGCGGATGGTGTGGGTCGCGACGGGCGCGCGGCGACCGGGCTCGAGCACGTGCCACAGCCCGTCCATGCCGGCGTGGGAGTGGATCGTGAAGCGCTCGCCGCGCATGAGCAGGTGCTTGCCGACCGCTCGCACCTCGTCGATGCGCTCCCCGGCGAGGTCGGCGGTGGCGAGCGAGGGCACCCGGAAGTCGCTCCGCAGCAGCTCGCGCCCGGCCATCGCCGCGCCCAGGCGCACGGCGGCGCGGTAGATCGTGTCTCCCTCGGGCATCAGCGTGCCGCCGCGATCGCGCAGCGCATCACGGCCCGATCCGGTAGCCGCGGGGCGTGCGGCGCAGGCCTGCCCGTTCGAAGATGGGCGCCAGGTCGGCCTCCAGCGAGGAGCGACCGTCGACCTGCTCGAGCACGCGCCGACGGCCTCCGAGCCGCGCCACCGCATCCGCGAGGCTCTCGAGCGCTCGCACCAGCAGGTCGTCGTCCTCGGCGAAGGTCAACAGCGACTTGCCGCCGCGCTCGAGGTGCAGCACCGGCCGCCCGGAGGCGATGGTCGTCAGCGACCCGACCCGTCGGGTGGGACGGTGGTCGCCGCGCGCCTCGGGCCACGGCAGCGCAGCGCCGAAGGGGTTCGCGGGATCGACGGCCGAGACCGTCGCGATCGCGTCGCTGGGGCCGCTCGACTGCCGGGCCCGCAGCGCATCCACCACCGGGGAGTCCGCGAACTGCGCGGCGCCCAGCCCGTCGACGAAGTACCCGCGGCGCGTGTGCCCGGCCTCCTCGAAGGCCTTGAGCACCTGGTAGACACCGTGGAACCCTCCCGGCACGTCCTCGGCGACGACGCTGCCGCGCGTGACGACGCCGTAGCGCGCGAGCAGCGCGTCGGCGGTGGCGGCGGCCAGCTCGGTCGGGGCGCCCGCCGGCCTCGACGCCAGCAGCCAGCGGCCCGCGAGCAGCGGCATCGCGTCGGTGCGGGAGGGGCGGGCGAGCCCGATGCGGCGGCGACTCGCCGGTGCCGAGCGTCGGCTGGGCGCGGGTGCCGTGCGCGCCCGCACGCCCAGCAGGTGCGCGCGCATCGGCGCGATCGTGTCGTTGGTCACGCGCCCGGCCCACACCAGCGGCCACAGCACATCCGCCAGCCGCGCCGGATCGAGCGCGACCATGTCGCCGAGCTGGCGGGCGAAGAGCGCACCGCCCTCGCCGAGCGCCGCGAGGATCGCCGCAGCCTCCGGGTCGTCGTGGTCGAGGTCGCGTCGCTGCGCGACGGTGTCGGCCGCGCGCAGCACGATCCGCCCGTCCTTGCCGGCGAGCGCACCGGCGCCGACCCAGCTGATGAGGCCGCTCGCGGTGAGCTCATCGAGCATCGAGGGGCGGTAGCCCTTCACGCGCGAGGGCAGGATGAGCGTCTCGAGCGCGCTGAGGGGCAGCGGCAGGCCATCGAGGCCGTCGAGCGCCTCGAGCAGGCCGTCCGCGCCGGTCAGTGGCCGCGTGACGTGCTGGTGCGCGAGCAGGTGGTCGGCGAAGACGGCATGGTCCACCGGTTCGACGTCGCTGCGCAGCGCTTGCAGGCTGCGACGCTTGAGCTTCGTCAGGACCTGGGCGTCGATCCACTCCTCGCCGGAGCCGCCGGGCCGGTAGGCGCCGGAGAGCACGCGGCCCTGCGCCTCGAGCGCGCGCAGCGCCGACCGCGCGACGGCCGGCGCGAGGCCGAGGCGCGCCCCGACGTCCTCGACGGTGAAGGGGCCATGGGTCCTGGCGTGGCGAGCCACGACGTCGCCGATCGGGTCGAGCACCGTGTCGAGGAGCGCTGACGGCACCCCGGGCGGCGGGGGCACACCGAGCGCATCCCGCAGCCTGGCGACGTCCTCGATCGCGGCGATGCGCTCCTCGTCGGCGACGCGCACCCGCACCGCGCGCCGGGCATCGACGAGCTGCTCGGCGATCGCCGCCGCGCCATCGCGATCGAGCGCGGCGTCGTCGGCGCCCTCGATGCGGGCGGCGAGCTCGTCGACGGTGAGCGGGCCGAGCAGCCGCAGCAGGTCGGCGGCCCCCTCGACACCGCGCGCGCGACGGTCGGGGGCGAGCCGCTGCAGCTCGAGCTCGATCCGGTCCACGATGAGCGGGTCCAGCAGCTCGCGCAGCGCCGTCGTGCCGAGCACCTCGGCGAGCAGCGTGGGGTCGAGCGTGAGGGCAGCGGCCCGCCGCTCGGCCAGCGGTGCATCGCCCTCGTAGAGGAAGGCGCCCACGTAGCCGAACAGCAGGTGGTGGGCGAAGGGCGAGGGGCTCGGCGTCTCGACCTCGACGACGCGAAGGTCGCCGTGCTGCAGCCGCTCGGCGATGGAGCGCAGCGCCGGCAGGTCGTAGGCGTCCTGCAGCACCTCGCGCAGCGCCTCGAGCACGATCGGGAAGTCGGGGTAGCGCTTGGCGACGTCGAGCAGCTGCGCCGCGCGCTGCCGCTGCTGCCAGAGCGGCGCGCGCCGGGCGGGGTCACGCTTGGGCAGCAGCAGCGCTCGCGCCGCGCACTCGCGGAACCGGCTCGCGAACAGCGCGGTGCCACCCGCCTCCGTCTCGACGACGCGCTCGAGCTCCTCGGGCTCGAAGCGGATGAGGTCGGCACCGGGCGGATCGGCGTCAGAATCGGGGATGCGGATCACGATGCCGTCGTCGGAGGCCATGGCCGCGGCCCCCATGTCCTTGTCCTCGCGCAGCCGCCGGTCGATCGCGAGCGCCCACGGCGCATGCACGCGTCGGCCGAAGGGGGAGTGGACGATGAGGCGCCAGTCGCCGAGCTCGTCGCGGGAGCGCTCGACGACGAGCTGCTGGTCGGTGGGCACGGCGCCGGTGGCGGCCAGCTGGTCGCGCACGTAGGCCTCGAGGTTGCGGCGCGCCCGCTCGTCGGAGTGCGGGAGGTCGACGGCCTTGCCATCGCTCAGCCCGGCGGCGAGCTCCGCGGTGGCGCGGCCGATGGAGGCGCCGAGGTCGGCGGGCCTGCCCTCGTTGTCGCCGTGCCAGAAGGGCAGCTTGCCCACCTCGCCGAACGCGGGCACGACGAGCACGCGGTCGTGCGTGATGTCGACGACCCGCCAGCTCGTGGCACCGAGCGCGAAGACGTCGCCGTTGCGCGTCTCGTAGACCATCTCCTCGTCGAGCTCGCCCACGCGCGCGCCCGGCTTGCCCTCCTGCCCAGAGAGGAAGACGCCGAACAGCCCGCGGTCGGGGATGGTGCCGCCGCTCGAGACGGCGATGCGCTGGGCGCTCGGGCGGCCGGCGATGGTGCCTGCGTCGCGGTCCCAGATCACGCGCGGTCGCAGCTCGGCGAACTCGTCGCTCGGGTAGACGCCCGCCACGAGGTCGAGGGTCGCGTCGAAGGCGCCGCGCGAGAGCTGCGCGAAGGGCGCAGCGCGCCGCACGGTCTGGAACCACTCGTCGACGACCAGCTCATCCATCGCGGCGGCCGCGACGGTCTGCTGGGCGAGCACGTCGAGCGGGTGCCGGGGCATGCGGATCGGCTCCAGCTCGCCGCGCGCCATGCGATCGGCGACCACCGTCGCGTGCAGCAGGTCGGCGCGGTGCTTCGGGATGATGACACCGCGGGAGGCGTCACCCACGTTGTGTCCCGCACGGCCGACGCGCTGCAGGCCGCTCGCGGTGCTCGGGGGTGCCTCGACCTGCACGACCAGGTCGACCTCGCCCATGTCGATGCCGAGCTCGAGGCTCGAGGTCGCGACCACGCAGCGCAGCCGCCCCGACTTCAGCTGATCCTCGATCTCGGCGCGCTGCTCCTTCGACACCGAGCCGTGGTGCGCGCGCGCGAGCGGCGGCACCTCGGCCTCGTCGGTGCCCGCCGCCTCGCGCGCCGCGGCGCGCTCTGCGAGGCGCAGGCGGATGTGCTCCGACACGTCGCGCAGGATCACGCGGCTGCCGCCGTCGTCGCCGCCGCTGGTCGAGGCGCGCGCGCCGGAGGCGCTCGCGTCACCGCCGCTGGTCGAGGAGCGCGCGCCGGAGGCGCTCGCGTCACGAGACCCCTCCGCCTCATCCAACCGCTCCTGATCGAGCTCGTTGAGCCGCGCCGTCAGCCGTTCGGCCGCTCGCCTGGCGTTCACGAACACGATGGTCGAGCGGTGCCGGTCGACGAGCTCGAGCAGCTCGCGCTCGATGTGCGGCCAGATCGACGGCTGGTCGGGCTTCGTCGACCCGAACGCGCTGCCGGTGGGCGCCGCCTCCTCGCGCGCTGGCCCGCGCAGGTCGGTCATGTCGTCGACCGGCACGGTGATCGTGAGCTCGATGCGCTTCTCGCTCGGCGGCGCCACCACGGTCACCGGCGCCGGCCCGCCGAGGAAGGCGGCGACCTCCTCCGCCGGGCGCACCGTCGCCGACAGGCCGATGCGCTGCGCCGGCTTCGCCAGCTGTGCGTCGAGCCGCTCGAGGCTCAGCGCCAGGTGCGAGCCGCGCTTGGTGGGCACGACTGCGTGCACCTCGTCGATGATGACGGTCTCGACGGTGCGGAGCGTCTCCCGAGCCTTGCTCGTCAGCAGCAGGAAGAGCGACTCGGGCGTGGTGATGAGGATGTCGGGCGGATGCTTCGCCTGCGCTCGACGCTCCTCCTGGGGCGTGTCGCCGGTGCGGAGGCCGATCCTGATCTGAGGTGGCTCTGCGCCGTCGGCGCGGCCGCGTGCGGCGATGCCGGCCAGCGGTGCACGCAGGTTGCGGTCGACGTCGACGGCCAGCGCCTTCAGCGGCGAGACGTAGAGGACGCGCACGCCCGGCTCGCGCACCTCGTGCGGCTCCGCATCCTCGCGCTGCAGCTTGTCGAGCGACCAGAGGAACGCGGCGAGCGTCTTGCCGGAGCCGGTCGGCGCGACCACGAGCGTGTGCTCGCCGCGCGAGATGGCGGCCCACGCCTGGGCCTGTGCCGCCGTCGGAGCACGGAACGCTCCCGCGAACCACGCTCGGGTCGCGGGGGAGAACTGCTCGAGCCCATCGCTCATCCGCTCAGTACAGCACAGCAGCCTTGGGGGACAGCCGGTGGAGAATGGAGCAATGCCAGAGCCCGTGCCCGCCACAACACCGATCGAGGCCGGGGCAGTGACGATCGAGGACGGGACGGGCGCACAGGCGCTGCTGACCGCGCTCGGATCGCTGCCCGCGAGCGTCGCTGATGCGCTCGCCGCGGCCCCCGCGCTCGCGGCCAGCACATCGCTCCCGGCCGCCGGCCGCACCGCAGCGCGGTTCGAGGCGCTCGCGACCCTCGGCGCGCGCGATCTCGAGGTCGCGCGGGCGATCGAGCCGCACCTCGACGCGGTGGCGATCCTGGCCGAGGCGGGGATCCAGCCCGCCCCCGGCGCATACGGCGTCTTCGCGGCAGAGGGGCCCGGCGCGCGGCTCGAGCTGCGCGAGGGGCGGCTGGTGGGCGAGAAGCCGTGGTGCTCGCTCGCCGACCGGCTCGATCGCGCCCTGGTCTCCGCGTGGTCGGGCGAGGAGCGCGTGCTCGTCGACGTCGACCTGCGCCAGTCGGGCGTCGAGGTCATGGCGGATGCGTGGCATGCGCGGGGCCTCGCCGGCATCCCGTCCGGCCCGGTGCGCTTCGACCGCGCGGCCGCCGAGCCGGTCGGCGAGCCCGGCTGGTACCTGCGACGCCCCGGCTTCGCGTGGGGCGGCATCGGGGTCGCGGCGTGCTGGCACGGCGGCGCCGTGGCGATCGCGCGCCGACTGCTGCGAGCGACGGCGGATGCGCCGCTGCGACTGGCGCACCTGGGCGCCGTCGACGAGGCGCTCACCGCATCCCGCCTCGCGCTCGCCGACGCCGCCCGGCGCATCGACGCGGGTGATGCCTCGGTGGATCCCGCCACGCTCGCGCTCCGCACGCGCGGCATCGTCGCGCGAGCCGTCGACGAGGTGCTCGAGCGCGTCGGCCGAGCGCTCGGCCCCGCGCCGCTCGCGCTCGAAGCCGAGCACGCGCGCCGCGTCGCCGACCTGCAGCTCTATGTGCGCCAGCACCACGCCGAGCGCGACCAGGCATCCCTCGGTGCCGCGATCGCCGCTCGCGCGGCGGCCGGATCGCAGCAGTGGTGAGCGCGCCCCGCTTCGAGGGCGACGACGCCGGCACGCCGCACGAGGCCTGGCTCGAGAGCGCAGCGCTGCGCGCCGCGCCCGTGCTCGATCGCCAGCCGGGCGCCTTGCTCGTCGTCGCCGCGCACCCCGATGACGAGGTGCTCGGCGCCTTCGGCTCGATCCACGAGGCTGCCCGGCGCGGCATCCCCGTCACCGTCGTGGTCGCGAGCGACGGCGAGGGCTCGCACCCCGGCTCGCCGACGCTGTCGCAGGCAGCGCTCGCGCAGCAGCGTCGCACCGAGCAGGAGGCGGCGCTCGCGGGCACCGGGGCACACATCCTCCGACTCGGGCTTCCCGACGGAGCGCTGCGGCGCCACCGCCGCGAGCTGGTGGCAGCCATCGCGCCGCTCATCGCCGCGCTGCCGAGCGACGCGCGCGTGATCGCGCCCTGGGCGCGCGACGGGCACCCCGATCACGAGCTCGTCGGCGACGCGGTCGCGGCCATCGCGCGAGAAGCGGGCCGCGAGTGCGCATGGGCGCCCATCTGGGCGTGGCTCTGGGGTGAGCCCGGCCTGCTCGACGACGTCGCGCTGCACCGCTTGCCGCTCGACGCCGACGCCCGCGAGGTCAAGGCGCGCGCGATCGCGGCCCACCGCTCGCAGATCGCGGCGCTGTCGCCGGATCCTGCCGATCGCGCCGTGCTCAGTCCCTCGATGCTCGCCCGATTTGCCGGTGACGAGTGGCTGGTGCTCGCGCCGCCCGCCCGACCGATGCCCTTCGACGAGCGCTACGCCGACGAGGGCGACCCCTGGTCGACGCGCACCGCCTGGTACGAGCGACGCAAGCGCGCACTCGTGCTCGCCGCCCTGCCAGAGCAGCACTACCGGCTCGCGGTCGAAGTGGGCTGCGGCACCGCGATGCTCACGGCTGAGCTCGCGACGCGCTGCGATGCCGCGCTCGGAGTGGACGCCTCGCTGCCGGCGCTCGCCGAGGCGCGGCGCACGATCGCCGGGCGCACGAACGCGTGGGTCGAGCACCGAGCCGTCCACGACGGCCTGCCGCGAGCCGATGTCGACCTGATCGTGCTCAGCGAGATCGGTTCCTACGTCGAGGCGGATGCGCTCCGCGGCATCCTGCACGAGGCGCGCGACGCCGGTGCGCAGGTCGTGCTCTGCCACTGGCGTGGCGAGGGCGAGGATCTCCTCGCCTCCGCCGAGCAGGTGCATGCGCTCGCGGCTGGCACCACCGGCATGCGGCGCGTGGTCGAGCACCGCGACGCGGCGTTCCTGCTCGATGTGCTGGTGCCGTCGTGAGCGCGGCCGTCGTGAGCGCGGGGATGAGCAGCGTGCCGATCGAGCGCGTGCTCGTGGTCGTGCCCGCCCGCGACGAGGCCGCGAGCGTCGGCGCGTGCGTCGAGAGCGTCGCGGCAGCGCTCGACCGACTCACCGCTCGCTCGCCGCACGTCGAGGCGCGGCTGCTGGTCGTCGCCGACGCCTGCGTCGACGGCACCGCGGGCGTCGCGCGCAGCGCGGGCGCCGAGGTGCTCGAGATCGATGCCGCCTCGGTCGGCGCAGCGCGGCGCGAGGGCATCGCGCACGGGCTCGCCCGCTGGCCGGCGGCCGACGCGCTCGCGGCGACCTGGGTGGCGACCACCGATGCCGACAGCGTTGTGCCGCACTCGTGGCTGCTCGACCACCTGGCTGCGGCCGACGGCGGATGCGACCTGCTCGTCGGGCGCGTGGTGCCGCACGGGCCGTTGCGCGCGCCCGTGCTCGCGGCGTGGCACGCCGCGCACGACCGGCTCCCTGTCGGTGCCGCGGTGCACGGCGCGAACCTCGGGGTGCGCGCCTCGGCGCTCGAGGTCGTGGGCGGGATCGCGCCGATGCGCCTGCACGAGGATGTCGATCTGGTCGCCCGGATGCGCGCGGCGGGCGCCGTGATCGATGACCGGCAGCGGCCTCCCGTGCGCACCTCAGCGCGCACGCGCAGCCGCGTGGAGGGCGGCTTCGCCTCCTACCTCGCCGCGCTGGGCCAGCCGTAGCCGGGCCAGCCGCCGTCGAGGCGGCGTGCGGTGCCTAGTCGGTGCCCAGATCCATCGCCGCGCGGTCGTTCCACTGCTCGACCGCCTCGGGGTCGGCATCGGGCGAGACCATGATCTCGGCCGCGCGACCTGCCTCGAGGGCACCGAGCAGCTTCGCCGTCTCGCCCTCGACGAGGCCTGCCGCCGCGTAGCCCTCCAGGCGGGAGCGCGAGTCGGCGATGTCGAGGTTGCGCATCGTCAGCTGGCCGATGCGGTCCTCCGGTCCGAAGGCGGCATCGCCGACGCGCTCCATCGAGAGCTTGTCGGGGTGGTACGAGAAGCCCTCGCCGCGGGTGTCGATGATCGAGTAGTCCTCGCCGCGACGCAGTCGCAGCACGACCTCGCCGGTGACCGACGAGCCCACCCAGCGCTGGATCGACTCGCGCAGCATCAGCGACTGCGGGTCGAGCCAGCGGCCCTCGTACATCAGGCGCCCGAGTCGGCGGCCCTGCTCGTGGTAGGTCGCGATGGTGTCCTCGTTGTGGATCGCGTTCAGCAGGCGCTCGTACGCGATGTGCAGCAGCGCCATGCCCGGCGCCTCGTAGATGCCGCGGCTCTTCGCCTCGATGATGCGGTTCTCGATCTGGTCGCTCATGCCCAGGCCGTGGCGGCCGCCGATCGTGTTCGCCTCCATGACGAGCGCCACCGCATCCGGGAACGTCGTGCCGTTGATCGCCACGGGGCGACCGGCCTCGAAACGGATCGCGACGTCCTCCGTCGGGATCGCGACCGACTCGTCCCAGAACTTGACGCCCATGATGGGCTCGACGACCTCCATCGACTCGTCCAGGTGCTCGAGCGTCTTGGCCTCGTGCGTCGCGCCCCAGATGTTGGCGTCGGTCGAGTAGGCCTTCTCGGTCGCGTCGCGGTAGGGGTAGCCGTGCTCGACGAGCCACTCCGACATCTCCTTGCGGCCGCCGAGCTCTGTCACGAAGCGCGCGTCGAGCCAGGGCTTGTAGATCCGCAGCCCCGGGTTCGCCATGAGCCCGTAGCGGTAGAACCGCTCGATGTCGTTGCCCTTGTAGGTCGAGCCGTCGCCCCAGATCTCGACGCCGTCCTCCTTCATGGCGCGCACGAGCAGCATGCCGGTGACGGCGCGGCCGAGCGGCGTGGTGTTGAAGTAGGTGCGACCGCCGGAGCGGATGTGGAAGGCGCCGGTCGCGAGGGCGACGAGGCCCTCCTCGACGAGCGCGGCCTTGGCGTCGACGAGTCGCGAGCCCTCTGCGCCGTACTCGGTGGCGCGCCCAGGGACCGCGTCGATGTCGGGCTCGTCGTACTGCCCGATGTCGGCGGTGTAGGTGAAGGGCACGGCGCCGTTGTGCCGCATCCACGCGACGGCGCACGACGTGTCGAGCCCGCCCGAGAAGGCGATGCCGACGCGCTCGCCGACGGGGAGTGAGGAGAGGACCTTGGACATGCCTCAATCCTATTCCGGATGCGCGGGCCTGATTCCGGTGGCCGAAGCGGCTGGCGGGCAACCTGGGAGTCCGCCCATTGTTGGCCCTTGGGGCGTATGTCACGCTGAGGTAACGGGGTACAGATTGCGTATCCCGGCCCGGTATCCGGGCAGGGGCACGGCGCAGGGGAGACGGGCGATGCAGGTCGACGAACGGATCGAGGTGGCGGCTCCGCGAGCGGAGGTCTTCCGCCTCTGGAGCGCGTTCGACGAGTTCCCGCACTTCATGACCGGCGTGGAGTCCGTCTTCGCCGAGACCGCGGTGCGACTGCGGTGGCGAGTCGCCATCGACGGCGTCGAGCCGTCGTTCTACGCACTGGTCACCGAGCGCGTCCCCGACGAGCGCATCGCCTGGCAGAGCGTCGACCTGACCACCATGGGGTGGTGGGTCGAGCTCGCTGACCTCGGCGCCGATCGGACCCTCATGACCGTCCGGGTGATCTGGGCGCCGAGGGGCGACGACCGCTCGCCTGCCGGAGCCCCTGAGCTCGACGAGCTCACCATCCGCTGCGACCTCCAGCGGTTCCGCGCGCTCGCCGAGGCGCGAGCGGCCGCGGCGCTGCCGGCCCAAGCCGCCTGAACGTCGGGCACGCGGTCCTCGCGGATCGCGCTGCCCGCGCCTGATCCATCGTCCGACCGAGAGGAATGCAGACATGCCCAAGCTCACCGACTCCATCGATGTCAACGCACCCATCAGCGCCGTCTACGCGCTCTGGACCCAGTTCGAGGACTTCCCGAAGTTCATGGGCGGCGTGGAATCCATCACGCAGCTGGACGACAAGCGCCTCCACTGGGTCGTCTCGATCGCGGGGGTCGAGCGCGAGTTCGACGCCGAGATCACCGAGCAGCACCTGGACGAGCGCGTCGCCTGGACCTCGACCGACGGCGAGACCCACGCCGGCGTCGTGACCTTCCACCGCATCGACGACGACCAGACGCGCGTCTCGCTGCAGCTCGACTGGAAGCCGCAGGGCATCGTCGAGAAGGCCGGCGCGCTGCTGCAGATCGATGACCTGCAGATCGGCAAGGATCTGCGCACCTTCAAGGAGCTCGCCGAGCAGGCGCCCGCGGAGCACGCGGCGAACTCGGGCTGGGAGGGCGACATCGAGCGCCCGGCCGACAGCACCGGGCACTAGCCCCGGTCGACTCCCGAAGACCGAGGGAGCGCAGAGGCGCAGCGAGTACGGTGCCGCCATGGGCATCCAGCACTGGAGCACGATCGCCGCACCGCTCGACGAGGTCTTCGACTGGCACACCCGCCCCGGTGCGCTGCAGCGGCTCATGCCGCCGTGGCTGCCGGGGCGGGTTCGTCGTGAGGCCGAATCGCTCGCCGACGGCCGGGCAGAGCTCGCGCTCCCCGGCGGGCAGATCTGGGTGGCGCAGCACGACCCCGAGGGCTACGTGGCCGGTCGTGCGTTCGTCGACGAGCGCATCGACGAGGGCGTGACCTCTGCTGCGCTGTCGCCCGTGCGCTGGCATCACGAGCATCGCTTCGAGGCGGTCGACCTGCCCGCGGGCGTCGGCACCCGGATGCACGACATCGTCGACACCCCCGTCGGCTCGCAGGTGCTGCGGCCGATGTTCGCCTACCGCCACCAGCAGCTCGCCGACGACATCCGACGGCACCGGGAGCTCGGGATGGAGCCGCTCACCGTCGCGGTCACGGGCGGCGGCGGTCTCATCGGCACCGCGCTCCGCGCGTTCCTCACCACGGGTGGGCACACCGTGATCCGTCTCGTGCGGCGCGAGGCCGGGCCGGGGGAGCGGCGCTGGGATCCGGCTGCGCCGGCCGACGATCTGCTCGACGGTGTCGACGCGGTGGTGCACCTCGCCGGTGCCTCGATCTTCGGCCGCTTCGACGCGGGGCACCGAGACAGCATCCGCAGCAGCCGCGTCGGCCCGACGCGCCGGCTCGCCGAGCTCGCGGCCGCGAGCGGCGTGCGCACCTTCGTCAGCGCATCCGGCATCGGCTGGTACGGCAGCGATCGCGGCGAGTCGACGCTCGCCGAGACGAGCGGCGGCGGGCAGGGCTTCCTCGCGGAGGTCGTCGCCGATTGGGAGGCGGAGTCCCGGGCCGGGCACGGGATGCGCAGCGTGCAGGTGCGCACCGGGCTGGTGCTCTCGCCCCGCGGCGGCATCCTGCAGGTGCTGCGCCCGATCTACCAGGCGGGGCTCGGCGGGCCGCTCGCGGGTGGCGCCCACTGGCAGTCGTGGATCGACCTCGACGACCTCGTCGACATCTACGTGCGCGCGCTCGTCGACGCGCATCTCGAGGGGCCGGTGAACGCGGTCGCTCCCGAGCCGGTGCGGCAGGAGGAGTTCGCGTCGGTGCTGGCATCGGTGCTGCATCGCCCGGCGCTGCTGCCGACGCCTGCGCTCGGGCCGCGCATCCTGCTCGGGCAGCAGGGCATGCAGGAGCTGGCGCTCGCGAACCAGCACGTGGTGCCGGAGGTGCTCGCGGCGATCGGCCACCGCTTCCGCCGACCGCGACTGGAGGATGCGCTGCGGCACCAGCTCGGCAGGCAGCGGGAAGCCGGCCGGTAGGCCGCCGGATCCAGCCCGGCTCAGGCGGTCGGCGCCCCGAGCGCGCGCGAGATCGCGTCCGCTGCGGCGATCGCCTGCGGCGCGAGCTGCTCGATGCTGGAACCCGGGTGCTCGAGCGCGATCGACGAGATCGAGATGCCGTAGGTCGTGCGGCCCAGGTGGTCGCGAATCGGAGCGGACACGCAGACGGTGCCGCGCTCGTTCTCGCCCAGGTCGAGCGCGTAGCCCCGCTCGCGCACGCGCGCGAGCTCCTCGTGCAGCAGCGCCGGCTCGGTGATGGTGTCCTCGGTGCGGGCGGGCAGCCCCACCGAAGCGATCAGCTGGTCGACGCGCTCGGCGGGCCACCCCGCGAGCACCGCCTTGCCCATGCCCGAGCAGTGCATCGGCATCGACAGCCCCACGCGCGAGGCCATCCGGTAGGGCTTCGAGGAGTCCTTGCGGACCACGTAGACCATCTCGAACCCGTTCGCGATGCCCACGTGGATGGTGCAGTCGACCTCTGCGACGAGCCGATCGACGATCGGGCCGGCGATCGCCGAGATGTCGATGTGCGAGACGGCACGCCCCGCGATCCGCAGGAAGCGGGCCCCTGGCTGGTAGCCGCGCTCGGCGTCGCCGGTGATGAACTCCTGCTCGACGAGGGTCGCGAGGATCCGGTGCACGGTCGCCTTCGCGAGCCCGGACTCCTCCACGATGTCGGTGAACCGGTCGTGGAGGATCGCGGCCTCGAGCACGCGCAGCGTCTTCTCGCTCGCACCCCCGGAGGGGGCTGCGCTCGTGTCGAGCACCTTCGCCTCAGCAGTCATGGTCTGCCTCATCTCATGTCGACGATCGCGACGCCGTCCATGTCGTCGAAGGACTGGTTCTCACCGGCCATCGCCCACACGAACGAGTAGTTCGATGTTCCCACGCCCGAGTGGATGGACCACGAGGGCGAGAGCACGAGGCCGCCGTCGCCGACGAGCAGGTGCCGCGTCTCCTGCGGCTCGCCCATCAGGTGCACGACGCGCGCGTCCTCTGCGACGTCGAAGTAGACGTAGAACTCGGTCCGCCGGTCGTGCGTGTGCGCCGGCATCGTGTTCCACATGCTGCCCGGGTGCAGCTGCGTGACGCCCATGACGACCTGGCAGGAGCGCACGCCGTTCTCGTGGATGTACTGGTTGAGCGTGCGGCGGTTCGAGGTCAGCGGATCGCCGAGCTCGCGCACCGTACCCTGGCCGGGCTCGACGAGGGCGGTCGGGTAGGTGGTGTGGGCGGGCGCGGAGAAGCCGTAGAACCGGGCCGGATGCGCGGCGTCGTCGCTCTCGAAGGTCACGTCGCCGACACCTCGACCGAGGTACAGGCACGCGCCGTTCGCCATCGCGAAGTGCTCGCCGTCGGCGACCACCGTGCCGGCGGCGCCGATGTTGACGATGCCGATCTCGCGGTGGTCGAGGAACCGCTCCGAGCGGATCTCCGGCACCGCCTCGAGCGCGAGCGGCGCATCCGTCGGCACAGCGCCGACGGCGACCACCCGGTCGTAGTGGGTGACGACCGTGCGCACGGCGCCCGGCGTGAAGAGGTCCTCGACGAGGTAGCGGTCGCGCAGCTGCTGCTGCGAGGCGCCGGGCACCTGCTCGGGCGACGTGGGTCCGAAGATCGCGGTCATGATGAGGTCCTTTCGACGAGGGATCAGAGGAGGCCGAGGAGGCCGGGCAGCCACAGCGAGAGCTGCGGGACGAAGACGATGACGAACAGCATGGCGATGAGCACCAGCAGGAACGGCACGAGCTTCACGATCACGGGCTCCAGCCTGACCTTCGCCACCTGCGCGCCGACGAACAGCACGGGCGCCGAGGGCGGTGAGATGACCGCGATCGACAGGTTGAAGACCATCATGATGCCGAAGTGCACGGGGTCGATGCCGTAGGAGACGGCGATCGGCAGGAAGATCGGCGTGAAGATCAGGATGGCCGGGGTCGGGTCGAGCGGGATGCCGATGAGCAGCAGCACGATCATCATGATCAGCAGCACGACGACCTTCGAGTCGGTCCAGCCGAACAGCGACTCGGCGATGAGCTGCGGGAGCCGAGCGTAGGTCATGACGTAGGACATGATCGTCGAGACCGCGATCAGGAAGATCACGATCGAGCTCGTGCGGCACGCCTCGTAGAGGATGCGCGGCAGGTCCTTGACCGAGATGGTGCGGTAGATGAAGGAGAGCACGAGCGCGTAGATGACCGCGATCGCCGAGCCCTCGGTGGGGGTGAAGAAGCCGGCGACGATGCCGCCGATGGCGACGACGATGAGGCCCAGCGACGGCACGGCGCGCCAGAAGGTCGTCAGCACGACGCGCAGCGGCGGCCACGGCTCGCCCTTCAGCTCCGGGTGGCGGCGCGCGTAGACGAAGACGACCGCGGCGCACGCGAGCGCCCATAGCACGCCGGGCACATAGCCGGCGATGAAGAGCGCGCCGACCGAGGTGCCGCCCGCGGCGAGCGAGTAGACGATGAGCGTGTTGCTCGGCGGGATGAGCATGCCTGCCGGTGCGGAGGCGATGTTCGCCGCTGCGCTGAAGGCCCGGTCGTAGCCTGCCTTCCGCTGCATGGGCGACATCGTGGCGCCGACCGCCGCGGCGGTCGCGACGGCGGAGCCCGAGACCGCTCCGAAGATCGTGTTCGCGATCACGTTCGTCTGCACGTAGGGCGCGGGCGTGCGTCCGACGAGCACCCTGGCGAGGTTGATGAGCCGCTCGGCGATGCCGCCGTTGCTCATGATCACCCCGGCGAGGATGAAGAAGGGGATCGCCAGCAGGGCGAAGGAGTTCGCGCCACCGAACATCTGCTGCGCCGCCGTGATGGCGCCGCGGTCGAAGTCGACGATCAGGAGCATGCAGAGCGCGCTGGGCAGCGCGATCGAGATGGAGACGGGCGCGCCGATCGCCAGCAGCAGCACGAGGCCGCCGATGAGGATGGCGCTGATGGTGCCGGGGTCGATCACAGTGCCGCCGCCTCGAGGTCTTCGTCGGGGTCACCCACGTGGCCGACGTAGCGGCTCGTGAAGGTCCCGGCGAGGTGGATGAGCAGGTAGACGGTGAGGAGCGCGCCCGAGATGGGCAGCGCCAGGTAGAGCTGGCCCTGCGACAGAGGCAGCAGCGGGTTGGTCTGGCCCCACGCCATCATCGACTGCTGCAGGCCGCCGAACACCATCACGTACAGCACGAACGCGAGCGTCGCGAGGTAGGCGAGGATGTCGGCGACCCGCTGCAGCCGGAGGGGGAGCTTCTCGACGAGGAAGTCCATGACGACGTCGGCCTTCTCGCCGACCGCGATCGCGATCCCGATGAGGCTCACCCAGACGAAGGTGAACCGTGCGGCCTCCTCCGACCACGCGCTCGGTGCGCCGAGCACGAGCCGGGTGAAGACCTGCCAGGCGACCAGCCCCACGAGCAGGGCGAAGAGGCCGACGCACAGCGTGCGCAGCGTCGTGTCCAGCCAGGTCCTGGCCGTCGTCATGAGCTTCCTGGCAGCCATCAGCCGCGCGCCGCCTCGATGGCGTCGTAGATCGACTGCGTCATCTCGGTCGTGACGCGCTCCTCGTGGAGCGGCAGCACGGCCTCGCGGAACGCCTCGACGTCGACGTCGTTGAACTCGGCACCGGCCTCCTCTGCAGCGGCGACGGCCTCGTCGACCGCCGTGCTGAAGAGCTCGAGCTCGGAGTCGGTGGATGCGGTGAGCAGCTCCTGGAAGATGCTCTGCGTCTCCTCGTCGAGGCCGCTCCAGACCGCGGGGCTCGCGATCAGGTAGTCGGGCATCATGAGGTGCTGCGTGCGCGAGTAGTACGGCGCGATCTCGTCGTGCGACAGCGTCGAGAAGATGAGCTCGTTGTTCTCGGCGCCGTCGAGCACGCCCGACTGGATGGCCGTGTAGACCTCGCCCTGGGCCATCGGCGTGCCGACGCCACCCATGAGCTCCATCATCCGCACGTTCGTGTCCGAGCCGATGACACGGATCTTCTGGCCGCCGAGGTCAGCGGGCGACTGCACCGGGCCGACGCTCGAGTACACGTTGCGCACGCCGCCGTGGTAGGCGGTCATGACCTGGATGTTGTCGTCGAGCAGCGCGTCGTAGAGCTCGCCGACGATCTCGCGGTCGTTGAGCACGCTCATCTGGTGCTCGGGCGACTCGTAGAGGTAGGGCAGGTTCACGACCGACATGTCCGGCTCGAAGTTCTCGAGCAGGCTGCCGGCGACGATGGCGAAGTCGATCGTGCCCGACTGCACCTGCTCGATCGTCTCGGCCTGGTCGCCGAGCGTCTCGTCGGTGTAGAGCTCGAGCGAGTACTGGCCGTCGGTGCGCGACTCGAGCTCCTCGGAGAGCTGCGCGAGCGCCTGCGCCTGCGGGTGCTCGGCATCCTGGTTGAAGGCGACGCGGAAGGTGGTCGCCGGCTGCTCGCCGTCCCCTCCGGCGCCTGAGCACGAGGCCAGACCGATCGTCATGACCGCTGCGACGCTCAGCGCGCCCAGCATTCGTCGTCCCTGCATGAGTTCCTCCTCGTTGAGAGCCATGTGGCATTCGGGCTTGCGCCCGTGGCGGGGTCAGGGGCTACTCTAACCAGATAGAACTCAGTTGCGCCAGACGGAACTCCAAATGGAAGCAAGTTTCATCGGCGCGCTGCACGACCTCGAAGAGGAGATGGCGTTGCGAGCAGCGAGATACACCGGCAGCGGTCGCATGGAGGTCGGCACCGCCGAGCCCCGCACCCCGGCGGACGACGAGGTGACCATCCGCGTCGCCTACAACGGCATCTGCGGCACCGACCTGCACATCGTGCAGGGGCACATGGATGCGCGAGTCGACGCGCCCGCCGTCATCGGCCACGAGATGAGCGGGGTCATCGACGCGATCGGTGGCGGGGTCGACTCGCTGACGGTGGGGCAGCCGGTCACGGTGATGCCGCTGCGCTGGTGCGGCGAGTGCGCCTCCTGCGCCGCCGGTCACACCCACATCTGCCAGCGCCTCGACTTCGTCGGCATCGACTCACCCGGAGCGCTGCAGGAGCTGTGGACCGTGCCTGCCTCGATCGTCGTGCCGCTGCCGGAGGGCCTCCCGCTGCAGCACGCGGCGCTGGTCGAGCCGCTCGCGGTCGCCGTGCACGACGTGCGGCGCTCACGGCTGACCGCGGGTGAGACGGCGGTCGTCATCGGTGGCGGCCCCATCGGCCAGCTGATCGCCGTGGTCGCCAGGGCAGCGGGCGCGACCGTCATCGTCGCCGAGCCCGACGCCGAGCGCCGTGCCTTCGCCGCTGCGCAGGGCTCGATCGCGGTCGACCCGATCAGCGAGGATCTCGCGGCGATCGTCGAGGAGCGCACCGGCGGCGCCGGCGCCGACGTCGTCTTCGAGGTCGCCGGCACGAAGGGCACCGCGCTGGACGCCACCCGGCACGCACGCACCCGTGGTCGCGTCGTGTTCGTCGCCATTCACCCGGAGCCCGTGCCCGTCGACCTGCACCGCATCTTCTGGCGCGAGCTCGAGGTGCTCGGCGCCCGCGTCTACGAGCGCGAGGACTTCGAGCGCGCGATCGTGCTGCTCGACCAGGGCGCCGTGCCTGCGGCCGCCCTGATCAGCCGGGTCGTGCAGCTCGACGACACGATGGCGGCGTTCGACGCGCTGCTCTCGGCCGCAGCCATGAAGATCCTCGTCGACGTGCAGGGAGCAGACCGATGACCATCAGCTTCGACCTCACCGGCCTCACCGCCGTCGTCACCGGGGCACGGCGCGGCATCGGCTTCGCGATGGCCGAGGGCCTCGCAGCAGCGGGTGCCGACATCATCGCCGCAAGCGCGAGCCAGGAGGCCGACGGCGGCGCCATCGGCGCGCGCGTGCGCGAGCTCGGCCGCGCGTTCGAGGGCCACCGCGTCGACTTCACCGACCGGGAGGCGGTGCTCGCCTTCGGACAGGCGGTGCAGGGCCGCGCGGACATCCTCGTCAACAACGCCGGCACCATCCGTCGGTCACCGGCCGCCGAGCATCCGCTCGAGTGGTGGGATGAGGTGCTCGACGTCAACCTGCGCAACCAGTTCGTGCTGACCCAGGCCATCGGCGCCGGCATGCTCGAGCGCGGTCACGGCCGGGTCATCTTCACCGCCAGCCTGCTGAGCTTCCAGGGCGGCATCAACGTGCCCGGCTACACCGCCGCGAAGTCCGGCATCGCCGGTCTCGTGAAGGCGCTGAGCAACGAGTGGTCGGCTCGCGGTGTCACCGTCAACGCCATCGCGCCCGGCTACATCGCCACCGACAACACCGCTGCGCTGCGCGAGGACGAGGACCGCTCGCGGGCGATCCTCGAGCGCATCCCGGCCGGGCGCTGGGGCAGGCCCGAGGATCTGCAGGGCGCCACGGTGTTCCTCGCGAGCCCCGCGGCGGCGTACGTCACGGGCGTGACGCTGCCGGTCGACGGTGGTTGGATGGCGCGATGAGCGCGGTGGCGATCGACCTGAGCGGCGTCGTCCCGCTCGCGACCGTCGAGGGGGAGGCCGCCGCCGACGCCATCGCCGAGGGCCTCGTCGCCGGTGGTCTGCCCGTCATCGAGGTGGCGCTGCGCAACGACTTCGGGCTCGCGGGCATCGCGCGCATCGCCGCCCGCGGCGACGTGGTGGTCGGCGCCGGCACCGTGCTGACGGTCGGGCAGCTGCAGCGCAGCCTCGACGCGGGGGCGCGCTTCATCGTCTCGCCCGGGCTCGACGAGGAGATCGTCGAGGCGGCGCTCGCGGCAGGCGTCCCCGTGCTGCCGGGCGTGCAGACGGCGAGCGAGGTGCAGCGCGGGCTGCGGCTCGGCCTCGACCGGCTGAAGCTCTTCCCCGCGGCGGCCGTGGGCGGCCTGGGGCTCATCGACGCCTTCGCGCCGGTCTTCCCGAAGGTGCGCTTCATGCCCTCCGGCGGCGTGAAGCCCGCCAACCTCGCCGACTACCTCGCGCATCCGTCGGTGTTCGCAGCCAGCGGCTCATGGATCGCCTCGGCCGACCGCGTCGCGGCAGGCCCCGAGGCGATCGCCGCAGCGGCCCGCGAGGCCGTCGCGATCGTCGAGGCGCAGCCGTGAGCGTCGTCACGATCGGCGAGTCCCTCGGGCTGCTCGTCGCCGGGCGCATCGGGAGGCTCGAGCTCGTGCCGAGCATGGACCTCGGCTTCGGCGGCGCCGAGAGCAACGTGGCCGTCGGCCTCGCCCGGCTGGGTACGCCCGTGACTTGGATGGGCAGGCTCGGCGACGACGCGCTAGGCCGGCTCATCGTGCGGCAGCTGCGGGCGGAGGGCGTGACGACCTCCGTCACGCTCGATGAGCAGGCGCCCACCGCGCTCATGCTGAAGGAGCGGCCCGCCGCGGGCGCGAGCTCGGTGAGCTACTACCGGGCGGGGAGCGCCGGCTCGCGGCTCGCGCCCGAGCACCTCGACCTCGAGCGCATCCGCGGTGCGCGCGTGCTCCACGTCACCGGCATCTCTGCTGCGCTCGGCGACGCGCCGCGCGCGGCGCTCGACGCGGCGCTCGATGCGGCGCAGGAGGCCGGGACGGTCGTCTCGTTCGACGTCAACCACCGCTCGCGGCTGTGGGGCGCAGCGGAGGCGGTGCCCGCCTATCGCGCGCTCGTCGCGCGCGCCGACGTCGTCTTCGCAGGTGAGGACGAGGCCGAGCTGGTGACGGGGGAGCGCGACCCCCGGCAGCAGGCTGCGGCGATCGCGGCGCTCGGCGCCGGCCAGGTCGTCATCAAGCGCGGCGCCGAGGGGGCGATCGCGCTGGTCGACGGCGAGCTGGCCGAGCAGAGCGCCTTCCCGGTGCAGGCGGTCGACACCGTCGGGGCGGGCGACGCGTTCGTCGCCGGCTACCTCTGCGAGCTGCTCGCAGGCTCGCCGGTCGCTGAGCGGCTGCGCACCGCCGCTGCATGCGGGGCGCTGGCGTGCACCGCACCTGGGGACTGGGAGGCGGCGCCGGACCGTGCCGCGATCGCCCGACTGCTCGACGGAGGCGACCCGGTCCAGCGCTGACCCCGCCCGCCGCCCACGCCCACGCCCCGCCCGCCGCCCAGGCCCCTGCCGCCGACGCTCCGAGTGGCGCCCTCCAACATCGAGTGGCGCCTCCCGGCCCTGAGTGGCGCCTTCCGGCCCTGAGTGGCGCCTCCCAGCGTCGAGTGGCGCCTCCCGGCGTTGAGTGGCGCCTCCCGCGATCGAGTGGCGCCTTCCGGCGTTGAGTGGCGCCTTCCGGCGTTGAGTGGCGCCTCCCAGCGTCGAGTGGCGCCCTCCAGCCTCGATCGGCACCCACCGCCATCGAGTCGCGATGCCCAGCCGCGGCGTCAGGTGTCGTTGCCAGCCGTCGGCCGCGCGCGCCGCCACTGGATGCTGGAAGCCGCCTCTGGATCGCGGGAGCCGCCACTGGATCGCGGGAGCCGCCACTGGATGCTGGAAGCCGCCTCTCGATCGCGGGAGCCGCCACTGGATCGCGGGAGCCGCCACTGGATCGCGGGAGCCGCCACTCGATGGCGGGAGGCGCCACTCGACGCTCGGAGGAGCCGCTCGGTGCCGAGCGGTCCAGGGGGCGGGAGGGGAAGCCGCCAGGGAGCGCGCCGTGGCGGGACGGTCGGCGTCCCAGCCGTCAGCGCTGCCGCGCGACCGCGTCCGCGAAGCCAGCCGCGCGCATCCGCAGCTCGTCGATGCGGCGCAGCCGCGCTGCCTCGAGGTCGTAGCCCTCATAGGCCAGCGGCGGCAGCCTGCGCACGTTGCGCGAGCACTCGAACTCCTCGCACACGAGCGTGCCGACGGTGTTCCCGTTGCGGCCTGCGGGGCCCGCGAGCTTCGCGCTGTAGAAGACGACGTCGTTCGGCAGGCGCACGTCCTGGCACCACGAGCACTGAGCCCTGGCGCGAGGCGCGGCGTCGGCGCGCCGCAGCAGGATGCCGACCGGCGCACCGTCGAGGGAGGGCGCGATCACGTAGGCGCGCCGAGCGATCTTCGGATCGCGCCACCCGAGGTAGTCGAGCGCACCCCAGTCGGTGTCGTCGAACCAGTCGGGCAGCGTGATGCTGGTGGCCTCCTTGCGGCTCGCGTTCACGAAGGTGGCGCGGAGGTCGGTGGCGGTGATGGGCAGCATGAGGGATCGCCTCTCGAGAGCCGGCGCAGGGGGCCGGCGATGGATGGTGGAGGAGGGCACAGCGACGCGGGCCCGGCCGGGCCGTCGCGGTGCCGCGTGCCGGTCTGCCACGCAGGCGGACCGGGTGCGGCGACTACCTGCCGCCGGCGGGGGTGCCGCCGACGACCTCCTCACGCCTCGAGGGCGTCGCTGCTGCGAAGCTCACCCCGCCAGCCTACGCACCCGCGTCGGAGGGCGTCCGGCGCTCGATAGGGTGGGGTGTACGCGAACCCGTCGAAGGGAAGCTCCCATGCCAGGAATCGTCATCGTCGGCGCCCAGTGGGGCGACGAGGGCAAGGGCAAGGCCACCGACCTGCTCGGCAGCCGCACCGACTACGTCGTCAAGTTCAACGGCGGCAACAACGCGGGCCACACCGTCGTGGTCGGCGATGAGAAGTATGCGCTGCACCTGCTGCCGTCGGGCATCCTGACCCCCGGCGTCACGCCCGTGATCGGCAACGGGGTCGTCATCGACCTCGAGGTGCTCTTCGACGAGCTCGAGGCGCTCTCCGCGCGCGGTGTGGACGTCTCGAAGCTGCGCGTCTCGGCGAACGCGCACATCATCACCGACTACCACCGCACCCTCGACAAGGTGACCGAGCGCTTCCTCGGCAAGCGCTCCATCGGCACCACCGGCCGAGGCATCGGTCCGGCGTACGCGGACAAGATCAACCGCGTCGGCATCCGCGTGCAGGACCTGTTCGACGAGTCGATCCTGCGCCAGAAGATCGACGGCGCGCTCGACAACAAGAACCACCTGCTGACGAAGGTCTACAACCGCCGAGCGGTCACGAGCGACGAGGTCTTCGACGACCTCGTCTCCTACGTCGAGCGGCTGCGCCCGATGGTCGCCGATACCGGGCTCGAGCTGTCGCAGGCGATGGATGCGGGCAGGACGGTCGTGTTCGAGGCCGGTCAGGCGACCATGCTCGACATCGACCACGGCACCTACCCCTTCGTGACCTCTTCCACCGCGACCGCCGCCGGGGCGGCGCTCGGCTCAGGCATCGCGCCGGGCCGCCTCGACCGCGTCATCGGCATCGTCAAGGCCTACACGACGCGCGTCGGCGCCGGCCCCTTCCCGACCGAGCTGTTCGACGAGTGGGGCGAGCTGCTGCGCAAGAATGGCTTCGAGTTCGGCACCACCACGGGCCGGCCGCGCCGCTGCGGCTGGAACGACACGGTCATCACGCGCTACGCCTCGCGCATCAACGGCCTCACCGACATCGTGCTGACGAAGCTCGACGTGCTGACGGGCATCGAGCAGATCCCGGTCTGCGTCGCCTACGACGTCGACGGGCAGCGCTTCGACGAGATGCCCATCTCGCAGTCCGACTTCCACCACGCCACGCCGATCTACGAGACGCTGCCGGGCTGGAGTGAGGACATCACCGGCGCTCGTCAGCTCTCGGACCTGCCGGCGAACGCGCGGGCCTACGTGCGCTTCCTGGAGGAGCGCTCGGGCTCGCGCATCTCGGCCATCGGCGTCGGCGCCGACCGGGAGGCCATCGTGCAGGTGCACGACCTCATCGACTGACCTCGCCGCGGCGGCGCTCGGCCGGCGCTCGGCGTGGCCGTGAGTTCGTATGTGTTCGGTGCCGGGGTCAGCGGCCCTTGCGCTGCCACGGCCAGCGGCGGGGGCGCTGCGCTGGCTGACCGGTCTGCCCGAGCTCGACGTGCTGGCGCGTCGCGGCGACCACGCTGATGTGCTGGGCGCGGACGGCGCGCTGGCTCGCCTTGCGGCCGGCCTTCGCGTCGGCCTGCGCGTGCTGATCGTCGCTGCCGCCGTCGCCGCTGTCCCGGCCACGGCTGCTCGCGCGTTCGCGGCCGCGGTCGTGGTCGTGGTCGTCCGAGTCGTCGTCCTCAGCCGGCGCGTCGTCGGCGTGCGCCTCGCGCAGCTCGCGACCCTCGGCCTCGAGCTTGTCGCGCGCCTCGGCCATCTTCTCGACCTTCTTCGTGCCGCGCGGCGGCAGCTGGATCGCCGACTCCGCCTCGATGCCGGCCTGCAGCTCGCGGGCGCGCTCGACCTCGGCGTCGACCTCGGCGCCGAGCAGCAGGACGATGTTGAAGATCCACAGGGCGAACAGCAGCGCCATGACGCCACCGATCGCGCCGTAGGCGCCGTACCCGGAGGAGAAGGCGAAGTAGATCGACAGGGCGACGGCGGCGACCGCGATGCCCACGATCGCGACGATCGAGCCGATGCTCACCCACGTGAACTTGGGCTGCTGCAGGTTGGGAGCCAGGTAGTAGAGCAGCGCGATCATCAGGACGACGAGGCCGAGGATGACGGGCCACTTCACCCACGCCCAGATGGGCAGGAAGGTCTGCGTCATGAAGGCGAGGAAGTCGCTGAGCCCGAGCGGCTCGGCGATGGGACCGAGGACACCGGTCACCAGTGCGTCGTTGACGGCGATCGACACGAGGATCAGCACGATGCCGACGAGCACCGAGATGGTGATCAGCAGCATCGTGGCGGTCTGCTTGATGAAGCCGCGCCCCTCCTCGATGCCGTACACGATGTTCATGCAGCGCGAGAAGGCCTTGACGTAGGCGGATGCCGACCACACGGCGGTCGCGATGCCGATGATGAGGGCGATGACACCGCCGGTCGCGGACTCCGTCATGGTCGTGACGAGGTTCACGACGATCGGCTGCGCGTCTGCGGGGACGTACTGCTGCACGACGTCGTCGACGAGGGTCGTCACCGTCTGCGCGTTGTTCGCGAACACCAGCGCGATGATGGAGAAGACGGCCAGCAGGCCGGGCGCGAGCGACAGCACCATGTAGTAGGTGAGCATCGCGGCGAGATCGGTGCCGCCGTCGCTGCTGAACTCCTTGATGGCGCGCTTGAACGCGTACTTCCAGCTGGCGCCCTCGAGCTTGGGCGGGTCGTCGGGCTTCGCCCCGTGGTCGGGTGCTGGCGCGTCGGCAGCGTCGAGCGTCGCGTCGATCGGGTCTCTCGTCGTCACCGGGTGTCCTCTCGCTCGTCGCCCCGGGCGCGGAGCGCGTGTGAGCACGCTACTCCGAGAGGCTGAGCGATGTACCCCGAGATGAGTCGGGCGATCAGGCTCCGGCGTGCTCGAACCCGATGAGCCAGCGGATGCCGTAGCGGTCGACCACCTGCCCGTCGCTCGCTCCCCACGGGCGCTCCTGCAGCGCATCCAGCACCGTGCCGCCCTCGCTGAGCGCGTCGAACCAGCGCGCGAGGGTCTCGGGGTCGGCGGTGCCGAGCAGCGCGACGCTCGCGCCCCGCATGTCGAGCGGCTCGTCGTCGCCGACGGCGTCGGTGCCGTAGAAGGAGACGGGCCCGACGAGCATCCCGTGACCGATGGCATCCGCCGGGCCGTCGGTGCGCCCCATGTCGGCGAGCGTGTGCAGTGCGAGCTCGCCGCCGAACACGCCCTGGTAGAAGGTGAGCGCCTCCCGCGCGGTCCCCGGGAACCAGATGTAGATCGACATCGCTGTCATGGTCGTGCCTCTCGTCGGCAGCGTGCGTGCTGCGGTCAGTGGTGGTGCTGCGCGGATGCGTCCACGGGCGTCGCGTCGGGCCGGCTCCACTGCGCCGTGGGTCGCCCGTCGACGCGCCAGGCGCTGAACGTGGCCTCCTGCGGCCAGCCGTCCGGCGAATCCTCCCACTCCTCGCCGCGACCGTAGGCCGTCATATCGGCGACCGCCATCTGGCTCATCATGGCCTCGACGCCGCGCCCCGTGATCCAGTTCGTCGCGAAGATCCGGTCACCCCGTCGCAGCAGCGCGAGGTACGCGCCCTCGGTCTCGGGCCCCAGCATCGCGTCGTCGACCTCGCGGTTCGAGAACCACGGATGCGCGGAGCCCATGAAGGCACGGAAGGGCGCGAGCTCGCTCCACGCGCCTCGGCTCAGCACGGCGAACGAGATGCTGCGGGCGTTGAGGTAGGAGGCGTCGTGCACATCCCAGAGCGTCGCGGTGCAGCCCTCGCACTGGCCCTCGATGGGCTGGCCGTCGTGCCACATGTGCTTGTACACGACCAGCTGCGGGCGGTCTTCGAAGAGCTCGAGCAGCGGCGTCGGCCCGCGCTCGCCGACGAGCGTGACGTTCGGCACCTCGGTCATCGGCAGCCGGCGGCGAGCCGCCGCGATCGCGTCTCCCTCGCGCGTGTGCGCCTTCTCTCGGTCGAGCAGTGCCAGGCGCGCTCGCATCCACGCCTCCCTGTCGACGACCTGCGGGGCCGGGGTGGTCGCATCGATGCGCAGCATGCGGCGATGTTAACACCGTTCACATGGAACGGGAAGGCCTGCGCCGCTGCGCCTCGCAGGAGATCTGTACTCCGCGTGGAGGTGCGCTCGCTAGCCTCCGAGCATGCGCCTCGCCCCCGCCGCTCCCTCGAGGAAGCGACCGTGACCCGCGTCGGAACCGCTGCGACGAGCCGTGCGCGAGCGCGCCCGCTCGCCGCGGTCGCCCCGGTGCTCGTGCTCCTGACCGCGTGGTCCTCGCTCGCCGTCGGCGCGGGCGTGCTCCTCGCGCTGCTGGCCCCACCGGCCGGTGCGCTCGGCTGGGGCGCGCTCGTCGTCACCGCCGCGCTCGTGGGCCTCGCTCTCCTCGCCGGCCTCCGCCAGCTCCTGCTGCTCATCGCCGCGCAGGTCCATCGTGCACCGCCTGCACCACGCCTGCTGCCTGCAGCCGGCGCGCGCGTGGCGCTGCTCTACCCGACGGCCGACGACTTCCGCGCCGACGTGATCCAGCGCAGCGCGCGGCAGACGCATCCGCACACCCGCACCGTCGTGCTCGACGACTCCTCCCTGCCCGAGACGCGCGAGCGCGTCGGCGCGCTGGCGCGGAGCGGCGGGATCGAGGTGCATCGCCGCGGTGACCGCACCGGCGCCAAGGCCGGCAACCTCAACGCATGGCTCGACGCGCACGGCGACGAGGTCGACTACGTCGTCGTGCTCGACGCCGACCAGGAGGTGGGCGACGGCTTCGTCTCGGGGGCGCTGGCGCGCTTCGCCGCACACCCCGAGGCCGCGGTCGTGCAGGGCAGGATCCGATCGCGATCGGGCGAGACCTCCTTCGCGCGCGACTTCTCCGGCCTGTTCACCCGCCACGCAGACACGAAGCTCGCGGCGCGCTCGGCGCTCGGCGTCGTCGACTTCTGCGGCAGGGGAGCGATGCTCGACGTCGCCGCGCTGCGCGACGCGGGAGGGTTCCCGGAGGTCGTCATGGAGGACACCGCGCTCACCGTCGAGCTCGAGCGGCACGGGCAAGCCGTGGTCGCGGCACCCGAGCTCGTCTCGGTCGAGGACACCCCGGTCGACCACACCGCCTTCGCGGTGCAGTTCGGCAAGTTCGCAGAAGGAGCGGTGCAGCTGCTGGCACGCTCGAGCCGCAGCATGTTCGACACCCGCTTGCGCGTGCGGCGGCGGGTCGACGTGGCGCTCGAGCTGCTCGTGCCCGTGCTCGCCGCGGTCGTGCCGCTCGCCGTCTTCGGCTACTCGGTCGTCGGCGCGGCCACCGGCGTCGAGGCGTTCCCCTGGCAGCTCGGGCTGCCGCTCGCGGCGCTGAGCCTCGTGCCCCTGCTGCCGGAGGCGCTGCACCGCGCCCGCACCAGCGGCATCATCCGGGGCCTCGCCTTCACAGCGCGTGCCTCGATGCTCTACGCCTCCATCGGGATCGTCGCAGCACGGGCAGTGGTCGCCGTCGCGATCTCGGGCCGCGCCCGCTTCCGCATCACGCCGAAGGAGCGGGCCGAGCGCCGCGCATCCGTCGTCGTGCGCCGCCGCGCGCCCGAGCTCATCGCCGCCGGCGTCGCGATCGCGGTCGCGGTGCTGAGCGCCGGGCGCCCGGAGCTCGCCGCGCCGTTCATCGTCATCGCCGCCACCGCGATCGCGTTCGGGTGGCGGGATGCGGTGGGCGAGCCGGCGGGGGAGCCGGTCAGATGACGCCGAGCGCGAGCATCGCGTCGGCGACGCGGTTGAAGCCCGCGATGTTCGCACCGGCCACGTAGTCACCCGGCCGGCCGTACTCATCCGCCGTCTCTGCGCAGCGGTCGTGGATGCCCTTCATGATCTCGTGCAGGCGCGCATCCGTGTGCTCGAAGGACCAGCTGTCCCGCGAGGCGTTCTGCTGCATCTCGAGTGCGCTCGTGGCGACGCCGCCCGCGTTCGCGGCCTTGCCTGGCACGAAGGCGACGCCCGCGCTCGCGAAGACGCGCGCTGCCGCCTGCGTCGCCGGCATGTTGGCGCCCTCGCCGACGACCGTGACGCCGTGCTCGACGAGCGCGACCGCGTCATCCTCGTCGAGCTCGTTCTGCGTCGCGCAGGGCACCGCGATGTCGCACGGCACCGACCAGATGGTGCCGCTCGACGAGAAGGAGGCGTGGGGGCGGGCGTCGACGTACTCCGAGATGCGGCCGCGCCGCACCTCCTTGATCTCCTTCAGCAGCTCGAGGTCGATGCCCCGCTCGTCGACCACGTAGCCGGCGGAGTCGCTCGCCGCGATCACCGTGCCGCCGAGCTGCTGCACCTTCTCGATGGCGTAGATCGCGACGTTGCCCGAGCCCGAGACCACGACCCGCTTGCCCTCGAAGCTCTCGCCCTTCGACTGCAGCACCTGGTCGAGGAAGTAGATCGTGCCGTAGCCGGTCGCCTCCTTGCGCACCTGCGAGCCGCCCCAGGTGGGGCCCTTGCCCGTCAGCACGCCCGACTCGTAGGCGTTCGTCAGCCGCTTGTACTGCCCGAACATGTAGCCGAGCTCGCGCCCTCCGACGCCGATGTCACCCGCGGGCACGTCGGTGTACTGCCCGATGTGGCTCGAGAGCTCGGTCATGAACGACTGGCAGAAGCGCATGATCTCGGCGTCGGAGCGCCCCTTGGGATCGAAGTCGCTGCCGCCCTTGCCGCCGCCGATGGGCAGCCCGGTGAGCGAGTTCTTGAAGATCTGCTCGAAGCCGAGGAACTTGATGATGCCGAGGTAGACGCTCGGGTGGAACCGCAGGCCGCCCTTGTACGGCCCGAGCGCCGAGTTGAACTGCACCCGGAACCCGCGGTTGATCTGCACGACGCCGCTGTCGTCGATCCACGGCACCCGGAAGATGATCTGCCGCTCGGGCTCGACGATGCGGTGCAGGATCTGCGCGTCGACGTAGTCGGGCCGCTTCGCGACGACCGGGCCGAGGCTCTCGAACACCTCGCGGACGGCCTGGTGGAACTCAGCCTCGCCGGGGTTCCGGCGCAGCACGTCGTCGAAGACGGGCTCGAGGTGGGGGTGCAGCTGCGTCACGCGATGACTCCTTGGGGGTGTCAGACAACTCGCCGATCGTATCGCGCGGGACATCCGACGCCGCGGGTGCTCGTGCCCGCGGCGAAGGCTCGAGCTCGGCACGCTCTCGCTAGGGGCAGGCGAACTCGTGGGTGGCGGGCCAGACGGGATTCCCCGGGTCGCTGAACAGCTCCAGCGTCGCTCTGCCAGAGTGCCACCGCAGGGCATACGTGCCGGAGGCGACAGGTCGATGCCCGTCATCGGCGGTCCAGGAGCCCACGACCCTGCCGACGCCGCCGGTCCCGACCGCGTAGACATCGCCGCCGCCCGCGAAGACGAAGGATGACTCGCGGACCGCCACCTGGCAGGTCCCTCCTCCCGTCGGGCTCAGCACCGTGTAGGTCGAGGGTCGATCGATGAACCAGGCGGAGGCGCTCACGAGGCCGCCCGCCACCGCGCACACCAGGGACGCGGCGACCCAGGCGGTCGAGCGGCGAGCGCGAGCACGATCTGCCCCGGACCGTCTCGCGCCGCGTCGGCGCACCAGCGCTCCAGCGCCGATGACGGTGAGGGCGATCGCGACGAGGATGCCGCCGATGGCCCAGCTCGGGAGGACCCGCCCGCCCCCCACGATCACGATGCCGAGGAGCACCGCGGCGACGGACAGCGCAGACAGCACGAGGCTCGTCGCGACAGCCCAACCGGGGCGCGCGGCACTGGAGCGCTGCGTGGACGCGTGCATCGCTCATCCATCCCTTCGGTCGGTCGCCGCCGAGCCAGTGGAGGCGCTCGGGGCGCGGGTGCTGCGCCCCAGCATCTCGAGGCGGAGCGGTGAGGGCAAAGTGCGCGATGCTCTCGCTGCATCTGCATCGCGACTGAGCCACCGGACAGCGCGAGGGGCGGCGCAGTCTCGCAGCCCGGGCGTCGGAGGGTGCCGCCTCGCCGTCACGCTGCGTCGCGAGGCTCGCGCAGCCCGTGCACGGCGATGCGCGCTGCTTCACCGATGGCCGCGTCGATGCGCGGCTGATGGCGCTCGGCGCGAATGGCGCGGGTGAAGATCGCGACGGCGATCGGCAGCTCGTCGGGGAACGTCACCACCGCGATCTCGTGCCGCAGCGCCCCGAGGCTGCCGGTCTTGCCGGCGACCACGACGTCGTCGTGCGGGAACCCGGAGGCGATGCGATGTCTCCACGCCTGCCCCGCCATCGAGGCGCGCACCCAGTCGAACGCGCGTCCCTCCTGCTGCCACAGCCACGTCAGGAGACGTGTGGCATCGAAGGCCGAGGTGGCGCTCGCGTGCGCTGGATCGTACTCGGACGTGCCTTGGTCCTGGGCGATGCTCGCGAGGGCGATGAGCGCGGCGTCGAACGAATGGGTGGCCGTGTCGTGCATCGCTGCGTCGAGCGACTCGCGCGTCGACCGACGCAACGTCGTCGCTCGCAGCTCGAGGTCGCTGACGAGCCGCTCCATGCGGGCCGGCGTCACGGCATCGAAGACGATGTCGGCCGCCGCGTTGTCCGAGACGCTCAGCATGGATCGAACCAGGTCGCGGCTGCTCATCTCGATGTCGTCGGCGAGCGCCGCGATGCCGGTCGGCCCCTCCAGCCGGTGGTCCGGAGCGCAGCGGTGCCGCTCCCTGGGATCGAGCTCACCCGCTTCGACCGCACGTGCCCAAGCCGCAGCCACGTGCGCCTTGTAGACCGAGGCCATCGGCACGACGACCGAGCCGCCGATGTCGACGGCCATGGGGCCGCCGATCTGGCGGGCGTGCAGGAACCCCTCGACGCTCGCATCGAGGAAGACGTCGGCGATCGCCGCTGCGGCGCGGCTCACGATCGGGCGTCGGCGCGAGGAGGGAGTGCGTGCTGCTCGAGCACCCGCGTGATCGCCGAGGTGATGGGTTCGTAGGCGATGGCACGCGATCTGGCCACGGGCACGACGGCCTTCACGCGCAGTGCGAGCTGAGGCCCTTCGTCGTCGTGCGCGGCGAGCGACGTGCCCGCGGCGATCCCCGCCGAGACGAGGGCCCTGCGAGCCACGAGGCCATCTGCTTCGACGGTCTCGCCGGTATGGCCGAGCCTGCGGAGCAGATCGACGAACTGGTCGTGCGCCGCTGGGTGATCGGTCCTCGGGGCGACCGCGACAGGGAGCGTGAGCCCGCGCAAGGGGTGGAGCCGGCTGGGATGCCGTGCTGTGAGCGTCATCGGGAGGCTCGTGACCGCCGTCGCCTCGGTGCCGTCGATGATGCTGGGGTGGCGCACGATGGCGATGTCCAGCTGACCGCTGGCGACCAGCTCGATGAGCTCTCGGCTTCCCCGGATCGTCGGCGTGCACGGCGCGCCCGCCTCCCGGACCGCGGTGAGCACAGGATCGACGAGAGGGTCGAGGTCGTCGAACATGCCGATGCGAAGGGTCGCGCGCGATCGCAGGCGGCCCGCCTGCTCGACGAGCTCTTCGGCCATCTCGATGATCCGACGCGCTCGCGGCTCCAAGCGGCTGCCGTCCGCCGTCAGCGAGACGCCGCGGGCATCGCGCTCGAACAGTCGCACGCCCAGGGTGCGCTCCAGCTTCTGGATGCCCTGGGACAGTGGCGGTTGGGTCATCCCGAGCGAGACCGCCGCCGCGCCGAAGTGGCGGTGATCCGCGACCGCGAGGAAGAAGCGGAGGTGTCGGTGCAGGTCCATGGAGAGCTCCAGTCGCGATTCCTATAGATGACCCCGTTCGATCGACTCTGCCTATCGAATCGGGACTCGGGAGTCTGGCACAGCCGCCTCGAGTCCCGGGGATGGTGCCAGCCACATCACGCCCTTCGGCGCCGATCCCGTCTGAGTGGCGGTGATCCTCGCAACCGCATCACGCGTGCGAAGGCGTCGCTGATGCGCTCCTGCTGTGCGCACGCACCAGCACCACGATCGCCCCGACGAAGAGCGCGAGGAGCACCGGCGGAACGGCGAGCCCCGGCATGGTCACGGCCGCGCGGAAGACCTCGAGTCCGTACTGCAGCATCTCTGCAGGATCCCGCAGCAGTCCGTGCGCGCCGGTCGCCGAGCTCACGGCGGTGATCGCGGCGGGGCCGACCCAGAGGATGACCGATCCCCCGAGCACGGCGACCACCCGGCCGATGGTCCCCGCACCGCCCCATCCGATCGCGAGGCCGATGAGGATCGCTGGCAGCCAGCGGGAGAGGCCTAGGAGAGCCATCGTCGCCTCGCTCTGGTCTGCACCGGGCGGGAGGACCAGTGCGTTCAGCCAGATGCCAGCGGCAAGCGCGCCGGCGCTCAACCCGAGCATCGCGCCGGCCACGGGTGCCTTGGCGATGAGCAGGAGTGTCGTCAGCGCCATCGCTGTGGCGATGGCCACCGCGGCCACGAGGGCGGTGAGGTACGAGGTCGCCGCGTCGCTCTCCTCCAAGCCGCGTGCGACGACGACGCACGCCTGCGCTCCCGCACCCGCATGGACGAGCAGCACCGCGAGCACGATCAGCGTCGAGCCGCGCCGAGGGAGCTGGGCGCCGAGAGCGCGGGTGACCAGACCGGCGATCGCGGCCCCGCTGACGAGGAGCCCGGGGATGAGCGTCGTGGCGGTCTGGTGGAGGGGGAGGAGGGCGATCGGCATGTCCCCCGGCGCCGCCGGTGTGTCCCACAGGTCTTGCAGCGGCAGGCGCGTGCCTGTCATCAGCCACGGCAGCAGCCCCACCGCCGCAGCGGCGAGCCCGATCAAGAGGCACGACGTCCTCCTGAGGCGGGAGCGGCGCACCCCGCCGCCTGGGAGCGGCCACCGCGGCGCTCCTCGTCCACGGCTCAGTCCCACAGACGGGTCGCGATCTGCGAGACGGCGGGCATCACGTCGACGTCGAGGTGCGTGAAGAAGCTGAGCCAGGTGTCGTCGTGGAACACCTGCACGGTCTGCGTCGTCATGCCGCGCAGCTCGCTCACGTATGCGATCACGGGTTCGGATGCGCTGCCGGCGACCGGGACGGCCGCATAGCCCAGCGCGACGTCGTCAGCAGCGGCACGCTCGAGCACGGCGATGTCGGACGCGTCGAGACCCGTGTGCACCTGGATCACCACCATCCGGTCGCGGCTCCCGGGCGGAGCGAAGAGGCAGGTGACGAGCCAGTGGTCTGCCGCGACGGCTTGCGCCTCCACTGCCGAATGCGGGACGTAGCCCGGATCCGTGGTGCTCAAGACGAGCCCGCGAGCCGCGTGCTCGTCGATCGTCGCCTGCGGCACCAGGGTCTCGCAGCTGGTGACAGGTCCCGCGCTCGGAGGCAGGACGGCGGGAAGCGCCCAGATCTTCGCGGCGATCTCTCTGGCGACCTGCTCCGACTCGCGTCCGTTGCCCTCCACGCGCAGCCACCGCGTGTCGCCGGTCACCCATGCCTCGCGGTGGGAGGTGTTGGGATCGGCGTCGATGTCCCATCGCATGGTCACCGTGGGGGAGAGCGGCTCGACGGTCCACCGCTCTGCGATCTCGTGCAGGCGCACCGTCTCGGCCTGGTCGAGCTCGGCGTAGAGCTCGATCACCGTGACGCCGTCGCTCGCGGTCGGCGCGGTGAGCACGCAGGTCGTGACGAGGCGCTGCTCGGCGATCGTCGACGCCTCGTCGGTCAGACGCGGAGAGGGGCCGTCGTACCAGGAGTCGTCGAGCAGCGGGGGGTTCAGCTCGATGCCCTGCGCGGTGAACGACTCCAGCGTCTCCGCCGGCAGCAGGGCAGCGCATCCGGGGGGCTCGGACGGCGCGGCCGACGGGGCAGCTGACCGGGAGCTCTCGAGGGGTGCGGCGTCGGTCGCCGATGGCCCGGTCACCTCGGCACTCGTCGAGCAGGCGCTCAGCGCGAGAGCGAGGAGCGCTGCGGTCGCGATGCGGCGTCCGAGACGTCCGCCCGCCATGCTCGATCGACGCGCTGGGGTTGACGCAGTGCTCAGCGACACAGGCTCGGTTCCTCTCACGTGCCCGGATCGCCGTTCCTGCGGCGATGCACCGCAGCCTTGAGCAGCTGGGGCGCGTCGTGCCGACGCGCACCGGGTTGCTGGAAGCATCGCGCCGTCGGATGCAGGAGTCAAAGTCGATCGTGCCCCGGTCACGATTCGCAGAACGAATGACGGAGACGGGCGGCATCGACGAGCCCCGGTGGTCGACCGCGAGTCTCGTCGCCGCGGCCGGGTCGACGCGGCAGGATGGCTGCCGTGGTGACGCGCGACCGACCCGAGGTGCTCGACGCGCCCGTGCTCGCGCATCCGCTCGTGACCCTCGAGCCGCTCGCGCACGCGCACGCCGACGACCTCGTGCTGGCCGCCGGCGGAGGCGATCTCTGGCAGCGCGCCCGATTCACGAGCGTGCCAGCGCCCGACCGCGAGGCGATGCTCGCCGAGATCGACCGGCGGCTGGGCCTCCACGCCGCCGGTTCGATGGTGCCGTGGGCGGTCGTCGTGGACGGGCGCGCGGTCGGCATGACGACCTTCATGCACATCGACGCCGCGACGCCGCGGCTCGAGATCGGCTCGACATGGCTCGCGGTCGCGCAGCAGGGCACGGGCGTCAACGCCGCGATGAAGCTGCTGCTGCTCGAGCGTGCCTTCGACAGGCTCGGATGCGTCGCGGTCGAGCTGCGGACGCACGTCCGCAACGTGCAGTCGCGAGCGGCGATCGAGCGGCTGGGGGCTCACCAGGATGGGATCCTGCGCAGCCACGTGCTGCACCGCGGGGTGCTGCGCGACACCGTCGTCTCCTCGATCGTCGCGGCCGAGTGGCCCGCGGTGCGAGCGGGGCTCGTGGCGCGGCTGGATGCGCGGGCGCAGGCGCGGCCGGCATCCGGCGAGAATTAGGCTGGGGTCATGAGCACGCCCGAGGAGCAGCTGCAGCGCTACCGGCGCTCCATCGACAACGTCGACGCCGTCCTGATCCACACGCTCGCCGAGCGCTTCAAGCTCACGCAGTCGGTGGGCGAGCTGAAGGCCGAGCACGGCATGCCGCCGAGCGACCCGGGCCGCGAGCAGCGGCAGATCGCCCGTCTGCGGCGCCTCGCCGAGGATGCCGAGCTCGATCCCGAGTTCGCCGAGAAGTTCATCACCTTCGTGATCGCGGAGGTCATCCACCACCACGAGCGGATCGCGGGCAGCGAGTAGCCGCAGCGCTCAGCGCCGTGGCGAGCGCTCAGCGCTGATCCGGTCCGCGACGCTCGACGTCGCGAACCATGCCCGCCGTGCCGAACAGGTCGGCGATCCACCACACGATCGCGGCGGCCGGCACGGCGAGCGCGAGCAGCAGCGGCTCGGGGGTGCCCTGCAGCACGACGATCGTGGCGGCGGCGGCGAACGAGAGCAGCATCTGCGCCGTCGCCGAGCGCACGCGGCCGAGGTAGAAGCGGTGGCCGCCGAGCAGCCCGAGCGTGAGCAGCAGGGCGTAGGCGATGCGCATGCGGCGCGACGGTGCGGCGGGACGCGGCGTGGGCGCGGCGGCGCTGCTCGGCTCGCCCGCGCCGTTGCCGAGGAAGGCGCGCGACACCTGCCGAGGGCCCTCGCGGTCGTCGCGGCCCGCCGCCCGCTGCGCACGGCCTGCGGCGGTCGGGTCGAAGGTCAGCGAGGGGTCGAGCCGCGCGAGCGCTGCCCGCGACTCGGGCGTGGAGCCGACACCCGGCGCATCCCACGGCGCGTACGCGCCCCAGCGCTGGCCGTCCCACCAGCGGCGCCTGCCGTCGGGGTCGTCGCGCCAGCCGGGCGCGGTGGGCTGCTGGTCGGTCACGCCCTCAACTCTACGAGCGCCGGGGGACGGATGCGCGCGCTCAGGCGCGCTCGGCGGCCGCGGCGATGTCGTCGAGATCCTGCTGCATCATCGTGCGCGTCATCCGCATGCCGATGCCCGCGGTCAGCTTCGCCACCGCCCGCTGCAGCCACGAGGGCGAGACGAGGTCGCCGCTGAAGCGCATGCGCAGCAGCGTGCCGTCGCCGTCGGGCTCGAGCGTGAACTCGCTGCGATAGCGCATGCCGTGCGCTTCGGCGGCGATCATCGTCGACCGACCCTCGTCGATGCCGACGACCTCCATCTCCTCGGTCGCCTCGCGGCCCATCGCCCTCCGTGTCTCCCGCCAGCGCGTGCCGATCGAGTAGCCGATGCCGGCGAGGCGCTCGATGCGCGTCACGCCAGACAGCAGCGCCTCACTGCCCTCCAGATCCGTGAGCACGCGCCACACCGCATCCGCCGACGCGTCGACCCGGCGCTCGAGCGTGAGCACGAGGTCGCTCATGCGGGCGGCCAGACGCCGATGATGAGCGCCATCGCGGTGATGATGAGCAGCTCGTTGAAGCCCGTGTGCGGTGTGACGCGGAACCCGCGCGGGTCGAACGCGTCGTGCACGATCACGCGCGAGAGCGTGAAGCCGACGAAGAGGATCCAGCCGGTGATGAGGGTGTTGAGCAGGAAGCTGCCGCCGTAGAACTCCTGCGAGATCCACGCGGCGCCGGCCAGCACCCACGCGGTGACGAACGCGCAGACGATGATCAGCGGGTAGACCCAGGGCTTCGGGCCGCGGCTGACCGACTCGGTCGTGTGGCCGATGGCGCGCATCCACGCGGCGCCGAGCACCTTCGGGTGGTAGTAGACGAAGCCGATCACCATCGCGGCGAGCGTCGCGAGCAGCACGGCCCAGAGATTGATCGCAGGGACATCCATGCCTGAAGCATAGGCTCGCGCCGCCCGTTCTCAACCGGCCCCTCGGTCAGCCGAGCCGCGTGGGCGGTCGGGCGACCGCGAGGCCGGTTGAGCGTCGAGCGCATCGACGCGGGGGCGGGGTCAGGCGAAGCGCGAGCGGAGCGTCGCGCGGTTCGATGCGCGCAGCTCGTCGAGCGCCAGCGTCGTGACGTCCTGGACCTCGATCGTGCCCGTCGTCGCGTCGGTCACGCCGATGCGCAGCACGGGCACGCCGCGCGCCTCGCACATGCCGGTGAACTTCACCTCGTCCTCGCGCGCGACCGCGACGAGCGCGCGCGCCCCGGACTCGGAGAACAGCGCCGCCGTCTCATCGATGCCGTCGCGCTCGAGCAGGCCGGAGAGCCACAGGCGCGCGCCGATGCCGAAGCGCAGCGAGCCCTCGACGACGGCCATCGCGAGGCCGCCCTCGGAGAGGTCGTGGGCAGCGGTCGCGAGGCCCTCGAAGGCGATGCCGTGCATGAGACCCGCGAGCCGCTTCTCGGCCGCGAGGTCGACGAGCGGCGGGCGGCCGCCGAGGTGGTCGTGGATCGCGCCGGCCCACGCCGAGCCGTCGAGCTCGTCGCGCGTGGTGCCGAGCAGGAACAGCGCCTGGCCGTCGTCCTGCCAGCCCGAGGGCAGGCGGCGGTCGACGTCGTCGATGATGCCGAGCACGCCGACGACGGGGGTCGGGTGGATCTGCGTCTCGCCCGTCTGGTTGTAGAACGAGACGTTGCCGCCCGTGACGGGGATGCCGAGCTCTGCGCAGCCGTCGGCGATGCCGTCGACGGCCTCCGAGAACTGCCACATTACGGCGGGGATCTCGGGGTTGCCGAAGTTCAGGCAGTCGCTGACGCCGACGGGCGTCGCGCCCGACACGGCCACGTTGCGGTACGACTCGGCGAGCGCCGCCTTCGCACCCTCGCGCGGGTCGAGCTGGCAGTAGCGCCCGTTCGCGTCGACCGAGACGGCGAAGCCGAGGCCCGACTCCTCGTCGATGCGCACCATACCCGCGTCGTCGGGCATCGAGAGCGCCGTGTTGCCGAGCACGTAGTCGTCGTACTGCTCGGTGATCCAGGATGCGTCGGCGAGGTTGGGGCTGCCGACGAGCGCGCGCAGCTGGTCGCCGAGCGCGGCGCCGGTGACGCGGGGGAGCGCCGTGGCGGTGTCGGCCTGCAGCGCGTCCTGCCACATCGGGCGCTCGAGCGGCCGCTCGTAGACGGGGGAGTCGATCGCGACCGTCTTCGGGTCGACGTCGACGATGGTCTCGCCCGAGTGCGTGATGACGAGGCGCCCGTCGCCGGTGACCTCGCCGAGCACGCTCGTCTCGACATCCCACTTCTCGGTGATCGCCAGGAACTCGTCGAGCTTCTCCGGCGTCACGACGGCCATCATGCGCTCCTGCGACTCCGACATGAGGATCTCCTCGGCCGTGAGCGTCGGGTCGCGCAGCAGCACGTGGTCGAGCTCGACCTGCATGCCAGAGCCGCCGTTGGCCGCGAGCTCGCTCGTCGCGCACGAGATGCCGGCAGCGCCGAGATCCTGGATGCCCTCGACGACGCCGGCGGCGTAGAGTTCGAGGCAGCACTCGATGAGCACCTTCTCGGCGAAGGGGTCGCCGACCTGCACGGCGGGGCGCTTCGCGGGACCCTCGTCATCGAACGACTCGGAGGCGAGGATCGACGCGCCGCCGATGCCGTCGCCGCCGGTGCGGGCGCCGAAGAGCACGACCTTGTTGCCGACGCCCGTGGCGTTCGCGAGGTGCAGATCCTCGTGGCGCAGCACGCCGACGGCGAGCGCGTTGACGAGCGGGTTGCCCTGGTAGACCGCGTCGAAGACGGTCTCACCACCGATGTTCGGCAGGCCGAGGCAGTTGCCGTAGAACGAGATGCCGCCCACGACGCCGTGCACGACGCGCGCGGTGTCGGGGTGGTCGATGTCGCCGAAGCGCAGCGCGTCCATCACCGCGACCGGGCGCGCGCCCATCGAGATGATGTCGCGCACGATGCCGCCGACGCCGGTCGCCGCACCCTGGAAGGGCTCCACGAAGGAGGGGTGGTTGTGCGACTCGATCTTGAAGGTCACGGCCCAGCCCTCGCCGGCGTCGATGACGCCCGCGTTCTGACCCATGCCCACCATCAGGCGCTCCTGCATCTCGGGCGTGACCTTCTCGCCGAACCGCCGCAGGTGCAGCTTGGAGGACTTGTAGGAGCAGTGCTCGCTCCACATCACCGAGTACATCGCGAGCTCGGCGCTCGTCGGCCGACGGCCGAGGATCTCGCGGATCCGCTCGTACTCGTCGGTCTTCAGCCCGAGCGCGGCATAGGGCTGCTCCCGCTCCGGGCTGGCGGCGGCGACCTCGACGGTGTCGCGGGGCGTGGGGGTTGCGGTCACGACTCTCCTCAGAGCTCTGCTCGATGCCCTCGATCCTACCGAGGCGGCGGATGCGCCGGTCACCCGGGCAGGGCGCCTCGGACCGCCAGCACACGGGCAGGCGACCGACACGTCGGGTTCACGCCCCGTTCACCGGTGCGCGGTTCGGTGGCAGAGGGCGCGGCTCTGCGCCCGCGACGTCCCCGAGCACCACCTCAGGAGAGACCATGACCTTCCGACCTGCCCGCGCCATCCCGGCGGGCATCACCGCAGTCGCGCTCGCCGCGACGCTGTCCGTCGCCACGGCACTGCCGGCGAGCGCCGCCGAGTCGACGGCCGCCGTCGACGACACGGCGACCGTCGACGCCAACCACTCGATCACGGTCGACGTGCTCGCCAACGACACCGCTCCCGCCGGCACGGTCGTCGAGCTGCTCGACGCCAACGGTCGCGCGACGAGCGCGTTCGACAACCTCTACGGCTCGTGGTCGACCGACGGCGCCACCGTCACGCACACGCCGCCGGACGGCCGCGCCGGCCCCCGCACGATCAGCTACCGCATCACCGACCCCGACGGCGACACCGCGACCGCGACGCTGCGCGTGCAGGTCAGCACCATCAACGCACCGCTCGCGTTCCAGGACTTCGCCACGGTCGATCTCGACCAGCCCATCACGGTCGACGTGCTCGCCAACGACCTCTCCGGCTCCTCCCGCACCACCGGCGAGCGGTTCCCGCTGCAGCCCGGGACGCTGCGCATCCTCGACGCCGCGGGCACGCCGCAGACCGAGGTCGTCAACGAGATGGGCGCCTTCGCGGTCGTCGACGGGCAGATCTCCTTCCAGCCGACAGCCGGCTCCTGGGGCAACGGCCCGATCCGCTACGTCGTGCAGGACTCGGTGCGGCAGTCGACCCGTGCCACCGCGCTCAACCTCGTCGTCTCGCCCACGCCCGACGCGGTCGACGACGCGGCGACCACCGAGCCCGGCTCCGCGGTGACGATCGACGTGCTCGCGAACGACGCCACCCCCGCGGGCACCAGCTTCTCCACCTGGGGCTTCACCGTGACGCCCGGCATCCGCGTCGCGACCGTCGAGCAGCCCGGCGTCGGCGTCTGGACGCGCGATGCGGAGGGCCGCGCCGTCTTCACGCCCGCAGCCGGCTTCACCGGCACCGCGACGGTCGACTACCTCTCCATCAACTCCCGGTACGCCAGCGACACCGCGACCATCACGGTCACGGTCGAGGCGCCCGCCGTCGCACCGACGCTGACGGCCGACACGGCAGAGACGCCCTACTTCACCGACACGACGGTCGACGTCCTCGCGAACGACGTGGCCGCATCCGGCACCGAGCTCGACGCGGCATCGCTGCGACTCGTGGATGCCTCCGGCGCGCTCGTCACGGAGCTCGCGTCCGAGCGCGGCACGTGGACCGTCGTCGACGGCCAGCTGGCCTTCGCGCCGGAGGAGGGCGCGTACGGCACCGATCTGGTGACGTACTCGGTGGCGACGACCGCGGGCGCCGCGGCGACCTCGACCGCCTCGATCCGCGTGCAGACGCCGCGCGTCCTCTCGCGCGGCGAGCTCATCGACCACGAGTTCAGCAGCCAGTCGCCGAGCGTGCGCATCGATGTGCTCGCGAACGACAGCACCGAGGGCAACTCGGTCATCGTGCCGTCGACGCTCGCGATCTCGGACCACAACGGGCAGCCGGTGGCCGAGCGCACGACCGCCGAGGGCACGTGGCGCGTCGTCGACCAGCAGGTGGAGTTCACCCCCGCGCCGGGCTTCGAGGGCATGGCCTCGGTCTACTACCGGTTCGAGAACAACGTCGGCTTCAACGGCGCAGCGGTCGTCGCGGTGAACGTGACGCGCGCCGTCGAGGTCTCGGTCGACGCGCAGGACGACGCGGTCGAGATCCCGCGCAAGGGCCAGGTGACGATCGACGTGCTCGCGAACGACCGCGTCGAGGGCGGCGAGCTCGACGCGAGCACGCTGCGCATCGTCGGCGAGGGCGGCGAGCTCGTCGAGCGGCTGACGACCCGCGCCGGCACCTGGACCGTCGTCGACGGCCGCATCCACTTCGACGCCCACTCGCGCCAGAAGGGCGAGACGTCGATCCAGTACGTGATCGGCTCGGGCGACGTCAGCGACACCGCGACGGTGACGGTGGACGTCGACCAGCACCACCACGGCAACGCCGGCAGCAGCGTCGTCAAGGCCGTCGTGGCCGTCTTCCACTGGCTGCTCGGCTGGCTGCTCCGCTGACCGGCTGAGGGGCTGCAGCGATGACGGGGAGGGGCGCATCGCCCCTCCCCGTCACTGCGTCACGACGTCGTCGCTGCTCAGTCGAACCACTCGGAGGGCGGACCCGCGTTCAGCAGCACGACGAAGGCGATCGCGACGAGCGCGAGGACGACGACCGCGGCGAGCACCGCGTGGGTGATGCCCCACCGGAACGCCCGGTCGATCCAGCGCGCGTCGCGCGGGTCGTCGCTCGCCTGGGTGCGCCAGCCGCCCTCGAGCAGCCCGCGCCGGGCGAGGCCGCGCTCCCAGGGGATGGTGGCGTAGGGGATGACGGCGGTCAGGATGCCGACGAGCACCGTGCCGACGCGCCAGCGCTGGTTCTGGCCGACCACGAGCTGCATCGCGGCGTAGGAGAGGAACACGAAGCCGTGGATCGGCCCGGCGACGGGGACGAGCGCATCGAGGTCGAAGGCGTACTTCGCGACCATCGCGACGATCAGCAGCGTCCAGGTGATCGCCTCGGCGATCGCGAGCAGGCGGTAGAGGCGCTTCGGGGTGAGGCCTGTGCGGCTCGTCGTCGCGGCGCTCGTCATGCCGCGACGGACTCCAGCGCCGACTTGAAGATCTCGAGCCCGTCGAGCCCGGCCTTCATGCGCGTCGTCGTGGGACCGAAGCCCAGCTCGACCGCGTGCTCGGGGTGCGGCATGAGGCCCACCACGTTGCCCTTCGCGTTCGAGAGCCCGGCGATCGCGTCGATCGACCCGTTGGGGTCGTCGCCGAGGTAGCGGAAGGTCACGAGCCCCTCGCCCTCGATGCGCCGGACCTCCTCGGGCGTCGCCACGAAGCGGCCCTCGCCGTTCTTCAGCGGGATGACGATCTCCTGCCCGTCCTCGAAGCGGTTCGTCCACGCTGTCGAGGTGCGCTCGACGCGCAGGCGCTGGTCGCGGCGCACGAAGACCCCGGTCGCGTTCCGCACGAGGCCACCGGGCAGCAGGTGCGCCTCGGCGAGCATCTGGAAGCCGTTGCAGATGCCGAGCACCGGCATCCCCCTGCTCGCCGCATCCACGACCTCGGTCATGATCGGCGAGAGCGCCGCGATCGCGCCGCAGCGCAGGTAGTCGCCGTAGGAGAAGCCGCCCGGCAGCACGAGCGCGTCGACGCCGTGCAGGTCGTGCTCGCCGTGCCACAGCGCCACCGGCTCGTGGCCAGCGAGCCGCACGGCCCGCTGCGCATCCCGGTCGTCGAGCGTGCCGGGGAAGGTGATGACGCCGACCTTCACTTGGCGGCCTCCTCGACGACGCTCACGCCCACGACGTCCTCGATGACGGTGTTCGCGAGCACCTCGGAGGCGACCTGCTGCACCTGCTCGAGCAGCGCATCCGTCACCTCGCCCTCGATGCGCAGCTCGAACCGCTTGCCGACGCGCACGTCGCCGACGGCCTCGTGGCCGAGGCGGGCGAGGGCGCGGGTCACGGCCTTGCCCTGCGGGTCGAGGATCTCGGCCTTGGGCATGACGTCGACGACGATGAGGGCCATGGGTCGCTCCCTGGAGGTTGGGGGTGGCGGGGGTGCACCACCAGTCTACGGAGGACAGCAGACGAGCGGATGCCCGGGCCCGGCCGCGCGGGAGGGCGGCGGCACCGCGCGGAGGCGAGCGGGCTATTGTTCACCCATGACCTTCAGGGGCGACGCGAACTTCGACACCACGACGGTGAGCCGCGGCGGCGGCGGCCGCGGCCCGGGCGGCGGGGCGATCGCCGTCGGCGGCGGCGGCATCGTCACCGTGATCCTCGTGATCATCTCGATGGTGTTCGGCGTCGACCTCACGGGGCTCGCCCCGAGCGACCCCATCAGCCCGCAGTCGCAGCAGCAGGGCACCGAGGAGGTCACCGGCTGCACGGGTGAGGATGCCAACGACCCGGCCAACGTCACGTGCCGCATGGAAGGCGGCGCCGACTCCATGTCGCGCTTCTGGACCACCACGATGGAGGCGAACGGCATCGAGTACGCCGACCCCTCGGTGCAGCTGTTCGACCGTCAGGTGCAGACCGGATGCGGTGGCGCGACGAGCGCCGTCGGCCCCTTCTACTGCCCGCCCGACCAGCGCATCTACATCGACACCACCTTCTTCCAGCAGATGCGCGACCAGTTCGGCGCCGAGGGAGGCTCGCTCGCAGAGCTCTACGTGCTCGCGCACGAGTGGGGCCACCACATCCAGCAGGTGACGGGGCAGCTGGGCCGCGTGCAGCAGGGCGACAGCGGGCCGCAGTCGTCGGGTGTGCGCAGCGAGCTGCAGGCCGACTGCTACGCCGGCGCGTGGATCGCGGCGGCCTCGCAGACCCGCGACGACGACGGCGGCGCGCCGATCCTGGTCGAGCCGACGCCGGAGGAGATCGCGCAGGCGATGGACGCCGCGCAGACCATCGGCGACGACCGGCTGCAGGAGATGGGCGGCGGCGGGGTCAACCCCGAGAGCTGGACGCACGGCTCCAGCGAGCAGCGGATGACGTGGCTCACGAACGGCTACAACGGCGGCGTCGGCGCCTGCGACACCTGGAACGCGCCGGAGGTCTGACCCTTCGACTCGCTCAGCGCCTCCGGCGCGGAGCGGCTCAGGGGACCGGATGGTGCCTGAGCCGGTGCGCGCCGCAGGCGCACACCGTGTCGAAGGCTACGCGGCGGCGCCCGTCAGCCGCCCGATCAGCTCGCGATACCGCGCCGCCGTCCGCTCCACGATCTCCGCCGGCAGCTCCGGCGCATCCCCCGTGCCGTCCCAGCTGGCCGCCAGCCAGTCGCGCACGATCTGCTTGTCGAACGACTCCACGCGGCCCTGCGCGAGCGCCTCGGCGTCCCAGTACCGGGACGAGTCCGAGGTGAGCACCTCATCCGCCAGCAGCAGCTCGCCCGTGGCCCGGTCTCGCCCGAACTCGAACTTCGTGTCGGCGAGCACGATGCCAGCCTCGGCGGCGATCGCCGCCGCGCGCCCGAAGACCGACAGGCTCAGGTCGCGGATCGCCGCTGCGTCCTCGCGCCCGACGAGCTCGACGGTGCGCTCGAAGGAGACGTTCTCGTCGTGCTGCCCCTGCGGCGCCTTCCACGCGGGGGTGTAGATCGGTTCGGGCAGCTCGGCGCCGTCGACGAGGCCAGCGGGCAGCGCCACACCGGAGATCGCGCCGACCTGCTGGTACTCCTTCAGCCCGGAGCCCGTCACGCGGCCCCGCACGACGCACTCGATCGGAAGCATGTCGAGCGTGCGCACGAGCATCGCGCGGTCGCGCACCGCGGTCGGCGTCCGCTCGACCGCGTGCGGCGCGAGCTGCGTCGGCAGGCCGAGGCGCTCCGTCCACCACAGCGTGAGCCTCGTGAGCAGCTCGCCCTTGCCCGGGATCGCCGGCCAGAGCACCTGGTCGAACGCCGAGACCCGGTCGGAGGCGACCATCAGCATCTCGGCCGCCGTCTCGAGGGTCTCGCCCTCCGCGACGTAGAGGTCGCGCACCTTGCCGCTGTAGGCGAGGCTCCATCCTGCGAGCGCAGCGCCTGCGTCGGTCATGCGCCGGCCGCGATGTCGGTGCGCGCCTGCCCGCCCTGCAGCTCGATGCGCGAGAGCGCGTCGTAGGCGCGGTCGCGCGCCTGGGCGAGCGTCGCGCCCGTGCCGACGACGTTCAGCACTCGGCCGCCGGTCGCGGTGAGCCCCTGCTCGCCCTCGCCGGTCGCCGCGTGCAGCACGCGCACGCCCTCGAGCGCTTCCGCGGCCTCGACGCCGGTGATGGCACGGCCCGTCACCGGGTCGCCCGGGTAGCCCTCGCTCGCCAGCACGACCGTCACCGCAGCCGAGTCGCGCCACACCAGTGGCGCGGCGGAGCCGAGCGTGCCCTGCGCGGCCGCGAGCAGCGCATCCGCGAAGCCCGACTCGATGCGCGGCAGCACGACCTGCGTCTCGGGGTCGCCGAAGCGCGCGTTGAACTCGATGACCTTGACGCCCGACCGCGTGACGATGAGGCCGCAGTAGAGCAGCCCGGCGAAGGGTGTGCCCGCCTCGGCCATCGCGCGGATCGTGGGCAGCGCGACCGTGCTCACCACCTCGTCGACGAAGGCCTGCTCGCTGCCGAAGCGCTCGGCGAGCCAGGGGAGCGGCGAGTAGGCCCCCATGCCGCCGGTGTTGGGGCCGGTGTCGCCGTCGCCGAGGCGCTTGTAGTCCTGCGCGGGCGCGAGCGGCATGACGTCGGTGCCGTCGGTGATGACGAAGAGGCTGACCTCTGGCCCGGCGAGGAACTCCTCGACGAGGATCGGGCCGTCGGGCAGGAACTGCTCGGCGTGCGCCTCGGCGGCGGCGCGGTCGTCGGTGACGATGACCCCCTTGCCCGCCGCGAGCCCGTCTGCCTTGAGCACGAAGGGGGGCGCGGATGCGTCGAGCGCGGCTCGCACCTCGTCCAGCGTCGTGGCGGTGGTGTCGAAGCCCGTCGGCACGCCCGCGCGCGCCATGACGTCCTTCGCGAAGGACTTCGAGCCCTCGATGCGGGCGGCCGCCTGCGTCGGGCCGAAGACCGGCACGCCCGCGCGCTGCAGCGCATCCGCGACGCCGGCGACGAGCGGCGCCTCCGGGCCGATCACGACGAGGTCGTAGCCGCCCTCGGTCGCGAGCTCGGTGACGAGCTCGGGCGACTTGATGTCGAGGCGCACGACCTCCACATCGCGCTGGATGCCGGCGTTGCCGGGGGCGGCCGTGATCTCGTGGCCGCCTTCCGCCACGAGCGCCGCGATGATGGCGTGCTCGCGCGCGCCGCTGCCGAGAACCAGGATCCGCACCAGCCCATCCTACGAACGATGCGGCCTCGCCGTGGCCAGCGCGGCGGATGCATCGCCTGAGAAGCGGCCGGGCTAGCCTCGGACGGTGGCCAAGCGCATCCCCGACCTCGACGGCATGGATGCGGTGCGCGCCGCCCTGGCGCCCGGTGCCTCGCGGCCGGAGACGGCCCTCGCGGTGCGCTACACGCTGCAGTGCCTCGCGGAGCGCGCGCCCGGCAAGAGCGTCGAGGTGCGGGTGCCGCCCTTCGGCGCCGTGCAGGCGGTCGAGGGCCCCGGCCACACCCGCGGCACACCGCCGAACGTGATCGAGACCGACGTCGCGACCTGGCTCGCGCTCGCGAGCGGGCGCGAGGGGTGGGCGGATGCGATGGGTCGCGGAGCCGTGCACGCCTCGGGGGTGCGCGCCGACGTCTCGGCGTGGCTGCCCCTCGTGCGGATGCAGCCCGCCGGGTAGTGCAGCAGCGCGGCGTCGGTGCCCGGCGAGGCCGAGCGGCGAACGCGTCGTGAACGGCCAGTGAACATGCACGGCTTGCGCTCACTGCAAATCCGTTTCCGCCTAGCGTCCGAGACGTGCTCATCACCCGCCTCGCCCAGCTGCACGGCGACCGCCTCACCGAGACCGACCGACGCATCGTCTCGGCGATGCGCGAGCGGCCGCACGAGGCGGCCTTCGCGCGCGCTGTCGACCTGACGCAGCCGCTCGGGCTCCACGAGTCGGCGGCGACCCGGCTGGCCCAGCGGCTCGGCTTCGAGGGCTTCCCGCAGCTGCGCGAGGCGCTGCGGGCCGACTACCTCGGCGGTGACGGCCCCTCGCAGCGCGTGCGCAACCGCATCGAGCGCACTGACGCCGCCTCCGACCACCTCACGGCCTTCCTCGCCGAGGAGATCGAGTCGCTGCGCGCGATCAGCATGCACGTGACGCAGGCCGATCTCGACGCGACGGCGCGCGAGCTGCTCGATGCGCGCCGCATCCACATCTACGGGCAGGGCAACGCGGTCGTGCTGGTCGAGCAGATCGCCAGGCGGCTGACGCGCTTCGGCCTCGACGTCGTCATCCTCACCGGCTCGCGCCGTGACATCGCCGAGCGCGCGGCCGTGCTCGCCGCGGACGACCTGCTGCTCGCCCTCGCGTTCCGCCGCGCGCCGGCCATGCTCCTCCCGCTGCTGGCGCTCGCCGCAGACGCAGGCGCCCGCGCCGTGCTGCTGACGGACACGCTCGTGTCGCTCTCGCCGCAGCCGCACCGCACCCTGGCGGCGCCGCGCGGTGCCAGCCACGACTTCCACACCCTCACCGTCCCGATGGCCATCTCGAACGCCCTCGTCCTCGCGATCGCCCGCTTCGCACCCGAGCGCACCTCGCGCTCGCTCGACCGGGTCGAGCTGCTGCTCGAGCGGCTCGACACGTGACTCGCCTCCTCTGCCCCGACCCATCCGCTGACCGACCGCAGCCGGGCCGCGACCGCGCCCGGCGCACCACGCCACGCTCCCTCTCGAAAGGCATGCCCATGCTCACCATCCGTCGCGGCGCCCTCGTCGCCCTGCCGCTCGTCGCTGTCGTCCTGGCCGGCTGCGCCACCGCATCCGCCGACCCCACCGCCACCGAGGTCGACTACGACGCGCTCGGCCACGCCGAGCTCGTCGAGCGCGCGACCGAGGAGGGAGCCGTCACCGTCTATGCCTTCACCAGCCGCATCGCCTCGGTCGAGGAGGCCTTCGAGGCCGAGTACCCGGGCATCGACGTGACCGGTGTCGACATCTCGTCGACGGAGATGATCGCCAGGCTCGCGAGCGAGCACGAGGCTGGCAGCGCGACGGCCGACGTGGCCTACCTCTCCGACGCCCCCGTCGTCATCCCCGAGCTCGTGGAGCCGGGCATCCTGCACCCCTACGTGCCGGAGCGGCTCGCCGAGGTCGTGCCGCCGCAGCACCAGGCGCCGCTGCTGGCACAGCGGCTGTCGACGAAGATCCTCATGTACAACGAGGATGCGCACCCCGAGGGATCGCCGGTGACGAACCTGTGGGAGCTCACCCAGCCCGAGTGGAGCGGCCGCGTCGTCATGGTCGACCCGAACGTGCGGGGCGACTACCTCGACCTCGCGACCGAGATGAGCCTGCGCGCCGACGAGATGGCCGCGGCCCACGAGGAGCTCACGGGCGAGGCGCTCGTGCTCGACGAGGGCGTCGCCGACGCCGGGCTGCAGTTCCTCGCCGACCTCTACGACAACGGCCTCGTGCTCGTCGACGACACGGATGCGGTGAACGCGGCCGTCGGCACCACGGGCCAGGAGCAGCCTCCCGTCGGGTTCACGAGCTACTCCGACCGCCGCGACAACGAGGAGGAGGGCTGGGCGCTGCAGGCCGCCTCGGGCGTCGTCCCCGCGAACGGCATCGTCTTCCCCGCGCTGCTGGGCATCACCGAGGGCGCCGAGCACCCGGCGGCCGCGCGACTCATGATCGACTTCCTGATGGGCGACGACAGCGAGGACGGCGGTGCCGGCTTCGAGCCCTTCCACGTCGCCGGCGACTACCCGACGCGCACGGACATCGCGCCGCACGAGGACGCGCTGCCGCTCGAGGAGCTCGGCGCCTGGTCGATCGACCCGGAGGCCACCGTCGAGCTGCGCGACGCGACCGCGGACTTCCTGCTCACCATCCAGTGATCGGTTCCCTCACCGCTGCCCTGCGGCGGCCCGCGACGCTGCCGGCGCTCATCGCGCTGGCAGCGCTCGCGGTGCTCGTCGCCGGCCCGCTCGCCGGCCTCGTCGTCGCCACGCTCGATGCCGACGGCCGCGAGGCATGGGCCGATGTGGTCGCGAGCCCGCTCTCGACCGCGCTGCTGTGGGAGCCGCTCGGCAACTCGCTCGTGGTGGGTCTCGGCACGGGCATCGCCTCGGTGGTGCTCGGCTCGTTCCTCGCCTGGGCCGTCGTGCTGACCGACATGCCCCTCCGCCGCACCGTCGGCGTGCTCGCGACCATCCCCTTCGCCATCCCATCCTTCGCGATCGCCCTCGCGTGGGAGAGCGTCTTCCGCAACGACCGCATCGGCGGCGCCTCCGGCCTGCTCTCGAGCCTCGGCGTGCAGGTGCCGGATGCGCTGGCGTGGGGCGCGCTGCCCGTCACCCTCACCCTGACCGCGCACTACTTCTCGCTCGCGTTCGTCGTGGTCGCCGCGGCGCTCGCGAGCGTCGGTGGCGACCTGCTCGCGGCCGCGGAGCTCACCGGCGCCTCGCGGGCACGGGTCGCCCTGCGGATCGCGCTGCCGGCGGTCGCCCCCGCCATGGGATCCGGCTTCCTGCTCGCCTTCGCCGAGGGCGTCTCGAACTTCGCGGTGCCCGCGCTGCTCGGCCTGCCCGTGCGCTTCCAGACCCTGAGCACGCGCCTCTACGGAGCGATCTCCACCGGCGACCAGGAGCGCGGCTTCGTGCTCTCGATCCTGCTGGTGCTCGTCGCCGCCGTCGTGCTGTGGACGGGCACGCGGCTCACCTCGCGCTCCGCCGCGACCGTCACGGGCAAGCCGACGCGGGCCAGGCGCATCCGCCTCGGGGTCGCGCGACCGGTCGTGCTCACGGGCGCGCTCGCGATCGTCGCGGCCGCGACGATCCTCCCCGCGATCGTGCTCGCGATCAGCACCTTCCTGCGGCGCACGAACCGCTTCGACGGCGGCGTGACGCTCCACTACTGGACGGGCGCGTCCGATCCGTCGATCGCGCAGGGGATGCGCGGCGTGCTCGTGGACCCGCGCATCCTCGAGGCGATCGGCGGCACCGTGCTGCTGGCAGCGACCGTCGCCGTCATCACGATGGCGCTCGGCTTCGTCGCCGCCTGGTCTGCTGCGCGCACCCCGCCGTGGATCGGAGGCACGCTCGCCTCGCTCTCGTACGTCCCGTTCCTGATCCCCGGCGTCGCGCTCGGCGCAGCCGTCATCGCGCAGTTCGGGCGCCCGCTGCTCGGGCTCCCGAGCCTCTACGGCACCTTCTGGATCCTCGTGATCGGCGGCGTCGCGGCGAGCATCCCCTTCGCGTTCCAGACCTCGCGAGCGGCGCTCGCGCAGGTGTCGCGCGAGCTCGAGGACGCTGCGGCGATCGCCGGCTCCGGCATCTGGCGCACCCTCGGGCGGATCCTGCTGCCGGTCACCGCCCGGGGCACCGTCGGCGGCTCGGCGCTCGTCTTCGTCACGATGGCGCGCGACCTCTCGCTCGTCGTGATGCTCGTGACGCCGGCGACGCCGCTGCTGGCCGTGCTCGCCTACGAGCACGCCTCCGAGGGCTTCACGCAGCACGCCAACGCCATCACCCTCATCATCACGGTCGTCTCCGTCGCCGTGACCCTGCTCGCCCGTCGCCTCGAGGGGCGGCGCTCACCATGGATGGACGCATGACGCTCGCACCAGCTCCCGCCCTCTCGCGGCCCGACGCCCCCGGCGTGCCGATCTCGCTGCGCGGCCTCGGCAAGCGCTTCGGCGCCGCCGTCGCCGTCGACGACATCTCGCTCGACGTGCCCGCGGGCGCCTTCCTCGTGCTGCTCGGCCCCTCGGGATGCGGCAAGTCGACGACGCTGCGGATGCTCGCGGGACTGGAGGAGCCCACCAGCGGCACCATCGCGCTCGGCGATCGCGTCGTCGCCGACGGCGGCGCCGGGATGCACGTCCCACCCGGCAGGCGGGGCATCGGCATGGTCTTCCAGGGCTACGCCCTCTGGCCGCACATGACGGTGCGGCAGAACATCGAGTGGCCGCTGCGCGTGGCTCGGTGGTCGGCGCCCGAGCGCCGGGCTCGGATCGCGGAGACGCTCGCGCTCGTCGAGCTGGAGGCGCTCGCGGAGCGGCACCCGGCTCAGCTCTCCGGCGGGCAGCAGCAGCGCGTGGCCATCGCCCGCACGATCGCCCCGCGCCCCTCGGTCCTGCTCTTCGACGAGCCGCTGTCGAACCTCGACGCGCGCCTCCGCGTCGACCTTCGAGCCGAGCTCATGCGCGTGCACCGCGAGTCCGGCGCCACGAGCGTGTACGTGACGCACGACCAGGGCGAGGCGCTCGCGATGGCCACGCACGTCGCGGTCATGCGCGACGGCCGCATCGAGCAGCTCGGCACCCCGCAGGAGCTCCTGCAGGAGCCGGCGACCGCGTTCGTCGCCGAGTTCCTGGGCACGCCGCCGGCGGTGCTCGTGCCGGGGAGGGGCGAGGGGGAGTCGTTCGTGCCCGACCCGGGCGGCGCGCTCCTGGCGATGTATCGGCCCGACGCGGTGCGCCTCGCCGCCGCGGACGGCGGCGCGCTGGACGTGGATGTGCTCGAGTCGACACCGCTGGCCGGACGCCTCGTCACGACGGTGCGCCACGGCGACCGCCGCATCGCGATCGTCGGCGAGGATGCGGCGCACGCCGCGGCCGTCGGCGCCGCGCGCGCTCGCCTGGTGCTGCCCGCATCCCCGGTGCGGACCTTCGCGCGCGAGGGGGCGGGCCTGTGACCACGCTCCTGCTCGTGCGCCACGGGTCCACCGAGTGGAACGCATCCGGCCGCCTGCAGGGCGCGACCGACATCGCGCTCTCTGCGCAGGGCGAGCGCGAGGTGCGCTCGCTCCGACCGCTGGTCGAGGCCTGGTCGCCGAGCGCCGCGGTCTGCTCGCCGCTGCAGCGCGCCGCTGCGACCGCGCAGCTGCTCACCGGTGAGGCTGTCACCGCCGACCCCCGCCTCGTCGAGGTGGGCCTGGGGGCGTGGGAGGGCCGCACGGCCGCCGAGATCGGCGACGACGTGCGCTCGTGGCGCCGGGGCGAGCTCGTGCCCCCGCGCGGTGAGGCGGCGGATGCGGCGAGCGCCCGCATCCTCGCGGCGCTGCGCGATGCGGCCGCCCTCGGCGGCACCGTGCTGGTGGTGACGCACGGGGGCGTGGTGCGCGCTGCGCTCGGCGGTCTCGTGGGGCTCGCGACCCGGCACATCGCGCCGGTGCCTCCAGCGAGCCTGACCGTGATCGACCTCGCGGGTGACGAGCCGCGGCTCCGCGCCCTCGGCATCACGCCGCAGCAGCAGGCTCCTGCGAGCCACCTGCAGGCATGACGCGAGGGGTGCGCTCCCTCGTGCCGGGCGGTGCACGGGTGCAGGGGCCATACTGAGCACATGGCGCAGGTGGTGAGACCGCAGGGCTGGATCGGCCCGCTGGTCATGTTCGTGATCGGCATCATCCTGCTGCTCAACGGCGTGCCGGCGCTCCTGCAGTGGCTGCCGTGGATCGCGCAGTCGTCGCTCATCGTGGGCGTCGAGGGCGCGCTCGAGACGGCACTCGTGCCGCTCGTCGTCGCCTTCGCGTGCACCTTCATCGGCTTCCTGCTGATGCGGGGCGGCTTCGGTGCGCTGCGCCAGCGGATGCGCGGGGCTGCCGGTCGTGCGTCGGCGCAGGCCCGCTCGGGCGTGCAGCAGGTGCGCCAGGAGGCGGCCCAGCGCGCGGGCAACGCCTCGTCGCAGGCCGAGCACCTCGTCAACCGGGTGCCGCAGTCGTGGCGCGAGCGCATCGAAGCAGCCGCAGCGGCGGTCGAGCAGGAGCGGGCCACGCAGAGCGGGCAGAGCGCCTCGCAGGTGCAGCGCCGCGCGCCGCGCCAGGGCCAGGGCCAGCAGGTCGGCCAGCCCTACCTCGGGCAGAGCCAGCAGGTCGGTCAGCCATACCTCGGCCAGGGCCAGCAGCAGGGTCAAGGCCAGCGCATGCAGCAGGGCCAGGGCGCGCAGCAGGGCCAGAACGCACCGGCGCAGCGCACCCAGCAGCTGCCCGGCGGCGACCGGCTGCAGCGGATCGAGCAGCTCCGCCAGCGCGTCGACACTCGCACGCAGGAGGCGACGCAGCAGCCGCAGCAGGCCGCGAAGCAGGCCGCCGCTGAGGCGCGCCGCCTCGCGAAGGCGGCGGCCCGCCAGGCATCGCAGGGCCTGCCGATGCACTTCGACGCCGCGACCGAGGCGCTCGTCGGCCAGCTCGACGCGGCCGACACCGAGCGCATCCGCCGCCGCGGCTCATCGCTCGTGCGGTCGTCCCTCACGAGCGCGGCGCTGTCGAAGACCTCGCTCAGCACCAACTCGCTCTTCCGCCACCGCTGACGCCGCCGCGGCCGCTCGCGCTGCGGTCAGAGCGACCAGATCAGCAGGATGGTCGCGAACACCGCGCCCGAGGCGATGAGCGTGACCATCGTGTAGCCGAGGATGTCGCGCATCTTGAGCCCGGCGATCGCCAGCAGCGGCAGCGCCCAGAAGGGCTGGATCATGTTCGTCCACTGGTCGCCGTAGGCCACCGCCATGATCGGGATGGCCGGGTCGACGCCGATGCGCTCCGCGGCGTCGAGCAGGATCGGCGCCTGCACCGCGAACTGGCCGCCGCCCGAGGGCACGAAGAAGTTGACGAGGCCCGCCGACAGCAGCGCGAGCACGCCGAAGGTCGTCGGCGTGGACACCGAGACGAACCAGTCGGAGAAGACCTGGATCAGGCCCGAGCCCGTCATGATGCCGAGGATGCCGGCGTAGAGCGGGAACTGCAGGAGGATCTCGCCCACGTTCGACGCCGCCTCCTTCGTGAGCCTGATGATCTCGAAGGGGTTCTTCACCAGCAGGAAGATGAGCGCGAGGAACGACCAGTTGACGATGTCGAGGGTGATCGTGCCGCCCTGCACGAAGTGCACGACGAGGTAGAACACGAGCGCCGCGCCGACGAGCAGGGTGATGATGCGGCTGGCGTCGATGCGGTCAGCGGGCGTGACGACCTCCTCCTCCTGCTCGACCACCTGCTCGCGCAGGTCGAGCTCCAGCTCGACGATCCGGTCGCTGCCGCGCGGTGCGACCAGCGAGAGCGCGACGGCGACGACGACGATCGTGGCGACGGCGCCGATGATGTTGGGCAGGGCGAAGGTCGTGGCGGTGATCGGGATGACCTCGCCGCCGAGGTGCTCGGCGATGAAGGAGTCGGGCGTGGCCGCGGTGAGGGGGCCGGAGCCCGAGTAGCCCATGTGCCAGACGACGAAGCCGGAGAAGCCAGCGGCGACGAGCATCGGGAAGTGCAGCTTCAGCCCGCGCTCCCTGCCGGAGGCCGCGACCTCCCGCGCGAGCAGCCCACCGACGACGAGCCCGAGGCCCCAGGTGATGAGTGAGGCGACCGCGGCGATCACGAACACGAAGAGGTAGGCCTGCACCGGCGTCTGCGGCAGCGCCGAGAGCCGGGTCAGCAGCTTGCGCACCGGCCGGGTGTTGGCCAGCATGTGGCCGAGCAGCAGGATCAGCGCCATCTGCGTCATGAAGGCGAGCAGGCCCGCGAGGCCGTCGCCCCAGGCGGTCACCAGATCGACGGGGTTCGTCTGCGTGACCGTCAGCGCGAGCAGTGCGACGATGAGCGTGAGCACGATCGCGAAGACGAGCGCGGATGGGATCCACCGCTCGACGACGGTGTTGATGGGCCGCATCGCGCGAGCGAGCGGGGCGCCGGGGGGCTTGGTTCCGGCAGGGCGATTCGCCATGGTTCACCTCGTTGTGCATCAGTGTGCGTGGGACGTCGTGGGCCAGGGGCACCACGCTCGACAGTACTGGGGCGGATGCGGTGCGGCACGCCCGCGGCCGCGGGGCGGAATGGGATGATCGGGGCATGGAAGCAACGCCCGACCCCGGTCAGGACGGTGAGCGCGCCCCCCGCGAGCGCCGCCACGACGTGGAGGTGCAGGTGCGGCGCACGCCGCGCTACGGCACCTTCATCGCGATCGGCGCAGTGCTCGGTGCGGTCGCGGCGTGGGTCACGGCCATGCTCATGCCGCCGGCCGTCGATGAGCTCGGCCGCGTCGTCGACACGACGGCGGTCATCGGACTCGTCATCGTCGCGGGATTCGTGGTCGGCGCAGGGCTCGGCGGCCTGGTGGCGGTGATCATCGACCGATCGCTCGCGAAGCGCAGCACCACCCTCGTCGCCGAGCAGACCGACGTCGAGGAGCCAGATGCTCCGGTCGAGGGCGAGCCGCTCGAGGACGAGGCGCCCGCTGTCGAGGCCGCGTTCGAGCCGCTCGACGGGCAAGGCAGCTCTGGCGCCTCCGCCGATGGCGCTGACGGGGCCGTCGGGGGCGACCGGCCCGACCCCGACCACCGCCGCGAGCCCTGATCGTGGCAGCCCGGCGCTCCCGGCTCGGTGCGGCGCACGCGCTGACCTGGGTCGCTCTCGGGCTCGCGGCGGCGGCGTCGACGACGGATGCGGTGTCCCGCGAGGGCGGTGCGCTCGCGCTCGCGCTCGGCGCAGCAGCGGCGACCGCCGCCGGGGCGCTGGGACTGCTGGCACCGCCGCGCCTGGGCGCCCGATCGCTCCTGCTCGCATCCGCCGCACTGGTCGCCGCGAGCGTCGGCACGATGGCGGCGCTCGCGCTCCTCGGGCAGCCGCCGCACCTGCTGGCCGCAGCGGCGCTCGGCCTCGGGGCCGGCGCCCAGATCGCGGGCGTTCGAGTGGCCGTCGCTGCCGATCCGGCGCTCGCGCCGCGCGTGCGCCCCGCGCCGACGCTGCTGGCCGCGGCGCTCGGCGTCGCGATCGTCACCGCGCTCGCTCTGCTGCCCTCCGGCGGCGCGGCCTCGGCGCTCATCCTGGCGCTCGCGCTGCAGCTCGTCGCACTGGCGCTCGTCGCCCTCTCCGACCGTCTTGCCTCCGCTCCCGAGCTGTCCGCCGAGCATCCGGGCGGGGGCGCTGGCGGCGCCGAGCCTCACACCGCGGGTGAGGGCGGGGCAGCCGCGCGGCTCGCGCCCGCCCTGCTCGCGCTGCTGGCGCTCGCCGCGGCGGGCGCCGTCGCGCTCGCAGCGCTGCGACCCGGCCTGTCGGCGATCGGCGCCGATGACCCGCAGCCGGCCGGTCCCATCGCGCTGACGCTCGCGCTCGGTGCGCTGCTCGGCCCGCCGCTCGCGAAGCTCGTCGAGCGCTTCGGCGGCACGTCCGCCGCGACCCTCGCAACGGTCGGCGGCGCTGCGGCGCTCGTCGCGCCGATCGCTCGTCCCGGTGCCCTCGACCTCGTGGCCGCGGCCGGCCTCGGGGTCGCCCTCGCCGCATCCGTCGCCCTGGTCGAGGTCGCGCGCCGCGCGGGTCAGCGCCTCGCCCCGGGAGCATCGGCGCTCATCGTGCTCGCCGGCGCTGCCGGCGCTGCCCTCGCTGCACTGCTGCTCAGCGCGGTGCCGCTGCCCGACGTGGTGCTCGGCGCGGCCATCGCCTGCCTCGTGGCGGGCATCGGCGTCTGGGCTCCCGGGCCGCGCAGCGGCGGGCGCGCGCAGGCACCGGCGAGGCCGCCGGGCCTCAGCGCCTAGCTCAGCTGGGTGCGCTCGACCCACTCGAGGTACTCGGGGCTGACATCCCCGGTCACGTACTCGCCCGTGAAGCACGACATGTCGAGGCCGGTGATGTCGGTGCCGCCGATGATCGCCTCCTGCAGGTCCTCGACCTCCTGGTAGACCAGGAAGTCGCTGCCCAGCTGCGCGTTGACCTCGGGGATCGTGCGTCCGGATGCGATGAGCTCGGACCGCGAGGGCATGTTGATGCCGTAGACGTGCGGGTAGCGCACCGGCGGCGCCGCCGACGTGAAGGTGACCGAGTTCGTGCCGACCGCGCGCATCATCTCGACGATCTCGCGGCTCGTCGTCCCGCGCACGATCGAGTCGTCGACGACCAGCACGTTCTTGCCGCGGAACTCGCTCTCGAGCGCGTTCAGCTTCTGCCGCACCGACTTCTTGCGGGTCGCCTGCCCCGGCATGATGAACGTGCGGCCGACGTAGCGGTTCTTGTAGAAGCCCTCGCGGTACTCGATGCCGAGCCGGCGGGCGACCTCCATCGCCGCGGGTCGCGACGAGTCGGGGATCGGCATGACGACGTCGATGCTGCCGGAGGGCGTGTACTGCGCGATGGTGTCCGCGAGGCGCTCGCCCATGCGCAGCCGCGACTCGTAGACGTTGATGCCGTTCATCACCGAGTCAGGTCGGGCGAGGTAGACGTACTCGAACGAGCAGGGCAGCAGCACGGGGCTCTCGTGCGTCATCTCGGCGATCAGCTCGCCGTCGGGCGCGATGAAGATCGCCTCGCCCGGGCGCACGTCGCGCTCGAGGGTGAAGCCGGAGCCCGTCAGCGCGACCGACTCGCTCGCGACCATCCACTCGGTGTGGCCCTTGGTGCTGCGGCGCGAGCCGAGCACGAGGGGGCGGATGCCGTAGGGGTCGCGGAAGGCGAGCATGCCGTGGCCGGCGATGAGCGCGATCACGCCGTAGGAGCCCCGCACGCGCTCGTGCACGCGGCGCACGGCGCTGAAGACGCGGTCGGCGTCGAGCGCGCCGGAAGCGACGAGCGTCTGCAGCTCGGAGCCGAGCACGTTGACGAGCATCTCGGTGTCGCTGCCGGTGTTCACGTGGCGGTGGTCGACGGTCGCGAGCTCCTGCTCGAGCTCGCGCGAGTTCGTGAGGTTGCCGTTGTGGACGAGCACGATGCCGTAGGGGGCGTTCACGTAGAACGGCTGCGCCTCCAGCTCGTTCTCGGCCTCTCCGCGCGTGGCGTAGCGCACGTGTCCGAGGCCGATGTCGCCCAGCAGCGCGCGCATGTCGCGCGTGCGGAACGCCTCGCGCACCTGCCCCTTGGCCTTCCGCACGTGGATCGAGCGATCCTGCGCGGTTGCTATGCCCGTGGAGTCCTGCCCTCGATGCTGCAGCAGGGCCAAGGCGTCGTAGACCTGCTGGTTGACGCTCGAGTCGGAGACGATGCCGACGATGCCGCACACGGGCGAGCTCCTTCTGTCGCGGGGCTGACGACCAAGCCTATCGACCGACGGGCGGTGGCGGATGCCGGGGGTCACCCACGGGACATCCAGCAACCGGGAGCAGGGTGGGGGACATGAACCCCGACACCGAATCCATCAAGAACCTGCCCGAGCAGTCGCAGGAGTGGCCGGGCCGCACCGACGAGCTGCAGCCGGTGCCCGATCACGGCGAGACGAGCTACACGGGCCGCGGGCGCCTCGAGGGCAAGCGCGCGCTGATCACCGGCGGCGACTCCGGCATCGGTCGCGCCACCGCGATCGCCTTCGCGAAGGAGGGCGCCGACGTCGCTATCGCCTACCTGCCCGCCGAGCAGGACGACGCCGACGAGACGTGCCGCCAGGTCGAGGCGGCGGGCCGGCGCTGCGTGGCCGTGCCGTGCGACCAGCGCACCGACGAGGCGAACCGCGAGCTCGCGGCGAAGGCCATCGAGGAGCTCGGCGGCCTCGACGTGCTCGTCAACAACGCGGGTTACCAGATGGCGCAGGACTCGCTCGACGACATCACCGACGAGCAGCTGCGGCAGACCTACGAGACCAACATCTTCGCGATGTTCAACCTCACGCGCGCGGTGCTGCCGCACCTCGCGGAGGGCGCGAGCATCATCAACTGCTCGTCGATCCAGGCCTTCGAGCCCTCGGAGACGCTGCTCGACTACGCGTCGACGAAGGCCGCGATCAACAACTTCACCGTCAACCTCGCCGCCCAGCTCGGTGAGCGCGGCATCCGCGTGAACGCCGTGGCGCCGGGGCCGATCTGGACCCCGCTGCAGCCGACGACGAAGCCGAGCGTGAAGGACTTCGGCATGAACGCGCCGCTCGGCCGCCCCGGCCAGCCGATCGAGGTGGCGACAGCGTTCGTCTACCTCGCGAGCGACGAGGCGAGCTACGTCTCGGGCACCGTGCTCGGCGTCACGGGCGGCAAGCCGGTCTTCTAGAGTCCGGAGGGCTCGATGCGGCGCAGCCGCGTCGAGCCCGCAGGACTGCAGGTCGAGGAGCGCGCGACGCAGTCGCACGCGTCACGAGACCCCGCGCTCAGCACGCCGCGAGCGCGAGCGCGGAAGCAGGACCCCTTCCACCCAGCACGACCCGGTGCACCATGTCCCTGCCGGTGGAAGGGGTCCGCTTCGCTGCGGGCGGGGGTGTGCTCAGCCCGCGACGCGCTCGCGGGACGCCGCGAAGGCGGCGACCGCGCGGTCTACGTCGGCGTCCGAGTGCGCCGCCGAGAGCTGCACGCGGATGCGCGCCTCGCCGCGGGGCACGACGGGGAACGAGAACGCGGTGACGTAGACACCCTCGGCGAGCATCGCATCCGCCATGTCTGCAGCGAGCCGCGCGTCGTGGAACATGACTGCCGTGATTGGGTGCTCGCCGGGCAGCAGCTCGAAGCCTGCCTCCTCCATGCCGACGCGGAATCGCGCCGTGTTGCGCTGCAGCTGCTCGCGCAGCTCGCCAGCGCCCTCGACGAGGTCGAGCGCCTTGAGCGAACCGGCGACCACGGAGGGGGCGAGCGCGTTGGAGAAGAGGTAGGGGCGCGAGCGCTGGCGCAGCAGGTCGACGATCTCGGCGCGGGCGGCGATGTAGCCGCCGGAGGCGCCGCCGAGCGCCTTGCCGAGCGTGCCGGAGATGATGTCGACGCGATCCTGCACGCCCGCGTGCTCTGGGGTGCCAGCGCCAGACGGCCCGGTGAAGCCGACCGCGTGCGAGTCGTCGACCATGACCATGGCGTCGTAGCGCTCGGCCAGGTCGCAGATGGCCTCGAGGGGTGCGAGGTAGCCGTCCATCGAGAACACGCCGTCGGTGACGATCAGGCGGCGCCGGGCGCCGGCTGCGTCCTGCAGGCGCGCCTCGAGCTCTGCCATGTCGCGGTTCGCGTAGCGGTGGCGCGCCGCCTTCGACAGCCGGATGCCGTCGATGATCGAGGCGTGGTTCAGCGCGTCCGAGATCACGGCGTCGTCGGGGCCGAGCAGCGTCTCGAACAGCCCGCCGTTCGCGTCGAAGCACGACGAGTAGAGGATGCAGGCCTCCTGGCCGAGGAACGACGCCAGCCGCGACTCGAGCTCGAGGTGCTGCGTCTGCGTGCCGCAGATGAAGCGCACCGAGGCCATGCCGAAGCCCCAGTCGTCGAGCGCGGCCTTCGCTGCGGCGACGATCTCGGGGTGATCGGCGAGCCCCAGGTAGTTGTTGGAGCAGAAGTTGAGCACCTCGCGCCCGCCAGCGACGACGGTGGCGGCCTGCGGCGAGTCGATGGCGCGCTCGCGCTTGGTGAGGCCTGCGGCCTCGATCTCGGCGAGCTCGTCGGCGAGGGAGTCTTTGATCGAGAACACGGGGTCTCCTTTAGCGGGTGAAGTCGAGGATGACCTTGCCGGCGCTGCCCGCGCGGGCCCGGTCGAAGGCGCGCTCCCAGTCGGAGAACGCGAAGCGGTCGGTGATGACGGGGGAGACGTCGAGGCCCGTCTGGGCCATCGCGGCCATGGCGTACCAGGTCTCGAACATCTCGCGACCGTAGATGCCCTGGATCGTGAGCATGTGCGAGACGACCTTGCCGAAGTCGAGCTCGATGGGCGCTGACGGCAGCCCGAGCATCGCCATCCGGCCGCCGAAGTTGAGGTTCTCGATGATGCCGACGAGCGCCGCGGGCGCTCCCGACATCTCGAGCGCGACGTCGAACCCCTCGGTCATGCCCAGCTCGCGCTGCACGGCCGCCAGGTCCTCCTCGCGCGGGTCGAGCGCGCGGAAGCCGAGCGAGCGGGCGAGCTCGAGGCGCGCCTGCGCGAGATCGGTGATCACGATGTGGCGGGCGCCCGCGTGCCGCGCGACCATCGCCGCCATCAGGCCGATCGGGCCGGCACCGGTGACGAGCACATCCTCGCCGATCACCGGGAACTTGAGTGCCGTGTGCACCGCGTTGCCGAAGGGGTCGTAGATGCCGAAGACGTCGAGCTGCTGCTCGGTGGCGCTCGCAGCCGTCACGCCCGGGTGCACCCAGACGTTCGAGGCCGGGATGACGACGAGCTCGGCGAAGCAGCCGTCGCGCTGCACGCCCAGGTTCGAGGTGCGGATGCAGAGGTGGCGTCGCCCGGCGCGGCAGTTGCGGCAGTGGCCGCAGACGACGTGGCCCTCGCCGCTCATGAGCTGCCCGACGGCGAAGTCGGTGACGCCCTCGCCGATCTCCACGATCTCGCCGCAGAACTCGTGCCCGACGGTCACGCCCGGCTGCACCGCCGACTGCGCCCACGCATCCCAGGCATCGATGTGGAGGTCGGTGCCGCAGATGCCGGCGCGCAGCACGCGCACCTTCACGTGCCCGGGCGGCGTCTCGGGCTCGGGGATCTCGACCAGCTCGAGTCCTGGCGTGCCTCGGGTCACGAGTGCGTGCATGGACGTCTCCATCGACAGTGGGTGGGTGTGCCGTGGCCCATCCTGCCATCTGGCGCTGTCCGCGCAGGGCCGGGGCGCGGCACCGGAGCGCACGTCGCGCTCGGTAGCCTGGAGGCATGACCGATCCGTATGCGTCCGCCGGCGTCGACACCGGGGCGGGCGACCGCGCTGTGGAGCTCATGAAGGCCGCGGTCTCGCGCACGCACGGCCCAGGGGTGCTGGGCGGCTTCGGCGGCTTCGCCGGACTGTTCGACCTCTCGGCGGTCGGCACGTACAGGAAACCGCTGCTCGCGACCTCGACCGATGGCGTCGGCACGAAGATCGCGCTCGCGCAGGCGATCGACAAGCACGACACCATCGGGCAGGACCTCGTCGGCATGGTCGTCGACGACATCGTCGTGGTCGGCGCGAAGCCGCTGTTCATGACCGACTACATCGCCACGGGCCGCGTGGTGCCCGAGCGCATCGCCGACATCGTGCGCGGCATCGCCGAGGCCTGCGAGGCCACGGGCACCGCGCTCGTCGGCGGCGAGACCGCCGAGCACCCGGGCGTGATGGAACCCGACGACTACGACGTCGCCGGTGCCGCCGTCGGTGTGGTCGAGGCGGATGCGGTGCTGGGCGCCGAGCGCGTGGGGACCGGTGACGTCGTGGTCGCCATGGCGTCCTCCGGGCTGCACTCGAACGGCTTCTCCCTCGTGCGCCACGTGCTCGCCGAGCGCGGCATCGCGCTCACGGACCGGGTCGACGAGCTCGGCGGCATCGCCGCAGAGGCGCTGCTCGAGCCGACCCGGCTGTACACGCTCCCGCTGCTCGGCATGCTCGATGCCGGCCTCGGCATCCGCTCGATCTCGCACGTGACCGGTGGTGGCATCGCGGCGAACCTCGCGCGCGTGCTGCCGCAGGGCTCCGCCGTCGAGATCGATCGCGCCGGCTGGCAGGTGCCGGAGGTCTTCGCGGCGCTCGCGGCGCTCGGCGGCTTCCCGCTCACGGAGGCCGAGGGCACGTGGAACCTCGGCCTCGGCATGCTCGCGGTCGTCGACGCCGCCGATGCCGATGCCGTGATCGCGCGCAGCGAGCAGGCGGGGATCCCGGCGTTCGCGGTGGGCAGCGTCGCGCGGGCGCAAGCCCTCGGCGGCGGACAGGGCTGGGTGCAGGGCGCCAAGGGCGTCGACGGCGGCGCCGTGCGACTGACGGGCCACTATCGCTGATGCGGCAGTGGGTCACGGAGGCGGCGTACCGGAGATTGCCCGCCCGCGTCCAGGTTGCGCCGACGCCAGCGGCGTACGGTGGCACGAGCTTGGGCGCCCCGGTGCACGGTGCGTCTCGATCGCGAAGGAGGTGGCGGGATGCCCTCGGATCCCGACCGATTCCGGCCGCGTGAGCACGAGACTCGGCCGCAGGCGCATGGCGCGCGGCAAGGATCAGCGCCCGCGCAGCACCCTGCGAGGTACGCCCCGGCGCCAGCGCCTCAGCGCTACGCGCCACCGCAGACCGCAGCCTTCGACGGCCGCGATGCACCGCTGATCCACCCCGCGGCCGCCCAAGCGTCGCAGGTCATGCCCTACGGCATGCCCGTCTATCAGGCGCCCACCTATGCGTACATCGCTCAGCCGGCGCGGGGCCTGTCCATCACGGCGCTCGTGCTGGGGCTGTGCTCGGTGCTGTTCGCGTGGCTCCTGGTGGTGGTGCCCGTGCTCGGTGTCGTCTTCGGCCTCGTCGCGCTCAGGCGCGAGCCCGCCGGGCGGGTGATGGCGATGATCGGCACGGTCTGCTCCGCCCTCGGGCTGCTGCTGGTGCTGCTCGTGTACCTGCTGCCGTTCGGCGCCTTCTTCGGGGCGATGCTCTTCGGCGCGCTCTCCTGAGCTGACGCCGCTCGCGCTCGCGCGCGCCCGCGGGGCGCTTGCCAATAGGCTGTGGGCGACGCGCTCGCGTCCCCTGCACCCGCATCCCATCACGCGAGGACACCCCATGACCTACATGCCCCCGGAGCAGCCCGCTCAGCAGCCCGCGCAGCCCGCGGCCGGCTACCAGGCCTACCAGCCCACCGACCAGTCCTACGGCGGCTACGGCGCGCCCGCGTCGACGAGCAAGACGCTCTCGCTGTGGGGCCTCATCCTCGGCATCTCCAGCATCATCCTGCCGCTGTTCCTCAACGCGATCGCCGGCGCCGTGCTCTCCGGCATCGGCCTCGCCAAGGAGCCCGCTGCCAAGACGATGGCGATCTGGGGCCTCGTGCTCTCGATCCTCGGCTTCATCTGGAACATCGTGTTCTGGACCATCGTGGTGCCGATCATCATCATCGCCGCGTTCGCCTCGAGCTACGGCTACTGAGCCGCGCGAACCCCGCGAAGGCCAGGACGGCCCGCCGAGAGGCGGGCCGTTCGTCGTCTCCGGCACGAGCGCAGGCTGTGGGCGGGCGTGACCGCCGCATGCCTCAGCACTCGATGTAGGCGACCGCCAGGCCGCCGAGCGCCGTCTCCTTGTACTTGTCGCTCATGTCGGCGCCCGTGCGCCGCATCGTCTCGACCGCGGTGTCGAGCGAGACGTAGTGCGTGCCGTCGCCCTGCTTCGCCATGCGCGCGGCGTTGATGGCCTTGACGCTCGCCATCGCGTTGCGCTCGATGCAGGGGATCTGCACGAGACCCTTGATCGGGTCGCACGTGAGGCCGAGGTTGTGCTCGATGCCGATCTCCGCGGCGTTCTCGATCTGCTCGGGCGTCGCGCCCAGCACCGCGGCGAAGCCCGCTGCGGCCATCGCGCACGCCGAACCGACCTCGCCCTGGCAGCCGACCTCGGCGCCCGAGATGGAGGCGTTCGACTTGATGATGATGCCGATGGCGCCCGCCACGAGCAGGAACCGCACCTGCCACGGCAGCTCGTCCTCGGCGCAGTTCGCGAAGCGGTCGGCGTAGTGCATGACCGCCGGGATGATGCCGGCTGCGCCGTTCGTGGGCGCGGTGACCACGCGCGCGCCCGCGGCGTTCTCCTCGTTGACGGCGAGCGCATAGAGGTTGACCCACTCCATGCCCTCGAGCAGGTCGGGCCTGCCGGCCTTCGGTGCGGCATCGCGCTCGAGCAGCTTCGCGTGCCACTCCTTCGAGCGCCGCTTCACGTCGAGCCCGCCCGGCAGGATCCCGGGCGTCTCGATGCCGTGCGCGACGCACTCCTGCATCACCACCCAGATGCGCTCGAGCTGCGCGACGGTCTCCTCCCGCGAGCGCCAGGCCGTCTCGTTCTCGAGCATCAGCTCGGCGACCGAGAGACCGGTCTCGCGGCACAGGGCGACCAGCTGGTCGCCGTTGGTGAACGGATGCGCGACAGGATGCGCCTGCGCGGCTGGCGCGGGCACGGGGGAGAGCACGTCGCCCGCGTCGTGCCGCATGACGAAGCCGCCGCCGATCGAGTAGTAGCCGGCCGTCGCGACGACGTCGTCGGATGCGTCGTAGGCCGTGATGCGAAGCGCGTTCGGGTGCTCGCGGCGCACGGTGAGCGGCCGGAACACGAACACCTTCGCCTCGTCGAAGGGGATGGGCGTGCGACCGCCGAGGGAGAGCTCGCCGGAGGAGCGCACTGCCTGGAGCGTCGCGGCGATCTGCTCGGTCTCGACCGTGTCGGGCGCGAGCCCCGAGAGGCCCAGGATGATGGCGGTGTCGGTGCCGTGCCCGGAGCCCGTGGCGCCCAGCGAGCCGAGCAGGTCGACCCGCAGCCGGACGGCGTCGTCGAACCTGCCCGTGGCGTCGAGCTGCCCGACGAAGTCGAGGGCGGCGCGCATCGGCCCGACGGTGTGCGACGACGAAGGGCCGATGCCGATCTTGAACAGGTCGAGCACCGACAGCGATTCGAAGACCGGCGCGGTGGCGGTGGCGTGGCTGCCGACCTCGGTCGGCTCGACCCTCTTGCCGTTGGTGATGGCGTGCGAGGTCACGAACGATCAGCTCCTTCGCTGCTCTGAGCGCCTGAAGCCGATCGTGTCAGCTCAGGCGGTGCGGCCCGTCTGGTACTCGTCAGCGTAGTCGTCGCTCTCGGCGTCGTAGCCGGCGTAGTCGGCCCACTTGTCGATCTCGACGGAGCTATCCGCACCGCCCAGCTCTGCCTGGAGCGCGTTGTAGTTCACGTCAGGGCTGAACGACTTCAGCTCACGCGCGATCTTCGTGTGCTTTGCCTTCTGGCGACCACGACCCATGCTGGACCCCCTTGCTACTGGCGCCGGCTCGCTGTGGCCGACGGACGGTGGGAGAACTTCCTCTTCCAAGTCCAACCTGCATCGTATCACCGCGGCTGTCGATCGCCTGTGCCGGAGCACGGCATGTGCACTGCGGTCAGATCGCGATCGCTGGGGCGACGAGCGCTCCGAGCAGCATGCCGAGCGCGGCGGCCGCACCGCCGCCGACGAGCGTGAGCGCGACGGTCGCGGCGGCTCGCCCGGAGCGACGCCGCTCGAGCTGCTCCACGGCCTGCACGGCGAAGGCCGAGTACGTCGAGAAGCCTGCGCAGAACCCGGTGAGCAGCACGACGCGCCACGCCTCGTCGAGCGGCAGCAGCGTCGTGCAGAAGCCGGCGAGGAGGCTCGCGACGAGGTTGACCGCCATGGTCGCGCGCGCCGGGCGGTCGCGATCGAGCGCACCGGCGGCGAAGCGCAGCACGGCCCCGGCGCCGCCGGCCGCGGCGATGCCGAGCAGCTCGAGCGGTGTCACGCGACCCCGCCTCTCCTCGGACGGATCCGGTGCCTCAGGCGGCGCCCGATCGCGAGCCCCGCCCACGCGCCCAGCAGGCTCACGGCGAGCATGCCGACCGCGAGCGCGATGCCGGGCAGCGCCGGGACGACGGTCGCCCAGCCGCCCGAGCTCGCCGTGGCGCTGACGCTCGCGACCGCGACCGCGCTGAAGGTCGTGAAGCCGCCCAGGAAGCCTGCCCCGACCCCGTGCCGCACCCACGCGGGCGAGCCGGTCAGCGTCGCGACCGCGATGCCGAGCAGCGCGGAGCCGAGCGCGTTCACGGCGAAGAGCAGCCACCACTCCGGCACGGCGTCCTGCAGCAACGCCCGGGCCGCCGTGCCGAGCGCCCCGCCGACGAAGACGGCGAGCACCGATCGCAGCTGCATCGCACCAGCGTATGCCGGTCTTCAAAGCGCCCTGCGCGCATCCGATCGCTCACGCTTGACGTTGACGCAGCGTCAACACATAGCGTCGTCGCCATGGAGTGGTCGATCCAGCGCATCTCGAAGCTCGCGGGCATCTCGAGCCGCACGCTGCGGCACTACGACGCCGTGGGCATCCTGCACCCCGCCCGCACCGACGCGGGTGGGATGCGCTGGTACGACGAGGCATCGCTCACCCGGCTGCAGCGCATCCTGCTGCTGCGCGGGCTCGGCGTGGGCATCCCCGCGATCGCCGAGAGCCTCGAGCGCGCATCCGACGAGGAGGCGCTCGCGGCCCACCTCGTCGACCTCGAGCGCGAGGCGACACGCATCCGACGACAGATCCGCGCCGTTCAGCAGACGCTGCGGGCACGAGAGAGAGGAACGGCAATGGAGGCAGAAGCAGCGCTCGACGGCTTCGATCACAGCCAGTACGAGCAGGAGGTGAGCGAGCGATGGGGCGTCGATGCCTGGAAGCGCAGCGACGAGTGGTGGGGCCGGCAGTCCGACGCCGAGCGGCAGGCGTTCCAGCAGGAGCACCTCGCGCTCGTCGCCGGCTACGCCGCAGCGCGCGACGCGGGCGAGGCCGCCGACTCCGACGCGGTGCAGGCGCTCGCCGAGCGGCACTACCGCTGGGTGGGCGCGGGCTGGCAGCGCGAGCCAGAGCTCGACGCCTTCGCGGGCCTCGGCGACATGTACGTCGCCGACGAGCGGTTCGCGGCGAGCTACGGCGGCACCGAGGGCGCGGCGTACGTGCGCGACGCGATGCACGCCTTCGCCGCGACGCGCAGGGGCTAGCCGATTCATAGTCGGTTGAGGGGCGGATGCGGTGGTCGCCGGATCCGCCCCTCGACCGTTGATGGGAGGATCGGCAGGTGCATCTGCTCTCGCTCGCCAGCATGAAGAACAAGGCGCTCGTCGCCCTCGTCACGATCTGCATCGCCATCTTCGGCGGCGTCGCGCTCACGAGCCTGAAGACCGAGCTCACGCCCGAGCTCGAGCTGCCCGCGGTCGTCGTCACCACGACGCTGCCGGGAGCGAGCCCCGAGATCATCAGCGAGGACATCACCTCGCCCATCGAGGCGGCGGTGCAGTCGGTGCCGGGCCTGGAGGGCACGAGCGGCACCTCGTCGTCTGGCTCGAGCTTCGTCATCGCCGAGTTCGCCTACGGCAGCAACATCCCGACCACCGAGCAGCGCGTGCAGCAGGCGGTCAACCGCATCGCGGGGCAGCTGCCCTCCGGCGCCGAGTCGACCGTGCTGACGGGCTCGATCGCCGACTTCCCGGTGCTGCAGATCGCCATCTCCGGCAGCGACGCCGACTCGACCGCCGAGCTGGTCGACCGCATCGAGACGATCGCGGTGCCGCAGCTCGAGCGCACCGACGGCGTGCGCGCCGTGCAGCTGCAGGGCGCACCCGGTCAGCGCGTCACGATCAGCCCCGACGACGAGGCGCTCGCCGCGCAGGGCCTCTCGCGCCAGAGCATCTCCGACGCGATCGACGAGCACGGCCAGCTGCTGCCTGGCGGCACGGTCGACGACGACGGGCAGACGCTCAGCGTGCAGATCGGCGAGCGGCTGGGATCGGTCGACGACATCGCGGCGCTGCCGCTCTCGGGCGGCACGGCTGGGCAGAGCGCCACGATCAGCGACATGGCCGACGTCGAGCTCGCCGAGGATCCGGTCTCGTCGATCGCGCTCGTCGACGGCGAGCCGGCCGTGATCCTCTCGATCACGAAGACGCAGGCGTCCAACACCGTCGACGTCTCGCACGCGGTGCAGGAGCTGCTGCCCGCCGTGCAGGCCGAGCTCGGCGACGACGTCTCGATCACGACGATCCTCGACCAGGCCCCGTACATCGAGCACTCGATCGAGGCGCTCGCGGTCGAGGGCGTCCTCGGCCTCGCCTTCGCCGTGATCGTCATCCTCATCTTCCTCTGGTCGGTGCGGCCCACGATCGTGACGGCGATCTCCATCCCCATGTCGGTGCTGATGACCTTCATCGGCATGTGGGGAGCGGGCTTCTCGCTCAACGTGCTCACGCTCGGCGCCCTCACCATCTCGATCGGCCGCGTGGTCGACGACTCGATCGTCGTGATCGAGAACATCAAGCGGCACCTGGGCTTCCAGCCCTCGAAGTCGAAGGCGATTCTGGATGCGGTGCGCGAGGTCGCGGGCGCCATCACCGCCTCGACCATCACGAGCGTGATCGTGTTCCTGCCGCTCGCGTTCGTCAGCGACATCACCGGCGAGCTGTTCCGGCCCTTCGCCTTCACCGTCACGATCGCGCTGCTGTCGTCGCTCGCCATCGCGCTGACGATCGTGCCGGTGCTCGCCTACTGGCTGCTGCGGCGGCCGAAGGCGGCGGTCGAGGCGGAGGCGCGCGCCGCCGAGGCCCAGGCTGCGGCCGCCGAGGCGGAGCGCGACGCTGCTGCGCCGGTCACCCGACGCGGCCTGTTCGGGCGACGCCGCGCATCCGGCCCGCAGCCCGCGGGCGCGGCCGCGACGCGCGCCGCGCACGCCGCGCCGGCGGCCGAGCCCGGCGCCCTCGACGAGCGGCCCGATCGCCTGCGGCGCGGCTACCGACCGGTGCTGCTGGCGACCCTCCGCAAGCCCTGGCTCGTGCTCGTCGGCGCGGTGGCGATCCTGGGCGCGAGCATCGCGGCCGTGCCGCTCATGGCCATCAACTTCCTGGGGGACGACGGGCAGACGACCGTGCAGCTGTCGCAGTCGCTCGAGCCGGGCGCCTCGCTCGACACGCAGCTGGATGCGGCGGAGCAGCTCTCGGCACAGCTGGAGGAGGTCGACGGCGTCGAGACGGTCTCGGCGACCGTGGCGGGCGGCGGGCGCTTCGCGGCCTTCACGGGCGGCGGCAGCGGCGGCTCGATCTCCTACGGCGTGATCGCCGCCGACGGCACTGACATGGAGGCGCTGCGCGCAGACATCATCGAGCTGGGTGACGCGGCATCGGGCGAGGTGACCGTCGGTCAGTCCGCGGGCCTGGGCGGCAGCGACATCACGATCGAGGTGCAGGGGCCGACGCCCGAGGTCGTCGAGGCCGCCACCGCATCCGTCGCCGAGTCGATGGCCGACATCGACGGCGTCGCCCAGGTGACCGACTCGCTCGAGGGCGCGCAGCCGCTCGTGCAGGTCGCGGTCGACCGCGAGTACGCCGCGAGCCTGGGCCTCAGCGAGGCAGCGGTCTCCGGCCTCGTCGCGCAGGCGATGCAGCCGACGCCGATCGGCGACATCCAGCTCGAGGGCGCCGTGGTGAGCATCTACCTCGACGCGATCGCTCCGGCCGCGACGCTCGACGAGCTGCGCGACCTCGAGCTGCCGACGCCGAACGGCCCGCTGCCGCTCGCCGACGTCGCAGAGGTCACCGAGATCACCGGCCCCGTCGCCATCGAGACGAGCGACGGCAACCGCACGGCGACCGTCACGGTGACGCCGGACGCGGCGGACGTCGGCGGGGTCTCCGCGGCGCTGCAGGTCGAGCTCGACGCGCTCGACCTCGACGACGGCGCGACAGCGTCGATCGGCGGCGTCGCGACGCAGATCACGGATGCGTTCACGCAGCTCGGGATCGCGGCGCTGATCGCGATCCTGCTCGTCTACGTGGTCATGGTCGCGACCTTCAAGAGCCTGCTGCAGCCGTTCCTGCTGCTGGTGTCGGTGCCGTTCGCGGCCACCGGTGCCATCGCGATGCAGCTCATCACCGGGGTGCCGCTCGGGGTCGCGTCGATGGTGGGCGTGCTGATGCTCGTCGGCATCGTCGTCACGAACGCGATCGTGCTCATCGACCTCGTCAACCAGTACCGGGATCGCGGGCTCTCGGTGCGCGACGCGCTCGTGGAGGGCGCCGAGCGGCGCCTGCGACCGATCCTCATGACCGCGGCGGCGACGATCTTCGCGCTCATCCCGATGGCGGCTGGCCTCACCGGTCAGGGCGGCTTCATCTCGCAGCCGCTCGCGATCGTCGTCATCGGCGGGCTCATCTCGTCGACCCTGCTCACGCTCATCGTCCTGCCGGTGCTCTACCTGCTCGTCGAGGGCGCCATCGAGCGGCGCCGAGTTCGCCGCGGAACGGGCACGCGCGCCCAGCGGCGCGGCGAGCTGGTGGCTGCCGGCGAGGGGTGAGCACCGACGCCGCATGCGTGGCTCTCAGCGGATGCGCGGGGTGCTGTTGGTTGAATGGGCCCGTTCGAGGGCGCCCGGCACGGGGCCCGGGTGCGGGAGCGTGACCCCGCGCCGAGGTGTGGACCGATCGGAGGGGCTGGATGCCGAGCTTCCTGATCGTCCACTCGGCGCCGGAGGACGGCAGGCTCGACGCCTACCGCCAGCCACCCACCCTGGACGTCGGGGGGCTCCGCGCTCCGCTCGACTGGGGCGACATCACCCTGCACGTGCCAGCGGGCGACCTGCCCGTCACGGTCTACGTCACCCGCGCCTCCGGCGAGATCGAGGGCGCGACGATCACGGTGCGGTCGCCCGCGGGCACCGGCACGCGCCTCACCTTCGTGCCGCCGCTCTCGCCCGGAGGCCGCTCGCTCCTGCGGATCGACGGCCAGTGGCCCTCCGACTCCTCCATGCACTACTACGCGGCGCGCGACGCGCGCACGCTGCAGCCGCCGAGCGGGGCCTCCGCACCCTCGGTCACGTTCTCCGGCTCGGCGCCCGCGCAGCAGGCGGCTGCGCCGGCGACCGCGCCGACCCCGGCCGTCGGCCCGATGCCGGGGTCCACGGGCTCGGTGCCCACGCAGTCCTCCGTCTTCGGTCGTGAGCAGGGCGCGCGCGTGGATCCGGTGCGGTCGTCCTCGCCGCAGGCGCCGACACATCTCGGCCCTCGCCCCCGCGCGCAGCAGGCTCCATCGTTCGGGCAGCGTCCGCAGCGCGTCGAGCGCGACGTCTACGGCCGCGAGCATCCCGCCGATGACAAGCAGGCGCCGCCCATCCCGACTCCTGCGGAGTTCCAGCGGCTCGAGCAGGAGGCCGCCGACGCGCAGCGGCGCGTCCACGACGCGTGGCAGGCGCAGCAGCACGTCGAGCAGCAGGCGGCCGCGTCGCAGCACGACGGCGCTCCGCAGCCGATCGGGCTCGCGCCGGGCACCGGGCAGGCGCCGCCGAGCTGGTACCCGGATCCCTTCCGGCGCGCCGATGCGCGCTGGTTCGACGGGCGGCAGTGGACGGCGTCGATCATGCGCGACGGGCAGCGAGCCACGGACCAGCCGGGCTGAGCGCACCGATTGCCCCTGTCGCGCGTCGCGGCAGTGCTCTACGATGGATGGGTCGGCTCGGGACAGACGCATGTGCGTCGCAATGGAGTGTCACCGCGGCCGGAGTTCCCGCGAGCGCACTCGCGGTTGACCAGATCCCCGCGATGAATGCGGCACGACCAGCGCGAGGAGATCCTCGCGCGCACAGAGATGCGAGCAATGCCCCGTAACGACTCGCGCCCCCAGGGCGCCCCCCGATCCAACGACCGCAACAGCCGCCCCGGCTCGCGCAGCGAGGGCCACCGCGGGTTCCGCGGCGAGCAGCCCTCGAAGGGCCGCTGGAACCGCGACGACCGCGACCGCGCCCAGGGCGGCGGCCGCACGAGCTCCGGCCGACCCAACTGGACCCCGCCGGAGGAGCGCAACCGCGACGCCGGCCGCGGGCCGTCGTTCCGCACCCGCGGTGGCGGCCAGGGCGGTCGCGACCACCAGGGCGACGATCGCCTGCACCGCGGCGAGCGCCCGCGCGGCTTCGACCGCGCCCGGGACGAGCACAACGGCCGCGGCAGCTCCTCGGCAGCGCACGACCGCGGTGCGCGCCGCTTCGACGACCGCGCGCCTCGCCGCGATGACGCGCCCCGTCGGGACGACCGCTTCGGCGCTCGCCGCGAGCAGGGTGAGCGTCGCTTCGACGACCGCGGCCCGCGCCGTGACGACCGTGCGCCCCGTCGCGACGACCGCTTCGGCGACCGCCGCGAGCAGGGTGAGCGTCGCTTCGACGACCGCGGCCCGCGCCGTGACGACCGTGCACCCCGTCGCGACGACCGCTTCGGCGACCGCCGCGAGCAGGGTGAGCGTCGCTTCGACGACCGCGGCCCGCGCCGCGAGGAGCGCGGAGAGCGCCGCTTCGACGACCGCGCGCCCCGTCGGGACGACCGCGCCCCGCGTCGGGACGACCGCGCCCCCCGACGTGACGACCGCTCCGGCGACCGCCGCGAGCAGGGTGAGCGTCGCTTCGACGACCGCGCCCCCCGCAGGGACGACCGCGCTCCCCGCCGCGATGACCGCGCTCCTCGTCGTGACGACCGCTTCAGCGACCGTCGCGAGCAGGTCGAGCGTCGCTTCGACGACCGCGCGCCCCGCCGCGACGACCGGGCCCCCCGCCGCGACGCCGACAGCCGCCCGCCTCGCCGCGACCGCTTCGACGAGCAGCCCCGACGCGACAGCACGTACTACCCCTCGAAGGAGTCGAACCCCTTCCAGTCCAAGGACGACGTGGTGCTCGAGCGCCTCGAGGCGACCTCGATCCGCGCTGAGGACGTCGAGGGCGTGACCTTCGCCGACCTCGGCATCGGCGAGAGCATCGCGCGGGCTCTGACCGGCATGGGTGCCGTGTCGCCCTTCCCGATCCAGGCCGCCACCATCCCCGACGTGCTCGGCGGTCGCGACGTGCTCGGCCGCGGTCGCACGGGCTCCGGCAAGAGCATCGCCTTCGGCGCTCCGATCGTCGAGATGCTCCTGCGCGGCCGCTCCGAGCGCCGCGAGATCGGCCGGGCGCCGCGTGCGCTCGTGCTGGCTCCGACGCGCGAGCTCGCGCAGCAGCTGAACCACACGATCATGACGCTCGGCCGCGAGGTCGGGATCTTCACGACCGTCATCGTCGGCGGCGTCAAGCAGGATCGCCAGGTCGAGGGCCTGCGCCGCGGCGTCGACATCGTCATCGGCACGCCGGGCCGCATCGAGGACCTCGTCGAGCAGCGCAAGCTGAACCTCGGCGCGGTCGAGGTCGCGGTGGTCGACGAGGCCGACCACATGTGCGAGCTCGGGTTCCTCGAGCCTGTGCAGCGCATCCTGCGTCGCACCAAGCCCGGCAGCCAGAAGCTGCTCTTCTCGGCGACCCTCGACTCCGAGGTGCAGACCATCGTCAAGGAGTTCCTGCCCAAGCCGGCGGTGCACGAGGTCGCCGGTGAGGAGCAGTCCACGTCGACGATCGACCACCAGATCCTCGTCACCGACCGCTACGACAAGGATGCGGTGCTCGAGCAGATCGTGCGCAACCCCGGTCGCATCGTGGTCTTCACCCGCACCCGCGCATACGCCGAGCGCCTCGCAGAGCAGTTCGACGATGCGGGCATCGCCGCGGTCAGCCTCCACGGCGACCTCACGCAGGCGAAGCGCAACCGCTCGCTCGAGAAGCTCAAGCGCGGCAAGGTCGACGTCCTGGTCGCGACCGATGTCGCTGCCCGTGGCATCCACATCGACGACATCGCGCTCGTCGTGCAGGCCGACCCGCCGGACGAGTACAAGACCTACCTGCACCGCGCAGGCCGCACGGGCCGCGCAGGCAACGACGGCCGCGTCGTCACCGTGATCGCCCCGGCGCGCCGCAAGCGCACCCAGCAGCTGCTGGACCGGGCAGAGATCGAGGCGCCGATGATCCCCGTCACGCCCGGCGACGACCTGCTCGACACGCTCACCGCGCCGCCGGCCCCGGCAGCATCGATCACGACGATGCGCATGGCCCAACGCTACGCCAGCCCCCGCACAACGCAAGCCCGCAGCGGCAAGGACGGCTTGGATCTTCGCGATCCGGGCCGTCCTGCGTGCAGGCTGCGCTCCCGGCTTGCGTTGTGCGGGGGCTGGCGTAGCGTTGGGCCATGCGCATCGTCGTGATCGGCGGATCTGGAAACGCGGGCTCAGCCATCGTGCGGGCTCTGGCGCGGCGGGGTGCCGACGTGCACCCCATGTCGCGGTCGGGCAAGGCCATCGCCGGGGCCTCCGGCGTCCAGGCCGACATCGTCTCCGGCGATGGCCTCGACCAGGCGCTCGCCGGCGCAGAGGTGATCGTCGACGCCGTCAACTCGCGCAACCCCATCGACCCGAAGCCCTTCACGATCGGCGCGCGCAACGTCGTCTCGGCGGCTGAGCGCGCCGGCGTCCAGCGGGCGGTGCTGCTCTCGATCCTCGGCGTCGACCGCTCCAAGCTCTCGTACCACCGGCGCAAGCACGAGCAGGAGCTCACCTACCTCGACGCGCCGCTCGAGGTGGCGGTCGTGCGTGCCGCGCAGTTCCACGAGTGGTCGGTCGACCAGTTCGAGGCCGGCTCGGCGCTCGGCGCGATCCCGGTCGTGCTCGGCGGCCGGATGCAGCCGGTCGCGGTGAGCGAGGTGGCCGACCTGTGCGCGGACGAGGCGCTCGAGCCGAGCGGCAAGCGCTTCATCGAGATCGCCGGGCCGCAGGTGCGGCTCTCGCGCGAGCTCGCGAAGTCGTGGCAGGCGGCGACCGGCGCGCGCGGGCTCATCGTCAACGGTCCGTTCCCGCCGTCGCTGCTCGACTACCTGCGCTCGGGCGCCAACTTCACCGAGCAGCACCGGGGCCGCGTCACGTTCGAGGAGTGGCTCGCGCGGCGACGCTGAGCACCGGGCGGCAGGATCATGGCATGGCGGATGCGCGGTGCGGCCGCGCGAGCGGAGCGGCGGTGAGCGCGTCGCTGCGCGAGCGGCTGCAGCGCATCGCCGATGTCGCGGTCGAGCGGCACGGCGTGCCCGGTGTGGTCGGGGCGCTCTCGAGCCGCGACGGCGCATCCGTGGTCGTCGCCGGTGCGCGGTCGCTCGGCGGCGCGCCCATGACGCCCGACACCGTGTTCCGCATCGCATCGGTCACGAAGCCGCTCGTCGCTGCGGCAGCCATGGTGCTCGTCGACAGAGGCACGCTCCGCCTCGACGACCCGGTCGAGCGCTGGCTGCCGGAGCTCGCGGCCCCGCGCGTGCTCCGCGACCCGGCCGGCCCGCTCGACGAGGCGCAGCCCGCGCACGAGCCCATCAGGGTCGGGCACCTCCTGGCGCTGCGCGGCGGTCTCGGCTTCGCGGGCTTCGCGTCGACACCGCTCACGACCGCGCTCGCCGAGCGCCTGCACCAGGCGGCACCGCATCCCTCTGGCTGGCCCGCACCCGACGCGTGGATCGCCCGGGCGGCCCGGCTGCCGCTGCTGCACGAGCCCGGTCGGGGCTGGAGCTACAACACCGGGCTCGACCTCGCCGGTGTGCTCCTGGCGCGCGCCGCAGGCTCCAGCCTCGGCGACGTGCTCGCCGACACGCTCCTCGAGCCGCTCGGCATGGAGGACACCGGCTTCCGGCTCCGCGACGACCAGGTGCCGCGCACCGCGGCCGCCTATGCGCGGCAGGAGGGCGAGCTGGTGCTGCGCGACCCGGCGGCCGGCGCGTGGGCGGGCGCCGTGCCCTTCGAGTCCGGCGCGGGCGGTCTGGTGTCGACGGTCGAGGACCTGCTGTCCTTCGGGCGGATGCTCGTGGCCGGTGGCCGCGCAGGCGGCCGCCGGGTGCTGAGCGAGACCGCGGTGGCGCAGATGCTCGCGCCGGGGGAGCCCTCGAGCCCCGACCACCCCTTCCTGGAGGGGCAGTCGTGGTCGCTCGGGGGCAGCGTCGATGTCGTCGAGCGGCAGCCGTGGGAGGTGCTCGGCCGCTACGGCTGGATCGGCGGCACCGGCACGGCGCTGTACGTCTACCCCGATGCGCAGGCCGTGCTCGTCTGGCTCACGCAGCACGCCCTCGGAGCGCCCGACGACGCCGACCGCATCGTGCCGCCGCTGCTGCTGGCCGCGCAGCACGCGCGCGAGCTCGCGCGGTAGCGGCCAGCGCGCCCGCACGCGCCGCTCCACAGGCGCCCGGCGCGGCATCGCGCGCGTGGGCGCCTCCACCTAGGGTGGGATGCGTCATGGACGCGAAGGGGGACGCGTGACCGACGCGATGTGCGACGAGTGGGCTCCGCCCAGCGACGACGATGCACCCGAGCCCTGGGACGCCTACGGGGCTCCGGAGGATGGCTGGGTGCCGCCGCCCGATCCGGGTGCCCTGGTCGGAGCGCCCACGGACGCCGGCTCGGCTGGCAGCAGCCGCGCAGGATCGTCGGGCTCGAGCGCTCGCGCGTCGCGGGGCCGAGGGCAGGGGAGCGGGGCGCAGGGCAGTCGCCCGCAGGTCGCGCGCGCGCCGGGCGTCGCTGCATCCGCCAAGGCCGCGACGCTGCTCGAGGCGCTCACCCGCGTCTGGGGCTACGACGCGTTCCGCGGCGAGCAGGCGGCGGTCATCGACGAGATCGTCGCGGGCCGCGACGCCGTCGTGCTCATGCCCACCGGTGGAGGCAAGAGCCTCTGCTACCAGATCCCCTCGCTGGTGCGCGAGGGGACGGGCGTCGTCATCAGCCCGCTGATCGCGCTCATGCACGACCAGGTCGACGCGCTCGAGCAGCTCGGCGTGCGCGCCGCCTACCTGAACTCGACGCAGTCGATCGACGAGCGCCGCGATGTCGAGCGGCGCCTGCTGGCGGGCGAGCTCGACATGCTCTACCTGGCGCCCGAGCGGCTGCCGGTCGCCCAGAGCCTGCTCGACGCCGCCCCGATCGCGCTCTTCGCCATTGACGAGGCGCACTGCGTGAGCCAGTGGGGCCACGACTTCCGTCCCGACTACCTCCAGCTGTCGGTGCTGGGCGAGCGGTGGCCCGACGTTCCGCGCATCGCCCTCACCGCGACCGCCACCAGCGAGACGCGCACCGAGATCGTCGAGCGTCTCGGCCTGCGCGGTGCGCAGGTGTTCGTGTCGAGCTTCGACCGGCCCAACATCCAGTACCGCATCGCGCCCAAGCAGGATGCGAAGGCACAGCTGCTGCGCATCATCCGCGACGAGCACCCCGGCGCCGCCGGCATCGTCTACTGCCTGTCGAGGCGCTCGGTCGAGTCGACGGCCGAGTGGCTGCGCGCGCAGGGCGTCGACGCACTGCCGTACCACGCGGGGCTCGACGGCGGCATGCGCGCCGCCAACCAGCAGCGCTTCTTGCGGGAGGACGGTGTCGTGATGGTCGCGACGATCGCCTTCGGCATGGGCATCGACAAGCCCGACGTGCGCTTCGTCGCCCACCTCGATCTGCCGAAGTCGGTCGAGGGGTACTACCAGGAGACCGGTCGAGCCGGCCGCGACGGCGAGCCCTCGACCGCGTGGCTCGCCTACGGGCTGCAGGATGTCGTGCAGCAGCGCCGCATGATCGCCGAGGGCGAGGGCGATGCCCAGCGCAAGCGCAACCAGACGCTGCACCTCGATGCGATGCTCGCGCTCTGCGAGACGGTCGAGTGCCGCCGGGTGCAGCTGCTCGCATACTTCGGTGAGCCGAGCACGGCGTGCGGCAACTGCGACACCTGCCTCACGCCGCCCGACTCCTACGACGGCACGGTGCGTGCGCAGAAGCTCCTCTCCACGATCGTGCGGCTGCAGCGCGAGCGGCGGCAGGCCTACGGTGCCGGCCACCTGGTCGACATCCTCGTCGGGGCCGAGACCGAGCGCATCCGCCGCTTCGGTCACGATGCGCTCGCGACCTACGGCATCGGCGGCGACCTGCCAGCCGCGCAGTGGCGCGGCGTCGTGCGGCAGCTGCTGGCGCAGGGGCTGCTGCAGGTGCAGGGCGAGTACGGCGTGCTGGCGACGACGGATGCGTCGGGGGCGGTGCTCGCGGGCGAGCGAGCGGTGCGCCTGCGGCACGAGACGAAGGCGCCGGCGAAGGCGGCGAAGCGCTCGACGTCGACCGCGCAGCTCGACGACGTGCAGCAGGGCGTCTTCCAGGCCCTTCGATCGTGGCGCGCCTCGACCGCGAAGGAGCAGGCGGTGCCCGCCTACGTGGTCTTCAACGACAAGACCCTGGCAGCGATCGCCGAGCGGAAGCCGTCCACCCTCGTCGAGCTCTCGACCGTCTCGGGCGTCGGCGAGTCGAAGCTCGAGCGCTACGGCGAGGCCGTGCTCGAGGTGCTGGCGGCGGCGTGAGCCCGGCCGCGCCAGGCAGCGATGGCCAGCGCGCCACCGTGCGGCTCGACGTCTGGATCTGGGCCGTGCGGCTCGTGAAGACCCGCGCCGCCGCGACCGAGGCCTGCAGAGGTGGCCACGTGAAGGTGGGCGGGCGGCCCGCGAAGGCCGCGCAGCCGGTGCGGGTGGGTGATGAGGTGCGCGTGCGCATCCACGGCTTCGACCGCGTCGTCATCGTCACGCAGCTGCTCGCGAAGCGTGTCGGCGCCCCCGCTGCGGCGGCAGCCTTCGACGACCACTCGCCGCCGAGGCCGACCGCGCTCGAGGCGGCGCAGGTACCGCACCGGCCGCGTGGCGCCGGTCGTCCGACGAGCCGCGAGCGGCGTGAGATCGACCGTCTCCGGGGCCGGGAGAGCTGAGCGAACCTCGCGTATACCACATTGAGGCGCGTAACGTTTTGGATACATTCTCAGCAATCTTCGGTCCGAGAACTCTTCCGATTGCGTAGTTTTAGGTTTCGAGACCTCAGCCGCTCCCTTCATGATCCTCAGCAAGTCCTCAGGGTCGATGGCGGCTGCTGCACCGCTGCGTCGGAATCGGAGACCCGCCATGTCCAGGAAGCCACTGCTGGGAGCATCGTCGAGGCGCATTCGCGACCGAGTGCTCGCCGCGATCACGGCCACCGCGCTCGTCACCTTCGGCGTCCACCTGGGCGCATCTCCGGCCTCCGCGCTGCCGGGTGAGTCATCCCGCGCCGACGCGAGGTTCCTCGACGCGGCAGCGCTCGGCCTCGACCTCGCCGGGATCGACGGCGCCGCGGCCGTATACGTCGACGGTGCCAGCGAGGGCACGTCGGACGTCGATGACGCACCGCTCGACGTCACCGCGCTCAGCGCGCTGACCCTCGGCCTCCCGGACCTGGAGATCGGCGTCGGCGAGCTGCTGCAGCTCGGGCTGATCCAGCAGTACGCCGAGGCGCAGCCCGGCGGCGCTTCGACGGCGAGCGCCTCCACGGCCGACCTCGAGATCGACCTGCTGGCGCTGCTGCCGACGACGCCGGCACTGTCGACCGGCACGGTCTCTCTGGGAGCGGTGGGCTCCGACGCCACGCTCGCCGAGGACGGCACGCTGACGCGCACGACGACCATCGCCGACGCGACGCTCGAGCTCGAGTCGCCGCTCGTCGGCGACCTCACCACCACGGTCACCGCGGCGACCGCGACCGTGAACACCGCCGTCAACGGCCTGACCGACGTGCTCGAGGGAGCCGTCAACGGCGTGGTCGGCGACGTGCTCGACCTGGTCGGCGGTCTCACGGGCCTCACGAGCACCGACACCGAGGTGACGGTCGACTCCCGGCTCGACGAAGCGGTCGCCGGTCTGCTCACCCAGACGCTGAGCACCGACCTGGTCTCCATCGACCTCAGCACCGGTGTCATCACCGTCGATCTCGCGGGCGGCATCGACCTGAACGACCTGGCGCCCAACTCGACGCTCCTGAGCCCCGCGGTGCTGCAGGCCGTCTCGGCCGATGTTGCCGAGCTGCTCGGCGAGCTGCAGGGCGATGTCAACGACGTCCTCGCCAACGCGACCGACTACGTCGACGTCACCATCGCCTCCGACACCGCAGTCACCGTGCCCATCGTCGGCACCGTGCTCGCCGGCCTCACCATCGACTTCGACGGCACGCTCGGCGCGCTCATCGACGGCAGCGCGCCGCTCGAGATCGCCGGCACCGGGCTCCTCGCGCTGCTCCCGCTCGACGCCGCATCCGACCTGGTCGTCGGCGCGATCACGCCTGCGGTCGACCTGGCGCTCAACACGGTGCTCGACACTGCGGGCGCCACGGTCGACACGGCCGTCACCACCCTGACCAACGCCCTCGCCCCCGCGCTCACGGCGCTCGGCGGCGTCGCTGCCATCAACCTCAACGTGCAGGACGACGGCGACGGCCTCGCCGACGCTGCCACGGTCACGGCAGTGCAGCTCCTGGTGCTCGGCGGTGCCGTCGGCATCGACGTGGCGACCTCCTCGGTGGGGCCGAACGTGCAGCTCGACTTCGTGCCGACGATCGACGCGACCGATGCAGCCACCGGCGCCACGAGCACGATCTCGGGCGACGGCTGGCCGGCGGAGACGACCGTGAGCCTCCAAGTGACTGACGCCGCGGGCGCTCCGGTCGGAGGTCCGATCACCGTGGTGACCGATGAGGCGGGTGCGATCCCCGCCGACACGACCTACCCGATCGACGCGGATGCCGCCCCCGGCACTGCCACGATCACGGGCACGGCGCTGGACGCCGATGGTTCGCCGACGGATGTCACGGCGACCGGAACCTTCGAGATCAGCGACGCGACGGCGCCGGATGCGCCGGTGATCGAGTCGCCCGCGGATGGCTCGACGATCGCTGACGCGACCCCGACCGTGTCGGGCACGGGTGAGCCGGGCGCGACGGTCGAGGTCTCGATCGATGGCGCCGTGGTCGGTACGGCTGAGGTCGACGAGGAGGGCGCCTGGTCGCTGCCGACGACGGAGGAGCTGGCCGAGGGCGAGCACACGGTCGATGCGGCCCAGACGGATGCGGCGGGCAATGTCTCCGCTGCTGACTCGAACACGTTCGTGGTCGACACGACGGCGCCGGAGGCGCCGGTGATCGTCTCGCCTGTGGATGGTTCGTCGATCGCTGACACGACTCCGACGGTGAGCGGTTCGGGTGAGCCGGGCGCGACGGTCGAGGTCTCGATCGATGGCGCCGTGGTGGGCACGGCCGAGGTCGATGAGGAGGGCGCCTGGTCGCTTCCGACGACGGAGGAGCTGGCCGAGGGTGAGCACACGGTCGATGCGACGCAGACGGATGCGGCGGGCAACGTGTCGCCGGCGGACAGCGTGTCGTTCACGGTCGATGTGACGGCGCCGGATGCTCCGGTGATCACGGGTCCGGTGGATGGTTCGACGATCTCGGATGCGTCGCCGACGGTGACGGGTACGGGTGAGCCGGGCGCGACGGTCGAGGTGTCGATCGATGGTGCGGTGGTCGGTACGGCCGAGGTCGATGAGGATGGCGTCTGGTCGCTTCCGACGACCGAGGTGCTCGCTGATGGTGAGCACACGGTGGATGCGACGCAGACGGATGCGGCGGGCAACGTGTCGCCGGCGGACAGCGTGTCGTTCACGGTCGACAGCGCTGCTCCGGTGGCGCCGGTGATCGAGGAGCCGGTCAGCGGCAGCTCGACGGATGACAGCACGCCGACGGTGGCTGGTTCTGGTGAGGCTGGGTCGACGGTCGTGGTGACCTCGACCGAGGGTCTGGTGCTGGGTGAGGCGCTGGTCGATGAGGACGGGGCGTGGAGCTTCGCGTCGATCGAGCTCGCTGATGGCACGTACACGATCACGGCGGTGCAGACGGATGCGGTCGGGAACGAGTCGGCGACGTCGAACTCGGTGATCTTCACGGTCGACACGGTGGCGCCGGAGGCGCCGGTGATCGTCTCGCCCGCTGACGGGTCGACGATCGGCGACGCGACGCCGACGGTGACCGGCACGGGTGAGCCGGGCGCGATCGTCGAGGTGTCGATCGATGGCGCCGTGGTCGGCACGACCGAGGTCGACCTCGACGGCGACTGGTCGCTTCCGACGACCGAGGAGCTGACCGAGGGTGAGCACACGGTCGACGCGACGCAGACGGATGCGGCGGGCAACACCTCCGCTGCCGACAGCAACACGTTCACGGTCGACACGACGGCGCCGGATGCTCCGGTGATCGAGTCGCCCGCGGACGGGTCGACGATCGCTGACGCGACGCCGACCGTGTCGGGCACGGGCGAGCCGGGCGCGACGGTCGAGGTGTCGATCGACGGCGCGGTGATCGGCACGACCGAGGTCGACGAGGACGGCGCCTGGTCGCTGCCGACGACAGAGGAGCTCGCCGAGGGCGAGCACACGGTCGACGCGACCCAGACCGACGTGGCGGGCAACACCTCCGCTGCCGACTCGAACACGTTCACGGTCGACACCGTTGCACCGGATGCTCCGGTGATCGAGTCGCCCGCTGACGGGTCGACGATCAACGACACGACCCCGACGGTCAGCGGCACGGGCGAGCCCGGCGCGACGGTCGAGGTCTCGATCGATGGCGCCGTGGTCGGTACGGCTGAGGTCGACGAGGAGGGCGCCTGGTCGCTGCCGACGACCGAGGAGCTGGCCGAGGGCGAGCACACGGTCGACGCGACCCAGACGGATGCGGCGGGCAACACCTCCGCAGCCGACTCGAACACCTTCACCATCGATGCCACGGCTCCCGAGGCACCGGTGATCACCGAACCGCTCGACGGCACGATCACGAACGACGCGACGCCCGCGATCATCGGCACCGCCGAGCCGGGCACGACCGTCGACGTGACGATCAGCGGCGCTGACGGCAGCTCGGTGGTGCTCGAGGACGTCGCGGTCGGCGATGACGGCACCTGGTCGGTTACCCCGACGGAGCCGCTGGCGGATGGCGAGCAGACGATCACGGCCACGGCGACGGATGACGCGGGCAACACCTCGGCTCCGTCGGCACCCGTCACGATCACGGTCGACACCGCGGCTCCCGAGGCGCCGGTCATCACCAGCCCCGAGGACGGCTCGGTCACGAGCGACCGCACGCCCGCGATCAGCGGCACGGCTGAGGCAGGCACCACGGTCGATGTCACGATCACGGATGCGGGTGGCAGCACCGTCAACATCCGCGAGGTGCCGGTCAACGACGTCGACGGGGACGGGACGGGCTCGTGGTCCGTCACCCCGGTCTCGCCCCTCGCGGACGGTGACTACACGGCGACGGCCACCTCGACCGACGAGGCCGGCAACGTCTCGCCGAGCTCCGAGCCGGTCGACTTCACGGTCGACTCGACCAGCCCGGCGGCACCGGTGATCACCAGCCCGACGGACGGCCAGGTCATCGGCGACAGCACGCCGGCGATCAGCGGCACCGGCGAGCCCGGTGCGACGGTGGAGGTCGTCATCGACGGCGCAGTCATCGGCACGGCTCCCGTGCAGCCTGACGGCACGTGGACGCTGACGACGCCTGAGCCGCTCGCCGACGGCGAGCACACGGCCTCGGCTACGCAGCAGGATGCGGCGGGCAACACGTCGCCGCCCTCCGACGAGGTGACCTTCACGATCGACAGCACGCTGCCGCAGATCGAGATCCTCTCGCCGACCGAGGGCGAGGCGGTTGCCGACACCACGCCGGAGATCTCCGGCACCGGCGACGCCGGCGACACGATCGCGGTCTCCATCGACGGCGACGCCATCGGTGGGACGACGGTCGAGGCAGATGGCTCGTGGGCGATCACCGTCGCCGAGCCGCTGACCGAGGGCGAGCACACGGTAGAGGCGACGGCGACGGACGAGGCGGGCAACACCGCTTCCGACGGCCCCGTCTCGTTCACGGTCGACGTGACCGCGCCCGACGCGCCGGTCATCACCGAGCCGAGCGACGGCGAGCTGCTGAACGACAGCACGCCGCCGATCAGCGGCACCGGTGAGCCGGGTGCGACGGTCGACGTGACGATCACCGGTCCGGATGGCAGCACGACGGTCATCGAGGATGTTCCGGTGGCCGAGGACGGCACCTGGACGGTGACGCCCGAGGAGGAGCTGGTCGACGGCGAGCACACGATCGAGGCGACGCAGACCGACCCCGCGGGGAACGTCTCGGAGCCGTCCGCACCGGTCGTCGTCACGATCGACACCACCGCGCCCGACGCGCCGGTCATCACGAGCCCGAGCGACGGCGACGTGCTGACGGATGACACGCCGACGATCGAGGGCACCGGCGAGGCCGGCGACACGATCACGGTCATCGTCGACGGTGCGCCGGTCGGCGAGGTGACGGTCGGGGAGGACGGCACGTGGGAGCTCGTGATCGACGAGCCGCTGGGCGAGGGCAGCCACGTCATCGAGGCGATCGCGACCGATCCCGCCGGCAACGTCTCCGAGCCGTCCGACCCGGTGCAGGTCTACCTGCCGACGGTCGACGCCGGAGAGACGGTCGAGCCGGGCGGCGAGCTGCCCGTCACGGGCGGCGGCTTCCCGCCGAACACCGAGATCGTGATCATCGTCGAGGACGGCGACGGCACCCCGATCGGCGACCCGGTGACCGTGGTGACGGACGAGGATGGAGACTTCTCCACCGAGATCCCGATCCCGGAGGACGCGGCACCCGGTGACGCCACGGTCGTGGTCACCACGCCCGACGGCACCGAGATCACGGACGAGGTCACGATCGTCGCTCCGGGCACGCCCGGCACGCCGGGCGAGCCCGGTGAGCCTGGGCAGCCTGGGCAGCCTGGGCAGCCTGGGCAGCCCGGCCAGCCCGGCCAGCCCGGCGGGTCCGGTTCGCTGCCGACCACGGGTGGTACGCCGGCTCCCGCGCTGGCACTGGCGGGACTCCTGCTCCTCGCAGGGCTCGCGCTGCTGATCCGCCGCCGCCAGGAGGCCTAGTACGCGATGAGGGGCCGCCGTCCGACACCGGACGGCGGCCCCTCTCGTGCGCGTGGGAGCGGCTCAGTCGCCGCTGAAGAACGACGTGACGAGCCAGATGATGCCGGGGACGAACAGCGCCGTGCCGATCACGAGCACCCCCATGCCGGCGATGAGGTGCGGCTGGCCAGACTCGGTGCTGCGCCGACGCCTCGCGCCGATGCGCAGCAGCACGATCGCCGCCGCGATGGCGCCGAGACCCAGCGCCGCCAACCAGATGCTGCCACCCTGGCCGAAGCCCTGCATGAAGTCCATGCCGCGAGGGTAGCCGCGCTCGCTGAGCCAGCCCTCAGCGCATGCGCGCCGGTAGGCTCGATGGGTGACCCGCCAAGACATCTCGCCGCTCATCGCCCGTTCGTGGCTGCTCGTGCCCGCCTCGAAGCCGGAGCTCTTCGAGATCGCTCAGGCGAGCGACGCCGACGCCATCATCATCGACATCGAGGATGCGGTGGCCGCCAAGGACAAGGCACAGGCGCGCGCAGACACCGTCGAGTGGCTCAGCACCGGGCATCGCGCGTGGGTGCGCATCAACGACGCCGCCAGCGAGTTCTGGAGCACCGACCTCGCTGAGCTGAAGGACGCGCCCGGCCTCGAGGGCATCATGCTCGCCAAGACCGAATCCGCCAGCCACGTCGACGACACGGCCGACCGCCTGCCTGAGGACATGCCGATCCTCGCGCTCGTCGAGACCGCGCGCGGGGTGCTGCACGTCGAGCGCATCGCCAGCGCCCCCTCGACGTTCCGCATCGCCTTCGGCACCGGCGACTTCAAGCGGGACACGGCGACCGGGGAGGATCCCATCGCTCTCGCATACGCGCGCTCGCAGCTCGTGATCGCCTCGCGCGCCGCACGCCTGCCCGCGCCGATCGACGGCCCGACCCTGTCGACGGATGCGCTGGTCGACGGCACGAGGCTGACGAAGGAGATGGGGATGTCGGGCAAGCTCTGCCTGACGCACACGCAGGCCGCCACCATCAACGAGGGGCTCGCCCCGAGCGTCGAGGAAGTCGCGTGGGCGCATGCGTTCGTGCGGGCGTTCGAGGAGTCCGGCGGCAAGATCACCGACGGCAGCGATCTTCCGCGACTCGCGCGGGCGCAGAAGATCCAGGCGCAGGCGCGCGACTTCGGCATCGAGGCGACCGCCGCGCAGCTGGGCGAGCTGAACTACTGACCCCCGCGGCTGTGCCGCGAACGACGATGGGGCCGGGCGCATGCGCCCGGCCCCATCGTCGTGATCACTGAGAGATCAGTGCTTGAAGGCGTCCTTCACGTCGTCGCCAGCGTCCTTGACGTGCTCGCCAGCCTGCTTGGTGTTCGCGACGCTCTGGTCCTTCACACCCTCAGCCTGCAGGCGCTCGTTGTCGGTCGCATCGCCGATGCTCTCCTTGGCGTTGCCGACGGCTTCCTTCGCCGAGTTCGAGATCTTGTCGCCGAGTCCCATGTCCTCAACCTCCTTCGATCGATGGAGCGTTCGCTCCGAGGCCCCCACGCTAGGCGCTGCCCCTGGGAGGCGGCTCAGGATTCCCGATCGGCAGTCCCTGACCGCGCGTCCTCGCGGATCACAGGCGTGGACGCGGTCGTGACGGGAGGGGCGTACGAGCCCGGTGCCGACGCATCCGCCTCGAGCTGAGCGACGCGAGCGCGCTCGTCGAGCGCCTCCTCCATGGCCGACTTCTGGCGCAGCGGCGGCGCCTTGAAGAAGATCGCGAGGAGGAACGCGAGCACGACGACCGCGAGCGCGACCCAGAAGGGCTCGAGCGTCGCCGTGTTGAAGCCGTCGAGGAACGGCGCAGCCAGCCGCGGGTCGGCGGTGTTCAGGAAGGACGAGTCGGAGTTCAGCGCCGTCCCGATCTGCTGGGGGTTGGCGAGCACGTCGAGGATCCGCTCGTTGTCGGGGTTCGCGAGCACCGCCGGGTCCTGCGTCGCGGCAGCGAGGTCGGCGCGGAGATCCTGCCGCCCGAACGCGTCCTCGAGCGTCTCCGGCAGGCGCGAGTAGAGCAGCGAGAACGCGACCGCCACGCCCGTGGTGCCGCCGAGCTGGCGGAAGAACGTGGAGGCGCTGGTCGCGACGCCCATGTCCTTGGGCTGCACGGCGTTCTGGGACGCGATCGTGAGCGTCTGCATCAGCTGGCCGAGACCGAGGCCGATGCAGAACTGGGCGATGAGCAGCATCCACAGCGGGCTGTCGAACTGCAGCGTGACCAGCACGCCGTAGCCGATCGCCATGATGCCGAGACCGACGACGGGGAAGAGGCGGTAGCGGCCGGTGCGGCCGATGATCTGGCCGGAGCCGATCGACGCGATCATGAGGCCGAGGATCATCGGCAGGGTGGCGAGGCCGGCCTCGGTCGGGTTCATGCCGTGCACGATCTGCAGCACGAACGGGATCATCATCATCGCCGCGAACATGCCGAAGCCGGTGAAGACACCCAGCAGCGTCGCCATCGAGAAGGTGCTGCTGCGGAACAGGTGGAGGGGGATGAGCGCTGCGTCGCCCATGCGCGACTCGACGACCAGGAACAGCACGATGCCGATCGCACCGACGACGTAGCAGGCGAGCGCCGCCGTGGAGCCCCAGCCCCACTCGCGGCCCTGCTCGGCGACGAGCAGCAGCGGCACGACGCCGACCACCAGGAGCGCAGCGCCCCACCAGTCGATCCGCACGCGCTCGTGATGCGCGGGCAGGTGCAGGTAGCGGAACACCATCCACACCGCAGCGACACCGATCGGCAGGTTGAACAGGAAGACCCAGCGCCATCCCTCGAGGAACAGGATCTGGTCGGTGCCGGCCAGCAGGCCGCCGATGAGCGGGCCGAGGATCGACGAGACGCCGAAGACGGCCAGGAAGTAGCCCTGGTACTTGGCTCGCTCACGCGGGCTGAGGACATCCGCCATGATCGTCATCGGCAGTGACATGAGGCCGCCGGCGCCGAGGCCCTGGATTGCGCGGAACGCGGCGAGCTGGACCATGTCCTGCGCGAAGGAGCACGCGACGGAGCCGACCAGGAAGAGCACGATCGCGATCAGGAACAGCGGTCGGCGACCGAAGATGTCGCTGAGCTTGCCGTAGATCGGCGTGACGATGGTCGACACGATCAGGAACGCCGTGACGACCCACACCTGGAGCTCGAGCCCCTGCAGGTCGTCGGCGATGGTGCGCATCGAGGTGCCGACCACGGTCTGCGAGATCGACGACAGGAACATCGCGATCATGAGGCCGATCAGCACGAGCGTGATCTGGCGCTGGGTCATCAGGGGGGCGGGCGCGGCTGCGTCGCCAGAGCGCGATTCGCGCTGTGACATAGGTTCCTCTTCTTGCAAAGTCATTAGCCGGACGAACGGTCTCGGGCCCAGCAAGTATGGCACGATCCGGCGTGACACGCGTGGCCGTGGGAGGCTTGACCCGTGCGAAGAGAGCAGCGGCGTCGAGTCCAGCAGCGGCCAGTGATCCTGGGCGGCGTGATCACGGCGGTCGTCGCTGCGCTCGCCGTGACCGGATGCGCGCCCGCGGTGTCACCGGTGCCGAGCACCAGCGCGGCCGCCTCGGAGACGCCTGTCGCGAGCCCGACGCCCTCGGCGGGCCCGGCACCGGTCGCGACCTCGACACCCACCCCGACTCCGACTCCGACTCCCACGCCGACCGCAGCGCCGGCGCCCGCGGCCGATGTCGCGTCGGCCGCCAGCCTGCAGGTGCTCGTCAACAAGCGCACGCCGCTGCAGCCGGCCGACTACCAGCCGCAGCTCGTCTCGGTGTCCATCGCGCAGGACGGCGACGAGCTCGTGCGACCAGAGGCCGATGCCGCGCTCGAGCAGCTCTCGGCGGCGATGCTCGCCGACATCGGCGAGGGCGTGCACGTCTTCTCCTCCTACCGCAGCCACGCGCGGCAGTCGTCGCTCTACGACGGCTACGTCGCCCAGCACGGGCAGGCGGTCGCCGACACCACGAGCGCCCGGCCCGGGCACAGCGAGCACCAGACGGGCCTCGCGGTCGACGTCGTCGGCACGGGCGGGGCGTGCCGCCTCGACGTCTGCTTCGGCAGCACACCGGCCGGTCGGTGGATCGCCGAGCACGCCTGGGAGCACGGGTTCATCGTGCGCTACCCCGATGGGCTCCAGGGCATCACCGGCTACCACTACGAGCCGTGGCACCTGCGCTTCATCGGGGCGGAGACGAGCGCCGCCATGCACGCGCAGGGGGCGGCGACCTACGAGGAGTACCTCGGGGCGGGGGCCGCGCCGGACTACGGCCAGTAGCGGCTTGCGCGCGCGAGCGCGAGATCTTGGCCAGAAGGGGAGCGCGCGCCCGCTCGCTCCGCATACGCTGATGCCATGGCGAAGATCGGCCGCAGCAGCGGCGGCGGTGGGTTCCGAGGCGGCGGTGGCGGCTTCAAGAGCAGCGGGGGCGGCTCGCGCAGCTTCTTCGGCGGGGGCTCGCGGTCGGGAGGCGGCGGCTCGTTCGGTCGCTCGAGCGGCCGCAGCAGCTCGAGCAGTTGGAGCTGGGGCGGCTCGAGCAGCTCGCACCGCTCGAGCGGCGGCGGCGGTCAGCGCACCGCGGGCGACTGGGTCTGGACGGTCGTCGCGATCGTCATCCTGCTCGTCATCTACGCGATCATGGCCAGCTCCTGATGCGGCGGCTGCTCGTCGCCGGACTGGCGGCGGGTGCGCTGCTGCTGACCGGGTGCCAGCAGGGCGCGCTCGACCCGACGCCGAGCGCCACCGACCCCGGTGACGGGGTCGTCGCATCCGCCACCCCGAGCCCGAGCCCGACGCCCGAGGACGCCTCGGTGTCGGTGAGCGCGATGGGCGACATCCTGCCGCACGACTCGGTGACGGCGGATGCGCTGCAGGCCGACGGCACGTACGAGTACGGGCACTTCTGGGATGCGGCGCGCCCGATCTGGGCCGACAGCGATCTCGTCTACTGCAACCAGGAGGCGCCGAGCGGCGGGGTGGAGCTCGGCCTCACCTACTTCCCGGCCTTCAACGCGCCGGTGGAGTTCGCCGAGGGGATCGCCGACGCCGGCTGCAACACGATCGGCCTCGGCAACAACCACACCTTCGACCGCGGCCAGGAGGGCATCGACCGCACCCTCGCGGTGTGGGACGAGCTCGATCCGCTCTTGATTCACGGAGCCTTCCGCTCGGCGGAGGAGCGAGCGGCGGTGCCGACGACCGAGGTCGACGGGCTCAGCGTCGCGTTCCTCAACTTCGTCGACCTGTCGAACACGCCCACGAACGACATCGCGGTGACGTGGCTCGACGACCCGCTCGTCGACGAGCAGCTCGCCCAGGCGCAGGAGACCGCCGACGCGACGATCGTCGCCGTGCACTGGGGCGACGAGTACTCGAGCGTCGTGAACGATCGCCAGCGCGAGCAGGCGCAGCGGCTCGTCGACCTCGGTGCCGACGTGATCCTCGGCACGCATCCGCACGTGCTGCAGGAGGCCGAGTGGCTCGAGCGGGAGGACGGCAGTCGCGGCTTCGTCTACTACTCGCTGGGCAACTCGGTGACGACGCAGATGGCGATCCCTCGGGTCGTGAGCGCGGTGGCGCAGTTCGAGTTGGTGGGTGCGCCGGGCGGCGAGGTCGAGGTCGTCGACCCGGCTGCCGTGCCGATCTACATGCACTTCGACCTGACGCCGGCGCAGCTCGCCAACCAGCAGTGGGCGAACCGCCGCAACCTGCAGCTGCACCCGCTGGTCGACGCTGCCGAGCCGATTACCCGATCGGCCTGGCGCGACCAGCTGACGGTCGACTCGGGCATCGATCTCGTGACGGATGCGCTCGGCCCCGACGTGCGGATCGTCACGGATTCGTTCGCGCCCTAGACCTCCGCACGGCCCGCTCGCAGCGGTCGAGTGGTGCCCCCGGCGATCCACTGGCGCTTCCCGTGGTCGAGTGGCGCTTCCGGTGGTTGAGTGGCGCCTCCGGTGCTTGAGTGGCGCTTCCGGTGGTCGAGTGGCGCCCCCGGTGGTTGAGTGGCGCTTCGGGTGACGCACTGCCGCTCGCGGTGATGGAATCGCTGGGCAGAAGCACCCTGCTCAGGTCGCGGTCGTTCCTTCCACGAGTCGGGAGCCGCCACTGGATGCCGGGAGCCGCCACTGAACGCCGGGAGCCGCCACTGAACGCCGGGAGCCGCCACTGAGCGTTGGGAGGCGCCACTGGACGTCGGGAGGCGCCACTCAGCGTTGGGAGGCGCCACTCAGCGCTGGGAGGCGCCACTCAGCGTTGGGAGGCGCCACTTAGCGCTGGGAGCCGCCACTGACGGCTGGGAGGCGCCACTGGATGCTGGGAGGCGCCGGTCGTTCACGCGGCGGGGCGGACCTGCTCCTCGAGCTCCAGCACAGCCGCTGCCACCTCGGCGGGCGTCTCGAGCGCGGGGAAGTGGCCGCCGCGCTCCAGCAGCGAGAAGGAGCGCAGGTCGCGATAGCTGCGCTCGGCGAGGGAACGGGGGTAGTCGCGCTCGCGCCGCTGCACGCGGACCGCGGTCGGCACCTCGACGAGTGGATGCGGCGTCTCGCCGGGGTCGCTGTAGGGCCGGAAGGACGTGCCGATCGACCGGGTGAGCCAGTAGAGCGTGACGGTCGTTAGGACCGTGTCATCCTCCAGGCCCTCGTCGCCCGACCACTCGAGCAGCTTCTCGCCCACCCAGGCGAGCAGGCCGATGGGGGAGTCGAGCAGCGCGGCCGCAGTGGTGTCGGGCCGGCTGCCCTGCTGGTGGGCGTAGCCACCGGTCGCGCGCTCGGCCACGGCGATCGCATCGAAGAACGCGGCCTCCGCCTCGTCCAGGTGCTCGCCGCGATCGCGCACGCCGAACGACGCATGCGTCGCGATCAGGCCGGCCACCGCATCCGCGTGCGCGCCCGCGAGCCAGTCGCTCACCGCGGTCCCGACGTCCTCGCCGTAGGTGAGGAAGCGCGCGTAGCCGAGCTCGTCAACCATGAGCGACCGCCAGAGGCGTGCGACTGCCTCAGAGGTGTAGGGCTCGCCCAGCGGTTCGGACCATGCGTGGCCGGGCAGCGACGGGACCACAACGTCGAGCTCGCCCCGCAGCGCCTCGGCGAGCGGCAGCATCTCGGCGAAGCTGTAGGGCCAGCCGTGGCTGAGCACGATCGGCAGGCGGCCGGGCGCGCCGCCGCGCAGGTGCACGTAGTGGATGAGAGTGCCGTCGATCGTGGTGATGCGGTGCTCGTGGGCGAACAGGCGCTGCTCGACCGCTCGCCAGTCGAAGCTGTCGCGCCACCGGTCGAGCAGGCGCTGCAGGGTCGGCATCGGGATGCCGCCCGCGCCGGGGGTCGACAGTGGCACGACGCTGCTGTCGAGTCGGCTGCGCAGCCGCTCGAGGTCGGCATCGGTGGCTCGGAACTCGAAGGGCTCGCTCATGGTGCGAGGCTAGGGCGGGCCACTGACGGCTGGGCTTCGACACGGTCAGCCCTGCGGGGGGCGGGCGGACCGGCTCGGCCGGCGGGGTGCGGGGGGAGCGGCTCAGCCCGCGGGCGTACCGGCCGGCTAGCCGGCGAGCGCCGCGTCGACGATCTGCTTCGCCTCCGCCTGCACCTGGCGCAGGTGGTCGGCGCCCACGAAGGACTCCGCGTAGATCTTGTACACGTCCTCCGTGCCAGAGGGTCGCGCCGCGAACCACGCGCGCTCCGTGACGACCTTGAGCCCGCCGATCGCCGCGCCGTTGCCCGGCGCCTCCGTCAGCTTCGCCACGATCGGGTCGCCAGCGAGCTCGGTCGCCGAGACCGCGTCGCCCGTGAGCTTCCCGAGGCGCGCCTTCTGCTCGCGCGTCGCCGGCGCGTCCACTCGCTCGTACACCGGGGCGCCGAAGCGCTCCGTCAGCTCGCCGTACAGCTGCGAGGGGCTCTTGCCGGTCACCGCGCGGATCTCGGACGCCAGCAGGCACAGCAGGATGCCGTCCTTGTCCGTCGTCCAGACCGTGCCGTCGTGCTGCAGGAACGATGCTCCCGCGCTCTCCTCGCCGCCGAACGCGACGGAGCCGTCGATGAGCCCCGGCACGAACCACTTGAAGCCGACCGGCACCTCCCAGAGCCGCCGACCGAGGGCATCCGCCACCCGGTCGATCATCGACGACGACACGAGCGTCTTGCCGATCGCGGCGTCGGCGCGCCACCCGGGTCGGTGCGCGTAGAGGTACTCGATGGCGACCGCCAGGAAGTGGTTCGGGTTCATGAGGCCGCCGTCGGGCGTGACGATGCCGTGCCGGTCGGCGTCGGCGTCGTTGCCGGTCAGGATGTCGAACTCGTCGCGGCGCGCGAGCACCGAGGCCATCGCGTGCGGGCTCGAGCAGTCCATGCGGATCTTCTCGTCCCAGTCGAGCGTCATGAACGACCAGGTCGCATCCACGGTCGGGTTCGTGACGGTCAGGTCGATCCCGTAGCGCTCGGCGATCGCACCGTAGTACTCCACCGCCGCGCCGCCGAGCGGATCGGCGCCGATGTGCAGCCCCGCAGCCTTGATCGCCTCGAAGTCGATGACGCGGCCGAGCGCGTGCACGTACTCGTCGCGGAAGTCGTAGAGCTCGACGCGCGAGTCGCTCGAACCCTCGATCGCGACCCGGCGCACGCCCTCGAGCCCTCCGGCGATCAGCTCGTTCGCGCGCTTCGCGATCCAGCCGGTCGCGTCGGAGTCGGCCGGCCCGCCGTGCGGCGGGTTGTACTTGAAGCCGCCGTCGCGCGGCGGGTTGTGCGAGGGGGTGACGACGATGCCGTCGGCGAGCCCCTCGTTCGAGCCGGGGGTGGCGGATGCGTCCTGGTTGTAGGCGAGGATCGCGCGCGACACCGCCGGGGTCGGCGTGACCGAGCCCCGCGCATCCGCCATCACCCGCACGCCGTTGCCCACCAGCACCTCGAGCGCGGTGCGCTCGGCGGGCAGCGACAGCGCGTGCGTATCGCGGCCGATGAAGAGCGGGCCGGTCGTGCCCTGCGCGGCGCGATACTCGACGATCGCCTGCGTGATGGCGAGGATGTGCGCCTCGTTGAACGCGGTGTCGAAGGCGCTGCCGCGGTGCCCGCTGGTGCCGAACGCGACGGCCTGATCGGGATTCGACACGTCGGGCACGAGCTCGAAGTAGGCGCGCTCGAGGGCGCGCGCGTCGATGAGGTCCTGGGGCTGGGCGACGGTGCCGGCTCTGCTCATGGCCCCATCAAAGCACTGCGGGCTGACCGCTCACAGCACTGCGGCCGACCGGGCACGCGCGCACGAGGAGCGCGCGCACGACGCAAGCCCTGAGCATCCGCTGCCCGGCTGATGGCTCCAGGCTCCTCTCGACGCGCGATCCGCGGCGCGAGGGCTTGCGTCGTGCAGAACGTAGGCTCAGAGGCATGAGCCAGCCGCGCGTCGTCACCTTCCTCGGCCCCCGCGGCACCTTCACCGAGGCCGCGCTCGAGCAGGTCACCGGGCTCGAGGGTGCAGAGCGGGTGCCGGTCGCGAACGTCGCAGAAGCGCTCACCGCCGTCGCCGAGGGTCGCTCCGACGCCGCGATGATCGCGATCGAGAACTCGATCGAGGGCGGCGTGACGGCTGCGCAGGATGCGCTCGCGGCGATCCCGGGCCTCCGCATCATCTCCGAGCACGTCGTGAGCGTGAACTTCTCGCTCGTCGCGCTCGAGGGCACGCGGCTCGACGACATCCGGGTCGTCGCGGCCCACCCGGTGGCCTGGGCGCAGTGCAGCGAGTGGCTGCAGCGCGAGCTGCCCGGCCGCGCGCACCTGCCCGCCGCATCCAACGTGACCGCCGCCGCCGATCTCGGCAGCGGGCCCGCGCAGGCAGCCCTGTCGACGCCGACGATCGGCCACTGGGTCGATGGGCTCGACGTGCTCGCCGACCGCATCGGTGACAACGCGGATGCGGTGACCCGGTTCCTGTTCGTCGGTCGCGCGGGTGCGCCCGGCGAGCCGACCGGCGCCGACAAGACCAGCCTCGTGGTCGAGCTGCCGAGCGACGAGCCCGGCGTGCTGCTCGACATGCTCGAGCAGTTCGCGACCCGCGGCGTCAACCTCTCGCTCATCCAGTCGCGCCCGATCGGCGACCGGCTCGGGCGCTACCGCTTCGTCATGGACGCCGACGGGCACATCCGCGACGAGCGGGTGGCGGATGCGCTGCTCGGCCTCAAGCGCTTCTCGCCGAAGGTGACGTTCCTCGGCTCGTACCCGCGCGCCGACGGACATCGCGCCGAGGTGGAGCGTCGCTACACCGATGCGTCCTTCGAGGAAGCCCGCGACTGGCTGCGCGGCCTGATCGGCGGCGAGCCGAGCGCCTGAGCGCTGCTGGCAGATCGCCGCGCGGTGGTCAGACCGCCGGCCCGAGGAGCGTGCGCTTCTTCGGCACGCGCACCTGCAGCGCATCCTGTCGGATCGTGGCTCGCAGCGCGATGGCCTTGCCGACCACATCGCCGTCGACCTGCACCACCCTGGGCTCGTCGAGGCGCGCGGTCGTCTCGCGTGCCTGCCCGTAGCCGAGCGCCGGGCCCGTGCGCTGGCGCCCGAGGTGCCCGCGCTTGCGCAGCAGCTTCGTGACGATGAGGTTGTTGCGCGCGATGTAGCCGCCCACCTGCAGCCAGCCGCGCACGCCCTTGGGCCGAATGAGCGCGATGTCGAGCATGCCGTCGTCGATCGCCGCGTCGGGCAGCAGCACGATGCCGTTCGTGACGGTGCCGCAGTTGCCGATCACCATCGTGTTGACCGTCTGGCGTCGGGTGCGCGCACCGTCCATGCGCACCTGCACCCGCACCGTGTCGAGCGACGAGATCACGCGACCTGCGGCGTCGACGTAGGCGAGCCATCCGACCTTCTTCTTCAGCTCGTCGTCGGTGGCGTCGATCATCTCGGCGTCGAGGCCGAAGCCGACCATGACCGCGAAGGCGTGACGCGAGCGCCCGCCGTCGGGGGCCTCGATCTCGAGCTCGCCCAGGTCGATCTCGCGCTCCTCGCCGTCGAAGGCGGTGCGCACGGCGTTCCGCAGGTTCGTGACATCGATACCGAGGTTGCGCGCCAGCAGGTTGCCGGTGCCGGCCGGGATGATCGCGAGCGGCACTCCAGAGCCTGTGACGAGGTCGGCGCCCTTGCGCACCGTGCCGTCGCCGCCGGCCACGATCAGCAGGTCGACACCGGCGTCGAGCGCCTCGCGAACGGCCGCGTCACCACCGTCCTCTGCGCCGGTCTCGAACCACAGGGGCTCGGACCACTCGAGGGGTTGCGCGGTCTCGACCTGTGGCGCGAGATCGTCGCGCGACAGCTTGACCGGGTTGTAGACGATGCCTGCTCGCATGGCGGTCACCGTATCGCCGTCAGCCCCGCCGAACCCGAGCACTCGCCTGCGCCGGTGCAGAACGGGTGCGCGAATCGGCTCGGAGCAGTTGAGGCGCACCCGCTCCGAGCGGCACGTCACCTGCGCGCTCGTAGACTGGAGCGGTGATCGATCCCCAGCTGCTGCGCGAGCAGCCCGACCTCGTCAAGGCAAGCCAGGAGCGCCGCGGCGACCCGGTGGAGCACGTCGACGAGGCGCTCGCCGCCGAGAGCGCCCGCCGCGCCGCCATCACCGAGTTCGAGACACTGCGTGCCGAGCAGAACGCGCACGCGAAGCTCGTCGGCAAGGCGGCGAAGGAGGAGCGCCCGGCGCTCATCGAGCACGGGAAGTCGCTGGCCGCCGGCGTCAAGGACGCGCAGTCGCGCGTGACCGACGCCGAGGCCGCGTTCGACGCATCCGTCTCGAGGATCGGCAACATCGTGCACCCCGACGTGCCCGCCGGCGGCGAGGAGAACTTCGTCACGCTCAGCACGCACGGGCAGGAGCGCGCCTTCGACTTCGAGGCGCGCGACCACGTGGAGCTGGGGGAGGGGCTGCGCGCCTTCGACCTGGCGCGCGGCGCCAAGGTCGCGGGCACGCGCTTCTACTACCTGACCGGCATCGGCATGCGGCTCGAGCTCGCGCTCATGCTCATGGGGCTCGACGAGGTGCTCGCCGACGGCTTCACGCCGCTCACGACGCCGACGCTCGTGCGGCCGGAGATCATGCAGGGCACCGGCTTCCTCGGCGAGCACGCGGCCGAGGTCTACCACCTGCCGGCCGACGACCTCTACCTCACCGGCACCTCCGAGGTGGCGCTCGCTGGCTTCCACGCCGACGAGATCGTCGACCTCGAGCAGCCGCTGCGCTACGCCGGCTGGTCGACCTGCTACCGCCGCGAGGCGGGCAGCGCCGGCCGTGACACCCGGGGCATCCTGCGCGTGCACCAGTTCAACAAGCTCGAGATGTTCTCCTACGTGCAGCCTGAGGATGCGGAGGCCGAGCACGACCGCCTGCGCGCGCTGCAGGAGCGCATGCTGCAGGCGTGCGAGCTCGACTACCGCGTCATCGACGTGGCCGCGGGCGATCTCGGCTCGTCGGCGGCGCGCAAGTTCGACATCGAGGCGTGGATCCCCTCGCAGCAGCAGTACCGCGAGCTCACCTCGACCTCGAACTGCACGACCTTCCAGTCGCGTCGGCTCGCCACCCGCTATCGCACCGAGAGCGGGCGCACCGCACCGGTCGCGACACTGAACGGCACCGCGGCGACCACCCGCTGGCTCGTCGCGATCCTCGAGACCCACCAGCAGCCCGACGGCTCGGTGCGCGTGCCGGAGGCGCTGCGGCCCTACCTGGGTGGCCTGGAGGTCATGGAGCCCATCGCGACCGGCGCGCGAGCATGACGCAGCCGCTCCTGATCGGGCTCGACATCGACGGCACCATCGTGCGCGAGGACGACTCGCTCTCGCCCAGGGTGGCGGATGCGGTGCGCGCGGTCATCGACGCCGGCCACACGATCGTGCTCGCCACGGGCCGCTCGCAGGCGACGACCGAGTCGACGGCGGAGCGCCTGGGACTCGAGCCCAGCCACCTGGTCGCGGCGAACGGCGCCCTCGTGCTCGAGCGGCGCGGCAGCGAGTACGAGGCGATCCACGTGGAGACCTTCGACCCGGCGCCCGCGCTGCGCACGATCGCGCAGGGGCTGCCGACGGGCTCCTTCATGGTCGAGGATGCCTCGGGCCACCGCCGCTACACCAACGGCATGCTCGACTGGAACCTCGACCAGGCCGAGCAGGTCGAGTTCGAGCAGCTGCTCGAGACGCGGGCGATGCGCGTCGTCGTGATGAGCCCCGATCACCAGGTCGACGACTTCCTGGAGATCGTCGAGTCGATGGGCCTGCACAAGGTCTCCTACGCCATCGGCTACTCGTCGTGGCTCGACATCGCGCCCGACGGCGTGAACAAGGCCACCGGGCTCGAGCGGGTGGCGGATGCGCTCGGCTACACCCGCGAGCGCATGGTCGTCGTCGGCGACGGCCGCAACGACATCGACATGTTCCAGTGGGTCGTGGCCGGCAGTGGCCGCGCGGTCGCGATGGGGCAGGCGCCCGACGAGGTCAAGCGCGCCGCCAACGAGGTGACCGCGTCGGTCGAGGACGACGGGCTCGCGGTGCTGCTCGAGGGGCTCGCAGCCGGCAGCTGAGCGGCTGCAGCGCGTGCTGCACCGCCTGCCATCGCCCGGTGACGGCCGGCGCGTAGGCGGCGCATCCGATCGCACCGTAGAATCGCCCGAGGCCTGACCGCCCCCAGCGGCCCGGGCTTGGAGGGCTGTCCGAGCGGCCGATGGAGCCGGTCTTGAAAACCGGTGGGCAGCGATGCCTCGTGGGTTCGAATCCCACGCCCTCCGCCCTTGATGCCCGGCCGATCGCAGGAGGAGGTGGCGCGTGAGCGCTGAGCGCGCGTCGAGCGTCGTCGACACGTCGTCGATGGCGCCCCGTCATGGGCGGCTGCGCCGCCACTCGGGCCTCGCCCACCTGCTGCGGTGGGTCGGCCTCGGGCTCTCGGTCGTGCTCGTCGCCGTCGTGGGCGTCGTGGGCGTCTCGGTGCTGCGGCTCTCGACCGGCATCGCGACCGTCGACCTCGGCTCCGACGTGCCGCCCGCGCAGGCGGGCTTCGCGCCCTACGAGGGCGGGTTCACGATCCTGCTCGTCGGCTCCGACCAGCGCGAGGGCCAAGGCGCCGACTTCGGCGAGGCTGAGTATGAGGGAGGGCGCCTCAACGACGTGACGATGCTCATGCACGTCAGCGACGACCACCAGCAGGCGCGCGTCGTGTCGATCCCGCGCGACCTCGTCGTCGACTTCCCCGCCTGCGAGGATCCCGAGACGGGCGAGACGGCGCCGGCGGAGTCTGACGTGCAGTTCAACCAGGCACTGGCGCGCGGCGGGCTCTCGTGCGTGGCCGAGGTGGTCAGCGACATGACCGGCCTCGAGGTGCCCTACGCCGCGATGATCACCTTCCAGGGGGTCATCAGCATGTCGACGGCGGTCGGCGGCGTGCCGGTGTGCTTCGCCGGCCCCATCGACGACCCGTGGACCGGCCTGCAGATCGAGGAGGCGGGCACGCACGAGCTCGAGGGCGAGCAGGCGCTGCAGTTCCTGCGCTCCCGCCACGGCGTCGGTGACGGCTCCGACCTCGCGCGCATCTCCTCGCAGCAGGTCTTCCTCTCCTCCCTCGTGCGCACGCTGCAGTCGGATGCGGTGCTCACCGACTTCACGCGGCTGTACGCGATCTCGCAGGTCGCGCTCGACAACATGACGCTCTCCTCGGGCATGGCCAACGTCGGCACGATGGTGTCGATGGCGCGCGTGCTCGCCGACATCCCTCTCGACACCATGCAGTTCGTGCTCTACCCGAACGTGCTCGAGGGCAACCGCGTCTACCCCGATGAGGAGGCCGCGGACGAGCTGATGCGACGCATCCGCCTCGACCTGCCGATCGAGCTGGGCGAGGATTCGCTGGGCATCGGCTCGACGAACGAGACGCCCGCGCCGACGCCCGGTGAGGAGGGCGCGGAGGCCCCGGTGGCCACCGAGACGCCGCTGCCGACGGAGGCGCCGGGCGCGGAGCCGACGCCCACGCCGACGACGGGCCTCGAGGACGTCGTGGGCCAGGATGCGTCGCAGCAGTCGTGCGTCGTGCCCTTCGGCAGCTGAGGGCACGGCGCGGCCACCCGCGTCACGAGACCGCGTAGCTCTTTGGTAGAGTTGCCGTCGGCCTGCCAGCGAGCTGGCCGAGGAGACGTCGCATAGTCCGGCCGAGTGCACCACCCTGCTAAGGTGGAGTCCCCAATAGGGGACCGAGGGTTCAAATCCCTCCGTCTCCACCGGCTGGAAGGCCCCGACAGCTGCAGTGCTCAACTGCATGTCGGGGCCTTCTTCGCGTTGGCGCTCGGGCGTGCGTCCACGCTCGCCCATGGTCGTGGTACAGCCGTGACCGTCTGCGGCTACCGCTCGTGATCCGAGTCGACGCCGGTCGCGTCGCGCACCACGACGCTGCGCAGGGCCTGGTCATCGGCAGCGCCGAGCTCGAAGGTGAGCCGCGCGACCTCCTCCCGGTCCGCGTCCGTGAGTTCGTCGTCGACATGGACTCGGATGGTGTCCGCCGAGATGTCCTCGGTGGCGATGACCGCCGACAGTGGCGACGAGGCGGGCACCTCGCCGCCGAAGTGCGCGAGCACCGCCTCCCAGGCGTCCTCCGCGAGGGATTCCGCGTCGGCGCTCTCCGACGCGGCGGGCGCGTCCGTCTCGAGCGGCTCGGGGGTCGGGGTGCCCTCGTCGGTGACGGCTGGTGCCGTCGTCGCGACGGGCTCAGGGGTGCGGGTGGGGTCAGGAGTGCCGCCCGCGCAGGCGGCAAGGAGTGCAGCGGCGGCCGCAGCGGCGACCAGCGGGCCAACGAGAGAACGCGTTCGTGAGGTCATGCGGTTCACCCTAGGTGGGGTACATGGCGAGCACCACCGGTGTGTCGACACGCGCCCAGTGCCGCCTCCCTGATGGTCGGCCAGAACTTTCTCAGCGGAGCAACCCCATGTCGCGCTACGCTGATGAAGGCGCAGGACGGATCTTGTTCTGCTCTTCTGAACGCAGCCCCTGGCTGCATTGCATTGATTGAAGGAAATATGGCAACCGGCACCGTCAAGTGGTTCGACTCCGGCAAGGGCTTCGGCTTCATCGCTCCGGACGACGGCGGCAAGGATCTGTTCGCTCACTACAGCCAGATCCAGTCCAACGGCTTCAAGACCCTCGAAGAGGCTCAGGCAGTCGAGTTCGAGATCGTCGAGGGCACCAAGGGCCCGCAGGCAGCGGACATCCGCCCCCTGTGAGTCTCGTCGCGTCGCATGCGGCGTGACCCGATTCGCCAGACGGCCAGAGATCATGTAATCTGATCTCTGGCCGTTTGGCCTGGCGCCCGTAGCTCAACGGATAGAGCATCTGACTACGGATCAGAAGGTTGGGGGTTCGAATCCCTCCGGGCGCGCACTGTGTTGAGACAGTAGTAGGACGAAGAACCCCCGGTCAGACGCGAGTCTGGCCGGGGGTTCTTCTGTTGGCTGAGGAATGTCCGCGTCCGATTCGGCCTTGCACACACCATGCGATCTGTCATCTACTCGAAGCCCGGCCCGTCGTCCGTCCTCCAGCTCACCGAGCGCGAGCCCGCGGCTCCGGGACCGGACGAGGTGCGCGTGCGCGTCGCCGTGTCAGGCGTGAACCCGACGGACTGGAAGGCCCGTGCGGGCAATCGGCCCCTCGAGCTCGACGAGGTCGTCCCGAACCAGGACGGCGCAGGCGTCATCGACGCTGTCGGCGCAGACGTCGATGATCTGCAGGTCGGCGACCGCGTATGGGTCTTCCTGGCGGCCCATCAACGGCCGACAGGAACTGCGCAGGAGTTCACGGTCCTGCCCGCGAGCCGTGTCGTGCCGCTGCCGGACGACATCGGGTTCGACGTCGCGGCGAGCCTGGGAGTCCCGGCGATGACTGCACACCGCGCGCTCACGGTGCACGAGCTGGGCCCGGCGCACCTCTCGCCTGGCTCTCTCGACGGGCGAGTTGTCCTGGTGCAGGGCGGCGCAGGGGCCGTCGGGCACGCGGCGATCCAGCTCGCGCGGTGGGCGGGGGCGACGGTGATCGCCACCGTCAGCAGCGACGAGAAAGCAGCGCTCGCCAGCGCGGCGGGCGCGGACCACGTCCTGCAGTACCCCGATGGCGCGCTCGCGTCCAAGGTGCGCTCGATCGCTCCGAACGGCGTCGACCAGATCGTCGAGGTCGCGCTCGCCCAGAACGCCGCGCTCGACGCAGAGGTGCTCGCCAACCACGGCAGCATCGCCTACTACGCCAACAACAACGGCGACGAGTTCACCGCTCCGATCATGGCGAGCTTCGCCAAGAACGCACGCTGGCAGGGAGTGCTGCTCTACACCGTCGGGCAGGAGGCGCTCGCAGCCGCGGCGCACGACATCAGCGCGGCCCTCGAAGCGGGCGCGCTTCCCGTGGGCGAGGACGCGGGGCTGCCCTTGACGTGGTTCGGCCTGGAGGACACGGCAGCGGCGCACGACGCCGTCGAAGCAGGCGTCACCGGGAAGGTGCTCATCCGCATCGCCGACGACCTGCGCTGAGCGCTGCGCGGGCACCGCACCCGTCCTGCCTCGACCGGCGCCCTGCCCGCAGAAAGCCGAAGCCGCGGCCCGACTCGGATGTCGGGGCCGCGGCTACGGGTTCGAGCTGGCGTCAGTCGTCGCCGCCACCCATGATGATGAAGTCGTCGCCGGTGATGACGAGGTCGCCCATGATGATGAAATCGTCACCACGGCGGCCGGGCTTGCTGAGCTTCATGATGCTCCTTCGTTGAGTTGGAAAGTCTGTCAACTCTGTTTATAGCCCGGAATTGCACGCGAGTGCTAGGGCGAACATTGCACGAAGCGCAAGTTAGCCTTCGAGCACCGCGGATTCCAGCGTGATCTCGATACCGGCGAGCGCCTGCGACACCGGGCATCCGGCCTTCGCCTGCTCTGCGAACTCGGCGAACTGGTCCTGGTCGATCCCGGGCACGCGCCCGGTCACCGTGAGCGCGCTCCCGGTGATGCCCGTGCCGGCCACGAACGAGACCTTCGCGGATGTCGCGAGCGACTCCGCGGTGTGACCCGCCTGGGAGAGGGTGTGCGAGAGCGCCATCGAGAAGCACGAGGCGTGCGCTCCGGCGATCAGCTCCTCGGGCGTCACGGAGCCGCCCTCCTCTGCGCGTGCCTTCCAGGTCAGGTCGAAGCTCGATCCTGAGGCGAGCTGTGCGGTGCCGCTGCCCGAGGCGAGATCGCCGTTCCAGGTCGCGCTGGCGTTCGAGGTGATGGCCATGGTTCCTCCTTGCGTCGCGTCGACACCGGTGTCGGGCCGACGTGCTCAGGCTACGGCGGCAACCTCGGGATGCGCGGGGTCGATACGATCCGAGGATGCACGGCGTGACCACAGAAGTGACCCTGGTGGTCGTGATCGGCATCCTGATCATCGGTGCCGTCGCGACCATCGCCAACCGCATCGGCGTCGCCGCGCCGCTGCTGCTCGTCGTGCTCGGCGCCGGCATCTCGCTCATCCCTGGCGTGCCAGAGATCGAGGTGCCGCCGGAGGTCTTCCTCACGATCATCCTGCCGCCGCTGCTCTACACGGCGGCGCTCAAGGTGCCAGCGGTCGACTTCCGCCGCAACCTGCGCGTGATCGGCTACCTCGCGGTGCTGCTCGTCGCCGTCAGCGCCCTCGCGGTCGCGCTCGTGCTGCAGGCGCTGTGGCCGGTGATCGGCTTCGCCGCCGCACTCGCCCTCGGCGCCGTCGTCGCGCCTCCGGATGCCGTCGCCGCCACCGCGCTCGGCAAGCGGCTCGGCCTGCCACCGCGCGTCGTCACCATCCTCGAGGGCGAGGGGCTCATCAACGACGCCACGGCGCTCGTGCTGCTGAGCACCGCCGTCGCAGCCATCGTCCGCGTCGGCGACTCCGACATCGCGGCCGGCCCGCTGCTCGGCGACTTCGCGATCGCCGTCGTGGTGGCCCTCGTGGTCGGCGCCGTCGTCGGCTACGCGACCGTGCGCATCCGCCAGTTCGCCAACGACCGCGCGATCGACACCGCGATCTCGCTCGCGACGCCGTTCCTCGCGTTCCTCGCGGCGGAGTCGCTGCACGGCTCCGGGATCGTCGCTGTGGTGATCACCGGGCTCGTCATCGGCAACCGCAGCCAGGTGCGCATCCGCGCCACCAGGCGTGCGCAGGAGAGCGCCACCTGGGCGACGTTCTCCGTGATCGTCGAGAACGGCGTCTTCCTGACGATGGGCATGCAGCTGCTCGTGATCATGGATGCCGTCGACGCGGGCGAGCGCCACCTCGTCAACGTGGTGCTCGTGGGGCTGCTGCTCTGCGCGGTGCTGCTGGCGGTGCGCTGCATCTCGATGCCGCCGCTCATGTGGTGGCTGCGAAGCGCGGCAGGACATCGCCGCCGCGAGCACGCGCGCCTCGGCCGCAAGCTCGAGCAGGCCGAGGGCGACTCCAAGCGCACTGCCAAGCTGCGACGCCTGCACGCGATGCGCGGGCATGACATCGAGGCGCTCGACGACCAGCGCCTCGGCTGGCGCGACATGCTCACGATCGGCTGGGCGGGCATGCGCGGCGTCGTCACCGTCGCGGCCGTGCAGACGCTGCCAGCCGACGTGCCGATGCGTGCAGAGCTCGTGCTGGTCGCCTTCGTCGTGGCGATCGTCACGCTGCTCGTGCAGGGCGGCACGCTCGCCTGGCTCGTGCGCGCGCTGCGGCTCACGCACGACGGCGCCGAGCGCCACCGGCTCGAGCTCGACGAGCTGCTCGGCGAGACGATCGAGGCAGGCATCGACGCGATGGAGCGCTCGGCCGAGCAGCAGGGCATCGACCGCGCGCTCGTCGAGGCAGCGGGCGAGCGGATGCGGTCCCGCCGCGCGTGGGCAGCGCACGTCGCCGAGGTGGATCCGGACGATGCCGCGACCGACGTCGCGCAGATCGCGCGCCTCCGCCACCTCGCGGTCGAGGCGGAGCGCCTGTGGCTCGACCACGTGCGACGCTCCGGGCGCTTCGACTCGAAGACGGTCGGCACGGTGCAGCGCATCGTCGACCGCGAGGAGATCGGGCTGCAGGCTGACGAGGACGAGCACTGACCCGGAGCCCGCGCCCCGGTGTCCAGCGGCGGGCGTGCGAGGATTGACGCATGACTGAGAAGCCTGAGATCGACGCCCCCGAGGGCCCCGCACCGACCGAGCTCGAGATCACCGACATCACTGTCGGCGACGGTGACGAGGCGGTGAAGGGCACGCAGGTGAGCGTGCACTACGTGGGTGTGACCCACTCCGGCGGCGAGGAGTTCGACGCCTCCTACGGCCGTGGCGCCCCGCTCGAGTTCCCGCTCGGCGTCGGCATGGTCATCCCCGGGTGGGAGCAGGGCATCGAGGGCATGCGCGTCGGTGGGCGTCGCAAGCTCGTGATCCCGCCGCACCTGGCCTACGGCGAGCGCGGCGCCGGTGGCGTCATCGGCCCCAACGAGACGCTCATCTTCGTCTGCGACCTCGTCGCCGTCCGCTAGTCACCTCCAACCGGCCAGCCGGTCGGCGGGGCCTCAGAGGGCTTCGCCCGGCCGCCTGGCCGGTTGAGCGTCAGGGCGTCAGAGGGCCTTGCCCGGGTTGAGGATGCCGAGCGGGTCGAAGGCGGCCTTGACCGCCCGCTGCAGCGCCAGCTGCCGCTCGCCCAGCTCGTCCACGAGCCAGCGGCGCTTCAGGATGCCGACGCCGTGCTCGCCGGTCAGCGTGCCGCCGAGCGCGATGCCCGCCGCGAAGACGTCGTTCGCGCAGGCCCAGATCGCGTCGCTCGGCTCCGGCCCGTCGAAGACGAAGGTCGGGTGCAGGTTGCCGTCGCCCGCGTGGGCCGTGACGGCGAGCCGCACGCCGTGCCGTGCCGCCGCCTCGTCGCAGGCGACGAACATGTCGGCCAGCCGCGACCGAGGCACCGAGATGTCCTCCACGAGCACCGTGCCGAACGACTCGAGCGCGAAGTGCACCTGCCTGCGCACCTGCACCAGCGCATCCGACTCGCGCAGGTCGTCGGTGCGCTCGACCCGGCCGCCGTGCGCGACGAGGATCTGCGCGACCGTCTCCGAGGTCGCCTCGGCCCCGAGGTCGTCGGTCTGCACGAGCACGAACGCGCCCTCCATCGGGCGGCCGGTGTAGGCGGCGAGCATCGCGACGGCGTCGCGGCCGACGAGCTCCATGATGGCGGGGCGGATGCGCGAGGCCGTCACGGCGGTGCAGGCGGCTGCCGCGGTGGTCTCGTCGTCGAAGAAGGCACCGACGGTCCAGACGACGCCGTCGACGAGCGGCCGCAGCTTGAGGGTCGCGCCGACGACGATGCCGAGCGTGCCCTCGGAGCCGATCATGAGCGCGGTGATGTCGAGGCCGGTGACGCCCTTGACCGTGCGGTGCCCGGTGGTGATGCGGCTTCCGTCGGCGAGCACCACGTCGAGGGCGAGCACCCACTCGCGCGTGACGCCGTACTTCGCGCACAGCAGGCCGCCGGCGTTCGTGGCGATGTTGCCACCGACGGTCGAGATCGCGCGGCTCGCCGGGTCCGGCGGCCACCACAGGCCGTGCGTCGCCAGGATCTCGTTGAGCTCGGCGTTGCGGATGCCCGGCTCGACGACGCACGACTGGTCGATGAGCGAGATGTCGAGGACGCGCCGCATCCTGTCGACCGAGACGACGAGCTCGCCGCCGCTGGCGATCGCGCCGCCCGCGAGGCCCGTGCCCGCGGCGCGCGGCACGACCGGCACCCCGTGCTCGCTCGCCCAGCGCATCGCCGCCTGCACGTGCTCGGGCGCCTGGGCCTCGACGATCGCGAGCGGCGCCGATGCCGAGCGGTGGCCGGACTTGTCGGCGCGCGTGACGGCCAGGGCCACCGGGTCGACGATCAGCACGCCCTCCGGCAGCGCGGCCCGCAGTGCATGGAGGCTCATCGCAGCACCAGCCCGCCGACGAGGCGCCACGCACCCGGCAGCCCTGCGAAGCGCACCGAGTGCGCGTTGGCGGGCGTGTCCGTCTCGATGCCGCTGACGTGATCGGCGAAGGCTCGGATGAAGGTGCCGTGCGCCACGATCACCAGCCCACCGACCGGGTTCGCCGCGGCGACCTCGTCGACGGCGGCGACCGCACGCCGCTGCAGGTCCTCGAAGGACTCCTCGCCCGGCCACTCGTCGCCGAAGCGGGCGACCGCCTCCTCCTTCGTGAGCCCCTCGGCCTCGCCGTAGGCGCGCTCGATGAGGCTCGCGTATCGGCCCGCGACGTCGAGCCCGAGCTCTGCGGCGATGATGTCGGCCGTGACCATCGCGCGCTGCAGCGTCGACGACGCCACCGCATCCCACGGCTCGTCGGCGAGCAGTCGCGCGGCGGTGAGCGCCTGCGCGATGCCCGTCTCGTTCAGCGGGATGTCGCTCGAGCCCTGCAGGCGCCCGTCACGGTTGTAGTCGGTCTGGCCGTGGCGGACGAGCGCGATCTCCATGCTCTGAGCCTACGGCGGCGCGCCGGGCTGCGATCCACAGCCTCACATCCGAGCCGCCCCGCGCGTTGGCAGGGTATGAGAGGAATACGACCATGACGCACACCACCATCTCCAGTCCCATCGGCCCGCTCACCCTCGTCCGCGGCGACGCGGGCCTGCGCGGCGTCTACATGCTCGACCACCGGCCAGCGCCCGACGAGGCGGCCTTCGGCGAGCGCGACGACGCGGCGTTCGGGGATGCCGTGGCGCAGCTCGGCGAGTACTGGGCGGGGGAGCGCACCGGCTTCGACCTCGAGCTCGCCCCCGCCGGCACCGCCTTCCAGCAGCGGGTGTGGAGCGCCCTGCGCGAGATCCCCTACGGCGAGACGCGCACCTACGGCTGGATCGCGGCATGCATCGGCCAGCCGACCGCGGTGCGCGCCGTGGGCCTCGCGAACAGCCGCAACCCGCTCTCGATCGTCGTGCCGTGCCACCGGGTCGTCGGCGCGAGCGGCGCGCTCACCGGGTACGCGGGCGGCACGGAGCGCAAGCGCTTCCTGCTCGATCTCGAGGTCGGCGCTGCGCTCGATCTCGGCGACCGCGACATCCCGACCGGCGCTGCCGGCGGCGGGCTAGATTCGGTCGCGTGACCCGTGCCCCGTTCGATGCGATCGTCGCGCAGCACGGCACGCGGGTCTGGCGGGTGTGCAGGGCGCTGCTGCCCGAGGCCGACGCAGACGACGCGTGGAGCGAGACCTTCCTCGCGGCGCTCGAGGCCTACCCCCGACTGGCCGACGACGCGAGCATCGAGGGATGGCTCGTGACCATCGCGCACCGCAAGTCCATCGACGTGCTGCGCCGGTCCTCGCGGCTCGTGGTCGGCGAGGTGCCCGATCGCGCGGCGCCCGACTCGACCGTGCCGGGGCTCGCTCGCGACCTCGACCTGGCGCGCGCGCTCGCTCGGCTCTCGCCGCGCCAGCGCGAGACGGTGGTGCTCCACCACCTCGGCGGCCTGCCGTTCGCAGACGTGGCCGCAGCGATCGGCGGGTCTGCGGATGCGGCGCGTCGCGCCTCGTCGGACGGCATGCGTCGGCTGCGCGCACTGCTGGGAGGCGACGGTGCCTGACGACGCGATGCACCTCGACCTGCCTGCATCCCTCGAGCTCCCGGCGGCGCCCCTGACCGCGCTGCGCGCCCGTCTCGCCGAGCGCGCCGCCGAGCAGCAGCTGCTCGACGTCGGCTATCGCAGGCTCGACACCGAGCTCGGCCCGCTGCTGCTCGCCGCGACTCCCGCGGGGCTCGTCTCGGTCACCTTCGACGGCGCCGCCCCCGAGGCGACCCTCGAGCGGCTCTCCGCCACGCTCAGCCCCCGCGTGCTCGAGGCGCCGGCGCTGCTCGACGACGCGGCGCGCGGCCTCGAGCGGCTGATCGCCGGAGACGCGCGCACCTACGACGGCGCGCTCGACCTCGCGCTCGCGCGCGGCTTCGGGCGACGCGTGGTCGAGCGGCTGCGCGAGATCCCGTACGGCCAGACCCGCAGCTACGCGCAGGTGGCGCAGTCGGTGGGCTCGCCCGCCGCGGTGCGCGCCGTCGGCACGGCGTGCCGCAAGAACCCGCTGCCGATCGTCATCCCGTGCCACCGGGTGGTGCGCAGCGACGGCGGCATCGGTCAGTACGCCGGCGGGGCGGCGGCCAAGCAGCTGCTGCTGGGCCTCGAGGCGAGCAGCACCGCCGACTAGCGTGGAGGCATGCCCACCACCGAGCTCCTCGCCGTCGTCGAGCGCGACGGCTTCGACGAATCCGAGCACCGCGGCGTCGCGGTCGTCATCGACCCGAGCGGCACCGTCGTCGAGGCCCACGGCGACATCGCACGGCCGTTCCTCGCCCGCAGCAGCCTGAAGCCGCTGTACGCCGCGGCCCTCATCGACGCAGGGCTGCTCGAGCTCGAGCCGGCCCACGCGGCGCTCGCGAGCGCCAGCCATCACGCCGAGCAGCAGCACCTCGACACCGCGCAGGCGATGGCCGCGCTGCACGGCGTCGACGAGCAGCACCTGCGCTGCACGCCCATGCGCGCGCCCGACGGCTCGCAGCGGCGCTTCGCGCACATGTGCTCCGGCAAGCACATCGGTCTCGCCGCCGCCGCACGCGCGCTCGGCGCACCCGCCGAGTACTGGCGCGACGACCATCCGCTCACGGGTGTGCTGCGCGATGGCCTCGCTGCCGCGGCCGGCGAGCGCATCGACGGCCTCGCGCACGACGGATGCGGCGCGGTCGTCTTCCCGACCACGCCGGTGGGCCTCGCGTGCGCCTTCCGCCGCCTCGCGCCCGACGGCGTCGGCGCGCACCGGCGCATCGGCGACGCGATGCGCGCGCATCCGACGCTCATCGACGGCACGGGCAAGCCCGATGCGGTCGTGATCGAGGCGACCGGATGCGCGACGAAGTTCGGCGCGGAGGGCACGCAGGCGATGGTCGCCCCCGACGGCACGACCGCGGTCGTGAAGACCGCGGACGGCGCCCGCCGCGCCGGCGCGCCCGTGGCGCTCGCACTGCTCGAGCGCGCGGGCGCCATCCCGGCAGGCACCCTCGACCGCCTCGCGGAGCCGCTCGGGCTCCTGCAGCTGAGCGCCGGCGAGCCGGTCGGGCGCCTGCGCGTCGCGATCTGACGCAGCGCCAGTGCCGGCGGAGTGCTGCGCCTAGTGCTGCAGCAGGTGCCAGTCGCCCTCGGAGACCACTCGCACCGCGCCGTCGACGACGGTGATCGCGGTCGCGTCGTCGATGGCGTAGGTCGAGCTGGGGATGCCCTCGGCCCACCGCTCGATCGCCGACAGGGTCGCGCCGGGCGTGCCCTCCGGGACGAGGTGCGGGTGCAGCGCGAAGTCGACGAGGCCCAGCGTCATGTCGGCCTCCTGCGCCATGTCGCTGCCATCGGGCACGAACTGCAGGTCGAACTCCGCATCGGGGTTGTGGGGCGTCAGCGCGATGCTGCCGGCGCTCACGCCGACGTAGACGGTCGAGTCGAGCGAGGGCAGCAGGTCGGCGAGGCCGGACCGCCGCATCCAGTGGCAGAGGTACAGCACGTCGCCGCCCCAGACCAGCAGGGCGTCGGCGTCGCGCACCGCGGGCACCCAGCTCTCCTCTCGGATGGTGGGGAGCGCCGTGAGCTCGAGCACGCCGAGCGACTTCCAGCCGAGCTCGGCCAGCGGTCCGGGAGCGCGGCCGGCGACCGCCTCCCACACCATGCCGGCGCCCTGGGGGAACGGGTGGGCGGCGGTCGGGATGATGAGCGCGCTGGATTCGGCGATCGGCTTGCCGAGGAGCTCGACGAGCGCGTCGGAGATGCTGGCGTTCGTGACGCCCATCGAGGTCAGCAGGAGCTTCATGGTGCCCTTCCTAGAGCCGCTCGGCGCAGGCGCTCGCGAAGGCGCCGAAGCCGCGCTCCACGACGCCCAGCAGGGTCGGATCGGTCGCGAGGTGCTCGCGCCACTGCGCCACCGCATCCGCGCCCCGCAGGTCTGTGAGCGTCGGAGTCGCGACGGAGTTCCACAGGCGCATCACGCGATCGTCGGCCTCGAGGTGGAACTGCATGCCGACGGCCGAGCCGTAGCGGAAGGCGTCGTTGTCGACGCTCTCGCTGCGGGCGAGCAGCGTGGCGCCGGGCGGCAGCGAGACGACATCGCTGTTCCAGCGCATGGCGCCGATGCGGCCGATGTGGTCGCCGAGCCATGGCTCCGGCTCGATCAGGTCGATGTCCACGACGCCGACCGCGTCGACGGCCCCCTCGCGGTGCTCGCCGCCGAGCGCGCGGCCGATGATCTGATGGCCGAGGCAGAGGCCGAGCACCGGGATCTCGGCGTCGATCGCGCGGAGCGCGAGGTCGGCCGTGAGCTGCAGGGAGGGGAACTCGTCGATGTCCGCCGCGCTCATCTGGCCGCCGAGGATCACGATGCCCGCGATCTCGTCGAGGCTCGGCAGCGCTGTCGGGAAGACGGCTTCGCGCGTCGGCAGGTGCGACAGCAGCGTCGTGGCGTGCCCGCCCGTCTCGTACTCGATGTGCTTGACGAACAGGACGGAACGCGGCAACGGGAGCCCTCTCTCTCGACGCATAGCCTAAAGCCATGGATGCTCCCGAGCTCGATGCCCGATCGGACCGCCGCGCTGTGGTGGCCGCGGCATGACCGTCTTCGCGATGGCGCCAGACGCCGTGCGGATCGCCCTGCACGAGCTCGGCGATCCGGCCGGCCGGCCGGTGCTGCTGATCCACGGCTTCTCGTCGAACGCGCAGCGCAACTGGATCGACACGCGATGGGGTGAGGCGCTCGCCGCCGCGGGGCTGCGCGGCATCGCCATGGATCTGCGCGGGCACGGCGACAGCGACCGCCCGACGATCGGCTACGAGGTGCAGCGCTTCGTCGACGACGTCGACGCGGTGCTCGAGCAGCTCGCGCTCGACGAGGTGCCGGGCGCGATCGGCTACTCGATGGGTGCTCGGCTGCTGTGGCGGCATGCCGGCACGCGGCCGCACGCCTTCCGCGCGCTCGTGCTCGGCGGACTGCCGGCGGGGGACCCGTTCCAGCGCTTCGACGTCGAGCTGGCGCACCGGGCGCTGGCGGGCGAGGCCGAGCCGGGCCCGATGGAGTCGTTCATCGTCGACCTGGCGGGCGTGTTCCCCGAGCACGATCCCGCGACGCTCGTGACCTTGGCCGGCGAGGTGTCGGCGACCCTCTTCGATCCGCAGGAAGCGCCGCCCGCGGTGCCGACGCTGCTGATGACGGGTGATCAGGATCGCCGCGCCAGCGATACCGAGACCCTCGTGCCGATCTTGCCCGACGGGCGCTTCGAGCCGATCCCGGGTCGCAACCACGTGAACGCGCCGACCTCCGGCACGTTCCGGCGCCGCGCATCCGCGTTCCTGGCAGAGCACTTGGGCTGAGGGCCGCTCCCGGATCGGCGGCTGCCCTGTGGCGCTGCTCGCGGTAGCGCCCGCGCGCCCCGGACATGGTGCAGGGCCGACCGAGTTCTCTCGGCCGGCCCCAGTCCCTTGCACCAAGCGAGGCGTTGGCCTTCGCTTCCGCTGACCGCCACAGCACTACGATCAACGTGCGTCGAATGTATAACGGATCGGTAACGAGCGGGCCCAGCGCGGGCTGTGATTTGGCTGTGGCACGCAGCCGGCGCTCGATGCCTCAGAAGCGGTCAGGGCTGGGGCCGCTCGCGAGCACCGTCACGTCAGCGTGGCGGTCGAAGCGGTAGCCAGCCCCGCGCACCGTGCGGATGATCTCGGCGTAGCCGCCGAGCTTCGCGCGCAGCCGGCGCACGTGCACGTCGATGGTGCGCTCGTTCGGCCGGTCGTCGGCGTCGACGTGCCAGAGCGCGTCGATGATGTCGCAGCGACCGACGGTCGAGCCCTCGCGCAGCACGATGTGCTGCAGCAGCTCGAACTCGCGGTACGTGAGGGGCGCGATGTCGTCGCCGATCGCGACGCGCTTGCGGCTCAGGTCGATGACGATGCCCTGCTCGACCTCGGGCGCCGCGGCCTGCTGCACGGCCGGGTCGCCGAGCGCGCGGCGCACGACCTCGACGTCGCGGCCGCCGGAACCGGAGGGCGCGAGCGCGACCGCGGCGTGGGTCTGCGCGCTGGGCGCCAGGCGCGCGGTGAGCGCGCGCAGCTCGCCGACGAGGCGGGCGAGCTCGATCTGGTCGGCCGCTGCCGCGTCTTCGCCGAGACCGACGTAGAGCACGAAGCCGCGCGCCTCGGTGCCCTCGGGGACGGCTCGCACGGGGCTGGGCGCAACCGGGCGGGATGCGGCCGGCTGCGGCTGCGCAGCGGGGTGGACTGTGGCGACCCGACGCGCGAGGGCGCTCGTGCCGCGGGCGGCGGGCTGCTCGAAGGAGGGGCGGCGGGTGCGGGTGCTGAGGGCGGTGATGGTCATGAGGGGGCCTTCCGGCGGTGCCGTCGTCGGCTGCGCGTGCGCGGAGGCACGGATGACGCAGCCGTCGACGTGAGTGTCGATCAGTCGTGTGCGAACCGGATCCGGTTCGGGGACCGCCCCATGGGGCTGCTCAAGCCCAGAGGGTGCGACGCGAGAGCGTCAGCGACTCCTCGTAGAGGCGGTCAGACGGTGCGAGCTGTGCTCAAGCACACATTCGACGCATGGCGACCTTCGGCATCATCATGCCGTTCGACCCGTTCGTCACGAGGACGGACTGAGGGCGGAAGGTGGTCGTCATGCCTGCCAGTATCGAGGCTTCGCGCGTGCGGTGTCAAACTTCGCAACGATGTGACGAACTGTGACGGAGACGGGCACGGCGCCCAGCGGGCGCTGCGCCGCAGCACCGGTCCCTCAGTGGTCGACGGTGCCGTACAGCCGGTCGCCCGCGTCGCCGAGCCCCGGCACGATGAAGCCGCGCTCGTCGAGGCGCTCGTCGAGCGCGCCCAGCACGATCGTCACGTCGTGGCCGGCCATGTCGCGCTCCACGCGCTCCAGGCCCTCGGGGGTGCCCAGCAGGCAGATCGCGGTGACGTCGACAGCGCCGCGGTCGAAGAGGAACCGCATGGCACCCGAGAGCGAGCCGCCGGTGGCCAGCATCGGGTCGAGCACGAAGCACTGGCGGTCGCTGAGGTCGTCGGGCAGGCGCTCGGCGTAGGTCGTCGGCTCCAGCGTCGTCTCGTTGCGCGCCATGCCGAGGAAGCCGACCTCCGCGGTCGGCACGAGCGCCGTCATGCCCTCGAGCATCCCGAGCCCGGCTCGCAGGATCGGGACCACGAGCGGTCGCGGCTCGGCGATCGCGACACCCACGGTCGTCGTGACCGGCGTCTGGATCTCCTTCGGCGTCACGCGCACGTTGCGGGTGGCCTCGTAGGCGAGGAGCGTCATCAGCTCGCCCACGAGTGCGCGGAACGTGGGGGAGGGCGTGGCCGCATCCCGCAGCACGGTCAGCTTGTGGGTGATGAGCGGGTGGTCGGCGACATGGACTCGCATAGGGTTCAGGGTAGTGGGCGCACGCGGTGCGCCGAGCGTCGAGGATCAGCGCGAGGAGTTCGGATGCGGCCAGCTGCGCGCGACGAGGCGCACATGCGCGAGGCGCTCCAGCAGGCGCTCGCGGCCGAGGTCACGCACGACGTGCCGGTGGGCGCCGTCGTCGTGGACGCATCCGGCACCGTCATCGGCACCGGTCGCAACGAGCGCGAGGCCCTGCACGACCCGACGGCGCATGCCGAGGTCGTGGCGCTGCGCCAGGCCGCGGCGCGGCTGGGCACGTGGCGGCTCGACGGATGCGCGCTCGTCGTCACGCTCGAGCCCTGCGTCATGTGCGCCGGCGCGATCCTCGCGAGCCGCATCGAGCGCGTGGTCTTCGGCGCCTGGGACGACAAGGCGGGCGCCGCCGGCAGCGTGGTGGACGTGCTGCGCGAGCGGCGGCTGCCGCACCGCGTCGAGGTCGTCGCGGGCGTGCTCGCCGGTGAGGCCGAGGCGCAGCTGCGCGCGTTCTTCGCCGCCCGCCGCTGAGGCCCGCTCGACCGGCCAGCTGGCCGCTCGGCACCCGACTCGGCATCGCCCTACCGGTCGCCCGGGCGAGCGCCGCGCCTCACTGCCAGAGGGCCGCGATCAGCAGGTTGACGAGCGCCAGGCCGCCGGCGATGTGGAAGAGCGTCTTCACGCGACGCTCGGGCACCGCGAGGTTGCCCACCGAGACCGCGCCGCCCTGGCGCAGGCCCGCCTTCTCGTGCTGGATCGCGCGGCCGCGCAGGAAGCCGAGCAGCGCCGCGACGAAGACGACGACCGCGATGAGCCCCTTGATGCCGAGCTTCACGTGGTTCGGCTCGTCGTCGCCGGCCATCGCGAGGCCGTAGAGCGCGATGCCGGAGGCGAGCTGGATGGACGCGCCCGTCAGCATGATGGGGAAGTGGAACCCCGCCTTGGCGCGCATCTGCACGAAGAAGGTGCCGACCAGCAGGGAGGCGCCGATCAGGTGCGCAGCGACGAGGAGCGAGTGCAGGAAGTCCATGGAGCCAGCCTAGGGAGCCGCGGCCGCGACCTCAGTTGCCCGACTGGATGACGATGTGGTCGGTGGACGGCGCGATCTCGGGCCGCTCGATGTAGAGGTCGGGCTCGATGTAGATGACGCGGGCGTGCTCGACCTCGTCGCGCAGGCTCGCCTCCAGATCGTTGATCGTGGTCGCGATGTGCTCGATGTCGGAGTGCGGCGGGAAGGCGACCTTCGCCGCGATCATCAGCTCGTCGGGCCCGAGGTAGAGCGTCTTCATGTGGATGACGGCCTCGACGCCCGGGTTGGCGTTCAGGACGCGCTGCACGCGAGCGTGGTCCTCGCTCGTGGCTCCCTCGCCGATCAGCAGCGACTTCATCTCGACAGCCAGGATCGCTGCGACCGCGATCAGCAGCACGCCGATGAACAGGGTGCCGATGGCATCGAACAGCGGATTGCCCGTGAGCGCGGTGAGGCCGACGGCGGAGAAGGCGAAGACCAGGCCGACGAGCGCCGCGAGATCCTCGAGCAGGATCACCGGCAGCTCGGGGCTCTTCGAGCGACGGATGAACTGCCACCAACCGGACGTGCCGCGCACCTGGTTGGCCTCCTTGATCGCCGTGCGGAATGAGAAGCTCTCGAGCACGATCGCCACGCCGAGCACGACCAGCGGCAGCCAGACGATCTCGAGCTCGTGCGGGTGCTGGATCTTCGAGATGCCCTCCGAGATGGAGAACAGGCCGCCGACCGAGAACAGCACGAGCGCCACGATGAACGCCCAGACGTAGCGCTCGCGGCCGTAGCCGAAGGGGTGCTCCTCGTCGGCCTTCTTCTTCGCCAGTCGGCCGCCCAGCAGCAGCAGCAGCTGGTTGCCGGCGTCGGCGACCGAGTGGATGGCCTCGGCGAGCATGGATGCCGAGCCCGAGAAGAACCAGGCGATGAACTTCGTGATGGCGATGCCGGTGTTGGCCAGGAATGCCGCGACGACTGCCTTCGTACCGTGGGATGCGCTCACGGCGGGAAGTCTACGCTCGCGGCGGCGACGCCACGCGCCGTCGCCGCGCACGACGAGCGACGCGGATAGCCTGGCCGGCATGACCGATCTCCTCCCTCCCATCGCCATGCTCGGTGTCGGCTCCATGGGCGGCGCCATCCTCCACGGTCTCGTGCGCCACGGCGCCGAGCGCATCGCGGTCACGAACCGCACCGCTGAGAAGGCCGCCGCGATCGAGCTCGACGGCGTCGAGTCGATCGCGCTCGCCGACGACCCCGACGGCAACGCCCGCGCGATCGCGGGCGCCAAGCTCGTGGTCCTGGGGGTCAAGCCCGTCGGCATCGTCGACCTCGCGCGCGAGATCGCCCCGCACCTGGCGGCGGATGCGGTGGTCGTCTCGATCGCCGCTGGCACGACCACCGCGTCCATCGAGGCCGCGCTGCCCGCATCCGTCGCCGTCGTGCGGGCGATGCCCAACACGCCGTCGACCGTCGGGCTCGGGGTGACCGGCGTCGCCGGCGGCAGCCGCGCGAGCGACGAGGACATCGCCCTGGTGGCGCGCATGTTCGAGGCCGTTGGCGAGGTGATCGTGCTCGACGAGTCGCAGATCGATGCGCTCTCGACCATCTCGGGCTCCGGCCCCGCCTATGTCTTCCTGCTGATCGAGGAGCTGACGAAGGCGGCTGAGCGGATGGGCTTCACGGCCGAGCAGGCGGCGACGATGGTGCAGGGCACGTTCCGCGGCGCGACCGAGCTGCTCGCCGCGGACGAGACGGGTGCCTCGCCCGCCGAGCTGCGACGGCGCGTGACGAGCCCCAAGGGCACGACCGAGCAGGCCGTCGGCGTGCTGCAGGCCGCGGATCTCGGCGGCACCTTCGACCGGGCGACCACGGCGGCGCTCGCGCGCGCGCAGGAGCTGGCCGCGGGCTGACACCGAGGCGTCGCCACGGGCCGGCCGCGGGTGGCTAGAGGCTGTCGCCGTCCACGTACTGCCAGCCGGCGTCGCGCCGGAACCGGCTGTGCTCGCGCATCGAGCCACGGGTGCCCTCGGCGAGCCAGTGCGAGGCGAACGCCACGGTGCCCTCGCGGTCGAAGGGGCCGCCCCCGGTGCTGCCGAGCACGTCGAGGCGCAGCCAGCGGATGCCCGGGTCGAGCTCGAGCGATCGGGGCCGGGTCGAGGCGTGCCAGGAGGCGAGCAGCCAGTCGACGTCGCCCACCGCGTAGGCCGTGAAGCGGGAGCGCATGAGCGCCGCGGCGGTGGCCGCCTGGCGCTCGCCGCGGTGGATCGGCGCGCAGCACTCGCCGAACGGCAGACCGGTGCCGCACGGGCAGCGGTCGGTGTCGGCGAGCGCCCGGCGCTCGGAGTCGTGGCTCACGAGCCGACGCTGGCGAAGCGCTCGATGTCGTTCTGCTCGCCCGAGACGATGATGAGGTCGTGGTTCGACACCACGGTCTCTGGGGTGGCGTACGTGAACTCGCCGCCGGGGCTCTTCACGCCGACGACCGTCAGGTGGTACTTCGATCGGATCTTGGACTCGGCGAGCGTGACGCCCCGGATGTGCTTCGGCGGGTACATCTTCACGATGGCGAATCGGTCGTCGAACTGGATGTAGTCGAGCATCCGACCCGAGACGAGGTGGGCGACGCGCTCGCCCGCCTCTGCCTCGGGGTAGATGACGTGGTTCGCGCCGATGCGGCTGAGGATCTTGCCGTGCGACTGGCTGATCGCCTTCGCCCAGATCTGCGGGATGCCGAGGTCGACGAGGTTCGCGACGATGAGCACCGAGGCCTCGATCGACGAGCCGACGGCGCAGACGGCGATCGAGAAGTCCTGCGCGCCCAGCTGCTTGAGCGCGTCGATCGAGCGGGCGTCTGCCTGCACGGTGTGCGTGAGGCGCTCCGACCACTTCTGGACGAGGTTGATGTCGCCGTCGATCGCGAGCACCTCGCGGTCGAGGCGCGCGAGCTGCCCGGCGGTGGCGGCGCCGAAGCGTCCCAGGCCGATCACGAGCACGGGGGCGTCGTGGGGGATCCTGTCAACCAACGATCGGCCTCTCCTCGGGGCGCGTGAACAGCTGCGTGCGCTGGCTGGCAGCCAGGGCTGCAGCGAGCGTCACACTACCAATGCGCCCGGCGAACATGGTCAGCGCGAGGATCACCTTCGCAGGGTCCTCGAGCCCGCTGTGCGTGAAGCCGGTCGAGAGCCCGACGGTGCCGAACGCGCTGATGACGTCGAAGAGCACGAACGACAGCGGGGCGCCGGTGATCTCGAGCAGGACGACCGTGACGGTGGCGATGATCGTCGCGCTCCACAGCGTCACCGAGACCGCCAGGCGCAGCACGTCGGAGGGGATGCGGCGGCCGAACGCCTCCATCGACTTGCGGCCGCGCGCCTCGGCGATCGCCGCGAGGAAGAGGATCGCGAGCGTCGTCACCTTGATGCCGCCGGCGGTCGAGGCCGAGCCTCCGCCGACGAACATCAGCATGTCGGTCACGAGCAGGCTCGAGTTGTGCAGCAGCCCGAGGTCGTCGACGGCGAAGCCGCCGGAGCGGGCCATCGACGAGAGGAAGAACGCGTGCAGGATCTGCTGCCCGAAGTCGCGCGTGCCCCAGGAGTCCTCGTTGCCCCACTCGAGGACGAGGTAGGCGAGGCCGCCGGCGAGGAAGAGCATGATCGACACCGAGATGGTGAGCTTCACGTGCAGCGACCACTGCCGCGGGTGGCTCAGGTGCCGCAGCAGCACGAAGTAGACGGGGAAGCCGAGCGACCCGATGAACACCCCGAGCATCAGCACGATGAGGAACCACGGGTCGGTCGCGAAGGGCTCGAGGCCCTCGACGGTCGGCACGAACCCCGAGTTCGTGAACGCCATGATCGACCAGTAGGTGGCCTCGTAGAGCGCCGTCAGCGGGTCCTTGCCGGCGAGCAGCAGGCGCGGGAAGAGCAGCACGATCAGCACGGCCTCGAACACGAGCACCGAGAGCGCGACGATCCGCAGCAGGCCGCCGACCTCGCCCAGGCGGATGGCCTGGCCCTCCTTCACGACGCCCTTGCGCACCCGAGAGGGGTTGCTGTCGCTCGCGGCCATCAGGCGCTGGCGGAGCCCCAGCCGGCGAGCGACCGTCATGCCGAGGAGCGAGGCGAGCGTCAGCACGCCGATGCCGCCGACCTCGACGCCGATGAGCACGACGGCGTTGCCGAAGGGGCTCCAGTGCGTCGCCATGTCGACGACGGTCAGGCCCGTGACGCAGACGACGCTCACGGCCTGGAAGAAGGCGTCGACGACCGAGGTGGCCCGCCCGTCGGCCGCGGCGAGCGGCGTCATGAGCAGCAGCATGCAGACGAGGTTCAGCGCCGCGAAGACGAAGATCGCGAAGCGGGCCGGGTAGGCGGTGGTGAACGCCTCGAGGCGGTCGCGCGCGCGCCCGAGGGTCTCCCGAGCGCTGAGGGACTGCCGCTCCGCCACCTGACGCGCCTCCCGACGATGCGAGCGCCGCAGCTCGGCGCAGAACGCGCCAAGCGTAGTCCTTCCCACCGAAGACGCACGGATCGCGGTTTGTCGCGCCCGCGCCGCGCTGGCATGCTGAGCGCATGGCCGACATCTTCAGCGTGATCGCGGACAGCACGCGACGGGACATCCTCAGCGTGCTCCTCGACCGTCGCGGCGCCTCGGGCGAGGCCAGCGTGAGCCAGATCGTCGACACGCTGGGCGTGCCGCAGCCGACCGTGTCGAAGCACCTGCGCACGCTGCGCGACGCGGGCCTCGTGACGGTGCGCGAAGACGGCCAGCACCGCTTCTACTCGATCGTGCTCTCGCCCTTCGACGAGATCGACGACTGGCTGATGCCGTTCATCTTCGCGGACAGCGACCAGGAGGAGGCGAACCTCGGCGCTGCCGCCTTCGCCGCCTGGGCCGGGGTCAACGTGCAGGCGCCGCTGCGCGCCGCTGCCGATCAGGCGCGCCAGGCGGCCGAGCAGGCCCGCGTCGCGACCGAGGCGGCGCTCGCGCGGGTCACCGAGAGCGTCGAGCACCCGGCGCCGGTCGGCAACTCCCTCGGCCGTCGTGCCGCAGAGGGCGTGCACGATCTGCAGGACCGCGTGCAGGAGGCCCGGGACCGCGTGCAGGAGGTGCAGGACCGCCTGCACGAGATGCAGTCGCGCGCATCGCAGCGCTTCGACGGCGTGCGAGACAAGATGCGCGGCCGCGACGAGCTGACCGCCCCGGGCGCCGATGAGCGTGCCCATCGCGGCGAGCGGCCGGCCCGCGAGAGCGACGACGCTGACCTCGACTGAGGCGCCCGGCGCCCCGATATGCGGCGCGCAGCCGGATTCCGGTACGCTGTCCCGAGCGTTTTCAATGCGCTGATGTCGTATCGCCCTCCGGCGAAGGCGATCACGCAGCGTCGACGAGCAATCTCCAACGGAAGTGAGGAACCTCAATGGGTTCTGTGGTCAAGAAGCGCCGCAAGCGCATGGCGAAGAAGAAGCACCGCAAGCTGCTTCGCAAGACGCGCCACCAGCGTCGCAACCGCAAGTAGTCGGTTCGAGAGGCCGGGCCCTGCACCAGCAGGCGCCCGGCCTCTGCGCGTCCGGCGAGGGGTGCTCGGGCTCGAGCGCGCCGCCTAGGCTTGCGGCATGGTCGAGATCACCCTCATCGCGAAGCCCGGCTGCCACCTCTGCGACGAGGCCAGGCCGGTCGTCGAGCGGGTCGTCGAGGGCTTCGACGCGGTGACGCTCACGGAGGTCTCGATCCTCGACGACCCCGCGCTCGAGGAGCGCTGGGCCGAGGACATCCCCGTCGTGCTCATCGACGGCCGGCCCCACTCCTCCTGGCGCGTCGACCCCGCGAAGCTGGCCGACCGCATCCGCGCCCGACTCGGCTGAGCGAGGCGGATGCGGCTACGGAGTGAGGCGCGTCGGGCCGCGGAAGAGGAAGGTCGTCTCGCGGATCGAGCCGAGGCCGAGCATGAGCATGACCACGCGCGCGAGGCCCATGCCGAAGCCGCCGTGCGGGGGCACGCCGTAGCGGAAGAAGTCGAGGTACTCCTCGAGCTCACCCGGGTTCATGCCCTTCTCGACGATCTGCGCCTCGAGCACGTCGACCCGGTGCTCGCGCTGCGCGCCGGTCGAGATCTCGACGCCGTTGTAGATCAGGTCGTAGGAGTTCGTGACCTCTGCGCGACCCTCGGGGCGCAGGTGGTAGAACGGCCGCACGCTCGAGGGGTACTCGGTCACGAAGACGAAGTCGTGCCCGAGCTCATCCTTGACGTGCTGCGAGATCTGTCGCTCGGCCTCGGGGTCGAGGTCGCCGTCGGTGCGCTCGATGGTGTGGCCGCGCGCCTCGACGATGGCCTTGACCTCCGCGTGGGTGATGCGAGGGAAGGGGATCGTCGGCACCTGCAGGTCGACGTCGAAGTGCTGCTTGAGGTCGTCGCCGTGGCGCTCGACGACCGCCGTGATCGCCTTCGTCAGCAGCGTCTCGTGCAGCTGCATGACGTCCTCGTGCGAGTCGATCCACGAGATCTCGCTGTCGATCGAGGTGAACTCGGTCGAGTGGCGGCTCGTGAACGAGGGGTCGGCGCGGAACGCGGGAGCGATCTCGAAGATCTTGCCGAAGCCGGCCGACTGCGCCATCTGCTTGAAGAGCTGCGGCGACTGCGCCAGGTACGCGGTGGTGTCGAAGTAGGGCACCTCGAAGAGCTCGGCGCGCGACTCGGAGGCCGTGGCCATGAGCTTGGGCGTGTGCAGCTCGATGAAGCCCTCGTCGATCCAGTGCTGGCGCATCGCGTGCTCGATCGTCGTCTGCACGCGGAAGATCAGCTGCGCCTCCGGGCGGCGCAGGTCGAGGAAGCGCCAGTCGAGGCGCTTGTCGATCGACGAGTCCTCGGCGATCGGGGAGTCCTTCGCCACCGACTCGACGGTGAGCGAGCGCACCTTCACCTCGAGCCCGCCGAGCTTGACGCGCTCATCGGCCTTGAGGTCACCCTCGACCGACACGAACGAGCCGTGCATGAGGGCCGAGATCGAGGCGGCGGTGTCGGCCGTCTCGTCGTTGACGGGGTTCACGAGCTGGGCAGAGCCCGACTCGTCGCGCAGGATCACGAACTGCACGCGCTTCTGGTCGCGCACCGTCTCGACCCAGCCCGCCACCTCCACGGGTCCGTCGGGGAGCGATGCGAGGTCCTTGATGAGAGTCCGCTGAGTCACAGGCTCGATCCTACCGAGCCGCGGGCGACCCCCACCGCGCGAGCCAGACCCAGCCCGCGACGAGCGCGACCGCGCCGACCGCGAGCAGCGCCCAGCCCACCCACTCGAGCGACGCATCCGACACCATCAGGCCGATGGCGAGCGCGGCCGCTGCGCCGGCGCCGCTCGCCACTCGGCCGCCGTGCTGCACGCGAGCGATCGACGTCGCCCACACCCACAGCATGACGGCGGCGAGCACGATGCCGAGCGCGATGAGCACGGGCACGAGCAGGGGCATGCTCCCAGTATGCCGACCGCTGCCGCGCCCGCCGCCGGCGCACATAGCCTGCGCCGGTACGATTGCCCCCATGCCTGCACGTCGCCTCCATCTCGTGCGCCACGGCGAGGTGCACAACCCCGAGGGCGTGCTCTACGGCCGCCTGCCGGGCTACGTGCTCTCGGAGCGCGGCCACCGCATGGCGCAGCTCGCCGCCGAGCACCTCGCGACCGGCGGCGCCGAGCGCTCCGTCGTGCGCCTCGCCGCGAGCCCGCTCGAGCGCGCGCAGCAGTCGGCCCAGCCGTGGGCCGACGCCTTCGGCCTCGAGCTCCGCACCGAGCACCGCATCATCGAGCCCACGAACTCCTTCGAGGGCAAGACCTTCGAGGCGAGCGGCGCGCTGTCGCACCCGGCATCGTGGCCGCTGCTGCGCAACCCCTTCCGGCCCTCCTGGGGCGAGCCCTACACGGCCATCGCGCAGCGCGTGATCGCGGCGATGGAGGATGCCTGGGCAGAGCTCGACGAATCCGACGACGACGGCGACATCGTGATGGTCAGCCACCAGTCGCCCATCTGGATGGCCCACCTGCGCATCGCGGGCAAGCGCCTCTGGCACGACCCGCGCTCGCGCCGCTGCCAGCTCTCATCGATCACGAGCTTCGCGCTCGTCGACGGCCGCTTCGTCGAGGTCGACTACGTCGAGCCCGCCGCTGCCGTCGATGCGATCGACACGGGGGCCGTATGAGTGCCGGGCGCATGAGCGCTGGCAGGCGGCGGATGCGCGGCGCGCGCACCGCGATCGGGGCCGCGATGGTCGCGGGGCTCGCCCTCGCCGGCTGCTCGTCGAGCGACGGTGTCGCCGGCCAGGTCGGCGACGCCGGCTACATCGCCGGCGACGGGCTCTGGACGGAGTTCGAGCCGGATCAGCGCGTCGCACCGGAGGCCTTCTCCGGCCCGCTCGTCGACGGCGGCGACTTCGACTCGGCCGAGCTCGACGGCGTCACGCTCGTCAACTTCTGGTACGCCGCCTGCCCGCCCTGCCGCGTCGAGGCGCCCGTGCTCGCCGAGCTGCACGCCGAGTACGGCGACCGGGTCGACTTCCTCGGCGTCAACGTGCGCGACGGGGCCGCGCAGGCAGCTGCCTTCGACGAGCAGTTCGGCATCGAGTACCCCTCGATCCTCGACGACGAATCGGCGCAGGCGCAGCTCGCGTTCACCGGCATCGTCGCCCCGAACGCGGTGCCGTCGACGATCGTGCTCGACGCCGAGGGGCGGGTCGCCGCTCGCGTCTCCGGCGCGGTGAGCGACACCAGCATCCTCTCGACGCTGCTGAGGGAGGAGCTCGAGCGGTGAGCTTCGATGCTGCGGCGTTCGACCCCGCGGGCGCGGTGCTCAGCGGGCAGCTGCTCGTCTCGGTGCCCATCGCGCTGCTCGCCGGCCTCGTCTCCTTCGCGAGCCCGTGCATCCTGCCGCTCGTGCCCGGCTACCTCGGGCTCGTCGGCTCCCTCGTCGGCGGCAAGGACGGCGGCCGCCGCCGGCTGATCGCGGGCGTCTCGCTGTTCATCGCCGGCTTCACCCTCGTGTTCGTGCTCGGCACGGCCGTGGTCGGTGCGGCGAGCTCGTTCCTGCTGCAGCACGCCGACCTCCTCGTGCGGATCCTGGGCGTCGTGCTCATCGCGCTCGGCCTCGTCTTCGTCGGCCAGTTCTCGTTCCTGCAGCGCGTGTGGAAGCCGCAGCAGGTGAAGTCGGGCGGGATGTGGGCGGCGCCCGTCGTCGGTGTCGTCTTCGCCCTGGGCTGGACCCCGTGCTCCGGGCCGACCCTCGCCGCGATCAGCGCGCTCACCGTCACCACCGGCAGCGCCGGGCAGGGCGCGATCCTGGGCCTCGCCTACGCGCTGGGCCTCGGCATCCCGTTCCTCCTCATCGCCCTCGGCCTCGGCTGGGCGGGCGGCGCGGTCGCCTGGCTGCGCCGGCACATCCGGGCCGTCAACATCGCCGGCGGTGCCATGCTGGTCGCCATCGGCCTGCTCATGGTCACCGGCGCGTGGAACGCCATCATGCAATCGCTCCAGGGATGGATCGCCTCCGTTGTCACCGTCATCTAGCCCCGCGCCCGAGCGCTCCTCGGATCCGCTGCGCCCGCGCGATCACTTCGACTCGCCGGTGCCCGCCGAGCGCTCCGGATCCGGGCCGAAGCTCGGGCTGAGCGGCTGGCTGCGGTTCGGGTGGCGGCAGCTCACGTCGATGCGCACGGCGATCGTGCTGCTGCTGCTGCTCGCCGTCGGTGCGATCCCCGGCAGCCTCGTGCCGCAGCGCTCGAGCGATCCGAACGGCGTCATCCAGGTGCGGGCCGACAATCCGGAGCTCGTCTGGCTCTACGACGCGCTGTCGCTCCACGACGTCTACTCGAGCCCGTGGTTCTCGGCCATCTACGTGCTGCTGTTCACCTCGCTCGTCGGCTGCGTCATCCCGCGCCTCGCGCACCACTGGAAGGCGATGCGCGCGCAGCCGCCGCGCACGCCGTCCCGGCTGTCGCGCCTCGTGGGCTTCCAGACGGTGGCGGGCACCGCATCCGACCTCGACCGCGCCGACGGCGTGCTGCGCAGGCTCGGCTACCGCACGGCGCGATACGGCGAGTCGGTCTCGGCCGAGCGCGGCTACCTGCGCGAGAGCGGCAACCTGCTCTTCCACATCTCGCTGCTCGCCCTGATCCTGGTGGTCGGCCTCGGCTCGGGCTTCGGCTACAACGGGCAGCGGCTGCTGGTCGAGGGGCGCGGCTTCGCCAACTCGCTCTCGAGCTACGACACCTTCAGCGGCGGGCAGTGGTTCGACGAGGCGTCGCTGCCGCCGTTCGCCGTGCAGCTCGACGACCTCGACGTCGTCTACGAGACCTCGAACCCCGACGCGATCGGGGCGCCGCTCGACTTCACGGCGAGCGTCTCGGTGACGGAGGGCGACGCGACGCGCGAGGCGCAGATCAAGGTGAACCAGCCGCTGTCGGTCGCTGGCGCCGACCTCTACCTGATCTCGAACGGCTACGCGCCGCGCATCTCCGTGCGCGACGCCGCGGGCGATGTCGTCTACGACGAGTACACCCCGTTCCTCGCCCAGGACGATCCGATGATGACGAGCCTCGGCGTGATCAAGCTGCCGGATGGGCTCGAGCAGCAGCTCGGCCTGCGCGGCTTCTTCTACCCGACGGCGGTGCCGCTCGACACGGGAGCGCTCGCCTCCGGCTACCCCGACCTCGCGAACCCCGTGCTGTCGCTGCAGGCGTTCACCGGCGACCTCGGGCTCAACGGCGGGATCCCGCGATCGGTGTACACGCTCGACACCGACGAGATGACGCCGCTCGCCGGCGGCGACGCGGAAGCTGGCGCGCTGACGATGGTGCCGGGCCAGACGCTCGAGCTGCCCGACGGGCTCGGCTCGATCACCTTCGAGGACGTGCGGCGCTACGGCGTGATCGACGTGCACGTCGACCACACGCAGACGCCGGTGTTCTGGATCACCATGGTGCTCGTCGGCTCGCTGCTCGGCTCGCTGCTGATCCCGCGGCGACGGCTGTGGGTGAAGGCCGTCGGCGACCGGCTCGAGCTCGCCGGTCTCGCCCGTGGCGAGGATCCGACGCTCGAGCGGGCCGTGGACGACCTCGCGAAGCGGCTCGGCGGGGCGGATGCGGCTGAGCCGACCGCCGAGCGCGAGCGTAGGATCGACTCGTGACCACGGCAGAACTCGACTCCTACTCGCTGCTGCTCATCTACTCGGCGATGGGCCTCTACGTGCTGGCGTTCATCGCGTACGCCGTCGATGTCGCTCGCCGGTCGGCGGCCAAGCAGGCGCCGGTGGAGGTGCGCGAGCTCGTGGGTGCGGGCGCACCGACCGCACGGGTCGGCGCCGGCGCATCCGACGGTGCCGGCGCATCCGCCGTGGCACCGACTGCGAAGGCGGGTCGGGGCGCGCGCATCGGCTTCACGCTCATCGTGCTCGCGTGGGGTCTGCACCTGGCGGGTGCTGTCCTGCGCGGGCTCGCCGCCGGGCGCGTGCCGTGGTCGAACATGTACGAGTTCGCGATGACCGGGGTCGCCGTGATCGTCGGCGTCTTCGTGCTGTCGCGGCTCTGGAAGGACCTGAACTACCTCGGCGTCTTCATCAGCGGCCTCGCGGCGGTGAGCCTGGGTGCGGCGACGGTCAACTTCTACGTCAGCGTGACGCCGCTGCCGCCGGCGCTGCAGTCGCCGTGGCTCGTGATCCACGTCTTCGTGGCGACGCTCGCGATGGGCTTCCTCGCGCTCGGCACCGGCCTCAGCGTGCTGCAGCTCATCAAGGAGCGGCGCGACAACGGCTTCCTGCGCTCGCTCCCGTCGCCTGTGCAGCTCGAGGACCTCGCCTACCGGGTCGGCGTGATCGGCTTCATCTTCTGGACCTTCACGCTCATCGCCGGTGCGATCTGGGCCGAGCAGGCCTGGGGGCGCTACTGGGGCTGGGACACCAAGGAGGTCTGGACCTTCGTGATCTGGGTCATCTACGCCGGCTACGTGCACGCTCGCGCGACGCGCGGCTGGCGCGGCTCGCGCTCGGCGTGGCTGCAGATCATCGGCTTCAGCGCGATCGTGTTCAACTACACGATCGTGAACCAGTTCTTCGCCGGCCTGCACGCCTACTCCGGCCTCTGAGCCTCGCGCTCGCGGCGTGCGGCTGCTTGCCAGGGCAGCGCTGCGGCACCAGCGACCGTCGACCGGCGTGAGCGATGGTCGACCGGATCATCCGGTCGACGATCGCCCCCAGCGGTTGGCGGTCACGCTTCCGGAGGGAAGAGCCCCCGCTCGTGCACGTCACGCCGCACGAGACCGAGCACGAGCCTCAGCACGCGCTCCGGCTCGAACACCACCTGCTCGTAGGTGAAGCGGAGCACCCGGTACCCGAGCGCGGTGAGCTCCGCGTCGCGTCGGCGGTCGTTCGCCATCTGAGCGCGCGAGCCGTGCCATGCGAGCGAGTCGATCTCCACGACGAGCGACGTGCCGATCAAGAAGTCGAAGAACTCGCCCGGCAGCAGCTCCGGCTGCTGCACGAAGCGGATGCCGGCCCTGCGCAGCATGGCAGCGAAGAGCGACTCGGTACCAGAGCCCGCGAGGCCCGTCGCAGTGGCGAGGATCCGGCCGCGCGACTTGGGCAGCTGCCGCCGCAGCTCCGCGAGGTCCTCGGACCGCAGCTTCCCGAGATGCAGCGCAGCGTCCGCGGCAGCCAGCACATCGACTGCGGACACGCAGCTCGTCGCGACCGCGAGCGAGGTGCGGATGCTGTCGATCCCGTCCCAGGGGCGCTGCTCCGCGATGCGTCCGAGCAGTCGATGCACGTGGACGCCGTCGGCGCGCCTGGCCGTGGCGAGCCGCGCGCTGTGCGTCTCGCGGTGCACGCGGATGTGCAGGCCCTGGTCGCGATGCGGAGTCCAGAGGCCGTGAGCGCGGAACGCGCTCGCGCAGGTCACGACACCACCGAGCTCGAGCGCCCGCGTCACGTCGTTGTGCACACCGCCGAGCGCTGTCCAGCCGCGCAGCGGCACCCAGAGCGCGCCGCGGGCCCTGAGCGCCCGCAGCTCGCGCTGCGCGATCAGCTCCGTGGCCCGCGACGTGGTGCAGACGCCGCCGACGGTGCTGAGCCATGCCAGGAAGTCCATCGCGGCATGGTCGGGCAGGTGCAGCCGGGAGCGAAGCGAGGCAGACCCCGGTTGTGGACAGTGCGGCTGCCCGCCAACCGGTGGTGGCGCGTCTCGGCCGGACTATCCGGTCCTTCGACCGCCTCACCGGTTGAAGGACGGGTGGATGGCGCTCCGGCCGGCATGCGCTGCCGGCGCGCGCGTCGAGCACCTCGTGTCAGAGGTGGGGGAGGGCCGCCGCGAGGCGGGCTCGCCAGTGCTCGGTGCGCTCGGGCGAGGCGGCGTGGGACGCGAGCAGCGCGGGGTCTGGCGCCACGCGCGCGGCGGTGATCTCGCCCGCGACCGGCACCAGCGGCGTCGGCGTCACATCGGCCGCGAGCAGCGCGCCGGTGCCGAGCCCGCAGTCGAAGGGCAGCGAAGGCAGGGACCCGGCGAGCGCGGCACCGAGCGACAGTCCGACGGAGGAGTCGAGGGCACTCGAGACCACGGCGGGCAGACCGGCCTCGGCGACGATCGCGAGCGCTGCGCGGATCCCGCCGAGCGGCTGCGCCTTGACGACCAGCACATCGGCGGCACCCGCCCGCGCGACCAGCAGCGGGTCCTCGGCCTTGCGCACCGACTCGTCGGCGGCGATGGGGATCGCGAGGCGGTGCACCCGCATCCGCAGCTCCGCCAGCTCCGGCACGGTCGCGCAGGGCTGCTCGACGTACTCCAGGTCGAAGCGCTCGAGCGCGCGGATCGCGGTCTCGGCCTCGTCAGGGTTCCAGCCGCCGTTCGCGTCGAGCCTGATGCGCGCATCCGGCAGCAGCGCCCGCACCCGGGCGACCCGTGCCATGTCGTCGTCGAGCGTCTGGCCGCGCTCGGCGACCTTCACCTTCACCGTGCGGCAGCCGTCGAAGCGCGCGAGCACACCCTCGACGGCCTCCGGCGCCACGGCCGGCAGGGTCGCGTTCACCGGGATCCGCTCCCGCACGAGCGCTGGCCGCTCGAGCTCGGCGTCCTCGAGCGCAGCGCGCAGCCAGCGCGCAGCCTCGGCCGGCTCGTACTCGAGGAACGGGCTCCACTCGCCCCACCCAGCCGGCCCCGACAGCAGCGCCACCTCACGATGCTCGACACCGCGGAAGCGGGTCGCGAGCGGCAGCGACACCACGTGCATGCGGTCGGCGAGCCGCTCGAAGTCGAGGTCCACGCGCCCATGCTCGCACGCCTGGCAGAATCGACGCGTGACCGAGCTGCCATGGGTGATCGATACGCGCGCCGTGCAGCGTCGCCGCAATCCCGTCTGGGGCGTGCTCGCGCTCGTCGGCGCTGCGCTCAGCGGCGCGAGCTTCCTCGTGTCGTTCGGCATCGCGTGGGTCGATCTCGACGGCCTGGTGATCTGGCTGTTGCCGGTGTGGGGCGTCATCACGCTGCTCGCGGTGGCCTTCGCCGTCACTGCCCTCGTCAAGCGCGGCACCGGCAACGTCACGATGGCGGCGATCGCCGCGGGGGTGCTCGTGATCTCGAACCCCGTGGTGTTCCTCATCATCGCCCTCACCGTCGGCATCCTGCAGTAGCGGATGCGGTGGCGCGCCTCGTGCGGCGCGCACCGGTGCCTGCATACGATCGCCGGATGATCGACGACCTGCTGCGCTCCGAGCCGAGCTCCGACCGGAGCGCTGCCCGCGCCTCCGACCGCCCGGCAGCGCGCACCACGCCGTCGCAGCGCCGCCGCGCGCGGCTCGGCCCCGTCTCGCTCTGGCTGCTGGCGCTCGCGGTCGTCCTGCAGGTCGTCTCGCTCGTGCAGCAGCTCAGCCACCTCTTCGCGCCGCGGGAGGGCGAGCTCCCGCTGGTGCTCACCATGGTGATCGTCGCCTCGGTCGTCGGATGCGCGGGGGTCGTCTGCGGCGCGATGGCGGCGACCACGGCGGATGGGCGACGCACGGGCCTCTTCGGCGTCGCCTTGGGGCTCGCGTTCCTCGTGCTCTTCGCGGCGGCCACCTCGTTCGGCTGGGGCTTCCTCGAGGCGCTGTCGACCCCTGCCTGACGCAGATCGCATCTTCCGCAGCCCGGTGGGCGGCGCGACAATGATGCCGTGTCGACGGCGATGCCGGAGTTCGAGATGCCGCAGTTCGAGGCACCGCCCCAGGCGGCGGCTGCGGCTCGTCCCGCAGCGCGCGCCCAGGGGCGATCCGACGCGGTCGATCAGAGCGCTCGGCGGCAGCAGGCGCTCGTGGCCGAACCGCCGCGATCCGCTGGCGGTCCTGACCCGTTCCGCATCCCGGGGCGCCCTGCGACAGCGCATCCCGCCCTCCGCTTCGGCTGGCGACAGCTGCTCGTCGCGGGCATCGTCGGCACGCTGCTCGGCATCGCGGTCCCGACCGCGATGCGCGCGCTCGACGACACGACGGCCAGCGCGCAGGCGGAGAGCCTGCGCGGCGTCGCCCTCGACTACCTGACCGCGATCGCGACCGGGCGCTCCGGCGTCGCGACGGCGCTCGCACCGGTGACGAGCAGCGGGCGCGTCGCGCCGGATGCGGTGCTGGCGTCGGCGGAGCCGATCACCGACTTCTCGGTGCAGCTCGTGCAGGTCGACGGCGCCTCGGGCGCGGCGCACGTGCGGTTCCGGGTGGGCGGCGCCGACGTGCTCCGCGCGCTGGACGCGGCCCTCATCGACGGGGAGTGGCAGCTGCAGGACTCGCTCGCCGAGGTGGCCGACGTGCGCTTCCGGGAGCCAATCGGCCGCGTCGAGGTCGCGGGCGTGCCGCTCGATGGCCGCTCGCCCGTGCTGCTCTATCCCGGCAGCTACACGATCGACGCCTACTCGGGGGCGTTCTTCCTCTCGGGCGGTGACCGGTTCGTGGTGGACGGCGACGTGCGCACGCCGACGGTGCCGTACGTGACCGCAGGGGTCGTGCCGCGCATCCGCGACTACGCCACCGAGCTCGCGCTCGACGTGGTCGCGGACTGCCAGATGCGCGCGCGGTGCCCGGTCGACTTCGGGCTGAGCCTGCTGCCGGTCGGCGATCCCTACCCGGTCGAGGTCGACGCCGCGGCCGGGGTCGTCGAGCTGGTCGTGTCGATCATGGCGGTCGGCGGCGACGGACGCGGCACCGACGGCTCCGACCCCGAGACGGAGTGGTTCGACGTGCGGCTGCGGGCGCTGCTCGACGACCGCGGCGTGCCGACGGAGTGGCGCTGCGGCGAGCCGGGGGAGCCGGAGGCGCTGCGGGGCTGCACGCTCTGAGCACCTGCGCGCTCTCCACGCTCTGAGCCCCTGCACGGACGCTTCGGCATCCGTTCTGCAACGATGCGGGCGGAAGCGGCGTCGAGTCGCGCGATCCGCGCGATGATGATGCGGTGTCGTCGTCGATGCCCGAGTTCGTGATGCCCCCGGCGGGCGATGCGCCGCTGCCCGCGCTCGAGCAGCCGGTCACCGTGCGGCCAGCGCACACGAGCGATCCCGACGCCCGCGACGAGCCGGCGCCGCGCCCCGCCCGCCGCCGCGGCATCGACTGGCGGCACGTGCTCGTCGCCGGCGTTGTCGGGGCGATCGTCGGTGCGCTGGTCCCCGGCGGCATCCAGCTGGCCGAGCGGGCGGCGGTGGGCGCCGACGAGGATCGCCTCGGGGCGACCGCGATGCGATACCTCACGGCGATCGTCGAGGGTCGTGCTGTCGATGCCGAGGCGATGGTGTCGGGCTCGCGCGCGGCGCGGTCGGTGTCGGATGCGGTGCTGCAGTCGGCAGAGCCGATCGCGCGCCCCGCGGTGCGGCTCGTGCACATCGACGGCGACGAGGCGACGGTCGAGGTGTCCTACGAGGTCGACGGCGACGAGGTCGTGCGCCCCTTGACCGCCGAGCGCGCAGCGGGCGCGTGGCAGCTGACGGAATCGCTCGTCGAGCCCGTCACGGTCTTCGGCAACGGCGGTGCCTTCGTCCCGCTGATCGCAGGGGAGGAGCTGTCGATGGCTGCTCCGTCGCAGCTGCACCCCGGTGTCTACAGCTTCGACGTCCAGGACGACCCGATGGTCACGGCGCAGGGCACCGCCTTCGTGGTGGACGGCGATCGGGCGACGCCGACCGAGGCCTTCTACGAGGCCACCCTCGATCCCGAGGTGATCGAGCGAGCCGGGGCGATCGCGGTCGCGGTCGCCGAGCGGTGCCGCGCCGACGGCAGCTGCCCTGAGGTGCCCGACGGAGACATCCAGCACGACGCCAACGCCTTCGTCACGGCGCTGGCGCCCACGCACCTGGAGCTCCGCTCGGCGGTCATGGTCGGCGGCCCGGCCAGCATGAGCTGGTTCGACCTGGGGATCCGCATCGTGCGCGACGATCGCGGTGCCGTGACCGAGTGGCTGTGCACGCCGCTCAACGAGCACAGCGCACCGACCGAGCCGTGCCCAGCGGTGTGAGCGCCAGCGTGCGCCGAGCAGCCGAACCGCCCACCAAGCACGGCGCGGCGCTCGCTAGGCTGGCACCGTGACGATCTCGCCCCTCTTCGACCCTGCCGAGTGGGCCGACGCGGAGCCCGGCTACGACGACATCACGGTGCACCGCTCGCGCGACGGCCGCATCGCTCGCATCGCGTTCGACCGGCCCGAGGTGCGCAACGCCTTCCGCCCGCACACCGTCGACGAGCTCTATCGCGCGCTCGACGGCGCCCGGCAGGACAGCCGGGTCGGGGTCGTGCTGCTGACCGGCAACGGCCCGAGCGCCAAGGACGGCGGCTGGGCCTTCTGCTCGGGCGGCGACCAGCGCATCCGCGGCCGCGACGGGTACCGCTACGCCGAGGGCGAGTCGGCGAGCACGATCGATCCCGCCCGGTCCGGGCGGCTGCACATCCTCGAGGTGCAGCGGCTCATCCGCTTCATGCCGAAGGTGGTCATCGCGGTCGTGCCCGGCTGGGCCGCCGGCGGCGGCCACTCGCTGCACGTCGTCTGCGACCTCACGATCGCCAGCCGCGAGCACGCGCGCTTCAAGCAGACGGATGCGGATGTCGGCTCCTTCGACGCCGGTTACGGCAGCGCCTACATGGCGCGCCAGACGGGCCAGAAGTTCGCGCGCGAGGTGTTCTTCCTCGCCCGCGAGTACGACGCGGACCGCGCGCTGCAGGCCGGCGCGATCAACGCATCCGTGCCCCACGCCGAGCTCGAGTCGACCGCGATCGAGTGGGCGCGGGAGATCCTCGGCAAGAGCCCGACCGCGATCCGCATGCTGAAGTTCGCCTTCAACGCCGTCGATGACGGGCTCGTGGGCCAGCAGATCTTCGCCGGAGAGGCGACCCGCCTCGCCTACGGCACGGACGAGGCGGTCGAGGGCCGCGACTCGTTCCTCGAGAAGCGCGAGCCAGACTGGTCGCCCTTCCCGTACCACTACTGACCAGACGACCGACCGAACAGCAGCAGCGCAGCGCAGAGGAGGTGCCCGTGGGAGTCGTCGTCGAGACGAGTGGATCCAGCGGCGTTCCCAAGCGCGTCGTGCTCTCCGACGAGGCGATCGCCGCCTCGACCGACGCCGCCATCGACCGGCTCGGAGCACCCGGGCAGTGGGTGCTGGCGCTGCCGGAGCACTACATCGCAGGCCTCAACGTGATCTGGCGCAACGAGGTGAGCGGCGCCCCGCTCGTCCGCACCGCCGGTGCCTTCACCGCTGAGGCCTTCGTCGAGGCCGTGCAGAGCCTCGAGCACGACCGCAAGTACACCTCGCTCGTGCCGACGCAGCTCGCGCGGCTCGTCGACGCAGCATCGCTCGACCGCTCGTTCATCGGCCCGATCGCGCGCCTCGACCGCATCCTGCTGGGTGGCCAGCGCGCGCCGCTCGGCCTGATCGAGCGCGCCGCGCGCCTGGGTTGGCGCATCACGCGCACCTACGGCGCCACCGAGACGGTCGGCGGCTGCGTCTGGGATGGCCGGCCGCTGCGCGACGTGAAGGTGCGCCTGACCGACCAGATCGAGATCGCCGGGCCGCAGCTGGCCGACGGCTACGAGGATGCGGAGCTCACCGCGCAGCGCTTCCACGCCGACGCGATCGGCACCCGCTGGTACAAGACGGGCGACGCGGGCTCGCTGATCGGCGGCACGCTGCAGGTCTCGGGCCGCATCGACGACGTCATCAACTCAGGCGGCATCAAGGTCTCGCTCGCCGCCGTCGAGCACGTCGTGCAGGTGTTCGCGCCCGACGCGGTCGTCGTCGCAGCACCGCACGCAGAGTGGGGCGAGGTGCCGGCGGTCGTGACGACCCTCAAGCCCTCCCTCGCCGAGATCCGGTCGGCGGTCGCGAACGCCCTCGGCAAGCCCGCCCGGCCCAACCACCTGGTGACGGTCTCGGTGATGCCGACCACCGCATCCGGCAAGCCCGACCGCAAGCGCCTGGCGCGGCTCGTCGCCAGCCGCACGCAGGAGCGCAGGCGCCGCGGCTTCTTCGGCTGACCCCGGCGGGGAATACCATCGAGGGGATGGCGCAGCAGAGCTCAGGCAAGCAGGCCCGATCGGGCATCCAGCCCCGGTCCGGCAATCCGGCGAGGCGAGCGCAGGAGCGCGGCGAGACGCCCTCGCCCGCGACGTGGCGCGACTGGATCGCCGCCGCCCGCCCGCGCACCCTCGGCATGGCGATCGCGCCCGTCGCGCTCGGCACGGCTGCTGCCTTCAACGCCGAGGGCTACCACCTGGGCATCGCGCTCGCGTGCCTCGCGCTCGCCGTCTTCCTGCAGATCGGCGTGAACTTCGCCAACGACTACTCCGACGGGGTCAAGGGCACGGATGCGGTGCGCGTCGGCCCCGGCAGGCTGGTCGGCGCGGGCAAGGCAGCCGCGCGGACGGTGCGCGACGTCGCGATCGCGTTCCTCGCGGCGGGTGCGCTCGCGGGCATCCTGGTCGTCGTGCTCTCCGGCCGCTGGTGGCTGCTGCTCGTCGGCGTCGTCTGCATCGTCGCGGCGTGGACGTACACGGGCGGCAAGCGCCCCTACGGCTACTACGCGCTCGGCGAGCTGATGGCGTTCCTGTTCTTCGGGCCCGTCGCCGTCGTCGGCACGACCTACGCGATCATCGGCCGCGCCACCGAGGACTCCATCGCGCTCGGCATCGCGATCGGTGCGATCTCGGCGGCGCTCATGCTGTGCAACAACCTGCGCGACATCGAGACCGACCGCGCTGCGGGCAAGCGCAGCCTCGCGACGATCATCGGGCGACGGCCGTCGAAGGCGCTCTACATCGCCCTGATGCTCGTGCCCTTCGTGATCCTCTGGTTGTTCGCCTACGCGCTCGCCTACGGCGTCATGGTCTTCGCGGTGCTGCTGCTCGCCGGCCCCGCGATGGTGATCGTCGCGCTCGCGCGCACGCCGCGCGACCTCATCACGGCGCTCGGCCTCACCGGCATGACGGCGCTGCTCTACGGCGTCGGACTCGCCGTGGCCATCTGGGGTGGCCCGGCGGGCTTCGTCAGCGTCCCGTAGCGCCCGGCACGAGCGCGCGCGGCCCTCAGGGGCGGGCGGATGCGTCCGGCCCGGTCCCGTCGTCGTCCTGGCTGTCGCGCAGGTCGTCGTCGCGCAGCATCGCGTCCTCGACGTCGCCATCGTCGGGCGCCGCATCCGCGCGCTTGCGCCCGTCGCGCATCCGCTGCAGGTCGGCTGCCGCCTCGGCGCGCAGGCGGCCGAAGAACACGATCGAGGCGGCGAACGCGAACGCGAGCGCGACGAGCAGCGACAGCACCCACGGCACGCGCGCGATCATCAGCACGGCGAAGGGCACGACGAACAGCAGGGCGCGCACGACGAGGTAGCGCAGGGAGGGGGACATGCGTCAAGTCTATGAGCGGCCCATAGCGAAGGGGCCTACCCTGGGTGACATGCGGTGGCTCATCATTGGCGGGATCCTGGCCCTAGTGGTCACGGTCTACGCGCTCGTCGACCTGACGGTCACCGACGATCGCCGCATCCGCCGCCTGAACCGCGTGCTGTGGGTCGTGCTGATCGTGGTGCTGCCGGTGTTCGGCTCGATCGGCTGGCTCGCGTGGGGCAAGGGGCCGCGGTCCTCCGCACGCCCCTTCGCTCCTGACGACGACCCCTCGTTCACGCGCTCGAGCGACGTGAGCGACGAGGAGGCCGACCGCCGCATCGCCGAGCTCGAGGCGCAGCTGGCCGCGCTCGACGACGAGGACTTCACCGGCGTCCCGGAGGCAGAGCGCACCGCGGCCGCCGACGAGCCGATCGCCGGCGAGCCTGAGGCGACGGCCGGCCCTGCAGAGGGGGCGGTTCCTGCTGCCCCCGAGGGCCCGTCGCCGAAGCCGAAGCGGTCGACGTCGCACGACGCAGATGCGGCCCCCGAGGATGACACCGACGGCCAGGAGCACCGCGCTCCTGACGACGGCGATTCCGCGCGTGCCTGAGAGCCTGTCGGCCGCAGCGTATGCCGACCGGCTGGTCGCAGCGCTCGCCGCGGCCGGAGTGACCGACCTGATCGTCTGCCCGGGCTCGCGCTCGCAGGCGATCGCGCTCGCCGCCGCCCGCGCATCCCGCGACGGGCTGCTCGACCTGCACGTGCGCATCGACGAGCGCAGCGCCGCCTTCCTCGCGCTCGGCCTCGCGCGCGAGACCGGCATGCCCGCCGCCATCGTCGTCACGAGCGGCACCGCGCTCGCCAACCTCCACCCGGCGATGCTCGAGGCGCACCACAGCGACGTGCCCGTCATCGCCATCACCGCCGACCGGCCGGCCGAGCTGCAGGGGGTGCGCGCGAACCAGACGACGCGCCAGCCAGGCATCTTCGGCGAGGGCGCGCGCATCGTGCTCGACGTGGGGGCGGATGCGCTGCACGACCCAGAGGGCGACGCGGTCATGGCGGTGCGGAGCGCCCTGGGCTGGCGGGAGCCCGAGCACGCCGGGCACACCGAGCCCGGCCCGGTGCAGCTGAACATCGCCTTCCGCGAGCCGCTCTCGGGCGGCGAGCCCGCGATCGGAGAGCCGGTCGAGCGCGTCGAGCGCCCGCCGATGTCGACCGCGGCGCTGCTGCCCGCCGATGGCACGGTCGTGATCGCGGGCGCCGACGCGGGCGAGAGCGCTGTCGACGTCGCCGAGATCCTCGGTGCGCCGCTCATCGCCGAGCCCACCTCGCGCGCCCGCTTCGGCCCCTCGCTGGTGCAGCACGCGCGCGAGGTCATCGGGCAGCTGGGCGGCGAGGTGCGCCGCGTCGTGGTGCTCGGCCACCCGACCCTGTCTCGGGCCGTGACCGGGCTCATCCGCCGCCCCGACGTCGAGGTCGTCACGATCGGCCGCGCGCACCAGGACAACGTGCGCGGCACGGGCCGCTCGACGGTGCTGAGCGGCCGGGTCGTCGTGGAGGAGCTGACGGAGGAGACCGAGACCGCCGGCCGCGCCTGGACGCAGCGCTGGGTGAGCGCCGGTCGTGCGATCGCCGCGGAGCGCGATCGCGAGACCGCGCCCGACTCCGACCTGACCAGGGCAGACTACGCACGCGCCGAGCTTGCCGAGGGGCGCACGCCCATCACCCGGCGCGAGCTCGTCGCGCAGGTCTGGGATCGCACCTGGCCGCACGACCGGCTGGTCGTCGCCGCCTCGCGGCTCATCCGCGAGCTCGACGACGTCGCGGGGCCGAAGGCCGTCACCGCGAGGGCCAACCGCGGGCTCGCGGGCATCGACGGCACCGTCAGCACCGCATCCGGCATCGCCATCGCGCACGCGCGCTCGGGCTCGCCCGGCCTCACCCGGCTCCTGATCGGCGACCTCGCGCTGCTGCACGACGCGGGCGGGCTCCACGTGCCGCCGGGGGAGGAGCGGCCGCGGCTGCAGATCGTCGTCGGCAACGACCGCGGCGGCAGCCTCTTCACGCTGCTCGAGGTGGCGGCCAGCGCGCACCCGGGCGACTTCGAGCGCGTGCAGCGCACCCCCCACGACATCGATCTCGAGCACCTCGCCGCCGCCTACGGCTGGCCCTACGAGCGCGTCACCGATCGGGCGGGCCTGCGCCGGGCGCTCTCGCAGTCTCGACCGGGCATCATCGAAGCCGTGTTGGAGGCCGAGGTGGAGGGAGCGCCGGATGCGCAGCGCTGACGGGGTGGCCGCGACCCGCATCGACGCGGGGACGACCATGGTCATCACCGGAGCCGCGAGCGGCATCGGCAGGCTCGTCGCGCTCGGGGCAGCCCGCAAGGGCGCGCACGTCGTCATCTGGGATCGCGACGAGGCGGCAGCGCGCCGCGTCTCCAGCGAGGTGCACGGCGCCGGCGGCCGCGGCACCGTCGTGGTCGTCGACCTCGCCGACGCCGACGCGATCGAGCTCGCCGCCGCCGAGACCCTCATGCTCGGCCCCGTCGACGTGCTCGTGAACAACGCGGGCGTGGTCTCCGGCAAGCCGCTCACCGAGCTGACGGCCGCGCAGATCGACCTGACGATGCGCGTCAACGCGATCGCGCCCATGCTCGTCACGCGCGCGCTGCTGCCGGCGATGCGCGACGCCGGCAGGGGTCGCATCGTCACGGTCGCGAGCGCGGCGGGCTTCATCGGCGTCGCCGGGCAGACCGACTACGCAGCCAGCAAGTTCGCCGCCGTCGGGTTCATGGAGTCGCTGCGCGCCGAGCTGCGCAAGCAGGGGTCACCCATCACGGCGCTCACCGTGGCGCCCTACTACATCGACACCGGCATGTTCGAGGGCGTCACGACGCGGGTGCCCGCGCTGCTGCCGATCCTGTCGCAGGCGCGCGTCGCCACGCAGATCCTCGGCGCGATCGAGTCGCGCCGAGCGCTGCTGGCCCTGCCGCCGCTCGTGCGACTGGTGCCGGCGATCAAGGCGCTGCCGACCGCGGTCGGCGACTGGGTGGCGGATGCGCTGGGCGTCAACGAGGGCATGGACGGGTTCCGCGGGCGGCCGGCCGCCGCGCCGCCCGCCGATCGAGAGCGCGGCCGCTGATGCGCTGGCCGTGGCAGCGTCGCACCCCTGCTCCGCCTCCGGTGCCGCAGATGACGGCGGAGGACGCGCAGCGCTGGATGCTGCCGCGCACCCTCATCGTGCTGCTGTCGATCATCGCGGTGATCGCCGTGTTGATCCTGCTCAGCCAGGTGAGCACGTTCGTCGCGCCCGTCTTCCTCGGCTTCAACCTCGTGATCGCGGTGATGCCGCTGCAGCAGTGGCTGCTGCGCATCGGCACGCCCAAGGTGCTGGCAGCGCTCGCGTCGCTGCTGACGGTCTACGCCTTCCTGATCGCGCTGCTGTGGTCCATCTACTGGTCCGTGCAGTCGCTCGTCGTCGAGCTGCCGGGCTACTCGGCCGAGTTCAACCGCATGTATCGCGACACGCTCGTGTGGCTCGAGTCGCTCGGCATCTCGCAGGACGAGGCGCTGCAGCAGCTGCAGAACGCCTTCAGCCCGAGCGCCATCGCCAGCGCGGTCGGGATGGTGGCCTCCGACGCCGGTGTGGCGCTCGCGTTCCTCGCGACGCTGTTCGTCGTCATCTTCTTCCTCTGCTGGGATTCGATGGGGCTGCCGGAGCGCATCAAGCGCATCGCCGCCTCCAACCCGGGCATCGTGCGCGGCATCGACCACTTCGCGGCCGGCGTGCAGCGCTACTGGGTGGTCGCGACGATCTTCGGCCTGATCGTGTCGGTGCTCGACTTCGTCGCGCTCACCGCGCTCGGCGTGCCGCTCGCGCTCGTCTGGGCGGTCTTCGCGTTCGTCACGAACTACATCCCGAACGTCGGCTTCGTGCTCGGGGTCATCCCGCCGACGCTGATGGCGCTGCTCGCGAACGGGCCGCTCAACGCCCTGCTCACGGCCATCCTCTTCAGCGTCATCAACTTCGTCATGCAGTCGCTGATCCAGCCCAAGGTGGCGGGCGACGCCGTGGGCGTCACGCCCGCGACCTCCTTCCTGTCGCTGCTGGTCTGGGCGTTCGCGCTCGGACCGGTCGGCGCGCTGCTGGCGCTGCCGGCCACGCTGGCGGTGAAGACGCTGCTCATCGATCCCGATCCGAAGCTGCACTGGGTGAGCAAGTTCATCTCGAACAAGCTCGAGCCCGCGCGCGACGGCCGCATCGGCCGGGCGATCGGCCCGGGCGTGCAGGTGGGCGAGCGCACCGCGGAGCCGAGGGCCGAGCGACGACGCGCCGCCAAGCAAGGCAGGGGCGAGCGCGGCAGGGCCAAGCGCAGCAAGGCCGATCGGGGCGCCGGCCGAGGCCGGGGCAAGCGCGGAGCGCCACAGCAGTAGTCTCGGCGCATGACCGAGATCACCGACGCTCTCCGCATCACCCGCTCGATCCGGCTGGCGGAGCTGGATCCCGCATCCACGCCCGGCTTCACGGGCGACAAGCTCGCGGGCCAGGTGGCGCTCGCCGAGGGCGTCGAGCGGCTGGCCGAGCTGCAGGAGCGGCTCTTCGCCGCGAGCCGCGCAGGGGCGCAGGATGCGGTGCTGCTGATGGTGCAGGGCATGGACACCTCTGGCAAGGGCGGCATCATGCGCCACGTCATCGGGCAGGTCGACCCGCAGGGCGTCGCGATCACCTCGTTCAAGGCGCCGACCGCCGCGGAGCGCAAGCGCGACTTCCTCTGGCGCATCGAGCAGGCGCTGCCGCAGCCCGGCATGATCGGGGTCTTCGACCGCTCGCACTACGAGGACGTGCTGATCCATCGCGTGCGGCAGCTCTCGCCGGCAGATGAGATCCAGGAGCGCTACGGCCGCATCGTCGAGTTCGAGCGCGAGGTCGCGGAGCGCGGCATCCGGCTCGTCAAGGTCATGCTGCACATCTCGCGCGCCGAGCAGGGCTCGCGGCTGCTGGAGCGCATCGACCGGCCCGACAAGCACTGGAAGTACAACCCGGGCGACGTCGACGAGCGCGAGCGCTGGGACGACTACATGGAGGCCTACCAGGTCGCCATCAACCGCACGGCCCGCGTCGGCGCCCCGTGGCACGTCGTGCCCGCCGACCGCAAGTGGTACGCGCGGCTCGCCGTGCGCGAGCTGCTGCTCGAGGCGCTCGAGGCGGTCGATCCGCAGTGGCCGACGGCGGACTTCGACGTGGAGGTCGAGCGCGAGCGGCTGCTGGCGACGGGCGACGTGACGTTGCCGGAGGCCGGCGAGGAGCCAGCGCCCGATGACGCGGCTGCGCCGTCGGAGCAGGGCAAGCAGACCGGCAAGCGCAAGAAGGCCAAGGGCGGCAAGAAGCGGAAGGCCGACGAGCGGCGCAAGGGCGACAAGCAGGCCAAGGAGCGCAAGAAGCCCAAGAGCGGCAAGCAGTCGAAGGGTGCCAAGAAGGCCAAGCTCGACAAGCAGGCGATGTAGCGCGAGGAGCGGCGCGCAGCTCGTCCGCTGCTCAGGGCAGCGGGTCGGCGAGCGCGTCGGTGATCGGCCGCAGCTTCACGGCCGTCTCGGCGAGCTCGGCGTCGGGATCGCTGCCCGCGACGATGCCGGCACCGGCGAACGCTCGGATCGAGCCGTCGGCCGCGATGTCGGCGCCGCGCAGCGCGATCACCCACTCGCCACCGCCCTGCTGGTCGATCCATCCGACCGGACCCGCGTAGCGGCCCCTGTCGACGCCCTCGAGCTCGCGGATGATCGCGAGCGACGCGGCGCGCGGCGTGCCGGCCACCGCGGCAGTCGGGTGCAGCAGCGCGAGCACGTCGAGCGTCGATCGGTCGCCGAGGGTGCCGGTGATGTCGGTCGCGAGGTGCCAGAGGTTCGGCAGCCGCAGCGGGAACGGCTCCGACGCGCGCGCGTCCGGAGCGAGGTCGCGCAGCACCGCCATCGCCGAGTCGGCTGCGTAGCGGTGCTCGCGCAGGTCCTTGTCTCCGGAGGCGAGCGATTCTGCGATCTCCGCGTCGAGCGCGGGGGTGGCGCCGCGAGCAGCGGTGCCGGCGAGCACCCGCGAGAAGAAGTGCCCGCGGTGCGCGGCGATCAGCGTCTCGGGACTCGCGCCGATCAGCCCGTCGACGGCGTAGGTCACGGCATCGGGGTAGCGCTGCACGAGGCCGACGGCCACCGAGCGCACGTCGCCGCCCTCCGGCAGCTGCCCGACGCGATCACGGGCGACGACCACCTTCTCGGCAGCACCGGCACGGATGCGCTCGGTCGCCTCGGCCACGACGGCGCGGTAGCGCTCGCCGTCGATCGCGCCGTCCGCGAGCTCGACGCGCACCTCGTCGACCGCGGTCGGGTGCAGACGGCCCTCGTCGCCGATCCAGGTGATCCACTCGTCATCGCCCCGGCGGCCGACCACGACCTGCGGCACGATCAGCACGCTCGTCGCGCTCGACCGGTCGTCGAAGGCGAAGGCGCCGAAGGCGATCAGGCCGGTGCCGGGCACCCCGACCGGATCCTCGACCGTGGCCGCGCGCGCGACCGCGCGCCACGCATCCGCCGCCTCGGTGAATCGAGAGGCGCCGTGGAACTCGAGCCGCAGGGCCTCGCCGCGCCCGACGATGCCGTCGGCGCCGCGTCGGACGGCGAGCGGGAACCGCGGATCCGCGTGCTCCAGCAGGCGCCCGAGCTCCGCGCGCTCGGAGCGCACCCGCAGGCCTGGCATGCTCCAAGCCTACGCCGAGGCGCCCTCCCTCGGCGTCGACGCGAGCACCCGGGGAGCGCGCACGCGCGGGAGCCTAGGATGGAGGGGTGAGCCGAGCAGACATGCAGAAGGACCCGGACGAGGTTGCGGGCATGTTCGACGCGACGGCCAAGCGCTACGACCTGCTGAACTCCCTGATGTCGGGCGGCAACGACAAGCTCTGGCGCATCCACATGCAGCGCGCCGTGCGGCCGCAGGCGGGGGAGCGGATCCTGGACGTCGCCGCCGGCACCGGGGCATCCGCCGCGCCGATGGCGAAGGCCGGGGCGCTCGTCACCGCGCTCGACCTCAGCCAGGGCATGATCGACGAGGGCCGGCGCAGGCACCCCGACATCGAGTTCGTGCACGGCTCAGCCGAGGAGCTGCCGTTCGAGGCGGACACCTTCGAAGCCGTGACCATCTCCTTCGGCCTGCGCAACGTGCAGCACCCGCGCGCGGCGCTCAGCGAGTTCCTCCGCGTGCTGAAGCCGGGCGGCCGCCTCGTCGTCTGCGAGTTCTCGCAGCCCCCCGTGAACGTCGTGCGCAAGGGGTACGAGTTCTACATGCGCACGGCACTGCCCGGCTTCGCGAAGGCTGCCAGCAGCAACCCCGAGTCCTACCGCTACCTGGTCGAGTCGATCCAGGCATGGCCCGACCAGCAGACGCTGTCCCAGTGGATCCGCACGGCCGGCTTCACGCGCGTCGCGCACCGCAACCTCACGATGGGTGTCGTCGCGCTGCACCGCGGCCGCAAGCCCACCGAGATCACGAGCGCCATGCGCCTCGCCCGCCACGCCCAGCCGGAGGAGCAGGACGCCTGATGGCCTCGGTCACCTCGGCCTTCGGGCTGCGCGGGGCGCGCTTCGCGATGCCCGCGGACAAGCGCGTCGTCGACGCCGTCGAGTCGGGCCTCGAGCGGCTCGAGACGCTCCTGGCTGCGCACCTGCAGATCGCCGATCCGGTGGCGGATGCGGTGACGCGGTACCTGAACGAGGCTGGCGGCAAGCGCGCCAGGCCGCTGCTCCTCCTGCTCGCCGCGCACCTTGGCAGGGGCATCGACGACGATGTGCTCGCGGCCGCCCAGGTCGTCGAGATCACGCATCTCGCGAGCCTGTACCACGACGACGTCATGGACGAGGCCGACACCCGTCGCGGGGTGCCCGCGGCCCACGTCGTGTGGAGCAACTCGGTCGCGATCCTCGCGGGCGACCTGCTCTTCGCCCGCGCCGGCGCCGTGTCGGCCCCGCTCGGCGGCGAGGTTGCCGAGCTGCAGGCGCGCACCTTCGAGCGGCTCTGCCTCGGCCAGCTGCACGAGACGCTCGGCCCGGGCGAGGCCGATCCCGTCGCGCACTACCTGCAGGTGCTCAGCGACAAGACGGGCTCGCTCATCGCCGCCGCCGCTGAGCTCGGCATCGTCGTCAGTGGCGCCGATCAGGCCCTGCGCCAGCCGCTCCGCGAGTTCGGGGAGCGCATCGGCGTCGCGTTCCAGCTGGTGGACGACGTCATCGACCTCTCCGCCGACCCGGCGACGGGCAAGGATCAGGGCAACGACGTGCGCGCCGGCGTGCGGACGCTGCCGGTGCTGCTGCTGGCGAAGCGCGACGATGCGGCATCCGTGGCGCTGCGCGCCCGCCTCGAGTCGCCCGCGGACGACGCCGACCTGGCTGCCGCGATCGCCGAGCTCGCGACCCACGAGGTCGTCCGCGAGTCGATCGCCGAGGCTGAGCGCTTCCAGCGCAGGGCGCTCGAGGCGCTGCGGCCGTTGCCGGCCGGCACGGTGCGCCGCGGCCTCGAGGCCTTCGCCGAGCACGTCGTGGCTCGCACCCGCTAAGACCGCAACCCGCTGAAACCCCCGCGGCGCTGCCGCCCCTCGCTGAAGGAGAACCGTGAGCGAACCGCTCCGCATCGCCGTGGTCGGCGCCGGCCCCGCCGGCATCTACGCCGCCGACATCCTCAAGAAGTCGGCCGCAGACACCGGCCGCGACGTCTTCATCGACCTGTTCGAGCAGCTGCCTGCCCCCTACGGCCTGGTGCGCTACGGCGTCGCACCCGATCACCCGCGCATCAAGGGCATCATCGCGGCCCTCCGCGAGGTGCTCGAGGCGGGCGTCGTGCGGCTGTTCGGCAACGTGCGCTTCGGCGAGGACATCACGGTCGACGACCTCGAGCGGCTGTACCACGGCGTGATCTTCGCGACCGGCGCCACGAAGGACGCCCCGCTCGACATCCCCGGCATCGACCTCGCGGGCTCCTACGGTGCCGCCGACTTCGTCTCCTGGTACGACGGCCATCCCGACGTGCCGCGCGAGTGGCCGCTCGAGGCGCGCGAGATCGCGGTCATCGGCAACGGCAACGTCGCGCTCGACGTCGCCCGCATGCTGGTGAAGCACCCCGAGGACCTGCTGCCCACCGAGGTGCCCGCCAACGTCGTCGACGGCCTCGAGGCATCCCCCGTCACCGACGTGCACGTGTTCGGCCGCCGCGGCCCGCTGCACGTGAAGTTCACGCCGCTCGAGCTGCGCGAGCTCGGCGAGCTGCGCGACGTCGACATGATCCTCCACGACGACGACTTCGGGGTCGACCCCGACGAGGAGACCCTGAAGCAGAACAAGCAGATCCTCGTGATCTCGCGCGTGCTCGACCAGTGGCGGCAGCGCGAGACGGGCTCGGCGTCGCGCCGGCTGCACCTGCACTTCTGGTCGAAGCCGGATGCGGTGCTCGGCGAGGACGGCAGGGTCGCGGCCCTGCGCGTCGAGCGCACGAAGCCGGGCGAGCACGGTCTGGAGTCGACCGGCGAGCTGCGCGACATCCCCGTGCAGGCCGTCTACCGCGCCGTCGGCTACTTCTCGTCGCCGCTGCCGGGCGTGCCCTTCGACGAGCTGCGGGGCGTGATCCCGAACATCGCCGGGCGGGTGCAGGACGGCACCCGGCCCATGCCCGGGATGTACGCGACCGGCTGGATCAAGCGCGGACCGGTGGGCCTGATCGGCCACACGAAGTCGGATGCCAAGGAGACCATCGAGCAGCTGCTCGGCGACGAGCACTCGTGGTGGACGCCAGAGGCCTACGACGAGCAGGCCGTGCCGCGGCTGCTCGAGGAGCGCGGGGTCGCGTGGACGGACATCGACGGCTGGATCCGCCTCGACGAGCACGAGATGTCGCTCGGCGAGCCGCACGGGCGCGCTCGCGTCAAGGTGGTGCCGCGCGACGAGATGATCGCGGTCTCGCGCCAGCAGTGACTCCCCTGCCGGTCGAGGAGCGCGCGCCGCAGGCGCACGCGTCACGAGACCCAGCATGGACCTGACCGGCTACCTCCTGATCGCCCTCGCGGCGGTCGGCGCCGGCGCCATCAACGCGGCGGCCGGCGGCGGCACCCTCATCACCTTCCCGGCGATGCTCGCCGCAGGCATGAGCCCGCTCGCTGCCAACATGACGTCGTCGATCGGCCTGCTGTTCGGCACGCTCGGCGGTGCCTGGAGCTACCGAGACGAGCTGCGCCGCCAGCGCCGGCGCTTCGTCGTCAACGCGCCCTTCGCGGCGATCGGCGGCGTGATCGGTGCGGTGCTGCTGCTCGTGACGCCCTCGGCCGCGTTCACCGAGATCGTGCCGTGGCTCGTGCTGCTGGCGGCCGCGCTCTTCGCGATCCAGCCAGCCCTCACGAAGCGCCTCAACCGCTCCGCCGCTGACACCGCCCCGCCGGTCGAGGAGCGCGCGCCGGAGGCGCTCGCCGCCCCGCCGGTCGAGGAGCGCGCGCCGGAGGCGCTCGCGTCACGAGACCACACCGGCGGCTGGCCCGCCAAGGCCGCCTTCGTGCTCATCGGCGCCTACGGCTGCTACTTCGGTGCCGGCATCGGCATCATGATGCTCGCGCTGCTCGGCCTCGTCATCCACGACACCCTGCAGCACCACAACGCCCTCAAGAACATCATGGCCGCCGTCATCAACGGCACCGGAGCGATCATCCTGGCGTTCTCGCCGCTCATCCACTGGGGCGTCGTCGCGATCATGCTGGGCGCCTCGCTGCTCGGCGGTCTGCTGGGCGGCTGGCTCTCGCGCCGCGTGCCGAGCTGGCTGCTGCGCATCGTCGTCATCGGCTTCGCGCTGGCCGTCGCCCTCGCGATGCTGCTCACCTGACGGCGGCTACTGCAGCGCAGAGGTGAGGCGCGCGATGCTGTCGAAGGCCTGGGCGATGCGCGGCCTGGCCATCCACGCCTCGAGCGTCAGCTCCGTCGACTGCCGCCGGTACGCATCCACCGTCGCCTGCAGCTGATCGACCATCGAGGCGCCCTCGATGAGCATCGACACCTCGAAGTTCAGGCCGAACGAGCGCATGTCGATGTTCGAGGAGCCGATGACCGAGACGCGGTCGTCGAAGGTCATGAACTTCGAGTGCAGCACCGTCGGCTTGGCGAAGAGCGTGATCTTCACACCCGCTCGCAGCAGCTCCTCGTAGTAGCTGCGCTGCGCGTGGTAGGTCCAGAACTGATCGCCGACCTCGCTCGCGAACAGCTCCACCTCGATGCCGCGCATCGCCGCCGAGGTGATGGCGTAGCGCATGGCCTCGTCGGGCACGAAGTAGGGGCTCACGATCGTGATGCGGCGCTCTGCCGCGTGCACGAGCTCGAGGAAGATGCGCAGGTTGATCTCGCCCTCGAAGCCCGGGCCCGAGGGCACGACGGAGGCGTTGAGATCGCCATCGGTGGCGCGGGCTCGGCTGGCGAGCTCCACGAGCTCGTTGGTCTCGGCCCACCAGTCCGACCAGAAGAGCACGTCGAGCGCGACGACCGAGGGTCCCTCGAGCTCGACCCAGGAGTCGCGCCACTGGAGCCCGCGGCGGATGTTCTTGCGCCAGAGGTAGGAGGGGTCGACGAGGTTGAGCGAGCCGGTGAAGCCCACGTCGCCGTCGATGACGACGAGCTTGCGGTGATTGCGCAGGTCGGGTCGCTGCCACTCGCCGCGCCACGGGCGCAGCGGCACCATGTCCCGCAGTTCTGCGCCCATCGCCCGCAGGCGGGCGACCGTCTGCTTGCGGCGCGGGTAGCGGATGCTCGTGAGGTGGTCGACGAGCACGCGCACGGTGACGCCGCGGGCGGCCGCGCGCTCGAGGGCGTCGAAGAACACCTCGGTGCGCTTCGAGGCGACGATGAGGTAGAACTCGACGTGCACGAAGCGGGTCGCCTCGTCGATCCGGCGGGCCATCGCGGCGAGCTGGTCGTCGAACTCGTCGATGACGAGAGCCTTCGTCGGGCCGACGTGCGGCATCGACGAGAGGCCGCGGTTCAGCTCCAGCACGCCCGGGAGCCAGTCGGGTCGCTCGGTGACGGCGGGGGAGTCCTCGACGCTCAGCGTGCTCTCGCGGATCAGCTCCTGGATGGCCGCCATCTTCTTGCGCCGGCCGCGCGGCAGGCGGGTGTTGCCGAGCACGCCGAAGACGATCCAACCGGCGATCGGCTGGATCATGATGATGAGCAGCCACGCGATCGCGGAGGCGGGTCGGCGGTTGTAGGGCACCACGACGAGCGCCAGCAGGCGCAGCGCGATGTCGATCGCGAAGAAGAGCCAGGTGAGCGCCTGGGTGAGCGTCACCTCCACTGGAAGCGCGTCAGCGGAAGTTGATGAACTGCAGGTCGATGTCGAAGTCGCCGCCCTTGAGGAGCGCGATCGTCGACTGCAGGTCGTCGCGGCTCTTCGAGGTGACGCGCACCTCGTCGCCCTGGATCTGCGTCTTGACCGTCTTCGGCCCCTGCTCGCGGATGAGCTTCGTCACCTTCTTCGCGTCCTCGGTCGAGATGCCGTCCTTCAGCGCGATCTCGATGCGGAACTCCTTGCCGGAGGGGTAGGGGTCGCCCTGGTCGAGCATCTTCAGCTCGATGCCGCGCTTGATGAACTTCGACTGCACGACGTCGAGCACGGCCTTCACGCGCTCCTCGGAGGACGCCTTGAGCAGCACCTTGTCGCCGCTCCAGGAGACATCCGCACCGACGCCCTTGAAGTCGTAGCGCTGCTCGACCTCCTTGCGCGCCTGGTTGACGGCGTTCTCCGCCTCCATCTTGTCGACCTTGCTGACCACATCGAACGAGGAATCTGCCATGCCCCGATCCTACGCACCGCCGTGCCGGTCGCTCTCAGCCGCTGTGGGGCGAGCGACCACGGCAGGCGTCTTGGCGGGTGCTGAGGCAGGATCGCAGCATGGATGCACAGGAGCGCCCGGCGCTGGAGATGCTGTGGGAGGCGCACGATCCCGCGCGCGTGCTGGAGCGCAGGTTCGGCTTCGAGTCGGCGGCGGATGTCGCGGAGTGGGTGCGCGCGATGCTGCGGAGGCACTGGGGGATCGACGTCGATGTCTGCGAGCGCGTCGTGATGAGCGATCGCAATGCGCTGGCCTGGGTGCGCGTCGGCCGATCCAGGATGGTCCTGAAGTGGACTGGCGCGGATGAACGGTTCGAGCGGTTGCGCGCTCTCGCGGCGCTGGTGCACTGGCTCGCCGCTCGTGGCGTGCCGGTGTCGGCACCTGTGCCTGCCGCGGATGGCTCGCTGCAGGTCGAGACCGAGGGGGTCTCCATGGGGCTGCAGCACGAAGTCGCCGGCCGGCTGCTCGACGCCGAAGACCCAGCGCAGGTCGTCGCCGCCGGGCGCGCCCTCGCGCTGCTCCACGCTGAGCTCCGCGACGCACGAGCCGTGACGTCCGCGTTCGGCGACGAGCCGGCTCCGTTGCCCGCACGGCTGGCCGGATGGCTCGACGCAGCGCCCGGGCACCTCGATCCCGTGGCGGTCGCGCTGCTCGAGCGATGCCGCAGCCTCGCCACTCCGGGGCTCAGCACGCAGCTCGTCCACGGCGATGTTCGCGCCGCCAACGTGCTCTGCTCCGAAGATGGGATCGCAGCCTTCCTCGACTTCGAGGATGCGCGCATCGACGACCGGATCGTCGAGCTGGCGCGAACGGCGGTGCTGCTCGGCACGCGGTTCCACCACTGGGGACCGGTCGGCAGCGACACCCACAAGGCGCTGCTCCAGGGCTACGAGTCAGTGGCCGGGCTGACAGCTGCGGAGCGGCAGTGGTGGCCGGTGCTGCTGCTCTGGACGACCCTCGCGTTCGTGCCGCCCGGCCACGACTCGACAGGCTGGACGGATGCTGCGGCAGCGCTGCGCGATCGGTTGGCAGCCCAGCTGCAGTGATCCAGTCCGCCAGTGCACCGGCGCGGGCCGAGCTCCCCGGGAGGCGACGAAGCCCCGTCGCGTGGACGGGGCTTCGGAGCGTGGCGAGTGAGGGATTCGAACCCCCGAAGGCATACACCAGCTGATTTACAGTCAGATCCCTTTGGCCACTTGGGTAACTCGCCATTGGCCGTGCAAGGCCGCCGACCAGCATACATGGCGAGCGACCTGCTCGACGACTCCGGCGGTCGTCGCCCAGAGGCGCCCGACGGTAGGTTCGAGGCATGAGCGAGCTCCACGACCTGCTCGTCGGCATGGCCGTCGACGCCGCCACCCTCGCCAAGCAGCGCCGCGATGTCGGCGTCACCGTCGCGGCCAGCAAGTCCAGCCTCGAGGACATCGTGACCGAGGCAGACCGCGAGGTCGAGCGCCTGGTGGTCGACCGCATCCGCGCCGCCCGCCCCGACGACGGCATCCTCGGCGAGGAGGGCACGAGCGTCACCGGCACCTCCGGTCTCACCTGGGTCATCGACCCGATCGACGGCACCGTCAACTACTTCTACGGCATCCCCGCCTACGCCGTCTCGATCGCGCTCGTTGAGGGCGACCCCGACCCGCGCACGTGGCGGGCCATCGCCGGTGCGGTCGTCAACGCCGCCACCGGCGAGCTCTTCGAGGCGCAGCGCGGCGGCGGCGCCCGGAGGGACGGTCGCGAGATCCGGGTGGCGGATGCGGTGCCCGCCGAGATCGCGCTTATCGGCACGGGCTTCGGGTACAGCGCCGAGCGCCGCGTGCGGCAGGCCGCCGTGGTGCAGGGCCTCATCGGGTCGGTGCGCGACATCCGCCGGATCGGATCGGCGGCGCTCGATCTCGCCTCGGTCGCGAGCGGCAGCCTCAACGCCTACTTCGAGCGAGGCCTGCAGCCGTGGGACATGGCCGCCGGCGCCCTGCTGGTCGAAGAGGCGGGCGGCGCGGTGCTGGGGTGGGACGGCGCGCCAGCGAGCTCCGACTTCCTGCTCGCAGCGGCGCCCGACCTGGCCGCCGGGCTGATGGAGCTGCTCGCGCCCCTGCACCCGCACGAAGTCTGACCTCTTGCCAGGTCGTTACCAATCCGTTATATTTGACCGTTGAACGACGCAGTGCACATGCACTCGGCACGTCGTTGCGGCGCTTCCCAGGTTCATGCCACTATCGATGCCGGTGGAATTGCACGCCGCACCCGCGCGCAATGCTTGCACGAAGGCAACGCGCGGCGCGCGTTCAGCTGAGTGCAGAGCAACCCCAGACCCACAGACCTCCAGGACGGCCGAAGCGTGACGCATCCCACCCGACGAGCACTTCGCTCGTCTGCTGTGGACGCTGGTCGACCCGAGGAACAGCTGGCCCCGACCCGCCGTGAGCTGCGCGAGCGCGAGCGCGCCGCTGCGGCGATCGCGGTGACGGCCAACGAGGCGCGCACCGCTGCTCGCGTCACGGTCGTCGAGGGCTCCGCCCCGATCTACACCAGCCGCCGCGCCATGCGCGAGGCCGCGACGCGCGTCGCGCAGGAGATCTCGGTCACCATCGCCGAGCCGACGTTCACCGCTCCGATCATCACGGTCGACGCTCCGTCGCTCGGCAACGGCGGCACCGCGACGCCCTCGGTGCGACCGGCCCGCCCCTTCTCGCCGCGCGTCGTCCACCCCGCGCCCGTCGCCCCTCCCACCCGCAAGGCAGGCAGCACCCGCCGCCTCGCGCAGAAGATCTCGGCGGGCGCGGCGCTGCTGTTCATCGGCTCGCTCGTCGTCGTCACCTCGCTGCCGGCGCAGGCCGTGCAGCCGGCCATCGGGATCGACCCGGAGGTCGCGCAGATCCACGACGTGCAGACGCTCGAGAGCGTCTCGTCGGAGACCACCACCTACTTCTCGCGCGACGACGTCACGGTCAACGACCAGATGGCGGCGGCGCGGATGTCCGGGGGCGAGCGCGCGGCCTACCAGTCGGTCGCCGACGGCGAGACCGCAGGCCCGTCCTACACGGGCGACGCCGCCTTCCCGCAGGTGTGGAGCATGCTCGAGACCGGTTTCGTGCAGACGCCGTTCCCGAGCCTCGACCAGGTGCCGATGTCGAGCCAGTTCGGCTACCGGCCGGGCGGCTTCCACGGTGGCAGCGACCTCACGCCGGGCCTCGGCACCGACATCCGCCCCATCGCCAACGGCGTGGTCTCGGCCGTGTGGCAGGGCAACAACCCCGGCGGTGGCGGCTACGCGGTCTTCATCGACCACAACATCGACGGCCAGTTCGTGCAGTCGTGGTACGCGCACATGATGCCCGGCTCGATCCAGGTCGAGGTCGGCCAGGTCGTCGACATCACCGACGTCATCGGCCAGGTCGGCAACTCGGGCCGCTCGACGGGCCCGCACCTGCACCTCGAGCTCAAGAACTCCGAGTACGTCTCGTTCGACCCGATGCTGTGGCTGCAGACGCGCGAGATGAACCTCGAGTACCGCTAGACCGCTTCGCCACCGCGCGATGCCCCTTCCGCGGGATGCATCCTCCGGGAGCAGCAAGAAGCCCCGCCGATCGCTCGGCGGGGCTTCTGCGTTCGCGGTGCGTGCCTAGCTGGTGCGCACCCAGACGACCTCGTCAGCCGACAGCGACGCGGAGTCGAGCGGCGACGAGGCCAGCACGATCTCGCCGCGCGGGACATCGATCGCGTCGTGGCCGAGGTTCGCCACCACGGTCAGCGGGCCGTTGCGGAAGGCGAGCGCCGTCGGGCCCACGTCGAGCCACTCCAGGGTGCCGGTGCCGAGCGACAGCTCGCGCCGCACGCGCAGCGCCTGCCGGTACATCTCGAGCGTCGAGTCGGCCACGCCGACCTGCGCATCCCGAGCGAGCGCAGCCCACTCGGGTGGCTGCGGCAGCCAGCTCTCGCCGGTCGTGTTGAAGCCGTAGCCGACGGCGTCGGCCTCCCACGGGATCGGCACGCGGCAGCCGTCGCGGCCCCAGAGCTCGCCCTGCGTGCGGATGAAGGTGGGGTCCTGGCGCTGGTCTGCCTCGATGGCCGTGACCTCGGGGAGCCCGAGCTCCTCGCCCTGGTAGAGGTAGGCGCCGCCGGGCAGCGCGAGCATGAGCGCGGTCGCCGCGCGACCACGCCGGAGCGACACCGTCGAGTCGGCCTTCGACGCGGAGGTCGGGCCGATGCCCACGCCGTGCGCCGGCGGCGGCACCAGCGCGAGGCGCGTGCGGTGGCGGATGGTGTCGTGGTTCGAGAGCACCCAGGTCGGGGGAGCGCCGACAGCACCGAAGGCCTCGATCGACTCGTCGATCGCCGTGCGCAGCTTGGGCGCGCTCCACGGGGTCTCGAGGTAGACGAAGTTGAACGCCTGGTGCATCTCGTCGGGGCGCACGAAGCGCGCCATCTTCTCGAGCGGGCTCACCCAGGCCTCGGCGCAGAGCACGCGGTCGCCCTCGTACTCCTCCAGCACCGCGCGCCAGCGACGGTAGATCTCGTGCACGTGCTCCTGGCCGAAGTACGGCGACTCCATCGAACCGGCGGCGAGCAGCACCTCGTCGACGTCGGGGAGGCCCGGCGCCTTCGCGTTGCCGTGCGCGACGTCGACGCGGAACCCGTCCACGCCGCGGTCGAGCCAGAATCGCAGCACGTCGACGAACATGTCGCCGACCGCCGGGTGATCCCAGTCGAAGTCGGGCTGTGAGGAGTCGAACAGGTGCAGGTACCACTGGCCGTCCGGCACGCGGGTCCAGGCCGGGCCGCCGAAGACGCTCTGCCAGTTGTTGGGCGGCAGCTCGCCGTCCTCACCCTTGCCGTCGCGGAAGATGTAGCGCGAGCGCGCCTCGCTGCCCGGCCCGGCGGTCAGCGCCTCCTGGAACCAGGGGTGCTGGTCCGAGGAGTGGTTCGGCACCAGGTCGACGATCACGCGGAGGCCCAGGCCGTGGGCCGTCGTCAGCATCCGGTCGAAGTCGTCGAGCGTGCCGAAGAGCGGGTCGACGTCGCAGTAATCGGCGACGTCGTAGCCGGCGTCCTTCTGCGGCGAGCGGTAGAAGGGGCTCAGCCAGACGGCGTCGGCGCCGAGCTCGGCGATGTGCGGCAGGCGTGCCGCGATGCCCTGGAGGTCGCCGATGCCGTCGCCGTTGGCGTCGGCGAACGATCGCGGATAGATCTGGTAGATGACGGCGGAGCGCCACCACTCGTCGCCGGGCGGAGTCTGGTTCGGGATGGATCGCGTGGATTCGGGATGCATCCATCAAGGCTACGACGCGCCGGCGAACGGCACGTGCGCGAGGGCTGAGGCGTCGAAGGTAACGAATCATCAACGATCGCAGTCGCCACGCGCCACCGACTTGCGCGGGGTCGTGCGCTCCGCCACGCTGTGCTCGGCCCAGCCGACGATGGCCGTCGGCCGCGGAGCCCAACAAACGAAAGAAGGCACCATGAAGCGAAGCAGCCTCATGAAGGCCGCCGGGGTCGGAGCGCTCGCGCTCACGCTCGCGGCGTGCTCCGGCGGAGGGACCCCTGCGCCGTCCGAGAGCGGACCGGCCGAGACCCAGGCCGCCGGAGGCGGCTCGCTCGTCGTCTGGATGGACGAGAACCGCGCCTCGGCGCTCGAGCCGGTGATCGCCGAGTTCGAGGACGCGACGGGCACCACGGTCGAGGTCATCATCAAGGAGTTCAACACGCTCGCCGCCGACTTCATCACCCAGGCGCCGTCGGGCGACGGGCCTGACATCGTGCTCGGCCCGCACGACGCGATCGGCAAGCTCGTGCAGAACGGCGTCGCGGAGCCGATCGAGCTCGGAGACGCCGTCGGCGACTTCCAGGAGGTCGCGATCGAGGCGATGAGCAACGGCGGCTCCGTCTACGGCGTGCCCGTCTCGATCGAGAGCATCGCCCTGGTGCGCAACACCGCGCTCGCCCCGGAGGCTCCCGCCACGTGGGATGAGCTCGTGCAGGTCGGCGAGGCAGCGGTCGAGGCTGGCGACGCCGAGTACCCCGTGCTGATCGGGCTCGACCCGAACGCGGCCGACCCCTACCACCTGTACCCGCTGCAGGCCTCGTTCGGTGGCCCGATCTTCGGCGTCAACGAGGACGGCTCCTACAACGCCGATGACCTCCAGATGGGCAACGAGGGCAACCTCGAGTTCGCTGAGGCGCTCGCGGCGTGGGGCGAGACCGGGGTGCTGAACCTGAACATCTCGCAGGACATCGCCAAGGAGCAGTTCGCCTCCGGCGCCAGCCCGTTCACGATCACCGGCCCCTGGAGCCTCGAGCAGTTCGACGACGCGGGCATCGAGTACGCGATCGACCCGATCCCCGCCGCTGGTGACCTGCCGGCAACGCCGTTCGTCGGCGTGCAGGGCTTCTTCCTGTCGGCGTACAGCCAGAACCCGATCGTCGCGACGCAGTTCCTCACGGACTACATCGCGAGCGAAGAGGCGCAGACGGCCATCTACGAGGCCGGCGACCGTGCCCCGGCCCTGACGGCCGCGTTCGACGCAGCGCAGTCGAACGAGACCGTCGCCGCGTTCGGCGAGGTTGGCGCCGAGGGCGTCCCGATGCCCAACATCCCCGAGATGGATGCTGTCTGGGCTGACTGGGGTGCCGTCCAGGCACAGATCATCAGTGGTCAGACGGCTGACCCGGCTGCCGCGTGGGCAGACCTTGCCGCCTCGATCCAGTCGACGATCGACGGCTGACACCCTGTTGCGACGGCCGGCCGAGTGCACCTCGGCCGGCCGTCGCCCCGGTTTCCACCCCACCCAGGAGCACGAGTGACGACGACGTCCCCCCACCTCGCCCAGCGCCGCCGCGCGCCGAAGCGAGGCATCCAGCACCAGCCTCCGAGCATGAGGGTGCTGGTCGCGAAGATCGCCATGCTCGCAATCGTCGACGCCATCGCCGTGTTCGCGATGACCATCCTGTTCTTCCAGGAGAACTGGACGGTGCTCGCCGTCGTCGTGCTCGCGACGCTGCTGGTCAACGTCGTCTACCTCTCGCCGGGGATGCTGCCGGCGAAGTACCTCACGCCCGGCCTGATCTTCCTGGCGATCTTCCAGGTCTTCGTCATCGTCTACTCCTGCTACATCGCCTTCACGAACTACGGCGACGGCCACAACTCGACGAAGGACGACGCGATCCGCGCGATCGTGTCGCAGAACACCCAGCGCATCGAGGGCTCGCCCGTCTACGACGTGCAGGTCGTCGAGTCGCTGACCGGGCTCGGCCTGCTCGCGACCGCGCCCGACGGCACCGTGCTCGTCGGCACCGCGGATGACGGGCTGGAGCCCGCTGACCCCGCCGCCGTCACGCTCGATGGCGACCGCGCCGTCGCCGTCGACGGCTGGACCTCGCTCGACCTGCAGACGATCCTCCAGCGGCAGCAGGAGATCGCCGAGCTGCAGGTGCCGCTCTCCGACGACCTGGCCGATGGCTTCCTGCGCACCAGCAACGCCACGCAGGCCTTCGTCTTCCAGTCGAGCTACGTCTGGGATGCCGACGCCGGCACCATGACGGATGACGCGACCGGCACGGTCTACCGCGACCTGGGCAACGGGCTGTTCGAATCGGAGGACGGCCAGGCGCTCGGCACCGGCTGGCGCATCCTCGTCGGCTTCGAGAACTTCCTGTACCCGTTCGAGAACCAGCAGTTCGGCAGCGCGCTCATCGGCGTCACGATCTGGACCTTCGCCTTCGCCGCCATCTCGGTGGGGTTGTCCTTCGTGCTCGGGCTCTTCCTCGCCGTCACGCTCAACGATCCGCGGATGCGCTCCCGCAAGATCTATCGCGTGCTGGCGATCATGCCCTACGCCTTCCCCTCCTTCCTCTCGGCCCTCGTCTGGCTGGGGCTCTACAACACCGAGTTCGGCTTCATCAACAACGTGCTGCTCGGCGGCGCGAACGTGCCGTGGCTCACCGATCCGTGGCTTGCGAAGTTCTCCGTGATCCTCGTCAACGTCTGGCTCGGGTTCCCGTACATGTTCCTCGTGTGCATGGGTGCGCTGCAGTCGATCCCCGACGAGCTCACCGAAGCTGCGACGGTCGACGGCGCCCGGCCCTGGCAGGTGTTCCGCCTGATCAAGTTCCCGCTGCTGCTCGTCTCGATCGCGCCGCTGCTGATCTCGTCGTTCGCGTTCAACTTCAACAACTTCAACATCATCTACATGCTGACGCGCGGCGGCCCGCGCATCGCAGGCGTGAGCGAGAACGTGGGCCACACCGACCTGCTCATCACCCTCGTCTACAAGACCGCGTTCGCCGGCGGTGAGGGGCGCGACTACGGCCTCGCCTCGGCGCTCGCGATCATCATCTTCATCATCGTCGCCACCGTCTCCGCGATCTCGTTCCGGCAGACCAAGGCACTGGAGGATCTGCACTGATGAGCATCCAGATCGACCCCGCAGCGATCTCCGAGCCCTCGGAGGAGCAGCCGCGCAAGCCCGCGCCGCATCCGCGCATGTCGTTCGGCAAGTGGGCTCGCACCCTCGGCTGGCGTCACCTCATCGGCATCGCGGTCGTCATCTTCGCGCTGTTCCCGATCGTCTACGTGCTGAGCGCCTCCCTCAACCCGGGCGGCACCCTCACCGGCTCGAACGACCTCTTCCGCTCGATCTCGCTCGAGAACTACTCGACGCTCCTGAGCGACGAGCGTCGCCCCTACGCCGCGTGGTTCTTCAACACGATGATCGTCGGCGTCATCACCTCCGTGGGCACGGTCTTCCTCGGGGCGCTCGCCGCCTACTCCTTCTCCCGCATGCGCTTCTTCGGCCGTCGCGTCGGGCTGCTGAGCCTGATCCTCGTGCAGATGTTCCCGCAGCTGCTCGCGGTCGTCGCGATCTACATCCTGATGCGCGGCATCGACCAGATCTTCCCGGCGATCGGGCTGAACTCGCTCACGGGCCTCATCCTCGTCTACCTCGGTGGCGCGCTCGGCGTGAACACCTACCTGATGTACGGCTTCTTCAACACCGTGCCGACGTCGATCGACGAGGCGGCGAAGCTCGACGGCGCAGGCCACGCGCGCATCTTCTTCACGATCATCCTGCGACTGGTCGCGCCGATCCTCGCCGTCGTCGCGCTGCTGTCGTTCATCGGCACGACGAGCGAGTTCGTGATCTCGTCGACGCTGCTGACGAGCCCCGAGAAGCTGACCCTGGCGGTCGGGCTCTTCCGCTACGTCAGTGAGGAGACGAACACCAATTACGCCGTGTTCGCGGCTGGTGCCGTGCTGGCTGCGATCCCGGTCGTCGCGCTGTTCCTCTACCTGCAGAAGTACATCGTCGGAGGGCTGACGGCGGGCGCCGTGAAGTAGCGGCGGGAGTGCTGAAGTGGCAGGGTGGGGCGACCCGCACTGCACCTGCGAAGAAGGAGCGCTGCCATGACAGCGATCAAGGCCCCGATCGACCGCGGTCGATTCTCGAACAAGACCGTGTTCATCATGGCGGCGATCGGCTCCGCGGTCGGGCTCGGCAACATCTGGCGATTCCCCTACGTCGCGTACGAGGGCGGTGGCGGGGCGTTCATCCTGCCCTACCTGATCGCGCTGCTGGTGGCGGGCATCCCGCTGCTGCTGCTCGACTACGCCATCGGGCACTCGCAGCGGGGCTCTGCGCCGCTGTCGTTCGCGCGCCTGTCTCGGCGCCTCGAGTTCATCGGCTGGTGGCAGGTGGCGATCTGCGTGGTCATCGCCGTGTACTACGCCGCGATCCTCGCCTGGTCGACGCAGTACGTCGGCTTCTCCTTCACCCAGGCCTGGGGTGACGACCCCGAGGCGTTCTTCTTCCGCGACTTCCTGCACGCAGCCGACAACACGATCACGCTCGACTTCGTGCCTGCCGTGCTCATCCCCATGGTGCTCATCTGGTTGGTGGCGATCGTCGTCATGGCGCTCGGCGTGCAGCGGGGCATCGGCGCCACCGCTGTGATCTTCATCCCCGTGCTGCTCGTCGCGTTCGGAGCGCTCGTGATCCAGGCGCTCACGCTGCCGGGCGCGGTCGAGGGGCTGCAGACCCTCTTCGCCCCGAACTGGGCGGCGCTCGCGGACCCGGCGGTCTGGGCGAGCGCCTTCGGCCAGATCTTCTTCTCGCTGTCGGTCGGCTTCGGCATCATGATCACCTACGCCTCCTACGTGGGCCGGAAGATCGACATGACGGGCTCGGCCTTCGTCGTCGGCTTCGCGAACTCCGGATTCGAGCTCCTCGCGGGCATCGGCGTCTTCGGGGCGCTCGGCTTCCTCGCCCAGGCATCCGGCGCGCAGGTCGCGGACGTCGTGGCGGGCGGCATCGGGCTCGCGTTCGTGGCGTTCCCGGCGATCATCTCGCAGGCGCCCCTCGGGGCGCTCCTGGGGGTCCTCTTCTTCACCTCGCTCGTGCTCGCCGGCTTCACCTCGCTCGTCAGCATCCTGGAGGTCGTCATCTCGGCCGTGCGCGACAAGCTCGAGCTGGGACGCGTCCAGGCGACGCTGATCGTCACGGTGCCGATCGCGCTCGTCAGCGTGCTGCTCTTCTCGACCACCAGCGGCATCCTGGTGCTCGACATCTCCGACTACTTCATCAACCGCTTCGGCATCCTGTTGGCCGCGCTCGTCGCGATGCTGGCCGTCGCCTGGGGCATCCGCAGGGTGCCGGCGTTCGCCGAGCACATGAGCCGCTTCGGATCCATCCGCCTCGGCCGCTGGTGGGTCGCGCTCATCACCGTGGTGACCCCCATCCTGATCGGCCTGATGCTGGTGCTCGAGCTCATCACTGCGATCACCACGCCCTACGAGGGCTACCCGGCCTGGATGCTCGGCATCTTCGGCTGGGGCGTCGCGGGGCTCGCGCTGGTGGCTGGCGTGCTGCTGTCGATCCCGAAGTGGAAGCGGACGACGCCGATGGAGGCGCCCGAGCACGACGAGGAGGTGATCCGATGACCATCGGAGCCATCGTGATGATGGGCCTGAGCATGCTGGTCCTGTGGGGCGGCCTGGCGACGGCCATCGTGAACATCGTGCGGTTCAAGGGGCCCCAGCCCGGCGATCCGCAGCGCGATCTCTGACGGCGAGCGCCGCGCCGCTCGCCGACACTCGCCTGCGGTCCTCCTGAGCCTTCCCTGAGGATGCGGCTAGGATCGCGACACTGCACGATCGCAGCAGGCGCAACGGCGCGCCTGGGAATGGAGTGACGCTCATGGCCGATCCGACGTCCGTCGCCGAGCGCAGCATCGCGATGCAGCGCTCCCCGGAGTTCCAGAGGCTGCGGAGGACGTTCATGACGTTCATCCTGCCGATGACGATCGCGTTCCTCGCCTGGTACCTCGCCTACGTGCTGGTCGCGAGCTTCGCGCCCGACTTCTTCGCCACCAGGCTGGGGGAGAGCTACTTCACCGTCGGGCTGCTGTTCGGCCTCGGGCAGTTCGTCTCGACCTTCGCGATCACGATGCTCTACAGCCGCTGGGCCAATCGCGTCTACGACCGGGCGGCCGACCCGCTCGCCGCCGAGATGGAGCAGGCACTGGCTGGGGGTGCGCGCTGATGGGCCAGGAGATCAACCCGGTCATCAACATGATCGTGTTCGCCGCCTTCGTGGCGGTCACCCTCGTGATCGTGTTCCGCGTCTCGCGCCGCAAGGCGACCGAGAACGAGTTCTACGCCGCTGGCCGCTCGTTCTCCGGCAGGCAGAACGGCATCGCGATCGCCGGCGACTACCTCTCGGCCGCAAGCTTCCTCGGCATCTGCGGCGCGATCGCGGTGGCCGGCTACGACGGCTTCCTCTACTCGATCGGCTTCCTCGTCGCGTGGCTCGTCGCGCTGCTGCTCGTGGCAGAGCTGCTGCGCAACACCGGCAAGTTCACGATGGCCGACGTGCTGAGCTTCCGCCTCAAGCAGCGCCCGGTGCGCATGGCGGCGGCGCTCGCGACGCTCGCGGTGTGCTTCTTCTACCTCGTCGCGCAGATGGCCGGCGCCGGTGGCCTCGTGGCCCTGCTGATGGGCTTCACCGACCCGGCGGCGACGTCGATCACGATCGCGGTCGTCGGCGTGCTGATGATCGTCTACGTGATCTTCGGCGGCATGAAGGGCACCACCTGGGTGCAGATCATCAAGGCGGTGCTGCTCATCGCGGGCGCCGCGATCATGGTGGTGATGGTGCTGATCGTCGTGCGCTTCGACTTCAACGAGCTGCTGCGACAGGCAGTGGAGGCCTCGCCCGATGGCGAGGCGATCCTGGCACCGGGCCTGCGCTACACGAACCCCGTCGACTTCATCTCGCTCGGCCTCGCGCTCGTCCTCGGCACGGCTGGCCTGCCGCACGTGCTGATGCGCTTCTACACGGTGCCCTCGGCCAAGGAGGCGCGGCGCAGCGTCGTCTGGGCGATCTGGCTGATCGGCATCTTCTACCTGTTCACGCTCGTGCTCGGCTTCGGTGCTGGCGCGCTCGTCGGGCCCGAGGTGCTCGCAGAGGCGCCCGGCGGAGAGAACGCCGCCGCCCCGCTGCTCGCGCTCGCCCTCGGCGGGCCGATCCTGATGGCGATCATCTCGGCGGTCGCGTTCGCCACCATCCTGGCGGTCGTCGCCGGGCTCGCGATCACGGCGGCGACCTCGTTCGCGCACGACATCTACGGCTCGATCATCAAGAAGGGCAACACGAAGCCGGGTGCCGAGGTGAGGGTCGCGCGCATGACGGTCGTGGTGATCGGCGTGATCGCGATCATCGGCGGCATCGTCGCGCAGAACCAGAACGTCGCCTTCCTGGTGGCGCTCGCGTTCGCGGTCGCGGCCAGCGCCAACCTGCCCACCATCCTCTACTCGCTGTTCTGGCGTCGCTTCAACTCGGGCGGGGCGCTGTGGTCGATGTACGGCGGGCTGATCTCCTGCGTCGTGCTGATCATCTTCTCGCCGGCCGTCTCCGGCGGCCCGAAGTCGATGTTCCCCGACGCCGACTGGGCGATCTTCCCGCTGTCGAACCCCGGCATCGTGTCGATCCCGCTCGCGTTCCTGCTCGGCATCATCGGCACGTTCCTGTCGAAGCCGGAGGCCGACCACGACGCGAAGCAGGCCGAGATGGAGGTGCGCTCGTTCACCGGCGCCGGTTCGGAGAAGGCCTCGGAGCACTGATCCGAGCTCGCCCACAGGGGGCCGGTGTCGTTGCGCGCCGGCCCTCTCGCGTGCTCTAGCGTGGTCGCGTGCTGCAGCCCCACCACGACGGTTCACCCCTCTACGTCTCGACCCTGACGCCCGACCTCGGCGACGTCGTGAAGGTGCGCATGCGCATCCCCGTCTCGCACGACGAGCCGCTCGAGGTGCTGGTGCGCTCGAACCCAGACCGCGAGCCGTTCTTCAACAAGGCCGTGCACATCGGCACCGCCGGCGCCCACGACTGGTGGGAGGCCGAGATCCGGGTGGCGAACCCGCTGCACCGCTACCGCTGGCTCGTGCACTACGCCTCCGGCCACACCGAGTGGATCAACCAGGAGGGCGTGCATCGCATCGAGACCCGCGACGACGCTGACTTCGCGCTCGTCGCGCACCCGGCGCCGCCTGCCTGGGCGACGGACGCGGTGCTGTACCAGGTCTTCCCCGACAGGTTCGCCCGCTCCGAGCAGGCAGCCCAGCACCCGACCCCGGGATGGGCGCTGGCGGCCGAGTGGGACGAGCCGGTGATCGGTTCCGGCCCGGGCGTCTCCGAACAGCTCTACGGCGGCGACCTGCCGGGGGTGGAGGCGCACCTCGACCACCTCGTCGAGCTGGGCGCGACGGTGCTGTACCTGACCCCCGTGTTCCCGGGCGCGTCGAACCACCGGTACGACGCATCCACGTTCGACGTCGTCGACCCGCTGCTCGGCGGCGACGGGGCATTGATCTCGCTCGTGGAGGCGGCGCATGCGCGTGGCCTCAAGGTCATGGGCGACCTCACGAGCAACCACACGGGCGACACGCACGCGTGGTTCCAGGCGGCGCTGGCAGACGAGCAGGCGCCGGAGCGCGAGTTCTACTACTTCCACGAGGGCGGCACCTATGCCGCGTGGCTCGGCCACGGCTCGCTGCCGAAGCTCAACTGGAACTCGCAGGAGCTGCGGCAGCGCTTCATCGAAGGCCCCGACTCCGTGGTCGGCACGTGGCTGCGGCCGCCCTACTCGTTCGACGGCTGGCGCATCGACGTCGCCAACATGACGGGCCGCTACGAGGGCGATGACCTGAACGCCGAGGTGCGCCAGATCATCCGGCGCACGATGATCGAGATCAATCCCGACACCCTGCTGCTCGGCGAGTCGACGAACGACGCGACCGATGACTTCCAGGGCGACGCGTGGCACGGCGCGATGACCTACGCGAACTTCACGCGGCCGGTGTGGGGCTGGCTGTCGGTGCCCGGCTCCGCCGCCTTCGGAGGCCTCGGCATGGCGCGCTCGGTGATCCCCTCCTACTCGGGTCTCGACCTGCATGCGCAGCACCAGCGCTTCGTCGCGGGCATCCCGTGGCGCACCCGCCTGCACAACATGAACGCGCTCGACACGCACGACACCCCGCGCTTCGTCACGAACGCGCTGCCGGGCGCGGTGCCGGTGGCGCTCGGGATGGCGGTGTCGCTCCCGGGCATCCCGGTGGTCTGGGCGGGCGACGAGCTCGGCCTGTCGGGGGTGAACGGCGAGGATTCGCGCACGCCGATGCCGTGGGAGTCGCTCGACGAGCACGCCGACTCGATCGCGCTGCACCGCGAGCTGCTCGCGCTGCGCTCGTCGCAGCCTGCCCTGCGGGGTGGCGGGATGCGCTGGCTGCACGTGGGCGAGGAGGCACTGGTCTGGGTGCGCGAGACCGAGGGCTCGAGCGTGCTCTGCGTCGCGGCGCGCGGCTTCTACGACGTCGTGATCGACGAGGGCGACCTGCTGCTCGACGGGGAGCCCGAGCGGCTCTTCGGCGAGGGCGGCGCGAGCGTCTTCGGCGCCAGCGGTCTGCGCCTGACCGGCGCCGGGCCGGCCTTCGCCGCGTGGGGGCTGCCGGGCGTCGAGGTGCCGCGCGCCGAGGGCGAGCAGGAGCAGGAGCAGCGCGAGATGCTCGACGAGAACGCCTCGCAGGATGCGGCGCTCGCGCACGGCGAGCCCGCAGCGCCCACGCTCACGGCCGCCTGGAGCAAGGACACCGCCGCGCCGGAGTAGCGGCCACTTCGGGATGCGCGGCGTCGGGCGCGCAGGGCCTCAGGCCGAGGGCGGCTGCCACCAGCCACCGAGGTAGGCCTCGAGGTCGGGGGCGTCGCCGAGAGGGCGAAAGCCCTCGGCGGAGCGCTCCTCGGCGCGCCAGCCGGTCGGCCGACCCCACCGGCGCTCGCGCGCGCGGGCCCGCGTCGCCGAGACCCGCATCCGCGCGCCGAAGTCGATCGTGCCAAGGTCACCGCTGCCGACCGCCGCGAGGGCTTCGCGCAGTCGCTCGGCCGCGGCCGGGTCGACGTGGAGGGGCGAGGGCAGGTCGATGGCGACCCTGGTCCTGCCTGGCCAAGCGTCGATGACCCGCGGATCGTGCGCGAGCGCTGCGCGCACGTGCGCGGGCGCGATGACGCGGGCGCCGGGCAGCGCCTCGAGGACGCTGTCGATGCAGACGAGCGCCGACGCGACCGAGGGCGCCGTCCGGAGGGTAATGAGCGCATCCGCCTGCGGCCCCAGCAGCGCTCGCGGCGCGGCCCCGGGCACCGCGATCAGCTGCAGCAGGCGCAGCGTCTCGGCGTTCTTCCGGTGCAGCCGGTCGGCCTCGTCGCGGCCGGCCCAGTCGGGCCCGTCGTGCCATGCGACGGCGCCCGGCACGTGCGCGAGGGCTGCACCTTCGAGCCAGGCGCGGTGCGCCCACTCCCAGTCCTCGCCGCCATAGGTGTCGAAGCTCTCGTCGAAGCCACCGACCTCGTCGAGCAGCCAGCGGCTGCACGCGAGCACCGCGCTGATGACGAAGCGGTAGGAGCGGTCGTCGGCCTCGAGCAGGTCGCCAGAGCGGCGATAGGCGTCTCGCAGCCAGGCGGGCTCTGCGATCTCGAGCGCGGGGCCGGCGATCTCGATCGGCTCGTCGCCGGCGCCCTCCAGCAGCGCGTGGCGGCGACGCCCGACCGCGACCACGTCGGGGGCGAGGGACGGCAGCCGGGCCATCTGCGCCACGTAGTCGCGCTCGGGCACCGTGTCGGCATCGAGGAAGCAGACGATGTCGCCGGAGCTGTGCCGAGCCCCGAGGTTGCGCGCCGCAGCGGCGCGGAAGCCGCGATCCTCCTGGCGCACCAGCGCCACGCCCGCGGGCACGCGCGGCGCGGAGGGGGAGCCGTCGTCGGCGACGACGATCTCGAGCAGCTCGCTGGGATGCGTCTGCCGCCGCAGCGCGCCGAGCGTGCGATCGAGCTGCGCCTGCTGGTCGAAGTGGGTCACGACGACGGAGACGGTCCGCGGCGGCGCCGCATCGTCGGCGAGCGCTGCCCAGTCGTTGCCGACGAGCGGCCGGCCGAAGGGCGCGGTCACCAGCGCGCCCAGAGCTCGAGGTGGGCTGCCGCGACGTCGTCGAGGTGCGGTGCGGTGGATGCGCCCGGCAGCAGCCAGGTGCTCGACGGGTCGCCGAGCGCATCCTCGATCGCGTCGCGGAGTCCCTCGGGCTGCACGAGGCGCACGGTGCCGGGCCGCAGCGCCGCCATCTCGGCGAAGTAGTCGTTCGCGATCGTGATCGGTCGGCGGCCCGCCGCGATCCAGTCGTTGAGCGAGCCGGAGGCGGAGACGTGCTGGTGCGCGACCACCGGCACCGCCGCCTGGCGCGCCCGCTGGAGCAGCGCGCCGTCGGGCACGAAGCCGGTGGATGCGAACGCGACGCCGCGAGCGCCGGCGTCGCGCGCGAGCTCGGCCAGCTCGCCCTCGTGGCCCGGGGCCGCGCGCCCGATCGCCGTGACCGGGGCGGGCGTCGAGAGCGCGGCGGAGGCCTCGACAGCTTCTCGGTGCCCCTTGCCCGGGTAGAAGAAGCCGAGCACGGCGATCTCGCGTCGCGGCGCCCAGTCGCTCGGCCGGGGCAGCGGGGGAGCGGCCGGCAGCGGGATCACCGAGACGGGCGCGTCGCTGCCCGTGGCTGCCCGCAGGAGCGCACGCTCGTGCTGGCTGCTGCACACGATGAGCCCGGCCGCGTCCACGACCCGACGGTACGCATCCGCTCGTCGTCGCATCGCGGTGCCTCCGTCGGAGGGCTGCGGGATGTCGTGCAGCGTCACCGCGACCTGCGCCTGCGCGGCGAGCGCCTCGATCGCGTCGGCCGCCGCCTCGGCGCTCGCGCCCCAGAGGCGGTCGGTGAAGTGCACGTGCACCCGCGCGGCGCCGGCCATCTCGCCCGCCCGCCGCAGCTGCACCGTGGGGTCGATGGCCCGGACGGCCTCCGCGAGCGCCCGGGCGCAGCGGTCGACGCCGTGCTGCGCGTCGCCGTGGTGCAGGAGCAGGGGCAGCGCGGTCACAGCCCGAGCACCCGCATCGTCCCGGCGTGCCGGTCGATGCCCGCCTGGAGCGCATCCGGGCGCGCCCGGTACCAGTCGAGGTGCGCGGCCCGCACGAGCGCGTCGTCGACGGGATCGCCGTCGACGATCCAGTGCTCGCGGGGCTCGTCGTCGAGGCCGTGGGCGTCGATCACCGCGGCCTCGCGCGGGGCGTGGATGCGGTCGAGCAGCTGGCGATCGAGCTGGTGCGGCGCGCCGCCGAGCCCGAGCGCCTCGTGGACGCGCTCGGCCAGCGCGTGCCACACGGGGTTGCCGGGGTGGTTGATGGTGCGTACGAGCTCGAAGCGCGGATGCGCGAAGGCGTCGGAGATCGGCACGGCGCTGTGCGCGCGCTCGCGCGAGCGCAGCTGCGCGACCGAGGCAGCGGCGACCTCTCGCAGCGCATCCGCGGAGGGCGGGGCGCTCGGGGCGGCGCCGGCCGCCGCGGCGATGGTGCGGAGGTCGTGGTACGGCACGATCGGCGGGCTGGCGGAGGGGTCGTGCGGCGGTCGCACGATCGCCTGCCACGGGTAGAGGCCGGCGAAGCGGATGACGGGCACGACCGCCGAGCGCGCCCCGGGGGCCGCCGCGAGCAGCTGCCGCGTGCCGAGCGGCAGTCCGCGGTAGTCGTCGCGGATCGGCTGGGCGACGACCACGGTCGCCCGGGCGAGCACGCGCTCGAGGTGCGGCAGGTCGGTCGCCTCGAGCTCGTGCACCGGCGGGATGCGCAGGAAGCGCACGTCGGAGCCTGCGAGCGCCTGCCGCAGCGACTCGGCCTGGCAGTTGCCGAGCACCATGCCGAGCGGGCCGTCGTGCTCGACCGGCGCGTAGAGGTCGGCGTAGTGCTCGCGCCGGCCCGCATCCTCGCTCGGCATCGGGGCTCCTCCGGCGTTCGTGCCGAGGACGACCGTGGCGGTCAGCGTCGCCGGGCTAGCGGTTGCTTGTCAGCAGTAGTGTACGTACCTGGCCGGCCTTGTACCCCTGTCGGCGCCCACCGGGGCCCCCGCCTGCCGACGAAGGAGCATCGCATCGAGACACCCGACCAGGTCGCAGTCGTGCGCGTGGCTGCGGTCCCCGCCGTGCATCCCTACGTCGTCGCCGTGACCGAGCACGACCGCGTCGCCGTGCTCCCCGATCCCGTCCCGGACCCCGCGCATCCCGAGCGCTGGTGGCCACCGCTCGTCCTCGACGCGGCGTGGATCCGCGCGAACGCCGACCGGTTCGACCTGGTGCACGTGCACTTCGGCATGGAGTCGCTGCCCGAGGGCCGACTGGCAGCGGCGCTCGACGCGCTCGACGCGCTCGGCAAGCCACTGGTCTACACGGTGCACGACCTGCAGAACCCGCAGCTCGACGACCAGTCGGCGCACCGGCGCGACCTCGACCTGGTGATCTCGCGCGCCGCGGCGCTGCTCACGCTGACCCCGCAGGCGGGCGCGGAGGTGCGCCGCACGTGGGGCCGCGAGGCGCGCGTGCTCGGGCATCCGACCCTCCTGCCTGCCGGCGGCGCGCTCGCTGCCACCTGCGACGACGTCGCGGGCGAGCCAGGCACCACCCCGCCCGCCCGCGTCATCGGGGTGCACCTGCGCGACCTCCGCCCCAACATCGATGCGCTGGCGGCCGTGCGCTCCCTGCTCGCCGGGCTCGACGCCCTCGCCCAGGCGGGGATCCTCGCGTCAGGGCGCGTGCTGCGGAACGCCACGACGCGCGACCCCGCCCTCGAGCTCGAGCTCGCTGCGGCGCTGCGCGACCGCGCCGACTGCGAGCTGCTCGTGCGCGAGCGCCCCGACGACGACGCGCTGCTCGCCGAGATCGACGCGCTCGACGTCGCGCTGCTGCCCTACCGCCACGGCACGCACTCGGGCTGGCTCGAGCTCTGCTACGACCGCGGCGTGAGCGTCGTCGGACCCGACTGGCTCGCGATGGCGGGCCAGCACCCGGATGCGTACCTCGGCCTCGAGCGGGACGGCGACCCAGGGCCCGTCGTGCTGGAGGCGGTGCAGCGTGCCACGCGGCCCCGTTCCGCCGCGCGCCGCCGCGTCGTCGCCGATCGCTCGTGCCTCCGCCGCGCGGAGCGCACGGCCATCGCGCACGCGCACCACGAGCTCTACCGCGAGCTCGTCGCGCAGACCGGCGCACGGCGGTGACGCGCCTCACCCGCCGCGACCGGCTGCGCATCCTCGTCATCGCCCCGTCACGACACCCCATCCGCGAGCCCCACCCCGGCGGCCTCGAGGCGGCGGTCTGGGATCGCGTGCGCTCGCTGCGCGCGAGCGGGCACGAGATCACGCTCATCGCTGCACGCGGCTCGGACTTCCTCGATCGCACACCAGAGCGGATGCGGCTGCCGAGCGTCGTGTGGGGCGGCGACCGTTCCTCCGACGAGGCCTACCCGGAGGGCTACCTCGACCAGGTGACCAGCGTGCTCGACGGCGTGCTCGACCACCTGGCGGCGGACCCCTCGGCCTACGACCTGGTCGACAACCACAGCCTCCACCCGGTGCCGATCGCGCGCTCCGCCGAGCACGGCATCCCCATGCTCACGACGCTGCACACGCCGCCGCTGCCAGAGCTCGTCGCCGCAGCGGATGCCGCAGGCCCCGCGCACTCGTTCGTCGCCGTGAGCGGCCACACCGCGCAGGAGTGGCAGGCGCACGGCGTCGAGTCGACGGTGCTGCCGAACGCCGTCGACCCTGACGCCTGGCCGCTCGGCCCCGGCGGGCGCAGCCTCGTCTGGTTCGGGCGGCTCGTGCCCGAGAAGGGCGCGCACCTCGCGATCGACGTCGCGCAGTCGCTCGGGCGGCCGATCACGGTCGCCGGCCGCGTCGGCGACGTGCAGTATTTCGATGGCTTCATCGCGCCGCGCCTCGGCGACGGGGTGCGCCACCTCGGACCGATGCGCAGGCGACGCCTCGCGCACCTCGTCGGCAGCAGCGGCTGCGCGCTGGTGACGCCCTGCTGGGAGGAGCCCTTCGGCCTCGTGCTCGCCGAGGCGCTCACGACCGGCACGCCGGTGGCCGCCTTCGACCGCGGCGGCATCGCCGAGGTGCTCGAGGGGCTACCGGGCACGAGGCTCGTGCCGGCCGGCGACACCGCGGCGCTCGCGGAAGCCGCCGAGGAGCTGCTGCAGCTCTCGGCATCGGAGCGGCAGCGCATCCGCGAGCACGCCGTCGAGCGGTTCTCGTCCCGCCGTCGCGGCCTGCAGCTCGACGCGCTCTACCGGCACCGGCTCGCCGCGGGTGCGGTGGAGCCCGACCGCGCGGCGGCCACCACGTGAGCGTCGTCGGCTGGTACATCCACCACCACGGCAGGGGGCACCTGACGCGCTTCCTGGCCGTGCGCCCGCACGTCGACGCGTCGGTGGTCGCGTTCAGCTCGCTGCCGCGCCCCGAGTCCTTGCCGCCCGCGACGGAGTGGGTGGTGCTGCCCCGCGATGACGCCGACGAGGGCGATGGCCCACCCTCGAGCGCCGCGCCGACCGCGGGCGGCGCGCTGCACTGGGCGCCGCTCGGGCACCGGGGCCACGCGGAGCGCCTGGCGGCGATCGCCGCGCGTGCGCCGGTGCTCGACGCAGTGGTCGTCGACGTGTCGGTCGAGGTGACGGTCCTCGCGCGGCTCATGGGTCGACGCGTGGCCCTCTTCGCGCAGCCCGGCGACAGGGAGGATGCGCCCCATGCGCTCGGTCGGCGGCTGGCCGACGCGATCATCGCGCCATGGCCCGCCTCCGCCGCGACAGGCCCGGTCGCATCCGCCCTGCACCACGTCGGCGGCGTCTCGCGCTTCGCAGCCCGCCGGCCGGCGGGTGGGCGGCGAGCCGGCACGGTGCTGGCGCTCGGCGGCGGTGCGCGCGACGCGGAGTGGGAGGCCATGCTCGACGCGGCCGTCGCCTCCACCCCTGGATGGGCGTGGCAGGTCGCGGGCGGCGACACCTGGCTCGACGATCCGTGGCAGGCGCTGTGCGAGGCCGAGGTGGTCGTGACCGCGGCGGGGCAGAACGCGATCGCGGATGTCGCCGCTGCGCGGGCGCGCGCGATCGTGGTGCCGCGCCCCCGCCCCTTCGACGAGCAGCGCCGCACCGCCGAGCTGCTGCGGGAGCACGGCCTCGCGATCGCCCTCGAGCCTTCCGAGACCGCCGACTGGCCCGCACTGCTCGAGCGGGCGCGGTCGCTCGACCCGCGGTGGCCCAGCTGGGGCATCGATGGCGCGGCTGAGCGAGCCGCTGCCATCATCGACCGGGTGGCAGCGGGAGGCGCCTCGTGACGATCGCCACCATCACGCTCGCCTCGCGGGCGCGGCTCGCGCACCTCGCGCAGCAGCAGGCGCGGCTGCAGCACGTCACCGGGCTCGAGCGCATCGTGGTCTGGCTCGACGCGGAGGCTCCGCCCGCCGAGGTCCCCGCGACGCACGTGCAGCACGTGCCGCCCGATCCGGGCGGCATGCGGCTCGCGGCCGCCCGCAACGTCGGCGCACGCACGGCCATCGAGCTCGGCTGCGACCGCCTCGTCTTCCTCGACGCCGACTGTGTACCGGGGGAGGAGCTGCTGCCGCGCTACGACGACGCGCTGCGCGCGCGCCCGCACGGCCTGCTCGCGGGTCCGGTGACCTACCTCCCCGAGTCGGTCGCCGTGACGCCGTCGACCGACCTCGCCGCGCTCACCGCGCCGCACGCTGCTCGGCCCTCACCTGCCGAGGGTGCGGTGCAGGACGCCGAGCCCGAGCAGCAGCTGCTGTTCTGGTCGCTGTCGTTCGCGGTCACCGCCGGCACGTGGCAGCGGATCGGCGGGTTCGACGAGGCATACGTGGGCTACGGCGCCGAGGACACCGACTTCGCGATGCGGTCGGCGGATGCGTCAGCACGGCTCGCGTGGGTGGGCGGTGCCCACGCCTACCACCAGTACCACCCGACCTCGAGCCCGCCGTGGCAGCACCTCGACGACATCCTGCGCAACGGCGGCCTCTTCGCCGAGCGCTGGGGGTTCTGGCCGATGCTCGGCTGGCTCGAGGCGTTCGAGCGCGAGGGTGCCGTCGAGCGCGTCGGTGACGGCTGGCGTCGCGCTCGAGGCGCGCGCTGATCGAGTCGCTCAGCGCGTGGGCGCGGCGGCCACTGCGGTCGGGTCCGCCGCTGCGGCAGGATCGATCGACGCGCGGCGGCGCAGCTGCCGGAGTGCGCCCGAGCCGAGCAGCACGCCGAGCACGACCACGGCGGCGCCCGCGATCTCGATGCCGGTGAGGGTCTCGCCGAGCACCAGCCACGCCGTGAGCAGCCCGACGACGGGCACGAGCATGGAGAACGGGGCGACGCGCGCGGCGGGGTGGCGGCTGAGCAGCCAGGTCCAGATGCCGCTGCCCACGACGGTGCCGAGCAGGATCGTGTAGGCGAGGCCGGCGATCGCCAGCAGCCCCTGCGGCAGCTCGAGCCCGACGAAGGACTGCGCGATGCGGCCCGGCCCCTCGACCCACAGCGAGGTCGCGAGCATGGGCAGCACCGGCACCACCGACATCCACAGCGTCATGTGCAGCGGCTTCGAGGGGCGCGCGAGGCGGCTCGAGAGGTTGCCGAGCGCCCACCCGAGCGCGGCGAGCAGCGCGAGGAGGAAGGGTCCGAGGGCGGCGGCGCCGAGCTGCTGGGCGCCGATGACCGTCAACCCGGCCGCCGCGAGGACGATGCCCGCCACCTGGCCGCGGTCGAGGCGCTCCCGCAGCAGCGTGGCGCCGAGCAGCACGGTGAAGGGGGCGGATGCCTGCAGCACGAGCGAGGCGAGGCCGGTCGGCATGCCCGACGCCATCGCCCAGTAGAGGAACAGGAACTGCAGCGTGCCGAACCCGAGGCCGTAGCCGATCAGCCAGCGCAGCGGCACGTCGGGGCGAGGCACGAGCAGGATGGTGGGCACGGCGATGAGCGCGAACCGCAGGGCGACCAGGAAGAACGGCGGGAACTGCTCGAGCGAGAGGTGGATGGCGAGGAAGTTCGCTCCCCAGAGCACCGCCACCAGACAGCCCAGCAGGCGTTCACGATTCGTCATGCGCTGAGCACAGCAGTCGATACCGTGCAGCACAAGCGAAGAGTCGAAGAGCGTATGTGTAGCGTTGCTTCATGGAACTCCGGGATCTGGCGCTGCTCCGAGAGCTCGATGAGCGCGGCAGCCTCACCGCCGTGGCACGCTCGACGCACGTGACCCCCTCCGCCGTGTCGCAGCGCATCCGTGCGCTCGAGCGCGACCTGGGTCTGCCGCTCACCGAGTCGGCCGGGCGCGGCGTGCGACTCACCGAGGCCGGACGGCTGCTCGCCGCCGGCGCCATCGAGGTCTCGGCCGTCGTCGCTCGCGTCGAGGCCCGGCTCGCCGTCCATCGCGGTGGCATCCGCGGCAGGGTCGACGTGGCGGCGCTGCCGAGTGCGGGTGTCGTGCTGCTGCCCTCGCTCATCTCGGCGCTCGGCAGCGACATCGACCTGCGCGTGCACGACCACGACGTCCCGGAGGCGGACTACGCAGCGCTCGCGCGCGACCACGACCTGGTGATCGGCCACCGGATGGCAGCGACACCGCCGGCCGAGTGGCGTGGCCTGCAGGTGGTGGACCTGCTGCGCGAGCCGATCGACATCGCGGTGCCATCCGAGCACGAGCTCGCCGCGGCCGAGCCGGTGCGGCCCATCGACCTCGCGGGTCAGCGGTGGATCGGGGTCCCCGAGGGATACCCCTTCGACGACCTGCGCATCGCGATCGAGGATGCGGCGGGTGAGCGATTCACGGTCGTCCAGCGCGTGCGCGACAACCGCTTGATCGAGGCGCTCGTCGCCGCGGGGCTCGGCATCGGCATGCTGCCGCGCTTCAGCACCCGCTCCGGCGCCGGCGTCGCGCTGCTGCCGCTCGCAGGGCTGCCGACCGGCCGGATCGTGAGCGTGCTCGCGCGCCCCGATGTCGCGGAGCGCGCGGTCGTCGCTCACACGATCGACGTGCTGCGCCGCTGCGCCGAGCGAGTCGCGCCCCTCGGTGCTCGCGGCTACGCCGCGGGCTAGGCACCCGCGCGCATCCGCCCCCAGATGGCGCGCAGCGCCCAGTCGAGCCGCGGGTGCTGGAAGGCGAAGCCGGTCGAGAGCAGCCTGCCGGGAGAGACCCAGCGGCTCTTCAGCACCAGCTCGCTCTCGGTGCGCAGCGCCCACATCGCCGGCTCCAGCACGAAGCGCGGCGCCGGGATGCCGATCGGCATGCCGACGGTGCGGCGCAGCAGCGCCATCAGCTGCCGGTTCGTGACCGCCTCCGGAGCGGCGAGGTTGACGGGGCCCGCGAGCTCTGGGGTCGCCTCGATGTGGCGCACGGCGCCGACGACGTCGTCGATGTGGATCCACGAGAAGCGCTGCCCGCCGCGCGTCGGCCTGCCAGCGCTGGGCGCCGAGGCCTCCGGTGTGCCGCGATCGGCCGCGAGCCCGCGGTAGCGCTCGTGCCGGAACCACGGCCCGTCGAGCTGCGGGCCACCGAGACCGAGTCGCGCGAGGCGGAACAGCAGGCGCGTCGCCTCGCCGTCGTGGCCGAGCGCGATCGTCGTGCGCAGCGCGACCTTCCGCGTCGCGGGCGCATCCGCGCGCACGAGCTCGCGCTCCCACGCTCGCGCGACATCCTCCGAGAAGCCGTGCTCGCCCGCCGGGTCGGCTTCGGTGTGCGCCCGCTCGGTCGTGTGCGCGTAGGCGGTCGCGGTCGACGCGTTCATCCACACCGCCGGAGGCGCCGCGACCCGAGCGACGGCCTCGCCGAGCGCGCGCGTGGTCTCGACGCGCGAGCGCAGGATCTCGTCCCTCGTGGCGTCGTCGTAGCGCGCGTGCACCGGCTTGCCTGCCAGGTTGATGAGCAGACCGGCCCCGTCGACGGCGCGTGCGATGCCGTCCGCGTCGCCCCACGACGCATCCGCCCCTGGGCCTCGCCCGATGGTGCGGACGACGCGGCCGTCGCGCCGCATGGCGTCGGCGAGGTGGCGGCCCATGAAGCCGGTTGCTCCTGCGATGACGACGTCGGGCATGATGCGCTCCTGGTGTGCGTGGGTGGTCCACCGAATGCTATGATCGTTCGGTTGCCTAGACGGCATCGCCCCGATAGCTCAGCGGTAGAGCACTTCCATGGTAAGGAAGGGGTCGCGAGTTCGATCCTCGCTCGGGGCTCGCGCTTGCTTGACGCTTCGGGCTTGGGTGGGCGCATCTGGCGGGGTAGCTCAGTTGGTGAGAGCGCACGACTCATAATCGTGAGGTCGCGGGTTCGAACCCCGCCCTCGCTACCGCCACGGAGGGCCCGGTCTGCTGACCGGGCCCTTCGCGTTGCCGCCGCCACCGGCATCCGCACCCCTCGCTAGGCTGGGCGGGTGCCAGTGAACCCCGAGATCCAGGGCAGGCAGTACCCGCCCACGGCCCCCTACCTCGTCGGCCGCGAGAAGGTGCGCGAGTTCGCGCGCGCCGTGCAGGCGCTGCACCCCGAGCACCACGACGTCGAGGCCGCGCGCGCTGCCGGCCACGCCGACGTGATCGCCCCGCCGACCTTCCCAATCGTGATCCAGCAGCTCACCTGGAACCAGCTGCTCGACGACCCGAGCGCCGGCATCGTGCTCGAGCGCATCGTGCACGGCGACCAGCGCTTCACCGCCACGCGGCCCATCGTCGCCGGCGACGAGCTCACCGCCCAGCTGACGGTCACGCGCGTGCGCTCGCTGGGCGGCAACGACATGGTGACCTGCGAGACCGAGGTGACGGATGCGTCGGGCAGTCACGTGGTCACGGCCACCTCGTCGCTCGTGATCGCGGGGGAGGCGGCATGAGCCAGCAGCAGGAGCTCCAGCAGCTCGAGGTCGGCCAGGTCGTCGCCGAGCGCGACCTGACCTTCACGCGCGAGTCGCTCGTGCGCTACGCCGGCGCCTCGGGCGACTTCAACGCGATCCACTACCGCGACGACGTCGCCGCGGCCGTCGGCCTGCCGGGCGTGCTGGCCCACGGCATGCTCACGATGGGCGCCGCGGTGCAGCCGGTCGTCGACTGGGCAGGCCCCGCGCGCATCCTGGACTACCAGGTGCGCTTCACGCGCCCCGTCGTGGTCGACCCCGAGGCGGGAGCGCTGCTGCGCATCGTCGCGAAGGTCGGCCAGCTCGGCGAGGGCACTGCCCGCATCGACCTCACCGTGACCGTCGGCGAGTCGACCGTGCTCGGCAAGGCGCAGGTCGTCGTCGCCACCGCCCGATGAGCGAGCAGCCCGGGAGCGCCGAGCCCCGACGCCTGGCCGACGCCACGACGATGCGGGTGGGCGGCGAGGTCGCGACGTGGGTCGAGGCCACCACCCGCGACGAGGTCGCCGCGGCGTACGCCGAAGCGATCGACGACGACTACACGCCGCTGCTGCTGCTCGGTGGCGGCTCCAACACGGTCTCCTCCTCCGAGCCCTTCGACGGCACGGTCCTGCGCGTGGCGACCCGAGGCATCCGCACCCTGCCCACAGCAGAGCGCCCCCACCGCCCTGCGGGGGAGGAGCCGCCGGCCGACGACTCGGTCGTGCTGCGCGTCGAAGCTGGCGAGGGGTGGGATGCGCTGGTCGCGCACTCGGTCGCCGAGGGCCTCGCGGGGCTTGAGGCCCTCAGCGGGATCCCGGGCTCGGTGGGTGCGGCGCCGATCCAGAACATCGGCGCGTACGGGCAGGAGGTCGCGTCGACGCTGCTCGGCGTCGAGCTGCTGACGCGCGACGAGCGCGGTGAGCTCGCGGTGCGGTCGGTGCCGGCGGCCGAGCTGCGGCTCGGCTACCGCGAGTCCGCGATCAAGCGCGGGCTGCTGACGGGCGTCGTGCTGTCGGTCGACCTGCGGCTGCGCCGCTCGGCCGACGGTCGCAGCCAGCCGATCGCCTACCAGCAGCTCGCGACCGCCCTCGGCGTCGACCTCGGCACGCGCGTACCCCTCGACGACCTGCGCTCGGCGGTGCTCGAGCTGCGGCGCTCGAAGGGCATGGTGCTCTCCGACGACCCCGACTCGGTGAGCGCCGGCTCGTTCTTCACCAACCCGATCGTCTCGGCGCGCTTCGCGGCGACGCTTCCGGATGCGGCACCTCGCTGGTCGATGTCGCCGCAGCCCTCGACGGTCGTGGTGCCCCTCAGCGCCGATGGGCCTGAGGCCGAGCCCGACGCGCTGCCGCCCCTCGAGCGGCCGGTGCCGCAGGTGAAGCTGTCGGCCGCGTGGCTCATCGAGCACTCGGGCATCGGGCGCGGCTTCTGCCTGCCGGGCTCGCGCGCAGCGATCTCGTCGAAGCACACGCTCGCGCTCACGAATCGCGGCGGCGCGACGGGCGAGCAGGTCGCAGAGCTCGCGCGCTTCGTGCAGGCCAGGGTCGAGAACCAGTTCGGCGTGCACCTCGTGCCCGAGCCGGTGCTCGTGGGCCTGCCGCTGTAGCGACGGCGGGCCCCCGCCGGCCCCTGGCCCGCCGATTCGGGCGGCTCGGCTGCTCGTCGCTCTCGGTCAGCCCTCCCGGCTGCCCTCCCGCGCCGCCCTCCCGGCGGCCCTCGCGTGCACGACGCAAGCGGCGCATCCCTGCTCGTGCGCTTCCGGACCGCCGCGCTTCCACGGCCGCGGATCCTGCCTGTCGGGCTTGCGTCGTGCGTGCCGGCTTGCGGCGCGTGCCGCGCCCCGCAACGAGCCGCGCCCACGCCTGACCGCTAGAGCAGCCCGCGCTGCAGCGCGATCGCGACCGCGCTCGTGCGGTCTCGCACGCCGAGCTTCGAGAAGATCGACTGCACGTGCGACTTCACGGTGGCCTCCCCGATGAAGAGGGTGGCCCCGATCGCGGCGTTCGTCGAGCCCTGCTTCATGAGCGCGAGCACCTCCCGCTCGCGCGCCGAGAGCGCGATCGCAGGGGTGCGCTGACGCTCGGCCAGCGCGCGCGCCACGCTCGGCGCCATGGCGCGCTCGCCCCTCGCCGCTGCGCGGATGCCGGCGAAGATCTCGAGCGGAGGCGCGGCCTTCAGCAGGTAGCCCGTGGCTCCGGCCTCGGTCGCCGCCAAGATGTCGGCATCCGTCTCGTAGGTCGTCAGGATGAGCACGTGCGTGGCCTCGAGCGCGGCGCGGATCCGTCTTGTCGCCTCGGCCCCGCCGACACCGGGCATGCGCAGATCGGTGAGCACGACATCGGGCCGCTGCTCGAGCGCGACGCGCACGAGCGCATCCCCGTCGGCGGCCTGCCCGACCACCTCGATGTCACTCGCCTCCGCGAGCAGCGCGACCAGTCCACCGCGGACGACGGGATGGTCGTCGGCGACCACGACGCGGATCACGCGCCACCGCCCTGCGTCGCAGCGGGCGCGGCCGCCAGCCGTGCGGTCACGGTCGTGCCCGCCGGCGAGGATTCGATCTCCAGGCTGCCGCCGGCGAGCGCCATGCGCTCGTCCAGGCCCTGCAGCCCGAGGCCTCGCGAGACCGACGCGCGGTCGAAGCCCTGCCCGTCGTCGGCCACCGACAGCACGGTGCCCGACGCATCCGTCGACACCCGCACCTCGACGCGGCGCGCCGCCGCGTGCTTGCGCACGTTCGCGAGCGCCTCCTGCGCCGTCCGCAGCAGGGCGACCTCGACGTCGACCGGGAGCGGGACGAGCGCGGCCTCGACGGCGACGACGACACCCGTCTCGGCCTGGAACCGCCCGCCGAGCCGCTCGAGCGCGACCTGCAGCCCATCGTCGAGTCCGACTCCAGCGTGGGCTGCGGCCATGCCGCGCACCTGAACCAGCGAGTCCTGCGCGAGCTGCTCGATCGAGCGCAGCGCCTCGCGGTCGAGCTGGGAGCGCTGAGCGAGCATCGCGATCGCCGCGAGGTCCTGCGCGATGGTGTCGTGCAGATCGCGCGCCATCCGCGCCCGCTCGGCGGCAGTCGCCTGCTCGCCGCTCAGTCTTGCCACGCTCGCGTGCGCGTGCTCGAGCTCGCCGATGAGGCGCTCGCGCTCGTCGTTCGCGCGCGCCAGGCCCGAGATCCACAGGCCGATGACGAGGCTGAACGCGAGGCTGAGCGCCTGCGTCGTGGCGAGCAGTCCGATCTCGCTGCCCCGCAGCGCGAAGGCGCCGAGCACAGCGCCGAACAGCGCGACGTTCGTCACCACTGCGCGCCGAGTGCTCGTGCCCGACGACATCCACAGCAGCGGCGCCACGAGCGCCTGCGCGCTCGCGAGCGGCCCGAAGGCGTAGGCGGCGGCGGCGCAAGCGATCACCGCGACGACCTGGAACGCCGCGCTGGGCCGATCGGCCACCATCCGGCGCCGCGTCAGCGCGTACGCCACCGCGATGACCAGCACGCCCGAGGCACCGAGGCCGATGGCGGCGGGCGTCGGTGCGGCGAAGCACGCGACGCCCGAGAGCACGAGCGCACCGATCCCGACATACGCGTCCCACACCCGCGGATCATCCGCCGGTGGGCGTCGGAGGGCTGCATCCGTCATCCTCCGCTCCTCCCGGCGCGCGGCCGTCACGCGCGCTTCACCCAGCGGAACGTCGCCGCTGCGATCACGGTACCCACGACCGCCCAAGCGCCCAACATGACCGCGACCATCGGCAGGTCCCACACCTCGCCGACCTCGAGGAATCGAGCGATGTCGGGCAGCATCGCCGAGCGGAAGCCGTGGGCGACCCACGCGAGCGGGAAGAGGTTGGCGACGGTCTGCAACCAGTCTGGGAGGAGCGTGAAGGGGAGGAAGACGCCGGATATGAACTGCAGGACGAGCGCGACGGGGATGACGACGGCGGATGCGGAGCTCACCGAGCGGGGGATCTGGGCGATCACGACGCCGATGGCCGCGAAGCAGACGAGCGCGGCGAGGAACACCGACGCGAGCGTGAGCCAGCGCTCCGGCTCGCTCGGCAGCTCCATGCCGAACGCGAACCGCGCCACGAGCAGCAGCAGCGCCGCCTGCGCGAGCGCGGTGACGACGAGCTGGCCGAGCTTGCCGATGAAGTAGGCGAGCACCGGCAGCGGCGTCGCGGCCAGGCGCTGCAGCGTGCCGTCGTTGCGCTCGACCGCGATCTCGATGCCGAGGTTCTGCACACCCGTCAGGAACACCCCCGCGGCGAGCATGGCGGGCAGGTAGGTGTGCGCCTGCGTCACGACCTGGCCGTCGATCTCGAGCATCGGGTCGAGATCGCCGAACGCGCTCGCGAAGATGACGAACAGGAGCACCGGGAACAGGAACGTGAAGACCATCGCGTCGCTGCGTCGCACGTACTGCAGCAGCTCGACCCGGATGCGGTCGACAGCGCATCGCGCGGTGTGCCATGGGCGGATGCCGCGGGGCCGGATGCCCTCGGGTGCGGCCGGCCGGCTGACGGCGGAGGCACTCATGCCGCGACCTCCTCGACCTGGGAGCGGGCGCCGCGTCGATCCGGTTCCGTGCCGTCCCCGGGCGGCGCGGCAGCGAGCAGCTCCAGGTAGACGTCCTCGAGCGACGGCCGCACGATCTCGAGCTCGCGCGGCTCACCGGCGAGCGCCCGCACCACGGCCGCGGGCTCGAGCGTTCGCACCTCGTGGTGACCGGAGGCATCCGCCCACCGCACGATCGGCGTGCGCGCCTCGGCGCCGCCGATGCGATCGACGCTGTCGAGCGCGAGCAGCCGGCCGCCGGCGATGATGCCGGCGCGGTCGGCGAGCTGCTCGGCCTCATCGAGGTAGTGGGTGGTGAGCAGGATGGTGGTGCCGTCTGCAGCGACCGCGCGGATGAGCTCCCAGAACTGCCTTCGCGCCTGCGGGTCGAAACCGGTCGTGGGCTCGTCGAGGAAGAGGACCTCCGGGCGACCGATGATGCCGAGCGCGACGTCGACGCGCCGCTGCTGGCCGCCCGACAGCTTGCCGACGCGGCGCCTCGCGTGCTCGCCGAGGCCGACCGCCGCGATGGTCTCGTCGACGTCCCGCGCGCGGGGGAAGACTCGGGCGAAGTGCGTCAGGATCTCGCGCACCGTCAGCATGCCCGCCTGCCCGCTCGACTGCAGCACGACGCCGATGCGACTGCGCCAGGCGCGGTCGCCCGTGCGCGGGTCGACGCCGAGCACGCGCGCCCTGCCGCTCGTCGGGGTGCGGAAGCCCTCGAGCATCTCGACGGTGGTGGACTTGCCGGCGCCGTTCGGGCCGAGCAGGGCGAAGGTCTCGCCGCGCTCGATCTCGAAGGAGACGCCGTCGACGGCGATGCGATCGCCATAGCGCTTCGTGAGGCCGTCGACGACGACCGCTGGTGCTGTGCTCATGCCTCCAGGCTGGCGGCGCTGCCGGCACCGCGCATCCACCGATCGGTGGGGTGGCGGGCGCCGCCGTCGCGCTCAGTCAGCGCGCCGACGCGAAGACGGCCGTCAGTGCCGACCGGTCGTCGCGTCGAACCGCCCGCACCTCGAGCATGCGCGGCTCAGGCGCCGAAGAGCCGCTGCAGCCGCTGCACGCCCTCGAGCAGCGCGTCGTCGCCGAGCGCGTAGGAGAAGCGCAGGTACCCCGACGGCCCGAACGCCTCGCCCGGCACTGCCGCGACCTCGGCCTGCTCGAGCATCAGGTCGGCGAGCTCCAGGCTCGATGTGGGTGTGACCCCGCCCCACTCCTGCCCCAGCAGCCCCGACACATCCGCGTAGACGTAGAAGGCGCCCTTCGGCGTCGGCACCGAGAAGCCGGGGATCTTGGACAGCTCGCCGACGATCGTCTGCCGCCGGCGGTCGAAGGCCGTCAGCATCTCTGCCACCGCGTCCTGCGGCCCGTTGAGCGCCTCGACAGCGCCGAGCTGCGCCACGTTGTTCACGTTGCTCGTCAGGTGCGACTGCAGGTTGCCCGCCGCCTTGATGACGTCGGCCGGGCCCACCATCCAGCCCACGCGCCAGCCGGTCATCGCATAGGTCTTCGCGACGCCGTTGACGAGGATCGTGCGGTCGGCGATCGCCGGCAGTGCTTCGACGATCGACAGCGCGCGCTCGCCGTCGTAGGTGAGGTTCTGATAGATCTCGTCGCTCACGACCCACAGCCCGTGGCTCTCGGCCCACTCGGCGATGGCGCGGATGTGGTCGGCCGGGTACACGGCGCCCGTCGGGTTCGAGGGGCTCACCATGAGCAGCGCCTTCGTGCGCTCGGTGCGCGCCGCCTCGAGCTGGTCGACGGTGACGAGGTAGCCCTGGTCGGCGCCCGCGAAGACGTCGACCTGCGTCGCGCCGGTGAGGGCGATGGCCTCGGGGTAGGTGGTCCAGTAGGGCGTGGGCACGAGCACCTCGTCGCCCGGGTCGAGGATCGTCTGGAACGCCTGGTACACCGACTGCTTGCCGCCGTTCGTGACGAGCACCTGGCTCGCCGCGACCTCGAGGCCTGAGTCGCGCAGGGTCTTCGCCGCCACGGCCTCGCGCAGCTCCGGCAGGCCCGCAGCGGGGGTGTAGCGATAGTTCTTCGGGTCGGCGAGCGCGCGCTGCGCCGCCTCGACGATGTTCGGCGGCGTCGCGAAGTCGGGCTCGCCCGCGGCATAGGAGATCACGTCGCGACCCTGGGCCTTGAGGGCCTTGGCCTTCGCGTCGACCTTGAGGGTGGCGGATTCGTTGATGGCGGCGATGCGCGCGGCGATGCGGTTCACGGCACCAAGCCTAGGCCGCGGCGGATGCGGCGCGCTGGCGTGCGGCCGACCCGACGCGCCAGCGACGCGCGCCCCAAGTGGACAGGGGCCTCCGAGTCGAAGTATGCTGTTCCCTTGGTGGTTGACGATCGCCATGCTGTTGCGTGCCTCCGGGCTCACGACCGCGTGGGATGCCACCAGCCCAGGGCGGTGGCTCAATTGGTAGAGCAGCGGTCTCCAAAACCGCAGGTTGCAGGTTCGAGTCCTGTCCGCCCTGCTCAGGGCTCCGGAACCGGGGCCTGATGGGCTCCGGCATTCGCCGGGCCGAACGGACGAAGGGTCACTGTGGCTGAGAACGCGATCGAGGAGGCACCCCGCTCACGCGAGGCTGCTTCTCGCAACCCGTTCGCGCGCCTGGTCGCCTTCCTCAAGGAAGTGCTGGTCGAGCTCCGCAAGGTCGTCACGCCGACGCGCAAGGAGCTGATCCGCTACACGCTCGTCGTGCTCGTCTTCGTGGTCTTCATGATGCTCCTCGTCTCGGCTCTCGACCTGGTGTTCGGCTCGTTCGTCGGCTGGATGTTCGGCGATCTGCCGCTGTTCGGCCTCGCTGGCTGAGCCCGATCCGAGACGTGAAGGAGAAGGTGGATACGTGTCAGACGTCAACGACCTCGACATCGAGCTGAACAAGGCGCTCGACGATCTCGTCCCCGACGAGGAGAAGCCGGCCGAGCCGACGACCGACCCCTACGAGGACTTCAAGCGCGAGATGCGCATGAAGCCGGGTCGCTGGTTCGTCATCCACTCGTACGCTGGCTACGAGAAGAAGGTCAAGGCCAACATCGCCTCGCGCGCCGAGAACATGCAGGTCGAGGGCATCTACGAGATCCAGGTGCCGACGGAGGACGTGCTCGAGACCAAGAACGGCCAGGCCAAGCGCGTCAACCGCGTGCGCGTGCCGGGCTACGTGCTCGTGCGCATGGACCTCGACGAGGACACCTGGTCCGTCGTCCGCCACACGCCTGGCGTGACCGGCTTCGTCGGCAACGCCCACAACCCCGCGCCGCTGCGCTTCGACGAGGCCTTCACGATGCTGAAGCCGATCGCCGACGAGCAGCTCGCCGAGCAGCAGAAGGCCACGCCCGACGCGAAGCCCGCGCAGCTCACGGTGGAGGTCGACTTCGAGGTCGGCGAGACCATCACGATCACCGAGGGCTCGTTCGCGGGCTTCCCCGGCACGATCTCCGAGATCCAGCCGGCGAGCCGCAAGCTCACCGTGCTCGTCAGCCTGTTCGAGCGCGAGACTCCTGTCGAGCTCGGCTTCGGCCAGGTCAGCAAGCTCTAGCCCCGACAGGGGCTGGATGCGGTCCCGGGCTCCACAGGCGAGCCCGCGTCCGCGACACACCAAGAAGGAAGAGACATGGCACCCAAGAAGAAGGTCACGGGTCTGATCAAGCTGCAGATCCAGGCCGGCGCCGCCAACCCCGCGCCGCCGGTCGGTCCGGCGCTCGGCCAGCACGGCGTCAACATCATGGAGTTCTGCAAGGCGTACAACGCTGCCACGGAGAACCAGCGCGGCAACGTCATCCCCGTCGAGATCACCGTCTACGAGGACCGCTCGTTCGACTTCGTGCTCAAGACCCCGCCGGCCGCTGAGCTCATCAAGAAGGCAGCTGGCGTCAAGAAGGGCTCTGGCGTCCCGCACACGACGAAGGTCGGCAAGCTGACGCAGGCGCAGGTCGAGGAGATCGCGCAGCAGAAGATGCAGGACCTCAACGCGAACGACCTCGCAGGCGCTGCGAAGATCGTCGCCGGCACGGCCCGCTCCATGGGCATCACCGTCGAGGGCTGACCCCCTCGCTGCGCTCGCGCAGCACCCGAGCCGAAGGCTCACCAGTGGGAGCGCCGGCCAGGCGCGCACCACGAACTCTGATCTGGAGGATCACATGGCACAGAAGTCCAAGGCCTACAAGGCCGCAGCGGCGAAGATCGACGCTGACTCGTCCTACACGGCCGCTGACGCCGTCATGCTCGCTCGCGAGACGGGTTCGGCGAAGACCGACTCGACCGTCGAGGTGGCGCTGAAGCTCGGCGTCGACCCCCGCAAGGCCGACCAGATGGTCCGCGGTACCGTTTCTCTTCCTCACGGCACCGGCAAGACCGCTCGCGTCATCGTCTTCGCGCAGGGCCCGGCTGCTGAGGCCGCCATCGCCGCTGGTGCCGACGAGGTGGGCTCGGACGAGCTCATCGAGAAGGTGGCCGCCGGTTGGACCAACTTCGACGCCGCCGTCGCGAGCCCCGAGCTCATGGGCAAGGTCGGTCGTCTCGGCAAGGTGCTCGGCCCGCGCGGCCTGATGCCGAACCCGAAGACCGGCACCGTCACGCCGAACGTCGCGCAGGCCGTGACGGACATCAAGGGCGGCCGCATCGAGTTCCGCGTCGACAAGCACTCGAACGTGCACTTCATCGTCGGCAAGGCGTCGTTCTCGGCCGAGCAGCTCACGGACAACATCCAGGCCGCGCTCGACGAGATCGTGCGCCTGAAGCCGTCGTCGTCGAAGGGCCGCTACGTGCTGAAGGCCACCGTCTCGACGACCTTCGGCCCCGGCATCCCGGTGGACGTCACCACCATCTGAGCCTGGAGTGCGCAATGCGGCGAAGCCGCGTTGCGCACGGAAGCCTCGAGGTCGAGGAGCGCGCGCCGCTGGCGCACGCGTCACGAGAACCAGCCAAGAGCCCCGCTTCGGCGGGGCTCTTGTCGTTCCCGGCGTCATCCGACGGGCGTCACCGGATGTTCACCGCCTGTCGCTTGACCCTCGGTCGCGGCATCCGCTTGGCTCGACGAGGTGCCCCTGGGCGCCGGTCCCGCATCATCGAGAAAGGCCCCCATGCCCAACCGCACCCTCCCGGCGATCACCGCTGCCATCGCAGCAGCGGCGCTCGCCCTCGTGCCGGCGACCGCCGCAGCCGCTGCCCCCGGCGACCCGGTCGAGCTGACGATCCTCTCCACCACCGACACCCACGGGCACGTCCTCAACTGGGACTACTTCGCCAATGCGCCCTACCCCGCGGGTGAGGAGCTGGGGCTCGCCCGCGCAGGCACCGTGATCGAGCAGGTCCGCGCGGAGCGCGGCGACGACTCGGTGCTGCTGTTCGACAACGGCGACGCGATCCAGGGCACCCCGCTGACCTACCTGACGGGCCTGCGCGAGCCGGTGACCGAGACCGGTGACACGCATCCGATGGCCGCCGCCTTCAACGCCCTCGACTACGACGCGCAGGTCGTCGGCAACCACGAGTACAACTACGGCCTCGACCTGCTCGAGACCTACGACGCGCAGCTCGACGCGCCGCTGCTGGGCGCCAACGCCGTCGACGCCGCGACTGCAGAGCCGGTGCTGCCGCCGACGACCATGGTCGAGCGCACCATCGACGGGCAGACCGTGCAGGTCGGTGTGATCGGCGTCGTGGCACCGGGCGTGCGCGTCTGGGATCGTGCGATCGTCGAGGGCATCCTCGAGTTCGAGGATCAGGTGGAGACGGTCGAGCGCTACGTGCCAGAGCTCGAGGCGGCCGGAGCCGACCTGGTGGTGGTGCTCGCGCACACCGGTCTCGACCCCGAGGCCCAGGTCTACGACCCGGCAGCGCTCCAGGAGAACCTCGCCACCTCTGTGGCGAGAGTGCCGGGCGTCGACGTGGTCGTCGCCGGCCACTCGCACCAGGACAACCCCGAGGTGATCGTCGAGCAGCCGGGCGGCGGCCACGCGATCGTGACGCAGCCGGTCTACTGGGGCGGCAGCGTCTCGCAGGTCGAGCTGACGCTCGTGCCCTCGGGCGACGGCTTCGAGGTCGACTGGGCGGATGCTGCGCCGACCGGGCAGCAGCTCACCACCTCGGGCGAGGTGGCCGAGCACACCGACGTCGTCGCCGCCGTGCAGGAGCAGCACCAGGCGACGGTCGACTACGTGAACACCCAGATCGCCACGCTCACCGAGACGATGTCGGGCGCGACGAGCCGCTTCGAGGACACGGCGCTGCTCGACTTCGTCAACGAGGTGCAGACCGCCACCGTGCGCGACGCGCTGGTCGGCACCGAGCACGAGGGCGCGACCGTCATCTCGCAGGCGTCCCCGTTCAATCGGGATGTGGTCTTCCAGGCCGGCCCCGTGACGGTGCGCGACATGGCGGCGCTGTACATCTACGAGAACACCCTGCTCGCCGTCGAGCTCACCGGCGCCGAGCTGCGCGACTACCTCGAGTGGTCGGCGCGCTACTTCATCGAGCAGGAGGTCGGCGCGCCGATCACCGCGGAGGTGGCGGGCGCGTTCGATCCTGCTGCCAACCGGCCGATCCCGGACTACGCCTACGACGTCGTCGACGGCATCGAGTACGTCTTCGACATCTCGCAGCCGGTCGGGGAGCGCCTCGTGCGCTTCCAGCACGAGGATGGCAGCGCGATCGCCGATGACGACACCTTCGTGATGGGCATCAACAACTACCGGCAGTCGGGCGGCTCCGGCTACCCGCACGTGGCGGACGCCCCGGTGGTCTACGACGGCCTGCTCGAGCTGCGCCAGCTGCTGATCGACTACGCGATCGAGCGGGGCACGATCGACCCGGCCGAATTCGCCGACGTCAACTGGTCGCTGACCACGACGCCGCTCGCCGAGACGCCCGCGCCCAGCGAGCCCGCTCCCAGCGAGCCCGCGCCGAGCGAGCCCGCGCCGAGCGAGCCCGCGCCGACGGACGACGCGTCACCCGCACCGACCGGCGGCGCCGCACCCGGTGCCGGCGGTGAGCTGCCCCGCACGGGCGGCGAGCCCGCGCTCGCCGTGCTGCTGCTGGCTGGCGCGCTGCTGGCCGCCGGAGCACTGCTGACGCGCCGCACCGGCCGCGCCTGAGCGAATCGGACCCCTTCCGCCACGGCAGACCCGGTGCACCGGGTCCCGCTCGGCGGAAGGGGTCCGCTGCGTGCGGTCGCGGTGCCGCGCGCTGCGCGGGAGCCCCCGCGCGCCACTCGGCCGGCGCGCTTCGGCAGCCAGCGCGCAGCGCTACACCTCGATGAGTCGGTGCTCGTAGGCGAGCGCGATCAGCTGCACCCGGCTCGCGACGCCGAGCTTCGTGAGGATCGCGCGCATGTGCGTCTTCACGGTGGTCTCCGCCACCCACAGCTGCCTCGCGATGTCGGCGTTCGAGAGCCCCCGCGCCGCGAGCGCGAAGAGCTCGCGCTCCCGCTCCGTCAGCTCGGCGAGGATCGACGCGTCGGGCGCCGGCCGCACCGGCGCAAACGCCCGCAGCAGATCGAAGGTCTCGGCGGGCGCGATCACCTGCTGGCCCTCGACGACCGCGCGGATCGACTGCACGAGGAACTCCGGCCGCGCGTCCTTGAGCAGGAACCCGCTCGCTCCGGCGCGCAGCGCATCCACCACCGCCTCGTCGTGCCGGATGGTGGTCAGCACGATCACGTGCGGCGGCGGCTCGGGCGACTCGCGCCGGATGGCCGCGGTGGCGCTCACGCCGTCGAGCACGGGCATGCGGATGTCCATGAGCACCACGTCTGGCTGCAGCTCGCGCGTGCGCGCGATCGCCTGCTCGCCGTCGAGCGCCGTGCCGACCACCTCGAGCCCCTCCTGGCTCTCGAGGATCATCGCGAGCCCCTGCAGGAAGAGCTCCTGGTCGTCGACGAGCAGCAGCCTGATCACGGCAGCCTCACTGCGGCCCCGCGCCGGGCGCCATGGGGTTTCGGATGCGCCCGTCGGGTGGCAGCGCGGGGCCCAGGTCGACCGTGGACGCCAGCGACCAGCCCACCGGCGGCGGCGCTGCTGCTGCGATCCGACGCTCGGGACGAGGGTCGGCGCTGGGGTCGGGGCGGAGACCCGAAGGGGTCTCCGCCTCAGCGCTCCACCGCGCGACGATCCACGGTGCCACGACGTCCTCCGGCCGCGGCTGCGTCGCGACCGGCAGGGTGAACAGCTGCGACTCCGTGAGCGGCGGCGTCGGGGCCTCGCTCACCTTCCGGAACTCCGGTTCGCCTGCCTCCGCATCCGCCGCGTAGGGGAGGTGTCCGCTCACGAGGAACCGGTCGCCGTCGGCGCTGATCTCGAGCGAGCCGCCGGCGAGCCTGGCGCGCTCGTGCATGCCGGCGATGCCGCGGCCCGCGGGCTGCAGCGCAGCGCGGTCGGCGATGGGGGAGGAGACGGCGAGGCTGAGCCCCGGCCCCGTCCAGGTGAGGCTGACGACGATGTCGATGTCGCTGCCGCCGTGGCGGAGGGCGTTCGTGAGGCTCTCCTGCACGATGCGGTAGGCCGCGATGTCGCCCAGCCGCGGGAGGCGCCCGTGCTCGCCGACGTCGAGCAGGGTGACGGTCGGGCCCGCCGAGCGCACCTGCGCCACGAGGCTCGGGATGTCGGTGCTCGTCGCCTGCGGCCGCCGCGCGTCGTCGTCGACCCGCTCGAGCAGCTGGCGCACCTCGACCAGCGCCAGGCGCGCGGTGTCGCTGATGGTGGTGAGCACGGGATCGATGCGCTCCGGATGCGCGGCGTGGCTCAGGCGCAGCCCCTCGGCCTGGGCGGCGAGCACGGCCAGGGAGTGCGCCATCACGTCGTGGAAGTCGTGGGTCAGGTCGGCGCGCAGCCGCTCGTCGCGCAGCTCCGACTCGACGACCGTCGTGCGCGCGACGGCCTGCTGCTTCGCCGACTCGGCGCGCAGGGCATCGCGGAGGCCCCTCGCGCCGACGACCGCGGCCCACGCGAGCATCGCGAGCAGCCACGGCCCCGCCACCGTGCTGACGTCGGTCTGACCCCAGCCCTGCTCGCTGACCTGCACGGTGCTGCGCCACGTCAGGGCGAGCGCGGCGACGAGCCCGAGCGGCAGCCCGGAGAGCAGCCGCAGCCGCAGCGGCTCCACGCGCCACGCGATCAGCGCGGCGGCGCCGAAGCCGAGGGCGAAGAGCAGCCCCGAGTGGGCGGGCTCGGTGGGCGACGCCGACCAGATGCCGAGCAGCACCGCCGCGAAGGCGGCGCGCGGCCACCACGGCAGCACCGCGAAGCCGCCGAGGATCAGCAGGGTCACGAAGAGCCCTGCGAGCCCGTCGATCTGCATGCTGAGCACCAGCGAGCCGAGGAAGCACGCGGCGATCAGCGTCGGGGACCACCGCAGGGCGAGGCGGACGGCTTCCGTGAGGATCATGCGCTCAGGCTAGGCCGACGGTGCCGCGCTCGCACCGCATCCGCGCCCTTCTCGTCCTCAGGGAGGAGGGAGCGAGCCACCCCGAGCAGGTCGTTGCGCGATCGTGACTGTGCGAGCGCGGTGTTTGCGCCCTGCGCGGGCTAGGTTGGTGCTCACGCACGTTCGACGCGGAGCGCGGAGCCCGTGCGATGAATCCCTTGATGAAAGGTCCAGCATCGTGATCTCACCCGCAAAGCGGCGCCTGCTCGCCGGCCTGGCCGGAGGCGCAGCCATGACGCTCGTGCTCACCGGCTGCGTCCAGAGCCAGCGCGAGGACGGCGGCGACACCGGTGGCGACACCGCGGCGCCCAGCGACGTCGACTCGACGTTCACCTTCGCCGCCTCGAGCGACCCCTCGGGCCTCGACCCGGCCTTCGCCTCCGACGGCGAGACGTTCCGCATCTCGCGCAACATCTTCGAGGGCCTCATCGGCGTCGAGCCGGGCACGGCAGACCCGGCCCCGCTGCTCGCCGAGTCGTGGGAGACCACGGAGGACGGCACCTCGACCACCTTCACGCTCAAGAGCGACGTCACGTTCCACGACGGCACGCCCTTCGACGCCGAGGCCGTCTGCGCCAACTTCGACCGCTGGTACAACTGGGAGGGCCTGACGGCCACGGAGAGCCTGTCGTACTACTACGGCAACCTCTTCGGAGGCTACGCCGGCGACGAGAACGCGCTCTACGAGTCGTGCTCCGCCGACGACGAGCTCACCGCGACCGTCAACCTGACGCGCGCCTTCTCGGGCTTCATCCCTTCGCTCTCGCTGCCCGCGTTCGCGATGCAGAGCCCGACGGCGCTCGAGGAGTACAGCGCCGACGAGGTCGGCGGCTCGGAGGAGGCTCCGGAGTACAGCGAGTACGCCGAGGGTCACCCGGTCGGCACCGGCCCGTTCACCTTCGACTCCTGGGCGCCCGGTGAGTCGGTCGTGCTGCAGGCATACCCCGAGTACTGGGGCGAGCAGGGCCAGGTCCAGGAGGTCGTCTTCCGCGTCATCGACGACCCGACCGCGCGCCGCCAGGCGCTCGAGGCCGGCGACGTCGACGGCTACGACCTGGTCGCGCCCGCCGACACCGCTGCCCTCGACGAGGCCGGCTTCAACGTCATGCAGCGCGACCCGTTCACGATCCTCTACCTCGGCCTCAACCAGACCGTCGAGGAGCTCCAGGACGTGCGCGTGCGCCAGGCGATCACCCACGCGATCGACCGCGAGGCGCTCGTCACGCAGGTGCTCCCCGAGGGCACCGAGGTCGCCTCGCAGTTCATCCCGCCGGTGGTCAACGGCTACAACGACGCCGTCACCGACTACGAGTACGACCCCGACCGCGCTCGCGAGCTGCTCGCCGAGGCCGGCTACGAGGATGGCTTCGAGATCGACTTCAACTACCCGGTGAACGTCTCGCGCCCCTACATGCCGAACCCCGAGCAGATCTTCTCGGCGCTCTCCGGCCAGCTCGAAGCGGTGGGCATCACCGTCAACCCCGTCGCCGACGAGTGGACCGACTACCTCGACCTGATGCGCGGCTCTGACGACCACGGCGTGCACCTGCTCGGCTGGACGGGCGACTACAACGACACCGACAACTTCGTCGGCGTCTTCTTCGGCAGCCCGTCGAACGAGTGGGGCTTCGAGAACGACGAGCTGTTCACGGCGCTCTCCGACGCACGGCAGCTGCCCGACCCCGAGGAGGCGGGCACCGCCTACCAGGAGATCAACGAGCAGATCGCGCAGTTCGTGCCCGGTGTGCCGCTCGCGCACCCGGCCCCGTCGCTGGCGTTCGACTCGCGCGTGACCTCCTACCCGGCCAGCCCGGTCAACGACGAGGTCTACAACCTGATCGAGCTCAGCGAGTAGTCTCGATCCATCATCCGGATGCCGTGGGGCGACTTCGTCCCACGGCATCCGGCACGACCGGCCTCAGTCGGTCATCGCCACCCCGCCCCTGACGGAGAGACGACGTGCTTCGAACCATCGGCAGACGCCTCCTGCTGCTGATCCCGACCCTCTTCGGGCTGTCCGTGCTGCTGTTCTTCTGGGTGCGCTCGCTGCCCGGCGGGCCGGCTGCGGCGCTGCTCGGCGAGCGCGCGACGCCGGAGGCGATCGAGCGCATCAACGAGGCCTACGGATTCAACCGGCCGCTGCCCGAGCAGTACCTCACCTGGCTGACGCGGCTGCTGCAGGGCGACTTCGGCAACTCGATCGAGACCCGGCGCCCGGTGCTTGAAGAGTTCATGAACCGCTTCCCGGCCACCATCGAGCTGTCGCTGCTCGCCCTCATCATCGCGGTCGGCATCGGCATCCCGCTCGGCTACTGGGCGGCCCGCAACCACGGCCGGCTCGTCGATCACGTCTCTGTGGGCCTGAGCCTGCTGGGCATCACGATCCCCGTCTTCTTCCTCGCCTTCATGCTCAAGTGGCTGTTCGCGGTGCAGCTCGGCTGGCTGCCGACCACCGGCCGGCAGGACCGAGGCATCGACGCCACCCACTTCACGGGCTTCTACGTGCTCGACGGCTTCCTGACCGGCGAGTTCGACGCAGCCTGGAACGCGTTCCTGCACCTGCTGCTGCCGGCGCTCGCGCTCGCCACGATCCCGCTCGCGATCATCGTGCGCATCACCCGCGCCTCTGTGCTCGAGGTCGTGAACGCCGACTACGTGCGCACCGGCCGGGCCAAGGGCGTCTCGACGCAGATCATCCGCAACCGCTTCGTGCTGCGCAACGCCATGCTCCCCGTCGTCACGACGATCGGCCTGCAGACCGGCCTGCTGATCTCGGGGGCGGTGCTCACCGAAACGGTGTTCGCCTTCCCGGGCATCGGTGCGTTCCTCGCCGGCGCGATCTTCGGCCGCGACTTCCCGGTGCTGCAGGGCTTCGTGCTCTTCATCGCCGTCGCCTACGCGCTGATCAACCTGCTCGTCGACATCTCCTACAGCTTCATCGACCCGAGAGTGAGGATCCAGTGAGCGCCGCAGAGGTCCTCCCCACACCGACCGGACCCGAGGCTGGCGGCCCGCAGCGCCGCAGCGGCAGCTTCTGGGGCGATGTCCTCCGCCGCGTGCGCCGCAACCCGGCTGCGTGGGTCGGTGCGGTCGTCGTGGCGCTGTTCATCCTGGTCGCCGTGCTCGCGCCGATCCTGGCGCCCTATCCCGAGCTCGCGACCCCGGGCCGCGAGAACCTGCGCCCGACCTCGCTGCCGGGCATCGGCGACCTGCCGGAGTTCCCGCTGGGCATCGACCGCTTCGGCGGCGACGTGCTCTCGAAGCTCATCTGGGGCGCGCAGGCATCGCTGCTGATCGGCATCATCTCGACCTTCTTCGGCCTCGTCGGCGGCATGGTGCTGGGCGCCCTGGCGGGCGCGTTCGGCGGATGGGTCGACAGCGTGATCATGCGGGTCGTCGACATCCTGCTCTCGGTGCCCCACCTCCTGCTCGCCGTGTCGATCGCGGCGGTGCTCGGGCGGACCCCGCTCGCCATCATGATCGCGATCGGCGTCGCTCAGGTGCCGATCTTCGCGCGCCTGCTGCGCTCGTCGATGCTCGGCCAGCGCAGCGCCGACTACGTGCTCGCCGCGCGCACACTGGGCCTCGGCACGGGCCGCATCACCATGACGCACCTGCTGCCGAACTCGGTCGGCCCCGTGATCGTGCAGGCCACGCTGACGCTCGCGACCGCCGTCATCGACGCCGCCGCGCTGTCGTTCCTCGGCCTCGGCGGCGGGCGGCCGGAGACCGCGGAGTGGGGTCGCATGCTCACGTACGCGCAGGCCGAGCTCGCGATCGCGCCGTCGCTGGCGTTCCTGCCGGGCATCTGCATCATGATCACCGCGCTCGGCTTCACGCTGCTCGGGGAGTCGCTGCGCGAGGCGATGGACCCGCGGACGCGCAAGCGCTAGGGCTTCGACGCGCTCATCGGCCCGCGGCCGCGGAGCGGCTCAGCCGGCCGGTCCCGCGCCCTGAGCCGGTGCGCGCCGCAGGCGCACACCGTGACGAAGGGCCGCGCCCTGAGCCGGTGCGCGCCGCAGGCGCACACCGTGACGAAGGGTCAGCTCGCGATCTGCAGCTCGTTGCCCGGGATCGACGCGAGCAGCTTCCGCGTGTACGGGTCGCGCGGGTTCGTGAAGATCTCCTCCGACGTCGCCGCCTCGACCAGCTTGCCGTTCTGCATCACCGCGACGTAGTCGCTGATCAGCCGCACCACCGCGAGGTCGTGCGAGATGAAGAGGTAGCTGAGCCCGAGCTCCTGCTGCAGGTCGCCGAGCAGGCGCAGGATCTGGTCCTGCACGAGCACGTCGAGGGCCGAGACCGGCTCGTCGCAGACGATCACGTCGGGCTTCAGCGCGAGCGCGCGCGCGATCGCCACGCGCTGCCGCTGGCCGCCGGAGAGCTCTGAGGGGTAGCGGCGCGCCATGTCGCTCGGCAGCGCCACCTGGTCCAGCAGCTCGCGCACGCGCCGCTCGCGCTCGGCGCGCGACCCCTTGCCGTAGAACGACAGCGGCTCCTCGATGATCTTCTCGATCGTGAACATCGGGTTGAGCGACGAGTACGGGTCCTGGAACACCGGCTGCACGCGCTGCCGGAAGGCCTTCTGCTCCTCGCGCGAGAGCGTGAAGATGTCCTTGCCCTCGAAGCGCACCGTGCCGCTGGTCGGCTCGTAGGCCTTCAGCAGCATGCGAGCGGTCGTCGTCTTGCCGGAGCCCGACTCGCCCACGATCGAGACGGTCGTGCCGCGCGGCACCTTGAGCGAGACGTCGTCCACGGCCTTGAAGGGCTCGCGGCTGCCCCGCACCGGGAACTCCTTCGTGACGCCCTCGAACTCGATGATCGTGTCCGCCACCGATGCGCCGGGCGCCTCCGCAGCATCCGCCGCGGGGCGCGGCGCAGTGGTGCCCACGCCCTTGCCGATGAAGTCCTCGGGTCGCAGACGAGCCATCGCCACCGAGGGCGCGGCCTTCACGAGCGACTGCGTGTAGGGGTGCTGCGGGTCCTCGAGGATCTGCTTGGCGGGGCCTTGCTCGACAACACGACCGCGGTGCATCACGACGACCTGCTTCGCGCGCTCGGCTGCGAGGCCGAGGTCGTGCGTGATGAGCAGCACGGAGGTGCCGAGCTCCTGCGTCATCGTCTCGAGCTGGTCGAGGATGGTGCGCTGCACCGTGACGTCGAGCGCGCTCGTCGGCTCGTCGGCGATCAGCAGCTGCGGGCGGCAGGCGAGGCCGATCGCGATGAGGGCGCGCTGGCGCATGCCGCCCGAGAACTCGTGCGGATACTGCTTCGCGCGTGCCGCGGCGTCGGGCAGGCCGGCTGCCTCGAGCGTCTCGATCACCTTCTGCTCGACGTCCTTCTTCGTGGCGAGCCCGTGCGCGAGCAGCGTCTCGGCGACCTGCGTGCCGATCTTCGCGACCGGGTTCAGGTTCGACATCGGATCCTGCGGCACGAGCCCGATGCGGCGGCCGCGGATCGTGCGCAGCTTCGACTCGTTCGCCCCCACGAGCTCTTCGCCGTCGAAGCGGATGCTCCCGGTGGTGACGCGGCCGTTGCCCGGCAGCAGCCCGATGACCGCCATCGCTGTCGTGGACTTGCCGGAACCCGACTCGCCCACGATCGCGAGGGTCTCGCCCGCGCCGATCGTCAGGTTGGCCTCGTGCACCGCCGTCACCACGCCGTCCTGCGTGGTGAACTCGACCTTGAGGCCCGAGACTTCCAGCAGCGGCTTCTTCGCGTCGCTCATGGCGACCATCCTGCCCTGTCTCGCGCCGCTTCGCTGACTCAGCGCACCTGCAGCACGAGCTTGCCGCGCACGTGGCCGCCCTGCAGGGCGTCGAAGGCCTCGTGCACGCTCTCGAGCGGGTACGCCCGCTGCACCTCGACGCGCACGTCTCCGGCGTCGATGAGCCGAGCGATGATGCCGAGGTTCGAGCCGTCGGCCTCGACCTTCACCGCCGACGCGCGCAGCCCGCGCTCGGCGGCGACGGATGCGTAGTCGGGCCAGGAGCCGGTGGGCACGTTCAGGTAGAGCCCGCCGTGCTTCAGCACGTCGAGCGAGCGCGTGCCCGTGTCGTCGGCCACGTTGCCGATCAGGTCGACCACCACGTCGACCTTCTGCAGCACCTCCTCGAAGCGCTGCGCGCGGTAGTCGACGACCTCGTCGGCGCCGAGGCTGCGCACGAAGTCGACGTTGCGCTCCGACACGGTCGTGGCGACCTGCGCGCCGAAGTACTTCGCGAACTGCACGGCGAAGTGGCCCACCCCGCCCGCGCCGGCGTGGATGAGGATGCGCTGCCCGGCGCGCGCCTTCGCGATGCGCACCACCGCATCCCATGCGGTGAGCGCCGCGCACGGCACCGCTGCGGCCTCCTCGAAGCTGAGCGATTGCGGCTTCAGCGCGAGCGCGAGGCTCGGCACCACGGCCTGCTCGGCGAAGCTGCCGCGCGTGCGCCAGTGGTTGGCCGAGCCGAAGACGGCGTCACCGGGCTGCAGGTCGTGCGCCTCGTAGGGCGCCTCTGCGACGACGCCGGCGATGTCGCCGCCCGGGATCCAGGGGAGGAGCGGCTCGACGGCCTTCGCCGCGCCCTTGCCGATGACCGTCTTGAAGTCGATGGGGTTCATCCCCGCCGCGTGGACGTCGACGAGCACCTCGGTGCCGAGCCTCAGCGGTGCCTCGATCTCCCCGATCTCGACCCCGTCCGTCGGCCCGAACTCCCGCACCAGCACTGCACGCATCGCACATCCTCCCGATCGCCTCGACCGTAGCGCAGGCGTGTGACGGGCAGATGTCCGGATGACGGCGCATGACGCGCCGTGCCTCGCGGATACAGTGCTCATGTGCTCCAGCGCCTCTCGTTCGTCGACGCCGTCGTCGCGACCATCGCATCCGTCTGCCTCATCGCGGGCGCCGTGGTCATCGGGCAGGCGCGGGCGGCTGCGGATCGCTTCCTCTACATCTCCGAGCTCGGGGCCCTCGGCATGCCGACGGCTGCGCAGTTCCAGATCGGCTTCGTGCTCGTGGCGGGCGGCATCCTGCTCGTCGCCGTCGTGCTGCGCGACGTGCGGTCGCGGCTGCCGCTGCTGCGCCGCATGACGCCCGCTGCCGCGCTCGTGGCCGCAGGAGCCCTCTTCCTGGTCGCGGCCGCCGTGCCGTGCTCGATGGGCTGCCCCTCGCTGCTCACCGATGCGGCGCAGTGGCGCGACTGGGTGCACATCGTCGCGGCCGTGCTGGCGTTCGCCGCAGGCTGCCTGGCGATGCTGCAGTTCGCCACGGCGCGCGAGCGATGGGTGGCGCGCCTGTCGACGATCTGCGGGCTCGCGGTCGGCGTCATCGCGGCGACCGGTGGCATCATCTCGCTCGCGCGCGGCAACACCGACATCGGCTCGACCCTCGAGTACATCGCGGCGGCGATCGGGCTGCTGTGGCTGATGGTGATGGCGGTCGTGCACTGCCTGCCGCAGCGGACGCCGCGCGTCGAGCCTGCGCGCGCGGCCGCCGGCTCCGGCGTCGCCTCGCGCGGCTAGCGGATCCCCACCAGGAAGCTGCCGAGCTGCTGCTGGAACCAGCGCATCATCGCCTCCTCGCCGTCGTCCCGCGCTGGCGAGACCAGCATCCGGGTGCCGAGCTCGTCCCGCCACGCCTCGGCGACGTGCAGCGGATGCACCGGGTCGCGCGGGCTCGCGAGCACCACGGTCGGTGCGGGGATGCGCAGCGCACCAGGTCGGTAGGCCACGTTCCGCGGGATCTCGAGCAAGCGGATGCGCTGCTCGGCCGCCCGCGGCTGGGTCACCTGCGCCTCGATCGCGCGGGCGTGTGCGAGCGACTCGTGCGCGATGCCGCGCCACGCCCCGGAGGCGCGCAGCTGCGCGAGCACGCGCTGCGGGCGGGGCTCCTCGAGCAGGCGGCCCAGCAGCGGGAAGATCGCGAGGTTCGGTGGCAGCGGCTCGGTCGTGAACGCCGGCCGCACGAGCGCGATGCGGTCGAGGGGGAAGCGGCCCGAGCGAGCGATGATCGATGCGAGCGCCGCGCCGAGCGAGACGCCCACGATCGACACGGGCGAGCCGTCGCCGACCCGGATCAGCTCGCGCGCGATCTCGTCGGCCATCGCCTCGAGGGCGAAGTCGTCGGGCTCGCCGATGAGCGGGTTCGCCCCGTGCGCGCGCAGATCGGGTGCGAGCACCTGCACGCCGGGCGGCACGGCGCCGGTGAGGTAGCCGCGCATCGCGCTCGCGTCGGACCCGAGCCCGTGCAGCGCGAGCAGCATCAGCCGCGCAGCAGCTCGAGCAGCTGCTCGGCGCGATCGACCAGCGCGGCGATCTCATCCTCGTCGCGCTCGACCCACTGGTGCCGCGGCGGCCCGACGGGCACGAACTCGTCGTGCTGCTCCCACACGAAGAGCGTGCGCTCGGCGCCGAGCACGTACTGCTGCCACCAGATCTGCCGCAGGTAGGACTTCGGGATCCGCTCGAAGGGCTTCGAGGTGGTCTTGATCTCGGCGAGCACCGAGCCGTCGTCACTGATGCAGTCGGGCGTCGCGAGGTGCCGGCGATCGGGCACCGAGTGGAACAGCGCGTCCGAGGGCGAGAGCGAGAAGTGGTCGTGCACCCAGCTGGCGATGTGCGGCTCGCGCGCCCTGCCGTGGTCGGTGAAGGCGTTGCCGGTGAAGCCGCGCAGCGCGAACTTGTCGCGCGCGACCGTGGCGATCGAGCGCGGCGTGCTGAGCTTCGCGGCGTCGGTCGCAGTCACGCCCTGCGAGCGGGCGCGCAGCCAGGCGATGCGATCGCTCGAGCGCGCCACGATGCGGTGCACGTGGCCCGCGATCACGATGCCGGGGGCGGATGTCGTCCCGCGCTCGAGCACGGAGGTCGCGGTCCCGGCGACAGGCGCCGGCGCGGCGGTCATGCGTGCTGGCGCTGCTGGCTGCGCGACCGCCACGGGCGTCGCCGCGACCCGCGCGGCGGGGGCCGTCGCGACATCGCGCGTCGGCGCGAAGGAGACCGTGGGCCTGGTGCGCACCGCGGTCGACTCCTCGGCGAGATCACCGAAGATGTCGAGCTGCAGGTCCATCCATCCATCGTCCCACGGTGCGAGCACGACGCGGTCGCGGCGCGGCGGCTCGAACGGGGAAAGCAAGCGCACAGCAAGCGCATAGGATGGCTTGGCTCGCACGCATAGGAGACTCTGGCGAAATGGATGGCATGACCGATACCGCTCAGCAGCAGCTGCGTGCCCAGCCGCGCCTCACCCGCCAGGACGGCTCGCCCATCCGCGTCGTCGTCGTCGACGACGAGCAGAGCCTCGCCGACCTCGTCGCCATGGGCCTGAAGTATGAGGGATGGGACGTCAAGACCGCCGCGAACGGCCAGCAGGCACTGCAGGCCGTGCGCGAGTTCCGTCCCGATGCCGTCGTGCTCGACATCATGCTCCCCGACATCGACGGGCTGACCGTGCTCCAGCGCCTGCGCTCCGCGGGCTTCGACGTGCCGGTGCTCTTCCTGACCGCGAAGGACTCGCTCGACGACCGCGTCGCGGGACTCACGGCGGGCGGCGACGACTACGTCACGAAGCCCTTCGGCCTCGAGGAGGTCGTAGCGCGCCTCCGCGGCCTGATCCGCCGCACCGCGACCGCCGCCGAGGAGTCGAGCGTGCTCTGGGTCGGCGACCTGATGATGGATGAGGACTCCTACGAGGTGCGCAGGGGCGGCCAGCAGGTCGACCTCACCGCCACCGAGTTCGAGCTGCTGCGCTACCTGATGCGCAACCCGCGCCGCGTGCTCTCGAAGGCGCAGATCCTCGACCGCGTGTGGTCCTACGACTTCGGCGGCCGCGCGAGCGTCGTCGAGCTCTACATCTCGTACCTGCGCAAGAAGATCGACACGCTCGGCCCGCCCATGATCCACACCGTGCGCGGCGTGGGCTACCAGCTGCGCGCGGCCGAGTGACGGGCTCGGGCACCCTGGCGTGAGCCAGGCCGCGGCGTCGGCGGCCCAGCTGGGCCGGCGCATCCAGAACCCCTCGTCATGGTCGCTGCGCCGACGGCTGCTGGTCGTCGTCGCGCTGCTGTTCGCGGCGCTCACGGCTGCCGTCGCCATCGCGAGCGTCATGACGATGCGCGTCGTGCTCGAGACGCGCGTCGACGAGCAGCTGCGGGAGATCTCCGCGCAGACGGCGCAGCAGGTCGAGCAGTCCGGAACCGCGCGCGTCGATCCGCGCGCAGGCGGTTCGGGCACGCTGTACGCGATCGAGACCGATGGCGTCCTCGTCTCCGACGTGCTGATCACCCGGGTCACCCGGCAGGCGCTCGCGGCCAAGGATGAGTCCGTGCTGGTGAGGGTGGCGAGCGACGCTCCGCTCACCGTCTCGCTCCCGACCCACGGCGCGTTCCGCGTGATCGCGACGGACGTGGGCGGCTCGCGCGTCATCGTCGGCATCTCGTTGTTCGACACGAACCAGACGCTGGCCGCGCTGGCGTTCGTCATCGCCGTCTCGGCCATCGCGGCGGTCACGGTCGTGCTGCTGCTGGGCGACTGGATCATCCGCCGGGCGCTGCGCCCGCTCACCGCGGTCATCGCGACGACGGAGCGCATCTCGCAGCTGCCGCTGGCATCCGGCGACGCGCAGCTGACCAACCGGGTGCGCATCGAGGAGCCCGCGAGCGAGGTCGGCCGCGTGCAGGAGTCGATGAATCGGATGCTCAAGCACATCGAGGAGGCCTTCGAGGCCCGCGCCCTCAGCGAGAAGCGGGTGCGGCAGTTCGTCGCCGACGCCTCGCACGAGCTGCGCACCCCGCTCGCGGCCGTGCGCGGCTACGCAGAGATCACGCGCAAGCACGACACCGACCTGAGCGGCGACTCGCGGGCATCGCTCGAGCGCATCGAGGCCGCGGCGCACCGCATGCAGGCGCTCGTGGACGACCTGCTGCTGCTCGCCCGGCTCGACGAGGGGCGCGAGCTCGAGCGCGACGAGGTCGACCTCTCGCTCATGGTGGTCGAGGCCGTCGCCGATGCGCAGGCGGCCGGGCCCGCGCATCCGATCTCGCTCGAGCTGCCCGAGGAGCCGCTCGTGATCGCCGGTGACCAGCTGCGCCTCCAGCAGGTGGTCGCCAACCTGCTCGCCAACGCGCGCGTGCACACGCCGGACGGCACCGCGATCGACGTGCACCTGCGCACCGAGGGGGCGGATGCGGTGCTGGACATCGTGGATGCGGGCCCGGGGATACCGGAGCCGCTGCAGCGGACGGTCTTCGAGCGCTTCGCTCGCGGCGACTCCAGCCGCTCGCGCGCGACCGGATCGTCGGGCCTCGGCCTCGCCATCGTGCAGGCGCTCGTCGACGCGCACCAGGGCAGCATCCGGTTGGAGAGCGAGCCGGGCAGGACGGCCTTCGAAGTGCGGCTGCCGCTCTGGCAGGCGGAGGCCGGGGCGCCCTCGGCGGCCACCGACGCGCCGCTGGCCGAGTGACCGGCTTGCGCCGCGCATCCGTCGTGCCGTAGTCTTGCCGCATACCAAAGACCGCTGGTCGTTGGCGCGTGCTCGAAAGGTGCGCGACAACCGAAGGCTTGCTCGTGAGAGCGTCGGCCCGCGCAGGTGCAAGAGTCCCGTCGAGGACCGAGCTCCCGCGCTGTCGCCGGAGCTCATTTTCATGTGCGGGCCAGGGCAGCCAGCAACGATGCAAGGAGCACCATGGCGAACAAGGAAGCATCGGTCGCCGAGCTCTCGAACCTCTTCGAGACCTCGAACGCCGTCCTGCTGACCGAGTACCGCGGTCTCACCGTCGGCCAGATGAAGACGCTGCGCCGATCGATCAGTGAGCACGCGACGTACGCCGTGGTGAAGAACACGCTCAGCAAGATCGCTGCCAACAACGCCGGAATCACGGCGTTCGACGATTCGCTCGTCGGCCCGTCGGCGATCGCTTTCGTGCACGGCGACCCTGTCGCCGTCGCGAAGGAGCTGCGTGCCTTCGCCAAGGCGAACCCGGCGCTCGTGGTCAAGAACGGTTTCTTCGACGGGAACCCGCTCACGACCGAGGACGTCAACAAGCTCGCCGATCTCGAGTCGCGGGAGGTGCTGCTGGCCAAGCTGGCAGGAGCCTTCAAGGCCTCGCTGTTCGGCGCTGCATACATGTTCAACGCACCGCTCGCCCAGGCCGCTCGCGCGGTCGACGCGCTGCGTGCGAAGCAGGAGTCCGCGGCCGAATAAGGCCCGGTCGGTACCAGAAACAAGGAGAAGACGATGGCAAAGCTGTCGACTGACGAGCTGCTCGAGCAGTTCAAGGAGCTCACGCTCATCGAGCTCAGCGAGTTCGTGAAGGCATTCGAGGAGACCTTCGAGGTCACCGCTGCGGCTCCGGTCGCGGTCGCCGCGGCACCCGCCGCCGGTGGCGCTGCTGCTGAGGAGGCTGAGGAGCAGACGGAGTTCGACGTCGTCCTCGAGGCTGCCGGCTCGGCGAAGATCCAGGTCATCAAGGTCGTGCGCTCGCTCACGTCGCTTGGCCTCGGCGAGGCGAAGGCCCTCGTCGACGGTGCTCCCGCCAACGTGCTCGAGGGCGCGAAGAAGGAGGACGCCGAGAAGGCCAAGGCTGACCTCGAAGAGGCCGGCGCGACGGTCACGGTCAAGTAAGACCGCTCGATCCAGCACGAAGGGCCGCACCCGCGAGGGTGCGGCCCTTCGTCGTGCGCGGGGATGCTCCGGTGGGAGGCTGTGCGCATGAGCACGCGAGGCCTGCCCGAGCAGGTGGGTGACCTGCCGAAGATCGGCCGGCCGGCCGCGAGCGCGCTGCTCGCGATCGGCGTCACGACGCTCGATCAGGTCGCCGGGATGCGCGAGGCAGAGCTGCTCGCGGTCCACGGTGTGGGGCCGAAGGCGGTGCGCATCCTGCGTGAGGCGCTCGACGAGCGCGGCCGCGGGTTCCGGGCCGGCGATGCCGGCGCCGTCGACCGCTGAGCCTCGCTGGCCGGCGCGCGGCATCGGCGGGGTGGGCGCCGCTACGGTTGGCCCATGAGCATGGGGATGGGCGGTGGCCGCGGCGGCCGGGTGGCGATGCGCGATGAATCCGCGCAGCGCGAGGCGAACGCGACAGCACCCCGCGTGCCCGACCTCGGCAAGCGCATCCTCGGACTCTTCGCGCCGCACCGCGGCCAGATCACCCTCACGATCGCCCTCGTGCTCGTCGTCGCCGCGGTCTCGGTCTTCCCGCCGCTGCTGACGCAGCGCGTCTTCGACGAGGCGCTCTTCCCGCCCGAGGGCGGGCCCGACCTGCGGCTGCTGTGGACGCTGGTGGCCGTCATGGTGGCGCTCTGGATCACTGCCAGCCTGCTCGGCATCTGGCAGACCTGGCTCACCTCGCGAGTCGGCAACCGCGTGATGGGCGAGCTGCGCAACAGCCTCTTCGACCGGCTGCAGGGCATGGAGCTGGCCTTCTTCACCCGCACGAAGACGGGCGTCATCCAGTCGCGCCTGCAGAACGACGTCGGCGGCGTCGCGAACGTGCTCTCGAACACGATCTCCTCGGTCGTCGGCAACACCGTCACCGTGCTCTCGAGCCTGGTGACGATGCTGATCCTCTCGTGGGAGCTCACGATCGCCGCCGTGCTGCTCACGCCGCTGCTCGTCATCCTGCAGCGCCGCGTCGGGCAGGTGCGCGCGCGCATCGCGACGGAGACGCAGGAGTCCCTGAGCGAGATGACGGCCATCACGCAGGAGTCCCTCTCGGTCTCCGGCATCCTGCTCGCGAAGGTGTTCGGTCGTCAGACCGACGAGTCGCGCCGCTACCGCGACGAGAACGACCGCCAGATCGGGCTGCAGGTGCGGCTGACGATGAGCGGCCAGACGTTCTTCGCGCTCGTCTCGATCTTCATCTCCATCCTGCCCGCGGTGATCTACGTGATCGCGGGCTACCTGATCACGGGCGGGGATGTCGGGGTCACCGCTGGCACGCTCGTCGCCTTCACGACGGTGCAGTCGCGCCTGCTCATGCCGCTCATGGGCCTGCTGCGGGTGGCGCTCGACCTGCAGACCTCCTCGGCGCTGTTCGCGCGCATCTTCGAGTACCTCGACCTGAGGCCGTCGATCGTGCCGGCCGCGGAGCCCGTGCAGCCGGACGCGTCGCGCCTGGGGGAGGTCGAGTTCGACGCGGTGGAGTTCCGCTATCCGGATGCGCAGGCGAGCGAGCCGAACACGCTCGACGGCGTCTCGTTCTCCCTGGAGCCCGGCACCTTCGCCGCCTTCGTCGGGCCCTCGGGGGCTGGGAAGACCACGATCGGATACCTCCTGCCGCGACTGCACGAGGTCACCGGGGGAGCCGTGCGCTTCGCGGGCGTCGACGTGCGCGAGATCGACACCTCTGCGCTCACCGACAACATCGGCATCGTGAGCCAGGAGCCCTACCTGTTCCACGCATCCATCGCCGACAACCTGCGCTACGCCAAGCCCGACGCGACCGACGCCGAGCTCGACGCAGCGACGCGCGCAGCGAGCATCTACGACACCATCCACCGCTTTGCCGACGGCTACGACACGATCGTCGGCGAGCGCGGCTACCGGCTCTCGGGCGGCGAGAAGCAGCGCATCGCGATCGCGCGGGTGCTGCTCAAGGATCCCGCCGTGCTCGTGCTCGACGAGGCGACGAGCGCGCTCGACACGGTCTCGGAGCGCGTGGTGCAGGCGGCGCTCGACGAGGCCGCGCGCGGCCGCACGACGCTCGCGATCGCGCACCGGCTGTCGACGATCCGCGACGCCGATGTGATCTTCGTCATCGATGCCGGCCGCATCGTCGAGCGGGGTACGCACGACGAGCTGCTCGCGCAGGCCGGCACCTATGCCGCGCTCTTCGCGCAGCAGGCGGCGCGCTGACCGCACCGACGGCGCTCGGCGGGCCCGCCGAGCGCGTCCGCACGTCCGGTCTCGCGTTCATTTCTTGACAACAAGGGGGCGGCTCGTCACCATTGCCCAATGGCAACCCGACGCAGCCCCGGCTCCCAGGGCGCGCTGCGCGCCGCCAACCAGGCGCGCGTCGTGCAGGCGCTGCGCGACTCGCCGGCGACCCAGTCGGAGATCGCCGAGCGCACCGGCCTCGCGCACGCGACCGTCTCCAACATCGTGCGAGCGCTGCGGGAGCGCGGCGCGGTCTCCACCGCTCCGACCGTGCACCAGGGGCGGCGCGCGAGCCTCGTGACCCTCGAGCGCGCCGAGGGCCCCACCGTCGTCGGGGTCGACTTCGGTCGGCAGCACGTGCGCATCGCCGTCGCGGCTGACGATCCGATGGTGCTCATCGAGGACGAGGTGGTGCTGCCCGCCGGGCACCGTGCCGACGAGAGCCTCGCGATCGCGGTCGACCGGCTCGATCAGCTGCTGCGAGGGGCCGGGCTGCGGCGCGACGACGTCGCGGCGATCTGCGTCGGCGTGCCCTGCCCGATCGACCTGCGCTCAGGCGCCATCGTCGGGCACACGATCCTGCCGGAGTGGGACGGCGTGACGCGCGACCGCATCGGCGAGGCCTTCGGCATGCCCGTGGAGGTGGCGAACGACGCCGATCTCGGCGCGATCGCCGAGCGCGCCTTCGGCCCCTACGCCGACGTCGACGACCTGATCTTCGTCAAGATCGGCACGGGCATCGGCTGCGGGCTCGTGCTGGGCGGCCGGCTGCATCGAGGCGCCTTCGGGATCGCCGGCGAGCTCGGGCACGTGCAGGTCGAGCCGGGAGGCACGCTGTGCGTGTGCGGCAGCAGGGGCTGCCTCGAGACCCTCGCGTCCGTGCGCGTCATGGCGCAGTCGCTCTCCGAGGCCTTCGGCAGGCCCATCACGACCGCCGACATCGTGCGCCAGGCCATCGAGGGCGATCTCGCGACGCGTCGCGTCGTCGCCGACTCCGGCGTCGCGATCGGGCGCTCGGTCGCCAACCTCTCGAACCTGCTCGCCCCATCCGTCGTCGTCGTCGGCGGGCCGCTCGCCGAGGTCGGCGAGCTGCTGCTGGAGCCGGTGCGCGAGGGCTTCCGGCGCTTCGCGCTGCACGCGCTCGTGACGACGACGCAGGTCGTCGGGTCGTCGCTCGGCTCGCGGGCAGAGGTGCTGGGTGCGGTCACGCTCGCTCGCCAGACGGCGCGCGCCAACGCGTTCATCTGACGATCGCGTCTGCTGAGATTGCGTTCATGACTTGACGCGACCCATCCGCCAGCGTAGGTTGATCCGCGATCCGTCGATGGCGGCGGTCGATGGAGGGAGCCAAGGGTGGCTGAGCCGGTGATCCTGTCGATGCAGCGCATCACGAAGGAGTTCCCCGGCGTGCGCGCCCTCGACGACGTGAGCATCGAGGTGCACAAGGGCACCATCCACGCGATCTGCGGCGAGAACGGTGCCGGCAAGTCGACGCTGATGAAGGTGCTCTCCGGCGTCTACCCGCACGGCACGTTCAGCGGCCAGATCGTCTACCAGGCCGAGCCCGTCGCGTTCAGCAGCATCAACGAGTCGGAGCGCGCCGGCATCGTCATCATCCACCAGGAGCTCGCGCTGGTGCCGGAGCTCTCGATCGCCGAGAACATCTTCCTCGGCAACGAGCCGCGTCGCGGCATCGCGATCGACTGGGACACCGTGCGCATGCGCGCGACCGAGCTGCTCGCCCGCGTCGGCCTGAGCGAGGATCCGGACACGCCCATCAAGCACATCGGCGTCGGCAAGCAGCAGCTCGTCGAGATCGCCAAGGCGCTCGAGAAGGACGTCAAGCTCCTGATCCTCGACGAGCCCACCGCGGCGCTGAACGAGACCGACTCGCAGCACCTGCTCGACCTGATCGTGGGCCTGAAGGCCAAGGGCGTGACGTCCATCATGATCTCCCACAAGCTCAACGAGATCGAGCAGGTGGCGGATGCGATCACCATCATCCGCGACGGCAAGACGATCGAGACGCTCGACATTGCCGCAGGCGGCGTCGACGAGGACCGCATCATCCGCGGCATGGTCGGCCGCACGCTCGGGCAGCGGTTCCCGGAGCGCGGGCACACCGCCGGCGAGACCTTCTTCGAGGTGCGCGACTGGACCGTGCAGCATCCGCTCTCTGCCGAGCGGCTCGTCGCCAAGAACTCCAGCTTCACCGTGCGTCGCGGCGAGATCGTCGGCTTCGCCGGCCTGATGGGCGCCGGCCGCACCGAGCTCGCGATGAGCATCTTCGGTCGCCAGTACGGCACCTGGCTCGGCGGGACGATCCTGAAGGACGGCAAGGAGATCAAGGTGCGCTCCGTGCCAGAGGCGATCGGCCACGGGATCGCGTACGTGAGCGAGGACCGCAAGGCGCTCGGGCTCAACCTGCTGGACACCATCAAGCGCTCGATCGTCTCGGCCAAGCTGTCGAAGATCGCTCCCGCGGGCGTCGTCGACGCGCTGCAGGAGTCGAGCGTGTCGGAGGAGTACCGCCAGACGCTGCGCATCAAGTCGCCGAGCGTCGAGCAGGGCGTCGACACGCTCTCCGGCGGCAACCAGCAGAAGGTCGTGCTGGCGAAGTGGATGTTCACCGACCCCGACCTGCTGATCCTCGACGAGCCCACTCGCGGCATCGACGTGGGGGCGAAGAGCGAGATCTACCAGATCGTGCGCGAGCTGGCGGATGCCGGCAAGGGCGTGATCCTCATCTCCTCCGAGCTGCCAGAGCTGCTCGGCCTGGCAGACCGCATCTACACGATCTTCGAAGGTCGCATCACGGGCGAGCTGCGTGCCGCCGATGCCGACCAGGAGATGCTCATGCGCCGCATGGCGCCGACGAAGGGTGACGACGCATGACCGAACGAGTGGCAGAGCGCCGAGGGTTCCTGACGGAGTTCAGCATGCTGTTCGGCAAGCAGGGCTCGCTCAAGGAGTTCGGCATCCTCGGTGCGCTCATCGTGATCGTGCTGGCCTTCCAGATCGCCACGAGCGGCACCACGCTCGCGCCGGGCAACGTGATCAACATCGTGCAGTCGCAGTCCTACATCCTGCTGCTCGCGATCGGCATGGTGATGGTCATCATCGCCGGGCACATCGACCTCTCGGTCGGCTCTGTCGCCGCCTTCACGAGCGTCGTCGTCGCGATCTCGATGAACGACTGGGGCCTGCCGTGGGGGCTGAGCATCCTGCTCGGCCTGGGCCTCGGGCTCGTGATCGGCGCCTGGCAGGGCTTCTGGGTCGCGTTCGTCGGCGTGCCCGCGTTCATCGTCACGCTCGCCGGCATGCTCATGTTCCGCGGCCTCAACCAGCTCGTCGGGCAGTCGCGCGGCATCGGCGTCGACCCCGGCTTCGTCTCCGCGCTCGCGGGCTACCTGCCTGAGGTCGGACCCAACACCGGGTACAACAACCTGACGCTGCTGCTCGGCGCCGCGGCCATCGTCGCGGTCGTCGTGTTCGAGCTGCGCGCCCGCTCGCGCCGAGCGCGCATGGGAGCCCCCGTCGCACCGACCTGGGTGCTCATCACGCGGCTCGTGCTGGTCGCGGGCGTCATCATCGCCGCCGCGCTGCTGTTCGCCAGCGGCCGCCCCGGCACGAGCTTCCCGCTCTCCGGCCTGCTGCTGGTCGCCTTCGTGCTCGTCTACGGCTTCCTCACCCAGCGCACGACCCTGGGCCGCCACATCTACGCGGTCGGCGGCAACCGCCGTGCAGCAGAGCTCTCGGGCGTGCGCTCGCGCTGGATCGACTTCTTCGTCATGGCCAACATGTCGGTGCTCGCATCGGTCGCGGGCATGATGTGGATCGCTCGCTCGCAGTCAGCCGGCCCCGCGGACGGCAACGGCTGGGAGCTCGACGCCATCGCCGCCGTGTTCATCGGAGGCGCGGCGGTCGCGGGCGGCATCGGCACGGTCGCCGGCAGCATCATCGGCGGCCTCGTGATGGCAGTGCTGTCGAACGGCCTCTTCGCGGTCGGCACCGGCTCCGACTGGATCCAGGTCATCAAGGGCCTCGTGCTGCTGATCGCCGTCGCCATCGACGTGCTCAACAAGCGCCAGGGGCGCTTCTCGATCATCGCGCTGCTGCAGCGCGGACTCACGCGGGGACGCGACCGAGACGGCCTGACCGTCTCGTCGTGACCACCGCATCCGCACCACTCATCTCGAACACCCCCACCGAACACCAGGAGCACTCATGAAGAAGACCACCTTCGCGGCGCTGGCCGGCATCGCCGCCGTCAGCATCGCGCTGACCGGCTGCGGCCGCGCAGAGACCCCCGCAGAGACGGCCGCCGAAGGCGGCGAGACCGCCGCTGCAGCGGGCGGCTTCGCCGCCGACGCCACGATCGGCGTCGCCCTGCCCGACCGCACGAGCGAGAACTGGGTGCTCGCGGGCGACCTGTTCACGAACGGCCTCGAGGAGGCGGGCTTCACGGGCAACGTGCAGTACGCCGGCTCGTCGAACTCGGTCGGTGACCAGCAGCAGCAGATCCAGAGCATGATCTCGGCCGGTGCCGAGGTCATCATCGTCGGCGCTGCCGACACGAACCAGCTCGCGACGCAGCTCGAGGCGGCCGACGCAGCCGACATCACGGTGATCGCCTACGACCGCCTGATCCAGAACAGCGAGCTCGTCGACTACTACGTGGCGTTCGACAACTACCACGTGGGCGAGCTGCAGGCGCAGTCGCTGCTCGACGGCCTCGAGGAGCGCTTCGGCGACCAGGAGGCCTGGAACATCGAGCTCTTCTCGGGCTCGGCCGACGACTCGAACTCGGCGGTCTTCTTCGACGGCGCGATGAGCGTGCTGCAGCCGAAGATCGACGACGGCACCCTGACGGTCGTCTCGGAGCAGACCTCGGTGCAGCAGACGGCGACCGAGGACTGGGCTGCGGAGAACGCGCAGAACCGCATGGACACGATCCTGCAGAACTCGTACCAGGGCGAGGACCTGCACGGCGTGCTCTCCCCGAACGACAACCTCGCTCGCGCCATCCTCACCTCGGTGCAGAACGACGGGCGCGACGTGCCGGTCGTGACGGGCCAGGACTCCGAGGTCGAGTCGGTGCAGTCGATCGTCGCCGGAGACCAGTACTCCACCATCTACAAGGACACCCGCGCGCTCGTCGCCGCGGCCATCGAGATGGCACAGGCGCTGCAGGCGGGCGAGGAGCCCACGACCACCGCGACGTCGGACAACGGCGCCGTCGAGGTGCCCGCGAACCTGCTCGAGCCGGTCATCGTGACGCAGGCGAACGCCGCTGAGGCCTACGCCGACAACGAGGACCTCGCGCCGCTCACCGAGCAGTAGGAGGCAGCGGGTCTCACGACTCGTGCGGACGGGCGGCTCCATCGGGGCCGCCCGTCCTTCGTGCGTCAGACGGATGCGCTGCGCGCGACCGCGACGAGGCTCGGCAGGTCGGCGGTCGCCTCCCGCCACTGTTGGGCGAGCTCCTGCACGTCGGCCGCGTGATCGCGGTAGCGGCAGCCGCGCCCGCTCGGCTTCACGGCGATGCCCTCCTCCTGCCAGTGCGGCAGCGCCCGCTCGAGCAGGTCGGGGGCGAAGTCGCCCGAGTGGTTCGTCACCCGCCACCAGGGCAGTCCGTCGGACCAGTGGCGCATGACGGCGCCGACCTCCCGGGGACCGATGCCGCAGATCTCGGCGATGGTGCCGTAGGAGGCGACGCGCCCCGCGGGGACCAGCTCGACGCATCGCAGCACGAGCTCGACCACGAGCTCCCTGCGCGCATCCACCACCCCATGATGCCGGAGGCGCGCGACGGCGCGGCGATAGGCTCGTGCGGCAAGGCAGGAGGCCCCATGCGCTACGCAGAGTCGATCGTGGAGACGATCGGCGACACCCCGCTCGTCAGGCTGTCGAAGGTCACCGAGGGGATCGCCGCGACCGTGCTCGCGAAGGTCGAGTTCATGAACCCGGGCGGCTCGGTCAAGGATCGCATCGCGGCGGCGATGATCGAGGACGCCGAGGCGAAGGGCCTGCTCGGCCCCGGCGGCACCATCGTCGAGCCGACGAGCGGCAATACCGGCGTCGGGCTCGCGCTCGTGGCCCAGCAGCGGGGCTACCGCTGCGTCTTCGTGTGCCCCGACAAGGTCTCCGAGGACAAGCGGGCCACGCTGCGCGCCTACGGTGCAGAGGTCGTCGTCACGCCGACCTCGGTCGCGCCCGACAGCCCCGAGAGCTACTACGGCGTCGCCAACCGCCTCACCGAGCAGATCGAGGGCGCCTTCCAGCCCAACCAGTTCTTCAACCCCGCGGCGCCCGCGGCCCACGAGGCGAGCACCGGCCCCGAGATCTGGCGCGACACCGATGGCCGGGTGACGCACTTCGTCGCAGGCGCCGGCACCGGCGGCACGATCACCGGCACCGGCAGGTACCTGCGCCGCGTGTCCTCGGCGGGCGAGGGGCGAGCGGATGGCGCGGGGCCCGGCAGCGGCGCGGCCGAGCGCGAGCGCGTGCGCATCATCGCCGCCGACCCCGAGGGGTCGATCTACTCCGGCGGCACGGGCCGCCCCTACCTCGTCGAGGGCGTGGGCGAGGACATGTGGCCCGGCAACTACGACCCGAGCGTCGTCGACGAGGTCATCGCCGTCGACGACGCCGCGTCGTTCGCCATGACCCGCCGCCTCGCCCGCGAGGAGGGCCTGCTGGTCGGCGGCTCGAGCGGCATGGCCGTGGTCGCTGCGCTGCGCGTCGCCGAGGGGCTGCCCGCCGACGCGGTCGTCGTGGTGCTGCTGCCGGATTCCGGCCGCGGCTACCTGCAGAAGGTCTACTCGGACGCCTGGATGCGCTCCTACGGCTTCGCCGGACCCGACAGCGGCACGACCGTGCGCGATGTGCTGACCGGCAAGGCCCGCACCGGCGCGGCAGGTGCGCTCCCCGCCCTCGTGCACGCGCACCCGACTGACACGGTGCACGACGCGATCGAGATCATGCGCGAGTTCGGCGTCAGCCAGCTGCCCGTGCTCACGGCCGAGCCGCCGGTCGTGGTCGGCGAGGTCGCCGGCGCCGTCGACGAGCGCTCGCTGCTCGACGCGGTGTTCGCCGAGGAGGCGCAGCTCGCCGACCCCGTCTCGGCGCACCTCGGGGCGCGCCTGCCGCAGCTGGGCGTGACCGAGTCGGTGGATGCGCTGCGCACGGCCCTGCGGTCGGCCGACGCCGTGCTCGTGCTCGAGGACGCCAAGCCCGTCGGCGTCATCACCCGCACCGACCTGCTCTCCCACCTCTCGAAGGAGGCCTGACATGACGACCGAGCCGAACGCATCCGCCCCGCGCGAGGCAGCGCGCACCGCAGCCGAGGCGCACGGCTTCTCGACGCGGGCGATCCACGACGGGCAGCCGTTCGACCCGCGCACGGGCGCGGTCATCCCGCCGATCTTCATGACGTCGACCTTCGTGCAGGACGGTGTCGGCGGGTTCCGCGACGGCTACGAGTACTCGCGCGGCGGCAACCCGAGCCGCGATGCGCTGCAGCAGCAGCTCGCGAGCCTCGAGGGCGGCTCGCACGCCTTCTCGTTCGGCTCCGGCCTCGCGGCCGAGGACGCCCTGCTGCGCGCGGTGCTGAAGCCCGGCGACCACGTGCTGATGGGCAACGACGTCTATGGCGGCACCCATCGCCTCGTCTCGCAGATCCACGCGCAGTGGGGCATCGAGATCTCGACGGCCGACGCCTCAGACCTCGATGCCGTGCGCGCGTCCCTGCGCCCGAACACTCGCGTGCTGTGGGTCGAGACGCCCTCGAACCCGCTCATGAAGATCGCCGACATCGCCGGCCTCGCCGAGATCGGGCACGCCGCGGGAGCGGTCGTCGTCGCCGACAACACCTTCGCGACGCCGTACCTGCAGCAGCCGCTCGCGCTCGGCGCCGACGCCGTCGTGCACTCGACCACGAAGTACATCGGCGGCCACTCCGACCTCGTCGGCGGTGCGGTGGCGACGGCGGATGCGGCGCTCGCGGAGCGCGTCGGGTTCCAGCAGTTCGCGGTGGGCGCGGTGAACAGCCCGTTCGATGCCTGGCTGACGAGCCGCTCGCTCAAGACCCTCGCCGTGCGCGTCGAGCGGCACTGCGCGAACGCGCAGGCGGTCGCCGAGTCGCTCGTCGGCCACCCGGCCGTCGCCGCCGTGCACTACCCGGGGCTGCCCGACCACCCGCAGCACGCGCTCGCGCAGCGGCAGATGCGCGGCTTCGGGGGCATGGTGTCGCTGCAGCTGCGCGGGGGAGTGCCGGCCGTGCACGAGCTCGTGGGTGGCACGCGGCTCTTCCAGCTCGCGGAGTCGCTCGGGGGCATCGAGTCGCTCGTCTGCTATCCGTCGGAGATGACGCACGCGTCGGTGCAGGGCACCGAGCTGGCCGTGCCCGAGGACCTGCTGCGGCTCTCCGTCGGCCTCGAGGACGCTGACGACCTGGTCGCGGACCTGCGGCAGGCGCTCGACGCGCTCAGGTAGCGGCGGGAGCGGCGGCCGTCGCGCCCGCCGTCACTCGAGCGACCTGCCGCGCAGCTCGGGGAGGGTCCAGGCGGCGACCGCCGCGATCGTGAACGCGGCCGCGAAGACCCCGAAGAGCAGCAGCGAGCCGCCGCCGCTGCCCAGCAGCAGCGGCACGGCGAGCGGCGCCAGGATCGATGCGATGCGGCCGAAGCCCGCGGCTGCGCCCGTGCCCGTGCCGCGCACGTTCGTCGGGTAGAGCTCCGGCCCGATGGCGTAGAGCGCGCCCCACGCACCGAGGTTGAAGAACGACAGGGTGCAGCCGGCCGCGATGATCATCGCCTCGGTGGATGCCGTGCCGTACCAGGCTGCGGCGAGCGCAGAGCCGATCAGGAAGGCCGTGAGCGTCGGCCGCCTGCCCCAGCGCTCGATCAGGAACGCGGCGACCGCGTAGCCCGGCAGCTGCGCGACCGTGATGATGAGCGTGAACTCGAAGGAGCGCACGAGCGAGAAGCCCTGCTCGACCAGCAGCGACGGGATCCAGATGAACGCGCCGTAGTACGAGAAGTTGATGCAGAACCAGACGGTCCACAGCGCGATGGTGCGGCGGCGGAGCGCCGGCGACCAGATCGACACCCGCGGCTCGCCCGCGGTCGCCTGCACCGCATCCGCCGTGCCCTGCTGGACGGCTGCGCTCGGCTCGAGGTCGGGCAGCGAGCTCGGTGCGGCGATGCCCGCCGCCTCCTCGAAGGGGCGCACGGTGCGCTCCGCCTCCGAGAAGCGGCCCTTCGACTCGAGGAACCGCACCGACTCGGGCATGCCCCAGCGCACCACGATCGAGAACAGCGCCGGCGCCATGCCGATGGCGAGGCCCCATCGCCACCCGTCGTCGGAGGTGCCGACGACGAAGGTGCCGATGACGGCCGCCGCGATCCAGCCGACCGCCCAGAAGGCCTCCAGCCACACGACGACGCGGCCGCGGATGCGCTTGGGCGCGAACTCGCTGATGAGCGTGGAGGCGACGGGCAGCTCGGCACCGAGGCCGAGCCCCACGACGAACCGCAGCACCAGCAGCGCCGCGAGCGAGCCGACGAGCGCCGAGGCTCCGGTCGCGAGCCCGTAGACGAGCAGCGTCAGCGCGAAGACGCTGCGGCGGCCGATGCGGTCGGCGAGCAGTCCGCCGAGGGTCGCGCCGAGCGCCATGCCCATGAAGCCGACCGACGCGATCCAGCCCTTGTCGGCGCCGGTCAGCCCCCACTGCTCGCCGAGCGCCGCGATGACGAAGGCGATGAGCCCCACATCCATCGCGTCGAGCGCCCAGCCGATGCCGGAGGTGCCGAGCAGGCGGCCGTGCTTGCGGGTGAAGGGCAGGTGGTCGAGCCGCTCGGAGCGGGTGGCGCCGTCAGTGGCGGGGAGCACGGGCATGCGGGGCCTCTCGTCGGGGGCGCACTGGGCCAGACGGACCCACGATAGTGCGGCGCCTGGTCTCCAGGGCTAGCGTTGCGGCATGAGCGAGCGAATCGAGATCCCCGACGAGGTCGAGCGCACCGAGATCGAGGCCTTCGTGATGGCCTCGGCGGATGCGGTGTGGGAGCTCTGGACGACGGCCGAGGGCTTCGAGCAGTGGTGGTGGCCGATGTTCGGCGACACGAGCTACGAGGTGGATGCGCGCGAGGGCGGCAGCTACCGGTTCCGCACCGCCACGGGCGGCTTCGGCGTGCAGGGGCGGTTCCTGCAGCTCGACGAGGCCAAGCGCATCGTGCTCCTCTGGGACTGGATGAGCAACTACGAGGGCGGCGACCAGCGCGAGGACCTCGTCGTGATCGAGTTCGACGAGCTCGGCGACGGCACGCACGTGCGCGTCACGCAGACCGGCCCGCTCGACGAGCTCGAGCCGCTGCGCGAGGGCTGGCAGGACTGCCTCACCCGCCTCGAGGAGCACTTCGACGACTGAGGCCGTCGCCGGTGCGCGGTCGCGCGGTCGTCACGCGGGCGCCGGATGGGCGGCGCGGCCCGCGCGCAGCCCGCTGACTGCGTGACCGGCGCCGAAGGCGACGAGGGCCAGCGGCAAGGTGAGCGTGAGCGCCCCGAAGGCCGCCATGCTCCCGAAGGCCGCTGCGACCCATCCGTAGGTCGTGAGGACGTCGCACGCGACCACGAGGAACATCGACCAGCGGTCGAATCCCGAGACCGGCCAGCGCGCGGCGATCGCGGTCGCGGCCGCGAGCCCCACGAGCTGCCGCACGAGCGCTCCGGCGTCGTTCGGCGCGGCGTCCGGGTCGCCGAGCAGCAGCGGCGTCGCCCACGCGACGAGCCACCAGCAGTGGAAGACGATGAGCGCGATGCCGCCGAGCCTGGCCCAGCCGAGCCGCGTTCGCCTGCCGAGCAGCGCGGTGATGAGCAGCAGCGTCGAGGCCAGCATGGCCGCGGCCGATCCGATGCCCAGCAGCATCTCGGCGGCGCCCGAGACCTGCGGCAGCCACGCTCCGGCGGCGAGCAGGCCGCCGGCGATGGCTGCGACGCCCGCCCAGAGGCGCATGCCCGCAGCGAGTGCCGCTGCGGGGTCGCTCGAGCGCTCGCTCATCGCCCGTGCTGTCACCGCATCCCCGTCCGTCTCTGCGCCCCACCCTGGCGCAGCCCGGTGGGAGCCTGCTGGGCGGACGGGGCGAGGCAGTCGGGAATCGTTCGTCGGGCTAATCAGGCGTAGGCTGGAACTCGCTGTCTGACAGGAAGAGGGATCATGCTGCTCGCCATCGTCAACGCCCGTGTCGTGCCCGTCGAGGGCGACGAGTTCGAGGGCACCGTGCTGGTGCGCGACGGGAGGATCGCCGAGCTCGGCGCCGACGTCGCTGTGCCGGCGGATGCCACCGTGCTCGACGTCGAGGGGGCGCAGGTCACGCCCGGCCTCGTCGACGCGCACGTGCACCTCGGCGTGCACCCCGAGGGCGACGGCCCCGGCGCGAGCGACACGAACGAGATGACGAACCCCAACACGGCGGGCGTGCGCACGGTCGACGCGATCGACCCCTTCGACGAGGGCTTCGACCTGGCGCTGGCGGGCGGTGTGACGACCGTCAACGTCAACCCGGGCTCCGGCAACCCGATCGGCGGCCAGGCGACCACGCTGCACACCCACGGCCGCATCGTCGACCACATGGTGCTCCGCGAGCCCGCCGGCGTGAAGAGCGCGCTCGGCGAGAACCCCAAGCGGGTCTACGGCGAGAAGAAGATCATGCCCTCGACGCGCCTCGGCACGGCCAAGGTGATCCGCGACGCCTTCGTGGCGGCGCAGAGCTACCGGCGTCGCAAGGCCGACCCCGACAACGACAAGCGCCACGACGTCGACCTGACGATGGAGGCGCTCGTGAAGGTGCTCGACCGCGAGATCCCGTGGCGGCAGCACGCGCACCGCGCCGATGACATCGTCACGGCCCTGCGCATCCAGGCCGAGTTCGGCTACGACCTCGTCATCGATCACGGCACCGAGGCGCACGTGGTCGCCGACCTGCTCGCCGAGCGCGGCGTGCCGGTGCTGATCGGCCCGCTCTTCACGACCAAGTCGAAGATGGAGCTGCGCGGTCGCTCGATCTCCAACCCCGGCAAGCTCGCGCAGGCGGGCGTCGAGATCTCGATCATCACCGACCACCCGGTGATCCCGATCTCGTTCCTCGTGCACCAGGCATCCCTCGCCGTCCGCGAAGGGCTCGATCGCGAGACGGCGCTGCGGGCCATCACGATCAACCCCGCGCGGGTGCTGGGCGTCGCCGACGAGGTCGGCTCGCTCGCGGTCGGCAAGCGTGCCGACATCGTCGTGTGGAGCGGCGACTGGATGGACCCGATGGCGCGACCCCGCACGGTCCTGATCGACGGCCGCGTCGTCTTCGAGCACGACGCAGCGACGGGCGAGGAGCGCGTCGCGTCCCGCCACGAGGTGCCGCTGCGCCTCACGCACGAGTGAGCGCCGCACAGCCGGGCGCGCAGTACACCAGGCGCCGCCGCGTCACGACGCTGATCGTCCTTGGCCTGCTCGCCGGCCTCGGGCCGTTCACGATCGACCTCTACCTGCCGGCGTTCCCGGCGGTGAAGGAGGACTTCGGCACGACGGATGCGGCGGTGCAGCTGACGCTGTCGGCCACGACCCTGGGGTTCGCCTTCGGGCAGCTCGTGGTCGGGCCGCTCTCGGATCGCATCGGGCGGCGCAGGCCGCTGCTGATCGCCACGAGCGTGCACGTGCTCGCGAGCGTCGCGGTCGCGATGGCGCCCGACATCGTGACGCTCTCGCTCATGCGGGTGATCCAGGGCTTCGGCGCTGCCGCGGGCACGGTCGTCGCCATGGCGATGGTGCGCGACCTGTTCGGCGGCAAGCAGCTGACGACCGCGCTGTCGCGTCTCGCGCTCGTGATCGGCATCGCCCCGATCGCCGCGCCCGTCATCGGCTCCTGGCTCGTGGGGATCATGCACTGGCGCGGGCTCTTCTGGGTCCTCGCGGCATACGCCGTGCTCGTGATCGTGCTGCAGCTGGTGTTCCTGCGCGAGACGCTGCCGCCGCAGCTGCGGCACGCGCCCGGCCACTCGACGCTGCGGCAGCGCTATCGAGCGGTGCTGACCGACCGGGTCTTCATCGGCGTCGCGATCATCGGCGCGAGCATCTTCGGCGGCATGTTCGCCTACATCTCGACCGCCTCGCTGCTGCTGCAGGAGGTCTACGGCTTCTCGCCGGGCGAGTTCGGACTCGTGTTCGCCCTCTGCTCGGTGGGCGTGCTCGTCGGCACGCAGACCGCTGGTCGAGCTGCCAATCGCTTCGGCGCGCAGTGGGTGCTGGCGGTCTCGACCGCGCTGCTCGTGGTCGGCGCGGCCGGCATCATCGCGCTGGACGTCGCAGGCCTCGGCATCGTCGGGCTCGTGCCGCCGCTCGCGCTGTTCGCCTTCGCCTTCGGCCTGTCGATGCCGTGCGTGCAGACGCTGGCGCTCGCGGGGCACTCGGGCGAGGCGGGCACCGCGGCGTCGCTGCTGGGTGCCCTGAACATGTCGATCGCGGGCCTCGTGAGCCCGATCGTGGGGCTCTTCCAGATCCAGAACGCGATCCCGATGGGCTCCATCATGCTGATCTGCGGCGTGCTCGCGGTCTGCGCGCTGTGGCTCGTCGTGCGCCCTCGGAGCGTGCCGCCGATCGAGTGAGTCGGTCGCAGGGCAGCATCCAGCGGCGCGCCTAGGATTGCGGCATGACGGATGAGCTCGCACAGCTGCAGGCGGAGATCGAGGCGGCCAGGACGGCGCAGCGCGAGGCCGAGGCGCGCCTGGCTGCGCTGCAGGCGAGCGAGGAGCGGGCGAAGGCAGACCTCCCGCCGAGGCCCGCGGAGGACGTCGCCCCCGGTCGGGTGCCGCCCGTGCAGGAGCACTTCGAGCCCGCACCCTCGGCGCCCGCGCCAGCCGACCCCGGGGAGCCGAGCGAGCCGGGCACGGTCGTCGAGGAGCACGATGTGACCGGTCCGCTGAGCCCCGACGGTGTCGCCGCCGTGCGCCTGGGCTACGCGTTCGAGGGTCCGGCCCTCGAGATGGGCGCGCTCGTCAACGGCGAGGCCGACGCTGCGACGCAGATCCGCATCCCGCTGCAGATGGTCAACCGGCACGGACTCATCGCCGGCGCGACCGGCACGGGCAAGACCAAGACGCTGCAGGTGCTCGCCGAGCAGCTCTCGGCGGCGGGCGTGCCCGTCTTCGCCGCTGACATCAAGGGCGACCTCTCCGGTGTCGCGACGCCGGGGGCCTCGAGCGACAAGCTGCTCGCCCGCACTGCGGGCATCGGGCAGGCGTGGGCGGCGGCCGCCGCGCCGGTCGAGTACTTCGCCCTCGGCGGGGTGGGCCACGGGGTGCCGATCCGGGCGACGGTGCTCGACTTCGGCCCGACCCTGCTGGCGAAGGTGCTCGGCCTCAACGACACCCAGGAGTCCAGCCTGGGCATCGTCTTCGCCTACGCCGATGCGGCGAAGCTTCCGCTCGTCGACCTGAAGGACCTGCGCGAGCTGCTCCTGTGGCTGACGGGCGACGAGGGCAAGGCCGAGCTGAAGCGCCTCGGCGGCATCTCGCCGCAGACCGCCGGCGTGATCCTGCGCGAGATCACCGCCTTCAGCGCGCAGGGCGCCGACGTCTTCTTCGGCGAGCCCGACTTCGACACTCGAGAGCTGCTGCGCACGACGCCCGAGGGTCGCGGCGTCATCAGCCTGCTCGAGGTGCCGGGGGTGGCCGATCAGCCGGCGCTGTTCTCGACCTTCCTCATGTGGCTGCTCGCCGACCTGTTCGAGGATCTCCCCGAGGTCGGCGACGTCGAGAAGCCCCGGCTCGTGTTCTTCTTCGACGAGGCGCACCTGCTGTTCAAGGACGCCTCGAAGGACTTCCTGGCGGCGATCGTGCAGACGGTGCGGCTGATCCGCTCGAAGGGCGTCGGCATCTTCTTCGTCACGCAGACGCCCAAGGACGTGCCCGCCGACGTGCTCGCGCAGCTCGGGTCGCGCGTGCAGCACCAGCTGCGCGCGCACACGCCAGACGCCGAGAAGGCGCTGCGGGCGACGGTGCGCACCTATCCCACCAGCGAGTACGACCTCGAGCAGGTGCTGACGACGCTCGGCATCGGCGAGGCGATCGTCACGGTGATGAACGAGCGCGGAGCACCCTCGCCCGTGGCGTGGACGCGGATGCGCGCGCCGCAGGGCTCGATGGATCCCACGCCCGTCGCCGAGATCCAGCGCTCGGTGCAGGCATCGCCGCTGCTGCCGAAGTACGGCGAGGCGGTCGACCGCGAATCCGCCTACGAGATGCTGCAGGCCAAGCTGCAGGCCGCGCAGAAGGCGGAGCAGGATGCGGCGGCCAGGGAGGCCGCGCAGGAGGAGGCCGAGCGCCTCGAGGCGGAGGCGAAGCGCAACCGCCCGCGCAGCACCGGCAGGACGCAGCAGCCAGCCGGCGGCAACATCGTCACCGACTTCCTCGGCTCCCGCTCGGGGCAGGCGATGATCCGCGACGTGGTGCGCGGGATCTTCCGCAACCGGCGACGCTGAGCCGGGTCACGCCACCTGCGCGTGCAGCACGTCCACCAGGATGCGCTGCAGCTCCACCACCGCGCGCGGCGAGGTCGTCCTGGGGCGGACGAACAGGGTGCGGCGCACATCGAGGCTCTGGACGGCGGGGAGCGCGCGAACCGCGAACCTGGTGTCCACCGCGCTCGGCGCGATGATCGTGCATGCCAGTCCCTCGGCGACGAGGCCGTGGATCATGTTGAGGTCGTCGGTGCGCATGAGGACGCGCGGCTCGAAGCCGAGGCTGCGCCCCACGCGCCGCAGCACGCGGTCCGAGGTCTCGGACTCGTGCCGGCTGCAGATCCAGTCGGCATCCGCGAGCGCGGCGATGTCCATCGCGACGTCGTCGTGCTGCTCGGTGCCGCCTGCGACGAGCACCCGGTAGCGCTCCTCGAGCAGCACCTGCATCCGCAGCTCCGGTGAGGTGAAGGCGGGGTCCTCGGCGGAGTCGTAGATCAGGCCGGCGTGGATCTCCCCGGCCTGCAGCAGCTGCACCACCCCGGTGGGCTCGGCCTCGACCACCTCGACCTGCACCGGCATCCGCGATCGGAGGCTGCGGATGGCTCGGGGGAGCAGCTGGGACCCCATCGAGGCGAAGGTGCCGATGCGGATGGTCGTGAGCCCCTGGTCGCGCTGGGTCGTGACGAGCCGCTCGGCCTGCTCGAGCCGCGCGAGGATCTGCACCGCCTCCTCGACCAGCACCGCACCGAGCGGGGTGAGCCGCGCACCGCGACGGTCGCGCTCCACGAGTCGGGCACGGAAGTGCCGCTCGAGCGACGACAGGTGATGCGCGATCGTCGGCACGCCGTAGCCCATCGACGCCGCGGCTGCGGTCAGCGAACCCTGTTCGCGGATCGCGACGAGCACGCGGAGCTGCTGCGGCTGGAGCACGTCATAGATCCTATGTCGATGCTTACGAGATCGCGCTATTCCGTCGAGGGCTGACGTCGAACTAGGTTCACCACGTGACCTCCCCGCGCCCTGGCCTCACCCTCGACTCCGCCTCGCCGACGACCCGCGCCGCGGCGGAGGCCCGCGTGCTCGACGCGATCGATGTCGACGCGCTCGTCGGCGACCTCGTCGACCTCATCCGAGTGCCGAGCGTGACGGGGTCGGACGCCGAGTCCGAGCTCCAGCACCAGCATGCGCGTCGGCTGGCGACGCTCGGCTTCGACGTCGACGCCTGGAAGCTGGACCTCGACGGCCTGGCTGGCCATCCCGACTTCCCCGGCACCGAGGCGCCGCGCACCGAGGGCTACGGCGTGGTCGGCGTGCTGGGCGATGCCGGTGGCGTGCCCGCGCTCGTGCTGCAGGCGCACGTGGATGTCGTCCCGACCGGCGACCTCGACAGGTGGCAGGACCGGGATCCCTTCAGCGGCGCCATCCGCGGCGGTGGCGTCCACGGCCGCGGCGCCTGCGACATGAAGGCGGGTGCTGCGGCGAACCTGGCCGTCGCCCGCGCGCTCGTCGCATCCGGTGTGCGGCTCGAGCGCTCGTTCGCGCTGCACTCCGTCGTCGGCGAGGAGGACGGCGGCCTGGGCGCGTTCGCGACCATCCTGCGCGGTCACCGCGGTGAGGCGGCCATCATCACCGAGCCGACGAGCAGCGACCTCGTGGTGGGCAACGCGGGCGCGCTGACCTTCGAGCTGCGCATCGCCGGCCGCGCCGCGCACGGCAGCGCGCGGCTGAGCGGCTACAGCGCCATCGACGCCTTCCTGCCCGTGCACGCTGCTCTGCTCGACCTCGAGCGTGCGCGCAACGCGCATCCGGATCGTCTCTTCGACGGCAACCCGCTGCCGTATCCGATCTCGATCGGCACCGTGCGAGCCGGCGATTGGGCGAGCAGCGTGCCAGACCTGCTGGTCGCCCAGGGGCGCCTGGGCGTGCAGCTGGGGGAGCCGGTCGCAGGTGCTCGGGCAGCCCTGGAGCGAGCGGTCGCCGCAGCCTGCGAGCGTGATGCGTGGCTTCGCGATCACCCCGTGCACGTCACCTGGCCCGGCGGGCAGTTCGCGAGCGGACAGCTCGACGCAGCGCACCCGCTCGTCGACGAGGTGATCGGCGCGATCCGGCACATCGAGCACCGCGAGGCGGGCCTCACCGGAGCGCCCTACGGCAGCGACCTCCGGCTGTACGCGGGGATGGGGGGCATCCCCACGCTGCACTACGGCCCCGGCGACGTGCGCTACGCCCACGCGCCGCGCGAGCAGGTGCAGATCGACGAGCTGATCGCCACGACGCGCACCCTCGCCGTGCTCGCCGCCCGGCGCTGCGGAGCGCACCTGTAGCGCGTGTCGAGGGCCGGAGGATGCCGCCGGCCGCAGACGAAGAAGCGGGACATCGCTCAGGATGTCCCGCTTCTTCACGCGTGGCGGAGGATAGGGGATTCGAACCCCTGAGGGCTTGCACCCAACACGCTTTCCAAGCGTGCGCCATAGGCCACTAGGCGAATCCTCCGTGCCGGCCTCGCGAGGCCAACCCTGCGATTCTAGCCCCACGAGGAACGGGGGCGGGAACCGAAGTCCCCGCCCCCGCTCCTACTGCGCTGCTAGCCGCAGATCGCGTACTCCGCGACCTCAGCCGACAGCGTGTTCTCGTCACCGAGCAGGAAGACCGGCGGCTGGTCGAGTCGCAGGCTCTCCGTGACGATCTGCGAGTCGATGCACGTCGGCTGCGCCAGGTACAGCGGCGCACCCTCGGAGGCCGCGAGCGCTGAGGCGCTCAGGGCATCCGGGAACTTCATGCCGCTGGCGATGTACATCGCCGGCACCGGCGCCGTGAAGAACGCCTGGTTGACGAGCACTGCCGTCTGGAAGCGGTTCGCGCCGGCGAAGCGGTGCACGACGTGGCCTGCGTTGTCGAAGTCCAGCTCGATGCCGTTCGACATCGAGCGCTGGTCTCCCTGCAGGTACACGTTCTGCGCGCCCAGGCGGTCGAGCTCGGCCATGGTGGCCTCGTCGACGCCTGCTGCCATGCCGTCCACCAGGAGGATCGGCGCGTCGATCGAGCCAGCAGCAGCTCCCGCCGACAGGGCGTCGGGGAAGTTGCGACCGGTCGCGATGAACGCGTTCGCCGAGCCCTCGAAGGCGTACTCCGCGATGAGACGGCTGGTCTCGAAGCGGTTGACGCCGCCGACGCGGTCGACCGTGGCCGCCATGTCAGCGAGCTGGTCGGCGACTGCCGCCGAGACGGAGGGCTCAGCGCCCACGATCACGATGCGATCGGGCGACAGGCGCTCGATCTCCTCGACGACCGCGTCCGACAGCTCGTTGGCCATCGTCAGCAGCAGCGGAGCATCCTCGCGAGCAGCAGCGGGAGCCGCCGCCAGCCCGTCCGGGAACTTCTGGCCGCTGGCGATGTAGACGACGTCCGCACCCTCCGGGTAGCCCTGCTGCGAGATCGCGACAGCGGTCTCGAAGCGGTTGCCGCCCGCGATGCGGTCAGGCGCCGGCATGGCCACCTCGCCGCTCGTGACGTGGACGTAGGTCCGCTCCTCCGAGTCGTTGTACCCGATCAGGCCGAGGTACTCGCGGTCGAGGTCGAGACCCCGCCACTCCGCCGTGAAGGAGAAGGGTGCTGCGATCTCACCCGTCAGCGAGGTGGGGTCCGTCGTGAACGAGCCCTCCTGCTGACCGGGCGTGACGGCCACCTGGTCGACCGTGAAGTTGACCGGTGCCCCCTCGCCGCCCTCGGCGAAGATGACGACGCGCACGCGGTAGGTGCCGGCCTGCGGGTCCTCCAGGAGGACCTGCTCGTCGGCTGCCGCGGTGCCGCCGACCCACTGCTCCACCGGGTTGCCGTTCTGCATGCGCTGCACGTAGAGGTCGAGGTCAGCGGTGTTGTCGTCGGCGTCCAGCGAGAAGTAGCGAGCGAGCTCGCCCGCGGGGATCTCGAGCGGGAAGTCGAGGACCTGGCCCTCGACGCCGCCACCGGTCACGAACTCCTCGAACGGCACGAGGCCGTTCGCCTGGAGCTCGATCTCACCAGCGAGACCGGAGACACCGGAGATCGGCGTCTCACCCGACGTGCCCATGCCCTCGACCCACTCGGGCACCGCGACGGCGACCGGGCGGACCGCCAGCGGCGAGCGCACGGTGTGCTCCGCGCTGGTCCAAGTGAGCGAACCCGTCGACCAGGAGGCCAGCGGGGCGTCCTCAGTGGTGAACGTCACCTCGAAGGTGGCGGTGTCACCCGCTGCGTCGAAGGTCAGCGTCGAGGGCGAGACCTCGACGTCGACTCCCGGGACATCGGTGACCGACGCGGTGTACGAACCCGCCTCGAGCGCCGTGACCGTGCGGGTCACCGTCTGCATGCCGGCGAGCGAGCCGATCGCGATCGACGCGATGTTCACGTCGCTCGGATCGATCGGCGAGCCGACCCACGCGTCGGGCAGGCCGTAGCCGATCCCGCGGAGGTAGCCGTACCAGTCGGCGGTGCCGTTCTGGTAGATGAGGCCGGCATCGAGCATCGACTGCGTGTTCACGTGGCCTGCGCCCTGTGCCCACACATCCGTCGACTCCGTGCCGTCATCGTTCAGCGTGTCCGTCGCCGTCGTCATGAGCGCCGACTTGACCTCTGCCGGGGTGGCGTTGGGGTGCGCGCCCAGGTAGATCGCGCCGAGGCCCGCGACGTGCGGTGCGGCCATCGACGTGCCGGAGAGCAGTGCGAAGCTCGGCTCGCCGTCGGCCGGGTTGGGGCCGGCCGCGATGATGCCGACACCGGGGGCGGCGACATCGGGCTTGATGACGTCGCTGCCATCCGCGAGCGCCGGGCCGCGCGACGAGAAGCCCGCCACGACGGGCGCGGGAGTCGCGATGCCCGAGCTGTTGCCAGCCTCGAGCGTGACCGTCGCGCCGTCCGCCTGCGCCGCAGCCAGGAGCTGGTCGCGGTACTGGGCATCGAGGTGCACGGTCGGGATGACGTGGTCGTCGAGGTCGATCGAGCCCGGCGTGACGTTGACGATCACTGCGGCGATGCCGCCAGCGGCCTCGACCTCGGCGGACTTGTCGACGCGCGCGTTCACGCCGCGGTCGCAGAGCACGATGCTGTCGGCAGCGAGTGCCGGGTCGAGCGTGTCCGCGATGCAGAGTGCCGCCTCAGCGGGGTCAGCGCCCGCTGCAGCGATGTCGCCGGCGTAGACGAACGGCCCGGTGATGGGCTCGGCGTCCTCGCCCATGGGGACCGTGATCGATCCGCCCGGGAGGCGGACGTCGCCCTCGAGGACGACGGTCGCCTCGTAGTTCGGGACGCTGGAAGCGGCGACCGTGGTGTACCACGGAGCTGCGTGGTCGAGCGTCGATGCGTCCGGGCCGCTGTTGCCGGCCGAGACCGAGACGAAGACACCGGCAGCCGCAGCACCGAGGAACGAGACGTCCGTGGCCGTGGCGACCGAGGTGGCTGCGCCGCCACCGATCGAGTAGTTGATGACGTCCACGCCGTCGATCACGGCCTGGTCGATCGCCTCCACGAGGTCGCTGCTGGAGCAGCCGTCGTCATCGGTGGTCGTCGGGTCGGGACCCGACCAGCAGGCCTTGTACGCGGCGATGCGCGCCTCGGGGGCGACGCCCGACATGGTGCCGAGGTCCTCACCACCAGCGGACGTGATCGCGACCTCGGCGTTGCCGGCCGCGGTCGACGCGGTGTGCGAGCCGTGGCCGTCGCCGTCGCGCGGCGACACGTACTCGCCCGGGACCTGGTCCTCGGAGCCGAGGTCGGCGGTGCCGTAGCCGTCGACGAAGTAGCGCGCCGTGATGATCTTCGTCGAGCAGTCCTCGACGGTGAACTGGGTGCCGGTCTCGCAGGCACCGGAGAAGGTGTTGCCGTCGCCCTTCTCGTAGACGATGGCGTCGCCGTCCCAGTAGGGCTCGGCGCCCGGCGTGGTGCCGAGCGGCTCGCCGGCGAAGAGCGGGTTCTCGGGCGCGATGCCCGTGTCGATGACACCGACGACGACTCCGGCTCCGGCCTCGTCGACGCCGCCGACCTCGGCCCAGAGGCCCTCGAGGTCGAGGAACTCGTTGGCGGGGCTCGCGGTGACCTGGAGGATCTCGTCCGGGAAGATCTGCGAGACGCGACCGTCGCTGGCGAGGTCGAGCGCCTGCTCGGCCGACAGGTCGGCGATGAAGCCGTTCATCGTCACCGTCAGGCTCGCGGCGACCTCCGCGCCGATCGAGCTGGCGACAGCGGTCTGCTGGCTCTCGAGGTGCTGGGCGTACGCGGTCGCTGCCGAGGTCGAGACGTCGATGTCCGCATCCCCCAGCGGAGCGGTGCGAGCCAGGTTCGGCAGCCCCCCTCGGTAGGTCGCGAGCGGATCGTTGTCGAGCACGACGATGTAGCGCCCGCTCTCGAATCCGCTCGTGTCGATCGAGCGCTGCTGCTCGATCGGCGCTGCGCCGGCCGCGGCCGCACCGAGCACAGATGCCCCCGCGCTGAGCGCGAGGGCAGTTGTGAGTGCGAGGCCACGGCGAAGACGCACACGCCTAGTGGTGTGTGAAATCACAGGTGATCCTTCGTTCGTGACGAAGCCCCGAAGAGACGGGGCGGATGCGCTCGAATCTATGCTCGGGCTGTGGTGGGCCGATATGGCGGTGAGCCAAGCGTTACCGTTTCGTGACCTAAGGTCGGCGGGCTAGCCTGAAGCCGTGCCGACCCGAATCGTCATCGCTTCCCCCGAAGGCCACGCAGGCAAGTCGATCGTCGCGCTGGGGCTCGTCGAAGCGCTCAGCCGCCGGGTCGAGCGCGTCGGAGTCTTCCGACCGGTCGCGCGCTCCGAGCAGCAGCGCGACGAGGTGCTCGAGCTGCTGCTCGCGCACGAGGCGGTCGACCTCGACTACGACGAGGCGATCGGCACCACCTACGCCGCGGTGCACGACGACGCCGAGGCTGCCCTCGCAACCATCGTCGACCGCTATCACCGCATCGACGAGCGGTTCGACGCCATCGTCATCGTCGGCTCCGACTACACCGACGTGGGCAGTCCGACCGAGCTCGGCTTCAACGCGCGCGTCGCCGCCAACCTCGGCGCATCCGTGCTGCTGGTGCTCGGTGGTCGCGACCCCGAGACCGATGCGCCTCGAAGCGCCGACCAGCTGCGCCAGCTCGCGGACGTGACGACGACAGAGCTCGCGCAGGCCCACGCATCCATCGCCGGCATCGTCGTGAATCGCGCAGAGCCGTCGGCGATCGACGCGATCCCCGGATCGGTGGCGGATGCGGCGCCGGAGGGAGTGCCGATCTGGTCGATCCCCGAGGACGCCCTGCTGAGCGCGCCGAGCGTCGGCGCGCTCTTCGCGGCGACCGAAGCGACCCTGCTGCGCGGCGACGCCGAGCTGCTGGCGCGCGAGTCGCTCGGCACCGTCGTCGCGGGCATGTCGATGGAGCACGTGCTCGAGCGCCTCATCGAGGGCGGCATCCTGGTCATGCCGGGCGATCGCTCCGACGTCGTGGTGGGCACGCTGCTCGCGCAGCAGTCCGACACGTTCCCGTCGATCGCGGGCATCATCCTGAACGGCGGCTTCGAGCTGCACCCGGCGGTGCAGCGCCTGCTCGACGGCCTCGACCTCGAGCTGCCGATCGGCACGAGCCCGCACGGCACCTACGAGACAGCCAGGCGCATCGCGACGACGCGCGGCTCGCTGATCGACGGCACGCAGCGCAAGCGCGACTCGGCGCTCGCGCTGTTCGAGCAGCACGTCGACGCCGCGGCGCTGCTCGAGCGCCTCGAGGTCGCGACGACCGACGTCGTGACGCCGCTCATCTTCGAGCACAGCCTCATCGAGCGCGCGCGTCAGAGCGTGCGCCACATCGTGCTCCCCGAGGGAGATGACGACCGCATCCTGCAGGCCGCCTCGACCGTGCTGGCGCGCGGCATCGCCGAGCTCACGATCCTCGGCGACGAGCCCGCGATCCGCCAGCGCGCCGCGAGCCTCGGGCTCGACCTCGCGCGCGCCCGCATCGTCGCGACCGACGACGACGAGCTGCGGCCGAAGTATGCCGCCGAGTACCAGCGCATGCGCGCCCACAAGGGCGTCACGATCGAGCAGGCGATGGAGCGACTGCTCGACGTGAGCTACTTCGGCACACTGATGGTGCACACCGGCGACGCCGACGGCATGGTCTCCGGCGCCGCGCACACCACGGCTCACACGATCAAGCCCTCGTTCGAGACGATCAAGACGAAGCCGGGTGTCTCGGTCGTCTCGAGCGTGTTCCTCATGGCCCTCGCCGATCGCGTGCTCGTCTACGGCGACTGCGCGGTGATCCCCGAGCCGACCGTCGAGGAGCTCGCGGACATCGCGATCTCCTCGGCGCAGACGGCGCGCGACTTCGGCATCGAGCCCCGGGTCGCGATGCTCTCCTACTCGACCGGCGAGTCGGGCACAGGAGCAGAGGTCGACCGCGTGCGCGCGGCGACCGCGCTGGTGCGCGAGCGGGCGCCTGAGCTGGCGGTGGAGGGCCCGATCCAGTACGACGCGGCGGCGGATGCGGCCGTCGCGCAGAAGAAGATGCCCGAGTCGCAGGTGGCCGGACGGGCCACGGTCTTCGTCTTCCCGGACCTCAACACGGGCAACAACACCTACAAGGCCGTGCAGCGGTCGGCCGGCGCGCTCGCGATCGGCCCGGTGCTGCAGGGGCTGAACAAGCCGGTGAACGACCTCTCCCGCGGGGCGCTCGTGAGCGACATCGTCAACACGATCGCGATCACCGCGATCCAGGCCCAGGGCGCGACGTCCGCGGGCGCGGGGGAGGGGCCAGCGTGAGCGCATCCGTCTTCGTCATCAACGCCGGCTCGTCCAGCCTCAAGTACCAGCTGGTCGCCGTCGACTCCGGCGAGGCGCTCGCGAGCGGGCTCATCGAGCGCATCGGCGAGACCACCGGTCGCGCGATGCACCAGGTGCCCGGCCGCGACGACGTGGTCGAGCAGCGCGTCATCACCGATCACGCCCATGCCTTCGGCTGGGTGCTGCGGCAGTTCGACGCCCACGGCCCCGACCTCGACGAGGCGCAGCTGATCGGCATCGGGCATCGCGTCGTGCAGGGCGGCGCCCGCTTCGATCGCGCCGTGCTCATCGACGACGACGTCGCCCAGCAGATCGACGACCTCGCCCCGCTCGCACCACTCCACAACCCCGCGAACCTCCAGGGCATCCGCTCTGCTCGCGCCACGTTCCCCGGCTTCCCGCACGTCGCCGTCTTCGACACGGCCTTCCACCTGACGATCCCGCCCGCCGCCCATCGCTACGCGATCGACGAGCGGGTCGCGGCCGACCACCGCATCCGCAAGTACGGCTTCCACGGCACGAGCCACCAGTTCGTCTCCCGACGCATGGCCGAGCTGCTCGGCAAGCCGCTCGAGCAGGTCAACACGATCCTGCTGCACCTCGGCAACGGCGCCTCGGCGACCGCGGTGCGCGGCGGCGAGAGCATCGAGACGTCCATGGGGATGACGCCGCTCGCCGGCCTCGTGATGGGCACCCGCTCAGGCGACATCGACCCGGGCGTGATCTTCCACCTGCACCGCACGGCCGGCATGTCGATCGACGAGATCGACACGCTGCTCAACAAGCGCTCCGGGCTGCTCGGGCTCACGGGCACCGGCGACATGCGCGACGTGCAGCAGGCTGCCGACGCGGGCATCCCGCGCGCGGTCGAAGCGCTCGAGATCGTCGCGCACCGGCTGCGCGGCACCGTCGGCGCCTACCTCGCGCACCTCGGCCGGACCGACGCGATCGCCTTCACCGCCGGCATCGGCGAGAACTCGCCAGCGGTGCGCACCGCAGCGCTCTCCGGTCTTGAGGGCCTCGGCATCGTCATCGACCCGGAGCGCAACGCCGGGCGCGGCGAGCGCTGCATCTCAGCAGCGGGCTCCGCGATCGAGGTGTGGGTCGTGCCCACCGACGAGGAGCTCGAGATCGCGCGGCAGGTGGCGGCGCTCGTCGGCTGAGACCGGTCAGCGCTCTGCGAGCTCGCCGATCGCGAAGCGGGTGAGCTGCTCGGTGGGCAGCGCCTGTCCGCCGTGCTGCGCACCGAAGGCGTCGGTCGCATCGGTGCCGCAGATGCCGAGGATGCGGTCGGGGCCGCCGGGATGCTGCGTCACCCACTCGGTGACGTCGTAGACGGTGCCCTCGATCGCGACCCAGCACGATGCGGCGTCGTCGTGCTGCGCGACCTCGGAGAGCCCGATCTGCGTCGTGCCGTCACTGCTCGACGACGGTGCGGGCGTGTCCTCCGCTGCAGCCCCGGGCTCCAGCGGCGCCTCGGACTGGCCGGCTCCGATGCGGTCCTCCCAGACCGCGGTGGCGCCGGTGTGCCCCGTGAGCACGGCGACGATGATCGCGCCGACCGCGACGGTGGCGAGCACGGTTCCGGCGATCAGGCCCATGACGCCGGTCGAGCGGTTGCGTCGGTCGGCCTTGCCCTGCCACAGCCACCATGCGAGCGTCGCGGCGAACAGCAGCGCGCTGACGATGAGCACCCAGTTGCCCAGCTGCTCGTGCTGGCCGGGGGAGCCGACGCGCTGCGCGAGCGCCTCGCCGGAGAGCTTCGCGACGAGCGCGCCGACGGTGGCGATGCCGAGCACGGCGACCACCGGCCACGCGAGCGAGGCGCGCCAGCGCGGCACGAGCAGCGCCAGCAGCACGCCGATCGCCCCCAGCGGCAGCAGCACGACCGGGACGTGCACGGCGAGGGCGTGCAGCGGCAGCCCGAACGCGAGGTCGAAGGGGCCGGTCGAGTCGGCGAGGAAGCGCATGCGGCAACGCTACAGGGGCCCGCTTCGCGTGGAGCGCCAGCGTTGGGTACGATGGAGGCGGCTCCCCGCGTGGCGCCATCCAGGCCAACTCCCCCAGGTCGGAGACGAAGCAAGGGCAACCGGGCTCTGGCGGGTGCGCGGGGAGTCCTTCTCGTCGGGGAGGGCCGTCGCCCGGTGTCACCGGTGCCAAGTAGCCTGGAGCCCATGGTCGCAGCCCTGTACCGCCGGTATCGGCCGGAGTCGTTCGCCGAGCTCATCGGGCAGGCGCACGTGACCGATCCGCTGCGCACGGCTCTGCGCGCCGACCGCGTCAACCACGCCTACCTCTTCTCCGGTCCGCGAGGCTGCGGCAAGACGACCAGCGCCCGCATCCTGGCGCGCTGCCTGAACTGCGCCGCGGGCCCGACGCCGGAGCCCTGCGGCACCTGCGACTCGTGCGTCGAGCTGGGCCGCGACGGCGGCGGCTCGCTCGACGTGGTCGAGATCGACGCGGCGAGCCACGGCGGCGTCGACGACGCCCGCGACCTGCGCGAGCGCGCGACCTTCGCACCCAGCCGCGACCGCTACAAGGTCTTCATCATCGACGAGGCGCACATGGTGACCTCCGGTGGCTTCAACGCGCTGCTGAAGATCGTCGAGGAGCCGCCGGAGCACATCAAGTTCATCTTCGCGACGACCGAGCCCGAGAAGGTGATCGGCACGATCCGCTCGCGCACGCATCACTACCCCTTCCGCCTCATCGCGCCGGCGCCGATGCTGGAGTACGTGCAGCGCCTGTGCGTCGAGGAGGGCGTCGAGGTCGACCCCGGCGTGCTGCCGCTCGTGGTGCGGGCGGGCGGCGGCTCGGCGCGCGACACCCTCAGCCTGCTCGACCAGCTCATCGCGGGCTCCGAGGCGCGGGTCACCTACGAGAGCGCGGTCGCGCTGCTCGGCTTCACCCACGGCGAGCTGCTCGACGACATCATCGGCGCGCTGTCTGCGGCGGATGCGTCGAGGCTGTTCGCGTCGATCGACCGCGTGGTGCAGACGGGCCAGGATCCGCGTCGCTTCGTCGAGGACCTGCTCGAGCGGCTCCGCGACCTCATCGTCGCGCACGCGGCGAGCGACCCGGCGGCGATCCTGCACGGCGTGCCAGAGGACGAGCTGGCGACGCTCGTGGAGCAGGCGGGCGGCTTCGGCGCCGCCGAGCTCTCGCGCGCCGCCGACATCGTCGCGCGATCGCTCACCGACATGGCGGGTGCGACGAGCCCGCGCCTGCACCTCGAGCTCATGGCAGCGCGGCTGCTCGTGCCGGAGTCGGGCGACGTCGAGGTCGGCACGCTGGCGCGCGTCGAGCGGATCGAGCAGCGCCTCGACGGCGCGCCCGCACCGGCTGGCCCGCCGGCGAAGGCTGCGCCTGCTGCGCCCGCGCCCGCAGCGGTGGCCCCCGTCGAGGCCGCGACCGCGCAGAGCGCGCCCGCGGTGGTGGCCCCCGTCGAGGTCGTGCCCGCAGAGGCGGTGCCCGTCGAGGACGAGCCCGCAGAGGCCGCGCCCGTCGAGGACGAGTCCGCAGAGGCCGCGCCGATCGCTCCGACCTTCGAGCCCGCCGGTGAGCAGCTCATGGTGGCGCCCGCCGCCCCGATCACCTTCAAGCAGCTGCGCGACAGCTGGGACGAAGTGCTCCAGAAGCTCGCCGACCACCACCGCACCGCCTGGATGCTGGTCTCGAACACGACGCCCATCGACCTGAAGGACGGCGACGTCCTGCTGCTCGGCTTCCAGTCGGATGCCGACGTGCAGCGCTTCCGCGAGGCGCACGGGGCGAAGCCGACGGTCGCCGACCTGCTGCGCACGGCCATCAAGGAGCTGCTCGGCATCGAGGTGAAGTACGTGCCGCGCACCAGGCAGTCGAGCCGCGCGCCCGCCGCCGTCGGCCAGCCGTCCGCGCCCGACGACGAGCATCGAGCTGGCGACGCAGCCAGCCAGCAGCCGATCGACACGGTCCCGCCGAGCCAGCCGTCGATCGACGCGGTCCCGCCGAGCCAGCAGCCAGCCGACACCGCGTCACCCAGCCAGCCCACGGTGGCCGCGACAGGGCCGGCGGCCACGAGCGCGAGGCGGGCCGACCCGCCCGCGCAGGCTCGCGCATCCGACGCTGCGCCCGCGGCCACACCGCCCGCGGCCGACGGGGCAGCAGCTCCGGTCGTCGGTTGGGCGGTGGCCGCGATCCCGAGCGACGCAGAGGCTCCGCCGGAGGACCTGCCCGAGCAGCCGCTGCCGGACGAGCCGGAGCCCGACCCGTTCTCGTTCGTCTCCGCCCCTGACGCGCCTGCGCCGACGGTGCCGGCGCGCGCGGAGGCCCCGGCCAGCGCGCCCGTGCCGACCGGGCCCTCGCTCAGCGAGCTCGCGAAGGCGGCACCGGCGCCCGAGCCGGCGCTCTCGGCGTCGCAGGCGGCTCGCTACGGCGAGGCGGTCGTGCGCGAGGAGCTCGGCGCCGAGCTGATCGAGGAACGACCACGAGTGCGAGGGGAGCGCTGACATGTACGACGGCATCGTCCAGGATCTGATCGACGAGCTCGGCCGCCTGCCCGGGGTCGGCCCGAAGTCGGCGCAGCGCATCGCGTTCCACATCATCCAGACCGAGACCTTCGACGTCGACAGGCTCGCGACCATCCTGCAGACCGTGCGGCAGCGGGTGCGCTTCTGCGTCGTCTGCGGCAACATCGGCGAGCAGGAGCGGTGCTCCATCTGCCGCGATCCGCGCCGCGTGCCGACGACCATCTGCGTCGTCGAGGAGGCGAAGGACGTCGTCGCGATCGAGCGCACCCGCGAGTACCGCGGGCTCTACCACGTGCTCGGCGGCGCCCTGAACCCCATGCAGGGCATCGGGCCCGACCAGCTGCGGGTCGCCTCGCTCATGACGCGCCTGCAGGACGCGGCGATCGACGAGGTCATCATCGCCACCGACCCCAACGTCGAGGGCGAGGCGACGGCGACCTACCTGATCCGCTCGCTGCTGCCGATGGGCGTGCGCATCTCGCGGCTCGCGAGCGGGCTGCCCGTCGGCGGCGACCTGGAGTTCGCCGATGAGATGACGCTCGGGCGAGCGTTCGAGGGGCGTCGCACCGTCGAGCACTAGGGGCCGCATGACCGGCGGCGCCGGGGCTGAAGCCTAGACTTGGAAGGTCCAGGGGTGCAGAGGAGCGACGTGAGCCTCATCGTGCAGAAGTACGGCGGGTCCAGTGTGGGCGACGCCGAGGGGATCAAGCGCGTCGCCAAGCGGATCGTCGAGACCCGCAAGCGCGGCCACTCGGTCGTCGTCGTCGTCTCCGCCATGGGCGACACCACCGACGAGCTGCTCGACCTCGCGCACCAGGTGGTGCCGACCCTGCCGGCGCACGGCCGCGAGCTCGACATGCTGCTCACCGCCGGGGAGCGCATCTCCATGGCGCTGCTCGCGATGGCGATCAAGTCGCAGGGCGCGGAGGCCGTCTCCTTCACCGGCAGCCAGGCGGGCATGCTGACCGACGACAGGCACGGGTCCGCCCGCATCGTCTCCGTGGCGCCCGGACGCGTGCGCGATGCCCTCGACCGCGGCCAGATCGCGATCGTGCAGGGCTTCGCCGGCTTCAACAAGGTGACCGGCGACATCACCACCCTCGGTCGCGGCGGATCCGACACCTCCGCCGTCGCGCTCGCCGCAGCCCTCGACGCAGACGTGTGCGAGATCTACACCGACGTCGACGGGGTCTTCTCCGCCGACCCCCGCGTCGTCCCGCTGGCGCGCCGCATCCCTCGTATCACCAGCGAGGAGATGCTCGAGCTCGCCGCCGGCGGGGCGAAGGTGCTGCACATCCGCAGCGTCGAGTACGCCCGTCGCCACGGCGTCACCCTTCACGTGCGCTCGTCGTTCACCAACGACGAGGGCACCATCGTGTACGACCCAGAGAGAGCAGGGTCCCAAATGGAAGAGCCGATGATCGTGGGCGTCGCCCACGACCTGTCAGAGGCCAAGGTCACGGTCGTCGGCACGCCCGACGTGCCCGGCGTCGCCGCCCGGATCTTCACGATCGTCGCCGAGACCGGCGCCAACATCGACATGATCGTGCAGAACGTCTCGGCGGCCACCACCGGCCGCACCGACATCTCCTTCACCCTGCCGAAGGAGGAGGCCGGCACCGTCCTCGACGCCCTCGAGGCGCACCGCGAGGACGCCGGCTTCGAGCAGCTGCACTACGACGACCAGATCGGCAAGCTCGCGCTCGTCGGCGCGGGCATGCGCACGAACGCGGGCGTCTCTGCGCGGCTGTTCCGCGCGCTGTCAGAAGCGGACATCAACATCGAGATGATCTCGACGTCCGAGATCCGCATCTCGGTGGTCACGCGCGCCGACCAGCTCATCGACGCCGTGCGCGTCGTGCACTCGGCATTCGACCTCGACGCGGCCGAGCAGGCCGTCGTGCACGCCGGGACGGGCCGATGATCCGCCAGCTGCAGGCCGAGGCCGGTCAGGCGAGGCCGATCAGGCTCGGCGTCGTCGGCGCGACCGGCCAGGTCGGTGGCGTCGTGCTGCGCCTGCTCGCCGAGCGCGACGTGGCCATCGAGCAGCTGCGGCTCTTCGCCTCCGCGCGCTCGGCCGGCACGGCGCTCGACTTCCGGGGCCAGCGCATCACCGTCGAGGATGCCGAGGAGGCAGATCCCGCCGGGCTCGACGTCGCGATCTTCTCCGCCGGCGGCGCGACCTCGAAGCGCCTGGCGCCGAGGTTCGCAGAGGCGGGTGTCATCGTCATCGACAACTCGTCGGCCTGGCGCATGGATCCCGACGTGCCGCTCGTGGTCTCCGAGGTGAACCCGCACGCGATCGGCGGTGCGGTCAAGGGCATCATCGCCAACCCGAACTGCACCACGATGGCCGCGATGCCCGTGCTGAAGCCGCTCGACGTGGCATCCGGTCTCGTGCGCCTGGTCGTGACGACCTATCAGGCGGTCTCCGGCTCGGGGCTCGCGGGCGTCGAGGAGCTGCGCGGCCAGCTCGAGCAGGCCGCATCGCAGCACCCCGAGCGCCTCGCGCACGATGGCGGCGCCGTCGACTTCCCCGCGCCCGCCGTCTACACGCAGACGATCGCGCACAACGTGCTGCCGCTCGCCGGCTCCATCGTCGACGACGGCACGGGCGAGACCGACGAGGAGCAGAAGCTGCGCAACGAGTCGCGCAAGATCCTGCAGCGGCCAGAGCTTCGCGTGGCGGGCACCTGCGTGCGCGTGCCGGTCTTCTCCGGCCACTCGCTGGCGATCCACGCCGAGTTCGAGCGCGATCTGAGCCCGGAGGCCGCCCGCGAGCTGCTGGCGCAGGCGCCGGGCGTCGCGCTCGTCGACGTGCCCACCCCGCTGCAGGCCGCCGGTGCGGATCCCTCGCTGGTGGGGCGCATCCGCGCCGACCAGTCGGCCGAGCCCGGCAAGGGCCTCGTGCTCTTCGTCTCGAACGACAACCTGCGCAAGGGCGCGGCGCTGAACGCCGTGCAGCTGGCAGAGCTCGTCGCAGAACGCCTCGGCTGAGGGCGGCCCCGCCGAGCGCGGGGCCGCCCTCGGCAGATCAGGCGGTCGGGGCGTCGGAGTCGGTGCGGTGCGCGTCGCTGTCGGACGCTTCGACGCCGGATCCGTCGAGGCTCGGCGCGTCCACGCCGTGCCCGTCGACGCCTGCCACGATCGGGGCGTCCGCAGCCGCCTCGTCGGACGCATCCGCCGACGCGTGGGCGAAGTCGCCGCCGCCGCCGGTGCGCTCGAAGGTGGGCTTCTCCTCGGTCTCGCCGGAGCTGATGCGCGACTCGACCCAGTGCTTCGCGTCGGCGGCGCGCTCGCCGATCGAATGGCCGGCGCCGTGCGCCTGATCGCCGATCTGGTCGGCACGATCCTTGACCCAGCCGGCGGCGTCGCCGAGCTTGCCCTTGGCGTCATCCAGGATTCCCATGGTGCTCCCTCTCGTCGGTGATCGGCAGCAGCGCCGCCGATCGCGGGCAATGGTAGAGCGGTCGACTGGGGATAGCGTCCCGGGGTTCTTGACCCTTGTTCTAGAATCGGGGGCGTGACCAAGACCATCGACGTAGCCCTCATCGGTGGAGGGATCATGAGCGCCACGCTCGGAGCCCTCCTGCACCGGCTCGAGCCGACGTGGTCGATCGCCATCTTCGAGCGCCTCTCGGAGGTCGGGCTCGAGTCGTCGAACCCCTGGAACAACGCGGGCACAGGCCATGCGGCGCTGTGCGAGCTCAACTACATGCCCGAGGGCAAGGACGGCTCGATGACGACCGCGAAGGCCGTCGACATCAACGAGCAGTTCCAGCTCTCGCGGCAGCTCTGGGCATCGTTCGTCGAGGACGGCACGCTGCCCGATCCCAAGGGCTTCATCTCGCCCACGCCGCACATGACCTTCGTGTGGGGCGACGACAACGTCGACTACCTCCGCCGCCGCTGGGAGCTGCTCAAGGACGAGCCGCTCTTCGCCGGCATGGAGTACTCGGAGGACGCGGAGGTCATCCGCTCCTGGGCCCCCACACTGATCCCCGGTCGCAAGAAGTCGCAGCGCATCGCTGCGACCCGCTCGACCGACGGCACCGACGTCGACTTCGGCGCGCTGACGCGCATGCTGATCGGCAAGCTGCAGGACGACGGCGCCGCGCTCAGCACCGACGTCACGGTGACCGGCCTGAAGCGGCTGCCAGCGGGCGACTGGCGCATCAAGCTGCGTCGCGAGGTCGGCCAGGCGAAGTTCGAGGTGAACGCGCGCTTCGTCTTCGTCGGTGCGGGCGGCGGTGCGCTCAAGCTGCTGCAGAAGGCGCGCATCCCAGAGGCCAAGGGCTTCGCAGGCTTCCCGATCTCCGGCGCCTTCCTGCGCACCGACAACCCGGAGGTCGTCGCGCGCCACACCGCGAAGGTCTACGGCAAGGCCAGCGTGGGCGCCCCGCCGATGTCCGTGCCGCACCTCGACACGCGCGTGGTCGACGGCGAGGCCAGCCTGCTCTTCGGCCCCTACGCGGGCTGGAGCCCGAAGTACCTGAAGACCGGCAGCTACACCGACATGTTCGAGACCATCAAGGGTCACAACATCTGGCCGATGGCGCGGGCCGGGCTCGCGAACCTGGATCTCGTGAGCTACCTGTTCGGCGAGGTCTTCGCCTCCCGGCAGCAGCGCCTCGACGCGCTGCGCGAGTTCATGCCCGACGCGAAGGACGAGGACTGGCGCCTCATCGTCGCAGGCCAGCGCGTGCAGGTGATGAAGAAGGACGCGGAGAAGGGTGGCGTGCTGCAGTTCGGCACCGAGCTCGTCACCGGCGCCGACGGCACCATCGCAGGTCTGCTGGGAGCATCGCCGGGCGCATCGACGGCCGTGCACGTCATGCTCACCCTCTTCGAGCGCTGCTTCCCCGAGAAGATGCCGGTGTGGAGCGAGACGCTCCGCGAGCTGATCCCGAGCTACGGCACGAAGCTGAACGACGATCCCGAGGCTGCGCGCGCAGCGCTCGAGCGCACCGCGCGCACCCTGCGACTCGTGGAGACGTCGGGTGCCCCCGCGCTCGACGTCGCAGCCACCGTGAAGGTCTGAGGCGGCCATGATGCCCGCGACCGAGATGGAGGCCACGACAGGGGCACCGCGCTCGGTGAGCGTGGTCGCGAGCGGCACGCTGGGCGCCGAGCTCCGCGATGCGATCGCGGCCGATCGATCGCTCACCCTCGGCGCCGTCGCTCCACGCTTCACCGACCTCGTCGTCGAGAGCGGTTTCCCCGGCGACATCGTGGTGCTGGCGGAGGAACCCGGCCGCGCACTGTTCGCGCACGCGCAGACCGCGGCCGCGGCCGGCGCTCTGGTGGTCGTGCACGCTGATGTCGACGACGATCTGCGCGAGGCGCTGGCCGCCACGGGTGCGACTGTCGTGCCGCTGACCGAGAGCCCATCTGCGGTCGCCGAGCGCATCGGCGCAGCGCGCCATGCGCACCGGCGCACCTCGCGGCAGCTCCCCGAGGTCGAGCGTCGCCCGCGCCTCTCCTCCGGTGAGCGCCGGGCGCTCGCGCACTACGTGCAGGGCCTCACCACCGTGCAGGTCGCCGCCGAGATGGGCGTGGGCTACGAGACGGCGAAGACGTTCCTGCGGCGCGTGCGCGCGAAGTACGCGGCGCTCGATCGCCCTGCGAGCAAGCGCTCGCAGCTCATCAACCGGGCAGAGGAAGACGGGATCCTCTAGCGTTGGCGAAGCTGTACTTCCGCTACGGCGCGATGAACTCCGGCAAGTCCACCGGCCTGCTGCAAGCGGCCTTCAACTACGAGGAGCGCGGCCAGCGCGTGCTGCTCGCGAAGCCCGCGACCGACACCAAGGGCGAGCGCGACATCGTCTCGCGCCTCGGTGTCACGCGGCAGGTCGACTTCCTGATCGCCGTCGACGAGTCGGCCGAGGAGGCCTTCGCAGCTGCTGCAGCGCAGCGCGAGGAACCCGTCGCCTGCCTGCTCCTCGACGAGGCGCAGTTCCTGGCGCCCGTGCAGGTCGACCAGCTGCTGCGCATCGCGGTGGAGCGCGGCGTCCCGGTGATCGCCTACGGCATCCGCACCGACTTCCTGACGCACGCCTTCCCGGGCTCGGCACGGCTGCTCGAGCTCGCGCACTCGCTCGAGGAGCTCAAGACGATCTGCCGGTGCGGGCGTAAGGCCATGTTCAACGGTCGCAAGATCGCGGGCGGATTCGTCTTCGACGGCGATCAGGTCGCCATCGATGGCGAGGCAGTCACCTACGAGTCGCTCTGCGCCACCTGCTACCTGCAGGAGTCCGGTGGGCGGCTGGGCACCTGAGCCACCTCGACGGATGCGCGAAGGCCCCCGCCTACTGGCGAGGGCCTTCTGCCATCTGTCGGGGTGACAGGATTTGAACCTGCGACCTCGTCGTCCCGAACGACGCGCGCTACCAAGCTGCGCCACACCCCGATGCTGCCTGCCGGGTCGAGACCCCGCTGAGCAACCGCACCAGTCTACCTGATGTCGCGGGCTCGCAGCGACACGACGACGGCCTCCGGGGGAGTCCCGAGGCGGAAGGGCGCGTAGATCGACGAGCCGATGCCCTGCGACACGTTCAGCGGCACCGCGCGACCGTCGTGCACCCAGGTGCTGAGCCCAGAGGCTTGATCGCGCGGGATGTCGCAGTTGGTGACGATGGCGTGCCCACCCGGCACCCGCACCTGGCCGCCGTGCGTGTGACCGGCGAGGATCGCATCCGCCCCCAGGTCGACGAAGGCGTCGAGGATGCGTCGGTAGGGCGCGTGGGTGACGCCGAGGGTCACGCGCGGCCCGTCGCCGAGCGACTTGCGCATCCGGGAGATCGCGGCCTCGGTCTCGTCCAGGCGATCCCAGTCGCGGTGGGGGTCAGCGACCCCGAAGCCGGCGACGGTCGTGCCGCGCACCTCGACGGCGCGCGCCGTGTTGTTGAGGCTCAGCCAGCCGAGCTCCTCGTAGGCGCGCTCCAGGCCAGCGGTGTCGAGCCGCTCGGCCGTGTCGCCGCCGGTGTGCTGCGAGGGGCCGCCGAAGTAGCGCAGCGGATTCTTGAGCTGCGGGCCGAAGACGTCGTTGGAGCCGTGCACGAAGAAACCGGGCACGCCGCGGAAGACGCGGAGGGCATCCGCGAGCGCCGGCAGCGCGGCCGCATGCCCGAGGCTGTCACCGGTGTTGACGACCAGGTCGGGCTCGAGCGTCGTCAGGCCCTCGAGCCAGTCGAGCTTGCCCGACTGCCACGGTGCGAGGTGGATGTCGGCCAGGTGCAGCACCGTGATCGGTCGCGCGCCTGCGGGCAGCACGCGCAGCTCCTCGGTGCGGATGCGGAAGGCGCGCGGCTCGATGGCGGTCGCGTAGGCAGCGACGGCGGCGCCCGCGGCGAGGACGCCGCCGACCACCGCGCCGAGCGCTCTGGGGCTAGCAGCCAGGGTCGCCTCCGCTGGCGTTCGTGCCGACGACGACCGAGATCGGATCGGTCGGCCCGCCGGGGGCGCCAGGCTCCGGATTCTGCGCGAGCACGGTGCACAGGTTCGGCTCGCCGTGATCCTGCCAGGTGATCTGGATCAGCTCGGGATCGAAGCCGGCGCTGCCGACCGCCGCTCGCGCATCCCCGATCGCCTGCCCCACGAGGTCGGGCCAGGCAGCGGCACCGGGCGCCTCCGTCTCGGTCGGCGCCTCCTCGGCGCCCGCCCCGAGCCCACCGTTCGAGGGGTAGATGATGATCGGCGTCTGCGAGGCCACGAGCGAGCCGGCGCCCGGTGCCGTGTACTCCACGACGCCCTCGCCCTGCAGGCCCTCGATCGGGTCGGCCACCTGCACGGTGTAGCCAGCGGCTTCGAGCGTGGCCTGGGCATCCGCGACGCTCAGGCCCGAGACGTCGGGCAGCTCGACCGCGTCGCCGCGCAGCGTGTCCTGGTCGGGGGTGAGGAACTGACCACCGGGGTAGCGGTTGATCGCCTCCGTCATGGCTGCGGAGAAGATCGACGAGCGCACGTTCCAGCGATCCCGCTCGGCGAGGTTCGCGTTTCCCTTGATGTTGCCCACCCAGACCGAGGTCGCGACCGTCGGGCTCGCCCCGTTCACCCAGGTCTGGACGACCTCGTTCGAGGTTCCGGTCTTCGAGATGACCGGGGTCGTGCCTGGCGGGTTGTTGAGCGGGTTGCGCTGCGTCACCTCTTCGAGCACGAGCTGCATCACTGAGGCGACCTCCGGCGTGATCGCCTGGTTGCAGTCCTGCCCGGGAGGGGCGACCTCTGAACCGTCGCGCGCGACGATGCGGTCGATGGCGATCGGCTCGCAGTGCACGCCGCCGTTCGCGATGGTGGCGAAGGCCTCCGCCATCGCCATCGGCGTGGTGTTCCACGAACCGCCGATGACGCCGGACGGGTTGGGCGTCAGCTCGCCCCCGTCTGCGCGCTCGATGCCCATGCGCTCGGCGGTGGCCATCACGTCGCAGAGGTCGAGCTCGCTCGCCATGCGCAGCGTGCCGGTGTTGACGGAGTTCACCATGATCTCCGTCGGCGTCATGCGCGAGTACTCGTTGCCCTCGTTGTTCTGGGGCTCCCACTCGCCGATGGCGGTCACGCCCGGGTCGCACGTCGCGGTGAAGTCGCCGTTCTCCCACTTCTCGACGGTCGCGTCGACCTGCTCGTTGACGGAGCGGCCGTCGATGATCCACTGCGCGAGGGTGAAGATCTTGAAGCCTGAGCCGGGCTGGAAGCCGCCGGAGGTGCCGTGCCGTGCGTCGGCGTTGAAGTTCACCGCGGTGCCTGTCGAGGCGTGCTCGGTCCGGTTGTCGTAGTCCTTGTTCTGCACCATCGTCAGGATGCGGCCCGTGCCGACCTCGAGCTGGGTCACGGCGGCGCCGGACTCCCAGCGGGTCTCGTCGTTCGGAGCGAGGCTGTCGACCGTCGCCTGCACGGCGTCGTTCAGGTTCAGGTCGATCGAGGTGTAGATGCTGTAGCCGCCCTGGCGGAGGGCCCGCTGGTTGTCCTCCGGAGTCGCTCCGAGGATGTGGTTGCCGTCGACGGTGTCGACGTTCAGCACGCGCTGCACGTAGTCGCAGAAGAAGCGGGCGGAGTCGTAGCCGGTGATGCAGCCGTTGTTCGGCGCCTGGACGCTCACGAAGTTCTCGTCCACCGGGGTCGCGAGGGCCTCATCGCGCTCCTCGGCGGTGATGTGGCCGTCGTCCGCCATCCGGTTGATGATGAAGTCGCGGCGCTCCTGGTTGCGCTCCCAGTTCTCGGGGTTGTCGAGCCTGCGGATCGACGGGTTCTGCACCGTCGCGATCAGCGCCGCGGATTCCGCGACGGTGAGCTCTGACGCCGGCTTGCCGAACAGGCGCTGCGCACCCGACTCGATGCCGTAGATGTTGCCGCCGAAGTTCGCGATGTTGAGGTACGCCAGCACGATCTCGTTCTTCGTGTACTGCTGCTCGAGGCCGATCGCGAGCCGCATCTCGGCGAGCTTGCGCTGGTAGGACTCGGTGTATTGCGCGGCGCAGACGGCCTGCGACTCCTCGTCGTCCGAGAGGCAGGCGTCGATCGCGATCTGCATGCGCACGAGCTGCATCGTCAGCGTCGAGGCACCCGAGTCGCTGCCGAAGCCGAGCTGCGACATGCCAGCGCGCACGACCGATGGCGCGTCGACGCCGCCGTGCGTGTAGTAGCGGCGATCCTCGCCGGAGATGAGCGCGTTCACCGCGTTCGAGGGCACGTCGCCCCACTGGAGCACCTGGCGGTCCTGCGCGTAGAACTGCGCGATCTCCACCGGCTGGCCGTCGCGCACGCCGTAGATGCGGTTGCGCTCCGCCTGCTGGTTGATCTCCGCGTAGGAGGGCAGGCTCTCGAAGAGGTCGAGGCCGCTGTTGGCCGTGCTCGAGGCGACGGCGAGCGCGGGCGTCAGCGTCGCGGAGACGAGGATCCCGGCGATCGCGGAGAAACCGATGAGCCCGAGGAGCGAGCCGAGCAGGCTTCCCGGCTTGTGTCGTGTGGCGGCCATAGCATACGAGGGTACGCGAACAACCTATGACGCAGGGGACGACCGACGATGCCGAAGACCACCTGGGAGTACGCGACCACGCCGCTCCTCATCCACCGCGAGACCGCCATCCTCAACACCTGGGGCAGCGACGGCTGGGAACTCGTGCACGTCGCCAACGGGCCCGAGGGCGGCATGGTCGCGTTCCTGAAGCGCCCCGTCGAGTCGGGGGAGCAGGCATGAGCGTGGCGGATCGCCTGGCAGAGCTCGGCCTCGCGCTGCCGGCCGTGGTGCCGCCCGTGGCCTCCTACGTGCCGGCGGTCTCGGCCGGCGGCTTCGTCTACACCTCTGGCCAGCTGCCGATGGTCGACGGCGCGATGCCGCGCACCGGCAAGGTCGGTGCCGAGGTGTCGGCCGAGGATGCGGCACTCGATGCGCGCCAGTGCGCGCTGAACGCGCTCGCAGCGATCGACGCAGAGATCGGGTCGCTCGACCGCATCACGCGCGTCGTCAAGGTCGTCGGATTCGTCGCCTCGGCCGAGGGGTTCCAAGGGCAGCCGGGCGTCGTCAACGGGGCGAGCGACGTGCTGGGCGAGATCTTCGGGGACGCCGGGATCCACGCGCGGAGCGCCGTCGGGGTCGCGGAGCTGCCGCTCGGCGCGCCCGTCGAGGTCGAGCTGGTCGTCGCCTTCGCCTGATTCGCTCTTGTCGGTCTCGTGACGCGTGCGCCTGCGGCGCGCGCTCCTCGACCTGCGGAGCGGGCGCGACGTCAGCCGCGGAACTGCTGCTTGATCGCCTCCACGACGCTCTGGTCGGCGAGCGTGGTCGTGTCGCCGAGCGCACGCCCCTCGGCGAGGTCGCGCAGCAGGCGCCGCATGATCTTGCCGGAGCGCGTCTTCGGCAGGTCGGGCACGATGAACACCTGCCGCGGCCGCGCGATCGCGCCGATGTCGGTGGCGACGTGCTGCCGCAGCATCTGCTCGGCCTCCTCGACGGAGTGCTCCTGCGACGCCGACTGCTTCAGGATCACGAACGCGACGACCGCCTGGCCCGTGGTCTCATCCGTCGCACCAACGACCGCCGACTCGGCGACGCCCGCGTGGGCCACGAGCGACGACTCGATCTCTGCCGTCGAGAGGCGGTGGCCCGAGACGTTCATGACGTCGTCGACGCGACCGAGCAGCCAGATCTCGCCGTCCTCGTCCTTGCGGGCGCCGTCGCCGGCGAAGTAGCGGTCGCCGAACTTCTCCCAGTAGGTCTCGCGGTAGCGGTCGTCGTCGCCCCAGATGGTGCGCAGCATCGACGGCCATGGCTCGGTCGCGACGAGCAGCCCGCCCTGGCCGTCGCCGACGGGGGAGCCCGCCTCATCGACCACGTCGATCGCGATGCCGGGGATCGGCACCTGGGCGCTGCCCGGCTTCAGCGTCGTCACGGAGGCGAGCGCGGAGATCATGATGGCGCCGGTCTCGGTCTGCCACCACGTGTCGACGATCGGGGTCGTGCCGCCGCCGACGACGTCGCGGTACCACATCCACGCCTCCGGGTTGATGGGTTCGCCCACCGTGCCGAGCACGCGCAGGCTGGAGAGGTCGCTCGACTGCGTGTGCTGGCGGCCGAGCTTCATGAAGGTGCGGATGGCCGTGGGCGCGGTGTAGAAGATGGTCACGCCGTAGCGCTCGATGATCTGCCACGGGCGCTCGGGCGTCGGGGTGTCGAAGGTGCCCTCGTGCATCACCTGCGTCGTGCCGTTGGCCATCGGGCCGTAGACGACGTAGCTGTGGCCCGTGACCCAGCCGATGTCGGCGGTGCACCAGAAGACATCGGATTCGGGCTTCAGGTCGAAGACGTGTCGATGCGTGAACGAGGTCTGGGTGAGGTAGCCGGCGCTCGTGTGGAGGATGCCCTTCGGCTTCCCGGTCGTGCCGGAGGTGTAGAGGATGAAGAGCGGGTGCTCGGCCGGGAAGGCCTGCGCGAGGTGCTCCTCTGCGGCATCCGCCATCGCCTCGTGGTACCAGACGTCGCGTCCCTCGACCCAGTCGATCTCGTTCTCGCCCCGGCGCACGACGAGCACGTTGGTGACACCGTGGCCTGGCTCGCGCAGCGCCTCGTCGACGGTGGGCTTGAGCGCGAAGACCTTGCCCTTGCGCCATGCGCCGTCGGTCGTGATGACGAAGGTGGCGCCCGCGTCGTCGATGCGGCCGCGCAGGTTCGAGGGGCTGAAGCCCCCGAAGACGGCCGTGTGGACGGCACCGATGCGGGCGCAGGCGAGCATCGCGGCGACGGCCTCCGGCAGCATCGGCAGGTAGATCGCCACGCGGTCGCCGGCCTTGACCCCGAGGGACTCGAGCACGTTCGCGAGGCGCTTGACCTCAGCGGTCATGTCGGCGTAGGTGAGCGTGCGGGTGTCACCGGGCTCGCCCTCCCAGTGCAGGGCGACGCGGTCGCCGTCGCCGGCCTCGACATGCCGGTCGAGGCAGTTGACCGCGACGTTGAGGGTGCCGTCGTGGAACCACTTCGCGTGCGGGGGCTGCCAGTCGAGCACCTCGGTGAACGGCGTCTCCCACTGCAGCGACCTGGCCTGCTCCGCCCAGAAGGCGAGCCGGTCCTCGTCCGCCCGCGAGTAGAGCTCGGCAGACGTGGCAGAGCCCTGCGCGAGCGCCTCGGGCGGCGCGAAGCGGCGGGTCTCGTTCAGCAGATGGTCGATGCGGTCAGACACAGCGGTTCCTCCAGACGTCGTCGTCGGGCCGAGCCTATCGGCGGAGGCCGCGCGTGACGTGACGCCGTGTTGCACGGCGTCATGCGTGCCGATGGTGCATAGCATGGTCGCCGTCGGCCCTGCCGACGTGAGCAGGTGCACGGCGGATCCCCCGTCCGCCACTCCTGCGGCGGCGCCCCCCTTCCCCCGGTGGGCGCCGCCTCCTCGTTGCGTGCCGGTTCTCCACAGGCGCTCGGGAAGCGGCGGTGCGTGAGCGCACGACGCCCTACCGTGCGCAGCATGTCGACACGCGCTGGGCCCACGCTCGGGCGGGGGACGGGCATCCCGTTCGTCGCCGGCGGCGCGCGGCCGGCCGTGCGCACCGAGGGGCCGACGCGCACGGCCGTCGACGGCGGCGCATTGCGCGAGTTCGGCGAGCTGGCCGCGATCGTCGCAGAGCCGTCGGTGACGGATGTGTTCGTCACGGCCGGGCAGGTCTGGGTCGACCGGGGCGCAGGGGCCGAGGCCGTGCCGCTGCTGCTCGACCCCGATCGGGCACGAGCGCTCGCGGTGGCGCTCGTCGCGGCGGGCGGGCGACACGTCGACGAGGCGACGCCGTGCGTCGACGTGCGCCTGCACGACGGGATCCGGGTGTACGCCGTGCTGCCGCCGATCGCGGTCGGTGGTGCGCAGCTGTCCATCCGGCTGCCGCGGGTGGCGGCCCTGTCGCTCGCCGAGCTCGAGCACGGCGGAGCGTTCTCGATCGTGCCGCTCGCACGCGTGCAGGCGCTCGTCGGCCGGCGCGCGAACGTGCTCGTCACCGGCGCAGGCGGTTCGGGCAAGACGACGCTGCTGGGCGCGATGCTCTCGGCCGCCGCCGCCACGGAGCGCATCGTGACGATCGAGGATGTCGCGGAGCTCCGCATCCGCCACCCGCACGTCGTGGCGCTCGAGGCGCGGCAGGCGAACGCCGAGGGCGCCGGCGCGATCGGGCTGGAGCAGCTGGTGCGGGAGGCGCTGCGCATGCGACCGGACCGCTTGGTGCTGGGGGAGTGCCGAGGCGCGGAGGTGCGAGAGCTGCTCTCGGCGCTCAACACCGGGCACGACGGTGGTGCGGGCACGCTGCACGCGAACTCGCTGGATGACGTGCCTGCGCGGCTCGAGGCCCTCGGGGCCCTCGCGGGGCTCGGCCCGGCGGCCCTGGCCAGGCAGGCGGTGAGCGCGCTCGATGCCGTGCTGCACGTCGAGCGGGGCGACCGCGGCCGACGGGTGGCGGCGATCGGTGCGCTCGCGCTCGACGGCGACCGGCTGGTGGTGCGCGCCACGTGATCCGGCTCGTGCCGCCGTGGAGCGTCGGCCGCTCGGAGAGCGGGCGCGGAGGCGCAGGAGCGCGCGATGCGGCCGCCGAGCAGGAGGCCGCGGCCGCGACGGTGCATCGCCTCGCGGCGCTCGTCGCAGGCGGGCTGCCGCTGGAACGCGCATGGACGGTGCTCGGAACGGACGCGGTGACGGTCGGTCGGCGCACCGGAGGCGGCCTCGTCGCCGCGGTGCTCGCGGTGGCGCAGCAGACGGGGGCGCCGACGGCGCCGACGCTCGAGCGGCTCGCGGCGCTGCTGCGAGAGCAGGCGGCCCAGCAGCGCGCGATCGGGGCGGCCCTTGCGGGGCCGCGCGCGACTGCGCGGCTGGTGATGGTGCTCCCCTTCGTCGGACTCGGCTTCGGCTTGGCGCTGGGCCTCGACGTCCTGGCCGCCGCGACGAGCGGCGGGATCGGCACGTGGTCGGTGATCGCCGGCGCCGTCCTGCTCGTCGCCGCCTGGGCGTGGTCGCGCGCCATCGTCCGGCGCGCGGCGCGCGGGGAACCGGCTCCTGGGCTGGCGCTCGACCTCGTGGCCGTGGCCCTCGCCGGCGGCGGCGCGACGACGAGTGCGCGCCCGGCGGCGGTCGCCGCGCTCGAGGCGGCTGAGGTCGACGCGAGCGGCTGGGGCGAGGTCGACGCGGCGCTCGAGCTGGCGCGGAGGGCCGGTGTGCCCGTGCGCGGCCTGCTGCTCGCCGAGGCCGCCGCCGCGCGCACGCGCGCGCGGCTCGAGGGCGAGGCGCGGGCGCAGCGCGCGGCGGTGCAGCTCTCGCTGCCGCTCGGCGTCTGCGTGCTGCCAGCCTTCTCGCTGCTCGTGATCGTGCCCCTCGTCGTCTCGATGCTCGAGGGGGCGCTCAGTCCGCTCGGCTAGCGTCGGGGCATGCGCAATCTCTGGAACGGCATCGTCAACTGGGTGGCTGCGCTCGTGGGAGCGATCGGCGGCGCGCCCCATCCGATGGTCGCGACCGACGACGTCGGCGCGCGCTCGCGGGATGCGGGGCAGTCGGCGGAGGATGCGCCGGAGGGCGAGGGGTCGTGGGCGGACGACGCGCGCCCGCAGCCGGACGCCGAGGCGCCGCGTTCCGACGAGGAACCGCACCAGCGCCACCACTGAGCGCTGACGCTGACGGACGCTCTCCACAGGTCGCCCTCGAAGCGGCGCGGGCGCCGCTTCGCTTCCCCCACCCTGGGGCCCCCGAGGGAAGGAGGCGAGCATGAGGATGCTCAAGAGGCTGGTGCACGAGGAGGACGGCGCGGCGACCGCCGAGTACGTCATCGCGACGATGGCGGCCGTCGGCTTCGCAGGGCTGCTGGTGGTGATCCTGCGCAGCGATGAGGTGCGCGGGATCCTCACCGACATGGTCCAGCGTGCGCTCACGGTGCAGTAGCAGCCGGGACGGCGAGCTCGGCGCGGTGACCGCCGAGCTCGCCGCTGCGCTGCCGGCTGCTGTGCTCGTGATCGGCATCGCCATCGGCGCCGTCGCTGCGACGGCGACGCAGGTCGGCCTCGAGCAGTCCGCCGGGGCCGCCGCGCGGGCCGCCGGCCGGGGCGACGATCCGGCGCTCTACAGCGATGGCGCCGCGCTGCGCGTCGAGTCGCAGGGCGAGCTCGTCTGCGCCGTGCTCCGTCGCGACGTGCTGGGCGGGGCGCTGACGCTGACGGCGCGCAGCTGCGCGCACGGGGGTGGACGATGAGCGGGGTGGCGTCTCGTGACGGCATCGGGCCGATGGCCCGCTGCCCCCTCGACGCACGGAGAGCGGCCCGCGGCCTCCTCGACGAGCGGGGCGCGGGCGCCGTGCTCGCGCTCGCGGTCGCGGCGGTGGCGATGCTGCTGGCGCTGCTGGTGGTCGGCGCCGGCACCGCGTCGATCGCTCAGGCGCGGGCCGCGGCGGCAGCCGATGCGGCCGTGCTCGCCGCGGCCGACGCGCTCTCCGGCTTCGCCGACGGCAGCGCCTGCGCCCTCGCGCAGGCAGTCGCGACGGCGAGCGGCGCGCGGCTCGTGGACTGCGCGGTCGACGGGCTCGAGGCGCGCGTGACGGTGGCCGTCCCCGTCGGGCACCTGCACGCATCCGTCACCGCCCTGGCCGGGCCGCCGCCGTGAGCGAGAATGGTGCTGGCGCGCCGTCGCGCCGCTGCCGCAGCCGGCGTGCGCCCCGAGCGAACGAGCGGCCCGCGGCAGCCAGAGCGCAGTGGCACCGTGTGTAAGGTGTCGATCCGTGGCCCAGTCGGGCCCGGCAACCCCAAGAAGCAGTGAGCGTGAGCATGGGCAAGAAGCTCGTCATCGTCGAGTCCCCGGCCAAGGGCAAGACGATCGAGCGGTACCTGGGTGATGGATACCAGGTGCTGGCATCGGTCGGGCACATCCGCGATCTCGTGAGCCCGCGCGACCTCCCGGCCGAGCTCAAGAAGGGCTCCTACGGCAAGTTCGCCGTCGACGTCGACAACGGCTTCGCGCCCTACTACGTCGTCAGCGACGAGAAGAAGAAGACGGTCGCCGAGCTCAAGAAGGCGCTCAAGGACGCCGACGAGCTCATCCTCGCGACGGATGAGGACCGCGAGGGCGAGGCCATCGCGTGGCACCTGCTCGAGGTGCTGAAGCCCAAGGTGCCGGTGAAGCGGATGGTGTTCCACGAGATCACCGAGGAAGCGATCCAGCAGGCGAAGGATCAGATGCGCGAGCTGAACATGCCGCTCGTCGACGCGCAGGAGACCCGCAGGATCCTCGACCGCCTCTATGGCTACGAGGTGAGCCCCGTGCTGTGGCGCAAGGTGCGGCAGGGGCTCTCCGCGGGCCGCGTGCAGTCGCCGACCGCTCGCCTGATCGTGGACCGCGAGCGCGAGCGCATGGCGTTCGTCGCCGCCGACTACTGGAGCCTGACCGCGCAGTTCGAGGCGCCCGACGCCGAGAGCGGCGCGCAGGCGGGCCGCTTCGGCGCGCGCCTCGTGCGGCTCGACGGTGCCAGGGTCGCCTCCGGCTCCGACTTCGACGACCGAGGCCAGATCAAGGGCGTCCGCACCATCCTCGACGCGGCCGCCGCCGAGTCGCTCGCCGCCGAGCTCGAGCAGAGCGCCTTCCGGGTCTCGAGCGTCGAGTCGAAGCCCTACCGCCGTCGCCCCTCGGCACCGTTCACGACCTCGACGCTGCAGCAGGAGGCCGGTCGCAAGCTGAAGCTCTCCGCCAAGCAGACGATGTCGGTCGCCCAATCGCTCTACGAGCAGGGCTACATCACCTACATGCGCACCGACTCGCCCTCGCTCTCGAAGCAGGCGATCCAGGCGGCCAGGTCGCAGGCCACGGCTCTCTACGGCGCCGGCAGCATCCCGCAGGCCGCCCGCCACTACGCCGGCAAGTCGAAGTCGGCGCAGGAGGCGCACGAGGCGATCCGCCCCTCTGGCGAGTCGTTCCGCACGCCGAGCGAGGTGCGCTCGTCGCTCACGCCCAACGAGCAGCGGCTCTACGAGCTGATCTGGAAGCGCACGGTCGCCAGCCAGATGATCGACGCGACGGGCCAGACCGCGACCATCACCATCGCCTCCGACAAGACCGGCCGCGGGGTGGCCGAGTTCACCGCATCCGGCACCGTCATCACCGAGCCCGGCTTCCTGCAGGCGTACGAGGAGTCGAAGGATGTCGGGCGCTACGCCGACGAGTCCCAGGCGGATGCGTCGGCCAGCGAGTCGAGGCTGCCCGACGTCAAGGAGGGCAACGCGGTGGGCCTGGCCGAGCTCGAGCGCAAGGCGCACGCCACGACGCCGCCGCCGCGCTACACCGAGGCGAGCCTCGTGAAGGCGCTCGAGGAGCTCGAGATCGGCCGACCCTCGACCTACGCGTCGATCATCGACACGATCGTGCGGCGCGGCTTCGTCACGCAGCGCGGCGGCGCACTCGTGCCGAACTGGATCGCGTTCTCGACCATCAAGCTGCTCGAGGACAACCTGGGCGACTACGTCGACTACGACTTCACCGCGGCCATGCTCTCCGACCTCGACCGCATCGCCGACGGCGAGCTCGACCGGCAGGAGTGGCTGCAGCGCTTCTACTTCGGCAGCCCCGAGCACCCGGGCCTGCAGTCGACCGTCGAGAACCTCGGCGACATCGACGCGCGCGCGGTCAACTCCATCCCCGTCGCCGAGGGCGTCACGCTGCGCGTCGGCCAGTACGGCCCCTACCTCGAGGGCACCGGCCCCGACGGCGAGGTCAAGCGCGCGAACATCCCCGAGGACCTCACGCCCGATCAGCTCACGCCCGAGAAGGCGCAGGAGCTGTTCGCGGCCGAGCCCGTGCAGGACCGCGTGCTCGGCCCGCACCCCGAGAGCGGCCTCGACGTGGTGGTCAAGAACGGCCGCTTCGGCCCCTACATCGAGGAGTCGCTGCCCGTCGAGCTCGACGACGAGGGCAAGCCGGTGCCGCCGAAGAAGGGGAAGGCCGCGCCGAAGCCGCGTCGCGCATCCCTCTTCAAGACGATGGAGCCGGAGAGCGTCGACCTCGAGACCGCGCTGAAGCTGCTCGGCCTGCCCCGCCTCGTCGGCGTCGACCCCGAGTCGGGCACCGAGATCACCGCCCGCCCCGGGCGCTACGGCCCGTTCCTGTCCAAGGGCGAGGACACGCGATCGCTCGACGACGAGGAGCAGATCTTCTCCATCACCCTCGAGCAGGCCGTCGAGAAGTTCGCCCAGCCGAAGTACGGCGCGCGGAAGGCCGCATCGGCGCTCAAGGAGTTCGACGCCGACCCGGTCAGCGGCAAGCCGGTGAAGGTGCGCGACGGGCGCTTCGGCCCCTACGTGACCGACGGCGAGACGAACGCGACCATCCCGCGCGGCGAGGACGTCGAGGCGATCACCTTCGAGCGCGCGATCGAGCTGCTGCAGATCAAGCGCGAGAAGGGACCGGTCAAGAAGCCGATCCGCAAGACCGCCGCGAAGAAGCCGGCCGCCAAGAAGCCCGCGGCCAAGAAGCCCGCAGCGAAGAAGCCGGCGGCCAAGAAGCCCGCCGCGAAGAAGACCCCGCCAGCCGACGCATGACGGGCGCCTACATCACGCTCGAGGGCGGCGACGGCTCCGGCAAGTCGACGCAGGCGGCGCTGCTGCAGGCGTGGCTGGAGGCCGAGGGGCGCACCGTCGTGCGCACGCGCGAGCCCGGCGGCACCGAGCTCGGCGTCGAGATCCGCCGGCTCGTGCAGCACACCGAGGGGCACGTCGCCCCGCGCGCCGAGGCGCTGCTCTACGCCGCGGATCGCGCCCACCACGTCGCGACGCTCGTGCGGCCGGCGCTCGAGCGCGGCGACGTCGTCGTGCAGGATCGCTACCTCGACTCGTCCGTCGCCTACCAGGGCGCGGGCCGCGAGCTCGACGGCGAGCAGATCCGGGATCTGTCGCTGTGGGCGACCGACGGCCTGCTGCCGCAGCTGACGCTGCTGCTCGACATCGACCCGGCCGCGGGCCGCGAGCGCATGGCGGGCCGTGCGGATGCGCCGTACGACCGGTTGGAGGACACGGGTCTCGACTTCGCCGAGCGCGTGCGCGCCGCCTACCTCGGTCTCGCCGAGGCCGAGCCCGACCGCTTCGTCGTGGTCGACGCATCCGGCACCCCCGACGAGGTGCACGGGCGCGTGGTGTCGCACGTGCGTGCGATGCTCGACGCGCAGCGCTGAGCGCGCTGCGAACGGTTGCAGCACCGGGAGGAGCGCGCATGACAGGCGGGTGGAGCGAGATCGTCGGCCAGGCCGACGCCGTCACGACGCTGCAGCGCGCCTCGAGCGACGTCGGCGGCGCTGACTCCTCTGGCGCGATGACGCACGCGTGGCTGCTGACCGGGCCGCCGGGATCGGGCAGGTCGAACCTCGCCTACGCCTTCGCGACCGCCCTGCTGTCGTCACCGGCGGGCATCGACCCAGAGGTCGCGACGCTCGTCGCCGCGCGCACGCACCCCGATCTCGTGACGCTCTCGACCGAGGGCGTGCTCATCACGATCGCGCAGGCGCGAGCCGTCGTGCAACGGGCCTCGCTCGCTCCGTCGACCGCGCGCTACCGGGTGGTCGTCGTCGAGGACGCCGACCGGATGGCAGAGCGCACCTCGAACGCGCTGCTGAAGGCGCTCGAGGAGCCGCCGCCCGAGACGGTCTGGATCCTCTGCGCGCCCAGCGAGGCCGATCTGCTGCCGACCATCCGCTCGAGGGTGCGCACGCTGACGCTGCAGGTGCCCGATCCCGCAGAGGTCGCCCGGCTGCTGGTCGAGCGCGACGGCGTCGACCCGGCGATCGCCGAGCGCGCCGCTCGGGAGGCGCAGAGCCACATCGGGATGGCCCGTCGGCTCGCCACCAGCGACGAGGCCCGCACCCGACGCGCAGAGACGCTCGCGGTCGCGATGCGGGTCTCGACCGCGGCGTCGGCGGTGCTGGCCGCCGCCCGCTTCGTCGAGATCGCGACGGCAGACGCCGATGCGCTGTCGGCGGAGCGCGATGAGGCCGAGCGCGCGCAGGCGCTGCGGCAGCTGGGCATCGAGCCGGGCGGCACCGTGCCGCCCCAGCTGCGCCGGCAGCTGAAGGAGCTCGACGAGGCGCAGAAGCAGCGCGCGAAGCGCGGCATGCGCGACGGCGTCGACCGCATCCTCGTCGACCTGCTGTCGCTCTACCGCGACATCCTCATGACGCAGCTCGGCGTCGGGCGCGAGCTCGTGAACGCGGCGATGCAGCCGACGGTGCACGCGGCGGCGGACTACCTGCGCCGCGCCGACGTGATCGACGTGCTCGACTCGATCCGCCTCGCTCGCGAGCGCATCGAGGCGAACGTGCCGCCGCTGCTCGCGCTCGAGGCGATGCTCGTGCGCGCGGCGAGGGCAGCGCAGCGCCGCTGAGCACCAGAGTCGCCGGCCGCTTCGCATGTCGCACGGGAGGCTCGACCGACCCGCGGGCCGTAGCGTAGAGGCATGCATCGCACCCGCCGCGGCCTCGCCGCCCTCGCCGCGATCGCCGTGACGGCGATCGCGCTCACCGGCTGCATCCTGCCGCCGCAGCTGCCCGGCGACAGCCAGCGCCTCGGCCCGCCGCAGTGGAGCCCGACGGGTGAGCAGGTAGCGCCGGAGCTCGAGCAGTTCTACGGCCAGCAGGTCGACTGGGCAGAGTGCGCCGGCCTGTACTGCGGCACCGTCACGGCCCCGATGGACTGGGACGACCCCTCCGCCGATTCGATCGAGCTCGCCGTCACCGTGGCGCCAGCGACCGGCGAGCGGCGGGGCGCGATCCTCTACAACCCCGGCGGCCCCGGCGCCTCGGGCGTCGAGTACGTGCGCGACTTCGGCGACTACCTGCTGCACCCCGACGTGCGCGAGCACTACGACCTGGTCGGCTTCGACCCTCGAGGCGTCGGCGGCTCGACGCCGATCTCCTGCTACGACGACCCGCAGGAGCTCTACGACTGGCTGTGGGAGATCCCCGAGGGCCCTGCGCCGGAGCCGCTCAGCGACGAGGATCTCGAGGAGCAGCTCGAGTCCTCGCGCTGGTTCGGCGAGGCGTGCCTCGAGCACACCGGCCCCTACCTCGAGCTCGTCGGCACCGAGCAGGTCGCCAGCGACATGGACCTGCTGCGCGCGCTCTTCGGCGAGGAGCAGCTGGACTACCTGGGCGTCTCCTACGGCACGCTGATCGGCGCGACCTACGCCGACCTCTTCCCCGAGCGCGTCGGTCGCATGGTGCTCGACGCCGCGGTCGCGCCCGACGCGAGCGACTTCGAGGGCACGCTCTTCCAAGCGGCGGGGTTCGAGCTGGCCTATGGCAACTTCGTCGACGACTGCCTCGCCTCGGGCGAGTGCCCGTTCACGGGGTCGAAGGCGGATGCGCTGGCACAGACCCGCGCGCTGATCGAATCGCTCGAGGAGGAGCCGATCCCGGTGGCCGACGGCCGCGAGCTCGGCACGGGCGCCTTCTTCATCGCCATCGCAGCCAACCTCTACGCCGACTGGCAGTGGGAGCTGCTGCGCGAGATCATCGCCGACGTGCAGGCCGGCAACGGCGAGAGCGCATTCGCCGCAGCCGACGAGTACTACGGGATCGAACCCGACGGCTCGTTCGCCGACAACTCGCTCGAGGCGCTCATCACGGTGAACTGCCTCGACTCGCCGGCGGTCACCGACTTCGAGCAGATCCGGGCCAACGCCGAGGAGATCATGGCGGCGGCGCCGACGCTCGGGCCAGACTTCGTCGGCATCGGCTCATGCGCTGCCTGGCCCTTCGAGGCGACCAGGGAGCCGCACGAGATCACGGCGCCCGGCGCCGAGCCGATCATCGTGATCGGCGGCGTCAACGACCCGGCGACGTCCTACCAGCAGGCCGTCGACCTCGCCGACATGCTCGAGTCGGGCGTGCTGATCTCGGTCGATGCGGAGGGGCACGGGCAGTACAACAACGGCAACGCGTGCGTCGACCGGCCGGTGAACGACTACTTCCTGACGGGGACGGCGCCGGCGGGGGCGCTGGACTGCTGAGGGCGGTCTCGTGACGCGCGCGACCTGCGGTCGCGTCAGGCGGGCCACTCCCAGTCGGCGACCTCCGGGATGTCGATGCCGTGCTCGCGCGTGTAGGCCTTCGCCCGGTCCCGCGCAGCCGAGAACGACTGCCTCGCCTCGGCGTGCGACTGCGCGAAGCCGGCGCGATCGATGACGTCGATCGCGAGGGTGTAGCGGTCGAGTCCGTTCATCATCACCATGTCGAAGGGTGTGGTGGTCGTGCCCCGCTCCAGGAATCCGTGCACGTGCAGCTGGTCGTGGCCCGAGCGCCGGTAGGTCAGGCGATGGATCGTCCACGGATAGCCGTGATAGGCGAACACCACCGGCTTGTCCGCCGTGAAGAACCGGTCGTACTCGGCATCCGGCAGCCCGTGCGGATGGTGCTCCTCCTGCTGCAGCCGCCCGAGGTCGACCACGTTCACGACCCGCAGCGACAGCTCCGGCACGGCCTCGCGCAGCAGCGAGGCGGCGGCGAGCGCCTCGAGGGTCGGCACGTCCCCCGCGGCCGCCAGCACCGCATCCGCCGGCCGCTCGTCGGTCTCGGTGCCGGCCCAGGGCAGGACGCCCAAGCCGCGCTCGCAGTGCTCGGCGGCCTCGTCGAGCGTCAGCCACTGCGGCTGCGGCTGCTTGCCGGCGACGATCACGTTGATCGTGCCGGTCGAGCGCAGGCAGTGGTCGGTCGTCGCGAGCAGCGTGTTCGCGTCGAAGGGCAGGTAGACGCGCACGACCTCGGCGCTCTTGTTGAGCGCCACGTCGATGAAGCCGGGATCCTGATGGCTGAAGCCGTTGTGGTCCTGCCGCCAGACGTGGCTCGAGAGCAGGTAGTTGAGGCCTGAGATCGGCTCGCGCCACGGTACGTGCATCGCCGATTCGAGCCACTTCGCGTGCTGGTTCAGCATGGAGTCGACGATGTGGGCGAAGGCCTCGTAGGTCGTGAAGAGCCCGTGGCGCCCGGTCAGCAGGTAGCCCTCCAGCAACCCCTGGCAGAGGTGCTCGCTCAGCACCTCGATGACGCGGCCGGTGGGGGAGAGGTGCTCGTCGCCGGGCAGGGCCACCGCGTTCCACTGCTTGTCGGTGACCTCGTAGACCGCGGGTGCGAGGCGATTGGATGCGGTCTCGTCGGGCCCGAAGAGGCGGAACGTCTCGGGGTTGTCGCGCAGCACCTCGGCCAGCCATGCGCCCAGCACCGCCGTCGAGCCGGTGCTGCTGGCGCCGCGCCGCGCGGGGTCGACCTCGTGCGCTGAGCCGCGGAGCGCGGCGAGGGAGAGGGGCTGCCTCAGCACCCCGCCGTTCGCGACCGGCGTCGCGCTCATGCGCAGGTCGCCGCTCGGCGCGGCGGCCGTGACGAGCTCTCGCGGCGCGCCCCGCTCGTCGAAGAGCTCGTCCGGGCGATAGGAGCGCAGCCACTCCTCGAGCAGCCGACGGTGCTCCTCGTCCTCGCGGACCTCCTCGAGCGGCACCTGGTGCGCGCGCCAGGTGCCCTCGATCGCCTGTCCGTCGACCTCCTTCGGGCACGTCCAGCCCTTCGGGCTGCGCAGCACCAGCATGGGCCAGGCAGGTCGGGCGGTGAGCGTGCCGGCCGCCGCATCCGCCTTGATCGCCGCGATGCGGTCGAGCGCGTCGTCGAGCGCGGCGGCGAAGCGGCGATGCGAGCCCGCCGTGTCGTCGTCACCGCCGACGGTCACGAGGATCGGGTCGTGCCCGTAGCCGCGCATCAGCTCGAGCAGCTCGTGCTCGGGGATCCGCGCCAGCAGCGTCGGGTTCGCGATCTTCCAGCCGTTGAGGTGCAGGATCGGCAGCACCACCCCGTCGGCCACCGGGTTGAGCAGCTTGTTCGCGTGCCAGGAACCAGCCAGCGGCCCCGTCTCGGCCTCGCCGTCGCCGATGACGCAGGCGACGAGCAGCTCGGGGTCGTCCAGCGCGGCGCCGTACGCGTGGGCGAGGGAGTAGCCGAGCTCGCCGCCCTCGTTGATCGAGCCGGGCGTCTCCGGTGCCGCGTGGCTCGGGATGCCGCCGGGGAACGAGAACTGCCGGAACAGCCGCTGCATGCCCCGCTCGCTCTGCTCGATGTCGGGGAACCGCTCGGTGTAGGTGCCCTCGAGCCACGCGCAGGCGACGCCGCTCGGCCCGCCGTGCCCGGGCCCCATCACGAACAGCGCGCGCTGCTCGCGCTCGCGGATGACGCGGCCGAGGTGCCCGTAGACGAAGTTCAGCCCCGGCGTGGTGCCCCAGTGGCCCAGGAGCCGCCGCTTGAGGTGCTCGGGCTCGAGCGGCTCGCGCAGCAGCGGGTTCTCCTGCAGGTAGATCTGCCCGATGCTCAGGTAGTTCGCGGCGCGCCACCAGGCATCGACCTGCTCGAGGGCGGTGGGGGAGGCGGGTGCGGTGCTGAGTCTCCAGGCTGGCGCGGTCATGGGTTCGAGCCTGATAGAGAGGGCTCGGTGCGTCAACTCCGGGTGCGGGCGGATGCGCCGCGGCGCGGGTGCGGAGCACGCCTGCGGTCGTGGCTGGCGAGGCAGATGCGCTATGATCGTTGATCGTGCCTCGGCACGCCGCCTTAGCTCAGTCGGCAGAGCGATTCACTCGTAATGAATAGGTCGGGAGTTCGATTCTCCCAGGCGGCACAGGGAACAGCCTCGCGGGCTGCCCGGCGCATCTCCGATGCGCTGGGCGCTCAGCGGGGCTTCCTCCGTCTCTCGCGGCGAACGCGGCGAGGGCGTGGTGTGCCGGGAAGCCTGGTCGGCGTGCCGCCGAGCGAACCTGCTCGGCGGGGACGACGGGAGACCCGTGGAACCGACCCGCACACCCATCGGCGCACGACGCGCGCGCATCGCGCAGGCCCTGCGCCTCGAGACGACCAGCGGCGTGCTGCTGCTGATCGCCGCCGCTGCCGCGCTCGTCTGGGCCAACTCGCCGTGGCGCGACTCCTACGCATCCCTCATGGAGCTGCGCATCGGCCCGGAGCTGCTGCACCTCGACCTGAGCGTCGCGGCGTGGGCGGCGGACGGGCTGCTGGCCGTGTTCTTCTACGTCGTCGGCGTCGAGCTCAAGCACGAGATCGTCGCCGGCAGCCTGCGCGATCCGAAGCGAGCAGCCGTGCCGGTGCTGGCCGCGGTCGGCGGCATGGCGCTGCCGGCAGCGGTCTACATCGCCGTCGTCCTCGCTGCCGGGGATCCGGAGGCGCTGAGCGGCTGGGCGATCCCGGCCGCCACCGACATCGCGTTCGCGCTGGCCGTCCTGGCGATCTTCGGCCGCGGCCTCCCGGTGGGCCTCCGCACCTTCCTGCTGACGCTCGCGGTCGTCGACGACCTGCTGGCCATCGTCGTGATCGCCGTGTTCTACACGGCGACGGTGCAGCTGTTCGCGCTCCTCGGCGCGCTCCTCGCCCTCACCGCGTTCGGGCTGCTGGTCCGATCCCGCTACGCCATGTGGTGGCTGCTCATCCCGATCGCGCTCGTCGCGTGGTGGTGCATGCACGAATCCGGTGTGCACGCGACGATCGCCGGCGTGCTGCTGGGCGCGCTCGTGCCCGCCGCGCCCGTGCACGGCGAGCGGCACGCCCGCACGCATCGCCACGAAGCCGCCGTGCGGCCGTGGTCGACCGCGGTCGCGCTGCCGGTCTTCGCGTTCTGCTCGGCGGGCGTCTCCGTCGCGGGTGGCGGCGGCTTCGCCGAGCTGGCTGCACAGCCGGTGCTGATCGCGGTGGCGGGTGGGCTCGTCCTGGGCAAGCTCATCGGCGTGCTCGGGGTCACCGCGCTCGTCACCCGGATCACGCCGCTGCGCCTGCCGGACGGCATCGGCATCCGGGATCTCGTGCCTGTCGCGCTGCTGACCGGCGTCGGCTTCACCGTGTCGCTGCTGATCACGGAGCTGTCCTTCGACGACGCCGCGCGCACCGACGCGGCCAAGCTCGCGGTGCTCATCGGCTCGGGCGTCGCAGCGCTGCTGGCGGCTCCACTGCTGCGCTGGGATGCGCGGCGCTCGCGCAGCCGGGACGAGAACCGCGACGGCGAGGTCGACAGCCCTCAGGCACGCATCGGCGACTGAGCGGGCCCACGGCGAGACGCTCGGGCGCAGGTCTCAGACCGCGCGCTCCCAGACGTCCTCGAGCAGCATCAGCACGATGGGTGCGCCCTCGTCGTCTCGCGCTGCGAGCCGCACATAGGTGAGGCCGTCGGTCGCGACGACCCGGTCGGTCGCGACGCTCGCCTCTCTCGCCCAGGCCCGCAGGCTCGAAGGGCCGCTCGCGCGGGCCTGGAGGTCGGAGAGGACTGCGGCGATGTCTGCAGTGCTGAAGACCGGCAGGCGTGGCGAGGTGAGCACCTCCAGAATCTACCCGATTCTGTACCCCAAATTGACCGCGCGCGGTCGCGCTGCCCGGAGCGCATCCGCACCGCTGCGCTCGGCCGAGCGGCGTACCCTGGCCCCATGAGCGCAGGCATCCTGATCGTCGACGTGCAGAACGACTTCACCGAGGGCGGCGCTCTCGGCACGGCCGGCGGCGCTGCCGTCGCGGCCGCCATCAGCGAGCACCTGCGCACGCACGACTACGCCATCGTCGCCGCGAGCCGCGACTGGCACGACCCGCAGGGCGACAACGGCGGGCACTTCGCGGCGGGCGAGCCCGACTACGTCGACACCTGGCCGGTGCACTGCGTCGCAGGCACGCCCGGCGCCGACTACCACCCGGCCCTCGACGTGCTCGCGATCGACGTGCACATCAAGAAGGGGCAGGGCGAGCCGGCGTACTCAGCGTTCGAGGGTACGACCGACGACGGCGAGACCCTCGCCGAGGTGCTCGAGGAGCAGGAGATCGATCGGCTCGACGTCGTGGGCATCGCCACCGACCACTGCGTGAAGGCGTCGGCGCTCGACGCGGCCCTCGCGGGCATCCGGGTGCGCGTCATCGACGGCCTGACCTCGGCGGTGTCGCCCGAGACGCGGGCGGCCGCGCTCGACGAGCTGCGCGACGGGGGCGTGGAGATCGTGCGAACCGTGTGAGGCTCGACGGCTCGCTCCAGGTGATGCGCCTGGCTTGTAGATAGCCAAACTAAAAGATAGTGTGGCGAAGTGTCATCGCGCGAACGCTCCGCTACCCGTCGGATCCCCACTTGGCTCCGGGTGGTGCTGCCTGCCGTCCTGATCCTCGGCTGGTTCGCCGCCGCGGGCTTCGGCGGGCCGACCTTCGGCAGCCTCTCGACGGTCGTGTCCAACGACCAGAGCAGCTTCCTGCCCTCGAGCGCGGAGTCGACGACGGTGCAGGAGGCGCTGGCCGAGTTCGTGGGCGCCGACGAGATCCCCGCGATCGTGATCGCCGCGACCGACGGCGACATCCCCGCGGACGCGCTCGAGGGGCTCGAGCAGCTGCAGCAGTCCGTGACCGACATCGACGGGGTCGTCGAGGCGTCGCCGCTGATACCGAGCGAGGACGGCCAGGCTGCGCAGTTCGTCGCGGTGCTCGACAGCTCGGGAGAGCTCGCGGACATCGTCGAGGAGGTGCGCGGGGCCGTCGCCGACGCCGACCTCGGCGACGAGGTGCAGACCGCGGTCACGGGCCCGGCCGGCTTCACCGCGGACATCAGCGCGGCCTTCGGCGGCATCGACGGCATCCTGCTGCTCGTCGCGCTCGGCGCGGTGTTCGTCATCTTGGTGATCGTCTACCGCTCGCCGCTGCTGCCGCTGCTGGTGCTGTTCACCTCGGTGTCGGCGCTCTGCCTCGCGATCCTCATCGTCTTCCAGCTCGCGAAGGCCGAGGTGCTCACGCTCAGCGGGCAGACGCAGGGCATCCTCTTCATCCTCGTCGTCGGTGCCGCCACCGACTACGGCCTGCTGTACACCGCGCGGTTCCGCGAGGCGCTCGGCGAGGTCGACTCCCGCTGGGAGGCGACGGTCCGCGCGCTCAAGGGCTCCGTCGAGCCCATCGTCGCCTCCGGCGGCACGGTGATCGCCGGCCTCCTCTGCCTGCTGCTGAGCGACCTCGTCTCCAACCAGCAGCTGGGCCCGGTCGCCGCGATCGGCATCGCCACCTCGATCGTCGCGGGCCTCACGCTCCTGCCGGCGCTGCTGCTCGCGTTCGGCCGGGTCGCCTTCTGGCCGTTCGCGCCGACGCCCGAGCGGCCACGCACCAAGCCAGACGGCAAGGGCCTCTGGGGCGGCGTCTCCAAGCTGGTCGAGCGTCGCACGCGCACCGTGTGGATCGCGACGGCCCTCGTGCTCGGCATCGGCGCCGTGGGCGTGACCCAGCTGCAGGCCGAGGGCGTTCCCTCGAGCGACTTCGTCGTCGGCGAATCGCAGGCCCGCGACGGGCAGGCCCTGCTGTCGGCGCACTTCCCGGGCGGTTCCGGCACGCCCACCCAGGTGCTCGCCGCAGAGGCCGATCTCGACGAGGTCGCGGATGCGCTGGCGGCGCTCGAGGGCGTCGAGGGCGTCGCGGTGGTGAGCGAGGATTCGCCGTCCGGATCGATCCCGCTGCCCGTCGAAGCGGCCTCGCCCTTCGCCGAGGCATCGCCGACGGTCGTCGACGGGCAGGTGCTCGTGCAGGCGACGCTCGTCGCCGCGCCGGACTCCGACGAGGCGCAGACCGTGGTGCGCGAGATCCGCGAGGTCGTGCACGCGATCTCGCCCGACATCGCCGTCGGCGGCACGACCGCGACCGCGATCGACACCAACGACGCATCCGCCCATGACCGCGCCCTGATCATCCCCATCGTGCTGCTGGTGATCTCGCTGATCCTCATGCTGCTGCTGCGCTCGATCGTCGCCGCGCTGCTGCTGCTCGCGACCACGGTGCTGTCGTACTACACGGCGCTCGGCGTCGGTGCGGTGATCCTCGGCCTGATGGGGATCCCGGCGATGGATCCTGCCGTGCCGCTGTTCGCGTTCGTCTTCCTCGTGGCGCTCGGGGTCGACTACAACATCTTCCTCATGACGCGGGTGCGCGAGGAGGTGGGGCTCCGCGGCCATCGCGAGGGCGTGCTGCGCGGTCTGCGCGTCACCGGCGGCGTGATCACCTCGGCGGGTGTGGTGCTGGCGGCGACCTTCGCGGCGCTCTCGGTGATCCCGGTGCTGTTCCTGCTGCAGCTGGCCATCATCGTCGCCCTCGGCGTGCTGATCGACACGACGCTCGTGCGCTCGCTGCTCGTGCCAGCGCTCGCTCTCGAGATCGGTCCGAAGACCTGGTGGCCGTCGAAGCTGGCTCGAGCGCCGCGCCAGGGATCGGGCAAGCGCCCCTGACCGATCGGCCCCACTTCGTATACGATGTGAGCATCCGCCGAAGCCACGACGAAGGAGTCCTGCATGAACGCGACCACCGAGACCCAGGTGCTGGATGCCGTCACCGGCCAGCTGTTCATCGGCGGTGAGTGGATCGATGGTGAGCAGGGGACGATCGACGTGCGCGACCCCGCGACCGGCGAGGTCATCAAGCAGATCGCCAACGGATCGGTCGAGGACGGCGTGCGCGCGCTGGACGCCGCCGTCGCCGCGCAGGACGAGTGGGCCAGGACGCCGGCGCGCGTGCGCGGCGAGATCCTGCGGAAGGCCTTCGACCTGCTGCAGGAGCGCAAGGAGGAGTTCGCGCTCCTCATGACGATGGAGATGGGCAAGCCGCTCGCCGAGGCGCGCGGCGAGGTCGCCTACGGCGGCGAGTTCCTGCGCTGGTTCTCTGAGGAGGCCGTGCGCATCGACGGTCGCTACACGATGACGCCGGAGGGCACCGGGCAGATGATCGTGACGCACCGGCCGGTCGGCCCCTGCTTCCTCATCACACCCTGGAACTTCCCGCTCGCGATGGCGACGCGCAAGCTCGGCCCCGCGCTCGCGGCCGGATGCACCGCGGTCGTGAAGCCCGCGACGCTCACGCCGCTGACCACGCTCGCGCTCGTCGCGCTGCTCGAGGAGGCCGGGCTGCCGAAGGGCGTCGTCAACGTCATCACGACGAAGTCGACCGGCGCGCTCTCGGAGCGCCTGCTCGCCGACCCGCGGCTGCGCAAGGTCTCCTTCACCGGCTCGACCCCGGTGGGCGTGCAGCTGCTGAAGCAGGCCGCCGACAACGTGCTGAAGTCGTCGATGGAGCTCGGCGGCAACGCCCCCTTCGTCGTCTTCAAGGACGCCGATCTCGACAAGGCCGTCGAGGGGGCGCTGCTGGCGAAGTTCCGCAACATCGGCCAGGCGTGCACGGCGGCCAACCGCTTCATCGTGCACGAGTCGGTCGCCGACGAGTTCGCGCAGCGCATCGGGGATGCCGTCAGGGCGATGAAGATCGGCCGCGGCACCGAGGAGGGCGTGACGATCGGCCCGCTCGTCGAGGACAAGGCCGTCGACAACGCGGTGCGACTCGTCGACGAGGCCGTCTCGGCCGGCGCGACGCTCGTCACCGGTGGCAAGGCGATCGATGGGCCCGGCTCGTTCTTCCAGCCCACCGTGCTCGACGGCGTCGAGGCGAGCATGGCCGTCTCGATCGAGGAGATCTTCGGCCCGGTCGTCGCGATCCAGCGCTTCAGCACCGAGGAGGACGCGGTGCGGCTCGCGAACGCGACCGAGTACGGCCTCGTCGGCTACGTCTTCACGCAGGACACGAAGCGCGGCCAGCGCATGATCGAGCTGATCGACACGGGCATGATGGGCCTCAACGTCGGCGTCGTCTCGAACGCGGCCGGCCCCTTCGGCGGCGTCAAGCAGTCGGGCCTCGGCCGCGAGGGCGGCGCCGAGGGCATCCACGAGTACCTCGAGACGAAGTACACGCTGATGCCCAACCCCTTCGCCTGAGGCGCGTCGTGGTCGCAGGCCGCGCTCGTGCTGAGCCGGCGCCCCAGCCTGTGCCCCAGGCGCCGCGCGCCATGCGGGCGGCGATCGTGCTCGTCGTGCTGCTGGTGCTCGTGCAGGGCGTGCTGCTGGTGATCGCGGCGCTCGCGTCGATCGGGCGGGCGCCCGTCGAAGAGCTGCTCACAGCGATGGCCTCGGGGGTGCTGGTCACCGCGGTCGTGCCGACCTGCGCGCTGGCGATGCAGCGTGGGCGCCGTTGGGGCCACCCGGTGCTCACCACCGCCATCGCGATCTTCGGCGCCTCGGGCGTGGTGCGGACGGTGCTCGATGCGTCGCTGGGCTCCGTGACGATGGTCGTGCTCTGCGCCGCGATCGGCGCGTGCCTCCTCACTCCGAGCGCCCGTGGTTGGGCGGTAGCGGTCGTCGCGACGCGCCGCTGAGTCGCGACCGGGACGGCTTCAGCGCGTCAGGTCGAGGATGAGCTTGCCGCGCGCGTGGCCGGCCATGAGGCGTTCGTAGGCCTCGCGGAAGCGCTCCAGCGGGAAGCGCTGCTCGATCGCGACCTCCAGGTCACCGGATGCGGCCAGGCGCGCGAGGTCGTCGAGGGCGCCGGTCTGCGCGAGGTCGGTGGCGACGCCGCGGGCGCCGTGCGCGCCCTTCGCGGCGATGGCGATGCAGCGATGGATGGGCACACCGGCCTGGAGCGCAGCAGCGATGCCGTCGGCACCGGCGCAGTCGAAGCACGCGTCGATCGGCAGCATCGTCTCGAGCCGCTCCGGGAGCCCTGCGCCGTAGACGACCGGCTCGGCGCCGAGCGCGCGCAGCAGCTCGTGGTTGCGCTCGCTCGACGAGCCGATCACGCGCGCACCCCGACGCACCGCGAGCTGCACCGCGAGCTGACCGACGCCGCCTGACGCGCCGTGGATGAAGAGGGTCTCGCCCGCGCGCTCGACCAGCTGCTCGACGGCATCCCACGCGGTGCGGCCCGCGACGACGAGGCTGGCGGCCACGCCCGCATCCAGGCCCTCGGGGATGCGGGCGAGGCGCTCCGCTGCGGGATCCACCACGGTGTGATCCTGCAGGGCCCGAGTGCGGGCCGACCCGAACACCCGGTCGCCCACGTCCCATCCGCTGACGCCGTCGCCGACCTCGTCGATCGTGCCGGCGATGTCGTTGCCCACGCCGAGCGGCGGCACGAGGCCGCGGGATGCGGCGGCGGGCCCGCCGGAGAAGATCTTCCAGTCGACGGGGTTGAGGGCGGTGGCTTCCACGCGGATGCGCACCTCGCCGGGAGCGGCGTGGGGCTCGTCGACCTCCCGCAGCTCGAGCACCTCCGGGCCGCCGAAGCGGTCGTGCATGACGCGTCGCATGGGGCAACGGTATGCGGGTGGGGCTTCGACACGCTCAGCGGCCTGCGGGCGCGGAGCGGCTCAGCCGGCGGGCTTGCGGCAGCGGAGCGACTCAGCCGGCGGGCTTGCGGCAGTGGAGCGACTCAGCCGGCGGGCTTGCGGCCGTGGAGCGGCTCAGCCGGCGGGCTTGCGGCCGTGGAGCGACTCAGCCGGCGGGGGCGGCGGGAGCGAGCAGCTGGTGCGCCGCGAGCTCTCGGTAGAGGGGCGATGCGTCGAGCAGCTCGGCATGCGTGCCCTTCGCGAGCACCCGTCCGCCGTCGAGCACGACGATCTGGTCGGCGTCCACGACCGTCGCCAGCCGGTGCGCGATGACGAGCGTCGTGCGCCCCTCGCTCGCCACATCCAGCGCTGTCTTCAACGCGGCCTCGTTGCGGGCGTCGAGGTTGGCGGTCGACTCGTCGAGCAGCAGGATCGGGGTGGACGCGAGCAGCGCCCGCGCGATCGCCAGCCGCTGCCGCTCGCCGCCCGAGAGCAGGACGCCACCCTCGCCGACCTCTGCGCTCAGGCCCTTCGCCGCACGACGCACGAGATCGCTGAGGTTCACCGACTCGAGCGCGGCCAGCAGCTGCTCGTCGCTCGCATCCGGCGCGCCGAGTCGGAGGTTGTCGCGCAGCGTGCCGGCGAGCACGGGGGCATCCTGCTCGACGTAGCCGATCCGCGCGCGCAGGCTGTCGCGATCGACGTCGCGCACATCCACGCCGCCCACGGTGACTCGGCCCTCGGTCACGTCGTAGAAGCGCTCGACGAGCGCGAAGGTCGTCGACTTGCCGGCGCCGGAGGGCCCGACGAGCGCCGTGCGGGAGCCGGCCGGCACCGCGAACGAGACGTCCTCGAGCACCACGCGCGCATCCTCGGCCGCGGGGTAGGCGAAGCCGACACCCTCGAAGGCCACCATCGGTGCGCCCGCTTGCGGCGACAGCGCGATCGTCGCATCAGCGTGCGCCTCGCCGGGCAGCCGCACGATCTCCTGGATGCGGCCGAGCGCGCCGAGCGCGACGCTGACGGCGGCGATGGCACCCGCGAGCTGGCCGAGCGGCATCACCATCAGGAAGAGGAAGAGCAGGAACCCGACCAGCTGCGAGATCTCGATCTCGCCGGTGGCGACGCGGAGGCCCCCGACGCCGAGCACGATGAGGAACGACAGGTTGACGGCGACGCCCAGGATCGGCACGACGAGCGCCGAGATGCGCGCGACGCGCACGCCGGCGCCGAAGGCATCTCCGGCCCGCGAGCCGATCTCGTCGACCTCGCGCTCGGTGGCGCCAGCGGCGCGCACGGTGCGCACGGCGCTGATCGCCCGCTCGAGCGCGCTCGTCAGGTGCCCCACCTGCTCCTGCGCCTTGCCCGATGCGCGCGTCAGCAGCGGCATCACGACGAGCATCGCCGCGATCGCGACGATCAGCACGAGCACGGTCAGGCCGAAGAGCAACGGGTCGATGATGAGCATCGCGATCACCGCGCCGACGAGCGTGAGCACGCCGCCGATCGACTCCACGAGGCCCTGCGTCAGCACGGCGCGCAGCAGCGTCGTGTCGCTGCCGACGCGGCTCACCAGGTCGCCGATGCGCCGCTGGTCGAACTCCGCGATCGGCAGTCGCAGCATGCGACCGACGAGCGTGCGGCGGGTGCGCAGCACCACGTGCTCGCCGAGGAGCTGCAGGAGGAAGTGCTGGAACCCATCCGACACCGCCCCGACGATCACGACCACCACGAGCAGCCACGGCAGCCACTCGAGGGGCTGCATCTCCTCGACGCGCGCGATGAGCTCCTGCACGAGCAGCGGCTGCGCGAGGGCGAAGATCGCCCCGAGGAACGACAGCGCGATCGCGCCGGCCAGCAGCCCCTTCTTCGGGAAGAGGTAGGGCAGCAGCTCCTTGACGCTCGCGCGCGGGCCGTCGTCCTCGCTGCGGCGCCTGCCGAACATGCCTCGTCGTTCGCTCATCCCCGCGCTCTCCGGCTCCCGGGTCGGCATCCGCTACCGCTTCCCGTGCTTCTGGTGGACCGCCTGGCGCGAGACGCCGAGCGCGTCGGCGATCGCCTGCCAGGCGAACCCCTCCATTCTTGCGCGTCTGACGAGCGCCGATTCCTCTCGCTCGATCTCGCGGCGAGCCGCTGCCGCCTCGGCCAGTCGTTCGAGCACGCCGAGCGGCCGCTCCCCCTGGGCTGTCGCCTTGTCCATCTGTCAATGATGGTTGACAACGACGGATGTGTCAACATGGGTTGACGATTGGATGCTGTGGGAGCGGCGCGGTGGGGGCGCCTGGCGCTACTGTGAGGTCTCGTGCCAGCACCTGTCATCGAGGCCACGGGCCTGACGAAGCGCTACGGCGACTTCACCGCTGTCGACGGCATCGACTTCGCCATCCAGCCGGGCGAGGCCTTCGGCTTCCTGGGGCCCAACGGCGCGGGCAAGTCGACCACGATGCGCATGATCGCCGCGACCTCGACCCGCACCTCCGGGGCGCTGAGCGTGCTCGGCTTCGACCCCGCGGAGCACGGCCCCGAGATCCGAGCGCAGCTCGGCATCGTGCCACAGGCCGATCAGCTCGACGAGGAGCTGCGGGTGATCGACAACCTCATCGTCTACGGCCGCTACTTCGGCATGCCGCTGCCCTACGTCAAGCGCCGCGCAGAGGAGCTGCTCGAGTTCGCGCAGCTCACCGACAAGCGCCGCTCCCGCGTCGACGGCCTCTCCGGCGGCATGAAGCGCCGCCTCACCATCGCGCGCGGCCTCATCAACAGCCCCAAGGCCATGCTGCTCGACGAGCCCACCACGGGTCTCGACCCGCAGGCCCGCCATGTGCTCTGGGACCGCCTCTTCCGACTCAAGGAGGAGGGCACGACGCTCGTGCTCACCACGCACTACATGGATGAGGCCGAGCAGCTCTGCGACCGGTTGGTCGTGGTCGACAAGGGCAGCATCGTCGCCGAGGGGAGCCCGGCCGCGCTGATCCGGCAGTACTCGACCCGCGAGGTGCTCGAGGTGCGCTTCGGCTCGGCGCACAACGAGGCCGCGGCGAAGACCATCGAGGGCATCGGCGACCGCATCGAGGTGCTGCCCGACCGCGTGCTCGTCTACGACGATGATGGCGATGCCGCCATGGCAGCCGTGCACGAGCGCGGTCTGCGCCCCGTCACGAGCCTCGTGCGCCGGTCGAGCCTGGAGGACGTCTTCCTGCGGCTCACCGGCAGGAGCCTGATCGAATGAGCGAGACGACGCAGCCCGCGGCGGTGGTCGACGGCGTCGACCACCGCGGCATCGCCCGTCGCAGCCGACGCTGGGGCTGGTGGTACGTCTGCGAGCACCGGGTCCGCTCGATGCGCTCCTACGTCGCCTCGTGGTTCGGCCTCAGCATCGGCGAGCCCTTCCTGTTCGTCATGGGGCTCGGCCTGGGGCTCGCGCTGCTGGTCGACCAGAACCAGGAGTCGGGCGTCGACGGGGTGCCCTACCTCGTCTTCATCGTCCCCGCGCTCATGATGGCCTCCGCCATGCAGACCTCCGCGAACGAGAACACCTGGGGCGTCTTCGGCGGCTTCAAGTGGTTCCCGATGTTCTTCGCGATGAACGGCACCCCGATCAGCGCAGCGCAGATCGTGCTCGGCTACCAGCTCGCCACGCTCGTGCGGGTCGCGCTGCCGCTGCTGACCTTCACCGCGATGATCCTCATCCTGCAGCTCGGCGACCCGCTGGGCGCGCTCCTGCTGCTCCCCATCGGCCTGCTGCTCGCCGCATCCGTCGGCTTCTCGGTGATGGCGTGGGTCGCGACGCAGACCCAGGATCGCGGCCAGCTCTCGTTCATCGAGCGCTTCGTCGTGCTGCCGCTCACGCTCTTCTCCGGCACCTACTTCCCGCTCGAGACACTGCCGTGGTTCCTGCACTGGATCGGGTGGATCTCACCGCTCTGGCACGCCGCCGAGCTCGGCAGGAGCGCGCTCTACGGCGCAGAGCTCTCACCGCTGATGGCGCTCGTGCACGTCGGCTTCCTCGTGCTGCTCGCCGCCGTGACCTGCGTGCTCTCCATCCGCGTCTTCCGGAAGAGGCTCGACACGTGACCCAGCTGCGCACCGACGAGCTGCTCGAGGCTCCCGCTCCCACCATCCGCGGTCCGCTCCGCGGCCTCTACTCCGGCAACACCCGCTCGGTGGTCGCGCGCGGCCTCCACGTGATGGCGCGCACCAACTGGGTGGTGGTGCTCACCGGCTTCTTCGAGCCGGTCTTCTACCTGCTCTCGATGGGCATCGGCCTCGGTGCGCTGATCGGCTCGGTCGAGTTCTACGGCACCGACGTGCCCTATGCGGCCTACATCGCGCCGGCGCTGATGGCCGTGAGCGCGATGAACGGCGCCGTCTACGACTCGACGATGAACGTGTTCTTCAAGATGCGCCACGCGAAGCTCTACCAGCAGATGCTCTCGACCTCGCTCGGCCCGCTCGACGTGGCGCTCGGCGAGATCGTGCTGGCCCTCTTCCGGGGCCTGCTCTACGCCTGCGGCTTCATGGCGGTGACGACGCTCATGGGCCTCAACCTGTCGTGGACGGCGGTGCTCGCCATCCCCGCCGCGCTCGTGATCGCCTTCGGCTTCGCGTCGTTCGGCATGGCGGTGACGAGCTACATGAAGACCTTCCAGCACCTCGACTACGTCTTCTTCCTGATGGCGCCGATGTTCATGCTCTCCGCCACGTTCTTCCCGATCGAGGTCTACCCGCAGGGCATGCAGTGGGTGATCCAGGCGCTGCCGCTGTGGCACGGGGTCGACATGATCCGGCAGCTCACCACCGGGCTCATCCAGCCGTCGATCTGGCTGCACCTCCTCTACTTCGGCGTCATGATCGTGCTGGGCCTGTGGTTCACGACGGCGAGGCTGCGCGCGCTCTTCCTGCGCTGACGCTCAGCCGGCGATCCTAGGGTGGCGGCATGCCTCGCGTCGTGATCTTCGCACCCGCCCCGATGCTGACCGTCACCATCGAAGAGCTGCACGGCGAGCCAGACGTGCACCTGCACGTCGGCGGGCAGGGCGTGTGGCAGGCGCGGATGCTCGAGGCGCTGGGCGCGGACGTCGCCATCGTGTGCACGGTCACCGGCGAGGCGGGATCCGTCTCGCGGCACCTGCTGGAGGGGGAGGGCTTCGAGGTCGTCGCCATCGAGCGAGAGGGCAGCAGCCCGGCCTACATCCATGATCGGCGCGGCGGCGAGCGCGAGCCGATCGTCGAGGCGCAGGGGGAGCCGATCTCGCGGCACGCCCTCGACGCGCTCTACTCGGCCATGCTCAGCGAGGCGACGGGGGCCGACCTCGTCATCCTCTCCGGCCCGGACGGCGACGAGACGATCGAGGCCGACGTGTATCGGCGGCTCGCGAGCGACATGCGTGAGCTCGAGAAGCCGGTGCTCGTGGATCTCGCCGGTCCGCGGCTGGAGGCCGCGCTCGAGGGCGGCGTCGACGTGCTCAAGGTGAGCCACGAGGAGCTCGTCGCCGACGGCCGCGTCGAGGACGGCGAGGACGAGCAGCAGCTGCTGGCAGCAGCCCGCGAGCTCGTCGCAGGCGGGATCGAGCTGGTCGCGATCACCCGCGCCGCCGAGGGCTCGATCGTCGTCGGCGAGCAGGGCAGCTGGCGCGTCACCGCGCCAGAGCTGGAGCCCGTCGACACCCGCGGTGCCGGCGACTCCTACACGGCAGGCCTCGCTGCCGTGCTCGCGAGCGGCGGCGATCATGCAGAGGCGGTGCGCACGGCGGCGGCGGCCGGAGCCGTGAACGCGACGAGGCGAGGCCTCGGCACCGGCGACGCAGCGGCCGTCAGGGCGATCGCCGAGCGCGTGCAGCTGGAGGAGCTCGGACGGGCCGACGACCGGACGACCGACGGGCAGAAGGACGAGCAGAAGGACGAGGACGACTGATGCGCGCACTGATCACCAACGACGACGGCATCGACTCCCCGGGCCTCGCGGCGCTCGCGGGTGTCGCGGCGGCCGCGGGCCTGGAGGTGGTGATCGCGGCGCCGGCGCACGAGCACTCCGGTGCCAGCGCATCCATCATCGCCACGCAGGGCGCGGCTGTCACCGCCGCAGGAGGGAAGGGCACGGTGCGCTCGGAGCGTCGTCGCCTCGAGGGCATCGAGGGCGAGGCCTATGCGGTGCACGCGGCGCCGGCGCTCATCACGCTGCTCGCGCTGCACGGCTCGTTCGGCGGCGCGCCCGACGTGGTGCTCAGCGGCATCAACCGCGGCGCGAACGTCGGGGGCGCCATCATGCACTCGGGCACGGTGGGCGCGGCGCTCACCGCCGGGCAGGGTGGCGTGCGGGCGCTCGCCGTCTCGCTCGACGTCGGCCTCGTCGAGCTGCCGCAGCAGCACTGGGGCACCGCTGCGACGATCGCCGGTCGCGCGCTCGCGCGGCTGCTCGACGCTCCCGCGGGCACCATCCTGAACGTGAACGTGCCGAACGTGGCAGACGCCGAGGCGCTCGAGCTCGTCGAGGCGCCGCTCGCTCCCTTCGGCATCGTGCAGACGACCATGACCGAGCTGGACGGCGACGACGTGCGGCTCTCGATCCGCGAGCACAGCGCGGCGGATGCACCGGGCACCGACATGGAGCGCCTGGCGGCGGGAGCCGCGACCGTCACCGTCGTGCGGACGATCGCCGACCGCACCCCCTGAGGGTCGGCCGGAGACGCGCAGACGGCCGGCGACCCTCCTCGGGCAGCCGGCCGTCCGCATCCGTCGGGGGAGCCGTTAGCGCTCCATGTCGATGTCCTTCGTCTCCTTGGAGAGGATCAGGGCGACGAGCGTCAGCACGCCCGCGCCCGAGAGGTAGACGCCCACCCAGAATGGGCTGCCCTGGCCGGCCGTCCACAGCGCCACCGCGATGAAGGGGGCGAGCGCAGCACCCAGGATCGACGCGACGTTGTAGCTGACGCCCGAGCCCGTGTAGCGCACGTTGGTCGGGAAGAGCTCCGGCAGCAGCGCACCCATCGGGCCGAACGTGAAGCCCATCAGCGACATGCCGATGATGAGCCACGCCATGACGCCGAACGTGCCGCCGCCGGTGAGGGGCACCCACAGCAGGCCGAACGCGATGATCGCGACCGTGACGATGATGAGCGTGCGGCGACGGCCGAAGCGGTCCGCGAGGGGACCCGACACCAGGGTGAAGATGCCGAAGAAGACGACGCCGACGATCAGCATGAGCACGAAGGTGTTGTACGAGTAGCCGAGGCCGGGCACGTCCGCGTCCACAGGGGCACGGCCGTAGGTCAGCGAGAACGCGGTCATCAGGTAGAACAGCACGTACGTCGCGAGCATGAAGAAGGTGCCGAGGATCAGCTCCCTCCAGTGCCCGCGGAAGACGGTCGCGAGCGGCAGGCGCTGGATGGTGCCGGTGGTCTTCGCCTTCTCGAAGGAGGTCGACTCGACGAGCTTCAGTCGCACCCACAGGCCCACGATCACCATGACCGCGGAGAACAGGAACGGGATGCGCCAGCCCCACTCGAGGAACGCGTCGGAGGGCCGCGAGGGGTCATCGCTGGGCAGCGCCGCGGCGATGATGAGGAAGAGGCCGTTGGCGATGATGAAGCCGACGGGGGCCCCGAGCTGGGGGAAGGTGCCGTACCAGGCGCGCTTGCCGGCCGGCGCGTTCTCGGTCGCCACGAGGGCAGCGCCCGACCACTCGCCACCGAGCGCGAAGCCCTGCGCGAGGCGCATGAGCACGAGCAGCGCGGCGGCGACCCAGCCGATCTGCGCATAGGTGGGCAGCACGCCGATGAGGAAGGTCGCGATGCCCATCGTCAGCAGCGCGCCCACGAGCGTGAGCTTGCGGCCGTGCTTGTCGCCGAGGTGACCGAAGACGATCGAGCCGATCGGCCGGGCGACCATCGCGGCACCGAAGGCGGCGAACGAGGCGAGCAGGGCCGTGGTGTCGTCGCCGGTGGGGAAGAAGAGGTGCGGGAACACCAGCACGGCGGCGGTCGCGTAGACGTAGAAGTCGTAGAACTCGATCGTCGTGCCGATGAGGCTGGCGAAGATGACGCGGCCACGGGAGTTGGCGGGCTTCGGCGCGGTGGCCGTGTGGGGGGCAGAGGTGGACATGCTGCTTCCTGACGGGTTCACGCGCGAGGTGGATGCGGGTGTGCGGTGCGCGTGGGTGGTGCGGACCGCTCGTGACGGGCCGGTCGCGTCGGAGACACCCTTGACTCCGCGTGGACGACGGTTCATCGTAACCGTTCATCTGCACCACGGCGCGCACACAGGAAGGTGCGCCACGCATCCGCGTCGCTGTGACGGATGCGCGGCGTGCGTCAGTCGCGCAGGCTGCGCAGCGCGAGCGCCGCTTCGACGACCGCCTCCGCGGCCTCCCGGCCCTTGTCCTCCTTCGAGCCGGGCAAGCCGGCCCGATCGATGCCCTGCTGCTCGTCGTCGAGCGTGAGCACACCGAAGCCGACCGGCTTGCCGCTGCGCACGGCGACCTCGGTGAGTCCGATGGTCGCGGCCTCGGAGACGTACTCGAAGTGGGGCGTGCCGCCGCGGATGATCACGCCGAGCGCCACCGCGCCGTCGAAGCCGGCCTCGAGCGCCGCCTGCGCGACGACGGGGAGCTCGAACGAGCCCGGCACGGGCAGCTCGGTGACGTCGGCGCCCATCTCTGCGAGGGCACGACGTGCGCCCTCCAGGAGCCCGGTCGCGATCTGCTCGTGCCAGCGGCCGTGCACGACGGCGATGCGCATGCCGCGCCCGTCGAGGTGGGAGGCGCCGTCCGCTCCTGCGGCGCCTTCGTGCTGGGGTCGTCCTGCTCCGGCCATGGCTAGCCCTCTTCCTGTTCGTCGTCGTGCGCGGTGCCTGCGGGCACCGACGCCGGCGCTGCCGCGGGCAGTGCCTGCGGCAGCGCGTGCCCCATCCGGTCGCGCTTGGCCTGCAGGTAGGCGGTGTTGTGCGCGCCGACGCCCACGAGCAGCGGCACGAGCTCCTGCACCGCCACGCCGTGCTGCTCGAGCGCCTCGCGCTTGAGCGGATTGTTCGAGAGCAGCCGGACCGAGCTGATGCCCTGCTGGCGGATGATCGCGGCGGCCGCGCCGTACTCGCGGCCGTCGGCCGGCAGGCCGAGCGCCAGGTTGGCGTCGAGCGTGTCGAGCCCCTGCTCCTGCAGGCGGTAGGCGCGGAGCTTGTTGATGAGCCCGATGCCGCGGCCCTCCTGGCCGCGCAGGTAGACCACCATGCCGTTGCCGGCCGCCTGGATCTGCTCGAGCGCGGCGTCGAGCTGCGGCCCGCACTCGCACTTGAGCGAGTGGAGGGCCTCGCCGGTGAGGCACTCGGAGTGGACTCGCACGAGCGCGCCGTCGGCGAGCGCGTCGCCGGCGATGATCGCCAGGTGGTCGGCTCCCGTCTGCCGGTCGCGGAACGCCGCGATGCGGAACGTGCCGAACGCCGTCGGCACGTTCGTCTCGACCTCGAAGGAGACGCGGGCCGACTCCTCGTTGGTGCCGCTGCAGGCCGTCGGCAGGCCGCCTGCGTCGAGGTAGTCGATCAGGTCCTCGATCGTGATGACCGGCAGGTCGTGCTCGTCGCCGAACGCGATGAGCGCCGGCAGGCGTCGCATCTCGCCCGCGTCCTCCACGAGCTCGCCGATGACGCCGACGGGCGGGAGGCCGGCGAGCTGCATCAGCTCGACCGCGGCCTCGGTGTGGCCGGCCCGGGCGCGCACGCCGCCCTGGACGGCCCGCAGCGGCACGATGTGCCCGGGTCGCCGCAGGCTCGTCGCGGTCGATGCCGGATCGGCGAGCACCCGCAGGGTGTGCGCGCGGTCGTCCGCCGAGATGCCGGTCGACGAGCGATCCGCCGCATCGACCGTGATCGTGTAGGCGGTCTGCCGCTCATCCTGGTTCTCGAGCACCATCAGCGGCAGCCCCAGCTCGTCGGCGCGCTCGGCGGTGAGCGGTGCGCACAGGTAGCCGGAGGTGTGCCGCACCATGAACGCGATCCACTCTGCCGTCGCGAGGTGCGCCGACATGATCAGGTCGCCCTCGTTCTCGCGCCCCTCGTCGTCGACGACGATCACCGGGCGGCCCTCGCGGAGCGCCCGCAGGGCGACATCGATCGTGGTGATGCTCATCGCTTCGCCTCCAGCTGCAGCATGCGCTCGACGTGGCGGGCGACGATGTCGGTCTCGATGTTGACGCGCTCGCCGACCGAGCGGAAGCCCAGGGTCGTCGACGCGAGCGTCTCGGGGATGAGGGACACCTCGAACCACTGCTCGGGCTCGTCGGGGGCGCTGATGGCCGAGACGGTGAGCGAGATGCCGTCGATGGCGATCGACCCCTTCGTCGTGACGAGGTGCGCGTGCTCGGCGTCGAGGGAGCAGCGCACGGTGCGCTGCCCGTCGCCCTCGCTGATCGCGAGCACCGTCGCGGTGCCGTCGATGTGGCCCTGCACGATGTGGCCGCCGAGGCGATCGCCCACCGCGGCTGCGCGCTCCAGGTTCACGCGGTCGCCCGGGCGGCGCTCGCCCAGCGTGGACATGTCGACCGAGACCCGCATGACATCCGCGGTGAACGCATCCGCCGTCTGGTCGACCACGGTCAGGCACAGGCCGTTGACCGCGATCGAGTCGCCGTGCGACGCGTCGCTGACCGCCAGCGGCCCGCGCACGGACAGACGCCACGCGCCCGGGTCGGTGGCGTGGGGCTCGAACGAGATGATCTCGCCGAGCTCTTCGATGATGCCGGTGAACATCACTGCTCGCTCTCTGTCATGGCCTCGACCAGGAGATCCCGGCCGAGCTGCTCGAGCCGCGTCACCGTGAGGCGTCGCTGCTCGTTGATCGTGGCGACGCCGAGGTCGTCGAGGGCCGTGCGAGGGCCTCCGAGGAGGGTCGGCGCGAGGTAGACGCTGAGGCGGTCGGCGAGGCCGGCGCGGATGAAGGCGCTGGCGAGCGTCGGGCCGCCCTCGACGTAGAGGGTCTGGATGCCGTCGGCGGCGAGCGCTGCGAGCTCGCGCCCGAGGTCGTGACCGGCGGTGCGGTAGCCCCGCGGATGCTCGCGCAGCGCCGCGGTCGCGGGCATCTCGCGCTCGCCGAAGACGACCGGGAGCGGCTGCGGTGCGTCGGGATCGCCCTCGACGCGCGCCGTGAGCCGCGGGTCGTCGGCGAGCACCGTGCCGGTGCCGACGGCGATCGCGTCGTGCGCGCTGCGCTCGCGATGCACGTGCGCGCGCGCCTCGGGGCCGGTGATCCAGCGGCTCGTGCCGTCGGTCGCAGCCGCCCGCCCGTCGAGGGACTGCGCCCACTTGACGGTGACGCGCGGGCGGCCGGTGCGCTGCACGAAGAGCCAGTCGGCGATGAGCGCCTCACCCTCGGCCTCGTCGAGGCGGGCGACCTCGACGCCGGCGTCCCGCAGTCGGGCGCTGCCGCCGCTGGATGCGGCGCCCGGGTCGGCGGCGGCGTAGACGACGCGGCCGATGCCGGCCTCGAGCAGGGCGACAGCGCAGGGGCCGGTGCGGCCGACGTGGTTGCACGGCTCGAGGGTGACGACGGCGGTCGCGCCGCGGGCCTCGGATGCGCCCAGTCGCGAGAGCGCGTCGACCTCGGCGTGCGCGGTCCCGGCGCCGCGGTGCCAGCCCTCGGCGAGCGTGCGGCCGTCGGGGGAGAGGATGACGGCGCCGACCTGCGGGTTCGCCCCGCGCGGCCCGCGCAGGGCGAGCGCACGTGCGCGCGCCATCGCTGCGCGCTCTGCTGCGGTGATCCCCGACATCCGTTCCTCTCCGAACGCGCACGGGGATCCGAGGGGTCGCTGACGACCTCGCGTGCGCCTCCCCTCCGGACTCTCACCGTCGGTGCTGGAATTCCACCAGCTCAGCCGAACGATCGCTCGCCATGACGCGGTCGCTCGGGTCGCGGACTCTCACCGCCGGTTCAGACTTGCACTGACCCCGGGCACGTTGCACTCCCAGCCTACAACTCGTGCGGCCGCGACCTCATTCCGCGTCCCCTGCCCGCCCTGCGCCCCGCGGATGCTCGCGCAGCGCCGCGCGCGCGGACGACTGTCCACATGGCGCGGTGCTCGGGGAGCGAGAGTGCCCGTCTGCATCGCATCCTCGCGTCCATGTCGACGCTCCGAGCGCTTCCCCAGGGCTTCACCAGAGTGGATGAGTATCGGGAGCTGCGAGCCGAGGGTCTCAGCCGCCGCGATATCGAGGAGGCCTTGCGCTCAGGCGCTCTGGTGCGGGCGCGCCGAGATGTCTACGCCTGCGGACCCATCGATGAGCCGCTGCTCCAGGCGCTCCGGATCGGCGGCCGGCTCGCGTGCGCCTCTGCCGCCCGTGCGCTCGGCCTCTGGGAGCCGCAGGACACACGCCTGCACGTGCACGTGTGGGATGGATCGACGCGGCTGCGCGATCCGAGCGACCGCTTCCAGCGCCTGGCGCGGCGCGACGGCGTCGTCCTGCACTGGTCTGACCTGGACGCCGATGACGGCACCCGCTGCACGACCTCGGTCACCGCGGCCGTGCGCTGCATCGCGCGCTGCCTCGGGGTGCACGAGGCCATCCGGGTCGCGGACTCAGCGATGCAGCGACGCCGGGCGACGCGCGGCGAGATGCGTCTCGCCCTGCACGGCTTCGAGTGGAACGAGGAGCCCGCGATCGAGGCGGTCGATGCGCTGTGCGGATCGGGCTATGAGACCGACGCGAAGCTGCTGCTGCGCGCAGCCGGCCTCGAGCATCGCCAGCAGGTCCGCATCGCACGCGTCGGCGACGTCGACTTCATGGTGGGCGGTTGCGTGATCGTCGAGATCGACGGTCGAGCGACGCACGAGCAGACCTTCGAGCGCGACCGGGCTCGCGACGCTGAGGCACTGCTCCAGGGCTACATCACCGTGCGGGTGTCTGCCGCGTGGCTCGCAGGCAATCACGACCGCTTCGTCGAGCTCGTCCGGGCGGCGCTCGCGATGCATCCCAGAGGATGACGAGCGCTGGCCGCCGCGCTCACCCCGACGCGTGCACGACGCAAGTCGCCGAACCGCGATCCGCGTCGGAGCCAGCCGCGAAGCGGCATGTCGTCTGCTCCGCCGCGTTGAGGCTTGCGTTGTGCGGAGCTGGCCGCGCGCTGGTTCGCCGACGCTGCGGCATGTCGTCTGCTCCGCCGCGTTGAGGCTTGCGTTGTGCGGAGCTGGCCGCGCGCTGGTTCGCCAAGGCTTGTGCTGCGCGAAGAGGTCCGCGCGCTGGTTCGGCGGGACTTGCGGTGCGCGCCTGTTCGCGGCGCGCGGCGGAGGAAGTGCCCGAGCGAGCGCGCGTCAGTCCAGGCTCGGCCAGGGGAGCGCGCCCTCGGGCGCACCGGACGCCCGCCGCACCGCGACGTGCTGCACGACCGGCTCGCCGCGCTGCGTCGACTCGATCGTGCCGAGGTAGGTGAAGCCGGCGGCCTTCGCGACCCGCATCGAGGCAGTGTTGCCGTCGAAGCAGCTCCACGTGACCTCTGGCCAGGTGAGGCAGCCCTCTGCGTGCCCGACGACCGTGCGCACCGCATCCGTCATGAGGCCCTTGCCCTGCGCGTCGGGGTGCAGCCAGAAGCCCACCTCGCGCTCGAGCCCGCGCAGCCCGATGACGCCGGCGAGCGGGCCGCGCAGCGACTCGCGGATCGCGTAGACCCGCTCGTCGTGCTCGCCGCGCCAGCCCGCGGGCACGAAGACGCGCACGAACTCCTCGGCATCGGCGCGCGTGTAGGGCACCGGGGTCTCCAGGAACCGCACCGCCTGCTCGGTCCTGCAGGCCTCGACGATGCGGTCGACGTCATCCTCGCCGAGCGCGGTCAGCACGACCTTGGCGCCCAGCAGCGGCAGCGTCGGGCCGGCCAGGCGGGGAGTGGGCCCGGTCATCGCAGGCCCATCGCCTCCATGGCGCGGCGCAGCGTCGCGTCGGCGACTGCAGCGGCGCGCTCGGCGTTCGCTGCCAGCAGCCGGTCGAGCTCGGCCGGATCGGCCAGCAGCTCGAGCGTGCGCTCGCGCACCGGCGCCAGCTCCGCCACGACGGCGTCGGCCACCTCTGTCTTGAAGACGCCGTAGCCCTGGCCCTCGAAGTGCGCCTCGAGGTCTGGCACGCTCGTGCCGGTCATGGCGCTCATGATGCCGAGCAGGTTCGTCACGCCGGGCTTCTCGACCTTGTCGGCGCGGATCGAGCCCTCGGTGTCGGTCACGGCCGAGCGGATCTTCTTCGCCGTCTTCGCGGGCTCGTCGAGCAGCCAGACGATGCCCTTGTCGTTGTCGGCCGACTTCGACATCTTCGACTGCGGGTTCTGCAGGTCGTAGATGCGCGCGCCCTCGGCGCGGATGACCGGCTTGGGCTGGCGGAACGTCGAGCCGAAGCGCTTGTTGAAGCGCTCGGCCAGGTCGCGTGTGAGCTCGACGTGCTGCTTCTGATCGTCGCCGACCGGCACCACGTCGGTGTCGTAGAGCAGGATGTCGGCCGCCATGAGGATCGGATAGGTGAAGAGGCCGACCGAGGCCGACTCCTGCCCGCCCTTGGCGGTCTTGTCCTTGAACTGCGTCATGCGGCTCGCCTCGCCGAAGCCCGTGATCGTGCTCAGCAGCCACGCCAGCTGCGCGTGGGCGGTGACGTGCGACTGCACGTAGAGGCAGGAGCGCTCGGGGTCGATCCCCCCGGCGATGTACTGCGCGGCGAGCGTGCGCACCTGCTCGCGCAGCACCTGCGGGTCCTGCGGCGCGGTGATGGCGTGCAGGTCGACGATCGAGAAGAACGCGTCGAAGTCGCCCTGCATCGTCCTCCACTGCTGGAGGGCGCCGATGTAGTTGCCGAGGTGCAGCGAGCCCGAAGAGGGCTGGATGCCCGAGTAGAGCCGGGGCTGAGTCATCAGGTGGTTCCTAGAGGTTGTAGTCGACGACGACGGGCGCGTGGTCGGACCAGCGGGTGTCGTAGGAGGGGTAGCGGTCGACGCGGTACTCGCTCGCGACGGCCGCGAGCGCGGGGGAGGCCATGTGGTAGTCGAGGCGCCAGCCGGTGTCGGTGTCGAACGCCTTGCCGCGCTGCGACCACCAGGTGTAGGGGCCGTCGACGCCCGGATGCGCTGCACGGCCGACGTCGACCCATCCGTGACCGCGACCACGCGTGCCATCGGCGCCCGTCACCATGCCGGTGCCGAAGAAGCGGTCGAAGTAGGCGCGCTCCTGGGGCAGGAAGCCGGCGTTCTTCTGGTTGCTGCGCCAGTTCTTGATGTCGAGCGGCGTGTGGCCGACGTTGAGGTCGCCCATCACCACGACGTTGTCGCAGTGCTTGCGCAGCTGCGGCAGGCGCTTCGCCATCGAGTCGAGGAAGCGGTACTTGTCGACCTGCTTCTGCGTGCCGACCTCGCCGGAGTGCACGTAGGTCGAGACGACGGTCAACGGCGTCTCGCCGAAGACGAAGTCGGCCTCAAGCCAGCGGCCCTTCGTGTCGAAGGTCTTGAGCCCGATGTCGGTGCGGTGACCGATCGAGGGCTCGCGGGAGAGCACGGCGACGCCGGCGCGGCCCTTCGCGGTCGCAGGGTCGTGCAGCACGTGCCAGCCGGGCACGAGGGGCAGCAGGTCTTCGTCGAGGGCCCGCACCTCCTGCAGCGCCACGACGTCGAAGCCGCCAGACTCGAGCCACTCGCCCATGCCCTTGCGGAACGCGGCGCGGACGCCGTTGACGTTGACGGAGGCGATGCGGACCATGCCGTCGAGCCTACCGAGGCCCGCCCACGTGCGAGCGCCACGGGGCTCGAGCGAGGACAGCGCTCAACGCAGGCGCTTGGCCAGTCGTCGGTGCAGCCGAGCGGCGTCGCCGCCCTCCTGCCGGTTGGCCTCGAGCTCGCCCAGCAGCTCGCGTGCCTTGGCCGGGCTCAGCGTCGCGTCGATGCCCCCGGCGCGCACGAGGCGGGTGTAGGCACGGCCGGTCGGGCCGACCGCGACGAACGCGAGCACCAGCATCAGGATCTGCATGATGAAGCCGAGCCACAGCAGGATGATCACGGGTGCGGCGATGCCGGCCAGCAGGGGGTTGTTCTCGACCCCGCGGAGCAGCAGCGTGGCGAGCATCTTCAGCACCAGGAACGCGCCTGCGCACGCGACCGCGGCCGGCAGCATGACCCTGGACGGCAGCCGCAATCGGCCTCCGAAGCGGAACAGCAGCAGCACGATGCCGGTGTCGAGCAGCAGCTGCACCCCGACGCTCACCAGCTGCGTGGCCCAGCCGAGCCCGAGCGCGGTCACGAGGGCCTCCGAGGCGATCTGCACGCCAGAGGAGACGAGCACCAGCACGCCGATGCCGACCGCGACGCCGAGGTCGCCCAGCTTCAGCATCAGGAGGTTGGCGGGTGGCGCCTCGAGGTCGAACATCGCGCGGAAGCCCTCCCTGCTCACCGCGATCCACGCGATCGCCGTGAAGAGGATCGCGACCGCCGCGACCGCACCGGCCCAGCCGATGCGCGAGCCGGTGAGCGACGCGACGTCGAGCGCTCCGCCCTCCCCGATCAGGCCGGGGATCGCGGAGGAGAGCGTGGCGATGACGGCGTCGCGCAGCTCCACGTTGCCGCCGAGCACGGCCATGAAGATCGCGAACGCGACGAACAGCGCTGCGAACAGCGACAGGAAGGCCTGCAGGGTCATCCCCTGGGCGAGCACAGGGCCTCTCGTCTCGGCATAGCGCTGCCAGGTGCGCCAGGGCCGAGAGCGCATGACGCGGTCGATCAGCTGCTGCATCCCCTGCCCTCCTGCTCGCGTCGCGACGGCCAGCCGGCTCAGCGTAGTGTGGCCGCATGAATGCGCTCTCTGGAGTTGGAGTCGGCAGCGGCATCGCCGCCGCGAAGATGCTGAAGATGCCGGATCCGCTCGCGCCGCCCAGCGACGAGCCGCTGGCCGCCGACGTCGAGAGCGAGCACCAGCGCGTGCAGCAGGCGCTGCAGCTGGTCGCCGACGAGCTGAACGCCCGGGCTGCGGCCGTCGGCGGCGAGGCCCAGCAGGTGCTCGAGGCCGCCGCGCTGATGGCGCAGGATCCCGCGATCCTCGACGACGTGCGGTCGCGGCTCGAGAGCGGCTCGAACGCCGAGCGGGCCACGTGGGATGCGTATGGGTCGTTCCGCGACATGCTCACCGCGATGGGCGGCTACATGGCCGAGCGCGCCACCGATCTCGAGGACGTCGCGCAGCGCGTCGTGGCGCGCCTGCGCGGCGTGTCCGCGCCAGGCGTCCCGCAGTCCGACGAGCCCTTCATCCTGATCGCCCGCGACCTCGCGCCCGCCGACACCGCCACGCTCGACCTCGAGAAGACCCTGGCGCTCGTGACGGAGGACGGCGGGCCCACGTCGCACACCGCGATCCTCGCTCGCTCGAAGTCGTTGCCCGCCGTGGTGGGTGTCGTCGGGATCCTCGGCGCAGCGAGCGACGGGCAGCTCGCCGTCGTCGACGCGAAGGCAGGCACCGTCGTGCTCGACCCCGATGCCGAGGCCGTCGCCACCGCCGGCGCGGAGCGCGAGGTCCGTCTCGCCGCTGCGTCCGCGCCGATCACGGACGGCGCGCTCGCCGACGGCACGAAGGTGCCGCTGATGGCCAATGTCGGGTCGGCGAAGGACGCGCCCGGTGCCGTGGAGCTCGGCGCCGAGGGCGTCGGTCTCTTCCGCACCGAGTTCCTCTTCCTGGGCGCCTCGAGCGCGCCATCGATCGAGGAGCAGACGAAGGCGTACACCGAGGTGCTGCAGGCGTTCCCGGGCAAGAAGGTCGTCGTGCGCGTGCTCGACGCCGGCGCCGACAAGCCGCTGGCGTTCCTGAACGACGCGCACGAGGAGAACCCGGCGCTGGGCCTCCGCGGCATCCGCGCACTCCGGGCCAGCGAGCAGGTGCTGCGCGATCAGCTGACGGCGCTGGCGGCTGCGCAGGCGGCGACTGACGCCGAGCTGCACGTGATGGCGCCGATGATCGCCGACCACGAGGAGGCGGCCTACTTCGTCGCCCTCGGCAAGGAGCTCGGCCTCACGAGCGTGGGCGCGATGGCCGAGGTGCCGTCGATCGCCGTGCTCGCCGACCAGGTCTTCGAGGCCGCGGACTTCGTCTCGATCGGCACGAACGACCTCACGCAGTACACGATGGCCGCCGATCGACAGCTCGGCACGGTCGCGCGGTTCCAGGATCCTTGGCACCCGGCGGTGCTGCGGCTCGTGAAGCTCATCGGCGACGCCGGCGCGCGTGCGGGCAAGTCCGTCGGCGTCTGCGGCGAGGCTGCCGCAGATCCTGCGCTCGCGGTGGTGCTCGTAGGCCTGGGCGCGACGAGCCTGTCGATGAGCGCGTCGGCCATCGCCGATGTGCGCGCCGAGCTGCTCACGGTGACGCTCGACGAGGCCAAGGAGCGCGCCGCGCGCGCTCTGACGGCGAACTCGGCCGCGGAGGCGCGCGAGGCGGCTGCAGGATAGGGTCCGCCGCCACCCGGCGCGAAGCGCGAGCCGCGGCGCCCGGTGGGGGACGCGGGTTCAGCGCGCGGCGCCCCCGGCGCGGCCGACGGCCAGTGCGAACGCGCGGGCGCGCTCTCGCTCTCCCTCGATCGGGAGCACCACGGTCTCGCGCGCGACGGCGGCGACCTGCCGCCGGAGTCGGCGCTTGGCGCGCCTGCGACGGGCAGCGCCGACCGCGCCGCCGATCAGCGCGCCGAGCAAGCCGAGCACGATGCCCAGCAGCACGCCGCCGAGGAGCGCCAGCAACGGGATCGGCCAGCCGTCGAACCACGTCTGCGTGCCCTCGAGCTGCGGGATCACCGGGGCGACCATGCCCCAGAGCGGCAGCACGAGCGGCAGCAGCAGCCAGACGCCCCCGATGACCGCGACCAGCAGCGCGAGCCACTGGAGCGCGGCGAGCACGGGCCACCACCACGAGCCGCGAGCCCCGAGGTCGGTGCGCGCGACCGCCCGGTCGAGCTCGCCCGGCAACGACTCCAGCGCATCCGCCGCCCGTTCGTGGATCGCGGCAGACCAGCCCTCGCCGAGCCCGGCCGCAGCCGCATCGGCGTAGGCGCGCACCGCGAGCCCAGCCTGCGCGCGCTGCGCCGCGCGCATCGGCGGCAGACCAGTGCGGTGGAGCTCGGCGTCGCGACCGCCATCGCGAGCGCGATCGCGCCCGAAGGGCAGGTGCAGCCGGCGCAGCGGATCGGGCGCGAGCCGCAGCATCCATGCGGTGAGCGGCCAGCCCGTGACCTGGCCAGCGCGCTTGCGGTAGCTGCCCGCGACAGCGCCGGCGACCGCATCCACGCTCGCCGCGGTCGCGAGGCCGCGCTCCAGCGCCTGCCCGTCGGCGCTGCGCAGCGTGCCGGGCACGCCGGCCGACTCCAGCCGCGCCGCGACGCCGCGGACGTCGGCGAGCAGCCGCTGCGTCGCCGCTGTGCGCTCGCCGGCGAATCGCGCGATCAGTCCTCGCAGCTCGGCGATGCCCGTGCCCTCGGTCGCGGACACCGGCAGCACCTGCACCCGCTCGAGGCCGTCGCGCCGCAGCAGTCCGCGCAGCGACTCGACGACGTGCTGGACCTCGCCGGCCGGCAGCCGATCGACCTGATTGAGGACGGCCGCCGTCACCGCGGCGTGCGTCGAGAGCGGTGCGATGAAGTCGCGGTGGATGACGGCGTCGGCGTACTTCTGCGGATCGACCACCCAGACCAGCACGTCGACCTGCCCGGCGAGGCGCTCGGCGATCGCGCGGTGCTCGAGCGCGACCGAGTCGAAGTCGGGCAGGTCGATCAGGATCAGCGAGAGCTCGTCGTCGCCCGCTCCGCCGCTGATCCCACCCGATCCGACGGCGAAGGGCCGCTCGATGATGCGTCGATCGCTGATCTGCAGCCAATCGAGCAGGGCGGATGCGCCGCGCGGGTTCCACACGGCGGCGAGCGGCTCGGAGGTGGTGGGCCTGCGCACGTGCGTGCGCGCGACGGCCTCGCCGACCAGCGCGTTCATGAGCGACGACTTGCCGGAGCCCGTGGCCCCGAAGAAGCCGACGACCGTGTGCTCCGAGGAGAGCGCCCGCCGCTCGCCGGCGCGCTCGGCGATGCGCCGCACCGCCTCGAGCTCATCGGCGGGCACGCGTCCTGCGCCGAGCTCCGCGGCCTCCGAGAGCGCCTCCAACAGCTCGTCGACGCTCTCCGTGCGCCGTCGGCTCATCGCGGCGGCTCCAGCTCGTGGACCTCGTCGGCCTCGCCGTCGATCGGCGACTCGGCCTGCGCACCCGTCACGACCGCATCCAGGGCCTCGCCCTCGACCATGTCGCTCGGCAGCAGCTCGCGGTGCGTCGCGCCATCGGCGGGCGTGCCGACCGCGGCCATCGCGCGCTCGAGCTGCGCGGCAGCATCGCGCAGCGCGTCGCCGTCGGCGCCCGCCTCGATTGGCTCGAGCAGCGGGTCCCAGCGGCTCGCCTGCTCGAGCAGGAGCACGTGCACGCGCGCCTCGAGGTCGGCCCGCGCCTGCGCAGCCAGCCGGCGCACCGCATCCTCTCCGAAGATCGTCTCGAGCAGCTTCTGCCCCACGACCGCCGAGCCGCCCGCGATGGCGAGCTCGCCGCCCGTCAGCCCGCCGGTCGAGGCGAAGACGACGACCATCAGGGCGACCGTGATGACGTTGAGCCCGAGCGACATCACGCGCGCCTTCGTGCGCTTGCCGGCTGCCTGCTCGGTGATCAGCTCGATGAGCGCCTGCTGCCAGTCGCGCACGAGCCTCGACGTGCGCTCCGGCAGGTCGGCAGGCGGATGCGCGAGGTCGGCCCCGCCGGTCAGCTGCCTGCCGACGGCGCTCTGCCGCACGCGCGACCAGGCGTCGGATGCCGCGCGGCCCGCCTCGTCGACCATCACCGCGTGGAGGCCCGACTCGATCTCGTGCTCGACCTCGACGGTCGGCGCGGGTCTGCCCTGGAACCACGCCGTCACGCGGTCGCGCGTGCGGGAGAACCAGGACTCGAGAGTGCGGAAGACGTCCGAGGTGCCCACGAAGTCCTGCCAGCGGGCGAGCACCTCGCCGCGCAGCAGCACGCCGTCGCGGGTGGCGTCGCCGACGCGCTCCGCCGCGTCGTGGTGGGCGGTGCGCACCGTCTCGCGCAGATCGCGCGCGACGACGAGCTGCTCGTCGCGGGCGTCGGCGACCGTGCGAGCGGTGGCACCGAGCCGCTCCACGGTGCCGGCGAGCGTGCGACCGGCGATGCGTGCGCGCTCGGCGCGATCGCCCGCGATGCCCGTGAGCCACGCGCGGATGCCCGCGACGGCCGACGCCGGCAGCATGCCGCGCTCGTCGAGCGGCGACTCCGTGACCACGAAGACGGGCGCGGATCCCAGGCCTCGCTCGCCCAGCATCGTGCGCAGATCGGCCTCGACCTCGGACTCGGCGCCCTGCGGCACCCGATTGAGCACGACGCCGACGGTGATGTCGCGAGCTGCCGCGTCGTCGAGCAGCTTCCACGGCACGGCGTCGGCATAGCGGTTGGCGGTGGTCGCGAAGAGCCAGAGGTCTGCCGCCGCCAGCAGCTGCCCGGCGAGCTCGCGGTTCTCGTCGGCGATCGAGTCGACGTCGGGCGCGTCGAGGATCGCGAGGTCGCGCGGCACGCGATCGTCGGTGACGAGGACCACCGAGCCGATCCGCGTGGCGTCGGGGTCGTCGCCAGCCTGGTGCGCGGGTGCCTCCCGCACGACACCCGTGACTCGGGCGAGGCCCGGCAGCATGCGCGTGGAGGCGAACCAGGCCGCATCGGCGGGGGAGTGCAGCAGGATGGGCTGCCGCGTCGTCGGGCGGATGACGCCGGTGCGCGTCACCGGGAGCCCCACGAGCGCGTTCACGAGTGTCGACTTGCCCGCACCGGTCGAGCCGCCCACGACCGCGAGCAGCGGCGCGTCGAGGTTGCTGAGGCGCGGCTGGATGTAGTCGTCGATCTGGCGGACGGCAGCGCGGCGCGCATCGCGGGCGACGTCGGCGCCGGCGATCGACAGCGGCAGGTCGACGCCGTCGAGCGCGGTGCGCAGGGCGTCGAGCCGGTCGAGGGCGGCGATGGTCGCGTGGTTCACGCGGCCAGTCTGCCCCACGCTGCTCGACGTCAGGCGGTCCGCTGCGGATCCGGCAGCGGACCGGGCGCTCAGCGCAGCGAGAGCAGCTCTGCGCCGCCGAGCGCCAGCAGGCCGAAGGCGACGCCCCACAGCACGATCGAGATGCACTGCCACAGGATGACCGCGTTGCGGGAGGCGCCGAACGACACCATGGCGGCCGAGGTGATCTGGCTCGGCAGCAGCGTCTGCCCGAGGATGCTGACGCCCGGCACGCCGAAGCGGTCGAACATGCGCTTGAGGCGCTGGCGGCGCGGCGAGCCCTCCTGCGCGGTCTCGCGACCGCCCAGGGCCTTCTTGCGCGCCGCATCCGCCACCAGCACGAACACGAGCATCGAGACCGCGTTGCCGACGATGGCGGCGCCGATCGCGACCGCGGGATGCACTCCGGCGAGGATGCCGATCACGGAGCCGAAGTAGCTCTCGACGAACGGGATGGCGCTGATCGCCATGATGCCCAGCCACTGCGCCCAGCCGGGCAGGCCGTTGGTGAAGTCGGAGAGGGCTTCGAGCACGAGGGGGTCCTTTCGGTGGCGGATGCGCGGTGACGCACTGGGCGCGCAGCGCGCCTGTGTGTCAAGTCGGCTTGTCATGACAAGTCTGCTTGTCACTCGCCGACGTGTCAAGTACGCTTTCCACATGGAGAGTCGCGTCCGCGAGCTGCGCCTGCGGCAGGAGCTGTCGCAGCTGGCGCTGGCGCAGGCGATGGGCGTCTCGCGCCAGACGATCAACGCGATCGAGACCGGCCGGTACGACCCCTCCTTGGCGCTCGCCGTGCACCTCGCGCGGCACTTCGGGATGACGGTGGAGGAGCTGTTCGATGTGGACGCGTAGGTGGCTCCGCATGTCGTGGTGGAACGCGGTGCTGACGGCAGCGACGCTGCTGACCGCTGTGCTGTTCGCGGTGCGCTCCCAGTGGCTCGTCGCGATCGTCTTCGCCGTGATCGCGATCGCGGGGGCAGCGAGCGCGATCTACGCGCGCTCCGGCCGAGCGAGCGACTACACGCGCCTCAACGCGGCGGAGTACCTGGACGAGCGAGACCGGAACATCGGGGTGCACGCGCTGGCGATCGTCGGCGTCTGCGCGCTCCTCATCGCCCTGGGCGCGTTCGTGGCGGCCATGCTGCTGCTCCAGCCCGACGATCCGATGTTCCTCGTGGCGTGGGCGCAGGCGCTGCTGCTCGCCATCGCCTGGGCGATCGCGAACGTCGTGGCCGTCCGCCGATCCTGAGCGTCAGGCCGGCCCGGGCGACGACCATGCGCGCACGCGCAGCGCGATCGCCGACACCGCGACGAAGACCGCCGCACCTGCGGCGGTGATCGCGACCGCCATGCTGTGCGGCTCGTCGAAGGCGCGGCCGACGGCGATCCAGGCCAAGCCCCACGCCATCGCGGCCGCAGGCGCGAGGCGCCCGTGGCTCCACAGCGCGAGCAGCAGGCCGATCGCAGCGACGACCGCGAGGATCGCGATCGCGGGCCCCTCGAAGGGCTCCGGGCGCACGCCGGCATCGGCGAGGAACGCCGCGACGTTCGCCACCGTCGCCACCGAGACCCAGCCGAGGTAGAGGCCGAAGGTGCCGTCGACCACCGCCGCCTCCTGCCAGCTCGCGGCACGCTCGCGCACGAGCACGCGCATGATCAGCACGAGCACGACCAGCAGCGCGACGATCACGACGACCGTGAGGGGCAGCAGGCCCGCCTGCGCGCAGATGATCCAGACCGCGTTCAGCACGAGCGAGGCGAGGGCGAGCCAGCCCATCCGCTGCTGTCGCGCGTCGCGACGGTGCCGAGGGAGCACCTGCCAGATCGCGTAGGCGGCGAGCCCGAGGTAGATGAGCGACCAGATCGAGAACGCAGGCCCCGCGGGCGCGAGCGGGGTGGCGTCGGCCGAGAGCGCGCCCGACGAAGCGCTCGAGACCTCCTGGCCGCCGAACGCGCCACCGCCGAGCGCCGCCAGCGCCAGCGTCGCCGGCAGCGCGATGAGCACGGCCCAGGGGCGGATGCGGTCGGCGAGGCCAGTGGCCCGACCGGCCCCGTCGGGGCGATCGGTGCGCGTCTCGGTGCGAGTGCTGTTCGCTGCGGCGTCCATGCCGAAACGATACATCGCCAGGCTAAGTATTCTCTGAGCGAAGCGCACGTGACCCCGCAGACGACGAGGCCCGCTCGGCGCCGGAGCGCGGAGCGGGCCTCGTCGGTGGGCAGGAGCCCTAGAGCTTGACGCCCGTCATCATCGCCTGCTTGACCTCGGCGATCGCCTTCGTGACCTGGATGCCGCGCGGGCAGGCATCCGTGCAGTTGAAGGTCGTGCGGCAGCGCCACACGCCCTCCTTGTCGTTCAGGATGTCGAGCCGCACCTGGCTCGCCTCGTCGCGCGAGTCGAAGATGAAGCGGTGCGCGTTCACGATCGCGGCCGGACCGAAGTACTGCCCGTCCGTCCAGAACACCGGGCACGAGGTCGTGCACGCGGCGCAGAGGATGCACTTGGTGGTGTCGTCGAAGCGCTCGCGCTCGGCGATCGTCTGGTGGCGCTCCTTGTCGGGCTTGCCCGTCGCCTGCAGGAAGGGCTGGATCTCGCGGAAGGAGTCGAAGAACGGCTCCATGTTGACGATCAGGTCCTTCTCGAGCGGCAGGCCCTTGATGGCCTCGACGTAGATGGGCTTCGACACGTCGAAGTCCTTCACGAGCGCCTTGCAGGCGAGGCGGTTCTTGCCGTTGATCCGCATGGCGTCCGAGCCGCAGATGCCGTGCGCGCAGGAGCGGCGGAACGCGAGCGAGGGGTCCTGCTCCCACTTGATGCGGTGCAGGGCGTCGAGGATGCGCTCGGTGGAGAACATCTCGACGTCGTAGTCGACCCAGCGGGGCTCGTCGTCGACCTCGGGGTCGTAGCGGCGCACGATGACGGTCACGGGGAAGCTCTGCGGCTCCTCGATCGGCTCAGCGGCCTCCAGCGGGCGGTCGTGCCCCTCGGCGGCCGAGTCGACCGAGTCGGGTGCGGTGCCGCCCTCGACCGAGGCAGCCTCTGCGGCGGTCTCCTGGCCGGGCGTGCTGACCTGTGTCGCTGCCATCAGTACTTCCTCTCCTGCGGCTCGTAGTGCGTCATGCGCACGGGCTTCCAGTCCAGCCGGATCTCCTGCGGCACCCCGGTGTCGCCGGCGGTGCGGTAGGCCATCGTGTGCTGCATGAAGTTGACGTCGTCGCGCGTCGGGTAGTCGTCGCGCATGTGGGCGCCGCGCGACTCCTTGCGGTTGATCGCGGAGACCACGACGATCTCGGCCAGGTCGAGCAGGAAGCCCAGCTCGACCGCCTCGAGCAGATCGGTGTTGAAGCGGCGGCCGCGGTCGTGGATGCGCACGTTCGGGTAGCGCTGGCGCAGCGCCGCGATGTCGGCGAGCGCGGTCTGCAGCGTCTCCTCGGTGCGGAACACCTGAGCGTTGCGGTCCATCGTCTCCTGGAGCGCCTTGCGGATCTCCGCCACGTTCTCGCTGCCGTTGCCCTCGCGCAGCTGCGCGAGCAGCTTGACGACGCCGTCCGCCGCATCCGTCGGCAGGTCGACGAAGTCGGCCGTCTGCGCGTAGGCGACCGCGTGGTTGCCGGCGCGCTTGCCGAAGACGTTGATGTCGAGCAGCGAGTTCGTGCCGAGGCGGTTGGCGCCGTGCACCGAGACGCAGGCGCACTCGCCGGCGGCGTAGAGGCCGGGCACGACGGTGTCGTTGTCGCTCAGCACCTGCGCGTCGTTGTTGGTCGGGATGCCGCCCATCGCGTAGTGCGCGGTGGGGTAGACCGGCACGCGCTCGGTCACCGGGTCGACGCCGAGGTAGGTGCGCGCGAACTCGGTGATGTCGGGGAGCTTCGTCTCGAGCACCTCTGCGCCCAGGTGCGTGCAGTCGAGGTAGACGTAGTCCTTGTGCGGGCCGGCACCGCGGCCATCCAGCACCTCCTGCACCATCGAGCGGGCGACGATGTCGCGCGGCGCGAGGTCCTTGATGGTGGGGGCGTAGCGCTCCATGAAGCGCTCGCCCGAGGCGTTGCGCAGGATCGCGCCTTCGCCGCGGGCACCCTCGGTGAGGAGGATGCCGAGCCCGGCCAGGCCCGTCGGGTGGAACTGGTAGAACTCCATGTCCTCGAGCGGCAGGCCCTGCCGCCAGATGATGCCGACGCCGTCGCCCGTGAGGGTGTGCGCGTTCGAGGTGGTCTTGTAGATCTTGCCGAAGCCACCGGTGGCGAAGATCACCGACTTGCCCTGGAAGACGTGGATCTCGCCGGTCGCGAGCTCGTAGGCCACGATGCCCGCGACGCGCTTGACGCCGTCGACCTCTGCCATGACGAGGTCGAGCGCGTAGAACTCGTTGAAGAAGTTCACGCCGTGCTTGACGCAGTTCTGGTACAGCGTCTGGAGGATCATGTGGCCGGTGCGGTCGGCGGCGTAGCAGGAGCGGCGCACGGGCGCCTTGCCGTGGTCGCGCGTGTGCCCACCGAAGCGGCGCTGGTCGATCTTGCCGTCGGGCGTGCGGTTGAACGGCAGGCCCATGTTCTCGAGGTCGTAGATCGCGTCGATCGCCTCACGCGTCAGGATCTCGGCGGAGTCCTGATCGGTCAGGTAGTCGCCGCCCTTGACCGTGTCGTACGTGTGCCACTCGTGGCTGTCCTCCTCGACGTTCGCGAGGGCTGCGGCCATGCCGCCCTGCGCGGCGCCCGTGTGGGAGCGCGTCGGGTAGAGCTTCGTGATGACGGCGGTCGAGGCCTTGGGGGCGGCCTCGATCGCCGCGCGCATGCCGGCGCCGCCGGCGCCCACGATCACGACGTCGAACTGGTGGTAGTGGATGCCGTCGGTGACGGGACTCTGGTCAGCCATGTAGCGGGGGATCTCCGGTGCTTAGAGCTCTGCGCAGAACGACGGCAGCAGCGAGGGGTCGGCGTTCGGCGGGCAGGGGTCGAACGTGAACGTGATGAGGGTGCCGAGGATGATCAGGACCGCGGCGGCGACGCCGATCGCCCCCAGCGCGACGGCGCGCACCTTGGGCTTGTGCACGTAGTCGTTGACGATCGTGCGCATGCCGTTCGAGCCGTGCAGGATGGCCAGCCACAGCATCAGCACGTCCCACCACTTCCAGAACGGGTCGGCGAGCTTGCCGCCCACGAAGCCGAAGTCGATGGCGTGGATGCCGCCGGGGGTCCAGATGAGGTTGTAGGCGAGGTGGCCGAAGATCAGCACCACCAGCACGACGCCGGAGGCGCGCATGAAGATCCAGCCGGCCTTCTCGAGGTTGGGGCCGCGACGGCCCTTCGAGCGGGCCGGGTAGGCGTAGTTCGGAGTCTCGATGGTCGTCATCAGTGCTCGCCCCCGATCTCGCCGAACTCGCCGAAGACGTTGGCGAGGTGGTTCGGCACGAAGTAGGCCATCAGCACCACGACGATGCCGATCACCACCCAGAACAGCGCGCGCTGGTGGCGCGTCGCCCACGACCACGAGTCGACCAGGATGATGCGCAGCCCGTTGATGGCGTGCAGCACGACCGCGCCGACGAGCACGACCTCGCCGAGGCCCATGATCGGGTTCTTGTAGGTCGCCATGACTGCGTTGTACGCCTCGGGGCTCACGCGGATCAGTGAGGTGTCGAGCACGTGGACAAGCAGGAAGAAGTAGATCGCCACACCGGTGATGCGGTGGAGCACCCACGACCACATGCCCTCGTTGCCGCGATACAGCGTGCCGCTGAACGTGGTCCTCCGAGGCGTGGGGTCGGGGAGGGTGAGGCTGCTCGATGTCTCAGACACGCGCGTTCCCTCCGAAGTTCGACCGGGCAAGATGCTCCCATCCTACGCCCGCGCGCTGGAGCTCGGGAGCGCCGCGAGCGCCGAGGCCCGTCTCGGGGCTCGGTCGCCGCCGGTCAGGCTTCGACCAGGTCCTCCGCGCCGCGGCGCGCGCGGCGGGCGGCCAGGTCGTAGTGGCCGATCAGCTGCTCGACCATGGCGGGCCACGATCGACCGAGCACGCGCCGTCGGCCCGCCTCGCCCATCCGCGCCCGCATGCCGGGGTCGGCGGCGAGCCGCTCGACGGCGAGGCGTAGCTCGGATGCGTCGTCGACGCCGAAGAGGAAGCCGGTCGTGCCGTGGTCCACGAGGTCGATCGGTCCGCCCGCGCGTGGCGCGACGACGGGCAGGCCGCTCGCCGCGGCCTCCTGCAGGGTCTGCCCGAAGGTCTCCTCCGCGCCCGTGTGGACGAAGGCGTCCATGGCGGCGTACGCGGTGCGCAGCCGGCTGCCCGCGAGCTGCCCGAGGAAGACGGGCTGCAGCGGTGCGAGCTGGCGGCGGGTCTCCGGCATGCCGGGGCCGTCCCCCACGATGACGACGCGGATGCCGGGCAGCCCAGTGAGCGCGCGAAGCCGGTCGAGCCCCTTCTCGGGCGCCACGCGGCCGACGTAGCCGATCACCGCCTCCCCTCCGGGAGCGATGCGTCGGCGCAGCGCCGTGGCGGCCTGGCTCGTGCGGTTGTCGGGGTGGAAGCCGTCGAGGTCGACGCCGCGCGCCCAGCCGTGCACCCGCTTGATGCCCGCCGCCTCGAGGTCGGCGATGGCCGAGGTCGAGGGAGCGAGGGTGCGGTCGGCCGCGTTGTGGATCAGGCGGATCAGCTGCCACGCGAAGGCCGAGCCGGCGCCGAGCCGGTTGCGGCGAGCGAAGCCCGCGACGTCCGTCTGGTAGATGGCGACGCTCGGGAGGCCGATGCGCGAGGCCTCGGCGAGCGCCTGCCCGCCGAGCATGAAGGGGCTGGCGGCGTGCAGCACGTCGGGCTGGAAGCGCTGCAGCAGGGCGGCCACCCGCGGGCTCGGCAGCCCGACGGGGAACTGCCGGTAGGCGAACGAGGGCACCTCGTGCACCGGCACGCCGCGGTAGTGCACGGGCGCACCGCAGCGGGGAGTGATGACGATCGCCTCGCGCCCGGTGTCGACGAGGTGATCCAGGACGCGGCAGACCGAGGTCGTCACGCCGTTCACGGTCGGCAGGAAGCTCTCGGTCACGATCGCGACTCGCTCGATGCTCACGGCGGCAACGCTACGGCGCGAGCGTGGGCGGGCGGGGAGGAGCGGGTGAACGCGCGGTGAACGCGGCCTGGGGATGTGCCGGGCCGCTCAGGAGGCGCCCAGCCCGGCGGCGGTCGCCGCGCGCATCACTAGGCTCGCAGCGTGGCGACCATCGACGACTTCTACAGCATCATCCCTGCCGGCGGCGCGGGCTCGAGGCTCTGGCCGCTCTCGCGCGCCGATGCACCGAAGTTCCTGCACGACCTGACGGGCAGCGGGAAGACGCTCCTGCGCGCGACCTTCGACCGCCTCTCGCCCCTCACGGGCGCCGGCCGCACGATGGTCGTGACCGGCCGCGCGCACCGCGCCGCCGTCGAGGCGCAGATCCCCGAGCTCGAGGACGCGAACATCGTGCTCGAGGCCGACCCGCGCGACTCGACCGTCGCGATCGCGCTCGCTGCGGCCGTGCTGCGCCGTCGCGAGCCCGACGTGATCGTCGGCTCGTTCGCCGCAGACCACGTGATCCACGACGAGCGGGCGTTCCGCCGCGCGGTGACGGAGGCGGTGACGGCTGCGCGCGCCGGCTACATCGCCGCGATCGGCATCACCCCGACCGAGCCCGCGATCGGCTTCGGCTACATCCGCGCCGGCGAGCCGGCCGGCGTCGAGGGCGCTCCGAACGCCGCCCTCGTGCAGCAGTTCGTCGAGAAGCCCTCCGCGCAGGTCGCGCGCCGCTACGTGGAGGAGGGCGACTACCTCTGGAACGCCGGCATGTTCATCGCCCGCGCCGACGTCCTGCTCGAGGAGCTCGCGAAGGAGGAGCCGGCGCTCTCCGCGCAGATCGAGGAGCTCGCAGCGGTGTGGGACGAGCCTGGCCGCCGAGGCCCGGCGGTCGATCGGCTCTGGCCGCAGCTGAAGAAGATCGCCATCGACTACTCGGTCGCCGAGCCCGCAGCGGCCCGAGGCCGCATGGTCGTCGTCCCCGGCGACTTCGACTGGGACGACGTCGGCGACTTCTCGGCGGTCGCGAAGCTGCACAACAACGGCCGCCGCGGCAGGCTCGCGATCCTGGGCTCCCAGGGCACCGTGATCGCCGACTCCGCGAGCGGCATCGTGGTGTCGCAGTCGAACCGCATCATCTCGGTCGTCGGCATCCACGACGTCGTGGTGGTCGACACCCCGGATGCGCTGCTCGTCACGACGACGGACAACGCGCAGCGCGTGAAGCAGGTCGTCGACGCCGTGCGGCGCAGCGGCAACGCCGACGCGCTCTGAGCGCGGGCTAGCATGGCGCCACCTGCCTGAAGGAGTCGCCGTGTCCCGCATCCTCGCTGTCCCCGCGCTCGCCGCGCTCCTCGTGCTGGCCGCGTGCAGCACGCCGCCACCCGCTGCGACCGATGGTGCCTCCGGTCCCGCCGACCCGGGGGCTGAGCAGGCGCTGGAGTGCGCGCAGATGGTCACCAACTCCGGCGGACTGAACGACCGCTCGTTCAACGAGACGAGCTGGGCGGGCATGCAGCGCGCCGACGCGGAGCTGGGCGTCGACGCGAACGCGCTGGTCTCCACGACCGAGAGCGACCTCGCGCCGAACGTGCAGGCCGCGGTCGACACGGGCTGCGGCTTCGTGCTGACCGTCGGCTACGAGCTCGTCGCCGCCACGCAGGAGCAGGCGGCCGCGAACCCCGACGTGCAGTTCGCGATCGTCGACGAGATTGTCGCGGGCGAGAACGTGCGCTCCATCGTCTTCGACACCGCGCAGGCGGCGTTCCTGGCCGGCTACACCGCCGCATCCGTCTCGGAGACCGGGGTCGTCGCGACCTTCGGCGGCACCAACCAGCCGCCCGTGACGCTGTTCATGGACGGCTTCGCCGCCGGCATCGAGGCCTACAACGAGGCCAAGGGCACGGAGGTGCGGCTGCTCGGGTGGGACACCGAGGAGCAGGACGGCACCTTCACGGGCGACTACGAGAACGTCAGCCTCGGCCAGTCGCAGACCCAGGCGTTCATCGCGCAGGGTGCCGACGTCATCCTCCCGGTGGCCGGCCAGGTGGGGGAGGGCGCCTTCCGCGCCTCCCTCGACGCCGGCGGCGAGGCGCTCGTCATCTGGGTCGACAACGACGGCTACGAGACGCTGCCCGCCGAGTTCCGTCCGCTGCTGCTCACGAGCATCCTCAAGGACACCGAGGATGCGGTGCTGCGGGCCGTGACCGACGCGGTCGACGGGTCCATCTCTGCGGAGGCGATCATCGGCACCCTCGAGAACGGCGGCGTGGACATCGCGCCCTTCCACGACCTCGAGAGCCGCGTCAGCGACGAGACGAAGGCCGAGCTCGATGCGCTCCGCGGGCAGATCGTCGCCGGCGAGATCGTGATCGATTCGCCCTTCGGCCGCTGAGGTCGAGCCTGAGACAACCTCGCGATTGCAACGATTGCGTTGCAGTGCCCGATGATCGGCCTGGCGGCCTCGCGCGCGGCCCTATGCTCGATCCATCATGCGCTCAGCCGCGTCGCGGCGAGCATCCTTTGCACTGGAGGATCCCTTGAGGAAGTTCACCCGTTCTGCTGCGCGAGGCGGCGTGCTCGCCGTCGGCGCAGCGCTGCTGCTCGCAGGCTGCTCCGCCGCCCCCGAGGCACCGTCGGGCTCCGAGCCCGCCGCTGAGGTGCCCACCACCGACATCCAGCCCTGCATCGTCTCGGACGAGGGCGGGTTCGACGACCGCTCGTTTAACCAGCTCGGTGCAGAGGGCCTCCGTGCCGCTTCCGAGACGCTCGGCGTCGAGGGCGTCGAGGTCGAGTCCTCCTCGCCGTCGGACTACGCGCCGAACCTCGACAGCGTCATCTCCGGCGGCTGCAACATGGTCGTCTCCGTGGGGTTCAACCTCGCCGAGGCCACCGGCGCCGCCGCCACCGCGAACCCCGACGTCAGCTTCGCGATCATCGACGACAACTCGATCACGGCCGACAACGTCAAGCCGATCGTCTTCAACACGGCCGAGGCCGCGTTCCTCGCCGGCTACGCAGCCGCCTCGCACTCCGAGTCGGGCATCATCGCGACATGGGGCGGCATCCAGATCCCGCCGGTGACGATCTTCATGGACGGCTTCGTCGAGGGCGCTGAGTACTTCAACGAGCAGAACGACGCCGACGTGCAGATCCTCGGCTGGGACGCCGAGGCGCAGACCGGCTCGTTCACGGGCGGCTTCGCGGCCGGCGTCGAGGCGAAGGCCATGGCGCAGACCTACATCGACCAGGGCGCTGACGTGCTCATGCCGGTCGGCGGCCCGATCTTCCTCTCGGCGATCGAGGCCATCCGCGACGCGGGCGACGACTCGGGCATCGCGATGATCGGCGTCGACGCCGACCTCTACGAGACCTCGCCCGAGAACGGCGACCTCTTCCTGACGTCGGTGCTGAAGGGCATGGCGACCGGTGTGGAGACCGTCATCACCGAGACCGCGAGCGGCGAGTTCTCGAACGAGCCCTACGTCGGCACGCTCGAGAACGAGGGCGTCGGCATCGCGCCGTTCCACGACTTCGAGGACTCGGTCGACGCGGAGCTGCAGACGCAGCTCGACGAGATCCGCGAGGCGATCATCGCCGGCGAGATCGTCGTCGAGTCGCCCGCCAGCCCGTAAGGGCGCTGCTCGCGTGGGGGTCGGCTCCGGCCGGCCCCCACGCGCGTGCACGGCCGCCGGTCCGCGCGAGCGGCTCGCCACCGGCTAGATTCACCCACGTCGTCAGCGTCGTCGAAGGAAGGCCCATGACTCTCGAGCACTCGACCCTCGAACTGCGAGGCATCACGAAGCGCTTCGGGGCGCTCACCGCGAACGATCACATCGACCTGCAGGTCAGGGCGGGCGAGATCCACTGCCTCCTCGGCGAGAACGGCGCGGGCAAGTCGACCCTCATGAACGTCCTCTACGGCCTCTACCGCGCCGAGGAGGGCGAGATCCTCCTCGACGGCGAGGTGCAGCGATTCTCCGGCCCCGGCGACGCGATGCGCGCCGGCATCGGCATGGTGCACCAGCACTTCATGCTCATCCCCGTCTTCACCGTCGCCGAGAACGTGCTGCTCGGCCACGAGCGCGCGCTCGGCGGCCTCGCCGGCGCGAAGCAGAAGGTGCTCGAGATCTCGCGGCGCTTCGGCTTCCACATCGACCCCGACGCCAAGATCGAGGACCTCCCCGTCGGCGTCCAGCAGCGGGTCGAGATCATCAAGGCCCTCTCGCAGGACGCCAAGGTGCTCGTCTTCGACGAGCCCACCGCCGTGCTCACGCCGCAGGAGACCGACGAGCTGATGGCGATCATGCAGCAGCTGCGCGACGAGGGCACCGCGATCGTCTTCATCACCCACAAGCTCCGCGAGGTGCGCGCGATCGCCGACCGCATCACGGTCATCCGGCTGGGCAAGGTCGTCGGCGAGGCGAGCCCCGACTCCTCGAGCACCGAGCTCGCATCCATGATGGTCGGCCGCCCTGTCGAGCTCACGGTGCAGAAGAGCCCGCCCGTGCACACCGACAACGAGCTGCGGGTGAGCGGTCTGACCGTCCTCGACGCGATCGGCCAGAAGGTCGTCAACGACGTCTCCTTCACCGTGCAGGGTGGCGAGGTGCTGTGCATCGCCGGCGTGCAGGGGAACGGCCAGACCGAGCTCACCGAGGCGATCCTGGGCCTGCAGCCGAAGTCGGCGGGCTCCATCAGCCTCAACGGCCACGAGCTGCTTGGCAGGTCGGTGCGCCAGGTGCTCGACTCGGGAGTCGGCTTCGTGCCGGAGGACCGCAACGTCGACGGCCTGGTCGGGCAGTACTCGATCGCCGAGAACCTCATGCTCGACCGCTACCGCGGCGCGCCCTTCGTCTCGGCCGGCACGGTCGACCGCGGCGCGCGCGACGAGTTCGCGACCGAGAAGCTCGGCGCCTTCGACATCCGCGCGCAGGACATCCACACGCGCGTCGGCACCCTGTCGGGCGGCAACCAGCAGAAGGTCGTGCTCGCCCGCGAGCTCGGCCGTCCCCTCGCCCTCTTCGTGGCGTCGCAGCCCACGCGCGGCCTCGACGTCGGCTCGATCGAGTTCGTGCACAGCCAGATCATCGCGACGCGCGACGCGGGCATCCCCGTCATCGTGGTCTCGACCGAGCTCGACGAGGTCGTCGGGCTCGCGGACCGCATCGCCGTGATGTATCGCGGCGGCGTCGTCGGCATCGTGCCCTCGGACACGAGCCGCGACACCCTCGGCCTGATGATGGCCGGCGAACGACAGAGCCACGCAGAAGGAGCCGCAGCGTGAACGATCAGCCGCGCGACGCCGACGACCCGATCCAGCCTGCGCAGCAGCCCCACGCGGGCGGGTCTCCCGACTCCGGCGAGGGGGCACCGGTGGTGCACGCACCCGAGGCGGCGGAGGTCGAAGCGCCGACGGTCGCCCCGCCGACCGACGACCGCCAGGTCGTCGGGGACGCCGATCCGTGGAACAGCGCCTTCCAGCGCATCATGGGCGGCAACCTGGTGATGGCGCTGCTGGCGATCGTCACCTCGCTCATCGTGGGCGGCATCCTCATCGCCCTCACCGACGAGCGGGTGCAGGAGACGAGCGGATACTTCTTCGCCCGTCCCGCCGACATGCTCAGCGCGGTCTGGGAGGCGGTCTTCGGCGCCTACTCCGCGCTCTTCCAGGGCTCGATCCTCAACTTCTCGCGCGCCGACGCGGGCTTCGCCCAGCTGATCAAGCCGTTCACCGACACGCTCAACTTCGCCACCCCGCTCATCGCGGCCGGCCTCGGCGTCGCGATCGCGTTCCGCGTCGGCCTGTTCAACATCGGTGGCCGCGGCCAGATGCTGTGGGCGGCCGCCGCTGCCGGCTGGGTGGGCTTCTCGTTCCAGCTGCCGCCGGTGCTGCACGTGCTCGTCGCGATCGCCGTCGGCATCGTCGCCGGAGCACTCTGGGGTGCCGTCGCCGGCGCGCTGAAGGCCTACACGGGCGCACACGAGGTGATCGTCACGATCATGCTGAACTTCGTGGCGCTGTGGTTCATCACCTGGATGCTGCGCACGCCGGGCCTGCTGCAGAACGCCGTGAACAACAACCCCATCTCGCCTCCGATGCCGGAGACGGCGGTGCTGCCGTCGATCTTCGGGCCGCCGTTCACCCTGCACTGGGGCTTCGTGCTGTCGGTCGCCGCGGTGGTGTTCTGCTCGTGGCTCATCAACCGCTCGAACCTCGGCTTCCAGTTCCGCGCGGTCGGGTACAACCCGAGCGCGGCGCTGAACGCGGGCATGAACGTCAAGCGCATCACGGTGCTCGCCATGCTCTTCGCGGGTGGCTTCATGGGCCTCGCCGGTGCGCAGCAGGTGACGGGCTCGGTCACGACCGGCTTCACCTCCGGCATCGACGCGGGCATCGGCTTCGACGCGATCACGGTCGCGCTGCTCGGCGGCTCGACGCCGTGGGGCACCTTCTTCGCCGGCCTCCTCTTCGGCGCCTTCAAGGCCGGCGGCTTCCGCATGCAGGCCGCCGAAGGCGTGCCGATCGACATCATCCTCGTGGTGCAGTCCTTCATCGTCCTCTTCATCGCCGCGCCGCCGCTCGTGCGGGCCATGTTCGGGCTCCCGCAGCCCGGCAAGAAGTCGCGCCGCCAGCGCCGCGACGAGGCAGCGCTCCGAGCCATGACCGAGCAGAAGGGAGCGCAGGCATGAGCACCTCGCAGCCCGTCGCGACCCCCGCCCCCGCCTCACCCGAGACCGTGGAGCTCGAGCGCGCCGTCGTCAAGCACTGGAAGGCGCCGATCTCCTACGCGGTGCTGACCGTGATCGCGCTGCTCCTCATGGTGCTGCTCGGCCGAGACGGCGAGGCGAGGCTTCGCCTGGCGTCCGCCGGCGACTTCTTCGCCCTGCCCGACGCGGTGCTGCCCGCCCGCGCGACGGGTGTCGTGGTCGTCGTGCTGCTCGCAGCGCTCACCGCCCTGTCCTCCTGGGCGGTCGCGACCCTGCGCCAGCAGGGCATGTGGCTCCCGATCGCCTTCGGCATCCTGTTCGTGCTGGGCTTCCTCACCTGGGCCGGCGCCGGAGCGATGATCCCCATCCCCGGTCTCCTCTTCGCCACCATCGGCCTCTCGGTGCCACTGATCTTCGGCGCGATGGGCGGCGTGATCTCCGAGCGGGCCGGCGTCGTCAACATCGCCATCGAGGCGCAGCTCCTGTGCGGCGCCTTCACGGGCGCCGTCGTCGCCTCCACCACCGGCGTCACCATGCTGGGCGTGCTCGCCGCGATGCTCGCGGCCGTGCTCGTCTCGATGGTGCTCGCGGTCTTCGCGATCCGCTACTACGTCGAGCAGGTCATCGTCGGCGTCGTGCTCAACGTGCTGATCGCCGGCCTGACCAACTTCCTCTACTCCTCGGTGCTCAGCGACAACCCGGCGCTCAACTCTCCCGAGCGGCTGCCGAAGATCCCCATCCCGCTGCTCGAGAGCATCCCGCTCCTCGGCCCGGCGCTGTTCAAGCAGTCGATCATCGTCTACGCGATGTACGTCATCGTGCCGCTCATCGCCTGGGGCCTGTTCCGCACCACGTGGGGCCTGCGGCTCCGCGCGATCGGCGAGCACCCGCTCGCGGCCGACACGGTCGGCATCAAGGTCACGAAGCTGCGCTTCTGGAACGTGTCGCTCGCCGGCGCGGTCGCGGGCCTCGGCGGCGCCTACTTCACGCTCGACTCCAACGGCGCGTTCACGCGCGAGATGACGGCGGGCCTGGGCTACATCGCGCTCGCCGCGGTGATCTTCGGCCAGTGGCACCCGATCAAGGCGACCTTCGCGGCGCTGCTGTTCGGCTTCGCCTCAGCGCTGCAGCAGACGCTCGGGGCGATCGGCTCCCCGGTGCCGAGCGAGTTCATGCTCATGCTGCCGTACGTCATCACGATCCTCGCCGTGGCGGGCTTCATCGGTCAGTCGCGCGCCCCTGCGGCGAGCGGCAAGGCCTACGTCAAGCAGTAGGGGCGGCGCACCATGAGCGAGATCGACTGGGATGCGCTGCACGCGCGCGCCGTCGAGGCGTCGAGCAGGGCCTACGTGCCCTACTCGCGCTTCCCGGTGGGCGCCGCAGCGCTCGTCGACGACGGCCGCATCGTCGCGGGCGCCAACATCGAGAACGCCGCCTACGGCGTGACCCTCTGCGCCGAGTGCTCGCTCGTGAGCGAGATGGTGATGGGCGGCGGCGGCAGGCTCGTGGCCTTCGCCTGCGTGAACGGCGCCGGCGAGCGGCTCATGCCGTGCGGCCGCTGCCGCCAGCTGCTCTCCGAGCATGCGGCGCCGGGCATGCTGCTCGACACCGTCAGCGGCATCCGCACCATGGAGGAGGTGCTGCCGGATGCCTTCGGCCCGGCCGCGCTGGACGACTACACCGAGCACCAGAGGAGCAGCACCCGTGGCTGAGGCATTCGACGCCGTCGACATCATCCGCACGAAGCGCGACAGGGGAGCCCTGTCGACCGAGCAGATCGACTGGCTGATCGACGCGTACACGCGCGGCTACGTCGACGACCCGCAGATGGCGGCGCTCGCGATGGCGATCCTGCTGAACGGCATGGAGCGGCGCGAGATCCATGACCTCACGACCGCGATGATCGCCTCCGGCGAGCGCATGGACTTCTCATCGCTCGAGGCGCCGACCGTCGACAAGCACTCGACCGGCGGCGTCGGCGACAAGATCACCCTGCCGCTCATGCCGCTCGTCGCCGCCTTCGGCGCGGCGGTGCCGCAGCTCTCGGGCCGCGGGCTCGGCCACACCGGCGGCACGCTCGACAAGCTCGAGTCGATCCCCGGCTGGCGCGCAGACCTCACGAACGACGAGATGCTCGAGCAGCTGCGCACGGTCGGCGGCGTGATCTGCGCCGCGGGCGCCGGCCTCGCGCCGGCCGACAAGCGGCTCTACGCGCTCCGCGACATCACCGGCACCGTCGAGGCGATCCCGCTCATCGCATCCTCCATCATGTCGAAGAAGATCGCCGAGGGCACCGGTGCGCTCGTGCTCGACGTGAAGTTCGGCTCCGGCGCCTTCATGCAGGAGTTCGAGCGGGCGCGCGAGCTCGCGCACACGATGGTCTCCCTCGGCCGCGACGCGGGCGTCGAGACGCGAGCGCTGCTGACCACGATGGACACGCCGCTCGGGCTCGCGATCGGCAACGCCAACGAGGTGCGCGAGTCGGTCGAGGTGCTCGCAGGCGGCGGCCCCGCCGACGTCGTCGAGCTGACCGTCGCCCTCGCGCGGGAGATGCTGGATGCGGTGGGCAAGGGCGATGCGGACGTCGAGGCGGCGCTCGCCGACGGCCGCGCGATGGACGTCTGGCGCCGGTTCGTGATCGCGCAGGGCGGCGACCCCGACGCGGCGATGCCGACGCCGAACGAGACGCACACGGTCGTGGCGGAGCAGGATGGCGTGCTCGCCCGCCAGGAGGCGCTGCCCTTCGGCATCGCCGCGTGGCGCCTGGGCGCCGGCCGCGCGCGGGCGAGCGACCCCGTGGTGCACGCCGCGGGCATCGACCTGCACGTGAAGCCGGGGGAGCGCGTGCGCGCCGGCGACCCGCTCTGGACGATCTCGGCGGACGACGCCTCCCGCATCCCTCGCGCGCTCGAGGCGCTGGAGGGCGCCTGGGAGCTCGCGGCGCCCGGCACCGTCGTCGACGTGCCGCCGATCGTGCGCGAGCGCATCGCCTGACGACCGGGTGCGATGGGCCTCGGCCCGCATCCGTCATCGTGCCGTCGCTCGAGCCGGGTAGCATCGGAGCCCCAGGCACCCGATGACGGAGGCGGAATGAGCCGGTATGAGGTCGACGGCGTCGACATCCAGACGCTGCCAAAGGTGAGCCTGCACGATCACCTCGACGGCGGGCTCCGCCCGCAGACGATCATCGAGCTGGCCGAGGAGATCGGCCTCGAGCTGCCCTCGACGGACGCGGCAGGGCTCGGCGACTGGTTCGCCGCGCAGTCGGAGTCCGGCTCGCTGCCCGAGTACCTGCAGACCTTCGACATCACGACGGCCGTCATGCAGACCGAGCACGGGCTGCACCGGGTCGCGAAGGAGTTCGTGCTCGACCTCGCCGAGGACGGCGTGATCTACGGCGAGATCCGCTGGGCGCCGGAGCAGCACCTGCAGCGCGGCCTCACGCTCGACCAGGCGGTCGAAGCCGTGCAGGCAGGCATCGAGGAGGCCATCGACCTCGTCGCGACGCACGGCGGCCGCATCCGCATCGGCCAGCTCGTGAGCGCCATGCGGCACCTCGACCGCGGCGACGAGATCGCCGAGCTCGCGCTCCGCCACCGCGACACCGGAGCCGTCGGCTTCGACATCGCAGGCCCGGAGGACGGCTTCCCCGCCTCCCGCATGCGGTCCGCGTTCGACCTGCTGGCGAAGGCGCACTTCCCTGCCACCGTGCACGCGGGCGAGGGGGCGGGCATCGACTCGATCGCCGACGCGCTCTTCTCCGGCCGCGCCCTGCGGCTCGGCCACGGCACGCGCATCGCCGAGGACATCGTCATCGAGGAGGAGTCGGAGGACGCGATCGTCGTGCGCCTGGGCGAGATCGCCGAGTGGGTCAAGGATCGCGAGATCGCGCTCGAGGTGAGCCCCTCGTCGAACCTGCAGACGGGCACGATTGCGCAGTGGGGCTCGACGCTCGCCGATCACCCGATCGACCTGCTGCACCAGCTGGGCTTCTGCGTCACCGTCAACACCGACAACCGGCTGCAGTCGCGCACCACGCTCACCCGAGAGCTCGGCCTGCTGGTGGAGGCCTTCGACTGGGATCTCGACGACCTCGAGCAGGTGACGCAGAACGCCGCTGCGAGCGCGTTCTGCACGATCGAGGAGCGAGACGAGCTCGCCGACCAGATCTCCGACGGGTTCGACGACCTCCGATGACGCTGCCGCTCGACCGGGCGACGTTCTCGCCCGGGGTCCGTGCCGCGGACTGGCGCGCTGCCGTGCGCGCGGCGGGCGTCGACCTCGTGACGGCCGGCGCGGTCGGCCGCGCCTACGTCGACGAGCTCGTGCAGCAGATCGAGCAGTCCGGGCCCTACTGCGTGGTCGCCCCCGGCGTCGCCGTGCCGCACGCGCGCGCGAGCGCGGTGGTGCGCCGCGACGCGCTCGCGATCGTCGTGCTCGAGGAGCCGGTGGTCTTCGGGCACCCCCACCACGATCCGGTGCGGGTGGTGATCGGGCTCGCCGCGACGAGCGCGAAGCGCCACCTCACGATGCTGGCCGAGCTCGCCAACGCGCTCGACGCATCCGGGGTCGCCGACCGCATCGCGGCCGCCACCGCGCGCGACGAGGCGATCGAGGCGCTGCGCCCCTAGCCCTCGTCGCTCAACCGGTCAGCAGGTGAGGCGAGCGCTGCTCGGGCTCGCCGTGCCGTCTGACCGGTTGAGCGTCGTGGGTCAGGCGTCGAGCAGGGGGCGCACCGCGTCGGCGAGCGCCGCGACGCGCTCGCGGGCGAGACGGATGCGCTGCGCCGGGGAGCCGTCGGTCGAGGTCGCGTCGATGTAGACCTTCACCTTGGGCTCGGTGCCGCTCGGGCGCACCATCACCCGCGAGCCGTCATCGAGCGTGAAGCGCAGGATGTCGCCGATCGCGCCGTGCTCCGGCAGCGACAGGTCGTCGGCTGCGAGCACCGCGGCACCCGCGAGCGCGATGGGCGGATGCGCGCGGAGCGCCGCCATGGTGGCCGGGATGCGGCTCAGGTCGGTGACGCGCACGCTCACCTGCCCCGATTCGAAGGCGCCGAACTCGCCCGCGAGCGCGAGCAGCTCCTCCGAGAGCGACGAGCCGCGCTCGTGCAGCTCGCTCGCGAGCGTCAGCACGCGCAGGAGCGCCGAGATGCCGTCCTTGTCGCGCACGGTGCCCGGGTTGACGAGGTAGCCGAGGGCCTCCTCGTAGCCGAAGGTCAGGCCGGGCACGCGCGAGACCCACTTGAAGCCCGTGAGGGTCTGCACGAACTGCAGCCCGTGCGCCTCCGCGATCGCGCCGAGCCCGGGGGAGGAGACGATGGATGCGGCGAGCACGCCGTGCCCGCGCGCCGAGCGGGCGGCGTCCCAGCCGAGCAGCAGCCCGACTTCGTTGCCCGTGAGCATGCGCCAGCCCGTGGGGCCCTCGTCGGGCACCGCGACCGCGAGGCGATCGGCGTCAGGGTCGTTCGCGACGATCAGCTCGGCGCCCTCTGCGCTCGCGAGCGCCATCGCGAGGTCGAGCGCGCCCGGCTCCTCGGGGTTCGGGAAGACGACGGTCGGGAAGGCGCCGTCCGGCTGCGACTGCTCCGGCACGGCGATGACCGGCGGGAAGCCGGCGGCGTCGAGCACGGCCTCGACGGTCTCGAGGCCGACGCCGTGCAGCGGCGTGTAGACGACCTTCGGGCCGCTCGCGCCGACCATGCCCTGATCGGGCTGACCGATCGCGGCGGTCGCCTCGACGTAGGCGCGCCAGACGCCCTCGCCCGCGACCTCCACCTCGCCCCGCGGGTAGTCGCCGACGGGCGTCTCGGCCGCGTGCTCGATGAGCGCTGCGATCTCGCCGTCGACGGGCGGCACGATCTGGCTGCCGTCGTCGGCGCCGCCCAGGTAGACCTTGTAGCCGTTGTCGGCCGGCGGGTTGTGGCTCGCGGTCACCATGACCCCCGCGCTCGTGCCGAGGTGGCGCACGGCGAAGGCCACGAGCGGCGTCGGCAGCAGGCGCGGCAGCAGGATCGCCCGCACGCCGGCCCCGGCGAACACCTCGGCGGCGTCGCGCGCGAAGCGCTCGGAGCCGCGCCGGCCGTCCCAGCCGATCACGACCGAGGGATGCGGCTCACGGCCGATGAGGTAGGCCGCGAGCCCCGCGGATGCCTGCTGGACGACGACCGTGTTCATGCGGTTCGGGCCGGGCGCGATCCTGCCGCGCAGCCCGGCCGTGCCGAACTGCAGCCGGCCGCGGAACGCATCCGTCACCTCTGCTGCCGCAGCCGCGTCGCCCGCCTCGGCGGCGGCGACCAGCGCCTCGAGCTCGCTGCGGGTCTCGGCGTCGGGGTCGGCCGCAGCCCACGCGCGCGCCGCCTGGATCGCCTCGAGCGGCGAGCTCATGCGGCGTCGCCGATCGCGCCGATGACGTCGGCGAGCAGGTGCGAGATGCGGCCCTCGGCCTCGCGCCCCGCGTCGATGACCTCCTGGTGCGACAGCGGCGTCGTCTGGATGCCGGCGGCGAGGTTCGTGATGAGGCTGAGCCCCAGCACCTCCATGCCCGCCTCGCGCGCCGCGATCGCCTCGAGCGCCGTCGACATGCCGCAGATGTGGCCGCCCATGGCCTTCGCCATCTGCACCTCGGCGGGGGTCTCGTAGTGCGGCCCGCGGAACTGCACGTAGACGCCCTCGTCGAGGCTCGCGTCGACCGTCCGGGCGATGTCGCGCAGGCGCGGCGAGTAGAGGTCGGTGAGGTCGACGAAGGTGGCGCCCTCGAGCGGCGAGTCGGCCGTGAGGTTGAGGTGGTCGCTGATGAGCACGGGCTGCCCGGGCTCCCACTGCGGCTTGATGCCGCCGGCGCCGTTCGTGAGCACCATGATCGTGGCGCCCGCCGCCGCGGCCGTGCGCACCGAGTGCACGACCCGGCGCACGCCGTGGCCCTCGTAGTAGTGGGTGCGCGCACCGATGACGAGCGCCCGGCGGCCGTCGTCGGTGAGCACGGAGCGGATCGTGCCGACGTGCCCCTCGAGCGCAGGCTTCGAGAAGCCGGTGACCTCGGTGGCCGGGATCGTGTGGGTCGTCTCGCCGATGAGGTCTGCGGCCTGCGCCCAGCCTGAGCCGAGCGTGAGGGCGATGTCGTGGCGGTCGACCCCTGTGATGCGGCGGATGTCGTCGGCGGCCTGGGCGGCGACGTCGCGGGGGTCTGCGGGCGGGTCGAGCGGGTGCGTCATGCCGCCCACTCTAGATGCGAGCGCGCCGATGCAGCAGGAACGCGCGACGGCCGGCGTGATCGCCGTAGAACCATCCGAGCCAGGCGACAGCGGCGGCGAGCAGCAGGGCCCCGAGCGCGCACCACGCCAGCCCGGAGGCGAGCAGCACGACGGCCCAGCCGAGCTGCAGCAGCACGAAGCCGAGCTCGGCGAGCACCGCCGGCCAGTGGATGCGCACCGCGTGGGTCGCTGTGCCGGCGCCGGCCTTCGGCGTGCGCTCGAACTCGGTGTGCAGCGGGCCGTGCAGGCCCTCGACGAAGGCCATGAGCTGGTGGGGCAGCATGCCGGCGTTGAGCACGATGTAGGGGACGACCCGAGCCAGCCGCCAGCCGAGGCCCCGCATGCTCGGCCGCTCGTCGTCCAGCCGCATGCCCTCGACGCTCGCGAGCAGCGTCGACAGCAGCAGCCACGCGAGCGTCGGCACCAGGTAGACGGCCACCCCGAGGCCGGTGCCCAGCGCGCCCGCCCACAGGCCGGTCGAGATCAGGAAGGGCAGCGTGCAGACCCACACCGCCCACAGCGGCCACTGCCACGCGATCGTCATGTGGTACGCCAGCTGCGCTCGGCGGCCCGCGCGCTCGCGGTGCGAGCCGAGCAGCGTGCCCAGGTGCAGCCGCTGCAGCTGGATCCAGCCAGAGGTCCAGCGCTTCTGCTGCGCCTTGTAGGCGGTGACCGTCGCCGGCAGCTCGCTCGGCACCACGATCTCCTTGACCGCGGTGGTGCGCCATCCCCGGAACAGGTGGCGGAAGCTCAGCTCGCAGTCCTCCACGAGGCTCGCGGCGCGCCAGCCGCCGGCCGACTCGATGGCGTCCGCTCGCCAGATGCCGGCCGTGCCGGTGAAGTTGACGAACTGCCAGCGGGTGCTGCGGAACGACTTCTGCACGATGTGGTGGTCGTCGACCCAGAGCGACTGCGCGCGCGTCAGCCACGAGGCATCCGCGTTCAGGTGACCCCAGCGGGCTTGCACGAGCGCGAGGTCCGGCAGGGGGTGCCCGTGCGCGTCGTAGAAGTGCGCGACCGCGTCGAGCAGGAAGCGCCTCGCCGGCACGAAGTCAGCGTCGAGGATGACCAAGAGCTCGGCGTCCGTCTGCCGCCTGGCGGCCTCGAGCGCGCCAGCCTTGTAGCCGGTGCGGATGCTGCGGCGCAGCACGCGGCAGTCGGCGCCGATCGCGCGAGCGCGGGCGGCCGCCTCGTCGACGATGCGGCGCGACTCCGGGTCGACCGAGTCGTCGAGCACCTGGATCACCAGTCGGTCGGTCGGCCAGTGCAGGGCTGCGGCGGCGGCGATCGCGCGCGCGGCGACGGCGGGCTCCTCGAACATGGGCAGCTGCACCGCGATCTTCGGCGCCCGCGGGGGCAGGCGCCCAGGCACCGCCGCGGCCCGCCCGTGCCGCAGGTAGCCGATGCGCTCGGTGAGGCCGGCGGCGAGGAAGCCGAGGATGGCGAGGAAGGGCACGTGGCCGATGAGCACGAGGAGCCACCAGGTCGGCGTGCCGGGCGGCGCCGGCTCGATGACCCCGAAGCCCGCGAGCACGAGCATGCCCGTGAGCACGAGCGCGAGCGGCACGACGGGCAGCCACCACGGCAGCGGGTCGGTCGCGGCGGCGGCCGGTGCCGGGCGCTGCGGCGGCGCGACGGGCATCGGGTGGGCGGATGCGGGCGTCGGCGTCGCCGGGACGGGCGGCGCGGGGATGTGCGCTGCGGGGATCTGCGGTGCGGCGAGCGTCATGGCGGCTCCTTCGGTGGCTCTGCCGCGAGTGTGCGCGCGCCGGATGAGACGGGGGCGGCTGCGGGCGTGAGAGCTCCCTCATGCGAGGGGCGCGCTGCGCGAGCGCGGCACTCGCGTAGGCTCGGCCCCCATGGCCATCGGCGCGACCGTCCACACCTTCAGCGTGCAGCTCGCCGACGTCGATCGCGGCGTCTACGAGGAGCTCTCGCTCAAGGTCGCCCAGCACGCCTCCGAGACCCTCGCCTTCATGGCGACCCGCGTGCTCGCGCTGTGCCTCGAGCACGAGGAGGGCATCGCCTTCGGCTCCGGGGTCGCGAGCGGCGCGGAGCCGGCGGTCATCGCGCGCGACGCGACCGGCGCGATCACCGCCTGGATCGAGGTCGGCGCCCCGGAGGCCGAGCGGGTCCACCGCGGCAGCATGGCCGCCGAGCGCGCCGCCGTCTACACGCACCACGATCCCGACCGGGTCGCCGCGCGCTGGGCGGGCAAGCGCATCCATCGCGCCGACGAGGTGCGGCTCGTCTGGTTCGACGACGGCTTCATCGACGCGGTCGCTGATGCGGTGGATCGCCGCACGACGATGTCGGTGTCGATCACCGAGCGGGTGCTCTACCTCGAGGTGAACGGCACGACGCTGACGTCGAGCGTCCACGAGCGCCGCGCGGCCTGAGCTCAGGCAGCACCCGCGTCCCGCGCCACCGCGGGGATGCGGGATGATGGTGCGCGTGAGTGCATTCGAGCGCAAGCAGCGCGTGGTGATCATCGGCGGCGGACCGGGCGGCTACGAGGCGGCCCTCTCGGGGGCGCAGCTCGGGGCTGACGTGACGCTCATCGAGCGCACCGGCGTGGGCGGCAGCGCGATCCTCACCGACGTCGTGCCCTCGAAGTCGCTCATCGCGACCGCGGAGTCGGCCGCCGCCATCCGCGACGCGAACCAGCTCGGCGTGCAGTTCTCGGTGCGCGGCGACGCTGGCCGTGCGCAGAAGCCGGAGGTCGCCGTCAACCTGCGTGCCGTGAACCGGCGGCTGCTCTCGCTCGCCGCGAAGCAGTCGCTCGACATGAAGGCCGACCTCGAGAAGGTCGGCGTCACGCTCGTGCAGGGCGAGGGCCGGCTCGACGGACCGGGGCGCGTGGTCGTCTCGACCGGCAAGCAGGGCGCCGACTTCGACGAGTTCGAGGCCGACACGATCGTCGTCTCGGTGGGTGCCGCGCCGCGCCAGCTGTCCTCGGCGATGCCGGACGGCGAGCGCATCCTCACCTGGACGCAGCTGTACGGGCTCGAGGAGGTGCCGGAGCACCTCATCGTGGTCGGCTCGGGCGTGACGGGCGCAGAGTTCGCGAGCGCCTACAGCCACATCGGTGCAGAGGTCACGCTCATCTCGAGCCGCGAGCAGGTGCTGCCCGGCGAGGACACCGACGCCGCGCGCGTGATCGAGGACGTCTTCCGGCGCCAGGGCATGCACGTGCTGTCGAAGTCGCGGGCCGAGAAGGTGGAGCGCGCCGGCGACGGCGTCGTGGTCACGCTCACCGACGGCCGCACCGTCGAGGGCTCGCACTGCCTGATGGCGGTCGGCTCGGTGCCGAACACGGCGGGCATCGGCCTCGAGGAGGCGGGGCTCGAGATGGCCGAGTCCGGCCACATCCTCGTGAACCGCGTGGCGCGCACCAACCTGCCCAACATCTACGCCGTGGGCGACTGCGCGAACGCCATGCCGCTCGCCTCCGTCGCCTCGATGCAGGGCCGCACCGCGATGTTCCACGCCATGGGCGACGCCGTGCACCCCATCTCGATGCGCACCGTCGCCTCGAACATCTTCACGCAGCCGGAGATCGCGACGGTCGGCTGGTCGCAGACGCAGATCGAGCAGGGCGTCGCGCAGGGCGAGATCTACCGCATCGACCTGTCGACCAACGCGCGGGCCAAGATGATGGGCGTCGAGGACGGCTTCGTGAAGCTCTTCGCCCGCACCGGCTCCGGCACGGTCATCGGCGGCGTCATCGTCGCCCCGAAGGCGTCAGAGCTGATCTTCCCCGTCACGATGGCGATGGAGCACCGGCTGACGGTCGACCAGCTCGCGCGCGTCTTCCCGGTCTTCCCCTCGCTCACCGGCTCGATCACCGACGCCGCGCGAGCGATGCACCGCTTCGAGGACTGACGTGTCGAATCCGGCCGGGTCCATCCGTCTCCCTCGTGTGGTCGATCGACCACGGCACCTGCTGGGCGTCAGCTGACGCAGCCGGCTCGAGGAGAGGATGCGGCGATGGCCGAGACGTACCTGTTCATGATCGTGGAGCCCGACTGGGACTCCGACGCCTACCTCGGTGACGGCGCCGGCGAGAAGATCGCGGCGGAGTTCCCCGAGTTCGACGCGTTCGAGCGCCGGGTCGCCGAGCTCGGCGCTCGCATCGTCGCGGGCAACGCGCTGCACAACCGCCGCCACGGCGGCATCGTGACGCCGGGCCCAGACGGGCGCGAGGTCGAGGATGCCGTGTGGACCGACGGGGCGAGCCTCGAGAGCGACGAGGTCATCAGCGGCTACTACCTCGTCGAGGCGGAGTCGGAGGAGATCGCGCGGCAGCTCGCGCCGCTCGTGCCGACGGGCGGGCACATCGAGTGGCGGCGCATCTTCCCGATGGGGTGACGGAGGCGCGGATGCTGGCTGCTGCGGAGGCGTCGATGGATGCGCGCTTCCGGCGGGCATGGCCGAGCACGGTGCGACAGCTCGCGGCCTTCGCGGGGTCGCTGCACGCGGGGGAGGAGCTCGCGGCCGAGGCCTTCGCGCGGGCGCTCGAGCAGCCGCGACCGGTGGAGGACCTCGTCGCCTGGTGCACCACGGTCGGACATCGCCTGCACATCGACGCAGCGCGGGCGCGCGCGGTGCGCGACCGCGTGCACGGCGAGCTCGCGCGGCAGCCGCCGCGCGAGGCAGCGGAGCCCGCGGTCGCAGCGGCGGTCGAGGACGACCGCTACGCGCTGCTGCTCGTCGCCTGCGATCCCGCGCTCGGCTTCGCGAACCGCCTCGTGCTGGCGCTGCGCGTGGTGTGCGGGCTGCCGACCGCACGCATCGCCTGGCACCTCGGGATCGACCCGAGGGCCGCATCCGCCCGCCTCACCCGCGCGAAGCGCGCGCTCGCGGAGGGTGCGGGTGGCTTCCGGGTGCCGGAGGGGGAGGAGCGGGCCGAGCGGCTGCCCGCGGTGCTCGAGTGCGTCGCCGCGGTGCACGCCGTCTCGCAGCGGGACGCGCTGCGGCCTGCGGACGCCGCCGACGACCTGGGGCGCAGCGCGCTCACGCTCGCCCGCGCGGTGCGCGCGGCGCACCCCGACGAGCCCGAGGCGGCTGCGCTGCTGGCCGTGGTGCTGCTCGCGCTCGCCCGCAGGCCCGCGCGCTTCGACGCGCACGGCGCCGCCCTGCCGCTCGACGAGGTCGACCGGTCGCGCTGGGATCGCCCGATGCTGCTCGCCGGGCTCGAGCTCGCCGCCGCGACCGCCGGCAGCGGGGGCAGGTTCGCGCTCGAGGCGTCGATCGCCGCGCTGCACTCGGCCGCACCCTCTGCGGAGGCGACCGACTGGTCGAGCATCGCGGCGCTGCACGAGCGCCTCGTCGCGATCAGGCCGGCGCCGGCCGCCCGGGTCGCGGCGGCCGTCGCGGCAGCCCGGTCGGCGCTCGGCGCCGGCGGTGACCTCGGGCCCGCGACGGCGGCGCTGCGCGCGCTCGAGCTCGAGGGGACCGCTGCGTCACGCCGTGACGCCTCGCTCGCGCTCGCCGACCTCGAGTGGCGCACCGGCAGCCGGCGCGCGGCAGCAGCGCGCTACCGCGCGCTCGTCGATGCGCTGCCGGGGCCCGTCGCAGCCTTCGTCCGACGACGCATCCGCGACGCCGGCGACGACTGAGCGGCGTCAGGCCGCGTCGGGCGTGATCGTCAGGAGCGGGTGACCAGAGGGCACCGTCTTGCCGACCGGGGCGTCGATCGCGGCGATCGTGCCGTCGATCGGCGCCGAGAGCGGCTGCTCCATCTTCATCGCCTCGAGCACGACCAGCAGGTCGCCCGCGACCACGTGGTCGCCCACCTGCACCTCGGCCTTGACGACCGTCGCCTGCATCGGGGAGACGATCGAGCCCGAGCCGGCACCGCCCTCGAGCGCGCGGCGGGTGCGGCGCGGCGCGGGACCCTTGGCGTCCTTCGCGTCGGAGAAGAGGCGCTTCGGCATCGAGACGGCGATGCGCTTGCCGTCGCTCTCGACGACGACCGTGCGGCGCGGCTCGGGGCCGCCCAGCTCGCCGGCCTCGCCCGCCCAGGGCTGCAGCTGGTTGTCGAACTCCGTCTCGATCCACGAGGTGTAGATGCTGAAGGGCGCGTCGCCGGCGGGCGCGAAGGCCGGGTCGTCGACGATCGCGCGGTGGAAGGGCAGCACGGTCGGCAGGCCGTCGACCTCGAACTCGGCGAGCGCGCGGCGCGAGCGCTCGAGCGCCTCGGCGCGATCGCGACCGGTGACGATGAGCTTCGCGAGCATCGAGTCGAAGTTGCCGCCGATCACGTCGCCCGCGATGACGCCGGAGTCGACGCGCACGCCGGGGCCGGAGGGGGTGCGGTAGATGCGCACGGGGCCGGGCTGCGGCATGAAGCCGCTGCCGGCATCCTCGCCGTTGATGCGGAACTCGATGGAGTGGCCGCGGACCTCGGGGTCGTCGTATCCGAGCTCCTCGCCCTCGGCGATGCGGAACTGCTCGCGCACGAGGTCGATGCCCGTGACCTCCTCGGAGACCGGGTGCTCGACCTGCAGGCGCGTGTTGACCTCGAGGAAGGAGATGGTGCCGTCGGCACCGATGAGGAACTCGCAGGTGCCGGCGCCGACGTACTTCGCGGCGCGCAGGATCTCCTTCGAGGCGTGGCGCAGCTGCGCATCCTGCTCCGCGGTGATGAACGGCGCGGGCGCCTCCTCGACGAGCTTCTGGTGGCGGCGCTGCAGCGAGCAGTCGCGGGTGGAGACGACGACGACGGTGCCGTGCGCGTCGGCGAGGCACTGCGTCTCGACGTGGCGCGGCTTGTCGAGGTACTTCTCGACGAAGCACTCGCCGCGACCGAAGGCCGCGACCGCCTCGCGCGTCGCCGACTCGAACTGCTGCTCGACCTCGTCGCGCGTGAAGGCGACCTTGAGGCCGCGCCCGCCGCCGCCGAACGCCGCCTTGATCGCGACGGGCAGCCCGAACTCGTCGACGAACTCGAGCACCTCTGCCGCGCCCGAGACCGGCTCGATCGTGCCGGGGGCGAGGGGGGCGCCGACCGACTCGGCGATGTGCCGGGCCGAGACCTTGTCGCCGAGCTGCTCGATGGCCTCGGGGCTCGGCCCGATCCAGGTGAGTCCCGCACCGATGACGGCGCGCGCGAAGGCTGCGTTCTCCGCCAGGAACCCGTAGCCCGGGTGCACCGCATCCGCGCCCGAGCGGCGCGCGACCGAGAGGATCTTCTCGATCACGAGGTAGCTCTCGGCGCTGGTCGAGCCGTGCAGCGAGTAGGCCTCGTCGGCGAGCTGCGCGTGCTGCGCATCGCGGTCGGGCTCTGCGTAGACGGCGACCGAGCCGATGCCTGCGTCGCGCGCTGCGCGGATGATGCGGACGGCGATCTCACCGCGGTTGGCGATCAGGACCTTCGTGATGCGGGGCATGGTTCCTCAGCCTAGGCGGCGATGCATGACGGATGCGTGCACTCGCCACACAGATCGACGGCATTCCGTTGCGGATTCCCACAGTCGCCTGGGCCTGGCGGGGCGCGTCGCGTGCGCCGTAGCATCCAGGGGTGGAACCCGTGCTCGTGCTGCTCGCCGAGTGGTGGTGGGTGGCTCCCGCCGGCGCGAGCGCCGGCACGATCGGCGTGCTCGGCGCCCGGCGCCTCGGCCCGGCCGGTCGACGGCTCGAGCTCGACGCCGCGCGCCACGACGTGCGCGGCGCGCAGCGGTCGCTCGCCCGGGCGAGGGCCGAGCTGCAGCGCGTGCGCGCGGAGCTCGCCCGCGCGAAGGCCGAGGGCGGCGCCGCCGCGATCGCCGAGGCGAGGCGGCTCGTGCGCCACAGCGAGCGCGCGGCCAAGGCTGCCGTCGCTGACCTGGCGGCGCGGCGCGCGTCCGTCGCGGCCGCCCGTGCGGCGCTCCCGCCCCTCAGCGCTCCCGTCGAGGCGATGCCGCTCGCGCGACTGCGCGCCGAGCACGACGCGGTGACCGCGCGCTGGCTCGTCTACGAGACCGACCCCGGCACGGCGCTCGACGCCCCCGGCATGCAGGATGCCGCCTCACCCACCCTGCGCGCCTTCCTCGAGGCCCAGGGCCGGGCCCTGGAGCTGCGCCCGGCGAGCGCGGATGCGCGCCTGAGCGCCGCTGGCTTCGCGGCGTACCGCGACGCGGTGGCCGGGGCGACAGCCGCGTTCGAGGTCGCGGAGCGCGCCGCCGTCGGCGGACCCGCCGCGCTCCCGCGCGCCGCAGAGCCCGGGAGCTGGGGCGCCATCGCCGACGAGCTGCTGGGCACCGCCCAGGCCGCGATCGCGCGCTCGCTGGACGCGTGGCAGCGCGACCGGCGCGAGCGCCCGCAGGCCTGACGCCCTCCGCGACGGTTGCGCAGCGGGGTTGGTGAGTGAGCGCTCACTCATCTATGATGGCGGCGTGACTCCCATCCCGCGCCTCAGCAACGACGCCCGTCGCGCGCAGATCGTCGAGGCGGTCACGCCCGCGGTGCTCGAGCACGGCGCGGCGATCACGAGCCGGCAGCTCGCCGATGCCGCCGGCGTCGCCGAGGGCACGCTCTTCAAGGCCTTCGGCGACAAGGAGTCGCTGCTCACCGCGCTGGTGGAGCACCACATGACCGACGAGCGCACCGAGGGCTTCGAGAGCGACTCGCTCGAGGCGGTCGTCGAGACGATGGTGGGCGTGCTCGTGGAGCGCATGCGCTTCATGTTCCAGCTGGTCGTGGCCCTCGGACCCATCGCCCAGCGGGTGGCCGGCGAGCGGCGCGCCGACTTCGAGCAGTCGAAGCACTGGATCGCCGAGCACTTCGAGCCCTACGCCGGCCAGCTGCGCGTCACGCCGCTCGTCGCCGCCGACCTCGTCCGCACCCTCTCCTGGGCGGCCGCCGCCTCCTGGGGCGAGGACGCCCCCGTGTCATCGGCCGATGACATCCTGCAGGTGCTCCTCCACGGCATCGTCCGCACCGATGCCGAGCCCGACGCATCCGCACCGACACCCCTGGCCGGCCCGCCGGCATCCGTCCTCGAAGACCAGAAGGCCTGACCCATGCTCTGGAAGCTCATCGTCCGCTACGTGAGGCCCTCCTGGCTTCCGCTGATCCTCGTCGTCGCGTTCCAGTTCACGCAGTCGGTGCTCTCGCTCATGCTGCCGACGATCAACGCCGACATCATCAACGACGGCGTGCTCGCCGGCGACACCGACACGATCTGGCGCCTCGGCTTCCTGATGCTCGGCCTGAGCCTCGGCCAGGTCGCCGCGAACATCCTGGCGATCCTGTTCGGCGCACGGCTCGCGATGCGCGCCGGCCGCGACCTGCGCAGCGACATCTTCCGCAAGGTCGGCGACTACAGCGAGCAGGACGTGCAGCGCTTCGGCGCAGCGAGCCTCATCACCCGCAACACGAACGACGTGCAGCAGGTGCAGATGCTCATCCTGATGAGCTGCACGATGCTGCTGTCGGCGCCGATGCTCGCGGTGGGCGGCGTCATCATGGCGGTGCGCGCCGACGCGACGCTCTCGTGGCTCATCGCCGTCGCGGTGCCGCTCATGCTCGTCGTGCTCGGCATCATCGTCTCGCGCATGGTGCCGATCTTCCGGCAGCTGCAGGACCGCATCGACGCGATCAACAAGGTGCTGCGCGAGCAGCTCACCGGCATCCGGGTGATCCGCGCGTTCGTGCAGGAGCGCCGCGAGCGACAGCGCTTCGCGGTCGCGAACGACGACGTCACCGATGCGATGCTGCGCACCGGCAACCTCTTCGTGCTGATGTTCCCCATCATCATGCTCATCGTCGAGGTCTCGTCGATCTCGGTCATCTGGTTCGGCGCCGGGCTCGTCGACCGCGGCGAGCTCGAGATCGGCACGATGATGGCGTTCCTGCAGTACCTCATGCAGATCCTCATGGGCGTGCTCATGGTGACGTTCATGACGATCATGCTCCCGAGGGCCGCCGTCTCGGCGAACCGCATCGGCGAGGTGCTCGACACCGACTCGACGGTCGTGCAGGTGACGCCCGGGCAGGGTGCATCGATGCCGACGCCGGGCACCGTCGAGCTGCAGGACGTCGTCTTCCGCTACCCGGGCGCCGACACGCCCGTGCTCGACGGCGTCTCGCTCCGGGTGGAGCCCGGCGAGACGCTCGCCATCATCGGCTCGACCGGCGCGGGCAAGACGACGCTCGTGAACCTCATCCCTCGCCTGTTCGACGCCACCGGCGGCCGCGTGCTCGTGGGCGGCGCCGACGTGCGCGAGGTCGATGCCGAGACCCTCTGGAGCGGCATCTCGATCGTGCCCCAGCGGCCCTACCTGTTCGGCGGCACCGTGGCCTCGAACCTCCGCTACGGCAACGACGACGCCACCGATGAGCAGCTCTGGCGCGCCCTCGAGATCGCGCAGGCCGCCGGCTTCGTGCAGCAGCTCGAGGGGCAGCTCGAGGCGCGCATCGCGCAGGGCGGCACCAACGTCTCCGGCGGCCAGCGCCAGCGCCTCTCGATCGCGCGGGCGCTCGTCGCCGAGCCCGACGTGCTCGTCTTCGACGACTCGTTCTCGGCGCTCGACCTGACGACGGATGCGCGGCTGCGGGCGGCGCTCAGGGAGGCGGTGGGCGAGACGACGCAGATCGTCGTCGCCCAGCGGGTGTCGACGATCGTCGACGCGGACCGCATCGTGGTGCTCGAGGCCGGCAGGGTCGTCGGCACCGGAACCCATGACGAGCTGCTCGCGAGCAGCGAGACGTATCGCGAGATCGTCGAGTCGCAGATGGCTGTGGAGGCCTGAGATGGCACGGAACGAGAAGACGGAGCACGTGCTGACCGAGGAGGAGCGCCTCGAGGAGGAGCTCGCCGAGGCCGCGCGCCTGGGCGCCGGCGACTGGGAGCCGCCGCCCGGCAAGGCCAAGTCCTTCTGGTCGTCGGGCCGGCGCCTCATCGGGCTCATGCACCCCTACCGCTGGTGGCTCGGCGTGGTCTTCGTGCTGGGCGCGATCGGCGTGCTGCTGGTCGTGCTCGGCCCGAAGCTGCTCGGCGAGGCGACGAACCTCGTGGTGCAGGGCTTCATCCAGCGCCAGATGCCGGAGGGCGCGACGCAGTCGCAGATCGTCGAGGGCCTGCGGCAGCAGGGTCAGGGCGACTTCGCCAACATGGTCGAGCGGATGCCGAACCTGCAGCCCGGCCAGGGCATCGACTTCGAGGCGCTCGGCGGCATCCTGCTGCTCGTGCTCGGCGTCTACCTCGTCGGTGCGCTGTTCCAGTGGCTGCAGGGCTACGTCATCAACCGCGTCGTGCAGCGCACGGTCCAGGGGCTGCGCCGCGACGTGGAGGACAAGATCCACCGCCTGCCGCTGTCGTACTACGACCGCACGCAGCGCGGCGAGCTGCTCTCCCGCGTGACGAACGACCTCGACAACGTCGCGCAATCGATGTCGCAGACCATGTCGCAGCTCGTGACGGGCTTCCTGACCGTCATCGGCGTGCTCGTCATGATGCTGACGATCAACGTCTGGCTCGCGCTCATCGCGCTCATCGCCGTGCCGTTGACCGGCATCATCCTGGCCGCGGTGATGGGACCGGCGCAGGGGCTCTTCAAGGAGCAGTGGAAGCGCACGGGCAAGCTGAACGCGATCGTCGAGGAGGCCTTCACCGGCCACGCGCTCGTCAAGGTGTTCGGCCGCGAGGAGGCGGTGCGCGCCCGCTTCGCGGAGGAGAACGACGGCGTCTTCGCCGCATCGTTCAAGGCGCAGTTCATCTCCGGCCTCGTCTTCCCGCTCATGACCTTCGTCGGCAACATCGGCTACGTGCTGGTCGCCGTCGCCGGCGGGCTGTTCGTCGCGGCCGGCCAGATCCTGGTGGGCGACGTGCAGGCCTTCATCCAGTACTCGCAGCAGTTCTCGCAGAACCTCGGCCAGATCGGGCAGACCGTCACGATGGTGCAGTCGGGCGTGGCGAGCGCGGAGCGCGTCTTCGAGCTGCTCGACGCCGAGGACGAGTCCTCGGACGAGGGCGGCGCGGCGCCCGCATCCGGCAGCGGCCGAGTGGTCTTCGACCACGTGCGCTTCTCCTACTCGCCGGAGAAGCCGCTCATCGACGACCTGTCGCTCGATGTCGAGCCGGGGCAGACGGTCGCCATCGTGGGGCCGACGGGCGCCGGCAAGACGACGCTCGTCAACCTGCTCATGCGCTTCTACGAGCTCGACGGCGGGCGCATCACGCTCGACGGCGTCGACACCGCGACCATGACGAGGGATGCGCTGCGCGCGCAGACGGGCATGGTGCTGCAGGACACGTGGCTCTTCGGCGGCACGATCCGCGAGAACATCGCCTACGGCCGGCCGGATGCCACCGAGGCCGAGATCCTCGAGGCGGCGCAGGCGACCTACGTCGACCGCTTCGTGCACGCGCTGCCCGAGGGCTACGACACCGTCATCGACGAGGAGGCCTCGAACCTCTCCGCGGGCGAGAAGCAGCTCGTCACGATCGCCCGCGCGTTCCTCGCGCAGCCGAGCGTGCTGATCCTCGACGAGGCGACCTCCTCGGTCGACACCCGCACCGAGCTGCTGCTGCAGCAGGCGATGGCGGCGCTGCGCACCGATCGCACCTCGTTCGTCATCGCGCACCGGCTCTCGACGATCCGCGACGCCGACCTGATCCTCGTGATGGAGGCCGGCCGCATCGTCGAGCAGGGGTCCCACGAGCAGCTGGTCGCCGCAGAGGGCGCCTACTGGCGACTGCTCCACGCGCAGTTCGAGCAGGCGGCGACCGACCTCGACATCGACGACGGCCGCGCCCAGACGGGCACGATCCCCGCGCAGCAGACGACGTAGGAGGGCTCGGCCGGCGAGGGGCTCAGCCGGCGGGTGCTGCGGTCAGCGTCGGCCACGCGACGTCGAGCTCGCGAGCGAGGCGGCGCACGGCGGGGATGCTCATGCCGATCACCGTCGAGGGATCGCCATCGATGCGGTCGATGAACGCGGCCCCGCGGCCGTCGATCGTGAAGGCACCGGCGACCTCGAGCGGCTCACCCGTGGCGACGTAGGCGTCGATCTCGGCATCATCGATGTCGGGCGAGAAGTCGAGGTGGGTCGCCGTGGTGACCCCGGCCGAATCCTGGATGCGCCCGTCGCGCACGCGCAGCATCCAATGCCCCGAGTGCAGCGTCGCGGAGCGGCCGCGCTGCGCGAGCCAGCGCTCGCGAGCGCGCTCTGCCGTGTGCGGCTTGCCGAGCATGGCGCCGTCGAGCTCGAGCGACGAGTCGCCGCCGAGCACGAGGCCGTCGAAGCCCGTGAGCGGATCCTGGTCGAGCAGCGCCTCAGCCTTGGCGCGCGCGAGCAGCAGCACGTAGGAGTCGGGGGAGAGCGGCCCGTGCTCGGCCTCGTGCGCGGCGATCAGCAGCTCCTCGTCGAGGTCGGTGGGTCGCACGATCGGCTCGATGCCGACCTGGCGCAGCAACGCGAGTCGGGCAGGGGAGGCGGAGGCGAGGATGAGCTGCACGCGTCGATCCTCGCACCCCGTCGGCGCGGAGGTGAGCCGAGGGCGCCGGCCCCGCCGGCCGCGCCCTGCCGCCAGCTGAGCGCGGCAGTGTCGCCGGTGCGGGAGGATGGAGCCATGCCCGCAGACATCACCGAAGGCCAGATCGTCGACCTCACCATCGACAACGTCGCCCACGGGGGCCGCTTCGTCGGCCGCCACGGCGCGACCGACACAGAGCGCGGTCGCGTCGTCTTCGTGCCCGACACCGTGCCGGGCGAGACCGTCCGTGCGCAGGTCGTCGAGGTGAAGAAGTCGTTCGCGACCGCTGTCGCGCTCGAGGTCGTCGACGCATCCGCCGACCGCGTCGACCACATCTGGCCCGAGGCGGCGATCGACCGCTCGCCGGCCGAGCGCGCCGGCGGCGCCGAGTTCGGCCACATCCGCCTGGCTCGTCAGCGCGAGCTCAAGCAGCGCGTCATCGAGGACGCCCTGCAGCGCACCGGCGGCATCACCCGCGAGGTGCCCGTGCAGGCCGCGCCCGGCGATGACCAGCGCGGTGGCCTCGGCTGGCGCACCCGCGTGCGCCTGCACGTCGACGACCGAGGCCGCCAAGGCCCCTTCGCGCCGCGCAGCCACGAGGTCGTGCCCGTGACGAGCCTCCCCCTGGCGACCCAGGGCATCCAGCTCTCGGCGCAGCTCGACCAGCGCCTCGGCGGCGTCACCGCCGTCGACTACGTCGAGTGGGGCGAGGGCGAGGTCGACGTGATCGCATCGGAGGGCGCGCCCGAGCGCGGCAGATCCGACACGATCGTCGAGACGGTCGGCGATCGCGAGTTCCAGCTCGACCGCTCGGGCTTTTGGCAGGTGCACCGCGAGGCGCCGGGGGTGCTGACGGATGCGGTGCGGCGCGTCATCGACGTCGCTCGCGTCGACCCCGCGGGCTGGTCGCTCGACCTCTACGGCGGCGTCGGGCTCTTCGCGACCACCATCGCCGAGGTGCTGGGCGAGCGCACGCGCGTCACGAGCGTCGAGGGCGACGAGGTGGCGACCGATCACGCCTCCGAGAACCTGGCGGAGTGGCTGGGCGCGAACGCCGAGACCGGGCGCGTGGATCGCTGGCTGCGCGAGCTGGGCAGCCGGGCGAGCAAGCAGGATCGCGAGCGGCTCGCGAACGGGCTCGTCGTGCTGGACCCGCCGCGCGTCGGCGCCGGGCGCGACGTGATCGAGCAGCTGGTCGAGCTCTCGCCCGCGCAGATCGTCTACGTCGCGTGCGACCCGGTGGCGCTCGCGCGCGACGCGAAGCTGCTGGGCGAGCGGGGTTGGAGCATCGACTCGCTCGAGGCCTTCGACCTCTTCCCGCACACGCACCACGTCGAGGCGGTCGCGGCCTTCCGCCGCAGCTGAGCCGCGACGCGCTGCTCGTCAGCGCGGCTTCGTGATGCCGCCGGCCGCGCGCGCGACGAGGTGCGCGACGCCCGGGAGGGCCGCCGCTCGCCAGACCGCGCGCTGCGCCTCGACCTCGAGCCGGGTGTGGGGCGCGAAGGTCGCCTGCGCGCGGCGACCGCGCGCCTGCTCGCGCTCGATCACCGGCCGCCAGTCGCGCTCGAAGGCGGCGAGGCCGGCCGTCACGTCGCTCGGGTGCCGTGCGAAGGCCAGCTCCTCCGCGAGCCGCTCCGCGCCCGCGATGGCCAGCGACGCGCCCTGCCCGGCGAGCAGCGAGACGGCGGCGCACGCATCGCCGAGCAGCACCACGCGGCCGCGCACCCAGGGCTCGACCACCGTCTGCGCGACCGCATCGACGTAGGGATCGCGGACGCCCTGCACCGCCCGCCGCCCGAGCGCGCCCATCCCTCGGATCGCCCCGCGGGCGTCGGCGGCGCCCACGCCCCGCAGCACCGCGAAGCCGGTCACCTCCGTCTCGCCGAGCGGCGCGACGACGAGCTGCCGATCCTGCTCGAGCTGCATCGCCACCTTGCCGCCCAGGTCATCGTGCAGCCGCCCGTCGTCGCCGATCCACGCGACAGCGGTCAGCTCGCCGAGCGGGCGCACGAAGCCGCGCGCCGGGCCCCACACGAGCTGTCGCACTCGGGACCCGACGCCGTCCTCGCCCACCAGCAGGTCGGCTGCCACGCGCTCGCCGTCCGAGAGCAGCACGTGCGCGGCGGTGCCGTCGTCGTGCACCGCCTCGACCTGCGTGCCCCAGCGCATCCGCACCGCACCAGGCAGTGCCTCGGAGAGCGCCGCCACGATCTGCGGCCGCAGGATCGTCAGGGAGCGCCCCTGCACCGCCCGCTCGACGAGCGAGATCGGCAGTCGCGCCCGCACCCGCCCGACGGCGTCGACGCTGCGCAGCTCCTCGAACGACTCGGCGCGCGCTCGCAGCCCCGGCAGCAGGCCCATGCGCTCGGCCGCGTCGAAGCCCGGCCCGAAGAAGTCCACGAGATACCCGGATGCGCGGGGCGCGGCAGCGCGCTCCACCACCTCGACGCTCCACCCGTCGAGCGCCAGCCGGCCGGCCAGCGCGAGCCCGGCGACGCCGGCGCCCGAGACGACGGCGTGCATGCGCGGCGAGGCGCGGCCGCCGTCAACCGGGCCCGCTCCAGCACCCGCGGCGCTCATCGCAGCAGATCGAGCAGCGCGCGCTCGCGCGAGCCGCGCAGCCCGATCGTCGCGCCGGCCTCGAAGCGCGCGAACACCTCGGGATCGATGTAGCTCGACTTGGCCACGGCGGGGGTGTTGCCGAGGGCCTCGGCCACCGCGAGCACCGCGGCGCGCTCCGCCCGGCGCCGCGCGGTCTCCGAGCCCACCTCGCGGGCGCGGGCGAGCGAGTCGGCGGCGACGAGCGTGCCGTGCAGCGTGCGGAAGTCCTTCGCCGTGAACTCGCCGCCGGTCGCCTCGCGCACCGCGGCGTTGAGGTCGACGTCGCGCAGCGCGTGCACGCCGGCGGAGTCGCGCCAGGCGAGCAGCCGCGAGCGGCCAGAGCGCCCCGAGCGCAGCTCGTCGATGCAGCCCGCGAGCGGTGCGTCGTCGATCGTCACGTCGAAGCGCTGGCCCGACTTGGCAGGGAAGCGCAGGCGCACGGCGTCGCCCGTGACCGTCGCGTGGCGGCACAGCAGCGTCATGAGGCCGCGCGAGCCGCGCTCCTGCGCGTAGGTGTCGCCGCCCGCGCGGATCGCGACGGCATCGAGCATGCGCAGCGCCGCGGCGAGCACGCGCTCGCGCGGCAGTCCCTCGAGCGCGAGGTCGCGCGTCACCCGGCGGCGCAGCGACGGCAGGGCCTCGGCGAGGTCGAGGGCGCGCTCGTGCTTGGCGCGGTCGCGTCGCTCGCGCCACTCGGGGTGGTAGCGGTACTGCGTGCGACCCGCGTCGTCGACGCCGATCGCCTGGATGTGCGCGAGCGGGTCCGCCGCGATCCACACGTCCCGCCAGGCAGGCGGCACCGCGAGCGTCTCGGCGCGCTCGCGGTCCTCGGCAGAGACCTTCCGCCCGCCGTCGTGCGCGTACGACCACCCGCGACCCGACCTGCGTCGCCGGATCCCCGCATCCGTGCCCGGACGCGCCTTGCGCAGCCTCACCATGCCGCGATGCTAGCGAGGCGGAGCCCGGTGTCTGCTGTCAGTCGCGCTTCCAGCGCGCGCCGGAGGGGAGCCGCGTCTTCGCCTGCCACTCGCTCTCGGTGTCGAGCACGCGGCGGTGCTTCGTCTCGGCCCACTCCTCGGCGAGCCCGACGAGCACGGCCTCGACCGCGGCCTGCTCCTGCGCGGTGGGTGCGCCCGAGACGACGTGCATGAGGGGCTCGGATGCGTCGGCGTGCGCCGGGCGGCTCGAGGTCGTCATCGCGTCACGGGCCATGTCGTGGGACGCATCACAGCGGGATGTTGCCGTGCTTGCGCTCCGGCCGCTGCACGCGCTTGGTGCGCAGCGATCGGAAGGCCCGCGTGATCATGACGCGCGTCTCGGCCGGCTCGATGATGCCGTCGAGCTCGCCGCGCTCAGCGGCGAGGAAGGGCGAGGCGACGTTGTAGGTGTACTCGCTCGCGAGCCGCTGGCGCACGGCCGCGACGTCGTCGCCGTCCGCCTCCGCCCGCTTGATCTCGTTGCGGTAGAGGATGTTGACAGCGCCCTGCCCGCCCATGACGGCGATCTCTGCGGAGGGCCACGCGACGTTGATGTCGGCGCCGAGCTGCTTCGAGCCCATCACGATGTAGGCGCCGCCGTAGGCCTTGCGGGTGATGACGGTGACCATCGGCACGGTCGCCTCGGCGTAGGCGTAGAGCAGCTTCGCGCCGCGGCGGATCACGCCCGACCACTCCTGGTCGGTGCCGGGCAGGTAGCCGGGCACGTCGACGACCGTGAGGATCGGGATCGAGAACGCGTCGCAGAAGCGCACGAAGCGCGCGGCCTTCTCACCGGCCTCGATGTTGAGCGTGCCGGCCATCGCGTTCGGCTGGTTGGCGATCACGCCGACCGTGCGGCCCTCGAGCCGCCCGAAGCCGATCACGATGTTGGGCGCGTAGAGCGGCTGCACCTCGAAGAACTCGCGGTCGTCCATGAGCGTCTCGATGATGGCGAGCACGTCGTAGGGCTGGTTCGGCGAGTCGGGGATGATCGTGTTGAGGCGGCGGTCGGCGTCGTTGACGACGCGCTCGGCGCTGTGGTCGTAGGCGGGGACCTCTGCCTGGTTGTTGTCGGGCAGGTAGGCCAGCAGCGCCCGCACGTAGTCGAGCGCGTCGTCCTCATCGGCGGCCAGGTAGTGGCTGACACCGGAGACGGTGTTGTGCGCGCGTCCGCCACCGAGCTCCTCGAAGCCGACCTCCTCGCCCGTGACCGTCTTGATGACGTCGGGGCCGGTGACGAACATGTGGCTCGACTTGTCGACCATGATCACGAAGTCGGTCAGCGCGGGCGAGTAGACGGCGCCGCCGGCGGCCGGGCCCATGATGATCGAGATCTGGGGGATGACGCCGGATGCGGCGGTGTTGTTGCGGAAGATCTCGCCGTACTTGCCGAGCGCGACCACCCCCTCCTGGATGCGCGCGCCGCCGGAGTCGAGCATGCCGACGATGGGCACGCCCACCTTCATCGCGTACTCCTGGATCTTCGTGATCTTCTCGCCGGCGACCTCGCCGAGCGAGCCGCCGAAGGTCGTGAAGTCCTGCGAGTAGACCGCGACCCGCCGGCCGTGGACGGTGCCGATGCCCGTGACCACCGAGTCGCCGTACGGCCGGTTCTTCTCCATGCCGAACGCGGTCGTGCGGTGGCGCACGTAGGCGTCGAACTCGACGAACGAGCCCTGGTCGACGAACTGCTCGATGCGCTCGCGCGCGGTCTTCTTGCCCTTGGCGCCCTGGCGCTCCTTCGCGCGGGCCTCCTTGTCGGTCACCGCCTCGCTGTGGCGCACCCGCAGATCCGCGATGCGGTCGGCGGTGGTGGACATGGGGGCTGCGGCCGCGGAGTCGTCAGACGCGCTGTTGCCCTCGGTCACGGTCTCGTCGGTCACGGATGCCACTCTAGACGCCGCCGCATGCTCGGCCTTTGTGGACTCCCACAGCGTCTCGCCGCGGAACGGTGGTGATCCTCTCCATCTCCGAGCGACGGTGCCGTCGTCGCTCGCTTGCGGGCGAGGCGCGGCCGAGCGCCCTAGCCTGTGGGGATGCTGTTCCCCGGCGCCGCCCGCATCGCTCCCATCGTCGAGCTCGAGACCGTCGCCTCGACCTTCGACGCGGTCGACGAGCGCGCCGGCCACCTCACCACCTGGGCGACGCTCGACCAGCGCGCGGGTCGCGGCAGGCTCGGGCGCGAGTGGGTGAGCCCGCCGGGCAAGTGCCTCGCCGCGACCGTGCTGGTGCACACCAGGCGGATGCGCGAGGACGCGGTGGCCTGGATGCCGCTCGCGGCGGGCCTGGCGCTCGCGGACGCGCTGCGCACCCTCGTCGGCGACAGAGCGGGCCTCAAGTGGCCGAACGACGTGCTCGTCGACGGCCGGAAGGTCGCCGGCGTGCTCTGCGAGCGGCGCAGGAACGCGGTCGCCGTGGGCTTCGGCGTCAACCTGACGCTCGAGCACGAGGAGCTGCCGACCGCGACCGCGACCTCGCTCACGCTCGAGGGGGCGGAGGGCACGGCCGCGGTGCTCGGCGATGCCGTGCTCTGGCACATGCTGCGCTCGCTCGACGCCCTGCTGCCGGCGCTCGGCGGCGAGCGCCTCCGCGAGGCGGTGGCCGCCAGGCTCGTGACGATCGGGCGAGACGTGCGCGTGGAGCTGCCCGACGGCGAGCTGCTCGGGCGCGCCGTGGGCCTCGGGCCGATGGGCGAGCTGCGCGTGGAGCACGAGGGACAAATCGTCGACGTGCGGGTCGGTGACGTCGTGCACGTGCGCTGATGGGGGAGAATCGTCGGGTGCCAGCCGGCGAGGAGCGAGTCATCGCGCGCATGCGACCGCATGGGCGCGCCCTCGTCGTGCCCGTGCTGGTGCTCTGGCTCTGCGCCGGGCTCGCGATGCTGCTGCTCGACACCGTCGACTGGGCGCTCTGGAACACCGCGGTGCTGACCGTGCTCGCGATCGTGGTGGTGCTGCTCACCGTGGTGCCGACGCTCGCGTGGCTGTCGCGCGGCTTCACCTTCACGACCGAGCGCGTCATCATCCGCACCGGCTTCGGCGGCACGCGTCGCGAGACGATGCTCGCGCGCGTCCACGACGTGACCGTGCGGCGACGCGGGCTCCAGGCGCTGTTCGGCGCCGGGGACGTGCTGCTGTCGACCGGCGGCGACCGCGCCGTCGTGCTGCAGGACGTGCCGGTCGCCTCGCTCGTGCAGCGCATGCTCTCCGAGCAGCTGAGCGCGCGCGGCGCGATCCCCTCCGCCGCCGGCCACCCCGGTGCCGGCTTCCCCCACGCAGGCCTCGGCGCCTGATCCACCCACCGCGCCCGCGGGCGCACGAAGAGGAGCTCACATGAAGATCGCCGTGATCGGCTGCGGGTACCTGGGTGCCGTGCACGCCGCAGCGATGGCGTCCCTCGGCTACGAGACCATCGGCATCGACATCGACGAGGCGAAGATCGAGCGGCTGCGCCGCGGCGAGCCGCCCTTCTTCGAGCCGGGCCTGCCTGAGCTGCTCCGGGCAGGCGTGGATGCAGGGACGCTGCGCTTCACCGCCGACGTCGCCGAGGCGGCGGGCAGCGACGTGGTCTTCGTCGCGGTCGGCACACCGCAGCGCGCAGGCTCCGATGCCGCCGACCTCACCTACGTCGACGCAGCCATCGCCTCGCTCCTGCCGCACCTCGCTCCCGGCACGCTCGTCGCCGGCAAGTCGACCGTGCCGGTCGGCACGGCGCAGCGGCTGGCCGAGCTCATCGCCCCGACCGGCGCGACGCTCGCCTGGAACCCCGAGTTCCTGCGCGAGGGCTTCGCGGTCGAGGACACCCTCGCGCCCGACCGCCTGGTCTACGGCGTCGCCGACGGTGACGAGGCATCCGTCGCCGCCCTCGATGCCGTCTACGCGGCGATCCTGGCGCGCGGCACGGAGCGGCTGGTGATGAGCTTCGCGACCGCCGAGCTCGTCAAGGTGAGCGCCAACGCGTTCCTGGCCACGAAGATCTCGTTCATCAACGCGATGGCGGAGCTCTCCGAGACCGTGGGCGCCGACGTGACGCAGCTGGCCGACGCGATCGGGCTCGACGCGCGCATCGGCCGCCGCTTCCTGAACGCGGGACTGGGCTTCGGCGGCGGATGCCTGCCGAAGGACATCCGGGCGTTCCAGGCGCGCGCCACCGAGCTCGGGCACGAGCAGACGCTCGGGTTCCTGCGCGAGGTCGACCAGATCAACCTGCGCCGCCGCGACCGGATGGTCGAGCTCATCGACGGCGAGCTGGCCCGCGTCGGCGGCGACCGCGTCGCGCTCCTCGGGCTGGCCTTCAAGCCCAACAGCGACGACGTGCGCGACTCGCCCGCGATCGACGTGGCGCGGCGCCTGCAGGAGCAGGGCCGCGTCGTGACCTGCTACGACCCGGAGGCCGGGGAGACGGCGCTGCGCTCGGTGCCGACGCTCACGATCGCCGCGTCGGTCGAGGAAGCGATCCGCGGCGCCGACGTGCTCGCGCTCGGCACGGAGTGGCAGGAGTTCCGCGACCTCGACCCGGTGGCGGTCGCCGCGCAGACCGAGGCGCGCGTCATCGTCGACGGGCGCAACACGCTCGACGCGAAGCGCTGGGCAGCCGCCGGCTTCAAGGTCATCGGCCTCGGGCGGCCCGACACGGCGCCCGCCTCCGGCGCCCTCGCCTCGGAGCCGTCGGCATGATCCTCGGGGTGATCGGTGGCGGGCAGCTCGCGCGCATGATGATCCCCGCCGCGGTCGCGCTCGGCATCGAGATCCGGGTGCTCGCAGAGTTCGAGGGCATGTCCGCCTCGCTCGCGGCCACCGACATCGGTGACTACCGCGACGCATCCGTCGTGCTCGCCTTCGCCGAAGGCGTCGACGCCGTGACCTTCGACCACGAGCACGTGCCGCAGGAGGTGCTGCGCGCGCTCGTCGATGCCGGCGTGGCCGTGCACCCCGGCCCCGACGCGCTGCGCTTCGCGCAGGACAAGCGCGAGATGCGGCGGCGCATGGCCGAGCTGGGCGTGCCGCAGCCCGACTGGGCGGCGGTGGATGCGGCGGAGGACCTCGAGCGGTTCCTCGCCGACCACGGCGGGGTCGGCGTCGTGAAGACGGCGACCGGCGGCTACGACGGCAAGGGCGTGCGCGTGGTGCGCTCGGTCGACGAGGCCCGCGACTGGCTCGAGGGCGCCGCTGCGGGCGGGCCGCGGCTGCTCGTCGAGGAGCTCGTGCCGTTCCGGCGCGAGCTCGCGCAGGTGATCGCGCGCCGCCCCTCCGGGGAGGTCGTGGTGTGGCCGCTCGTGCAGACGGTGCAGCGGGACGGGATCTGCGTCGAGGTGCTGGCGCCGGCGCCGCACGCCGCGGGCATCCAGCCGATCGTGGACGACCTCGCGCGCACCGTCGCCGACGGCATCGCCGTCACCGGCGTGCTCGCGATCGAGATGTTCGAGACGAGCGACGGCCGCGTGCTCGTCAACGAGCTCGCCATGCGACCGCACAACTCGGGCCACTGGACCATCGACGGCGCCATCACCAGCCAGTTCGAGCAGCACGTGCGCGCGGTGCTCGACCTGCCGCTCGGCTCGACGGCGCTCGTGGCGCCCGCGGCGGTCATGGTGAACGTCATCGGAGGGCCGGCCTCCGGCTCGATGGCCGACCGCTACCCGTCGGCGCTCGCGGCGCATCCGGACGTGAAGGTGCACTCGTACGCCAAGGCGGCGCGCCCGGGCCGGAAGGTCGGCCACGTGACCGCGGTCGGCGACGACATGGACGAGGTCGCCTACCGCGCGCGCGCCGCGGGCGCGCACTTCGACGCGTGAGCCGCACCGACGCTGGCGAGGGGCGGTCGGCGGCCATAGGGAGCCGCCGTACCCTGGACGGCATGGCAGCGCAGGTCAGCATCATCATGGGCTCCGACTCGGACTGGCGGGTCATGGAGGCGGCCAGGGCCGTCCTCGATGAGCTCGGCGTCGCGTCGGAGGTCGACGTCGTCTCGGCGCACCGCACCCCGCAGAAGATGGTGGAGTTCGCGCACGGCGCGGCCGAGCGCGGGATCCGCGTCATCATCGCGGGCGCAGGGGGAGCCGCCCACCTGCCCGGCATGGTCGCCTCGATGACGCGCCTGCCGGTGATCGGCGTGCCCGTGCCGCTCCAGCGCCTCGACGGCCTCGACAGCCTCCTCTCGATCGTGCAGATGCCCGCCGGGATCCCCGTGGCGACCGTCTCCATCGGCGGGGCCAAGAACGCCGGCATCCTCGCCGCGCGCATCCTCGGTGCCTTCGACGCCGAGCTCGGTGCTCGCCTGGACGACTACGCCGCCGCGCTCGAGCGGCAGGTGGGCGAGAAGGCCCGGGCCCTGCGCGACCGCGTGGGCGACGGCGCCGCTGACCGCCCGGCGACGGGCGCATGACGCTGCTCGAGGTCGGCACGCCGCTTCGCAGCCCCGACTCCGGCAGCCCGGAGCTCATGCAGCGGCGCGGCTGGTGGCTCGTCGCCGTCGGCTTCCTGCTGCCGGGCAGCGCCCAGGTGCTGGCGGGCAACCGGCGGCTCGGCCGCTTCGGCATCGCGGCGACGGCGACGCTCGTCGTGCTGGCACTGCTCGCCGGCCTCCTCTGGATCGCGTGGCGCACGGCGCTCCTGACGATGGTCGCCAACTCGATCGGCCTCGTCGCTATCGAGGTGCTGCTCATCGCCTACGCCGTGCTCTGGCTCGTGCTGGGCTTCGACACGCTGCGACTCGCGCGACTGCCGAAGGTGGCCGGGCGCGGTCGAGCGGCGATCGCGATCGTCTCGATCGTCGCGACCCTCGGGCCCGCCGCGCTCGCCGGCTACGGCGCATCCCTGGTCGACGCATCCCGCGGTCTGGTGTCGAGCCTGTTCGACTTCGCCGGGCCAACGGTCGAGCCGATCGACGGCCACTACACCTTCATGCTGTTCGGCAGCGACGCCGGCGAGGATCGCATGGGCACGCGCCCCGACTCGATGACCGTGATCGCGGTCAACGCCGAGAGCGGTGCGGCGACCATGGTCGGCGTGCCCCGCAACCTGCGCAACGCCCCCTTCTCGGAGGGCTCGCCGATGTGGGGGCCGTTCCCGAACGGCTTCGACTGCGAGTCGAGCGACTGCATGCTCAACGGCTCCTTCACCTATGGCGAGGAACACCCCGAGCTCTACCCGGACGCGGAGGAGAGCGGCTCGAGCCCAGGCATCGAGGCGACCCGCGACGCAGTGGAGGGCGTCACCGGGCTCACGGTGCAGTTCTACGTCGCCGTCGACATGCACGGCTTCGAAGATGTGGTGGATGCGCTCGGCGGCGTCGAGATCGACGTGCCCACGGAGGTCGCGCTCGGCGTCGAGGGCGCCGAGCCTTTCGGCTACATCCCGCCGGGACTGCAGCGCATGGACGGCCCGACCGCCCTCTGGTACGCCCGCAGCCGCACCGGCACCTCCGACTACGACCGCATGGCGAGGCAGCGCTTGGTGCAGGAGGCGATCATCGCGCAGTTCACCCCGCAGACGCTGCTGACGAAGTACGGCGAGCTCTCGGCAGCCGGCCAGAACCTCGTGGACACCGACATCCCGCAGGCGATGGTCGGGCCGCTGTCGGAGCTGGCGCTCGAGACGCGCGAGCTGCCGATCACGAACCTCGAGCTGGTGCCGACCTCCGGCGTGGACACGGGGAACCCCGACTTCGACCAGATCCACGCGATGGTGCAGCAGGCGCTCGCCGAGGCGGCTGCGCTGACGGCCTCGACGGAGAGCCCGGCGCCCGCACCGTGACGCAGCTCGAGGAGGCCGCGGCGCGCAGCGCTGCTGCGGTCTCGTGACGCGTGCGGCTGCGCCGCGCGCTCCTCGACCTGCGGGGTGCGGCTGGGCCGCGCACTCCTCGACCTGCGGGGGGCCGCGCGCTGCTCGAGCTGCGGGGTGCGGCTGCGCCGGCGCCCGCACCGCAGGCCTACATCTCGGCGTGCAGCTGCCAGACCTGGCGCGCGGCGCCCTCCCAGGTGAAGGCCTGCGCGCGGTCCTGCGCGTGCAGGCGCAGGCTGTCGCGCTGCGCCTCGTCGCCGAGCAGCCCCGCCAGTGCCGACGCGAGCTCGTGCGTGCCGCCCTCGACGGGCACGCTCGCGCCGCCCGCGATCTCGTCGAGCGAGCGGGTCGAGGGGTGCACCGTGACCGTGCCGAGCGCGGCCGCGTCGAGCAGCGAGAGCCCGAGCGCATCCTGCTCCCACGCGTGCAGATGCGCGAGCGCGCGACGATGCACGACGGCGAGGTCGGCGTCGCCCAGCTCGCCGAGCATGACGATGCGGCCGGCCGGGATGCCCGCCTCCACCGCGAGCCCCGCGAGCCGGGTCTCGCCCCACTCGACGGGTCCCGCGATGACGACCCGCACATCCGGCATCTGCGCGCTCGCGATGGTCTCGACCAGGCGCTGGGCCTGGCCGCGGCCACCCGGCTGCGTGAGCGCGAGCACGTACTCGTCCGGCAGGTGCAGCTCGCGCGCCGGCGGGGTGGCGGAGGCGGTGAGGAGCGTCGCGGACGGCGCCGGCGGCACCACGCGCACCCGGCTCGCGACATCGGCGAGGAGGCCGAGGTCCTCGGCGACGGCGGTGGTGGGCACGACGATGCCGTCGGCGCGGGCGAGGGCGCGCTTGAGCGCGCGGTCGAACCACCGCTGCTTGCGCTCGCTGCGGTCGGAGAACGACTGCAGGCCATGCACGGTGACCGTCACCTGGTCGCCCGGCTCGGGCTCGCGCACGAGCGGCGCCATCAGGCTCGTCGCGTGCACGAGGCCGCGAACGGGGATGGTCGTGATCGTGTGCAGCCACGCCTCGCGCAGCTCGCGCGCCGAGATCGCGGTCTGCCGCAGGTCGGTGAGCCCCGGCACCTGCTCGCGCAGGCGCGCCTCGCGCGAGGTCGAGATCTTGGGCGACAGGGCAGCGACGCCGAAGCCCTCCGGCGCGGTGGCGATCAGCCCCCGGGTGAGCTCGGCCGCATAGCGCCCCACCATGGTGCGCGACCGCTCGGCGACCTCGTCGAGCACGACGGTCAGGCGCCCGCCATCGTCGGTCGCGAGGGTCGACGTCGCGTCGGTCACAGGGCAGCACGCTCCTTCAGGGGCTCCCACCACGAGCGGTGGTCGCGATACCACTGCACGACCTCGGCGAGGCCCTGCGCGAACGGGATCTGCGGCGCGAAGCCCAGCTCGTCGGCGATCTTCGCGGTGTCGACCGAGTAGCGGAAGTCATGGCCCTTGCGGTCTGCCACCTGCTGGATCGCCGACTCGTCGGAGCCGGTCGCCTCGAGCAGCATGGCGGTGAGCTCGCGGTTCGAGAGCTCGGTGCCACCGCCGAGGTTGTACACCTCGCCCGGCCGGCCCCCTGTTAGCACCAGCGCGATGCCGCGGCAGTGGTCGTCGACGTGCAGCCAGTCGCGCACGTTCTCGCCGTCGCCGTAGAGCGGCACCGGGAGGCCATCGATCAGGTTGGTGGCGAACAGCGGCACGAGCTTCTCGGGGAACTGGAAGGGCCCGTAGCAGTTGGAGGAGCGGATGATGCGCACGTCCAGCCCGTGCGTGCGGTGGTAGCTGCGCGCGAGGAGCTCGCTGCCCGCCTTCGAGGCGGAGTAGGGGCTGTTGGGCTCGAGCGGGTCGTGCTCTGCCCACGAGCCCCGCTCGATCGAGCCGTAGACCTCGTCGGTCGAGATGTGCACGAAGCGGCGCACGCCGTGGCGCAGGGCGGCGTCGAGCAGGCGCTGCGTGCCCACCACGTTCGTCTCGACGAAGATCGAGGCGTCCAGCACCGAGCGGTCGACGTGGCTCTCGGCGGCGAGGTGCACGACCGCGTCGACACCCGGCAGCACACGATCGAGCAGGCCGGTGTCGCGGATGTCGCCGTGCACGAAGGCGAAGTGCGGATGCGCTTCGACGTCGGCGAGGTTCGCGCGGTTGCCCGAGTACGTCAGGGCGTCCAGCACGGTGACGGATGCGCCCTCGAGGCCGGGGAGCCGGTCGTCGAGCACCATCCTGACGAGGGTGGATCCGATGAAGCCGGCGCCGCCGGTGACCAGGATCTTCACGGAGCAGGAGGCCTTTCGGTCGACGGGCGGGAGTGCTGACTCTAGTCGGCGTCGAGCTGGAGCCAGGGAGGACGCGCAGGCCACCGGCGGGCGCGGGGGAGCGGTGTCGCTCGCGGCCTCAGCGCCGTCGCCTCACCAGACGCCGAGCAGCAGCGCCTTGCGCAGCAGGCGTCGCTCGCGCACCTCGCGGCGCAGCTCGCCGGCGAGGCGTCGCAGCGCGAGGCGCGAGCCGAGGTCGGTGCGCTCGAAGAGCGGCGCGATGCGCTCGAGCCTGGGCCGCTGCGCGTCGTCGGCGACGGCGGCGCAGAGGCGCGCGACAGCGGCGCACTGCGCGCGGTAGTGGCCCGACTCGAGCCGGCGGAAGCGCGTGGTGGCCTGCCGCAGGCCGCGGTTCGCGCCGGTGGCGTTGGCGCCGTGCTGGCGGTAGTCCAGTGTCGGCTCGGCGTCGATGTGCCAGCGGCCGCCACTCGCGCGCACGATGGCGTAGGCGAGCCAGTCGTGCGGCACGAGGTCGTCGTCGCGCAGGTGCTCGAGCCCGGCGCGGATGCCCGCGACGGCGCGCGGCGTCATGACGAAGGTGCACCCCGGCCCGGCCGATTCGAGCAGGTAGTCGAGCGCGACCTGCGGCTGCGCCTTGTCGATGAGCTCGGTGCGCCGACCGCCGTCGGGCCGCTCCCAGAAGGCGACCACGTTGGAGGACACGGCGTCGACGCCGAGGCGATCGAGCAGGCCCAGCTGGCGGCTGAGCTTGTCGGCGTGCCAGACGTCGTCCTGGTCGGCGAAGGCGACGGCGTCCGCGCCGTCGAGGGGCGCCTCGCGGAGCAGGCGGAGGAAGTTCGCCTGCGGGGTGCCGAACCGCCCGGCCGGGAGGATCGTCACGCGGGAGTCGCTGGCCATGGCCGCGAGCAGCTCGCCCGTGCCGTCGGAGGAGGCGTCGTCGGAGACGACCAGCCGCACGGCGACGTCGCGCTGCGCGAGGATGCTCCCGACCTGCTCCTCGAGGTACGCGGCGCCGTTGTGGGTCGCCAGCAGCACGAGGACGCGGCGATCGGGCGAACCCGTCTGATCCCCTGCGTGCATTGGTGCGGAACCTCTCCTCAGGCGACCTCCGAGCCGGCCTCCGAGCCTACCCGCCGAACCTCGACTAGCCTGACCCGAGCATCCCTGATCGGAAGGAAGCCGCGTGCTCCGGATCGCCGTCGTGACGTGCTACCGACAGCCCGACTACGTGCGGGCGATCACGCTCCGCGACGCGGTGGCGGACCTCGGCCACGAGGTCGTCGTCGTGAAGAATCGCTCGACGGGCGTGCGCCGCTACCCGGAGGTGCTCGCCCAGCTGTGGCGCGTGCGCCGCGATCGGCCGGATGCCTACATCGTCACCTTCCGGGCGTTCGAGATCCTGCCGGCGGTGCTCGCGCTCGCCGGGCGCAGGCCCGTGATCTACGACGAGTTCATCAACCCCGTCGAGTGGTTCGTCGAGGAGCACGGGAAGCTGCGGGCAGGCGGTGTGCCGGCTCGCGCGCTGCGGGCCGCCTTCCGGCTGCTGATGCAGCGGTGCGCCAGGGTGCTCGCCGACACCGCGTCCCACGCCGACCACGCTGCTGGTCTCATGGCGCTGCCGCGCACCCTCTGGTCGGTCGTGCCGGTCGGCACCGATGAGGCGACCTTCGCCCCTGCGCCGCGGGAGCCCGCATCGCCCCTCCGGGTGCTCTACTACGGCTCGATGCTGCCGCTGCACGGCCTCGACGTGCTGCTGGACGCGGCGGTGCTGCTGGCCGAGCGCGAGGACATCGTGTTCGACGTCGTCGGCGGGGACGACGACGCCAGGGCGCTCGTGGACGACGCGGTCGCGCGCGGTGCTCGCATCGACTACCGGTCCTGGGTGCCGTACGAGCAGCTGCCCGCGCTCTTCTCGACCACCGGCCTCGCCATCGGCGGTCCGCTGGGCGGCACCGTGCAGAGCCGCTACGTCATCACCGGCAAGACCTACCAGTTCCTCGCCTCCGCAGTGCCGACGCTCGTCGGCGAGAACCTCGAGAGCGGGGTGTTCAGCGATCGACGCGACGCGCTCGTCGTGCCGCAGCGCGACGCCCGCGCGGTCGCGGAGGCATGTGAGTGGGCGGCAGATCACCCCAGGCAGCTCGCGCAGGTCGGGGAGCGCGGCCGAGCGCTCTTCGAGCGGCTCTGGTCACGCCCGCGGATCGCCCGCGCTCTCGGTGCCGCGCTCGCCGACATCGCTGCGCTGCGCCGGGCCTGAGAACATCGCCCGCAGGTTGAACAGGCTCGACAGCAGGAAGAGCACGCCGAGGAACAGCACGTAGAACGCGCGATCGACGATGCCGGCAGCGACGATCGCGTCGAAGCCCACCCCGTGGAGCGTCTGCGCGAAGCCGAGGAACGCCTCGCGGAAGCCGATGGCGCCCGGGGTGATCGAGACGAAGAGCGACAGGTTGGCGGACGCGCTGTAGACGAGGCTCTGGAGCGCATCGGCGCCGGGTCCCGCGATCGCGTTGAGCTCGACGAAGTAGACGGCCGCCATGAGCAGCGCCTGCACGGCGGTGACGGCTGCGATCAGCGCGGTGGTCACGCGTCGGCCTGCTCCCGACCGCCAGGCGACCACGCCGATGACCGCCACCGTGACGATGAGGCCGAGCATCGTGAGCCACGGCAGCGTGCGGGCGAAGAGCAGCGAGACGTTCACGGCGCCGAACGCCAGGTAGTAGACCATCGTCGCCAAGGTGAAGTCGCGCAGTCGCACCCCCACCTTCGCCTTGAGGTAGGCGGCGCGCACGCCCGGCCCGCTCTGGAGCGGCCCGAAGAAGTTCGCGACCGTCGAGTAGACGGTCAGCAGGAGTCCTTCTCGGCCCCCGATCCTGGCGGCGCACCAGCGCACGGTCAGGATCAGGATGATCCAGTGGGTGGCGACGATGACGGCGTAGAGCGCCGCGAGCCAGGCGAGTGCGGCGGGCCCCACCGCCAGCACCTCGCCGATGATCTCGGGTCGTACCGCGACGTAGATCGCGATGAAGCCGGCCACGAGCACCAGCACCGCGATGGCCAGCGCTCGCTTGTGGCGCCCCACCCAGCGGGCCGGCGGGCTCCCCGCCAGCCGCGTGAGCATGGCCCGCGCGCGGGCGAGCCGCTCCTTCACGCCGCGGTCGCGTCCTGCTCGGGCGCGGTGGCCTCCGTGACCCAGTTGCGCGTCGCGCCGTAGCGGTCGAGCTTGTCGAGCTCGAGCGAATCCTCCTGCAGCGATCTCGTGATGCGCGTGAGGTCGGCGATCGCACCCAGCGCGAACGACAGCAGCGCGCCGACGAACAGCAGCACGCCGAGCAGCAGCGACTGCACGTGGCTGCCGGGCGTGCCCGTCAGGATGAGCACCAGGTATCGCACGAAGGGCACGGCGCCGGCGACCGTGAAGAGCGCGCCGAGGGTCGCGAACAGCGCCCACGGCTTGTACATGAAGTAGGCCCGCAGGATCGCGAAGCCCGACTCGCGCATGTGCTGCCAGATGTTCTTGAAGAGCCGCGACTCGCGCGTCTTGGGGTTCGTGGTGATCGGGATCGAGGTGATCGCCAGGCGCTTGTTGCCCGCCTGGATGATCGTCTCCATGCAGTAGCTGAAGGTCGTGACGATGTTCAGTCGGATCAGCGCGTACTTCGAGTAGGCGCGGAAGCCGCTCGCGGCGTCGGGGAGATCGGTGCCCGCGGCGCGGTTGACCACCCAGCTGCCGAAGCGCTGCATCGCCTTCTTGAAGGGCGAGAAGTGCTCGATCGTCTTCGTCTGGCGATCGGCGACCACGATCTCGGCCTCGCCGCGCAGCACGGGCTGCACGAGCTCACCGATCATCGCTTGCGGGTACTGGTTGTCGCCGTCCGTGTTCACGACGATGTCGGCGCCGTGCGACAGCGCATACTCGACGCCGTCGTGGAACGACCGCGCGAGCCCCATGTTGCGGCGGTGCCGGACGAAGTGGCGGACTCCGTGCGCGCGAGCAACCTCGACCGTGCGGTCGCTCGAACCGTCGTCGATGATGAGGATGTGGATCTCGTCGACACCCGGGATCTCCTTGGGGATGGTCTCGAGCACCATCGGGAGCGTCTGCTCCTCGTTCAGGCAGGGGATCTGGATGAACAGCTTCACGGGGTTCCGTCTCACGGGGCCCCAGCCTACCGCTGGCGGGGGCGCGCGGTCGCTAGACTGCCAGGGGCGCTTCGCCCGGAGACAGGGGTGAGGCAGTGCTTCTCGAACGGATGCGCGTCGCGGGCGACCGCGCGGTCGCCGCGGCGGAAGCGGTGCTCAGAGGCATCGGCAGCCGGTGGATGACGGCGGCGATCGTCCTGTGGCTCGCCCTCGGCGCGGCATGGATCGCCGTGATCGCCAGGGCCGGCATGGTGTTCGACGAGCAGTGGCACCTCGAGTCGATCGCCATCTACGGCGGGCACCCGGCGCCGTGGTTCGAGGAGACCGTCCCCCAGGAGGGTGTCGGCGCGATCAGCCGCAGCAACTCCTACCTCTACCACTTCGTGATGTCGTTCCCGGATCGGTGGATGGCGGACGCGGGCGCCGGCGACCTCGACCGCATCGTCATCCTGCGACTGCTCACCGTCGCGATGCACGCGATCGCGCTGCTGTGCATGATCGAGGCGGTGCGGGCCGCGGGTGTCTCGCGCACCGTCGCGAACCTCTCGGGCCTCGCGTATGCGGCGCTCCCCGTCACGCCGTTCCTGGCGGCGCAGGTCAACTACGACTCCGCGATGCTCATGCTCGTCGCGGCGTGCGGCTGGGTGACCGTGCGGCAGTGCACCAGACGCGACGACGGCCGCCGTCACCTGACCTGGATCGGCGTGCTCGGCGCGGTCGCTCTCGGCCTCGCGGCCGTGCTGACGAAGTTCCACGCGGCGCCGATCGTCCTCGTGCTGCTCGGCTTCATCGTGATCGCGATCGTGCGGGACCGCTCGCTGCCGCGGATGCCGTCCCGCACCTCGCACCGGATCGCGCTCGGCGTGGTCGCGCTCGCGCTGCTCGTGCTCATCGCGCTGTGCGTCGAGCGCTACGTCGGCAACCTGCTGTCCTACGGGTCGCCGTCGCCCGACTGCGCTGCCGTGCTCGACGAGCTGCGATGCTCGACCTACGGCGTCTGGGAGCGCAACCGCGTCGCGGACGCGGCCTTCCCCGACCTGCCGGTCGCGGTCGGCAACGGGGCGGAGTTCTTCTTCGACGTGTGGGTCCCGCGGCTCATGCTGTACCTGCAGGCGGTCTGGTTCTGGCACGCGCCTCCGCTCGTCTCCACGGTCGTGACGGTCGCGATCCCGATCGCCGTGATCTCCGTGCTCGCGATCGCCCTCGTGACCGGTCCGACGGCCCCGCGCCGCCGCGCCCTGCTGCCGCTCGTGCTCTCCAGCGCGGTCTACGTCCTGTTCCTCTTCTGGCACAACTACGGGGAGTGGCGCGCGTTCGGTGAGCCGTACGGCGTGCAGGGGCGATACCTGCTGCCCGCCGTGGTGGCGGTCACCGCGCTCGCGATGCACGGTGCCGCCGACTCGCTCCGCCGCGCGCGCTTCGCCCCGGTGGTGCTCGCGGTGGTCGCGCTCGGGATGCTCGCGCTCGCGACCCAGGGCGGGGCGCAGGCGTTCATCATCTCGGCGCAGGGCAGCTGGTACGAGCCCGGGGTCGCCTTCGGGGACCTCATCGAGTCCGTGCAGCGCTTCGTCGACCGCTTCGTCGCGCAGGTCGAGGTGCCCTCGATCTAGCGCGGCCCGCTCCGAGCCGCGCGAGGCTCAGACGGTCCCGAAGACCACGACGTAGTACCAGGATCCCGTGCTCGACCGGGCGACGCCGACGCCGTAGTGGTCGAAGGATCCGCGCTCGATGATCCGCGCATGCGGGGCGGAGTTCATCCACCGCGTCACCATCGCCTGCGGATCCGCCTCCGCGCCGACCGTGCGGCCCACGATCTCGCTCCAGGACCGGACGGCGCACGCGCGTGCGTGCGTGGTGAGGTTCGGGTTGTGCACCGTGCCCGCGAGCTGACGGGACGCCATGTGGTTGGCCCATCCCTGCGCCGCGGAGTCGAGGCACGAGTGCCGCGTCAGCGGGTCGACCGGCACCTCGAGCGCAGCGCGCTCGACGTTGATGAGCGAGGCGACCCCCTGGAGTGCGGTCTCGCGGCCGCAGCCGATCAGGTGCGCAGCTGTCGTGCTCACGGACGGCAGGCCGCCCAGCGCGATCACCCCGGTGGCGCTGATGCGGCGCATGTCCCACAGCACCGCGTCCGCGGAGGCGCATGCGGGGGTGGTGAGGTAGAGCGGACTGCCGGTGAGGCCCGAGACGACGGCGCCGCCGAGGGCGTCGGGGAATCCGGCGCCGCTCGCGAGCAGGATGCGGCCCGTCGACGTCGAGGTGGTGAACCTGGTGTTGACCGCGGCTGCGGTCGCGTAGCGGTCGCGGCCCTCGATCCGCTCCACCGCCCTGCCTGTCTGCCGCAGCATCGCCTCGACCCGGGTGTCGACGGACGCGGCCGATCCGACGATGATGTATCGGGTCGTGGCCGGCAGACGCTCCTGGATCTGCCGCGTGAACTGCTCGTTCGCGCCCAGGGTGAGCACGAGGCCGTGGCCCTGGCGCGCGGCGACCGCGCCTGCGGCGAGGGCGTCCGGGAAGTTGCGGCCGCTCGCCACCCAGACCACGCCTGCGGAGGCCCGCCCTCGAAGGCGATCGAGCAGCTGCATCGCGGTGTCGACGCGGTTCGTGCCGGCGATGCGCACGATCTCGGCTCGGGGCGCCATCGCCGCGGCCTGGGCCTGGATCCGGGGGAAGAGCGTCGGCTCCCCGCCGACGAGCACGACGTGGGCCGGGGCGAGCCGCCGGATCTCCTGCTGGACGATCGCCGGGATCTGGTGTCGCGTCGTGAGCAGCATGCGACCACGCTCCGCGGCGACCACCGGGGCGGCGGCGAGCGCGTCGGGGTAGTCCTCCCCGGAGACGAGGAAGACCGTGTCCGTCGCACCGGGGATCGTGCGCGACATGTTGACGCTCGTGGAGTATCGGTCCTTGCCGGCGACGCGATCGACCTCTCGCACGGCGTGCGCGGGCGCGGTGGGGGCGAGCATCGTGGCGATGGCGACCAGCGCGACCGCGGTAAGGATGCGCGGCCAGCGGCGCGCTGCAGTTCGAGTGGGCACGGTGGAGCTCCGAACGTGGTGGGGAACACCTGATCCTGTCGCCTCCGTGCCCGGGGCGCAATGTTTCGAGCTGTCCCCCTGAGTAGAGTGCCGCTGTGCCTGCCGCCCGAGACTCGCTCAGCCGCGCCCTTCCGAGCGCGCTCGGCAGTGCTGCTCGGAAGGTCAGCGCGCGAGCCGAGCGGATGGCGCTGCGGGCGCTCGGCGTAGGGGTCGGAGCCGGCCGCTACGACGACCGGCCCGATCTCGCGACCCTGCGTCGGCTCGCCCGGCTGCGCGAGCGCAACCTGCGCTCGCGGGACTCGGTGCTGGGCGACGCGCCCGCCGTCGTGGTGATGACGACCACCGCATCCCGGATCGCCTTCGCCTGGGCTGCGCTCGAGTCGATCGCGGCCGGCAGCAGACGACCGCAGCGGCTCATCCTCTGGCTCGACGACCCCTCGCTCACGACGCTGCCGCGCTCCATCGCGCGCCTCGAGCGGCGGGGGCTCGAGGTCCGCCACGTCGCCCCGGGCCTCGGCGTCCACACGAAGTGGCGCCCGCACGCGCTCAGCGAGCCCTCGCACGCGCTGCCGATGGTCACGAGCGACGACGACCAGCTGTACCCGCACGGGTGGCTCGCCGAGCTGCTCGAGACCGCTGCCGCGCATCCGACGACCGTCATCGCGCACCGCGCGCACGAGGTCAGCGTGGAGGGCGATCGCATCGGCAGCTACCTGAGCTGGACGCCGATCGCGCACGTCGTGCCCAGCTACGCGGCGTTCGGCACCTCGGTCTCCGGGCAGCTCCTGCCGTCGCAGCTCGTGGACGCGCTGCGCGATCGCGGCGACGGGTTCCTCGCGCTCGCGCCCCACCAGGACGACGTGTGGCTGCACGCGACGGCGGTAGCGAGCGGCTTCCGCACCGTCCAGGTGCGGCCGCAGTCGGCGAACTACCCCTTCGTGCCGGGCACCCAGAGCGGCGGCCTCTACATCGGCAACGTCTTCGGCGACGGCAACGACCGGGCGGTCGCTGCGTGCCTCGGCCCGGAGGAGCGGGCGAGGATCATCGCCGACCGCTCGCGAAGCCTGCCGGGAGCCGCGCACTAGACTGTCTCAGCCGCCGGGTGCGGCGAGCGACGACGAAACGGAGTGCGCATGCGCGGCATCATCCTGGCTGGAGGATCGGGCACGAGGCTGTGGCCGATCACCAAGGGCATCTCGAAGCAGCTGATGCCCATCTTCGACAAGCCGATGATCTACTACCCGCTGTCGACGCTCATGATGGCCGACATCCGCGAGGTGCTCGTCATCACGACGCCGGAGTACAACGAGCAGTTCCAGGCGCTGCTGGGCGACGGATCGTCGCTCGGGATGGACATCCAGTACGCCGTGCAGCCGAGCCCCGACGGGCTGGCGCAGGCCTTCATCATCGGCGAGGAGTTCCTCGACGGCGAGTCAGTCGCGCTCGTGCTCGGCGACAACATCTTCCACGGCACGGGCCTGGGCTCGAGCCTGCGGCAGCACCGCGACGTCGACGGCGGCCTCGTCTTCGCCTACCAGGTGGCCGACCCGAGCGCCTACGGCGTCGTCGAGTTCGACGACCAGATGCGGGCGGTCTCGATCGAGGAGAAGCCGGCGCAGCCGAAGAGCAGCTATGCCGTGCCCGGCCTCTACTTCTACGACAACCAGGTGGTCGAGATCGCGAAGTCGATCAGGCCCAGCGCCCGCGGCGAGCTCGAGATCTCGAGCATCAACGAGCGCTACCTGCAGGAGGGGCGCCTGCAGGTCGAGGTGCTCGACCGCGGCGTCGCATGGCTCGACACCGGCACTTTCGAGTCGATGATGCAGGCGAGCGAGTACGTGCGCGTGATCGAGGATCGCCAGGGCTTCAAGATCGGCTGCATGGAGGAGATCGCCTGGCGCGCCGGCTGGATCGACGACGCGCAGCTCGAGCAGCTCGCGCAGCCGCTGCTGAAGAGCGGCTACGGCCAGTACATGATGCGGCTGCTGCAGCGCGGCTGAGCCGTCGCGCCGACCGGCGCCCGCACCACCGTCCACTTCGAAGCAGGGTACGAGCTCGATGACATCCGTCCGCGAACCGGTGAAGACCGGCGGCGCCCAGCAGTACATCGCCGAGATCCAGGGGCTCCGCACCGTCGCGCTCCTGATGGTGGCGACGTTCCACATCTGGTTCGGCCGCGTCTCCGGCGGCGTCGACGTCTTCCTGCTCATCTCGGCCTACCTCCTCACCCGGTCGCTGATGACGGCTGTCGAGCAGCGCAGGGGCGTGCGGGTGATCCCGTTCATCCTGCGGAAGTTTGCCCGACTGCTGCCCGCGGCGGCAGCGGCGACGCTGCTCGCGCTGGGCGGCGCGCTGCTGCTGCTCTCGCAGCGGCACTGGGAGGACCTGGCGCAGCAGGCCTTCGCCGCCATCAGCTACACGATGAACTTCTGGCTGCAGGGCAACGCCGTCGACTACCTCGCGCAGGCGCGGTCGACGGCGAGCGTCTTCCAGCACTTCTGGTCGCTCTCGATCCAGGGCCAGATGTTCATCCTGTGGCCGATCATCCACGTGGTGGTCGCCCTGCTGTTCCGCGACCGGGTGCGGCGCGCGCTGCTCATCGTCTTCGCGACGATCTTCGTCGCCTCGCTGACGTGGTCGGTCATCTCGGTCGCGCAGAACCAGCAGCTCGCCTACTTCGACACCTGGGGGCGGCTGTGGGAGTTCGCCGCGGGATCGATCTTCGCCCTCATCGCGCCCTCGCTGCGGCTCTCGTCGCGCATCAAGCAGCTGATGACCTGGGTCGGGCTCGCAGCGGTGCTCGCGACCGGCTGGCTGCTGCCGGTCGAGTCGGCGTTCCCCGGCCTCGCAGCGCTGTGGCCCGTGGTCGCCGCCGGCCTCGTGCTGCTCGCCGCCGACTCGCCTCGGCAGGAGGGCGATCGCGGCAACGCGCTGCTGCGGCACCCGGTGCTCGAGCGCTCGGGCTCCTACATGTACGCCCTCTACCTCACGCACTGGCCTGCGCTCGTGCTCTTCGCGGCGGCGACCGGCATCGAGCGGCCGAACCCGCTGCAGGGCCTCGGCATCCTCGTCGTCTCCGGGCTCGCGAGCGTGCTGATCTACCACTTCGTCGAGTTCCCGGTGTCGCGCTTCACGCGCCGCAACCGGCGAGGCGGAGGGCCCGCGCTGCTGCGATCGGGCACCGCGCAGCAGCTCATCGCGATCGTCGTGTCGGTCGCGCTCGTGCTCGGGGCGATCGCCGGCATCCGCGCCGCCCTCGACCGCGCGACGGATGAGCAGGCGGCTGAGGGGTCGAGCCTCGACCTGGCCTCGATGGGCGCGAACGCCGACCCCGACCAGGTGTTCGAGACGGTCTACCCGGGTGAGGCCCTCACCGCCTCGTTCGCCCAGGAGCCGGGCGAGGCGTGCGCCGACGACGACCCGTACCTCGCCGGCATCTGCCGCGACTGGGGCCAGGTCGAGTCGCCGGAGCGCTCGATCGTGATCGTCGGCAGCTCGCACTCGGCAGCGATGTCGGCGACGCTCATGGAGACGATCGAGCAGCACCCGACGTGGCACGTGCGCACCTACACCTCACCGGGCTGCTACTTCCACTGGCCGGAGGACAACGCCTGGCCCGAGGACGTCAGCGCGTGCAGCAACACCTGGAAGGTCGCCAACGACTACATCCTGGCCACCTCGCCCGACATGGTCTTCACGATCGCCTCGCTCACGCACACCGACGGCAGCGAGGATCTCTTCGGCGGCAGTTTCCCGGGCTGGGTCAGCTTCCTGCACGAGCGCACCGGCACCCTCGTCGTCGGCCTGCGCGACAACCCCCGCACCGACTTCGACCCGCTCGAGTGCGCGGGCCGTGAGGGCTTCGACAGCGCGGCCTGCGCCTTCGACGCCGAGCTGCAGCGGCCAGACCTGGACGGCTATGCCAGCCAGATCGCCGACGCAGGCGGCCTCTTCGTCGACCTCAACGACCACATCTGCCCCGACGGCCGATGCACGCCGGCGCTCGGCGGCATCGTCACGTACGTCGACAACAGCCACCTCGGCGAGCACTTCGCCAGGTCGCTCGCAGGGCTCTTCAGCGCCGAGCTGCACCGCGACGCGCAGTGGTACCCGGCTGACCCCTGGTCCTGAGCCGGGGCGTCGGGCTCGCGCCGCGATGCGCCGGGCCGACCGGGTCCGGGGTCAGCGCTGCTCGCGGTGCACGCGCAGCGCGGTGCGGGCGGGGCCGACGGATGCGTCGTCGGCCGAGACCTGGAAGGTCGCGGCATCGTCGACGCGCGCGAGCTCGCCGCCGGAGCGGTGCTCGAGCGAGATGCTCGCCGCGTAGGAGCCGGCGCCCAGGTGCAGGTCGGGCATCTCGAAGCGGATGCGGGTGCTGCCGCGCAGCGTGCCGGCGTCGAGGCCGAGGCGCTCGGTGGTGGTGAAGAGGGCGGTCTGCCCGAAGCCGTTGGCGAGCGCGGCGCCCATGCGCCAGTCGTCGACCGGGTCGTGCGCGGTCAGGTCGACCTCGAGGGCGACGTCGTCGCCGACGTCGACGGCGGTGGTGCGCTCGCCGCGGGCGTCGACCATCCGCACGGCGTCGATCGTGACGCGCTCCAGCGGCTTCGCGGTGCGCGCCTCCGCCTCGCGCGCGACCCGAGCATCCTCGTACTCGCGCTGCGAGCGGAAGCCGCCGCGCAGCACGTCGACCGCCTCGATCGGCGGGCCGTCGAAGACGACGGAGCCGCGCGAGAGCACCACGCCGCGCGTGCAGAGGTCGGTGATCTGGCTCAGCGTGTGCGTGACGAGCACGATCGTGCGGCCCTCGCGCTGGAAGGTGCGGATCTTGTCGAGGCACTTCTCCTGGAAGGCCTCGTCGCCGACCGCCAGCACCTCGTCGACGAGCAGGATGTCGGGGTCGACGTGCACGGCGACCGCGAAGGCGAGCCGCACGTACATGCCGGAGGAGTAGAACTTGACCTGCTGGTCGATGAACTGCTCGATGCCCGAGAAGGCGACGATCTCGTCGAAGTAGCGGTCGATCTGGCGCTCGGTGAGCCCCAGGATCGAGGAGTTGAGGTAGACGTTCTCGCGGCCCGTGAGGTCGGGGTGGAAGCCGGCACCGAGCTCGAGCAGCGCTGCCATGCGGCCGCGGCGCTCGACGGTGCCGCTCGAGGGCTGGATGATGCCGCCGATGGTCTTCAGGAGCGTCGACTTGCCGGAGCCGTTGGGGCCGATGAGCCCGATGGTGGAGCCGCTGCCGATGTCGAGCGAGACGTGCTTGAGCGCCTCGAAGCGCTCGGCGTGCGCGCGACCGCGCGCAGCGTTGACGATGCGCTCCTTGAGGCTCTTGTCCTTGCGCACGGTGAAGTGCTTCGACACGTCGTCGAGCCGGATGACGGAGACGTCGGACATCACAGCTCCTGTGCGAAGTCGCCCTGCAGGCGCGCGAACACGCGCTGCGCGAAGAAGAGCGCGATCAACCCCGCGCCCACCGAGATGAGCATGTTGAGCCACAGGTCGGGCACGTGGGCCGAGGCGGCACCGGGCTGCCAGAAGGCCTCCTGGAAGCCGAGCACCGAGAGCGTGACGGGGCTGTTGACGTAGAGCGTCAGCAGCCACTCGAAGGCCGTGCCCTGCAGCTGCCCCTCGACCATGCTGATCGAGTAGAGGATGGGGGAGCCCCACATCACGAGCACGAGCACCACGTCGACGAGGTAGGCGATGTCGCGGAGGTACACGTTGATGGCCGAGAGGAGGATCGCGAAGGCCGCGCTCCAGACCAGGGCGACCACGATGGCGAAGGGCGCGTAGAGCAGGTGCGGGCCGACGGCGAGCGCGCCCGTCACGAGGGCGGCGACGATGAGGATCGCGAGCTGGATCGCGAGCGTGAACATCGCGGGCCCGATGGTCGCGAGCGGGAAGACCTCGCGCGGCAGGTAGACCTTCTTGATGAGGCCCGAGTTCGTCACGATCGAGCTCGTGCCGCCACCGATGACCTCGGCGAAGACCGTGTAGATCGCGAGCCCGGCGAAGATGTAGATGCCGAAGTTCTCGATCGAGCGGGCGGCGCCGAGGAACTGGCCCACCACGATGGCGTAGACGAACAGCATCGTGAGGGGCCGCACGAGGCTCCAGGCGAAGCCGAGCTTCGAATCCTTGTAGCGCGCCTTCAGCTCACGCTTCGTGAGCCTGCCGAGCAGCTCGCGGTAGCGCCAGATGTCGCGCACCGAGGCGACGAAGCCGCCGATGCCGCTCGACCTGGCCCCTGCGTGCTCCCAGGGTGTGCTGGCGAGCTGCTGCGCGCGGCGCGTCGCGACCTCCGACAATGCCAGCTCCTGCCTCACGATGACCCGGTGCCGGCAGCGCCGGCGGATCGGATGAACCGCGCCATCGTATCCCAGTCGGCGATGGCGGCTCCGCCGCCGGCAGGGCTCAGCGCATGCGCGAGCGCACGACGCGGCTCGCCTTGCGCACCACGCGCACACCCGCCGAGCGCACGCGGCCGAGCGGCCCGAGGGGGCCGAACCGCCGCTCGATGCGCTCGAGCGCCGCGGTGGAGCCGTCGATGCGCTCCGCGTGCTCGATGCGGATGGTGATGGTGTCGCCCGGGCGCAGCGGCCCGGCGACGTCATAGGCGGGGTCGTGCGTCGAGAAGAGGTCGAGCGAGCCGGCGCGCGAGCCGTTGACGGGGCGGATGCGGTAGCCGCGCTCGTCGACGCGGATCCCGCTCACGAGCAGGCCGGTGCCCTCGGCAGGGTCGAAGCGGATGCCGAGGGTGCCGTCGGGCACGACGGCCTGGAGCACCGCGGGTCCGCCGTTCGGGAAGGTCTGCTGCACGGCACCGACGTGGCGGTAGCCGCCGCCGGTGTCGAAGAAGATGCTCGCGTCGAGCGGGCGCCCACCGGCCCGCGCGATCACGTCGGCGAGCGTGTCGTGCGCGCCGGCGCCCACAGCCGCGGCGATCGCGCTGAGCGCGGCGTCGCCGAGCTCGACGCGCGTGGCGGCGGCAGCTCGGGTGATGCCGGTGCGAGCGCGGAGACCGATCGTGCCGAGGCCCTGCACGAGCACCGAGACGAGGGTCGGGTGGTCGAGCTGGCGCACGCCGCGCACGCCCGCCGTGATCTCGGCGAGGTGCTCGAGCGCCGCCCTGCGCACCCACAGGGACGCACCCGGCGTGGGCGCGAGCGGCTGCCCGATCGGCTTGCCGGGCGCAGCGGCCTCGAGCGCGGCCCGGGCGCGCGCATCCGGCAGGCGGGCCTGGCTGCCCACCAGGCGCCGGCCGAGCGCTGTCGGCGGCACGATCGCGCCGAGTGTCGGGTCATCGCGGAACGCAGCGCCCGCGGCGCGGAGGGCCTCGGCGCCGGAGCCGAGCGCGGCGCGCGCGTGGGAGCGCGCGATGCGGGCATCCTCGGCCCAGCCGGGGCGCGCGTCGTCGCCGAGCACGAGCAGCAGCTCGGCGTCGAGGTCGAGCGCGGCGAGCATCGCCGGTCGGTCTCCCGGGCTGAGCACGCGCACGCCGGCCTCGGTCGCGGCGGACGCGGCGGGGGAGTCGTCGCGGTCGCCCAGCAGGGCCACGCGCTCCGGCCCGATCGCCGCCGCCCACTCGAGCACCGAGGCTCGGGCCATGGGCCCGTCGAGGATCGCGACGGCACCGTCGGCTGTCTCTGCCGTGTCGGTGTGGGCCTGCGCCGGCGCATCCAGCCACACCGCGTCCTGCAGCGTGCGCCGCAGCCGATCGGCGGGCATCGTGCGGATGGCGTGCGCGACGAGCTCGTCGCGCTGCTCGGCCGGCAGCTCGCGCAGCAGGCGCCAGAGCTCCGCCGTCGCGGCACCGTCGGAGTGCACCGTGAGCTCCTCGGTGCTGAGGTACAGCATCCGCCGCTTGAAGACCGGGCAGCCGCGCTCGCGCACCAGCTGCGCGGAGAGGCCGATGATCGGGTTCGTGGACAGGTGCTCGAGGTCGGCCGTGTCGACGGCGACCTGCCACGTGAAGCCGTGGTCCTCGAAGTAGCCGGTCTGCTGCAGCTCGTGCAGGCGAACCGCATCCGCATAGCCCTCGATGGGCGGCAGCGCGTGCCAGTAGTCGGCGAAGGCGGCGCTCCGCAGCACGCTCGCGCGGTAGGCGGTGAAGTAGCTCTGGATGTGCGCCCGCTCGGCGCGCGGTGCGGTGGTGCCCGACTCGGGGTTCGCGGGAGCGTGCCGCGTGATGCCCCAGAGGTCCACGTCCACCTCGGCCATGCGGTCGAACATCTCGGCCAGGGGGCGCAGCGGCCCGAAGACCGAGGAGTTCGCGATCACCAGCTCGTCGAGCTCCGGCAGCCGGCTCTCGAGCGCCGTGACGCCGGCCTTGAAGGCCTCCACGTCGTAGCCGTGGTTCTCCCTGACGATGAGCTCGGCACCGAGCGCTGCGATCAGGCTCCGACCGGCGTCGTCGAGCTCGCCGTTGACGACCACGACCGCGTGCTCGACGTGCTCGAGCAGCGCGCGCAGGTAGCGGGCGTTCGCGGCGTCGAGCACGCCGTCGACGTCGTGGAACGCCCACACGAGGGCGCGGGTCATCGGGCGCGCCACGGTCATCCGATCCCGACCGCCGACCTGCATGCCTGCAGGTACGAGCGCCCGTACTGCTCGGTGGGCTCGAGCACGGCCGACTCGGCCCACTCGTTCCAGGCGTTCACGAAGACCATCCGCGCATCCGGCTCGCGGTCGGCGACTGCCGCCGCGCACGCGGCGAGCCAGCGCCGGAAGGTGTAGGGGTTGGTGCCCGTGAAGAGGTCGGGCAGCCACTGCCGCCTGGCGGTGTTGTCGAAGGTGACCATCGCGCCGGGGTAGGCGTCGCTCGCGAGGCGCGAGAGGCGCTCGTCGTAGGCGTCGACCATGGCGCGGTAGCTCATCGCCCTGCCTTCGAAGCGCGGATCCCACTGGTCAGCCGGGATCTCGGTCGCGACCCACTCGAGGTTGTGCGGCGCGAAGTCGAGCGAGCCGTCCACGATGCCGAGGGCGCCCGCCTCGCGGAGGCTGCCCATGGCGCTGCCGACGTCGACCTGCAGCAGCAGCAGCTCGCCGACGCCCTCCTCGCGGCAGCGCTGGCGCCAGCGCTCGACGGTCGCTGCCGGGTCTGGCAGCTGCGCGAGCTTGTAGACCGCGAGCACGACCGCGCCACCGGAGCGCAGGTAGCGCGGATCGCGCAGCAGCGGCATGACGTCCTCGATGAAGTCCTCGGGCGGCACGGTCTCGTACTCCTGGCCGATCAGCACGTCGGTGTCGCCGCCGTCCCAGCGCCGGGTCCAGTTCTCGTTCGCCCACATGATGCAGAAGGGCTGCTGCGTATCGCTCGCCAGCAGCCGCTCGATCGGCAGCTCGAGCAGGCGTCGGCCGGCGAACCAGTAGTAGTAGTACATGAAGCCCGCGACGCCGTGGTCGGCGGCGAGCTCTGCCTGCTGCTCGCGCACCGAGTCGAGCTCGAGCGAGTAGAAGCCGAGCTCCGTCGGCCGCAGCGGCACGTCGTGGCCGGGGTAGAGCGGTGTCGTCTTCGCGACGTTGTACCACTCGGTGAAGCCCTTGCCCCACCACTTGTCGTTCTCGGCCACGCGGTGGAACTGCGGCAGGTAGAAGGGCACGAGCCGCGCGCGGGGCGCGGTGCACGGTGCGCCGGGCGACTCGGGCACCTCGGAGCGCGTGATGACGCGCATCCCGGCCTCCTCCGACAGCAGGCCGATCATGCGCTCGACCGCGTGCGCGCAGGTGCCGTCGACCTGGCCCGCCTCCGGCTCGAAGTCGTCGCGGTCGAAGCGGAACGCGCGCAGTCCCTGCAGCACGAAGCCGCGGATCCAGTACATCGACCCGGCGGGGAACCGCAGGGCATCGGGGTCGAGCGGCATGCTGAGGCGGCGGTAGATCCCGCGCACGAGCTCGAGGTCGCCGCCCCAGTGCTCGGGGCCGGCGATGCTGCCGTCCGCGGTCACGACGGCGAGATCGGGATCGGCCCGCAGCGCCGCCAGGATGCTGCTGACGTTCTCGCGCGAGCCCAGCATCGAGCCGAGCAGCGAGGCCCGCCACGAGGCCCCGTCGCCCTCGAGCTCCTGGTGCGCGGCGCGCCACGCGCTCTGCTTCGTGTGCACCTTGAGCACGATCGGGTAGGGGTCGAGGATGCCGGCGTTGACGAGCTGCAGCATCGGCCAGATGTCGCGGCCGTGGTTCTCGACCGTGAGCACCTCGACGTGCCTGGCACCCGCGGCGCGCAGCTGCTGCGCGGAGATCGGCGTGCCGGACGAGTTCGTGACGTAGAGGTCGAAGGGCTCGTCGATGACGCTGAGGCCGGCGAGCAGCTCGTCGAGCAGCTCGGGGAAGTGGCAGTGCACGACCGCTGCGACGGCGGCGGGTTCGGTGACGGGCACGCGGCTGAAGCGCCAGTCGACGGGGAAGCCGACGAAGCGGGAGCCGTCCATGCGTGCCGACCAGCGCTCGAACGACGAGGGGGCGTCGGCGTCGCCGGCGGCGAGCGGCGTCGGGCGACGGCGGCCGTGGACGACCGCCCGGGCCGCGCGGCCGCCGAAGCGCACGATGCGCTCCGCGCGCGACTTCCACAGCCGCGGATCGAGGGGGTCCTGGCGAGCTGCCCGGTCTTCGGCGCTGCGGAGCGCGCCCCGCAGCTCGTCCAGCTGCTGGCGGAGGGCGATCAGCTCGTCCTGGCGCGCGGTCTGTTCGTCGTCGGTCACCGAGCCAGCCTAACGAGGCTGGGGCGGGGGCGGTTCAGCGGAGCGGGCTCAAGAGGCGGTCGGCATGGCGACGGTGCGAGGCGCGCGCGGCGCGATCTGCCGCCGCAGCGGCCCGATGGCGAAGATCACGAGCAGCATCAGGCCGAACTCGATCCACGGCCGCGACTCGGCGAGGCCTTGCACGAACAGCGCGACCCACAGCAGCAGCGGGATGGCGTTCAGCGCGTGCTCGCCGCGCGGCGAGCGATAGAGGGTGCCGAGGCAGTTCGCGACCGCGCGGTACTGCAGCCCCGCCCACAGCAGCACGCCCACGATGCCGAGCTGCATGAAGACGTCGAGCCAGACGTTGTGCGCCTGCAGGTAGACCATGCCGTGCATCTCGCCGAGCCGGTCGAAGGGTGCGACCCAGGGCATCCAGTAGCCGAGGTAGCCGACGCCGACCACCGGGCTCGTGAGCCCGAGGTCGATCACGCGCTCCCAGATGTCGAAGCGCCCCGTCATGTCGGCGTCGCGGCCGAGGACATCCGTCACGGTCGCCCAGTTGGCGATGATGAGCCCGACGACCACGACGCCCGCCGCGACCGCGAGCGCGAAGATCCGGTAGAAGACGGCGCCGCGCCAGCGCACCCAGGCGATCACGAGCAGCGTGAGCACGGCGACGACGGCGGTCGCGAACAGGACGGTGGCGCTGCGCGTCGCGGCCTGCATGAGCAGCGGCAGCGCGATCCAGACCGGCCACGCCCGATCGATGCGCGCGACGGCGCGGCATCCCGCGACGATGAGCGCGATGAGCGCGATCATGCCCAGCAGGTTGGCGTTGCCCATCACGCCCTGCACGCGCCCGCCGATGAAGATGGCGCCGCTCGACCAGTGCAGCTCTCCGCTGACGTCCGGCGGGTAGTCGGCCCAGAGCGGGAAGAGCGGGCGCCGCAGCACGAGCGCGACGAAGGACTCGAAGAGCACGGAGGCGATGAGCAGCCCCTGCAGCGTCCAGTGCACGACGTCGAGGATCGTGCGGTACGGCAGCGTGGCGATGAGCACAGCGCCCGCGATCGTGCCGACCAGGATGAGGCTGCCGAGCAGCGACCACCCAGGGGCGATCGCCCACGCGGCGGAGACGACCGCGGCGGCCGCGAAGGCGACCACCGGCACCGGCATCCGCTGCAGGCGCACGCGCAGCAGCACGAGCTCGATCGCGACCCAGGCGAAGGTGAGCAGCACGATCGCGCCCCACACGGGGTACCCCGTCACGTTGCGCACGGCGTCGCCGCAGGCCGCGTTGGCGACGATCCACGTGGCGAGGATCGTCCTGCGCTTCTGCCCGGACACCACCCCATCGTGGCATGAGGAGGCCGAGAAGGTCGCCGCTGCACCCGCGAGGCTCGCACTCCGCTCCTGGCCGGAGCGGCGGGGCTCCGTGTGCGAGGATGTCCAGCGCTGTCCTCCTACGAACCGGGGTCCTCTTGCGCGTCGCAGTGCTCGTGCCCACCTACGACGAGCGCGACGCGCTCCCCGGGACGATCGAGCGGCTGCTCGCCGCAGCCCCCGATGTCGACGTGCTGATCATCGACGACGCGAGCCCCGACGGCACCGGCGCGCTCGCGGACGCCATGGCTGCGGCCGACTCCCGGATCAGCGTGCTGCACCGGCCGTCGAAGGACGGCCTCGGGGCGGCCTACCTGCATGGCATCCGCGTCGCGCTCGAGCGGGGCGCGGATGCGGTGGTGGAGTTCGACGCCGACGGCTCGCATCCCGCCGAGGCCGTGCCGCGGATGCTCGCCGCGATCGCCGATGGCGCGGACCTCGCCATCGGCTCGCGCTGGGTGCCGGGCGGGGGCATCGTCGACTGGCCGTGGCACCGGCAGGCGATCTCGCGCCTCGGCAACGTCTACGCGCGCGTCCTGCTGGGCTCGCCGGTGCGCGACATGACCGCCGGATGCCGCGCATACACCGCGGCGCTGCTGCGCCGCATCCCGCTCGACGAGGTGCGCAGCCAGGGCTACTGCTTCCAGATCGACATGACCAGGCGCGCCCACGACGCGGGGGCGACGGTCGTCGAGGTGCCGATCCGGTTCCGGGAGCGCGAGCTCGGCGTCTCGAAGATGACGCCCGGCATCGTGCGCGAGGCGCTCACGAGCGTCACGGGATGGGCCGTCGGCCGCGCGGTGGCCGCGGCGACCGACCGCCTCCGGCTCAGACGAACGCCGACTGCCCGCTGATCGCGCGGCCGACGATGAGCGAGTTCATCTGCGCGGTGCCCTCGTAGGTGTAGATCGCCTCGGCGTCGGCGAAGAAGCGCGCGACGTCGTAGTCGGTCACGATGCCGTTGCCGCCGCAGACCTCGCGGCACCAGGCGACCACCTCGCGCATGCGGCTCGTCGTGTAGGCCTTGGCGAGCGCGGAGTGGGCGTCGCCCTGCCTGCCCTCGTCGAGCATCCGGGACACCTGCACGCACAGGGCGATCGAGGCGGTGATGTGCCCGAGCGACTTCGCCAGCATGTCCTGCACGAGCTGGTGGCCGGCGATCGGCTTGCCGAACTGCACGCGCTCGGTGGTGTAGCGCACCGCCGCCTCGTAGGCGCCGACCATGATGCCGACGGCGCTCCACGCCACCTCGGCGCGCGTCAGGCGCAGCACTCGCGCGGTGTCGCGGAAGCTCGCGGCCTGCTGCAGGCGCATCGCCTCCGGCACGCGCACCCCCTCGAGCACGATGTCGGCGTTCTGCACCATCCGGAGCGAGATCTTGCGCTCGATCTTCGTGGCCGTGAAGCCGGGGGAGTCGGTCGGCACGATGAAGCCCTTGACCTGGCCGTCCTCGGCGTCCTTGGCCCAGATCACCACGATGTCGGCGTGCGTCGCGTTGCCGATCCAGCGCTTCGCGCCGTCGATCACCCAGGTGTCGCCTTCGCGCCGAGCGACGGTGCGCAGGCCCTGGGCGGAGTCGGAGCCCGAGAGCGGCTCGGTCAGGCCGAAGGCGCCGACGACCGAGCAGTCGGCGAGCTTCGGGAGCCACTGTGCGCGCTGCTCCTCGCTGCCGCCGACCCCGATGGAGCCGGCGACGAGGCCGTTCTGCACGCCGACGAAGGTCGAGACGGATGCGTCGACGCGGCTCATCTCGAGCGCGACCCAGCCGCGGTAGACGGCGGAGTTCTCGAACGCCGCCGTCTCTGCCCAGCCCGCGCCGATGACGCCGAGCGCGGCGATGCCCGGGATGAGCTCCATGGGGAAGGCATCGCGGTGCCAGTGGTCGTCGATGACCGGGCGCACGCGCTCCTCCATGAAGGCGCGGATCTCGGTGAGCGAGGCCTGCTCGGCCTCGCTGAGGTCGGCGGCGAACCCGTAGAAGTCGCTCGTGAGCGGCGTGAAGGTCATGGCTCCTCGGTTCCTGTCGGCGGCGGCGGTGCCGCGGATGCTGTCGGCCGTCGGGCCGTCGGCGTCAGGCTATGCGGAGCGCGAGATCGGCGGCGCGCTCGTTGGTACGCTCGTGCAAATCGCGGGAAGGAGACCGGGACGTGTTTGTGCCGATCGCCAATGCACCGCGCGACTACGCCTGGGGCAGCCGCAGGCTGCTGAGCGACTACCTCGGTCGGGCTCCCTCGGGCGGCCCCGAGGCCGAGCTCTGGCTCGGCGCGCACCCCGGATGCCCGGCGCGCGTCACCGAGGGCGAGCACGCCGGCCTCGACCTCGACGCCGCGCTCGACGCGCTCGAGCGGCCGCAGCCGCGCATGCTGCTGAAGGTGCTCGCCGCCGCGGAGCCGCTCTCGCTCCAGGCGCATCCGGACGCCGAACAGGCGCGCGCGGGCTTCGAGCGCGAGGAGGCGGCGGGCGTGCCGCGCGACGCGCCGCACCGCAGCTACCGCGACCCCGCCGCGAAGCCGGAGCTCGTGGTCGCCGTGACGCCCTTCGAGGCGCTCAGCGGATTCCGCCCGCGCGCTGCCGCCGTCGACGCCTTCGCTGCCCTCGAGCGCATCGACGCGCGCTTCGCGCCGGTCGCCGAGCGCGTGCGCGCAGACGACGCCCTCGCGTGGCTGCTCTCGGGCTCGCTGGGAGTGGCGCCCGCGCTCGCCGCGGCGCACGAGCGGATCGACGCCATCGCAGCGGCGCTGCCGGTCGAGGCCGACACCATCCGGCGGCTCGAGGCCACGCACCCGGGCGACCCCGGCATCCTCGTCGCCCTGCTGCTCAACCGCGTCTCGCTGCAGCCCGGTGAGGGGCTCTTCCTGCCCGCCGGCAACCTGCACGCCTACCTCGAGGGGCTCGGCATCGAGCTCATGGGACCGAGCGACAACGTGCTGCGCGGTGGCCTCACCCCGAAGCACGTCGACGTGGCAGAGCTGCTCGCGGTCGTCGACACCGCGCCGGTGGCCGACCCGCGCCTGGCCGCCGAAGCGCTCGACGGTGCCCTGGCCTACCGCCCGCAGGCGCCGTTCGAGCTGCGGCGCATCGAGGGGCCGCACGCGGTCGACGCCCGGCGGGCGCTGATGCTCGCCATCGCACCGACGGAGGTGGAGGTCGACGGGGAGCGGCGCGCGCTCGCGAGCGGCGAGGCCGCCTGGATCGACGTCGATGCCGGATTCGCGGTCGACTCGGCCGAGGCGTGGCTGGCGATCGAGCTCGACACGCCGTGACGCGCGCTGCCGCCCTCAGCGAGCGACACGCGTAGAATCCTCGACTTGACGCGGGACGAACTACACCGGTGTAATTGGTGCAGCGCGAGCCCGGCCGGGGTCTCGCAGAACCGGGGGAAGCCATGCGAGAGGGAGTGCAGCGCAGCACGACAGCAGCGCGAGGCAGCGATGATGAGGGGCTCCGCCGCGGCGTGCCCGGCGACTGGTTCGTCGACCCGATCATGCTCGGGGTCCCGGGCGTCCGCACCGAGGCCGACGACCACCCGCTCGGCTGGCAGGCCGATGCGCTCTGCGCCGAGACCGACCCCGAGGCGTTCTTCCCCGAGAAGGGCGGCTCCACCCGCGATGCGAAGCGCATCTGCGACACCTGCGAGGTGCGCCAGCAGTGCCTCGACTACGCGCTCGAGAACGATGAGCGCTTCGGCATCTGGGGCGGCCTCTCGGAGCGCGAGCGCCGCAAGCTCCGCAAGCTCGCCTGAGGGGTCCCTGGCGCGCTCATAGGATGAGCGCGTGACCCTCGTCCTGACTCTGATGGTCCGCGACGAAGCGGACATCCTCGCTGCCTTCCTCGAGCACCACCTCGCCCAGGGCGTCGACCGGATCCTCGTGACCGACAACGGCTCGGTCGACGGCACTCGAGAGATCCTCGCCGAGTACGCGGCCGTCGCGCCCGTCACGGTCTTCGACGACCTCGAGCACAGCAAGCAGCAGTCGCGCGTCGTCACCGCGATGGCTCGCCTCGCGGCCACCGAGCACGGTGCCGACTGGGTCATCAACGGCGACGCCGACGAGTTCCTCCGGCCGGTCGACCCCGGCCGCACCCTCGCCGAGGTCTTCGACGAGCTGCCGCGCTCGCTCGGCTCCTTCTTCGTGCCGGTCGTCAACATGGTCGGGCCGCTCGCCCGAGCCGGGTCGGGCATCCGCCGTCTCACCTACCGCGATCAGCGGAGCGAGGAGCAGCTGCGGGCCGCCGGCCTGATCGCGCACCCCACGCCCAACGCCGTGCACGTCGGCGACCCCGAGGTCGAGGTGGCGCAGGGCAACCACCGCGTCTCCATCGAGCAGCGCGGCGAGGTGCCGGCCGAGCTCGCGCTCGAGGTGCTGCACCTGCCATGGCGCTCGATGGCCCAGGTCGAGCGCAAGACGCGCAACATGGGCGAGGGCTACGACGCGAGCCCCGACCTGCACCCCTCGCCGAAGCACCACGGCATGCGCGACTGGCGACGGATGCGCGCCGGACTGCTGACCGCGTTCGTCGCGTGCCGGCTGCCGACGCTCGAGGAGGCGGAGCACGGCCCCTACGAGCGCGACGAGCGACTGCCCGAGTCGCTCGCGGCGCTGCCCGCGCTGCTGCCCGAGCGGCTGGCGGCTGCGCTCGACGATGCCGACGACCAGCTCTTCGAGCCGGAGGCGGTGCTGGCCGAGCGCGAACGGGCGGCGATCGTGGCGCCCTTCGAGGCGCTCGTGCTCGAGGAGCTCACGAACGCCAGGCTCGACGCCGACACGCTGCGGCAGGATCGCGACCGGCTCGGCGTGCAGCGCGACGGCACGCAGGGCCTCGCCGACCGGCTGGAGCGCGAGCTGCAGGAGGCGCACGAGCGCGAGCGCGCGCTCGAGTCGCGCATCGTCGACCTCGAGCGCCCGCACCCGCTGCGCCCGAGCGTGATCGCGGCGCGGGCCCAGCGATCACTGGGGCGGCTGCTGCGGCGCTGAAGCCACCTGCGCGAGCGCGTCGACGCGCTGGCGCTCCGGCAGGAGCCGCGTGCTCGATCCCGCGGCACACCGGAGCCAACGCGAGCCGGGCCGCGCCTGCGCACCTAGCCTTGCCGAGTGCATCCGAGGGTCTTCGCCGTGCTCGCGGCCAGCAGCGGTGCCGCATATCTGCCGGCGACGCTCGAGGCGGTCGACGCGCAGACCGTCGCGCCAGAGCGGCTGCTCGCCGTCGACGGCGGCTCGAAGGATGACACGCGCGCCCTGCTCGAGTCCTCCGGCGCGCACAGCGTGGTCGTCGCGCCCCGACTGCCCTACGGCGAGCTGATCTCCAGGGGCGTCGCCTCCCTGCCGGACGCTGAGGCCGGTGACTGGCTCTGGCTGCTCGCGCACGACGCGACGCCGCATCCGCGCGCCCTGCAGGCGCTGCTCGCGCACGTCGAGTCGCACCCGAGCGTCGTGCTCGTGGGGCCGAAGGTCATGCGGGCGGATGAGCCGGACCGGTTCTCGGAGTTCGGCCAGACCGTGACACCGCTCGGGCGCAGCCTGCTGCTGCACGAGGGCGAGCTCGACCAGGGCCAGCACGACGACGACAGCGACCGCCTCGGCGTTGCCGAGACCGGCCTGCTGGTGCGCCGCGACGTGTACGCAGCGGTGGGCGGGTTCGACCCCGTGCTCCGCTCGATCGACGCGGGCCTCGACCTCGGCGTGCGCGTGCGCCTCGCCGGCCACCGCGTCGCGGTCGAGCCGCGCGCGAAGGTGCGTCGCGCGGGCGGGCCGGAGCACTTCGCCGCCCGCTCGGTCAGCGACGCCCAGCGGGTCGCGATCGCCCGGCGTGCGCAGCTGCATCGCCGGCTCGCCTACGCGCATCCCCTCGCCCTGCTCCTGCACTGGCTGCTGCTGCTGCCGACCGGTCTCGTGCGCACCGTCGTGCACCTGGTGGCGAAGCGACCGGCCGCGGTGCTCTCCGAGTGGCGCGCGACGCTCACCGCCCTCGTCGCCCTGCCCTCCACCGCGCGCGCACGGCGGCGCATCGCAGCGGTGCGGCGGGTCGGCTGGCGCTCGCTGCGCCCGCTGCGCGCCTCGTGGCGCACCGTGCGGTCGCAGCGCAGGGCCCTCGGCGATCCCGAGCGGATGCAGGTCGCGGTCGACGAGCGGGTCGGATTCGTGGAGGGCGCGGGGCTGTGGGTCACGGCGCTCGCGGTCGTCGTCGGGATCGTGCTCTCACCGCAGCTCATCGCCGCGGGCGCCGCCACCGGCGGCTCGCTCCTGCCGCTCTCCTCGTCGCTCGGCGAGCTGTGGTCGAACGCCCTCGCAGGCAGCCGCGACGCGCTCGGCGAGGTGACGGGCGCAGCCGATCCCTTCGTGCTGCTGCTGGCGCTGCTGGGCTCGCTCACGCCCTGGAGCCCATCCGCCGCCGTCGTGCTGCTGCTCTTCCTCGCGCCGGCGATCGCCTCGGTCACCGCGTTCTTCGCCGTGCGACGGATGACCACCTCGCGGTGGGCGCCGGCGGTGGCGGCCGCGGTCTGGGCGCTGTCGCCGCTGCTCCTCATGAGCGTCGCCGAGGGTCGGCTCGGCGCGGTCATCGCGCACCTCGCACTGCCGCTCGCCGTCGGCGGGGTGCTGCGGGCTTCGGACTCCTGGCGGGCTGCCGGCGCCGCCGCGATCCCCGTCGCGATCGTGGTCGCGGGCGCGCCGGTGCTCCTGCCGGCCATGGTGCTGCTCGCCCTGCTCGCGGCCGCGGTCGGCTGGCGCGCCCTCCTCCGCCCGATCGTCACGCTCGTCCCCGCCGCCGCGCTCATGGCTCCGGTGGTCGTCGATCGGTGGCTCGCAGGCTCCCCGCTCGCCGCACTCGCCGACCCGGGCGTGCCGAGGGCGTCGCTGCCGCCCACCGCTGTCGAGGCGGCTCTGCTCGCGCCCGACAGCACGTTCGCCTCCCTCGACGGCGTGATCGCCTGGCTCGCGCCGGGTGTCGACGGCGCGTGGTTCGCGCTCGGGCTGCTGGTGCCGCTCGCGCTCGCCGCGCTGGCGGGTGTCGTGCTGCGGCCCTCGCGGGCCTGGCCGTGGGTCGTGCTCCTGCTCGCGGGCTACGCGACCGCCATCGCGTCGACGCGGCTCGCGCTGACGTCGCTCGAGGGGCAGCCGGTGACGGTGTGGGCGGGCACCGGGGCTTCGCTGTGCCTCGCGGCGCTCATCGCCCTCGCGGTCGTCGCCGTCGAGGTCGACGACCGCCGCGGCGCCGTGCCCGGCGGCCTCGTGGCGCTCGTCGCGGTCGTCGCCGCGGTGCCCGTGGTGGCGACGTCGTTCCTGACGCCCGCGACCGTCATCGCCGGGCCCGAGCGGCGGATGCCGGCCTTCGTCGAGGCCGCGGCGACCGAGGAGCCGGGGATCGGCACGCTCGTGCTGCTGCCGCTCGCCGACGCGACGCTCGGCGTCGACGTCGAGCGCGGCACCGGCACGACGCTCGATCGCGTCTCGACCGCCGAGCTCGTGCGCGACGCGCCGAGCGAGGACGAGGAGGCGCTGGCGCAGGCGGCCGTCGACATGACGTCCGGCGGCGACGCCGACATCGCGAGCCTGCTCGATGCCCAAGGCCTGCGCTTCGTGCTGCTCGAGCAGGAGCGCGAGGGTGGCGCCGACCTGCACGATCGCGCGCAGCGCTCCCTCGACGCTCGCGGCGACCTGCAGGCGATCGGGCAGACCGAGGCCGGGCTGCTGTGGCAGCGCATCGACGGGGGTGGCGCGACGCCGCCCGAGCGGCCCGCGTGGGCCGGCTGGCTGCTGCTGGGGCAGCTGATCGCGCTCGCCGGCGCCGTGGTGACGGCGCTGCCCTCGCTGCGGCGCGGTGCGCGCGGCCGCACGCGCCGGCTCGAAGGATCGGGGGAGTGGCGATGAGCGATCGTGACAGCGAGCTGGAGCCGCTCGACGACTCGCAGCAGTTCGACGACCCCTCGCCCATCCCCGACGGCGAGCAGCCGCGCGAGCACCGGCCCGCCCCGGAGGAGCTCGCGGTCGAGGCCCAGGCCGAGCCCACCGGCGACATCGCGAGCGACGTCACCCTGACCGACCGCGAGGCCGCCGCGAACGAGGCCGCGGAGGCCGGTCGACGAGCCGAGCGCCGCGACCTCGTGCGCTGGGGGCTCCGAGCGCTCGCGGGCGCTGCTGCTGCGGCCCTCGGCCTCGGAGCGGTGCTCGCGGCGGGCGCCGTGCCGCAGGACGCGCGGGTCGAGGCCGAGGCGCCGAGCTCGCTCGTGCAGCCGGCATCGCCGCTGCAGTCGCGGCTGTGCGCCGGTCCCGCCCTGCGGATCGGCACCGCTGACGGCGCGGATGCGCTCGCCGTCGCGTCGCTCGCAGAGCCGGAGGTCGCGGTCGGCAGCCTCGGCGGCGAGGTCGCGCAGGACCGGGTCGAGATCGCCGGCTCGGGCGACGGTGCGCAGCCCGGTGGCGAGGCCGTCGTGCAGAGCGACGAGGCGTCCGCGCTCTCGGCGGCGCAGTCGCTCGAGCTCGACTCCGAGGCTGCGCGCGGCTACGCCGCGAGCGAGTGCGCCGAGCCGCGCCTCGAGCAGTGGCTCGTCGGCGGCTCGACGCGCACCGGACGGCAGGCGGTGCTGACGATCGCCAACGCATCCGACGTCGCCGCGAGCGTCGACGTCACGGTCTACGGTGCCGAGGGCCAGGTGTCGTCGGTCGGCTCGACCGGCATCGCCGTGCAGGCCGGCACCGAGGTCGCGCTCGACCTCGCTGCGATCGCGCCTGACGTGCCGGATGTCGTGGTGCAGGTCTCCGCCGTCGGCGCCCCGGTGGCGGCGCACCTGCAGCAGGTGACGACGCGTGGGCTCGAGCGCGGCGGCTTCGAGGTCATCGATCCCGTGCCGGCGCTCGACACCGCGGTGCTGCCGGGCGTCACGGTCTCCGAGCCCACGGGCCTGGAGACGCAGGAGGGCTACGACGACACGGTGCCGGTGCTGCGCCTGCTCTCGCCCACCGGCGGCCCCGTGCGCATCGTCTTCCAGTCCGACGACGGCGCCACGATCGAGTCGGCCGGATCGCTCGAGGCTGGTCGCGTGACCGACTTCCCGCTCGAGGAGCTGCCGATCGGCACGCTGGCGATCAGGGTCGAGGCGGATGCGCCGGTCGTCGCGGGGGCGCGCACGGTCGCGATCGCGGGCGAGGGCCTCGACTTCGACTGGGTGGCCGGCGGTCAGCCGCGCTCGGGCACCTCGGCGATCGCCGTGCCCGGTGGCCCGGGAGCGACGCTGCACATCGTGAGCGCGGCAGCCGAGGCGCAGGAGATCACGGTCGACGGCGCGATGGTGCAGCTGCCGGCCGGCGGCGTGCACGAGCAGCGGGTCGACAGCGGATCGGTCGAGGTCGCCGGCGAGCAGCTCGTCGTCGCCGTCGCCTACCGCAGCGCGAGCGAGGCGGGCGGCTTCACGGCGAGCCCGCAGGGGCCGGCCGCCGAGGGCGTGCGGGTGCTCCACTAGCCGCAGCGCCGACGGCCGCAGCGGCGGGCTGGCTCAGTGGTGGCGCCAGCGGTCCGGGGCGACCTCCCACGGGTCGCGCCCGATGAGCTCGGCCGCGGCCCGGAAGACGGCGCCCTCGATGGCGACCTGGCGGTGCCAGGGATCGTCGATGTGCACGCGCGGCAGGCGCTGCAGCGGCAGCCGGAAGATCGTGATCGTGCGCCGGGCGGTGTCGATCGCCCACTCGGGCACCTCGTCGACGCGGTCCGCCAGGGCGCCGGGCGGCATGTCCGCCCACTGGAAGCGCACGTCACCGAGCTCGGCCGGCCACAGCGAGACCACGTAGTCGGCGGCGTCCGCCGCGACGTCCTCGAAGCGCGTCTCCCTCGACGAGAGGAAGGGGAGGACGGGGCCCGCCACCGAGGAGCGGATGTCACGGCCGTGCCGGGATCCGCGGGAGCGCGTGCGGGCGGGCATGCCGACATCCTACGTGTCGCGCGTCGGCGCCCGCCCTCGCCGCCACTAGCCTGGGTCGGATGGACTCCAGCCTCGACCGCAGCGGCGACAGCCTCGGCGCAGACAGGACGTGCTCGCGACCCGGCTGCCGCCGGTACGCCGACCGCACCGTCACCGTCGACTACGCAGCCCAGCTGCTCGTCGTCGGCCCGCTGCAGCCGGCGACCAGGCAGGGCGCCATCGAGGGCAGCTACGACCTGTGCTCGCCGCACGCCGACCGGCACGCGGGGCCCTCTGGCTGGCAGGTCGTGCGATACGAGCCGGGGCACGCGAGCCGCTGAGGCCCGCGTCGAATGTGGAGGGGGAAGCCATGGCGCTGACCGACATCGTGAAGGCGTACGACGTGCGGGGGCTCGTCGACGGGCAGCTGACCGCCGAGGTGGTGCGCGCGCTCGGTGCGGCCTTCGCCGACGAGGTGGGCGGCGACGCCCCGATCGTCATCGGGCACGACATGCGCCCCTCGTCCCCGGAGCTCGCCACCGCCGCCGCCGACGGCGCGCGCCGCCGAGGCGCCGACGTCGTGCTGATCGGGCTCTGCTCCACCGACGGCACCTACTTCGCCTCGGGCTCGCTCGACGCGCCCGCGATGATGTTCACCGCATCCCACAACCCCGCCGCCTACAACGGCATCAAGTTCTCGCGCGCGGGCGCCAGGGGCGTCAGCCTCGACACCGGCCTCGCCGCGATCCGCGACGGCGCGCAGCGCTACCTCGACGGCGGCCTGACCGAGGCCGAGCGGTACGGCGAGCTGGTCGAGCGCGACATCCTCGCCGGCTACTCGGCGCACCTGCGCGGCCTCGTCGACCTCGGCGGCATCCGGCCCCTGCGGGTCGTGGTGGATGCGGCGAACGGCATGGGCGGCATGACGGTGCCGGCGGTGCTCGGCACGGCCGCGGGGCTGCCGGCGCTGCCGATCGAGATCGTGCCGATGTACTTCGAGCTCGACGGCACCTTCCCGAACCACGAGGCGAATCCGCTCGACCCCAAGAACCTCGTCGACCTGCAGGCCGCCGTGGTCGAGCACGGCGCCGACATCGGCCTCGCCTTCGACGGCGACGCCGACCGCTGCTTCGTGATCGACGAGCGCGGCGAGCCGGTGTCGCCCTCGGCGATCGCTGCGATCGTGGCCGAGCGCGAGATCGGACGCGTGCGGGCGGCCGGGGAGACCGACGTCGTGGTGCTGCACAACCTCATCACGAGCCGCGTCGTCCCCGAGGTGATCCGCGCATCCGGGGCCACGCCCGTGCGGACGCGCGTCGGGCACTCGCTCATCAAGGACCGCATGGCCGAGACGGGCGCGGTCTTCGGCGGCGAGCACTCGGCCCATTACTACTTCCGCGACTTCTGGGGCGCCGACAACGGCATGCTCGCGGCGATGCACGTGCTCGCGACGCTCGGCGCGGGCGACGAGCCGATGTCGCGGCTCGGCGCGCGCTACTCTCCCTACTTCGCCTCGGGCGAGATCAACTCGACCGTCGCCGACGTGCCGGCCGCCTACACGCGCGTCGTCGAGGCATTCGCTGGCCGGGGCGACTTCGACGAGCTCGACGGGCTGACGGTGACCGCGCCCGGCGGCGACTGGTGGTTCTCGGTGCGCCCCTCGAACACCGAGCCGCTGCTGCGGCTGAACGCAGAGGGCGAGACCGAGGCCGCCATGGTGGCGATCCGCGACGAGGTCCTGGCGCTCATCCGCGCCTGAAGGAGCGCCGCACCGGGCCCGCGCGGCGATGCGCTGGACGCCCGGCCGTCCGAAGTAGCCTTTCCCTCATGCCGCACTCCGTGACCAAGGCCGTGATCCCCGCTGCGGGGCTCGGTACTCGCTTCTTGCCGGCGACGAAGGCGCTGCCGAAGGAGATGCTGCCGGTGGTCGACAAGCCGGCGATCCAGTACGTGGTGGAGGAGGCGGTGCGGGCGGGGCTGCAGGACGTGCTGTTCGTGACGGGCCGCAACAAGAACGCGCTGGAGAACCACTTCGATCGGGCGACGGAGCTCGAGATGATCCTGACGAGCAAGGGCGACGCGCAGAAGCTGTCGCGGGTGGCGGAGTCGACGGATCTGGCGAACGTGCACTACGTGCGGCAGGGGGATCCGAAGGGGCTGGGGCACGCGGTGCTGCGCTCGCGCGATCACGTGGGCGGTGACTCGTTCGCGGTGCTGCTGGGCGATGACATCATCGACGGCCGGGACATGCTGCTGGAGCGGATGCTGCAGGTGCACGACGCGAAGGATTCGTGCGTGGTGGCGCTGATGGAGGTCGATCCTGCGCAGGCGCACCTGTACGGCATCGCGACGGTCGAGGCGACCGATGAGGATGACGTGGTGCGGGTGCGGGGTCTGGTGGAGAAGCCGGAGCCGGGGACGGCGCCGTCGAACCTGGCGGTCGTGGGCCGCTATGTGCTGAAGCCGGAGATCTACCCGGTGCTGGAGCAGACGGAGCCGGGTCGCGGGGGTGAGATCCAGCTGACGGATGCGCTGCTGACGATGGCGGACGACGAGGTGTTCGGCGGGCTCCACGGCGTGGTGTTCCGCGGCCGCCGCTACGACACGGGCGACAGGCTCGACTACATCAAGGCCAACGTGCAGCTCGCCGTCGAGCGCGAGGACCTCGGCCCGGGCCTGCGCGCCTGGCTGAGAGAGTTCGTGGACGGCTTCGAGCGCTGACCGCGCCCCGACTGGCGCCTCCGGCGCCTGAGTGGCGCTTCGCGCGCCTGAGTGGCGCCTCCGGCGCCTGAGTGGCGCTTCCCGCGTGTGAGTGGCGCTTCGCGCGTGTGAGTGGCGCTTCGCGCGTATGAGTGGCGCCCTCCACATCTGCCGCTGGCGCGGCATCCCTGCGCGCCCGAGGCGCCAGTCAGCGCTGGGAGGCGCCACTCGGCGCTGGGAGGCGTCACTCGGCGCCGGGAGGCCCCAGTCAGCGCTGGGAGCCGCCAGTCAGCGCTGGGAGGCGTCACTCGGCGCCGGGAGTCGCCAGTCAGCGCTGGGAGGCGCCACTCAACGCCGGGAGGCGCCACTCGGCGCTGGAGGGCGCCACCCACCGCGAGAGCGCCGCTGCACCGCCACTACGCTGGGTGCCATGAGCAAGCTCCTCGTGACCGGCGGCGCCGGCTTCATCGGTTCGAACTTCGTCCACTACGCCATCGCCAACACCGAGCACGACATCGTCGTGCTCGACAAGCTGACGTACGCCGGCGACCCTGCGACGCTCGAGGGGCTGCCAGAGGACCGCGTGCGGCTCGTGGTGGGCGACATCGCCGACCCCGAGGTGGTCGATGGCCTGGTGGCAGAGGCGGATGCGGTGGTGCACTACGCCGCGGAGTCGCACAACGACAACTCGCTCTCGGACCCCTCGCCCTTCGTCCAGACCAACCTGATCGGCACGTTCACGCTGCTCGAGGCCGCGCGCCGCCACGCGAAGCGCTTCCACCACATCTCGACCGACGAGGTCTACGGCGACCTCGAGCTCGACGACCCGGCGAAGTTCACGCCCGAGACGCCCTACAACCCCTCCAGCCCCTACTCGTCGACGAAGGCGGGCTCGGACCTGCTCGTGCGCGCCTGGGTGCGCTCGTTCGGCCTCGAGGCGACGATCTCGAACTGCTCGAACAACTACGGCCCTCGCCAGCACGTCGAGAAGTTCATCCCGCGGCAGATCACGAACGTGATCGACGGCGTGCGGCCGCGGCTCTACGGCGCGGGCGAGAACGTGCGCGACTGGATCCACGCCGACGACCACTCCTCGGCGGTGCTGCGGATCCTCGAGGCTGGCCGCTCTGGCGAGACCTACCTCATCGGCGCCGACGGCGAGAAGAACAACCTCGAGGTCGTGCAGGCGATCCTGACGATGATGGGGCAGGAGGCCGACGCCTTCGACCACGTGACGGACCGCCCTGGCCACGACATGCGCTACGCGATCGACGCGACGAAGCTGCGCGACGAGCTGGGCTGGGAGCCCGCGTTCACCGACTTCGAGGCGGGGCTGCGCGACACCATCGACTGGTACCGCGCCAACGAGGCGTGGTGGCGCCCGCAGAAGGCCGCAGCAGAGGCCAAGTACGCGCAGGCCGGGCACTGATCCGCATGGGAGAGCTGGAGACGGGCAAGCAGCTGCGGGTGCGCGAGACGCCGATCCCGGGGTTCCTGGTCATCGACCTGCCGGTGCACGGCGACAACCGCGGCTGGTTCAAGGAGAACTGGCAGCGCGAGAAGCAGCTGGCGCTGGGCCTGCCCGACTTCGGGCCGGTGCAGAACAACATCTCGTTCAACGCGCAGCCGGGCGTGACCCGCGGCATCCACGCCGAGCCGTGGGACAAGTACATCTCGGTCGCCTCCGGCCGCGTCTTCGGCGCGTGGGTCGACCTGCGCGAGGGCCCCTCCTTCGGGGCGACGTTCACGATCGAGATCGACGCCTCGGTCGCCGTGTTCGTGCCGCGCGGCGTCGGCAACGCCTTCCAGGCCCTCGAGCCAGACACCGCCTACACCTACCTCGTCAACGACCACTGGTCGGCCGAGGCGCAGGGTGAGTACACCTTCCTCAACCTCGCCGACCCGACGGCGGCGATCGCCTGGCCGATCCCGCTCGAGCAGGCCGAGCTCTCCGACAAGGACCGCGCGCACCCGACGCTCGCCGACGTCACCCCCATGCCGCCGCGCACGACCCTCGTGATCGGCGCGAACGGCCAGCTCGGCCGGGCGCTGCGCGCGCAGTGGGCCGGCCGCACCGACGTCGAGTTCGCGGGCCGCGACCGCATCGACCTCGCACGGCCGGAGACGCTCGAGGGCATCCGCTGGTCGTCGTACGGCACGATCGTCAACGCCGCCGCCTACACGGCGGTGGATGCGGCGGAGACCGACGAGGGTCGCCGCGACGCCTGGGCGGTCAACGCGACCGCGCCCGCGAGGCTCGCCGCCATCGCGACCGCGCACGGCCTCACGCTCGTGCACGTCTCCAGCGACTACGTCTTCGACGGCACGAGCGCGCTCCACGGCGAGGACGAGCCGCTCAGCCCGCTCGGCGTCTACGGCCAGTCGAAGGCCGCGGGCGACCTCGCCGTCGAGGCGACGCGCAAGCACTACGTCCTGCGCACCTCGTGGGTGGTCGGCGACGGCAAGAACTTCGTCTCGATCATGGCGGGGCTCGCCGAGCGCGGCATCGACCCCTCGGTCGTCAGCGACCAGGTGGGCAGGCTCACGTTCGCCTCCGAGCTGGCGCGCGGCATCGACCACCTGCTCGCCTCGGGCGCTCCGCACGGCACCTACAACCTCAGCAACGACGGCGACCCGGTCAGCTGGGCCGACATCGCGCAGCGGGTGTTCGCGCGCCTCGGGCACGAGCCGAGCCGCGTCACCCCCGTGTCGACAGAGGCCTACTACGCCGGCAAGGAGGGCATCGCGCCGCGCCCGAAGCAGAGCGTGCTCGACCTCTCGCGCATCCGCGCCACCGGCTTCGCGCCGCTCGACCAGCACGAGGCGCTGGACGCGCACATCGACGCGATCGCCGAGGAGTCGCGCGGCTCCTGAGCCGCGTCAGCGCTCGGTCGGCATCACGTCGGCCGCCTCGAGCTCGCGCTCGAGGTGGTCGGCCAGGGTTCGCGCGTAGCTGCCGGTCAGGTGGCCTGCGTCTCGGAAGACGACGACGCCGTCGATGACGGGGTAGCACGTGCTGCTGCCGCAGATGGCGTCGTTGAGGTCGATGAGGGCGGCGCGGGGCTCGAGCCTCGCGGCTTCCTCCTGACCGGTGCCCGCCCGCTCGAGCGCGGGGCCGCGGTCGAACTCGCAGGTGCCGAGCGACTGCGGCTCTTCGCGCACGCAGTCGTCGATCGAGAAGCCGGCGGCGGGCGTGTCTCGCATGACCGCCACGCGCGCGCCGCGGTCGAGCACCGCACCCCACGCGGTCGCCATGCCGGTGCCGAGCGACGCATCCGCGCCCTCGTCGGGCACGACGCCGCCGTCCCAGGCGACGGTGGGCGCGTTGCTGGTGATGACGAGCGCCGGCTGCTCGCGCTCGAGCACCGCTGCGACCGCCGCGTTCCACTGCATGCATGCCGAGTAGGGGACGCCGCTGCCGGACATCGCCACCTCGCTCGCGGTGAACGGGCACCCGGCCTTCGTCATCGCGAGCACGCGCCAGCCGTGCTCCTCGGCGAGCGCCTCCGCGGTCGGCACCCACTGGGTCGCGTGCGAGTCGCCGACGACGACCACGAGCGGGCCGTCGTCACCCCAGCGGCACTCGACGGGCTCTGCCACCTCCGCCTGCACGTGGCAGCCGTCGGCATAGGACGCGGGGAGGTCGGCGTGCAGGTCCTCGGGCGCCGGGACGTACCCGGTCACCGGCCGGCCGGCGACCGCATCCGCCGTCGCGCCTGCGGGGATCGACCGGGCGCCGCCGGCCGTGGCTGCCGGGCCCGGGTAGTCGGGCACCTGCGCGAGCGAGGGAGCGGCGGTGGCTGCTGCGCCGACGACGAGCACGGTGGTCGCGAGGCAGGCGGCGCCGAGCAGGATGCCGCCGCGCACGCTCGCCCACGGCACGCGGGGTGAGCGAGAGCGCAGCGGCTCCTCGACGAGCCGCCACGTCAGCCACGCGAGCACCAGCGTCACCGCGACGATCAGGACGGTGCGCCAGGAGAGCAGCGTCGTGTCCTTGTCGTAGGGGTTGGCCAGCACGATGACCGGCCAGTGCCAGAGGTAGACCGAGTAGGAGATCGCGCCGACCCACTGCACGGGGCGGATCGCGAGCGCGCGGTGCACGAGGCTGCGGCGCACGAGCTCGTCGCCGCCCCCGCCAGCCCAGAGCACGAGCGCCGTCGCGAGCGTCGGCCACCACGCCGCGACGCCCGGGAACGGCGTGGAGCCGTGCAGCACCGCGAAGGAGGCGACCGCGGCGAGGACGCCCGTGAGCGCAACGGGCCCCGCCGCGCGCCCGCGGAGGGCAGGCACGACGGCTACGAGGCCGCCGAGCGCGAGCTCCCAGAGCCGGGTGGGGGTCGTGAAGTAGGCGGAGGCGGGATCGGTGGCCGTCCAGACGATCGACGCGACCGCCGAGGCGATGATCACGAGCACGACGATCGCGCCGGAGAGGAGGCGCCGGCTGCGACGCCAGCGCGCGGCGGCGACGGCAGCAGCGGCCATGAGCAGCGGCCACAGCAGGTAGAACTGCTCCTCGACCGCGAGCGACCAGTAGTGCTGGAAGGGCGATGGCGAGGCGAAGCTCTGCAGGTAGTCGGTCGAGCCCTGCGCGAAGTGGAGGTTCACGACGTAGAGCGCCGACCAGAGCGCGTCGAACGACAGCTCTGGCCTGCGCGTCGCCGGGAGCACGATCCATCCGGCGACGAGTGTGACGAGCAGCACGAGGGTCGCGGCGGGCAGGATGCGGCGGCAGCGCCGGGCCCAGAAGTCGGCGAGCGCTGCGCGGTCGAGCGTGTGCCGCTCGACGAGCCAGCGCGTCATGAGGAAGCCCGAGACGACGAAGAAGACGTCGACGCCGGCGAAGCCGCCCGGCAGCGCGCGCGGGTCGAGGTGCCACGCGACCACGGCGAGCACGGCGATCGCGCGCAGGCCCTGGATGTCCTTGCGATGGGTGCGCTGCGCGGGGACCGCGGCGGTCACCGCTCCCGCCCGTGCACGCTGCTGCGGTCGATGGTCACGCGGAGCGATCGTACGCGACCGGCAGCGAGACGGCCGCGCGAGCCGCGCAGGTGCGAGGATGGACGACATGACCGACACCGCACCCCGCATCCTCGAGCACCACGTGCGCGACCTCGGCCTCGCCGAGGCGGGCCGCCACCAGATCCGCCTCGCGGAGCACGAGATGCCCGGCCTGATGGAGCTGCGTCGGCGCTACGCCGCAGAGCAGCCGCTCGCGGGCCAGCGCATCGCGGGCAGCCTCCACATGACCGTGCAGACGGCGGTGCTGATCGAGACCCTCGTGGCGCTCGGCGCCGAGGTGCGCTGGGCGAGCTGCAACATCTTCTCGACGCAGGATGAGGCGGCCGCGGCGATCGCCGTCGGCGACGGCACCCCCGAGGCGCCGAACGGCGTGCCGGTCTTCGCCTGGAAGGGCGAGACGCTCGAGGAGTACTGGGCCTGCACCAACCGCATCTTCGACTTCGCGGGCGGCCCCACGCTGATCCTCGACGACGGTGGCGACGCCACGATGCTCGTGCACCGGGGCCGGGATGCGGAGCTCGCCGGAGCCGCGCCGGTCACGCCCGAGGGCGCCCCGGAGGAGCTGCGGGTGATCGACGCGCTCATCGGCCGCACGCTCGCCGACGACGACCAGCGCTGGACGCGCATCGCCGAGCAGCTGCGCGGCGTGACCGAGGAGACCACGACCGGCGTGCACCGCCTCGAGCAGCTGTTCGCCGAGTCGCGGCTGCTCTTCCCCGCCATCAACGTCAACGACTCCGTCACGAAGTCGAAGTTCGACAACCGCTACGGCATCCGCCACTCGCTGCCCGACGGCATCAACCGCGCGACCGACGTGCTGATCGGCGGCAAGACCGCCTTCGTGGTCGGCTACGGCGACGTCGGCAAGGGTGCGGCGGAGGCGCTGCGCGGGCAGGGCGCGCGCGTGATCGTGAGCGAGGTCGACCCGATCTGCGCGCTGCAGGCGGCGATGGACGGCTTCCAGGTCGCGCGCGTCGAGGACGCCCTCGACAGCGCCGACATCTGGGTCACGACGACCGGCAACGAGCACGTCATCACGCTCGAGCACCTCGAGTCGATGAAGCACCTCGCGATCGTCGCGAACGTCGGCCACTTCGACAACGAGATCGACATCGCTGCCCTCGAGCGCTCGGGCGCCGAGCGCATCGAGATCAAGCCGCAGGTGCACGAGTGGCGCTTCGCCTCCGGCCGGGCGATCCTCGTGCTCTCCGAGGGGCGGCTCATGAACCTCGGCAACGCCACCGGGCATCCGTCGTTCGTGATGTCGAACTCGTTCTCGAACCAGGTGCTGGCGCAGATCGAGCTCGCGACCGAGGACTACGAGCTCGGCGTCTTCCGCCTGCCGAAGGTGCTCGACGAGGAGGTCGCGCGCCTGCACCTCGATGCGCTCGGCGCGCGGCTCACGACGCTGCGGCCCGAGCAGGCCGCCTACATCGGCGTGCCGGTCGAGGGCCCCTTCAAGCCGGAGCACTACCGCTACTAGCCCACGCTCGTTCGTCCGTAGGTCGAGGAGCGCGCGGCGCAGCCGCTCGCGTCACGAGACCCGCTCAGAGCATCGCGCCAGCCAGTACGCGCAGCAGCTCGGCCAGGCGCGCCTGATCGTCGGCTGGGATGTCGCGCAGCAGCCGCCGCTCGGCCTCGAGCAGCGCGTCGAGGGCGACGTCGACGCGGTCGATGCCCTCGTCGGTGAGCGCGACGAGGCGCACGCGACGGTCGGCCGACCCCGCGACGCGCTCGACGAGGCCGGATGCGACGAGGTTGTCGATGCGGTTCGTCATCGTGCCGCTCGTCACCATGGTCTGCGCGATGAGGTCCTTCGGGCTCAGCGGGCCGTCCTGACGGCGCAGCGCCGCGAGCACATCCCACTGCCAGGGCTCGAGCCCCGCCTGCTGGAACGCCTCGGCGCGCACGCGCCCGAGCTGCCGCGAGATGCGCGTCATGCGGCTCAGCACGTCGAGCGGCGAGACGTCGGCGTCGGGGCGCACGTGCATCCACTGCTCCATGATGCGATCGACGTCGTCGCGGTGCGCGGCCATGCAGCCAGTCTCGCACTCGCGGCGGGTGCTCCCTGAGCCGCTCCGCGCTGCAGGCGCTGAGCGTGTCGAAGGGTGGGGGCTTCGAGACGCGTGCGGCTGCGCCGCGCGCTCCTCAGCCAGCGGGGGGTCGTCTGCTCCGCCACCAGGATTCGAACCTGGACAAACGGCTCCAAAGGCCGCTGTGCTGCCGTTACACCATGGCGGATCGCGCCTACCAGGCTAGTCGGCGCAGCGCCCCCGCGTTGGCAGCGAGAGGGGGCAGGATGGGGGCATGCCCTCGACCGCCGCCGACGTCGTCGCCGTCGCCGTGACCTTCCGGCCCGATGAGGCCGCGATCGGCGACGTGCTCGAGCGCGCTGCGGCGCAGGTCGGCACCCTCGTGGTGCTCGACAACGACACGCCGCTGCTCGACGGCGAGCACTGGTCTGAACGCGTCGCCCTGCCGGCCGGCGTCGAGGTCGAGCGCTCGGCCACGAACGTGGGCCTGGGCGCCGCCTACAACCGCGCCGCCGCCATCGCCGCGGAGCGCGGCGCGCGCTCCGTGCTGCTGCTCGACCAGGACTCCCAGCTCGACGAGGGCTGCGTCGACGCCCTGCTGCGGCACGCCGACGCCCGAGCAGCCCGCGGCCCCCTCGGCGCGGTCGGCCCCACCTTCGTCGACGCCCGCAGCGGTGAGCGGGCGCCCTTCGTGCGCTTCGGCTTCCCGCTCAACCGCAAGCTGCACGCGGCGCCCGGCGGCGACGTGGACGCCGACTTCCTGATCTCCTCGGGCTCGCTCATCCCGCTCACGGCGATCGCCGCGGCCGGCCCCTTCGACGAGGGGCTCTTCATCGACAGCGTCGACATGGAGTGGTGCTTCCGCGCGAAGGCAGCCGGCCTGCAGCTCGTCGGCGTGGCCGACGCTCGCATGCTGCACACCATCGGTGACGAGCTCGTCCGCCTCCCCGGCGGCGGCTCGATGTTCGTCCACTCGCCGCTGCGGCTCTACATGATGACCCGCAACCGCGTCGCCCTCTGGCGGCGCCACGGCACCCCTCCCGTCTGGACGGCGCAGGATGTGCCCCGCATGCTCTTCAAGCTCGCCCGCATGACCGCGTTCGTCGCGCCGCGCATCCGCAACGCCCGCGCGATGGTGCGTGGCGCTCGCGACGGCTGGCGGGGTCGGCAGGGGCCGCCCCCTGCGCGCGAGTAGCCTGGGGGAAATCGAACGCATCCGATGGGAGAGAGCGTGCCTCAGGTCGCCGTCATCGTCCTCGCCGCTGGCGCGGGCACCCGCATGAAGAGCCGCACGCCCAAGCCGCTCCACCCGCTCGCAGGCAAGCCGCTCATCGCGCACGTGCTCAGCACTGCTGGCGAGCTGCACCCCGAGCGCATCGTCACCGTCGTGCGCCACGAGCGCGAGCGCATGGCCGCCGCCGTGCTCGAGTTCGCCCCGCACGTCCTGATCGCCGACCAGGACGACGTACCCGGCACCGGCCGCGCCGTCGAGCAGGGCCTCGACGCGCTCGCGGGCTTCGACGGCCACGTGGTCGTGCTCTCCGGCGACGTGCCGCTCATCGACGCCGACACGCTCGGCCACCTCATCGAGCGCCACGAGCGCGAGGGCAACCAGCTGACGCTGCTGTCGGCGCACCTGCCCGACCCGACCGGGCTCGGTCGCATCGTGCGCGACGAGGCAGGCGCCTTCGTGCGCATCGTCGAGCAGAAGGACGCGAGCGAGGCTGAGCGCGCCATCGACGAGGTCAACGGCGGCATCTACGTCTTCGACGCGACCGCGCTGCGAGCGGCGCTCTCCACCATCGACCGCGACAACGCGCAGGGCGAGATGTACCTGACGGATGCGGCGGTTCGGATCCAGGCGACGGGCGGGCGCATCCAGGCCGTCCCCGCCGCCGACACCTGGGCGATCTGGGGCATCAACGACCGCGTGCAGCTCGCCGCCGCCGCGCACGAGCTCAACGACCGCATCATCCGCCGCTGGCAGCGAGCGGGCGTCACGATCGCCGACCCGGCGTCGACCTGGATCGACGTCGACGTGACGCTCGGCGAGGACGTCACGATCCTGCCCGGTTCGCAGCTGCACGGCGCCACCGTCGTCGCCGCTGGCGCGACGATCGGCCCCGACACGACCCTCGTCGACACCGAGGTGGGGGTGGACGCGATCGTGAAGCGCACCGACGCGACCCTGTCGGTCATCGGCGCCCGCGCATCCGTCGGCCCCTGGGCTTACCTGCGCCCGAACTCGGTGATCGGCGAGGGCGGCAAGATCGGCACGTTCGTCGAGACGAAGAACTCGCAGATCGGCGCGGGCAGCAAGGTGCCGCACCTCTCCTACATCGGCGATGCGACGATCGGCGACGGCGTCAACATCGGCGGCGGCGCGATCACCGCGAACTACGACGGGGTCGCCAAGCACCGCACGCAGATCGGCGATCAGGTGCAGACCGGCGTCCACAACAGCTTCGTCGCGCCCGTTACGATTGGTGCAGGCGCGAAGACCGGAGCCGGCGCAGTCATCCGCAAGGAGGTCGAAGCCGGCGCGCTGGCGATCTCCGTCGCACCGCAGCGCAACATGACGGGCTGGGTCGCCGCGAATCGTCCCGGATCGAAGGCAGCCGACGCAGCAGCGGCGGCGCAGCACGAGGCACCTGACGCCTAGGAGGCACCCGAGTGGGATCGATCGTCGCGAAGAACCGCAAGCACCTCGTCCTGGCGACGGGCCGCTCGCACCCGCAGCTCGCGAGCGCCGTCGCTGCCGAGATCGGCACCGACCTCATGGACGTCGACAGCCGCACCTTCGCGAACGGCGAGATCTACGCCCGCTTCGAGGGCTCGGTGCGCGGTTCCGACGCGTTCATCCTGCAGTCCTACTGCCGCCCTGTGAACGAGTGGCTCATGGAGCAGCTCATCATGGTCGACGCCCTCAAGCGCGCCTCGGCGAAGCGCATCACGGTCGTCATGCCGTACTACCCCTACTCCCGCCAGGACAAGAAGGGTCGCGGCCGCGAGCCCATCTCGGCGCGCCTCATCGCTGACCTGTTCAAGACCGCAGGCGCGGATCGCATCATGTCGATCGACATCCACGCCTCGCAGATCCAGGGCTTCTTCGACGGGCCCTTCGACCACCTGTTCGCGATGCCGGTGCTGCTCGAGCACTTCAAGCACACGGTCGATCCCGAGACCCTCACGGTCGTCTCGCCCGACATGGGGCGCGTGCGCGTCGCGGACGTCTGGAGCGACAAGCTCGGCGCGCCGCTCGCGATCATCCACAAGCGGCGCGACCCGCTGGTGCCGAACCAGGTCTCGGTGCACGAGATCGTCGGCACGGTCGAGGGCCGCACCTGCCTGCTCGTGGACGACATGATCGACACCGGCCGCACGATCGTGAAGGCGGCGGAGGCCCTCAAGGCCAGTGGGGCGACGAACGTGATCGTCGCCGCGACGCACGCGATCTTCTCGAACCCGGCGTCCGAGATCCTGAACTCCGCGGCGATCGACAAGGTGGTCGTGACCGACACCCTGCCGCTCGGCGAGGACCAGCGCTTCGAGAAGCTCGAGGTGCTCTCGATCGCGCCGCTGCTCGCGCGCGCCATCACCGAGGTCTTCGAGGACGGCTCGGTCACGAGCCTCTTCGACGGGGCCGCGTAGCGTTCCGACGATCTGAGGTCCACCGTGCCAATGCCCCCGTGGCTCGTCCCCGCGCTCCGCTTCATCGGCTCGAACGCGCCGAAGTACGGCCCCGTGGTGCTGGCGTGGCTCAGCAGCAACCCGGAGGTCGCGGCCAACGTGCAGCAGCAGGTGCGGCGGCTGCTGCGCTCCAGCGGGCCGAGCTCGGACGCCATGCGCCAGAGCCTGAAGGCGATGCGCGAGCAGGTCGAGTATCTGCGCCGCAGCGCGGACGACAACGCCGAGCGCGCTCGCGCCGACAGGTGGGCGGCCTCGCTCACCGGGCTCGAGCACGCGCTGGAGCTGCTCGGCCCCGGCAGCGCCAAGGCGGATCTCAAGCGGCTCCGGGCGAGGGTCGACGGGCTGAGGAGCGAGATCCTCGACGCCTTCCTCGCCGAGCAGATCGAGGACGCCGGAGGGCCCGCCCCCATCGAGGGGCGCGGCGGAGCGACCGACGAGCGCTGACAGCGGGGTGACGACGAGCGTCGCTCTCTCGTGCGGCTACTTCGACGCCTGGCGCTGCCGCTCGTGCACGCTGCTCGCCACCCCCTACGAGGTGCAGCTCGCCCAGCAGCAGGCGCGCATGGAGGCCCTGCTGCCGCCGATGCTGTGGGATGCGCCGCACGCCAGCGCCGTCGGCGGGTTCCGCAACAAGGCCAAGATGGCCGTCGCGGGCACCGTCGAGGCGCCGACGCTCGGCATCCTCGCCGCCGACGGCACCGGCATCGACCTCCAGGCGTGCCCGCTCCACGAGCAGCCGATCGTCGATGCGATGCCCGCGCTCGAGCGGTTGGTGCGGGATGCGCGTCTCACGCCGTACGACGTGCCGAGCCGCCGCGGCGAGCTGAAGCACCTCATCCTCACCGCATCGCCCGACGGCGAGCTGGCGCTCAGGATCGTGCTTCGCTCGAGCGAGTCGCTGCCGCGCATCCGCAAGCACCTCGCCGTGCTCGACCACTTGCCGCTCGTGAGCGTCTCCGCCAACCTGCAGCCCGAGCACAAGGCGGTGCTCGAGGGCGACGACGAGCTGCTGCTCGCCGGTGACGGCGTGCTCGTGATGCGCGTCAACGGCATCGGGCTGCGGCTGCGCCCGCGCAGCTTCTTCCAGACCAACACGGCCGTCGCATCCGCCCTCTACCGGCAGGCGACCGCCTGGATCGACGAGGCCGACCCGGCGACGATGCTCGACCTCTACTGCGGCGTCGGCGGCTTCGCGCTGCACGCCGCCCGCGCCGGACGGCCGATCTCGGGCGTCGAGGTGACCGCCGAGGCGATCGATGCCGCGCGCGAGACCGCCGAGGCGATGGGGGCGGATGCGTCGTTCACCGTCGGCGACGCCGCGAGCGTCGACCTCGAGGGCGCGCGGGCACCGGAGCTCGTCGTCGTGAACCCGCCACGACGCGGCATCGGCGAGCTCGCCGGGCGGCTCGACGCCTCCGCGGTGCAGCGGGTCGTGTACTCGAGCTGCAACCCGGTGACGCTCGCGCGCGACCTCGCGGCGATGCCCGGCTTCGCGCCCGTGAGGGCGCGAGCGTTCGACATGTTCCCGCACACCGACCACGCTGAGGTGCTGGTCGAGCTCGCTCGCCGCTGACACCCGACTGGGGGACGGCGACCGACGTCTCGATTGGCCATGCGTCGCCGTTCATGACAGTGTGAAAGTGCTGGCGGACCGCCGGCACCGGTGCGGAGAGCGCCCGTTCGAGTCGCGCGAGAAGACGCACGGGCATCGCATCGAGAGACCCTCGGGCGCTGCGCCGCGAGGGCGGAACGGGCCCGGGGAGGCCCGCCGTCAGGCCTGCCGTCCGGCGCGCCCGCAGCTGCTCGAGACCGCCGATCGGAAGGAAGCCCATGCCGCCCGCCCAGGAGATCGCCCAGCTCGGGATCGCGACCGTCATCATCCTGCTCGTCGTCTTCTACGGCGGCACGCTGCTGATGACCTTCGGGATCGGCCGCAAGAAGGAGAACGCCGACGGCTACATGACCGCCGGCAACCGGATCGGCTTCGGCATCTCGGCCGCGTCGATGACCGCCACCTGGATATGGGCATCCTCGATGTACGCCTCGGCTACCGCCGGCTACACCTACGGCATCTCCGGCCCCATCCACTACGGGCTCTGGGGCGCGCTGATGATCCTCTTCATCTACCCCTTCGGCAAGCGCATCCGCGCAGTCGCACCGAAGGCGCACACCCTCGCCGAGGTGATGTACGCCCGGCACGGCCGCTCCTCGCAGCTGATGCTCGCGGGCTCGAACGTGCTCGGCTCGCTCATCTCGCTGACCTCCAACTTCATCGCCGGCGGTGCGCTCATCGCGATGCTCTCGCCGCTCAGCTTCGGCACCGGCATCGTCATCGTCGCGGCCGGCGTGCTGCTCTACACGCTCTGGTCCGGCTTCCGCGCCTCCGTGCTCACCGACTTCGCCCAGGTCGTCTGCATGCTCGGCGCCGCCATCGTCGTGATCCCCGTCATCTTCTTCGCTGCGGGCGGCCCCGGCCTGTTCGAGGCCGGGGTCGCAGCAGGCAACGTGACCGCGCAGCAGCAGGACTTCTTCTCGTCCGACGCGTTCCTGCAGCAGGGCGCGCCCTACATCGCTGCGGTGCTCGCCTACGCCATCGGCAACCAGACGATCGCGCAGCGCCTCTTCGCCGTGCGCGAGGATCTCATCAAGCCCACCTTCATCACCGCGACCGTCGGCTACGGTGCCACGGTGATCGGCGTCGGCATGCTGGGCGTCATGGCGCTCTACCTCGGGGTCCAGCCGCTCGCCGGCGACGTCAACAACCTCATCCCGCAGATGGCGGCGAGCTACCTGCCGCTCATCCTGCTGGCGATCGCCTTCGTCATGATCATCGGCGCGCTGTCGTCGACAGCCGACTCCGATCTCGCCGCGCTCTCGTCGATCGTGATGGCGGATGTGTACGGCCAGTCGGTGGGCAAGGAGCGCGCGAACCCCAAGACGATGCTGCTCATCGGCCGCATCAGCATGATCGTCGCCACGGGAGCAGCGCTCTTCTTCGCGACGAGTCAGTTCAACATCCTCGATCTGCTGGTCTTCGTCGGCGCGCTCTGGGGCTGCCTCGTCTTCCCCGTGATCGCCTCGTTCTACTGGAAGAAGGTCACGAACCTCGCGTTCACGGCCTCGGTGATCGCCGCGCTCGTCGTCTTCATCCCGGTGCGCTTCGAGTGGGTCTCGCTGACCGGCGTGCTCGCGCTCCCCATCGAGGTGCTCGCCACGATCGGCATCGGGGTGGTGCTCGGCATCATGGCCTTCGGGTTCTTCGGCCTGCGGGTCGGCACGATCGTCGGCATCGTCGCGGTGCTGGCAGCAGCGCCCTTCACGCTGTTCTTCCTGCGCGACTACGTCGTGCTCACCGCATCGCTCGTGGCCTACGCGGTCTCGTTCCTGGTGTGCTACCTGCTGTCGTTCCGCTCCAAGCAGCGCTTCGACTTCTCGACCATCAAGGACCTCACGGGGGACTTCGATGGCGCGCCGGATCCGAGCGCGACGCCCGACGAGACCAGCAGCGCGCCCGCGCGCGCCCGAGACTGAACCGAGGAGACCATGACCGTCGCACTCACCATCTACGTCCTGATGTGGCCCGTCGTCGTCGCCGGCGTGCTGTTCGTCATCGCGCGCTCCTTCTTCCGCGAGCTGCGCGAGGCGAAGCGCGAGGGGCGCCCCATCATCTGAGGCTGGTAGCACCGACGCATCCCGTTCACCGCCCGCGGGTAGCGTCGACGCCATGACCCAGCTCGAGCGCCGCATCGGCGTGCCCGGTGCCGTGGCCATCGGCCTCGGCGCGATGATCGGCGCCGGACTCTTCTTCGTGTGGGCGCCGGCGGCGCTGCTCGCCGGCCCGATGCTGCCGGCGGCGGTCGCGCTCGCGGCCGCCATCGCCGTGCTGAACGCCCTCTCGACGGCGCAGCTCGCGATGCGGCACCCCGTCTCGGGCGGTGCCTACGCCTACGGTCGGGCCGAGGTGGGGGAGCGGGTCGGCTTCGCGGCCGGTTGGATGTTCCTGACCGGCAAGACCGCCTCCGCAGCCGCGATCGCGGTCATCGCAGGTCAGCACCTCTGGCCCGAGCATGCGCGCTGGGTCGCGGCGGCGGCCGTCGCGCTGCTCGCCGCGCTCAACATGCTCGGCGTACGAGTGACGGCCTGGGTCTCCTCCGGCATCGTCGCCCTGGTCCTCGTGGCGGTGCCCGGCGCGCTCGGCTGGGCGGCGGCGGGGCCGCCGACCGCGGAGCCGGACGGCGTGCTCGCGCTCCTGCCGCCCGCATCGGCGCTGCCGAGCGGCGACTTCGGCTTCGTGGGCGGCACCGACGACTTCGGCCTCGTCGGCGGCAGCGCGGCTGGCCCGTTCGGATGGCTGACGGCCGCTGGGATGCTGTTCTTCGCCTTCGCCGGCTACGCGCGCATGGCCACCCTCGGCGAGGAGGTGCGCGAGCCGCGCCGCACCCTGCCGGTCGCCATCGTCGCGGCGCTCGCGGTCGTGCTCGCCCTCTACGCAGCGGTCGCTTGGGCCACGAGCGCTCGGCTCGGGCCCGACCTGATCTTCTCCGCGACCCCGCTCGCCGACCTCGTCGGGCATCCGGCGCTGCACGCCGTCATGCTCGGCGCCGGCGCGCTCGCGTGCCTCGGCTCGCTCATGGGCATCCTCGCGGGCCTGAGCCGCACGGGGCTCGCGATGGCGCGGAACCGCGACCTGCCTGGGCCGCTCTCGCGCATCGCTGCGCGCACGCGCACCCCGGTGCTCGCCGAGGCTGCCGTCGCGCTCGTGGCGATCGCGGCGGCGCTGCTCCTGCCGGCCGGCAGCCTGGTGGCCTTCTCGTCCACCTGCGTGCTCGTCTACTACGCCATCGCCCACGTAGCGGCGATGCGGATGCGCGGCCGCGCGCAGCGCCTGTGGCTGCCGGTCTGGATCCCGTGGCTGGGAGTGGTCGCCTGCCTCGGAGTCGTGCTGACGCTGCCCTGGCAGGGCGTCGTGGGCGCAGCCGCCTGGCTCGCGCTCGGACTGGGGGCGCGGGCGCTGCTGCCCCGGTGAGGCGGCGCGTGGCCCGCACCCCGATGGGGCACGGGCCACGCGCTGCGCGGGCAGTCGCTCTCGCGCTGCGACAGCCGCCTCAGCGCTGGCCGTGCGGCCCGAGGTCGCGCGGCACGCCGGCCTCGGCCGGGCCGCCTGCCGCTGCCGGCACCGCCGGGTCGTTCGACTCGTCGCTCGCCCCGTGCTCGTCCGCGAGCATCGTGCGCTCGTCGAAGGGTCGCTGCCCGCTGAGCACCGCGCGCGTCTGCTCCATGTCGATCTCCTTCGTCCACGTGCCGATGAGCAGCGTGGCGACGGCGTTGCCCGTGAAGTTCGTCAGCGCTCGCGCCTCCGACATGAAGCGGTCGATGCCGACGATGACGCCGACGCCGTCGACGAGGTCGGGACGGTAGGTCTGCAGTCCACCCGCGAGCGTGGCGAGGCCGGCGCCGGTGACGCCTGCGGCACCCTTCGACGCGATGATCATGAACACGAGCAGGCCGATCTGCTCGGGGAGCGACATGGGCATGCCCATCGCGGTCGAGATGAACAGCGACGCCATCGTGAGGTAGATCGCCGTGCCGTCGAGGTTGAACGAGTAGCCCGTCGGCACCGTGATGCCGACGACCGGCTTCGAGACGCCCGCGTGCTCGAGCTTCGCGATCAGGCGCGGCAGCGCCGACTCGGAGGACGAGGTGCCGACGATCAGCAGGTACTCGCGGCCCAGGTACTGCATCAGGCGGAAGATGTTGATGCCCGTGACGACCTTCAGCAGCAGTCCGAGGACGACGACGATGAAGAGCACGCAGGTGGCGTAGAACCCGAGCATCAGGGTCGCCAGGGCCACGACGGCGCCCCATCCGGTCGAGCCGACGACGCCGGCGATCGCGCCGAAGGCACCGAGCGGCGCCACCCAGAGGATCATCGTCAGGACGCGGAAGACGAGCGCCTGCAGGTGCTTCACGACGGTGAGGATCGGCTTGCCGCGCTCGCCCATCGCCTGCACGGCGAAGCCGACCAGCAGGGCGACGAAGAGCGTCTGCAGCACCGACTCACCCGTGAGCGGGGAGAACAGCGTGACGGGGATGATCCCGAGCAGGAAGTCGGTGGTCGACTCCGCCTCGCCCTCGGACTCGTAGGTGGCGCCGGCGATGTTGAGCCCCTCGCCCGGGTGCACGAAGTTGCCGACCAGCAGACCGATCGCGAGCGCGAAGGTCGACATGACGAGGAAGTAGATGAGGGCGAGGCCGCCGACCTTGCCGACGGTCGCCGCCTTCGCGATCGAGCCGATCCCGACCACGATGGTGCAGAAGATGACGGGCGCGATCATCATCTTGATGAGTGCGACGAAGCCCTTGCCGATGGGCGCGAGCGCCTCACCGGTCTCAGGTGAGATGAGGCCGACCGCGATGCCGAGGACGACGGCGATGATGACGGAGATGTAGAGCCAATGGGTCTTGTCGAGACCCCTGACGCGAGCTCCGAGCGAGCGTCGGTTCCTGGTGCCGGGCGTCATTGCCATGCTGTGCTCCTCGCATCGGGCGCCGCCACTGCGCGGCGCTCCTGAGCAGTCATCCTGTGGCCGGCCGCTGCGGGAGGCCGCGTTTCGTGCATAGTGTTCACAGCGCGAGCGGAGGGCGGGGCGATGCGAGGGTGGTGGCGATCTGCGAGCATCGCGACGCGCGTGTTCGTGCAGACCGCAGGGCTCCTCGTGCTCGCCGGGCTCACCGCGTTCGCGCTGCTGGCGCTCGACGCTGGGCAGGAGCGCCAGCGGGAGGCCGGCATCGCGAGCGAGGAGCTCGCCCTCGCGATGGCTGCGACCCCGACCGTGCGCGCCTCGGCGGCCCAGGCGTTCGAGCGCTACGGCTCCGACAGGGAGGGCGCCATCGCGACGGCGACGGATGCGCTGCAGCCCTACGTCGAGGAGGTCCGGCTGGCGACTCGACTCGACTTCGTCACGGTCATGCATCCCGACGGCACGCGCTACACGCATCCGGATCTCGCCGAGATCGGTCGGGAGTTCCTCGGCACGACGGCCCCGGCGCTCGCGGGCGAGACCTTCACCGAGGTCTTCGAGGGCACGCTCGGCACCTCGGTGCGCGCGGTCACGCCGGTGACCGAGGGCGGCGAGGTCGTGGCGCTCGTCGCAGCGGGCGTGACGGTCGAGCGCGTGGGCTCCCTCGTGACGGGTCGGCTGCTCGCCGTGAGCGGCGTGGTCGCTGCCGCGCTCGCGGTCGCGGGTATCGGCGCATGGCTGCTGGCGCGCAGGCTCGATCGCGTGACCGGCGGCCACGGGCCGGAGGAGCTCGCTCGCCTCTTCGCCGCGCACGAGGCCGCGCTCCACTCCGTCGAGGATGGCCTGGTGCTCGTCGAGGAGGGCGCGGTCGTGCTGGCCAACGACCGCGCTCGCGCGCTCCTCGGCCTCGGCGACGCCGCGACGCCGCTCCCGGCCGCGGCGTCGCTCACTGCCGATGTGCGCGCCCTGCTCGACGGCGATGGCGGGCAGCTGCGCGTCGGCGACCGCTGGCTCGTGGTCGAGCGCCGTCCGGCGGCGCGGCTCGGCTCGGCGACGCTCACGATCCGGGATCGCACCGAGGTGCGGCGCATGACGGGCGAGCTCGACGCGGTCAACACCCTCGCGAGCGCGCTGCGGGCGCAGACGCACGAGTTCGGCAACCGGATGCACACGGTGGCGACGCTCATCGAGCTGGATGAGCCGCGCAAGGCGCTCGAGGTCGCCACTGCCGGTCGCGACCTGGGCCAGCGGCTCACGGACCGGGTGGTCGGCGACGACGAGGAGCCCGTGATCGCGGCGCTGCTGCTCGGCAAGTCGGCGCAGGCGCACGAGCGGGGAGTGCAGCTGCACGTCGAGACGCACCTGGCGCCGGGCACGCACGGCATCGACCCGGTCGACTTCGTCACGGTGCTCGGCAACCTGGTCGACAACGCGATCGACGCGGCGGCGGAGGATGCGGCGCGGCGGCCGTCCGGGTCCGAGCCGGCCTGGGTGGAGGTGTACCTCGACGAGGACGAAGGCTCGATCGTGCTGCAGGTGAGCGACACCGGGGCCGGCATCGACGAGGCGGCGCGGGAGCGCGCGTTCGAGGCGGGCTGGTCGACGAAGCCGGCCGGGCCGCACGGCCGCGGCTACGGCCTCGGGATCGTGCGAGCGACGGTCGAGCGGCTCGGCGGCTCGATCGAGCTGGGTCCGCGCGAGGCAGGCGCCGGCGCGGCCGTGACCGTGCTGCTGCCGCGGCCGGACGATGCCCCGTGACGAGGGTGCTGATCGTCGAGGATGAGCGCGGCACCGCGGCCGCGCACGTCGCCTACGTCGAGCGCTGCGAGGGCTTCGAGGTCGCGGGCGTCGCGCACTCGGCAGCAGCCGCGCTCGCCGCGATGCGGGCTGCAGCGGCGGCCGGCGCGCCCATGGACCTGGTGCTGCTCGACATGCAGCTGCCGGACGGCCACGGGCTCGACGTGTGCCGGCGGATGCGCGCGGAGGGCCACCTCGTCGACGTGATCGCCGTGACGGCCGAGCGCGGGCTCGAGACGGTGCGCGACGCGATCGCGGTCGGCGTCGTGCAGTACCTGCTCAAGCCCTTCGCCTTCCAGGCACTCGCTGAGCGGCTGGAGCGCTACCGCGCGTACCGCGAGCAGGTCGACGGCAGCGGCCGCATCACGCAGCAGGAGGTCGATCGCGCCATCGCGGCCCTGCGCACGACGAACGCCCCGGGCCTCGCGAAGGGCCTCTCGGCCGAGACGCTCGACGCTGTCGCCGCGCTGCTCGCTGACGGCACCGCCCGCTCCGCTGCCGAGGTCGCTGCCGCGCTCGGCCTCTCGAGAGTCACCGCGCGCCGCTACCTCGAGCACCTCGCGGCGAGCGGCGACGTCGAGCGGCAACCGAGGTACGGCTCGCGCGGGCGGCCGGAGCTCGAGTACTCCCGGCCGCGCTGAGTCCCTGCACACGTCGATGGCGTACCGTGGCCGGCTTCGCATCCTGAGGAGGCCCGCTTGCCCGTCGTCGACACCCTGCTCCCGCTGGGGCTCACCATCGCCATCGCTGCCTCGGCAGCCGTCGCCGCGCACGTCGCGCTGCTCGTGGCCACCACCGCTGCCGTGCGGCACCGGGAGCGCAGGGCCGTCGTGCGCAGGCGCCTGCGGGCGCCGATCGCCGCGCTCGTCCTGAGTGCTGCGCTGGCGATCGCGGCAGCGGCGACCGGTCTCCAGACGGCGATCGGCGAGCGGTGGGGCGCGGTGCTCGAGCATGGGATGCGCATCGCCGCCATCATGGCCAGCGCCTGGCTGCTCGTGCGGCTGATCGGCGTCGGGGCAGACGCGACGCTCGCTCGCGTCGCAGCCGCGCGCGATGCCCGGCGCGCGCGCAAGGTGCAGACGCAGGTGCTCATCCTGCGCCGCGTGGTCGGGGCGATCGTCGTCGTGATCGCGCTCGGGGTGGCGCTGTTCACCTTCGAGGCGGCGCGCGTCGTCGGCACGAGCCTCCTCGCCTCCGCCGGCGTCGCATCGCTCGTCGCCGGTCTCGCGGCGCAGTCGGTGCTCGGCAACGTCTTCGCCGGCATCCAGCTCGTGGCGTCCGACGCCATCCGCGTCGACGACGTGGTCGTGGTGGAGGGAGAGTGGGGCGAGATCGAGGAGATCACGCTCACCTACGTCGTCGTCCGCATCTGGGACGAGCGCCGCCTCGTGCTCCCCTCCACCTACTTCACCACCACGCCGTTCGAGAACTGGTCGCGCACCTCCACCGAGGTGTGGGGGTCGGTGCAGATCGACGTCGACTGGCGCGTGCCCGTCGAGGCGATGCGCGAGGAGCTCACGCGCATCGTCGAGGCGCACGAGCTGTGGGATGGGCGGGCGCAGCTGCTGCAGGTCTACGACGCGACGGGCGGACAGGTGCGGATGCGCGCGCTCATCACCGCTGCGGACGGCGGCTCGCTCGCCACCCTGCAGCACGCCGTGCGCGAGGGGCTCGTGACCTGGCTGCGCGAGCACCACGAGGGTGCCCTGCCCACGAGCCGCCTCGCGGTGCGGTCGGAGTGACCCGTCGTCGTCAGTGGGTGTCGACGGCCTCGATCTCGGTGCGGTCGCCCGACCACTGCGTGTGGAACGTGCCGTCGCGGTCCACGCGACGGTAGGTGTGGGCGCCGAAGAAGTCGCGCTGGCCCTGCACGAGCGCAGCCGGGAGCCGGTCGGCGCGCAGCCCGTCGTAGTACGCGAGCGACGACGAGAAGGCGGGCGAGGGGATGCCCGCCTGCGCTGCCGCGACGACGACGCGGCGCCATGCCTCTTGCGTGCGCCCCATGACCTCGCGGAAGTAGGGGGCGAGCACGAGTGCGGGGAGCTCCGGGCTCGTCGCGTAGGCCTCGGTGATGTCGTTGAGGAAGCGGGCGCGGATGATGCAGCCAGCGCGCCAGATGCGCGCGACCTCGCCCTTCTGGATGTCCCAGCCGTGCTCGATGGCGGCGGCGACGATCTCGTCGAAGCCCTGCGAGTACGCGACGACCTTGGATGCGAACAGCGCCTGCCGCACGTCCTCGATGAACGCATCCGCGTCGTCGACCTGCCACGCGAGGGCCGGACCGGGGAGGTCGGTCGCCGCGGCCCGCTGGTCGAGCTTCGAGGAGAGCGAGCGGGCGAAGACCGCCTCGGCGATGCCGGAGACCGGCACGCCCAGGTCGAGCGCCGTCTGCACCGTCCAGGCGCCCGTGCCCTTGGCGCCGGCGGCGTCGAGGATGACGTCGACGAGGGGCTGGCCCGTCTCGGCGTCGACCTGGCGCAGCACCTCCGCGGTGATCTCGATCAGGTAGGACTCGAGCTCTCCCCGGTTCCACTCGTCGAAGACATCGGCGATCTCGGCCGGCGACTTGCCGGTGCCGCGGCGGATCAGGTCGTAGGCCTCGGCGATCAGCTGCATGTCGGCGTACTCGATGCCGTTGTGCACCATCTTCACGAAGTGGCCGGCGCCGTCGCTGCCGATGTGGGTCACGCAGGGCTCGCCCTCGGCGACCGCGGCGATGGAGCGCAGGATCGGGCCGAGCGTCTCGTAGGACTCCGCGGTGCCACCCGGCATGAGCGAGGGGCCGTTGAGCGCACCCTCCTCGCCGCCCGAGATGCCGCAGCCGACGAAGTGGATGCCCGTCTCCCGCACCGCCGCCTCGCGGCGGATCGTGTCGGTGAAGAGCGCGTTGCCGCCATCGACGATGATGTCGCCCGGCTCGAACACCGACACGAGCTCGTCGATGACGGCGTCGGTGGCCCAGCCAGCCTTGACCATGATGATCGCGGTGCGAGGGGTCTGCAGGCTGGCAGCGAGCTCCTGCATCGTCGCGGCCTTCACGAAGCCGGCCTCGGGGTGCGCCGCGATCAGGTCGTCGGTCTTCGAGGTCGTGCGGTTGTAGACGGCGACGGTGTTGCCCTCGCGGCTGGCGAGGTTGCGGGCGAGGTTCGAACCCATCACGGCGAGGCCGACGACGGCGATGTTTGCGGTGGTCACAGAGGTCCTCCTGGACGGCTCGGGGGTCTGAGGCAAGGCTATCCAGCAGCGGATGCGTCGGCACGGCCGAGGTGCCGCGAGCTACGCGCGCATCCGTCCCCCACCAGGCGTCCAGGTGGGCCTCCTACCGTCGGTGCATGCAGATCGGATACAAGCTCTTCGCCGAGGACGTCGCACCCAAGGAGCTGATCCGGCGAGCGGTCGAGGCCGAGCGCGCCGGCTTCGACTTCGTCGAGATCAGCGATCACTTCCACCCGTGGTTGCCCGAGCACCAGCACTCGCCGTTCGCGTGGGCGATCCTGTCGGCGATCGCGGCGAAGACCGAGACGCTGCGGCTCGCGACCGGCGTCACGTGCCCGTCGATCCGCTACCACCCGGCGATCATCGCCCAGGCGGCTGCGACCCTGCAGATCATCTCCGACGGCCGCTTCACGCTCGGCGTCGGCGCGGGGGAGCGGCTCAGTGAGCGCATCGTCGGCCAGGGGTGGCCTGAGATCGGCGACCGCCACCAGCGGTTCCGCGAGGCGCTCGAGATCATCCGGCTGCTGTGGTCGGGCGGCACGCACTCCTACCGCGGTGACTTCCTGACGCTGCAGGACGCGCGCGTGTTCGACCTGCCGGAGACGCTCCCGGAGATCGTCGTCGCGGCGGGTGGCCCGCAGGCGGCCGCGCTCGCCGCCGAGCTCGGCGACGGCCTCTTCTCGACCGACCCCGATGCATCGCTCATCGAGGCGTGGACCGCGGCGGGCGGCGACGGGCCGCGCTACTGCGAGGTGCCGACGGCGTACGCGCCCGACGCGCGCGCCGGCGCGGAGGCTGCGCACGAGCGGTTCCGCTTCGGTCCGCTCGGCTGGAAGGTGCTCGCCGAGCTGCCCGACCCCACGGCGTTCGACCAGGCGACGCAGTCGATCCGCGTCGAGGACATGGAGGAGGCGTTCGCCTGCGGCCCCGACGTCGAGCGGCACGTCGAGGTGTTCTCCGAGTTCCGCGAGGCGGGCTTCGACCACCTCGTGCTCATGGACGCCAGCACCGACCCCGACGCCTTCATGGGCTTCTTCCAGGACGAGCTCGGCCCGCGGCTGCGCGAATCGGCCTAGCGCTCGGCGATCACGCGTCGCGAGACCGTGATGTCGCGCTCGCCGTAGCCCCGCTCGACGATCTCGTCGAAGAACGCGCGGAGCGTCGGGATGAGCGCGGGGCTCGTCTCGGTCGCCTCGGCGATGTCCGCCGCGAAGGACAGGTCCTTGATCATGTAGCGGGCGATGCCGGAGGGGGAGTCGTCGCCTGCGACGAGCTTCTCCTTGCGGCTCGCCAGCAGGTTGGAGCCTGCGTAGCCGCCGCCCAGCAGCGTCCAGAGCGCGTCGAGGTCGAGCCCTGAGCGGTCTGCGAGCACGGTCGCCTCGCCGAGCGCGGTGATCGTCGCGGCGACGACCAGCTGGTTGCAGGCCTTCGCGACCTCGCCGGCGCCGAGCGGGCCGAGGTGCACGGGGGTGCCGCACGGTGCGAGCATCGCGGCGGCGCGATCGGCATCCGCCTGCGCGCCGCCCAGCATGATCGAGAGCGTGCCCGCGGTCGCGCCGTCGACGCCTCCGGAGACCGGGCAGTCCACCACGCGCACGCGCCCGCCGGACTGCACGGCGAGGCGCTCGGCGAGCGCTCGCACGCCGGGGGCCGAGGAGGTCGAGCCGATGAGCAGCAGCAGCTCCTCGGCCTCACCGAGCCCGGCGAGCAGCCCATCGGGGCCGTCGAGCGCTGCCTCGAGCTCTGGCAGGTCGGGCAGCATCGACAGCACGACGCCCGCGCGCGCCGCGAGCTCCCGCGGCGTCTGCGCCCATTCGGCGCCGGCCTCGACCAGCGCGGGTCTCGCCGATCGGCCCGTGATCGCGGTGCCGCGCGCCTCCAGCAGGCGGCGCACCATGGGCTCGCCCATCGCGCCGAGACCGATGACGCCGATCGTCTGCGCTCGGTCGGTGGGAGTGGTCGAGGATGCGGCCTGCTGGGCGTCTGCGCTCATGGCCGCAGGCTAGCGCAGGGCCAGTCCGCCGAACAGTGTTCAGGTCAGTGGATGGGTCGTAGGCTGTTGCGGCATCGTCCTCGACCGCGAAGGAGCGGCCATGACCGACATGACCCAGAGCGCGAAGGGCGACCGCGATCCGGCGCCCGCCGTCTCGCGCTCGCTGCGCATCCTCACGCTGCTCGCCGAAGCAGAGGGCGTGCCCACGACGCTGAGCGAGATCGCGAGGGCGCTCGGCATCGCGAAGTCGTCGACCGCCAACCTGTGCGCGGTGCTCGAGGAGGGCGCGATGATCGAGCGGGACTCGGGCGGCTACCGGCTCGGCCGTCGCACGGCAGAGCTCGGCGGCGCCTACGCGCAGCAGTTCAACCAGGTGCGCGAGTTCTACGGCCTCGTGGCCGCCTCACCCGTCCTGCACCGCGAGGTCGTGCAGATCGCGATGCTGGACGGCAGCGATGCGCTCTACCTCGCGCGGCACGAGGGCCGCTCGCCCTACCGGCTCGGCACGCCGCTCGGCTCGCGGCTGCCGGCGCCGCTGAGCGCGACGGGCCTCGTGCTGCTCTCGCGGCTCGGCGACGCCGAGGTGCGATCGCTGCTGCACGAGGCCGAGCCGTTCCCGCAGCTCACGCCGGAGAGCACCACGACGATCGCCGAGCTGCTGCCGCAGCTCGCGGCCGTGCGGGAGCGCGGCTTCGCGATCGATCACGGCGGCTCCTTCGGGGGGATCGTCGGGGTCGCGGTCGCGCTCGAGCCATGGGCGCCTGCCGATCCGCCGCTGGCCATCGGTGCGGCGCTGCCGGCCGAGCACGTCGACGAGGAGCGCATCGCGGAGGTCGGGTCGGCGCTCCTGGAGATCGCCGCTGCGCTCACCAACCCCTTGGGCGGCGGCGCGGGCTGAGCCGCGCCGGCCGACTTCCGTTCAGCAGGTTGTACGCCGTACATTCCGCTGCTACCGTCGGCTCCAGCAACGAAGCCAGCACGACTGTCGAAGGAGATGGACCGTGAGCACGACCACCCCGCAGGGCCCCGAGGGCGCACGAGCGCACACCGACGACCCGGAGTACGCCGCGAACCTGCGACGCGCGACGCTCGCGTCGAGCGTCGGCAGTGCCCTCGAGTACTTCGACTTCGCCCTCTACGGGCTCTTCTCCGCACTGATCTTCGGGCAGCTGTTCTTCTCGAACCTGCCTGCCGAGTTCCAGATCGTCGCCTCGCTCGCCTCGTTCGGCGTCGGCTTCATCGCTCGGCCCCTCGGCGGCCTCTTCTTCGGCACGCTCGGCGACAAGCTCGGCCGCAAGTGGGTCCTGGTCGTCACGATCCTGCTCATGGGCGGCGCGACCACCCTCATCGGGGTGCTGCCCACCTTCGACCAGATCGGCGTCTGGGCCCCCGTCCTGCTGACCGTCCTGCGCCTGCTCCAGGGCTTCGGCGCGGGCGCCGAGCAGGCCGGCGCGACGGTGCTGATGGCCGAGTACGCCCCCGTGAAGCGCCGCGGGTTCTTCTCCTCCCTGCCGTTCATCGGCATCCAGCTGGGCACGCTGCTCGCAGCGGTCGTGTTCTCGCTCATGGCCCTGCTGCCGGACGAGGTCTTCTTCGGCTGGGCGTGGCGCGTGCCGTTCCTCGCCTCGTTCCTGCTGATCCTCGTCGCCCTGTTCATCCGGCTGCGGCTGCGGGAGACCCCGACGTTCGTCGAGCTGGAGAAGCACGACCAGGTCGCTTCGCGGCCGATCCGCGAGATCTTCACGAAGGGCCTGCCGGGCGTCACGGTCGGCGTGGGCCTGCGGATGGCCGAGAACGGCGGCTCCTACATGTTCCAGACGCTCGCCCTCGCGTTCGTCGCCGGCAACTTCCTGGCCAACCCGGTCGACCGCGGCATCGCGACCTGGGGCGTCACCATCGGCTCGCTCATCGGCATGGCGACGATCCCGCTCACCGGCCACCTCTCCGACCGCTTCGGACGCCGCGCGGTCTATCGCTTCGGCGCGGTGTTCATGCTGCTCTACGCCTTCCCTGCCTGGTGGCTGCTGTCGCTCGGCAACCCGGCGATCGTCGTCGCGGTCATCGCGATCGGCATCGGCGTCGCGGTCAACACCATGCTCGGGCCGCAGTGCGCGATGCTGCCGGAGCTCTTCGGCAACCGCCACCGCTACCTCGGCGTCGCGATGGCCCGCGAGATCTCGGCCGTGCTCGCCGGCGGCCTCGCCGGAGTCCTGGGCGCCTACCTGCTCGCGGTCTCCGACGGCGACTGGCTGCTGCCCGCCATCTACATGGGCACGCTCGCGCTCATCACCACCGCGTCCACGTTCCTCGTCCCGGAGACGCAGGGTCGCGACCTGCTGCGGCTCGAGGATGCGGTGAACGTGTCGGGCGGCGAGGGCTCGGATGAGCGCACCGCGGCGCACGAGGTCGTCGGCGGGGGTCGCTGATGCGCATCGCGCGCATCGACGCGGGCGGACAGGCGCTGCACGTGCGCCCCGTGGGCGATCTCGGAGCCGACGGGATGCCAGCGGCATGGATGCCGATCGACGACCCGTACCGGTCGCTCGCCGATGGCCGCCTGCCGCACGACGTCTCGAACGCACCCTTCGCCGCGGCGGCGCATCCGCTGCTCCCGCCCGCCGAACCGCGGGTGGTCGTCGGCATCGCGCAGAACCGCGGCGCGGCCGAGCACCTGCCGCCCGTGCAGGCCTGGCTGAAGAGCCCGCGCACCGTCGTCGCGCACGGACAGCCCGTGCACGTGCGGCGCGACGCCGGGAGGCTCGTCGTCGAGGCCGAGATCGCCATCGTGATCGGGCGCGACACGGGCGATCCGACGGCGCCGAGCCTCACGGAGGCGAACGCGCACGAGTTCGTGCTCGGGGTCACGGCGGTCGACGACATCTCCTACCCCGACCGCGCCGTGCTCGATCCGCGCAACTTCGAGTCGAAGGGCGGGGAGGGGTCGACGCCCCTCGGTCCCTGGATCGACACCGACGCATCCATCGACGACCTCGCGCTCGCGCTCGAGCTCGACGGCGAGCGGGTCTGCGACACGAGCGCCCGCGCGATGCCCGTGCCCGTGCGGGAGTCACTCGCCTACGTCGCCCGCTGGGTGCGGCTCGGACCGGGCGACGTCGTCATGGCCGGCGCCCCGCACTCGAACCACGAGGCGCGGCCCGGGCAGACGGCCGCCATCGTCGTCGGCGACATCCGCCTCGAGACGCCGCTGCGCTGAGCGCCCGGCGCCACGCGCATCGATGCCCCAGCGGCCGCGCACCGCTCGCTAGCCTGTCCTGGAAGGAGACTCCATGTCTGAGCCCACCCTGAAGGTCGCCGTCGCGGTCAGCCTCGACGACGCATCCGCCGCGCAGCTCATCGCGCTCGAGCCGCGCATCGAGCTGCTGCGCGATCCCGCGCTGACGCGCCCCTGGCGCTGGCACGGCGACTGGGAGGGCGACCCCTCGTGGGAGCGCACCCCCGAGCAGCAGGCCGCCTTCGAGGCGATGCTCGACGATGCCGACGCCCTCTTCGGGCTGCCCGACGTCTCGCCGCCCGCGCTCGCGCGCACCGTGCGCGCCAATCCGCGCCTGCGTTGGCTGCACACGACGGCCGCGGGAGGCGGCGGCCAGGTGAAGGCCGCGCAGCTCACCGCCGACGAGCTCGAGCGCGTCGTCGTCACGACGAGCGCCGGCATGCATGCGTCGACCCTCACCGAGTGGGCAGTCTTCGGCGTGCTCGCCGGCGCGAAGGGCCTGCGGCGCCTCGAGGCCGACCAGGCCGCACGCACCTGGGGCGACGGCCGCCGCATCATGCGGCACGTGAGCGAGATGACGGTGCTGGTCGTCGGCCTCGGTGGCATCGGCACGGTCGTCGCCGAGCGGTTCGCCGGTCTCGGCGCGACCGTCTGGGGCACGACGCGCTCTGGCCAGCCCGTCGACCACGTCGACCGCCTCGTGCCGATCGACGAGCTCGCCGACGCCGCGACCCAGGTCGACGCGATCATCAACACCCTGCCCGGCACCGAGCACACCGTCGGCCTGATCGGTGCCGAGGTGCTGGGCGGCGCGCGGCCCGACACCATCCTCGTGAACGTCGGCCGCGGCACGGTCGTCGACGAGCCGGCCCTCCTCGACGCGCTCGACGCCGGCCGCATCGGCTTCGCGGCGCTCGACGTCACCGCGGTCGAGCCGCTGCCGACCGACAGCCGCCTCTGGGAGCACCCGAGCGTGCTGCTGAGCCCGCACACCGCGGCGCTGTCGGTGCAGGAGCCGCGCCGCATCACCGAGCTGTTCGCTGCGAACGCCACCCGGATGCTCGACGGCCAGCCGCTGCAGAACGTGATGAGCACCAAGGAGTTCTACTGATGGCTGCCGGCACCGCGGGCACCGGCGCGGCACTGTTCGACCTCTCGGGCCGCACCGCCCTCATCACCGGCTCCAGCCAGGGCATCGGCCGCGCGCTCGCGCAGGGCCTCGCCGAGGCCGGCGCCAGCGTCATCGTGCACGGCCGCGATCGCGCGAAGGCCGAGCGAGCGGCCGGTGAGATCGCCGCCGCCACCGGCCGCGAGGCCCACGTCGCGACCTTCGACGTGACGGATGCGTCGGCGGTCGACGCAGGCGTCGGCGACGTCGAGGAGCGGCTCGGCACGCCCGACATCCTCGTCAACAACGCCGGCATCCAGCGCCGCAACCCCATCGCGGAGTTCACGGACGCGGACTGGCACGACCTCGTCGCCACCAACCTGACGAGCGCCTTCCTGCTCTCGCGTCGCGTCGCGAAGGGCATGATCGAGCGCGGCTCCGGCCGGATCGTCTCGATCGGCTCGGTGCAGTCGCAGCTCGCGCGGCCGTCGATCGCGCCCTACAGCGCCACGAAGGGCGCCATCGTGATGCTCACGAAGGGGCTCTGCGCCGACCTCGCGCCGCACGGCATCAGCGTCAACGCGCTGGCGCCCGGCTACTTCGCCACCGAGCTCACGCAGCCGCTCGTCGACGACGCCGAGTTCTCGGCCTGGGTCGCCCAGCGCACGCCGGCCGGCCGCTGGGGCGACGTGCGCGACCTCGTCGGCGCGCTCGTGTTCCTCTCGAGCGACGCGAGCGCCTTCGTGCACGGCCAGACGATCTACGTCGACGGCGGCATGACGGCCGTGGTCTGAGAGGGGCGGGATGAGCAGCACGAGCGACGAGAACCTCGCACTGGTCGCGCACGCGAAGGATGACGTGCGCATCGAGGCGCTCCCCGAGCCCTCGCCCGCTCGCGACGAGGCGGTCGTCACGATCGCCTACGGCGGCATCTGCGGCTCCGACCTGCACTACTGGCTGCACGGCGCTGCCGGCCAGTCGATCCTGCGCGAACCGATGGTGCTCGGGCATGAGATCGTCGGCACCGTGCTGCACGCGGCGGCCGACGGCAGCGGTCCGTCGGCCGGCGCGCGCGTCGCCGTGCACCCCGCGACGCCCATCGACGACGGCTCTGCGCCGTTCCCTGCCGACCGACCGAACCTGAGCCCGGCGGGCACCTACCTCGGCTCCGCCGCTCGCATGCCGCACACGCACGGCGCCTTCGCGAGCCGCGCGGCGCTGCCCTCGCGCATGCTGCGCGAGCTGCCGGCCGGTCTCGACCTGCGACTCGCGGCGCTCGCCGAGCCGGCCGCGGTCGCCTGGCACGGCGTCGGCCAGGCCGGAGACGTCTCCGGCCGCCGCGTCCTCGTGATCGGCGCGGGCCCCATCGGCGCGCTCGCGATCGCCGTCGCGCGGCACCACGGCGCGAGCGAGGTGCTCGCGACCGACCTGCACGAGCATCCGCGTGCCCTCGCCGAGCGCCTCGGTGCGACGGCGATGCACGCGACGGATGCGGAGGGCATCGCCGCAGTGCACGCCGACGTGGTCATCGAGTCGTCTGGCACCGTGCCGGGCCTCGCCGCCGCGATCAGCGGCGCGCGTCGTGGGGGCACCGTGGTGATGCTCGGCCTGCAGCGCGCGGGGGACGTCGCCGTCCCTATGGCGAGCGCGATCACGCGCGAGCTGACGCTCGTCGGATCGTTCCGCTTCAACGACGAGCTCGACGAGGTGCTCGACGCCCTCGCGGACGGGTCGCTCGACGCGGGTGCGGTCATCAGCCACGAGCTGCCGATCGAGGATGGCCTGCGCGCCCTGGAGCTCGCGCGCGATGCGGCCGTATCCTCGAAGGTGCTGCTGCGCTTCCCTGCGGCCGATGGCGACGAAGGAGTGGACCGATGAGCGAGACGCGATACCCGCCGATGATCATCATGGGCGTGCAGGGCTCCGGCAAGTCCACCATCGGCGCGGCGCTCGCGCAGCGGCTCAACATCGACTTCATCGACGGGGACGACCTGCACTCGCCCGCGAACAAGGAGAGGATGGCCGGCGGCACGCCGCTGACCGACGAGGATCGCGTGCCGTGGCTCAAGACCATCGGCGAGACGATCGCCGAGGGCACCGCTCGCGGCCGGGTCACGATCGTCGCATGCTCTGCGCTGAAGCGGTGGTATCGCGAGCTGCTGCGCTCGAGCGACCAGTCGCTCATCTTCGTGCACCTCGTCGGCGGCGAGGGACTGCTCGCCGACCGCCTGGCGCACCGCGACCACGAGTACATGCCGACGACGCTGCTCACGAGCCAGATCGACACGCTCGAGCCGCTCGCCGAGTGGGAGCACGGCATCGCCATCTCCGTCGACCAGACCCCGGCGGCGATCGTCGACGAGGTCACGCGCCTCCTGATGGCACGCGCCGCAGGCCGCACGATCGAGCCCGACCCGGGCACGACGATCACCGGCTCCATCACCGTCCAGCCCGGCTGACTCGGTCGCCGCATCGCGGCGACTCCTCCCTCCGCACCGCACACGCACCCTAGGAGTCCGTCCCATGGAAGACCTCGTCCTCAACTGGGACCTCGGCACGGGCGGCCTCCTGCTGCTCGCCGCCGGGGCGATCGCCCTGCTGCTCGTCCTCATCATGGCGTTCAAGATCCACGCCTTCCTCGCCCTGATGATCACGAGCCTGCTGACCGCCGTGGCGGCCGGCATCCCCTTCAACCGGCTCATCGAGGCGATCCAGTTCGGCTTCAACCCCACGCTCGGCAGCGTCATGCTGCTCGTCGCGCTCGGGGCGATGCTCGGCCGGATGATCGAGACCTCCGGCGGCGCGAGGGTGCTGACCGACAAGCTCATCGGGGCGTTCGGCGAGCGGCGGGCTGCGATGGCCGTCGGCGTCGCGAGCCTGCTGATGGGCTTCCCGATCTTCTTCGACGCCGGCCTCGTCGTGATGATGCCGATCATCTACGCGGTCTCCCGCCGGCTCGGCGGCTCGCTGCTCACCGTCGCCTTCCCCGCGGCGCTCGCGTTCAGCTCGATGCACATCTTCGTGCCGCCGCACCCGGGCCCCGTCTCCGCATCCGCCATCCTCGGTGCTGACGTCGGCCTCGTCCTCATCCTCGGCCTCGTCGTCGCGATCCCCGTCTGGTACATCGTGGGCGTGCTGTTCGGCGGCTGGGTCGGTCGCAAGTACGACGTGGGCGTGCCCGACATCCTCGGCGGCGCGAACGACGACCACCGCGACATGGAGTCGAACCCCTCGTTCGGCAAGGTCATCTTCCTGCTGGTGCTGCCGCTCGTGCTGATCCTGCTCAACACCGGCCTCAACATGTACGCGGCGACCACCGCCGACCCGGATGCGTTCAAGGCCGAGCCCGTCGTGGCGCTGCTGCGCACCCTCGGCGAGACCCCCGTCGCGCTGCTCATCACCGTCATCGTGTCGATGTGGCTGCTCGGCTGGGGCATGGGCAAGGCCGGCTCGCTGATCGAGAAGGTCGCCGACAGCGCGCTCGGGCCGATCGCCTCGGTCGTGCTCGTCACCGGCGCCGGCGGCATGTTCGGCGGCGTGCTGCGCGTCACCGGCATCGGCGATGCGATCGCCGAGTCGCTGAACTCGATCGGCATGCCGGTCATCGTCGCGGCCTTCCTCATCGCGCTCATCGTGCGCATCGCGCAGGGCTCGGCGACGGTGGCGCTCACGACCGCTGCCTCGCTCATGGCCGGCGTGGTCGTCGACGGCGGCTTCAACCCCGTCGAGACCGCAGCGATCGTGCTCGCGACGGCGGCCGGCTCGGTCGGCTTCAGCCACGTCAACGACTCGGGCTTCTGGCTCGTCAGCAAGTTCTTCGGCATGGATGTCAAGACCACGCTGAAGACCTGGACGGTCGCGCAGGGCCTGATGGCCATCGTCGGCTTCATCATCGCCTTCGCGATCTACCTGATCGGTGGCGCGCTCGGCTGACGCGCCGGGCCGGTGATCGCCGTGCTGTAGACTCGGAGGCTGAACTTCGGCGAGGGATGCGGACGCATCCGTGATCGACGCGGTGGAAGCAGTGGACCGAGTCCTCACGCTTGCGCGTTCGAGTCGACGACGACGGGCTGCGGCCCACAAGGAGCACTGCCATGGCTACTGAGTACGACAAGCTCGAGACCGAGATCCGCGAGTCCTTCGGCAAGGGTGCGGCGCGCAAGCTGCGCGCGGCCGGCAAGGTCCCCGGCGTCCTCTACGGGCACGGCACCGAGCCCCAGCACCTGACGGTCGACGCGCACGCGCTCTACCTGCTGGTGCGCCGCTCGAACGCGATCATCGACCTGCAGATCGGCGACTCGAACCAGCTCGCGCTGGTGAAGGACGTGCAGCGCAACCCGGTCCTCCAGGGCATGCCCGCCATCGAGCACATCGACCTCGTGATCGTCCGGCGCGGCGAGAAGGTCACCGTCGACGTGCCCGTGCACCTCGAGGGCGAGTCGGCTCCCGGCACGATCTCGAACCACGAGACCACCGCGCTGTCGATCGAGGTCGAGGCGCTCCACATCCCCGACTCGATCACCGTCTCGGTCGAGGGGCTCGAGGAGGGCGCGCACATCACCGCCGCCGACATCGAGCTGCCCAAGGGCGCGACGCTGCTCACGGACCCCGAGGCGCTCGTGGTCGGCATCGTCACGCCTGCCGCCCCGGTGCTCGAGGACGAGGACGCCGTGGCAGCCGAGGGCGACACCGCCGAGGCCGCCGAGGAGTCCTCCGAGGACGCCGCGGAGTAATCCGCCAGCATCGACGCCGGCATGGCCGACACGTGGCTCGTGGTCGGGCTCGGGAATCCCGGGCCCGACTACGAGCGCACGCGCCACAACATCGGGCGCATGGTCGTCGCCGAGCTCGAGCGGCGCGCGGGCGCGAGCCCGAAGAAGCACGGCAAGGCTGAGGCGCTCGTCGCGGAGTCGCGCGTCATCGGCGGCCCCAAGGTCGTCACGGCGTTCCCGCTGTCGTTCATGAACCGCTCCGGCGGCCCGGTCGCGAAGCTGATGGACTACTACGGCGTCGAGGTCGACCGCGTGATCGTGCTCCACGACGAGCTCGACCTGCCCTTGGGCGAGCTGCGCCTCAAGCAGGGCGGCGGCCACGGCGGGCACAACGGGATGCGCGACATCATCGCTGCGCGCGGGCCGGAGGTGCTGCGCGTGCGGCTGGGGATCGGGCGGCCTCCCGGTCGCCAGGACGCCGCCGAGTTCGTGCTGCGCCCCTTCGCGAAGGCCGAGCAGGCGGAGGCCGAGCTGCTCGTGCAGCTGGGCGCCGACGCGGTCGAGCGCGTGATCGCCGAGGGGTTCCTCGCCGCGCAGCAGCGCATCCACGCGCCGTCATAGCCCCGGCGTGCGCGCCGCTAGCATGGAGTGCCGATCAGAAGGAGAGGGTCCGTGCGCCGTTTCGCCATGAGTGCCGCCGCCGTCGCCGTGGCCACCCTCGCCCTCGCGGGCTGCGCCACCGCCGAGGAGCCGAGCGGCCCGCAGCCGCCGAACGGCTTCACGCTGTCGGCGACGCTCGAGGACGGCAGCCTGCTCTGGAACGACCTGAGCGAGGGCTCCGGCCTGACCGACCTGATCCTCGAGTCGCCCGAGGGCAGCTACGTGCACACGTGCCTCGGCACGGCGCCGAAGTACTGCTGGGATGACTGGCGCCAGCCGACGATGATGCTCGTGATCGCGCCTCCGGGCTCGACCGAGGCGGTGCTGAACTGGTACGGCCAGGCGCTGCCGCTCACCGCGGGCACCCCGCTCTCCGACGAGGCGCCGGCGGTCTTCGCCCTGGTCATGCCGGAGTACGAGACGAACGACCAGGGTTGGACGTTCGAGGTGAGGAACGCGGCGGGCGAGACGGTCATGACCTCGTGAGCCTCCAGCCGCTCCTCGACCTGCTCGAGGGCGGTGCGCTCGCGCCCGTCGTCGAAGCGTCGACCGGCGGCGCGCTCACCGGCATCGAGCCGATGCGCGCCCCCGTCGCGGCTGCGGTGGCGCACCAGCACGAGCGACCGCTGCTCGTCATCGCCGCGACCCGGCGCGAGGTCGAGTCGGTGCGCGACGACCTCACCGCCTGGCTGCCGGAGGCAGAGATCCTCGACCTCCCCGCGTGGGAGACGCTGCCGCACGAGCGGCTGAGCCCCTCTGCCGAGACCGTCGGCCATCGCGGGGCCACGCTGCGCGCGGTCGCGCGCCGCGACGGCAGCCGGCCGACCATCGTGCTCGCCTCCGTGCGCGCGGCGCTCCAGCCCGTCGCCGACAACCTGCTGGACGTCGAGCCGATCGAGCTCGAGGCGGGAGGCCGCGGCGTCGACCTGACCGCGCTGTCGCGACAGCTCGTCGACCTCGCCTACTCCCGCGTCGACATGGTCACGCGCCGCGGCGAGTTCGCCGTCCGCGGCGGCATCGTCGACGTCTTCAGCCCTGCCGAGGACCACCCGGTGCGCATCGAGCTCTTCGGCGACGAGGTCGAGCAGATGCGCTGGTTCCACGTCGCCGATCAGCGCTCCGACCCGGCGCCGGTCGAGCGCATCGTGCTGCCGCCGAGCCGCGAGCTGCTGCTGACGGATGCGGTGCGCGCGCGAGCGCGCCAGCTCGCGCCCGAGTTCCCCGGCATCCAGCAGATGCTCGAGAAGATCGCCGAGGGCATCCCCGTGGAGGGCATGGAGTCGCTCGCGCCCGCGCTCCTCGAGCGGATGGTGCCGATCACGCACTACCTGCCGGGCACCGGCGTGCTCGTGCTCGGCCCCGAGCGCATCCGCGACCGCGTCACGAGCCTCAACGACACCAACCAGGAGTTCCTCGAGGCCGCGTGGAGCGCCGCCACCGCGGGCGGCCAGGCGCCCGTCGACCTCTCGAGCGGCTTCCTGAGCCTCGACGAGCTGCGCGCGGCGGTCGACGCCCCGTGGTGGAGCTACTCGGTGCTCGCCGCCGACGACACGGTGACGGCGATCGACGGGCAGCCGGTGCCGAGCTTCACCGGCATCGCCGACGGCGCGGTCGAGCACCTGCGCCAGCGCACGCGAGAGGGCTGGCGGGTCGTCGTGACCGCCGCCGGCCAGGGGCTCGTGGAGCGCGCCGCGCAGGTGCTCGGCGAGCACGAGGTCGCGGCGCGCGTCGTGGACGCGCTGCCCGCCCAGCTCGAGCCAGGCGTCGTGCACGTGATCCGCGCATCCGTCGAGCACGGGTTCTCGCTGCCCCAGGAGCGCATCGAGCTGGTGAGCGAGGCGGAGTTCTTCGGCCGCGCCGTCGGCGTCGACGCGCGCCAGCCCCACAAGCTCGCCGGCCGCCGCCGCTCGGTCGTCGACCCGCTGCAGCTGAAGGCGGGCGACTACGTCGTGCACGAGACGCACGGCGTCGGCCGCTTCGTCGAGCTCACGCAGCGCACCGTCTCCACGGGCGGCCGCAACCCGGTGAAGACGACGCGCGAGTATCTCGTCATCGAGTACTCGGCGTCGAAGCGCGGCCACCCGGGCGATCGCCTCTCGGTGCCCACCGACCAGCTCGACCAGCTCAACCGCTACGTCGGCGGCGAGGCGCCGCAGCTGTCGAAGATGGGCGGCAGCGACTGGCAGCAGTCGAAGGCGAAGGCCCGCAAGGCCGTGCGCGAGATCGCGGTGGAGCTCGTGCAGCTCTACTCGAAGCGCATGGCCTCGAAGGGGCGGCGCTTCGGCCCCGACAGCCCGTGGCAGCGCGAGCTCGAGGACGCCTTCCCCTACGCGGAGACGCCCGACCAGCTCACCACGATCGACGAGGTCAAGCGCGACATGGAGCGCGAGGTGCCGATGGATCGGCTGCTCTCGGGCGACGTGGGCTACGGCAAGACCGAGGTGGCGGTGCGCGCCGCGTTCAAGGCCGTGCAGGACGGCACGCAGGTGGCGGTGCTCGTGCCGACCACGTTGCTCGTGCGGCAGCACTTCGAGACCTTCGCGGCGCGCTTCGCGGGCTTCCCCGTGCAGGTGCGCGCCCTCAGCCGGTTCCAGGGCGACAAGGAGGTGCGGGAGACGATCGCAGGCATCACCGACGGCACCGTCGACGTCGTGATCGGCACCCACCGCATCCTCTCGGAGAACGTGCACTTCAAGGAGCTCGGCCTCGTCATCATCGACGAGGAGCAGCGCTTCGGCGTCGAGCACAAGGAGCGGCTCAAGTCCTTGAAGACCAATGTCGACGTGCTCTCGATGTCGGCGACGCCCATCCCGCGCACGCTCGAGATGGCGGTGACCGGCATCCGCGAGATGTCGACGCTCGCGACGCCGCCAGAGGCCCGGCACCCGGTGCTGACCTTCGTCGGCGCCTACAACGAGCAGCAGGTGGCCGCCGCGATCCGCCGCGAGCTGCTGCGCGAGGGCCAGGTCTTCTTCGTGCACAACCGCGTCTCCTCGATCAACCGGGTGGCGGCCCAGCTCGCCGAGCTGGTGCCGGAGGCGCGCATCGGCGTCGCCCACGGCAAGATGGCCGAGACGGCGCTCGAGCGCGTGATCGTCGACTTCTGGGAGAAGCAGTACGACGTGCTCGTCTCGACGACGATCGTCGAGACCGGCCTCGACATCCCGAACGCCAACACGCTCATCGTCGACCACGCCGAGCGCTATGGCCTCAGCCAGCTGCACCAGCTGCGCGGGCGCGTCGGCCGCGGCCGCGAGCGCGCCTACGCCTACTTCCTCTACGACGGCGAGAAGCCGCTGTCGGAGACGGCGCACGACCGGCTCGAGACGATCGCCGTGCACAACGAGCTCGGCGCCGGCATGCAGGTGGCGCTCAAGGACCTCGAGATCCGCGGCGCCGGCAACCTGCTCGGCGGCGAGCAGTCGGGGCACATCGCGGGCGTCGGCTTCGACCTGTACCTGCGGATGGTCGGGGAGGCCGTCGCGGTCTTCCGCGGCGAGGAGGACGACGGCCCGCGCGAGCTGCGGCTCGAGCTGCCCGTCGACGCGGTGATCCCCGAGGACTACGTCGACTCGGAGCGCCTGCGCCTCGAGGCCTACCAGAAGCTCTCCGCTGCGGCCTCGGCGCGCGACGACGCCGCGATCGACCACGTGCTCGAGGAGCTCCAGGACCGCTACGGCGAACCGCCGGCGCAGGTGAGCGCGCTCGTGGCGATCGCTCGGCTGCGGCGCAAGGCTCAGGCGGCGAAGCTCTCCGAGGTCATCACCGTCGGCCCCAACCTGCGCGTGGGGCCTGCAGAGCTCGCCGATTCGGTGCAGCTGCGGCTGCGCCGCATGTATCCGGAGGCGAAGCTCAACGCGGCCGCGAAGACGATCGTCGTGCCGCTGCCGACGGCGGGTGGCGGGCGCCTCGCGGGCACGCAGGCCGAGCCGCTGCCCGACGCGGAGCTCGTCGCGTGGGTCGACGCGCTGCTGACGGCCATCTTCCCGGCGCCGAAGCCCGAGGCTGGCGCCGAGGGGTCGGCGCAGTGATGGACGGCGACGACTGGTCCGGCGTGCCGCGCTCGCACGCGGCGAGCGGTCTGGACGAGCTCCTCGCGGTGATGGCGCGCCTGCGGGCGCCGGGCGGCTGCCCGTGGGATGCCGAGCAGACGCACGCCTCGCTCGCGCCCTACGCGATCGAGGAGGCGCACGAGCTCGCCGAGGCCATCGAGGCCGCGGCGGGTGATCCAGCCGCCGACGCGCACCTGCGCGAGGAGCTCGGCGACGTGCTGCTGCAGGTCGTCTTCCACGCCGACATCGCTCGCGTCGAGGGGCGCTTCGACGTCGACGACGTCGCTCGCACGCTGATCGAGAAGCTGCGCCGCCGGCATCCGCACGTCTTCGCCGACACGGAGGTCGAGGGCGTCGGCGAGGTCGTCGCGAACTGGGACGCGATCAAGCGCGCTGAGAAGCCCGAGCGCGAGAGCGCCTTCGACGGCATCCCCGCGAGCCTGCCGGCGCTCGCCCGCGCGCAGAAGCTGCTGGGCCGAGCGCAGCGGGCCGGGCTCGAGCCTGCGCTCGAGCCGCTCGGGGCGCCCGCTACCGAGCCGGAGGAGGATGCATCGGCGCACGACGCAGAGGCGCACCTGGGTCGTGCGCTGCTCGCGATGGTGCGCCGCGCATCCGCCGATGGCCTCGACGCCGAGCGCGCGCTGCGCGGCGCCACCCGCGAGCTCGAGCGCGAGCTGCGCGAGCGGGAGGCCGCCGTGCCCGGCGCGACGGGTAGGGTCCAGCTGTGAGCGCTGCGACGACGACCGAGGCGCGGCTGCAGCACCGCCGCCGCGCGCTGGCCGCCGCGCTCGTCGTCGCCGGCGCCACGACGCTCGCCACCGGCCTCGCCCACGCCCTCGGCGGGGGAGCAGCGCCCGATGCCCTGCTGCTCGCGGCCGGGCTCGTCGTCACCCTCCTCGTGCTCGCGCCGGTGCTCGGCTCGCGGCGATCGCTCGCGCGGCAGGGCGTCGCCGTCGCCATCGCGCAGGTGGTGCAGCACGGGCTCTACTCGCTGCCGGGCGCCGCCCATCCGACCGCTGCGGCCGATCACGCGCACCACGCCGATGCCGCGCTGCCCGGTGCAGCAGAGGTGCTGCACGCGCACACGAGCATGCCGCTGGCGCACCTGGTCGCCGGGGCGCTGACGCTCGCGCTGCTGCGGCTCGTGCCGCGCGCGCTCGCGGCGATGCTCGAGGCGATGTCCCTGCGCCGAGCCGTCGCCGTGCTCCGGTGGGCGGGCATGCCCGCTCGACGCCGCGGATCCGTCACCGCCTCGAGCCCCGCGCGACGACGCACGCTCGACGTGCTCCACGCCGCGCTCGTCCCCCGCGGCCCGCCGCTCGCGCTCGTCTGAGCCCATCCTCCGCGCGCTGCGTCGCGCGGCCCCGCACGCCCGCCTCCGGCGGCGTGCTCCCAGACGAACGCGCCCGAGGGCGCACCGCGCGCAGCGCCGTCGGCGTGCGCGCCCACTGCGAGGAGCAGTCATGACCCACCCCATCCCGTCCGACCCGAACCGTCCCGCCAGCGCCGCACCCGGCCCCCGCCGCCGTCGGCGCGCAGGCCGCGCCGTGGTCGCCACCGCCACCGGTCTCGCGGCCGCAGCCTTCGTGCTCGCGGGCCCCGTCGCTGCCAACGCCCACGTGCACGTCACGCCCAGCTCGACCGAGGCCGGGGCGACGAGCGAGCTGGCCTTCTCGTTCAGCCACGGCTGCGACGGCTCGCCCACGACCGGCATCGAGGTGACCGTGCCCGAGGAGGTCGCCTCGGTCGCGCTCATCGCCAATGCCGGCTGGCAGGTCGCAGCCGACCTCGGCGAGGACGGCACCCGCACGGTCGCCTTCACCGCCGACACGCCCATCCCCGACGGGGTGCGCGAGACGCTCGAGCTCGAGGTGGCGCTGCCCGAGGGCGCCGCCGACGGCTCGCAGCTCGTCTTCCCGACGCTGCAGCAGTGCGAGACCGGCGAGTGGCTGTGGGCCGACGAGGACCAGGGCTCCGAGACGCCGGCGCCCCTGCTGACCATCGGCGAGACGGCGGATGCACACGGGCACGACCACGGTGCGCCCGCGGTCGACGCCGAAGCTGAGGGCGAGGCAGCCGGAGGCGATCACGCAGACCACGGCGGTGCGCCCGCCGATGCCGCTGCCGCAGCGGTGGCTCCCGCAGCCGAGTCGGGCGCGAGCCCGGCTGTGCCGGTCTCCATCGCCGCACTCGTCGTGGCGGTCTTGGCTGCGATCCTCGGCGCCGCGGCGCTGCGTCGCCAGGCGCAGCAGCGATGACCGCCACCGCCTCACCGGAGGCGTCCGCGCCTCCCGCTCGTCCGCGGCGGTGGTTCGCGCCGCTCCTGCACCGCCTGCACTGGCTCGCAGGCGTCCTCGTCGGCCCCTTCATCGTGATCGCTGCGCTCTCGGGCGCGGCCTACGCCCTCGCCCCCGCCGTCGAGGGGGCGCTCTACCGAGAAGCGCTCACAGCGCCTGCGGAGGGCGAGTCGCTGCCGCTCGCGGAGCAGGTGCGCATCGCTCAGGAAGCGGCAGGCGGCGCGGCGCTCTCTGCCGTGCGACCCGCGCCGGAGGCAGGCGCCACCACGCGCGTGCTGTTCACCGACGACGCGCTCGTCGAGAGCGAGAGCCGCGCGATCTTCGTGGATCCCGTGAGCGGCGAGGTGCGCGGCGACATGACCGTCTACGGCACGAGCGGCGCGCTGCCGCTCCGCACGGCGATCGACCACTTCCACCGCGGCCTCGGCCTCGGCGACATCGGCCGCCTCTACTCCGAGCTGGCCGCGAGCTGGCTCGGCATCGTCGTCCTGGCGGGCGTCGGCCTGTGGATCGCGAGGTGGCGCACCTCGCGCCGCCGACGCGAGCTGCTGCGACCGGAGCGAGCCGCGAAGGGCGTGCGCCGCCTGCGCTCGTGGCATGCGTCGCTGGGCATCTGGCTCGCCCTCGGCGCGCTCTTCCTGTCGGCGACCGGCATCACCTGGTCGCAGCTCGCCGGCGCGAACGTGACCGAGCTGCGATCTGCGCTCGGCTGGTCGACGCCCTCCGTCTCCACCTCGCTCGAGGGGCCGACGGGCGAGGCCGATCCGCACGCGGGTCACGGCGAGGCGATCGCGGCTGCCGATGTCGACCCGAGGTCCTTCGACGAGGTCCTGGCCGTCGCTCGCACCGAGAACGTCGACGTCGGACTGATCGAGATCCGGCCGCCGGCCGACGCGCAGACGGCGTGGGTCGTGCAGGAGATCCAGCGGTCGTTCCCGACGCAGGTCGATTCGGTCGCGATCGACGGCGCATCCCTCGAAGTCGTCGACCGCGTCGACTTCGCGGACTTCGGCCTCATCCCGAAGCTCGCGCGGTGGGGGATCGACCTGCACATGGGCTCGATGTTCGGCCTGGCCAACCAGCTCGTGCTCGCGGCCCTCGCGCTCGGGATCGCGGCGATCGTCGTGCTCGGGATGCGGATGTGGTGGACGCGCGGCCCCTACGGCCGACCGGGCCGGCCGCCCGAGGCTGGGGCGCTGTCACGGGCGCCGTGGTGGGGCATCCTCGCGGTGGTCGCCGTCGGGGCGACCGTCGGCCTGCTGCTGCCGCTCGTCGGCTGGGGCCTCGTGGCCTTCGTCGTCATCGACGGCGTGCTCGTCGCCCTGCGCACCCGGCCGCGCGCGAGCGAGACCGCGAGCGAGACCGCGAGCGCCTGAGGTCGCGCCGCGCCGTCGTCAGCCCTCTGTGACGGCGCGGCGCGCGGCCGGCTCGCGGTGGCGCAGCCGACCGAGCGCGGCCACCAGCAGGATGCCGACGAAGAACGCGATCAGCACCTGCCCGGTCGGCCACAGCAGCCCGGCCCATCCGCCGTGCTCGCCCGGGTCGAGGAACGGATAGGGGAACCAGCCGTCGACGAGGCCGCCGCGCAGCAGCGAGCACGCGAGGTAGGCGATCGGGTACAGCATCCACCACACCGCGCGCCCAAGGCGGATCCGCCGATGCGTGGCCACGAGCAGCCAGTCGAGGCCGACGAGCCACGGGATGATGCGATGCTGCGCGGCGTTCGTGAACTCGATGGACCACGACCACACCTCGTCGGGCTGCGCGAGCAGCACCGCGTAGACGATCCCGGTCAGCACGATGTAGGCCGTCGCCGCGCCGCGCAGGTGGTCGAACCACCGCGGCCTGCGCTCCTGCGGCACCAGCAGCATCCATGCCATCACGACGATGACGAGGATGTTCGACTGCACCGTGAAGTAGGCGAAGTGCTCGCTCGCCCGCTCGCCGCTGTCGAGCATGTTCTTGATGTTCCAGCCCTCGGCGAAGGCCGCCGTCAGCAGGATCACGATCCGCCAGGAGACCACGGGCACAGCCTGGTCGTGGAGTGGCCACCGTCCTCGCATGACGCTCATCGTCGCACTCGCGCGGCCACAGGTGCGGATGCGACGCTGACGCCGAGCGCGTGCCGCGTGCGGGAGGATGGAGACATGGCATCCCAGGTGAACCCGCCGCGCGGTATGCGCGACTTCCTGCCGGTCGAGAAGCGCGTGCGCGAGCGCGTGCTGCGCGTCATCAGGAGCGCCTACGAGCACCACGGCTTCGAGGAGATCGAGACGCCGGTGGTCGAGGATGCCGCGCGACTGCACGCGGGCCTCGGCGGCGACAACGAGAAGCTCGCGTTCGCCGTGATGCGGCGCGGCCTCGGCGTCGACGACCTGCGCGAGGCGGCGGCGCCGCTCGACCTGGCCGACCTGGGCCTGCGCTTCGACCTGACCGTGCCGCTCGCGCGCTTCCTCGCCACGCACCGCGCGAGCCTGCCGCCGGTCTTCCGCGCCATCCAGATCGCCCCCGTCTGGCGCGCCGAGCGCCCGCAGCGCGGCCGCTACCGCCAGTTCATGCAGTGCGACATCGACATCGCGGGCGACCCCGGCATCACGGCAGAGCTCGAGATCCTCGCGGCGACGGGGGATGCGCTGACGCGGCTCGGGATCCCCGACGCGTTCATCCGCATCAACGACCGACGCATCCTCCTCGCCGCGCTCGAGCACGCGGGCGTCGCGGAGGGGCTGCGCGACGGCGCGCTCATCACGGTGGACAAGCTCGACAAGATCGGCCCGGACGGCGTCGTCGCCGAGCTCGCCGACCGCGGCATCGACGGCGCGCGGCTGCTGGCGACGCTCGAGGCGATCCGCGCGCTCGTCGAGCGCGCTGTCGCTGACCCGGGCAGCGACGAGGCCGCGGCCGCCGCACCGCTCGACGGCTTCGACGAGGACATCCTCGCGCCGGTGCGCGAGCTGCTCGGCGCGAGCGCCGGCATCCGCCTCGAGTTCGACCCCACGCTCGTGCGCGGCATGGGCTACTACACCGGCCCGATCTTCGAGATCGCCCACCCAGAGCTGCGCTTCTCCATCGGCGGCGGCGGCCGCTACGACGGCATGGTCGGTCGCTTCCTCGGGCAGGAGGTGCCCGCCGTCGGCATCTCGCTCGGCTTCGAGCGGCTCGTCGACCTCGTCGCCCTGCCCCACGAGACCGCAGGCGAGACGATCGCGCTGCTGGTCGACAAGGCGGTCGAGCCCGCGGATGCGGTGGCCATCAAGCGCGAGCTGGTGGCGGCCGGTCAGACGGTGCGCATGCAGCGCCGCCCGAAGAACGCGACGCTGCTGCTCGAGCAGCTGGCCGCATCCGGCGCCACCCACTTCGCCTTCGTGCGCCCCGGCACGATGGCGACCGGCCTGGACATCAAGCCCATCGGCTGACGCTGCCGCCCCTAGGGATGCCCGGCGCGGTCAGATGCGGCGAGGGCTAGGCTCGAGTCGGCCATCCACTGCGACCGCTGACCATCAACCAAGGAGCACTTGTGGCACTCATCGACACCCTGCAGGCTCGCGAGATCCTCGACTCCCGCGGCAACCCGACCGTCGAGGTCGAGGTGCTGCTCTCCGACGGCTCCGTCGGCCGTGCCGCCGTGCCCTCGGGCGCATCGACCGGTGCCTTCGAGGCCTACGAGCTGCGCGACGGCGACAGCGCGCGCTACCTCGGCAAGGGCGTCGAGCAGGCGGTCGACGCGGTCAACGAGGAGATCGCGGAGGCGATCGAGGGCATGGTCGCGGACGACCAGCGCGTCATCGACTCGACGCTGATCGAGCTCGACGGCAGCGACAACAAGAAGAACCTGGGCGCCAACGCGATCCTGGGCGTCTCGCTCGCCGTCGCGAAGGCAGCGGCCGACTCCTCGCGCCTGCCGCTGTTCCGCTACCTGGGCGGCCCGAACGCCTTCCTGCTGCCGGTGCCGATGATGAACGTCATCAACGGCGGCGCCCACGCCGACACGGGCGTCGACGTGCAGGAGTTCATGATCCTGCCGATCGGTGCGGAGTCGTTCCGCGAGGGCCTGCGCTGGGGTGCGGAGACCTACCACACGCTCAAGGCGATCCTGAAGGAGCAGGGCCTGGCGACGGGCCTCGGCGACGAGGGCGGCTTCGCCCCCGACCTGCCCAACAACCGCCAGGCGCTCGACCTGCTCATGCAGGCGATCGAGAAGGCCGGCTTCACGCCCGGCACCGACATCGCCCTCGGCATGGACGTCGCGGCGAGCGAGTTCTTCGAGAACGGCGTCTACCGCTTCGAGGGCCAGGAGCGCTCGAGCGCCGACATGGCCGCCTACTTCACCGAGCTGGTCGGCGCCTACCCGCTCGTCACGATCGAGGACCCGCTGGACGAGGACGACTGGGACGGCTGGGTGTCGCTCACCGAGACGCTCGACGACCGCGTGCAGCTCGTGGGCGACGACCTCTTCGTCACGAACCCCGAGCGCCTCGCCGACGGCATCGAGCGGGGGGCTGCGAACGCGCTGCTGGTCAAGGTCAACCAGATCGGCACGCTGTCGGAGACCTTCGACGCGATCCGCATCGCCACGCAGGCCGGCTACGGCTCGGTGCTCTCGCACCGCTCGGGCGAGACCGAGGACACCACGATCGCCGACATCGCCGTCGCGGTGAACTGCGGCCAGATCAAGACGGGCGCGCCCGCCCGCAGCGAGCGCGTCGCGAAGTACAACCAGCTGCTGCGCATCGAGGAGGACCTGGGCGAGGCCGCCGAGTACGCCGGCGCCGGCGCCTACCCGCGCTTCGAGGGCTGACGCATCAGCGACTGACCGCGGTTCGACCGCCGCAGGAGGGCACCCGCCGGTAGCATCGGCGGGTGCCTTCCTCGTCTGACGTCGCCCTCGGCCAGCTGCGCGTCTCGTGGCTGCTGCTGGTCGTCGTCGGCCTCGTGGTGGCGGGCTTCGTCGTGCTCGCGCCGACGGTCGGCCTGCTGCTCGAGCAGCGGCGCGACATCGCCGCGCTCGAGGCTCAGGTCGCCGGGCAGCAGTCCAACGTCGAGTCGCTCGAGACCGAGGTGGCTCGCTGGGACGACCCGGCCTACATCGAGGCGCAGGCACGCGACCGGCTCTTCTTCGTCTACCCGGACGAGACGAGCTTCGTGCTGCTCGACGACCGCTCCGCGCTCGAGACAGCGCCGACCGAGGTGCCCTCAGCGAGCCTCGAGGCGCCGAGCAGCGACTGGTCGAGCAGTGCCGCGACCTCCTTCCTGCTCGCAGGACTCACGAACCAGGCGCCGAGCCCGCTCGGCACAGCACCGGAGCCGCAGTGAACGACGCATCCCTCCAGTCGGGCATCGCAGCCCCGATCGATCCCGCCAGCGAGCGCGACCTCGAGATCATGGCGCTGCAGCTCGGCCGCACGATGCGCGGCGTGCTCGGCGTCGGCGCCCGCTGCGCCTGCGGGGCGCCCACCGTGGTGGTCACGAGCCCGCGGCTGCCCGACGGCACCCCCTTCCCGACCTTCTACTACCTGACGCACCCGGCGGCAGCCGCATCCGCCTCTCGGCTCGAGGCCGACGGCACCATGGCGCAGCTGCAGGCGCAGCTCGACGATCCGGCGGTGGCGGATGCGTATGCCGCGGCCCATGCGTCGTACCTCGCGGCCCGGGAGGCGCACGGGCACGTCGAGGAGATCGCCGGGATCAGCGCCGGTGGTATGCCGACGCGGGTGAAGTGCCTGCACGCCGTGCTCGCCCACGCGCTCGTGGCGGGACATGGCGTGAACCCGATGGGCGACCGCACGCTCGAGCTCGGCGACTGGTCGCCCGCGGTGTGCGCGTGCGCGCCGGAGGCCCGCGGCCAGCGCGCCGACACCCACGGTGAGTGATGGCCGCGAGATCGGCATCCCGAAGGCGATAGAATCGGGAGCAATCCACATCTGATACCGGGGAAGAAGTGCGTCTGTGAACAAGATCCTGATCGTCGGAGGCGGCTACGCCGGCCTGTACACCGCACGAGGGCTCGAGCGTCAGCTGGGTGACTCCGAGGCGGAGATCATCATCGTCGATCCGCTGCCCTACATGACCTACCTCCCGTTCCTGCCGGAGGTCGCCGTCGGCTCGATCGAGCCGCGCCACGCGGTGGTGCCGCTGCGCCGCCACCTGCACCGCACCCGGGTCATCCAGGCGAAGGTCACCTACGTCGACCACGCCAGCAAGGTCGCGACCATCAAGCCGGAGCTCGGGGACGAGTGGCAGCTCGAGTACGACGTCGTGGTGATGACGGCGGGCTCGGTCTCGCGCACCTTCCCGATCGCAGGCGTCGCCGACGAGGCGATCGGCATGAAGACGATCGAGGAGGCCGTCGCCGTGCGCGACCGCCTGATCTCGAACTTCGCCAAGGCCGCCGCGCTGCCCGCTGGTCCCGAGCGCGACCGGCTGCTGACGGTCACCGTCGTGGGCGGCGGCTTCGCCGGCATCGAGACGATCGCCGAGCTGCGCGACTTCGCGACGCACCTGCTGTCGCGGTTCCGCGAGATCTCCTTCGAGGAGGTGCGCTTCCACCTCGTCGAGGCGATGGGCCGCATCATGCCGGAGGTCAGCGAGCAGACCGCGCTCTGGGTGGTCGAGGACCTCACCAAGCGTGGCGTCGACGTGCACCTCGACACGCAGCTGCAGGGCGCCGTCGGCGGCGTCGTCGAGCTGTCGACGGGGGAGCGATTCGGCTCCGACCTGATCATCTGGACCGCCGGCGTGATGGCGAACCCCGTCGTGCGAGCGACGGACCTGCCGCTCGACGAGCGCGGCCGCGTGACGGCGCTCGCGACCCTCCAGGTCGCCAAGGACGGCGTGGTCGTGCCGGACGCCTGGACGGCCGGCGACGTCTCGGCGGTGCCCGACAAGTCGAAGACGCCCGGCCCCGGCGGCTTCTGCGTGCCGAACGCGCAGCACGCCGTGCGCCAGGCCAAGCTGCTCGCGAAGAACATCGTCGCGGTGCTGCGCGACGAGGCGCCGCGCGAGTACATCCACGCCAACGAGGGCGCCGTCGCGGGCCTGGGCCTCTGGAACGGCGTGTTCCAGAAGGGCAACATCGCGATCAAGGGGCCGCTCGCGTGGGTCGCGCACCGCGGCTACCACGGCCTCGCGATGCCCATGTGGGAGCGCAAGCTGCGCGTGTTCGGCGACTGGTGGGCGCAGTTCTGGCTGGGCCGCGACATCGCCGAGATCTCGGACCGCGAGCAGCCGCGCGTCGCCTTCGAGACCTTCGCGTCGCGCCCGAAGCCCCCGGTCGACGCGTAGCCGCGACGCCCCGATCTGCGCCGCGCCCTGTCCGCAGGGCGCGGCGCTGTCGTATCCTGGAGACGTGAAGAATCGTCACACGACGGTTCCACGAGCATCGGAGCGGCCGTGGCGCGAGACGCAGTGCAAGCGCAGGGCCTCGTGCTCGGCCCTCGTCGATGACGCTCGAGCTCGCTGCGGCGGGGCCGTGGAGCGCCGACGGCCACTGGGAGCGCATGGATGCCGCGGTCGCGCACCTCGACGCACCGCTGGCCGCGCTCTCGCTCGAGGCGCTCGCGCACAACGCGCGCGACATGGTGCGGCGCGCGGCCGGCACCCCGCTGCGGCTCGCGACCAAGTCGGTGCGATCGCGCCCCGTCATCGACGCGGTGCTCGCGACGCCCGGTTGGCGCGGCGCGCTCGCGGCGACGCTCTCCGAGGCGCTGTGGCTGACCGAGACCGTCGACGACGTCCTGATGGGCTACCCGACCGTCGACGTGCGCGCGCTCCGCGCGCTCGCCGCCGATGAGCGGGCGCTCGAGCGCGTGACGCTGATGATCGACAGCGTCGATCACCTCGACGTGATCGACAGCGCGGCGCCGGGCCACCCGCGCATCCGCATCGCCGTCGAGCTCGACTCGGGCCTCGCGCTCGGTCCGCTGCGCGCGGGCGTGCGCCGGTCGCCCCTGCACACGCCGGAGCAGATCCGCGCGCTCGCCCAGACCGTCACCGATCGCCGGGGCTTCGCGCTGGTCGGCGTGATGTCCTACGAGGCACAGGTCGCCGGCGTGCAGAGCGCGCGCCACCGCGGCATCGCTCCCGCGTTCGTGGTGCGGGGGATGCAGCGGCTGTCGGTCTCGGACCTGCTGGAGCGCCGCACGGCCGCGGTCGCCGCGGTGCGCGAGGTGGCGCCGCTGGAGTTCGTCAACGGCGGCGGCACGGGCTCCATCGAGAGCACGGGCGCCGACCCCGCCGTGACCGAGATCGGCGCGGGCAGCGGTCTCTTCGGCGGCCACCTCTTCGACGGCTATCGGCGCTTCATGCCGGCCCCGGCGATCGGCTTCGCGCTGCCCGTGGTGCGCAAGCCCGCGCCCGGCGTCGCGACGCTGCTCGGCGGCGGCTGGATCGCCTCCGGCCCGGCCGGGCGCCACCGCAGCCCCGTGATCGCCTGGCCTCCCGGGCTCCGGCTCGATCCCGCGGAGGGCGCTGGCGAGGTGCAGACGCCGGTGCTCGGCCGCGCCGCCGACCGCTTGCGGCTCGGGGACCGGGTGTGGATGCGTCCGGCGAAGTCGGGCGAGCCCAACGAGCGCGTGCGCGAGCTGCAGCTGGTCGAGGGCGACACCGCGGCCGGTGCGGTCCCGACGTATCGTGGGGAGGGGAGGGAGCTGCTGTGATCTGGTCGAACTGGGCGCGCTCGCAACGAGCGGAGCCGCGCGAGGTGCTCTCGCCCGCGACGGTCGACGACGTGCGGCGCTCGATCGCGCGCGTGCGCGAGCGCGGCGGCACCATCAGGCCGCTCGGCAGCGGACACTCCTTCTCGGCCGCCGCTCGCCCAGATGACGCGCAGCTGCGCGTCGACGCCATGCGCGGCCTCGTCGCGCACGACGCCGAGCGCGGGCGCGTCACTGCGCTGGCTGGCACGACCATCCGCGAGCTCTCGGCGCTGCTGGCCGACCGCGGGCTCGCGCTCGACAACCTCGGCGACATCGATCGGCAGAGCATCGCCGGCGCGATCTCGACCGGCACGCACGGCACCGGCATCCTGCACCGGTCCATCGGCGCATCCGTCGTCGCCGCCACGCTCGTCACCGCCGCCGGCGCCGTCGTGCGCGTCAGCGAGACCGAGCAGCCCGAGCTGCTGGACGCCGTGCGGCTGGGGCTCGGCGTGCTCGGCGTGCTCGTCGACGTCACGCTGCAGTGCGTGCCGGCCTTCGCGCTCGAGGCGATCGAGGCGACCGTCGACCTCGACGCCGTGCTCGACGACTGGATGGGACTGCTCGAGCGCACCGACCACTTCGAGTTCTACTGGTTCGCCGGCACCGAGCTCGCCGTCACGAAGTCGAACAGCCGCGTCGAGGGGCCGCTCGAGCCGCGCTCCGCGATCGGCCGCTTCCTCGACGAGCGGGTGCTGACCGACGTCGGCCACCGCGCGCTGCTGACCGTCGGGGCACTCCTGCCGTCGGCGTCGCGCGCCCTGAACCAGGTCGCCGCGCGCGGCATGGCGCGCGGGCGCTTCGTCGAGCCCAGCCACAGCGTGTTCGTCGCCGAGCGCGCCGTGCGGTTCCGCGAGCTCGAGTACGGCATCCCGGTCGAGGCGCTGCCCGACGCGATGCGCGAGCTGACGGCTGCTCTGCGACGCGCGGACCTGACGCCCACCTTCCCCTTCGAGATGCGGGCGACCGCGGCCGACAGCGCCCTGCTCTCGACCGCGCGCGGACGCGACACCGCCTACATCGCCGCGCACCGCTGGTGGCGCGAGGATCCGCGCCCGCTGTTCGAGCTCGTCGAGCCGATCCTGCTCGCGCACGACGGGCGGCCGCACTGGGGCAAGCATCACTCGCTGCGCGCGCCGCAGCTCGCCGAGCTGGTGCCCGGCTTCGCCGAGTTCCTCGACGTGCGCAACAGGCTCGACCCCGAGCGTGTGTTCGCGAGCGAGTGGACGCGGCGGGTGCTCGGCGACTGACCGCGCGGCTCTAGGGTGGAGGGCATGGATCCCATGCTCACCCTCTGGATCATCGTCGGCGCGGTCGTGGTGCTGGCGCTCATCGCGCTGGTGTGGATCGTCTCGGCTCGGGGCTCCATCCGCCGACTGGCGTCAACGGTCGACGAGCGCTGGGCGGCGCTCGCTGCGGCGCTCGAGGGACGGGCCGCCGTGGCCGCGCCGCTGCTGGCACCGGCGAGCGCCCAGCAGCGCACCCAGGTGGCGGATGCCTTCGCCGCCCTGGAGCGCGCTGACGCTCCCGGGGCCAAGGCCGAGGCGGAGGCGGAGGTGCAGCGCCTGCTGCGCCCACTCGTGCAGGCCTCGGCGTCGCAGCCGCTCGGCGCCGGGTCCGCGGAGGCACGCGCCGCGCTCACCGCGCTGGACGACGAGACGCAGGCGCGGCGGCGCGACTACAACACGGGTGCTCGCGAGCTGAACGCGAAGGCGCGCCGCTTCCCGGCCTCGCTGTTCGCCGGAGCGCTCTCGACCCCGCGCGAGTTCTTCGAGGTCGACCATTCGAACGCGGTCGCGGAGCCGCCCCGCATCCAGTTCTGACGCGCGGGCCGGCCGCCCGCCCCGTCGCCCGCGTCGCGCATCCGCACCGCTGCCGCTCGCCGGCCCGCGTCGCGAGCCGAGGACGGCTGGTGCGGATCGCCCCCAGCAGAGGACGATTCCGCCCTGCCAGGGCCACCGCCCTCTGCGCGTGACCGATGCGCCGAGCCGCTCGCGGCTCAGAGCCCCGCAGCCACCTCCGGCGCCCAGGTCCCGGGCCCGGTCACCTCGATGCGATCCAGCCCCTGCCACGCGGCGGCCTCGGCGAGCGCGGGGGAGAGCCGCTCGGCCAGCTCGGCCGCCCGATGCGCACTGCTCGGCTCGATGGTCGCGTGCTGCACGCGCAGCACGCCGGCTCGCCGGTCGCTCTTCAGGTCGACGCGCCCGACCAGCTCGTCGTCGACGAGCACCGGCAGCACGTAGTACCCGTGCTGTCGCTCCGCGGCGGGCGTGTAGATCGAGATGCGGTAGGCGAAGCCGAAGGTGCGCTCGGCACGCGGGCGGAACCACACGAGCGGGTCGAAGGGCGACAGCAGTGCGGTCGAGCGGATGCGCCGCGGCAGTCGTGCGTCGACGTGCAGGTAGGCGGGGCGCCCCCAGCCCTCGACCGCGACCGGCTCGAGCTCGCCGGCCTCCACCAGGGCCGCGACCGCAGCCTTCGCGTCCGCGACCTTCAGCCGGTAGTAGTCGGCGAGGTCGTCGAGCGTCGCGACGCCGAAGGCGACTGCCGCGCGCCGCACCAGCTCGCGCTGCGCGTCGGCGCGGTCGAGCTGCGGCAGCGAGGCTTGGGGCAGCACAGCCTCGGCCGCGGCATACCGCCGCTCGAACCGCGTCCGACCCACCGTGACGAGCCGCCCCTGCCCGAAGAGCACCGACGTGGCCCAGTACGCCTCCGACTTGTTCCACCAGCCGCCCGGCAGCCGCTCGTGCGCGGGATGCTCCATCTCGCTCGGCCGCATCGGTCCGCGCTCGGCGAACTCCGCCAGCACGTCGTCCACGAGGCTCGCGTTGTCGTCGGCCCAGCGCTGGGTGCTCGGCCGATAGGGCTGCTCGCGCTTCCAGCGCCAGAGGGGCCAGTCGGTGACCGGCAGCACCGCGGCCTCGTGCGCCACGTACTCCGTGTAGCGGCCGAGGCCGCGCCCGTGGTCGTGGTGCAGCAGTCGGTCGAGGGATGCGCGGTCGTAGGGGCCGAGGCGTGCGAGCAGCGGCAGGTAGTGGCTGCGCTCGAAGACGTTGACGGAGTCGAGCTGCAGCAGGCCGAGCCGCGCGATGGTGCGCTCGAGCGTGCGCGCGCCCGTCCTGCCGCGCTCGCCGGGCAGCGCACCGTCCAGGCCGCTCGCGGCGACGGCGATGCGGCGCGCCTGCGCCGCTGAGATGGTGCGTGGCTTCACGTGCGCGAGGCTAGCAACGGCCGCCGACACATGTCCGACGCGCGCCCGCGCTGGTCGTAGGATCGGGCAATGCTGTTCGCCCGCCGCACACCGCGGCTGCCTGCCCTCGACGGAGCCACGCGCTCCGGAGCGGCCCTGCGCTCCGAGGTCACCGAGGCCGACACGGGCAGCGCGCAGGGGTCGCCCGCCGCCCGGTCGCATCCGGACGTGCCCCGCGGCCTGCAGATCGCCGGCGCCTGGTCGTGGCGCTTCGTCGCGATCGCCGCAGCCACCGCCGTCGTGATCTGGCTCATCATGCAGTTCAGCCTCATCGTCATCCCGGTGCTCGTCGCCGCGCTGCTCACCGCACTTCTGGGCCCCATGGTCGACGCGCTCGTGCGGGCGCGATGGCCGCGTGGCCTCGCCGTGGCGCTGGCGCTCGTCGGCGTGGTGGTCGTCGTCGGCGGCCTGGGTTGGCTCGCCGTCTCGCAGATCCGGGCGGAGTATCCCGTGCTGCAGCAGCGAGGCGTCGACTTCTGGAACGACACCCAGCAGTGGATCCTGTCGCTGCCCTTCGACATCTCCGAGCAGGATGTGCGCGACTTCGGCACGAACATCCTCGGCACCCTGCGCGACGACCTCTCGTCCATCCTCTCGAGCGCGCTCACGGTCGGCTCCTCCGTCGGCCACTTCGCAGCGGGCCTGATCCTGACGATCTTCGCGCTCATCTTCACCCTCGGCGACGGCCGCAGCATCTGGCGCTGGGTCGTCGGCCTGCTGCCGAGGAACGCGCAGCCGGCAGCCGACGGGGCCGCGAAGGCCGGCTGGGTGACGCTCGGCAACTTCGTGCGGGTGCAGGTGCTGGTCGCCTTCATCGACGCGGTCGGGATCGGTCTGGGCGCCTTCATCCTCGGCCTCTTCTTCGAGGGCGGCATGCCGCTCGTGATCCCGATCGCGATCCTCGTCTTCCTCGGCTCCTTCATCCCCATCATCGGCGCCGTCGTCACCGGCGCGATCGCGGTGCTGGTCGCGCTCATCTCCTTCGGCCTCGTCCCGGCGCTCATCATGCTCGGCATCGTGCTGCTCGTGCAGCAGGTCGAGAGCCACGTGCTCCAGCCGCTCATCATGGGCACGGCCGTCAAGGTCCACCCGCTCGCGGTGGTGCTCGCCGTCGCTGCGGGCTCCACCATCGCGGGCATCGCCGGCGCGCTCTTCGCGGTACCGGTGGTCGCGTTCGTCAACAGCTTCGTCAAGACGGTCGCCACGGGCACCTGGCGCACGAATCCGAACCCCACCGTCGAGGATGTGGTCGCATGACCGACGCAGCCGCGCCCGCCGCAGCCCCGCCAGCTGAGGCCTCCGCCACGGCAGGGCAGGGTGCGCCGCTGCCCGGCCCGACGCTCGCCGACTTCGAGGGCGCGCGCGAGCGGCTCGTCGGCATCGCGCAGGAGACCCCGATGGAGCTCTCCCGCTACCTCAGCGGCATGCTCGGCGCCCAGGTGCACCTCAAGTGCGAGAACCTGCAGCGCACGGGTGCCTACAAGATCCGCGGCGCCTACAACATGCTGTCGAAGCTCACGGCCGAGCAGCGCCAGCGCGGCGTCGTCGCGGCCTCGGCAGGCAACCACGCGCAGGGCGTGGCCTTCGCCGCGAGCGAGCTCGGCGTCCGATCCACCATCTTCATGCCCGTGGGCGTCGCGCTGCCCAAGCTGCAGGCCACCCGCGACTACGGTGCGGCGGTCGAGCTGCGCGGCCTCGAGTTCCAGACCGCGCTCGCGGCGGCGATCGAGCACGTCGAGCGCACCGGCGCCACCTTCGTCCCGCCCTACGACCACCCCGACATCATCGAGGGGCAGGGCACGCTGGGCCTCGAGATCCTCGACCAGGCTCCGGATGCGACCACGGTCGTCGTGCCGATCGGGGGCGGTGGCCTCGCGGCCGGGGTGGCATCCGCCATCCGGCAGCGCGCAGCGCTCGACGGGCGCACCGTGCGCATCATCGGCGTCCAGGCCGAGCGCGCCGCGTCCTACGTCACCTCGCTCGAAGCGGGGGAGCCGACGACCATCGCGACCCTGCCGACGATCGCCGACGGCATCGCGGTCGCCCGGCCCGGCACCCTGCCGTTCGCGATCATCCGCGAAGCGGTCGACGAGATCGTCACGGTCTCCGACGATGACATCGCCCGCGCCATGATCATGCTGCTCGAGCGAGCCAAGCTCGTCGTCGAGCCGGCCGGGGCGGTGACGACCGCCGCCATCATGACCGGGCTCGTCGCATCCGACGGGCCGGTCGTGGCAGTGCTGTCGGGCGGCAACATCGACCCGCTGTTCATGGAGCGCGTCATCGGTCGCGGGCTCGCCGCCTCCCAGCGCTACCTCAAGGTGCGCATCGCCCTGCCCGACCGCCCGGGGCAGCTGGCGATCATCGCGCAGATCGTCTCCGACGAGCAGGCGAACGTCGTGGAGGTGCTGCACTCGCAGCACGACGCCTGGACCTCGATCAGCGACGTGTCGATCGACATCTCCGTCACCACGCGCGGGCCGGAGCACGCCGAGCGGGTGCTCGAGGCGCTGCGCCGCGCGGGCTACGAGCCCGTGATCGTCTGACGCCGGAAGGGCCGGGCACGCAGCAGGCCCCGCGGCGCGAACCGCGGGGCCTGCTGCGTCGGGGCGTCAGCCCGCGTAGGTCTGGACGTCGGTGACGACGACCTCGATGGTCGCGCCCGACGGAGCCTCGTAGGTGGTCTTCGCGCCGATCTTCAGCCCCATGATCGCGGCGCCGAGCGGGCTCGCCTCGCTGTAGACGTCGAGGTCGTCGCCGACCTCCGCGATCTCGCGGTTGCCCACGAGGAAGGTCGTCTCGTCGCCCGCGACGGTCGCGGTGACGACGGTGCCGGGCTCGACGACGCCGCTCGCCTTGGGCGCCTCGCCGACGGTGGCGGTGCGCAGCAGCTGCGTGATCTGAGCGATGCGCGCCTCGATCTGCGCCTGGTCGTCCTTGGCGGCGTGGTAGCCGCCGTTCTCCTTCAGGTCACCCTCGTCGCGAGCCTCTTCGATGCGCTTGGCGATCTCGGCGCGGACGGGCCCCTGCAGGTGCTCCAGCTCACCCTGCAGGCGGTCGTGCGCCTCCTGGGTCAGCCAGGTCTCCGTGGTGCCGTTCATGTGGTCTCCCGATATGCAGAGAACCGGCCCCGAGTGGGCCGGTCCTCGTGGCATCTTATGGCACCCAGCAGTCGGAGACCAATCCTGTGGTCGCCAGCTCGCTCGTGCGCACCTCGACGGCGTGCGTGCTCGTGAAGGCGTCGACGGGCTCGAGCTCGAGCTCCGTCCACCCGACGATGCCGAAGGAGGGGTTCAGCGCTTCGACCGCGCACGTGGTCGCGGTGCCCGCATCCACCGAGACCTCGAAGATGACCCGCACGGTCGACTCGTCGACGATCTCGTGCCCGATCGTGCGCGACTGCAGCTGCGTGGTCGCCGGATCGGTGCCCACCCACCACACCCACAGCGTCGCCGTGAGGAGGATGCCGACGCCGACGACGATGCCCAGCAGCTTCTCGCGCCGCGTGCGCGACCGGGTGCGGCCGTAGCGGGCATCGAGATGGGTCATGGAGCCTCGTCCGTGGGATGATGGGAGCACTCCCAGCCTATCGCCGTGCCCTCGGCGCGGCGGCGCTGGGACGGGCCATGGGCGCGGCAGCGCGCTCGAAGCTGGGCCACCGGCGCGGCAGCGCGCCGTGGGAGGGATGAAGCCATGCGTCGACTGCTCGCCGTGCACGCGCACCCGGATGACGAGTCGAGCAAGGGCGCGGCCACGCTCGCGCGCTACGCCGCCGAGGGGGCAGCGGTCACCGTCGTCTCCTGCACGGGCGGCGAGAGCGGCAGCGTGCTGAACGAGCGCTTCGAGCTCGGCCACCGCGCGGCCCGCGACATCACGGGACTGAGGCGCATGGAGATGGGGGCCGCCCAGGCCGCGCTCGGCATCGATCACGCCTGGCTCGGCTACGTCGACTCGGGGCTGCCCGACGAGGGCGACCCGCTGCGGCCGCTGTCGTTCGCCACCATCCCGCTCGAGGTCTCCGGTCGCCCGCTCGTGCGGCTCATCCGTCGTCTGCGCCCGCAGGTCGTCGTGACCTACGACGAGACCGGCGGCTACCCGCACCCGGATCACATCCGCTGCCACGAGGTGACGATGTGGGCGGTCGAGCACGCCGCCGCCGGCATGCCGGAGCTCGGCGAGCCGTACGAGGTGCAGAAGGTCTACTTCGATCGCAGCATGAGCGGCGCGCGCCTGCGAGCGCTGCTGACCGCGCTCGAGGCGGTCGCGCCCGAGGACGAGCGGCTGCCCTTCGTGCGGGAGTGGGCCGAGCGCATGGGTGATCGCGGCGCGACCATGACCACGCGCATCTCGGTCGCCGAGCACCTCGAGGCTCGCGATCTGGCGCTGCGTGCGCACGCGAGCCAGGTCGATCCGGAGTCGCGCTTCTTCTTCTGGCCGAACGACCTGCTGCGGCAGACGTGGCCGACCGACGACTACGAGCTGGTGCGATCGCGCGTGCGCGGCGACGGCCAGGAGGACGACCTGTTCGCGGGCGTCGAGGAGGACTGATGCTTCCGCTGTTCCTGCAGGAGCTGCCCTACGACCCGAACCAGGTCACGCCGGGATGGGTCGGCTTCCTGGCGACGCTGCTCGTCGCCGCGGTCGTCATCCTGCTGCTGTGGGACTTCAACCGCCGCGTTCGACGCATCAACGACCGGGCGGATGTGCGCGAGCGCCTCGAGGTCGAGGTCGCGGAGATGGAGGCGCGCGAGCGCCTCGCGGCGGAGGTCGGGGACCAAAAGCGACGCGAGCCGGGCACCGGCGCGTAGCCGCAGAACGCGTGGCCGTCGCTGGCGGCCGGCCTCAGAGGACGCCGATCGCAGTCGCCCGCCACCGGCCGTCGAGCCCCTCGAGGCGGATCGCGACCGCCCGGGTGCGCCCGGCCGATCGCACGATCACGGCTCCCTCGACGATGCCGTCGGCCGTATGGCAGGCGCGCACGCTGGTGATCGCGAATCCCGGCACCGTGCGCTGCGGCTGCCGAGCTCGGGCGTGCTTCGCGCTGAGCGCGCGCTGCGTGAGCATCACGAAGGTCTGCTCCGTCACCCACCGGGCGATCTGCTGCACCTCGCGCACGCCCAGGAGGATCTCGATGACGCCGCGTGCGAGGTTCTCGAGCAGCGGGGTGGGATCGGGCAGGTCGGCCGAGGAGCACGGCTGGAAGTCGAAGAACTCCTCGGCGTCGACCGTCGTCATCCGCTGTCTCGTCGCGCGCACGCGGCCCCCTCGCTCGGGCCCGACTCGGCGCGGCCCAGGTGCAGAAGATAACGCTGTTACTCCCGGCCGTGTCAACCGACGCGCTCGTGCTGTGGAGAAAGCCGACGGCGGCGCCGCGCGCGCGGTTAGATTCGCGACTGTGCGCTTCGAGGATCTGTTCGATGACCTGGAGAGCCAGCTCGAGGCAGAGCTCGACGCCGAGCAGCGGGATCTGCAGGCGGAGGAGGAGCGCTTCCGGCTCGGCAGGCTCGAGCTCCGCGACCGGATCGCCGCCGCACCCCGGCTGCTCGACGTCACGCTGCGAGCCGGCACCCGCTTGCGGCTGCGGCGCATGGCCCTCGGACGCGACTGGCTGAACGGCATCGTGCTCGACGGGGCACCCGCCGAGACAGGGGCCATCGTGCCACTGCAGGCCATCACCGGGATCGTGCTGGACGGCGACGGGGCCGCAGCCTCGGTGCAGCCGGCGAAGGAGGCGAACGACCTGCAGGCGCGCCTGAGCTTCGCGTTCGCGCTGCGCGACCTCGCTCGACGCCGCGCGTCCGTGATCCTCGAGGGGCATGCGCCCGTCGCGGGCACCATCGACCGGGTCGGCCGCGATCACCTCGACCTCGCCGTGCACGAGCCGGGCGAGCGGCCCCGGGTGGGCGTGGTGCGCACCTGGCGGATCGTGCCGTTCGCGGCCTTCGACTGGGTGCGCCTGCCCTGAGGCGCGCCGGTCCTGCGGCGCGTCGGTCCTGCGGCGCGTCAGCGACCGCCGAAGAGGTCGGCGACGCTCGCCGACTGGGCTTGGCGCCACAGCGCCCGCCGGCGCTCCAGCTCGAGCTGGCGATCGACCCAGGCCTGCACCTCATCCTGCGCCACGCGCCACTGCCCGCGCACGCGGACGCCGCGGATGTCGCGGGATTCGAGCAGCGCGACCACAGCGCTGGGCGTCGCGTCGAGCAGCTCGGCCACATCTGCGACGGTGAGGAAACGTCGGGGTTCGAGCGGCATGGGCACCATTGTGCGCCAGTCTCCCGCCGGATGAGCAGAGCCTGTGGAGAACTTCAGCGACCCCCTGCGGCCTCCTGCCAGGTTGATGCCACCGAACGGGAGGGTGGCATGACGACACGTCGTGGCTGGATGGATCCGAGGCTGGTGATCGGCGTCGCGCTGGTGCTCGTCTCCCTCGCGGGCGTCTGGTTCGTGGTGCAGCAGTCGGCTCGCACCGAGACCGCCTGGGCGGCGACCCGCACCCTGCTGCCGGGCGACGTGGTGACCGGCGCCGACGTCGAGCGGGTCGAGGTGCGGCTGCCGCAGTCGCAGCATCGCTACCTGCCGGCCACGACCGCACCCGAGGGCATGGTCGTGGCATCGACGGTGGGGGAGGGCGAGGTCCTGCCGCTGCGAGCGCTCGGCTCGGCCTCGGGCGTCGATCGCTCGGCGGTGGTCATCGATGTGCATGGCGCGCTGCCGCGCGCGGTGCGGGCCGGGTCGCTCGTCGACATCTGGACCGCGGCGCCGGGGGAGGACGGCTTCGAGGCCCCGGCGGTGCTCGTCGATGACGCGATCGTCGTCGCCATCGTCGAGGACGAGGGGATCCTCGCCTCATCAGCGAGGCAGCTCGAGCTGCTGGTGCCGAGTGCCGACACCTCGGTGCTGCTCGAGGCGATGTCCAACGAGCATGCGCTCTCGGTCGTCCCGCTCGCGACGCCGACGGCGAGCGCGCCATGATGGGCCTCGCCGTCTCCGCGCCGCTCGAGCGCGAGGACGCCATCGTCCGCGAAGTAGCCAGGCACGGCCATCGCGTGGCCATCCGCGCGGCCACGGCCACGGATCTCGTGGAGCGGCTCGCTGCGCGAGCGCCGGATGCCGAGCCGCGCCTCGACCTCGTGCTCGTCGTCGCCGACGAGCGGCACCTCCACCGCGAGCTGGTCGCCGAGTGCGATGCGCGCGGGTTGCGCCTGCTGGCGCTCGCCGATGACGCCGGCGAGCGGACGCGCGCGCGATCGCTCGGCGTGGACTCGGTCACGTGGGCCGAGGGGTTCAGCGCGATCGAGGCGAAGGCGAAGCCGACCGAGGGGCTCGAGCGCGAAGCGGAGCGCGCGCGTGGCCGCGTCGTGGCCGTCTGGGGGCCGGCCGGCGCCCCCGGCCGCACGACGGCGGCCGTCGCGCTCTCGGCCGAGCTGGCCCTGCTCGGGCGGCGGGTCGCGCTCGTCGACGCCGACACCACGAGCGCCTCGGTCGCTCCGGCGCTCGGTCTGCTCGACGAGTCCCCGGGGTTCGCGGCCGCCGCTCGCCTCGCCAGAGCGGGCAGCCTGACGATCGACGAGCTCGATCGCATCTGCCAGCAGGTGCCCACGATGGGCGGAGTCGTGCGGGTGCTCACGGGGATCGGTCGCGCGAGCCGCTGGCCAGAGCTGGGAGGCGATCGAGTCGCAGAGGTGCTCGAGCGCTGCCGGGATTGGGTCGACACCACCGTGGTCGACATCGGTGCGAGCATCGAGCGCGACGAGGAGATCTCGAGCGACCTCTTCGCTCCGCGGCGCCATGCCGCGACGCACGCGACGCTCGAGGCGAGCGACGAGGTGGTCGTGATCGCCGGAGGCGATGCGGTCGGCGTGGCTCGCCTGGTGCGCGCGCTGCCGGAGCTGCGCGAGCTGGTGCCGCAGGCGCACGTGCGAGTGGTCGTGAACAAGGTGCGCGCATCGGCGATCGGCATCGCACCCGAGCGCGCGGTGCAGGAGACGCTGCGCAGGCTCGCTGCGGTGACGCCGGAGGCGTGCTGGCCGTTCGACAGTCGAGCGGCTGACGCGGCGCTCCTCGAGGGGCGTCCGCTCGTCGACGTCGCGGGTCGGTCCCGACTGCGGCGGCGGGTGCAGGAGTTCGCGGCGACGCTCGTGCCTGCGGCAGAGCCGACCAGTCGAGCGGCGCTGCGGGCGGCCGAGCGGCCCGAGCGGCGCTGGCTGCCCGCGCTACGCTGAGCGGGTGACGAGCTTGACGTCGATCGCTGCGCGCTACGGCCTGCTGGATGACCATGACCTGCGATGGCTGCATCGGCTGGTCGCCGACTTCCAGCTGCTCGCCGACCTCGCCATCGGCGACATCGTCCTGTGGCTCCCGACCGGCGACGACGACGGCTACATCGCCGTCCAGCACGCGCGCCCGGCCGGTGCCGCGACGCTCTTCTACCGCGACATCGTCGGCCAGCCGGTGCGGAACGCCTGGCGCGAGCAGGTCGGCCGCGCCTATGACGAGGGCGTCTCGCTGAGCGCCGACTCACCCGAGTGGGGCGTCGAATCCGACGCGAAGGTGCGTGCGATCCCGGTGCGGCGCCGGGAGGCCGAGCCCTCGACCGTGCTCGTGCAGCACCCGATCGCCGTCATCACGCGGCACGCCAACCACGCCGACACCCGCAGCGCGGGCAGGCTGGAGCGCACCTTCCGCGAATGTGCCGACGACCTGTTCCGCATGATCGCCGACGGCGACTTCCCCGACCAGGCAGCCCCCTCCGGCCCGCGGCGCGGCGCGGCGCGCGCATCCGACGGTCTCATCCGGCTCGACCAGGCCGGCACCGTCACCTTCGCCAGCCCGAACGCGCTCTCCGCGTTCACGAGGCTCGGGTTCCGCGGCGAGCTCGAGGGGGAGTCGCTGGCGGAGATCGCCACCGACCTCATCGACGAGTCGCACGAGGTCGACGAGGCGCTGCCGCTCGTCGTCACCGGCAGGGCGCCGTGGCGCACCGACATCGAGACCCGCCTCGTGACGCTGTCGCTGCGCGCCGTGCCGCTGCGGCTGCGCTCGGAGCGGCTGGGGGCGATCGTGCTGGTGCGCGACGTGACCGACATGCGCGCCCAGGAGCAGACGCTCATCACGAAGGACGCGACGATCCGCGAGATCCACCACCGCGTCAAGAACAACCTGCAGACGGTGGCGGCGCTGCTGCGCATCCAGTCGCGGCGCACGAAGAGCGAGGAGTCCCGCGCTGCGCTGCAGAACGCCGAGCGGCGCGTCTCGTCGATCGCCGTCGTGCACGACACGTTGTCGGAGGGGCTCAGCCAGTCCGTCGACTTCGACCAGGTCTTCGATCGCGCGATGAAGCTCACGAGCGAGCTCGCGTCCATCCACGGCGCGCAGGTGCGCACCGAGCGCGCCGGCACCTTCGGGGTGCTGCCGAGCGGCTACGCGACACCGCTCGCCCTGGCGCTGACCGAGCTGGTCACGAACGCCGTCGAGCACGGCCTCGCCGGCCGCTCCGACGGTCTCGTGCGCATCACCGCCGACCGCGCCGACGGCTGGCTCACCGTGCGCGTGTGCGACAACGGCGCAGGGCTACCGCCCGGGCGCGTCGGCTCGGGGCTCGGCACGCAGATCGTGAAGACGCTCGTCACGGGCGAGCTGTCGGGGACGATCGACTGGGGCGCTCGCGCGGTGGAGGGCACCGAGGTCACGGTCAGGGTGCCGCTCGCCTACATCCGCGAAGACGAAGCGATCGTCTGAGCACGCGACAGCGGGGCCGCCCGAAGGCGACCCCGCTGCTGCGTTGCGTGTGCGTCAGCCCGCGCGGCGAGCGCGTGCGGCGCGGCGCTTGAGGGCGCGGCGCTCATCCTCGGAGAGGCCACCCCACACGCCGGAGTCCTGGTTGGTCTCCAGTGCGTACTGCAGGCACATCTCGGTCACCGGGCACGTCGCGCACACGGCCTTGGCCTTCTCGATCTGCTCGAGCGCCGGGCCGGTGTTGCCGACCGGGAAGAACAGCTCGGGGTCCACCGTGAGGCAGGCAGCGTCATCACGCCAATCCATACATGTGCTCCTTGTACATTGGAGGGGGGAAGTCGCGCATCGCGATACCCGCGGCGCAGAAGTCTCAGGGCGCAGCACCGGTGCCGCCCGACGTTCCATGCTTCCACAGGCCCCCCAGAGAGGCAAGGGTTTTCTTCCGTGAGCGATCACTCGCGCGTGCGTCCGACCGCCGCCACCGCAGCCAGCGGGCTGCTCCTGCTGGAGGCGCTCGGCATGCTCGCGATCGCTGTCTGGGTCGCCATCAACGCCCTCGGAGACCCGCCCCAGCACATCGCCGGCGGCATCTTCCTCGCGGCGCTCGCAGCGGGCGCGGCGTTCTTCCTGCTGCAGGTCGCGAGGGCGATGCTCGACGGGAAGTCCTGGTCACGCGCGGGCGCCATCGTCTGGCAGGTGCTGCAGCTCGGCGTCGCCGCTGGCACGTTCGACGGGGGTGAGGGGCCGGTGTGGCTCGCGCTGATCCTCGCCGGGGTCGGTGTCGCCGTGTTCGTGCTCGTGCTGCGTCGCACGGTCACGCTCTGGCTGAACCCGGACGTCGAGGCATAGGCCGAGCGGCGCGCGGCCCAGGGCCGCGCGCGTCACGCGGTGGCAGCGCTCAGCTCGAGAGTCCCAGTCGCTTGCCGAGCATCTCGAGGTGCCCCTTCGCCCTCGTGTTGTAGAAGGCGTGGGTGACGATGCCCTGCTCATCGAGCACGAAGGTCGAGCGGCGCACGCCCTGGACGATCCGGCCATAGCTGTTCTTCTCGCCGAAGGTGTCCCAAGCGCGGTGCACGGCGAGATCCTCGTCGCTCAGCAGCGGGAAGGTCAGGCCGTCCTGCTCGTGCGCTCGCGCCAGGCGCTCGAGCGGGTCGCGCGAGATGCCGAGCACCGCGTAGCCGTGCTGCGAGAGATCGGGCAGGCGGTCGCGGAAGTCGCAGGCCTGCTGCTGGCAGGCCGAGGTGAGCGCCTCGGGGTAGAAGTAGACGATGACCTTGCGGCCGCGGAGGTCCGCGAGGGACACGGGGCGGCCGTACTGGTCGGGCAGCGTGAAGTCGGGGGCGGTCATGCCGGGCTCGAGGTGCGTCATCCGCTCCATCCAAGCAGTGTGCGCGCCACCCCGATCGTCTGCTATTCTTGATCCTCGGCTGGAAAGCCATGCACCTCTAGCTCAATTGGCAGAGCAGTTGACTCTTAATCAATCGGTTCCGGGTTCGAGTCCCGGGGGGTGTACGAGCACAGGACCCCTGACCGGTGGAATCACCGGTCGGGGGTCCTCTCGCATGTCAGGGGAGCGCCGCGATCAGTCGGGATGCGGCTCCGCCCGCGGCGAGAGCACGTCGATGATCGCCTCGAGCACGCGATCCGGCGCTTCGAGGTGCATGTCGTGGCCGACGCCGTCGATGCGACGGATGTCCCAGCCCTGCTGCTCGAGCCTCGTCGCCAGCGCATTCGGCAGGACCGCCGGCGACTCGTCCGACAGCACGATCGTCGATGGCACCGCAGGAGGGGCGACCGAGATCGGATGGAACGCGACGTCGCGGAAGACCCCGACCGCCATCCTCGCGTCGAAGCGCTGCATGGCGTCGTCCAGCAGCTGCCGCACCTCCTGCGGGTATGCCGCCCGCTGCCTGCCAGATCGTCGCGCCCGCAGCAGCTGAGCGACGCCGAGCGTGATGGTGGGCGCCGTCCAGAACAGGCGTCCCGCTACGCCCGTCGTCGGCAGTGCGAGGCCGAAGCCCGGGTCGAGGTAGACCGCACGGCTGGGCGCGAGCCTCTCGACGGCCCGCGCCACGACGGGACCGCCGAGGGAATGGCCCACGAGCACCGAGAGCCCGCGCGGCAGCGTCTCCGCCACGTCGTCCGCGAGGTCGTCGAGCGCGTACGAGGTCGCACGCGCGCTCGAGCCGTGACCGCGGAGGTCGACGGTCGTGACCGTCAGGTCGCCTGCCGCGAGCATCCGCTCGATCAGAGGCCGCCACGTCTCGCCGTCAGCGCCCAGGCCGTGCACGAGGCCGACGTGGGTGGGGCCGGCTCCGGCCGTGGTCGATGAGAGTCGCATGCCCCGATCGTGCCGCATCGACGGCGGGCGCACCACCGCTCAGGCGCGTCCGCCGTCCCAGCGCTCCTCGCCGTCGACGATCGCATCCGTGCGGCGCAGGCCGACGGCGCGCGCGACCCCGGCCGACGCCGCGTGCTCGGGGTGGATGTGGGCGATGAGGGTCGCGACGCCCCGCTGCCGCAGCCAGGTCGCCATCGCCGTCGCGGCCTCGCGGGCATAGCCCTGGCCCTGATGCGAGGCTGCGAGGACCCACGCCAGCTCCGCCGAGGGGCCCTGGTCGGCGCTGCGAGCACCGGCTCCCGCAGGCGAGACGGTCGCCTGCACCGTGCCGATGAGCTCGCCCGACGCGGTGCAGCGCAGCATCCAGTTCGCCCACCCCTCGGTCCCGTCCGGCGAGTGCCCGAGGGCCTGCCGCGCGTAGCGCTCGCGCAGCTGCGCCGCGCTCGCGGGGGAGCCGCCCATGAAGGCGTGCAGTGCGACGTCGTCGAACGCGGCGGCCGCCTCGTCGGCGTGCTCCGCTCGCAGCGGCTCCAGCTGCAGCCTGAGCGTGCGGATGGGCTCGGCTCGGAGCACGGGCGGCTCGGTCATGGCAGAGGCTTCGACTCCTGCCGGTACGAGGCGAGGAAGTTGCCGATCCGCTCCACCGCATCCTCGAGGTCGCGCTTCCACGGCAGCGTCACGATGCGGAAGTGATCGGGCGCCGGCCAGTTGAAGCCCGTGCCGTGCGTGACGAGGATCTTCTGCTCGCGCAGCAGGTCGAGCGCGAACTGGCGGTCGTCGCGGATCTCGTGGACCTCTGGGTCGAGCCGCGGGAACAGGTAGAGCGCGCCCTTCGGGTTGACGACGCTCACGCCCGGGATCCTCTGCAGCCCCTGCACGGCGGCGTCGCGCTGCTCGAGCAGCCGCCCGCCGGGCAGGATCAGCGACTCGATCGACTGCACGCCACCGAGCGCCACCTGGATGCCGTACTGCGCCGGCACGTTGGGGCAGAGGCGCGTCGATGCGAGCAGCGTGAGTCCCTCGAGGAATCCTGCCGCGTGCGACTTGGGTCCGGTGATCGCGAGCCACGCTGCCCGGAACCCGGCCGCGCGGTAGGTCTTCGACAGCCCGTTGTAGGTCAGCGTCAGGAGGTCGGGGGCGAGCGTCGCGATCGAGATGTGCTCGGCGTCGTCGTAGAGGATGCGGTCGTAGATCTCGTCGGCGAGGATCAGCAGCGAGTGCTGGCGCGCGAGGTCGACGATCCCCTGCAGCGCCTCTCTCGTGTAGACGGCGCCCGTCGGGTTGTTGGGGTTGATGACGACGATGGCCTTCGTGCGCGGCGTGATCTTGGCCTCGATGTCCGCGAGGTCCGGCACCCACCCGTTCGACTCATCCGTCAGGTAGTGCACCGGGGTGCCGCCGCCGAGCGAGGTCATCGCCGTCCACAGCGGGTAGTCGGGGGCGGGGATGAGCACCTCGTCGCCGGAGTCGAGCAGCGCCTGCATCGTCATCGTGATGAGCTCGGAGACGCCGTTGCCGAGGAACACGTCATCGACCGTGAGCTGTGGGAACCCTGGCACGCCCTCGTAGCGCGTCACGACGGCGCGGCGAGCGGAGAGGATGCCCTTCGAGTCGGAATACCCCTCGGCGAGCGGCAGGTTCGCGATCATGTCCTGCACGATCGTGTCGGGCGTCTCGAAGCCGAACGGCGCGGGGTTGCCGATGTTGAGCTTCAGGATCCGGTGCCCCTCGGCCTCGAGCCGCGCGGCCTCGGCGGCCACCGGGCCGCGGATCTCGTAGAGCACGTGCTTGAGCTTCGAGGACTGGTCGAGCGACTTCAGGGCCATTGCACCATGCTAGGCGCGCCCGCCGTGCCACTGGCGAGCAGGTGGCTCACCTCGCCCGGGCGCTGAGCAGCGCGGGTCAGGCGTCGCGCTGCTGGGGCAGCTGCAGCAGGCCGCCGGCGACGCGCGTGGTGGCGGCAGCGACGGCCATCGCGCGCTCGAGCGGCCCCGCCCATCCGCCGGCGTGGTCGCCAGAGACGACGGATGCGGTGAGCGCGGCGAGCACGCTGTCACCGGCACCGATGGTGTCGGCCAGCGGTGCCGCGAGCTGCGGCACGAGCGCATCGACCCAGCCGCTGGCGGTCGCGATGCGGGCACCCTCGGGACCGCGCGTGATCGCCACCGCTCCCGTGCCGGCGCTCAGCCAGCGCGACGCGGTCTCACCGGCATCCTCGCCGAAGACGAGCTCGGTGTCCTCGTCGCTCACCTTCACGACCAGGGCCCGCGCCGCGAGCGCGTCGAGACCCGCGGCGAAGCGCTCCCGCGCGCCGGGCGCCTTGAGGTAGCCGGGCCGCGCGTTCGGGTCGATGAGCAGGCGCTCCCTCGAGCGCGGCAGCGCCAGCAGGGGCGCGATCTGCGCCTCGTGCTCGAGCGCGAGGCAGGAGACCACCACGAGCGGTGCGCCTCGGAGCTCGCGCTCGAGACCGGTCAGATCGACGAAGCGCCGCATGCCGGCCTCGTTGAACGCGTAGTGCATGGTGCCCCCGACGCGCTCAGCGCGGGCGATCGCCGTGCCCAGCGGCGCGGGAGTCGCGACCAGCTCGACGCCGTGCGCCTGGCAGTGCTCGCGCACGAGCCGGCCCGCCCCGTCATCGCCGACCATGGCCACGAGCCGCGACGGCACCCCGAGGCGCGCGAGCCCGACGGCGACGTTGAGCGCGGCGCCGCCGACGATCGTCGACCCGTCGACCTCGTCGACGAGCGCGTCGCCGACCACGAGCACGCGACCGGCGTCAGCGCCGCCCGGGTCGAGGCTCACTTGCCCTTGGCGGCCTTGCGCAGCTCGCGCTCGAGCTCCTGCTGGCGGATGCCCTCCTCGCGCTGCTTCACCGAGCCGAGCGCGAGCGCCACGCCGATGCCCCAGCTGGCCCACAGCAGCGCCAGCCGCCAGTCGCGCGGGCCCTGACGGGTCGCCTTCGCGACCCCGATGCCGCTCGCGACGGCGCTGAGGACTCCAGCGTTGAACAGGTACTTGCGCATCGCGCCTCCTAGTCGCAGAAGACCTCGGTCGCAGCCGACCTCGGTCGCGACCAAACCTAGCGGCGGGTGGCTGAGCGCCGCGCCGAAACCCACGCATCCGCTCTGGATCCTGACCGATCGGTCGAACTCTGACCGATCGGTCAGTACAGTGGGGTCACGTGACCACCCGCGACACGATCCTCGAAGCGGCGCTCGAGCGCTTCGCCCGCTACGGCTACCTCGGCACCTCGATCCAGCAGATCGCCGACGCGGTCGGCACCTCGAAGTCCTCGGTGCTCTACCACTTCGACTCGAAGGAGTCGCTGCTGGAGGCCGCGATGGCGCCGGCGCTCGACGCGCTCGAGTCGCTGCTGCAGCAGGTGCCCACGAGCGACCAGCACCACGCCTTCAGCCGCGACGACCTCGTGTCGCTCGTCACCGTCTTCGTCGACCTGCTGCAGGCGCATGCGCGCGCGGTCACGATCTTCGTCAGCCAGCGTGGCGCTCTGCTCGACGTGCCGGTGATCGGGCGCGCCAACGCTCTCGTGAACCGCATGGCAGAGGTGCTCATCGCCGAGGCATCCGCCACTCCGGAGGTCATGCGCCTCTCGATCGGGCTCGCGGGCGCCGCCTTCCTGATCGGCGAGGCCGAGCGCGATGACGTGCCGGAGTTCGACCGCGAGCTCAAGCGCCGCGTGCTGATCGACACGATCGTCGACCTGTGCCCGCCGCTGCCGGCAGAGCACGACCCCGCCGCGACCGTCGCAGCGAACACCGCTGGCGCCGCGAGCGCCACCACCGAAGGGAAGGACGCCTGATGGCCACCTGGCTCTCCCGCGTCGGCGCAGCCTCGATGCGCCGCGCATGGTTCGTCATCATCGCCTGGGTGCTCGCCCTCGGCGGCGTGCTGGGCGGCGCGCTGGCGCTCGGCCCGAACATGCAGGAGTCCTTCGACATCCCCGGCACCGAGTCGCAGCAGGCGCTCGATCGCCTCTCGAGCGTCTTCCCGCAGGTCGCGGGCTCGGCCGTGCAGGTCGTCTACGCCGCGCCCGAGGGCGAGCAGGTCGAGCAGTTCCGCGACGTCATCGAGACGCAGGTCGCCGAGATCGCCGAGATCGACGACATCGCCACGGCGCTCGGCCCCTGGGATGAGTTCGCCGCCGATCAGATCTCCGACGACGGCCGCTACGCCTTCGCGCAGGTGCAGTTCGAGCCGAGCGGCTCGAGCGCGGCGCCCGCAGGCGTCGACGAGCTGGTGGCGACGGCGGATGCGGCGCGCGCGTCGGGCCTGACGGTCGAGTTCGGGGGGCAGGCGTTCCAGGCCACGAGCGTGCCGATCTCCTGGGTCGAGGGCCTCGGCGTGCTCTTCGCCGGCATCGTGCTGTTCGTCACCTTCTGGTCGCTGCTCGCCGCCGGCCTGCCGCTCATCACCGCGCTCGTCGGCGTCGGCATCACGATGGGCGGGGTGCTCGCGGCATCCGCGCTCGTGACCGTGTCGAACTCGGCGCCGCTCATGGCGCTCATGATCGGCCTCGCCGTCGGCATCGACTACGCGCTCTTCATCCTCTCGAAGCACCGATCGCAGCTCGCCCGCGGCATGGGCGTCATCGAATCCGGGTCGCTCGCGGTCGGCACCGCGGGCACCGCCGTGCTCTTCGCGGGCCTCACCGTCATCGTCGCCCTCACGGGCCTGCTGATCGTCGGCATCCCGTTCCTGTCGGTGATGGGCATCGGCGCGGCCGTCTCGGTCGCGATCGCCGTCGCCGCCGCCGCGACGCTGCTCCCGGCGATCATGGCGCTGCTGGGCGAGCGCCTGCGCCCGAAGCCCGGCGGTCGCGCCGCGCGCCTCGCCGAGCGCGACGTCGATGCGCAGCCGACCCTCGGCATGCGCTGGGTCACCGGCGTCGCGAAGCGGCCCTGGGTCGCGATCCTCGCCGTGCTCGCGGTCGTGGGCGTCGCATCCGTGCCTGCCGCGAGCCTCGAGCTCGCACTGCCCGACAACGGGCGGGAGGCCCAGGGCACGACGCAGCGGATGGCCTACGACATGCTGCAGGAGGGCTTCGGCGACGGCTCGACCGGACCGCTCGTCGTGATGGCGGACATCACGCAGGTCACCGACATCATGGGCGTGCTCGACGAGCTCTCCGACGACCTCGCCGAGATCGAGGGCGTCGAGCGCATCGGCAGCGCCTATCCCGACGAGACCGCCGACACCGCGATCGTGCAGGTCATCGCCGAGACCGGCCCCACCGATCACGCGACCGCAGAGCTCGTGCAGCGCATCCGCGACGCCGCCCCCGCGCTCGAGGCCGCGCACGACACGCCCATCGCGGTGACGGGTGCGACGGCCGTGCAGATCGACGTCTCTGCGCGCCTCGCCGACGCGCTGCTGCCCTTCGGCGCCGTGGTCGTCTCGCTCGCGATCGTGCTGCTCATGCTCGTGTTCCGCTCGATCCTCGTGCCGATCACGGCCGCGCTCGGCTTCCTCGGCTCGGTGCTCGCCGCCTTCGGCACCGTCGTCGCGGTCATGCAGTGGGGCCGGGGCATCGAGCTGCTGCACGCGGAGCCCGGGCCGATCCTGTCGTTCATGCCGGTGCTGCTGATGGCGGTGCTGTTCGGCCTCGCGATGGACTACCAGATGTTCCTCGTCTCCGGCATGCGCGAGGCCTACGCCCACGGGCGCGCCTCCGACCCCGATCGGGCGATCGACGCGGTGCGCCACGGCTTCGCCGCGAATGCCCGCGTCGTCACGGCGGCTGCGCTCATCATGTTCTTCGTCTTCTTCGCGTTCGTGCCGGAGGGCATGGCGATGATCAAGGCGATCGCGCTCGGCCTCGCGGTCGGAGTGGCGGTCGACGCCTTCCTCGTGCGCATGACGCTGATCCCGGCGCTCATGACGCTCATGGGCGAGCGCGCCTGGTGGCTGCCGAAGTGGCTCGACCGCGCGATGCCCGACATGGACGTCGAGGGCGAGAGCCTGGGCCGGCACCGGGCAGCCCTCGCGTGGGCGACGGATGCGGGCGGTCACCTCGCGCTCGAGCGCCTGCGACCAGAGCTCGGCCACGACGAGCCCGGCAGCGCCTCCTGGACGATCACGGCACCGCGCGGCGCGGTCGTGCGCCTCGACGGACCCTTCGCCGATCGTCAGCGGCTCGCGCACGCGCTGCTGGGCGACGTCGGCGCCGAGGGGCGCGCCCACCTCGGCGGGGCGGCGCTGCCCGGCGACGTCGCCACGCTGCGCGACCGCATCGCGCTCGTCGACCTGGACGGGCACGTCGAATCGGCGCACCAGGCGGCGCGGTCCGCACTGGCGCTGCGCTCGCCCTTCGCGGTCGGCCACGTGCTCGATGCGCGGGCAGCGGCGCTCGTCGAGCGCGCGAGCTCGGCCGCGGGCACCGCGATCGACGCTGCGGCGCCGCTCGCGCGACTCGCGCCGCTGGAGCGCGCGGCCGTGCTGCTCGCCATCGCGCTCGAGCGCACGCCGAGCCTCGTCTGGATCGACGCCGCGACCGGCGCCCCGACCGGCGCTGCGGCGCTCGCGGCTCGCCTGGGCGGCGACGACCTCACGATCGTCACGAGCGAGCCCTCGCCCGAGGCGCACGGGCGGGCGACGCTCGAGCTCACGCCTGCGGATGCTGCCGCTGAGGAGCGCGCTGCCGAGGCGCGCGCTGCCGAGGCCGCGCGCGCGGCCGCTGGCGCCGCATCCGCCACCACCTCGAACGACGACCGATCGACCGACAGCGGGACCCCGAGCGGGGATCTCGCGACCACGGGAGCAGACCGATGACCAGCACGCTCACGAAGGCCGCCGCGCTCACCGCGGCCGCCGCGACCCCGTTCGCGATCGCCGCGTTCGCCGCCTGGTCGCTCGGGCCCGCCGTGGACGGCGAGCGCGATGTGACGGCAGCGGTCGTGAACAGCGATCAGATCATCACGACCACGGCCGCGGACGGCACCGAGTCGACGATGTTCGCCGGTCGACAGGTCGTCACCGACCTGGTCGCCGACGACGAGGACGGCTTCGACTTCCTGATCCTGAACGAGGAGGACGCGGCCGAGGCGCTCGCGGCCGGGGACGTGCGCGCCGTCGTCACGATCCCCGACGACTTCTCCGAGCGCGTGCTGAGCCTGCAGGGCGACGAGCCGCAGCAGGCGGGCATCCGCATCGTCACCGACGCGAGCTCGAGCGGTCTCGCGACGAGCCTCGCGACCGAGACGGGCGAATCGATCATGGCCTCCTTCGGCGATGTGGTGACGAGCGGCTTCATCTCTGGCATCTATGGCGGCATGGGCACGATGGCCGAGCAGCTGGGCGCGGTCGTCGACGGCGCGGATGCGCTCGGCGACGGCGGCACGGAGCTCGCGGACGGCATCGGCGAGATCGCCGGCGGCGTCGACCAGCTCGCCGACGGCGCAGGCAGCGCCCAGGACGGTGCGCTGCAGCTCGCGGACGGCGGCGATCAGCTCGCGTCCGGCCTCGGCACGGCGCAGCAGGGCATCGGCCAGCTCGCCGACGGTGGAGCCGCGCTCAGCGACGGCATCGGGCAGTACACCGGCGGCGTCGACCAGCTCGCAGGCGGCGCCGCGCAGCTGAGCGACGGCATCGACCGGTACACCGCGGGCGTCGACCAGTTCGCCGGCGGCGTGCAGCAGCTGACCTCGCAGATCGGCGCCGGGCTCGACCAGGCGATCGAGGCGGGCGGCATCGGCCAGCTCGAGGACGCGATCGGCTCATCGGCGTCGGCCGCAGCTCAGGTCGTCGCGGCCCTCGAGGCTGACCCGGGCACCGACCCCGCGGCGCTCGAGGGGGCGCGGCAGCTCGCCGCAGGGCTCGGCCAGCTCGACCAGCAGGACATCGCGGGCTCGCTCGCGGCGGGTCTGGGCGAGGCGACCGGCGGGCTCGACCAGCTCGGCGCAGGAGCGTCGCAGCTCATCGCCGGAGGCGCCGGGGTGCGCGACGGTGCTGCCCAGCTCGCCGACGGCGCCGCGCAGGCCTCGGCCGGCTCGCCCGCGCTGCGCGACGGCGCCTCCCAGCTCGCCGGTGGACTCGGCGAGCTCGAAGGCGGCTTCGGCGCCTCGGTCGCCGGCGCGCAGCAGCTCGCTGACGGCACCCGCGAGCTCGGCACCGGGCTCGGCGAGCTCGAGTCGGGCGCCGTGCAGCTGGCCGCTGGCGCGCGCTCGGCGCAGACCGGCGCCGAGCAGCTGGGCGACGGTGGCACGCAGCTCGCCGAGGGGCTGCGCGAAGGCCTCGACGCCCTGCCGCAGCTGAGCGACAGCGAGCTCGAGAACCTCTCTGACGTCGCGACCAACCCGGTCGGCTTCGACCTCGCCGAGCAGGGCGCGCTGCCCACCGGCGAGGCGCGCATCCTGACGATCGCCGTGCCGATCGGCCTGTGGCTCGGTGCCCTGGCGCTCGCGCTCGTGCTGGCGCGCAGCCGCAGCAGGGTCTTCGCCTCCGGCGAGTCCGACGGCCGCGTGCTGCTCACGATGCTCATCCGCTCGGCCTGGCTCGTCGGCGTGCAGGCGCTGCTCGCGACGCGCATCCGCACCACGGAGCAGACCGAGCGGCGCCTGCGCGACGAGAACCCCGGCGTGCTGCTGCCTGTCGGGCTCATCCGCCGCATGACGGGCGTCGACCGGGTGCACGAGCGCGAGGAGGGCGAGCAGGCCTCGGACCTCGCGGTGCACGCGGCGCGGCGAGCGATCGAAGCCTCGCCCGAGCCCGTCGACCTGCTGGTGTTCGCGAGCGCGAGCCAGGATCTCATCGAGCCCGCCACCTCGCACATCGTCAGCGACAAGCTCGGCCTCGGCGTGCCGGTCTTCGACGTCAAGAACGCCTGCAACTCGGTGCTGAACGCCGTGCAGGTCGCGCAGGCGCTCATCGTGAGCGGCCAGGCGCGGCGCGTGCTGATCGCGAGCGGCGAGACGCCGACGAGCGCGGTGCGGTGGCAGGTCGCCGACCGGCACCAGTTCGTGCGCTCATTCCCCGGCTACACGATGAGCGACGCGGGTGCCGCGCTCATCCTCGAGGCCGCCCCGGAGGACGAGGGCCGCGGCATCGTCGACCTCGCGTTCTCGGCGGCGAGCCACCACTGGTCGATCGGCACGCTGCCGATGGGCGGCTCGATGCGCCCGCGCGACCCGGACGCGACCTACTTCGACATCGATGGACGCGGGCTGCAGCGCGCCTTCATGGCGCTCGGGCCCGAGCTCGTCACGGGCCTCCTCGCCCGCAACGGCATCGCGCTCGACGACGTCGACCTCGTGCTGATGCACCAGGTGGCAGAGCCGCACCTCGCGCCGATCGCCGAGCGCCTCGGCCTCGGTGTCGAGCGCATCCTCCCGACCGTCGCGCTGCACGGCAACCTCGCGTCGGCGACCCTGCCGATCCAGCTGCGGCAGGCGCTCGACGAGGGGCTCGTCGGCCCCGGGAGCCTCGTGCTGCTCGTCGGCCTCGCCGGCGGCATCAGCCTGGGCGCGGCGGCGGTGCGGCTGTGAGCGGCGCCGCTGCCCCCGCGACAGGGCGCCTCGCGGTCGTCGTGCCGGTCTTCGACGAGGCGCGCGGCATCGGCCCGACGCTGCGTCAGCTCGCCGCGCAGCGCGACGCCGACTTCGACGCGGTCTTCGTCGACAACGCATCGACCGACGGCTCGCGCGCCGTCATCGAGGCCTTCGCCGCTGCGCGGGGGCTCAGCCGCTGGCGCGTCGTCGACGAGCCGCAGAAGGGCACGGGCGCGGCTGCCGACACCGGCATGCGCGCCGCGATCGCCGCCGGCGCGACGATGCTCGCGCGCACCGACGCCGACTGCATCCCGCGGCTCGACTGGACGGCGCGCATCCGCCAGGCCCTCACGCCTCGCGAGCAGGGCGGCCTGGGGCTCGATCTCGTCGCCGGCAGCCTCGTGCCGCGGCACGACGAGGGGCTCGGGCCCGTGACCCGCGCGCTGCTGATGGGCGCGGTGCACATCGCGGATGCGTTCGGCGTCGTCAGGCCCGACAACAACGGCCCGCAGTTCCACGGTCCCTACGTGATGGCGCCCGGCTGCAACGTGGCGATCACCGCCGCGATGTACGTCGCGAGCGGCGGGTTCCCGCGCACCGCGATCGAGGACCTGCACGAGGATCGCGCGCTCGTCAACGCGGTCCGGCGGCTGACGGGCAACTACGCGCGGCGCTCGGACGTCGTCGTGCGCGGCTCGTCGCGCCGGGTGCAGGCGTGGGGGTTGAAGAACACGCTGCTCTGGTACAAGGACCACGCGTACCGGCCCGAGCACGTGGACATCCGATGACCGCGGACCGAGCCACTGCCCACCGCCCCTCCGCCGACCGCGCGGAGGCTCTGGCGCTCGCGATGCGCCACGACGAGCGGCTCATGCGTGCGGTGCACCCCGTGGGCTACCCGCTGCTGCAGGCCGTGCGCGGGCCGGTGCGTCGCGTGCCGGGCCTCGGCGTCGTCGTCAAGGACGCGGCGCTCGCCCGCCGGGTGCTGCTCGACGGCGAGGGGTTCTCGAAGCAGGGCAAGGGCGCGTCGAGCGACCTGTGGACGCCGGTGCTCGGCCCGAGCGTCCTGCTGAACATGCATGGAGACGACCACCGCACCCTGCGGCGGAGGCTCGCGCCGATCTTCTCGCCCTCGTTCGTCGAGCCGCTCGTGCAGCAGGCGCTGGGGGAGGGCGCGGCGGCGCTCGAGCGCAGCCTGCTCGCGGGCGAGCGCGTCGATCTCGCCGCGCACACCCGGCGCTCGGCGAGCGCCGCGATCGCGCTGCTCGTCGGGCTCGAGCGCGAGGCTGTCGACGATCGGCTGTTCCAGCAGATCGCTGGCATCACCGGCATGGTGCGCCTCACTCGGCCGACGCTGCGCCCCGCGCAGGTCAAGAGCGCCCGCGCGGTGCTCGACGCGCTCGGCGAGCACGCGGCCGCTGCCTACCGCGGCGACGAGTCGACCGTGCCCGGGCGCCTGCGCGGCCTCGGCCTCAGCGAGGAGGAGGCGCTCAGCGCGGTCGGCGCGTTCGTGCTGACGGGCACCGAGACGATCGCCGCGGCCATCCCGCGCATCGCAGCGCTGCTCGCCGACAGCGGCACGCTGCGGGAAGTCGTCGACGACGAGGCGGCCGAGCGGGCGATCGCCGAGGGGCTGCGATGGACGACGCCGACCCCCGTCATGCTGCGATCGACCCTCGTCGCCCGCACGATCGGATCGGTCGCGGTCGCGCCCGGCGATCGCGTCATCATCCTCACCTACGCCGCCGACCGCGCTGCCGGCGGCTTCGACCCCGCGAGCGATCGCGCGGCGGGGCTGAAGCAGCTCTGGTTCGGCGCGGGTGCGCACTTCTGCATCGGCGCCCCGCTCGCGATGGCCGAGATCCGCCTGGTGCTCGCGGCGCTGCGCAGCGTCGAGCGGGCCGGCCGCACGCTGCGCGTCATCGAGCGCGCGCCCGCTCGCGGCCAGCTGCTGCCCGCCTACGCCCGACTGATCGTGGAGGCCCGACCGTGAGCATGCTCGAGGCCGTGCTCGCCGCCACCCGCGAGCACGCGGGGCGCCCCGCGCTGAGCTCCGGCAGGCAGACGCTGAGCTTCGGCGACCTGGGCGAGCGCATCGAGCGGGTCGCGACGGGGCTCGTGGATGCGGGCATGCGGCCGGGCGACCGCGTCGCGTTCTCGGTGCGGCCGTCGATCGACGCCGTGGTGCTCGCGCTCGCGATCTGTCGCGCCGGCGGCCAGATCGCGTTCGTCGACCTGGGCGCAGGGCCCGAGCTGCTCGCCGCCCGGCTCGCGCTCGCGCAGCCGCAGTGGACGGCCGCAGAGTCGCTGCTGCACCTCGTCTCCAGCCCCGGCCTCCGCCGCGTCGCGCGCAGCCGCGGCATCGACCTGCCCGCCTACGCCGAGCTGCTGCCGCACGCCCGACACATCGTCGCGGGCCGCAGCCTGCCAGGCTCGCCCCGGGGGGCGCATCGCCTCGACGCGCTCGCGCGCACCCGCCCGCGGGCGCTGCCGGCCGCCGACGCGGACGCCGACGCGCTGCTGATCTTCACCTCCGGCACCACGGGCGAGCCGAAGACCGTGCTGCACACGCTCGCGTCGCTCGGCGCCGGCCTCGCCGACATCCGCGCGGGGCTCGGCCTCACGCCCGGGCTGCGGCTCCTCACCGACCAGCTCATGATCGGCATCCCCGCGCTCATCGCCGGCAGCCACTGGACGCTGCCGCCCGCGGGTCTGGACCCGGGTGCCTCGCCGGAGCGCTACCTGCCCCACCTCGAGCGCGCCGAAGCCGTGTTCGCCTCGCCCGGCGGGCTCGACGCGATCCTGCGGCTCCTCGACGAGCAGGGTGCCGCGCCCGGCGGCCTGCAGCTCATCGCCCTCGGCGGGGCGCCGGTGCTGCCGCCGCTCATCGAGCGCGCGCTCGCGCGGTTCCCCCAGGCGCGCATCCGCTGCGTCTACGGGATGAGCGAGATCCTGCCGGTCGCGATCGCCGACGGCCGCGAGAAGCTGCGCGCGTCGAGCGCGGGCGATCTGGTCGGTGCCGTCGTGCCGAGCGTCGACGCCCGCATCGACGACGGCGAGCTGGTGCTCTCGGGCCCGGGCCTCGCGCGCGCCTACCTGCACGAGCTGCCCGACGAGCTCGCAGAGGTGCGCACGGGTGACCTGGCCCGCATCGACGACGGCCGCCTCACCCTGCTCGGCCGCAAGAAGGACATGCTGCTGCGCGGCACGCAGAACATCTACGTCGGGCTCTACGAGCCGCTCATCGCATCGCTGCCCGGTGTCGCCGACGCGGCGATGGTGGGGGTGCCGGATGCGATCGGCGACGACCGCGTCGTGGTCGCGGTGGTGCCCGCCTCAGGTGGCACCGGCGGCGCGCGCGACGGGCTGGTGCCCGACCCCGCGCATCCGCTCGCGAGGCGCGTCGCGGCCGCGCTGCCGGGCCTCATCGATCACGGCGCGCTGCCAGACCTGGTCGTCGCGATCGGCGCGCTGCCGAGGCGGGGGCGGATGCGCAAGCCCGACCGGGCAGCGCTCGTCGCGCTGGTCACGCCCTTGCTCGACGCCGCGAGCACTCCGCCGGGCCGCGGCGAGCTGGCCCCATGACGCCGCGCCCGCTGACACCTTCGCCGCCGCGCTGACTCGCTGCACGACTCGTGGCCCCGGCGATCCGTGTGCACGCAGTCGCGCTCAGACGGCGCGCCCGAGGACCGGAGCGTGCACACGGTCAGCATCGCGACGGCCGCGCGGCGCGCCGAGCGTCGACCGCGTCAGGTGCCGGTGTCGGGCTCGGGCGTCGAGGAGGCCGCGGCCGGCTCGGCCTCGGCGGGCGCGTCGACCGCGAGGTGCTCGCGAGCGAACTCGATCGTCTCGGTCAGCAGCCGCAGGCGGTCGCGCTCCGAGCGCGCCTGCCGCGTCTTGATCTCAGCGATCACCTGACCGGACCACTGCTGCTGCGCGAGCATCTGCAGCACCTCGGCGACGGGCTCGTTGCCGTGGCCGGGGATCAGGTGCTCGTCGAACACGCGCCCCTCCTCGGCGGCGACGCCGTCGGTGAGGTGCACGTGGCGCAGCCGGTCGCCCAGGTCGAGGGCGAGCTGCATCGAGTCGCGCTTCGCGAGCGCGCAGTGCGAGAAGTCGAGCGTCGCGTGGTCGACGTCCATGAGGCTCGGGTCGATGCCGGGCAGATAGGCCTGGCGGTCGATGCCGCCGGCCGCCCAGGGGAACATGTTCTCGACCGCGACCTCGATGCCGTGCTTCTGCTCGGTCGCGCGCACCGCATCCGTGAACGTCCTGGCGTACTTGCCCTGCCAGCGGAACGGCGGGTGCACGACGACGGTCGGCGCGCCCACCGAGACGGCGAGCTCGGCCGAGCGATCGAGCTTCACGAAGGGGTCTCGGCCCCAGACGAAGGTCGTCAGCAGCACCACCGGCGCGTGGATGGCCATGATGGGCTGCTCGTAGCGGTCGGCGAGTTCGAGCAGGCGCTCGGGGCTGCGCGTCTTCGCATCCGTCGTCACCATGACCTCGACACCGTCGAAGCCCGCTTCGCGCGAGAGCCGGAAGCCGTCCTCGACCCCCTTGGGGAAGACGGAGATCGTGCTGAGGCCGATCGGGATCATGCCTCGACGGTAGACCCTCTCGGTGAGTGCGAACGTGCAGGATGACGTCGGATGCGGTGCCGCGGACGAGCGAGGCGGTGCTGGGCGGCCAGATCAGACATCACCCGCGGCGTAGGATCGCAGCATGCCTGAGATCGACATCAAGCCGCGTTCCCGTGCCGTCACGGACGGGGTGGAAGCGACCACCAGCCGCGGGATGCTGCGCGCCGTGGGCATGGGCGACGCCGACTGGGAGAAGCCCCAGATCGGCATCGCGAGCTCGTGGAACGAGATCACGCCGTGCAACCTCTCGCTCGATCGCCTCGCGCGCTCCTCGAAGGAGGGCGTGCACGCCGGCGGCGGCTACCCGCTGCAGTTCGGCACGGTGTCGGTCTCCGACGGCATCTCGATGGGCCACGAGGGCATGCACTTCTCGCTCGTCTCGCGCGAGGTCATCGCCGACAGCGTCGAGACGGTCGTGATGGCCGAGCGCCTCGACGGCACGGTGCTGCTGGCCGGCTGCGACAAGTCGCTGCCCGGCATGCTCATGGCGGCCGCGCGCCTCGACCTCGCGAGCGTGTTCGTCTACGCCGGCTCGATCGCCCCCGGCTTCGCGAAGCTCGAGGACGGCACGATCCCGAAGTCGATGACGATCATCGACTCCTTCGAGGCGGTCGGCGCCTACAAGGCCGGCAAGATCTCGGCGGAGGACCTGCACCGCATCGAGTGCGGCTTCGCTCCGGGCGAGGGCGCCTGCGGCGGCATGTACACCGCGAACACCATGGCCTGCGTCGCCGAGGCGCTCGGCATGAGCCTGCCCGGCTCGTCGACGCCGCTCTCGGCCGACCGCCGTCGCGACTACTACGCACGCCAATCGGGCGCCGCGGTCGTCGAGCTGCTGCGTCGCGGCATCACCGCGCGCGACATCCTGACGAAGGAGGCGTTCGAGAACGCCATCACCGTCGCGATGGTGCTCGGGGGCTCGACGAACGCGGTGCTGCACCTGCTGGCGATCGCGCACGAGGCCGAGGTCGAGCTGACGCTCGACGACTTCCGGCGCGTGGGGGAGCGCTCGCCCCACCTGGCAGACGTCAAGCCCTTCGGCGCCTACGTCGCGCAGGACTTCGACCGCGTCGGCGGCATGCCCGTCGTCATGAAGGCGCTGCTCGACGCCGGCCTGCTGCACGGCGACGTGCTGACGGTGACGGGCAGGACGCTCGCCGAGAACCTCGCAGCGCTCGACCCGCAGCCGATCGACGGCACGGTCGTGCGCGACCTGGCCGACCCCATCCACGCCACCGGCGGCCTGACGATCCTCTCCGGCTCCTTCGCCCCCGACGGTGCCGTCGTGAAGACGGCCGGCTTCGACGCCGAGGTCTTCGAGGGCCCCGCGCGCGTCTTCGACCGCGAGCGCGCGGCGATGGATGCGCTGACGAACGGCGAGATCCGGGCCGGCGACGTCGTCGTGATCCGCTACGAGGGCCCGAAGGGCGGCCCCGGCATGCGCGAGATGCTCGCCATCACCGCCGCCATCAAGGGCGCTGGGCTCGGCAAGGATGTACTACTCTTGACCGACGGCAGATTCTCAGGCGGCACAACCGGCCTGTGCATCGGCCACATCGCCCCTGAGGCGGTCGACTCCGGTCCGATCGCCTTCGTGCGCGACGGAGACCGCATCAAGGTCGACATCGCCGCTCGCTCGCTTGACCTGATCGTCGACGAGGCAGAGCTCGCTTCCCGGCGTGAGGGCTGGGAGCCGCTGCCCCCGCGCTACACGCGCGGAGTCCTCGCCAAGTACGCCAAGCTCGTGCAGTCCGCCGCCACCGGCGCTGTCACCGGCTGACGCACGCCCGGTCGATCCAGCCCGGTCTGTCCTGCACAGGCCGTTCGAGCACAGGAGAGCCATGACCATCACCCCACGGCCTGCGCCGCCGCGCGAGGCCTCGCCGCCGACCCTGACGGGGTCGGGTGCCGTCCTCAAGTCGCTCGAGCTCCTCGGGGTCACCGACGTGTTCGGCATCCCCGGCGGCGCGATCATCCCGTTCTACGACGAGCTCATGCAGCAGAGCGCGATCCGCCACATCCTCGTGCGCCACGAGCAGGGCGGCGGCCACGCCGCCGAGGGCTACGCGGCCGCCACCGGCAGGGTCGGCGTCTGCCTCGCGACCTCCGGTCCCGGTGCCACGAACCTCGTCACCGCGATCGCCGACGCCTACATGGACTCGGTGCCGATGGTCGCGATCACCGGCCAGGTGTTCAGCCACCTGATCGGCACGGATGCGTTCCAGGAGGCCGACATCACGGGCATCGTGATGCCGATCACGAAGCACACCTTCCAGGTCTCCGACCCGGCCGACGTGCCGGCCGTGCTGCAGGCCGCCTTCCACATCGCCTCGACCGGTCGCCCCGGCCCCGTGCTCGTCGACATCACGAAGGATGCGCAGGCCAACTCGGCGCCGTTCGTCTGGCCCGAGAAGGTCGACCTGCCCGGCTACCGGCCCGTCACGAAGGCGCACGGCAAGCAGATCGCGGCAGCGGCGCAGCTCCTCTCGCAGTCGCAGCGCCCGCTGCTCTACGTCGGCGGCGGCGTGATCCGCGCGAAGGCCTCGCAGGAGCTGCTCGACTTCGCCGAGGCGACGGGCGCCCCGATCGTCACGACGCTCATGGCGCGCGGCGCGTTCCCCGACTCGCACCCGCAGCACCTGGGCATGCCCGGCATGCACGGCGCGGTGCCCGCGGTGCTCGCGTTCCAGGAGTGCGACCTGATCCTCGCGCTCGGCGCCCGCTTCGACGACCGCGTCACCGGCAAGGTCGCCGAGTTCGCCCCCGGCGCCAAGGTGATCCACGTCGACGTGGACCCGGCGGAGATCTCGAAGATCCGCGCCGCCGACGTGCCCATCGTCGGCGACGTGCGCGAGGTGCTCGCCGACCTGTCGATCGCGTTCCAGGAGCTCGCGGTGAGCGAGCGCCCCGACCTGACCGACTGGTGGGAGCGCCTCCACGGCCTCCAGGAGCGGTTCCCGCTCGGCTTCACCCCGCCCACCGACGGCAAGCTCTCGCCGCAGCACGTGATCCAGCGCATCGGCGAGATCACCGGACCCGAGGGCATCTTCGCCGCGGGCGTCGGTCAGCACCAGATGTGGGCGGCCCAGTTCATCAAGTACGAGCGTCCGAACGCGTGGCTCAACTCCGGCGGCGCCGGCACCATGGGCTACGCCGTGCCCGCAGCGATGGGCGCGAAGGTCGCCGACCCCGAGCGGGTGGTGTGGGCGATCGACGGCGACGGATGCTTCCAGATGACCAATCAGGAGCTCGCCACCTGCACGCTCAACGACATCCCGATCAAGGTCGCGATCATCAACAACTCGTCGCTCGGGATGGTGCGGCAGTGGCAGAGCCTGTTCTACGAGGGCCGGCACTCGTTCACCGACCTCGAGACCGGTACCGACGCCAAGATGATCCCCGACTTCGTGAAGCTGGGCGAGGCCTACGGGTGCCTGTCCATCCGCGTCACGACGCCGGAGGAGATCGACCCGGCGATCAAGCTGGCGCTGGAGACGAACGACCGCCCGGTCGTGATCGACTTCATCGTCTCGAAGGACTCGATGGTGTGGCCGATGGTGCCGCAGGGGGTCTCGAACTCCTTCGTGCAGTACGCGAAGGATCACAGCCCCGTGTGGGAGGAGGAGTGATGAGCACGCACGTCCTGTCGCTCCTGGTGGAGGACAAGCCGGGTCTGCTGACCCGCGTCGCCGCGCTCTTCGCGCGCCGGGGGTTCAACATCGAGTCGCTCGCGGTCGGCAAGACCGAAGTGCCGGGTCTCAGCCGCATCACGGTCGTCGTCGACGTGGATCAGCTGCCGCTCGAGCAGGTCACCAAGCAGCTCAACAAGCTCGTGAACGTCGTGAAGATCGTCGAGCTCGAGCCCGGGCAGTCGGTGCAGCGCGAGCACATGCTCATCAAGGTGCGCGTCGACAACTCCACCCGCTCGCAGATCCTCGAGGCGACGACGCTCTTCCGGGCGCGGGTCGTCGACGTCACCACCGATGCGCTCGTGATCGAGGTCACGGGCGACTCGCCGAAGTGCCAGGCGCTGCTGCGGCTGCTCGAGCCCTACGGCATCAAGGAGATCGCGCAGTCGGGCCTGCTGGCCATCGGGCGCGGCGGCAAGTCCATCAGCGAGCGCGTGCTCAAGGCCGACCGCGCCTGACGCGCGCCCCTGAGCCACCAAGAACGTACGAACGAACAGAAGGAGTCACCCATGACTGAGGTCATCTACGACGACGGTGCCGACCTCGGCATCATCCAGGGCAAGAAGGTCGCGATCGTCGGCTACGGCTCGCAGGGCCACGCGCACGCGCAGAACCTGCGCGACTCGGGCGTCGAGGTCCGCGTCGGCCTGCAGCCGGAGTCGAAGAGCCGCCAGAAGGCCACGGAGGCCGGCTTCGAGGTGGGCACGCCCGCAGAGGTCGCGGAGTGGGCAGACGTCGTCGTGCTGCTCGCGCCCGACCAGTTCCAGCGCCACATCTACAACGACGAGGTCGCGCAGCACATGAGCGAGGGCAAGACCCTCGTCTTCAGCCACGGCTTCAACGTGCGCTTCGGCTACATCGACGCGCCCGAGGGCATCGACGTCGTGCTCGTCGCGCCCAAGGGCCCGGGCCACACGGTGCGCCGCGAGTTCGAGGCGGGCCGCGGCGTACCCGTGATCGTCGCCGTCGAGACGGATGCCTCTGGCTCGGCATGGCAGACCGCCTGGTCGTACTCGAAGGCGATCGGCGGCCTGCGCGCGGGCGGCATCAAGACGACCTTCACCGAGGAGACCGAGACGGACCTCTTCGGCGAGCAGGCCGTGCTCTGCGGCGGCGTCTCGCAGCTCGTGCAGTACGGTTTCGAGACCCTCACCGAGGCGGGCTACCAGCCCGAGATCGCCTACTTCGAGGTGCTGCACGAGCTGAAGCTCATCGTCGACCTCATGTGGGAGGGCGGCATCGCGAAGCAGCGCTGGTCGGTCTCCGACACCGCCGAGTACGGCGACTACGTCTCGGGCCCCCGCGTCGTCGACGCGCGCGTCAAGGAGAACATGCAGGCCGTGCTGAAGGACATCCAGACGGGTGCCTTCGCCGAGCGATTCATCGCCGACCAGGATGCCGGCGCGCCCGAGTTCAAGGAGCTGCGCGCGAAGGCCGAGAGCCACCCGATCGAGGCGACCGGCAAGAAGCTGCGCGACCTGTTCGCCTGGGAGCAGCCGGACGCCGACTACGTCGACGGCAGCGCGCAGCGCTGACCCGCGAGGCCACGGCAGGGGCGAGGGATCCACGCGGATCCCTCGCCCCTTCGCTGTCCGGTGGTAGCGCGAGGGTCACCTGGGTGCCCGCCCCTTGCGCATGCCCCGTCGCCTCGCTTGGCTGGGGTACATGACTGCTCTCTGGCATGCCGACGGCCCGACGATCGACTTCGACGACGCCTCGCAGCGGCGGCCAGACGTCGCGGTGATCGGGGCGGGCATCACGGGCCTCGCCACCGCAGCGCTGCTCGCGCGCCGTGGCGCGAGCGTCGTCGTGCTCGAGGCACGCCCCATCGGCTCCGTCGCGACCGGCAACACCACTGCGAAGCTCAGCCTGCTGCAGGGCGACCGCCTGCACCGCATCCTGCAGCTCGCGAGCCGCGACGCGACGCAGGCCTACGTCGACGGCTCGCTCGCCGGCCAGCGCTGGCTGCTCGAGCTGCTCGAGCGCCGCGGCACCCCTGCAGAGCTGCGCCCGGCCGTCTCCTTCGCCTTCGGCGCCGAGGGCGCGGCGAGCGTCGCTCGCGAGCTCGAGGCGGCGCGATCTCTCGGCCTCCCCGTCCAGCCGGGCGGCGACGAGAGCCTGCCCTTCACGACCACCGGCGCCCTGCAGCTCGTCGACCAGGCGCAGCTGCAGCCGATGACGACCCTCGCCGCGCTCGCCGGCGAGCTGCGCGAGCACGGCGGCAGCATCGTGCACGCCGCCGTGCGCCGGGTGCGCGCGCGGCGCGGCGGGGTCGAGATCGAGACGGATGCGGGCCAGTGGCACGCGGGGACGGCCGTGCTGGCGACGGGCTCGCCCGTGCCCGCCCGCGGCACGTCGACGCTGCTGGAGGCGCAGCGCTCGTACGCCGCCTCCTACCGCACCGCTGCGCCGCTGCCCGAGGTGATGGCGCTGAGCGTCGACGAGCCGAGCCGCTCGCTGCGGACGGCCACGCTGGGCGGTGAGCGAGTGCTCGTCGCGGGCGGCGGCGGCCACGCGGTGGGGCGCCACCGCGACACGCGTCGGATCGTGGCCGAGCTCGATCGCTGGGTGCTGCAGCACTGGCCCGACGCCGAGCGCACGCACGAGTGGAGCGCGCAGGACTACCGCACGCCCGACCGGTTGCCGTGGATCGGCGCGCGGCCCGGCTCGCGCGGCCGCGTGCTGCTCGCGACGGGCTTCGACAAGTGGGGGATGACGAGTGGAGCGATGAGCGCGCTGGCGCTCGCCGGCCGCATCGTCGGCGACGAGCCCGGGTGGGCGCACGCGCTGCGACGGCGCGGCACGACTCCCGTCGCGCTCGGTCGCCTCGCGGGCGCTGCTGCTGCGAGCGGCGCCGCCGACATGCGTGCCTGGGGCCAGGCGCTCACGCCCGCGTCGGTGCCCGCCGAGGGCGAGGGCAGCCTCGGCCGCGATGGCGTGCGGATCGTCGCGACCTCGACCGTCGGGGGCCAGACCCGGCAGGTGTCGGCCTTCTGCCCGCACGTCGGTGCGCTCGTGCAGTGGAACACCGAGGGGCGCAGCTGGGACTGCAGCGCGCATGGCTCCCGCTTCGCGCCGGACGGTGCGCGGCTCGAGGGCCCGGCCGCCTGCCCGCTGCGACAGCGCGCGGTGGCCTAGGCGCGAGGCAGCTGCGCTGCGGCAGGGGGCGCGGCGATGGCTGGCGGTCGCGCCCGCGGCGGGAGCGCTGCCCGTCGCCGGTGCCGTGCAGTGCCATGCTGGGCGGCATGCAGAGCGTGACCGACGACCAGCGGGTGAGCGACGCCTATCGCCGCTGGGCACGGGTCGAGGCTGGCGAGGGCTCGCCCCGCTACGCCGAGTGGGCGCTCGGCGTCGCCGACGATCCGTGGCTGTGCGCGGCCATCGCCGAGCTCGAGCCGCTGAAGCGCCAGGCCAACCTGCTCTTCGCCGCCGCGCGCTTCGAGGGCGTGCCGCTGCAGCCGTGGTCGCAGGTGCGCGACATGATCGCGGGCAGCTGGGGCCGCATCCGCGCCACGATGCTCGCGCGCATGACGCAGACCAACGAGGCGAGGCGCATGGCCACGCTGCTGCCGGCCATCGCGCACCTGACCGGGCCCATCGCGCTCGTCGAGGTGGGCGCATCCGCGGGCCTGTGCCTCTACCCTGACCGCTGGCGCTACCGCTTCGGACCGGGCCGGTACGCGGGCGACGCGAGCCTGCCGCTGCTCGAGACCGAGGCCTCGCCCTCGACGCCCGTGCCGACCCATCCGCCGACCGTCGCCTGGCGCGGCGGGCTCGACCTGCAGCCCCTCGACCCCGACGATCCCGAGACGCGGGCGTGGCTCGAGGCGCTCGTGTGGCCGGATGCGACGGGCGGCGTCGACGGCGCACGCGTCGACCGGGTGCGCACCGGCATCGCGATCGCGCGGCGCGAGAGCGCCCACGTGCGCCGCGGCGACCTGATGACGGACACGCGCGCGGTCGTCGAGGAGGCCGCGCGGCACGCGCCGACGGTGGTCGTGTGGCACTCGGCCGTGCTGGCCTACGTGCCGGCTGCGGCCCGCGTCGACTTCGCCGAGCTCATGCGGGAGCTGCCCGTCACGTGGGTGGCGAACGAGGGCGGAGCGCTCGAGCTCGGCCCGCCCGCACCGTGGGCGCGGCCGGGCGACTTCGTGCTGCGCCGCGACGGCGAGCCGCTCGCGATCACGCACCCTCACGGGGCCTCGATCACCTGGATCGACGATCTGCCGCCGGTAGCATCGGAGCGATGAGCACTGACGAGGACGCCCTCCGCTGGGAGGGCGATGACGATCTCGATCGCCTGTCGGTCGCCGAGGCCGAGGCGCAGGCCGAGGCCGACCGCGTGGCGCACGCCGACGCATCCGCCGCCCCGGCCCGCGCAGCGCGGCCGCGCGGGCCGCTCGGCTGGCTGCTGCTGGTGCTCGCGGTCGCGGCGACCGCCGGCTGGGTCGTCATCATCGTCGCGAACCCGGTCGACCAGCCGAGCCTGCTGGGCCTCGCGATGTACCAGCTCGGCGAGCTGCTCGCGGTGATCGCGCCGCTGCTCTGGTGGCTCGTGGTCGACCGCTTCGCGCCGCTCGCGCGCCGTGCGCCCTGGTGGCTCGCCGGTCTCGTCGTCACCGCGCCGTGGCCGCTCGTGGCAGGGCTCCTCGCATGAGCGCGGCTGAGGCGGGAGATGCGCGGATGCCGGACGAGCAGGTGCACCAAGCGCGGCCGCCGCGCGAGGAGCGCCCGGGCGACAGCTGGATCGTGGCGCTGCTGCTCGCGCTCGGCTTCGGCTACGACACGGTCGAGGCGGTCGCCAACCTGCAGCAGCTGCCGCTGCTCTACCTCGGCAGCGGCATCGAGGGCTCGACGCCGTGGTGGCTGCTGATCGCCGGCGTCGCGCTGCCCGCGGTGCTGTTCTTCGCAGCGCTGTGGATCGGGCGCGGCATGCGCCTGGTGCCCAAGGCCGGCGTGCTGCTCGTGGCGCTCGCGGTGAGCGCGCAGCTCAGCCTGCTCGCAGAGCAGCTGGCGCGGCAGATCGCGGTCACCGCGCTCGGCGGCTGACGCGAACGGGCGACCGGTCAGATCACGGCGACGAGCAGCAGCGCCCCGAGCACGACCTGGCCGATCGCGCGCGGCACGAGCGGCATCGCGACCGCGCCGAAGCGCTTGGGATCCCTCGCGGCCTCGGCGTTCGCCGGGAAGACGGCGATGAGCAGCGCGATGAGCGCGATGCCCGCCGCGAAGCGCACGCCCCACCAGGGAGCGAGCAGGCCGATGCCGCCCAGCACCTCGGCGACGCCCGAGATCGTCACGAGCGGCAGCGCTCGCCGACGCTCCGGCCCGGCGAGCCTCGCGGGGATCATCGCCGCCATCGTGCGCCGCACGCGCGGGACGAAGTGCGTCAGGCCCATGCCGACGAAGACGAGGGCGAGGATGATGCGCAGCACGAGCTGCGCGATTGCGAAGGCGTCCATCGCGTCCATCCTCCCGCATCCGGGTGCCTGTGCCGCACGCGCCCGCTGACGCAGGAGTGCGAGGCGCGGCTCAGGGGTGGTGCGGCGGCAGGCCGAAGGGGTCGGGGGTTCCGTGCGCTGCGGGCGGCACGTCGCCCGGCGGCGTGAAGACGCCCGGATGCCGCGGGTGCTGGCGCGCGAGGTCGGCGGACTGCGGGGTCGCGCCCTCCTGCCCGCTCGGGATCGCCTCGACGACGACCGCGGTGCCGTAGGCGCAGATCTCGGTCCACTGCGCGCCGATGTCGCTGGCGTCGAAGCGCATCGCGACGATCGCGTTCGCGCCGCGCCGCTGCGCCTCGTCGACCATGCGGCCCATCACCTGCATGCGCGCCTCGTAGAGCATCTGCGTGAACTCGGGGATCTCGCCGCCGCCGATCGCTCGCCAGCCCGCGACCCAGTTCGAGGCCGCGTCGCGGCTGCGCACGGTGAGGCCCATCACCTCGCCCTGCACGGCGAGGATGCGGAAGCCCGGGATCTCGTTCGTCGTCACGGTCAGCATGAGGGCATCATGGCCTGTTGCGCTGGAAGACGTCGGAGGCCGCCTCGGTACGCGCCCCTCGATAGGCTGGGCGCGGCACGACGTGGTGCTGCCTGCCCCCACCCCGCGAGGAGTCCCGCATGTCCAAGCCCGTCGTCCTGATCGCCGAGGAGCTCTCGGCCGCCACCGTCGATGCCCTCGGGCCCGACTTCGATGTGCGCAACGTGGACGGCACCGACCGTCCCGCGCTCTTCGCGGCGCTCGCCGACGCATCCGCCGTGCTCGTGCGCAGCGCTACGCGCATCGACGCGGAGGCGCTCTCGCACGCGCCGCAGCTCAAGGTCGTCGCACGCGCGGGCGTCGGCCTCGACAACGTCGAGATCCCGGCTGCCACGAAGGCCGGCGTCATGGTCGTGAACGCCCCGACCTCGAACATCGTCTCTGCGGCAGAGCTCGCGATCGCGCACCTGCTGGGCCTCGCCCGGCACATCCCGGCGGCGGATGCGTCGCTCAAGCGAGGGGAGTGGAAGCGCTCGGCGTACACGGGCGTCGAGCTCTACGAGAAGACGGTCGGGATCGTGGGCCTGGGCCGCATCGGCGTGCTGGTCGCCGAGCGCCTCGCCGCCTTCGGCACCAAGCTCATCGCCTTCGACCCCTTCGTCAGCCCCGCGCGCGCCGCACAGCTGGGCGTCGAGCTGCGCACGCTCGACGAGCTGATGGCCGAGAGCGACTTCATCACCATCCACATCCCGCGAACGCCCGAGACGGTCGGCCTGATCGGTGAGGCGCAGTTCGCCCTCGCGAAGCAGAGCCTGCGGATCGTCAACGCCTCGCGCGGCGGCATCATCGACGAGGCCGCCCTCGCAGAGGCGCTCCGCAGCGGCCGCATCGCGGGTGCAGGCATCGACGTCTTCGTCTCGGAGCCGCCGAAGGACGACGCGCTCACGAGCGCCCCGAACATCCAGGTCACGCCGCACCTGGGCGCATCGACCGACGAGGCGCAGGAGAAGGCGGGCATCGCCGTCGCCCGCTCGGTGCGCCTCGCGCTCGCCGGCGACCTGGTGCCGGATGCGGTGAACGTCGCAGGCGGGATCATCGACGAGTACGTGCGCCCCGGGATCCCGCTCGCGGAGCGCCTGGGCCAGTTCGCGGCGGGCCTCGCCGGGGGACCGGTGGAGTCGGTGGACGTCGCCGTGCACGGCGAGCTCGCCGCCTACGACGTCAAGGTGCTGCGCCTGGCGGCCCTCAAGGGCTTCTTCTCGTCGATCGTGAGCGAGCAGGTGACGTTCGTCAACGCGCCGGTGCTGGCCGAGTCGCGCGGCGTGACGAGCACGCTGACCGCTGACGAGCGCAGCGAGGAGTACCGCAACGTCGTCGAGGTCGTGCTGGCGACGAGCGACGGCCGCCGGGTGAGCGTCGAGGGCACGCTGACCGGCCCGAAGCAGATCGAGAAGATCGTCGGCGTCAACGGGCAGTCGGTCGAGGTGCCGCTCGCGCAGCACTTCGTGGTGATGGAGTACGTCGACCGACCCGGCATCGTCGCGACCTACGGCGCGGCGTTCGGCGAGGCGGGCATCAACATCGCCGGCATGCAGATCGCGCGCACGGAGGCGGGCGGCGACGCGCTGTCGATCGTGACGATCGACCAGGCTGCGCCCGACGCCCTCATCGAGCAGCTGAGCGCCTCGATCGATGCGACCGCGATCCGCCAGATCGAGATCCGCGAGCTCTAGCCCCTAGCCCTCGAGCAGCAGCTCGAGCCGAGCGATCACGCGCTCGACCGAGTCGGCCGGCAGCGAGCCAGAGCCGCCGATCACCGACCGCAGGTAGATGCCGTCGCTCAGCCGCACGACGAGCAGCGCCAGGTCGCGATCGCCCAGGCTCGCCGTCAGCGCGGCGAGGTAGTGCTCGTCGAGCCGGGTGAGCGCCTCGCGGGCCGCCTGGTGCTCGTCGTGCTGCCCGAGCTTGAGCAGCGCGACCAGCGTGCGGTCGATCGGGTGCTCTGCGGCGAGCGACTCGCGCAGGAACACCTGCACGGCGTCGGGCATGGGCGAGAGACGATCCTCCTCCTCGACGCCGAAGCGGTCGAGCCGCTCCGCGAGGCCCTCGACGAGCGCGGTCTTCGAGCCGAAGTGGTAGAGCAGGCCGCCCTTCGAGACCCCGGCCGCGTCGGCGGTCGCGGCGATCGTGCCGGCGCGCTCGCCATGCTCGAGCACGAGCTGCTCGAACGCGTCCAGGATGCGATCCCTGGTGTCATCTGCCTTGCTCACGGCACCCACCCTACCTCGACAAAAAACCGTCCAGACGGTACAGTATTCGGGTGACCAACGACATCCGCAGCACTGACACCCCTTCGACCGCGCCTGCGCGCGCCGGAGCACGCGGCTGGGCCGCGCTCGCGGTGCTGATGCTGCCGGTGCTGCTGGTCTCGATCGACATCACGGCCCTCAACTTCGCGCTGCCCGAGATCGCGCAGTCGCTGCAGCCGACCTCCTCGCAGCAGCTCTGGATCGTCGACGCCTACTCGCTCGTGCTCGCGACCCTGCTCGTCGCGATGGGCAACCTCGGCGACCGCGTCGGCCGTCGCCGCCTGCTGCTCATCGGCGCCACCGGCTTCGCCGTCGTCTCGGTGCTGGCGGCCTTCGCGCCCACCGCCGAGCTGCTGATCGCCGCCCGCGCCGCCATCGGCTTCTTCGGCGCGACGCTCATGCCCGCGACGCTCGCGCTGCTGCGCACCATCTTCCTCGACCGGCAGCAGCGCCGCCTCGCCGTCGCCGTGTGGGCGACGGGCTTCTCGGTCGGCTCGGCCGCCGGCCCCATCGTGGGTGGCGCGCTGCTGGCGCACTTCCACTGGGGTGCCATCTTCCTCATCGCGGTGCCGGTGCTGCTGCCGCTGCTGATCCTCGCGCCGCTCCTCGTCGACGAGTCGCGCGACCCCGCGCCCGGCCCGATCGACCCGATCGGCATCGCGCTGTCGATGCTCGCGCTCGGTGGCCTCGCCGCCGGCATCAAGGAGATCGCGGTCAAGGGCGTCGACCCGCTCGGGATCGCGCTCGTGCTGGTCGCGGTGCTGACCGGCTGGCTGTTCGTGCGCCGGATGCGGCGGGTGGCCCAGCCGATGCTCGACGTCGGGCTCTTCCGGCTGCCGCAGTTCAGCGGCGCGCTGCTCGTGAACCTGCTCAGCGTCGTGGCGCTCACCGGCTTCCTCTTCTTCGTCACGCAGCACCTGCAGCTGGTCGAGGCGATGCCCGTGCTCGACGCCGCGCTCGTGCTCGTGCCGGGCGTCATCGCGATGATCGGCTCCGGCCTGCTGGTCGTGCGCGTGGTGCGGCGGGTCGACCCGGGAGTCGCGGTCGTGATCGCGCTGAGCGCCTCGCTCGCCGCCTACGGCATGCTCGCCGTGCTCGGCGAGGACGTCACGGTGCCCGGCATCGCGGTCGCGTTCGCGCTGCTGGGTCTCGGCATCGGCGCCGCCGAGACCGTCTCGAACGACATGATCCTCACCGCCGTGCCGCCGGCGAAGGCGGGCGCGGCATCCGCCATGTCGGAGACCGCCTACGAGTTCGGCGCCGTGCTCGGCACCACCGTGCTCGGCGGCCTGCTCACCGCGGTCTACCGGGCGACGCTCGTGGTGCCGGCCGGCACCGACGGGGCGATGGCGGATGCGGCGCGCGAGACCCTGGGCGGTGCGGTCGCCGCGACCGAGGGCGCGGGCGCCGCGGGGGAGCGGCTGCTGGAGGCCGCCCGCACCGCCTTCGACCACGGCGTGATCGCGACCAGCATCTCGGGCGCCGTGCTCATGGCGCTGGCCATGGTCGTCGCGTGGGTCTCCCTGCGCGGCTCGGAGGACTGAGCGACCGCCTCGCATCGGCCCTGGCCGATGTGGGCGGAGGCGGCTAGCGTCGCCAGCATGACGACCGCTCCTGCACGCATCCTGCTCGTCCCGGGCTTCTGGCTGGGCGCCTGGGCCTGGGACGACGTGGCCGCTCGCCTCCGCGAGCTCGGCCACGACGTCGAAGCCCTCACGCTGCCGGGCCTCGAGCCGGGCTTCGCCACCCCTGGCGAGGTCTCGCTCGAGGACCACGTCGGCGCGATCGAGGCGGCGATCGGTGACGGGCCGGTCGTGCTCGTCGCCCACAGCGGCGCGGCGATCCCCGCGACCGTCGCGATCGACCGGAACATCGACCGCGTGGCGCGCTCGGTGTGGGTGGACACCGCGCCGGTCGTCGACGGCGCCGCGATGGACGCGAGCTTCGAGGGCGACGCTCTGCCGATCGAGGCGAACTGGGACGACGAGCTCGAGCAGGGCTCGATGCGCGACCTGAGCGACGAGCAGCTCGTCGAGATGCGCAGCCGTGCGGTGCCGGAGCCTGCGGGCGCGGTCCGCGATGTCGCCCGCCTCACCGACGACCGGCGGCTCGACGTGCCGGCGACCATCGTCTGCACGGCGTTCTCAGCCGAGGACTACCGCTCCTACGCCGAGCAGGGGATCCCGTTCCTGGCCGGCGTGCTCGAGCACCGAGCGCTCACGCTCGTCGATCTGCCCACTGGCCACTGGCCGATGTGGTCGAAGCCCGCCGAGCTCGCGGCGCTCATCGACGAGGCCGCCCGCGCCTGAGCGCCCTGCGCCGGCTCCTGCACGAGCGACGGGGCGCTGCGTCGCTCTCGCGATGCAGCGCCCCGTCGCGCGATGCGCAGGTCAGATCAGGTCGTCGCGACGCTCGGTGCGCTCGACGCGGGTGCCGGTGCCCGGGTCGACGCTCGAGCGCGACACCTGCGAGGTGCGGCCGGAGCGCGCGCTCACGGCGATGCCGATGATCGTGATGAGCGCGCCCGCGCCCAGCAGGATGTAGCCGATGAGGGCCCAGTCGACGCCCTCGACCTGCCACAGTGCTGGCACTGCCCAGGCGACGATCGCGCCGACGGCCATGAGGAAGATGCCGAAGCCGATGCTCAAGGTGGTCTCCGTTCGTCGTGACGGCCCATCGCGGGCCGCCGGTGCTGGCACTGTACCCCCGCCAGCCTGGGACGCGGCGGGCGGCGGAGGCGCGACTAGGCTGGTCGCGCGGCCTGCGCGGCAGCAGCGCCGCTGGTCGACGGGCGCGCAGGAGCGCCGCAAGGAGGAACTGTGGAGCAGCTGCGCCTCGCGGTCATCGCAGGAGACGGCATCGGGCCGGAGGTCACGCTCGAGGCGAGGCGCGCCATGCGCGCGGCCCTCGACGGCGTCGAGCTGGTGGAGACCGAGTTCGAGCTCGGAGCAGCCCACTACCTCGAGACCGGCGTGGTCCTGGACGACGCCACCCTCGCGGCGCTGGCCGGGCACGACGCGATCCTCCTCGGCGCGGTCGGCGGCGACCCTGCCGACGCACGGCTCGCCGGCGGCATCATCGAGCGCGGCCTGCTGCTGCGCCTCCGCTTCGCCTTCGACCACCACGTCAACCTGCGGCCCACGCGCCTGCCCCCGAAGGTCGAGAGCCCGCTCCGCGACCCGGGTGAGATCGACTTCGTCGTCGTGCGCGAGGGCACGGAGGGCCCCTACGTCGGCAACGGCGGCTCGCTCCGCACCGGCACCGAGCACGAGATCGCCAACGAGACGAGCGTGAACACGGCCTTCGGCGTGGAGCGCGTCGTGCGCTTCGCCTTCGAGCTGGCCGAGCAGCGCCGACGTCGCCTCACGCTCGTGCACAAGAAGAACGTGCTCGTGCACGCCGGCGCGCTCTGGCAGCGCATCGTCGACAGCGTCGCCGCCGAGCATCCGGATGTCGAGGTCGACTACCTGCACGTCGACGCGGCGACCATCTTCCTCGTCGACCGGCCGAGCCGCTTCGACGTCATCGTCACCGACAACCTCTTCGGCGACATCCTGACCGACCTCGCGGGCGCTGTCGGCGGAGGCATCGGCCTCGCCGCCTCGGGTAACCTGAACCCCTCCGGCGAGTTCCCGAGCATGTTCGAGCCGGTCCACGGCTCGGCGCCGGACATCGCCGGGCGCGGCGTCGCCGATCCGACCGCCGCGATCCTCTCCGCCGCACTGCTGCTCGAGCACTCCGGACATCCCGAGGCCGGCCAGCGCATCCGCGACGCCGTGGACGCCGACGTCGACAGCCGCGACGTCAACGACGCCCAGCGCAGCACCAGCCAGGTCGGCGACGCCATCGTCGACCGCATCACCGCTTCCAAGGAGCAGGCATGACCCTCGAGTTCGCGCTCACGCGCAGCGACCGCCCGGCAGCCGACGACGTCCGCGCGAGCGTGCTCGCCGAACCTGGCTTCGGTCGGCACTTCACCGACCACATGGTCTCGATCGACTGGACGCTGGACGGCGGCTGGCACGACGCCCGGGTCGAGCCCTACGGCCCGCTGCAGATGGATCCCGCATCCGCCGTGCTGCACTACGGCCAGGAGATCTTCGAGGGCATGAAGGCCTACCGCCGCGCCGACGGCTCGGTCTGGACCTTCCGACCCGACCAGAACGCACAGCGCATGCAGCGCTCGGCCGAGCGCCTGGCGCTCCCGCAGCTGCCCGAGGAGGACTTCGTCGAGGCGGTGCGCCAGCTCGTCGCGATCGACGAGGCATGGGTCCCGACCGGGGGCGAGGACTCGCTCTACCTGCGCCCCTTCATGATCGCCAACGAGGTCTTCCTCGGCGTGCGCGCAGCCCAGACGGTGCGCTTCATGGTCATCGCGAGCCCGGCTGGCCCCTACTTCCCGGGTGGCGTCAAGCCCGTCTCGATCTGGCTCTCGCGCGAGTACAACCGCGCAGGGCGCGGCGGCACCGGGGCCGCGAAGTGCGGCGGCAACTACGCCGCGAGCCTGCTGCCGACGCAGCAGGCGGTGCAGCACGGCTGCGCGCAGGTGCTCTTCCTGAACGAGGAGGGCACGGACCTCGAGGAGCTCGGCGGCATGAACGTCGTGCTCGTCAAGGCCGACGGCACCCTCGTCACGCCCGCCTCCGAGTCCATCCTCGACGGCGTCACGCGCAACTCCCTCCTGCAGCTCGCGGCGGATGCGGGGCACGAGGTCGAGCAGCGCACGGTCACGCTGGCGGAGTGGCGCGACGGCGTCGCCGACGGCAGCATCACCGAGGCCTTCGCCTGCGGCACCGCGGCGGTGCTGACCCCGATCGCGGCGCTCAAGAGCCACGACGAGGTCATCGGCGACGAGCACGCGCCGGCCGGTCCCGTCGCGACGGCGCTGCGCAAGCAGCTCACCGACATCCAGTACGGCCGCGTCGAGGACCCGCACGGCTGGATGGTGCAGCTCACCGAGGCGCAGGCGTCCGGGGCAGAGAGCGCGGAGGCACGCTGATGCGGGTCGCGCGCTTCTCCCACGGCGACCGGATCGGCTACGGCGTCGTCGACGACGACGCGCTGGTCGAGCTCGTCGGCGACCCCATCGTGATGGGCTTCGAGACCACCGGCACGCGCGTGCCGCTGAGCGAGGTGCGCCTGCTGGCGCCCGTCATCCCGCGCTCGAAGGTCGTCGCCGTCGGTCGCAACTACGCGAAGCACGCGGCCGAGCTCGGCAACGAGGTCCCCGCGGAGCCGCTGGTGTTCCTGAAGCCCAACACCTCGGTGATCGGACCGGGCGATGCGATCGTGCTGCCGCCCGAGTCCGAGGACGTGCACTTCGAGGGCGAGGTCGCGCTCGTCATCGGCCGCGTCGCGCGCCGCCTCACGCCCGCGAACGCGCTCGGCGCGGTCTTCGGCGTGACGGTCGCGAACGACGTGACGGCGCGCGATCTGCAGCGCCGCGAGCCGCAGTGGGCGAGGGCGAAGGGTTTCGACACCTTCTGCCCGCTCGGCCCCGCCGTCGAGACCGAGCCCGATTGGGACGCGCTGCGGATCATCACGCGCGTCGACGGCGAGGTCAAGCAGGACGGCCCGTCGACCGACTGGATCTTCGACGCGCCGACCGTGCTCAGCTGGATCACCGCATCCATGACCCTGCTGCCGGGCGACGTGGTGCTCATGGGCACGCCGGACGGCGTGGGGCCCTTGACCGCGGGCCAGAGCGTCGAGGTCGAGATCCCCGGCATCGGCACCCTGAGGAATCCCGTCGTCGCCCAGCAGGCCGTCTGAGTAGCATCGGGGCACCGGCGGCACCCGTCGCCCCGAGGCTCGAGGAGGAGTCATGTCGGAGATCCAGCAGCTGATCGGTCAGATCCCCATCCAGCAGGTGGCGCAGCAGGCAGGTGTCGACGAGGCGGAGGCGCGGCAGGCGATCGAGGCCATCGTGCCGGCGCTCGTCGGCGGCATGCGGGCCAACGCCCACGACCCCTCCGGCGCGCAGTCGCTGATGGGCGCGCTCGGCAAGCACCAGGGTCGGCTGGACGAACGGCTCGCCGGCAGCATCGACCCGGATGACGGGCAGCGCATCGTGCACAACGTCTTCGGCGACAACACCGAGCAGATCGCGCGGGCGGCGGGCGGCGGTTCGGCGCTCGGCGGCATCATCCAGAAGGTCCTGCCGATCGTCGCGCCGATCGTGATCGCGTGGATCGCGAACCGGTTCTTCGCGCATGGCGGCCAGGGCGGTCAGGCAGGCCAGGCCCAGGCGCCCCAGCAGCAGGACGACGGCTTCGGCCTCGACGACCTACTGGGCGGCGTGCTCGGCGGCGGCTCGAAGCAGGGCGGTGGCCTCGGGGGCCTCGGCGACCTGCTGGGCGGTCTGCTCGGCGGCGGTCGCCGCTAGGCCATCGGGGCGCGGCGACGAGCGCTGCCCGCGCCTAGGATGGGAGGCATCATGAGCGTCCCCTTCTCGGCCGCGACGGGCAGCGATGTCGTCGTGCGCTTCTGCCCCTCGCCCACCGGCACCCCGCATGTCGGGCTCATCCGCACCGCCCTGTTCAACTGGGCGTATGCGCGGCACCACGGCGGCAGGCTCGTCTTCCGCATCGAGGACACCGATGCCGCCCGCGACAGCCAGGAGTCGTACGAGCAGCTGCTCGACGCCATGCGCTGGCTCGGCATCGACTGGGACGAGGGCGTCGAGACCGGCGGCCCCCACGCGCCCTACCGGCAGTCGCAGCGCGGCGAGATCTATGCCGAGATCATCGAGCGGCTGCGCGCGTCGGGCCACCTCTACGAGTCGTTCGCGACCGCTGAGGAGATCGAGGCGCGCAACGTCGCGCAGGGGCGCGACCCGCGGCAGGGCTACGACAACTTCGAGCGCGACCTGAGCGACGAGCAGCGCGAGGCGCTGCGCGCCGAGGGCCGCCAGCCGAGCCTGCGCCTGCGCGTGCCCGACGAGGACCTCTCCTTCGACGACCTGGTCCGAGGCGACATCACCTTCCCGGCCGGCTCGTTCACGGACTTCGTCGTGGTGCGCCCGAACGGCGCCCCGCTCTACACCTTCGTCAACCCCGTCGACGACGCCCTCATGGGCGTCACGCACGTGCTGCGCGGCGAGGATCTCCTGTCGTCGACCCCGCGCCAGATCGCGCTCTACCGCGCGCTCGCCGAGATCGGCGTCGCGACCGCCATCCCGCGCTTCGGCCACATGCCCTACGTCATGGGCGAGGGCAACAAGAAGCTCTCGAAGCGCGACCCGCAGTCGAACCTCTTCCTGCTGCGCGAGGCCGGCTTCATCCCCGAGGGGCTGCTGAACTACCTCTCGCTGCTCGGCTGGTCGATCGCCGCCGACCGCGACGTATTCACCCGCGACGAGCTGATCGCCGCCTTCGACATCGCCGACGTGAACCCCAACCCGAGCCGCTTCGATCCGAAGAAGGCCGAGTCGATCAACGGCGACCACGTGCGCATGCTCGCGGCCGACGACTTCGCGCAGCGCCTCGAGCCCTATCTCGGGCGCATCTTCGACGGCGAGCCGACCGAGGCGCAGCGCGCGCTGCTCGCGCAGGCGGCACCGCTCGTGCAGGAGCGCATGCAGCTGATCGGCCAGGCAGAGGACATGCTGGGCTTCCTCTTCCTCGAGACGGACGACATCCACCACGACGCGGACGCGGTGGCCAAGCTGGGCGACGACGCGCTCGCGACGCTCGAGGCGTCGAAGCGCGCGCTCGCCGAGCTCGAGACCTTCGACACCGCTTCGATCGAGCAGGTGCTGCGGGAGGTGCTGGTCGAGGGGCTCGGTATCAAGCCTCGCTTCGCGTTCACGCCGCTGCGCGTCGCCGTCACGGGCCGCCGCGTCTCGCCGCCGCTGTTCGAGTCGATGGAGCTGCTCGGCCGCGAGGCAACGCTCGCCCGCATCGACCGGCTGGCCGCGAGGGTCTGATGCAGGTCGACGTCGTCGTCATCGGCGCCGGCCCTGCGGGCCTGGCCGCGACGCTCAACCTCGCCCGCCAGCAGCGCACGGTGGCGCTGCTGGACTCCAACCGGCCCAGGCACGCGGCCACGCTGCAGTCGCACGGGTACATCACCCGCGACGGCATCTCGCCGCTCGAGCTGCGCACGATGGGCCGCGACGAGGTGCTGCGCTACCCGACGGTGACGCACGAGCGCGCGCTGGTGCAGCAGATCGCGCGGGTCGACGGGGGCTTCGCCGTGCAGGCCGAGCAGCCCGGCTCGCGCGCCGAGAGCGAGACGCGCGCGGCTGCCGTGATGATCGCCACGGGCCTGAGCGAGACGCTGCCGGCCTCGAAGCACGTGCGCCCCTGGTACGGCACGAGCCTGCACTCGTGCATGGACTGCGACGGCTACGACAAGCGCGGCCAGGCGCTCGCGCTGATCGGCGAGACGGGCGACCTCGTCGACCGCGCCATGGTGATCCGACGGCACACCGACGACCTCGCCGTCTTCACGAACGGGTCGGATGCGGTGGACGAGGCGGGTGAGGCCCGCCTCGCAGAGCACGGGGTGGCCTTGGTGCGCACCCCGATCGCGGCGATCGAGGGCGACCGCACCGGCATGCAGGCGATCGTGCTCGAGGACGGCACGCGCAGCATCCGCACCGGCGGGTTCGTGCGGCCGTGGTGGCACCCGCAGCTCGGCTTCGCGGAAGCGCTCGGGCTCGAGACCGACGAGGACGGCCTCGTGATCGTCGATCGGTCGCAGCGAGCATCCGTCGCGGGCATCTACGCGGCGGGGGACATCACGCCGGGCTTCCGCCAGCTGGCCGTCGCCGCGGGCGCCGGCACCATCGCCGCCTCGGTCATCAACCGCGACCTCATCGCCCGCGGCCGCTGATCCATCCCGCAGGTCGACACGCGTCACGAGACCGGAGCCGATTGGCGCTCCGCCCCCACCTCAGGTATGCTCGACTCTTGGTTCGCCCGCTCCGGCGCGTGACCATTGGGGTATGGTGTAATTGGCAACACGGAGGTTTCTGGTACCTTTGTTCTTGGTTCGAGTCCAGGTACCCCAGCACGAAAAGGCCCCCGCAGAGCGGGGGCTTTCGTCGTTCCTGCCGGCGTCTCAGCCCTGATCGGCGGCGTTCGCGGCCTGCTGCTCGGCGATCTTCGCGTGCACCTCGTCCATGTCGAGGCCGCGCACGGCGCCGATGAGCTGCTCGAGCTGCGGGCCCGGCAGCGCGCCGGCCTGCGAGAAGACGAGCACGCCGTCGCGGAAGGCCATGAGGGTCGGGATCGACGAGATCTGGAACCCGGCGGCGAGCTCCTGCTCGGCCTCCGTGTCGATCTTGCCGAAGACGATGTCCTCGTGCTGCTCTGACGCCTGCTCGAAGATGGGGCCGAACATGCGGCACGGGCCGCACCACGCCGCCCAGAAGTCGAGCAGCACGATGCCGCCGCCGTCGATGGTCTGCTCGAGGGTGTCCTTGGTGATCTCGGTCGTAGCCATGCTTCCAGCGTATGTCGGACGGCGCCCCAGGCTTCCCGCTCTCAGCGAACGAGCGCGCGCGCCTCGCCATAGACTCCGCTCATGCTCATCGCCGTCTGCATCGCCGCCGTGCTCGCGGCGCTCGTGCACGCCTCCATCTTCGTGCTCGAGACGCTGCGATGGGAGCACCCCGCGACCAGGCGCGTCTTCCGCACCTCGGCCGAGCAGGCGGCGCAGACGAAGCAGCTCGCCGCCAACCAGGGCGTCTACAACCTGCTGCTCGGCATCGCCGCGCTCGCGGGCGTCGTCGCGATCGCGGCAGGGGCGGTGGACGCGGGCCTCGCTGTCGTGCTGACGGCCACCGGCACCATGCTCGGTGCGGCCCTGTACCTCGTGCTGAGCGACCGCAAACTCGCGCGCGCCGCGCTCGTGCAGGGGATCTTCCCGCTCCTGGCGGTCATCGCCTCGGTCGTCGCGCTGCTGCGCTGATGGGGTCGCGGGAGAGACGAAGCCCCTCTTCCGCTGAGATCGATCGCCGTGCGATGCTGACTCCGACTCGGAGGAGGCGCTGATGCCCATGGATGCTGGACCGATCGACCTCCTCATGATGCTGGGGCCAGCGCTGGGCATGATCGCCTGGGCCGCGACGTGCCTCTGGGCGATCGCGCGCGTGCAGCGCATGGAGATCGCGCTGGTCTCGCAGCTCGCCTGGGGCCTCGCGATCGTGCTGCTGCCGCTCGTCGGCCTCGTCGCGTTCCTCCTGGTGGGGGATCGCACGCCGCAGATCGAGCGCGAGCTCGGCATCCGCCGGCTCGGCTGAGCGAGCGCCGCTGCCGAGCGGTGCGCTTGCGCACGAGCGGTGCCGGCGTGCCAGCACCGCTCGCGCGCAGCAGCACCGCTCGCCGGCGGGTTGGGCGCGGCAGCGTCAGTAGGCGTCGGTCTGGCGGCGCTGCTCCTTCAGGCGGGCGACCGCCGCCTCCGAGCCGCGCGCCATCAGCGTGACGTCGGCCGAGACGAACACGAAGGCGGCCCCGCGCTCGATGCAGCGGTCGGCGTCGGCCGGCGCGAACGCGTTGACGCCCACCGGCTTGCCGGCGGCGCGCACCGCGGCGATCGTCGCGTCCACCGCATCCACCACCGCCTGCGCCGAGGGGTCGCCGGGGTAGCCCATCGAGCCCGCGAGGTCTGCGGGCCCGATGAAGATCGCGTCCACGCCGTCGACCGCGGCGATCTCCGCGGCGTTGGCCGCGGCATCCGCCGTCTCGATCTGCACGGTCACCGACACGTGGCGGTCGGCCTCGCCGACGTAGCCCGCGATGCGTCCCCAGCGCGACGACCGCGCGAGCGCCGAGCCGATGCCGCGCCCGCCCTCGCGCTCGCCAGCACTGCCGGGGTAGCGGGCCGCGCGCACCGCGGCCCGCGCCTCGTCGGCGGTCGAGACCATCGGCACGACGAGGCTCTGCGCACCCACGTCGAGCACCTGCTTGATGATGACGGGGTCGTTCCAGGGCACGCGCACGAGCGTCGTGACGGGGTAGGCGGCGGCGGCCTGCAGCATCGGCAGCAGCTCGCTCACCGTGATCGGTCCGTGCTCGCCGTCGATCAGCAGCAGGTCGGCGCCCGAGCCGGCCAGGATCTCGGCGGCGACAGGGCTGCCGGATGCGTTCCACAGGCCGACGAGGGGAGCCTCGGCGGCCGCGAGGGCGTCGCGGAAGGTGCTCATCGGAACCGCACCTCGACCATCCCCATGTCCTGGAACTCGGCGCGCACGACATCGCCGGGCTGCACCCAGACGGGCCGCGTGAAGGAGCCGGCGAGGATCAGCTCGCCGGCCTCGAGCCGGTCGCCGTGCTGCGCGAGCTTGCCCGCGAGCCAGGCGACGCCGAGCGCCGGGTTGCCGAGCACGCCGCCGGAGACGCCGGTCTCGATGATCTCGTCGTTCACGAGGCAGAGCGAGCCCACCCACGACAGGTTCCGGTCGCGCGGGCCGATCTCGTGGTCGCCGACCACGATGGCGCCGAGCGCCGCGTTGTCGCTGATCGTGTCGACGATCGTGCGGCCCTCGAGCTCGATGTGCGAGTCGAGGATCTCGAGCGCCGGCACGACGATCTCGGTCGCGTCGAGCACGTCGTCGACCGTGAGGCCCTCGCCCTCGAGCGGCGACCGCAGCACGAAGGCGAGCTCGACCTCGACGCGCACGTTCGACCACCGCGCGTGCTCGACGGTCTCGCCCGAGCGGTAGGCCTGGTCGGCGAAGATCACGCCGTAGTCGGGCTCGCTGATGCCGGTGGCGAACTGCATCGCCTTGCTCGTCAGGCCGATCTTGCGGCCGACGAGGCGGGCGCCCGCCTCCTCGCGGCGGGTGCGCCAGACGCGCTGCACCGCGTAGGAGTCCTCGATCGTCGCCGCCGGGAACCGCGCCGAGATGCGCTCGATGGTGCTGCGCGAGCGCGTCGCCTCGGCGAGCTCGTCGGCGATCGCCGTGACCGTCGCGTCGTCGAGGCCGCGCCCGCGTCCGGGTCCGGCGGACCCGGACGAGTCATGAGCGAGCGTCACAGCTGGTTGCCGAGCTTGAAGCCCTTGGCCGCCTCGCCGCGGTAGGTGCCGTCCTCGTCACCGGGCCGCGTGTACGAGAAGCCGTCGGCGCCGATCGTCACCTCGAGCTCGCTCGAGTCGGTGCGCTCGACCACCTCGACGACGTCGCCGTCGAGGTCGAGCACCGGGGATGCCTCCGTGTACCAGGAGGGCACGACGGGGTTGCCCCACCAGTCGCGGCGCTGGTTGTCGTGCACATCCCACGTGATGACGGGGTTGTCGGGGTCGCCCGTCCAGTAGTCCTGCGTGTAGATCTCGATGCGGTGGCCGTCGGGGTCGGTGATGTAGAGGTAGAACGCGTTCGAGACGCCGTGCCGGCCCGGCCCTCGCTCGATGTGGTCCGACATCCGCAGCGCGCCGAGCTTGTCGCAGATCTGGATGATGTTGTGCTTCTCGTGCGTCGAGAAGGCGATGTGGTGCATGCGCGGGCCGTTGCCGCCGGTGAGCGCCGTGTCGTGCACGGTGCCCTTGCGGTGCATCCAGGCGGCGTAGGTGACGCCCTGGTCGTCCTTGATGTCCTCCGTCACGCGGAACCCGAGGTCCTCGAGGTACTTGCGACCGCGCGGCACGTCGGGGGTGACCTGGTTGAAGTGGTCGAGACGCACGAGCTCGCCGGCCGAGTAGAGGTCGTAGCGCATGTGCAGGCGCTCGGCGTGCTCGGTGGCGTAGAAGAACTCGTAGGGGAAGCCGATCGGGTCCTCGACCCGCACGCTGTCGCCGAAGCCCTTCTGGAAGCCGCCGCTGCGACGCTCGGTGCGGCAGCCGAGCTCCTGGTAGTAGGCCTCGGCCCGGTCGACGTCCTCGGGGGTGCGCACGCGGTACGCGAACGCGGCGACGGCCGCGACCGGCCCCTTGCGCAGCACGAGATTGTGGTGGATGAACTCCTCGTACGAGCGCAGGTAGATGGCCTCGTCGTCCTCCTCGGTCACGTGCAGGCCGAGGATGTCGACGTAGAAGCGACGGCTCGCCTCGAGGTCGGTGACGACCAGGTCCATCGCCGCGCAGCGCACGATGTCGGGTGCCGGCGCGACCGGCTTCGGGATCTCGTTCATGGGTGCTTCTCCTTCGAAGTGCGTGGGGTGTCAGCGCACGGGTGCCCGTGCGGGCGAGTCAGGCGGATGCGCCGAAGCGTGCCGTGTGGACGTCGCCGAGCGTGATGTGCACGGCCTGCTGGTCGCTGTAGAAGTCGAGCGAGCGGTAGCCGCCCTCGTGGCCGAGGCCCGAGGCCTTCACGCCGCCGAAGGGGCTCCGCAGGTCGCGCACGTTGTGGCTGTTGAGCCACACCATGCCCGCCTCGACGTCCTGCGCGAAGAGGTGCGCGCGCTTGAGGTTCTGCGTCCAGATGTAGGCGGCGAGGCCGTAGCGCGTGTTGTTCGCCAGCTCGAGCGCCTCCTCGTCGGAGTCGAACGGCGTGATCGACACGACCGGGCCGAAGATCTCCTCCTGGAAGATGCGCGCATCCGGGCTGACGTCGGCGAAGACCGTCGGGGCGACGAAGTTGCCGTCGGGGAAGCCCTCGGGGCGGCCGCCGCCCGCGAGCAGGCGGCCCTCCTGCTTGCCGATCTCGACGTAGGACATCACCTTGTCGAAGTGCTCGGGGTGCACGAGCGCGCCCACCTCGGTCTTCGGGTCGTGCGGGTCGCCGACCACGATGTTCCTGGCGCGCTCGGCGTAGCGCTCGAGGAACTCCTCGTAGATCGAGCGCTCGACGAGGATGCGGCTGCCGGCCGTGCAGCGCTCGCCGTTCAGCGAGAAGACGCCGAACAGCGTCGAGTCGAGCGCCGCGTCGAGGTCGGCGTCGGCGAAGACGACAGCCGGGCTCTTGCCGCCGAGCTCCATAGACATGGCCTTCAGGTGCTTCGCGGAGTTCGCGAAGATCGTCTGGCCGGTCGAGCTCTCACCGGTGAACGAGATGAGCGGCACGTCGGGGTGCTTGACGAGCGCGTCGCCCGCGGTCTCGCCGAAGCCGTTGACGAGGTTGAAGACGCCCTTGGGCAGCTCTGCCTCCTCGAAGATGCCGGCCCAGAGCGATGCCGACAGGGGCGTGAACTCGGCGGGCTTCAGCACCACGGTGCAGCCGGAGGCGAGCGCGGGGCCCAGCTTCCAGGACTCGAGCATGAAGGGGGTGTTCCACGGGGTGATGAGCCCGGCGACGCCCTTGGGCTTGCGGTTGACGTAGTTGACCTGGCTGCCGGGCACCTTGTACGCGTCGTCGCGGCCGGCGACGATCAGGTCGGCGAAGAAGCGGAAGTTCTCGGCGGCGCGCTGCGCCTGGCCGCGGGCCTGCGTGATCGGCAGGCCGGAGTCCCAGGACTCGAGCTGCGCGAGCTCCTGGTCGCGCGACTCGACGATGTCTGCGATGCGGCTGAGGATGCGGGCGCGCTCGCGGTTCTTCATGCGCGGCCACGGACCCTCCTCGAAGGCGCGCGTGGCGGCGGCGACCGCGAGGTCGATGTCGGCCTGCTTGCCGGAGGCGGCTACCGTGTAGTCCTCGTTCGTGACGGGGTTCAGCACGCCGAAGGTCTCGCCGTCGATCGAGGGCACGCGCTCGCCGTCGATGTAGTGGGGGATCAGCTCGGGGATGCCTGCGGGCTGGTTGGCCATGGTGGCTCCTTACTCGGGGGAGTCGGTGTCGGTGAGGTCGGGCTTGCTGAGGTCTGGCTGCGTGCGGTGCAGGAACGCATCGGGCGTCGCGAGGCGGTGCGCGCGCACGGCGAGCTCGATGCGGCGCGGGTCCGCGCCCTCCTCGATAAGGCCGAGGATCGTCTCGTGCTCGTCGACGGAGGGGAGGGCTCGGCTCGGCACGAAGGAGAAGGTCGACTGGCGGAGCCGCGCGAGCCGCTTCCAGCAGGTGTCGATGACGTCGCCGAGCACGCCGTTGGGCGAGACGTCGCTCAGTCGCCGGTGGAAGGCCTCGTTGAGCGCCGTGAACTGCACGGGGTCGAAGGCGGCGAGCGACTCGCGCATCCGCTGGTTGATGGCGCGCGCGTCGTCGACGTCGCGCTTCGAGTAGAGCCCGGCGGCGAGCGAGATGGCCGCACCCTCGACGAAGGAGAGCGTCTCCATCGTGTCGTGGTACTCGAGCTCGTCGATCTCGGCGACGCGGGCGCCGATGTTGCGCTCGAAGGTCACGAGCCCCTCGGCCTCGAGCCGCCGGATGGCCTCTCGCACGGGCACGACGCTCATCTCGAGCTCGCGGCCGATCGCGTCGAGCACGAGCCGGTAGCCGGGGGAGTAGGTGCCGTCGACGATGCGGTCGTGCAGCAGGGCGTAGGCGCGCTGCGACTTCGACTGCGTCGGCTTCGCGGCGACCGTGGTCGGTGCCTCCACAGGGGTCGGCGCGCTCATCGCTCCTCCGTCGAGCCCAGCGACGCCTCGTACTTCGCGCGCCACTGCGCGTTCATGGGGAAGAGCCCGTCGAGCACCTCGCCGGCGTCCATCTGCTGCGCGATGAACTCCTCGGCGCGCTCCTGCTCGATGGCCTCCTCGACGAGCTCGCGCGCGAGCGCCGGCGGGATGACGAGCACGCCGTCGCCGTCGGCCACGATGATGTCGCCCGGCTGCACCGTCGCGCCGCCGCAGGCGACGGTCTCGTCGACGCTCCAGGGCACGTGCAGCCGACCGAGCACCGCGGGGTGCCCGCCCGCATGATAGGTCGGCACGCCGATCTCGGTCACGACGTCGAGGTCGCGCACGCCGCCGTCGGTGATGATGCCGGCGGCGCCGAGGTGGCGGGCGCGGAGCGCCAGGATGTCGCCGAGCGTGCCCGAGCGGTTGTCGCCGCGCGCCTCGATCACGACGACGTCGCCCTCGTGCAGGTCATCGAAGAGGCGCTTCTGCGCGTTGTAGCCGCCGCCGTGGCTCGCGAAGAGGTCTTCGCGGTTCGGCACGTAGCGCAGGGTGCGAGCCGTGCCGACGATGCGCTTGCCCGGCTGCGTCGAGCGGAGCCCGTCGATCGAGACGTTGTCGAGGCCGCGCTTGCGCAGGCCGGAGGAGAGCGTCGCGAGGGCGACGCTGGAGAGCTGCTCGCGGAGCGCCGCGTCGAGCACCGGCGCGACGGGCTCGCGGAACTCGTCGACGGGCCGGCCGGATGCGTCGGCCCACTGCTCCGGGGTCGGCTTGGGCTGGGCGGAGTAGGCGGGCAGCTGCTGCTCGCCCACCCGCACGGTCGAGGCGAGGCGGCCGGTGGAGACCTGGTCGCCGCCGAGGGTGGTCGCGCTCACCTCGACCTCGACGCGCTGCCCGGGGGCGAAGGTCGAGGCGTCGGCGGGCGTGCCCGTGAGGATCACGTCGCCGGGCTCGAGCGTGACGAGCTGCGAGAGGTCGCTGACGATCTGCGCGAGCGAGAAGATGAGGGTCGAGGTCGAGTCAGCCTGCACGAGCTCGCCGTCGAGCCAGGTGCGCACCTCGATCGCGTGCGGGTCGAGCTGCGCGGCGTCGAGCAGGGCCGGGCCGATCGGCGTGAAGCCGTCGCCGCCCTTCGAGCGGATGTTGGAGCCCTTGTCGGCCCAGCGCAGGTCGAAGACGCCGAGGTCGTTCGATGCCGTGACGTGCGCGACGTGCCGCCACGCGTCCGCCTCGCCGACCGCGCGAGCCGCGGTGCCGATCACGACGGCGATCTCGCCCTCGAAGCCGAAGATCTCGGTGCCCGCGGGAGCGACGACCTCGCCGCCGGTGGAGAGCGAGGTGGCGGGCTTCAGGAAGTAGCCGGGCGCCTCGGGGGTGCGGCCCTTCTGCGCGGCGCGGGCGCGGTAGCCGATGTGCATCGCGAAGACCTTGCCCGGGCGGCTGCCCAGCAGCTGCCAGGCGTCGACGGCGGCCTGCGGGGCACCCTGAGCGGGCTGCGACGATGCATCCATGCGGGCATCGTATACGATTTCTGATCTGACCTGCAAGGCCGAGCAGCGACTGCCATGATCGCCTGATGCGAGACGGTGCCATGCGACAGGGTGCGGTGGGTCACGTGCGCCAGGTGACGCGCGACGGGCGCTCGCTGGTCGAGAAGCGCATGGCGGATGCGGTGCGGCACGACGCGGAGGTCGCGGCCCTCCGAGCGCTGCGCGGCTCGGGCATCCCCGCCCCGCAGCTCGTCGAGGCAGCCCCAGGCTCGATCCTGATGTCGATGATGCCCGGGGAGCGGCTCGACGCCGGGAGCGTCGACCTGCGGCTGGAGCGCCTGGAGGCGTCGATGGTGCTCCTGCGGCGGCTGCATGCGCTCGAGCCGCCCGCAGCGCTGCCGCCGGCGCCGGACGATGCGGCGATCGTCCGCCGATATCGCGACGCCGGAGGGCCGCCGCTGCCCTTCGTGGTGCCGGAGCCGAGCCCGCCCGCCTTCTGCCACGGCGACTGGGGAGACGGCAACGTGCTGGCGATCGGCTCGCGCGTCACCGCGGTGCTCGACTGGGAGAAGTCGCACCGCGGGGATCCGGTGCGCGAGCTGTCGAGGGCCGCGTGGGGCGCGGCGCGCAAGGACCCGCGCTCGTTCGACGCGATGGTGCGCGGCTATGGCGCCGACGCCGAGCACGTGCGAGCGTGGACACCGATCCACGCGGCAGAGCTGTGGCTGTGGTTCGCGCACGCGGGGCCGCCCGAGTACCTCGAGCAGCTGACCGCCGAGCTGCGCGCGTGGCCCTCCGCGTGAGGCGCAGCGGCCCATCCGGCAGCGAGGCTCTGCCAGGAGCGCGATTGCACCGCGGCCAGTCTTGCTGTCGTGCACGAAATCGTATATGTTCCTCACAGTCCCGGGGGTGCGCCATTGCCACCCCACCTCTCTGACAAAGGAGTCAGCGTGTCTCACAGCACGACGCACACGTCCACCCGCGAGCGCAACAAGGTGCTCGCCGCGGTCGTCGTCGGCACCACCATCGAGTGGTACGACTTCTTCATCTACGCCTTCATGGCCAACCTCGTCTTCGCGGCGCTGTTCTTCGAGCCCGCCGGCCCGGGCCTGGGCCAGATCTTCTCGCTGATCACGATCGGCATCTCCTTCCTCTTCCGCCCGCTCGGCGCCTTCCTCGCCGGTCACTTCGGCGACAAGCTGGGCCGCCGCCCGATGCTGGTCATCACGCTGCTGCTCATGGGCGTCGCGACAACGCTCGTCGGCGCGCTGCCGACCTACGACTCCATCGGCGTGATGGCGCCGGTCCTGCTCATCCTGCTGCGCATCCTGCAGGGCCTCTCTGCCGGCGGCGAGTGGGGTGGCGCCGTGCTCATGGCCATCGAGCACGCGCCGGCCAACCGCCGCGGCCTCTACGGCTCGTTCGTGCAGGCGGGCGTGCCGATCGGCATGCTGCTCGCGACCGGCATCCTCGCCGCGGTGCGCGCCGCCTTCCCCGGTGACGCGTTCCTCGAGGTCGGCTGGCGCATCCCGTTCTTCGTCTCGATCATCCTGGTGCTCGTGGGCTTCATCGTGCGTCGCTCGGTCGACGAGTCGCCGGTGTTCCAGGAGATCAAGCAGACGGCGCAGCAGGAGTCGGCGCCCGTCGTCCAGGTCTTCAAGAAGTACGGCGCGGTCATCGCCTTCGCGGCGATGGTCTTCATGGCCAACAACGCCACCGGCTACATGACGACCGGCGGCTACGTGCAGGGCCTGGCGTCGCGGCCCGTGGACGGCACGCCGCCCGGCTACGGCTTCGACCCGGTGGGCGTGCAGCTCGCGGCTTTCGCCGGCTCGCTGTCGTGGCTCGTCTTCACCTTCGTGGCCGGCTGGCTCTCCGACCGCATCGGCCGCAAGCCGCTCTACCTGATGGGCTGGGTGGTGCTCGCGATCGGCATCGTGCCGCTGTTCCTGCTCGTGCAGACCGGTGTCGCCGGCGTCGCCTGGGCGACGATCATCCTGGGCGTCGGCCTCGGACTCACCTACGGCGCGCAGGCCGCCTGGTACGCCGAGTCCTTCCCGGCCTCCGTGCGGTTCTCCGGCGTCTCGATCGCCTACGCGATCGGCGCGGTCATCGGCGGCGCCTTCGCCCCCACGATCGCGCAGGCGCTCCTGCAGGCGACCGGCAGCACGTGGGCGATCGTCGGCTACCTGCTCGCGACCGTGGTGATCTCGATCATCGGCACGCTGCTGCTGCGCGACCGCACGGGCATCCCGATGTCGATCGAGTTCGAGAACTCGGGCAAGTGGGACACGTGGAAGAAGGGCGACGAGTTCGTCGAGGCATCCGCGGTGGACCGCGCGGCGCACGTCGAGCGCTGACGCTCCCACCGCGAACGACAGAGGGGTCCGCCAGACCGCCGGGCCCCTCCGTCGTGTCAGGATGCGCTGAGGATGCGGGGATCGTCGAGCGGCGTGCCTGCGGTGTACGGCCCGAAGAAGAGGTCGGCGCCCTCCTCGGTGAGGGCGGTGCCCGTGGCGCGGCTGCCGTCGAAGCCGGCGAGGATCGCGAAGCGCAGCCTCCCGGTCGCGGCCTCGGTGTCGGCGATCTCCAGCGACCAGCCGTCGCCCGTGCGCACGATCGACGGCTCGGCGATCACCACCCGCATCATGCCGCTGTGCCCGGTGAGCGTGACGGAGCCGCCGAACGACAGCTGCCCGGTGGCGGGGAAGCGGAAGCCCTCCGCGGTCTCCTGGGCGCCGCCGGCGATCGTGACGGCACCGTCGGGCATGCCTCGCACGTAGCCGAGCAGGGAGCCCTTGATGCGCCACACGAGCGCGGGCTCGCCCTGCGAGGGGTGCGTCATCGCGCCTGCGGCCAGGGCATCGCCCTGGCGAAGTCGACGAGGGCGCGCGTGCGCGCGGTCGGCGCGGGCAGCGACGGCCAGATGACGTCGACGCCGACGGGCGGCACGGCGGGCGTGATCTCCAGCATGGCGACAGGGTAGCCCTCGTAGCTCGCCGGGTTCGCGGGCCGCTGCACCAGGATGCCGTAGCCGAGGCCCCGACCGACGAGCGCCCGCACCGCCTCGTAGCTCTGCACGCGGTGCCGCACCCGCGGCGCCAGGCCGCGCGCCGCGAAGAGCGACAGCGTGTGCTCGCTCGACGGCGGCGCGTCGAGCAGGATCAGGTCGCGCTCGACGAGCTCCTCGAGCGTGACCCGGGCGGCGGATGCGAGGGGGTCGTCGCCGGCGACGATCACGTGCGCGGGCAGCTCGAAGAGCTTCGCCCGCTGCGGCTGCCCGGGGATGAGCGTGTCGTAGACGAAGGCGACGTCGAGCTGCCCGGCCTCGAGCGTGCCCTCGAGCCGGTCGTGCGTCGCCTCGAGGATCGCGAGCTCGACCCGCGGATGCGCGCGGCCGAAGCCCTGCAGCAGCGCCGGCAGGATCGTCGGTGCGAGCGTCGGGTAGCAGCCGATGGTGATGGGCCCGACCAGCTCGCCATGGGCGCCGCGCAGCGAGGTCTCGAGCTCGCGCGACTCCGCGAGGAGCGCGCGGGCGCGAGCGACGACATCCGCCCCTGTGCTCGTGAGCGAGAGCCCCCGCGCTCGGCGGCGCACCGTCAGCTGCGCGCCGAGGCTGCGCTCGAGCTCGCTGAGCGCCTCGGAGACGGCCGAGGGCGAGACGTGCAGGCGTGCGGCGGCGCCGGCGACGGTGCCGGTCTCTGCTGCGCAGACGAGGAACGAGAGCTGGCGGAGCGTGAAGCCCGGGGCGTCGAGGCGATCCATTGTTCGGCTCCTCCGTGGTCGTTCTCATGATCAATGCGCTTTTCCCACAGTAGGGGTGCAGGCAGACTCGACGCGAGCGCCCTCGTCGGGCGCACGGACCACGAGGAAGTGTGCATGAGCAACGACGCTCCCGTCGCCGACTGGGTGACGATCCCGGATCTCTACCGCGACCCCTTCCCGATCTACGAGCGGCTGCGCGCCGAGGGCGGCGTGCACTGGGTGCCGCAGGTCGGCAGGTACCTCATCACCTCCTATGCCGCGGTGCACGAGACCGAACTCGACCAGACGACCTACTCGGCCAACGAGCAGGGATCGCTGCAGATCCGGGCGATGGGGCATTCGATGCTGCGGCGCGACGACCCCGAGCACTACCTCGAGCGCAAGGCGTGGCAGCCGACCCTGCGGCCCGGCGTCGTGAAGCGGCACTGGCGCTCGGTGTTCGAGCGCACCGCCGAGCAGCTCGTCGACGGGCTCGCGGAGCGCGGCCGCGAGGCCGACCTGATCTGGGACTTCGCCGCGCCCTTCGCCGCCGAGAGCCTGCGGCAGATCATCGGCCTCCACAACGCCTCGCAGGCGGACATGCAGCGCTGGTCGCAGACCATGATCGACGCGACCGGCAACTACGCCGACGACCCAGAGGTGTGGGCGAAGGGCAAGCGCTCGTTCGACGAGGTCGACGTCGCGCTCGACGAGATGCTGCGGTGGCACGCGGGGAACCCCAACCAGTCGCTGCTCTCGCAGCTGCTGCGCATCCCCGACTACGAGATGCCGATCGAGCGCATCCGCGCCAACGTGAAGATGACGATCGGTGGCGGCCTCAACGAGCCGCGCGACGCGCTGGGCGTCGCCGCGTGGGGGCTGCTCACGCACCCCGAGCAGCGGCGGGCGGTGGAGGGAGACGCGAGCCTGTGGCACGCGACCTTCGACGAGACGCTGCGCTGGATCGCGCCGATCGGGCTCTACTCCCGCCAGACGACGCGCGAGGCCGAGCTGACCGGCGTGCGCCTGCCCGCCGGCGCCCGCCTGGGCATCTGCATCCTCTCGGCCAACCGCGATGAGCGCGTGTGGGCGGACGCAGCCGCCTTCGACGTGCGGCGCGAGGTGAAGCCGCACCTGGCCTTCAGCAAGGGCGTGCACGTGTGCCTGGGCGCCTGGGTGGCGAGGTCGCAGGTCGCCGACGTGGCGCTGCCGATGCTGTTCGAGCGGCTGCAGGGGCTCGAGCTCGTGCCCGAGCGGCCGGCCGAGATCGGCGGATGGGTCTTCCGCGGCATGCTGAGCCTGCCGGTGCGATGGGCATCCGTGCGATCGGCGACCGCGCCGGCAACACCCGAGCTGTCGACGTCCGCGCTGCAGGTGCCGGCTTCCGGCGCCTCCCAGGGCTCTGCTGAGGCTCCCGCGCCGCGCGTCGCGATCGTCGGGTCTGGCCCGGCCGGCTGCTTCACGGCCCAGGCGCTGCGCCGACGGTTCCCCGCCGCATCCATCGACGTCTTCGACGCGATGCCGGTGCCCTACGGGCTCGTGCGCTCCGGCGTCGCCGCCGACCACCACGGCACGAAGGCGGTCGCGCGGCAGTTCGACCGGCTCTTCCTGCACGAGGGCGTGCGGTTCCGCGGCAACGTGCGCATCGGCCGCAGCGAGGACGGCGTCGATGCTGTCGGCCTCGATCGGCTGCGCGCGGCCTACGACGTGGTCGTGCTCGCCACCGGGCTGCGCGTCGACCGCGAGCTCGCGGTGCCCGGCGCGCGGCTCGACGGCGTGCACGGCTCCGGCCGCATCACCCGACTGCTGAACGCCCATGCCGACGAGGGCGAGGCGCCGTCGCTCGGCGCCTCGACCGTCGTGGTCGGCCACGGCAACGTCGCGATGGACGTCGCGCGCCTCCTCGCCCGCGACCCCGCCGAGCTCGAGGGCACCGATGTCGACGACGCCGCGCACGAGCGCCTGGCGAGCCGGCTCCGCACCATCCACCTCGTCGGGCGCAGCGCCCCGACGGCGGCCAAGTTCGACCCGGTCATGGTGCGCGAGCTGGCCGGGCTCCACGGTGTGGTGCATCGCGTGCACGGGGCCGTGCTCGACGAGGTCGTCGCGGGCAAGGACGCCAGGGCGGATGCGGTGCGTGCGCTCGCGCCGCAAGCAGACGCCGGTGCGGCGAGCACGGGGCCGTCATCGGATGTGCGCGTCGAGCTGCACTGGTGGTTCGGCCTCGAGCCGGTGCGGGTGGAGGGCGACGGCCGCGTCGAGCGCATGGTGCTCCGGGGTGCCCAGGGCGAGGTCGTGCTGGCGGCCGACTCGATCGTGACGGCGGTCGGCTTCGCGACCGATCCTGCGGCGCTCGCCGAGCCCGGCGCCCACCCGGATGGCCGGGTCGCACCCGGGCTCTACACCGCCGGCTGGCTGCGCCGCGGCCCTCGCGGCACGATCCCCGATCAGCGGACGGATGCGCGCGAGCTGGCGCGCACGATCGCGTCCGATCTCAAGACCGGCACGCTGGCGATCGGCGCTCCCGGGTTGCCGAGCCGCGACGACGAGGTGGGCTTCGACGGCTGGCGGCGCATCGACCTGCGCGAGCAGCTGGGCGCAGCGCCCGGGCGCTCCCGCGCCAAGCTGCGCGAGCGCGCGGCGATGCTCGCGGCCGCCGTCGACGAGCAGATCCCGCTGCCGCAGATCGTGCCGGAGGCGACGGGCGCCGGCGGCGGCTCGCTGCCGGTCACCGTGCTCTTCGGCACGGAGTCGGGCGGCGCCGAGCTGGTCGCCGAGGAGCTGCGGCGAACGCTCGGCGCACGCGCCGACGTCGCGGTGCAGGATCTGGCCGACGTGGCGCCGAGCGAGCTGGACGCAGAGCGGCTGCACCTGCTGGTGTGCTCGACCTACGGCGACGGCGAGGTGCCGACCTCCGCCCGGCCCTTCCTCGCGGCGCTCGCCGAGCACCCGACCCTCGCCGGCCTGCGCTACGCCGTGTTCGGCATGGGCGATCGCAGCTACACGAAGACCTACTCGCGCGGCAGCGAGCTCATCGACGAGGGCCTCGCCGCCTGCGGGGCGACGCGCGTGGGGGAGTACGGCAGGCACGACGCGGGCGGACCGGCGCTCGCGGCCGAGGCCGCGGCCGAGTGGGCCGACGGCGTCCTCGCGGAGGCGCTCGCGACCGCGGTCGCCTGAGCCGGAGCTCTGGCCAGCCGTGCACGCATCGGCAAGGTCGACGCCGCGACGCGATAGCCCCGGCGACGGCCGCTCTGTGAGGCTGGCGAGTGCCGATCGACGGAGATCGGCCGAGGAGGAAGCATGTCGGACGTCTTGGTCATCGGAGCGGGGTCCGCTGGGTCGGTGATCGCTCGTCGCCTGCTCGATGCGGGTGCGAGCGTCACGCTGCTGGAAGCCGGAGGTGACGACCGCAAGCCATCGATCGACGACCTCGGCCGCCTGGCAGAGCTGTGGCTCAGCCCTGACGACTGGGGGTACCACACGGTGCCTCAGGAGCACGCGCACGGCCGCCGCATCCACTGGCCGCGCGGCAAGGTGCTGGGCGGCTCGCACTCGCTGAACGCCTCGATCTTCGTGCGCGGCGCCCACGGCGACTACGACCGCTGGGCGCGCGAGGGTGCGACGGGCTGGGCCTGGGACGACGTCGCGCCCGTGTTCCGCCGCATGGAGCGCTTCTCCGGTGGGGCGAGCGAGCTGCGGGGTGCCGACGGGCCGCTCGACGTCACCGACCGATACGCCCGCAACCCGATCTTCGAGTCCATCCACGACGCCTTCGTCGGCGCCGGCGTGCCGGCCAACCCCGACTACAACGGGGCCGACATCGAGGGCGTCAGCTGGATGCAGCTCACCACCCGCGACGGCGTGCGGCTGTCGACGTGGCGCGCCTGCATGAGCCCCGTCCAGGAGCACCCCGCCCTGACGCTGCGCACCGGCGTCTGGGTGCACCGCCTGCTCGTCGAGGGCGGGCGCGTCGTCGGCGTCGAGGTCGAGGCGGATGGCGCGCTCGAGCAGGTGCGCGCCGACCAGGTGGTGCTGTGCGCGGGCGCGCTCGACACGCCCCGCATCCTGCTGCACTCGGGCATCGGCCCCGCCGCGCACCTGGCAGAGGTCGACGTGCCGCTCGTGATCGATCTGCCGGGCGTGGGCGAGAACCTGCACGACCACCTGCTCGTGCCCTTCGTCTACGAGACGGCGGCGAAGCCCATCCCGGCCCGCGTCGAGTACGAGCCGGCGGCGATGGTGCACTCCTTCACCCGCTTCCGAGAGGGGCTCGACGTGCCCGACACGCAGCCCATCTGCTTCTCGGTCGCGATGGCGCCGCCGGGCGAGGACGTCACCGGCACCTGCTTCACGCTGCAGGCCGGCCTCGTGCGCCCGGAGTCGCGCGGCACCCTGCGGCTTGTGTCGAACGACCCGCAGGCGCCGGTGCTGCTGGATCCGCGCATCCTCGAGCGCCCCGAGGACGTCGCGAGCCTGCGCGCCTCGATGCAGCAGATGCTCGAGGTCGGCGCGCAGCCCGAGCTGGCCGAGGAGTGGGGCGCGCGGCTCGTGCTGCCGCGGCCCGCCGGCGAGCTCGACGATGCCGCGCTCGACCACCACATGCGCGAGTGGGTCACGACCTACCACCACCAGGTCGGCACCTGCCGCATGGGCACCGGGCCCGACGCGGTCGTCGACCCGACCAGCTTCGCCGTGCACGGCATCGAGGGGCTCCGGGTGGCGGATGCGTCGATCATGCCCAGCGTGCCCAGCGGCAACACCAACGCGCCTTCGATCCTCATCGGCGAGCGCGCGGCCGACGTCCTGACGTCGAACCGATGAACCCCACACGAGAAGGAGCGACCATGGAGACCTACGAGAGCCTGCTGGCAGCCGTCAGCGCAGAGGAGGGGTCGCCCGTCGTGGACCCCGCCACCGGTGAGACCTTCGCGCACGCGCCGGTCTCGACCACGGACGACCTCGAGCGCGCGATCGAGGCGGCTCGGGCCGCCCAGCCCGCCTGGGCGGCGCTCGGCGACGAGGGGCGCCGCGCCGCGCTCACCGCGGCGGCCGACGAGGTCGAGGCGAACGCCGAGGCGCTCGCGCTCATCATCGCCCGCGAGCAGGGCAAGCCCCTCAGCGGCCCCGGTGCCCGCTTCGAGGCGGGAGCCGTGGTGGCCTGGCTGCGGGCGACCATCGCCACCGAGCTCGAGCCGGAGGTCGTCGTCGACGACGGCGCCGCGAAGGCCACCGTCTACTACCGCCCCATCGGACTCGTGGGCGCGATCGGCCCGTGGAACTGGCCGGCCATGATCGCGACCTGGCAGTTCGCGCCGGCACTGCGGATGGGCAACGCGGTCGTCATGAAGCCGAGCGAGTACACGCCGCTCAGCGTGCTCGCGACCGCGCACCTCGTGAACCGGCACCTGCCGGAGGGCCTGCTCACCGTGGTCGCGGGCGACCGCGAGCTGGGCGAGGCGATCTCGTCGCACCCGGCATTCGGCAAGGTCACCTTCACCGGCTCCGCCCGCACGGGCGCGGCCATCATGCGCGCATCCGCCGACAACCTGACGCGGCTGACGCTCGAGCTCGGCGGCAACGACCCGGGCATCGTGCTGCCCGACGTCGACCCGAAGGCGATCGCCGAGGGGCTCTTCTGGGGCGCCTTCATCAACACCGGCCAGACCTGCGCGGCGCTCAAGCGGCTCTACGTGCACGACGACGTCTACGACGACGTGGTGCGCGAGCTCGTCGCGGTGGCTGGTGCGATGCCGATGGGGCCGGGCTCCGACGAGCAGAACGTGCTGGGCCCGCTCACGACCGAGCAGCAGTACGGCGTCGTCGACCGCCTCGTCGAGGATGCGAAGGCGCGCGGCGGCCGCGTGCTGCTCGGCGGCGAGCCCGACCGCGACGCACCGGGCTGGTTCTACCCGGCGACGCTCGTCGACTGTCTCGACGACGACGCCGACCTGGTGCGCGAGGAGCAGTTCGGCCCCGCGCTGCCGATCCTGCGCTACTCCGACATCGACGACGCCATCGAGCGCGCGAACCGCGGCGAGGCGGGGCTGGGCGCCAGCGTGTGGTCGGCGGATGCGGGGCGCGCCCGCGAGGTCGCGTCCCGCATCGAGGCGGGCTCTGTGTGGATCAACTCGCACGGCACCATCCACCCGATGGCGCCGTTCGGCGGCGTGAAGGGCTCCGGCTACGGCCTCGAGTTCGGCGTCGAGGGGCTGAAGGCGATGGGCGTGCCGCAGGTCATCCACGGCTGAGGCACTGCCCCGTTCGCACAACGCAAGCCGAGCCGCTGGTCCTCGCGGAGGATCCCGAATCCTCCCGCGGGGGCCCGCCGAACCTGGCGGCTCGGCTTGCGTTGTGCGTGGGGCGGGCCGGCTTGCGTTGTGCGTGGGGGCGGCGCGGCTTGCGCTGTGCGCGAGGCTGCTCGCAGGGCCACGCGGGGCTGCGTCAGCGGATCGCCACGTGATCGGCGCCGTCGGCGCCGTGGTGGCCCTCGTGGCCGTCGTGGTCGTGCCCGCTGTGCGCGCTGTGCCCGCCGCTGTCCCCGTCGTGCCCGCCACGGTGCCCGCCGTGCCCGCTCGCGCAGCCACACGCGCCCGATCCACCGGCGCAGCCGCATCCGCCGCCCGCGCCGCCCGCCTCGGGCACGTCGAGCGTCGGGTTGCGGTCGAGGAAGCCGGAGGGCTTGATCCAGAAGCCCGAGTAGTCGACCGGCATGATGGGCCAGTCCTCGGGGCGGGGGATGTGGGTGAGGCCGAAGGCGTGCCAGACCACCAGGTCGGCGCCGTCGACCTCGCCGCCGGCCGCGACGGACGTGGGCACGCCCGCGCCTCCCGCGTGCTGGTTCGGGTAGCGGCCGGCCGGGTAGAGGTCGTCCTCGTCGTGCGCGGTCACCCAGAGGTGCTTCGTCGCGAAGGTCGCCCGCGCGTGCACCGTCGAGGCGGGATCGGCCATGAGCGTGGCCCGAGCCTCGGGGATCAGCTGGAACTCCGTCGGCCTGCCCACCGCGTTCGTGCGGCTCGCCGAGCCGATGTGCCAGGTGCGGCCGAGGGCGCCGTCGCCGAGCATGCCGGAGGCCTCGGTGACGCGATCGCGCCGGTGGCCGAAGGCGTTGCCCCAGGGGTTCGCCTCACCCATCGGGATGCGCACCAGGTCGACCTGGTCGACGTAGTTGTCGGTGCCGTCGACGTCGAAGTCGAGGCGCGCGCAGAAGATGTGCTGGTGGATGGGCGCGAAGAGCCCCGGCGCCATCTCGGTGGCGTGCGCCAGCTCGGTGCCCGGCACATCCGCCCCCGCGAACACGATGCCCGTCGCCTTCGCCTCGAACTGGATCGAGCCGTCGAGGTAGAGGTACCAGAAGAAGCCGTAGTCGTAGTTGCCGACCGTCGCGAAGTACGAGACGACGAGCCGCCGCGAGCGGCGGCCGTGCGTCGTGGCGCCGTCGAGCTCGCGGTGCTTCCAGAGGATCCCGTAGTCCTCCTCGTGCATGCACACGGCGCGGGGGATCGTGATCGCCTCGCCGGTGTCGGCAGCCAGGTGCGCGTCGAAGTAGTGGATCGCGCCCAGGCAGTCGCAGCCGAGCTCGAGCGAGTTGGCGTTCTTGCCCAGGTTGTACTCGCCGGCGTCGAAGTAGCTGATCCAGCGCCGCGTCTCGGTCGTGTCGCCGTAGGGCACGACCATCTCCGGCACGCTCGCGCGGTGCAGCACCGGGCGCAGCTCGTCGCCGTCCTGCCAGCCGAGCTGGTGCAGCACGAGCCCCTCGCGCATCGAGAAGCCGATGCGGAACCGCCACTGCTCCCACGTCACCTCGCCGCCGTCGACCGAGAAGCTCGGCCCCTCCGGCATCGTGATCTCGAGCGGCTTGAGCGTCGTGCGGCGCTCGCCGACCGAGGCGTCGTCGTAGTTCCCGTCGATCGCTGGCATCGGCACCTGGCGCTCGTCGATGCGCTTGACGACGCGCTGCGCGGTGACGTCCACCATCAGCACGAGACCCTCGACCGGGAACGACCAGGGGTTGTCGCCCTCGGCAGGCGGCATGAAGGTGAGCGAGCGCATCATGCGCTTGCCGACCTCGTCGGCCTCGCCGAACTGGCCCGGCGCGAGCGGCACGACGAGCGCGCGCTCCCACTCGGTGAGCCCGCGCGCCTCCATGGCCGCGCGCCAGCCCGCATCCGCCTTCACCACCCGGTCGACGAGCTCGTACTCCTCGAACAGGTAGGGCGGCTGGCCGAAGGGCGCCTCGGTGGTCGGCAGCGTCTGGGTCGACTCGACGCGGTCGTCGTCGAGCGCCACGATCGCCTCGCGCACGAGGCCGGTCGCGGTGTCGAGCAGCGTGCTCAGCACGCGGCGGCCGAGCGGCTGCCCGGGCGACCAGGCGGCGAGCTGCGCCTTGGGCGCCTCGAGCAGCACCTGCAGCGGGAAGCGCGTGTCGGGCTGCAGCAGCCCCTCGGCGTCGAGCGCGGCGCGCACCCGGTCGATCTCGGCGGGCGAGAGCGCGTCGAGCGGATGCGCCGGCTCGGTCAGGCGCGAATCGCGCGCGCCGTGCGTGTGGGTGGCGTCGGGCTCGTTGCGGTGGGGCATGGGACCTCCTCGTCCAGCGTGCCTCCACGCTAGGCGGCGGGGCGCCGCCCGGTCTTGCCCGTCAGCGCAGGGCGCTTGCCGCCTGCCGCTCGACGGCCGCCCGCTCGTGCTGCGGGAGGATCGCGGTCGCCGCGCGATACTCGGTCGGGCTCTGCCCGAAGGTCGCGCGGAACAGCCGCGAGAAGTGCGCGGGGTTCACGAGCCCCCAGCGGGCGGCGATGCGGGCGATGGGCAGCTCGGCGAGCTGCGCATCGGCCAGGTCGCGGCGGATGTGCTCGAGGCGGCGCTCGCGGATCCAGCCGGCGACCGTGACGTCGTGCTCGGCGAAGACCGCGTGCAGGTGCCGGGTCGAGATGAAGTGGGCCGCCGCGATCTGCGCGGGGGAGAGCTCGGGGTCGCCGAGCAGCCGGTCGATCGTGCCGAGCACCTCGTGCAGCAGCTGGCGGCGCGGGTCGCGGCGCACGCCCTCCTTGAGCTGGGTGCGGATGAGCGTCATCAGCAGGTCGAGGCCCGTGCGCGCGAGGCGCTGACCGTGCTCGGCGGGGAGCTCGCCGAGGCTCTGCGCGAGCCCGACGAGGAAGGGGTTGACGACGCGGCCCAGCGGCGACTCGAGCGGGAAGACGGTCGCGGTGACGGCCGCGAGCTCCTCGCGCGGGATGTCGAGGTAGCCGTGCGGGAAGGTCAGCACGACGAGGCTCGTCTCGCCCTCGAAGCGCAGCGAGTAGGGGCGCGAGGTGTCGTAGATCGCGAGATCGCCCGCGTGCAGCAGCGCCACGCGGCCGTCCTGCTCGATGAGCTCCTCGCCGGAGAGCTGGAGGCTGACCTTGATGAGGTCGGTGGCGCCGCGGCTCACGAGCGCGGGCGTGCGCGCGACGATGCTGGCGCTGTGCTCGATCCGGAACACCGAGACCTCGCCGACGTCCACGCGGCTCGCGCGAGCGCGGAAGGGCTCGTCGCCGAGCGGGTGCACGTCGAGCGGCACGAACTGCTCGGTGACGTCGCGCCGCCACTGGGCGATGCCCACGAAGGGCGTCTCGAGCGGCGGGAAGTCGAAGATGTCTGCCAACGGTCCTCCACAGGCCGCTGCAGTGCGGCCACACCGCCCAACGATACTCGCGCCATCGTCGGCGGTTCGTGCGCGGAGCGACAAGTGCGCGGCCCCCGTTCGCTACGCCCGCCAGGCACGATCGAGGCAACACGACAGCAAAGGAGCTGCCATGGCCATCGCTTCTCAGCAGCCGGTCACGACGGGCGCCGCATCAGCGCTCGGTGGCGGCGTCGCACGCCTCGGCGTGCCGTCCATCGTCTTCATGATCATCGCCGCATCCGCGCCCCTCACGGTGCTCGCGGGTGGGGTCACCACCAACTACGCGGTCTCGGGGATCACCGGGGTCCCGCTCGGCATGCTGCTGCTCGCCGGCGGGCTGCTGATCTACGCCGTCGGCTACGTCGCGATGAGCCGGCACATCCGCAACGCCGGCGCCTTCTACGCCTACATCGCGCGCGGGCTCGGGCCGGCCGCGGGGGTGGGCGGCGCGTGGATGGCGCTCGTCGCCTACAACGCCATGCAGATCGGCATCTACGGCATGCTCGGCTTCGCGACCTCGAGCTTCGTCGCCGCGAAGACCGGCGTCGAGATCCCGTGGTGGGTGTTCGTGCTCATCACCATCGCCGTCATCGCCGCGCTCGGCGTCAATCGCGTCGACCTGTCGGTGAAGGTGGTCGGCGTGCTCGTGGCGCTCGAGTTCCTCGTCGTGCTCGTCTACGACCTCGTCGCGCTCGGCTCGGCGCCCGAGGGCATCACCGCGAGCGGCTTCCTGCCGGGTGACCTGTTCGCGACCGGGATCGGGGTGGTGCTCGTGATGGGCATCGCGGCGTTCATGGGCTTCGAGTCCGGCGCGATCTACACCGAGGAGGCGAAGGAGCCGGGCCGCACCGTCCCGCGCGCCACCTACGCCGCGGTCGTCATCATCGGCCTGTTCTACGCCTTCAGCGCCTGGGCCATGCAGATGGGCAGCGGGCCGAGCCAGATGGTCGCCGACGCGCAGGCCTCTGGCCCTGACCTGCTCTTCGTCCAGCTCGGCGACCGCGTCGGCGTGCTCGTGGCCGACGTCGCGCAGCTGCTGTTCATCTCGAGCCTGCTGGCCGCCGTCATCTCCTTCCACCACGCGGTGGCCCGCTATGCCTTCGCCCTCGGGCGCGAGCACATGCTGCCGCCCGCGTTCGGGCGCGCGAACCGCCGCGGCGCTCCCGCGCTCGGGTCGATGGCGCAGACGGTGGTCGCCGTCGTCGTCGTCATCGGCTTCGCGATCGCCGGGGCCGGCAGCGAGCTCGGCCCGCTCTACCCGGTGCTGACGCTCTTCACCTGGCTCACCAACCTCGGCGCGCTCGGCCTCATCGTGCTGATGGCCGTCGTGTCGATCGCGGTGATCGGCTTCTTCGCCCGCGACGCCCGTGACACGACGCCCTGGTCGCGCATGGTGGCGCCGGCGATCGCCGCGGCCTTCTTCGTGACGGTCACCGTGCTGACGCTGGCCAACTGGAACCTGCTGCTCGGTCAGGAGGAGACCACGGCGCTCACCTTCGTGCTGCCGGCGCTGCTGGTCGTGGCCGCCGTGGTCGGCGTCGCGATCGCGCTGCAGGCGAAGGCGCATCGGCCCGCGGCCTTCGAGTCGATCGGCACCGGGGTGATGCCGGCGGTGCCGGCACCGCGAGCGTGAGGTGGGCGCCGCCGGCAGCGAGCAGGCGCGGGCTCAGCCGAGCATCGCCAGCGTGCCGGTGACGATGAGCGCAGCGCCCCCGAGCACCGAGAGCACGATGATCGTCCACCGCACGACGGTCGGGTTCACGTGGTGGGCGAAGCGGTCACCGACGACGACTCCCGCGACCACCGGCACGCACAGCACCAGCCACGCCCACAGCGGCCAGTCGGGGCTGCCTTCCGGTGCTACGAACGGCCGCACCGCCACGGTCACGCCGCTCACGATCACCCAGAACGGCTGCATCGTCGCGACGAAGGTGCGATCCTGCCAGCCCGAGAGCAGCGTGTAGACGCCGACCGCCGGGGCACCCATGCCGACGCTCGCGTTCAGCGCACCGATCGTGGCGCCGGCGCCGATGCGCAGCGCTGGGCCGTCGAGCGAGCGCTCGCCCGCGGTGAAGGCGACCGCGACGACGACGCCGACGATCGCGATGATGCCGACGGCGATGCGCAGCAGGTCGGTCTCGAGCCCCTTCGCCAGCAGCATGCCCGGCAGCATGAGCGCGACCGCCGGCACGGTGAGCCACGCCAGCCGCCGCCAGTCGATGTCCGCCCACAGCCGCGGCAGGATGATGAGGCACGCGAGCGCGCCATAGAGGTTGACGACCAGCACCGCGGCGAGCGGACCCGCGACGAGCGCGACGGCGGGCGTGACGATCAGGCCCCAGCCCATGCCGATCATGCGCTGGCCGGCGGCGCCGATCAGCAGCGCGACGAGCGCGACGATGAACGAGACGAGGTCCACGGGCTAGCGCAGCTCGGCTTCGATGGCGCGAGCGGTGCGCTGCACGGCGTCGCCCAGCTGCACTGTGTCGGGCTCGCCGACCGTGACGACGGCGACCGCCGCATCCGTCGTGCCTCTCGCCCTGACGGGTGCGCCGACGGCGGTGATGCCCTGGATCACCTCGTTGGCGCTCACGGCGTAGCCGCGCGTGCGCACGCGCTCGACCTCGGGGTGCATGGGCTCGTCGTGCCCGAGGTCGCGCCATGCGGCGTCGCTCAGCAGCGCCTGCAGGGCGATGCCGGGCGCGCCGAGCGCGAGCGGGTGGCGGTGACCGGGGTGCTGGGCGACGGATGCGTTGACGCCGCGGGGCACGGCCGTCGCGAGCGTCACGGCGTCGTCCCCGTCGCGCACCGCCAGGAACGCGGTCATGCCGAGCTCGTCGGCGAGCTGCTGCAGCTGGGGGAGCGAGGCCGACTGCAGGTCGTGCTCGACGTCGCGGGCGAGCACCACCAGCTGCGGCCCGAGCGCCAGCATGCCGGCGGCATCGCGCACGACGAGGCGGTGCTCCTCGAGCGTGCGCACGAGGCGGTAGGCGACCGAGCGGTGCACGCCGAGCAGGTCGGCGAGCGATTGGATGCTCTGCGTGCCGTGGTCAGCGAGCAGCGACAGGGCGGTCAGGCCGCGGGAGAGCGTCTGGGAGCCGCTGGTCTGCGAGCCGCCGGGCTCCCGCTGCGCCTTCGTCTGCTCGGGCATCGTCGCTCGCTCTCCGGTCGCATGCGCCCGGTCGGGCCGATGTGCGCTCTGCTCGAGCATAGAACAGCGCGTTCAGATAGCGAAGAGCTCAGATCTCGATCGAGTCACCCGGGGCGAGCGGGTGGTGCTCGCCCCCGCCCTCGGCGACCGCGGCCTCGATGCGGGCGTGGGCCATGCCCAGCCCCATCTCGGACAGCGGGCCGTCATGCACGGCGAAGGTCGCGCGCGGCCCGACCTCGAGCACGAAGTCGATCACGTCGCCGATCTTCAGCCAGGGTGCGCCCGCGGGGGTGGCGAGCAGCTCGACCGGCACGCCCGGCGTCGCGTAGGAGTCGCCGGGGTAGTAGAAGCGCTCGTTGACGAGCACGCCCAGGTTGTCGACGATGGGGATCGTGCGGTGGATCTCGGCGTGCTGCCCGCCGAGGAAGCGCAGGCGGAACGGGCCCGCCGTCACGCGCTCGCCCGGCTCCACGACGATCACGTCGAAACCCTCGGCTGCGGCGGCGACACCGGCCGGGCCGTAGATGGGCACGGTCGGATGCGCGGTGCGCAGCGCCGTGAGGTGCTCGGCATCCCAGTGGTCGGGGTGCTCGTGGGTGATGACGATCGCGACGAGGCCGGGCGCCGAGACGGGGCCGGTCTGGTTGCCGGGGTCGATGACGAGCTGCTGCCCTTCGTCGCCGAGGATCATGCAGGCATGCTCACGCTTGGTCACTCGCATGTCCTCCACGATATGCGCTGGCGCCGCGAGGCCGCGAGTCCTGCGGTGCGTGCCCAGCCGTAGGCTCGCACCGTGCACGTCGTCGTCGCCTCGAACCCCACCGCGCGATTCGGGCGCTCCGAGCCGGTCGGCGCGCTCGTCGCCGAGCGCATCGCCGACCTCGGCCACCGCGTGCAGCACATCGCAGCGCTCGACTTCGCGGGCCAGCTCGAGCAGACGCGCTTCGCGATGATCGGGGCGGATGCGCTGGTGGTCGTCGGCGGCGACGGCATGGTGCACCTCGGGGTCAACATCGTCGGCGGCACGTCGAAGCGGCTGCTCATCGTGCCCGCCGGCAGCGGCAACGACTTCGCGGCGGGTCTCGCCCTCGGCACCACCGAGCAGGTGATCGACTCGCTCGAGGCGCTGCTGGCCTCGGTGCCCGACCGCGTCGACCTGGTGCGCATCGAGCACCCCGACGGCGTGGCGCTCGCGGCCGGCATCGTGTCGGTCGGCTTCGACGCCGACGTCAACGTGCGCTCGTTCCGGTTCACGCGGGTGCCGAGCCGCGTGCGCTACCAGGCGGCGATCCTCGCGACGGTGCTGCGGCCCCGGCATCGCGCGTTCCGGGTCACGCTCGACGGGGGAGCCGAGCGCACCTGGCGCACGCTGATCGCCGCGATCTCGAACAACCGCACCTTCGGCGGCGGCATCCCCATCGCCCCGAGCGCCGACCTGCGCGACGGGCGGCTGACTGCGGTCTTCGCCGACGAGCTCTCCTACCCTCGCTTCCTGCTCGTGCTCGCCAAGGCGCTGCGCGGCCGCCACGCCGCCGACCCGCGCGTGCACATCGTGGACTGCGAGACCGCGGAGATCGCGAGCGACGAGACGGTCACCGTGTGCGCCGACGGCGAGATCGTCGGTCGACTGCCCGTGCGCTGCACGGTCATGCCCGGAGCGCTGCAGGTGCTCCGCATCCGTTGACGGGTGCCGTCCTCGGGCTGGCTCGCCACGCCGATTTGGCACGGGTGCGGATCGTGTGGCAAACTATCCAGGTTGCAATCGCAAGATGCGCAGCACGGCCCCATCGTATAGCGGCCTAGTACGTCGCCCTCTCACGGCGGTAACGCGGGTTCGAATCCCGCTGGGGTCACCAGCACAGAGCCCCGGTCTCAGGACCGGGGCTCTGTCGCGTCTCTGGCGCGGAGCCGCCGCCCGCCCCGGAGGGCGAGCGGCGACGCGTCAGCGCGCGGCGGGCAGCAGTGCGCCGCGGAAGAACGCCGCGAGCTCGGCCGTCGCCGTCAGCGGCAGGACGTGCGCGACGTAGTGATCCGGGCGCACGACGACCACCGCGCCGTCACGCGAGATGCCGCGGATGTCGAAGATGTCCTCCTCCGGCAGCGTCGCGTAGACGTTCTCGAGGTTCACGAGCTCGAACGGACCCACGACCGGCTTGAACGCATCCGGCACGTCGTTGAGGTCGACCTCGCCGTGCGGCTGCTGGTAGATGGCGCGGATGTCGAACAGCGCGCTCGTGTCGGCACCGGCGGGCGTGTGCACGGCGATGGGCGAGGAGGGGTCGCGCTGGATCCACTCGGCCCAGTCGGCGATCGCGGATGCCGCACCGGGCCGGGCCGCGTCCGCGAAGGCGTAGATGCGCCAGCGGCCGTCGGCGGTGTGGAAGTGCCCGATGTGCACGGGGTTCGTGTCGGCGACCTTCACGCCGCGCGCCGACTTGAACCGCTTGCCGATAGGGAAGCCGGTCGCGAGCTCCTGGTGCGGCTCGCCCGAGACGATCATCGACGACTCGTACTCCGTCATGAATCCTGCCGGGAACTCCATCGTGCGTGTGTAGAACTCGGCGACCTCCTGCGGGCTGCCGAGCTCGCTCGCCGGCTTCGCCATCAGCGTCGACCACTCCTTGTCGAAGTCGATCAGGTTCTGCGCGACCACCTGGCGCTCGAGCGAGTAGGTGTCGAGCAGAGCGGCATCGGCGCGGCCGTCGAGCACGTGGCCGAGCTTCCAGCCGATGTTCCAGCCGTCCTGCATCGAGACGTTCATGCCCTGGCCGGCCTTCGCCGAGTGGGTGTGGCAGGCGTCGCCGGCGATGAACACGCGCGGCGTGCGGGTGCCGCGCTCCTCGGGCGTGACGTCGTCGAAGCGATCGGTGATGCGGTGGCCGACCTCGTAGATCGAGCTCCAGGCGATGTCCTTCACGTCGAGCGTGTAGGGCGCGATGATCTCGTTCGCCCGGCGGATTACCTCGTCCATCGGGGTGTCGCGCACCTTGCGGTTGTCGCCCTCGGCGACCTCGCCGAGGTCGACGTACATGCGGAAGAGGTAGCCGCCCTCGCGCGGGATCAGCAGGATGTTGCCGCCGGAGGCCGACTGGATCGCGCATTTCGTGCGGATGTCGGGGAAGTCGGTGTTCGCCAGCACGTCCATGACGCCCCAGGCGTGGTTCGCCGACTGGCCCGCGAGCGTGCAGCCGATGGCCGAGCGCACGCCGCTGCGCGCGCCATCGGCGCCGACGACGTACTTCGCGCGGATCACGCGCTCTTCGCCGAGCCGCTCGCCGGCCGAGTGCTTGAGCGTCACCTCGACGGGGTGCTCGCCCTCGCCGGTGACGCGCAGGCCGGCGAACTCGAAGCCGTAGTCGGGCTTCACGCGGCCGGGAGCGTTGAGCGCGGCCTGGGCGAAGTAGTCGAGCACGCGGGCCTGGTTGACGATCAGGTGCGGAAACTCGCTGATGCCGGCCGGGTCGTCCTCGGGGTTCGAGGTGCGGATGATGCGCGTGCGGTCGTCAGGGTCCGGCCCCCAGAACGACATCTTGGTGATGCGGTAGGCCTCCGCCGTGATGCTCTCGGCGAAGCCGAACGCCTGGAAGGTCTCGACGCTGCGCGCCTGGATGCCGTCGGCCTGGCCGATCTCGAGCCGGCCCGGGCGGCGCTCGACGATGCGCACGTTGACGGCGGGGAACTGCGCGAGCTGCGCGGCCGCGATCATGCCGGCGGGGCCCGAGCCGACGATGAGCACGTCGACCTCGTCGGGCAGCTCGGCGGGCCGATCGAGGCCGATGCCGGCGGCGGGCTGCACGCGCGGGTCGGTGGACACGTAACCGTGGTGGTGGAACTGCACGGGCTTCCTCACTCCTGTGTGAGACGACGGACGTCTTCGTCACGACGGGTGTTCTCTATCTGAACACACGCTTCGATTATTGCTACGAGCATACGGTCGTCGGATGCGGCGGGCAAGGGCCGTGCGCGTCAGCGCCCGTGGCCCTCCGCCGCCGCCCGCCGTAAGGCGCCGCCGCGGTCCCGGATAGAGGATGCATCGCGGATCCGCACCCAGCAGAGGATCGAATGGCCACTTCGTCAGCTCACGTCCTCATCTCGGTGCGCTCGGCCCGCCGCGGGCAACGACCGCCCGCGGCGCCCGCGCCCGGGTGCTCCGCTCTCTCCGTAGCCATCCCGCGTGCCGTCCGCTTCGCGGCCCTGGGACCTGCGCTCCGCGCAGCCGCGAGTCCCGCGCCCAGCACGGCTCCCGCATTCCTCGCCCTCCACAGCCGCCCCACCGCATCCCGCGCCCCCGCGCCGCCGCGTGCAGAGTGCCCGGATGCGCGACATCGAGCTCGATCTGACGGCCGCGGGCGGCGCGATGACGCGCACCGCACTGCGGGCGTTGGGGCACACGCCGAGGCAGATCCGTCGGGCGATCGAGGGCGGCGGCGTGCAAGCGGTCGGCCGCAGCTGGGTGATGCCGCGCGAGGCCGACGCCGAGATCAGGGCGGCGCTCGAAGCGCACGGCGTGCTCGGCGGCGCGACCGCACTGGGCAGCTTCGGCGTCTGGGTGACCGAGCAGCCACGCCTGCAGATCGCCACCAGACCGACGCGCGGCGTGGCAGCGACGAGCGTCGGCGACCGCATCTGGGAGGACTACGAGGCGGATGCTCGCCCATGGCGCGTGAGCATCGTCGATGCGCTGGCGCAGCACGCGCGCCGCGTGGAGGCGCCACACGCGATCGCGTCGATCGACAGCGCGCTGCACCGCGGCCTGATCGGTGAACCGGAGCTCGACCGCTTGTTCGGGAAGCTGCCCAAGCGGTGCGCGCGATGGCGGAGGATGCTCGACCGGCACGCGGGTTCAGGGCTGGAGTCGCTCGTGCGCGTGCCGTGCTTGGAACGCGGCTGGAGCGTCGAGTCGCAGGTGCCGGCGCCGGGCGGGAGCTTCAGCGATCTGCTGATCGACGGCTGGCTGTACGTCGAGGCCGACGGCGACGAGTGGCACGACAACGCTCGCCAGGCGGCGAAGGATCGACGACGCGACCGTGCGATCACGGACCAGGGCGATCGTGGGCTGCGCTTCGGCTATGCGGAGGTCGTGCACGACATCGCGCGGACGATGGCGACGATCTCGTTGGTGCTGTCGCAGGGGAGGCCCGGTCGGGTGGGGGAGCAGGCCTCCGCGAGCTGAGGACGCATCCCGGTGCGGACGGCTAGCCGCGGTCGCCCAACCGTGGGCGGCCAGTCGTGGGCCGGCGGTCGGCACCTGTCACGAATCGAGGACGATGTGCAGCTGTCTGCGCATTCCGTCCTCGTCTCGAGACGATTCCCCGATGCGTCCTCGTCTGGGGACGCCACCAGCGCCGCCGCCCGCTGCCTCGCTGCGCCGCGAGGCACCGAGCCGACGCAGTGGCACCGGGCCGACGCATAGGCGACGCGGCGATGCTGGAGTCTTCTGACGAGAGGACCCCTCATGCAGTGCCCGAACGACGCAGCGACCCTGGTGATGAGCGAGCGCAGCGGCATCGAGATCGACTACTGCCCGGAGTGCAGGGGGATCTGGCTCGACCGGGGTGAGCTCGACAAGCTGATCGACCGCGCGCAGCAGCAGGGTCTTGGTGGCGCCGAGCAGCAGCAGTTCGCGCAGCAGCCTTACGAGCCGCAGCAGCCGCACGGCCAGCAGCCCTACGGCCAGCCGATGCACGGCCAGCAGCAGCCGTACGGCCAGCAGTCGCACGGACAGGAGCAGCCCGGCCAGCAGGGCTCCAGCGACACCGTCGGCCGCATCGCCGACAAGGTCATCCGCACCGTGCAGCAGCGCGCCGGTCAGCAGGGCGGCCAGCGCGGCAACCAGCGCGGCGGCCGCAACTGGCTCGGCGACATCCTGCGCTGAGCCGCCAGCCCAGCGGGTGCGCCCGGTCAGCCGATCAGGCCGAGCGCCCGCACCGCCTCGCGCTCCTCGGTGAGCTCCGCGACCGAGCGGTCGAGCTGCGCGCGCACGTCGGCATCCATCGCGAGCCCCTCGACGATCGACCACTCGCCGCCGGCCACGGTGACGGGGAACGACGACACGAGCCCCTCCGGCACCCCGTACTCGCCGCGAGAGAGCACCGACATCGACGTCCAGTCGCCGTCGGCCGTGCCGAGCGCCCAGTCGCGCACGTGGTCGACCGTCGCCGAGGCGGCCGACGCCGCCGACGACGCCCCGCGCGCCTCGATGATCGCAGCGCCCCGGTTCGCCACCGTCGGCACGAACTGGTCTGTGACCCACTCGCGCTCGACCAGGTCGACAGCGGGCTGACCCGCCACGAGCGCGTGCGTCACGTCGGGTACCTGCGTCGCCGAGTGGTTGCCCCACACGATCATCCGACGCACGTCGGCGACCGCGGCGCCGGTCTTCGCGGCGAGCTGCGCGATCGCGCGGTTGTGGTCGAGCCGGGTGAGCGCTGAGAAGCGCTCGCGCGGGATGTCAGGCGCCGCGGCGGCTGCGATCAGGGCGTTGGTGTTCGCCGGGTTCCCGGTCACGGTGATGCGGATGCGGTCGCTCGCGCCCTCCTGGATCGCGCGTCCCTGCGCGGCGAAGATCGCCCCGTTGGCCGCGAGCAGGTCGGAGCGCTCCATGCCCTTCGCGCGCGGCCGCGCGCCCACGAGCAGCGCGTGATCTGCGCCCTCGAAGGCGACCGCCGCATCCGCCGTCGTGTCGACGGAGGCCAGCAGTGGGAAGGCCGCGTCGTGCAGCTCCATCACGACGCCCTCGAGCGCCGGCAGCGCCGGCTCGACCTCGAGGATCCGCAGGCGCACGGGCTGGTCGGGCCCGAGCATGTCGCCCGCAGCGATGCGGAACAGCAACTGGTAGCCGATCTGGCCGGCGCCGCCGGTGACGGCGACGGTGACGGGCGTGCGGGAGCCCGCCGGCTGCGTGGCACCGGCGGGGGAGGAGTGAGCGATCATGCCCCCATCGTGCCGCCTGCGCCGGTGCACCACCAGGGCTTCGAGCGGGGGCGACGGGAACACGCGCACCCGCCGACGCGTTCGCCTGCAGGGGGCCAGCACAGGCCCACGCGTAGACTTGGCAGACGGGCACGACGGGGCCCGGCCGTGTTGGGGGAGATCGATATGGGCAAGACGCTCGCAGAGAAGGTGTGGGACGACCACGTCGTCGTCAAGGGTGCCGACGGGGCACCCGACCTCATCTACATCGACCTCCACCTCGTCCACGAGGTGACGAGCCCGCAGGCCTTCGACGGCCTCCGCCAGGCCGGCAGGCCGATGCGTCGCACCGACCTCACCGTCGCGACGGAGGACCACAACACCCCCACGCTCGAGATCGACAAGCCGATCCAGGATCCGACGAGCCGCAAGCAGATCGAGACGCTGCGCCACAACGCCGCCGAGTTCGGCGTGCGGATCCACTCGCTCGGCGACAAGGAGCAGGGCATCGTGCACCTCGTCGGTCCGCAGCTGGGCCTCACGCTGCCCGGCGTGACGGTCGTCTGCGGCGACTCGCACACCTCGACGCACGGGGCGTTCGGCGCGATGGCGTTCGGCATCGGCACGAGCGAGGTCGAGCACGTCATGGCGACCCAGACGCTGCCGCTCAAGCCCTTCAAGACCATGGCCGTGAACGTCGAGGGCGAGCTGCGCCCCGGCGTCACCGCGAAGGACATCATCCTCGCCGTGATCGCCCAGATCGGCACGGGCGGCGGCGCGGGCTATGTCTTCGAGTACCGCGGCAGCGCGATCCGCTCGCTCTCGGTCGAGGGCCGCATGACGATCTGCAACATGTCGATCGAGGCCGGCGCCCGCGCCGGCATGGTCGCCCCGGACGAGACGACCTTCGCCTACGTCAAGGACAAGCCGCACGCGCCGAAGGGCGCCGACTGGGAGGCAGCGCTCGACTACTGGCGCACCCTCCCGACCGATGACGACGCCGTCTTCGACGCCGAGATCTTCCTCGACGCGAACGAGCTCGAGCCCTTCGTCACCTGGGGCACGAACCCCGGCCAGGGCGTCTCGCTCTCCGGCGAGGTGCCCTCGCCCGAGTCGTTCACCGACCCGACCGACCGCGCAGCCGCAGAGCGCGCGCTCGAGTACATGGACCTCCGCCCCGGCACGAAGCTCAAGGACATCCCGGTCGACACCGTCTTCATCGGCTCGTGCACGAACTCGCGCGTCGAGGATCTTACCGCTGCCGCCGAGATCATCCGCGGCAAGCAGAAGGCGGATGGGGTGAAGGTCATGGTCGTGCCGGGCTCGGCTCGGGTGCGCCTCGAGGCCGAGGCGCTCGGGCTCGACAAGGTGTTCAAGGACTTCGGTGCCGAGTGGCGCTTCGCCGGCTGCTCGATGTGCCTGGGCATGAACCCCGATCAGCTCGCGCCAGGCGAGCGCTGCGCGTCGACCTCGAACCGCAACTTCGAGGGGCGCCAGGGCAAGGGCGGGCGCACCCACCTGGTCTCGCCGCTCGTCGCTGCGGCGACCGCGATCCGCGGCACGCTCTCGAGCCCCTGGGACCTGCAGGGCGACGGGCAGGCGCCCGCCCGGCGCGACCCGCAGAACGTGAGCGCCGACGAGATGCAGATCGTCGATCCGCAGCAGCCGACGGCCGAGGAGGCCTGAGCATGGAGAAGATCAGCACCCTGACGGGCCCCATCGTGCCGCTCGAGCGGTCGAACGTCGACACCGACCAGATCATCCCCGCGGTGTTCCTGAAGCGCGTCACGAAGACCGGCTACGACGACGCCCTCTTCCACTCGTGGCGGCAGGATCCCGACTTCGTCATCAACCGCGAGCCCTTCAAGCGCGGCGGCATCCTCGTCGTCGGGCACGACTTCGGCACCGGCTCGAGCCGCGAGCACGCCGTCTGGGCGCTGCGCGACTTCGGCTTCAGCGCCGTGCTCGGCCCGCGCTTCGGCGAGATCTTCCGCGGCAACGCCGGCAAGCAGGGGCTGCTCGTCGGCCAGATCTCCGAGGAGACGATGGAGGCGCTGTGGGCGATCGCGCGCGAGGCGCCCGGCGCCGAGGTCACGGCCGATCTCGAGGCGCGCACCGCCACGGCGAACGGCGTCGCGCATCCCTTCCAGATCGACGACTACACTCGCTGGCGCCTGCTCGAAGGGCTCGATGACATCGCCCTGACCCTCCGCGACGAAGCCGCCATCACGGCCTTCGAGGCGAACCGACCGGCGTGGATGCCCACGACGCAGCCCGTCAGGGAAGGAACCCAGTGAATCTGACCGAGTTCAGCAAGAGCGCTGGCGCAGCAGTCGGCATGAACGTCGACCGCATCACCGTCCGCGGCGGCAAGCCGCTGCAGGGCCGCATCCAGATGAAGGGCGCGAAGAACCTCGTCACGAAGGCGATGGTCGCGTCGCTGCTGGGCGAGGGCCCGTCAGAGCTGCGCAGCGTGCCGCAGATCAGCGACGTGCGCGTCGTGCAGGGCCTGCTCGAGCTCCACGGCGTCACGGTCGAGCGCGACGGCGACACCCTGCGCCTCGACCCGGCCAACGTGCGCACGGCGCACGAGACCTCGATCAACGCGCATGCGGGCTCCAGCCGCATCCCGATCCTGTTCTGCGGCCCGCTGCTGCACCAGCTCGGCGAGGCCTTCATCCCCGACCTCGGCGGCTGCCACATCGGCGACCGACCGATCGACTTCCACCTCGAGGTGCTGCGCAACTTCGGCGCCGTCGTCGAGAAGCTGCCCAGCGGCATCCGCATGACCGCTCCGAACGGCCTGCACGGCGCCAAGATCGATCTGCCCTACCCCTCGGTCGGTGCCACCGAGCAGGTGCTGCTCGGCGCCGTGCGCGCGCGCGGCCGCACCGAGCTCACGAACGCAGCGGTCGAGCCCGAGATCATGGACCTCATCGCGATCCTGCAGAAGATGGGCGCCGAGATCCAGGTCGACACCGACCGCACCATCCGCATCGAGGGCGTCGAGAAGCTCGTCGGCTACAGCCACACCGCGCTCTTCGACCGCAACGAGACCGCCTCCTGGGCGTGCGCGGCGCTCGCGACCGGCGGCGACATCTTCCTCGAGGGCGCGCGCCAGCCCGAGATGACGACGTTCCTCAACGTCTACCGCAAGGCCGGTGGCGCCTTCCAGATCGAGGACGACGGCATCCGCTTCTGGCACCCCGGCGGCGACCTGAAGCCCGTCGTGGTCGAGACGGATGTGCACCCCGGCTTCATGACGGACTGGCAGCAGCCGCTCGTGGTCGCGCTCGCGAAGGCGAACGGCATCTCGATCGTGCACGAGACCGTGTACGAGCAGCGCTTCGGGTTCACGGAGGCGCTGGTCGAGATGGGCGCGCGCATCCAGATCCACACCGACTGCCTCGGCAGCCACGCCTGCCGCTTCGGCCAGCGCAACTACGAGCACTCGGCGGTCATCGCCGGCCCCGTCGAGCTGCACGGCGCGGATGTGACCGTGCCCGACCTGCGGGGCGGCTTCAGCCACCTCGTGGCGGCGCTGACCGCAGAGGGCACGAGCCGCATCTCGAACGTGGGGATCATCGCCCGCGGCTACGAGCGCTTCATCGAGAAGCTGGAGACGCTGGGCGCAGACTTCGACGTGGAGGGCTGATGGGCCTGCCCGGCAAGCCTCCGAAGCACGAGCGCACGCCGGTGTATCGCGGCCTCGCGGCTGCGGTGCTGCCGGCCATCGCGGCGATGACGAAGCTGCACATCCGCGGCAACGAGCACGTGCCCGCGCGCGGCGCGTTCGTCATCTCCCCGAACCACTACAGCGAGATCGACCCGCTCGTGATGGCGGTCGCGATCTACAAGTCGGGCCGCATCCCGCGCTTCATGGCGAAGGCGAGCCTGTTCGAGATCCCCGTGGTCGGGCGCATCCTGCGCGCCGCAGGGCAGATCCCGGTCGAGCGCAGCGGCCGCCCGAGCGCGCACGGCCAGTCGCTCGAGGCGGCGCGCACGGTCGTGCGCGACGAGCTGGGCGTCATCATCTACCCCGAGGGCTCGCTGACGCGCGACCCCGACCTGTGGCCGATGCGCGGCAAGACCGGCGCCGTGCGCATGGCGCTCGAAGCGGGCGTGCCGCTCATCCCCGCCGCGCACTGGGGCACGCAGCACCTGATGCCGCGCTACGGCAAGCGCATCCATCCGTTCCCGCGCAAGCACATCCACATCCTCTTCGGCCCGCCCGTCGACCTGTCGGAGTTCGCCGGCCGCACCGACCAGCAGGCGATGACCGCCGCCACCGACCGCGTGATGGCGGCGATCGCGGCACTGCTCGGCGAGCTGCGCGGCGAGGCGCCCCCGGCTGAGCGCCACGACCCCTCCAAGCACGGCCAGAGCGAGATCGGCAGGTTCGACCACCGACGGGATGCGCCGGGCACGGCACCGGGTGCGGCCGACGACGAGCGCACCGATGGCTGACGCCGTCGTCCTGGGCGCCGGCAGCTGGGGGACGACGTTCGCGAAGGCGCTGGCCGACGGCGGTGCTGAGACGGTGCTCTGGGCGCGCCGGCCCGAGGCGGCGCGAGAGATCGACGAGGCACGGCGCAACACCCGCTACCTGCCGGGCATCACGCTGCCCGCGACCCTGCACGCGACGAGCGATGTGCGCGCGGCGCTGGCAGGCGCATCCCAGGTCTACCTCGCCGTGCCGAGCCAGCAGCTGCGGCTGCTGCTGCGCGAGCACGGCGATGCGATCGAGCCCGGCGCGCCGATCGTGAGCCTCATGAAGGGCGTGGAGGCCGGCTCGCGCATGCGCATGAGCGAGGTCATCGCCGAGGAGCTGGGGCTCGGGGTGGAGCGCATCGCGGTCGTCTCGGGGCCGAACCTCGCGCTCGAGATCGCGCAGGAGCAGCCGACCGCCGCCGTGGTGTCGTCGGCGAGCGCCGAGACCGCGCGCGCGGTCGCCAAGCGCGCCCGCAACGACTACTTCCACTCCTTCATCAACACCGACGTGATCGGCACCGAGTTCGGGGGAGTGCTGAAGAACCTCGTCGCCCTCGCCATCGGCATCGTCGACGGCGTCGGCTACGGCGAGAACACGAAGGCCTCGATCATCACGCGCGGCCTCGCAGAGGTGACCGACTTCGCCGTGGCACACGGCGCGGAGCGCGAGACGCTGCGCGGGCTCGCGGGCCTCGGCGACCTCATCGCCACCTGCGCCTCGCCGCTGTCGCGCAACTTCACCGCCGGCCGGCTGCTCGGCATGGGCTACTCGCGCACCGACGTCATCGCTCGCATGGAGCAGGTGGCCGAGGGGCTCGCCTCCGTCGATCCGGTGGCGCAGCTGGCGGCTGCCAAGGGGGTGCGGATGCCGATCCTCGAGCAGGTGAAGCTCGTGCTCGACGGGCAGATGGATCCGCGGGACATCGCACCGCACCTGACGACCGACGACGAGCCGATCGAGGAATGACCGTGGCAGAGCTCTCCCCATCCGCATCCGGCCGCAGGACCCGCGTCGCGCTGCTCTTCGGCGGCCGCTCGAGCGAGCACACGATCTCGTGCGCGACCGCAGGCAGCGTGCTCGAGCACATCGACCGCGAGCGCTTCGAGGTGGTGCCGATCGGCATCACCCGCGACGGCCGCTTCGTGCTCCAGGCCGACGATCCCGCGCCGCTCGCGCTCGAGCGCGTGCCGGAGGTCGTCGAGGGCGACGCGGTGCAGCTGCCGGGCTCGATCGCCTCGCGCGCGCTGTCGGTGACGGATGCCTCGGGTGCGGTCCGGCAGCTCGGCGACGTCGACGTCGTGCTCCCGATCCTCCACGGCCGATTCGGCGAGGACGGCACGGTGCAGGGCCTGCTCGACCTCATCGACGTGCCCTACGTCGGCAACGGCGTGCTGGCGAGCGCGGTCGCGATGGACAAGCACTTCGCGAAGACCGTCATCGAGCACGCCGGCATCGCGGTGGCGCCGTGGGTCACGGTCTCGCGCCAGCAGTGGGCGCGCGACCCCGAGGCGGTGCGGGCGCGACTTGGCGAGCTGACCTTCCCCGTCTTCGTGAAGCCCGCGCGCGCAGGATCATCGGTGGGCGTGAGCCGCGTCGCTACGGCCGCCGAGCTCGACCGCGCCATGGAGCTGGCCCTCGCCGAGGACACCAGAGCGCTCGTCGAGTCGGGGGTCGCTGGCCGGGAGGTCGAGGTCGGCGTGCTCGGCGGCCGCGCCGGCGACGGTGCCCGCGCCTCGCTGCCGGGGGAGATCGTGCTCGACGAGGGCACGTTCTACGACTTCGACGCGAAGTACCGCGGCCTCGCGACGGCACGCACCGAGTGCCCCGCCGACCTCGACGAGGCGACGATCGAGGCTCTGCAGGATGCGGCCATCCGCGCCTTCGAGGCGATCGACGGATCGGGGCTCGCCCGCGTCGACTTCTTCGTCACGCCCGACGGCGGCATCGTGCTCAACGAGGTGAACACGATGCCCGGGTTCACCTCGATCTCGATGTTCCCCGTCGTCTGGGAGGCCAGCGGCATCGCCTACAGCGACCTCATCACCGAGCTCATCGAGCTGGGTCTGGAGGCGCAGCGATAGCGCTCCAGCTGCTCACCGTCGGCCACGGACGCCTCGACGGGGATGCGCTCCGTGCGGTGCTCGGCACCGCCGGCGTCGAGCTCGTCGTCGACATCCGCCGCTTCCCCGGCTCGCAGGCGAACCCGGCCGCGTCGCGGGATGCGATCGAGGACGAGCTCGCTGCCGGCGGGATCGCCTGGCGGTGGGAGGAGCGGCTCGGCGGGCGTCGTCGCCTGTCGGTCGCGGACGACGCCGAGTCGCCAGACGACTGGTGGCGCGTCGCGGCGTTCCGCGCCTACGCGGCGTGGACCCGCACGCCGGAGTTCGGCGCGGGGCTCGAGACCGTGCTCGCCGAGGCGGCGGAGCGGCGCGTCGCGGTGCTCTGCTCGGAAGCCGTGTGGTGGCGCTGCCATCGACGCGTCGTCGCAGACGTCGCGACGGTGCTGCACGGCGTCGACGTGCGTCACCTCATGCACGACGGCCGGCTCGCACCGCACCCGCTGAGCGAGACCGCGGTCGTCGTCGAGGGTGCGGTGCGCTGGCCGGCCTAGCGGTCGGTCGGCTCCTGCGGCGCTTCGCCCTCCGCGGGCTCGTTCTCGTCGGCGCCGGTCTCCTCGACCGGCTGACCCACGAGGCTCTCCGCCTCGCCGGGGTCGCCGTAGTCGCCGCCCATCGCGCCGTCGGGTCCCGTCTGGCCGTCGCTGTCGGCGGGGGTGTGCTGGTGCTGGTCGCTCATGTGCTTCCCTTCGTCAGCGCGACGACGTGGTCGCGCATCCCGACCCTAGGTGGCGCACCTCAGCGTGGGCCGAGCGTCGCGCCGTCACCGCTGAGCGGGCCTTGTGTCCGAGGCGGACCGAGAGGAGGATGCCCGCGGGAGGTGCCGGATGCACTACAACGATGGCTTCAGCGGCTTCGCCGTGCCCGACGTGGCAGCGGCGAGGGAGTTCTACAGCGAGGTGCTCGAGCTGCAGGTGGCGGAGGACCACGGGATGCTGCACCTGACGCTGCCGGGCGGCACCGTCGTGCTCGCGTATCCGAAGGAGGATCACGAGCCGGCGGTGTTCACCATCCTCAACCTGGTCGTGCCCGACCTGCGGGCAGCGGTCGACGAACTCGTCACGCGCGGCGTCGCCTTCCAGCGCTACGAGGGCTTCGAGCAGGATGAGCGCGGCATCGCCCGTGGCATGGGCCCCGACATCGCGTGGACGACGGACCCCGGCGGCAACGTGATCGCGCTCATGGAGGGCGACGGCGCCGCCTGACGCGTCGCTCGCTCGGCTCCATCCGCCGCCGGGGCCTGAGGCCTCAGCCGCGTCAGGCTCCGGAGCTCTCGCTCTCAGGATCGAAGCCCTCGACCGGATTCTCTTTGGCGTCCTCGCCGACCGCCGGGTCGGGCTGCTGCACCGTGCCGCCGCTCTCGGCGCCGCTGTCGACCACCGAGTCCTCCTGGGCCGGGGCGTCGTGCTCCTGCCCCTGACGGGCCTGGTCGTGCTGGTTGCTCTCGTGCATGCTCGTCACTCCGTTCCGCGCAGCGCGGTCGCCGCGCACGGCCGACCGTACGCGCGCATCCTGCACGCGCCATGGGCGTGGAGCCAGAGTCGGCGGTGTGCTGCTCAGCGCCCCTTGGGTGCACGCAGACGGTGCACGAGGTCGGCCGCGGAGGGCTCTGCCGAGAGGCGGCGCGCGATCTCGGCCACCGCATCCGTGCTCGCGCTCGCATCGCGCGCGAGGATGTCGATGCCGGCCTCGGTGAAGGGCGTGCGCTCGAAGCGGATCGCGGCGAAGCGCCCGTCGTGCAGCAGCACGCGCCAGCGGCTGCGCACGAGCAGGGTGAGCGGCTGCACGCCTCGCCACTCGAGCGAGCCGTCGGGCTGCAGCGCATCGATGCCGACGATGGTGCTCCAGCCGCGCCGCCCGCGCGACAGGACGGTGTCGCTGATGCGGCCGTCCGGCAGTGGCGCGTACGTGATGCTCGGCTCGCTGCGGCGCTGCCACATCGTGAGGCTCGACGCCACGACGTGCCAGGTGCCCTGCAGCATCTCCTCGTGCATGGGGCGAGTCTGCCATCATGCGTGCATGAGCGACGACGCCGAGGAGATCCTGCAGCGCTCTCTGACCGTCCAGCGCGATGCGCTGCGCTGGAAGCTCGAGGGGCTCTCGGAGCGCGAGCTGCGCATGCCGATGACGCCGACCGGCACCAACCTGCTGGGGCTCGTCAAGCACGTGGCGACCGTCGCCTCCGACTACTTCGGCGTGTGCGTCGGCCCGCCGTTCCCCGAGAGCCTCGCCTGGAACGACGACGCTGCCGAGGACAACGCCGACATGTGGGCCGCGGCCGATGAGTCGCAGGCGTCGGTGCTGGGCCTCTGGGATCGCGCCTGGGCGCACGCCGACGCATCCATCGCCGCGCTGCCGCTCGACGCCCCCGCGCACGTGCCCTGGTGGGGCGACCGCGGCGACACGACGCTGCAGCGCCTGCTCGTGCACATGATCGCCGAGGTCGCGCGCCACGCAGGGCACGCCGACATCGTGCGCGAGAGCCTCGATGGTGCTGCCGGTCTGCGGGATGGCGTCTCGAACCTGCCGGAGCGGGACGCGCAGTGGTGGAGCGCGTATGTCGCGCGCCTGCAAGCGGTGGCCGATTCCGCTCCCGCCGAGCGGCCCAGCGCTGAGGCCTAGGCGGCCACGGACTGCCGCGCCCGCGCCGCGTCGATGCGCGCGTTGGCGATCGCCTCGGCCGCGGCGAGCGGCGTGGTGCCGCGCTCGCGGGCGCTCGTGAAGACCTCGCGCAGCGTGTCGCCGATGCCGGTGAGGCGCTCGGCGATCGCCGGCCACTCGAGCCCGCCCGCGATGCCCTCGAGGTGGATGACGCCGCCGGCGTTCACGACGAAGTCGGGGGCGTAGACGATGCCGCGCTGCTGCAGCCGCTCGGCGCCGGAGTGCTCGGCGAGCGGGTTGTTGGCCGGGCCGACGACCGCCCGAACGGGCAGCGCGTCGATCGTCGCGTCGGTGAGGATGCCGCCCAGGCCGGCCGGCACGAGCACGTCGGCGGCGGTCGTGAGCGCGTGCTCGGGCGCGATCCACTCGGCGCCGATCTCGCGCGCCAGGGCCTGCTTGCGGTCGTCGATGTCGGTGACGAGCAGGCGCGCGCCGTGCCCGGCGAGCATGCGCGCGAGACGGCCGCCCACCTGCCCGAGCCCCGAGATCACGAACGAGCGGTCCTCGATGGAGGCCGAGCCGAACGCCGCCTCGAGCGTCGGTGCGACCGACGAGTAGACGCCGAGCGCAGTGGCGCCGGCGGGCTCGCCCGCGCCGCCCTTCGCGGCGGGCAGGCCGACGACGTGCTCGGTGCGCTCGCGCACGACGACCATGTCGTGCTCGGTGGTGCCGACATCCTCGGCCGTCCGGTAGCGGCCGTCGAGCGTCTCGACGAGATCGCCGAGGTCGAGCAGGGCCGCGCGGCGGCGCTCGCTGTCGACGCGTTCGCCGGCGGGCAGGGCGATGACCGACTTGCCGCCGCCAGCATCGAGGCCTGCGGCGGCGTTCTTGAGGGTCATTGCCGCAGAGAGGCGCAGGGCGTCGGCTTGGCCCTCGGCCCAGGTCGGGTAGGTCCACATCCGGCAGCCGCCGAGCGCGGGGCCGAGTGCGCTCGAGTGCAGTGCGACGGTGATGACGAGCCCGCTGCGGGCGCCCTGCGATGTCAGGACGCGCTCGTGCGAGAACTCAGGGATGGCGCTCATGGTGCTCTCCTCGTTGAGTGCTGGGTACCGCGGATCGCGCGGCTCCCACGAGCATGCAACGGATGCGCGAAGCGCGCAAGCGAGCGCGTCGCGGTTGCGCGCGTCGCGCAGTGCACCGCGCCATGACCGGGCGCGACTGCGCACCCCGACCTGCCGCGCTGCGCGTCAGGCGATGCGGAAGCCGCTCTCGCCGCGCAGCTCCAGCTCATCCGCCTCGACGCTGTCGACGCGGGCCGAGGGCGGGCCCTGCGCGAGCCACGCTCCCATGGCGGCCACCGCATCCGCAGTGCCCTCGACCTCGGCCTCGACGGTGCCGTCGAAGCGGTTGCGCACGCTGCCGGCGACGCTGAGGCGGCGCGCCTCAGCCGCGGCGGCCATGCGGAAGCCCACGCCCTGCACGCTGCCGCGCACGACGAAGCGCCGGCGGGCGGGGCCGCCGGCGCTCCCGGTGTCGATGCTCAGTGCTCGGCCTTCGTGCCCGGCTCCGCCTCGTCGAGGTGGCTGGCGCCCTCGTGGGGCTCCGTCCGCTGCGGCACGTGGTCGGGGTGCGCCTCGCGAGCCTGCCCGTCACCGGCCCGCTCGCGCTCGTGCGGGGCGTCGTCGTCCTCGACCGCCTGCGCGGCCGGATCCTGCCCGCTGGCCTCGCCCTTGTCCCAGTGCACCGGCTCCGCTTCGACGGGAGTGCCGTCGCCGTGCACGGGCGCGCCGGTCTTGGGGTCGTGCGCGGCGGCGTCGTGGCCGTCCTCGGGCGCGAACTCGTTGTGGCGCGAGGCGAACGAGCTGGCCGAGCCGCTGTCGGCGGGTGCCTGCTCGTGGTCCACGGGGTCGCCCTGTCGGCGGTCGTAGTCGGGGTCGGTCTGGTCAGCGGCCATGGTGCATCGCCCTTCGGTCGTCGCCGGCGGCGGAGCGTCGCGCGGCGGTGTCCTGGTGACGCTACGCGGATCACCTGGATGAACGACGGGCGCGCGGCGGTCAGGCGGTGCGACCCCAAGCCGCGTCGGTCGCGAAGAGGTAGTTGCGCGTGCCGCGCTCGACGCGGTCGACGCGCTGCCATCGCCCCGCCCGCCAGACGTGCATCGCGTAGCCGAGCGCGAGCAGGCTGGCGGCGAAGTCGGCGGCGGTCGTCGCGTAGCGCTCGAGGTGGCGATCCTCGATCTCGAGCAGCAAGCTCGGCCGGTCGCGGCGGATCACCTCGGCCGCGCCCTGCACGACGCCCGGTTCGAAGCCCTCGACGTCGACCTTGATGAAGTGCACGCGCTCGATGCCGCGCGCCGCGCACACCTCGTCGATCGTGGTGACGGGCACCCGGATGCGCTTGGTGCGCGAGTGCCAGCGGCTCGGTCGTGAGGGCTCGACGAGGCCGTCGCCGATGTGCGCGTGGCCGTGGATGGGGAGGCCGAAGCGGATGGGCAGCACGATCTCGGCCTCGCCTGCGACGCGGCCGACGCCCGAGCGGGTGAGGTGGATGCGGCCGGCGCCGGCGAGCGCGCTGCCGGCGCGCTGCAGCGCGTGCGCCTTCCGCTGCGGCTCGAAGCTGTGCACGGCGCCGAGCGGGCCCACGAGGTGCGCCAGCGGATAGCTGTACATGCCGTAGGCGGCGCCCACGTCGACGCACACGTCGCCAGGGCGCACCAGCTGCTCGAGCCCGAGCACCTCCGGTTCGAGCAGTCGCCATCCCGCGGCCTTCCGCAGGCACGCGGCGACCAGCGACATCCGCTTCGAGCGCACCGCGGCTCGAGGCTCGTCTCGGGTCGGCTCCCGCAGGGCTGCAGGCGCATCCGCCGTCGTGCCATCCGTCATGGTGCCTCCCGAGCTCGAGGTGACGGCAGCAGCGCCGTGCCGCGACCCTACCCGCCGAGCCCAGCATCCGACTGGCCGTCGGCTGACCGCCCGGTCGCTAGGCTGATCTGTCGTGGCACTCACCATCGGCATCGTCGGACTCCCCAACGTGGGCAAGTCGACCCTCTTCAACGCACTCACCAAGAACACCGTGCTCGCGGCGAACTACCCGTTCGCCACGATCGAGCCGAACATCGGGGTGGTCGAGCTGCCGGACGCGCGCCTGACGCGCCTCGCCGAGATCCACGGATCGCAGCGCATCCTGCCCGCCGCCCTGTCGTTCGTCGACATCGCCGGCATCGTCAAGGGTGCGAGCGAGGGGGAGGGGCTCGGCAACAAGTTCCTCGCGAACATCCGCGAGGCGGATGCGATCGCGCAGGTCGTGCGCGGGTTCGGCGACAGCGACGTCGTGCACGTCGACGGCGCTGTCGACCCCGCCTCCGACATGGAGACCATCAACACCGAGCTGATGCTCGCCGACCTGCAGACCCTCGAGAAGGCGATCCCGCGCCTCGAGAAGGAGGTCAAGGGCAAGAAGGTCGACGCATCGGTGCTCGCCGCGGCGGTCGAGGCGGATGAGATCCTGAACTCGGGTCGCACGCTCTCGCAGGCCGGCTTCGACACCACGCCCATCAAGGAGCTCGGGCTGCTGACCGCCAAGCCGGTGCTGTTCGTCTTCAACGTCGACGAGGCCGTGCTGGGCGACGAGGAGAAGAAGGCGGAGCTCGCGGCGCTGGTCGCGCCGGCGAAGGCCGTCTTCCTCGACGCGCAGGTCGAGTCGGAGCTCGTCGACCTCGAGCCCGCCGAGGCGCTGGAGCTGCTGCAGTCGCTCGGCCAGGAGGAGTCGGGCCTCGGCCAGCTCGCGCGCATCGGCTTCGAGACGCTGGGCCTGCAGACCTACCTGACGGCTGGGCCGAAGGAGTCGCGCGCCTGGACCATCCGCAAGGGCTGGACGGCCCCGCAGGCCGCCGGCGTCATCCACACGGACTTCGAGCGCGGCTTCATCAAGGCAGAGGTCGTCTCCTTCGAGGACCTCGACGCGCACGGCTCGATGGCGGACGCGAAGGCCGCCGGCCGCGTGCGCATCGAGGGCAAGGACTACGTGATGGCCGACGGCGACGTGGTGGAGTTCCGCTTCAACGTCTGAGCAGCGCCCGGCTCCTCGGGCAATCGCTCGAGAGCTGCCGGGCTCCGGCCGCAGGCGTTCATGGACAGCCCAGAAGGCCTTCGGGTCAGGCCGGCAGCGCCGCCGAGATCGGAAGCGCGAGTGGGTCGCCCTGCGCTGCCTCGTCGAAGGCTTCATCGAGCAGTGCAGCAAGGCGGGCCGCATCATCCGGCACCTCGGTCCAGCGGGTGGTCGCCGTCTTCAGGATGATCACCGTGATCCCCGCAGCGAGTCGAGACGTGAGCTCGGAGAAGGGGTCGGTGCCCGCGCGCAGCGCGAGGGTCGAGTGGATGGCGTGTCCGAAGCGCTCGAGCTGGCTCAGCTGCAGCGAGGCGACCGACGGGTTCTGCGCGAGCATGCTCTCCCTTGCGCGGACCAGCGCGAGGCGGGACTCATCCCAGCTGCGGACGTCGGCGGTGATGGCTGCTTGCACCGAGCGCAGCGGATGCTCCTCTGCCGGCCTCGCGGCGAGCATCGCGAACAGGTCGTCGCAGGGAGTGTCGAAGGCGGCGAGGAGCGCTGCTTCCTTCGAGGCGAAGTAGTTGGTGACGGTGCGAGCCGAGATGAAGGCGCGCTCCGCGATCTGGTCGAGCGTGACGTTGGAGAAACCACGCTCGTTCGCGAGCGCGAGGGCGGCGTCAGTGATCGCGCGATGCGTGACCTGCTTCTTGCGGATGCGCAGGCTCGGCGTCATCGGCGCGGTGTCGTGAATGGAGGGCATAGCCATCCGTCGTACCTGTCTCGTCAGGGATCGCCGCGGAAGAGTGCAGCACGTGCGAGTTTGCGCCTGGTCGACGGGCGCTCCCTCACGACTCGCGGCGCGGGGCCGCATTGAAAGAATGCTCAGATCGGGGTCGTCGGCGCTCACGGATCCCTGAGGCTCGGTACCACTGGGCGCAGAAGATGACGACGATCGCGGCTTCGAGCCAGGCCCCGGCGTAGTACATCAGCTGGGCGCCGTCGTGCGCCTCGAGCACAGGCACGGCGGCCGGTGGGTTCGCGTAGAGGTGCTTCGCGAGGATGCTGTGCGATGCCATGGTCAGGACCACGATGCCGGCGACCCAGGGACGAGCCAGGCGGTGCGGGTTCGGGTCGACGCCGATGACGGCCGCCGTGAAGAGGTAGCCGGCCAGCAGCAGGTGCGCGTGGACGGCGACGTGCATGAGCTGGCTGCTCTGCATCAACGCGAAGAGCGGCGTCAGGTAGATGAGCCACAGGCCGCCGGCGTTGAGCAGTGCGGCGGTGAGCGGATGCGCGACGACGCGGACAGGACGCGTGCGCAGCAGGCGCGAGAGCTGGCGCGCGGAGAGCACATCGAGCGCCCGGAGCGCCAGCGTCACTGGTGCCGCTGCGACCAGCAGCAGCGGTGCGAGCATCCCGACCAGCAGGTGCGCCCACATGTGCGCGACGAAGCTGCTGTGGGCCGCGGCGGCGAGGGGCCCGGCGACCGAGACCGTCGCGGCGGCGATCCCGAGGATCCAGCAGATGGTGCGGTACGCAGGCCAGCGCCGGCCCCGACGACCCGCGCGGATCACACCGAGCGCGTAGAGCGCCGCTGCGGCGACAGCGATGCCGATGAGCACGAGGTCGAGCGAGAAGCTCCCGCTCGCGTGGTGCGGATGCATCGGCGCCGCGAGCGTCATGAGGGATCGCGCGAGAGCGCCGTGGACCGCCGGGTCAGGAGCAGGAGCACCAGCCCGGCGATCGCGAGGGCGACGGCGGCGAGGTTCCACGTCAGGTCGTAGGGGAGCAGATCGTCGACGTAGCGGATCTGGTGGAGACCCAGGAGCTTGTGCTGCACGATGCCGTCGTACAGCTGGAAGCCACCGGCGCCCAGCAGCACCCCGCCCACCCATCGCTTCCACCAGAGCGCCCCTCGGCGGCGGAGGTCGGCGAGGAGGAAGAGCCCCGCGATCGTGGCGAACCAGCTCACGGCGTGGAAGAGGCCGTCGGACACGAGGCCGAGCTCGGTCGTGCCCCGGTCGTAGAAGTGGTGCCAGTGGAGGAGCTGATGGAAGACGGCCTCATCGACGAACGCCACGAGGCCGATGCCGAACAGCGCTCCCGACCAGGCGTTGCGGGTGGAGTAGCGGGCGCGAGCGGGCCAGGACGACTGCACCGCGCTCGACTCCGCGAGCGGGGAACGAGAAGGAGCCATCCCCTCACTGTTCCATGCTCGGGCGCGGCCCGCCACGGGCTGCGTCACGCTGCGAGCGGGAGCCGCTCGGAGGAGCGCCTCGCCGGTGGCCGACCGACCGGCCGACCTGGGTCGGAGGGCTCTGCCGATGGTCGAGCCCTCCGACGTGCAGCGTCGCGGACTACGGACGGATGAGCACCTTGAGCGCCTCGCGCGAGTCCATGAGGCGGTAGGCCTCGGGGATCTGGTCGAGGGGCAGCTCTCGGTCGAACACGCGACCGGGCTCGATGATGCCGTCGAGCACGAGCGGCAGCGCAGCCTCGAGGTAGGCGCGGACGGTCGCGGGGCCGCCCGTGAGGGTCACGTTCTTGCCGAACAGCGAGGCGAAGCCGACCGGGGCATCCTCGTACTGCGGCACGCCGACGCGCGAGATGGTGCCGCCCGGTCGGACGATCCCGTACGACTGCTCGTAGGCAGGCATGTGACCGACGGCCTCGAGCACGACGTGCGCACCCTCGCCCCCGGTGAGCTCCAGGACCTTCGCGATGCCCTGCTCGCCGCGCTCGGCGACGACGTGGGTGGCGCCGAACTCTCGCCCGAGGTCGGTGCGCGATTCGTGACGGCCCATGAGGACGATCGTCTCAGCGCCGAGCTGCTTCGCAGCGAGCACGGCCGAGAGGCCGACCGCGCCGTCGCCGATCACGGCGACCGTCTTCCCGGGCTCCACTCCGCCGCGGACGGCGGCGTGGTGGCCCGTCAGGTAGACGTCCGAGAGCGTGAGCAGCGACGGCATGAGCGACTCGTCGGTGCCGGCGGGGATGACGACGGCCGTGCCGTCAGCGTGCGGGACGCGGAGGCGCTCCGCCTGGGTCGCGCCGGTCTCGAGGCCGTCGAAGAACCCGCCGTGCACGCATGACGTGGTGATGCCGTCGCGGCAGAACGAGCACGTGCCGTCTGAGAAGGCGAACGGGACGATGACGGTGTCGCCGACCGAGAGGGACGCGACGTCGGAGCCGAGCTCCTCGATGACGCCGATGGCCTCGTGGCCCATCGGGCGGCCTTCGGGCGTCTCGTCGAGCTGGTGGTACGGGTGCAGGTCGGAGCCGCACACGCACGCGTAGGTGACGCGGATGATCGCGTCGGTCGGCTCTACGATCGTGGGATCGGCGACCTCGGCGACGCGGACATCGCCCGCGCCGTACATCATGGTTGCTCGCATGAGCGCTCCTTCGTGGGGCCCGCCGTCAGACGGGCGCGGATGGGTGCCTACAGTCGACCGCGTGGCGCGCGATCGGGGAAGGGCCCCGCTGTGACGGGTTCCGGCAGGACCTCCCTCGCGAGGCGTCCGGGAGATACCGTCGATCGCATGGACAATCGCGCGGAGGTCAGGGAGTTCCTCGTCAGCCGCCGCTCCCGGATCACGCCGGAGCAAGCCGGCGTCGAGACCTTCGGCGACCGCCGCCGCGTGACAGGACTGCGCCGCGAGGAGGTGGCCCGGCTCGCCGGCGTGAGCGTCGACTACTTCACTCGGCTCGAACGAGGCAACCTGAAAGGCGTCTCCGACGAAGTGCTCGAGTCCATCGCCCGCGCGCTGCGCCTCGACGACGCCGAGAGGGAGCACCTCTTCGACCTCGCCCGCTCATCCCAAGCCTCGCCGCGGGTGCAGCGGAAGCCGCTTGCGACCGACGTGCGGCCCGAGGTGCGCTATCTGCTCGACGCGATCACCGACGCACCCGCGATCGTGCTCAACCATCGCATGGACCTCGTCGCGGGCAACGAGCTCGGCTATGCGCTCCATTCGCCGATGTACGCGGGCGCCGAGCGGCCGGCCAACGTCTCGCGCTTCATCTTCCTCGACTCGCGCGCGAAGGCCTACTTCCCCGAGTGGCAGCGCAGCGCTGACATGAATGTCGCGATCCTTCGCGGCGAGGCCGGTCGCAACCCCCACGACGCGGGCCTTGCTTCGCTCATCGGCGAGCTGTCGATGAGAAGCGAGGAGTTCCGCACCCTCTGGGCGGCCCACGACGTGCGCCACCACTACGCCGGCCTCAAGCGGTTCGTGCACCCCGTCGTCGGGGCGCTCGAGCTCCACTACCTCTCGGTGCCGCTGCACGGCGACCGCGGGATGACGCTGACGACCTACCCCGCGGTCCCCGGATCGCCGAGCGCCGACGCGCTTCGGCTGCTCGCATCGTGGGCGGCGAGCGAAGGCTTCATCGGCAAGGCCGAACCGACCGCGGCTGCCGAGCGCGATCCTGCGGCCTCGCAGGAGCGCGCTGCCCCCCGTCAGTGAGCCGGGCCCTCAGATCAGCGCACTGCCGCGGAAGCGGGTGGTCGTCGCGCCGCCCACCCAGACCTGGCCGTCGTCGTCCAGCGAGATCGCGATGCTGCCGGCTCGGCCGAGCCTCTGCCCCTGCGAGACGGCGTAGTCGCCGTCGACCACGCCAGTCGACGTGAGCCACTGCCCGACCGAGGCGTTCATGCTGCCGCACACCGGATCCTCCGGCACACCGACGCCCGGAGCGAAGGTCCGCATCTCGAAGGCGTGCGGGGAGCCGGCGGGGTAGGCGCCGATGACGCCGACCATCGCCTCAGGGATGCCGGAGAGATCGGGGTCGAGGTCGAGGACCTCCTGCGCGGTGCGCAGTCGCACCACGCACCAGCCGGGTCCGTTGTCGACCCACTGGTGATCGAGCACGCGCTCCGGCGCGACGCCGAGCGCGGCGAGCAGCGGTGCGAGCTCCGCCTCGATCATCGCGCCGGTCCGGCGCATCGGGGGAGCGGCGAAGGAGAGCAGCTCCCCGCGGCGGACGGGCACGAGCCCCGCCTCGCTCTGCTGGATGACGCGATCAGACGACTTCGGCTGACCGCCCGCCTCCAGCCACGCGTGCGCAGACCCGAGCGTGGGGTGCCCGGCGAACGGCAACTCGCCGCCGGGCGTGAAGATGCGCACCCGGTAGTCGGCCTCCGGGGAGGTCGGCTGCAGCAAGAAGGTCGTCTCCGACAGGTTCGTCCAGCGGGCGACCCGTTGCATCGTCGCGGCGTCGAGCGCATCTGCGCCGTGGATCACTGCGACCGGATTGCCCCGGTAGGGCTCCGGCGAGAAGACATCGACCTGGACGAAGTCGTAGGCAGTGGGCATCGGATGATCCTCTCGAGCGTGCGCGGGTGGTGCCCAGCCAAGCACGCAACGCACCCGCTGCGGCGGGTCGATCTGCGCGCAGCGGGCGGCACCCCCAGCACGTTCCGGTACAGCTCGGCGATTCGCTTCCCACAGGCGGGAGGGGCAGGCTGGAGCCATGACCAACCCGACCGCTGCCATGCTCGTGATCGGCGACGAGATCCTCTCCGGCCGCACGCGCGAGGCCAACGCCCACTACGCCGCCGGCCAGCTGGGGCGACTCGGCATCGACCTCCGCGAGATCCGCGTGGTGCCCGACGACCACGCGGTGATCGTCGATGCGCTCAACGCGCTGCGGGCCGCGCACACGCACGTGCTCACGTCCGGCGGCATCGGCCCGACGCACGACGACATCACGGCGGATGCGGTGGCTGGCGCCTTCGGGGTCGGGGTCGACGTGCGCGATGATGCGCGAGCGGCGCTGCAGGCCGCCGTCGGGACCGGCAGGGTGCTGACGCCCGAGCACCTGCGCATGGCGCGCATCCCGCACGGCGCCGACCTGATCGTCAACCCGATCAGCGGCGCACCGGGCTTCTCGATCGGCAACGTGCACGTCATGGCGGGCGTGCCGGCCATCTTCGTGGCCATGCTCGACGCGCTGCTGCCGACCCTCGAGGCGGGCCTGCCCGTGCGCTCGCGAGAGCTGCGGTTCGACGTCGGAGAGGGTCGCATCGCGGCGCCGCTGCGCGAGCTGGCGCTCGAGCTGCCCGACCTCAACATCGGCTCCTACCCGTTCCACGACGGGATGGTCTTCGGCACCAACATCGTCGTCCGCGGCACGGACGCCTCCCGCATCGACCAAGCGATCGAGCGCCTCGAGGCGACCCGCCGAGCCGTCGCGTGACGGCGCAGGAGCGAGACCTCGATCGCGTCCGCGTCCGCGGCGCGCGGGAGCACAACCTGCAGGGCGTCGACCTCGACATCCCGCGCGACGCGCTCGTCGCGTTCACCGGCGTCTCGGGCTCCGGCAAGAGCTCGCTGGCGTTCGGCACCATCTACGCCGAGTCGCAGCGGCGCTACTTCGAGTCGGTCGCGCCCTACGCCCGGCGCCTGATGCACCAGGTGGGCAGCCCCGACGTCGACGCCATCACTGGACTGCCCCCGGCAGTGGCGCTGCCGCAGCAGCGCTCCGGCGGCTCTGCCCGCTCGACCGTCGGCAGCGCGACCACCATCGCGAACGTCGTGCGCATGCTCTACTCGCGCGTCGGCACCTACCCCGAGGGTGCGCCGATGCTGCTCGCAGAGGACTTCTCGACGAACACCGTGCAGGGCGCGTGCCCCACCTGCCACGGCCTCGGCCGCGTGCACGACGTGCCGGAGCGGCTGATGGTGCCCGACGACTCCCTCACGATCCGCGAGGGCGCCCTGGCCGCCTGGCCGACCGCCTGGCACGGCAAGCAGCTGCGCGACAGCCTCATCTCGCTCGGCTACGACATCGACATCCCGTGGCGCGAGCTCACGCGCGAGCAGCGCGACTGGGCGCTGCACACGGACGAGTCGCCGCAGGTGCCGGTCTACACCGATCGCTCCCCGGCCGAGGTGCAGCGGGCGGTCGCCGAGGGCGTCGAGCCTCGCTACATGAGCACGTTCCTCGGCGTGCGGCGCTACGTGCTGTCCACCTTCGCGGGTTCGAAGAGCGCGCGGATGCGCGAGCGGGCGGCGTCCTTCATGGTCTCGATCGCCTGCCCGAGCTGTGGCGGCAAGCGGCTGAAGCCTGAGGCGCTCGCCGTCACCTTCGAGGGCAACGACATCGTCGAGCTCTCGGCGATGCCGCTCGATGACGTCGCGGCGCTGCTCGAGCAGGTGCTGAGCCCGGAGTGGGCGGCGGAGCATGAGGGAGGGGAAGGGCGCGCGGGCGCGCTCGCGCCCGAGCAGCTGCTCGCGGCGCGGCGCCTGGTCTCCGAGGCGCTCGCCCGCATCGCGCCCATCGTCGACCTCGGGCTCGGCTCGCTCTCGCTCGATCGCACGACCGGATCGCTCTCCTCCGGCGAGCTGCAGCGCATGCGGCTGGCGACGCAGGTGCTCTCGCAGCTGTTCGGCGTCGTCTTCGTGCTCGACGAGCCATCTGCGGGGCTGCACCCGGCCGACACCGAGCCGCTGCTGCGCATCCTCGCGCGCCTGCGCGACTCGGGCAGCACCGTCTACTTCGTCGAGCACTCGCTCGACGTCATCCGTGCTGCCGACTGGATCGTGGACATCGGGCCGGGCGCAGGAGCCCAGGGCGGGACGGTCGTCTACTCCGGTCCGCTCGACGGGCTGCGAGGCGCTGAGGCCTCGGTCACGCGGCGGTACCTCTTCGACGCACCGCCACCTGCGCGTAGCCCGCGCACCCCGCGCGAGGGCGACGGCCGGATCGAGCTGCAGGGCGTGACGCGGCACACCATCCGCGACCTCTCGGTGGCCTTCCCGCTCGGCGCGCTCACCGCGGTCACCGGGGTGTCGGGCTCCGGCAAGTCGACGCTCGTCGCCCAGGCGCTGCCCGAGCTGCTGCAGGCGAGCCTCGCGAGCGAGCTGGACGCCGACGAGGCGCGCGCCGACGAGGGCTCGACTGCGGCCGACGATCCGCTGGCGATCGCGACCGAGGCCTCGACCACTGGCAGCGCGCGCGGCCCCGGGGAGCGGCTGCGGCGCATCGTGCAGGTCAGCCAGCGACCCATCGGCCGCACCTCACGATCGAACGTCGCCACCTACACCGGGCTGTTCGACCGCATCCGCGCGCTCTTCGCCGCCACCCCGGAAGCGCGACGCCGCCGCTACTCGGCCAGCCGGTTCTCCTTCAACCTGCCGGCCGGCCGCTGCCCGACCTGCAAGGGGGAGGGGACGATGGAGGTCGAGCTGCTCTTCCTCCCGACGGTGCACGCGCCGTGCACCACCTGCGGGGGCAGCCGCTACAACCCCGAGACGCTCGAGGTCGAGCTCGACGGCAGGACCGTGGCGGATGTGCTGGCGATGAGCGTCGCGGATGCGCGCGAGTGGTTCGAGGACGACGACGTGCACCGCCACCTGGACGCGCTCCTGGATGTCGGCCTCGGCTACGTCGCGCTCGGGCAGCCCGCGACGGAGCTCTCGGGTGGCGAGGCGCAGCGCGTGAAGCTGGCCGCGGAGCTGCGCAGGGGGCAGCGTGGCGACACCCTCTACCTGCTCGACGAGCCGACCTCCGGCCTCCACCCCGCCGACGCGGATCGGCTCATGACGCACCTGCACCACCTCGTCGACGGCGGCAGCACGGTGATCATGGTCGAGCACGACATGCGCGTGGTGGCAGAAGCGGACTGGGTCGTCGACCTCGGCCCCGGATCCGGGGCGGCCGGGGGCACCGTGGTCGCGGAGGGGACGCCGGTGCAGGTCGCGGTCAGCTCGGCGAGCCGCACCGCTCCATACCTCGCTGCGGCGCTGCGGGAGGCCGGTTCCGGCGGCTCACCACGGCAGGCGGCGCGCTGACGTCGGTCTCGCTGCAACCAGTTGCACAATCTGCAAGTGGTGGGTACGGTGGGGCCATGGACGAGCGAACCGGCACCCCGAGGTCCACCCCCGACGCCATGACGGCGACCGAGGCGCAGCGCCTCCTCGCCTCGATGCCGCCGCGCCCGCGACGGCGACTCGGCGCCATCGACCACCTCAGCGCGCTCGCGACGATCGCGCTCTCCTTCGCCGCAGGGGCGCTCGCGCTCGCTGGCCACCCGTGGTGGGCGATCGTGCCGGGGCTCGGCGCGCTGGTCGTCTCCCACCACTGGGTGGCGCGGCGCCAGCGCCTCGCGAACGAGCCGCGGCTGCGGGCGGCCGCGATGGTCACCGTCGTGTTCACCGTGTGGATGGTCATCCCGATCTGGCGAGGCATCACCCGAGGCGAGGTCATCCCGTTCCCGGAGGCGCTGCTCTTCGCAGGCCTCGCACCGCTCGCGTGGCTCGCCTACTACCTCGTCCTGCTCATCCGCCGCTGAGTCTCCGATGCCCTTCCAGGAGCTCGACGCGCACCTCGTCGCACCCAAGCGCTTCGTCACGCTCGCTCACCTGCAGCAGGTCGAGCAGGCCGACTACCCCGGGCTGCAGGAGGCGACGGGCCTCTCGACCCCGGATCTGTCCAAGATCATCCGTGACCTCGAGGAGCGCGGGCTCGTCGCCGTCACCAAGGAGCGCCGCACCCGCTACGGCACGACGCTGGTGCGACTCACCCCGGAGGGCCGTGCCACCTTCGCGGCTCTGCTCGCGACGCTCAACCGCATCGCCGGCCGATGATGCGGTCCGGATGCGCGGCGCGCCGTCGTACCCAGGTACCAGGGCGCGGTCGCACGGTTCCACCCCCGGGCTGACGCGCTCGCGCGGCGTGCGCGCCAGGCTGGATGCATGATCACAGCAGAGCACCTCACGAAGCGCTATGGCGCGAAGGTCGCGGTCGACGACGTCGGGTTCGAGGTCCGCCCGGGCCTCGTCACCGGCTTCCTCGGCCCGAACGGCGCCGGCAAGTCCACCACGATGCGCATGATCGTCGGCCTCGACCGGCCCGACCAGGGATCCGTCACCGTCTCCGGCGTGCCCTACCGCGAGCTGCGCTCGCCGCTGTCGGAGGTCGGGGCGCTCCTCGACGCGAAGGCGTGGCACCCCGGCCGCACGGCGGAGCGGCACCTGCTCGGCATGGCCGCCACCCACGGCATCGGCAAGGCCCGCGTGCGGGAGGTGCTCGAGCAGACAGGGCTGGAGGCTGTGGCGCGCAAGCGCGTCGGCGGCTTCTCGCTCGGCATGGGCCAGCGACTCGGCATCGCCGCGGCGCTGCTCGGCGACCCGCACACGCTGATCCTCGACGAGCCGGTCAACGGGCTCGACCCCGAGGGCGTCGCCTGGGTGCGCCGCCTGCTGCGCACGCTCGCGGGGGAGGGGCGCGCCGTGCTCCTCTCGTCGCACCTCATGAGCGAGATGGCGCAGGTCGCCGACCGCGTCGTGGTGCTCGGCCGCGGGCGAGTGCTCGCCGACCAGTCGATCGACGAGATGCTCACGCAGCGCGGCACGCAGCACGTGCACGTGCGCGGCTCCGGCGTCGACCGCCTGCCGCAGCTGCTCGCCGGCCCCGACGTCACCGTCACCCAGGTCGCCCCCGACGCCGTCGACGTCTCCGGCCTCCCCGCACCGCGCATCGCCGAGATCGCGGTCGCGAACGGCATCGGCCTCGAAGAGCTCGCGCCGCGCAGGGCGACGCTCGAGGAGCGCTACATGGATCTCACCAACGACGCAGTCGAGTACCGGACGGAGGCGCTCCGATGACCACCACCACCAGCGCGGCAGAGGCCGAGTCCCGCCGCGCCACCTTCCGCCCCTCGCAGCACCGCGTCACCTTCGCGGGCGTCCTGCGCTCGGAGTGGGTGAAGCTCACGAGCGTCCGCTCGATCGGCTGGGCCATCGCCATCGCGGTCGTCATCACCGCCGGCCTCGGCGCGCTCGCGGGCCTCGCGACGCTGGCGACGGCTCCGGAGGGCGCGATCGAGCAGGGCGCCTTCGCCGACATGCCGGTCGCGGCGCTCGGCACCGCCGGCCTCCTCGTCTCGCAGCTCGTCTTCGCCGTGCTGGGCGTCATCGCCATCACCGGCGAGTACGGCAGCGGGCAGATCCGCTCGAGCCTCACCGCGGTGCCTCGGCGGCTCCCCGTGCTCGGCGCCAAGGCGCTCGTGCTCGGCCTCATCGCCTTCGTGGCCAGCGGCATCGCGCTCGCGATCGGCATGGCCTCGACGATCGGTGTCGCGCTCGCCTTCGGCCTCGAGCTGGACGCGATGGACATCGGCCTCGACGCGCCCTTCGCGATCCTCGGCGGAGCCACCTACCTCGCGCTGCTGACGGTCTTCTCGCTCGCCATCGGCGCGCTCGTCCGCTCGGGCGCCGGCGCCATCGCCATCGCGCTCGGCGTGCTGCTGGTGCTGCCGACCGTCGTCGGCCTGGTCCCCTTCGAGTTCGTGCAGGAGGCCTCGCCCTACCTGCTGCCGAACGCGGGCCTCACGATGTCGCTGCCGGGCGCGGAGCCGGGTGAGGACTTCTGGCGGGCGCTCGCCGTCACCGCCGCCTGGCCCGCGGTCGCGCTGCTCGGCGCCGCCGCCGCGATGCTGCGCCGCGACGCGTAGGCTCAGCCCACGTGAGCACGACCCACGAGGCCTCCCGCGATCCCGCGGGGGGCCTCGTGCGCATGCCGCGACCGCCCGGGGTGCTCCGGCGCTTCGGCCTCGCGCATCCGCGCCTCGTCGACTGGCTGCTGGCGATCTGCCCGCAGCTCCCGGCCATCGCGGTCGGCGCGGTGCTCGCGATCGGCGCCGCGCTCGACGCCTGGGAGCCCCCGCTGCTCGGCGAGGGGCTCGGCATGATCGCCGTCGCGATCGCCGCCGGCGCGGCGCTGCTCTGGCGCCGACGCCTGCCGCTGCTCGTCAGCGTCGTCTGCGCACTGCTCTCGAGCGTGCCCTTCGAGGCCTCGGCCGGGGCAGCGCTCGCGCTCTACGTCGCGCTGTTCTCCGTCGGCGCGCACGCGCGGGCGCTGCGGGCGTGGCTCGCCGTCGCCATCGCCGCGGTCTGCTCCGTGATCGCGACCGCCGTGCTGCCGGCGCTCGAGCCCGCGATGGTCGGCCCACTGGTGTCGGTGAACCTGCTCGCGATCTCGTCCTACGCCGTGGCGGTGCTGCTCGGCATCTCGGCGCGAGCCCGACGCTCCTACGTCGACCAGCTGATCGCCCGCGCGTCCGACCTCGACCGCGACCGCGACCAGCGGGCGCGCCTCGCGGTCGCCGCCGAGCGCGCTCGCATCGCTCGCGAGATGCACGACGTCGTCAGCCACGGGCTGACGGTGATGGTGACGCTCGCGGAGGGCTCAGCCGCGCAGGCCGCGCGCGACCCGGAGCGCGCGAGCGCCACCATGCGCAGCGTCGCCGACACCGGGCGCTCGTCGCTCACCGAGATGCGACGCCTGCTCGGGGTGCTGCGCGAGCCCGGCGATGATCCCGCGCTCGCGCCGCAGCCCGCGTCGGGCGACCTGCACGCGCTGGTGGCCTCGTTCCGCGACGCGGGCATGCCCGTGAGCCTCGCGACCTCGGGGACGGCCATCGACGACCAGCCGCTCGCGCTGACGGTGCATCGCATCGCGCAGGAGGCGCTCACGAACGTGCTGCGCCACGCGTCGGATGCGCGGCAGGTCGACGTGCACGTGCGGCACGAGGGCGGCACGGTGCGGCTCGAGGTGCTCGACGACGGCTCGGGCGCCCCCGCGACGACCATGGGCGCCGGGCGCGGCATCATCGGCATCCGGGAGCGCGCCGCGATGTTCGACGGCCTCGTCGACGCCGGCCCGCGGGCGCCGCGTGGATGGCGCGTCGCCGTCACCCTCAGCGAGACTGGAGCTCCATGACCATCCGCATCGCCATCGTCGACGACCAGTCGCTCGTGCGCCTCGGGTTCCGCATGGTCCTCGAGGCGGAGGAGGGCGTCGCGGTGGTCGCGGAGGCGTCCGACGGTGCCGAGGCCGTGGCGCTCGCGGCGCGGGGCGGCATCGACATCGTGCTGATGGACGTGCGGATGCCCGGCCTCGACGGCATCGCCGCGACCGAGCGCATCAGTGCCGCGGGCCCGCTGCCGAAGGTGCTGGTCCTCACGACCTTCGACCTCGACGAGTACGCCTACGCGGCCCTGCGCGCCGGCGCGAGCGGGTTCCTGCTGAAGGACGCGCGACCCGCAGAGCTCCTCGCCGCGATCCGCGCCGTGCACGCGGGAGACGCGGCGCTCGCGCCGACGGTCACCCGGCGGATGCTCGAGCGCTTCGCATCGAGCGCGCCGGCCGCAGGCGAGGCCGAGCGCGACGAGGCGGCGCTCGCCGTGCTGACGCCGCGCGAGCGCGAGTTCCTGGTCGCGATCGCGGAGGGCGACTCGAACGACGAGCTCGCGGCGCGCTTCGTGCTCTCCGAGTCGACGGTGAAGACCCACGTCGGCCGGCTGCTGCGCAAGCTCGGCGCGCGCGACCGCGTGCAGCTCGTCATCCTCGCCTACGAGCTCGGGCTGGTGGGGCGCTGATGGATGCCGACGTCATCGTCGTCGGGGCGGGCCTCGCCGGCCTCCGCGCGGCCGGCCTCCTCGAGCGACGCGGGCACAGCGTGATCGTGCTCGAGGCAGCGGATGCGGTGGGCGGCAGGATCCGAACGGACACCGTCGACGGCTTCCGCCTCGACCGCGGCTTCCAGGTGCTCAACCCCGCGTATCCCGCGGTGCGTCGCGCGGTCGACCTCGAGGCGCTCGACCTCCAGCGCTTCACCGTGGGCGCGATCGTGCGCAGGGGAGCCCGCGTCACGCGCCTCGCGCATCCGCTGCGGCACCCGAGCCTCGCCCTCGCGACGCTCGTGAGCGATGCGACCCCGGCATCCGACCTCGTCGCGCTCGCACGTTGGGCCGGGCCCACGCTCCTGCGGCCGAGCGTCGCCTCGCGCGCCGCGAGCGACGAGGCGCTGCATGCCTCGTTCGACCGCGTGGGGCTGACGGGCCGACTGCGGCGCGACGTGCTCGACACCTTCCTCGCCGGAGTGCTCGCCGACGACTCGGGCGGCGCCTCGGCCAACTACGTGCGGCTGCTGCTGCGCTCCTTCGCGCTGGGCGCGCCCGGGCTTCCGGCACGCGGCATGCAGGCGTTCCCCGAGCAGCTGGCCGCGACGCTCCGCGCGCCCGTTCGGCTGCGCACGTCGGCACGCGAGCTGCGCGAGCGACGCGATGCCGTGGCGGTGGAGACCGACGCCGGCCAGCTGACCGCGCGGGCAGCGGTGGTCGCCGTCGGGCCGCAGCACGTCGCGCAGCTCACGGCGTCGACGACGCCCGAGACGACGCCCACGACGCACGGGCTGACGACCTGGTGGTTCCGCGCGACGGGGGAGCCGCGCACCGGCCGATTCCTCGTGCTCGACGCCTCTGCCGAGGGAGGTGGGCCGCGCGGTCCGATCGTCAACACCTCGGCGATCTCGCAGGTCGCGCCCAGCTATGCACCGCCCGGGCAGCACCTCGTGCACGCGACGACGCTGCTCAGCCGGCCCGACGGTATGGCGACCGAGGCCGAGGTGCGGCGCGACCTCGCCCGCATCTACGCGACCCCGACCCACCGGTGGGAGGTGCTCGCGCACCACGTCATCCCGCACGCCGTGCCGGCGCAGCCGCCGGGCCCGATCGACCGGGGGCCCGAGTGGCGGGGCCAGCGGGTGCTGGTCACCGGCGACCACCGCGAGACCGCGTCGATCCAGGGCGCGCTCGTCGCGGGGGCACGGGCGGCGGATGCGGTGGTCGCGCGCTTCGGCGGGTGACGCGGGCAGCACGAGCGGCCTCGACTGCGCGGGGCGCGGGCACTAGCGTGACGCCCATGGCCATCACGCTCGAGAACGTCGGCATCGCGGTCGACGACCTGGAGGCCGCCGTGGCCTTCTTCACCGACCTCGGCCTCGCCGAGATCGGTCGCGACACCGTCAGCGGCGAGTGGACCGACACCGCAGTCGGGCTCGACGGCAACCACGCGAAGATCGCGATGCTGCAGACCCCCGACGGGCACGGCCGGATCGAGCTGTTCGAGTATCTCCACCCAGCGGCGATCCCCACGCAGCCGACGCTGCCGAACGAGATCGGCATGCACCGCGTGGCCTTCTCGGTCGACGACCTCGACGCGGCGCTCGCGATCGCGGCGACGCACGGCTGCCATCCGCTGCGCGGCGTCGCGAACTACCGGGACGTCTACCTGCTCACCTACCTGCGCGGCCCGAGCGGGATCATCGTGATGCTCGCGCAGGAGCTGCAAGGCTCGGAGCCTTCGGACGGCTGAGGCGCCGAACGCCCGAGCCCGGGCGCGGTCAATCGTGCGGCGGCGGACGCCGGTTGCGCTTCGTCTCGCCGCGCTCGCGCTTCGCGGTGAGCCGTCGACGCTGCGCGCCGCGGGTGGGCCGCGTCGCTCGTCGCTGCCTGCTCGGGGCGACAGCATCGCGCAGCAGCGCGGCGAGCCGGCGACGCGCGGCCATCCGGTTGTCGAGCTGCGAGCGGTGCTCGGAGGCGCTGAGCGTCAGCACGGTGCCCGTCAGGCGCGCCGCGAGGCGAGTGAGCGCCCGCTCGCGCTGTGCGTCGTCGAGCGCGCTCGTGGTCGCGAGGTCCAGGCTCAGCTGCACGCGCGAATCCGCGGTGTTGACGCCCTGACCGCCGGGGCCGGACGATCGGGAGAACTGCTCGAGGAGCTCGGCCGCCGGCACCCGCAGGCCCTGCGGCGCGCCGGGCGCCGGGGGCACGTGCAGATCGTCCATCCCACGAGTGTGGCGCACTCGGCGGACGGGGTGGAGCGACCCGAGCTCAGCGGAGCTCGAGCGCGATCGCCGGGTGCTCGGCGAAGACCTCGAGCACGAGCTCGAAGTAGGTGGTGCCGGTGCCCGACTCGAGCGCCTCGAGGTCAGCGCGGATGCGCGCCCGGTCGAAGCGGCCGGTCGGGTCGAGCTTCGCCTGCAGCCACCGGCGGGTCTCGTCGACGCCGAGCGCGGCGCGGCTGTGCGCGCTGTCCTCCCAGACCAGCGTGACCGGCTCGCGGTCGAAGCGGTGGAGCACGTCGTGGAGACCGTCGAGGCTCGGGCCGAGCTCCCACTCCTCGTCTGCCATGAGCAGGGTGTTCAGCTGAGCGTAGAGGTCGGCGATGCCGTGCACGGCTGCGCCGTCGATCCGCAGCTCGCTCGCCGGTGGCTCGAGGCTCGCGGAGCTCACTGCATCGAGCCGACGACGCCCATGATCAGCACGAGCACCGCGACGGCGGCATAGATGAAGGCCCAGTACTGCATCGGGATGAAGAAGAGCGTGTGGCCGTTGCGCGAGCGTCGCGCGGCCTGGAGCTCGCTCTCGAGGAGCGCCTCGCTCTGCGCTTCGGCCTCGGCCATCGACGCGGGCGGCGGCTGACCCGGGCCCATCATGAAGCGGCCAGAGGCCACGAGCTCGGCCAGCTGGTTCGCGCGCGGCTCGTACCACGCGTCGATCTTGCGCTGCGGGACCGTCACGTTCAGCGCCTGACCCGTGAACCAGGTGGCTCCGGCCGCGCTCGCGAGGCCGAGCGCGATCGAGAAGGGCAGCATCGCCTCCTCGACGAGCGTGCTCGCGAGACCGGCGAACAGCATCATCGCCAGCGCACCGTAGACGAACGCCAACACACCCCAGCCACGCCAGATCACCATGGGTCCATCCCACCACGGCTCAGCGCCCGCACGGTGCACCCGGCATGGGGAGAACTGCCCAGCCGCGCCTGGTCAGCGAGCGCAGTCGATGCAGGTGGTCGCGTCGGGGCGCGCCTCGAGGCGCTCGGGCGAGATGGGCCCGCCGCAGACGCTGCAGACGGTGGCCTGGCCGGATGCGAGCCGCGCGGCGGCCGCGTCGACGGCGGCGAGCGCATCGAGCTGCGTGCGCCGGAGCCCCTCCAGGCGCGACCACTCGGAGGAGAGCGAGACGCCGTCGGGATCGTGCTCGTCATCGTCGTGCAGTCGCTCGCGCATTCTGCGCAGCTCGGCGAGCTCCTGCTCGAGCGACGCGAGCTGCTCCACGACCTCGAGCCGCCGCGCTGCGATCTGCGTGGCTCGGGAGGCCGTCATCCCGCCAGCGTAGCGCTGCCACGGCGACCGGGTCCGTGGCGGTGGGCGTTGGAGGCGAGGTCAGTAATCGCCGCCGCGGTCCGAGCGATCCCGCTCGGGCCCGAACCGCTTGAGGTGGAAGCGGCGCGAGAGGCGGATGACCGGTCGCAGCAGGAACTGCGCGCTGCCGACGACGAAGAACCAGGTGCCCACGCCCGAGGTCGACTCCGAGAGGAACAGGACGCTGCCCACGACGAACAGGATCCCGATCAGCACGTCGTTCAGGATGCTGAGCGTCTCGTAGCGGTCTCGGATGACGATCTCGTCGTTGCCGGAGAGCGGGATCTCGACATCGTTCGCGCCCATGTCCTCGCGTCCGCCTCCTTCGGGCTGCTTCGTGGGGGACATGCCTCGATCGTCGCAGGCGAGCCTGGCCGCCGGGTGGCAGTCGTCGGACCCGCTGCCCGACACCCAGCGCCGCATCCGTACGCTGTGCCCATGGACGAGGGCGAGCAGCGGCGCAAGCTCGGCGACAGCGATCTCGACATCGAGGATGCGCTGCTCGACGAAGCGGTCATGACCGTGGTGAAGGGCTCCGAGCGGCTGAACCGCAAGTGGCCGGAGCTGATCGTCACCGGCTTCTTCGGCGGCGTCGACGTCGGCCTCGGCATCCTGGCGATGGTGCTCGTCAAGCAGGCGACCGACTCCGACATCCTCGCGGGCATGGCGTTCGGCGTCGGGCTGCTCGCGCTCAAGCTCGCGCACTCCGAGCTCTTCACCGAGGAGTTCCTGCTGCCCCTCAACGCGGTGATCGCCGGGCAGGGCACGTGGATGCAGATCCTGCGCCTGTGGGGAGTGACGCTCATCACCAACCTGCTCGGCGGCCTCGGCTTCATGGCGATCGTCGTCGTCGGCCTGCCCGGCTACCACCAGACGATGATCGACTCCGCGCTCGCCTACATGGATCAGCCGTCGCTGCCGGTGATGATCGCGCTCGCCCTGCTCGCGGGCGCGACCATCACGCTCTCCACGCGGATGCAGCAGGGCACGTCCAACGACGTCGTGACGGCGATCACGTGCATGATCTCTGGCCTGCTCGTGATCGGCTTCGGCATGCTGCACGGGGCGCTGAACGCGATCGTCATCTTCGGCGCGATGCTCGCAGGAGCGCCCATCGCGCTCGGCGACCTCGCCCTGTGGTTCGTCATCGTCATCCCGTGCAACATGCTCGGCGGGCTGCTCATCATCGCGCTGCCCCGCGTCGTGCGCACGCTGCGGGTGCTGCGCGGCATCCGCGCGGGCACCGTCCCGCTCGAGTCCTCGGAGGAGCAGGGCAGCTGAGCCGCGCGCTGCCGCAGCGTGCCGAGGGGCGGGCGCACCCGCGAGCTGCTGAGAGGATCGTGGGATGACCGCAACACTCGTCGCGCAGGGCCTCGCCGGTGGGCACGGTCACCGCACGCTCTTCGACTCCCTCGACCTCACCGTCGCGCCCGGCGACGTCGTCGGCGTCGTGGGTGCGAACGGCGCGGGCAAGTCGACCCTGCTGCGCATCCTCGCCGGCATCGACGAGCCGCAGGCCGGCACGGTCGCGCTCGCGCCCGCCGACGCCTTCATCGGCTGGCTGCCGCAGGAGCACGAGCGTGTCGAGGGGGAGAGCGTCGTCGACTACATCGGCCGCCGCACCGGATGCGCAGCCGCGACGCGCGAGATGGACGCGGCAGCCGAGGCGCTCGCCGACCCCGCGCTCGCGGCGACCGGTGCCGACCCGGCCGATGCCTACGCATCCGCCCTCGAGCGCTGGCTGGCGAGCGGCGCCGCCGACCTCGACGAGCGGATCCCGATCGTGCTCGCCGAGCTCGGCCTCGCCTTCGACGGCGAGCCCATCGAGCGCGTGCCGATGACTGCGCTCTCCGGCGGCCAGGCGGCGCGGGTCGGGCTGGCCGCGCTGCTGCTCTCGCGGTTCGACATCGTGCTGCTCGACGAGCCCACGAACGACCTCGACCTCGACGGGCTCGAGCGGCTCGAGTCGTTCGTGCAGGGGCTGCGCGGCGGCGTCGTGCTCGTGAGCCACGACCGCGAGTTCCTCGCCCGCTGCGTGACGCGGGTGCTCGAGCTCGACCTCGCGCAGAGCTCGAACCGCGTCTACGGCGGCGGCTACGACGCCTACCTGGAGGAGCGGGCGACGATCCGCCGCCACGCGCGCGAGCAGTACGACGAGTTCGCCGACAAGAAGGCCGACCTCGTCGCCCGCGCCCGCACCCAGCGCGAGTGGTCGAGCCAGGGCGTGCGGAACGCCATGAAGAAGGCGCCCGACAACGACAAGATCCGCCGCAAGGCATCCACCGAGTCGAGCGAGAAGCAGGCGCAGAAGGTGCGGCAGATGGAGAGCCGCATCGCGCGGCTCGACGAGGTCGAGGAGCCGCGCAAGGAGTGGCAGCTCGAGTTCACGATCGGCGCGGCACCCCGCTCGAGCTCGGTCGTCGCGACGCTGAGCGGCGCCGTCGTGCGGCAGGGGTCCTTCTCGCTCGGGCCGGTCTCGCTGCAGGTGAGCGCGGGCGAGCGGATCGGCATCACCGGGCCCAACGGCGCTGGCAAGTCGACGCTGCTGCGGGCGCTGCTCGGGAGGCAGGAGCCGGACGAGGGCAGTGCGAGCATGGGCGCGAGCGTCGCGATCGGCGAGATCGATCAGGCTCGCTCGCTGCTGACGGGCGAGCAGCCGCTCGCGGCGGCGTTCGAGGCGCTCGTGCCGGAGATGGCCTCTGGTGAGGTGCGCACGCTGCTCGCCAAGTTCGGGCTGCGCGCCGACCACGTCGGGCGCCCGACCGGCGAGCTGTCGCCCGGTGAGCGCACCCGGGCGGCGCTCGCGCTGCTGCAGGCGCGGGGTGTCAACGTGCTCGTGCTCGACGAGCCGACCAACCACCTCGACCTGGCGGCGATCGAGCAGCTCGAGCAGGCCCTCGAGGGCTACGACGGCACGCTGCTGCTCGTCACGCACGACCGGCGGATGCTCGACACGGTCCGCGTCGACCGCCGCTGGCACGTCGAAGGCGGCATGGTCATCGAGCGCTGACGCCGCTGAGCGGGCGTCCGGGCGGGGCGGCTAGGGTTCCGGCACGGGCGCGATCCACGCGACCGCCGGAGGAGGAACACCATGGCTGCAGCGACGATCCCCGAGCCCCACGACGCATCCGCCGACGCCGGCGAGACGATCGGGGCGACGCCGGGCGCCGCCGATCCCTCGGTCGAGAAGGACCCGGCCGACTGGGTGAGCGGCGATGACCCGATGACCGGAGCCCAGCGGTCCTACCTGGACACGCTCGCTCGCGAGGCCGGCGAAGAGCTCCCCGCGAGCCTCACGAAGGCCGAGGCCTCGCAGCACATCGAGCGGCTGCAGGGCGGCCGCGACGACGCTGCTGGGACCGGCGCGCAGGCCTGATCGGCGCTTGACCTCCGCGGGCAGGAGGCCGGCCTCAGCGGGCGGGCGGGGGTGCGAGGTCGTCCAGGGCCGCGAGGCGGTCGGCCGCGCGACCGGAGCGCTCGTCGAGCGTCAGCTCCCACCAGAGGTCGCCCCGCTCGCCGAGGCCCTCCTTCGCGAGCTGGACGCGGTCGCGCGCGGCCTCGCGCGCCGCTTCGTCGCCGGCGTTCCGCACCGCGGAGCGCGCCCGGCCCAGGTGCGAGCGCAGCCGGGCCGCAGCATCCGCGTCGAGCGTCGGGTCCTCTGCGCGCCACCGCCGCCCGTCGACGATGATCCACCTGCCGTCGTCTGTGCGCTCGGGTGCTGCCATGGCTCGATGATGCCTGAGTGCGCTCAGCGCACGCCCCAGGCATACGACTGCTTCTGCAGCTTCAGGTACATGAGCGTGTCGGTCTCGCGCACGCCCTCGATCGCGCGGATGCGCCCGGAGACGAGCTCGAGCAGGTGGCTGTCGCTCTCGCAGACCACCTCTGCCAGCAGGTCGTAGCTGCCCGCCGTGATGACGACGTAGTCGACCTCCGGCAAGGCAGCGAGCGCCTCGGCGACCGGCTCGAGCGCCCCCGAGGCGCGCACGCCGATCATCGCCTGGCGGGCGAAGCCGAGCTGGGTCGGATCGGTGACGGCGACGACCTGCATGACCCCCGCATCCGTCAACCGCATCACGCGGTTGCGCACGGCGGTCTCGCTGAGCCCCACGGCGTCGGCGATCGCCGCGTAGGAGGCGCGCCCGTCGCGCTGCAGCTCGGCGATGATTGCCTTGTCGATGCCGTCGGGCTCGGTCACAGACGGGCCCAGGCGTCGGTCAGCACCCCGCGCAGGATCTGCTCCATCTCGTCGAAGTGCGTCTGGTCGCAGATCAGCGGCGGCGAGAGCTGGATGACGGGGTCGCCGCGGTCGTCGGCCCGGCAGTAGAGCCCGGCGTCGAACAGCGCATCCGACAGGAAGCCGCGCAGCAGGCGCTCGCTCTCGTCCTCGTCGAAGGTCTCGCGGGTGGTCTTGTCCTTCACGAGCTCGATGCCGTAGAAGTAGCCGTCGCCGCGCACATCGCCGACGATCGGCAGATCGGTGAGCCGCTCGAGCGTCGAGCGGAAGGCGCCCTCGTTCGCTCGCACGTGCTCGAGCACCTGCTCGCGCTCGAAGATCTCGAGGTTCGCCAGGCCCACCGCGGTCGCCACCGGGTGCCCGCCGAAGGTGTAGCCGTGCGCGAACATCGCCCCCGGCTCGGCGAAGGGCTCGTAGAGCCGGTCGCTCGCGATCATCGCGCCCAGCGGCGCGTAGCCGGAGGTCAGCCCCTTCGCGCACGTGATGATGTCGGGCTGGTACCCGTAGCGCTCGGCGCCGAACATCGTGCCGAGCCGGCCGAAGGCGCAGATCACCTCGTCCGAGACGAGCAGCACGTCGTGCTCGTCGCAGATCTCGCGCACCCGCTCGAAGTAGCCGGGCGGCGGGGGGAAGCAGCCGCCCGCGTTCTGCACCGGCTCGAGGAACACCGCGGCGACGGTCTCCGGACCCTCCTGCTCGATCGCGATCGCGATCTGGTCGGCCGCCCAGCGGCCGAACGCCTCGGGGTCGTCGCGGTGCACCGGCGCGCGATAGATGTTGGTGTTCGGCACCCGGAAGGTCGAGGGCACGAGTGGCTCGAACTGCTGCTTGAGCGGCGGCAGCCCCGTGATCGAGAGGGCGCCGTGCGTGGTGCCGTGATAGGCGATGGCGCGGCTGATCACCTTGTGCTTGAGGGGCTTGCCGACGAGCTTGAAGTAGTTCTTCGCGAGCTTCCAGGCGCTCTCGACGGCCTCGCCGCCGCCGCTCGTGAAGAAGACGCGGTTCAGGTCCCCGGGCGCCAGCGCTGCCAGCTTGTCGGCGAGCGCGAGCGCGCTCGGATGGGCGTAGGACCAGATCGGGAAGAACGCCAGCGTGCGCGCCTGCTCGGCCGCGACCTCTGCGAGGTCGGCGCGGCCGTGGCCGAGCTGGTTCACGAAGAGCCCGGCGAGCCCGTCCAGGTAGCGCTTGCCGCGGTCGTCGAACACGTAGGCTCCCTCGCCGCGCACCATCACCGGTGCGCGCTCGGCGCCCGCCATGCGGCTGAAGTGCAGCCAGAGGTGGTCGGCGGATGCGCTCATGTCGTTCGTCCTCGTCGTCGGTGTCGTCAGGTGGTCGGGTCGGTCACTCGCCGGGCGCCGGCACGCACAGCACCGGCCACCGGCTCAGGTGCAGCAGCTTGTGGGGCGTCGCGCCGAGGATGGCGCCGCGGAGGGGGCTCTCGCCCCAGGTGCCCACGACGATGATGCTCGCATCGCGCGCCTCGGCCTGCTCGAGCAGAGCGTCGACGGGCTTCGCGGCGACCTCCGCCACGACGGCGTCGACCCCCGCGGCGCGGGCCGCGTCGAGGCCGCGACCGAGGGCCGCGCGCCCGAGCTGCGCCAGCGCATCCGCGTGGCTGCGCTGCTCTTCGCCGAGGCTCGAGGGCGGCGCCGTGCCGTGCACGATCACCAGCTGCTTGCCGTACTTCTGCGCCAGGTCGATCGCGACGGCGAGGGCCGACCTCGCGCCGGGGGACTCGTCGTAGCCGAGGATGATGCTCACCGCTTCGCTCCTTCGTCGGGGACGGTCGTGGTCGAGACCTTCGGCAGCGCACCGGTCTGGAAGCGGATGATGTCCTGCTCGGCGGTGCTCGGCCGCTCCTCCCAGAAGCGTCGATCCCGGAAGTACCAGACGGTCATCAGCACGACGCCGGTGAGGAAGATGCCGATGCCGATCACGAGCGGCGGGCCGAGGCCGAACCACGAGGTCTCGCTGTAGGAGTTCTCGGGGTTGCCGTAGTCGATGATCGCGGCGACGAGCAGCGCGATGAGCATCAGCGAGCCGACGACCGGCCCGACGCCGATGAGCACGAAGTTCTTGACGCTCGCGGTGAGCCGCTTGCGGAAGTAGATCGCGCACGCGATGCCCGTCAGCGCGTAGTAGAACGCGATGAGCAGGCCGAGCGCGGTGAGGGTGTCCCACAGCGCCGTCTCGCTCAGGATGCCGACGACGAGGTAGTAGGCGATCGCGATGCCCGCGACCCACCAGGTCGAGACGTCCGGCGTGCGGAAGCGCGGGTGGATGCGGCCGAACATCGCCGGGAGCGCCTTGCGCCGCGCCATGCTGAGGCCGGTTCGGGAGGCGGGGATGATCGTCGTCTGCGTCGAGGCGATCGCCGAGGTCGCGACCGACAGCATCACGACCCACGCCCACGGGCCCATCGTGTCGCTGGCGATCACCTGGAAGATCGCGTCCTCCTCGTCGGCCGTCTCGGCGAGGAACGAGGTGCCCGCGAGCGCCACGACCGCGATCGTGACCGAGAGGTAGGTGACCAGCAGCACGATCGTCGACCAGATCGCCGCCTTGCCCGGCGCCTGGGAGGAGTCCGTGGTCTCCTCGGTGAGGTTGACCGCCGACTCCCAGCCCCAGTACGCGAACACGCCCAGGAGCAGGCCGGCGGTCACGCCCGTCCAGCCGCCCCCGAAGGGGTTCAGCCACTCCCACGAGGGCGTGATCGAGTCGTAGGCCGAGCTGTTCGAGAAGACCTGCCAGAGCGCGACGACCGCGAAGACGAGCAGCGAGACGACCTGGAAGACGATCAGCACGTTCTGGACGCGGGCCGAGACCTCGGTGCCCCACACGCAGATCGCCGTCATCAGGATGATGAGCAGCACCGTCAGCACGCGGATGAGCACGGGGTCGTAGGCGAGATCCTCGAGCCCGAAGGTGAGCAGCGAGTAGCGCACCCCGACCTCGGCGAGCGAGCCGACGATGAGCACGCCGGTCATCGTGATCGCCCAGCCGCCGATCCAGCCGAACCACGGGCCCATCGCGCGGGTGACCCACGAGAAGGTGGTGCCGCAGTCCTGGTCGACGGTGTTGAGGTAGTAGAAGGCCGAGGCGATCAGGAGCATCGGCACGAACGCCAGGAGCATGACGCCGGGCGCGTGCACGCCGGTGTAGAGCACGAGCCCGCCGATGATCGCGGCGATCGTGTAGGCCGGGGAGGTCGAGGCGAGGCCGATGACGAGGGCGTCGAAGAAGCCGATCGCGTTCGCCTTGAGCTGCGGGCCGCCGTCGGGAGCGGCGGTCGTGGTGGGATCGTGGGACACGAGCGCTCCTCCTGGTGCTGCCGGCCGACGAAGGCCCGCGACGAGTGATTCGACGGATTCGTGCGTCAAGCTCGGCTTGCAGCGATGCATCCGTCGCCGTTGGTGCCGAAGCCTATAGATTCCGCTGTCGCTGCGCTAGAGTCTGGCACTGCCAGGGTCGGCGGTGTGCGCGACTCGCGCCCGCGACGCTGGCCCCGAGAGGAGCATCATGCGGATCCTGCTGGTCGGTGCCGGTGGCGTCGGAGGGGCGTTCGCCGCGATCGCGGCCCGCCGCGACTTCTACGAGGCGATCGTGATCGCCGACTACGACGAGGCCCGCGCCCAGCGCGCCGCCGACGTCGACGCGCGCTTCACCGCTGCGCGAGTGGACGCATCCGACCCCGACTCGGTCGCGGCGCTCTGCCGCGAGCACGGCATCACGCACGTGATGAACGCCGTCGACCCGCGCTTCGTCATGCCGATCTTCGACGGCGCGCTCGCGGCCGGCGCCGACTACCTCGACATGGCGATGAGCCTGTCGACGCGGCACCCGGAGGAGCCCTACGCCAAGGTGGGCGTGAAGCTCGGCGACGAGCAGTTCGCGAAGGCGGGCGACTGGGAGTCGGCGGGCCGCCTCGCGCTCGTCGGCATGGGCGTCGAGCCGGGCCTGTCGAACGTGCTGGCGCGCTATGCCGCCGACGAGCTGTTCGACCACATCGACGAGCTCGGAACGCGCGACGGCGCGAACCTCGCCGTGCACGACGACGAGGGCAACGAGATCTTCGCGCCGTCGTTCTCGATCTGGACGACGATCGAGGAGTGCCTCAACCCGCCGGTGATCTGGGAGCGCTCCCGCGCTGCCGTCGACGGCGGCTGGTACACCACCGAGGCCTTCAGCGAGCCCGAGGTCTTCGACTTCCCGGAGGGGATCGGCCCGGTCGAGTGCGTCAACGTCGAGCACGAGGAGGTGCTGCTCATGCCGCGCTGGCTCGACTGCGAGCGCGTCACCTTCAAGTACGGGCTGGGCACCGAGTTCATCGGCGTGCTGCAGACGCTCCACACGCTCGGCCTCGACCGCACCGAGAAGGTGCGCGTCGGCGGCGTCGAGGTCTCCCCGCGCGACGTGGTCGCTGCGTGCCTGCCCGACCCGGCGACGATCGGCCCCGTGATGACGGGCAAGACCTGTGCTGGCGTCTGGGTGCGCGGCACCGGCAAGGACGGCGCGCAGCGCTCGACCTACCTCTACCACGTGGTCGACAACGCCTGGTCGATGGAGGAGTACGGCCACCAGTGCGTGGTGTGGCAGACGGCCATCAACCCGGTCATCGCCCTCGAGCTGCTCGCGACGGGCGTCTGGTCGGGCGCCGGCGTGCTCGGGCCCGAGGCGCTGCCGCCGAAGCCGTTCCTCGACATGCTCGGCGAGTACGGCAGCCCGTGGGGTCAGATGGAGGTCGCCTCGGCGGCATAGCATTCGGGCATCGACCGAGGGGCGACGATGCTGACCGACTTCCTGCGCGACCACGCGACCGCGATCGCGCTGTTCGGCGTCATGACCATGGCGTGGCTCGGTTGGGCGCAGGAGGATCCGCCCGCCTCATGGCGATGGCGCCTTGGCGCTGCCTCCGGGCTCGGCGTGCTGCTCGCGGTGCCCTTCGTGCTCGCGGTGATCGGCAGCTGGCGCACGCCCAGCTCGCTCGACGAGGGGCTCGGCGGCCACATCGCGATCGTCGCGATCGAGGTCGTGCTGATCGCGGGCGGCGCGATCGTGCTGGCGGTCCGGGGAGGGGCGCGCTGGATCGCATGGTGGGTGGCGATGGTCGTCGCGCTGCACTTCATCCCGCTCGCGGTGGTCTTCGGGGATGCGGCCTACGCGATCCTCGGGGTGCTCCAGGCCGCCGCGCTCCTGGTCGCGCTGCCGCGCATCCGTCGTGCGACGCATTCGTCGAGCCGGCTGACGGGGCCGATCATGGGTGGCAGCTTCCTGGCGTTCGCCGTCGTCTCAGCCGTCGTGTTCGTGGTGCGGCACGGTCTGCCGTGGGCGGTCTGAGGCGAGCGGCTTGCGCCGCACGATGCCGAGGCGGTCGTCGATGGGGGCGGATGCGATGGCTCGCCTGGTCGTCCACGGCCAGGTCATGAGCGCCCACACCGAGGCGACGAGCACCGCCTCCCAGGCGATGTAGATCGGCCACGGCCCGAGCACGTCGAGCAGCGTCGGCCCCTCCGGCGCGGCGTTGAGGTAGCCGTAGTTGGCGCCGATCGCGCGGTTCGCGACGAGCGCGAGCCCCGCCCAGCCGACCGCGAGCGCGAAGGCGGTGCCGTAGCCGAACCAGGTCGGTCGGTAGCCGAGGCCCCACACGAGCACGACGGGGGCGACCATGACCGTGATGTGCAGGATCCAGTACATCGCCGAGTCGAGCCAGGGCACGCCGAAGGCGTACGTGAGGTCAGGCGTCAGCATGGACTGGAGGTTGAGCGTCAAGCCCCAGAAGTAGCTGACCGCGATCGCCCAGCCCGAGCGTCGGATCAGCGCCACCGCGGTGATGACGCGGAGCGCGTCGGAGAAGTGGAAGGGCAGCGACTCGTCGACGTCGTAGTTGTGCGGGAGCATCCCCCACGCCGTCCACAGCACCGTCACCGCGAGGAGGGCCCAGCCGACCGCGCTCAGCCAGCGCTCGACGCGCCGCACGTCACGTGCTCGGCGGATCAGCAGCGGCAGCACGACGATGAGCGCGATGGTCAGCGCCAGCGCTGCGAGGTGCTCGACGCTGTACGGCTCCATGCGCCCGACCGCTGCTGCAGCTTGGAGCATCCTTGCAGTCTAGGCACGTTTCGGCGGGTCGTGCCGCGCGGACGCTGTCGTAGGCTCGCCCACATGAGCGAGCTGCGCATCCGCACCACCATCGTCGAGCCGGCACCCGCCGCCCGCATCCTCCTCACCGAGGAGCAGGTGGCATCGCTCGGCGGTGCGCGCAACGCACCCGTGACGGTCACGATCGGCGAGCGCACCGCGCGCCTGCGCATCGGGCAGATGGGCGGGCAGAGCATGATCGGCCTGAGCAAGGCGGCGCGCGCCGAGCTGGGCGTCGAGCACGGCGACGAGGTGGAGGCGATCATCGCGCTCGACACGGCGGAGCGGACGGTCGTGCTGGCGCCGGAGCTCGAGGCGGCGCTCGCGGCAGACGAGCGGGCGAGGGCCGCCTTCGACGCGCTCGCCCCCTCGAAGCGCAAGGAGATGGCGCGCTCGATCGCCGAGGCGAAGGCGGAGGAGACGCGGCAGCGCCGCCTCCAGAAGGCGCTCGAGCAGCTGCGCGGCTGACGGGCGCGCCTCGCGATCACCGAGCTCCGAGCGCAGCGGGCGCGCGACCACCGTGGCGCCGCGCGAGCCGGTGCGGTTGGATCGACCCATGAGCACCAGCGAAACCCGAGTCGTGCAGGCCAGCCGAGTGATCGCGGCGCCCGCGGCGACGATCTTCGAGCACATCGCAGACCCGGCGCGGCAGCCGGCCTGGGACGGCAACGACAACCTCGGTGAGGCGGCCGGCGATCAGCGCGTGCTGGCGGTCGGCGACGTCTTCGCGATGACGCTCACGAAGGGTGCCGTGCGCGAGAACCACGTGGTCGAGTTCGAGGAGGGACGGCGCATCGCGTGGAAGCCGGCCGTCGAGGGCGGGCAGCCGATCGGGCACCTGTGGCGCTGGGAGCTCGAGCCCGAGGGCGACGGCACGCGCGTGACCCACACCTACGACTGGAGCGAGCTGCACGACGAGAGCCGGCTCGAGCGCGCTCGCTCGACGCGCGCTGAGAACCTGCGGGCATCCATCGACCGGCTCGCGGCGCTGCTCGAGGGGTGACGCCCGCGCGTCACCGGTTGATGGTGTCGCCGCTCCAGCTCAGGTCGGCGTCGGCGGCCACCTCGAAGGCTTCGAAGGCCGGGTCGGCGAGGACCTCGGCGATGAGCGCGGCGGGACCGCCGACGATCGTGGAGTCCCAGTCGATCTCGGTGGCGACGATCCATGCGCGATCGGCCGACCAGACGAGCTGCGGCGATGGATCGCCGTCGAAGCGCGGGTCCCAGCCGATGCCCGCACCGTACCCCCAATCGGGATCGGCGAGCTCCGTCAGCGCCGCCGCGAGCAGCACGTAGTCCCGGCCGGGGAGGTGGAGGAGGGGTCCGCGCTCGCGCGCCCGCAGGAACGCAGGGGAGAACGCGGGGGCGCCGCCCGCCCGCTCCTGTCGGCGGAGCTGTGCCGCGACGACGGGCTCGACGGCAGCAGCGGCGGCATCGCCGTCCTCCGGCACGAGCCATCCGTAGGTCGCCGGCGTGCCCCAGCCGCTCCAGACCCCGATCGTGACGTCGTCGGGCTCCGCCGTGTGCGTCCGCAGGCTCGAGGTGAGCCTGGCCATGAGCGCCGGATCGAACCAGCCGTCCCGGCTCTGCTCGGCGCCCCAGCCGTCGGCGAAGTCGAGCGCTCGCTCCTCGTCGGTGATGCGCTGCCACTGCACGAGCGGATGCATCGTCTTGCCGTTGCGCCTGGCGAGCTCGCGCCACGGCCACTGCGCCTCCTCCGCGACGGGGTGCTGGCCCCACGCGTCGGTCGTGGTGAGATCGAGGCGGCGCGCACCGACGGGGTGCAGCAGCCGTGCGTACCGCTCGAAGCCGGTGCCCGCTGCGCCGGCGACCGTCGCCCAGGCGCCGAGCCGATCGCGCAGCCACGCGCCGCGGTCGACGTCGTCCGTGAGGTGCATCGCGTCAGGCTACCTGTGCACGGCTTGCGCGCGATCTGGCGGGCGAGGGGTAGCATGGTGCGCAGGCGTCAGCTCGCCGGTCTCGCCGGTGTCACATCGTGGCATCCCGCGCACCGCAGCCGCCGTCGCCGGCTCGTCGGGCCGCCGCCGCACATGCAAGCCGTGTCGGGCGGGGCGCTCGTCGCAGCATGAACGCCGGGGTCGTGACATCGGCCCCGCCTCGAATGGAGGACATGTGGCAGACGCCGCGATCATCGATGCGCCTCAGGCGGATGCCGATCCCTCGGACATCCTCGCGCCGGACGCATCAGCCGAGCACCCGTCGCGCGACCGCGACGCGCTCATCCCGCAGCTCGCCCGCGCCGTCCGGCAGGTCGAAGCGGGCGTCAAGCGGGGCGCGGCATCGCGCTCGACCCGCGTCAAGCTGCAGGTCGTCGCCATGCTCGCGCGAGAGGAGCGCGCCCGCGTGCGCGCCGACTCCGCGCTGACCGACGCGCAGCGCGCCGAGGATCTCAAGCGCCTCGACGGGATCGCCATGATCCTGGCCAAGGCAGCCAGCCGCGAGCCCACGCTCCTGCCGCTGCTCGGCGAGGGCGCACCCATCACCGACGCCGTGCGGGAGCGCAAGCGCGAGATGCTGCTGGCCGCCGGGCTCGAGCCCGAGGTCGAGCAGCAGTCGGCACCCGAGCCCGAGTCCTCCGAGCCGCTCGCGCCGCAGGTCGTGCCGCCGTCGGTGCGCCGCGTGCAGCTGGCGAAGCCGTTCCTCGAGCCCGACTTCTCGCACATCCGCCGCAAGCCCGAGCGCGATCGGCTCGCCGGCTTCGACCTGCTGTCGCCGCTCTACCTCTCGTTCGAGGTCGCGGCCGACGGCAAGCCCGCCTGCATGCCCCTGCCCGAGCCCCAGCGGCGCATCGCGCCCGGGGGCAAGGAGCTCATGCTCCACCAGGCGCAGCTCGTGCAGTCGGCGCGCGAGGGCCACCGCACCTTCCTGCTCGCCGACGAGCCCGGTCTCGGCAAGACCGCGCAGGCACTGCTGGCAGCGCAGGCCGCGAACGCCTTCCCCCTGCTCGTCGTGGCGCCCAGCGTCGTCAAGATCAACTGGGCCCGCGAGACCGAGCGCTGGGTGCCCGGTCGACGCGCGGCCGTCGTCCAGGGTGACGGCGACGCGCTCGACGCCTTCGCCGATGTCGTCGTCGTGAACTACGAGGTGCTCGACCGGCACCTCAGCTGGCTCGAGCGCTTCGGGTTCCGCGGCATGGTCGTCGACGAGGCCCACTTCATCAAGAACACGCGCTCGAAGCGCTCGCGGCACGTGCTGCAGATCGCCGCGGCGCTGCGCGAGCGCATCGGCAACCCGCTGCTGATGGCGCTGACGGGCACGCCGCTCATCAACGACATCGAGGACTTCGGGGCGATCTGGCGGTTCCTCGGCTGGATCGACCAGAAGGAGCCGAACGCCGAGCTGACGGACGACCTGGAGGAGATCGGCCTGACGCCGATGGATCGCGGGTTCTACCCCGCGGCCCGCAAGGCCGTCATCGACATGGGCATCGTGCGCCGCCGCAAGATCGACGTCGCGAGCGACATCCCCGCTCGTCGCATCGCCGACATCCCGGTCGAGCTCGACGAGACCGAGGTGCGCTCCATCCGCGCTGCCGAGCGCGACCTGATCGACCGCATGCTGCGGCGCTACGACGCGGCGCTGCTGCAGCGCACCGCCGACCACGACGCCGCGATCGACGACGAGCTCATCCGCCGCATCGCCCGCAGCGAGGTCGAGACGCAGGAGGGCGGCACGGGCGAGAACGTCTTCGCGCTCGCCCGCCGCATCGGTCGTGCCAAGGCCGATCTCGCCGCCGACTACACCGCGCAGCTCGCGCACTCGGTCGGCAAGGTGGTCTTCTTCGCGAAGCACATCGACGTGCTCGACACCGCAGAGCAGAAGCTCGCGAAGGCCGGCATCAAGACCGTCTCGATCCGCGGCGACCAGACCCCGACGCAGCGCCAGCGCGCGATCGACGCGTTCACGACCGACGAGTCGGTGCAGGTCATCGTCTGCTCGCTCATGGCCGCGGGCGTCGGCGTCAACCTGCAGGCTGCCGCCGACATGGTGATCGCCGAGCTCTCGTGGACCGACGCCGAGCAGACGCAGGCGATCGATCGCATCCACCGCATCGGGCAGTCGATGCCCGTCACGGTGTGGCGCATCCTCGCCGCGCAGACGATCGACACGCGCATCGCCGAGCTGCTCGACGCGAAGGCGGGCCTCGTCGGCCGCGCGATCGACGGCACCACGGGTGACGAGCCCACGAGCGGTGACCTGCGGCTCGAGGCCGTCGTCGGCATGCTGCACGACGCCGTCGCGGCGCGCGCTCGCCGCGCGTAGCGATCCGGCAGGGCGAGCGCAGAGGACAGCCGTGGCAGACGCGATCTTCGAGGACCCGCGCCTGGCCGCGGTGTACGACGCGCTCGATCCCGACCGCAGTGACCTCGAGGTCTACGTCGCGCTCGTCGCAGACGAGCTCGGCGCCCGATCGGTGCTCGACATCGGCTGCGGCACGGGCACCTTCGCGATCATGCTCGCCGACCGCGGGCTCTCGGTCGTCGGCGTCGACCCCGCGCGCGCATCCGTCGACGTCGCCCGAGGCAAGCCAGGTGCTGACCGCGTCGAGTGGCACGTCGGCACGGCGGATGCGCTGCCGCCGATGCGCGTCGACGTCGCGACCATGACGGCGAACGTCGCGCAGGTCTTCGTCGACGACGCCGCGTGGGGTGCGGTGCTCGCGGCCGCCTACGAGCGGCTGCGCCCAGGGGGCATGCTCGTGCTCGAGGCGCGCAGGCCCGAGCGCCGGGCGTGGCTCGAGTGGACACCGGAGGCGACGCGGCAGCTCGTCGACGTGCCGCACGAGGGTCCGGTGGAGGACTGGGTCGAGGTGACGGCGGCGGATGCGACGGCCGACGGCGGTGCGATCGTCACCTTCGTCTCGCCGACGGTCTTCCACCGGGACGGGCACCGCATCGACTCGACGTCCACGCTCCGCTTCCGCCCGCGCAAGTCGATCGAGCGCTCGCTCCTCGAGCGCGGCTTCGACGTCGTCGAGGTGCGTGACGCGCCGGACCGGCCGGGCCGCGAGTGGGTCTACGTGGCGCGGCGCCCCTGAGCCGACTCGGGCGCGGCGGCCTCGCCAGTGCCCGCATCGAGCGCGAGCGTGCGCGCCTGCTCGAGCGCCTGCGCGAAGACCTCGGCGGGCTGGGCGCCGGAGAGCCCCAGCCGCATGTCGAAGACGAAGAACGGCACGCCCGTGACGCCCAGCTCCTGCGCCTGCGCGATGTCGGCGCGCACCGCCGGCAGGTGCCGCTCGTCGGCGAGCGCCTCGCGGATCTCCCGCTCGTCGAGGCCCGCGCTCGTGCCGATCGCGACCAGCGCGTCGACGTCGCCGATGTCGACCCCGCGCTCGAAGTGGGCCGACAGGAGCGCGTCCTTCACCGCATCCGCGACCCCGGCCCGGGCGTGCGCCTTCGCCAGGTGCAGCAGCTGGTGCGCGCGCAGGCTGTTGGCGACGACGAGGGCGTCGAAGTCGTAGGCGAGGCCCTCACCGGCGGCCTGCTGCGTCACGTGCTGGAACATCTCGCGCACCTGCGCGACCGGCATGCCCTTGCGCTCAGCGAGGTACTCGGCCTCGGTGCCGTCGTAGTGCTCCGGCAGGCTCGGGTCGAGCTGGTACGAGTGCCACGTCACCTCGACCTCGTCCCCGTGCTCCCAGGCGCGCAGCGCCCGCTCGAACCGCCGCTTGCCGATGAAGCACCACGGGCACGCCACGTCTGACCAGATGTCGATCTGCATGCTCGAGGCAACAGCGCGAGTCGCGGAACGATTCCGACGCGGGCTCGCGCGGGCCGTCAGCGCGTGGGGCTCAGCGAGGCAGCTCGTCGATGAGCGCGTCGGCCTCCGGGTCGTCCCAGTCGTCGAGGTCGAAGTCGTCGCCATCGTCGACGGCGGATGCGGTGGGCGCCGGAGCGGGAACGACCAGGGGGTCGTCAGCGGGGGCATCGGCGTCGTCGCCGAGCCAGGCGTCGGCGGCGGCGTCGAGCTCGCCGCCCTCCTCATCGGCGTCGTCGTCGTCGCGCTCGTCGTCCTCAGCGAGCTCGTCGCGCAGCCACTGCGCGAGGGTGCCATCGGCCTCGGCCTCGACGAGCGCCTCGACGTTCTCCTCGTCGAGCAGCAGGATCGCCGACACCTTGGAACCGTCGCGACCGACGATGGAGTCGGCGTCGCCGTCCTCGCCGGCGACGCGCTCGACCGTGTCGTGCCACCCGGCCATCACGTCCTCGACCCGTGCGGCGATCCGCTCGCGGTCGTCAAGCCAGTCGCTCATCGATCTCCCTCATCGATCCCACCCGTCTGCTGCACCTCTCCAGTCTGCACCCGTCGCGGGCGTCGCGCCTGCACGATGTAATCGATGCCGGCCACGACGTGCAGGCCGACGCCGAGCACCATCAGGGTCATGCCGACCGGCATCGCCCAGGGGAGCACCGTGTGGCCGATCAGCAGCACCACGATGGCGGTGAGCAGCAGCGCCGTGCGCACCTTGCCGGCCCACGACACGTGGATGCTGCCGTCGCGGGCCGCCTGGCCGGCGAGCGCGACCGTGGCGACGTCGACCGCGAACAGCACCGCGAGGATCCACCAGTCGACCGCGCCGCCGAGCGCGAGCGCGAGGGTCACGCCGATGATGCCGATGCGGTCGGCGACCGGGTCGAGCACCTCGCCCAGGCGCGACTCCTGGTGCAGGGCGCGCGCGAGCACGCCGTCGATCCAGTCCGTCGCCGCCCAGAGCGCGAGCAGGATCACGGGCAGCCATGAACCCGGTGCACCGACGACGATCAGCCAGCACACCGGCACGAGCAGCAGCAGCCGTGCGAGGGTGACGATGTTGGGCAGGGTCAGGATGCGCGTGAAGAAGGGGTCGTCCGGATCGCGGTCGCGAGCCGAGATGAGGGGCATGCATTCTTGATAGCACGCGCAGGCGTCGAGCCGCCGCAGACCCGTCGCCGTCCGGCGCGCGGGTGGTTCACGGCCGCCGCGTCCACCAGCGCGCGGTGGCGAGCCCGACGGCGATGCCCACGAGCGCGCCGATGATCGACTCCAGGAGCCGGTCGACGAGCAGCACCTCCACCGGCGTCGGCGAGGCCAGGTGCACTGCGAGCAGGGCCAGCGGTGTGACGAAGACCATCGCGATGCCGTAGTTGCGGCCGATGAGCAGCTCGGCGCCGAAGACCGCCGCGCCCATCAGCGCGACGATGAGCAGGTCGCCCGGGTCCAGCGCGAGCACTCCGGCCGCGAGCAGGACGCCCACCGCGGTGCCCAGGATGCGGTGGATGCCGCGGGCGATCCCCGCGGTCACGGCACCGGCCGCATGGGGGACCACCGCGGAGACCATCGCCCAGTAGGGGTGGCCGATGCCGAGCACGATGGCGAGGCCGCCGGCGAGCACGACGCTGGCTGCGTAGCGGCCGACGCGGCGCAGCTGCACCCGGTGGCGGTCGCGCAGGCGGTAGTCGCGGTCGACCGGCAGCGCCTCCGCCTGCGGCAGCCCGCGCGCGACGCGCAGCGCGGTGCCCGCGGTGCCCACGAGCACCGCGAACGCGGCGGCGCACGCCGCCACGAGCGCGGCGATCCCGACATCGGAGAGCCCGACGCTCGGGATCGAGGCAGAGCCGCTGAAGGCGAACAGCGCGAAGAGCACCCCGGGCGGATGCCAGTCCTCGGCATCGGAGATGACGGAGACGAGCCCCGCGAAGGCCGCGCCGCCGAGCACCATCGCCCACGCGGGCTCCGGCAGGGTCGCCACGAGCGCGCCGAGCGCGACGGCGGCGACCATCACCGCTGCAGCCGTCAGCTGCATGACGAGCCGGGGCAGGTGCACGCGGTTGCGCCCGTACAGGGCGGCGAAGGATCCGAACGCCGCGAACGCCGCCAGCTCGATGCGGCCGATCGCCAGCAGCACCAGCAGCGGCGCGACGGTCGAGAGCATCACGCGCAGCGCGACGCGGTGCGCGCCGTCGTGCGGGCCGAACGCGAGCAGCGCCTCGCGGAACCCCGGCGCGCTCACGGCGACGGCGGTGTCGCCGAGAGCCCCAGGCGCACCATCTCGACGACGCGCCACGAGAGCATCCGCCGGGTGTCGGCATCGAGCGAGCGGAGCGGGCCCTCCACCGTGAGGGATGCGAAGCCGTGCACGGCCGACCAGGCCAGCGCCTCGGCGCCGGGGCGAGCGGCGGGGGAGAGCTCGCCAGCGGCGGCGAGCGCGTCGAGTGCTCGCTCGAGCTGCTCGTAGGGCGTGCGGCCGCAGGCGCCCCGCGCCTCGTCGAGGTGCACGGCGTCGAGGTCTCGGTGCACGCGGAACGCGAGGCGGAAGAGCCCCGGCTCGCGCCACGCCCAACCGATGTAGCCGAGGCCGACCGCTGCGATCGCGCCGTCGGCCCACGCGCGGTCGGCGCCATCACCGCCTGCGATCGGGACCTGCTCGATCTCGTGCTCCATCGCATCCGCGACCTGCGCCAGCGCGCGCAGCGCGAGCGCCGAGACGAGCGACTCGTGGCTGTCGAAGTGCCGGTAGACCGCCGAGGGTGCGACGCCCGCTGCGCGGGCCAGCTCTCGCACGCTCACCGCGTCGGGCCCGCCCGCGCGGGCAGCTTCGAGGCCGGCGTCGAGCAGCGCTCTGCGCAGGTCGCCGTGGAAGTAGCCCGATCGTGCCATCGCTCTTGACGCTACATGCCTGCGACACCTAATGTGAACGCCGTTCACACTCGTTCGCACGGAGGAGCGGCCATGGCTGTCCAGATGATCTTCCCCAACTACGCAGTGGCCGACATCGCGCGTGCCACCGACTTCTACACCGCGCTCGGCTTCTCGAAGAACGAGATGTTCAGCGACGAGGACACGAGCTGCATGGTGGTGAGCGAGCAGGCGTCCATCATGCTGCTCGAGCACGACAAGTTCGACGAGTTCCTGGTCGGCGATCAGCGGCGCGCGCCGCAGGGCGCCGTCGAGAACCTGCTCGCCATGCTCTTGGGAAGCCAGGAGGAGGTCGATGCGTTCGCTTCAGCGGGCACGACCGCAGGCGGTACCCTTTCCAAGCCTGTCAAGGCGGATGAGTGGGGCATGTACGGCGGTCAGCTCACCGATCCCGACGGCCACATCATCGACTTCTTCTTCATGGAGGTCCCGCAGGCCTGACCTGCGCCGCCTTCTCTCACGCACCGACGCGAACCCAGCGGGAGCACTCCCGCTGGGTTCGTCGTCGCCTTCCCGGAGCACCATGCAGATCGACACCCAGAACGAGCGGCCCGTGCCGCACACCGCATCCGAGCCCCAGCGCCTGCCCGCCGGCGGCGCGCTCATCATCGCCACCCTGCTGGTGTCGGCCTTCGTCGTGATCCTGAACGAGACGGCGATGAACGTCGCCATCTCCACCCTCATCACTGACCCGATGCTCGGCATCGACGAGCGCGCGGCGCAGTGGCTCACGACCGCGTTCCTCCTCACGATGGCCGTCGTCATCCCGACGACCGGCTGGCTGATGGCGCGCTTCAGCAAGCGCACGCTCTACATCGCGGCCATGGGCACGTTCGTCCTCGGCAGCATCGTCGCCGGGTTCGCCCCGTCCTTCCCGCTGCTGCTGCTGGGCCGCATCGTGCAGGCCTCCGGCACGGCGATCGTGTTCCCGCTGCTCATGACCACGGTCATGCAGCTCGTCCCGCCCGCCCGCCGGGGCGCCTTCATGGGCACGATCTCGATGGTCATGTCGGTCGCACCGGCACTCGGCCCGACCGTCTCCGGCGTGATCCTGCAGTTCGGCTCGTGGCGCTGGATCTTCCTCGGCGTCGCACCGCTCGCGCTGCTGATGCTCCTGATCGGCGCCCGCAACCTCAGCAGCACCGCGCTCGACGACCGCCCCAAGCTCGACGGGCTGTCGATCCCGCTCGCCGCCTTCGGCTTCGGCGGCCTCGTCTACGGCCTCTCGCTGCTCGGCGCCGAGGGCCTGCCCGCCTGGCAGCTGCCGCTGGCGCTCGGCGTCGGTGTGCTGAGCCTCGTCGCGTTCGTGCTGCGTCAGCTGCGCCTGCAGCGCCGCGACGACGCGCTGCTCGACCTGCGCACCTTCCGCCACCCGCTGTTCACCACGACGGTCATCATCATGGGGCTCGCGATGGCGGCGATGTTCGGCACGCTCATCATGCTGCCGCTCATCCTGCAGGACTCCATGGGCCTCGAGCCGCTCCAGGTCGGTCTCATCACGATGCCCGGCGCGCTGCTCACGGGCCTCCTCGGTCCTGTGGTCGGCAACCTCTACGACCGCTTCGGCCCGCGGCCCCTCGTCATCCCCGGCGGCCTGGTCGTGCTCGCGGCGCTCGTGCTCTACACGACCCTCAGCCCGACGACGCCCTGGTGGATGGTCCTCATCATGCAGATGGTGCTGATGCTGGGCTTCGCCTTCACCTTCCCGCCGCTGTTCACGGTGTCGCTCGCGTCGCTGCCGAAGCGGCTCTACGGCCACGGCTCCGCCATCGTCGGCACCGTGCAGCAGGTCGCTGGCGCCGCGGGCACTGCGCTGTTCGTCACGGTCATGGCGACGCGGCAGGGGCAGCTGGTCGCCGAGGGCGTCTCGCGCGGCGACGCGCTGCTCGAGGGCGCGCGCCTGGCGTTCATGGGCGCCGCGGCACTGTGGCTCGTGGGTGTCGCCGCGACGTTCTGGATGCGCAAGCCCGCGGACGTCGTCGCCGAGGAGCCCGAGCAGGCACTCGCCGGTCACGCCGCGGAGGAGCCCGTCGTGCGCGAGGCCGAGGGGGCACCCCGCGCCTGACGGCTCCGCCCCCGACGCCCGATAGATTGCGGGCGTGGAAGAGATCCTGCGCTTCGCCGGCAGCTACTGGTGGCTCATCTTCATCATCGGGCCGGCGGTGGGCGGATGGGTCGGCGGCGTCGCGAAGTACAACGAGCGTCGGCGCCGCGACAGGATCGAGCTCGAGCGCGTGCGCCGGGCGCCGATGGCTCCCGTCGAGGGCGCCTCGGCGTCCGCCGCGGACAGCGCGAGGGCGGAGGCCGCTGCGAACCGCGATCGGCAGATCGAGCGGATCCTCGCCGATCATGACGAGGTCGACCGACGCTGGCTCGACTTCGAGCTGGATGTCGCGAAGCTCATCGACTACCCGCTCGTGACCGACATGCGCGAGCCGCTGACGCAGACCTTCCATCGCGCGAAGCGGGTCGCCGACGGGCTGCGACCGGATGAGCCGGGCGCGCTGCGCGTCGAGGGCGCGCTCGAGCGCTACCGCGACGCCGTGCGCGACTACGAGGTGGCCTTCGAAGCAGCGGTGCGCGAGGCGAAGCGGCGCGCGCAGAGCGACTTCGACGACGCCGAGCGCGGCCGCCTGCAGTCCGCGCAGCGCCTGATGGCGCTCGCCGAGAACGAGGCGTCGACCCCGGCGGAGCGGCAGAGCGCCTATCGGCAGGCGCGCCGCGAGCTCGACGGGCTCATCGCCCTGCCCGACGCCACCACGCACGACCTCGAGCGCCGCATCGCCGGCGAGATCGAGGCTTGAGGGCCGCCTGGGATCAGCGGCGATCCTCTGGCGCCGCCGCGTGCAGCGCCGAGCCGCCCGGTGACGGCTCGAACGCCGCGATCCTGGCCACCGCATCCGCCGCCGTGTCGACGAGCGCGATGCCGGCCTCGCCCGGCTTGCCGCGCATGACCGCCTGAAGCAGGGGCCACGCGGGCAGCGTCTCGGTCCAGAACCGCTCGCCGACGAGCACGAGCGGCGCCCACGCGCCCTCCTCGGCATAGGAGTTCTCGCACGCGTCCTGGAAGATCTCCTGGGTCGTGCCACCGCCGCCGGGCAGCACGACGATGCCGGCGTTCGCGACCCGCAGCAGGATGTCCTCCCGCATGGAGTTCTGGAAGTACTTCGCGATGGAGGTCGCGAAGGAGTTGGGCGGCTCGTGCCCGTAGTGCCAGGTGGGGATGCCGAGCGAGACGCCGTCGCCGACGCGCTTCGCGATGCTGCGCGCCGAGGCGATCCACTCCGGGATGGCACCGTGGAAGGAGGCGACGGCCGCGAGCTCGTCGATGGCGGCGTCGAGCTGGTCCGGTGAGAGCGCGACGGCCCGCGCGCCGAGGTTGCCGGCCTCCATCGCCCCCGGGCCGCCGCCGGTGGCGACGATGCGGCCGGCGCGCGCCAGCCCGTGCGCGAGGTGCGCGGTCTGGCGGTACTCGTCGGAGTCGCGCGACAGCGCGTGGCCGCCCATGATGCCGACGATCTGCTTGCCCTGCACCCACTCAGCGAGGGCGTCGTCGATCGAGTGGTCGTGCAGCGCTGCCGCCAACGTGTCGGCGACGTCGTGGTGGCGCGTGCGCGACCAGGCGTAGACCCGCGCGTCGAAGCTCTCGGCGTACCCGTGCTCGATGCCCTGCACGAGCTCGTCAGGCGTGTAGAGCGAGGAGCGGTAGGCGTTGAACGGCGTGTCGGGCACGTCGTCGAAGACGAGCGCGCCTTCGCTGATCAGCCGCTCCTTGGCCTGCTGCGGCAGATCGGAGCCCATGATGAGGGCGCCGTCGCCGTGCAGGCGCTCGAGCACGTCGCCGTGCTGGCGCAGGTCGACGTCCTGGATGCGCCAGCCGTGCATGCTCGCGGCGTCGCGGGAGAAGTGGTCGAACGCCGCGATCGACGAGATGTCGAGCCGTCGGCCGTGCTGCGGTCGCTGATCGAAGTCGCGCATGCGGGGGAGCCTACCCAGCGCGCGCAGTGCGTCCCCTGCGGCCCCTGGATCTGCCGGCGCGCTCAGCCGGTCGCGGGCGCTCCGGCGGGGGAGACGTCGATGCGGCTGCCGCCGCCAGGCTCCAGCACGACGCGGATGCGGGCTGGGATGCGCTCCTGCATCTGCTGCACGTGGCTGATGACGCCGACGCTGCGCCCACCGGCCCGCAGCTCGTCGAGCGTCGCCAAGGCCGCCTCGAGGGTGTCCTGGTCGAGGGAGCCGAAGCCCTCGTCGACGAAGAGCGTCTCGAGCGAGACCCCGCCGGATTCCGCCTGCACGACGTCGGCGAGTCCGAGCGCCAGCGCGAGCGAGGCGAGGAAGGTCTCGCCGCTCGAGAGCGAGGCCGCCGTGCGCGGCACGCCGGTGTGCGCGTCGAGCACCTCGATGCCGAGTCCGGAGGCCTTGCGCCGATATGCGGTCGACTCGTCGTGCAGCAGCGAGAACCTGCCGCCCGTCATGGTGGTGAGCCGAAGGTTCGCGGCATCGATGATCGCGCCGAGCCGCGTCGCGAGCACGTAGGTCTCGATGTCCTGCCGCAGCTCGTTGTCGCCCTGCAGCGCACGAGAGAGCGCTCGCACCGTCGTGGCCTCCGCCGCACCGTCGGCGAGTGCGCGGATGGCCTGCCTCGCGGCGGCGATGTCGGCGAGGGTGTGGTCGCGGCTCGTCGAGGCGGCGGCCGCCGCCTTCCCGGCGTCGCGCGCGGCGGCCTCCGTCGCCTCGAGGGCAGCGTCGAGCGGCGCCAGCGCCGGCGCCTCGCCTTCGAGGTCGGCGAGGTCGGGCTGCGCGAGCACGCCGCGCGCGCTCGCGACGGCGTCGTCGTGGGCGCGGATGCGCTGGCGCAGCGTCGTGCGGTCGCCCGGCGCGAGGCGCATGGCCGCGGTCGTCTCGCGCGCGGGCAGGCCGTGCTCGGCGAGCGCCGCGGCACCCGCAGCTGCGGCCTCCGACCGCTCGGCCAGGGTTCGACGGTGCTCAGCATCCGCATCGAGCCAGTCGCGGAGCGTCCGCGCTCGCGCCGTGCGCTCGGCCAGGAGCGCGCTCGCGCTAGCATGCTCGCCCCGTGCCTCGACGAGGCGCTGCCGGGCGTCGACGAGGCGGGCGGCAGCAGCGGCCTCGGCCGAGCGCGCGCGGGCGGCGTGCTGCTCGAGCTCGGCGATGCGCTCGTCCCGCCCGCGCGCTTCCTCGTCGTGCGCGGCCAGCAAGGCGACCTGCCTCGCCCGCTCGCGCTCGGCCTCGGTGCACGCGGCGCACTCGGACTCGGCCTCGGCGAGCGCCGCTTCGAGCGCTGACCGGTCGTCGTCGCCGGCGCGCGCCTCGACCGCGGCGAGCCGCCGCTCGAGCTCGCCCAGGGTGTCGTTGGCGGCGCGCGAAGCAGCAGCTGCCTGCTCGGCGGCATCGAGCGCCTCGCCGACGTCGTCGGCCGTGACGGCGTCTGCGCCAGGGGCGTGCGGGGCGGGATGCTCGATCGCGCCGCACACCGGGCACGCTTCGCCGTCCGCGAGACTCGACGCGATCTCGCCGGCGATGCCCGCGAGCCGGGCGGCCTGCAGGCGCTGGGCCTCGCCAGCGGCCGCCGCCTGAGCGGCAGCTGTCGTCGCCGCCGACTCGCGGGCACGCTCCAGCGGTCTCAGCAGCCGGTCGGCCTCGACGCGCGCCTCGAGCCGCTCGCGCCCGGCGTCGACCGCGCGCTCTGCCGCGCCGAGCCCTGCGGCGATGGTCGCGGCGCGCTCCCGCGCCTGCGCGATCGCCTCTCTGTGGGAGGGAGCCTCGGTGCGCTCGCGCCTCGCCCCGTCGACCGCGGCATCGGCGGCCGCCGCTGCTGCTGCGGTCGCCGTGGCCTCGCGCTCGAGCGCGGGCAGCTCGGCCTCGAGCCGCACGGCGGTGCCCGCCAGCGCGACATCGTCGGCGGCGGAGGCATGCGCCTGCTCGACCGCGTCGCGCTCGGGCGTCGGTGCGCTCTGCGCTCCTGCAGACGCGGCATCGGGCAGCGCAGCCTCCTCGAGTAGTCCTGCCCGCAGCAGTGCGTCCGTCGCGGCGGTCGCGGCCGTCGCAGTGCGCTCGGCAGCGCGGTCGGCGCGATCCCAGCGGTCGAGGGCGCTGGCGGCCTCTGCGGCACGGTCGGCGTCGGCGAGGATCGCGCGCTCGGCGTCGATCGCATCCGCGACCTCGTCGAGGCGACCGAGCGACCCCTCGGCCGCCGCGCGGCGGGCGAAGCGCTCAGCCAGGGCCCGCGCGGCGTCGCGCTCGAGCCGCGCCTCGCGCTCGCCCCGGGCCGCGCGCTCCGCAGTGCCCTCGGCGGCCGCGACGCGCGAGTCCAGCGCCGCCGCGGCGGACTCCAGCAGGGCCTCGTCGATCACCGCGGCGTCGGCGGGAGCGTCGGCGGCGGGAGCATCGTCGCCTGCAGGCGCACCCTGTCGCAGGTCATCGAGCACCGCGCGCACACGCCCGCCGCGCTCGTCGCGAACGCGCTCGAGGTCGCTGCGCTCGGTCTCGACAGACCTCGCGTCCTCCAGCAGCAGCTCGCGCAGCCGGCGCATGCTGCCGGTGCCGAAGAGCCGCTGCAGCAGCAGCTTGCGCTCGTCGCTCGAAGCCGCGAGGAACTTCGCGAAGCCGCTCTGGGCCAGCAGGATCACCTGCAGGAACTCATCCTTCGTCAGCCCGAGGGTGCGGCCGACCTCGACGCCGACGTCGCCGACGTTCGTCGACACCGCGCGCCACTCGCCGTCGATCAGCTCGAGCAGCTGGGCGGAGGCTCGCTCCTTCGTCGTGCCGGTGCCGCGCTGCTTGGGCCGCTCGTACTCCGGCGACCGCCGCACGCGCAGCACGCGCTCGCCGACGGCGAGCTCGAGCTCGACCCACGTCGCCTGCTCCGGGCCCGCGAGGTCGCTGCGCAGGTGCTGCTGCCTGCCGGCGTATCGCGGCGCGGATCCGTACAGCGCGAACGTCACCGCGTCGAGGATCGTCGACTTGCCGGCTCCGGTGGGCCCGGCGATCAGGTAGACCCCGTCTGCCTCGAAGGCGGCGAAGTCGATGGCGAACTCCTGCCGGAACGGGCCGAAGGCCGCCCCCGCGAGCCGGAGCAGCCTCATCGGGACGCCTCCTCGGCGGCGACCCGGCCCAGAGCGTCGCGCACCAGCGCAGCCTCGCGCTCGCTCGCGCCGGCCCCCTTGCGCACGTGGGCGAGGAATCCGTCGACGATCTCGGCCTCGCTGCGCCGCGCGAGTCGCTCGCGCAGCGCCACCTGCGGCGCCGTCTCTCCACCGATCCAGTCGACCTCCGCGCAGTGCGGCCAGCGCCGCTGCAGCTGCCGCATGGCGTCGATCGGCCGCAGCCGGTCGGTGAGGCGCACCCGCAACCAGTCGCCCTCCGTGCCGTCGTGGCGCGGGTCGACGAGCAGCTCGGCGAGCTCGCCCTCGATCGTGGTGAGCGCCCGCGGCACCGGCAGCCCGACCCACGAGACCGAGCCGAGCCCCTCCGCGTCGAGCTCGACGAGCCAGCCGCCGCGCTCGGGGGAGCGCTCGCGGAACGAGTAGTGCAGCGGCGCGCCCGAGTAGCGCACGGCGGGCGCGAGCACTTGACGCGAGTGGATGTGCCCGAGCGCGACGTAGTCGACGCCCGCGAAGGCCGACACCGGCACCACGTCGAGCCCGCCCGCTGTGATGTCGCGGGGGGCGTCGTCGAGCTCGCGCGCCGAGGCCTGCGCGGCCGCGGTCGGCGCATCCGCGGCATCGTCGCCCATCGCCGCAGCGAAGCAGTGCGCGAGCACGACCGCGCGCCCCGGGTGCTGCGCGCGCGAGGCGCGCACCGCGTCCATCGCCCACCGCACGGCCCCGGTCTGGCCGGTGATGCCGGCGTCGGGCAGGGCGGCGCGCAGCAGCACCGGCTCGAGGTAGGGCAGGGCGTAGACGTGCACGGGCCCGTGCTCGTCCGAGAGCTGGATGCGCCACGAGTCGGGGTCGAGCGCCTGCGTGCTCAGGTGCAGCCCGCCGGCCTTGGCGAAGCCGGCGTTGGCGCCCAACCGCGCCGCCGAGTCGTGGTTGCCGCTCGAGAGCACGATCTCGGCGCCGGCGGCGCGGATCTCGGCGAGCGCCCGCGTGAGGGCCTCGACGTGGCGCCCCGACGGCATCGCCGAGTCGTACACGTCGCCCGCGACGAGCACGACATCGATGCGCTGCTGGCGAACGGCGAGCGCTACCGCGTCGAGCACGCCGACGAGCGCTCCGAGCGTGTCAGCCCCGTGGAACGTGCGCCCGACGTGCCAGTCGGAGGTGTGCAGGAGCCGCATGCCACCACGGTAGAGGGCGCCGCCCACGTCGTTCCGCACCACCCGGCGCGGATAGGATAGGGCCAGCCCCTGCCCGCGCCTCGAGAGGGACTGCACCACGTGCTGCTCACTGTGACGACACTCGCCGTTCTCGGCGTCGTCGCGAGCGCGCTCAGCAGCCGCATGGGGCGCTTCGTGTTCCTGCTGCCCGCGGCGGCGAGCATCGCGGCCGCCGTCTGGTTCGGCATGCAGGCACCCTTCGTGGCCGATGGCGGCATCCTGCAGGAGCGCGTCGAGTGGATGCCCGTGCTCGGCATCGCGATCGACCTGCGCCTGGGATCGCTGCAGTGGTTGCTCGCCATGGTCGTCCTCGGGGTCGGCGGCCTCATCTTCATCTACTGCGCCTGGTACTTCGAGTCGAAGAAGCTCGCCAACCGCACCGTCGGCCTCCTCACGGGCTTCGCGGCGTCGATGCTGCTGCTCGTGCTCTCCGACGACCTCATCGCGCTGATGGTCGGGTGGGAGCTCACGACCGTCTTCAGCTATCTGCTCGTCGGCCTCAACCACCGCTCGGCGAGCAACCGCAGGGCCGCGCAGACCGCCCTCATCGTCACCACCATCGGCGGTCTGACGATGCTCGTCGGCATCATGCTGCTCGAGGCGGAGACCGGCTCCTTCTCGCTCGCGGCCATGCTCGCCGAGCCGCCGCAGACGGTGACCGCAGCGTGGGCCGCGGCGCTTATGGTGGTCGGGGCGCTCTCGAAGTCGGCCATCGTGCCCTTCCAGTACTGGCTGCCGGGCGCGATGGCAGCGCCGACGCCCGTCTCCGCCTTCCTCCACGCGGCGGCCATGGTCAAGGCGGGCATCTTCCTGATCGCAGCGCTCAGCCCCGCGTTCGTCGAGCTGCCCTGGTGGCGCTGGAGCCTCGTCACGCTCGGCATCATCACCATGCTGGTCGGTGCGCTGCGCGCCATGCGCCAGCTCGACATCAAGGTGCTCCTCGCCCACGGCACGGTCAGCCAGCTCGGCCTGCTCGTGACGGTGCTCGGCATCGGCACCCAGGCAGCGATGCAGTCGGGCCTGACGCTGCTCGCCGCGCACGCGGTCTTCAAGGCGGCGCTGTTCATGGTGGTCGGCATCGTCGACAAGTCGACCGGCACGCGCGACCTGCGCGAGCTCGGCGGGCTGGCACGACGGATGCCGTGGGTCGCGACGGCCGCGATCCTCTCGGCCGCGTCGATGGCCGGCATCCCGCCGGCGCTCGGCTTCCTGGGCAAGGAGGCCGCGCTCGACGCCGCGCTCGGCCCGGTCGACGGCGAGGTGACGGCGATCGGCTGGATCGCCTTCATCGGCATCGCGGTCGGCGCGGCGCTGACGGTCGCCTACTCGCTGCGGCTGCTGGTCGGCACGTTCTTCGGGCCGATGCGCACCGAGCCCAAGCGCCGCTCGAACCTGCTCATCGTCGCGCCGATCGCGCTGGCCGCCATCGGGCTGATCGGCGGCTTCAGCGGCGAGCTGATCACCTCGCTCCTCGCTCCGCAGGCCACTGCGGTGCCCGCGGGCGACGCCCCGCCGCACCTGGCGCTCTGGCACGGCATCACACCCGCGCTCGTCTCCTCCGCGGTCGCGTGGCTCGTCGGCTGGCTCGTGCACCGCCGCTTCGGCGGGCGCCGGCGCGCGCCGCACGGCCAGGATCCGCTGGAGCGGGCGTACCACGCGGGCATGCGCGGCCTCGACCGCGTGGCCGTCGAGGTGACCGGTCGCCTCCAGACCGGTTCGCTGCCCATGCACCTCACGACGATCCTGCTGGTCGTCGTCGCGTTCCCCGGCATCGCGCTGCTGCTCTCCGGGGCGCTCACGAGCGACCTGCGCCTCTACGACTCCGCCGGCCAGATCGCGACGGCCGTGATCGTGAGCATCGCCGCGGTCTACACGACCACCACGCGAGGTCGCCTCAAGGCGTTCATGCTGCTGTCCGTCGCCGGCTACGGCGTCGCGCTGCTGTTCCTGCTGCACGGCGCGCCCGACCTGGCCCTCACGCAGGCGCTCACCGAGACCGTCTTCCTCGTGATCCTGGTGCTCGTGCTGCGTCGCCTGCCGAAGTACTTCACGAACCGGCCGCTGCGAGCCGCGCGCTACCTGCGCGCCTCGCTGGGCATCGCGGTCGGCACCTTCGCGGCGCTCGCCTCCCTCGCGGCGCTCCAGTCGCGCACCGCCGAGCCGATCTCCCTCGGCTTCTACCAGTGGGCGTACGAGTTCGGCCACGGCGAGAACATCGTCAACGTCACGCTCGTCGACATCCGCGCCTGGGACACCCTGGGCGAGGTGGCGGTCGTGCTCGCCGCAGCCACCGGCGTCGCGAGCCTCATCTTCGTCCGCCGCCCGGTCGCGGGCACCGGCGTGCTGCGCCAGCGCCAGAGCGCGACCGGCCGTCGCACCTGGCTGCGCGGCGCGTTCGCCGACGAGCAGCGCTCGTCGCCCGTGCTCGAGATGATGACGCGCCTGCTGTTCCCGATCATGATGCTGGTCTCGATCTACCTGCTCGCGGTGGGGCACAACGAGCCAGGCGGCGGCTTCGCCGGTGGCCTCGTCGCGGGCGTCGCGCTCGCGGTGCGCTACCTGGCGGGCGGCCGCGACGAGCTGCTCGAGGCGGTGCCCTTCGACGCCGGCAAGCTGCTCGGCGGCGGCATGGCGGTCGTCGTGCTGAGCGTGGTGTGGCCCGTCTTCATCGGCGGCCGCATCGGTGAGTCCTACGCCATCGAGGCGGTGCTGCCGCTGCTGGGCGAGCAGAAGCTCGTCACGACCGTGTTCTTCGACGTCGGCGTGTGGCTGATCATCATCGGCGCGATGCTCGACTTCGTGCGCTCGCTAGGCGCCGGTGTCGACCTGCACGGCGAGCAGAACCTCGCCCCGCGTCCGCATTGGCGCTCCGACCGCTCGCTGCCGGCAGAAGGGGCCCGCCGATGACCCCCACGCTCATCCTCGCGATCGCGGGCGGCGTGCTCATCGCCGCCGGCATCTACCTGCTCCTCGAGCGCAGCCTCATGCGCATCCTCGCCGGCGTCATGCTCGCCGGCAACGGCGTGAACCTGCTGTTCCTCGTCGCCTCCGGCCCCGCGGGCCTCGCGCCGATCGTAGGCGAGGATCCCGAGCTGATCGCCGACCCGCTGCCGCAGGCCATGGTGCTCACCGCGATCGTCATCTCGCTCGCGACCGCCGCGCTCCTCCTCGCCATGTCCTACCGCTCGTTCCAGCTCGAGGGCCACGACGAGGTCGCCGATGACGTCGAGGACGCCATCGTGCGCCGTCGCGCGGAGGCCGACCTCTCGAGCGAGGCCTACGTCGACACCTCCACCGACCCGAACGACGACTCCGACTCCGAGTCCGGCGGCCGCTTCGACGGCGGGCGGGTGCGCTGATGGACCTCGCCAACCTCGTCCCCATCCCCGTGCTGCTGCCGCTGCTCGCTGCCGGCATCACGCTCATCCTCGCCCGGCACCCGGCCATGCAGCGCGTCGTCTCCGCGAGCACGCTCGCGGTGGTCGCGGTGGTCTCGCTCGTCCTGTGCCTGGCGGCGGATGCGCAGGGCCCGACCGTGCTGTGGGTCGGGGCCTGGCCGGATGGCCTGGGCATCGTGCTCGTCGCAGATCGGCTCTCGTCGCTGATGCTGCTCGTCTCGAGCATCGTGGTCGCGATCGTCGTGATCTTCCCCTCGCGCCGCGACATCGCCGACAGCGCCGACGGCGCCCCCGTCTCGGTCTTCCACCCGACGTTCCTGGTGCTGACCGCGGGAGTGTCGAACGCCTTCCTCGCTGGCGACCTCTTCAACCTCTTCGTCGGCTTCGAGATCCTGCTGTTCTCCTCGTACGTGCTGATCATGCTGGGCGCGACGCGAGAGCGCGTGCGCGCGGGCTCCACCTACGTGGTGGTCAGCGTCGTCTCCTCGCTGCTGTTCCTGCTGGCGATCTCCCTCGTCTACGGCGCGACGGGCACCGTCAGCTTCGCGCAGCTGCCGGAGCGGCTCGCCGCGCTCGACCCGGGGATGCAGCTCACCATCCAGCTGCTGCTGCTGGTCGTCTTCGGCATCAAGGCCGCCATCTTCCCGCTGCAGGCCTGGCTGCCCGACTCCTACCCGACGGCCCCCGCGAGCGTGACCGCGGTCTTCGCCGGCCTGCTGACCAAGGTCGGCGTCTTCGCGATCGTGCGGCTGCAGACCCTGCTGTTCCCGGAGAGCCCGCTCACCGACCTGCTGCTGGTCGTCGCGATCCTGACGATGCTGTTCGGCATCCTCGGCGCGCTCGCGCAGGGCGAGATCAAGCGTCTGCTCTCGTTCACGCTCGTCAGCCACATCGGCTACATGCTGCTCGGCATCGCGCTCGGCACGGAGCTGGGGCTCGGCGCCGCGATCTTCTACATCGTCCACCACATCCTGGTGCAGACGACGCTGTTCATCGTCGTCGGACTCATCGAGCGCGTCGGCGGCTCCACGAGCCTCGCGCGCCTCGGCGGGCTCGCCTCGGTGCCGCTGCTGGCGGTGCTCTACCTCGTGCCGGCGCTGAACCTCGGCGGCATCCCGCCGCTGTCGGGCTTCCTCGGCAAGGTCGCGCTGATGGACGCGGCCCTCATGCTCGACAACCCGCTCGCGCTCGTCGCGGTGATCGCCGGGGTCGTGACGAGCATCCTGACGCTCATCGCGGTCATCCGCGTGTGGCAGCGCGCCTTCTGGCAGGATCGCGGCGAGGACGACGACCGCGTGCACTCGCTCCGCGTGCTGCCGCGCATCTGGGTCGTCGCCGCATCGACCCTCGTCGCCATCACGGTCGCGCTGACCGCGATCGCGGGGCCGCTGACGGACTACGCCTATCGTGCGGCGGTCGACATCCACGGCGGGGCGTACCAGGCCGCCGTCGAGGAGGCGATCCCGTGAAGCGACCCAAGCTCCGCTACCGGTTCTCGATCGTCACCACCGTCGGGCTGGCGGTCGTCTGGATGATGCTGTGGGGCGAGCTCACGCTCGGCGCCGCGCTCTGGGGCGTCATCATCGCGCTGCTGATCCAGGCCCTCTTCCCGCTGCCCGACGTGCCGGAGCTCGAGTTCTTCCGGCCCCTCGGCTTCCTGCGGCTCGTCGCGGTCACGCTGTGGGGACTGGTGGTCGCGAGCTTCGAGGTCGCGCTCAAGGTGCTCGCGTTCTGGCGCCCGACGCAGAACGCCATCATCCGCGTCCGGCTGCGCAGCGACTCGATCTTCATCACCGCCATCACCGCCGAGCTGACGACGCTCGTGCCAGGGTCGGTCGCGATGGACGCGGGCGACCGCTGGCTGCTCGTGCACGTCTTCGACGCCTCGACGCCCGAGCGAGTCGAGAAGGCCCGTGCCAAGGTGCTAGAGGCAGAGGCGACTGCGCTGCGCGCCTTCGGCACCGCGGCCGACCGGGCGCTGCTGGAGGAGCGCTGATGGATGTCATCCTGATCATCGCCGGCGTCATGCTGGTGGTCGCCGCGGCGCTGACGCTCGTCCGCATCGTGCGCGGGCCCGGCCCCGCCGACCGCGTGGTCGCGACCGACGTGCTCATCACGACCGTCGCCGGCTCGCTCGCCGTCGAGGCGGCGATCAACCACCAGCGCTACACCCTGCCGGTCATCCTCGTGCTGTCGCTGCTCGCCTTCGCAGGCACGGTCTCGATGGCGCGCTTCGTCGCGGGCCGCGAGAGCGTCGTGGGCACCGGCCCCGATGCGAAGGGTCCCGCCCCTGACGCGACCGAGGGTGACGCGCCCGCCGAGGGCGAGGCAGCCGGACCGCTCGGGGACCGCTCGCAGGAGGACGCCGGCCAAGTGCCGGACGTCGGGCGCGAGGGGAAGGAGACCCCGTGACGATCGAAGGTGCACTGGACGTCGCGGGCGCGGTGCTGATCCTGATCGGCGCCTTCTTCACGCTGACGGCGGCCGTGGGGCTCGTGCGGCTGCCCGACGTGCTGAACCGCATGCACGCGGCCTCCAAGCCGCAGTCGCTCGGCTTCCTGCTGCTGTGCGCCGGGCTGGCGCTCGTGCTGCGCGATCCCGGGGCGACCACCCTGCTGATCCTGGCGGGAGGCATGCAGCTCGTCACGGCGCCCGTCGCGACCCAGATGATGGGCAAGGCGGCCTACCGCACCGGCCAGTTCCGCTCCGACATCGTGGTCGTCGACGACCGCTCCCCGAACGGTGACGATGATCCCGCCGGGCGCGACGAGAACGGGTAGGATCGGCTCAGCACATACAGCCGGCCGCTGCACGCCCGTGCGGGAGAGCTCCTTCGGGAGCACCGAAGGAGCAAGCCTCCCCGCCAAACTCTCAGGTTCTAGAACCGCTCGGGAAGGCCGCACTGGAGCAGATCGGCGACGATCGGCGACTGTGGGGGAGTCCAGAGCGATGGAGGACTCATGACCGGCACCGATCCCACAGGCGCAGCAGGCGGCCCCGCTGCCCCGCCGCGCACGCCGCTGCTCGCGATCCACGAGGCGGCGGGCGCGCAGCTGATCGACTTCGCGGGCTGGCAGATGCCGGTCCGCTACGGCTCCGACCTCGCCGAGCACGAGGCCGTGCGCGAGCGGGCGGGACTGTTCGACCTCAGCCACATGGCAGAGCTGCGCGTGAGCGGCCCCGACGCAGCCGCGCTGCTCGACCACGCGCTCGCCGGCCGGCTCTCCGCCCTCGAGCCGTGGCAGGCGAAGTACTCGCTGCTGCTGGCCGAGCACGGCGGCATCATCGACGACCTGATCGTGTACCGCACGGGTGACACCGAGTTCCTGGTCGTCGCCAACGCCTCCAATCGCCACGCGGTGCTCGACGCGCTCCGCTCGCGCGCGGCGGGCTTCGACGCCGAGATCATCGACGAGACCGAGCAGACCGCGCTCATCGCGGTACAGGGCCCCGCATCGCTCGCCATCGTCGAGCGCCTCGGGCTCGAGTCCGAGCCGCTCGAGGGGCTGCGCTATTACCGCAGCCTGCCGGGCGTCTTCGAGGGCGAGGACGTGCTGATCGCCCGCACCGGCTACACCGGCGAGGACGGCTTCGAGCTCTACATCGCCGCCCACGCGGCTGAGGACCTCTGGCGCGCCATCCTGCTCGCCGGCGAGGAACACGGCCTGACGCTCTGCGGCCTCGCCGCCCGTGACACGCTGCGCCTGGAGGCCGGCATGCCGCTCTACGGCAACGAGCTCTCGCTCGACGTGCTGCCGACGCAGGTGGGGCTCGGTCGCGTCGTCGCGCTGAAGACCAAGGGCGACTTCGTGGGCCGTGCCGCCATCGAGGCCGGCCCGGCTGCCGAGGCCCCGGTGCTCGTCGGCCTGACCGCCGAGGGCCGCCGCGCGCCTCGCGCGGGCTACCCGGTGCTCGACGGCGACCTCGTCGTGGGCGCCGTGACGAGCGGCGCGCTGTCGCCGACCCTGGGCCACCCCATCGCGATGGCCCTCGTCGAGCCCGGCTCGGCGACCTCCGACTCCCTGTCCGTCGACGTCCGCGGCACCCGGCTGCCGGCCGTCACCACCCAGCTGCCGTTCTACAAGCGAGAGGCCTCAGCATGAGCGAGACGAAGTACACCAAGGACCACGAGTGGGTCCGCGCCGAGGGCGACGTCGCCACCGTCGGCATCACCGACTTCGCGCAGGCACAGCTCGGCGACGTCGTGTTCGTCGACCTGCCGGGCGTCGGCCGCAGCTTCGCCGCCGGTGAGGCGATCGGCGAGATCGAGTCGACCAAGTCGGTCGGCGAGCTCATCGCGCCCGCCGCCGGCGAGGTCGTCGAGGTCAACGACGAGGTCGCGGGCGACCCCACGCTCGTCAACTCGGGCGCCGAGGGCGAGGGCTGGCTCGTGAAGCTGCGCTTCACCGACGAGCCCGAGCTGCTCGACGAGGCCGCCTACCGCGAGCTCACCGCCTGATGCGTCCGTTCGTCGACCGCCACATCGGCACCGATGCGGCGGCGCAGCAGGTCATGCTCGAAGCGATCGGCTTCGACTCGCTCGAGGCGCTGATGGATGCCGCGGTGCCGTCCGGCATCCGCAGCGCCGGCGCCGACATCGGCGAGGCCGCCTCCGAGACCGCTGCGCTCGCCGAGCTGCGGGCCCTCGCCGGCCGCAACCGGGTGCGCCACAGCGCCATCGGCCTCGGCTACCACGGCACCGTGACGCCCGCCCCGATCAAGCGGCTCATCCTCGAGAACCCCTCGTGGTACACCGCCTACACGCCCTACCAGCCCGAGATCAGCCAGGGCCGGCTCGAGGCGCTCATCAACTTCCAGACCATGGTCGCCGACCTCGCCGGCCTCGACATCGCGAACGCCTCGATGCTCGACGAGGGCACGGCCGTCGTCGAGGCGATGCTGCTCGCGCGCCGCGCCTCGAAGTCGGCCTCGTCGGTGTTCGTCGTCGATGCCGACCTGCTGCCCCAGTCGAAGGCGCTGCTGCGCCACCGCGCGCACGCGACGGGCATCGAGCTCGTCGAGCTGCCGCTCGCGCACACGGCCCCGGCCGACCTGCCCGACTCCTTCGGCGTCATCGCCCAGCTGCCCGGCGCATCCGGCCTCGTCTGGGATGCGCGGGGCATCTTCACCGCTTCGGCCGAGATGGGTGGCGTGCCGGTCGCAGCCGCCGACCTGCTCTCGCTCGCGCTCATCGAGGCGCCCGGCACGCAGGGCGCGCAGATCGCCGTCGGCTCGTCGCAGCGCTTCGGCGTGCCGATGGGCTTCGGCGGGCCGCACGCCGGCTTCATGGCGGTCGCGCAGCGCCTCACCCGGCAGATGCCGGGCCGCCTCGTCGGCGTCTCGCAGGATGCCGACGGCTACCCCTCCTACCGCCTGACGCTGCAGACGCGCGAGCAGCACATCCGCCGCGAGAAGGCGACGAGCAACATCTGCACCGCGCAGGTGCTGCTGGCCGTGATGGCCTCGTTCTACGGGGTCTACCACGGGCCTGACGGCATCCGGGCGATCGCCGAGAGCGTGCACGCCGTCGCGTCGCGCTTCGCCGCAGCCGCGCGCGCGGCCGGTGTCGAGCTCGTGCACGACGCGTTCTTCGACACGGTGCGGATGCGCGTTCCCGGTCGGGCGGCTGAGCTCCGGTCCCGTGCCGCCGACGCCGGCATCCTCGTCCACGCGGTCGACGGCGACACCCTCCACGTCGCCTTCGACGAGACCTGGGCGGAGGTCGGCACGGGCGTGCCGCTCGCCGACCTGCTCGAGGCGCTCGGCATCGCCGAGGCGGGCGAGGGGGAGCGCGCGATCCCCACGTCGCTCGAGCGCACGACCGAGTTCATGACGCACGAGGTCTTCGCCGCGCACCGCTCCGAGACGCAGCTGATGCGGTACGCGAAGCGGCTCTCCGATCGCGACTACGCGCTCGACCGCGGCATGATCCCGCTCGGCTCCTGCACCATGAAGCTCAACGCGGCCGCAGAGATGGAGGCCATCACCTGGCCCGAGTTCTCGCAGCTGCATCCCTACGCACCGATCGAGGATGCCGCTGGCACGCTCGAGCTCGTCGACCAGCTGAGCGAGTGGCTGGCGAAGATCACCGGCTACGACACGGTGTCGCTGCAGCCCAACGCCGGTGCGCAGGGCGAGCTCGCCGGCCTCATGGCGATCCGCGGCTACCACCGGTCGCGCGGCGACGAGCACCGCGACGTCGTGCTGATCCCCGCGTCGGCGCACGGCACGAACGCGGCGAGCGCCGTGCTCGCCGGCTGCCGCGTCGTGGTGGTCGCGACGAGCGAGAGCGGCGATGTCGACCTCGCCGACCTGGAGGCGAAGATCGCGGCGCACGCCGACGACCTCGCCGGGCTCATGATCACCTACCCCTCGACGCACGGCGTCTACGAGGCAGAGGTGCGGCGCGTGTGCGAGCTCGTGCACGACGCTGGCGGCCAGGTCTACATCGACGGCGCCAACCTCAACGCGCTGCTCGGGCACGCGACCTTCGGCGACATGGGTGGCGACGTCTCGCACCTCAACTTGCACAAGACCTTCTGCATCCCGCACGGCGGCGGCGGACCGGGCGTCGGCCCGGTCGCGGCGAAGGCGCACCTCGCGCCCTTCCTGCCCCGCGACCCGCGCGACGAGCCGCAGGTCGTCGACGGGCTCACCCTCGGCGCCAACCCGCTCTCGGCCGCGCCCTGGGGCTCGGCGTCGATCCTGCCGATCTCGTGGGCCTACGTGCGCATGATGGGGCACGGCGGCCTGACGAAGGCGACCGCGAGCGCGGTGCTGGCGGCGAACTACGTCGCCGCGCGCCTGAGCGAGCACTTCCCGGTGCTGTACAGCGGCGAGCGCGACCTCGTCGCGCACGAGTGCATCCTCGACCTGCGGCCGCTGAAGGAGGCGACGGGCGTCTCGAACGACGACGTCGCCAAGCGCCTGGTGGACTACGGGTTCCACGCGCCGACGATGTCCTTCCCGGTGGCGGGCACGCTCATGGTCGAGCCGACGGAGTCGGAGGACATCGCCGAGATCGACCGCTTCATCGATGCGATGATCGCGATCAAGGCCGAGGCCGACGCCATCGGGCGCGGCGAGGTGCCGCTCGAGGAGAGCGCGCTGCGCCGGGCACCGCACACCGCGGGCTCGATCGTCCACGGCGAGTGGGATCGGCCGTACTCGCGCGAGCAGGCGGTATTCCCGGTGCCGGGTGTCGAGCGGGCCAAGTACTGGCCGCCGGTCGCACGCATCGATCAGGCCTTCGGCGACCGCAACATCGTCTGCAGCTGCCCGCCGGTGGAGGCCTTCGCCTGATGCCACCGTCCGCTGGTCGCGCCGCACGCGTGACGAGACCCCGCACGCTCGCGATCGCGGCCGCCGCCATCGCGGCGCTCGCGCTGACCGCGTGCGGGGGCCCGTCGTACGAGCCGCGCGTGGTGGCCGGCACGAGCGTCGCGGTCGCGTGGGAGGGCGAGCTGACCTCTGCGAACGCCGCGAGCAGCACCGGGGCGACGGCGGGCAACCGCGACCTCGCGGCGCTCACGCGGGGCGCGTTCACGACCCTCGACAACGACGGTGAGCTGCGCGAGGACCCCAGCTTCGGCACGGTCACGATCGCGAGCGAGTCGCCCTTCACGGTGCGCTACGACCTGGCCGAGGGCGTGCGCTGGTCCGACGGCGTGCCGGTCGATGCGGCCGACCTCATGCTGGCGTGGGCCGCGACCTCCAACGCGCTCTCGACGCCCGATCTCGACGTGTCCGCGCTGCGCGGCACGGATGGGGCGCTCGACCTGCCGGAGGACGCCGTCTGGTTCGACGTCGCAGACTCGGGCGGCCTCATCCACTCCACCGGCGCGACGCCCGACGACTGGCAGCGCTCGATCGACGTCGAGCTGTCGCAGCCGATCCCCGATTGGCAGCAGGCGCTGCCGGTCGCGGTGCCCGCGCACGTGCTCGCGCAGCGGGTGCTCGGCATCGCCGACCCGATGGAGGCCAAGCAGGCGGTGCTCGACGCCATCGACCGCGCGGATCCGCTCGTGCTGCACCGCCTCTCGGCGGCGTGGAGCAGCGAGTTCGTGGTCGACCCGCTCGCCCTGGAGTCCGACCTCCTGGTCTCGAGCGGCGCCTATCGCGTGGACACGATCCAGAACGGCCGCGTCGACCTGGTCGCGAACACCTCCTACGTCGGTGCCCAGAGCGCCGCGATCGAGCGCCTCGCCCTGCGACCGGTGGCCGACGACGCCGCGGCGCTGCAGGCGCTCGCTGCCGGCGAGGTCGACGTCGCGACCGTCGAGCCGACCGAGGAGAGCCGCACTGTCATCCGCGACCTCGAGCGCGACGACGCGTCGCTCCTGCTCGCCGGAGACGGCACGCGCTGGGAGCTCGCGCTGCGCGCCGACCGCGCTCCGCTGCAGTCGGTCGAGGCGCGCACGTCGTTCCTCCGCTCCTTCGACCAGCGGCGAGCGACCGAGGCGGCGCTGGGGGAGCGGGTGCAGGACACCACCGCGACCGACTCGATCCTCTTCCGCTCCGGCACCCGCATCTACGAGTACGCGCTCGAGGACGCCGGCTTCAGCGACGCCTTCGGCGGTGCGGATGCGGAGGCCGCGGCCGCGCTGCGCGACTCCATGGCCATCGCCGCGGGCACCGAGCTCTGCGTGCTGCACGACCGCGCGTCGGGCTTCTCGACCGCCTACGTCGAGGCGATGCGCGAGCAGGCCGCCGAGGCCGGGTGGGCGGTGCGCGACTGCGGCGTCGACGACCTGCGCGCCGGGCTCGCCGGCGAGGACTGGCACGCGGTGCTGCGACAGGTCACGGTGCCGGAGGGCGTCGGCGAGATCGACGAGCGCTGGCGCGACGGCGGCATCACGGCCGCGAGCAGCGCCGAGCGCAACGCAATGATCGACGAGGCGCTGGCCACGGCAGATCGCGACGCCCTCGAGGAGACCCTGCTCGAGCTCGAGACCTCGCTGGTCGCGGATGCGCTGGTGCTCCCCATCATCGAGCCCTCGCCCACGACCGTCTCGGCCTCGCAGGTGCAGGGTGTCGTGCCGAGGCCGCGCAGCGCATCCCTCACCTGGAACGCCTGGGAGTGGGCGATCGAGACCGCGACCGCCCCGGCGCCCGCGCCGTGACGCCGCGCGACCCCCGCTGATCGGGCGTGACCCAGTCGCACCCCACCCGTTGATCGAGGAGCGCGCGACGCAGTCGCACGCGTCACGAGATCATCCCCCGAACAGCACCGGGAAGCTCGCGTACGCCCACGGGTAGCCGACGAAGACCGCGACGTCGATGAGCGTGTGGGCCACGATGAGCGGCACGAGCCTGCCGGTGCGCTGGTAGAGCCACCCGAACAGCAGCCCCATCGCAATGTTGCCGAGCATCGCGGGCACGCCCTGATACAGGTGGTAGACCCCGCGCAGCAGCGCGGCCGAGACGATGATCGCCCATGGGCTCCACCCGATCCGGCGCAGACGCTCGAAGAGGTAGCCGATGACGATCACCTCCTCGGTGAGCCCGGCGCGCAGCGCCGAGAGCAGCAGCAGGGGCACCGTGAACCAGTGCGCGTCGAGCGGCGATGGCACCACGTTCACCGTCAGCCCCATCGCGCGTCCGGCGATGTAGAGCGCGAGCCCCGGGATGCCGATGATCAGCACGAGGGCGGTGCCGGATGCGGTGTCGCGCCACGGGCGGGCACCGTCGATCCCGAGGGCACTCAGGTGGGGTCGACGGGCGCGCCACAGCAGCCAGATGACGAGCGCGACGGGCACGAGGTCGAGCAGGATGCCGGTCAGCTGATACGCGAGGTCGAGCCAGGCGCGGTCGGAGCGACTGGGGTTGAGGGCCACCTGCTGCTCGCCGATCGGTGCCTCGCGCGTCGAGACGTCGGCGAACTGGAGCACCGACCACAGGGCGCTCGCACCGAGCGAGAGCAGCAGCACGATGGCGATCTCCCACGCGAGGCGGCGGCGGGTCTGGGGCTCGTGCACGCTCCAACGCTAGGGGCTCCGCGCTCCGGATCGCGCAAGCACCAACTTGGTAACGATCAGGAGAACGGGCCCGCTCGCTCGAATCCCCGTGCTTAGACTGACGACTATCTCAGAGCACTGCGGCTCAAGAAGCCGCTCGCTCACCTTGCACAGGAGGAAACCAGTGACAATTCTCAACAGGCGTCGCGGCCGCGCGCTCGCCGGGCTCGCCATCGGCACCGCCGCTATGGTCGCGCTCGCGGGCTGCACCACGACCACCCCGGAGCCGGCAGAGTCCGGTGGCACCGACAGCGCCGCTCCCACCAGCGGCACGATCAGCGTCGCGCAGACCAACGCTGCGACCGCGCTGAACTCGGGCACCCCCGACACGAACCTGAACACGAACGGCATGGTCGACTACCTCATGGGTGCCGGCACGGGCCCCGGTTCGTTCGCCTACGTCGACCCGGAGTTCAACGTCGTCCCCGACGAGACCAACGGCACGATGGAGCTCGTCAGCGATGACCCGCTCGTCGTGAAGTACACCCTCGACCCCGAGGCTGTCTGGTCGGACGGCACGCCGATGACCACGACCGACCTCCTGCTCTCGTGGGCGATCGGCTCGGGCTACTACGACGACGCCACGTACGACGAGGCGACCGGTGAGGTCACCGAGGGCAACGTCTACTTCCAGCTCGCTGGCTCGACGGCTGGCCTCGACACCACCGAGTTCCCGGAGATCGACGCGGAGGCCGGCACGCTCACGCTGAACTACGGCGCTCCGTACGTCGACTGGAACCTGGTCAACCTCATCAACAAGCCGGCGCACGTCTTCGCTGAGGCCGCTGGCTTCGGTTCGGTCGAGGAGCTCGCGACGTTCCTCGAGGAGACTCCGCAGGGCGACCCCGAGGCTCCCGCCGAGCCGAACGAGCAGCTGCAGACCATGGCCGAGCTGTGGAACACGGGCTACAACATCACCGCGATGCCTGAGGACGAGGGCCTCCTCGTCGGCGCCGGCATGTGGATCCCCAAGGACTTCCAGGCTGACGACGGTGGCTTCATCTCCTTCGAGCCGAACCCCGAGTGGCGTGGCGAGATGCAGCCGTCGTTCGACGAGCTGATCATCCGCTTCATCGGTGACCCGAACGCGCAGATCACCGCTCTCCAGAACGGTGAGGTGCAGGTCATCGAGCCGCAGCCCTCGGCTGACACGATCTCCTCGATCGAGGCCTTCGGCGGCACGCTCATCCAGGGCTCGCAGCTGGCGTACGACCACCTCGACCTCACGATGGACTCGGAGGTCTTCTCCGACCCGACCGTGCGCGAGGCGTTCCTCATGACCATCCCGCGCCAGCAGATCCTCGACTCGATCATCACGCCCATCCAGGAGGGCGCTGAGGTCCTGAACTCGCAGCAGTTCGTCACGAACCAGCCGCAGTACCAGGACGCGATCGCGGAGAACGGCTACGGCGACTTCGCTGAGCCCGACATCGAGGGCGCTCGCGAGCTGCTCGCCGGTGCTACGCCGACGGTCAGCATCCTCTACAACACGGAGAACCCGAACCGCGTCGACTCCTTCCAGCTCATCCAGGCGAGCGCCTCGGAGGCCGGCTTCAACATCGTCGACGCCGGATCGCCCGACTGGTCGAGCCTGCTCGGCAGCGGTGACTACGACGCATCGATCTTCGGATGGGTCTCGCCGGGTGTCGGCTACGCGAGCCTGCCGCAGATCTGGAAGACCGGTGGCGGTGGCAACTACAACGGCTACAGCAACGCCGAGGTCGACGCTCTCGCCGACGAGTCGCAGATCACGATCGGTGACGAGGAGCGACTGACGGAGATCCAGATCGAGATCGACCGCCTGTCGCGCGACGACTTCTACGGCCTGCCGCTCTTCCAGACCCCCGGTCTGGTTGCGACCAACGGCGGCGTCGACGGTGTCGTCTACAACGGCGGCCAGACGGGCGCCATCTGGAACACGTGGGAGTGGACGCTCGTCGGCTGATCGCCTGACAGTATGATTCCCAGTTAGTCCTTCGGCCGTGGCTGTCGGGACCTCGTCCCGGCAGCCACGGCCAACCCGTGTCCGTCCTCGATTCGCGCGCGACCCGCGCGGTCCTCCGGCTGATCGGAGCACAGAGCCATGCTCAGCTTCATCGTGAGGCGCATCCTTGCCTCCATCCTCACGCTCCTCGTGGCGTCGTTCATCATGTACGTCCTCACGGCGTACTCGGACAACCCCCTCAAAGACCTCCAGGCGTCCAACGCCCCGAACGCGCAGCTGCTCATCGCGCAGCGCATCGAGCGCCTCGACCTCGACGTCCCGCCGCCGCTGCGGTGGTTCGGCTGGCTGGCGGGCGCGGCAGGTTGCCTCACGCCCTTCACGCCGTGCGATCTCGGCACCGACCTGAACTACGCGCAGGTCACGCAGCTCCTCCCGCCCGCTGCCGCCTCAACGGTGAGGCTGGTCGCCGCTTCGACGATCCTCGCGATCATCTTCGGCATCATCACGGGCATCGTCTCGGCGCTGCGCCAGTACTCGGCGTTCGACCTCGGTATGACGTTCGTCAGCTTCTTCCTCTACTCGCTCCCGTCGTTCCTCGCAGCGGTGCTGCTGAAGGAGTTCGTGGCGATCGGGTTCAACGACTGGCTCTCGAGCGGCGACTCGAGCATCGGCTTCATCCCGACGCTCGTGATCGCGCTGGTGATCGCGGTGATCATGCAGGCGCTCGTCGCAGGCTCGCGGCGCAACCGCGTCATCACCTTCGTGATCTCCGGCGCTGCGACGTTCGGCATGCTCTACTACCTCGACGCCGTCAACTGGTTCCAGCAGCCCGGCCTCGGTGCCGTCGGCCTGCTGCTGCTCATCGGCGGCACGGTCTTCGGCGTGACGGCCGTCATGGCGGGCTTCGGCAACCGCCGTGCGCTCATCGGTGCCATCAGCGCCGGTGTGCTCGCGTACGTCTCGTACTTCGTGCTGCAGGGCCTGTTCGACATCTCCACGGTGTGGACGATCGGCATCCTGGGCCTCGCGACGCTCGCGGCGTGCTTCGTCATCGGATGGGTCATCGGCGGCAACGATCGGGCGCAGGTCGTGCGCACCACGATGGTGGTCGGCGCCCTGTCGTCGCTGCTCGTCGTCGCGGACCGCTACCTGCAGGCGTGGCCCTCGTACCTCACGAACCCGCGCATCAACAACCGGCCGATCGCGACGGTCGGCGAGCAGACGGTTGGGCTCTCCGGCGACATGTGGGTCATGGGCATCGACACGTTCACCCACTTCCTGCTGCCGACGATCTCGCTCACGCTCATCTCGTTCGCGGGCTACACGCGCTACGCGCGCGCCGGCCTCCTCGAGGTCATGAACCAGGACTACATCCGCACCGCGCGCGCGAAGGGCCTCTCCGAGCGCGTCGTGATCACGCGGCACGCGTTCCGGAACATGCTCATCCCGATCACGACGATCGTGGCCGCCGACATCGGCGCGCTGCTCGGCGGTGCGCTAATCACGGAGCGCGTGTTCGCCATCAGTGGCATGGGTGCGCTGTTCAACGTCGCGCTCGACCGCGTCGACGTGAACCCTGTCATGGGCTACTTCCTCGTGATCGCGATCACCGCGATCCTGTTCAACTTCATCGCCGATCTGAGCTACGCGCTCCTCGACCCGAGAGTGAGGGTCAAGTGACGAACTCTGCCAAGACCACGACGCAGGAAGAGGTGGCCGGCCAGAGCCAGAGCCGCCTGATCTTCACGCGCTTCGTCTCGAACAAGTCCTCGATGGTGTCGCTCGTGCTGCTGGTGGCGATCTTCGTGTTCGCGATCTCGGCGATCGGCATCGGTCCGATCCCGGGCTGGTGGCACTACGACTACCGCACGCCCAGCACCGTCGTCGACGGCGGGCGGCCCACCCTGTCGCTCATCCCCGAGTGGCTCGGCGGTGCCGGCCTGTTCCTCGGCGACCACCCCTTCGGCCAGAACCGCATCGGTGTCGACTACTTCGCGCAGACCATGCGCGGCGTGCAGAACTCGTTCGTCGTCATCGTGCTGCTCGCCGGCGTCGCGACGATCGTGGGCACCGTCGTCGGTGCCGTCGCCGGCTACTACCGCGGATGGGTCGACGCGATCCTCATGCGCATCACCGACGTGTTCATCGTGATCCCGCTGATCGTCGTGGGCGCGGTCGTCGGCGCCATGACGGGCGGGCTGGGCGTGCAGTACCTCGCCGTCTTCCTCGGCCTCGTCGCCTGGATGGGCATCGCGCGACTCGTGCGCGCCGAGTTCCTGTCGCTGCGCGAGCGCGAGTTCGTCGAGGCTGCGCGGGTCGCGGGCGCGAACGACTTCCGCATCATCTTCAAGCACATCCTCCCGAACGCCATGGGCGTCGTCATCGTCGCCGCGTCGCTCATCGCCGCGGCCGCGATCATCCTCGAGGCCTCGCTGAGCTACCTCGGCTACGGCATCCTGCCGCCGGACACATCGCTCGGCCGCCAGGTCTCCGACAACCAGTCGGCCTTCGCGACCCGGCCGTGGCTGTTCTGGTTCCCGGCGTTCTTCATCGTGACGCCCGCGCTGCTGATCAACTTCATCGGCGACGGGCTGCGCGACGCGTTCGACCCGCGCCAGAAGCGCTTCTCGGTGCGCCGCACCAAGGAGCAGCCGGTGGCCGCGGAGTCGCGCGCATGATCCGCGGTCTCAGCAGCTGTGCGCCGACGACCGCGTCAGAAGAGCAGCGGGACGCCGGCGATGAGCAGGGGCCCCGCGGCCAGCGCCGCGACCCGCGACCAGTGCAGCACGACGGGCACCGCGACCGCTTCGGCGTCCGCTCCGCGCGGGGCCGACGCCCAGCGATCGCGCACGAGCCTCGCCGCGTCGCCCGACTCGGTGCCGGGCACGTCGCCGATGCGCATGCCGGCGTCGAGCGGGTTGCGGGGGTCGCGGGGATCGCGGTCGTCGTCGCCCGCCCGGCGCGCTTTGCGGCGGGCGCTCAGGCGCCCGGCCTGCGGCGCGCACCACACGGGCCAGCGACGGTTCGGCGTGAACAGCGTCAGCGAGTAGCGGGTGTCGACGTGGATGAGCGCTTCCCAGGCGACGCGGACGGTGCGCAGCGGGTTGCGGATCTCGCAGCCGGCGCGGTCGACCACGAGCGCAGGAGCCCACAGCACCACGAAGGCCGCGTAGGCCAGCCAGACGACGGCGATGACCGCCGCGACCGCGCCCCGCGGCTCCGCCTGCATGGCGCCGAGCGCGCCGAGCACGGCGAGCAGGGCCCAGCAGAAGATCGCCATGCCTCGATTCACGCGGGAGTGGACGGTCACGGCACGCGGGTCGTCGTTCACGGCTCCATCGTCGCAGGCACCGCATCGCGCGACGAATCCGACACCCCGCTGGAGGAGGCGGCATGACCTCGCATCACACTGACAACGCTCAGCACGCTCAGGACGGGGTTCCCGCCCTGCAGATCTCGGGGCTGCACGTCGACTTCGCCGTCGACGGCTACTGGGTCCCCGCGGCGAAGGACGTCTCGTACGAGATCGGCAAGGGCGAGGTCGTCGCCGTCGTCGGCGAGTCCGGCTCCGGCAAGAGCGTCTCGTCCATGGCCATCCTCGACCTGCTGCCCAAGAACGCGCGCACGCGCGGCTCGATCAAGCTCGGTGGCGACGAGCTCTTCGGGCTCGCCCCGCAGAAGATGCGCGAGGTGCGCGGCAATCGGGTCTCCGCGATCTTCCAGGAGCCGATGACGGCGCTGAACCCCGTGCTGACGGTGGGCTTCCAGATCATGGAGGGGCTGCGCCTGCACCGCGAGATGGTGCCGAGCGCTGCGCAGGAGCGTGCGCTCGAGATGCTCGAGCTCGTCGAGCTGCCGGACCCGATGAAGGCGTTCAAGTCGTACCCGCACCAGCTCTCCGGCGGTCAGCGCCAGCGCGCCATGATCGCGATGGCGCTCTCGCTCGACCCCGAGCTGCTCATCGCCGACGAGCCGACCACGGCGCTCGACGTCACGGTGCAGGCCGAGATCCTCGAGCTGATGCGCGACCTGAAGGATCGCCTCGGCTCGGCCGTGCTGCTCATCACCCACGACATGGGTGTCGTCGCCGACCTCGCGGACTGGGTGGTCGTGATGGAGCAGGGCAGCATCGTCGAGCAGGGGCCGGTGCGCGAGATCTTCGCGAACCCGCAGCAGGCCTACACGCAGATGCTGCTCTCCTCGGTGCCTCGCCTCGGCGAGGGCAGCGAGGGCGCGGCCGCGATCGACCTGACCGCGGCGCTCGCGCTGGCCTCCGATCAGGAGGTCATGGACGAGGACCTGCGCGTGCGCGTGGAGGAGAACGCCCGCGCAGCAGAGCAGGCGCAGCGCGAGGAGAAGCAGTTCACGGGCGAGCCAGTGCTCGTGCTCGAGGACGTCGCGATCGAGTACGGCAAGAAGGGCAAGCTCGGCACGTTCCGCGCTGTCGACGGCGTCTCGCTCGAGATCCGCGCCGGTGAGATCCTCGGCCTCGTCGGCGAATCCGGCTCGGGCAAGTCGACCATCGGTCGCGCGGCCATCGGCCTCCAGCCGATCGCCGAGGGCCGGCTCGAGGTCGCGGGCGTCGACATCTCGCACATCGACCGGAAGCTCGCGCGCAGCCTCAACCGCAAGGTCGGCATCGTCTTCCAGGACCCCTCGTCCTCGCTGAACCCGCGACTCCCGATCGGCGAGTCGATCGGCGAGCCGATGTACCTGGCGAAGATCCACCGCGGCGCCGCGCTCGACAAGCGCGTCGAGGAGCTGCTCGATGCCGTGCGCCTCCCGCGCGCATATCGGAACCGCTTCCCGCACGAGCTCTCCGGAGGCCAGAAGCAGCGCGTCGGCATCGCTCGCGCGCTGTCGATGAGCCCCGACCTCCTGGTCGCCGATGAGCCGACGAGCGCGCTCGACGTCTCGGTGCAGGCGACCGTGCTCGAGCTGCTGCGCGAGCTGCAGGAGGAGCAGGGCTTCGCGTGCCTGTTCATCAGCCACGACCTCGCGGTCGTCGACCTCATGTCGGATCGCATCGCGGTGATGCACCACGGCAAGATCGTCGAGCAGGGCGCGCGCGACGCGATCCTGCGCGCCCCGAAGGAGCCGTACACGCAGCGCCTCATCGCCGCGATCCCCGTGCCCGATCCCGACAAGCAGCGCGCTCGCCGCGCGCTGCGGCACGAGCTGCTCGCGCGCACCTCCGAGGACGGGGCGCAGGGCGACAGCGACGCGGTCGACGTCGAGCAGCTCGCCGACGAGCGCAAGACGCAGACGGCGATCGAGGAGGAGCGCGGCATCTGAGCCGCGAAGCTCGGCCGCAGCCGCCCGCTAGGATGGGCGACTGCGGCCGTTCGTCGCGCACTCCCCATACGGAAGGCTCCTGTATGCCGATCGCATCGCGATCAGATCTCCGCAACGTGGCGATCGTCGCCCACGTCGACCACGGAAAGACCACCCTCGTCGACGCGATGCTCACGCAGACCGGCTCGTTCGGCTCGCACGACACGCATGACGAGCGCGCCATGGACTCCAACGAGCTGGAGCGCGAGAAGGGGATCACGATCCTCGCCAAGAACACGGCGATCCGCTACGTGGGCGAGCACGCCGTCGACGGGCCCGTGATCATCAACGTCATCGACACCCCGGGCCACGCCGACTTCGGCGGCGAGGTCGAGCGCGGCCTCTCCATGGTCGACGGCGTCGTCCTGCTCGTCGACGCCTCCGAGGGCCCGCTGCCGCAGACGCGCTTCGTGCTCCGCAAGGCGCTCGAGGCCAAGCTGCCCGTGATCCTGCTGGTCAACAAGACCGACCGCCCCGACGCGCGCATCGACGACGTGGTGGGGGAGAGCCAGGACCTGCTCCTCGGCCTCGCCTCCGACCTCGCGGACGACGTGCCCGACCTCGACCTCGACGCCGTCCTCGACGTGCCCGTCGTCTACGCCTCCGGCAAGGCCGGCCGCGCCTCGACCGTCAAGCCCGCCGACGGCTCGCTCCCCGAGAGCGAGGATCTCGAGCCGCTGTTCGCCGCGATCCTCCAGCACATCCCGGCGCCGACCTACGACGACGAGGCGCCGCTGCAGGCGCACGTGACGAACCTCGACGCATCCCCCTTCCTCGGCCGCATCGCGCTGCTGCGCGTCAAGGCCGGCACGATCAAGAAGGGGCAGACCGTCGCCTGGGTGCGGCACGACGGTGAGGTGCAGAACGTGCGCATCACCGAGCTGCTCGAGACCAAGGCGCTCGAGCGCGTGCCGGCAGAGAGCGCGGGCCCCGGTGACATCGTCGCCGTGGCGGGCATCGCCGAGATCACGATCGGCGAGACGCTCGCCGACCCCGACGACGTGCGCCCGCTGCCCACCATCACGGTCGACGAGCCCGCGATCTCGATGACGATCGGCACGAACACCTCGCCGCTCGCCGGCAAGGTCAAGGGCGCCAAGCTCACGTCCCGCATGGTGAAGGACCGCCTCGACCGCGAGCTCATCGGCAACGTGTCGCTCCGCGTCGTCGACGTGGGCCGGCCCGACGCCTGGGAGGTGCAGGGCCGCGGCGAGCTGGCCCTCGCGATCCTGGTCGAGCAGATGCGCCGCGAGGGCTTCGAGCTCACGGTCGGGAAGCCGCAGGTCGTGACGCGCAAGATCGACGGCGTGCTGCACGAGCCCTTCGAGCACCTGACGGTCGACGCGCCCGAGGAGTACCTCGGCGCCGTCACGCAGCTGCTCGCCGCTCGCAAGGGCATCATGGACGGGATGCAGAACCACGGCACCGGCTGGGTGCGCATGGAGTTCGTCGTGCCCTCGCGCGGCCTCATCGGGTTCCGCACCGAGTTCATGACCATCACCCGCGGCACCGGCATCGCCAACGCGATCTCGCACGGAGTGCGCCCCTGGGCGGGCGCGATCACGACGCGGAACAACGGCGCGCTGGTCGCCGACCGCACCGGTGTCGCCACGCCGAACGCCATCATGGCCCTGCAGGAGCGCGGCACCTTCTTCATCAAGCCGGGCGACGACGTCTACGAGGGCATGGTCGTGGGCGAGAACGCCCGCGCCGATGACATGGACGTCAACATCACCAAGGAGAAGAAGCTCAACAACATCCGGTCGTCGACCGGTGAGGAGCTCGAGCGCCTGACGCCGCCGAAGCAGCTCTCGCTCGAGGAGTGCCTCGAGTGGGCTCGCGACGACGAGTGCGTCGAGGTGACGCCGCAGAACGTGCGCATCCGCAAGGTGAACCTGGATGCGACCACGCGCGCTCGCGAGGCCAGCCGCCTCAAGAAGCAGGGCTGACACCGCTCCTCGACAGGACCCCTCCCGCCAACGGCGACCCGGTGCACCGGGCCCCGGATGGCAGGAGGGGTCCTTCGGCGTCTGCGCGCCGCACCGCGCCAGCAGCCGGGTGCTCGGCGGTCGCGTGCGGAGCAGGCCTCCAGCGGTGGTTGGATGAGAGGGATGGATCCCCGCCTCGAGCGTGTCATGTTCGTGCACGCCCACCCAGATGACGAGACGCTCTCGACCGGTGTCGCGATCGCCGCTGTCGCCGAGAGCGGCGGCGACGCCGTCGTCGTCACCTTCACGCTCGGCGAGCGCGGCGAGGTCCGCGCCGAGCGGATGCCGGACGTCGAGGAGGTCGGCATCGGCGAGGTGCGTCGGGCCGAGCTCGACGCGGCACTGCGCGCGCTCGGCGCCCGCGGCCGACGCATCCACGGCTGGGACGACTCCGGCATGGCGTGGCACACGAACGGCAAGGCCGGCGCCGCCCCGGACGCCCCGCCGACCTCCATGAGTCGCGCCGACATCGATGACCTGGCGGATGCGCTGAGCGTCGTCGTCGAGGAGGTCGACCCGACGGCTCTCGTGACCTACGACGCCGATGGCGGCTACGGCCATCCGGATCACGTCGCCGCGCACCGCGCCGCCGTGCTCGTCGCGCGCCGCTACGACCTGCCGCTCTACGTGCGCACCGATCGCGCGGCCGACGTCTCCTTCGCGCTCGAGCCGGTGCGCGACCGAGTGCTCGCCGCGCTCGCCGAGCACAGCTCGCAGCTGACGGTCGAGGGCGACGACGTGCTGCACGTCGGCGGCCAGCGCCGCCCGATCGACGCGGTCGAGCACTACCGCCTCATCGAAGCGCGCCCGAAGCGCAGCACGCGGGTGCTGCTGCGGGTGGGCGCGCTGCTCGCCGGCCTCGTCGTCGGCGTCGTCGGCACCTTCTCGCACCAGCAGCTGCCGTGGGGCCTCGGCCTCTCGCTCATCGCCGCGGTCGGCCTGATCCTCGGGGTGCGGGCGACGAGCGGCTCGCGGCCCATGACGGTCGCGGCCGTGCTCGGCGTGGTCGGCGTCATCGCCCTGATCGCGATCGATCCGCTCGGCCGCGGCGCTTGGGGCACCGAGCGCTCGATCGTGCCCTCCAACCTCGCGGGCTGGCTCTGGTCGATCGTGCCGGTGGTCGCATCCTTCGTCGCGCTGGCGTGGCCGGATGCGGAGGCGATGCGGCGGATTAGGATGGCTAGGAGCCGAACGACAGGAGGGGAGGCAGACCGATGACCTACGTGATCGCGCTCCCATGCGTCGACCTCAAGGATCGCGCCTGTGTCGACGAGTGCCCCGTCGACTGCATCTACGAGGGCGAGCGGATGCTGTACATCCACCCCGACGAGTGCGTCGACTGCGGCGCGTGCGAGCCCGTGTGCCCCGTCGAGGCGATCTTCTACGAGGACGACACGCCTGAGGAGTGGGCCGAGTACTACGAGGCCAACGTGCACTTCTTCGACGAGATCGGCTCGCCCGGCGGCGCCGCGAAGGTGGGCGTTATCAAGCACGACCACCCGATCGTGGCCGCGCTCCCGCCGCAGCAGACCAGCTGATGCTGCTGCCCGAGTTCCCCTGGGACACGCTCTCGGACGCGAAGGCTCGCGCCGCGCAGCACCCGGGCGGGCTCGTCGACCTGAGCGTCGGCTCGCCGGTCGACCCGACGCCGCCGGTGATCCAGGCGGCGCTCCGCGAGGCGACCGACGCGCACGGCTACCCGACGAACCACGGCACGGCGGAGGCACGCGCGGCGATCGCCGAGTGGTTCGCCCGCGTGCGCGGCGTCGAGGGCATCGCCGACGAGCACGTGCTCATCACGGTCGGTTCGAAGGAGCTCGTCGCCGGCCTGCCGCTGCAGCTCGGCCTCGGCGCGGGCGATGTGGTCGTGCATCCGTCGGTCGCCTACCCGACCTATGACATCGGTGCGCGGATCGCCGGCGCTGCGCCGGTGCGGGCCGACGATCCCGACGAGTGGCCGGCAGAGACCAGGCTCGTCTGGCTCAACTCGCCGTCGAACCCGACGGGTGAGGTGCTGGGGGTGGATGCGCTGCGTCGCGTCGTGCGCGTCGCGCGCGAGCGCGGCATCGTGGTCGCGAGCGACGAGTGCTACGCGCTGCTGCCGTGGGAGGTCGAGGAGGCACCGTCGATCCTCGATCCGCGCGTCACCGACGGCGACCTGCGCGGCCTCATCTCCGTCTACTCGCTCAGCAAGCAGTCGAACCTCGCCGGCTACCGCGCCGCCTTCATCGCCGGCGACCCGAGCGTCGTGCAGCGCGTGCTCGCGGTGCGCAAGCACCTGGGCCTGATGGCGCCGAGCCCCGTGCAGCACGCACTCGCCGTGGCACTCGCCGACGAGGCCCACGTGGCCGAGCAGCGCGAGCGCTACCGCGCGCGCCGCGCGCAGCTGCTGCCCGCGCTCCGGCAGCGCGGGTTCGAGGTCGCCTCCGACGCGGGCCTCTACCTGTGGGCCACCGACGGCTCGGATGCGCTGCAGCAGGTCGATGCGCTCTCGCGACTCGGGATCCTGGTCGCCCCTGGCACCTTCTACGGCGACGGCACTCGGGTGCGGGTCGCGCTCACCGCATCCGACGACGACATCGCCGAGGCAGCAGCGCGACTCCTGGGCTGATCCCGGTGCGTGAGGGGCAGCCGCTGGCGACCGATAGTCTGTCAGCGTGACGATCGAGGACACCGCCAAGCCCGCCCGTTCCGTGACGCTGCAGCACGATGGCGGCTCGACGCAGCTGCAGGTGCTGGAGGCCGCTGACGGGCGCTCTGCGATCGACGTGTCGAAGCTGACGCGCGAGACGGGGCTCACCACCCTCGACTACGGGTTCGTGAACACGGCGAGCACGCGCAGCGCGATCACCTACATCGACGGCGACGCGGGCATCCTGCGCTACCGCGGCTACCCCATCGAGGAGCTCGCGGAGCAGAAGACCTTCCTCGACGTCGCGCACCTGCTCATCTACGGCGAGCTGCCGAGCGAGGACGAGCTGGCGGGCTTCGACCAGAGCGTGCGTCGCCACACCCTGCTGCACGAGGACCTGCGGCGCTTCTTCGACGCGCTGCCCCGCGACGCCCACCCCATGAGCGCGCTCTCGAGCGCCGTCAGCGCACTGTCGACCTACTACGAGCCCGACCACGATCCGCGCGACGCCGACAAGGTCGACAAGCAGACCATCCGCCTGCTGGCGAAGATGCCGGTGATCGCGGCCTACGCCCACAAGAAGTCGATCGGGCAGGCCTTCCTCTACCCGGACAACAGCCTGAGCTTCGTGGAGAACTACCTGAAGCTCAACTTCGGCATCGAGGCCGAGCCCTACATCCAGAACCCGGTGATGGTGCGCGCGCTCGAGCGTCTGCTGATCCTGCACGCCGACCACGAGCAGAACGCCTCGACGTCGACGGTGCGCATGGTGGGGTCGACCGACGCGAACCTGTTCGCCTCGGTATCCGCCGGCATCCACGCCCTCTCCGGGCCGCTGCACGGCGGCGCGAACGAGGCCGTGCTGTCGATGCTGCGAGGCATCCGCGACTCTGGCGAGGGCGTCGAGCGCTTCGTGGAGCGCGTCAAGCGCAAGGAGCAGGGCGTCAAGCTCATGGGCTTCGGGCACCGCGTCTACAAGAACTACGACCCGCGCGCGAAGCTCGTGAAGACCTCGGCAGAAGAGGTGCTCGCGCAGCTCGGCGTGCGCGACCCGCTGCTCGACATCGCGCAGGAGCTCGAGCAGGTGGCGCTGGCCGACGACTACTTCAAGGAGCGCAAGCTCTACCCGAACGTCGACTTCTACACCGGCGTCATCTACAAGGCGATGGGCTTCCCGGAGCGCATGTTCACGGTGCTCTTCGCCATCGGCCGCCTGCCGGGCTGGATCGCGCACTGGCGCGAGATGATGCTCGACCCGCAGACGAAGATCGGCCGACCGCAGCAGCTCTACGTCGGCCCGACCGAGCGCCACATCTGACCCGACCTCAGGCGGCTGAGCCGCTCCGCGCCGCGGGCGCCGAGAGCGTCGAAGCCCCCGCGCCCGACCCGGAGCACTCATGACCAGCACGACGCAGGCGGCGCCGAAGGGCGCCCTCGACCGCTTCTTCAAGATCTCGGAGCGCGGCTCCTCCGTCACGCAGGAGGTGCGCGGCGGTCTCGTCACGTTCTTCGCGATGGCGTACATCATCGTGCTGAACCCGCTGATCATCGGCGGCTTCTCCGCCGATCAGGCGGCGGTCGACGTCGAGGGCGGATGGCTCCCCAACCACCAGGTGGCGGCCGTCACCGCGCTGGTGGGCGGGCTCATGACCCTCGCGATGGGCCTGATCGCCAACGTGCCGTTCGGGCTTGCGGCCGGCCTCGGCATCAACTCGTTCCTGGCGTTCAGCCTCGTCGGCGAGCTGACCTGGCCGGAGGCCATGGGCCTCGTCGTCATCAACGGCATCATCATCGTCGTCATGGGCCTCACCGGCCTCCGCCGCATGATCTTCGATGCCGTGCCGCCCGCGCTCAAGAGCGCGATCACCGTGGGGATCGGCCTGTTCATCGCCTTCATCGGATTCGTCGACGCGGGCTTCGTGCGCTCGACCTTCGCGGCGTCGCCGCCCGTGCAGCTGGGCGACGGGGGATCGATCACCGCGCTGCCGACGGTCGTCTTCATCATCGCGCTGGCGATGATGGGGATCCTCCTCTCGCTGCGGGTCAAGGGTGCGCTGCTGATCGGCATCGTCGCCACCACGGTCATCGCGATCATCCTCGAGGCGATCTTCAAGGTGGGCCCGTCGCTCGGGCAGAACCCTGATGCCTGGAACCTGAACCCGCCGGCGCTGCCGACCGCGATCTTCTCCCTGCCCGACTTCTCACTCATCGGCCAGGTGTCGTTCGGCTCCTTCGAGCGCATCGGGGTGCTCGCGACGACGATGTTCATCTTCACGCTCGTGTTCATGAACTTCTTCGACGCGATCGGCTCGATGACCGGCCTCGCACGCCAGGCGGGCCTGGCCTACCCGAACGGCCAGTTCCCGGGCCTGAAGCGTGCGCTGGTCGTCGAGGGCGTCGGCGCCGTCGCCGGTGGCGGTGCGAGCGCATCCTCGAACACCGTCTTCATCGACTCCGCGGCAGGCATCGGCGATGGTGCTCGCACTGGCCTCGCGTCGGTGGTGACGGGCGTGCTGTTCCTCGCCGCCATGTTCCTCACGCCGCTGACCTCGGTGGTGCCGCTCGAGGTGGCCGCTGCGACGCTCGTCGTCGTCGGTGCGCTGATGATGTCGCAGATCGCCGACATCGACTTCACCGACTTCCGGGTGGCACTGCCCGCGTTCCTCACCATCGTCGTGATGCCGCTCACCTACAACATCGCCAACGGCATCGGCGTCGGCTTCGTCGCCTGGGTGCTGATCAACGCGGTCTCGGGCAAGGCGAAGCAGATCTCGCCGCTGCTGTGGATCGTCGCCGTGCTGTTCGTCGTCTTCTTCGCGCGCGGGCCCATCGAGGCACTGCTCGCCGCGTAGCCGCTGTCGCTCGTGTGTGCGAGCGCTGCATCGCGTCCTGCATCGCGATGACCGCGTGGGGGAGACGGCTCGGTTCGACCGACGGGCAGCCCCATCGGCGACCTCTAGGCGCGTCGACCGCGTCACGCCGTGCTGGGCCCGCCATCGTCCGGGTTACACCAATATCGCGGGCCGTCTAGGCATCGCCGAGACGCGAAGCTGCGGGCCTCGCGCCGACCCGCGACGCGCCCGGCCCACAGGTGGTTTGACGGCGGCCGCGAGGCATGTACTCTAGACAGGTTGCCATGAACCGGGAACGAACCGTGCGGGATCAGCGATTTGACAGCTGCTCCAGAGCGTGTAACCTAGACAGGTTGCCACGAGCCGGACCTGAGGGTCTGGTGGGAGTACGAGCTCCGCACGGCGTGTCGAATTGACATGGTCCGAGAAGTGGTTATGATTGAGAAGTTGCCTCGGCGCTGATCCCTGATGGGGGGAAGCACGGGAGCGTCCGATCCTTGAGAACTCAACAGCGTGCACAATGTCATATGCCAAATTATTTACTCGTCCTGCCTTCGGGCAGAACGATTCCTTTGGATGAGACAGATTGTCAGTAGACAGTCTTTTTTGTCAGTTTCAAACTCGCTGCCGCCTGGTTTTTCTGGGTGGTATGCATCTTTTCTTTACGGAGAGTTTGATCCTGGCTCAGGACGAACGCTGGCGGCGTGCTTAACACATGCAAGTCGAACGATGAAGGAGGAGCTTGCTCCTCTGGATTAGTGGCGAACGGGTGAGTAACACGTGAGCAATGTGCCCTTGACTCTGGAATAAGCGCTGGAAACGGCGTCTAATACCGGATACGACCTTCGGAGGCATCTCCTGGGGGTGGAAAGAATTTCGGTCAAGGATCAGCTCACGGCCTATCAGTTAGTTGGTGAGGTAATGGCTCACCAAGACGACGACGGGTAGCCGGCCTGAGAGGGTGACCGGCCACACTGGGACTGAGACACGGCCCAGACTCCTACGGGAGGCAGCAGTGGGGAATATTGCACAATGGGCGCAAGCCTGATGCAGCAACGCCGCGTGAGGGACGACGGCCTTCGGGTTGTAAACCTCTTTTAGCAGGGAAGAAGCGAGAGTGACGGTACCTGCAGAAAAAGCACCGGCTAACTACGTGCCAGCAGCCGCGGTAATACGTAGGGTGCAAGCGTTGTCCGGAATTATTGGGCGTAAAGAGCTCGTAGGCGGTTTGTCACGTCTGCTGTGAAATCCCGAGGCTCAACCTCGGGCTTGCAGTGGGTACGGGCAGACTAGAGTGCGGTAGGGGAGATTGGAATTCCTGGTGTAGCGGTGGAATGCGCAGATATCAGGAGGAACACCGATGGCGAAGGCAGATCTCTGGGCCGTAACTGACGCTGAGGAGCGAAAGCATGGGGAGCAAACAGGCTTAGATACCCTGGTAGTCCATGCCGTAAACGTTGGGAACTAGATGTGGGGACCATTCCACGGTCTCCGTGTCGTAGCTAACGCATTAAGTTCCCCGCCTGGGGAGTACGGCCGCAAGGCTAAAACTCAAAGGAATTGACGGGGGCCCGCACAAGCGGCGGAGCATGCGGATTAATTCGATGCAACGCGAAGAACCTTACCAAGGCTTGACATATGCGAGAACGCACTGGAGACAGTGAACTCTTTGGACACTCGTATACAGGTGGTGCATGGTTGTCGTCAGCTCGTGTCGTGAGATGTTGGGTTAAGTCCCGCAACGAGCGCAACCCTCGTCCTATGTTGCCAGCACGTTATGGTGGGAACTCATGGGATACTGCCGGGGTCAACTCGGAGGAAGGTGGGGATGAGGTCAAATCATCATGCCCCTTATGTCTTGGGCTTCACGCATGCTACAATGGCCGGTACAATGGGCTGCGATACCGTAAGGTGGAGCGAATCCCAAAAAGCCGGTCTCAGTTCGGATTGAGGTCTGCAACTCGACCTCATGAAGTCGGAGTCGCTAGTAATCGTAGATCAGCAACGCTACGGTGAATACGTTCCCGGGCCTTGTACACACCGCCCGTCAAGTCATGAAAGTCGGTAACACCCGAAGCCGGTGGCCTAACCTTTTGGAGGGAGCCGTCGAAGGTGGGATCGGTGATTAGGACTAAGTCGTAACAAGGTAGCCGTACCGGAAGGTGCGGCTGGATCACCTCCTTTCTAAGGAGCATCTCGTCGGTTCGCCGGCGCAGAGCCACTTCGGTCGCCATGTCGATCGGTGGTCAGCTCATGGGTGGAACATTGACATTGGTGCTCGAGGGATCGAGCTCTGCTCAGTACGGCTGCTTCGGCGGTCTGGAACGGTGGGGTTCGGGGTTCTCGGGTGCATGCACGCTGTTGGGTCCTGAGGGACCGGACGGCGCCTTTTGGCGTTGGATGACCCTCGGACCGGCCGGTTGTTGCGCGTATGCGTTTCGATCGTCGGTACCGACCGTAAGTTGAGAACTACACAGTGGACGCGAGCATCTTAGATTCGGGCTTCGGCTCGAGTCTTGATGATCTATATAGATCATTGGTCGCCATCGTTTCGACGGTGGTGTCCTAACCAAAATACTCATGTATGTGGTCAAGTTTCTAAGAGCAAACGGTGGATGCCTTGGCATCTGGAGCCGATGAAGGACGTAGTAATCTGCGATAAGCCTCGGGGAGCTGATAAACGAGCTTTGATCCGAGGATCTCCGAATGGGGAAACCCCGCTGGGCAGCGTGCTGACCCGGTGACTCCCGCCTGAATATATAGGGCGGGTAGAGGGAACGTGGGGAAGTGAAACATCTCAGTACCCACAGGAAGAGAAAACAACAGTGATTCCGTAAGTAGTGGCGAGCGAACGCGGAAGAGGCTAAACCGATCGTGTGTGATAGCCGGCAGGCGTTGCACGATCGGGGTTGTGGGACATCTCAGCTGATCTGCCGATCAGCAAGCGTGACAGACCGCGGTAGGCGAAGGACTTGGAAAGGTCCATCACAGAGGGTGACAATCCCGTAGCCGAAACCGTGCGATGGCGCGAGGTTCATCCCAAGTAGCACGGGGCCCGAGAAATCCCGTGTGAATCAGCCAGGACCACCTGGTAAGCCTAAATACTCCCAGATGACCGATAGCGGACAAGTACCGTGAGGGAAAGGTGAAAAGTACCCCGGGAGGGGAGTGAAATAGTACCTGAAACCGTTTGCTTACAAACCGTTGGAGCAGCCCTAGTAGCTGTGACAGCGTGCCTTTTGAAGAATGAGCCTGCGAGTTAGCGATATGTGGCGAGGTTAACCCGTGTGGGGTAGCCGTAGCGAAAGCGAGTCTGAATAGGGCGATTCAGTCGCATGTCCTAGACCCGAAGCGAAGTGATCTATCCATGGCCAGGTTGAAGCGAGGGTAAGACCTCGTGGAGGACCGAACCCACTTAGGTTGAAAACTGAGGGGATGAGCTGTGGATAGGGGTGAAAGGCCAATCAAACTTCGTGATAGCTGGTTCTCTCCGAAATGCATTTAGGTGCAGCGTTGCGTGTTTCTTGCCGGAGGTAGAGCTACTGGATGGCCGATGGGCCCCAAAAGGTTACTGACGTCAGCCAAACTCCGAATGCCGGTAAGTGAGAGCGCAGCAGTGAGACGGTGGGGGATAAGCTTCATCGTCGAGAGGGAAACAACCCAGACCACCGACTAAGGTCCCTAAGCGCGTGCTAAGTGGAAAAGGATGTGAAGTTGCTTAGACAACCAGGAGGTTGGCTTAGAAGCAGCCACCCTTGAAAGAGTGCGTAATAGCTCACTGGTCAAGTGATTTTGCGCCGACAATGTAACGGGGCTCAAGCACGCCACCGAAGTCGTGGAATTCGTACAACAGCTCGGCAGCTTCGGCTGTCCAGGCGTACGGATTGGTAGGAGAGCGTCGTGTGGCGAGTGAAGCGGCGGAGGAATCCAGCCGTGGACGCCACACGAGTGAGAATGCAGGCATGAGTAGCGAAAGACATGTGAGAAACATGTCCTCCGAAAGACCAAGGGTTCCAGGGTCAAGCTAATCTTCCCTGGGTAAGCCGGGACCTAAGGCGAGGCCGACAGGCGTAGTCGATGGACATCAGGTTGATACTCCTGAGCTGACGAAGAACCGCCCAAGCCAAACCAGTAATGCTAAGAGTCCGAATCCTTGGACCGATCCCTTCGGGGTGACGTCCTTGGCCTAGCACTCGACCCTATGCTGGGGCGGCTAGCGTATTAACAGGTGTGACGCAGGAAGGTAGCAGAACCGGGCCGATGGTTGAGTCCGGGTAAGCCGTAGGGCGTGGGATAGGCAAATCCGTCCCACACATAGCCTGAGAGCTTTGCCGAACCCTAGAGGGAAGTCTGTGATCCTATGCTGCCAAGAAAAGCATCGACGCGAGGTTCAAGTCACCCGTACCCCAAACCAACTCAGGTGGTCAGGTAGAGAATACTAAGGAGATCGAGAGAATCGTGGTTAAGGAACTCGGCAAAATGCCCCCGTAACTTCGGGAGAAGGGGGGCCTGAGGCGTGACGGCACTTGCTGCCGGAAGCGTTTGAAGGCCGCAGAGACCAGTGGGAAGCGACTGTTTACTAAAAACACAGGTCCGTGCGAAGACGCAAGTCGATGTATACGGACTGACGCCTGCCCGGTGCTGGAAGGTTAAGAGGAAGGGTTAGCGCAAGCGAAGCTCAGAATTTAAGCCCCAGTAAACGGCGGTGGTAACTATAACCATCCTAAGGTAGCGAAATTCCTTGTCGGGTAAGTTCCGACCTGCACGAATGGCGTAACGACTTCCCAGCTGTCTCAACCGCGAACTCGGCGAAATTGCACTACGAGTAAAGATGCTCGTTACGCGCAGCAGGACGGAAAGACCCCGTGACCTTTACTACAGCTTGGTATTGGTGTTCGGTGTGGCTTGTGTAGGATAGGTGGGAGACTGTGAAGCTCGGACGCTAGTTCGGGTGGAGTCAATGTTGAAATACCACTCTGGTCACTCTGGATATCTAACTTCGAACCGTAATCCGGTTCAGGGACAGTGCCTGGTGGGTAGTTTAACTGGGGCGGTTGCCTCCCAAAAAGTAACGGAGGCGCCCAAAGGTTCCCTCAACCTGGTTGGCAATCAGGTGTCGAGTGTAAGTGCACAAGGGAGCTTGACTGTGACAGTGACAACTGGAGCAGGGACGAAAGTCGGGACTAGTGATCCGGCAGTGGCTTGTGGAAGCGCTGTCGCTCAACGGATAAAAGGTACCTCGGGGATAACAGGCTGATCTTGCCCAAGAGTCCATATCGACGGCATGGTTTGGCACCTCGATGTCGGCTCGTCGCATCCTGGGGCTGGAGTAGGTCCCAAGGGTTGGGCTGTTCGCCCATTAAAGCGGCACGCGAGCTGGGTTTAGAACGTCGTGAGACAGTTCGGTCCCTATCCGCTGCGCGCGTTGGAAGTTTGAGAGGATCTGACCCTAGTACGAGAGGACCGGGTTGGACGAACCTCTGGTGTGTCAGTTGTTCCGCCAGGAGCACCGCTGATTAGCTACGTTCGGGATGGATAACCGCTGAAAGCATCTAAGCGGGAAGCCGGCCTCAAGATGAGACTTCCATGCCTTCGGGCGAGAGGCTCCCAGCCAGACTACTGGGTTGATAGGCCGGATGTGGAAGTGGGGACTAACGACCCATGAAGCTGACCGGTACTAATAAGCCGATGACTTGATAACATATATATGAGCTTGCTGCTCGCGTCCACTTTGTGGTTCTCGATGTACGGTCGAGAACCGCAGCCCTCCACCCCGTGTGGAGAGCTGTGCAGACTGAAACATCAACAGTGTTTCGGCGGCCATAGCGAGAGGGAAACGCCCGGTCACATTCCGAACCCGGAAGCTAAGGCTCTCAGCGCCGATGGTACTGCAGGGGGGACCCTGTGGGAGAGTAGGACACCGCCGGACTTCTTTTGGAAAGGGGCCCCAGATTCGTCTGGGGCCCCTTTTTCCGTTTGTGCCACGA